>CAVPRX010000002.1:0-873102 GCA_963708115.1 uncultured Solirubrobacterales bacterium | reverse complement strand
CTTCCTCGTCGAGGAGGTGGCTGGGCCAGGTTTCGCCATCCAGCTTGACTCCTCCCTGCTGGATCAGGCGACGTGCCTCGCTTGAGCTGATTTCAAATGCCTCTGCCATGACATGCGGTAGGTGCACCATGGCGTGACGGCCGGCGGCGAATGCCTCGAGGTCGACTTCCTCGACTTCCTCGGGGGCCTCGTGGCGGACGAAGAGGCGGTCGAAGTGCTCCTCGGCCTCGCGGGCCGCATCGTTGTCGTGGAAGCGGGCGACGATCCGCCTGCCCAGCTCCCGCTTGGCCTCGTTGGGCGGTCCCGCCGGCACCTCGGCGCCGAGCAGCAGGCGGTAGTACTCGGCCATCGCCTCGTCGGGGATCCGCATCAGCTTGCCGAACATCTCCTCCGGCGCCTCGGTGACGCCGACGTAGTTGCCAAGCGACTTGCTCATCTTCTGCGTGCCGTCGGTCCCGACCAGGATCGGCATCGTCATGATCGATTGCGGCTTCTGGTCGTAGGCACCCTGGATGTCGCGGCCAAAGAGCAGGTTGAACTTCTGATCGGTCCCCCCCAGCTCGACGTCGGCCTCGACCGCGACCGAGTCGTAGCCCTGCAGCAGCGGGTAGAGCAGCTCGAGGGCGGCGATCGGTGAGCCCGCGGCCAGGCGCTTCTGGAAGTCATCGCGCTCCAGCAGCCTGGCGACCGTCGTCTGGGCGAGCAGGCCGAGCAGCGCCTCGGGCTCCATCCGTAGCCACTCGCTGTTGAAGCGCACCTCGGTCCGCTCGCGGTCGAGCAGCTTGAAGGCCTGCTCCTGGTAGGTCGCGGCGTTTGCCTCGATCTCCTCGGCGGAGGGCAGCGGTCGCTGCGCCGAGCGTCCGCTCGGGTCGCCGACCCTTGCGGTGAAGTCGCCGATGATCAGGACGACTTGGTGGCCCTCGTCCTGGAACTCGCGCAGCTTGTTGAGGACGACGGTGTGGCCGAGGTGGATGTCGGCGGTCGTCGGGTCGATCCCGAGCTTGACCCGCAGCGGCCGCGGCGCCGCGAGCTGCTCGGCGAGCATGCCGTCGGGCAGCACATCGACCGCGTTGCGCGTCAGATCCGGCACGGGCGCAATGCTAGACTGCCGCCTCTGCTCGGCGGGTAGCGCCTGCCGGGCCGTACATCTCGATGGCGGTCCTTGGAACAAAGCCCCGCCGGGCCGGTGGCTCGGTTCCGCCGCCGCCCCCGGCATCTTCGAAGCCCGCGCGGCCGCGGCTGAAAAAGCTGCGCATCCTCTTCGTCCTGCTCGGCCTCGGCGTCCTCGCCGTGGTCTCGATGGTCTTCGGCATGATGACCGCGGTTTCGCAGGACCTGCCGGCGATCTATAACTTCGCCCAGTACAAGGCGTCAAAGAACAGCGAGGTCTTCGACGCTTCGGGCGAATCGATCGGCACGCTGACCAGCAACCAGAACAAGATCCTGCTCACCTCGGGCCAGATCTCGCCCAACATGAAGAACGCGGTGGTCTCGATCGAGGATGCGCGCTTCTACGAGCACAGCGGCGTCGACTTCCAGGGGATCGGCCGAGCCCTGGTCAAGGACATCCTCAGCCAGAGCGCCGCGCAGGGCGCCTCGACGATCACCGAGCAGTTCGTCAAGAACGCGCTCGAAGCCGAAGGCAGCCGCACGGTCCTGGAGAAGTTCCGCGAGGCCGCGCTCGCCTACCGGCTCGAGCGCCACTGGAGCAAGGACAAAATCCTCACCGAGTACCTCAACACGATCTACTTCGGCGAGGGTGCCTACGGAATTGAGGCTGCCGCCCGAACCTACTTCGGCAGCGCCCACCCCGGCTGTGGCACCACCGCGGAGCCCTGCGCTTCGGTGCTGGAGCCCTGGGAGGCGGCGACGCTGGCCGGGATCATCGCCTCACCCTCGGCTTACGACCCGAAGATCTATCCCGAAAACTCGTTGGGACGGCGCAACATCGTGCTCGAAAAGATGTACGAACAGGGCTACATAACCCAGGCCCAGTTCGAGGAAGGGAGTAAGCAGGCGCTGCCGGCGCCGAGCCAGATCGAGCCCCCGAAGCTCGACTCGAGGGCCCCCTACTTCACCTCCTGGCTGCGCCAGCAGCTGGTCGAACGCTACGGCGCCGCCAAGACCTTCTTCGGCGGGTTGAAAGTGAAGACGACGCTCGACCTCAAACTTCAGAACGCCGCCGAAGAAGCGGTCAACTCCTATCTCGGGTACCTCCCCCCAACCGCATCCCTGGTCGTGCTCGACAACAAGAACGCCGGCGTCAAGGCGATGATCGGTGGCCCCAACTTCCAGACCAAGCCGTTCAACCTGGCGACGCTCGGCCACCGCCAGCCGGGCTCGTCGATCAAGCCCTTCACGCTGATCACCGCCTTGGAAGAGGGAATCTCGCCGGAAACGGTCTACGAATCCGCGCCGCAGGAGTTCCCCTTCGGCAAGAACGGCCAGGAAACCTACGTCGTCGGTAACGACGAGGACGCCTACCTCGGCTCCTGCAGCATCATCTGCGCGACGACCTACTCCGACAACTCGATCTACGCCCAGCTTGCGCTGGAAGGCCTGAAAGGCAAGACGATCTCGGATCGGACCCACTCGATCGCGGCGACGATCCACAAAATGGGCTACGACGGCCCAATCTCGACCAACCCCGGGATGGTCCTGGGTGGACTGGAAGAAGGTGTGACCCCGCTCGGCTGGACCTACGCCTACTCGACCCTGGCCAACAACGGCGACCGTGTCAGTGGCTCCCTCGCCCCCGACCCTGGCGACAGCCCGGTGGCCTACACCCAGGTCGAGGACCAGGACGGCCACACGATCAAGGGTGGCGACAACGACTCGACCCACGAACAGGTGCTCAACGAAGGGACCGCCGAAGAGGCCAAGAGCATCCTCGAAACGGTCGTCAGCAGCGGCACCGGCACGCACGCCGACATTGGCGCCGCGGGCCAGTGGGGCAAGACCGGAACGACCGAGAACAACGGCGACGCCTGGTTCTGCGGCGCGACCGAAGAAGTGACGGCCTGCGTCTGGGTCGGCTACGCCGACACGGTCACCCCGATGACCACCCTCTACAACGGCGGCCCGGTGATGGGCGGCACGTTCCCCGCCGAGATCTGGGCCAGCGTGATCTCCGCCTGGGAAGACATCAAGGCCGAACGCGCCGCGGAAAGCGCAAGCGAAAAAGCGGCCAAGTCGAAGAGCTCAGGCGGTGGATCCAGTGGCGAGACCGAAGAAAGCTACGTGCCCTCCGAATCCTCGACCGAATCGGCGCCCCCCGAAGAAGCGGAGCCGGCGCCCGAAGCGGCACCCGAAGGCGAAGCGGCTCCTGAAGCGGCACCGGAAGCCGCGCCCGAATCCGGCGGGGGCGGCGGGATCACCGCCGGTTAGCCCGCTCGCGGCCTGGGTCGCGAGACGAAGGGGCTTCCGGCCAGGCTGAAGCGCCACGGTCGCTCGACCGCTTTGGTGATTCCCACGCGTGGGCTGGCGGTTACCCCTCCCCTCCAGCTGGGCTCGGGTGGGAGAAGCAGGAAAGGGTCGACGGCCAAGTCGCTGTCGTTGGCATCGAGACCAACGCCCAGCGCCTCGGTCAGCTTGCCCGGGCCGGAGCAGAGCTCGGCGTCCGGGCGCTCACCACGCCGCGAGCGCATCGCATCGAGCTCCGCCGTCGGCTCGAGCGCCCGGATCAGCACCGCCGCGGCCTCGCCATCGGGTTCGCAGACGAAGTTGAGCAGGCTGTGGATGCCATAGGAGAGATAGACGTAGGCGCGACCCGGCGGGCCGAACAGCACCTCGGTTCGGTTGGTCAGGCCGACGTAGGCGTGACAGGCCGGGTCATCGCGCTCGTAGCTCTCGGTCTCGACGATCGTCCCTCCGCAACCCGCATAGAAGAGGCGGCAGCCGATCAGCTCGCGGGCAACGGTGTGCACCGAGCGGGCGAAGAAGTCAAGCCCCAGCCGCTCTGCGGCCGGGGCAGTCACGAACGCTCGTCGAGGACCCGCGCCTTGACGGCGGCCAGGGTCTCGTGCGCGAGCGCGATCTGCTCGGTTATCGCCGCCGAGCCGGTGCCGCCCTCGATCCGCTTCGACTCGAGCCAGCTCTTGCGCTCGAGGACCTCGTAGAAGGAGTCGTCGAGCTGCTCGGAGCGCCCTCGCAGCTCCTCGGGCGTCAGCTCGGAGAGCGACCTGCCGCTCTCGACCGCGTCGCGAACCAGGCCGCCGACGATTCCGTGTGCCTCGCGAAATGGCACCCCTTTGCGAACCAGGAGGTCGGCGACCTCGGTGGCCGCCAGCATCTCGTCGCTGGAAGCATCCTCGAGGCGCTGGCGATCGAAGGCGATCCCGGCGAGCATCCCCTCGGTTGCGTCGAGGCAGGACTCGACCGTGTCGACCGCGTCGAACAGCGGCTCCTTGTCCTCCTGCATGTCCTTGCCGTAGGTCAGGGGCAGCGCGTGCATGGTGCCCAGCAGGGCGAGGAAGTCGGCGGCGACCCGGGGGCTCTTGGCGCGCAGCAGCTCAGCCGAGTCGGGATTCTTCTTCTGCGGCATGATCGACGAGCCCGAGGAGAAGGACTCGTCGAGCTCGCAGAAGCCGAACTCTGACGAGCTCCAGATGACGATCTCCGAACCGAGCCGGGAGAGGTGCATGGAGCAGATGGCCGCGGCGGACAGGTAGTCGAGGACGAAGTCGCGGTTGGAGGCCCCGTCGATCGAGTTGTGGGTGACGTGTTCGAAGCCGAGGTCGTCGGCGACCGCGCCGCGGTCGATCTCCCAGTTGACTCCGGCGAGGGCTCCCGAGCCGAGCGGCATCACGCTGGCGCTGTCGAGGGCGAACTGGAAGCGCAGCACGTCGCGGGCGAGCATCCAGAAGTAAGCGAGCAGGTGATGGCCGAGGTAGACGGGCTGGGCCCGCTGCAGATGGGTGTAGCCGGGCATCGGCCAGTCGCGGTGGCGCTCGGCGAGCTCGAGCAGGCGCTCCATCGCCGCTGCCGCCAGATCGATCGCCTGCAGAGAGTGCACCTGGACGACCATCGCCATGTCGGTGGCGACCTGGTCGTTGCGCGAGCGACCGGTGTGCAGCTTGCCCGCGAGGGGCCCGATCTCGTCGCCGAGCAGGCGCTCGATCGCCATGTGGATGTCCTCGTCGGCAGGGTCGAACTCGAAGCCGTGGGCGCCGATCCGCTCCCCGACCCGGTCGAGGCCGGCGATCATCTGCTCCAGCTCGGCTCCGTCGAGGACGCCGAGCCGCTGCAGCGCCCGGGCGTGCGCTTTCGACTGATCGAGGTCGTAGGCGGCCAGCGGCCAGTCGAACTCGAGCGAGCGGTTGATGCGCCAGAAGCGCGGGTCGGGGTCTTTGCGAAAGCGCGACATCAGCGGAGGGATTCGGCGAGAGCCTCGCACACCCGCGCGACCTGCGACTCCGTCATCGCCGGGAAGAACGGCAGCGCCAGCGAGCAGGCAGAGGCCGCTTCGGCGACCGGGAACTGCCCCTCGCGGTAGCCGAGCTCGCGCAGGTGCGGGAAGAGGTGGATGCAAGGGAGGTAGGCCTTGGAGGCGACGCCGCGCTCGCCCAGGCGGGTGACGACAGCGTCGCGGTCGATCTCCTCAGCCAGACGCACTGGGTAGATGAACCAACTGCGCTGCTCCTTGCCGCGCGTGGCGATGGGAGTGGACACGCCCTCCAGCGCCGCCAGGCCCTGCTCGTACAGAGAGGCCACCGCGGAGCGCCGGGCGAGCATCTCACCGAGCCGCTCGAGCTGGGCGACTCCGAGCGCCGCGGCGAGGTCGGAGAGGCGGTAGTTGAAGCCGAGCCCGCCGTGGTCGAGCCAGCCCATGTCCGCGGCGCGGCCCTGGTTGCGCTCCGAGCGCAGCCGCGCCGCGACGGCCGGGTCCGAGGGCACGATCATCCCCCCCTCGCCGGTGGCCATCTGCTTGTTGGCGTAGAAGGCGAAGGTGGCGAGGTTGCCCCGCGTGCCGACCCCCCGGCCCTCCGAGTCGACCGCGCCGAGTGCCTCGCAGGCGTCCTCGAGGATGCCGAGGCTGCGGCGGGTGGCAATCTCCTCGAGCTCCGGCATCGCCGCCGGGAAGCCGAAGATGTGGATCGGCAGGATGCCGGCGCTGCGCTCGGTGGCAGCTGCCTCGACCGCAGCCGGGTCGAGGTTGAGCGTCACCGGATCGACATCGCAGAAGACCGGCCGGACGCCCTCGTAGAGCAGGCAGTTGGCCGAGGCGACGAAGCTGAAGGGGCTGGTCAGGACCTCGTCCCCCGCACCCCAGCCGAGTGCCCGCACGCCGAGGTGCAGCGCGGTCGTGCCGCTGGAGGCGGTGACCGCATCGTCCACGCCCAACCACCCCGCGAACTCGCGCTCGAAACGCTCGCCGACCGGCCCGAGCGAGAGGCGGCCGGAACGCAGCACATCGAGGATCAGCTCCTCCTCGCGGGCGCCGATCTCGGGCTTTGCCAGTGGGATCATCTCGGTTTCGGTGCGGCCGCCCACGGCGGCCACCCTATCCGCGGGGCTGGAAGGCGTACTCGAGCGAGTCGACCAACGCCTCCCAGGAAGCCTCGATGATGTTCTCCGAGACGCCGATCGTCCCCCACTCGCGCTCGCCGTCGGATGAGTCGAGCAGGACGCGGGTGACGGCGCCGGTGCCGTGGCTCTCGTCGAGGATGCGCACCTTGTAGTTGGTCAGCTCGACCTCGGCTAGATGCGGGTAGCGGTCCGCGATCGCGCCACGCAGGGCGCTGTCGAGGGCGTTGACCGGGCCGTTGCCCTCGGCGACGCGCACGTAGCGCTCGCCGTCGACCTTGACCTTGATCGTCGCCTCGGTTTCGACCCTGCCGTCGGCGCGCTTCTCGACCAGGACCTTGAAGCTCTCCAGCTCGAACAGCGACTCGTAGCTGCCCGCCTCGCGGCGCAGCAGCAGCTCGAACGAAGCCGGCGCCGCCTCGTAGTGGTAGCCGCGGTGCTCGCGCTCCTTGAGGCGCTCGACCGCGTGCGTCGCTGCCTCTTCGCCGAGATCGAGGCCCGCCCGGGCGGCCTGGTTGCGGATCGTCGCCTTCCCCGACAGCTCCGAGGCGAGGATCTCGCGCTGGTTGCCCAGCAGCGCCGGGTCGAGGTGCTCGAAGGTGCTGGCGTCGGCCTCGACCCCGGCGGCGTGCATGCCGGCCTTGTGGGCGAAGGCGTTGCGACCGACGTAGGGCTGGTCGGGGTTCGGCGTCATGTTGCAGAGCTCGTCGAGGTAGTGGCTTGTCCGGGTCAGGGCGGCAAGCTGCTCCGGCGCGACCACATCGAAGCCCATCTTCAGCTGCAGCGCCGGCATGATCGTCGCCAGGTTGGCGTTGCCGCAGCGCTCGCCGTAACCGTTGACGGTGCCCTGGACCAGCCGGGCCCCGGCTTCGACGGCGGCCAGCGAGTTGGCGACGGCGCAGCCGGCGTCGTCGTGGGTGTGGATGCCGATCTCCACCCTCTCGCCGAGTGCCTCGACTACGGCGGCGGTCGTCGCGGCGACGAAGGCGGGCAGGCTGCCGCCGTTGGTGTCGCAGAGGGTGACGTTCTCGGCGCCCGCATCGGCGGCGGCGCGGACACATTCCAGCGCGTAGGCGGGGTCGTCCCGGTAGCCGTCGAAGAAGTGCTCGGCGTCGAAGATCGGGCGCTTGCCGCGCTCGCGGCAGAAGCCGATCGAGTCGGCGATCATCGCCAGGTTCTCCTCGGCGGAGACCTTGATCACCTTCTCCAAGTGCAGGCCCCAGCTCTTGCCGACGAGGCAGACGACGGGCGCAAAGCTGTCGACCAGCACGGCGAGCGCCTCGTCCTCTGAGGCGCTGCGGTCGCGGCGGCGGGTCATGCCGAAGGCCGCGATCGTCGCCTGCTCCAACTCCAGCCCGGCGAGCAGCTCGAAGAGCTCGGCTTCCTTGGGGTTGGAGCTGGGAAACCCCGCCTCGATCGTCTGCACGCCGAGCTCGTCGAGCGCCCGCACGACTTTCAGCTTCTCGCCGACCGAGAGCGACATGCCGGGGCCTCCCATGCCGTCGCGCAAGGTGGTGTCGTAGATCTTCACCTGTTCCATCTGATGCCTTTCAGTACGAGGGTCGAACCGGGGGTGCGCGCAGCGCAGCGCCAGCCGCTAGGCGGCAGGCGTAATTCGCCCGGCCGACTCGTCGGCTCTTGCCGGCGCCTCGACGAAGTCGAGCCACTCCAGGTACTCCTCGGCGCGTCCTTCCAGGGCATCGCGGAACTTGGCCTGGATCACCCGCGTGATCTCGCCCGGCTCGCCGAGCGGGTGGTCGTCGATCTCGCGCACCGGGACCAGCTCGGCCGCGGTGCCGGTGAGGAAGACCTCCTCGGCCAGGTACAGCTCCGAGCGGGCGATGTCGCGCTCGACCACGGTGTAGCCGAGGTCGCGGGCGATCTGGATCACCGACTTGCGGTTGATCCCGTCGAGGATCGCCGCGACGTGCGGCGGGGTGACGATCTGACCCTCGCGGACGACGAAGATGTTCTCGCCCGAGCCCTCGCAGACGAAGCCGCGCTCGTCGAGCAGCAGGGCCTCTTCGTAGCCCGCGTTCTGCGACTCGGTCTTGGCGAGGATCGAGTTCAGGTATTGCCCGGACGCCTTGGCGTGGGGAATAAGCCCCCCCGAGCCGATCCGCCTCCAGCTCGAGACCTTGGCGCGGATGCCGTGTTTCTGGCCCTCCTCGCCGAGATAGGCCCCCCAGGGGAAGGCGGCGATGACGAGGTCGATCGGGGCGTCGGTCGCGTAGAGACCGAGGTTGCCGTAGCCGCGGAAGGCGAGCGGCCGGATGTAGCAGGAGCGCAGATCGTTGCGCCGGATCAGCTCCTTGGTCGCCTCGGCGATTTCCTCGCCGGAGTAGGCAAGCTCGAAGTAGTAGAGCTCGGCCGACTTGGCGAGCCGGTCGAGGTGGTCCTGGTGGCGGAATATCGCCGGGCCGCGCTCGGTCTCGTAGCAGCGGATCCCCTCGAAGACGCCCGTGCCGTAGTGCAGGCCGTGACTGAGCACGTGCGTAGTCGCCTCGTGCCAGGGCACGAACTCGCCGTTCTGCCAGATCAGCTCCGCAGTCTCCATCCGGGAAATTATGCCCGATGGGGCAAGAGGACCAACGCTAGAGCGCGGAAAGCACGGCTTGGGTCATCTCGGCGGTGCCGACCGTGTTCTCCTCGGCGAGATCGGGCGTGCGCAGGCCGCGCTCGAGGACCGTGTCCACGGCAGCCTCGATGCGCTCGGCCTCCTCTGGCCGCTCCAGCCCGTGGCGCAGCATCATCGCCGTGCTGAGGAAGGTGGCCAGCGGGTTGGCGATCCCCTGCCCGGCGATGTCCGGTGCGGAGCCGTGGACCGGCTCGAAGAGCCCCGGGGCACCCGCCTCGCCGAGGCTCGCGGAGGGCAGCATCCCCAGCGAGCCGGTCAGCATCGCCGACTCGTCGCTGAGGATGTCGCCGAAGAGGTTCTCGGTGACGATCACGTCGAACTCGGCCGGGCGCGAGACGAGCTGCATCGCGGCGTTGTCGACGAGCAGGTGATCGAGCTGGACGTCGGGGTAATCGGCGGCGATGCCGCTGACCACCTCGCGCCACAGCCGCGAGGTCTCCAGCACATTGGCCTTGTCGACCGAGGTGACCCGAGGGCTGCGGCCGCCGCCCTCGGCGCGGCGCTGCGCCGCCTCGAAGCCGGTGCGGGCGATCCGCTCGATCTCGGCGCTCGAGTACTCGCAGGTGTCGTGGGCGGAGTCGCCCTCGCGACCGCTGTCGCCGAAGTAGATCCCGCCGGTCAGCTCGCGCACGACCAGCAGGTCCGTACCGGCGATCCGCTCTTCGCGCAGCGGACTGGCACCGACCAGCGCCGGGCTGGGGCGCACCGGACGCAGGTTGGCGTAGAGCCCCATTCCCTTGCGCAGGCCGAGCAGCCCCTGCTCGGGGCGCGGCGCGTCCGGGTCGGTCGTGTCCCATTTCGGCCCGCCGACCGCGCCCAGCAAGACCGCGTCGGAGGCGCGGCAGACGTCGAGCACCTCGTTGGTCAGCGCGACGCCGTGGGCGTCGATCGAGCAGCCGCCCATCAGGCGCTCGTCGAACTCGAACTCGCCGAGCGCCTCGAGCAGCTGGGTCGCCGCGGCGACGATCTCGGGTCCGATCCCGTCGCCGGGCAGGAGGACTATGCGCGGTGCGTCGCTCACGAGCGCGCCACTCTAGACGTGCCGGTGCGTAGAGGTCCCATGGGGCACCGAAGCACCGGCACGTCTAGATCGAGGCCTCGATGTTGAGGCGGACGTAGTCGAGGGTCAGCGGCTTCTCGGACTCATCGAGGATCGTTCCGGCGAAGGGGCGGCGGAGGTCCTGCGGAAGCTGGGCCAGGAGCGGTCCCAGCGTGACGGTGGAGGTAAAAGTGAGCGGATCGGCCGGAGTGACCGGCTTTGGCTCGAGCCAGCAGCGCGCCTCGGCGAAGCCGGCGGCGCGGAGCCTGTCTTCCGTCTCCTCTGGGGCGGCGAAGTTCCACATCCCGGTCATCTGCTCCAGGTGGGAGGCGAACTCGGGCCGGGCGGCGACGGTGGCGATCACCTGCGCATGTTCGGCGACGTTTCCTTGGCCGCCGCACTGGGCCACTAGGCGTCCCCCCGGCTTCAGCGCGTCGCGCAGGTGCGCGAAGAGGCAATCGTGGTCGGCGATCCAGTGGAAGGTGGCGGTCGAGAAGATCAGGTCCACCGGCTCGCCGACCTCGAGCTCGGCGAGGTCGGCGACGAGGTAGTCCGCCCTGCCCCCCAGGCGCTCCGCCGCCTTGGCGATCATCGCCTCTGAGCCGTCGATCGCGAGCAACGCGCCACCGGGAAGGCGATCGAGGAGCTTCTCGGTGACTTTGCCCGAGCCGCAACCGGCGTCGATGGCCGACTCGTCGCCACCCAGCTCGAGGCGCTCGAGAACCTCCGTCCCCCATTCGAACTGCGGGTCGGAGACCGCGTCGTAGGTGTCGGCGTCCCACTCGCGGGGCCCAGTGTTGATCGATCGTTCCATGCATGCCCCGATCAGAGAGCCGTGGTCACCGGCCCGGCTTCGGCGGCCTGCCCGGCCTCGAACGCCTCGATCGCGGCGGCACTCTCCAGGGTGATGCCGATGTCGTCGAGCCCGTTCAGCAGGCGGTGCTGCACGTCCGGCTCGATCGCGAACTCGAAGACCCCACCGGCGCAGGTGACCGTCTGATCGTCGACGTCGATCCGCGCCTCACCGGCTTCGGCGACCGCACGGCAGTGCTCCTCGTCGAGCTCGACGGGCAGGAGACCGACCTTGGTGCAGTTGGAATAGAAGATGTCGGCGAACGAGGGCGCGACGATCGCCTCGAAGCCGAAGTCCTCGAGTGCCCAGGGGGCGTGCTCGCGCGAGGAGCCGCAGCCGAAGTTGCGGCCGGCGACCAGGATCGGATTGGGCTCCAGCTCGATCTCACCGTCGCGGATCCAGTCGTAGAAGAGGAACTCGCCGAAGCCGGTCCGCTCGACCCGCTTGAGGAACTGCTTGGGGATGATCTGGTCGGTGTCGACGTCGTGTCGGTCCAGCACCGAGACCTTGCCCTCGATCACGTCTATCGGTCGCATGCCTAGCTCCAATCCCTGATGTCGACGAAATGGCCCTCGATCGCGGCCGCCGCGGCCATTTTCGGGCTGACCAGGTGGGTTCTGCCGCCCTTGCCCTGGCGCCCCTCGAAGTTGCGGTTGGAGGTCGAGGCGCAGCGCTCGCCCTCGATCAGGGTGTCCGGGTTCATCCCCAGGCACATCGAGCAACCGGCCTCGCGCCACTCGAACCCGGCGGCGCGGAAGACCTCGTGCAGACCCTCCTCCTCGGCAGTCGCCTTGACCTGCTGGGAGCCGGGGACGACCATCGCCCGCACCGAGCCGGCGACGCGCCGCCCGTCGACCACGGCGGCGGCCTCGCGCAGGTCCTCGATCCGGGAGTTGGTGCAGGAGCCGATGAACACGCGCTCCGGCTTCACCTCGGTCATCGGCGTGCCGGCCTCCAGGCCCATGTAGGCGAGCGCCCGTTCGGCCGACTCGCGATCGGCGGGCGACTCCATCGCCGCCGGGTCAGGGACCGTGTCGGTTACCTCGACCACCATGCCTGGGTTCGTCCCCCAGGTCACCATCGGCGAGATGCCGGCGGCGTCGATCTCGACCTCGGAGTCGAAGCTCGCGCCGGCATCGGTTGGCAGCTCGCGCCAGCGCTCGACCGCGGCATCGAAGTCCTGCGGCGCCGCATCGCGGCCCCGTACCCACTCGAAGGTGGTCTCGTCGGGGGCGATCATCCCCGCCCTGCCGCCGCCCTCGATCGTCATGTTGCAGACCGTCATCCGGCCGGGCATCGAGAGCGACTCGATCGCCGGTCCGGCGTACTCGACCGCGTAGCCGGTCATGCCGCCGGTGCCGAGACGGCCGATCGTCGCCAGGATCAAATCCTTTGGCGTCACGCCGGTGCCGAGCTCGCCCGAGTAGAGGATGCGCATCGTCTTCGGCCGCTTCTGGACCAGGCACTGGGTCGCCAGCACGTGCTCGACCTCGGAGGTGCCGATGCCGAAGGCCAGCGCGCCGAAGGCGCCGTGGGTCGAGGTGTGGCTGTCGCCGCAGACGATCGTCATGCCGGGCTGGGTCACGCCCAGCTCGGGCCCGATCACGTGGACGATGCCCTGCCGCTCGGAGCCCAGTGAGTAGAGCGGGATGCCGAACTCCTCGCAGTTGCGCTCCAGCGTTTCGACCTGGACCCTCGAGAGCTCGTCGGCGATCAGGCGGGCCGCCATCGTGCCATCGGTCGGCACGTTGTGGTCTGCCGTGGCCAGCGTCTTGTCGGGCCGGCGCAGCGGCCGTCCCGCCAGCCGCAGGCCGTCGAAGGCCTGCGGCGAGGTGACCTCGTGGACCAGGTGCAGGTCGATGTAGATCAGGCCGTCGGAGACCTCGTGCTTGCTCCAGATCTTGTCGAACATCGTTTGCGGCATCGTCAGCTCCTCCTCAGCCCGGCGGCTATCACGGCGAGGAAGCGTGCCTGCTCCCCGCCATCGTTCTCGAAATGGTGCGGCAGATCGGCGTCGAAGGTGACGCTGTCGCCCGCGTGCAGCTCGTGGCGGGTGCCGTCGACGGTCAGCGCCAGCACGCCAGTCAGGACGACGGCGGTCTCGCGGCTGCCCGGCTCGTGCATCGGCGGATCGTCCGGCCCGCCGGTCGTCGCGCCGGCTTTCAAGGTGTGCAGGGAGACGTCGGCGCGCTGACCCGGCAGCGGCGGCGTCAGCTCCTCGAAGCGGTGCCCGCCGCGCTCATAGCGGCGGCGCTCGCCAGCGCGGCTGATCGCGACGTGCTCGCCCTCGTCGAGGCGCAGCAGTTGCGAGAGGGTCAGCTCCAGCCCGGCGGCGATCTTCTCGGCGACCGCGAGGGTCGGGCTCGTCTCCCCCCGCTCGACCTGTGAGAGCATCGGCGCGCTGACCCCGCTGCGCTCGGCAAGGTCACGCAAGGAGAACCCCATCGCCTCGCGCAAGGCACGGATGCGCGCTCCGACCGTGGCGCGGTCTTTGGAAAGGGGGTCGGACGAGATGGTCTTCAAGGCGGTCGTCATCGGAGCGTACGTTATCACGGACGCTTGTATTCAAGCAAAGCGCGCAGGTCGGAAGCAATCGCCTCGGGTTCGTCTTCGAGTTGATTCCACGTGAGCCGCGTGACCGAGTAGCCGGCGACTCTCAATGCCCTGTCGCGCGCGCGGTCTTCGCGAAAGGCGGTGCGAGTGCCGTGTCCCTGCCAGCCGTCGAGCTCGACGATCTGGTCGGTTCCCGGCCAGTGGCAGTCGACCTGGTAGCGCTTGCCTCCTAAGAGAATCCAGTCGTTGAAGCGAGGTTGAGGCAGCTGGTGACGGCGGAGAAAGGGGGCGAAGCGTTCCTCGAGGCGGCTGCGCTTGTGACCGGAGGGCTCTTCCTTTAGCCGCTCCAGTGCAGCCCGCACTTTGCGTACTCTTCGCCTGCCCGGATAGCGGTCCACCAGATCCCACAGTGAGAGCCGGTCGTGGAGCTGGCGATATTCGCTCTCGCGCAGGAGGTTCCCAACGACGTCGGCTGACTCGGTGGCGGCGAGATCGAGGATGGTCCGAGGGACCGTAGTCACCGGAATCTTCTCCTCAACTGTGACCTCGTCGGTGGGTAGGGCTTTGTGGTGGCGACGGATACCGTCCCAGGAGCGGCTCTTCCGTGGGGTGGTGACGTCGATGATCGAGCGCGAGTTGGGGCGGATCATCCAAAACGCGGCCGCTGACCAGTGGCTCAAGGCCGCTTCGGGGCCTGACGCAAGCACCGCCGCCATCCACTGACCCTCTCTCGATATCACCCGGTGTCCGGTCGCGTAAACGCCGGCGTTTAGACGATGCAGGCGCCCAGCGCGGAGCCGGCCCTCAATCGCTTCGTCCGTCAGCCCCCGCTCCAGAAGCTGTCCGCGTCCCACGACCCCATACTGCGCGCCGGCCAACTCCGCCAACCAGCGATCATCCCCGCGAGACCGCAAAAACCCGTCCTGAACAAGGGTTTTTGCGGTCTCGGCGGGCATGCCGCCACCGTGACACCTCGGGCGTCACGGGTGGCGCGCAGCGTCTAAGGAATGTGTGACTTTTATGGACCCGGCGTGCGTTCGACCGCGGCCTCGGCGGTTGCTGCCTCGGCCTCGCGGATCGCGGCGCCCTCTAGTGCGTTCGAAAGCGCTCGCACGTAGGCCCTGGCCGAGGCCTCGAGGATGTCGGTGGCCACCCCCTGGCCGGTCGCCAGGCGTCCGGCGGCGCGCAGCATCACCGTGACCTGACCGAGGGCGTCCTCTCCCCCGGTCACCGCCTCGACCGTGTACTGGCGCAGCTCGCACTCGGTGCCGGCGGCCTTCTGGATCGCGTGGAAGATCGCGTCGACCGGGCCGTCGCCGCCCGACTCGCCCACCACCTCCTCGCCGGAAGGCAGGGTGACGGCGACGCGGGCCAGCGGCTCGCGTCGCGACCCCGCCTCGACCTCGAACCAGGCCAGCTCGTGGGCGTCGGCGCGCTCGCGCATCTCGTCGGAGACGATCGCCTCCAGATCGAGCGCGGTGACCTGCTTCTTGCGGTCGGCTATCTCCTTGAAGCGCTTGAAGGCGGCGTTGAGCGCGTTGCCCTCGATCTTGAAGCCGAGCTGCTCCAGGGCGTCGCGCAGCGCGTGGCGGCCCGAGTGCTTGCCCAACACGAGCGAGTTTGACTCCAGGCCGACTTCGGTCGCGTCCATGATCTCGTAGGTGGTGCGCTCCTTGAGCACCCCGTCCTGGTGGATGCCGGACTCGTGGGCGAACGCGTTGCGGCCGACGATCGCCTTGTTGGGCTGGATCGCGTAACCGGTGAGACGGGAGACCATGCGGCTGGTGCGGGCCAGCTCGCGAGTATTGAGACCGGTCGAGAGCCCGTGCACGTCCTCCCTGGTCTTGATCAGCATCACGATCTCCTCCAGCGAACAGTTACCGGCGCGCTCGCCGATCCCGTTGACCGCACACTCGACCTGCCGGGCGCCGGCCAGCAAACCGGCGTAGGAGTTGGCGACGGCCAGGCCGAGGTCGTCGTGACAGTGGACCGAGATCTCAACGTCGCGCAGGCTTGGGACCAGCTCGTAGAGGCGGCGGAAGTAGTCCGCGTACTCCTCCGGAGTCGTGTAGCCGACGGTGTCGGGGATGTTGACCACGGTCGCCCCCTCCTCGACCGCGATTGCGCAGACCTCCGCGGTGAACTCGATGTCGGCGCGGGTCGCGTCCATCGGCGAGAACTCGACGTCCTCGCAGTAGGACTTGGCCAGGGTCACAGCGGCACGGGCCTGCCCCTTGACGTCCTCGCGGTCGGTCTGCAGCTGGTGCTCTATGTGGATGTCAGAGGTCGAGATGAAGGTGTGGATGCGCGGGCGGTCGGCATCCCGAATGGCCCCCCAGGCGGCGTCGATATCGGCCTTGTGGGTTCGGGCGAGTCCGCAGATCACCGGTCCCTCCACCTGTCGCGAGATCGCCTCGACGGCCTCGAAATCCCCGGGTGAGGTGATCGGGAAGCCGGCCTCGATCACGTCGACGCCGAGCCGCGCCAGCTGCTGGGCGATCTCGACCTTCTCCGCGGTGTTCAGCGAGATGCCCGGCGACTGCTCGCCATCGCGCAGGGTGGTGTCAAAGATGTGGACGCGATTTGCGTCGGATGCGGTACTCGGGCTGGTGCTCACGACGTTCCTCCTTCTCCAGTGCTTTCGAATGACCTCTGTCTCTCGCGGCTATCGCGCCGCCCAGCGCTATTCCCCCCGAAGGGGGAGGAGAAGGAGTAGCGCGAGGCTGTCGAAGCGGTGCGTCATTCGCCGCTCCAGCTTAGCGTAGGCTGCCCGGATCGCAAGGCTGGATCGCACCACCATTTTGGCGCTGCTGGCGATGAGCATGAGCGTGCTTGTCATCGCCAACGACTTCTCCGCGATCAACGTCGCCATCCCGACGATGGAGAAGGACTTCGACACCAACGTCAGCACGATCCAGTGGGTGGTCAACGCCTACGCCCTCACCTTCGGGGTGATGATCGTCACCGGTGGGCGCCTTGCCGACATGTTCGGCCGCCGCCGCGCCTTCTTCCTCGGCACCGCGATCTTCGCCTCGATGTCGGCGTTGGGCGGCGCCGCGCAGACGGAGACCTGGCTGATCGCGACCCGCGTCGTGATGGGCATCGGCGGGGCGCTGATGTGGCCGGCGATCCTCGGCATGACCTTCGAGCTGCTGCCCAGCGAGAAGGCCGGGCTCGCCGGCGGCATCATCCTCGGCGCGGCCGGGCTCGGCAACGCGATCGGCCCGCTCATCGGCGGCGTCCTCACCGACGCGCTGAGCTGGCGCTGGATCTTCTTCCTCAACGTGCCGATCGCCGCCTTCGCCGTGCTCGTCACCTACTACCTGGTCAAGGTGAAGGAGCCCGAAGTGGCGGAGCAGCGCATCGACTACCCGGGGATCTCGACGATCTCGATCGGCTTGGTATCGCTCCTGATCGCGCTCGACCAGGTCGACGACTGGGGTTGGGGGGATCCGAAAGTCCTGGCAATGCTGGCGCTGGCCGCGATCCTGATCGTCGCCTTCGTCCGGATCGAGCGCAGGGCCGGGATGAACGCCCTGGTTCCACGGGCGGTGATGAGCAACGAGAGCTTTCGCGCCTCCTGCGTGGCGATCACGCTGATGTCCGCGACCTTCTTCGCGGCGCTGCTCTACCTGCCGCAGTTCATGCAGAAGCACCTCGACTACTCGCCGCTGGATGCCGGCGTCGGGGTACTGCCCTTCCTCGCCACCTTCGCCGTCGTCTCCTTCATCGCCGGCCCGCTCTACAACCGGCTCGGGGCGAAGCCGCTGGCCGTGGTCGGCGCGGCCTGCATCACGATCGCCCCGTTCCTCTTCTCGCAGGTCACCGAAAGCTCCGGCTACGCGGCCCTGGTCCCGGGAATGTTCGTGCTCGGCATCGGCATCGGCAGCTTCTACCCCACCGCGACGACGGCAGGGGTCACCTCCGTCGACGAATCGCAGAGCAGCCTCGCCGGCGGGATCCTCTACATGTGCCAGATCGCCGGCGGCGCGATCGGACTTGGCCTGACGACGACGATCTTCTCCGCTCAGGAATCGTTCGTCGACGGCATCCAGGCTGCCTTCCGTCTCGACGCGGCGCTGTCCCTGGTCGGCTTCCTGATCGCGCTGTTCTTCGTCGGCGGGCGGCTGGTCGGGTCTCGCGCTACGCGCGAAGCCGGCTGACCTGCGGTTCAGTACTGCGCGTGCACGCTGTCGCCGCCCGGTCCGTCGATGAGCCGATCTTCTCCCAGGCCGCCCCTCAGGACGTCGTTGCCTGGGCCGCCGATCAGCACGTCGTCGCCGGGCCCGCCGTAGAGCACGTCATCGCCGCGCCAGCCGATCAGGCGGTCGTTGCCCTGGCCGCCGATCAGCTTGTCCGGGCCTCCCCCGCCAAGCAGGAAGTCGTCGCCGGCGCCTCCCCGCATGGTCACCGGCACGGTGATGTCCTTGGCTACCGAAACGCGATCGTCGCCGGCACCGGAGTTGACTTCGAAGCCGGCGATCGAGGGCGCGGCGCAGACCAGCTCGTTCGGGTTGTCTTCGGGGTGCGTGCAGACCGAGCCGCCGACTTCGAGCTGCACGAGCGAGTCGATTACGAATTCGCGCCCATCCGGGCTGAGCCAGATCTTGATCGAGTTCGCTTCATCGCCACCGGCGAGCAGCACCGTGTAGGTCTTTTCGGTCGCCAACGCGGAGCCGGGCGCCAGTAGCGCCAGAAGGGCGAACGAGATGAGTAGGAGCTTCTTCATGTGAGTCGTCCCCGCCGCCGATCGGGTCGGAGCGTCTATTTAGGAAACAGCACAACCTTGCCGACGTTGCGGCGCTCGGCGATGAATTTATGTGCGTCTCCGGCGCGCTCGAAGGGGAACGCCTCGGCGAGGACGGGCTCGAGCTTGCCTGCCTCCAGGTCCTCGGTCAGCGGGTCGAGCACCCGGTCGAGGCTGCCCTCGGCGTCCCACCACTTGAGCATGTTGAGGCCGAAGACCCCTTTGTTCTCGTTCATGATCAACAGGCTCTTCCACCAGGGCATCGTCGCGCTCGGCATCGAGATCAGGCTCTTCAACATCGCGGCGATGTTCCGCTTGCCGTCCGTGGTGCCCTCGGAGAGCCCGTACATGACCATCCGTCCCCCCGACCGAAGCAGGCGGTAGTCCTTGCGGAAAGAGGTGGGACCGAGCGCGTCGATCACCAGGTCCACGCCTTCACCGCCGGTGATCCGCATCGTCTCCGCCTCGAAATCCTGGGAGCGGTAGTCGATCGGGTGATCGACTCCTTGGGCGCGTATCGCCTCGTGCTTGGACGGCGACGCCGTGCCGAAGATCTCCGCACCGGCGTTGCGGGCGATCTGCGTCGCTGAGATCCCCACTCCGCCCGCTGCGGCATGGATCAGGACACGATCGCCCTTGCGCAGGCTGCCCATCAGGATCAGCGCCGCATAGGCGGTGCCGTAGTTGACGGGGATGGCTGCTCCCTGCTCGAAGCTGAGGTCGGCGGGCAGCGCAAACGCCTGCGCCTCGGGAACGGTCACCAACTCGGCCTGACCGCCGAAGCGGGTGCCACCGACGACCCGGTCGCCGACCTGGAACTCGGTCACGCCGTCGCCGACCGACTCGACCTCCCCCGCCACCTCGTAGCCGAGAACGCACGGTGGCTTCGGCGCGTCCGGGTAGAGGCCGACGCGGGCCATCGTGTCGGCAAAGTTGATTCCCGCGGCCTTGACCGCGATCCGGATCTCTCCGGGACCGACCGGCGGGTCGGGGCGCTCCTGCACCTGGAGCACGTCGTAGCCGCCCGTCCCTGTCAGCACCACCGCCTTCATTGCGTGGAGCCTACCTCGCGCTAGAGATCTACTGAGCGACCGATCGAGAAACCGTCGAGCTCGAGGATCTTGGCGATCGTCTCGGCCCGCACCGGGGCGTCGGTGGTCAGCGCCATCACCGCGCGCTCCCCGCCCGGCTCGGCGCCGACCGCAGCGGAGATGATGTTGACGCCCTCCTCGCCGAACATCGTTCCGACCCTGCCGATCATTCCTGGCCGGTCGGCGTAGCTGAAGACTGCGAGGTGTTCGGCGAAGGGCAGGTAGAAGCTCTCGCCGAGAACGGAGACCAGGTAGGGCTCGTTGCGCGGCCCGACCCCGGTGCCGGAAACCTCGACCGCGTCCTCGCCCGAGCCGAGCCGCACCGTGATCAGCTCGGTGAAGTCCTTGGAACCACCGTCCTTGGTCTCGACCAGGTCGATCCCGCGCTCCTCTGCCATCTGGGGCGCGTTGACGAGGTTGACCGGCTCCTCGGTGTGCCCGGAGAGGATGCCGACCAAGACCGCGATCCCGAGCAGGCGCGTGTCGTGGGAGGCGATACGGCCGCGGAATTCGACCGAGACGCCGCCGATCGAGCCATCGCCCAGGCCCTGGGCAAGGCGGCCGAGCTTTTCGCAGAGCGGCACGAACGGCGCCAAGGCCTCCATCTCCTCCGGGCGGACGGCGGCGATGTTGACCGCGTTGGTGACGACGCCGCCGCTCAACGCCGCGATCACCTGTTCGGCCGTGACCACGCCCGCACGGTCCTGCGCCTCCGCCGTCGAGGCGCCCAGGTGCGGGGTGACGACGACGTCGTCGCGGCCGAAGAGCGGGTGCTCGGTGAACGGCTCCGCGGGGAAGACGTCGAGCGCGGCGCCGCCCAGCTTGCCCGATTCGAGCCCGGCCAGCACGGCGTCGAGGTCGACCAGCTCGCCGCGGGCGCAGTTGACCACTCGCGCGCCGTCCTTCATCGCCGCGATCGCCTCGGCGTCGATCAGGTCGATCGTGTCCGGCGTCTTCGGCACGTGCAACGTGACGATGTCGGCGCGGCCCAGCAACTCGCTCAGCTCCTCGACGCCCTCGACGCCGAGCTCGCGGAAGCGCTCCGCCGAGACGAACTTGTCGAAGGCGACGACGTCCATCTCGAAGGCCTGGGCGCGTTTGGCGACGAGCTGGCCGATGCGGCCGAAGCCGACGACGCCGAGCGTCTTGCCGTAGAGCTCCGTTCCCTTGAACTTGGGCCGCTCCCAGGCACCGCCGATCAGCGAAGCGTGTGCCCTCGGCACGTTGCGACAGAGGGAGAGCATCAGTGCCAGCGTGTGCTCCGCCGCTGCCACCGAGTTCGATTCGGGCGCGTTGGCGACGACGATCCCGCGCCTCGTCGCGGCCGGGATGTCGACGTTGTCGACGCCCGTACCGGCCCGCCCGATGACTTTGAGGTTGTCGGCGCGCTCGATCAGCTCGGGAGTCACCTGGGTCGCCGAGCGGACCAGGATCGCGTCGTAGGAGCCGATCGCCTCGCGCAGCTCCTCATCGGACATCTCGAGGCCGAGGTCGACGTCGAAGCTCTCGCGCAGCAGATCGACGCCGGAGTCGGCGATCTTCTCCTTGACCAGGACCTTCACGGCGTCGCCTCCGGCACGTTCTCGATCACCCAGTCGATGCAGGACGTGAGCGCCTCGACGTCGGCCGGCTCGACCGCCGGGAACATGCCGACGCGGAGCTGGTTGCGCCCCAGCTTGCGGTAGGGCTCGACGTCGACGATTCCGTTGGCGCGCAGGCTCGCGGCCAGGACCGCGGCGTCGACCGAGTCGGCGAAGTCGATCGTCCCGACCACCAGCGAGCGCTTCGCCGCGTCGGCGACGAACGGGGTGGCGAAATCGCTCTCCTCGGCCCAGCCGTAGAGGTGTCCGGAGGACGCTGCGGTTCGCTGGACGCACCAGTCGAGGCCACCGCCGGCCGAGCATCCACTCGACCTGGTCGGCGAGCAGCAGCAGGGTCGCCAGCGCGGGCGTGTTGTAGGTCTGGTTCTTGCGCGAGTTCTCGAGCGCCGTCTGCAACGAGAGGAAGGCGGGCTGCCAGCGCCCGGTTGCCCCGTCGAGCTGCTCGATCCGCTCGATCGCAGCCGGGCTCAGCGCCGCCAGCCAGAGGCCGCCGTCGGCACCGAAGGCCTTCTGGGGGGCGAAGTAGTAGGCGTCGACCTGAGAGGCGTCGAGCGGCAGCCCGCCGGCGCCGGACGTGGCGTCGACGAGGACCAGCGCGTCCCCTCCTCCCTCGGGGCGGCGAACGTCGACCATCACCCCGGTCGAGGTCTCGTTGTGCGCCCAGGCCAGCACGTCGGCGCTGGGGTCGGCGACCGGAGCCGGCGCGTCGCCGGGCTCCGCCTCGACCACGATCGGGTCGGCGAGAAAGGGTGCGCCGGCCGTCACCTTGGCGAACTTCTGCGAGAACTCGCCGTAGGTGAGATGGAGGGCGCGGTCGCGGACCAGCCAGGCGGCCGCCGCGTCCCAGAAGGCCGTGGTGCCACCGTTGCCGAGGGCGATCTCGTAGCCGTCGGGCAAGCCGAGCAGCTCGCCGAGCCCCTCGCGGATGCGACCGACCAAGTCGCGCACCGGCGCCTGGCGATGCGAGGTCCCCATCAGCTCGGCCTGTCGGGCCAGCGCGCGCAAGCGCCTCCGGCCGTACCTTCGAGGGGCCGCAGCCGAAGCGGCCGTCCGCGGGCTTGAGCTCGGCCGGGATCTGGGTAGAGGTCGTCGTCGGCATGGGCGGCCAAGGTTATTGACCCGCGCGGGTGGACCTCGGCGACGCTCTCCGGCGCCGGTCGCGTACGATCTCGCGGATGCCGGAGATGGGCCAACAGGGAGTGACGAAGGGCGACGGCTATGCCCTCGCCAACCTCGAGCGACCTCGGCGAGGGGTACGGCTTTCGCAAGATCCGCAAGGGCCTCGACGTGACCGCCTTCGGCGTCAACGCGATCGTCATTCCGCCCTCTTATGAGACCGGCCGCCACCTGCACGAGGAGCAGGAGGAGCTCTATTTCGTCCACAGCGGCCGCATCGCGATCGAGTTCGGCGACGGGACCAGCCACGAGCTTGGACCGGGTGGGTTGGCTCGCGTCGACGCCGCGACGATCCGCAAGATTCGCAACGTCAGCGACTCCGAGGACGCGGTCTACCTCGTCGTCGGGCGGCAAGGACGGCTACGTCGGTCGCGACGGCAAGCTGCCACCCGGCGAGGAGAGTCGCTTCGGGGACAACGCTCCGCCCGGGTCTTAGCCCCAGTCGGGAGGAGCCCGGTTGTCCTTTGGGCGAATTGATGTCGCACGCCCCTTCGGGGCTTAGCGACGGTGTTGGTGCGCGGCTTCGCCGCGCAGGAATCAGATTGCATATCGCCGCTTCGCGACATTCGCCCAGAGGACAACCGGGCTCCTCTTCACGGAAGCTCTGCCTAGTGCGCGAAGCTCGTAGGCGGCGCGCTCACTTCAGCTTCATTCTGCTGAGCTGAGGCACTCGTGAACTCCGCGCGAGCTGAAGTGCATCGATGAGCTGAAATCTCAGAGAACTGAAGCGCTCGTGGGCCCGGAGGCGGTGCGTCTCTCCGGGAATGTCGCGAAGCGGCGAAATGCAATCTGTCGATTGCGCGGCCAAAGGCCGCGCTCAGACATAGTCGCTAAGCGCGAAGCGCGTGCGACCCAAATTCCCGGAGAGGCGCACCGCCTCCGGGCCTACTGCGACTTAGAACTCCTGGTCGATCCAGGGCATCATGTTGCGCAGGTCGCCGCCGACCTCCTCGACTTCGTGCTCGGCGCCCTCCTCGCGCATGCGGGAGAGGTTCTCGCCGCCGGCGCGGTTCTCGGCGATCCACTCCTTGGCGAACTCGCCCGACTGGATCTCGCCGAGGATCTGCTTCATCGCCGCCCGCGACTCCTCGCCGATGACGCGTTTGCCGCGGGTCATGTCCCCGTACTCGGCGGTGTTGGAGATCGAGTAGCGCATCCCCTGGATCCCCTTCTCGTACATCAGGTCGGCGATCAGCTTGAGCTCGTGCAGGCACTCGAAGTAGGCCAGGCGCGGGTCGTATCCGGCCTCGACCAGGGTCTCGAAGCCGGCGCGGACCAGCTCGGAGGCGCCGCCGCAGAGCACCGCCTGCTCGCCGAAGAGGTCGGTCTCGCACTCGTCCTTGAAGGTCGTCTCGATGATCGCCGCGCGGCCGCCGCCGATTCCCGCGGCGTAGGCGAGGACGAGGTCGTGGGCGTTCCCGGTCGCGTCCTGGTGGACGGCCATCAGGCAGGGCACGCCGTGCCCTTCCTCGTACTGGCGCCGCACCAGATGGCCGGGGCCCTTGGGGGCGACCATGCCGATGTCGACGCCGGGCGGCGGGACGATCTGCTCGAAGTGGATCGCGAAGCCGTGGGCGAAGAGCAGCAGGTTGCCGGGGGCGATCCCGTCGGAGATCTCCGCCTCCCAGACCTCGGCCTGTTTCTCGTCGGGTAGCAGCACCATGACGAGGTCGCCGCGGCTCGCCGCGTCGGCGATGTCGAGCACCTCGAGCCCCGCGCCTTCGGCTTTAGCGCGGCTGGAGGAGTCGGGTCGCAGGCCGACGACGACGTCGACGCCGGAGTCCTTCAGGTTGAGCGCGTGAGCGTGGCCCTGGGAGCCGTAGCCGAGGATGGCGACGGTCTTCCCCTCGAGCTTCGAGAGGTCGGCGTCCTTGTCGTAGAAGATGTCGTCGGTTTTCATGGCCGATGAGGCTAACGGAGGGCGCGCCGCAGCAGCTTGCCCGAGGGCGTGCGCGGCAGCGCCGCGGCGAGCTCGACCCGCTTCGGCACCTTGAACCCGGCGAGCGACTCGGCGCAGTGGCGGCGCAGCTCGTCGGGGGTGGCGGCCGAGCCGTCCCGGAGGACGACGACCGCCGTCACCGCCTGCTGCCACTCGGGGTCCTCGCGGCCGACCACCGCGGCGTCGGCGACCTCCGGATGGCGCAGCAGCACCTGCTCGACTTCGGCCGGGACGACGTTCTCGCCGCCGCTGACGATCATGTCGTCGATTCGGTCTTCGACGTAGAGGAAGCCCTCCTCGTCGATCCGGCCGAGGTCGCCGGTGTGCAGCCAGCCGTCGGAGTCGACCCGGCTCGGCGCCACGGTCGGCCCCTGGACGAGGATCTCGCCGTCGCGGATCCGCAGGTGGGTGGTCAGAAGCGGCCGGCCGGCGGAGCCGAGCTTGCGCTGCGCTTCTGCCGGGGCGAGCGTCGTCACCTGCGAGCAGGCCTCGGTCAGGCCGTAGGTCTGGACCACGGTGGCGCCGCGCGCGACCGCCTCTTCGAGCGGCTCCTCGGGAACCGGGCCGCCGCCGATCAGGATCGCGCGCGGGCCGGAGAGGTCGGCGCCGGCCTCGAGCAGCCGGGTCAGCTGCGTCGTCACCAGAGAGACGACCGAGATCTCGTCGCGCTCGCAGCGCGGCGGCGACCCGGTCGACGTCGAAGCCGTCGTGCAGGACCGCGGTGGTGCCGTAGATCACCGAGCGCATCACGATGCTGAGCCCGGAGATGTGGCTGAGCGGCAGGCAGCAGAGCCAGCGATCGGTCGGCTCGACGCCGATGTTGAAGCCGGAGCCGACCGCGCTCCAGAGGAAGTTGCCGTAGGTCAGCTCGACCGGGTCGGGCGTGCCGGTGCTGCCGCTGGTCAGCACCCGGCAGCAGGGCGCGTCCATGTCGTGCTCGCCGAGCAGCGGCAGGTCGGCCTCGGTCTGGGTCAGCTCGCCCGGGTCGCTGAGGTCGACCGTGGGCTCCTCGGTCATCGATCACCGCGGCGCGCTCCGCCGCGGTCAGGCGCGGGCTGAGCGGCAGCAGCACGGCGCCGACCTTCATCAGCGCGTGGACGAGGACGACCTGCTCGCGGCGCGGCTGCATCGTCAGCGCGGCGGTCGAGCCGCGGCGGACGCCGTGCGCCTCGAGCCGTCGCGCGACCCAGGTCGCCTCCGCCTCGAGCTCGGCGTAGGTCACCTCGGCGCCGTCCGCGATCAGCGCGGTGCGGTCGGGGCAGCTTTGGGATCTCTGGGCGAGCCAGTCGTCGAGCTTCATCGAGGCCGGATATCGTGCCCATCATGCCGCAACGCCACAAGGACGCCCTGCCCGACGAGGATCTCTACGCGCCGATCGAGTGGCGGGCCGCCGGCGAGTACGAGCGACATCCGCTACGAGAAGGCCGACGGGATCGCCAAGATCACGATCGACCGGCCCGAGGTCCTGAACGCTTTCCGGCCGCAGACGCTGATCGAGGTCTCCGCCGCGATGGAGCTGGCCCGCGAGGACACCGAGGTCGGCGTGATCGTCCTCACCGGCGAGGGCCAGAAGGCGTTCTGCTCGGGTGGCGACCAGACGGTTCGCGGCGACACCGGCTACGTGGCCGAGGGCGCCTCGGTCGGCCGCTTCCACGTCACCGACCTGCAGGTGCAGATGCGACGGCTGCCGAAGCCGGTGGTGGCGATGGTGGCCGGCTACGCGATCGGCGGCGGCCACATCCTGCACGTCTGCTGCGACCTGACGATCGCCGCCGACAACGCCCGCTTCGGGCAGACCGGGCCGCGGGTCGGCTCCTGGGACGGCGGCTTCGGCGCCTCGCTGCTGCGCGACCTCGTCGGGACCAAGAAGGCGAAGGAGTTCTGGCTGCTCTGCCGCCAGTACGACGCCGAGGAGGCGCTGGAGATGGGCCTCGGTCAACGCGGTCTTCCCGGTCGACGAGCTGGAGCGCGAGACGGTCGCCTGGTGCCGGGAGATGCTCGCGCTCTCCCCCTTCGCCCTGCGCCTCGTCAAGGCGAGCTTCAACGCGCACGAGGACGGCTACGCCGGGATCCAGCAGCTGGCCCACGACACCAACCTGCTCTTCTACGGCAGCGAGGAGGCCCGCGAGGGCCGCGAGGCGTTCAAGGAGAAGCGCCGACCCGACTTCTCCAAGTTCCCGAGGCGCCCATGAGGATCTGGCTGATGGCGGCGCGGCCGCGGACTCTGCCGGCGGCGATCGCGCCGGTCTTCGTCGGGCACCGCCGCGGCGGTCGAATGGGCCGGGCGCCTGCCGCGGGTCGGCGCCTTCGTCGCCGCGCTCGTCGGCTCGATCTTCATCCAGATCGGGACGAACCTGGCCAACGACTACTCCGACGCCAAGCGCGGCGCCGATACCGTCGACCGGCTCGGCCCGGTGCGGGTCACCTCGGCGGGTCTTGTCACGCCGCAGCGCGTGCTTGGTCGCCACCTGGGTCGCCTTCGGCGTCGCCATCGCCTGCGGCATCTACCTGACTGCCGTCGCCGGGCTCGTGATCCTGCTTGATCGGCGCCTTCTCGATCGCGGCCGGGGTCCTCTACACCGGCGGCCCGCGTCCGTATGGCTACGCCGGCCTCGGCGAGGTCTTCGTCTTCCTCTTCTTCGGCCTCGTCGCCGTCAACGGCTCCTACTACGTCCAGGTCGAGCAGCTCGACGCGCTACCACTCGGGCTCTCGATCGCGGTCGGCTTCCTCGCCACGGCGATCCTCGTCGTCAACAACGTGCGCGACCTCGAGACCGACCGCCGGGCCGGCAAGAACACCCTCGCTGTGCGGATGGGGCGGCAGCAACGCCGTGGCGCTGTACCGGCTGCTGGTGCTCGGCGCCTTCGTCGTCTTGCCGATCGCCCTCGTCGCCGGTGAGTGCCAGCCTGCTGCCGCTGATCGGCCTTCCTCTCGCTGCCGATGGCGATCAAGCCGCTGCGGACGATGAGCAACCGCACCGACGGCCCGTCGCTGAACGCCGCTCTGGCCGGCACCGGCGCGCTGCTCGGCGTCTTCAGCCTGCTGGTCTCGATCGGCCTGCTGATCGCGGCGTAGGCTCTCTCCATGCGCATCGCCTCGGTCGAGGTCGTCCCCTACGCGCTCTCCTTCCGCGAGCCATACGTGACTGCCGCCGGCCGCCTCACGCGGCGCGAGATGGTGCTGCTGCGGGTCCGCTCGGAGGACGGCCTCGTCGGACTGGGCGAAGCGGTGCCGCTCTCACTGCGGGGTGGAGCTGCGCTGAGCCCGTCGTCGCCGAGCTCGAGCGGCTGAGTGCGCGGGAGACTCTCGATGAGTCGACCCTGCGCGAGCGATGCTCCGGCCCTCTCGGCTCCGGCTCGCTGCGCGGCGCTGACCGCGTTGCTCGACCTGCGCGGGAAGCGGGCCGCGGCGGAAGGCCGTGCGAGCGCCGGGCCCTCCCCTCCCGTTCGCTGCAACGCGACCCTGATCGCCGGCGACCCGACAGCGGTCGTCTCGGCCGCCGAACGCTGGGCGGCCGACGGCTTCTCCACCTTCAAGCTCAAGCTCGGCAGCGGCGACGATGCCGCGCAGGTGCGGGCGGTGCGCGAGGCGCTCGGCCCCCGGGCGCGGATTCGTGTCGACGCCAACGGCGCCTGGGACGTCGAGACGGCGAAGCAGACGCTGAGCGAGCTCGAGCCCTATGAGATCGAGCTGGCCGAGCAGCCCGTGGGACGCTGGAGGAGGCGATGGAGGTGGCCAGGTCGACTTCGATCCCGCTCGCCGGCGACGAGAGCATCGAGAGCCGCGCCGACGCGGAGCGGGCAGTTGCGATGGAGGCCTGCCGGATGACCGGCGTCAAGCTCTCCAAGGTCGGCGGCCCGGAGGCCGCGGTCGAGATCGCCGAGGTCCTCCCCGCCTACCTCTCGAGTGCCCTCGACGGCCCGGTGGGGATCGCCGCGGCGGCGCAGGTGGCGACGACCCTCGGCGTGGCACCCGGTGGTGGGCCGGATCTGGCCCATGGCCTCGCCACCCAGCGACTCTTCGCCTCGACCGTCGCTTCGGTCGAGTGTCGGCTTGAAGGAGACATGCTCCAGTTGCCCGCTGGCCCGGGCCTCGGCGTCGAGATCGACGAGGCGGCGCTGCAAGCGCACCGTCTCTAGCGTCAGATGGTCACTTTTATCCCCTATAGGGCGTAGAAAGCTCCACACGTGGACCCGACCAACCGCAATACCGCCCTCGCCTCGGCCTTTGCCGAGGAGCTGGCGCGTTGTGGGCTGCGGCACGCAGTCCTCTCCCCCGGCTCGCGCTCGACCCCCCTCGCCCTTGCCCTCTGGCGGCAGCCGGATGTCGAGACGACCGTGATCGTCGACGAGCGCTCCGCGGCCTTCTTCGCCCTGGGTGCGGCGCAGGCGAGCGGTGCGCCGGTTGCGATCCTCTGTACCTCCGGGACCGCGGCCGCCAACTACCTCCCGGCTGTATGCGAGGCCGACCACGCCGCCGTTCCCCTGCTGGTGCTTACCGCCGACCGGCCGCCGGAGCTGCGCGGGATCGGTGCCGGCCAGGCGATCGACCAGCTCAAGCTCTATGGCTCCTCGGTGCGCTGGTTTTGCGACGTCGGTACCCACGACGCCGACGACGACGGCCTGCTCCATTACCGAGCGACTGCCTGCCGTGCCTTCGCCGCAGCGCGGGGCGAGCAGCGCCCAGGGCCGGTCCACCTCAACTTCGCCTTTCGCGATCCACTGGCTCCATTGCCGGAAGAGGGCGCGGTGACCGCGACCGACCCACTCGCCCTGACCGGCCGCGGAGAACGCCCGCTGACCGCCGTCACGCCGATCGACATGGAGCCCTCCCAGTTCCTGCTCGACGAGGTGGCGAAACACATCGCCGAGGCAGGCATCGGCGTGATCGTCGCGGGCCGCCAGCTCGACCCCGAGTTGCGCGCGCCCCTAACCCATCTCGCCCGCGTCGCCGGCTTTCCGATCCTCGCCGAGCCGACCTCGCAGCTGCGCTGTGGTCCGCACGACCGCTCCTACGTCATCACCGCCTACGACTTGCTGCTGCGCGACGAGCGGTTCCGCGATACCGCCTCGCCAGACCTCGTGCTGCGCTTCGGCGAGATGCCGACCAGCAAGCCACTGCGCTCCTGGCTGGCGGAATCCGGCGCCGATCAGATCGTCGTCGACCCACTTGGTGACTGGAACGAGCCGACGCGCCGGGCGGCGGCGCTGCTCCGCGCCGACCCGACTGAGCTGGCTTCCGGCTGGGCGGCCCGGCTCGGCGAGGATCGCCCGGCACCGGCGATGTGGATGCAGGCGGAGCGCTCAGCGCGGGAGGCGATCGCGACGGAGCTGGGCGGCAGCGACACTCTCACCGAGCCGGCTCTGCAGTTGGCGCTCGGCGCCGCATACGGCGAGGGCGAGCTCGTCTACACCGCCTCGAGCATGCCGATCCGCGACCAGGAGGCATTTCTACCGTCAACCGCCGCCGACGTGACCTTCCTCTGCAATCGAGGCGCCAACGGGATCGACGGCCTGATTTCGTCGGGCATCGGTGCGGCACACGCGACCGGCAAGCCGACCACCATCGTCACCGGCGACCTCGGCCTGCTGCACGACGTCGGCAGCCTCGCCGCCCTACGCGACGTCTCGGTGCCAGTGCGGATCGTCGTGATCGACAACGACGGCGGCGGGATCTTCCACTTCCTGCCCCAGGAGCAGGCACTCGACAACGACGAGTTCGAGGCACTCCTTGGGACCCCCCGCGGCGTGAACGTAGCCAAGGCCGCGGCCCTGTTCGACCTCCCCCACCGCAAGCTCGACTCGCTGGACCAGCTCCCCGATGGGTTGGCCGCTGGCACCGGCCTGATCGAGGTAAAGACCGATCGGCAGGCCAACGTCGAGGCCCATAGGGAAATCACCCGCCACGTCCACGGCGCACTATCGCGCTAGCAGGAGATCGATCCCGCTTTCCGCCCTGGCCCAGGCTGCCATGCAGCGCCGTGGAGAGTCATTTCCCGATCGGAGTAGACCTTCTTCAGGCAGGTGCCGTCCGCGTTGATCGCCATCAGCGCATCGCCTTTCATCGGGCCCGTGTAGCCGTTTTCGATAACGCGGGTACGGGTGAAGGCGAGGCGACGTCCGGACGGATCCCAGCTGGGCCATGCGAGCAACTTGTGACTTCGGAGCAGAAGCCGGGATCGGGGGAAGGAGCCGATCCGGGTGACCCGCAGCTCGTCGATCGGCGGCGAGCCATCGTCGACCCAGCTCGTCCTCCAGTTCTTCCAACGGATGAAGGCCACCTCCGATCCGTCGGGCGAATAGACGGGCTCCGAAGCTTCCCGTGCCAGCAGCGAGACGTAGCCGGTGCGCAGGTCGACGGCAACCGCACTCAAGACCCCGGCAAAAGTCGTCCCGGCGAGCTTCGAGCCATCTGGAGAGAACGAGCTCGGTTCGAACGGCGTCTGTAGTCGCCATGGGGTCGCTCGCCGCACCGAGCCCGAGATGACGTTGAGGAGCCAAACGGAGCCTTTGTGCAGATAAGCGACCGTATGTCCGTCTGGCGCCATCACCGGATCGCCGCCTTCGAGTGAGGCGCGCCCATAGAAGCGGAGCCCTTGACCGTTGGCTTCGGCGACTGCAACCACTGCACCGCTTCCCCCTGCATAGCCCCCAAGCGTCAGCAGGCTTCCGTCAGCCGACCACGATGGCCGGCTCGAGCCAGCTTCCTTGATCACAGCGCCAGGGGATTCTCCATTAGGACCCATCGTGATGAGATCCCGCTCCAGCGCTTGCCCGGAGTAAACGTCGGCCATGACCGCGATCCGCGGCCCCTCGGGCGCGGCTGCCTGCACCCGCTGGATCATTCCCAAAAAGAGAAGGAGACATACCAAGGCGGATACGGAGGCGGCACGAGCCACGCTCCGACCCTACTCGGCAACCAGCGGCAACAACGCCTGCAGCTTCACCTCGGTCTCCTCCAACTCAGCCGCAGGATCGGAGCCGGCGACCACGCCCACTCCCGCGAAGAGGCGGGCCTCGCGGTCGCGGAGGAGAGCGCTGCGCAGGGCTACGCAGAACTCGCCGTCCTCGGTGGCGTCCATCCAGCCGACCGGCGCGGCGTACCAGCCCCGGTCCATCTGCTCGAGGTCGGCAATCGTGTCCGCCGCGTCGGGCCAGGGCTCCCCGCCGACCGCCGGGGTCGGGTGGAGCATTCCCGCCAGCTCGACCGCCGAGCGCGGTTCGGCGAGCTGGGCGATCACCGGCGTCGCCAGGTGCTGGATGTTGGCGATCTTGATCACCTCCGGCTCCGGCGCGCTCTGTACCCAGACCGCGTGCGGACGCAGCTTGCGGACGATGCGCTCGGCGACGATCCGCTGCTCGCGACGGTTCTTGTCACTGCGCAGCAGCTGCTCGCCGAGGTGGTCGTCCACGGCGGGGTCCGAGCTGCGGCGCGTCGAACCGGCGAGAGCCACGGTCGAGGCGCCGGCGCCGGAGCGTCGGATCAGCAGCTCCGGAGTGGCACCGAGGAAGGCCGCTTCCGGGGTCCCCCGGCAGAAGCAGAAGCAGGAGGGGAACTGCTCGCGCAGGGCGCCGAAGACAGCTGCGGGATCGTGGGCGGCGGCCGCCTCGACCGTCACCTCACGGGCGAGCACGACCTTGCTGATCTCGCCCCGGTCGATCCGCTCTGTCGCGGCGCTGACGGCCGCTTCGAAGTCGCTGGGCGAGCGCACACTGCGAATCTCGGGGCGACCGGTCGGGTGTGGATCGAGCATCGGCAGGGGGTCTGTACGCAGCCCGGCGAGACGTGCCGTGACTCGCTCGACGGAGCCGGCCGAATCGTCGCCGGGAGAGATGACGGCGTTCACGGTGAGAAAGCACTTGCCGCCACTGCTGCAGAGCGAGAGCTCGGGCAGGATCAGCGAGGCTGGCTGGAACGAGGACCAGGCCGAGGATGCCGCGCCGTCCGAATCAAAGGCGAAGCCGCCGGTCCAAACCGGCCCCGCGCCCGATGGGAGTCCGGCCGGCTCGTCGACCACGGCACCCTCGTTCAGCCGCAGGCACTCCCTGGCCACGTCTTCGAAGCGGCCATCGCCGCGCGAGCTCGCCTCGTGGGCAACGCCCATCGCCGCCAACGCGAACCCCCGATCCGGCTGCTCCCAGCAGAACCAGTGGTCGGAGGCAAGGCGGGAGGCGAAAATCGCCGCGCAGGGATCGACCCCCTCGACTCGCCACCGTGGCGCTGACCAGCGTGCGCCGGGATCGCTCGGCCGCCTGCTCCGCGCCGTCGCGCAGCAGGCTTTGCAGTTGGCTAGTCGCCGCCTCGAGCAATCGCTATCTCGCCCGTCCGGACCATTTCGATCAGGCCATGTGGGCGGATCATCCGCTCGAAGGCCTCGATCTTGTCGGCCGAGCCGGTCACCTCGATCGTCATCGCGCGCCGCGAGACGTCGATGATCTTGGCCCGGAAGATCTCGGCGAACTGGATGATCTCGGCGCGGCTCTCAACCGCGGCGGAGACTTTGAACATCGCCATCTCGCGGGCGACCGTCTCCTCCGGCTCCATGTCGCGGATTTTCAGCACGTTGACGAGCTTGTGCAGCTGCTTGGTCACCTGGTCGATCGGGTGGACGGCGCCGTCGAGGGTGAGGGTGATCCGCGAGATGCTGGGGTCGTCGGTCGGCCCAACCGCGAGCGTGTCGATGTTGAAGCCGCGGCGCGAGAAAAGCCCCGCGATCCGAGCCAGGACACCCGGTTTGTTCTCGACCAGGATCGAGAGGATGTGCTTGCGCCCGTCAACTGCCCGGGTACGTGCAGGTCCTCCAGTTTCACCAGTTGGGGAGTGCCGGCCTCCATCAGCTCACCGCCTTCGGGGCCTCCACCATGTCCCTCGCCGCCTCGCCCGGCGGGATCATCGGGTAGCAGTTCTCCTCCTGGGCGACGCGCACGTCGAGCAGGACCGGGCCGTCGGTCTCCAGCGCCTGCGCCATCGTTCCCTCGAGCTCATCGGCGATCTCGCAGCGCATGCCGGTCGCGCCGAAGGCCTCGGCCAGCTTCACCCAATCCGGGCTGGCGCCCATCTCGACCGAGCTGTAGCGACGGTCCCAGAAGAGCTCCTGCCACTGGCGGACCATGCCCATGTAGCCGTTGTTCATCAGGAAGACCTTGACCGGGATCTCTTCGGTGACGCAGGTCGCGAGCTCCTGGCAGTTCATGATCAGGCTGCCGTCGCCGGCGAGGCAGACGACGTCGTCGTCGGGCCGGGCGACCTTGGCGCCGACTGCCGCCGGCAGGCCGAAGCCCATCGTCCCCAGCCCACCCGAGTTGATCCAGTGCCGGGGCTGCTCGAAGCCGTAGTACTGCGCCGCCCACATCTGATGCTGGCCGACGTCGGAGGTGACGATCGCGTTGCCCTTCGTCGCCCGGTGCATCGCCTCGACCATGAATTGCGGCTTGATCTCGCCGTCCGACCCCGGGCTCGTAGCGCAGCGGGTGCTGCTCCTGCCACTCGCGTAGCTGTTTCCACCAGGGGTCGAGGCGCGAGCTGTCGGTCTGCAGCGCCCGGTACTCGCGGGTCAGCTCCGGCAGGACCAGCTTGACGTCGCCGACGATCGGGATGTGAGCGCCGATGTTCTTAGAGATCTCCGCCGGGTCGATGTCGATGTGGATGACTTTGGCGTGGGGCGCGAACTCGGAGAGCTTGCCGGTGATGCGGTCGTCGAAGCGGGCGCCGATCGCGACGATCAGATCGGCGTTGTCCATTGCCCAGTTGGCGGTCACCGTGCCGTGCATGCCGAGCATCCCCAGCCAGTGCTCGCCGGAGGCCGGGTAGGCGCCTAGCCCCATCAGGGTCGAGGTGACCGGGAAGCGGTCGGCGGCGGCAAGCTCGCGCAGCTCCTCGGAGGCGTTGGCATTGACCACACCGCCCCCCGTGTAGAAGATCGGCCGTTTGGCGTTGGCGAGCGCTTTGGCGGCGATCCGCACCTGTTTGATGTTGCCCTTGCTCATCGGCTTGTAGCCGGGCAGCTCGACCGGCTCGGTGCGCGGCGAGTAGTCGATCTCGGCGCGTGAGAGGTCCTGCGGAATGTCGAGCAGCACCGGCCCCGGCCGGCCCGTCGCGGCGACGTGGAAGGCCTCGTGCACGTACTCGGGGATCTGGCGTGGGTCGGTGACCTGGAAGGAGTGCTTGACGAAGGGCAGCGTCGCCCCGAGGATGTCGGCCTCCTGGAAGCCGTCGGTGCCGATCAGCTCGGTCCGCACCTGGCCGGTGACGAACACGGTCGGCACCGAGTCCATCATCGCGTCGGCGATCGCGGTGACCAGGTTGGTCGCGCCGGGGCCCGAGGTGGCGAACGCCACCCCCACCCTGCCCGACGCCTTGGCGTAGCCCTCGGCCGCGTGGCCGCCACCCTGCTCGTGGCGCACCTGGATATGACGGAAGCCGGCGTCGACGAGCGCGTCGTAGGTCGGCAGGTTGGCCCCACCGGGGATGCCGAAGATGTTCTTCACACCCTCGGCCTCGAGGCTTTTCATCAGCGCGTCCGCGGCTCTCATCGGACTCGCGATGGTACCAGCGGGCCTATGCCTGGCCAGCGGGGGTTTTTGCGTCGCCGGCCGGGTTCCAACGCGTGCGCGGATCGATCGAGCTCTCGATCGCGTTGCCTTTGTAGCGCTCGATCGCGTGGATGATCGACTCGACCAGCTCCTCGCCGAGCAGGGTCGGCTCGAGGCCGAGGTCGAGTAGCTTGGTGTGGATCGCGTTGTAGTAGTGCTCTTCCTTCTCGACCCGGGGGTTGTCGCAGTGCTGGATCTCGACCGCGTAGCCGAGATGCTCGGCGGCGTGCTTGACCAGCTCCGCCAGCTCGATCACCGAGAACTGCTCGGTGAACTGGTTGAAGACACGGAACTCGCCGGCCTCGGCCGGGTTGGTGGCTGCCAGCTCGACGCAGTTGAGCGTGTCGCGGATGTTGAGGAAGCCACGCGTCTGGTTGCCGCTGCCGTAGACAGTCAGCGGGTGGCCGATAACCGCCTGCAGGCAGAAGCGGTTGAGCACGGTGCCGAAGAGCTCGTCGTAGTCGAAGCGGGTGATCAAGGCGCTCGTCGCCCGCGGTCTCTTCGGTCTCGATCCCGTAGACGACGCCCTGGTTGAGGTCGGTCGCTCGCAGGCCCCAGGTACGACAGGCGAAGTGGATGTTGGTGGAGTCATGGACCTTCGAGCAGTGATAGAGGGAGGCCGGCAGCTTCGGGTAGGGCAGGACGTCGCGCCGGCCCTTGTGCTCGATCTCGATATAGCCCTCCTCTATATCGATGTTGGGCTGGCCGTACTCGCCCATCGTCCCCAGCTTGACCAAGTGGCACTCAGGCACATGGTCGCGAATTGAGAAGAGCAGGTTGAGGTTGCCGATTACGTTGCCGTACTGGGTCTCGACTGCCTGCTCGCGGGAGCCCATCGAGTAGGGCGCCGAAGCCTGCTGTCCGTAGTGGATGACGACCTCGGGCTTCGTCTCGACAACGACGCCGTCGATGAACTCGCCGTCCTCGACCGCGCCGACGAAGCTGCGGATCTCCTCGCCGGAGATCTCGCGCCAGGCGGCGATCCGGGCGTCGAGATCGAGGATCGGGGTGAGCGAATCGCTGCCGGTGTCCGCCACCCAGCGTCGGCGGGAAAAGTTGTCGACGACCGAGACCTCGTGCCCGCGGGCGGAGAAGCGCAGCGCAGTCGGCCAGCCGAGATACCCGTCTCCGCCAAGGATTAGGACGCGCATGGTCGCGGCAGGGTAACGGACAGGGGCGACATAGCATCCGCAGCATGAAGGGACTGGCGGCGCGCAACGGCGGGCAGATCGGGCTCGCGGCGCTGGTCGCGATCCTCCTGCTTGGTGTGGGCCTGCGCATGGACGACGCCTGGCAGGGACGGGCGCCCGTCTACGACGCCGCCGCCTACGCGACGATCGCGACGAACCTGGAGCATGGCGAAGGCTTCACGCTCGGAGCGGCCGCCACCCAGCCGGCAAGTAACTACTCCCCCGGCTTGCCGCTGCTGGTCGGTGGCATCTACAAGCTGACCGGTGGCGTTCACGAACGCTTCGTACGCCTGGTACTTGCCCTGATCGGATCGCTTGCGGTCCTGTTCGCCTATCTGATCGGGCGCCGCCTCTCTGGCCCACTCGCCGGTCTGGTCGGCGCGGGTGTCGTCGCCATCTACCCCGCCCTCCTCGAGTACCAGGGCATGTTCATGTCCGAGCCGCTTGCGGCCAGTCTCCTTTCGGGTGCGGTGGTCGCAATGTTGTGGGCGGACGCTTCTGGCGCGCGGGTCCACGCGCGAGGTTGGCTAGTACCGGGACTGCTACTCGGTGCGCTTGCTCTGGTCCGGCCCGAGTATCTGGCGATTTCGCTTCCGATAGCTGTTGTGGTGTTCGCGCGCGGGGGGCGGGCCGATTGGCGAGCTGGTTTGGTTCAGGCGTTGGTGATGCTTGTTGGGCTGGCGCTGATCGTTGTGCCTTGGACCGTGCGCAATGAGGTTGCGCTGGGGCGGTTCGTGCCGATCTCGACGGGTGGCGGGCAGGTGTTGTTTGCCGGCAGCTACATGCCCTCGGGTGGCGATCCCGAACGGGTCGGTGCCGAGGTGTTGGAGCGACACCCGGAACTGCGTCGCGAGCTGCCGCCGGGCCCGCGGCTGGAGCAGATCCTCGCCGCGCTGGCGAAGCAGCGGTACCCGGAAATGGAAAGCGATGCCGCTCTGGGGCGCATGGGACGCGAACGGCTTTGGGACGACGTCAGCGAACGTCCGCTCGATTACGCCGGGTTCGTTGCCGCGAAGCTATGGCTGATCTGGGGACATGGGCCACGCAACGTGATGCGCGAGCCGGTCTGGCAAGTGCTGCACTGGCTGCTCGTTGCGCTCGGGCTGCTGGGGCTCGGTGTCCTCGCCTGTCAGCGCCGCTGGGAGGCTCTGCTGCTTGGGGTGGTCCTGGTCGCGGTTACCGCCACCGGCGCCCTGCTCGTCGCATCGCCGCGGCGGGCCCTGGTGACGATTCCGGTGGTCGCGGCGCTGGCCGGCGCCGCGACCACCTGGGTCGTCAGGACTTGTACTGGACGGCGAACGTCAACTTGACGAAGGTCGCGGTGTCGGCGCCTTTGAAGGTGCAGATGTAGCTGACGAAGTCGGGTTCGGTCGCGAACACCGTCGGCCGGCAGTAGAAGCCGGCGACGTCGCCGCGGGGTTGCTCGAGGCCAAGCTGAGCGACCTTCTTCATGACGCCCTTGGCGTGCCCACAGGTGGCGAACTGGGCCTGCAGCGGATCGACGTTGCTGGAGCTGAGCTTGCCGTAGACCTTGCCCCCGACGACCTTCGGCGACGTAGTCGTGCAGGTCGTCGGCGCAGAGCCACCTTCGGTCGGCATCGCGAGCGCAACCGACGCGAGTGCGAGGGCGGCGAAGAGGGATGCGCAGAGCGTGATCAGCTGGAGACGTCTCATTGAGGTTCCTTCCGTGCGTGATTGAGGATCGGTCACTCCACTTCGACGCCTCGGCCCGTCGCCCTTGCGCCGGATAGCCTCAGCCACCTTGACCGCGATCGGCAACTGGATCCGGACGCTCCCCGACCGCCATGGGAAGAAGACCCTGATCCTGTTGGCGGCGATCCTCGTGCTCGGCTTCGGCCTGCGCGCCTACCGCGTGGTCGAGCCACTTGCGACGCCAGGGGACGATGCCCGCGCCTACTACGCGCTCTCCAAGTCGCTCTATGAGGAAGGCAGCTACGGCGGCCCGGCCTTCCGCGACGCCAGCGACTGGTCGCCGGGCGCGCCGCTGCTCTACGCCGCCGCCTTCTACGCCACCGCCGGCCCCCGAGAAGGCACGGCGCGGATCGTCGAGCTGCTCCTCGGCCTGGCGGCGATCGTCATCGCCTATCTGCTCGGGCGCCGGATCAACTGCCGGCCGGCTGGGCTGATCGCCGCGCTCGGCGTGGCCGCCTACCCCCCGTTCATCCACTCCACCGGTGCGCTCTACAGCGAGCCACCGGCGATCTTCACCCTGCCCGCCGCGGTCCTGGCCTTCCTCTGGGCGAGCGAACAGGAGCGCCTACGCGCCTGGCTTCTCTCCGGCCTGCTTTTCGGCCTGACCGCCATGATCCGCCCGGAGTACCTCTTGGTCGGTGTCGCCTTCGCCCTGCTGGCGGCGATCCGGGTCGGGCGCGAGCGTGGCTGGCAACCCGGTCTCGCCGGCGCCGGGCTGCTCGTTGCGGCGCTGCTGGTGCCGATCGTCCCCTGGACGGTCCACAACCAGGTGACCCTCGACCGCACGGTGCCGATCTCGACCGGGGGCGGCAAGGCGCTCTACGTCGGCACCTTCCTGCCGGCCGACGGCGAATACCAGCGGGTCAAGGCGATGCTGGCCGGGCTCTACCTGCATCGCGACTTACCCCCTGACTCCGAAGCGCTCGAGCGGGTCGACCCGACGCCATTGTTCGACCGCGTGGCCGCCCGCTATCCGGATCTGCCGCGCGACTCGGCGCTGGGCAAGATCGGCAAGCAGAACTTCTCCAAGTACTTCGGCGAAGACCCGCTCGGCTACGCGGCGATGACCGTACGCAAGGTCTGGCGGATGTGGAGCGCGGGCATCGGCGAAGCGATGGAATCGGGCACCGGCCGCGTCGTCCAGGTGCTGCTGGTGCTGCTCGGTCTCGCCGGCGTTGCCCTGCTCGGGCTGCGCCGCCGCTGGTGGGAGGTGGTCGCGATGGCCACCCCGATCGTCCTCGTCACCGTCGTCGGCGCAGCCTCATTGGCGGCGCCGAGGCGCAACGAGATCCTGATGACGCTGATCTTTCCGCTTGTCGGCGTAGCCCTGTCGCGACTGGGTGCGGCCATATCCTCCAGCGGCCCATGGTCCCTGCGGCAGGCATCTTCCCCTCCGAGCTGACGGCGCTGCGCGTCGCCGGCCTGCTGATCGCGGCGGCGACCGTCGGCTACGCGATCCTGCGCCGCCGCACTCTGCGCAATGTCGATGTGCTGATCCTGCTTGCCGCCGGCATCGGCCTGGCGATCGTCTCCGGGACCGAGCTGACCGACAAGCTGCTCTCCGCCTTCTCCTTCGAAAAAGGCAACGGCGGGCGCATCCTCGGCCTCGCCGTCTTCTCGATCTTCGTCCTCTTCCTGCTTGTCTTGCGGGCGCTGTCGCAGGCCGCCCGCAACACCCGCCAGCTCTCTGCCGTGCTGGAGGGTCTCGCCTGGGAGGAGTTCCGCCAGGCGGATCTCCCCGAACGCTTCCGCGGCAAGATCGCGATCCTCGTCCCCGCCTACAACGAGGCCGAAAACGTCGGCCAGGTGCTCGACCTGATGCCGACCGAGGTCTGTGGGGTGCAGACCTCGGTGCTGGTGGTCGACGACGGCTCCCGTGACGGCACCGGCGATGTCGCCGCCGAGCACGGCGCTGTCGTCGCTCGCCACGTGATCAACCGCGGCGGCGGCGCGGCCCTGCGCACCGGCTACCGCCTGATGGTCGACTCCGGCGCGGAGATCGTCGTCACCCTCGACGCCGACGGTCAGCACCTGCCCTCTGAGATGCCGCGCCTCGTACAGCCCGTGCTCGATGGCGAGGTCGACGTCGCCCATGGCTCTCGCGTCCTCGGCGAGGCGGACGACAACCATTTTGCCCGTGAGCTGGGGATCGTCTTCTTCAACCGCCTCGTCTCCTTCATCACCCGCACCAAGGTCAGCGACTGCTCCAACGGCTACCGCGCGGTACGCACGACGGTCCTCCCCCAGCTCGTCCTGCGACAGGAGCAGTTCCACACCTCCGAGTTCATGATCGAGGCGATCAAGCGTGGCATCCCCGCTAAGGAGATCCCGGTGACCGTCGCCAAGCGACTGCACGGCCACTCGAAGAAGCCGGCCGTCGTCCGCTACGGACTTGGCTTTGCCAACGCGATCGTCCGGACCTGGCTGCGGTAGTCACCGCTCGGCAGCAGCGCCCGGAAGGTGGATCGGTGCTCGATGCGGCGACGGAAGCGAGCCACGCAGTCGCGGTCGAGGCGCTTCGTGGCCAAGCGGCGGCCACCGCGGTTGAGCTGCACCCTCTCGCCCGCCTGATCCGTGCAGGGGGCGAGGCGCGCGGTGAGGAGGAGCAGCTTCATCCCATCGCGCACCGAACGAGCCTTGACCGCCAGACGCAGGCGCGCCCGCCCGCGGCTTTCAGTGTGAAGCGGGATCGGCGAGGGCGATCGCGCGGCAGCCGCGGCACACGCGGACGGGGTCCCTGCCACGAAGCGATACACCGAGCCCGCCTGCGAGACGACATAGAGGCGCCCGCAGGAGTCTTCGCCGAAGGAGACGGGATTGGCGACGCCGAGCCCCTCCGATCTGTCCCCGCCGGCGACTCCTCCGGCCGTCGAGGGCAGGACCAGTGAGCGGATCTCGCCCACGCAGTAGTCCGCGTAGACGTAGCGGCCGTAGAGATCACCGAGAGCGGGGTCGCGGACGACGTAGCCACCGGTGATCGAGCAGCCGTGAGCCGTGCCGTTGCCGGGATCGGAGTGCGGATAGTCGAAGACCGGTTCGGTGAAGCCGCTCGCGCCCGTGCAGCTCGCGCCGGGGTTTGGGTAGGCGCTGAAGCCCTCGCGGCAGTTCCAGCCGTAGTTCGCTCCCTCGCCACCGACCACCCCCGCCGCCGGGCTGAGAGCGAGGTCGACCTCCTCGTGGGCGCCCTGGCCGACGTCCCCGATCACCATGTTTCCAGTTGCGCGGTCGAAGGAGAAGCGCCAAGGATTCCTCAGCCCGTAGCTCCAGATCGTCGGTTCAGCGCCCGGTCGCGGTTCGAGGCGGAGGATCTTGCCGAGCAGGCTGCCGAGGTCCTGTCCGCTTTCGAAGGGATCGCCGCCCCCACCGCCGTCGCCGACCGAGATGTAGAGGTTGCCGTCCGGCCCGAGCTCGAGCTGACCGCCGTTGTGGTTCGCGTTGGTCGCGTGGCCGACGCTGAACAGCGGTTCGCGGACGAGCGCATCGCCATCATGGAGGAACGCGTCCACGTGCACGTCGCCTTCCGCGCCCCCCGCCGCCGGCTTGCCGGCGTAGGCAGCGTAGAAACGGCCCGAGGTGGCGAAGTCCGGAGCCAGCGCGATCGAGAGCAGACCGCGCTCGCTTTCGCAGCAACTGACCAGACCGGAGAGATCGGCGAAGACGCTGCGGCTGCCTCCGTTGTCCTCCACCACGCTGCCTTTGCGCTCGGCGACGAAGAGATCGGCTGGATTGGCGGGGTTGGAGGTGATGAAGATCGGCTGATCGAAATCGCCGACGGGCTGCAGCGTGGTCGCAGACGCCCCGGCGACGCAGCAGAGCGAAACCAACATCGTCGACACCGCAAGCCTCGAGATCCTGCGCACATGATCTCCTCGTCAGATTGTCGCCGGACCTTTACCCGGCGCGCCTTTCCTCTATTCCACCCCGGGATGCCTGACGGCGGCAGGATCCGGCAGATACAGATCGGTACCGCAACGGGGACAGACCTGGACGTAGAGCTTGACCGCCTTGTGACAGTTGGGGCACTGTCGTTCGGGTTCGTCTTTCTCCCTGCGATAGAGGACGACCGCGATCAGGCCGAGCATCGGCAGCATGGTGCCGATCAGCAGCCAGAGCCAGAACGAGCTGCCCTTGGCGCGGCCGATGATCGCCGTGGCTAGTCCGAAGGAGAAGGCGATGAGGGGGTACTCGAAGCCCACGGCTCCATTGTCCCGCCCCGGCGGATCAGTCGCCCAGTCGCTCGGGGTGTCCGATCGATCCGACCTCGGCGAGATCGCGGCGGAAGGGCAGGCTGGCCGTCCAGTCGATCACCGCGCGAACCTTGCGGGCGACACCCGGAATCTGGCTCATGTGGTAGGTCCTCGCCATCCACCAGGCCGGGAAGCCGCGGAACTTGCGCCCGCCGACCCTGCCCACCGCCTTGTAGCGGCCGAGGTTGACGAAGGAGGCGTTGCCGCGGTACTCGAAGGGACGCGCGGTTCCGACGCCCAGCTCGGCGGCGATGTTGCGGGCTGCGACCGGGCCCTGCCGGACTGCGTGCTGGGCGGTCGGCGGGTAGAAGCCGCCACCGGGGTCGGGCGCCGCAGCGCAATCGCCGACCGCCCAGACAGAATCCGACCCGCGCACGCGCAGGTGGTCGTCGACCGGGACCCGACCGCGCTCGTCGAGCGGCAGGTTCAACTGGCGAAGGCTCGGGTGTGGCGAGACCCCCGCGGTCCAGACCACGGTGCGGGTCGGCAGGGTCTCGCCGCTGGAGAGACGCGCGCTGTCGGCGTTGACCTCCTCCAGCGTGGTCTCGAGGCGGATGTCGATGCCGCGCCCGCGCAGCTCGCGCAGCGCATACTCCGCGAGGCCGATGTCGATCTCGGGCAGAACCCGCCCGGTCGCCTCGACCAGCACCCAGCGCATGCCATGCAGCCGGGCGCGCGGGTAGCTCTCCATCGCGTCGGCAGCGAAGTCCTGAAGCTCGGCGAGCGCCTCGAGGCCGGCGTAGCCACCGCCTACGAAGACGTAGGTGAGCAGTTCGTCGCGACGGGCGGGGTCCTCGCTCGCATTGGCCGCCTCCAGCGTCTCGACCACGTGATTGCGCAGCCAGATCGCGTCGGCGAGGCTCTTGAAGCCGACCGCGTGCTCGGCGAGGCCCGGCACGGGCAGGACCCGCGAGACCGAGCCGAGGGCGAGCAGGAGCTGGTCGTAGGGAAGCTGGTCGATTTCGCCGTCGCGAGTGCGCAGCTCGACCGTGCGCGCCTCGGGATCGTGACCCGAGATCGTGCCGAGCCGCAGGTAGGTCCGATCGAGGATCTCGCGCAGCGGCGTCACCACATGGCGCGGCTCCAACGTCCCCGCCGCCGCCTCGGGCAGAAACGGCGTGTAGAGCATGAAATTGACGTCGTTGACCAGGGTCAGCCGCGCCGACTGCCGCGGCATGATCCGCTCCAGCTCCCGAGCCGCCATTGCCCCACCGAATCCACCCCCGGCGATGACGACGTTCCAGGCCATGGGTTCACCGTAGCACTTTGTAACAACGTGTTACAAAGTTTCAGATCGCACGAGTATCGCCTTCGTCGCGACGCTTTGCATCCTGTAGCGCTAAAGTTTCATTCACTTGTGTTATCCACACTGAACGGCCCCGGGAGCAATCCCCGGGGCCGTTTCTTTTTGCGGTGTATCTGCCTAGCGATCCGCGAGCTTCGATGCGAGCGCTATCAGCGCCCTCATGACGCCCGCGTTGGCCAGTAGGACCACCGCTGTTGTATTAGCCACGACAAACCAAGTCACCGGGGGGATGGATTCACCCCCTTGACTGGTTTTGCGCGGTGCTAAATCCCCAGCTTCTCCTTGATCAAACGGTTGACCTCGCCGCCGTCGGCGCGGCCTTTGGTCTCCTTCATCACGGCGCCGACGATGGCGCCGATCGCCTTCTGGTTGCCGGAGCGGATCTGCTCGGCTGCCTCGGGATTTGCCTCTACTGCGGCCGCGACTATCGACTCCAGCTCGCCGCTGTCGGAGATCTGGGCGAGGCCGTCGCGCTCGACGATCGCGGCCGGCTCGCCACCCTCCTCGACCAGCGTCGCCAGCACCTGCTTGCCGCTGCCGTGGGAGATCTTCTTCTCACCGACCATCGCGACGAGAGTCGCCAGCGACTCCGGCGTGACCTTTGAGTCGGCGGCGCCACCGCCGTCGGCCTGACGCAGTGCCGCGGCCAGCTCGCCGGTCACCCAGTTCGCGATCGTCTGCGCCTCCACCGCGGGCGCCTTGTCGCGGACCGCTTCGAAGTAGGCCGCCTCGTCTGGGTCCGCCGCAAGCTGGGCGGCGTTCTCGGCGGAGAGCTTCAACTCGCTTTCGTAGCGCCGCGTGCGCGCCTCGGGCAGCTCCGGCAGCGAGTCACGGGCCTCCTGCAGCATCGCCTCGGTCGGCGCCAGCGGCACCAGGTCGGGCTCGGGGAAGTAGCGGTAGTCGTGCGCCTCCTCCTTCGAGCGCAGCGCCGTCAGCGAGCCGTCCTCGGGATGGAAGTGGAGCGTCTCCTGAACCACCCTCCCCCCCGCCTCGACCAGCTCGCGCTGCCGCGCCAGCTCGGCCTCGATTCCGCGTTCGAGGAAACGGAAGCTGTTCATGTTCTTCAGCTCGGTCTTCGTCCCCAGCGCCTCGCTGCCCGCCGGTCGGACCGAGACGTTGGCGTCGATCCGCAGGCTGCCCTCCTCCATGTTGACGTTGGAGACGTCGAGCTGGCTGACCGTGGTGCGCAGCAGGCGCGCCCAGGAGCCTGCCTCCGCGGCACTGCGCAGGTCGGGCTCGGTGACGATCTCGACCAGGGGCGTGCCGCCGCGGTTGAAGTCGACCAGCGAGCCGCCGGAGCCGTGGATGCGGCCCGACTCGCCGAGGTGGATCGTCTTCGCCGCGTCCTCCTCCAGGTGAGCGCGGTGGATGCGGATCCCGCCCAGCGTCCCGTCCACGGCAAGGGGTTCGTCGTACTGGCTGATCTGGTAGGCCTTCGGGTTGTCGGGATAGAAGTAGTTCTTGCGGTGGAAGATCGAGCGCGGGGCCACGTCGCACTCCAGCGCGGCGGCGATCCTCAGCGCGTAGCGGATCGCCTCCTCGTTGGGCACCGGCAGGACTCCGGGATGGGCGAGGCAGACCGGGCAGGTGTGGACGTTCGGCTCGTCGCCGAAGGAGAGCGCGCAGCCGCAGAACATCTTCGTCTGGGTCGAGAGCTGGACGTGGATCTCGAGCCCGATCACCGCCTCCAGCTCAGCCATCGACTCGCACCCCAGGCTTGGCGTCGAAGCCGATCGCCCGCTCGAGCGCGTAGGCGGCCTCGAGCAGCGGCTGCTCGCCGAATGCCGGCGCGGCGATCTGGAAGCCCACGGGCAGCTGCGGTCCGCCGCCATCGGGCTCGGCGAGACCGGCCGGGATGGAGATCGCGGGAATGCCGGCCAGGCTCATCGGCACGGTGAAGAAGTCGTTCATATACATCGCCAGCGGATCGTCGGTCTTCTCGCCGAGGCCGAAGGCGACCGAGGGCGAGGTCGGCGTGACCACGAAGTCGAAGCTGCTGAAAGCAGCGGCGAAATCCTCGGCGATCTTCGTGCGGACTTTCTGCGCCCGTCCGTAATAGGCGTCGTAGTAGCCGGAGGAGAGCGCGTAGGTGCCCAGCATGATCCGCCGCTTGACCTCGTCGCCGAAGCCGGCGGCGCGAGTCGATTCGTACATCTCGACCACGTCACCGTCCGCCTCGGCCCGCATCCCGTAGCGGACGCCGTCGTAGCGAGCCAGGTTGGAGGAGGCCTCCGCGGGAGCAATCACGTAGTAGGCGGAGATGCCGTGCTCGGCGTGCGGCAGCGCCACCTCGGCGACCTCACCGCCCAGCTCCTCGATCCGCTTCAGCGTCGCCTCGAAGACGGCCCGCACCCCTGGTTCGATCGCGTCCTGCGTCAACTCGGCGGGAACCGCGAAACGAAGCCCGCTCAGATCCTCGCGGCTGGGCTCCTTGATTCCGCCCTCGATTCCGACCGAGGTCGAGTCGCAGCGATCCTTGCCCTGCATTGCGGCGAGCAGCAGCGCAGCGTCGGTGACGTCGCGAGTCAACGGTCCGCACTGGTCCAGCGAGGAAGCGAAGGCGATCATCCCGTAGCGGGAGATCGCGCCGTAGGTCGGCTTCAGGCCGACGATGCCGCAGAGCGCCGCGGGCTGGCGGATCGAGCCGCCGGTGTCGGTGCCGATCGCGCAAGGTGCGAGGCCTGCCGCGACCACTGCCGCCGACCCCCCGGAGGAGCCGCCGGGGACGCGGGTCCTGTCCCATGGATTGAGCACCGGCCCGTAAGCGGAGTTCTCGTTCGAGGACCCCATCGCGAACTCATCCATGTTGGTCTTGCCGAGTACCTCCGCACCGGCTTCGGTCAGCCTGCGGACCGCCGTAGCCGTGTAGAGCGGTCGATGACCCTCGAGAATGCGAGAGCCGGCGGTGGTCTGCACGGCCTCGGTGCAGAAGAGATCCTTGACCGCGACCGGGATCCCCTCCAGCGGGCCGTCACTTTCGACCACTCGATCCTCCGCGCGCCAGAGATACGCATTGAGCTCATCGCCCGCCGCGGCGTCGCGCCACGCATCGAAGTACTCCTCGCGTGAGAGCTCCACGGCCTGGATCCGCGTCGCGGCCTCGGCGACGCTCATCGTCAGCAGCTCGGTCATCAGGACTCGGCCCGGGGCGAGGGGACCCTGAAAGCGCCATCGGCCGGATCGGGCGCCTGCTCCAAGACAGCGTCACGGGGCCAGCTTGGCCGCGGCTCGTCCGGGCGAAGAACGTTCTCGAGGTCGACCACATGCGAGGTGGGAACCACGTCGTCCAAGTCCAGCTCGCCGATCCGCCCGACGTGATCGAGGATCCCGGAAAGCTCGCCGGCCATCCGCTCCACCTCGGCCTCGGAAAGCCGCAGCCGGGCCAGTATGGCTACGTGAAGTACCTGCTCCCGCTCGATCATCGGCCGGATTCTAGGCGTGGCCTCTCGCGCGGGTGGCGCGGGTGTAGGGGGTGTTCGGCCGGGTGAGGCCGCTAACACCCCCTGCACCCGTGACAGGACCCGCGCGCCGACGACCTTGGCCAGTCAGCCAGTATTGTGCGGCGGCATGCGGGGAGCGAAAGCAGAGGCCTTCGTAGTGCTCAGCCTGCGGCTGCTGGCGGTCAGCTTCGCCGTGGTCGGCATCCTCTTCATCGCCGTCCCCAGCGGCGTGCTCGACGTCATCTCCGACGTCGGCGAATGGTTCGGCAACGACACGCGGGCACCGCATGGCGAGGAGCAGCTCTGGCTGGCACTCGCCTTCGCCTACATGGTCGTGATCACCGGCATCTGCCTGGTCGCCCAGGCGGACGTCGTCCGCTACCGACCGATCCTGCTGGTCTTGGCGGCGGGCAAGACCGCTTCCTCGCTCGGCTCGCTCGGCTTCTTCCTCTTCGACCAGCACGTCTTCATCTATCTGCTCAACTTCCTGGTCGACGGCTTCCTCGCGGTGCTGGCGCTCTGGCTCTGGTCGCTTGCCGGTCGCGTCGACCGCCTCGCCGCACCTGGCTGACAGCGTCCGCCGGGGTTGTCGGCCACCGAGCAACGCACCCTGAGCGCGATCTGCGAGGCGATGGCCCCCGCCCTCGACGGCCTGCCCGCGGCCGAGCGCGAGATCGACGTCTCCGGGCCGGTCGGTGAGTTCCTTCCTTCGCTCTCGCCACGTGTCCTGACCCGCGTCCGCCTCGCCCTGCGTGCTTTCGAGTGGCTGCCCTTCCCGTGGCGCTTCAGCCGCCTCGACCTGGGCGCGCGGGAAGACTTCCTGCAGCGCATGGAGCGCTCCCGCTTCGGCCTCTACCACGAGCTGATCCTGATGGCCAAGACCTTCACCACGCTCGGCTATGCGGTCGATCCGCGCGTTGAGGACAGGTTGGGCCTGGAGACGAGCTGCCGCATCGGCGATGGCTCGCTGCCCGAGCCGACCGGGTCGCTGGGCGATACCAGGGCGCCTTCCGAAGGCGAGGAATGCGACGTGGTCGTCGTCGGCTCCGGCGCGGGCGGCGCGGTTGCCGCGGCGACGCTCGCCGAAGCCGGTCTTGACGTGATCGTGCTCGAGGCGGGAGGCAACTACAACCGCGAGAACTATCCCGAGAGCCAGCTCGATGCGATCGCTTCGCTTTACCGCGACGGCGGCCTGACGATCGCCGAGGGTCGCCCACCGATTCCCGTCCCGGTCGCGCGCACCGTCGGCGGTACGACCGTGATCAACTCCGGGACCTGCTTCCGCGCCCCCGATCCGGTGCTCGAGCACTGGCGAGACCGCTACGGGGTCGAGTGGGCCGACCGGCTCGCCCCCGACTTCGCCGAGGCCGAGGAGTTCCTGCGGGTGATGCCGCTCGATCCGGAGCGGATGGGCCGCAACGGCCAGCTGGCAATGGAGGGTGCGGCAGCGATCGGCGCCAGCGGCGGCCCGATATCCCGCAATGCGGGCAACTGCGTCCAGTGCAGCTCCTGCCCCTACGGCTGCCGGATCGACGCCAAGCGGGGCATGCACGTCAGCTATATGCCGCGTGCGGTAGCCGCCGGGGCTCGACTGCGGACGGGGGTCGAGGCGCGTCAGGTCATCGTCGAGGACGGTCGCGCCGCCGGTGTTCGCTGTGTGGCCGCGACGGACGGCGAGCGCAACGGCAACCGGCGCCCATACACCGTCCGCGCCCGTCGGGCGACGATCGTCGCCGGGGGGGCCTTCGGTACGCCGGAGCTGCTGCTGCGCTCGGGCCTCGGCGGCGACCAGGTCGGCCGCAACCTCCATATCCACCCCGCCTGCTGGGTCGGCGCTCGCTACGAGGAGGAGGTGCGCGGCTGGGACGGCGTGATGCAGAGCTATTACGTCGACGAGTGGGAGTCCGAGCGGATCCTGCTCGAGGCGACCTTCACGCCACTCCCCTTCGGCGGTGCCTGGCTACAGGGCTCCGGGCGTGAGCACCAGGAAGCGATTCTCGACTTCGGCCACGTCAGCTCGATCGGCGTCCAGCTGACCGACGAGTCCGCCGGCCGCGTCGGAGTGGCTCGGGACGGCTCGATTCGCGCCGGCTACGCGCTCAGCGACGACGATGCCCAGCGGGTCATCTTCGGCATCTCCCGCGCCGCCGAGATCCACTTCGCCGCCGGCGCGACCGAGGTCTACCCCAATATCGGCCGCGCGCCGGTCCTCCGCCCTGGCGGCGTCGCCGAGTTCGAGGCAACTCGCTTCAAGCCGTCAGAGCTGCGCCTCGAGGCCTTTCACCCGCAGGGAACGGCGAGAATCGCGGCAGACCAGGCCGAGGGGGTCTGCGCCGCTGACGGTTCCGTCAATGGCGTCTCGCGACTGCACGTTGCCGACGCCTCTCTCTTCCCGTCCGCAGTCGGGGTCAATCCGATGATGACGATCATTGCTTTCGCCAAGCGAGTAGCCGCCGAAGTAGCCGAAGCGACTCCGGCGGCGTAAAGCTCTTACTGCCCGGCGGGAGGCGGTGGCGGCTGCTGCTGCGTTGGGGGAGGGGGTGGCGGGGGTTGCTGCGATGGCGGAGGCGGTCCACCGGCCGGGGGTTGGCCAGCGCCGGGACCACCGGAGGAGAGGCGGTCGGCCTCCCCTCCGAAGGTCGCGCCTTCCTCGCGCATCGCGCTGTAGCCACCGTAGGCGATCCCGGCGGCGGCGATCAGGCCGAGGAAGATGCCGAACTTGAGCGTTGCATCGACCGACACCCCGCCGAAGGAGCCGAAGTCGGGCGGGAAGACGATCCGGTAGAGGATCAGCAGCACCGCGAGCCCGCCCAGTCCGGCGACGATCGCGTTGAGCGAGACCGGCGGCTCGAGGTCGGCATCGGTGAGGCGGACCAAGGCGACGCCGACGGCGACGACGATCGCCAGCATGAGGACGATCGGGATCACGTCGAGGGCGTCCCAGGCGCTGCCGCCGCTGCCGGACACGTCACCGGAGAAGCCGGCGACCCCCGAGATCTTGACGCCGAACCAGTCGAAGAACATGAATACGAAGAGCAGGATCGCGGAGACCGCGGAGACCTTCTCACCCGTGTTCAGCTTGTCCACTTCCATCTAGATCTCCTCCGGGAGTAGGGGTCGCAGCGACACTACACCCGGGTCCGGGCGGCAGCCAACGTATTTACGAGCAGCATTGCCCGCGTCATCGGCCCCACCCCACCGGGCACGGGAGTGATCGCCCCGGCGCGCTCGCCGGCGGAGTCGAACTCGACATCGCCGACCAGCTTGCCGTCGACCCGGTTGGTGCCGACGTCGATCACCGTCGCGCCCGGCTTGACCATCTCCCCGGTGATCAGTCCGGGCTGGCCCGCCGCCGCGATGAGGATGTCGGCCTCGCGGCAGATCGAGGCCAGGTCGCGGGTCCGCGAGTGGCAGTGGGTGACGGTTGCGTTCGCCGCAAGGAGCAGGGCAGCGAGTGGCTTGCCGACCAGGATCGAACGGCCGATAACGACCGCGCGGGCGCCTTCCACCTCGACCTCGGCGTGACGGAGAAGCTCCATCACGCCCGACGGCGTGCACGGCGCGATCGCGTCGCTGCGCCCCTGCACGAGCAGTCCGGCGCTGATCGGCGTCAACCCGTCGACGTCCTTTGCGGGATCGATCAGCGCGATCAGCGGGTCCTGGTCGAGATGGTCGGGCAGCGGCAGCTGCAGCAGGATCCCGTGCACCCGCTCGTCCGCGTTGAGCGACTCGATCAGCGCCGCGAGCTCCTCCTGGGGGATGTCCGCGCCGGGCTCGTGGTGAAAGGACTCGATGCCGACCTCGGCCGAGTCCTCGCGCTTCATCCGCACGTACACGGCGGAGGCGGGGTCCTCGCCGACCAGGATCGTCGCCAGGCCCGGCGGAGTCGCCAGCTCGGCGACCTGCTCGCGCACCCGTTCCCGCACCTGGGCGGCGACAGCCTTGCCGTCGATCAGCCTTGCAGCCACCGGCTTACCGCTTCCGGATCGGCGCGTAGTCGGCCATCAGCTTGCGCTCGGAGCCGTCGTCGGCGAAGCGCACGACCACGACCCCGCCCGGCTCGACCGCGGTGACGACGCCGTCGCCGAAGCTGGCGTGGACCACGTCGTCGCCGATCCGCAACTCGAGGGTCGGGCCTGGATCGAGCGGGCTCGCCGCCTCGAGCGTCGAGCCGGCCGCCCAGCTGGTGCCGGCTCCCACGGCGCTGGAGCTGCGCTCGGTCAGCTCCTCGGGCAGCTCGTCGACGAAGCGCGAAGGCAGGTTGTGCTCGGACCTCCCGAACAGCGTCCGCTCGCGCGTCCAGGTCATGTAGAGGCGGCTGCGGGCACGGGTGATGGCGACGTAACAGAGGCGCCGCTCCTCCTCCTCACCCCCCTCTTCGAGCGCTTTCATGTGCGGGAAGGAGCCGTCCTCACAGCCGACGACGAAGACGGTCTCGTACTCGAGGCCCTTGGCGTTGTGCAGCGTCATCAGCGTGATCACGGACTCGTCGCCCAGATCGTCCTGCTGCGTATAGAGGGAGATCTGCTGCAGGTACTCCTCCAGCGGCGGCACCTCGCTCTCTCCCTCCCGCTCACGCTCGATGTCGAACTCGGCGGCGCCGGCGACGAGGGCCTCCAGGTTCTCCGCTCGCCCTTCGGCCTCGATGGTCCGCTCCGCGGCCAGCGCTTCCAGGTACCCCGTCTCGTTGAGGACCGCCTCGAGCAGGCCAGCAACCGGGCCCCCCGCGTCGGCGCGTTCGCGCAACCCGGCCATCGTCTCGTAGAAGCGGGAGCTCGACTTGATCGCCGCACCGCCCAGCCCCGGCACCTCCTCGACCCGTTCGATCACCTCCCAGATCGTCATCCCGGTCGTGTTCGCGTGGGAGATGAGCCTGCCCTGGCTGGTTTTGCCGATACCGCGCCGGGGCGAGTTGACGATCCGCGCGAAGGAGACCTGGTCGGCCGGATTCGCCAGCAGGCTGAGGTAGGCGACTGCGTCCTTGACCTCCGCTCGTTCGTAGAACTTGGTCCCGCCGATCACCTGGTAGGGGACGTCGAAGCGGTTGAGGGTGTCCTCGAGCACCCGGCTCATCGCGTTGGTGCGGTAGAAGACGGCGACATCCTCGCGCCGCACGCCCTCCTCCTCGCCGAGGCGCTCGATCTCACCCGCCACCCAGCGCGCCTCCTCGTGCTCGTCGGAGAGCTCGCGCAGCTGCAGCGGCTCGCCGCCGGCCAGTTCGGTCCAGAGTCGCTTCGGTCGCCGTTCCCGGTTGTTTTCGACCACCGCGTTTGCGGCGGAGAGGATCGTCTGGGTCGAGCGGTAGTTCTGCTCGAGCTTGACCGAGTCGGCCTCGGGAAAGTCCTTCTCGAAATCCAAGATATTCCTGATATCGGCGTGTCTGAACCCGTAGACCGACTGATCGTCGTCACCTACGACCATCAAATTGCCGTGCTCGGCAGCCAGCAGCTGCAGCAGCCTGTACTGGGCATGGTTGGTGTCCTGGTACTCGTCGACGAGGACGTGGCGGAAGGTCCGCCGCCAGCGCTCGCGCACCTCCTCGAACAGCTCCAGCCCGTTCACGGTGCGGACCAGCAGGTCGTCGAAGTCCATCGCGTTGGCCTCGAGCATCCGCTTCTCGTAGAGGTGGTAGACGCCGGCCGTGGTTTCCTCGAAGACGCTGCCCTGGGCCTGTGCGTAGGCGTCGGCGTCGACCAGCTGGTTCTTGGCGCCCGAGATCTGCGAGCGGATCGCCCGCGGCGGGTAGCGCTTCGGGTCGACGTGCAGCTCCTCCATGCAGCGTTTGAGCATCCGCAGCGAGTCCGACTCGTCGTAGATCGTGAAACCGCGCGAGTAGCCGAGTCGCTCGGCGTCGGCGCGCAGCATCCGCGCGCAGGCGGAGTGGAAGGTCGTGACCCACATCGCCCGGGTGGCCCGGCCGACGAGCGATTCGACCCGCTCGCGCATCTCGGTCGCGGCCTTGTTGGTGAAGGTGATCGCCAGGATCTCCCCTGGCCTGGCCTGTCCCGTGGCCAACAGATAGGCGATGCGGTGGGTGAGCACGCGGGTCTTTCCCGACCCCGCCCCGGCGAGGACCAGCAGCGGCCCCTCGCCATGGCGCACCGCCTGCTGCTGTGGCTCGTTCAGGCCGGCCAGCAGACGCTCGGCGCGGTCTGCGCCCGCTTCGGTGGGAGCCCCCAGGGGGGCGTCGGACTCGCCTGCGGGCGTCTCGGACTCGGTTTGGAGCATCGCTCCGAGAATAGAGACGGGAACGGCTGGCTCAGCCTCCGGCCGAAGAGCGACCGGTCCGCGGTCGCATCTCCTCGTCGTTCCCGCCGGCGCCCTCGCCGCCATCGAGCTCGGCAAGGCGCTGCTCGAGCTTGGCGATCCGCTCAGAGAGAGTCTTGATCGCCTCGGCGATCGGGTCGGGAAGGTGGATCCAGTCGGCGTCCGGGCCCTCCGGGCGCCGCCCTTCCACCTTGACGAGGTGGCCGGGGTTGCCGACCACGGTCGAGGCGGGCGGCACGTCCTCGACGACGACGGTGTTGGCGCCGATCTTGGCGCCGTCGCCGACCGCGATCGGGCCGAGCAGCTTGGCGCCCGAGCCGACAGTGACGTTGTCCCCCAGGGTCGGGTGTCGCTTGCCGGGCTGGAAACCGGTGCCCCCCAACGTCACCCCCTGGTACAGGGTCACCCGCCGACCGACTTCGGCGGTCTCGCCGATCACGACGCCGGAGCCGTGGTCGATGAAGAACTCGCGCCCGATCTTGGCCGCCGGGTGAATCTCGACCCCGGTCAAAGCCCGGGCCACATAGGCGATCCCCCCCGGGACCAGCGGCACGCCGGCCTCGCGCAGGGCATGGGCGAGGCGGTGCGCGAGCAGCGCCTGCACCCCGGCCCAGCCGATCAGGATCTCGAAGGACGAAACGCCCCGCGCCGCCGGATCGCGATCGCGCGCCGCGGCCACGTCCGCACGGACCTCCCGAACCACTTTCCTCAACAGTCTCACGGTGCGAAGAAGGGTAGGGACATGTACCGCTCGCCCGAATCGCAGACCACGGTCACAACCCGCTTCCCCTCCATCTCCGGCCGCGCGGCCACCTCGAGCGCCGCCTTGATGTTCGCCCCGGCGGAGATGCCGGCCAGAACCCCCTCCCGCTTCGCCGCGATGCGGGCGGTCTCCAGCGCATCCTCGTCGCTGACGCCGATCATCTCGGCGACCAGCGAACGGTCGAGCACCGCGGGCACGAAGCCCGCGCCGATGCCCTGGATCTTGTGTGGGCCGGGTGCGCCGCCGGAGAGCACGGGCGAGGTCGCGGGCTCGACCGCGACGACCAGCGCGTCGGGCTTGCGCTCGCGCAGCATCCCGCCCACTCCGGTGATCGTCCCGCCCGTACCGACCCCGGCGACGAAGGCGTCGACCTCGCCATCCGTGTCATTCCAGATCTCCTCCGCGGTAGTGCGGCGGTGCACCTCGGGATTTGCCGGGTTTGAGAACTGTTGCGGCATGAACCCCTTGCGCTGCTCGCGGATCGCTTCGGCCAGCTCGACCGCCTCGGTCATCCCGCCGAGCGAGGGCGTCTCACGCACCTCCGCCCCGTAAGCCCGCAGCAACTTCGCCCGCTCGCGGCTCATCCCCTCGGGCAGGGTCAAGATCAGCTCGTAGCCCCGCGCCGCGCAGACCATCGCCAGCGCGATCCCCGTGTTGCCGCTGGTCGGCTCGACGATCACCGAGTGCCCCCGCTCGATCAGTCCATCCTCCTCGGCCGCATCGAGCATCGCCACCCCGATCCGGTCCTTGACCGACCCACCGGGGTTGAAGTACTCCAGCTTCGCGCAGACCTCGCCGGGCAACCCCTCACTGAGCCGCCGTAGCGCAACCAGCGGCGTACCGCCGACAACCGCCGAGGCCTCCGCCCCGATCCTCATCGCAACCGTGCTCGCGTGCTCACACGCGCGACCCTACCGCGGGATCACCTCACTACGGCAGATGGTGACGGTCGAGCAAATATCTGACGATCCCGTCCTCGTCATTGGAGCCGACGATCCGTCCGGCGCTCGCCAGGACGTCAGGGTGTGCGTTTGCCGGGGCAATGCTGTGGGTCGCAACAGCAAACATCGAGAGGTCATTGAGGTGGTCGCCGCAAGCGACGACGTCAGCGCCAGTGTTTCCGCACGCCTCGAGGAGCGCCGGTATCGCCGCCCCCTTTATGGCGTCGCAGTGCTGAACCGTTATTTCGGTCCAGCCGGGCCAGTACACGTTGGCGGCGCTGTGCACGATCGCCCCGTCACCGACGGCCAATGCGAGCCGCTCCGCCAGGGCCACGGCCTGCTCGTCGGTGGCGAAAGTCGTGATCTGGGCGACCTCCTCGTCGCGCGCCTTGCCGAGCAGGTCGGCGCATGGCGCCAGCCGGGGATCGCGGTACCTGCGCTTCTCTTCCACGTACCACGTGGTCGACTCGTTGGTGCGGGAGCCGAAATGAACACCGTCCCGCCTGCCGTCCCAGGTCGAGATCACCGGGTCGTTGCCAGTCTCGAGCAGCAGCTCGACCGCCGCGCAGGCTTCCTCTTCGGAGAGCAGATTGCTGACGAGATGGCGCCCGCTCTCGACCTCTGAGACGAAAGCGCCGTTGAGCTCGATTACGGGCAGCCGCATACGAACTCCGCAAAGCAGCGAGCGCATCCCAGGCGTGCCGCGAGCACTGGCGACGGTCAGATTCACACCGGCATCCAAGAGCCGGTTGAGTCCGTGCTCGGCGAACTCGCTAAGCGTCCCATCGGAGCGCAGGAGCGTCCCATCCAGGTCGCATACGCAAACCTCGCCCGGGCCCATCTAGATGAAGTACATGCCCGAGCCGGCCTCCTCGGCCTCTCGGCGGGCGACTTCGGCGATCGTCGTCTGGCCGAAGACCTTGCGCAGCGCGCCGACGCCCTCGGCCCAGATTCCCCCGGCCTCGTCGGCCTCCTGGCCAACCTTGCCGTCGAGGGTTTGGACTACCTCGAGCACCGTGATCTCGTCGGCGGCGCGAGCGAGCGTGTAGCCGCCTTTCATGCCGCGGTGGCTGGTCAGGAGACCTGCCCGGCGGAGGGTCGAGAAGAGCTGCTCGAGGAACTGCTCGGGGATGCCCCGACGCTCGGCCAACTCCTTGATCGGCACGGGCCGCTCACCCGAACGGGCCAGCTCGGCCATGGCGACGACTGCGTAGCGAGACTTCGAAGTGATTGAGATCACAGGCCCTTTCTACCGCACAAAGCGGATTTTGCTGGGTATAGGATCGAGTGGTTCCAAGCGAGCGCCCACATTGCCTTGTGATCGACGCCCAGCCGCTGGTTCGGCTGGGCATGCGCCAGGCCCTCACGGGGGATTTCGAGATCCACGAGAGCGAGACGCGTGGCGAGGCGATCGAGTTGATCCACGACATCGGCAGCGTCGACGTCGCGGTCGTTGCCCTGCGGCGGGAGCCCGTCGACGCAGAGGAGCCACTCCACGGCAACGAGGCAATTCGGGCCCTGCGCAAGACGGCTCCCGGCATGGGGATCGTCGCCCACGGCGAGCGCCCCGAGCGTCACCTCGCCTCGGCTGCCCTGCAGGCCGGCGCCAGCGCCTACGTCTCCCGTACCGCCGGCGCCGAGGAAATGGCCCGCGCCGTGTGGGCGGCCCTCGAGCAGCAGCGATTCGTCGATCCCGCCGTGCCACCGAGCGGCAGTCGCGGCAAGTTGACCCGTCGCCAGCGCGAGATCCTGCAGTTGCTGGCAGACGGTGGCTCCACTGTCCTCGCCGCCCGTGAGCTCGGCCTCAGCGAAGAAACGGTGAAGACGCACACCAAGAACGTCCTCGCCCGCCTCGGCGCGAGAAACAGAACCCACGCAGTCGCGATCGCGCTGCGCGAATGCCTGATCGACTAGCCGCCGCTTAGATCCAACCGCGGTCGCGCGCGGTGAGGACCGCCTGCGCGCGGTCGACGGCGCCGATCTTGCCGTAGACGTTGTGCAGGTGGGTGCGGATGGTCGAGACCGAGAGCTGCATCTCGCCGGCGATCTGCTTGTAGACCATGCCCTCGGAGAGATGACGGAGAACGTCGAGCTCGCGGCCCGATAGCGGGCACGGCTCGCTGACCCGGGACTCGCGCTCGCGCGGGTAGGGAAGCTCGTAGAGAAGCTCGCGCAGGCCCTCGGGGCCGAGGCCGCAACGCTTTGCGGTCTCGCGCAAGCGCTCGGGGGTCACCGCCTCGCCCTGCGAGTAGTGGGCGACCATGTCGGCGGTCGCGACCACGGCGGCTAGGCCTTCGGCATCCTCGGCGTGGTGGCGCTCGATCGCCACGGCGATCCGCTGCGGCACGTTCCAGCGCCTGGCGAGGACGCCGCCGACCAGCGCATGGTCGATGCCGAGCTGGTCGCGTTCTTCCTTGATCCGCTGCTCGGGCGTGCGCGAGGTTGCATCGAAGTAGGTCTTGCGCCCCGGGTGAAGCTTGGAGATGACCAGTCGGCCGATGTCGTGGAGAAGGGCGGCGACTACCAGCTCGTCGCGGTCCTCCCAGCCAATCTCGCGCCCGATCCGGGCGGCCGCCTGCTGAGTCGCGAGGGCATGGACACGGAACTGCTCGGGGCGCAGCTCCCACCCACCGTTGGACTCGAAGAAGTCGAAGACCGGCGCGGTGCCGGCGATCGCCAGCACGCCGGAAGGCTTCAGAACGTCGATCGCAGCCGGCACGCCGCCGATGTTGCCCAGGCTGCTGGCACGGTTGGCGAAGCGCAGAACGGCGATCGTCAAGGCGACGTCGGCCTCAACGGCCTCGACCAGGTCACCGATGCGGGAGGTCTCGGCCGTCGCGGCCTGCATCACACGAGCGCGGGACTCGATCAGCGCCGGAAATTTCTCCACTGCCTCGAAGGCCGCCGCGAGGCGAGCTCCCGGTGCAGGCGCGGCGGCGCCACGCGGCGCGTCGGCCGAGTGCACCTTTCCGTTGCTCTGCGTTTTGCTCGATGCCATAGCCAGGTCGCTCCGCCCCCCTCATCGGCAGGAGAGGACGCACGGTTTAGCTTTGACCTACAGAATTTTAAGTATTGCTTTATTCGCGGAGGCGTACAAGTGCCGCATCGATACGCCGCAGCGATTCCTCGCTGCCCAGCACCGCCAGAGACTCGAAGATGCCAGGCGAGACGGTGCCACCGCTGATCGCAACCCGAATCGGCTGGTAGACCCGCCCGGGCTTGAGCCCCAGTCGCTCCGGCAGCGGCGACAGCGCTGCCTCCACCGCTGCGATGTCGAAGGCGGTCACCTCGGCAAGGGCCTCCCGGGATGCTGCCAGCGCCGCCGGGGCCTCGTCCTTCATCGTCTTCCGCCAGGCCTTCTCATCCTCGACCGGGGGTTCGAAGAGGAAGCGGATCAGCGGCCAGACCTCGGTCAAGGTCTGTGCTTTCTCCTGCACGATCTCGCAGGCCGCCCGCAGCCGCTCGTCCACCGGGCGCCCCAGGTGCGTCGCGACGGCCTGCACGTACTCATCGAGCGGCATCTCACGCATGTAGCGGCCGTTGACCCAGCGCAGCTTCTTCTCGTCGAAGATCGCCGCTGCCTTGCCGACGTCCGCCACCCGGAAGCGTTCCACTAGCTCCGCGGTCGGGATCAGCGTCGCGTCATCGTCTGCCCCCCAGCCGAGCAGCGCCAGGTAGTTGCGAACCGCCGCCGGCAGGTAGCCCGCATCGCGCAGCTCCTGCACCGAGGCGGCGCCGTGGCGCTTGGAGAGCTTGCGACCGTCGGGGCCATGCAAAAGTGGCAGGTGCGCGTAGCGGGGCGCCTCGAAGCGAAGCGCCTCGAGCACGAGCAACTGCTTCGGAGTGTTGGAGAGATGATCGTCGCCCCGCACCACGTCGGTGATGCCCATCTCGGCGTCGTCCACCGCGACGGCGAAGTTGTAGAGGACGGAGCCGTCGCCGCGGGCGATGACGAAATCGTCATAGCTGCGGTTGGGGAAGCTGACCGGCCCGCGGATCAGATCCTCGACCACGGTCTCGCCCTCGTCTGGCACCCGCAGCCGGACCGCCGCATCCGCGGCGTCGCTCGGCTCGCCCCGGTAGCCACGGCCGGCGCCGTGCTCGGCCTTCCAAGCCTCGACGTCCTTCGCCGTGGCGGAGTCACGATAGGCCGCGCCACTCTCCAGCAGGCGCTCCAGCGCCACCTGGTGACGCTCTGAGCGCGACGCCTGCGATACGGGCCCCTCGTCCCAGTCCAGCTCCAGCCAGCGCAGCGCGTCGAGGATCTGCTCGACGTTCGCCTCGGTGGACCGCTCGCGGTCGGTGTCCTCGATCCGCAGGACCAGCGCGCCCCCCTCGTGGCGTGCCGCGAGCCAGTTGTAGAGTGCCGTCCTCGCCCCGCCGATGTGCAGCGCACCGGTCGGCGAGGGAGCAAATCTCAAACGGGGGTTATCGCTGGTCATGTTGATCGGAGCGCATGTCTCCACGGCGGGTGGACTCGCCAACGCAATAGAGCGCGGCGAGGAGCGCGGTTGCGAATCTATCCAGATCTTCAACCAGAGTCCGCGGATGTGGCGGCCGACCAACTACGGCCCCGACGATTTCGCGGCGTTCAAAGAGGCGATGGAGGCCTCTTCAGTCGAAGCGGTCGTGATCCACGCGGTCTACCTGATCAACTGCGCCTCGAAAGACAAAGAGCTGCGCAAGAAATCACTCGCCTCGCTCACCCATGCCCTGCGGATCGGCGACGGCATCGGCGCCGCCGGCGTCGTCCTCCACCCCGGCGCCCAGAAAGGCGAGCCGCTGGGACCATCGATCAAACGCGCCGCCAAAGTCATCGCGGCGGCCGTCAAGGACAGCGACAGCTGCCCGCTGCTCCTCGAGCAGACGGCCGGCCACAAAGGCCTGCTCGGCCGCGACTTCGACCAGACCGCCGAGCTGATCGACCTGGCCGGCAGCGGCAAGCGCCTCGGCCTCTGTCTCGACTCCTGCCACCTCTTCGTCCAGGGCTACGACGTAACCGACGCCGAGCACCTCAGCGGGGTCGTCGACGAAGCCGACGAGAAGGTAGGCCTCGACCGCCTCCGCTGCCTACACGTAAACGACGCCGCCGCCCCACTCGGCTCCTGCCGCGACCGCCACGCCAACATCGGCAAAGGCGAGATGGGCAAACAGGGCCTGGCCGCCTTCCTCTCCGAGCCGCGCTTCGAGGGCCTGCCGGCGACGCTGGAGACCCCCGGGCCGGACAAGAAAGGCGCTGACAAAAAAGAAGTGGCAGCAGCGAAGCGCCTACGGCAGACCGGGCTCAAACGCCGCCAGAAGTGAGAGGTGGCGGTGTGCTCTCGCGTGAATTGGGGTCGCACGCGCTTCGCGCTTAGCGACGATGATGGAGCGCGGCTAACGCCGCGCAGAATCAGATTGCATATCGCCGCTTCGCGACATTCCCGCGAGAGCACATCGCCACCTCTCACCGAGCGCGTTTGCTAGATCCCGCTAGCCGAAAGCGCTCGAAGCTCACTCCGGGCGCCTGAGCCCATGCCAGCTCACCGGAGACGAGCCGGCGCCGCAGACCCCTCTCCATTTGAGCTGGGGCGCTGGATCTAGGCGGGTCCGACTTCGTGTGGACAGGGAAGCCCGGTTGTCCTGTGGGCGAATGTCGCGAAGCGGCGACATGCAATCTGTCTATTGCGCGGCGTAGCCGCGCTCAGTCATAGTCGCTAAGCCCCAAAGGGGCGTGCGACATCAATTCGCCCACAGGACAACCGGGCTTCCCCGACTCTGCGGCGCTAGAGCCCTATTTGATGTGGACGCCGGAGATCGAGCGCGAGATGACTAGGCGCTGGATCTCGGAGGTGCCCTCGAAGATCGTGTAAATCTTCGCGTCGCGGTGCATCCGCTCGACCGGGAACTCACGGGTGTAGCCGTTGCCGCCAAGGATCTGGATCGCCCGCTCGGTCGCCCAGACGGCGACCTCGCCGGCCTTCAGCTTTGACATCGAGCCCTCGGCATTTTCAAACTTCTGGCCGGTGCGACCCATCCAGGCGGCGCGCCAGACGAGCAGCCGTGCGGCGTCGATCTCCATCTTCATGTCGGCGAGCGCGAAGGCGATCGACTGATTCTCGATGATCGCCTTGCCGAACTGTTCGCGCTCTTTGGCGTACTCGAGCGAGTACTCATAAGCGGCGCGGGCGATGCCGATCGCCTGCGCGCCGACGGTCGGGCGGCTCGCCTCGAAGGTCTGCATCGCCGCCTGCGATTTTGAGCTCTTGCCCTCGCGGACGCGGGCAAGGCGCTCGTCGAGCTTCTCTTTGCCGCCGAGCAGGCACGAGCCCGGGATGCGGCAGTCGTCGAGATGGACGTCGGCGGTGTGGGAGGCGCGCAGGCCGTGCTTCTTGACCTTGGCGCCCTGCTCGCAACCCTTCGTGCCGGGCGGGATGACGAAGGCGGCGTGCCCGCGCGAGCGCAGCTCGCGGTCGACCGAGGCGATCACGACATGGACGTCGGCGATGCCGCCGTTGGTCGCCCAGGCCTTCTGCCCGTTCAGGACCCACTCGTCGGTCGCCTCGTCGTACTTGGCGGTGGTGCGGATGGCTGCCACGTCGGAGCCGGCGTCCGGCTCCGACGAGCAGAAAGCAGCCACCTTGGGGTCATCCTCGGTGCCGAAGCACTGCGGAATCCACTCACCCATCTGCTCCGGGGTTCCCTGCCCGAAGATTGCGGCGACGGCCAGCGAGGTGCCCATGATCGCCATGCCGATGCCGGCGTCACCCCAGAACAGCTCCTCATTGGCGATCGGCAAGGTCAGGCCGGTGTCGTCGCCGAAGAACTGACCAAGAGCTTCGAAGCCGTAGAGGCCGATCTTGGCGGCCTCCTGAATCACCGGCCAGGGCGTCTCCTCGCGCTCGTCCCATTCCGCTGCCGCGGGGCGCACAACGCCCTCCGCGAAGCCGTGGACCCAGTCGCGGATGTCCTGCTGGTCCTGGTTCAGCTCGAGCGTGAACTTGGGGCCCTCGGCCCCGGCGTCACCTTCCGTTGCATTCGCCGCCACTTGCTCTGCCTCTGCCACTGCCGAAGAATCGCTCATGCAGCAAAGCCTACATGGAACCGTGTCAACTTAGACGCCGGGGGGCTCGGATGCGAGGTCGCGCAGATCGAACGCCCGCAGGCCCTCCGGACCGTCGTCGGTGCAGTCGAAGAAGCGGTGGTTGACGCAGTCGTACTCGGGACCAGAGCCGGCGTAGGCGCGCTCGACCGTGAAGGGGCAGTGCGGCAGCGCCGTGCCGGTCATCTTGACCCCGCCGAAGCCACCCGGCTGCAGGACCGCGTCGAGCTCGACCTTGGCTGCGAAGACCTCCTGCATGCAACCGACGTACTGCGTCCCCGTCAGGGTGTCGACATAGCTGTAGAGGAAGCGGCAGCCGAGCTCGACACAGCTGCGCGGCTCGACCATCTTGTCGCAGAAGGAACGGCACTGACGACACTCACCGGTCTTCTGGCGCGTAGCGGGCACAGCAGAAGTCTAGGCAGCCAGAGCGTCGGCGCCTAGGACGTGGTCCAACTCCGCCAGAAGCTTGCTCGAGTGGCGAACCTTGAACTCCTCACCCAGCTTCCACTCACGGGACGTGCCGTCCTCGCCGGGAATCGCCAGGAAGACCTCTGCGTCGCCCCGGTGGCCCTCGAAAACCGTCTTCAGTTCCTCAATCAGGTGAGGGTTGCCGAAGCTAGCCGGAGCGATCGTCAGCCGCAGCGGCGCCGCTGGCGCGCTCGCGGCGGCGCTCGCCCGGGCCATCTCCTCGACATCGGGTTCGAATCGCTCTGCCTCCTGCACGACGAGCTTCGTCTCGCCCCGGTCCTTGTGGTCGATCCGGCCGCGGACGAGGACGACGGCGTCGGTTTCGATCGCCCCGGCGCTCTCGGCCTGGTCGGCCTTGAAGACCAGCATCTCGACCTGTCCTTCGATGTCGTCGAGCGTCGCGAACATCATCTGGTTGCCGCTCTTGGTGCGGATCTTCTTGCTCTCGGCGACGATGCCGCCGACGGTGACCCAGGCTCCATCGGGCTTGTTCGCCAGGTCCGTCAAGTTGCAGTCCACGCGAGCGCGCAGCGCCTCACGCACTTCCGAGAGGGGATGCGAGGAGAGGTAGGTGCCGAGCGTCTCCTTCTCCAACGCCAGCAGTTCGCGGCGCTCGAACTCGACGGCTGAGATCGGCGGCCGGTGGTGGGAGCTCGAGGCGCCGCCCTCTCCCCCGCTTGCCGCCGCGTCACCAAAGTCGAAGATCGACCCCTGGCCGAGCTGGGCGTCCTCCTGGGCTTTCTGCCCGGCCGACTGCGCCGCCGGAAGCACCTCGAGCATGCCTTTGCGGGTCGCCCCGGTGGAGTCGAGAGCGCCGCACTTGATCAGGCATTCGATCGCCCGTTTGTTGACCGCGCGGGAGTCGACCCGCTCGCAGAAATCCCAGATCGAGGCGATCGGCGCATCCTCGCGCGCCCGCAGGATCGCCTCGACCGCGGAGTGACCTACGTTCTTCACCGCGTCGAGGCCGAAGCGGATCGCCTTCTCCGATACGACGAAACTGTGGTCGGAGGAGTTGACGTCGGGCGGCAGGACGTCGATCCCCATCTCCGCGCAGCGGTTGACGAAGAACGGCACCTTGTCTTTGGTGTTCATCACCGACGAGATCACGGCCGCCATGTACTCGGCCGGATAGTTGGCCTTGAGGTAGGCGGTGCGGTAGGAGATCAGCCCGTAGCAGGCGGCATGGGACTTGTTGAAGGAGTAGTCGGCCGCCGCTTCGTTCAGCTTCCAGAGGTCTTTGGCGACCGCCGTGGAGGTCTCGGACTCGGTCATGCCCTGCATGAATTTGTCCTTCATCGTCGCCATCAGATCGCGCTTCTTCTTGCCGATCGCCTTGCGCAGATCGTCCGCCTCGGCGCCTGAGAAACCGGCCATCGAGCGGGCGATCTCCATCAACTGCTCCTGATAGATGACGCAGCCGTGGGTCTCCTCGGTGATCGCCCGCAGTCGCGGATCGGGGTAGCGCACGGTCGAGGGGTCCCGCTTGCCCTTGGCGTAGGCGGGGATATAGGCCATTGCGCCCGGTCTGTAGAGGGCACCGAGGGCGACGATGTCGGCGAACTCGGTCGGGCCGACCTTGCGCAGGGCGTCCCGCATGCCCTCCGACTCGAACTGGAAGACCCCGGTCGAGTCGCCGGCAGCGAGCATCGCGTAGGTCTTCGCGTCATCGATCGGGATCTTTTCCATGTCGACCCTCTCGCCGCCACGCGAGCGCTCGATGATGTCGATCGCGTCCTCGATCACGTCGAGGTTGCGCAGGCCGAGGAAGTCCATCTTCAGCAGACCCATCTCCTCGATCGGACCCATCGAGTACTGGGTGACGATCTTGTACTGACGCTCCGGCTTGCTTCCTCCGTTGCCGTTTCCGCTCGCCGCTGCGTTGCGGTCCTCTGCCAGCTGCAGTGGCACCACCTCGTGCAGCGGCCGGTCGGCGATCACCACCGCGGCGGCGTGGATCGAGTTGTTGCGGATGATCCCCTCGAGTCCCTGAGCCACGTCGATGATCCGTTTCGCGTCGGGCTCGGAGTCGTAGGTCCGTTTCAGCTCCTGACCCGACTTCAGGCACTCCTCGAAGGATGGACTGCGGCCCATGATCGGCTCCGGGATCTGCTTGGCGAGACGGTCGCCGCTGCCGTAGTCAAAGCCGAGCACCCGGGCGGCGTCGCGAGTCGCCGCGCGCGGCGCCATCTTGCCGAAGGTGATGATCTGGGCTACCGACTCGCGGCCGTACTTGTCGCCGACATAGCGGATCATCCGCTCGCGCCCGCGGACGGAGAAGTCGATGTCGATGTCGGGCATCGATTTGCGCCCGGGGTTGAGGAAGCGCTCGAAGATCAAGCCCTCGGCGAGCGGATCGAGGTCGGTGATCTTGAGCACGTAGGAGACGATCGAGCCCGCCGCGGAGCCACGGCCGGGGCCGACGGCCACACCGTTCTCCTTGGCGTAGCGGACGAAGTCCCAGACGATCAGGAAGTAGGAGGAAAAGCCCATCTCCTCGATCACGCCGAGCTCGAACTCCATCCGCTCCACGGCCTCTGCCGGAGCGGGATCGCCGTAGCGGGCCCGCAGGCCCTCCTCGGCGATCCTGCGCAGCATCGCCTCTGGCTCCTCGCCGTCCTCGGTCGGGTAGCGGGGCAGCAACAGGCTGCCGAGCTCAATCTCCAGCGAACAGCGCTCGGCGATCTCCAGCGTGGTCGGGATCGCCTCGGGCCACTCGGCAAAGGACTCGGCCATCTCCTCGTTGCTCTTGAGGAAGAACTCGTTGGTGTCGAAGCTCATCTTCGGCGCCTCGAGGGTCGACTTGGTCTGCACGCAGAGCAGCGCCGCGTGGTTGTCGAAGTCCTCACGGCGCAGGTAGTGGACGTCGGCGGTGCCGACCAGCGGCCGGTTCAGCTCGCGAGCGAAGCGGACGATCCCCTGGTTCGCCTTCTCTTGCTCTTCGATGCCGTTTTTCTGGACCTCGAAGTAGACCTGCTCGGGACCGAAGGCCTGGATCAGGTCGTCGAGATGGGCGCGAGCGTCATCCGCTCGCTCTTCGATCAGGCGCCGGCAGAAACGCGACTGCAGACAGCCGGTGAGGACGATCACCCCATCGGCGTGGGCGGCGAGCAGCTCCATGTCGACGTTGGCCTTCCCGCGTGAGAAGCCCCGCAGAAAACCGGCCGAGGTGAGCTTGACCAGGTTGGCGAAGCCGGCGTCATTTTCGGCCAGCAGGGTGAGGTGGTTGCGCTCGTACTTGGGTTTCTCTTTGATCGTCTTGACGTCGTCGACGAGATAGGCCTCGAGGCCGGCGATCGGCTTGATCCCGTGCTTTCGGCAGGCCTTGTAGAGATCGACGGCGCCGTTCATCACGCCGTGGTCGGTCAGCCCCAGCGCCGGCTGCCCCATCTCGGCCGCCCGCGCCGCCATCGCGTCGATCTTGCAGGCGCCATCGAGCAGCGAGTACTCGCTGTGGGCATGTAGATGGACGGCGGCGGCTGAGCTCACGACTGCGGCCGATCATGGCAAGCGAGGCAGATGGCAAGTGGCCCAAAACAGGTGTCTTCCCCGCTATGTCCGTGCCTAAATTCGCACTAAAAGCCGACAAGAACGTGTCCAAGCCGGGCTAACATCGCTGCGTGCTTGCAAACGAGACCGATCTGCCGGGGGGCCGCGTCCTCGTCGTCGAGGACGATCATGAGATCGCCGACGTGCTACGGCGATCGCTGCGCAACGAGGGCTACGAGGTGCGCACGTCGGCGGACGGGATCGACGCGCTCGACGTCGCGGCGGGCTTCGTGCCGGACTTGGTGGTGCTTGACCTGGGCCTGCCGCGGATGGACGGGGTCGAGGTCTGTCGACGTCTCCGCGCCGAGGGTGACGTGCCGATCCTGATGCTGACCGCGCGAGCGGAGACCGAGGACCGCGTGAGCGGACTCGACAGCGGCGCCGACGATTACCTGGTCAAGCCCTTCGAGCGCAAGGAGCTGCTTGCCCGGATTCGTGCCCTGCTGCGCCGCCGGCCGCCGCGCGGCTCGGCGTCGCTCGAGGTCGGCGACCTCAGCCTCAACCCCGATACGCGCGAGGTACGCCGCGGCGAGCGGGAGATCGAGCTGACCAACCGCGAGTTCGAGCTGCTCGAGTACCTGATGCACAATGAGCGCCTCGTCGTCTCACGCGAGCGCCTGCTCGACGAGGTCTGGGGCTACGACCCGATGGCGGCCACCAACACGATCGACGTATTCATCTCCAATCTGCGCCGCAAGCTCGAGGCGGGTGAGGAGACACGGCTTCTGCACACCAAACGCGGCGCCGGCTACGTGCTCAAGGCCTAGCGGCGCTCCGGCCCGGCAACTGGCCGGTGCGCTGGCGCCTCGCCGGCGTCTCCGCCGGCCTTACCCTGGCGATCCTGGTCCTGTTCGGGGTGATCGTCGGCAACCTCGCCGCGCAGCGCATCCGCGACGACTTCAACCGCGAGATGAAGGGCGCGGTGGCGACGCTGGCCTCCCAGGTCCAGATCGTCGACACGATCACCAACACGCTGATCGTCCGCGAGCCCGACCTGGGCGACTTCGCCAGCCCCAACGACGCCTCGGTGCGGATCTACGACTCACAGGGGCGCGAGCTCGACGCCAGCCCGAACGCCGCCGAGCTCGGACCCCCGGCACCGGGCATCCGCGACATCGGCGAGATGCAGGTCGTGACGGTCGCCCTGCGCAGTCGCCAGACCGGGCGGATCGCCGGCTATGTCCAGTATGGCCGCGACGAGCAGCACATCGACTCGACCGTGGGCCGGCTCTGGCTCCTGATCGCCGCCGGCGTGCTGGGTGCGACCCTGCTCGCCAGCCTCGCGGGCGTGGCGATCGCCCGTCGGGCGATGCGCCCAATCGCGTCGCTGACCGCGACGGCACGCACAATCGCCGACACCGGCGACCCCTCCAGTCACATGCCACAGCCGCGCGTCGACGACGAGGTGGGCGAGCTGGCCAGGACGCTGGAGCTGATGCTCCGCTCGCTCGACGCCGCCCGCGCCGAGCGTGAAGCGGCACTGAAGCGCCAGCGCGAGTTCGTCGCCGACGCTTCGCACGAGCTGCGCACCCCGCTGACCAGCATCCTCGCCAACCTGGAGCTGCTCCAGGCCTCGCTCGACGAGCCGGCACAAGAAGACGAGCGGGCGATGGTCGACTCGGCGCTGCGCTCCTCCAGCCGCATGAGCCGCCTGGTCGGCGACCTCCTCCTCCTCGCCCGCGCCGACGCCGGGCGGATCGGCGCCCGCACCCGCTGCGATCTGGCCGCGGTGGCGGGCAACGCCGCGGCGGAGGTCGCGCCGACGATCGGCGAACGCGAGCTGCGCGTCGAGAACGAGCGACCGCTGCTGGTCGACGGCAACCCCGACGAGCTGCACCGCCTGGTGCTCAATCTGCTCGACAACGCCGCCCGCCACACTCCCCCGGGCTCGGGGATCGAACTGCGTCTCCGCGCCGAAGGGACGAGCGCCGTTGTCGAGGTCGCCGACAACGGTCCCGGTATCCCGGAGGAGCTTCGCGAGCAGATCTTCGAGCGCTTCGTCCGTGGCGACGGGCCCGCCGACACCGCGATCGGCGGCGGCAGCGGCCTGGGCCTGGCGATCGTCAGCGCCGTGGCCAGATCGCACGGAGGCAGCGCCGAGGCAGGCGAGTCGGACCTGGGCGGGGCGCTCTTTCGCGTCCGGCTGCCCCTACGCACCTCCAAGACTGAGCGGGGAATTAACCCGGCTTTAGACCCGCTTTAGCGCCCCGGCTTAATTTCGTCCGCGGACGAGACACAAGGGCCCGCCGGTTCTCCCCAACGCGACCGGCGGGTCCTTTTTAGTTCTCTCTAGACCTCGACGACTACCGGCAGGATCATCGGCCGGCTGCGCAGCTTCGCGTAGACGAGCTTGGCGATCGCCTCGTGCACGTCTTCCTGGATCAGGTGGACTTCGCGCGTGCCTGCCTCGGCGGCGTCCTCGAGCGAGTCCTCGACCACGTCCTTGAGTTCTTCGACCAGGGACTCCTCGCCCTCGGGCAGGGCGACGCCGCGCACGATCGCCTCGGGATCGGCGACGACGCTGCCGTCCTCGGCGGAAATCGTCGCGACGACGATGAAGATCCCGTCGGCGGAGATCTCGCGCCGGTCGCGCAACGCGACGTCGTCGGGCTCACCGACGTTGACGCCGTCGACGTAGACGACACCCGCGTGGATCTCCTTGCCGAAGCGCGCCCCGTTTGCATCCAGCTCGAGCGGCAGGCCATTGCGACCCTGGAAGACGTTCTCGGGATCGATCCCGACCGAGTGGGCCAGGCCGGCGTGCAGGCGCAGCCGCTGGTGGTCGCCATGGATGGGCATCACGTAGCGGGGCTTGGTCAGGTTGAGCATCAGCTTCAGCTCCTCCTGCCAGCCGTGCCCGGAAGCGTGGATGGGCGCGTCTTTGGCGGTCACGACCGAGGCGCCGATCTCGTAGATGCGGTCGATCGTTTCGTTCACGGCGCGCTCGTTACCCGGCACCGGCGTCGCCGAGAAGACGACGGTGTCGCCGGAGTGCAGCTGGACGTCGCGATGGTCGTTGTTTGCCATCCGCCGCAGCGCCGAGAGCGGCTCGCCCTGGCTGCCGGTGGAGATCACGACGACCTTCTCGTCGGGGAAGTCCTCGATCTCGCGCGGCTGGATGAAGAGGCCCGAAGGCGCTTTGGCGATGCCGAGGTTGGAGGCGATGTTGAAGTTCTTGCGCATCGAACGACCGACCAAGGCGACCCGGCGGTCGAGCGCGACAGCGGCGTCGATCACCTGCTGCACGCGGTGGATGTTGGAGGCGAAGGAGGTGACGATGACCCGCCCTTTGCAGGCCGAGAAGGTCTCCAGCAACGCCGGCCCGACGCTCGACTCCGACGGTGCGATCCCCGGCCGGTCGGCGTTGGTCGAGTCGCCGCAGAGCAGCAGCAGGCCTTCGCGGCCGAGCTGGGCGAGCCGTGAGATGTCGGCGGGGCGGCCGTCGACCGGCGTCTGGTCGAACTTGTAGTCGCCGGTCATCAGGATCTTGCCCACCTCGGTGCCGAGGATCACGCCGCGCATGTCGGGAATCGAGTGGGAGAGATGGACCAGCTCGAGCTCGAAGGGCCCCAGCTGGACCTTTTTACCCGCCGGCAGCTCCTCCAGTGGCGCGTCCTTCATCTTGTGCTCGTCGAGCTTGGAGCGCACCATGCCGACAGTGAGCAGGCCGCCGTAGATGACCGGCGGCATGCCGATCTCGCGCAGCACGTAGGGCAGCGCGCCGACGTGGTCCTCGTGCCCGTGGGTGAGGACGATCGCTTCGATGTCGTCGACGCGGTCGCGCAGGTAGGAGAAGTCGGGCAGGACCAGGTCGATGCCGAGCATCTCCGGCGTCGGGAACATCAAGCCGGTGTCGACGACGACGATCCGTCCGTCGTACTCGATCACGGTCATGTTCTTGCCGATCTCGCCCAGGCCGCCGAGCGGCAGTACTCGCAGTTTCGCGGCCATCGGCTAGGAGGCCACCGGCACGTCGACTGCATCGAGCGCCTCGCGCACGACGGTGCGCTGGTCCGCGTCGAGCTCGAAGAGGGGTAGCCGCAGACCGCCGTGGGGGATCAGCCCGGTCATCTCCAGCGCCGCCTTCAGCGGGATCGGGTTGGTGACGAAGCCCATCACGTCATAGGCGGGCCGCAGCTTGGCATCGATCTCACGCGCTCGCTCGAGGTCGCCCGCCTGGGCGGCATCCCACATTTCCCGCATTTGTGGGCCAACCACATGCGACGCAACGAGAATCCCTCCGGCTCCGCCCAGCTCCAGAACGCGCATGAAGCCGTCGTCATTGCCGGCAAGGAGCGCCATTCCCTCAATCTGTTGCAGCTCCTCATTCTGGGCCTGCTTGACGGCGACCACGCCGTCGATCTTGGCCAGCTCCGCGAGTTCGGCTGGGCCGACGTTGATCACCACCCGCGAGGGGATGTTGTAGGCGATCAACGGCAGGCCGGGGATCGCGGTGGCGATCGCTTCGTAGTGAGCGCGGATCCCGGGGAAGGTGGGCTTGTTGTAGTAGGGCGTGACGACCAGCGCGCCGTCCGCGCCGGCCTCGGCAGCGGCCTTGGTCAGCTCGACCGAGTGGCGCGTGTCGTTCGTGCCGGTGCCGCAGATCACCGTCGCCTCGTCGCCGATCTCGTCGACTATCGCCGCCAGCAGCGCGATGTGCTCCTTGTCGTCGAGAGTTGCCGCCTCGCCCGAAGATCCGGCGACGACGACACCGTGCGAGCCGTGCTCGACCAGGTAGGAAGCGAGCCGGCGGGCTGCCGCCTCGTCCACTCCCCCCTCGCGATCGAAGGGGGTGGCCATCGCCGTCATGACACCGCGGATCTCGCTCATCGCAGGCAGGGTATCGGGGCGGTCATGTGGCAAAGGTGGGCGCCGTGCGATCGGCCCACGGAACCGCCTGCTCGAGCTGGGAAGCGACCCGCAGCAGCAGGTCCTCCCTCCCCAGCGGCGCGACGAGCTGGACGCCGACCGGCAGGCCGTCCTCGGTCCAGTGCAGGGGCAGAGAGATCGCCGGCTGCCCGGTGGCGTTGAAGGCCGCGGTGAAGCAGCCGGCCAGGAATGCCCGCTCGAAGGCGGCCATCGGGTCTGGCCCGGAGTCGTCGAAGGTCCCGAGCGGCGGCGGGGGCTCGCCCATGGTCGGCGTCAGCAGCAGGTCGAAGCCGGACTCGTGGATGCCGGCGAACATCCGGCTCATCACCTGGTGCTGGCCGACCGCCGCCAGGTAGTCGCCGGCGCTGCGCGTACGGCCGATCTCCGCCAGAGCCCAGGTCAGCGGCTCGACATCGTCGGCCCCGACCGGCTGCCCGCCGATGATGCCGAACTGCTCGAGCGCCTGGGCCTGACCGGCAGCCCAGCGGACGAGGAAGGGCTCGATTATCGGCAGGCTCGCGAAGGCGCTCATGTCCGGCTCCTCGACCTGGTGGCCGAGCCCTTCGAGCGCCTTCGCGCCGGCCCGTGCCGCCGCGACGACCTCGGGGTCGGCGTCCTGCTCGATGATCGTCTCCGTCCAAAGAGCGATCCTCAGCTTGCCGGGATCGGCATCGAGCTCCTCGGTGTAGGGGCGCTCCGGGGGCGGCGCGACGTAGGGATCGCCGGGCGCGGGCCCGTGCACAGCCTCGAGCAGGGCCGCGGTGTCGCGGACCGAGCGCGAGACGCAGAGCTCGCAGGTGAGGCCGGACATGATGTCGCCGATCAACGGCCCCTCGCTGATCCGTTGCCGGCTCGGCTTGAGGCCGACGAGGCCGCAGTTGGATGCCGGTATGCGGATCGAGCCGCCGCCGTCGTTGGCGTGGGCCATCGGCACCATGCCGGCGGCCACCGCCGCGCCGGAGCCCCCGCTCGAACCTCCTGGCGTGCGATCGAGGTCCCAGGGGTTGTGGGTGGCGCCGTGGGCGCGCGGCTCGGTAGTCGGCAGGATGCCCAGCTCGGGCGCGTTCGTCTTGCCGATCGTGACCAGGCCGGCGGCACGGAAGCGCTGGGCGAGGTAGGTGTCCATCGGGGCGCGGAAGTCGCGCTCCTTCAGGTAACCCATGCCGAGGTGGAGTGGCTGGCCGGCGAAAGCGGCACCAAGGTCCTTGAGCAGGAAGGGAACGCCCTTGAAGGGTCCGTCGGGGAGCTCACCGCGGGCAGCCTCGAGCCCTTCCTCGAAGAGCGGGTGGATCACGGCATTCACGTCGCCGTTGGTGGCCTCGATGCGGGCGATGGCCGCTTCGACCAGCTCAACCGGAGTCGCCTCCCCCTTGCTGACCAGATCTGCCTGTGCGGTCGCGTCCATGCGCGCCAGCTCCTCCGTCATGGCCATGAACCTACAACAGCTTCTCGAGGCCGACCGTGAAACGGTCGGGCAGGTCGGCGACCTTGCGTACCGCCAGGACGACGCCCGGCATGAACGAGACACGGTCGATCGAGTCGTGGCGAATCGAGAGCGTCTGCCCCTCGCCGCCGAAGATCACTTCCTGGTGGGCGACCAAGCCCTGCAGTCGCACCGAGTGGATCGGCTCGTGGACGTTGCCGCCGGCGCCCTCGATCAGCTCCGCGGTCCGCTTCGCCGTTCCCGACGGCGCGTCGAGCTTGCGGTCGTGGTGCAGCTCGACGATCTCGCACTCGGGCATGTGCTTGGCGATCGCTTGCGACGCCTCCATCAGCAACACGGCCCCGATCGCGAAGTTCGGCGCGACGAAGCAGTTGGCATCGCCGGCATCGGCGGCGGCGCGCAGGGCGTCGAGGTCGAACCCGGTCGTGCCGAGGACGACGTGCACGCCGGCATCGAGACAGGTCCTGGCATTGCCAAGCGCCGTGTCTGGCGTGCTGAAGTCGACGATCACATCGACGTCGTCGAGCACGCTGACCAGCTCGGTGTCGAGGCTGGGGTCGACCTTCGCGACCAGCGCCAAACCGTCGGCACCCTCGACCGCGTCGCAGACGGTGCGGCCCATTCTCCCGGCCGCGCCAGAGACGCCGACCCGGATCACGCTGCCGCCAGCTCCTCGGATACGGGGGAAAGCGCCTTGCGGAAGCAATCCTCGTCGCGGCCGACACAGGCCGCCGAGAGCCGCTCGGCGCCGTAGAGCTCGCTCGCCAGCTCGCTCAGCTCCTCGACGCTCACCGCATCGACTTTGGCCAGCATCGAGTCGAGGCTTTCGATCGGCAGGTTGAAGAGGGTCGAGCGCGAGATCCGCGACATCCGCGCCGCGGTCGACTCCGAGGAGAGCACGAGGCGCCCCTTGACGTTCTCCTTCGCCCGCGCCAGCTCGTCGGCCGAGACCGGCTCGGTGCGCAGCCGCTCCAGCTCGGCACCGATCACCGCGCACGCTTCCTCGACGTTGTCCTCACGGGTGCCGACGTAGGTCGCGACCATGCCGGAATCGGTGTACTGCTCGTTGTAGGAGCCGACCGAGTAGGCGAGGCCGCGCTTCTCGCGCACCTCGCGGAAGAGGCGCGAAGAGGTCGACCCGCCGAAGATCGAGTCGAGCACCGCGAGGCCGTAGCGGCGCTCGTCGTCGCGGACGATCCCGGTCGCGCCGAAGCAGATGTGGTACTGCTCGGTGTCCTTGGGGTAGAAGCGCAGGCGCGCCTCCGCGGTGGCCTCCACTGGGTCGGAGCCGTCGCCGCCGGGGGCCGGCGAGACGAGCCGCTCGGCCAACTCGGCGATTCGCTCGTGCTGGAGGTGGCCGGCCGCGCCGACGACCACGTGCGCGCCGGTGTAGCGATCCTTGCGGTAGGCCTCGATGTCGGGAACCGGAATCGAGGAGATCACCTCGGCCTCGCCGAGCACTCGCCGGCCCAGCGGGTGCTCGCCGAACACAGCGCCGGCGAGGATGTCGTGGACGCGGTCCTGCGGCTCGTCCTCGTACATCGCGATCTCCTCCAGCACGACATCGCGCTCGGAGTCGATGTCCGGGTAGGTCGGCGCCAGCAGCATCTCGGCGAGCAGGTCGAAGACCTCATCGGTGTGCTCGTCGAGGAAGCGGGCATGCAGGTGGGTGGTCTCCTTGCCGGTCGCCGCGTTGACCGAGGCGCCGAGCCCGTCGAAGAGCTCGGAGATCTCGATCGCCGAGTAGCGCGCGGTGCCCTTGAACAGCAGGTGCTCGAGGAAGTGCGAGACGCCGGCCTGGGCCGGCGTCTCGTTCCTCGAGCCGGTGCGAACCCAGAGCCCGAGCGCCACGGAGCGGACCGAGGGAACCTCCTCGGTGACGACCCGGACGCCCGAGCTGAGCTCGGTTAGCTGCGCAGCGCTCAAGGGCTAGCTGCGACGCTCGCGCTCGCGCCGCCGACCGCCGCCCCCGCCGCCACGGCCACCGCGATCGCGGTCGCCACCGTTGCGGCGCGGGCCACCGTCGCCGGAGCCGACCTCGGCCAGCTCCTCGGCGGTTTTACCGGCCACCGAGGGGTCGTCGGAGAGCCGCAGGCCGATCCGGCCGCGCTCGCGGTCGACCTCGACCACGGTGACGTCGATCACGTCACCCGAGCTGAGCACGTCATCGACCGAGTCGACCCTCTCCCCCGGCTTCACGTTGGAGATGTGCAGCAGGCCGTCGGTGCCCTTGACCAGCTCGACGAAGGCGCCGAAGGTCGTCGTCTTGACGACTTTGGCGGCGTTGTATCGGTCGCCGATCTCCGCCTCCTTGGTCATCGACTCGATCCGGGATACACAGGCTTCGACCAGTTCGCCGGTCGGGGCGTAGATCCGGATCGTGCCGTCGTCCTCGACGTCGATTTCGGCTTCGAACTCCTCGCAGAGGGCGCGGATCGTTTCCCCGCCTTTGCCGATCACGGCGCCGATCTTCTCCTGATCGATCTTGATCGCCTCGATTCGCGGCGCGTGCTTGGAGAGCGTCTCGCGCGGGCCGTCGATCGCCTCGGCCATCTTGCCGAGGATGAACTGGCGGCCCTTGTTGGCCTGCTCCAGAGCGTCGGTGAGGATTTCGAAGGTGACGCCGGTGATCTTGATGTCCATCTGCAGCGCGGTGATCCCGTCTGCGGTCCCGGCGACCTTGAAGTCCATGTCGCCGAGGTGGTCCTCGACGCCGGCGATGTCGGTGAGGACGATGTAGTCGTCACCCTCTTTGATCAGGCCCATCGCGACGCCGGCGACCGGTGCGCTGACCGGCACGCCCGCTGCCTGCAATGCCATCGAGGAGGCGCAAACCGAGCCCATCGACGAGGAGCCATTCGACTCGAGCGTCTCAGAGACGACCCGGATCACATAGGGGAAGTCCTCTTCGTTCGGGACGGTGGCAACCAGTGCCCGCTCGGCGAGGGCGCCGTGGCCGATGTCGCGACGCTTCGGGCCGCGCATGAAGCCGGCCTCCCCGACCGAGAAGGGCGGGAAGTTGTAGTGGTGCCAGAATTTCTTCGACGTCTCCAAGCCGAGCGTGTCGATCCGCATGTCCATGCGGGTCGTGCCGAGCGCGGCGTTGGAGAGGATCTGCGTCTCACCGCGGGTGAACAGGGCTGAGCCGTGCACGCGGGGGGAGACGTCGACCTCGCACTCGATCGGCCGGATCTCGTCCTGGGCGCGGCCGTCGGGGCGCTTCTTGTCGACGGCGATCGCCTTGCGGATCGTGTCCTTCTCGATCGAGCCGAAAGCGGCCTTGACCTCGGCCACGCGCTTCTCGTCGGCCTCTCCGTCTGACTCGGGCGCGTACTTGGCGACTACCTCGTCCTTGACCTCGTCGATCGCCTCGTAGCGCTCGAGCTTGCCTTCGGTGGCGATCGCGTCGACGAGCGCCTGGCCATGGGAGCCGCGGATATCGCTGAGCAGCCCCTCGTCGATCGAGGGCGCTTCGACCTCGATCTTCTCCTTGCCGGCCTTCTGCTGCAACCCCTCCATCGCGGCGACGAGCTTCTTGATCTCGCCGTGGGCGATGTCGAGCGCGTCGAGGATCTCCTGCTCGGTGACGCCGTTGGCGCCGGCCTCGACCATCAGGATCGCCTCGCTGGTGCCGGCGACGATCAGGTCGAGATCGAGCTCGGCGTGGTCCTCCTCGGAGGGGTTGACGACGAAGTCGCCGTCGAGCTTGCCGATCCGCACCGCGCCGACGTGGTCGGCTACTGGGACCGGCGAGATCGCCAGCGCCGCGGAGGCGCCGTTCATCGCGAGGATGTCGTAGGGGTGGACCTGGTCCACCGACATCGGGATCGCGACGAGCTGGGTCTCGTAGTGCCAGCCCTTGGGGAAGAGCGGCCGGATCGGCCGGTCGATCATGCGCGCGGTCAGCGTCGCCTTCTCGCTGGATTTGCCCTCGCGACGGAAGAACGAGCCGGGGATTTTGCCCGCGGCGTACATCCGCTCCTCGATGTCGACGGTGAGGGGAAGAAAGTCCACGTCGCGCAGACTGCCGACGGTTGCGGTGCACAGGACCATGGTGTCGCCGGCCTGAACTACGACCGCGCCGCCCGCCTGCTTCGCGAGTTTTCCGGTCTCAAAGGAAATCTGGCTGTCGCCGATATCCGCCGAGACGCGGGTTACGTCAAACATGCTCATTTAGTTTTCCTACCTCCGGCCGCCCGGATGACGGCCATCTGCATTCAGAACTCTCGTTCTCTTTCAGCTGGGAGAGTACATGGCCGGCGTTCCGATGACACCGGCGCGGATGCCGGACTCGAAGTCGCGCCGAACCCGAGCGCCGACCTCATCCGTCCGCCGGTCGGCCTCGAAGCGCTGCAGGTCGAGCTCGAACCGCTCCGCCCGCTCCCAGAGGTGCGGATCGTCGACCCGCCCACGGTCGGCGTAGAGCGAATCGACCATCTCGAAGAACCGCCCCTGCCTCCCGGCGGCCTCGGCCGCGGCGTGCAGGGCCGGTGCCCGTGGATGTTTGCTCGCCACGGGAAAGTGGCGGAAGACGACACGCGCGGGTCGCTTGCAGATCTCCTCCCACGCGGCTGCGCAGTGCGGGCAGCCGAGATCGGCGTAGACGATCAAGGTCTCGCCCTCGCCGCGCACGTGGTCCTCCGGGCCGACCGGGGGCACCGCGGCGCTGGTCAGCTCAGGCGTCAGACCCGACAGTCTCCAGGGCGTCGAAGATCAAGTTGGCGCCGGGGATCTCCAGCGGGGTCGGCGACTCGTGAACCCAGGCGACCGTGCCCTCCTCGTCGATGAGGACGAGCGAGCGGTTGGCGTGGCCGACCGCATCGATGTAGGCGCCGTAGGCACGGGCCACCTCTCCCTTCGGCTCGAAGTCGGCGAGCAGCGTGGTGTCGATCCCCAGCTTCTCCTGAAAGGCCTTGTGGGCGAAGCCGTGGTCAACGCTGATCCCGACCAGCTCGACGCCCTTCTCGGCGATCTGGGGCTTGACCTCCTGGTAGATCGAGAGCTGATCCGCGCAGACCGGGCTGAAGTCGAGCGGGTAGAAGACGAGCAGGACCTTGCGACCGCGGTAATCGGAGAGCGAGACCTCCTTGCCGTCCTGGTTGCGGAGGGTGAACTCAGGAGCCGGCTCGCCGGCGGCGATCATCGCCGCAGGCCGAGATCCGCGACCAGGGCGCGATAGCGCTCGAGGTCGGTGCGCTCCAGGTAGCGGAGCATGCGACGGCGCTTGCCGACCAGCATCAGCAGGCCGCGGCGCGAGTGGTGGTCCTTGGCGTGCCCGCGGAGGTGCTCGGTGAGCTCGTTGATCCGCTCGGTGAGCAGCGCGACCTGGACCTCGGCAGAGCCGGTGTCGCCGTCAGCGCGGCCGTACTTTCCGATCAGCTCGGTCTTCTTCTCCTTGGCAAGGCTCATGATGCGCCGGTGAAGCTAGCACAGACCCGCTTCGCGTCCTCGACGTCGATCCGCATCTGGGCGATCAGCTCCTCGACACTGGGGAAGCGCTTCTCGCCGCGCAGCCGCTCGACGAAGGCGACGCGCAGGGTGCGCCCGTAGAGGTCTTCGTTGCGGTCGATCAGATAGGTCTCGATCAGCACACCCCGACCGCTCTCGAACATGGGCCGCACACCGACGTTGACGGCGGCGGGAACACCGTCGGCAAAGGCCGCGAAGACGCCGTGGCCGGGGATCAACAGGCGGTCGTCGGGGACGATGTTGGCGGTCGGGAAGCCGAGCTCACGGCCGCGCTGGTCGCCCTTGACGACGGTCCCCTCGACCATGAAGGGAGCGCCGAGGCAGTGCCGGGCGCCCTCCATGTCGCCCGCCGCCACCAGCGCCCTGATCCGGGTAGAGGAGACCGTCTCACTGTCGATCTCGACCAGCGGCACGACCCTGGTCTCGAACTCGGTGCGCGCCGCAAGCATCGCCGGATCCCCTTTGGCTTTGGCGCCGAAGCGGAAGTTCTCCCCCACCGAGACCTTCTCTGCCCGCAGCTTCTCGATCAACACGTGCTCGATGAAATCCTCGGCGGATCGCTTGGCGAAATCGGCGTCGAACGGGATCACGACCAACTCGCGCACACCGTGCCCCTCGATCACGTCGCGCTTGACCCCGAAGGGCATGATCAATTTCGGCAATGCTGCGGGATGGATGACCTCGAGCGGATGCGGATCGAAGGTCAAAACCGTGTCGGCGCCATCGATCACGGCCTGGTGGCCGCGATGAACGCCGTCGAAGGTCCCGATCGCGACGTGACGCGGTCGCGGCTCGGCGTCGGGCAGGCTGGTGACAGCGATGCTGGCCATCACCTGAGCGCCTCCGCCGCCGCGGGAATCAGCTCGCCGATCCGCTCGACGCCGACCTCTTCGCCCGCGTTCTCGACTCGGAAGGGGCCGATCGAGGTACGGCGCAGCTCGGAGCAGTAGGCGTCGCCGAGGGTCTCGACCAGGGTGCGCACGTAGGTCCCGCTGGAGCACTCGATCTCATAGCGAGCGCTCTCGGCGTCGTGCGCGAGCAGCTCGGCGCGGTAGATCTCGACGTCGCGGGGTGGGGTCGGGACCGTCTCGCCCCGGTGGGCCTTGCGGTAGAGCCGCTCGCCGCCGACTCGTACGGCAGAGGTCATCGGCACATGCTGGCGCACCGTGCCGGTCGGCAACTCAAGCGTTTGCGGCAGCCGGCCGGTCTCGGTCAGCTCCCCTTCGGGATCGCCGCTGCTCGAGCGCCAGCCGAGACGCGCGGTCGCCAGGTAGGTCTTCGGCAGCTCGACGAGGAAGCGCTGCACGCGGGTCGCCTCGTCGAGCAGGACCAGCAGTAGCCCGGTCGCGAACGGATCGAGCGTGCCGGCGTGCCCTGCCTTGCAGCCGCGCTCGCGGCGAACCTGCCGCACCAAGTCGTGTGAGGTGATTCCGGCGGGCTTGTCGCAGAGCAGAACCGTCAAGGATCGAGCTGGGCAGAGACCTCGCCGCATAGGAAGGAGACCAGCGCCTCCAACTCGAGGTCGGTGGAGAAGCCGGCGGCTCGCTTGTGTCCGCCGCCGCCGTTGACGCGGGCGATCGCGGAGACATCGACCTCGCCGTCACTGGAGCGCAGGCTCACCTTGCGGGCAGCGCGCCCACGGTCGCCGAGGTCGCGGATCAGCGCTGCGACGCGGGCACCCTCGACCGAGCGCAGGTGATCGATGATCCCCTCGGTCATCTCCTCGCCGGCACCGCTCGCCTCGTAGTCCTCGGCGGCGATGTAGGCGAGCACCAGCCTGCCCTTGCAGTGGTGCTGGATCCCGTCCAGGGCGCGCGAGAGCAGGCGCAGCTTCTCGAGCGGCACGTGCTCGTAGAGGCGCCGGTAGGTCTCGTCGACGTCGACCCCGGCTTCGATCAGGTCGGCGGCGATGCGATGGGTACGGGCGTTGGTGTTCTCGTACATGAACTTGCCGGTGTCGGTGACCAGGCCTACATAGAGCGCCGCGGCCATCTCAGCGGTGATCTCGACTCCCAGCAGGATCGCCAGCTCGTAGACGATCTCCGCCGTGCAGGAGGCGTCGACCTCGACCAGGTTGACGTCGCCGAAGAGCGTGTTGTCGTGATGGTGGTCGATGTTGATCGTGAAGACCCCATCCGCCGCGAGGAAGTCGACCGGCATGCGGTCGATGTTGCCGCAGTCGAGGAAGATCGCCGCGCGGTCCGCCATGTCCGCCGGCGCCTCGTGGAAGACCTCCTCCAGTGGCAGGAAGCGGTACTCGATCGGCAAGGGGAACTCCTTCGCGGCAAGGAACATCACCGAGTCCTTGCCGAGCGCTGTCAGCAGGTGGTGCATGCCGAGCAGGGAGCCGAGCGCGTCGCCGTCGGGGCCCTCGTGGGCGGTGAGCAGGAAGCGGTCGCGGCTGCGGATCTCGTTGGCGACCTGCTCGATCGCGGTGGCGCCGATGTCGGTGGTCTCGCTCATTCCTCTTCCTCTTCGAGCAACTGGGAGATTCTCATTCCCTGCTCGACCGTCGGGTCGTAGTGAAAGGACAGGGTCGGGGTGCGCTTCATCCTCGTCTCGGCGGCGATTTTGGCCTGCAGAACGCCGTGGGAGGAGCGCAGCCCGGTAAGCGCCTCCTCGCGGGCGTCGTCGTCGCCGAGCACGCTGACGTGCACCTTGGCGCTGCGGAGGTCTGGGCTGGTCTCGACCGAGGTCACGGTGACGAAGCCGATCCGGGGATCGCTCAATTCGGTGGTAATGGCCGCGCCGATCACCTCGCGGAGCACCTCGTTGATGCGACGCATGCGAGGCGTGGCCATCCTAGTGCCTTGTCCGGTGACGTTTGCCCGGTTCTGGCGCAGGCATCGTCGTGACTGGCAAGGACGCAGACCCGAAGGCGTGGCAGCGCCACGTCGAGCGGTCGAGGACGCCGCCAGGCGCGGCGAGGGCAAGCCAGAGAGGGTGAACGTTGCCGGACAAGGCACTAGTCCAGCGTCTGCTCGACCTGCTTGGTCTTGTAGAACTCGAGCACGTCGCCGTCCTTGACGTCGGCGTAGCCGTCGAGCACGATGCCGCACTCCTGGCCCTCCTCGACCTCCTGGACGTTGTCTTTGAAGCGACGCAAGGAGCCCAGCACCCCGTCCCAAATGACGGTTCCCTCGCGGATCAGGCGGACGTTGGCGTCCCGCGCGACCTTGCCCTCGTTGACGATGCAGCCCGCGATACGGCCGACTTTGGAGGCCTTGAAGGTCTGTTTGACCTCGGCCTCGCCGAGCGTTTCCTCGACCTCGACCGCCTCCAGCAAGCCCTCCATCGCGTTGCGCAGGTCTTCGGTGATTTTGTAGATGACCGAGTAGGTGCGGACGTCGACGCCCTCACGCTCGGCGGCCTTGCGAGCGTCGGCGAGCGGGCGCACGTTGAAGCCGATCACGATCGCTTCGGAGGCCGAAGCCAGCATCACGTCGGACTCGTTGATGCCGCCGGTCTGCGAGTGGATGATGTTGATCGCGACCTGCTCTTGGGGGACTTTGGCGATCTCGTCCTGCAGCGCCTCGAGCGAACCGGCAACGTCGGCCTTGAGCACGATGTTGAGCTCCTTGATGTCGCCCGCCTGGGCGCGGGAGAAGACCTCCTCGAGGCTGACCTTGCGCGCCTGGCGACGGGCCAGCGCCTCGGTCTTGAGGCGGTTGCCCCGCTCCTGGGCAAGCTGGCGGGCGCGGCGGTCGTTCTCTACGACCCGCACGTGTTCGCCGGCCTCGCAGACGCCGTCGAAGCCGAGCACCTCGACCGGCATCCCCGGGCCGGCCTCCTGGACCCGATCGCCGGTGAAGTCGTGCATCGCGCGCACCCGCCCCCACTGCGCGCCGCCGACCAGCGAATCGCCGACGGCGAGCGTTCCGCGCTGGACCAGGATCGTCACGACGGGCCCACGGCCGGGATCGAGCTGGGACTCGACCACCGTCCCGGAGGCCGGGGCATCCGGGTTGGCGCCCAGCTCCTCGAGCTCGGAGACGAGCAGGATCATGTCGAGCAGGTTGCCGAGGCCCTCGTGGGTCTTGGCCGAGACGTCGCAGTAGACCGTCTCGCCCCCCCAGTCCTCGGGCGTGAGACCGTCGGCCGCCAGCTCATTGCGAACCCGGTCGGGTTGGGCGCCCTCTTTGTCGATCTTGTTGACCGCAATCAGGATCGGCACGTCGGCGGCGCGGGCGTGGTCGATCGCCTCTTTGGTCTGCGGCATGACCCCGTCATCGGCGGCGACGACGACGACGGCGATGTCGGTGACCTTGGCACCACGGGCACGCATCGCCGTGAAGGCGGCGTGGCCGGGGGTGTCGAGGAAGGTGATGGTCTTGTCCTCGTGGTGAACCTGGTAGGCGCCGATGTGCTGGGTGATCCCGCCCGCCTCGCCGGCGGCGACCTCGGTCTCGCGGATCGCGTCGAGCAGCGAGGTCTTGCCGTGGTCGACGTGACCCATGATCGTGACCACCGGCGGCCGGTCGACCAGGCTCTCCTCAGCGTCCTCGAATTCCGGCGCCTCGGGCTCCTCCTCGGCGGCGGTGACGATTTCGATCTTGCGGTCGTACTCGTCGGCGATCGCCTTGATCGACTCATCCGTGAGGGTCTGGGTCAGCGTCGCCATCTCCCCCATCATCATCAGCTTCTTGATCACCTCGGCGCTGCCGAGGCCAAGCAGCTCGGCGACCTCGCGCACGGTGGCTCCGGAGTTGACCCTGGTCGCCTCCGGCTCCGCCGGCTCCTCGGTTCTGACCGGCGGCTCCTCGAGCAGCGGCCGGCGGCGCCTACCGCCGCGTCGTCGCGGCGGGCGCTGCGGCGGCGGTCCGCCCATCTGGTCGCGGCGGGCGGCCTGCGAATCGATCACGACGCGGCGTTTTTTCGCCGCTCCGGCCGGTTTTTTCGCGGCTGGCGCCGGTTTCGCTGCCGGTTTCGCCGGCTCCTGAGGCGGTGCAGCCGGTTTGGCCGCGGCTTTCGGCTGGGGTTTGGCCGCCGCCGCCCCGTTACCGGAGAGTGCTTTCAGCGCGTCCGCCTCCTCCACGCTCGAGGCTGCGGCCTTGGCTTCGACTCCGGCCTTTTTGAGCGCAGCGAGCAGCTCTTTGCTGCTCAACCCTTGAGCTTTGGCAATCTCATGGACGCGCTTTTTAGCCACTAGGCCTGCTCAGCCTCCTCGGCGACAGCTTCAGGGGCGTCGTCCTGAGCAATCTCCTCCTCAGGTGTCTCATCCTGAGGAGCGTCTTCCTCCGGCGTCTCTGCCGTGGGTGGCGTCGAGGGTTGTCCCTCCGGCGGGTGAGCCGGAGGGCTGCCCTCGGTGACAGGACCCGCGGCCTGAGGCTCTTCGGCAACGAGCTCCTCTGGCTGAGGCTCCTCGTACACCGCTTCCGCCTTTGCGACGATCTCGGATACCTGGCCTTCATCGGCCTGGGCATCGGCGAGGATCGCAACCTCGGCTTCCTCCAGCGGAGCGAGCACCGTGATTTGGTTGGTTTCGAAGCGACTCAGCGCCTGGTGAGTGGGCAGACCGCAGTAGGAGGACTCGCCGATCGCCGCATTGGGGCAGCGACGACCGTTGGAGAGCACCGCCAGGCAGTGCCCGTCGGACTGCTCCTCGCCCTCGTACTCGACCTCCTCGTCGTCCTGGGCGAACTCGGTCTCGGACTTGATGTCGACCCGCCAGCCGGTCAGGCGCGCCGCCAGGCGGGCGTTCTGCCCGTCGCGGCCGATCGCCAGCGAGAGCTGGTCGTCGGGGACGATCACGGTCGCCTGGCGCTCCTCGTCGTCGACGATCACCTCGCGCACGCGCGCCGGCGAAAGCGCCTTGGCGACGAAGCGGGCGGGCTCGTCGTTGTGGGGGATGATGTCGATCTTCTCGCCTCGAAGCTCCGAGACGACCATGCGCACACGTGAGCCGCGCGGGCCGACGCAGGCGCCGACCGGATCGACCCCATCGGTGTGGGAAACGACGGCGATCTTCGAGCGATAACCGGGCTCGCGGGCGACGCCGACGATCTCGACCAGCTTGTCGGCGATCTCCGGCACCTCCATCTCGAAGAGGCTCTTGATCAGCTCGGGGCTGCGCCTCGAGACGACGATCGCCGGGCCCTTGGTCGAGTCGGAGACGTCGGTGATCACGGCCTTGACCCGCATCCCGTGGTCGTAGCGCTCGTTGTAGACCTGCTCGGACTTGGGCAGCAGCGCCTCGACCCGCTCGCGCAGCTGCACCAGCGTGTAGCGCTTGTCGGACTGCTGGATGATCCCGGTGATCAGCTCGCCGACCCGGTCCTGGTACTCCTCGAACATCATCATCCGTTCCGCCTCGCGGATCCGCTGCAGGATCACCTGCTTGGCGGTCTGCGCGGCGATCCGTCCAAAGTCTTCCGGGGTCACGTCGCGGGTCTCGATCTGATCCTCGTAAGGGGCGATCATCTCCGGATCGAGCTCGGGGTCCTCCGGCTCTTTCAGCTCGCCCGTTTCGGGGTCGATCTCGCGCTCTTCCTCCTCCTGGGCCTCGACCGCCTCAGCCAGCAGCTTCTCCTCGAGCTCGGCCGGCAGGATCAGTTCGAAGACCAGAAAGTCGCCGGTCTCGTGGTCGAGGTCGACGCGCGCGTATTTCGCCGCTCCAGGCGTCTTCTTGTAAGCCGACAACAAGGCGTCGGCGAGGGCGTCCATCAGCTTGTCGGCCGCGATGCCCTTCTCCTGCTCGAGCGCCTTGATTGCTTCGACGATCTCTTTGCTCACGGCTGCTCCTCGGTGGTATCTGGCACTGGTTCGGTGCGGCGGTACTTGGGCCCTGGGGATGAGACCTCGAGTGCGTATTCGGCGCGAAGCTCGTTGAGATGCTTGGCGACCCGTTCGCAGAGCGCCAGATCGACACCCTCTGGGTGGTCGATGAAAAGGCGCAGCGATTCGGTCCCCGGTTGCTCGAGGGCAACCAGGTCCAGCTCGGAATCGAGCTCGGCGAGCTGCTGCTGGATGTTGTCTTTGAGGTCTGGCATTCCTGGTTCAGGACGAAAAAAAAGTGGGCCAGGCCCACTTCTCGTTACTGCACTAGGGACAAAAAGCTTGGGGTCAGTATAGCCCTCTGCCTTGGTGGGAGGTGGGGGTTGGCTCTCGCGGGAATTGATGTCGCACGCCCCTTCGGGGCTTTGCGACGATGTTTGTGCGCGGCTATGCCGCGCGGAAGACAGATTGCATTTCGCCGCTTCGCGACATTCCCGCGAGAGCCAACCCCCACCTCCCAAGGGGCCGCCCCGCTATCTCGCGTGGAGATCTGAGCTGCTGCGGAGCTGGTCGACTCTCTCGAGGATCTGCTCGGCTATTACGTCCTTGGGAGCTTGGGCGAGAGTGGTCTCTTCGCTGGAGCTGATCAAGGTTGCGGCGTTTTCTTGGCTCTCGAAGCCGATTTCTGGGTTTGAGACGTCGTTTAGGACTATTAGATCGGCGCCCTTGCGGAGGAGCTTCTCGCGGGCTCGCGCTACGTCGTTGCCGTGTTCGGCGGCGAAGCCGACGATCGTCTGCTCGGGCGTGCGCTGGCTGGCGAGCCCCGCGAGGATGTCCTCGGTCGGCTCCAGGTGGAGATCCAGGTTGCCCTCGCGCTTCAGCTTGTCCGTAGCCGGATCGCTTGCTCTGAAGTCGGCGGGGGCGGCTGCCATCAGCAGCAGGTGGCTGGAGGAGAGCTCCGCATGTGCCGCCTCGGCCAGCTCGGCCGCGGTCTCGACGTCGATGCGGCGGACTCCGGCCGGCTCGGGCAGGGAGACGTTTGCGGCGATCAGGGTGACGTCCGCGCCGCGGCGTGCCGCGGCGGCGGCGAGGGCGATGCCCATGCGGCCGCTGGAGCGGTTGCCGAGGAAGCGCACCGGGTCGATCGGCTCGCGCGTCCCCCCAGCGGTGACCAGCACCCGCATCCCGTCCCAGGGGCGCTCGCCCGCGGGCAGAACCGCCTCGATTCGGGCGAGCAGCTCAGCCGGGTCGGGCAGCCGGCCCTTGCCGAACTCGCCGCGCGAGGCGAGCCGGCCCTCGCCCGGCTCGATCACCTCGACGCCGCGCTCGCGCAGGGTCGAGAGATTGGCCTGGGTGGCCGCGTCGGCGTACATGCGGTCGTTCATCGCCGGAGCAAGGAGGCGCGGCGCGGCGCAGGCCAGGAAAGAGGTGGTGAGCATCGAGTCGGCCATACCGGCGGCCAGCTTGGCGATCGTGTTAGCGGACGCCGGCGCCACCAGGTAGGCGTCGCAGTTGGCGACGACCTCGAGATGGCCGATCGGATCGTGCTCGGGACGTGGGTCGCCCGGAAAGGCGCCGCCCAGCGGGTCGCGCTCGAACTCCGACGTGAGCACGGGCGCACCGACGATGCCCTCGAAGGACGCGGCGCCGACGAAGCGGCCGGCGGTCTCGGTCATCACAACGCGCACGCCGTGGCCGGCGACGGTGGCGAGGCGGGCCAGCTCCAGCGACTTGTAAGCGGCAATCCCGCCGCTTACGCCGAGCAGGATCCTTGCCATGTCTCCCCTTTTGAGCGAGCGGTGCGCTAAGCGCGGTACTCGTATTTGAGCTTGCCCTCGGCAAGCTCCTCAAGCGCCATCGAGAGGTAGTTACGGTCTCCGCGGGTCTCGACCATCGGCGGCGGGTACTCACCGAAGCCGCCCTCGCCGAGGTTGTGGAAGTAGCTGTTTATCTGGCGGGCTCGCTTCGCCGCGACGACGACTGCCGCGTAATGGGAGTCGGCGTGGTCGAGGAGCTTGTCTACGCGTGGTTTGATCATTCGGCTGCGGAGTCTACTGGCAGCCCCAACTCGGCGCGCACGATCCCCTCCAGATCGGTCGCGGCGCGCTCCAGATCTGCGTTGGTCACGCAGTGGGCGAACTCGCCCTGGGCGGCCAGCTCCTGCTCGGCCACTTCCAGCCTGGCGTCGATCGCAGCGGGCGAGTCCGCCCCCCGCGACTCGAGCCGCTGGCGCAGCACCGCCGGGTCGGGGGGCGCGATGAAGACCTGGATCGACTCGCGCATCGCCGCTCGCACCTGACGCGCGCCCTGCACCTCGATCTCGAGCACGACGGAGTGACCGCCCTCTAGCCGCTTGCGTACCTCAGAGCGCAGGGTGCCGTAGCGGTTTCCGCTGTAGGTGGCGAACTCGAGGAAGTCTTCGCGCTCGATCCGGCGGTCGAACTCCTCCGGGGTGAGGAAGTGGTAATCGCGGCCGTCGACCTCGCCCTCGCGCGGCTCACGCGTGGTGGCGGAGACCGAAAGCTCGAGGTCGGGCACCCGCTCGAGCAGCTGGGAGATCAGCGTTCCCTTGCCGACCCCACTGGGCCCGGTAATGACAAAGACTTTGGCCATCGCGGCCGGAGATACTGACCGGCGGACCGGTCGGCTTCGCTACCTGCGGAGCTGGGAGACGAGCTCAGCCCGCTGGCGCTCGGATAGGCCGCCGATCGTCTTCGAGGGCGAGATGCGGCACTGGTTGAGGATCCGGTTGGTCTTCACCCGGCCGTACTTGGGAACGGCGAGCAGCATGTCGAAGACCTTGGCGGTCATCACGTACTCGGGCGGATCGAGGAGCAACGTGTGGATGCTGGCCTTGCCCGCTTTGAGGTCCTTCTTCAGCTTGGCGCGGGCGGTGCGAATGTCGTTAGCCCGTTTCAGCGCGTCCATTCGCTGGTCCAGCGACCTCTCGGGGGCCGCTGCGGAGGTCTTGACTGGGGCGGGCATGTGGGCGGCGAGTATAGCCGCGGCTCGCGGGCGTGCAAGGTCATCCGACCCCTTTTTTGCCAAATTCACCTAGACCTCCAGTCTAGGTTGAGGGTAGACCGTGCTTCGCAGACTGCTCAGAGAGCTCTGCGGCAATGCGGAGCCCGGCACGCGGGTCGCGAAAGCTCTCGGTTCCAACCGCAACCAGGGTCGCCCCAGCAGCCACCATCTCCAGCGCATCGTCACCACAACTGACCCCTCCCATGCCGATGACCGGCAACTGTGACGGCAGTCGCGACCGCGCGGACCTGCGCCACGGCGATCGGCCGGATCGCCGGTCCAGAAAGCCCACCCTGTCCCACCCCGATGCCCGGTTCCCCACTGGCCGGATCGATCGCGCTCGCCTTCATCGTGTTGATCAGGGAGACCGCATCGGCCCCACCCTCCTCGGCGCCAACGGCCACCGCGGCGGGGTCGGCGACGTTGGGCGTCAGCTTCACGATCAGCGGCTTGGCAGTCAGTGGCCGCAGGGCTTCGAGCAACCCCGCGGTCTCCTCCGGCTGCTCGCCGACGATCAGCCCGGAGTGGACGTTGGGACAGGAGACATTCAGCTCGATCGCCGCAACTTCATCCCGCTCATCCAGCGCAGCAACCATCTTTTTGAAGTCCTCGTGCCCGGTAGCCATCACCGACACGATCAAAGGCACCGGCAGCTCCGCCAATTCCGGAAGATCGTGGGCCAGGAACCCATCCAGGCCCTTGTTCGGCAGCCCGATCGAGTTGATCATCCCCGCAGGCGTCTCCCAGATCCGTTGCGGCTCGTTCCCCGCTCGCGGCTCCAGGGTGATCGTCTTAGAAACAAACGCTGAAAACGGAAACTGCTCCAACAGCTCGTCGCCGTAGACCTGCCTCGCCGCTATCGCGTCAAACGTGCCAGACGCATTGATAACCGGGTGTCGCAGCTCCAAGCCACAGAATTCGACGGGCTGGCGAGGGGACGGGGGTCCCCCTCCGAGAACTTGTGAGCCGGCGGTGAAAGAACCCTCACCCGGTCTCCAGCGCGGGTTCTCGGCGGGGGACCCCCGGCCCCTCAACACCGGCCCATCGACACAGAGCCGCATGTAGCCGCCCTCCGGCTTCGGCACAGCGCAGCCGAAGCAGGCGCCGTAGCCGCAGGCCATCGGCGACTCCATGGCCAGCTCATGGGCGACGTCGTGAGAGCTGCACAGAGCTGCGACGGCATCGAGCATCTGCGGCGGGCCGCAGGCATAGACGGCAGCGCTCTGCGCGTCGTCGCCTTCGAGCATCGCAGCGAGCAGGTCGGTGACATAGCCGTGGTGGCCGATGTGGCCGTCGTCACTGGCGAGGCCGACCTCGCAGCAGCGGAAGAGGTCGTCGAGGCCGCCGGAGTGGGCCTCGTCGCGGAAGCCGAGCAGAACGCGGGCGGGCACGTTGCGCTCGCTGAAGCGCCGCCGCAAGAGAGCCAGCGGGGCGATGCCGATGCCGCCTCCCACGAGGATCGCCCCGGCGGCGCCCTCAGAGAGCTCCTTGGGCTCGGAGAAGCTGTTCCCGAGCGGGCCGTTTGCCCAGACTCGCTCGCCCGGCTCGAGCTCGCAGAGGCGGTCGGTGCCGGGGCCTATGCCCTCGATCAGGAAGTCGAGACGGGTGCCGCCTTCGACCGGATCGGTCTCGGCAACGGAGAAGGCACGGGGTAGGAACGGGCGCTGGCCGCGCTCCTCCCAGTGATCCTGCGTGGCGAGCATGTAGAACTGGCCGGGGAGCGGCTCAGGGCCCTCGGTATCAAGCAGCGAGAAGACGCGGTAGCCACCGGAGGCGCGACTCTCCGTCACCTCACAGGACCGGCGCCCGAACGGGGCGGTCATCGAGCCTGCTTGGCCCTCGTCGGCGCGTGGATCTCCTGCAGGCTCAGAACCTCGGGCTCGCCTTGCATCTGCGCGGCGATCGCACGCACGGCGGCTGAGGCGCCCGTCATCGTCGTCACGCAAGGGATGCCGTGGCGGACCGCCGCTGTTCGGATCGCCTGACCATCGGCTCGCGCGCCCGAGCCGGTAGGCGTATTGATGACCAGGTCGCAGCGACGCTCGCGGATCAAGTCGACGACGTGGGGCGAGCCCTCGCCGACCTTGTTGATCCGGGTCACCGGCACCCCCATCGAGGAGATCGACTGGGCAGTGCCGCCGGTCGCGATCACCTCGAAGCCGAGGTCGTGGAAGCGGGCCGCCATCTGCGTCGCCGCCGGCTTGTCGGTGTCGGTGACGGTGATGAAGACGGTCCCCTCTGTGGGCAACAGCACCCCGGCGGCGGCCTGCGCCTTGGCAAATGCGGTCGGGAAGTCGGCGGCGATGCCCATCACCTCGCCGGTGCTCTTCATCTCCGGCCCGAGGACCGAGTCGACCCCGGCGAAGCGGGCGAAGGGAAGCACCGCCTCCTTGACGCTGACGTAGCCGCTGGGCGGCGCGGGCAGGTCCAGGTCGGCCAGCTTCTCGCCGAGCATCAGCCGCGCGGCGACCTTGGCCAGGGACACGCCGGTCGCCTTGGAGACGAACGGCACGGTGCGCGAGGCCCGCGGGTTGGCCTCGATCACGTAGAGCCGACCGCCGGCGATCGCGTACTGGATGTTGATCAGGCCGATCACGCCCAGCTCCAGCGCGATCTGACTCGTCGTCGCGCGGATCTGTTCCAGCATCTCCTCGCCGATGCTGAGCGGCGGGATCACGCAGGCCGAGTCGCCCGAGTGGACGCCGGCTTCCTCGACGTGCTGCATGATGCCGGCGACGTGGACGTCCTCGCCGTCGGCGAGCGCGTCGACGTCGATCTCGATCGCGTTCTCGAGGAAGCGGTCGAGCAACAGCGGGTGCTCCTGGTCGGCCCTGACGTGTGCCTGCAGGTAGGCGTTGAGGTTCTCGGTCGAGTAACAGATCTCCATCGCCCGGCCGCCGAGCACGTAGGAGGGCCGGACCAGCAGCGGGAAGCCGACCTTTTCGGCGATCACCGTCGCCTCCTCGGCCGAAAGTGCCGTGCCGTAGGGCGGGTGCTCGATGCCGAGCCGGCGCAGCAGAGCGCCGAAGCGACCGCGGTCCTCGGCCAGGTCGATCGCGTCGACCGGGGTGCCGAGCAGCGGCACGCCCGCTTCCTCCAGGGCGCGGGCCAGTTTCAGCGGCGTCTGGCCGCCGAACTGGACGATCACGCCCTCGGGCCGCTCCTGCTCGCAGACGGCGAGTACGTCCTCGGCGGTGAGCGGCTCGAAGTAGAGCCTGTCGGAGGTGTCGTAGTCGGTCGAGACCGTCTCCGGGTTGCAGTTGATCATCACCGCGTCGCGGCCGAGCTCGCGCGCGGTCATCGCTGCGTGCACGCAGCAGTAGTCGAACTCGATCCCCTGGCCGATCCGGTTGGGACCGGCGCCGAGGATGACGACCGAGTCGCGCTCGCCGCGGCGCACCTCCGAGGCAGCCGTGCCGTCCTGGCCCGGACGCTCGTGGGCAGAGTAGTAGTAGGGAGTCGCCGCCTCGAACTCGGCGGCGCAGGTGTCGACCGCCTTGTAGGTGCGGACCAGTCCCTCGGTGCCGTCGCCCTCGGTGGCGAGGGTCTGCAACTCGTGCAGGAACCAGCGGTCGACGAGGCAGCGCTCGTGCACCGCCTCGACCCCGAGACCGCGACGGAAGCCCTCGAGGATCAGGTCGAAGCGCTCGGCGCAGGGCACGGCGATCGCGTCCAACAGCTCCTCCTCGGAGGCGGGCGGCTCGGCCGGGGAGTCGAGCTCGCGCGAGCGCATCGCCTTGGCGAAGGACTCGCCGAAGGTGCGGCCGATCGCCATCACCTCGCCGACGCTCTGCATGTGGGTGGAGAGGCGCCCCTCGGCGCCGGGGAACTTCTCGAAGGCGAAGCGCGGGACCTTCGTCACCACGTAGTCGATCGTCGGCTCGAAGGAGGCGGGCGTGGCGCGGGTGATGTCGTTGGGGATCTCCTCCAAGGCGTAGCCGACGGCCAGCTTCGCGGCCATCTTGGCGATCGGGAAGCCGGTCGCCTTCGAGGCCAGCGCAGAGGAGCGCGAGACCCGCGGGTTCATCTCGATCACGACGATCTCACCGTCCTCAGGGTTGACGCCGAACTGGACGTTGGAGCCGCCGGTCTCGACCCCGACCGCGCGGATCACCCTGATCGCCTGGTCGCGCAGCTCCTGGTAGAGGCGGTCGGTGAGGGTCTGGGCCGGCGCCACGGTCACCGAGTCGCCGGTGTGGACCCCCATCGGGTCGACGTTCTCGATCGAGCAGATGATCACGACGTTGTCGTTGCGGTCGCGCATCACCTCGAGCTCGAACTCGCCCCAGCCGAGCACGGACTCCTCGACCAGGACCTGGTTGATCGGGCTCGCGGCGAGACCCTCGGTGACGACCTGGCGCAGCTCGGTCTCGGTCTCCCCCACGCCACCGCCCTGGCCGCCCATGGTGAAGGCGGGCCGGACTATCGCCGGCAGGGTGATCTTGTCTTCGGCGAGCGCCGCCTCGACCTCACTGAGCGACTCGACCGTGATCGACCACGGAATGCGCAGCCCCGCCTCGGTCATCGTGCGGCGGAACTCCTCACGGTCCTCGGCGCGGCGGATCGCGGCATGGTCGGCGCCGATCAGCTCCACCCCGAAGCGCTCGAGCGTGCCGTCCTCGTACAGCGCCATCGCCAGGTTCAGGGCCGTCTGCCCGCCGAGAGTCGGCAGCAGAGCATCGGGACGCTCCTTCTCGATGATCTTCCTCACCGGACCGGGCAGCAGCGGCTCTACGTAGGTCGCGGTAGCGAACTCCGGGTCGGTCATGATCGTCGCCGGGTTCGAGTTGACGAGGACGACCTCGTAGCCCTCCTCGAGCAGGACCTTGCAGGCCTGCACGCCCGAGTAGTCGAACTCGGCGGCCTGGCCGATCACGATCGGCCCCGAGCCGATCAGGAGGATCTTCTCGATGTCGGTGCGCTTAGGCATGGGCAAGCTCCAGAAAGCTGTCGAAGAGGTGGTTGGCGTCATGCGGGCCGGGGCCGGCCTCGGGGTGGTACTGGACGGTCGCCGCGGCGACGTCCTTGAGGACGAGGCCCTCGACCGTGCGGTCGTAGAGGTTGAGGTGGGAGAGCTCGGCGACGCCGAAATCGGTCTCCCAGCGGACCGGCTCGTCGGTCTCGATCCGCGGCTCGCCGCCCGGCCCCTGCACGGCGAAGCCGTGGTTCTGGGAGGTGATCTCGATTCGCCCAGTGGCCAGATCCTTGACCGGGTGGTTGGCGCCCCGGTGGCCGAAGGGCAGCTTGAAGGTCTCCAGGCCGACCGCGCGGCAGAGCAGCTGGTGGCCGAGGCAGATACCGAAGAGGGGCTTGACCCCGACCAGCTCGCGCACCGTGTCGACGACGTAGCCGAGGGCGCCGGGGTCACCGGGTCCATTGGCGAGAAAGACGACGTCCGGGTCCTCGGCCAGCACCTGCTCCGCCGAGGACGTACAGGGGAGCAGGGTGAGGCGGCAGCCGCGCTCGCGCAGCTCGCGGACGATGTTGAGCTTGACCCCGGTGTCGATTCCGACCACGTGGGGACCGTCGCCCTCGAAGCGGACCGGCTCTGGAGGGGTAACCGTGCGGGCCAGGTCGGCGCCGTCCATCGCCGGCTCGGCGGCGACCCGTTCGCGCGCCTCGGACTCCGCCGTGGCGGCGGAGAAGATGCCGCCGCGCATCGAGCCGCTGTCGCGGATATGGCGAACGAGGGCGCGCGTATCGACCCCGCCGATCCCCGCGACGCCGCAGTCGCCGAGCCAGTCGAGCCAGCCGCCCTCGGCGGTGGCGACGTCCTCGCGGTTCTTCGGATCGCGCATCACGACCCCCCGCGCGTGGATCCGGTCGGACTCCATCGCTTCGGCGGAGACGCCGTAGTTGCCGATCAGCGGGTAGGTGAAGACGATGATCTGGCCGGCATAGGAGGGATCGGTGACCGACTCCTGGTAGCCCGTCATCGAGGTGTTGAAGACGACCTCGCCGGTGATCTCGCCCTCAGGCCCGCAGAGCGCGCCGTCGAAGCGCGTCCCGTCCTCGAGCAGGACGTAGCCGGCGCTCACCCCGCCACCCCGAGGCTGAAGCTGCGCAGCCGGTAGGCGACCTGGCCGCCGGCGATCGTCATCAGGACCCGGCCGGTCAACTCGCGACCGGCGCACCAGGAGTTCTGCGAGCGGCTCTCGTAGCCCTCCTCGCCGACCGTCCACTTGGCGCTCAGGTCGCAGAGGGCGATGTTGGCCTCGCTGCCTGGCTCGAGGGTCGGACGTTCGAGGTCGAAGGGGGCGGCGCCACCGGCCAGTCGCTCGATCAACAGGCCGAGGTCGATCGTGCCCGGCAGGACCAGCTCGGTGTGCAGGGCGGCAAAGGCCGTCTCCAGCCCGGTCACTCCCATCGCCGCCTGCTCGAAGGGGACTTCCTTTTCCTCCAGGGCATGCGGGGCGTGGTCGGTGGCTATGCACTCGATCGTGCCGTCGCGCAGGCCCTCGATCAGGGCCTGGCGGTCTGCCTCGGTGCGCAGTGGGGGGTTCATCTTGAAGCGGCGCGGATCGAGACTGCGCAGCTCCTCGTCGGTGAGGCAGAGGTGGTGCGGGCTCGCCTCGGCGCTGATCTTCACCCCGGCGGCCTTGGCGGCGCGCACCGCTTCGACCGACTCGGCCGCGGAGAGGTGTTGGACGTGAATCCGCCCCCCCTCGTAGCCGGCCAGCGCGGCGTCGCGGGCGATCATCGTCGACTCCGAGACCGAGGGGATGCCGGCCAGTCCGAGCTCCGCCGACACCGGCCCCTCGTGCATGACGCCGTCGCCGGAGAGCTCCGGGTCCTCCTCGTGGAGGGCGATCGTGCCGCCGCAGAGGTGCTGGTACTGGAGCGCGCGACGCAGGACGCGGGCGCTGCGGATCGGGAGTCCGTCATCGCTGAAGCCGGCGGCACCCGCATCGCGGATCGCCCCCATCTCGGTCAGCTCCTCGCCTTCCATCCCCCGGGTCACCGTGGCCAGGAAGCCGACCGGGACCGAGGCCGCCTCGCGGGCCCCCTCGCGCAACGCCTCGACGTCGGACGGCGTGCTGACCGGGGGCTCGGTATTGGCCATCGCGAGGATGCCGCAGTAGCCGCCGGCTGCAGCCGCGCGGCTGCCGGTCTCGACGTCCTCCTTGTGCTCCTGCCCGGGGGTCCGCAGGTGGACGTGCGGGTCGAAGAAGGCCGGGAAGGCGTGCATGCCCTCGGCCTCGACCTCCTCCAAGCCCTCGGCGGAGGCCCCCGGCGTGGCGAGCTCGGCAACCTTGCCAGAGCGGACGACTACGTCGTAGGTGCCATCGATGCCCGCCACCGGGTCGAGCACGGTGGCGCCGCGCAGGACCAGGTCAGCGCCCTCACCGGAGCGCATGTCAAGCGCCTCGGCGAGACTCACGCGGGCTGTCCGATCGGGGTCGGGCTCTGCTCGGGCTCGTCCGCTGCGCTGACCGGCCGCTGGGGCCCGGCGGCGAGAAGCTCGTAGAGGATCGCCATCCGCACGACCAGACCAGAGGCGACCTGCTCGGTCATCAGCGACTGCGGCGAGTCGATCACCTTGCCGGAGAGCTCGACGCCGCGATTGACCGGACCAGGGTGCATCAGCAGCTGGCGCGGGCCGAGCCGGCGCGAGTCGATCTGGAAGTGGGCCGCGTACTCGCGTATCGAGGGCACGAAGCTCTCGGCCATGCGCTCGCGCTGGAGTCGCAGCGCGTAGACGACGTCGGCCTCGCCGAGCCGCTCGAGCGAGTGGGAGACCTCGCAGCCGAGCTGCTCGATCCCGCGCGGGATCAGCGCCGGGGGACCGCAGACCGTCACCTCGGCACCCATCGCTTGAAAGGCGACGAGGTTGGAGCGGGCGACGCGGCTGTGGAGGACGTCGCCGACGATCCAGATCCGTACCCCCTCCAGGCTGTCCAGACGGCGCCGCAGGGTGAAGAGGTCGAGCAGCGCCTGGCTGGGGTGCTCGTGCTTGCCGTCGCCGGCGTTGATCACCGCCGCCTCGCTCCAGTCGGCGACCAGCTGCGCAGCTCCGGCATAGGGGTGGCGGATGACGATCGCCGCCGGGTCATAAGCGGAGAGGGTCGCGCATGTGTCCTTCAGCGACTCGCCCTTGTCGACCGAGGAGCCCGCCGCCTTGAGCGAGATCAGGTCGGCGGAGAGCCGCTTGGCCGCCAGCTCGAAGGAAGCGCTGGTACGCGTGCTCGACTCGTAGAAGAGGCTGACCACCGTGCGCCCGCGCAGCGTCGGCACTTTCTTGATGTCGCGGCGGCCGACCTCGGCGAAGCTCTCGGCGCGGTCGAGGATCGCCTCGATCCCCTCGCGGTCCAGATCCTTGATCGCCAGCAGGTGCTTCATAGGACCGCCTCCGCCGCTTGCGGCGCGGAGATCGTCACCTCGTCGACCTCGTCGGTCTCCTCGAGCCGCACGTTGACCCGCTCGCTGCGCGCGGTCGGCAGGTTCTTGCCGACGTAGTCGGGGCGGATCGGCAGCTCACGGTGACCGCGGTCGCAGAGCACCGCCAGCTGCACCCGCTGTGGCCGGCCGTAGTCGAAGAGGGCGTCGACCGCGGCGCGCACGGTGCGGCCGGTGAAAAGTACGTCGTCGACGAGGACGACCGTGCGGCCGGTGAGGTCGAAGTCGATGTGAGAGGAGTGCACGACCGGTTGCGTCGCCGGCGACTGGGCGCCGACGTCGTCGCGGTAGAAGGAGATGTCGAGATCGCCGATCGGCGTCTCGGCCTCGGTCAGCTCGCCGACCAAGGCGTGGAGGCGGCGGGCGATCACCGCGCCGCGGGTGTGGATGCCGACGATCGCGAGACGCTCGGGCTCAGGGTTGGCCTCGGCTATCTCGTGGGCGATCCGCCGCAGCGTTCGCCTCAAATCGTCGTGCTGTAGCACGACCTTCTCGCTCACAAACTCGCTCCTTACTGGCCTCACGGGACCCGATTAAAGGACGGCGCTAGCGTAGCAGCGGCTAGGGACGAGCCGGCTCGCTCTGTTCTCGGGCTCCGTTTTGAATCAGCTCGGGCGCACCGCGCTCCGGAAAGGGCAGATCGATGACATCGAAGTCTTTCGGGGCGACGACTGGCTCGAAGACCTCTTTTGCCTCCTCCAGGACCTTGCCCACGTGGTAGCGGGAGGAGATGTGGACCAGGGCTAGGAGCTTGACTTCGGCCTCGCGGGCCACTGCTGCCGCCTGACCCACGGTCGAGTGGCCGGTGTCGGCGGCGCGCTGGGCCTCCTCCTCGGCGAAGCTGGCGTCGTGGATGAGGAGATCCGCTCCTTGTGCAGCTTCGACCGTTGCGCGACAGGGCGCGGTGTCACCGGTAATCACGATCGTGCGGCCCGGGCGGGGCTCGCCCACGATCTCGCCCGGCTGGACCGTTCCCGAGGAGCCGTTGACGCTCTCGCCCCGCTGCAGGGCGGCGAAATCGGGGCCTTCCTTGACCCCAAGCCGTTTCGCCGCCTCGAGATCGAAACGGCCGGGACGGTCGGCCTCGACCAGGGCGTAGCCGAAGGCGCGCACGCTGTGCTCGACCGGAAAGGAGCGGACCTCGCCCCCATCGCAGGGGATCGCATCGCCGGCCTCCAGTTCGACCAGGTCGAGCTTGTAGCCGACCCTGCCGATCACGCGGCCGAGGCTCTGGATCAGGTCGCGCAGGCCGCGCGGTCCATAGATCGTCAGCGGCCGCTCGCGCTCGGTCAGGTCATACGTTTTCAACAGACCCGGCAGGCCGAGGAAGTGGTCGGCGTGGAAATGGGTGAAGTAGATCGCGTCGACCTGGACCAGGCCCAGCGAGCGCTGCATCTGCCGCTGCGTCCCCTCGCCACAGTCGAACAGCAGCCGTTCACCGCCGCGTGCGACATGCACGCTCGCGGTGTTGCGCCGCGCCGAAGGCACGGCGCCGCCCGTGCCGAGAAAGGCAACCAAGAGGTCCATGGCTCGCGAGCCTACGCGACGCTAAGTGCTGGTTCATCGCGAGGCACCTCAGGCAACACGATCGCACGAAGCGAATCGGCCGTCCATCGGTCGATTGATTGAAGACGATGCATCCCTGGCGCGGCCACGCGGTCTTGCACTGGACCCTGAGGAATTCGCGCTTTTCAAGATGAACAACCAAGTCGTAGGTCTGACCCTCACCGAAAGGAGTTAGAACCTGAAATCCCCGATGCACCAGTGCAGCCAGCACCATCGCCTCTCCCGTATTGCCGCTTCCTGCCCTCGCCATAAGGAAACCTTATGTATTCATTCGGACGAACATATGTTCGGGTCCACCCTTATGTCGGCGAGGAACTAAGCTCCAAAGTCAAGCGCCCGTAGCTCAGCTGGATAGAGCGATCGCCTCCGGAGCGATAGGCCACAGGTTCGAATCCTGTCGGGCGCGTGCTGCTACCTCCCCGCCGCAGGACATCTTTGGGGTGATGTCTAATACTGCCGTCGTGGAGCCAAACAAGGACAACCGCCCGCCGCGGGGGGCGCTGGTGGTGGTGGCGATCGGGTTGATCGCGACCGTCGCGGCGGCGTTGCTGGCGACCGACGAGGCCGGCGGCAGCTCGGTGGAGATCGAGTGGGCGGCGCATGCGCAGCTGCCGGACTCCCCGCCGGCGACGATCCCCGGTGGCGGCTCGATGCGCCTCCAGGACGGCGGCCTGCGGGCCAGCGAAGACAACATCGAAGGCGAACGGATCTTCCGCGTCACCTCGGTCCTGCGCATCGATTCCGGCTCCGCCGTCGGGCAGGCCCGGGTGCGCTGCCGGATGACCGGCGGCGGCGCCGAACTCGGGCGCACCGTCAACAGTCGCGGCGCCTTCCCCCGCTCGAGCGGCGAATACAACCTGACCAAGCAGGACGTTCCCGAGAGCGTCGGTGTCAGGCTGCCGATCCAAGGGGCCGAATACGCCTCGCTGGAACTCGGCGACGCCTTCGAAGCCTTCACCGAACTACCGGGCGTCGTCGTCAGCTGGCTGCCGCACCGCACCTACTCGCAGGAATGGCAGTGGGGCCTGCCCGAAGGCCGCCTGCAGAAACCGCTCGACCTCGCCCTCGCCTCCTTTTGGCGCACCGCCGGCAAGCTCGATGCGCACGTCTCCTGCACGGTCGAGACCGACGCCGGCAAGGCGGCCGTTCGCACCGCGGGCGAGCTCAACCAGTAGGGGCGACCAACAACTCGGGGCCCTCGATCCCTTTGCCGACCTTGTTCAGCTTCGGGTTGGCGGGGGCGCTGTCCATCCGCGTGGCCGGCAGCGGCCCGCACATCGCGATCGCGTCCGCGGCGCTCAGGTCCGGACGCAACCAGGCGGCCTCCGCCTCGGCGCTGGGCAGGATCGCCGGCATCCTGTCGTGGACCGGGGCGACGACCTCGTTGGGAGTCGTGGTGACGATCGTGCAGCTATAGAGCCAGCCGTCCTCGAAGCCGCGGTCCTCCTCGTCCTCCCACTCCTTGCGGGTGCAGATCCCGGCGAAGGCGAAGGGCTCGCCGCCGTCGACGGTGAAGCGCCAGGGCTGGCGCGGCTGCTTGGGATCCTCCGCCTTCATCCACTCGTAAAAGCCGTCGGCGACGATCAGGCAACGGTGGCGGAACTTGCCGACGAGGGGCGCGTAGGCACGGCTCGAGTCGAGGTTCTCGGCTTTGGCGTTGATCATCCGGTAGCCGACTTTGAGGTCCTTTGCCCAGCGCGGCACCAGTCCCCAGCGCATCAGCCGGGCCTCGCGCTCGCCCTGGGCGGCCTCGTCGGGATCGGGCGAGGAGCGCACCGTCAGTATCTCCTGCGTCGGCGCGACATTGAAGCGGCCGAGCCCAGATTCGGCTTTCTTCACCCGCTCCTTAGCCGGCGGCGGCGCCTCGCCGGAAGAGTTCCGCTCCAGCGAGCGTTCCAGCTCGACCTGGAAGCGGTCGGCGATCGTCTTCGTGTCTTTGGCCGTGACCGTGAAGCGCCCGCACATCAGGCCGGCCTCGCTTCCGGGTGCTTGCGGTACCAGTCAAGCGTGGCTTTCAAGCCGTCCTCGAGCGCGACCCGGGGATGCCAGCCGGTCAGCTCGCGCAGCTTGGCCGAGTCGACGAACTGGCGATCGATCTCACCATCGGGGTTGCCCTGTCCCTGGAAGTCGGGCTCGACCCCAGCCCCCGCCGCCGCGGCGATCAGCCCGACCACCTCACGAACCGAGTGGGGCCGCTCGCCGCCGGCGTTGAAGGCCTCCCCCACCGCTCCGTCGTCAAGCGCGCCGGCGATCGCCAGGTAGGCGGAGACGGCGTCGTCGACGTGGAGGAAGTCACGCTCGGGGCTGCCGTCGGAGCGGATCACCGGCGCCCGGCCATCGAGCAACGCGATCACAGTCTCGGGAATCAGGCGCGAGAAGTTGAGGTCGCCGCCGCCGTAGACGTTCGCGAAGCGCGTCACCGCCAGCGGCAAGCCGTAGGCGGTCGCGTAGCTACGCGCGATCGTGTCGGCCGCCGCCTTGCTGGCGTCGTAGGGATACGCGGCACACAGCGGGAAGTCCTCGCGATAGGGGAGCTCGGGACTGGCCCCATAGGCCTTGTCGGAGGAAGCAAAGACGACTCGCGCGACCGCGTGAACCCGGCACGCCTCGAACACGTTCCAGGCGCCCTGCACGTTGACCTCAAACGTCTCCAGCGGCGAGTCACGGGCGACACCGACGATCGTCTGGGCGGCGAGATGGAAGACGGAGTCCGAGCCCTCTACCGCAGCCGCGACGGCCTCAGCGTCGCGCAGGTCGGCCTCGACCAGCTCGACCTCCTCGCGGATCCCGAGCAGGTCCAGGCCGGAGCGACGCTCGCCGCCGACGTCGGCGAGCCGCGGTGCGGGACGGTCCAGCACGCGGACGTCGTAGTCGCGCTCCAGCAGCGCCCGAGCGAGGTGGGAGCCGACGAAGCCGTGCGCACCGCTGACCAGCGCACGAGTCACCGCGCACCCACCTCGGTCAGCGCCCTCCAGGGCGCTTCGCCGGCGGCCCAGAGGTCGTTGAGCACGACCGCGTCCTTGTAGGTGTCCATGCAGTCCCAAAAGCCCTCGTGACGGTGGGCGTGAAGCTGTCCATCTGCTGCCAGTCGCGCCAGCGGCTCACGCTCCAACACGCTCTCCTCTTCCAGGTAGCTGAGCGCACCCGGCTCAAAGCAGAAGAAGCCGCCGTTGATCCAGTGCTCGCTGCGCGGCTTCTCGGCGAAGCCCTCGACCCGGTCCCCCTCTCCCAGCTCGGCGACCCCCCATTGCAGGTGTGGCCGCACCACGGTCATCGTCGCCAGGTCGCCATGCCCGGCGTGGGACGACAGCAGCGCACCGAGATCGACGTCGGCGACGCCGTCGGCGTAGGTTGCGCAGAAGGTCCCGCCCTGCAGTCGATCGGCAAGCCGCGCCAGTCGCCCGCCCGTCGGCGTGTCCTCCCGGTGTCGACGCACTCGATCGAGACCCCCTCAGGCCAGGGCTCAGCGGCGGCGAACTCCTCCACCGCCTCGCCCAGGTAGCCGGTGGCGAGCAGGAAGCGATCGAACCCCTGCGCCGCGTAGATCCCGATCACGTGCCAGACGATCGGCATGCCGCCGATCTCGACCAGCGCCTTCGGCACCGACTCCGTCCGCTCGCGCAGCCGCGTGCCGCGGCCGCCGCAGAGGATGACTACGGGCGGCTTAGCCACCCGCAACGGCAGGCAAAATCGTGACCTCGTCGCCCTCGTTGATCGCCGTCTCCAGGCCCTGCTGGAAGCGGATGTCCTCGCCGCTGACGTAGACGTTGACGAAGCGGCGCAGATCGCCGTCCTGGGTGATCCGCTCACGCAGATCTCCGTGCGCCTCGAAGAGGGCGTCGAGGGCCTCGCCCACGGTCGAGCCGACGACCTCGACCTCGGCTTCCCCCCCGGTCGCGGCGCGCAGCTGGGTCGGAATCTTCACGGTGACGGACATCAGACGGTTACCTCCTGGTGCTCGAACGCGGACTCGAAGCTCTCCAGATCGGGATCGATCTCGTGCATGTGGAAACTATCGCGCGTCGCGTCCAGCGTCTTCAGGCCCTCGCCGGTGATATAGACGACAACCCTCTCGCCGGCACCGATGTCGCCGCGCTCGGCCAGCTTGGCGAGGACGCCGATGGTGACGCCGCCCGCGGTCTCGGTGAAGATCCCGGTCGTCTCCGCCAGCAGGCGGATGCCGGCGCGGATCTCCTCGTCGGTCACCGAGTCGATCGCACCGCCGCTGCGCCGCGCCTGCTCGATCGCGTAAGGGCCGTCGGCGGGATCGCCGATCGCCAGGCTCTTGGCGATCGTCTCGGGCTTCTGCGGCTTGCAGACGTCCCAGCCTTCGGCGAAGGCGGTCGCCACCGGGCTGCAGCCGAGTGCCTGGGCGCCGTTGAAGACCGGCTGCTCGCCTTCGATCAAGCCCAGGTCGGTCCACTCCTGGAAGCCGCGGGCGACCTTGGTGAAGAGCGAGCCGGAGGCGATCGGGCAGACCACCCGGTCGGGCAGCTCCCAGCCGAGTTGCTCGGCGGTCTCGTAGGCGAGCGTCTTCGAGCCCTCGGCGTAGTAAGGACGCAGGTTGACGTTGACGAAGGCCCACGGCCGCGTTTCGGCCAGTTGCGTACAGAGGCGGTTGACGTCGTCGTAGTTGCCGCGCACGCCGACCAGGTTGGTGCCGTAGATCGCCGGTGGCGAGCAGCTTCTGCTCCTCCAGATTGGCGGGAACGAGGACGTAGGACTCCAGCCCGGCGGCAGCCGCGTGGGCGGCAACCGCGTTGGCCAGGTTGCCGGTCGAAGCGCAGGCCACCGTCTCGAAGCCCAGCTCGCGCGCCTTCGCGACGCGCGACCGCGACCACCCGGTCCTTGAATGAGTGGGTCGGGTTGGCGGCGTCGTTCTTGATCCAGATCTCGGCGTCGAGGCCGAGCCGCTCGGCGAGGCGGTCGGCGCGCAGCAGCGGCGTCAGGCCCGGCTCGAGCGGATCGCGCGGGCCTGCCCGGTGAAGGGCAGGAAGTCGGCGTAGCGCCAGATCCCCTGCGAGCCGGCCTGGATCCGGCGCTTCACCTCGGTGGCGTCGAGCCCAGAATGGTCATAGGCGACTTCCAGCGGGCCGAAGCAGTTCTCACAGGCGTAGTTGGCGCCCAGTTCGTAGGTCGCCCCGCACTCCTTGCACTTCAAGCTCTCGACTGACATCCGATCTTCCTCTTTCTTTGCCTAGAAAAAAACCTCCGCCTTGTGGGGCAGAGGTCCGATCGGGACGTCTCCCCACATCTTCCAGGTCCCGAACGTCCGGAACCTGCTGGAGTTGGCACCTCCCCTCGAACCAATGGTCCGAGGTGGTTGCCGGGGCTTCTGCGGGCCAGTCCCTCCACCCCTCTAGATGTGGCGCTTATGTGCTCCTGACTATAGCAACGCCTCTGGTGATGACAGCAATCGTGCTCGCCGCATCGGAGAGCCGTTTAACCTGCACGTGACGATGCCCGTGACTGCCGACGAGAAGATGAGCCCGAGCGATGCCGAACCTTCCGAAACCACGGCTACGACGGGCTGCCCGGCGCGAAGCACTCGCCTCGACGGCATCGCAGCCTGAGCCCCAGACCCCCAACGTCGAGCAGATCGACTCCGCCGGCCTGCGCTGGGTCAACATCGAGCGCCCGGGCGCGCTTGAGCGCGCCTGGCTGGAGACCCACTTCGACTTCCACGCGCTCGACCTCGAGGACGTGCTCTCGCGCAACCAGCGGCCGAAGATCGACGTCTACGACGACTACCTCTTCATCGTCCTCCACTTCCCGGTCTTCGACCCGGCGGTAGGCCGCCTCGGCACCGGCGAGCTCGACCTCTTCGTCGGGCCCGGCTATCTGGTGACGATCCCCAACCAGCCGTTGCAGCCGGTCGAGTACCTCTTCGAGCGCTGCCGGGCCAAAGAGGAGCTGCGCGATCAGCTCTTCTCGCGCGGATCGGGCTACCTGCTCTACCGCCTTGTCGACGACAGCTTCGACTACTGCTTCCCGATGCTGCGCAAGATCGGCAACAAGCTCGACGCCCTGGAGGACGACATCTTCGAGGGCCGCTCGGAGGAGGTCGTGCGCGACATCTCCAACGTCAAGCAGGAGATCATCAACTTCCGCAAGGTGATCCGACCGCAGCGACCCGTCCTGCGCGATCTGGAGAAGGTCAAGCAGCGCTACCTGGCCACCGACCTCGACCTGGAGATCTACTTCGACGACATCGTCGACGCTCACGAGCGGATCTGGGACATGCTGGAGAACTACAAGGAGGTGGTCGACTCGCTGGCCGAGACCAACGAGTCGGTGATCTCCCACCGCGTCAACGACATCCTCCGCGTGCTCACCTCGATAAGCGTCATCGTCCTGCCGTTGACCCTGCTGGCCAGCATCTGGGGCATGAACTCGCAGGTGCCCGGCGAGCAGAGCATCACCGGGTTCTGGATTGTCGTCGGCGCGATGGTCGCGATCCTGGTAGGCATGGTCGCGTACTTCCGCAAGCGCGGCTGGCTGTAGCCTGCCGCCCCTGTGGCCAACTTTCGGATCTGGGCGCCCTGGCGCCTCGCCTACGTGAAGGACGCGTCCAAGGACAACGAGGAGGAGTGCATCTTCTGCGCCAAGCCGGCGGCGGAGGACGACGCGGCGAACCTGATCGTCCACCGAGGCCGCAGCTGCTTCGTGATCCTCAACCTCTTCCCCTACACCAACGGGCACCTGATGGTGGCGCCGTACGACCACATCGGTCGCATCCAGGACCTGCCCGGCGAGACGGTGGCGGAGATGATGTCGCTGGCGCAGCGGGCGATGAGCCGCCTCGAGGAGGTCTACGACCCACACGGCTACAACGTCGGCTTCAACCAGGGCCGCGTCGCCGGGGCCGGAGTCGAGCACCACATCCATCTCCACGTCGTCCCCCGCTGGGGCGGCGATACGAACTTCATGCCGGTTATCGCCGACACCAAAGTGATGCCGCAGACGCTCGAGCAGAGCTTCGAGGCGCTGAAAGGAGCGTTTTGAGATGACCGAGGTCACCCCGCTGGCCCCCAGCCAGATCTTCAAGGCGTATGACATCCGCGGCCTCTACGGCGAGGAAATGGACGAGACGACGGCGCTTGCCATCGGACGCGGATTCGCCCGCGTGCTGGCGCGGCTGCGCGGCAAGCAACCGAGCGAACTTCGCGTCGGCCTCGGCCGGGACATGCGCTTGACGGCGCCGGCGATGGCCGCGGAGCTGCGCGACGGGTTGATCTTCGAGGGCGCGACGGTACTCGACGCCGGGATGGTCGCCACCGAGATGCTCTACCACCTGGTCGGCTCGCAGGAGCTCGACGGCGGCGCGATGGTGACCGCTTCCCACAACCCAAAGGCCTACACGGGCGTCAAGCTCGTTCGCGAGGGTGCGCTGGCCCTATCCGGCGAAGCCGGCATCGGCGACGTGCGGCGCGAGATCGAGGCCGGGCTCGGCCCTGCCCCAGGCGGCGGCTCCTTCGAGGAGGTCGACATCTGGGACGAGTACCGAAAGCACGCACTCTCCTTCATCGATCCTGACGCGATCAAACCGCTGAAGGTCGTCGTCGACGGTGGCAACGGCATGGCGGGTCCTATGGTCGGCCCCACCCTGCGCAAGCTTGGGACTGGACCTGGACGAGATGTACTTCGAACCCGACGGAGAGTTCCCCGACCACGAGCCGAACCCGCTGCTGCCGGAGAACCGCAAGTTGATCGAAGACCGGGTGCGCTCCGGCGGCGCCGATCTGGGCATCGCCTGGGACGGCGACGCCGACCGCTGTTTCTTCATCGACGGCGAAGGCTCGTTCTGCGACGGCGACTTCATCTGCGCCCTGCTCGCCCGTGCCGCGCTGAGCCGCAACCCCGGCGCGACGATCCTCTACGACCCGCGCTCCAGCCGCGCGGTGCCGGACCTGGTCGCCGCCGAGGGCGGTCGTTCCGACCTCTCTCGGGTCGGCCATGCCTTCTTCAAGATCCGCATGCGCGAAGAGAACGCCGTCTTCGGTGGCGAGGTCTCCGGCCATTACTACTTCCGTGACTTCTGGTGCGCCGACTCGGGCACGATCCCAGCCCTGCTGGTGCTGGAGCTGCTTTCGCGCGACGGGCGCTCGCTGGCGGAGCTGATGGCCGAGTTCCGCTCGCGCTACTTCATCTCCGGCGAGATCAACTCCGAGGTCGGCGACCAGGCGGCGAAAATGGATGAGATCGCAGCGCGCTATTCCGATGGCCAGATGACCACCCTTGATGGAGTCTCGATCGACTACCCCGACTGGCACTTCAACGTGCGCCCCTCGAACACCGAGCCGCTACTCCGCCTCAACCTCGAGTCGCTCGTCTCGCGCGAGGACATGGAGGCCAAACGGGACGAGCTGCTGGGGCTGATCCGGGCGTGACGCTGACGCCGGAGGAGGCGCTCGAGCAGGCCGCACTGGCAGGCATCCACCGGCTCCAGATACCGACTCCCTTCGCGGTCGGACGGGTCAACTGCTACCTGCTCGAGGACGAGCCGCTGACCCTGATCGACACCGGTCCCAACTCCGGCAAGGCGCTCGACGAGCTGCAGAGCCAGCTGGCCGAGCGGGGACACTCGATCGACGACCTCGAGCTGGTCATCCTCACCCACCAGCACATCGACCACCTTGGCCTGGTCGAGATCGTGGTCGAGCACTCGGGTGCCGAAGTCGCGGCGCTCGGGCTCGCCGCCGAGCGCCTTGCCAACTTCGGCGAGGACGCCGAACGCGAGGACGAGTTCGCGGTCGAGCTGATGCTGCGCAACGGCATCCCCCAGGAGGTCGCCTTCGCCCTGCAGAGCGTCTCGCGCAGCTTCCGTGGCTGGGGCTCGAAGGCAGAGGTGACGCAGCCGCTCGAGGATGGCCAGCCAGTGCAGTTCCGGGACCGGACCCTGCAGACGCTGCACCGGCCCGGCCACAGCCCCTCCGACACGGTCTTCTGGGACGAGCAGCGCAGGATCCTGATCGCCGCCGACCACCTGATCGCCCACATCTCGTCCAACCCCTTGATCACCCGTCCGCTCGACGGCTCCTCGCAGCGCACCCAGGCGCTCGTCACCTACATCGAGTCGATGAGGAAGACGCGCGAGATGCCGGCCGAGATCGTCCTCTCGGGCCACGGTGAGCCGATCGTCGACCACGTGGCGCTGATCGACGACCGTCTCGCCAAACACGACCGGCGCAAGGAGAAGATCTACGGCCTGATCGCGGAGCAGCCCCGCACCGGATACGAGATCGCCCAGGCGATCTGGGGCGACGTCGCCGTGACCCAGGCCTTCCTCACCCTCTCCGAGGTGATCGGGCATGCCGACCTGCTGCTCAACGAGGGCCGCGTGCGCGAAGTCGAGGACGGAGAGGTTGTCCGCTACGAGGCGATCACCTAGAACGCCGAGGTCGCGGCAGCAGGGTCGCGGGCGAGCGAAAGCTCGGGCATTCGCTGGCAGCGCCCGGCGCGGTCGGGATCTTCGCTTCGAAGACGACGTAGTAACGGCCCGTCGGGGCATGCTTGCGCTCGAATTTCCACTCCAACCTGCCGTTCTCGGGCGTCGCCCCGGCAGCGACTTCGGCTGAGATCGCGCGATCGGGGCCGGGCATGACACGAAAGATCCTCAATAGGCGCGGACCATCGGGGAAGTGGCGATTTCCGGCGAGACAGGAAAAGTCGCCGGAGCCATCCGCCTTCGGGGGCATCTTGGCCGTGCCGTAGAAGAAACCATGCGCCCGGTTGTAGCCTAGCGTCGTGTATTCGGCCCGCGGGCCGGCCGACTTCGCCATGACGCCGGAGACCGGCCAGCAGAACGCGAGTGCAGAGAGCAGGGTCCCGACGGCAAGGATGCGTGTCGACGGGGCAGCGATCACCCGCACGATACCCAGGCCGCATAGATTGCAGCGCTCGATGGTCAGACTCGGTTCCGGAAAAGCACGCAAGCCCACCAAGAAGCGGATGCTGCTGATCGTCAACCCCTACGCGACGACCGTCTCCGACCGGCTCAAGAACCTGGTCGTCTACGCGCTGCAGGGGCGTTACGAGGTCGAGGCGGTCGCAACCGAGGCGCAGAACCACGCCACGGAGATAGGCCGCGAGGTGCGCGACCACGGCTACGACATCGTCGTCGCCTTCGGTGGCGACGGCACCCTGAACGAGGTCGCCAACGGGCTTGCCGGCACCGAAGTGCCGGTCTCGGTCCTGCCGGGCGGCTCGACCAACGTCGTCTGTCGCACGCTTGGCATCCCCAACGACGTCGTCGACGCCACCGAGCACCTGCTCGCCCTGGTCGACGAGTGGGCGCCGCGCAAGATCGACCTCGGCACGGTCGACCAGCGCCACTTCGTCTTCTCCTGTGGCGTCGGCATCGACGCCACCGTGGTCAAGCGCGTCGACGCCCACCCCCGCCTCAAGTCGCGCGCCGGTCCCTACTACTACAGCTGGGCGGCGATCTCGGCCTTCTACCGCAGCTACATGGTCAAACCGGTTCGGCTGCGGGTAGAGATCGACGGCACGCGGACGAGCGAAGGGGTCACCGCGCTGGCGCAGAACTCCGACCCCTTCACCTACTTCGCCAGCAGCCCGATCCGCGTTTGCGAGGGGGTCGAGATCGACGACGGCACCCTCTCGCTGGGCGTGTTGAAGCGAGCCGCGCAGCGAGACATGCCGACGCTGATCCCAAAGCTCTTCAGCGAGAAGCGGCCAGCCGCACAACACCGCCAGATCGAGCACTTCGAAGACGTCAAGAGGGCCAGCATCGCCTCGATCTCCGAGACCAAGGACGGGATCGCCCGTCCCTTCCCGATCCAGGTGGACGGCGACTACATCGGCGAGCGCACGCGCATCGACCTGGCGGTCGCGCCCGGCGCGCTCACCATCGTCGCCTGATCAGCTGGCCGGCGTAATCCGGTAGGCGTCGAAGACGCTCTCGACGTTGCGTAAGCGGGAGATGCACTGCTTGATCTGCTCGGTGTCCCCGACCTCGACGACGAAACGGTTTTTCACCATCGGGTGCTTGGTCATGCAGCTGGCGCCGAGGATGTTTATCCCGGCCTCTGAGAAAGTCCGTGACAGGTCCTCGAGCAGGCGAGTGCGATCGTAGGCGTCGATCTGGAGTTCGACCCGGTAGGAGGACTCGTTCTCGCCCTCCCAGGCGACCTCGACGAAGCGTTCCGGCGACTTCATCAGCGCCTTGACGTTCTTGCAGTCGGCGCGGTGGATCGTGATCCCCCGGCCGAGCGAGACGTAGCCGGCGATCGTGTCGCCCGGCACCGGCCGGCAGCACTTGGCGAGGCGCACCGCGACGTTGTCGGCGCCCTTGACCCGGATCCCGTAGTTGGAGGCATCCTTGGTCCGCCGTGCCTTGTCCTCGCGCGCGCCCTCGAAGCCGATCGGCTGCTCGTCCTCGACCGCCTCGCCCTCTTTCAGCCGCTGCATCAGCTTGTTGGCGACGGCCTTGGTCGAGATCTTGCCCTGACCGAGGGCGATGTAGAACTCGGTCGCCTTGTGGAAGCCCATCTCGCGGATCACCTGGGCGAGCAGCGGCGACATGACCAGCTTCTGCATCGGCAGGCCGCGCTTGCGCAGCGACTCCTCGAGCGCGTCGCGGCCCTTCTTCTCGGCATCCTCGCGCCGTTCCTGTTTGAAGAAGGCGCGGATCTTGTTGCGGGCGCGGCTGGTCCGCACCAGCTTCAGCCAGTCGCGCGAGGGCCCCCGGTTCTGTTTCGCGGTCAGTACCTCGACGATGTCGCCTGAGCGCAGCTGGTAGTGCAGCGGCACGATCGAGCCGTTGACCTTGGCGCCGACGCAGCGGTGGCCGACGTCGGTGTGGACCGCGTAGGCGAAGTCGAGCGGAGTCGAGCCGGCCGAGAGGTTCTTCACCTCGCCCTTCGGGGTGAAGACGAAGACCTCATCCTCGAACAGGTCGACCTTCAGCGACTCGAGGAACTCGGCCGGGTCCTGGTCGCCCTCGGCCTCGACCAGCTGACGCAGCCAGGTCATCTTCTCGCGCTTCGGGTCGTCGCTGCCGCCCTCTTTGTAGGCGACGTGGGCGGCGATCCCGTACTCGGCCAGGCTGTGCATCTCACCGGTGCGGATCTGGATCTCGAGCGGCTTGCCCTCGGGCCCGATCACCGTCGTGTGCAGCGCCTGATACATGTTGGCCTTCGGCATCGCGACGAAGTCCTTGAAGCGCCCGGGCAGCGGCTTCCAGAGCGAGTGGATGACCCCGATCGCCCCGTAGCAGTCCTTGACCGAGCCGACGATCACGCGCATCGCGGTCAGGTCGAAGATCTCGTTGAACTCGCGGCCCTTCTTGGTCATCTTCGTGTAGATCGAGTAGAAGTGCTTGGCGCGACCGGAGATCTCGGCCTCGATGCCGACAGCCTCCAGCTCCTCGCCGAGGAACGCGCCCGCCTGGTTGACGTAGACCTCGCGCTCGTCGCGCTGCTGGGCGACCAGCTGTTTGATCTCCTTGTACTTGCGCGGGTGCAGGGTGGCGAAGGAGAGGTCCTCGAGCTCCCATTTGATCGCGTGGATCCCCAGCCGGTGGGCCAGCGGCGCGTAGATCTCCAGGGTCTCGCGCGACTTCGCCATCTGCTTCTGCTTCGGCAGCGCGCCGAGCGTGCGCATGTTGTGCAGACGGTCGGCCAGCTTGATCAGGATCACCCTGACGTCGGTGGCCATCGCCACCATCATCTTGCGGTAGTTCTCCGCCTGCCGCTCGTCGCGACTCTCGAAGGTCATCCCGGTCAGCTTGGTGACGCCGTCGACGAGCTGGGCGATTTCCTCGCCAAACTCGGTCCGGATCTCCTCCAGGCTGGCGCTGGTGTCCTCGACCGTGTCGTGCAGCAGCGCCGCGCAGAGGGTCTCGGTATCGAGCCGCATTCCGGCGCAGATCTGGGCGACGCCGACGGGGTGGGTGATGAACTCGTCGCCGGAGCGACGCATCTGGTCGGCGTGGCGGTCGCAGGCGAAATCGAACGCACGCGTCAGGGCGGCGCGGTCGATCGTCGCCACGGCGACAGCAGTGTCGCCGTTCGACCCGGTGTCGACCGCCGACGCCGAATCGAACTCCTCGACCACAGCGAAAAGATCGGCGAGAAGCTCTCGCTGCTCTAGGGCTGTTTGCGTCGTTTGAGGTATGTCAGGCCCTCCTGGTGGCGGGCGCCGTAGGCGCGGAACGCGGCCGAGCGCTCGAGTTCTGTCTCCTCTGAGGATACGACGCCGACGCTGCCGTCACCTCCCGCGGTCGATCCCTGCACCAGACCCAGCTCGCCCAGGACCCGCAGGCAGCGGGCCGCGGTCTCGGCACTGCGGGGGTGCCGGCCGCTCCCCTGCAGGGCTGCCAGCAGTTCGGCGCCGCTCGACTCGCCCGCCTCGCGCAGATCCCTGAACATGGCGATCAGGACGGTCCGCCGGGTCAGCTGCTCGTCGAGCATGGCGAGCGCGAAGCGATGCTCGGCCTCACCCCAGGCCAGGTGGGCGTAACCCCCGCCGGCTGTGGGACGCAGCGCCAGCCCCTCGTGCTGGGCGAAGGCGGGCGGATCGACAAGCACGACATGCTCGAAGCTGGCAGCAAGGTCGGGATCGGCCTCGAGCGACGCGCCGTCAGCAAGCACCACGCCATCGCCCGCCAGCGCGGCACGCCGGGCACGGTCCGCAACCACAGCAAGCACCCCCCCACCTCCAGACGAAGCCAGCTCGCCCACCACCGCAGCCGGCGAGCTCCGCGGCCGCACCTCCTCCCTGCCGACGGGCCTCAAAGTGTCCAAATAGTCCACTTTGAGGCCCGTCGGCGGCCAGGCTGCGGCGGGGTCCGTTGCCAGCTCGGCCTCGAATCGCTGCCACCACTGCTCCTCGGCGCTCGCCTCATCCTCCAGCATCTCGCGGGGATAAAGCTCGCGTAGGACCACGCGCGGCTCAACCGAGCCATTCCAATGGTTGACCTCCAGCCGCACCGTGGCATCAACCGGATCGTCCTCCCCCACTCCCAACTTCGAGCGACCGAAGACGACCCCGAGGGCGCGATGGGCGCCGCTGTGCAAGCTGAAGCGAGCGTGCGTGCCCTCCTTTCCCATCGCGCGCACGTCGCGCACCCTCGCCGAGGGAACGAGCAGACGCACACCGGGGTTGCCCATCCCGAACGGAGCGAGCTGCTGCAGCTCCTCGGCGAGCTCGAGCCCCAGTCCAGCCCCGCCGACCATCGCATCGACCCGCTCGGTGCGCCGCAGGTCCTCGGGACCGAGAACCGAGGCGGCGTGAGCGGCAAAGGCGGCGCGGAAGACATCGAGGTTCTCGGCACGCAGCTGCAGCCCAGCGGCCGCCCGGTGCCCACCAAAGCTCTCCAAATGCTCGCCACAGGCCTCGAGCGCGGCAAGCAAATCGAACCCGGGAATGCTGCGACCGGACCCACGCCCTCCCCCCTCTCCGTCAAGGGAGATGACGACGACGGGCCGGTGATGCCGCTCGACCAGCCGGGAGGCGACGATCCCGATCACGCCGAGATGCCAACCCTCACCCGCCAAAACCAGACCCATTCCTTCGCGCAACTCATCGGGCAGCTCGCGTCGCGCGGCCTCCGCAGCGGTATCGACTTCCCGCTCGGTCGACCTGCGCTCGCTGTTGGCCCGACTCAGCTCCGTCGCAATCTCAGCCGCTCGCCCCTCATCCTCAGTGAGGAACAGCTCAACTCCCGCATCGGCCCGATACAAGCGCCCCGCAGCATTGATCCGCGGCGCCAGCCGAAACGCCAAATCCCCCTCATCGACCTGAGTCGGCTCACATTTAGCAGCCTCCAACAGCGCCCGCATCCCAGGCCTACGAGCCCGCCGAACCTCAGCCAGCCCCCGCCTGACCAGCGACCGGTTCTCCCCAACCAGCGGCACAACATCGGCGACAGTGGCTAGAGCAACGAGATCCAGGTCCGTGTCAGAGGGATCGGGTGTCCCTCCCCCGGAGGCTGCAGGAACCGCGCTCGAGCCCGGGTCCGCGACCGGCTGCGCAACGGTCTCCGGGGGAGGGGCACCCGATCCCTCCTCCCCCCGCAACGCACAACTCAACTTCCAAGCCACCGCCGTCCCACAAAGCTGCTCAAACGGATACCCGTCAACCCCCGGATGCAGAATCGGACAATCGGGCAGCTCCGGACCAGGCTGGTGGTGATCGGTGACCACGACATCCATGCCCAGCGCCCGGGCGAGCTTCACCTCCTCGACAGCCGTGATCCCACAATCGACGGTGATCAGCAGCTCAGTGCCGCGCTCGGCCAGCTTCTCCATGTTCTCGGCGCTGAGCCCGTAGCCGTCGGCGATGCGATCGGGGATCAGCCAGTCGCACTCGCCGCCGAGCCCACGCAGGGTGCTGACCAAGATCGTCGTCGCGCAGACACCATCGACGTCGAAGTCGCCATGGACGGTGATCCGCTTGCCCGCGGCGATCGCCGCGAGAACCCTCTCGGCGACTGCCGCCATCGAGTTGAACTCAGCGGGGGAATACGACTCGTCCGCGTCGAGAAAAGCCCGGGCCTGCTCGGGGGTCCGGTATCCACGTCGAACCAGGGTTATCGCGACGGGCTCGCTGAGTCCAAGCTCCTCGCCGAGGGTGCGCACCTCGGCGTAGTCATACGGCTCGGCCTTGTACGCGTGGATGGTTTCCGACACGCAGCCAGGCTAGGAAGCGCCTGGGACGGATTTCGGCGCGTTTCAGGCCGCTTGTTCCGAGCGAACGCCGATCGCCCAGACCACGCCGAGCCCGATCGCAACGCCGGGAATCGCGGTCAGCGCAGTCGCCAGATCGGTCGTACCGAGACCACGGTCGGAGACGATCTCGACGATCGCGCCAAAGACGACGGCGCCGACCACCGAGCCCAGAAAGGCCCCGACAATGCCCTGCCAGAAGCGATCGGGCAGGAAGACCGTGAAGTGCCAGAGGGCGATCCCCATCGTGAACCAGACCAGCAGAGCCATCTAGCGCTTCCTTCCGTGTTTGCGACGCTGTTTGCGGCGCTCACGTCGCTCTGCGTTGCGCTCGCGCCGTGCCGTCGTCTCCGGGTCGACCGGCTCGACCGGGGCCGTGCTCTCGCCATTTGACGAAGGATCGCCACCGTCGGCAAGAGGAGGGTCGGCAACGGCCACCGCGGCAAGCTCCTCCTCGATCTCAGCTTCGGACGCACTGTCGTCGCTCAACTTCGCCAGAGCGACGTCGTCGGCGTAGGCCGGAACGGTGCCGTCGATCTCGGCGATCCGCGCCCGCCGCCGTGCGTAGCCGGGCTCGCGTTCCTTCCAGGCAGTCAGCACCGGCGAGGCGATGAAGATCGAGGAGTACGTGCCGGAGACGATCCCGACCAGCATCGCAAAAGCGAAATCCTGCAACGTGGCACCGCCGAAGGCGAGCAGGGCGAAGACGCCGAGAAGGGTCGAGAAGCTGGTCGCCAGGGAACGGGTCAGTACCTCGCTCATCGAGCGGTTGACGATCTGCGAGAAGGCTGCCCGCGGCATCCGCGGCAGGTTCTCGCGGATGCGGTCGAAGACGATGATCGTGTCGTATAGCGAGTAGCCCAAGATGGTCAAGAAGGCGGCGACCGTTCCGCTCGTCACCTCCCGGCCGGTCAGCGAGTAGACGCCCGCGGTGATCAGGATGTCGTGGAAGATCGCGATCAGGACCGGGACCGCGAACTTCGGGTCGAAGCGGAAGGCGACGTAGGCGCAGATCACCAGCAGCGAGAAGATCAATGCCTTGATTGCGCTGTTCGCCACCTGCTGACCGAAGGTCGGCCCGACGCTGGTGCTGTCGAAGCCGTTTTCAGCCACTTCGAATTCGGACTCGAGCGCGCTCTGCGCCTTCGCCACCTGACTGGGACCCAGCTCTCGCGCCTGGATCTGGAAGACGTTTTCGCCGAGTTCGGGGTCGGAGACCTGCTGGATCTCCTCGCTGGAGACACCGGCGGCGTCAAGCGTGTCGCGGACGCCTTCCTCGTCGGTCGGCTTGACCAGGGCCACCTTGATCCGCGTCCCCGACTCGAAGTCGATGCCGAAGTTGAGCTGCTGGGTGGCGAGCGCCAGCGCGCCGACGATCAGGATCATCCCCGAGATCGAGAAGAACCAGCGGCTCGCGCCCATGAAGTCGAAATGCCAGCGCACGCCCTGGCCGGAGGCGCCGAGCACGCTCGGCGAGCGCAGGAAACGCGTCCGGCTCATGCTGAGCAGCAGGGCCTGGGTGAAGACGACCGCGGTCAGCAGCGAGACGATCGTGCCGATGCCGAGAACGAAGGCAAAGCCCTTGACCCCGGCCGTAGCGAGGACGAAGAGGATGAAGGCGGTGAGCAGGGTGACGACGTTGGCGTCGACGATCGTCGCGATGCCGCGGCGGTAGCCGGCGGCGATCGCGGCAGCCATCGGCCGCCCGGCGCGCACCTCCTCCTTGATCCGCTCGAAGATGACGATGTTGGAGTCGGCCGCGACCCCGATCGTCAGGACCAGCCCCGCGATCCCCGGCAGCGTCAGGGTGATCGGGATCAGTTTGACCAGGGCGAAGAAGATCACCCCGTAGGCGCCGAGAGCGACAACGGCGATCAGCCCGAGGACGCGGTAGAAGAGCAGCAGGAAGATGATGACGAGAGCGAGGCCGATGACGCCTGCCTTGATCCCGGCGTGCAGCGCCTGGCTGCCGAGCGTCGCCGAGACCTGGGTCTGGCTGATCAGCTTCAGGTTGACCGGCAGGGCGCCGATCTGCAGGAAGGTCGCGATGTCCTGCGCTTCCTGGATGCTGTTGAAGCCGCCCGAGATCTGGGCGCCGGTGCGGCCGTCGATCCCGTCGGGGTTCTGGGAGAAGTCGATTATCGGCCGGGTCTTGACTTCGTTGTCGAGGACGACCGCGAAGTGACCCGAGAGCTGTTCCGCCTGTTCGCCGGAGGCGGGCCCGATCGCCCGTGCCTGACCGCGCTGGGCGATCTTGCGGGTCACGTCCTGGAAGGCCTGTTGCCCCTTGTCGGTGAACGTGAAGGTGACGTTGGGCTGGCCGAGTTCGTCGGTTTCCTGCTTCGGGTTGGTGATGTCGGTGCCGGAGAGGGCCGGGTTGTCCTTGAGCGCGTACCAGCCGGCGTTCTCGATTCCTTCGACCACCTTTCCGTTCGGGTCGGAAGGCTGTTCGGAGATGACGATCGTCCCCGCCGGGACCTTTTTGACGATGCCCTTGTGTGAGCGTTTGCGGCCGGTGGCGGAGATGAAGAGGTCTTCTTCGGAGAACTCGGGGCCGGCGATCATCTTGTGCGGCGGCAGCGATTCGAACAGGTAGTAGCGCGGTTTGGTCGTCGAGCAGGTGGTGCAGTTGGCGACCGGCTCCTGTTCGGCGGCAAGATTGACGGCGCCGTAGGGCGTCGCGTAGGCACCGGCGAAGATCAGCTGCTGGTTTTCTTTCTTCGAGGTGCTGCGTCCGGCGGCTTTCCATTCTTCGTTCGCTTCTTCAAGGGCTTTTGCCGGTGGTTCCCGCCCCGGTACGCCCCCGATCGCTTTCGAGCGGCCGATCAGGTTGGGTTCCCAGTCGTAGAACTGGAGCTGGGCGGTGGACCCGACCTGTTCGATCGCCCGCTCCGCATTGGTCACGTCGGGAAGGCTGACCGAGATCTCCTTCGTGCCCAGGCGAGCGACTTCGGGCTCGGCGACCCCCAGCTTGTCGATCCGCTCGCGGATGATTTCGATCGAGCGTTCGATGTCTTCGCCGCTGACTTCCTTTACTTCGCCCGTCGGGGTGCCCTCGTAGACGAGCTCGACGCCGCCCTTGAGGTCGAGGCCGAGCTTGGTCGGCTTGTTCGCGACCACCAGAGCCGACAAGACGATCAGCCCCAAGACGAAGAGCAGCACGAAGAGATTTCTGCGCCGTTTCATCGCCTCAGCTCTCCGGCGTCAGGACGATCAATAGACCGCCGTCGTCGTCGTAGGCGGGGAAAACGTCAGCGACAGCTTCGGCGGGGAGATCGCCCTCGGCGTTCACCGAGACCTTTTTGCCGAGCGAGCGAACCCCCCACTCGAGCGAGGTCTCGATCGGGTCGCCGTTGTCCTCGGCTTCCCACTGCAGGCCGAGGACCTCTTTCACGGGACGACCGATCACATCCTCGTCGGTCAGGCCGGTGAGCTCGAAGCTGCCGCGCCCGGCGTCGATCACCCGCGCCTGCTGATCGCAGACGAAGAAGGCCGCGTTCGGCGCCGGGTAGTAATCGTCGAGCAGCTCGAAAACGAAGCCGAAGCCGCATTTGGAGCAGCCCTTTGGACGGGTGCTGAAACCGGCTGTCCGGTCCGCGCTCAGCTCCCTGTTCCCGCAGTTAGGGCAGATGAAGAAAGGCATCCCACCACAGGCTACTGAGAGTCCGCTCAGAACAGACTGCGCGCTCGGTCCGGCATCGGAATCCCGAGATGCTCGTAGGCCCTCTCGGTCAGCACTCTGCCGCGCGGAGTCCGCTTCAGCAAGCCCTGCTGGAGCAGGTAGGGCTCGAGCACGTCCTCGATCGTGTCCTGCTCCTCGCCGATCGCCACCGCCAGGGTCGAGAGGCCAACCGGGCCACCCGCGAACTTGGTCGCGACCGTGTCGAGCAGGCTGCGGTCGCTGCGGTCGAGCCCACCGGCGTCGACCTCGAGCATCTCCAGCCCGGCGGCGGCGACGCCTGCGTCGACACTGCCGCTGCCCTTTACCTGGGCAAAATCGCGCACCCGCTTCAGCAGGCGGTTGGCGACCCTTGGCGTCCCCCTTGAACGTTCGGCGATGATGCGCGCGCCTTCGGCGTCGATCTCGACTTCGAGGATGCCGGCAGAGCGCTCGATGATCTCGGCCAGGTGAACGGGGTTGTAGTGCTCAAGCCGGTGGCTGACCCCGAAGCGGTCGCGCAGCGGCGTCGTCAGCAGGCCCGCCCGGGTCGTCGCGCCGACCAGCGTGAATGGCGGCAGCGGCAGAGTCACGGTGCGGGCGCCGGCGCCCTGACCGAGCACCACCGGCAGCTCGCCGTCCTCCATCGCCGGGTAGAGGGTCTCCTCGACCGCCCGGCCGAGCCGGTGGATCTCGTCGACGAAGAAGACACTGCCGGGCTCGAGCGAGGTGAGGAAGGAGGCGACGTCGGCCTTGCGCTCCAACGCCGGGCCGGCGGTCTGGACCAGCGGCACCCCCATCTCGGCAGCGACGATGTGGGCCAGCGAGGTCTTGCCGAGCCCCGGCGGGCCGGCGAGCAGGACGTGGTCGAGCGGCTCGCCCCGACGCTTTGCCGCCTCGATGAAGATCGCCAGCTGCTCGGTCACCTGCGCCTGGTTGACGAAGTCGTCAAGGCTCGGCGGTCGCAGCGAGCGGTCGAGGTCTTCGTCGGGGATGTCGGCGCGCGCGTCGTGTATGCGGACCTCGGGCTCGCCATCGTCGCCGTCGATGCCGGGGGTGCGGATCCGTTTCTCGTTCACGCCGCCTTCCTCCCGGACCCGGCTTTGCGCAGAGCGCTGGCGAGCAACTCCTCGGCATCGCCGCCGTCTATCCCGTCGAGCAGCTGCTCGGCTTCCAGCGGCGCGTAGCCGAGGTTGACGAGGCCGTCGCGGGCGAGCGCACGCGGGTCGTCATCGCCGGCGGCCAGCGTCACCTCTTCCTCCAACGCCCCCGCGACCTTCTCGCGCAGCTCGACGATGATCCGCTCCGAGGTCCGTTTGCCGATCCCCGGTGCGGCTTGGAATCGTTTCGCGTCGCCGGCGGCGATTGCGCGCAGCAGCTCTCGGGCCGGCCCACCGGAAAGCACCGAGATCGCGACTTTCGGCCCGACGCCGCTGACCGAGACCAGCTGCCCGAAGAGGTCGCGCTCCTCCTCGGAGGCAAAGCCGAACAGCGCCAGCGAGTCCTCGCGCGAGACGAGCTCGGCGTGCAGGAAGGCCTCGCGGCCGGTCGCCGGCACCGCCTTCAACGTCTCGGCCGAGACCGTGAGCCGGTAGCCGACCCCGCCGGCATCGATCACGACATGGTCGGGCCGTCGCACCATCACCTCGCCGCGCACCGCCGCGATCACTGCGCGACTCCCTCCGCCATCTCGATGGCAGCGCGGCGGCCGCTGCCGCCCCCATGGCAGATCGCCACAGCCAGGGCGTCGGCGGCGTGGTCAGGGGTAGGAAGCTCAGGCAGGCCCAGCAGGGTCCCGACCATTCTCTGCACCTGCTTCTTGCCGGCGGCGCCGCTGCCGCAGACGGCCATCTTGATCGCCTGCGGCGTGTAGGTGAAGCAGGCGATGCCGGCCTGCGCTGCGGCGAGCATCGCCACTCCACTGGCGCGGCCGACGGTCATCGCCGTCTGCACGTTCTTGCCGAAGAAGACGTCCTCGACAGCCATCGCCTTCGGCTCGTGCCAGGCGATCAGCTCGGCGATGGAGCCGTGGATCCGCTCCAGACGGCGCTCCATCGGCAGCTCGGCCGTCGTCTCGACGACACCGCCGTCGAGGGCGACCATGCGATTGCCCTCGACCCGGACGATGCCGAAGCCGAGGTTGGCTGCGCCGGGGTCGATCCCCATCACTACTTGCATAGGAAGTGATTCTGGACGCGCTCCCGGATGCCTCTACGCAGCTAGCTGCTGGAGCACCTCGTCGGGGATGTCGAAGTTGGCGTGGACCTCGTTGACGTCGTCGTCGTCTTCGAGGTCTTCGATCAGGCCCAGCAGCGACTTCGCATCGTTGCCTTTGACCTCCACCGTGCTCTTCGGCTCCATCGTCACGTCCGCAGACTGGATCTCGACCCCGCCGGCCTCCAACACCTCGCGGACAGCGCTGAGGCTGGCCGGCTCGCAGAGCACCCGCAGCAGATCCCCCTCCTCGCGCACGTCCTCGGCGCCGGCGTCGATCGCCGCGATCAGATCGTCCTCGCCGTAACGGGCGCCGTCGACCGCGAGCACACCCCGTTTCTCGAAGATCCAGGCGACCGAACCCGGCTCGCCGAGGCTGCCGTTGTGCTTGCTGAAAGCGTGGCGCACTTCGGCGCTGGTGCGGTTGCGGTTATCGGTCAGCGCCTCGACCAGAATCGCAGCGCCGCCGGGGCCGTACCCCTCGAAAACGACGCTCTCGATAGCGGTGGCATCGCTGCCCTCGCCGGTGCCCCGGTCGATCGCCCGCTGGATGTTGTCCTTGGGCATCGAGGCGTCCCGCGCCTTCTGGATCGCCGTCGCAAGCGCCGGGCTGTTGTCGGGGTCGCCGCCACCATCACGGGCGGCGACGGTGATCGCGCGCGCCAGCTTGGTGAAGAGCTTGCCGCGTTTGGCGTCAGCCGCGCCCTTCTTGTGTTTTATCGAGGACCACTTCGAATGCCCGGACATCGTTTGCCATTCTATGAGTAAGGGATGCACGCGGAGACGATCACCCACTCGCACGCATCGAGCGCCCTTCGAGGCCTGATGGCCAGTGGCGTCTTCGTCGTGATGCTGCTTACCGCCCTGGCGCTGTGGACGGCGATCCCGGTGGGCTGGCTCTGGATCGGCTCGAAGGTCGCTTCGACGCAGTTCCCAGCCGCAGGGCCCTACGCCGTGGTGGCGATCGGGATCATCCTGACGGTCGTCCTCGACGCTTGGCTGATCGGTCGCCTCAACGCTCTCTACATGCGAATCACCGGCACGAACCGGCTGGCGCCGATGCGGCCGAGCTGGCTGAAGAGCATGCGCGACAGCGGCGGCGCTGCCGGGACCACCACGGTGGTCGAGGCGGTGATGATGGGCTCGGTGCTCTTGGCCGGACTCGTCTTCGTCGGCTGGTTCTTCCTTCTGGCGGGCTCGCCGCTACCCAATCAGTAATACATCTTCGAGCGATTGTAAATAGCATTACGCTCAATGGGCGATACGTCCGCCTACCTGGACATACCGGTGCCCGTGCTTCCCACCTGCGCGACTATCTGGCCAAAGGCGGGGCGCGGCGAGTGGGAGGCCGTCGAGGATCTCTCCGTCAGCGCAAGCTTGGAGCGGCTCAGGGTCGCGAAGGCCGACGGGGCGACGGTTTGGATCGAGACTCAGTTGGAGATCGACGACCAGCTCCAGTCCGAATGGCTCGAAGGGGAGTACAAGGTATGGGGCGCCCTGCCGACGCCCCGCATCTACTGGAACCTCGTGCAAGAGGCGCTCACGGCGATCGGCCTGCACGCACCGGCGCCGCATCGCGTCGACGGCGAGCTCGGCTCGACCCGGCTCCTGCGCGCGCTGCCGTTCGCCTACTCGAGGGGCGCCTTCGGCACGGTTCGCGACGCGCTCTTCGAGCCGCGTGTCGTAGCCGAACTCCAAAAGGACGCGGGCGGCTGCCCGCTGACGGCGTTCCCGACCGCCGGCTTCAGACCCGAAAAGAGCGGCTTGTCCGACGGTGCCGAGCTCGCGTACACCGTTCTCCGCGCGACCGTCGGGGTCTTCGGCAACGCGATCGTCTCAGTGCGGCTCCCCGACACCTTCTGCTCGGATCGGGCCGGGACCGCCAAGCGCGTCTCGCAAAGGAAATTAGTGCCAGCCGACGTGCTGACACGATTCCTGCCCCAGGGTCGCACGGCCAGCGGGCGCGAGGTGGCCGAGGCGATCGGGATGCACCAGGCGACCAGCGCGCGGGCCGTCGCCGCCGTGATCCGAGATCAGCTGCAGGACATCGAACGGCTGGCGTGGCTGCTGAACGACGGCATCGAGCTCCATGACGACATCAGACCGCGACTCAAAGGCGACGTCACCGAAAAGGCCAGCGTGATCGACGGCCTGGCGGACGTCGCACACCAGCTCGACCGTCATCTGTCGACCATTCTGCGTCGTTTCAGCGGTGAGATCTCGGGTGCCCCCGCCGTAGTGCAGGAGCTGGTTCCAGCCGAGGCCAAGCGGCGCTACGGCTTCGCCCTCGACAACGTCCATGCTCTTCACGACGACTGCCGGCTCGCCTCCCAGACCGTGCGCCACGAGCTCATGGCCTATGAGCACGCGCAGCGCGATCACTTTCAGTTCATCGCCGCGGTGCTCGCCTCGGTCGTTCTCATCCCGACCTTGATCGCCAGCGTCCTGGGGGTCAACCTGGGGGTTCCCGGCGAGCACAGTCGGGCCGGCTTTGTCGCGTTCGTCCTCGCGATCGGCGGCCTGTCCGTGGTCGGGTACTCCGCCCTTCGCACCGCGGACGAGCACAACTGGTCGCCCCCGCGAGATCAGGTCAGAGCGCAGATCGCGCTCGCGATCGCGATCCTGGTCGCCTTGGTGATCGTCTTGCTGCTGGTCTCTTAGCCAAGCGGCGCTCAGACGACGAACTTGCCGTCTTCCTGCATCACCGTGCCGTCGACTTCGAGCTTGCCGCCGAGGCGCAGGTCGCAGACCAGGTCGGTGTGCACCGCCGACTCGTTGACGCCGCCCGACTCGGGGTAGCTCTTGCCGACCGCCATATGGACCGTGCCGCCGAGCTTCTCGTCGAGCAGCACCTCCCGGGTGCCGCGGTCGATCGCGTAGTTGGTCCCGATCCCGAGCTCGCCGAGGCGGCGGGCGCCCTCGTCGGTGTCGAGCAGCTCGATCAAGAACTCCTCGCCGCGCTCGGCGCTCGCGTCGACGACCTTGCCCGCCTCGAAGCGCAGCCGCACGCCGGCGACCTCGCGACCGCCGATCGTCGCCGGCAGGTGGAAGGTCACCTCTCCCTCGACCGAGTCCTCGACCGGGCCGGTGAAGAACTCGCCGTCGGGCATGTTGTGGCGACCGTCGCAGGGGATGAACGTGCGACCGGCGATCCCCAGCTTGATGTCGGTGCCTGGCGCCGTGACCCGTACCTCCTCGTGCCCTTGGATCCACTCGGCGAGCCGCACCGTCTCGGCCGAGGCGCGCTTCCAGGCGGTCAGCGGATCGTCGTCGTCGGCAAGACAGGCGCCGTAGTAGAAGTCCTCGTAGTCGGCCAGGCTCATCTCCGCCTCTGAGGCGTAGGCGTTGGTCGGGAAGAGCGTGTAGCACCAGCGGAACTCGCCCTTGGCGCTGCGCTCCATCGCCCGCCCGAGCAGCTCGCCGGTGGCGATCTGGCGGCGTGACTGGCGCTGCGGCGGCACCCCGGAGAGCTCGCGGGTGTTGGTCGAGGCGCCGACTGCGATCCGCACGTCGACATTGTCGAGCAGCCATTCCGAGGTCGGTGCGATCCACTCCAGCTGAGCGTCAGAGGCGTGCTTGTAGTACGCGACGCTCTGGCCCTCGAGGGAGACGTTCATGACCGGGTTGGCGCCGGCTTTCAGCACCTCCTCGTAGACCGCGAGGAGCAGCGGCGCCGCGGCGCTCTCGCCGTCGATCGAGACGACCTCGCCCTCCTTCACCTCGGTCGAGTAGCCGACCAGGATCTTTGCCAGCCGTTCCGCTCTCGGGTCTCTCACGTCTCCGCCCTCTCCCGCGCGTCGCTTCGCGCTTTGGTGGTTATCGCCATGAACAGTGCGTGCAGCCTCGAATCATCGGTCAGCTCGGGATGGAAGGCACAGGCGAGGACGCTCCCCTCGCGCACCGCAACCGGGTGGCCCTCATAAGAGGCAAGCACTTCGACCCCGGGACCGTAGCGCTCGACCCAGGGAGCGCGGATGAAGACCGCGCGCAGCGCCTCCTCGCCGATCCCGTCCACGGACAGATCCACCTCGAAGCTCTGCATCTGGCGACCGAAGGCGTTGCGCCGCGTGGTCACGTCGAGCAGGCCGAGGTGATCCTCGCCGCAGACGATCATCCCGGCACAGGTGCCGAAGACCGGCTTGCCCGCCTCGTAGTGCCCCCGAATCGCCCCCTCCAGCTCAGCCGACTCGATCCCCTTGACGATCGTAGTGCTCTCCCCACCAGGAATCACCAGCCCATCGAGCCCCTCCAGATCTGCCGGAAGCCTGACGTCCCTCACCTCAGCTCCAAGCCCACGGAGCATCTCCAAATGCGCTTCGAATCCGCCCTGAATGGCCAGAACACCGATCAGCATCCCTCGCCAGCGCTCCTCCCGCGGGTGGCGCGAGGGGAGGGGGTGTTCGGACGGGTGAGTCCGCTAACACCCCCTCCCCTCGTGACAGGACCCGCGGGCCAGGGGCTAGGCGCCACGGTCCTGCAAAAGCGCATCCGCAGCGGCCAGCTCGGAGATCTCCAGGCCCGGCATCGCCTCGCCGAGACCGATCGACGCCGCCGTCACTCGCTCGGGGTCGTTGAAGTGGGTGGTCGCCTCGACGATCGCGCGGGCGCGGCGCTCGGGGTCGGCGCTCTTGAAGATCCCCGAGCCGACGAAGTTGCCCTCGGCGCCGAGCTGCATCATCAGCGCCGCATCAGCTGGCGTGGCGATCCCCCCGGCGCAGAACATCGGCACCGGCAGGCGGCCCTGCGCGGCGACCTCGTGGACGACTTCGAGCGGAGCCTGGTGCTCCTTGGCGGCGCCGGCCAGCTCCTCCGGCCCGAGCTGCGTCAGTTGTTTGATCCCGCCGACGATCTCGCGCATGTGGCGGACCGCCTCGACCACGTTGCCCGTGCCGGCCTCACCCTTGGAGCGGATCATCGCCGCGCCCTCGCCGATTCGCCGCAAGGCCTCGCCGAGGTTGGTCGCGCCGCAGACGAAGGGCACCTCGAAGGCGAGCTTGTCGATGTGGTGGCGCTCGTCGGCCGGGGTCAGCACCTCGGACTCGTCGATGTAGTCGACCTCGAGCGCCTGCAGGACCTGGGCCTCGGCAAAGTGCCCGATCCGCGCCTTGGCCATCACCGGGATCGTCACCGCCTCCTGGATCCCCTTGATCATCGCCGGGTCGGACATGCGGGCGACGCCGCCATCGCGGCGGATGTCGGCGGGGACGCGCTCCAGCGCCATCACCGCACAGGCACCGGCCGCCTCGGCAATCCGTGCCTGCTCGGGGGTGACCACGTCCATGATCACCCCGCCCTTCAGCATCTCGGCAAGGCCGGTCTTGACCCGGAAAGTTGCGCGCTCGGTCACGCCGCCAAATATAAACGGCCACCTCCTCCGCTTCGCGTCCGGGGGTGGCCGCTTTGCGAGTTACTTCAGTTTGTAAGCCCTGATGCGGTCTTTGTGCGCGGCTTCGTCTCGCGCGTACAGGCCATGGGCCAGCCCCTGCACGAGCGCCATCAGCGCCGTGTTGGAACGGGCGAAGGAGGGGCTGTTCGAGGAGAAGTAGAGGGTCTGTTCGGCGTGCTCGCCGACCTCGGACATCGAGGCGTCGGAGATCGCCAGAGTGCGCGCGCGCCGGTGCACGGCGAGCTTCATCGCCCGCAACAGCAGCGGATGGGCACGCCCACAGGAAAGGACGATGACGAGCGTCTCCTCGTCGATTCGCCCGAGCCGCTGCAACGACTCGCCGCCGGTGCTGGCGACGATTTCGGCGCGGATGTCGAGCAGGCTGAGGATGTGGCGCAGGTAGCTGGCGAAGAAGGCCATCTGGTCGACGCCGACGATCACCACGCGCTGCGCTTCGGCAAGCGCCGCGACGGCGCCGTCGACCTGCTCGCGGGTGAGGTTGCGCGCGGTTTCCTCGAGGTTCGCGTAGTCGGCGCTGAGCGACCCCTCCAGCTCGGAGTGGTCGAAGGAGAAGAGCGCCGCTCCGCCGGCCGTGGCGCCGCTGCCGGCGACGGTGGCGCTGCGGTACTCCTCGATCGCCGCCTGCTGAAGCTCTGGATAGCCCTCGAAGCCGAGGGCCTGGGAGAAGCGCACCACCGTCGATGACGAGGTGCTCGCTCTCCTGGCCAACTCCTCGGCGGTGAGGAAGGCTGCCTCGTCGAGATGGTCGACGATGTAGCGGGCGACGTCTTTCTGAGAGCGGGAGAACTCGTCGAAGCGCTCCTGGATGTACTCGGAAAGGCTTTTGAGCTGGGGGGATTTAGTTGCGGTCTTGGTCACGGCGGTCCATTTCGCCGATTCGGATGCTTTCCCTTCCGCTTCCCCTCCAATCTGGTTGGATGGAGGGTGAAATGACCGTTGAGCAGGCCCTTCGCCTCACCAATCGCAACATGATCGCCTTCGATCTGCTGCTCGGATCGGCGGCCATCGCGGCGCCGGGGGCGACCCTGCGGGTGCTCGGTCATGACGAGCCCTCGCCCGACGCCGCCCACCTCTTCCGGCGCTGTGGACCGATCTGGCTGACCTTCGCCGCTGCGCACGCGCTCGCCGCGAGCCGCGGCGAGGAGCGCGACTGGTGGGCTCTCGCCTGGCTGCGCGGCACCGAGATCGCGACCGATGCCCTCTGGTCGGAGTCGCCGGCGGTGAGCCGTCCCGGCGCCAAGCTCGGCCTCCGCCTTGCCGGGGTCGCCAACGTGGCGATGGCCGCCGGCTTCGCCTGGCTCTCGAAACGATGAACGAGAGCGCCGGGCTGCCCAGCAAGCGCTGGAGCCTGCGCGGTTTCGACGACGAAGGCAACGAGGTCTGGTTGATCCGCAGCTTCGGGCAGAAGCTCTACCGTTGCCCGGGCTGCCACGGCGACATCCCGATCGGCACCGAGCACACCGTGGTGCAGTACGTGCTGCGCCTGGGCGGCACCGAACATCACCACTGGCACCGGCGCTGCGCCGAAGAACTGCTCGTGCCGGACCTGCGCGAGGTGAAGCGGGTCCCCGCCACACAGTCTTCGCGCTCGAAGCTGGAGGAGCGGGGTAGGCACCCTTCTGGGCGACGCCGGCGCCGATAAATGGACAGCCGGTTGAGCCTCCTCTCCCTCTACGTGCGGATCTGGCGCACCTACTTCGCCTGGGCGGGGACGCTGCTGCCGCTTGCCTGCTTCGTCTTCATCCCACTGGGCCTGGTCCACGCCATCCCCGTGCACGTCGAGGCGACCTCGCTCAGCCTCAGCAGCGGCGTGGAGATCTTCAGCGCCGTCCTCGCCGTGCTGTTGCTCGTCATGACCGGCCTGCTCGGCGAGATCTTCTACACCGGTGCGGTGGCGATCGCGCTGACCCACCCGCATGACGGCGAGCAGCCCAGCTTGCGCGAAGTGGCCGGCTCGGTTCGGTATGGGACGCTGATCGCCGTCGACCTGATCTTCGGCGTGCTTGTCGCCGTGGGCTTCATCGCCTTCTTCGTTCCCGGCCTGCTTCTCTTCGTCTATCTGGGGCTCGCCGCCCCGATCGCGGAGATAGAGCATCGCGGTGTGCGCGCCGCGCTATCGCGCAGCGTCCGTTTGGTTCGCGGCCACTTCTGGCTGGTGCTTGCCGTCCTCATCCCGATCGAGATCGTCAGCGACGGCCTGACCAACCTGGCGACCGCCGGGACGCACGCCCTGCTGGGCGACTCGCTGGTCGCCGAGTGGGCGACCGACACCGCGACCAACATCGTCCTGACGCCTTTCTACGCGGTCGCCGCAGTACTGCTCACGCTGGATCTGATTGCGGACAAGGAGGGCGCCGGCCCACGTCTACACTCGTCTCCGCCCAGCTGATGACTACCGCGACGATCCTCAGTGACTTCTGGAACGACCAGATCCTCGCTGACGAAAAACAGGGCCTCTTCCTCGTCCTGGTCGGCTTCATCCTCTCCTTCGCCTTCATCCGGATGAGCACCCGCCTGATGCGCAGCCCGCGCGTGACCTGGTGGCCCGGCAGCGTGGTCAGCGACGGCGGCGTCCACGTCCACCACCTGGTCTTCGGGATCGTCACGATGATGATCGCCGGCACGCTGGGGCTGGCGGCGCTCGGCGACACTCCCTACGCGGAAATCTGCGCCTTCCTCTTCGGCGTCGGGGCGGGGCTGACGATCGACGAGTTCGCCCTCTGGGTCTACCTCGACGACGTCTACTGGGCAGAGGAGGGCCGCGCTTCGATCGACGCCACGGTGATCGCCGCGGCGGGGATGATGTTGATCCTGCTCGGCTTCAGCCCGTTCAGCTTCGACACCGGCTCCTTCGAGGAGACGATCGGCAGCATCCTCAGCGCAGCCTTCGTCTTCGGTTTGGTCGCGATCTGCTTTGCCAAGCAGCGCGTCCTGCACGGCACGGTCGGCTTCTTCGTCTTCCCGATCGCCATCTACGGCGCGGTGCGAATTGGCAAGCCAGGATCCCCTTGGGGGCGCCGCCGCTACGGCGAGCGCAACCCGGCCAAGCAGGCCAAGGCCGAGGAGCGATTCAAACCCGACCGCCATACCGAGCGCTTCAAGAACGCCTTCCGCGACATCGTCGGCGGCAAGCCGAGCGAGGGCGTCGCCGCGGTCACCGAAGAGGCGGTGGCCGCTACGCGCGAGGCCGCAGAAGAACTGCGCCTTCGCGCGGACCGGGTCGCCCGTCCCGGCCCGCGCGAAGAGCCGCCAGACGACGACTAGGCTTCGAAATCGATCTGTTTGCCCTCAGCGCCGTTGACGTCTTCATAGGCCCTGAGTGTCACCAGGCCCGTGTATTTGACGCCGCCCATCGGGTTTTCAGGCCCGCAGAGCAGCAGCGACCCCTGAATTCGTTTGATCGCGATGTTGGCCACCGAGAATGTGAGGTCGACGTCCTTCCTCCCTTCGCCCGGCACTGTGTTGCTCAGGTTGGTGCTTTTCAGACCCGCCTGCGGTGCGATTGTGTATTGGCAAATGGTTTCACCACCGCCGAGATGGGTAACCATGCTTTTCCACACATCGATGACGATGTGTTTGGGTTCGAGTGAGCACGTGATGTCCATGGTGCTGACCACGTGCACAACGAGATGGCAGCCGTTCATTGTGATTGTCGCGGGACTGCCGTTGAGGAGGCAGTTCGAGTACGTCGGCTTGACTGTCAACTGAGTGTGGTCATCGGTTTGTTTTACTGTCGTGGTGAATTTGACGCCGAGGCATTTGAGCGAGCCGAATGCCCCGATTGAGAAAACTTGTTCGGGATGCACTTCGTTCGATATCTGTTCGCCTGTGACAATCGCCGGATACGCCGAGGGCAGGAATTCTGTTTCCGCGTGGGCTGCCGAGGCGAGCACGGCACCCGTGAGGAGCATTGCGATCGTGAGCAGGCCCAAGGCCTTGACCTTGCCGAACATAAGCCACTCCCTTTGCTCGAATTATATTGAGCGATAGTGTAGGGCGAGCTGGGTCACGTCTGCTCGTCCGGCTCAGCCGGGGCTGGCGCTGCAGGTCTTTAGGCCGATCTCCCGGGCGAACTCGTAGCGTTCCCCCTGCCCGTTGTCACGGCGTTCGCGAGCCGCTAGGTACTCGCCGCTGTGTTCTGCGCGGGCGGCGCGCAGCGCCTGCACGTCGTACTTGTGGACGCGCCGCTGCGCCTCGACGTACTGCTCGAAGGAGCGACGCACACTCGCCGGTGGTTCAAGGCCTTCGAAGCGCTTGACAGCCGGGGTCGAGATCGCGACCAGGGCTTCGGAGTAGGCGACGTCGGGGCTTTCCTCGCTCTTCGCTTCCGGGAATTCCGCCCTGACTTCTTCGAAGGAGCTCTGGCTGTCGGCGCAGATCGCGTCGGCCTTGGCGATCAGGTCGGTCTTTGACAACGGCGGTGCCGACCGTTGGTGCTGGCCTTGCTTGGGAGTCAAATTGGCAGCGCGGGTCGTTTCCGGATCGCCACTGTCCCCTCCCCCGCTTCCAAGCGCGAGCACGACGACGATGATCACGGCAACCGCCACCATGCCGCCCGCGAGTGCCAACCAGGTGCGCCCGCGCCCACCGCGGTTCCCCTGCGGCGCAATCGCGATCGTCTCCGCCGTTTGCGTCGCTGCCGCCCCGGTGGCGACCGTGCGCTCGGGAAGGTCGGGGTGCGATCCGCTCAACGCCGCCACCGCGGCTCGGCCGAGATCGCCGGCAGACGGGTAACGGTCCTCGGGGGTCTTCGACATCGCCCGGATCACGACGTCGTCGAGCGCCATCGGCACCGCGGTCGCGTGCAGCGAGGGTGCCGGAGGCGGGTCGTTGAGGTGGGCGTAGAGGCGCGCAGCCTCGCCGTCGCGCGGATAGGGCACCTCGCCGGTGAGCAGTTTGAAGAGCAGGCAGCCGAGCGCGTAGACGTCGGCGCGCGCGTCGACCGTGCCGCCGGAAATCTGCTCCGGCGCGACGTAGTCGAGGGTCCCGACGAAGCGCCCCGTCTGGGTCAAGCCGGACTCGGTCGAGACGTTACGGGCGACCCCGAAGTCAGTGATGTAGGCGTGGTCATCGCCACCGGTCTCGCCGAGCAGAACGTTGGCCGGCTTGACGTCTCGGTGGACCAGGCCGGCGGCGTGGATCGCATCAAGGCCGCTGCCGAGCTGGGCGATCAGCGCCGCTGCCGCTGCCGGGTCGAGCCTGCCCTCGCGCGCCAGCCTGCGGCCGAGGTCGGAGCCCGAGACATAGCGCATCGCGATGTATGGGATGCCGTCCTCTTCTCCCGCCGCGTAGATCGGCACCACGTTGGGGTGCTCGATCGAGGCAGCGATCTTCGACTCCTCGGCGAAGCGGCGGGCGAAGACCTCGTCGGCGGCGGCCTCCGGGGCGATCAACTTCAGCGCAACACGTCGCTCCAGCCCCGGCTCTATCGCCAAGTAGAGGACACCCATGCCGCCGCGCCCGAGGTTGCGCTCGATCCGGTAGCCCGCAAACTCGTCTCCCTCGGACAGCTCGATCCAGCGTCCGCTCGGCTCCATCGCGGGACTGTAACCCGCCTATCCCGGCAACACGTCCTTAACCCAAGCACTGCGGGTCGAGTTAGGTCCCGGGAATACAATTCCCCATAGAGGTGGGATGAAGCGCATCGCTGTCATAGGGCTGCTGCTTGCCACGGCGCTCTTTGGTGCCGCGATAGCCCACGCGGAGCTTGCCGGTGAAGATGGTCTGTTCGTCGGCTTCAACGGAGGGTTCGCCCCTCGCTCGCTGCCACGCGACCGCGATGTGCCGGTCACCGTCAACCTCGATACCTCGATCAAAACCGCCGACGGGAAGCGGCCACCGCAGCTACGCCGCGTCTCGTTCGAGGTGAACCGCTATGGCAGGGTCTCCACCATCGGCCTGCCCTCATGCGAGGCCGGGCTGCTCGAGTCGACCAACACCCAGGCCGCGCTCGAACGTTGCCGCCCCGCCCTGGTCGGACGGGGCCAGTTCGCCGCCAATGTCGAGTTCCCCGACCGGGCGCCGTTCCCGGTGCACGGCCAGATGCTCGCTTTCAACGGCCGCTCGCATGGCCGACCGGCGATCCTGCTGCACATCCACGGCTCAAGCCCTGCCGAGGTGACCGTAGTGCTCGCCTTCACGATCCGGCACCCCGCAAAAGGGAAGTTCGGCACCGTGCTGTCAGCGAAGATTCCCCGTCTTGCATCTGACCTCGGTTATGTCACCCACGTCTCACTCGTCTTCAGCCGCAAGTACGAGTACCGCGGCAAGAGCTACAGCTTCCTCAGCGCCCGCTGCGCCGCGCCTTCAGGCTTTCCGGGGGCGATCTTCTCCTTCACGAGGGGCACGTTTTCCTTTGCGAGCGGGCAGCAGATCGTCAGCACGCTGACCCGGAACTGCACCGTTCGCTAGACGCCGCAAGCTTTCGATCAATCGTCCGCACAACTGGCCCTTGAGGCCAAATGTGCGGGCAACCATGTCCTGGTTCTATTCGAGCTCGAAGGGCTACAGGTCTACAACGATCGCTTCGGCTTCGCCGCCGGCGACGCGCTGCTGCGGAGCTTCGCGGTCAATCTCGTCTCCTCCGTGGCACCGCTCGGGGGGACCGCGTACCGCAGCGACGGCGGCCGCTTTGCCGTTCTCGCTCCGGCCAGCAGCGGCCAGCTGGGCGAGATGGTGCTGGCGGCGACGGCGTCGTTGCGGGCCGATGACAGCGGCATATCGCTGGGAACCACCTATGGCGAGGTGGCTATCCCTGGCGAGGCCCAGGATGCAGAGCTCGCACTACGCATCGCCGGACAGCGACTCGCCGCCCACAAGCAGCGCCAGCATCGCTCGGCGCGGCGACAGGCGCATGCGGTGCTGATCGCGGCGCTGAGCGCCAGGCGACCCGACCTGCGCGATCATCTGCGCGTCGTCGCCTATCGCGCGATCTCGCTCAGCCGTCGCCTGGGGATGAACCGCGAGGAAATCGACGACGTCGCGCTTGCCGCCGAGCTTCAGGACGTCGGCTTGCTCGCCGTCCCGGAGTCAGTACTCGAGAAGGAAGCGCTTGACGAAGTCGAGCGAGCGATCGTGCGCAGCCACACTGTGGAGGGCGCAAGAATCGTCGCCGCGGCGCCCAGCCTTGCCTCCGTTGCCCGCCTGGTCCGCTCCAGCGCCGAGCACTTCGACGGCAGCGGCTACCCGGACGGGCTGGCAGGCGAGTCGATCCCACTCGGCGCGCGGGTGATCGCTACCTCGGTCGCCTTTGCCGCGATGACCGAGCGGCGTCCCTACCGGGAGCCGGTGGGCCCCGGCGAAGCGTTGGCCGAGCTGCGCCGGAACTCCGACAGCCAGTTCGACCCACGCGTCGTCGAGGCCCTCGCCGTGGATCTCGCCGAAGAGGCGGCCCCGGCGCCAGCGCACGCTTAGGGACTAGTTGCCGCCGCTGTACTTTTCGGCTTCTTCGATCCCCTTCTGGGCCTCTTCTTTGCCCCTTTCGAATCCCTTCTGCGCTTCCCGCTTGGCCTTTTCGATCCCCTGCTGCGCTTCCTCAGAGCCTTCCTGGACCCCGTTCTGTGCCTGTTGGGCACCCTGAGTGATGCCCTGCTTCGCTTCCTTTTCAGCTTTCTGGAAGCCCTTCTTCACTTCTTCGGAGCCCTTTTCAAGTCCCTGCTTCGCTTCTTCGGCGGCCTTTTCGATCCGTTCTTGGACTTCGCCGGTGCTGGTGTCGCTACTGCTGCTGTCTCCACAACCAGCCCAGGCGATGCCGGCCACCCCAATCGACAGGGCAACCAGGAACGCGGGAGCGCGCCGCCCCCAGCGTTGCTTCAGACCTTGATCCGACACTTCGACTCCTCTCGTTGGTGACCCGACACGAAGCAGACGCGATATTCGCACCTAGGATAGATCGGTGCCCGTTCTGCACGTCCTTCGCGTTTTCGTCAATGAGGAGGGCGAGTGGGGCAACCCGCTCGGGGTCTTTCTCGATGGAGAGCAGGTGGCAGAGTCCGACCGACAGCGTGTCGCGGCCGAGCTGGGATTCAGCGAGACCGTCTTTGTCGATGACCCTGCGGCCGGGCGGCTCGGCATCTACACGCCGCAGGTCGAGCTTCCCTTCGCCGGCCACCCGACCGTAGGCGCCGCCTGGCTGCTGGCAAGAGAGAGAAAGCCGGTGGGGACGCTGCGACCGCTAGCCGGGAAAATCAGGGTTCGCTACGACGGCGACATGACCTACGTCGCGGCAAAGCCCGAGTGGGCGCCTCCGTTCGAGTACCGCCAGCTGGACTCGCCAGCCGAGCTGCGCAGCCTGTCCGCCCCGGCGCAAGGGGCCAACACCTACGCTTGGGCTTGGATCGACGAGTCGGCGGGAACGGTCCGCGCGCGCTCCTTCGTCCCCGAGGCCGGGATCGCCGAGGATGAGGCGACGGGCTCCGCCGCAATCGCTCTCTGCGCCCAGCTGAACCAACCGATCACGGTTCACCAGGGCCACGGCTCGGTACTGCTCTGTGAGCCGCTCGCAGACGGGCTCGTCGAGGTCGGCGGCAAGGTCGTACTCGCCGAGGTGAGACCGGCTGGCTAAGCGGCCGGATCCATCGGGTGCAGCTCACCCCTGAGCAGCGCCTCCGTGCGCAGATGCCCGATCGCCTGATACTCGCCGGATCCGATCATGTCGAGAAAGGCCTGGCGCACTGGGGTACTCGACGAGGACCACGAGGTCCCAGGAATCCTCACCCAGGAGCGCCGGGGCGGGCGCGCCCGTGAAGACGATCCGACCGCCGACCTTCGCGAGCGACGGGGCCACGGCCTCGCCGTATTCCTCGTACCGCTTCCGCCCGCCATCGGGCTTGAACGCGAGCAAGTTCAGCATCACTACAGGCGCATCCTCTCCGGCACGCTCCGCGAACGCGGCAAATCCCTCCTTGTTCAGCGGCTCGGCCTGCGAGGACTCCATTGGTCGAGTATATGTGCGCGTTGATGCTCCCCACCCCCGGGGCAACGATCAGGCTCAGAGGCCAAGGTCCCCCACGCCCCGCTCATCCCAACCGAGGTGATGGGCGAGCTCGTGGCGCAAGGTCCGCTCGACCTGCCGGGCGAGCAGATCCCGGTCGTGGCCGAAGTCCCGTTCCAACGTGTCGCGATAGATGACGATCCGGTCTTCGTAGCGCTCGCGCGCAACGCCATCCCCGAAGTACTGCCCGTATGCGTGCTCCTCCGCTCCGAGACCGGAGACGAGGACCGCGACGTTCGCGAGCACCTCCTGGAACTCGTCGGGCAGCCGATCGATCGCATCGACGACCAGCGACTCGAACTCATCGAGCTCGGAAGCGTCGGACATGACATCAACGGTAGAGACTCCCCGGCCAGGGAAGACGAAGGGCCGACTCAGCAGCTGCCGATCACGTCGCCGACGGTCCGCACCTTGAGCCCATCTTTTTTCTGCAGTTTGTGGACGTAGTCGACGATCTCACCGAAGTCGTCGTCGTTGAACTCGGTCGACGTGCCCGGGGTGCCGCCGATCAGATTGTGGAAGGTGAGGATCAGCCAGGTCCCCTCGGCGACGGCCTTGTCGATGACCGCGTCTATCTCTGCGACGTCGGTGTTCAGACCATTCACCGACCAGCCACGAAGGATGTAGTTGTCGCGCGGCGGGATCGTTTCCGGCCCTTGTGCCGTCGAGCGGCCGGCGCAGTAGTCGCGCTTGACGTAGCGGCGCACTTGTGGACCGGCCGCTCCCTTCGGGTAGGCAAAGCTCCTGCGACTGAAGCCGTTTTCATCGAGCCAGTCGCGCAGGTCGTTCATCTCGGCTTTCAGCGCTTCCGGTTCAAGGCCGTCGAGCCCGTTCGAGAGGTTGTGGTCGGCGACCCTGAACGCGTGGCCGGCGATTTCCCAATGGTGCTGATCACGCAGCGTGTAGAGCTGTTCGAGGCTGAGTATTCCCGCATCGCCGATCGCGTCGGAGATCACGTATGCCGAGGCCGGGAAGCGGTGGGCGGACAGTTTTTTCATCCCGCGTTTGAAGACCGATTCGTATCCGTCGTCGAAGGTGAAGCTGACCGTCGCCTGGCGGGAGGTCGGGACGGCATAGATCCCCGCCACATAAAGGGTGACCGGACCGGACTCGTTGTCGGTGACGATGAGCTGAGCGCGATCGATTTTGGACCAGTCGACGTCGCCGACGACGTGGAAGCCGTTGATCGGCAGCGACTGGAGCTCGAAGCTGCTGCGCAGGATGATCGGGTCCAGGTCCGACTCCCATACCGTGGCTTCGGCGTAGTCGGTCGCGATGTTTCCGGAGGAGAGCCGCAACCTGACCGCCCCAAAGCGGGAGCTGAAGCTGATCTGGGCCTGCATGCTGACGTGAGAGTTGGTCAGGTCGACGGAGTCGAGCGGCGGCGAGGTGGCGATCGATTCGTCGCCGTTGCCGTCAGTCGTGATCCTGAAGGAGCGGTCGTTGTTGACGATGAGCGGCGGACCGACATCGCCGAAGGTGCCCTCTCCGTTGCCGGTCCAGCCGTGCCCCTCCGGAAACATTGCAATGGGTTGCTCTTCAAATCCGCCGCCGGGCTGTTCTCCTCCCGCTTCTTCTTCCCCCCCATTTTCTTCCTGCGGCGGGATTGGCGTCGAGGGCACCGAAGCGGCGGGCGACGCCGTCGGAGCCGGCGGCCCGGCGACGGCCCTTGAAGGCTCCTCTGCCTGCCCCACTATCTGCTCGCAGTCAGCCGAGACCAGATCGGTGGGGTCGACGACCGCGATGTCGTCCGCCCCGGAGCCGCAGTCGACCTTGTCGACGGCTCCGTCCTTGGCAAGCAGCAGGTCGTCGCCGGCGCCCCCCGTTTGCTTGTCCTGACCCCCGTCCCCCCGCAGGCGGTCGTCACCCGGGCCGCCGACGAGCCTGTCGGCCCCAGGCTTGCCGTAGAGACTGTCGTCACCAGCCAGGCCGGTGATCGTGTCGGCACGCGGAGTCCCCACGAGCGAGTCAGGCCCGGTGCTCCCTTTTTTGACAGCGGCGACTCCAGTGGCAACGCCGAGCAGGCTCAACGCCACCGCGGCGACCATTGCAACCGCAAGCGAGAACAGGCGCGCGCCGTTCCCTACCCCAACCTTGTCTCTGAAGCTCATTTCATCCCTTCGCCTGGCTGAAGCCGAAAATGGTTGCAACTCAGACAAGCAAGTGCAATAGGGCCGGACGGATTGGGCTCAAGCTTGCGCCGGGGGCGGAGAGCCGTGCGGAATCGTTAAATCACATTCAGCTCGCCGCGCCGCCGGGATGCCAGGACGAGGCACGGCGGTTCTTCGGCGGGGTGCTTGGCCTCACCGAGGTCGCGAAGCCACTCCCCTGGCCGCCCGCGGCTACCCTCAACGGTAATGGCCAGCTTTGCCAACCTGGAAACCCTTCCTGGGGCCGACCTCGTCAAGCAGGGCGCAAAAGACTTGGACGGGGGATATGAATCGGCCGAGGCGCTACTCGTCTCGATTGGCGCTCGACGACTGCGATCGGTGGGCATTGAGCTGTCCTCGCCGATCCCCTATCCCGAGCACAAGCTCTACCTGCTCCTTGCGCGTGAAAAAGGCAATGCCGCTCATTCCGCCTATAACGCCCTGATTCGCCGGCTCGTCAGCTTCGAGCGAGCGGCAGCATGCGCGAGCTAGCTGTAAGACCCGAGCGGGTTGTTTAGCTCGGTGAGCCGAGCTGCGGGCGTCTTGCGGTTGAGGGCACCGTGTGGTCGCCTGAAGTTGTAGCGCCACAACCAGCCGTCAAGCGCCGCGGTTCGCTCTGCCGAGTTGCGGTAGATCGCACCGTAGGCCCAGCCGCCGAGCATCGTGCGGATGAAGCGCTCCGCCTTGCCGTTGGTCTGCGGGCGGTAGGGGCGGGTGCGCAGGTGACGGATGCCGAGCGCCCTGCAGGCGATGGCGTGGGCGGCCGAGCGATAGGCGCTCCCATTGTCGGTGAGGACTCGCTCGACGCGCACTCCGTGGCGCTCGAAGAAGCCAATTGCCCGATGCAGGAAGGTAATCGCGGTGCGCGCCTTCTCATCTGCCAGAACCTCGACGTAGGCCAAGCGGGTGGCATCGTCGACGCAGACGTGGACGAACTCCCAGCCGTGCTTGCCCTTGCCTTTGTGGCGTCCGGGTCCCCGGCCGAGGGCTCGGTGGCCGGCTTGGCCGATCCTCCCCAGCTTCTTGATGTCGATGTGGATCAGCTCGCCCGGCCGGGATCGCTCGTAGCGGCGGGCGGGCTCCAGACCGATTCGTCCCAGGCGGCCCAGGCCCGAGCGCTTGAGGATGCCCGAGACGGTGGTCTCGGGCATTCCCAGAGTCTCGGCTATCTCCGCAGCGGTCATCCGTAGGCGCCGTAGCGCGCAGATCGCGCCGATGCGCTCCTCGGAAGTCCGGTTGTGGACTCGTTGTGCGGCCGAGGGGCGATCCAGTAGCCCCGCCTCGCCTTCGGCGCGGTAGCGCCGCGCCCACTTGCGTGCTGTCGGCACGCTCACCTCGGCGGCCGCGGCCGCCGAGGTGAGCGACCAGCCTTCCTCTACTACGCGTCCCGCCAACAGCTTGCGCTTGTTCAGGCTGAGCGCGGCATTACCGTGCAGCTTCATCTGGGTCCTCCTTGAGGCTTGGGTGGCTAGCACCCCCAGCCTTCAAGGGGGCCCGGATGAAACAACGGGCTCAGGGATTACAGCTAGCCGACTCCGCTCGCATCGAGCAATTCATGCGCGAGCTAGGGCGAGTCGTCCCAGTGGAGGGCCGCGTTTATCTCACCGGAGGGGCGACTGCGGTCCTCCATGGTTGGCGGGACACGACCATCGACGTCGACATCAAGCTCATTCCCGACCACGATGAGATCCTGCGAGAGATTCCCCGGCTCAAGGAGGCGCTGAACCTCAACGTCGAGCTGGCAGCGCCATCGGACTTCATCCCACTCCCGTCGGGCTGGGAGGATCGAAGTCCCCTGATCCGCCGCGAGGGCAAGCTCTCGTTCCACCATTTCGACCCGGTAGCCCAGGCACTCTCAAAGGTCGAGCGCGGCCACGAGCAAGATATACACGACGTCAAAGAGATGATTGCCACCGGATTGGTCAATCCAGCAGAGGCCCTGGTCCAATTCGAAGCGATCGAGCCTGACCTTTACCGCTTCCCAGCCATCGATCCAGTCACCTTCCGCAAAGCCGCTGGGGAGTTGTTCTCGGAGTAACTGGGGCGGGACGGGCTCAAGCCTTCGACCTGGATCCGAGCCCGACCCGATAGAGCGAATCAGGTCCCGGTAGCGGCGTTCGTCTCTTCGCCAAGTGCCCCGAGCGGCACGGCGTCCGCGGCGGTGAGCGCGCCGAGCAGCGTTCCAAGCAGAAGATCGCGCAGCTCCTCGCGCGAAAGATCGCGGTGCTCAATCCAGTCGAGGCAAGCCCCGTCCATGAACCAGAGCCAGCCGTGCGCGGCGGCGCGCGCCTTGGGCGGCGCGCCATCCGGGTAGAGGCCTTCGAGGATCCGGGCGGCCGTTTTCGTACGGATCTCCTCGACAACCTCCCCCACCTCAGGGACGCTGCCGGCGCTCTGCATGAGCTTGGCATAGGCAAGCGCGTTCTCATCGACCAGCTCGAGGAAGGCCTCGAGGCTTCCCCGCAGCTGATCAAGTGGCGGCAAGGCCGGATCGGGCTCCGTTCGCGCCCGCAGCGTCCCTGCCGCCTGGGCAAGCGTCGCCTGGAAAAACGCCCGCTTGCTCGGGAAGTAGTGGTAGAGCAGCGGCTTGGAGATCCCCACCTCACGGGCGATCTCCCGCATCGAGAGCTCATCGTAGGAGTGACGGGCAAACAGCTCCGCGCCGCGCTCGAGCAGCTGATGGCGCCGTTCCTCAGCTTGAAGCCGGCGATAGGCGGGGTGAGCCATTGCGGTGCATTGTAGCGCTTGTTGACCGTCGGTTGACAAGTCTGTTAGGTTGTTGACCATCGGTCAGCAAGCGAGAGAAGGGGAGGGGTCATGAACGAAGGTGGAGTCGAAGGCGGGTTGGGGTCGAACGAGCAGCAGCTGGCGGATCTGAGGCGCCGGCTCGAGCGGGTGGAGCGCCGCGTCTTTCCGTCCGCCGCTCCAAAGCCACGGCCCCAGCAGGCATCCACTGCCCGCCCGGCCGTGACGCTCGCGCAACCGGCGCCACCCCGGCCTAGCTCGGCACCCCCACAGCGCGGCCTCGAGGAGATCCTCGGCGGTCGGGTCCTCGCTTGGGTCGGCGGCGTCGCAATCCTGCTCGGGATCGTCTTCCTGCTCGGGATCGCGATCGATCGCGGCTGGATCGACGAGCCGATGCGCACCGTCCTCGGCCTCCTCGGCTCCACCTCCCTCCTGCTTGCCGGAGTCTGGCTCTACGAACGAAAGGGGCGCACCGAGGCAGCGCTGGCAGCCGTCGCGAGCGGCCTCTCCGGCCTCTACACGACGGTCCTGGTCGGAACGCAGATATATGACCTGATTCCTGCGGAGGTCGGGCTTGCCTGTGCCGGCCTGGTCGGGATCGTCGGTGTGGCGCTAGCGGTTCGCTGGGAGTCGATGCTCGTTGCCGCAATAGGGATTCTCGGCGCGCTGCTGGCCCCGGTCCTGGTCGGCTCCGGGACCTCCGGGCTTTCCCTCGCCTTCATGGCGATCGCCCTGGCGGCCGCCGTTGGGGTTCTGCTTTGGCAAAGGTGGAACGAGCTTTCGCTAGGGGCCTTTCTAATCTCGGCGCCGCAGCTTCTGGTGTGGTTCGCCGACAACTACGACGAGCGGCTGCCGGCCTCACTGGGCGTGCTGGTTGGGTTCTGGGCGCTCTACGTAGTCGCCGCGATCGGATACGAGCTGCGGCCCCGAACCCCGGATGAGCCCCCGCTCGCGTCCTGGCTCCTGTTGCTTGCCAACGTCCTCCTGATCGCGGGCGCCGGTTACTTCGGGCTCGACCAAGCCGGCCATCAGAATGCCGCGATCGCGTGGCTTCTGGGCTTGGCCGCCAGCCACATCCTGCTCGGGGCTTTTGCACTCCGTCAGGCGATCAACCGCGAGATCGGCTCGCTGCTCGTCGCCGTTGGCCTGGGCCTGTCGGCATTCGGCTTCGCTGATGCCCTCGACGGCCCCATTCTCGTGGTCGGCTGGGCAATACAGGCGGTCGCATTCGCATATCTGGCAACCAGGGCGAGCAGGGAGCCACAGCCCTTCGGCTCGAACGCCGAGCGTCTCCTGATCGCGGCGGGTACGTACCTCGGCCTCGCCCTCGGGCATGTGCTCGTCTTCGAAGCGCCGCCCACCGCGATCCTCGAGGGGGTGGACGACCTCGGCAATGCGCTTGTCGGTCTCGGCGCCTGTGCCATCGCCGCGCTCTACGGCCGGTTCGCCCTGCGCGACTTCGATCCTCGCGTGACCCAGGCCTGTGAGGTCGTCGGCGCTGTCGCGCTCGTCTACCTCGCCTCGGTGGCGATCGTCGACGCGGCCGGCGTCACCGACTCGGGGGCCTCGCAGCAGTCGGGTCAGGTTCTGCTCTCGGCCTTCTGGGCACTGACCGGCCTCGGCACGATCGTCTACGGGCTGATGCGCGATGTCCGGCGCTTCCGCCTCGGTGGGCTAGCGCTGCTCGCGCTCGCCGTAGCCAAGGTCTACACCTACGACCTCGCGGAGCTCGAGGAGCTCGCGCGGGTGCTCTCGTTCATCGCGCTTGGGCTGTTCCTGCTCGTCGGCGCCTTCGCCTACCAGCGGATTCAGATCGGTGTGAGCAATGACGCCGAGGAGGTGACCCGATGAGAGGCATCGTTCTCTTTCTCGCCCTTCTCGCGCCGCTCGTGGCCGGCGTCCAGCCGGCTGCCGCGGTCGAGATCGACCGCGGCGCCTCCCGATACGTGCGGCCACTGGTCGCGGAGCCCGGTGACGATCCTGTCCTGGTCGAGCCCGACGGAGCGCTTTTCGAGCACTCGCTACCTGGCTTCGCTGATCTGCGGATCGCAGATGCGCGCGGGCGCGAGGTGGCGTGGCGGCGGATCCGGGGCAGACGGATCGCCGCGCCCGAGGCGGTGCCGGTCCTGAACAGCGGCCGCCAGGGGCGCTTCGCCGTCGCCCTCCTCGACCTCGGGACGCGTCGGAGAATCCGGGACCGTGTGGTACTCGAGATCCCGGACCGGGGATTCGTCGGTCGCGCGGTCGTCCTCGGCGCCGACGACCGGCACGGTCCATTCACCCGGCTCTCGGCGACCGGGATCTACGATGCCCGCGGGGCGCAACCGGCACGGAGCACGGTCGCGGTCTTCCCGCCGAGCGACTTCCGCTACTTGCGCATAAGAGCCACCGGCGTCAGCCGCATCATCGGCGCGAACGCGTCCGGGGCCCGCGAGCGGCCGCGGCTCTTGCGACGCACAGCCAGGTCGGTATCGCTGCGCCGAGACGGGACCCGCGCGATCGTCACCCTCGATCTCGGGTTCCGCAACGTTCCAGTCGACGAGCTTCGAATCGGCGCAGAGACCGGTCGCTACGAGCGCCCTGTAACGGTCTTCGGCTCAAACGTTCAGCAGCGATTCGTGCCGCTGGCAGCAGCCAGGATCTCCCGCTTTCCCGGATCTGTCTCAGCGCCGATCTCAATCGGCGGGCATCACCGTTACATCCAGATCGAGATCGACAACGGCGACGACCCACCGTTACGCGGGATCAAGGTCACGGCGTGGAGCCGCTCACACGCCCTCCTGCTCGAGGGTGGGCATCCACCCCCCTACACCGTCTACTACGGAAACCCGCACGCGAACGCTCCCAGCTATGACTTCGCTCGCCTTCCGACGAGCACCCTCGGGGTCGCGCGCGCTACGAGCGGTCAGTTGGCCTCCGAGCGCGAGAACCCAGCTTTCAAGCCATCTCCAGACACGCGCTCGTTCGCAGCGCGCAATCCGGGGCTCGTCACCGGTGCCCTCGCATTGGCCGCTCTCGCCGTGGGCGCGGTTGGCCTGCTCGCCCTGAGAAGGCGGGTCTAAGCCACCGTGTCACGGTCTGGCTGAGCCCCGTTTTGGAACCTACCGCTCTGCCGGCATCTCGCCCGCGAGGACTGAATCGGCCGTCGGGTCGAGGCACGGTACGGCACCGATGTCTACGCCGCCGGGCAGCAGCGGGCCAAAACCCTTGCGCGTCATCTCCCCCCAGTGCTGCCTGCGACTCACCAGCGTGTACCACGCGCGCATTCTCACTACCGCGAGCAACTGCCGGTAGCCGACGTTCTCGACCACCGCGCAGAGGGTGAGGCGGATGAGGTCGCTCCAGCCCGGGTAGCGACGGAAGGCACGCTCCTCCATCAGGATCACGAGGAAGCTCAGCACCAGGCTGTAGGTCAGCGAGACGGCGAAGAACGCCAGCGCAAACGGGAGCGAGACGATTCCGAGGGCCAGCGAGAGCACGAACAGGCAGTAACCGAAGCACTCGATCGTCGGGCCAAGCAGCTCGAAAATGATGAAGTAGGGCATCGCGATGCAGCCGATCCGCCCGTAGCGGGGCCGCAGGAGCATCTTCCGGTGGCGGGCGATCATCTCGATCAGGCCGCGCTGCCAGCGGTCGCGCTGACGCACGAGCGTTCCGAGATCCTCCGGGCACTCGGTCCAGCAGATCGGGTCGGGGAAAAACGTGATCCGGCAGGGCTTCTGGCGCTCGCGCTGGTGGCGATGCAGCCGCAGCACAAGCTCTGCATCCTCGCCGACGGTCGTCGGGTCATAGCCGCCGACCTCGACGCAGACATCGCGCCGGAAGAGCCCAAACGCACCCGAGATGATCAACAGCATGCCGCTCTTCGACCAGCCGATGCGGCCGCCGAGGAAAGCGCGCAGGTACTCGATGATCTGCAGGTTGGCGAGCAGGTTTCGCGGCGTTCGCACTCTGACAAGGCGACCGTCATCGAACTCCGATCCGTTGACGATGCGCACGATCCCGCCGACAGCGACCGTCTCCGGCGCGGCCTGGAACTCCCAGACGAGGCGCGACAGCGCGTCGGCGTCGAGCATCGTGTCAGCATCGATCGCACAGAAGAGCGGGTAAACCGCGTGGTTGATGCCCGCGTTCAGCGCGTCCGCCTTGCCGCCGTTGACCTTGTCGATGACGACGACGCGCGGCTCGAGCGGGCTCGTGTACACGCCACGCACCAACTGAGTCGGGATGTTGGAGCGTGGGACGCGGCCGACCTTGACAAGGCCGAAGGCATCCGTCAGTGCCGCCATCGTCTCGTCCGTCGAGCCGTCGTTGACAACGACGATCTCGAACTCGACGAACTGCGAGGTGAGCAGCGAGCGCAGCGAGGCGACGATCGAAGGCGCCTCGTTGTAGGCAGGCACGAGGATCGACACCGGCATGCTCATCTCTGACTCGGCTACAGCGCGGTAGTCGCGCATCGGCCGGCGCTCAACGTAATCCTCGATCGCCCGCCAGCCGACGACAGCCAGCAAGGTGAAGGTCAACTGCAGCACGATGAAGTAGCCAAGGGTGAAGACGTTGAAGCCGTACAGGATCTGTTCGAGCAGGTCGGTCATGCTGCTGCGTGCTCCTCGATCACCGCGTGCAGGGCGAGCTGCTCGCGGGCTCGGTCAGCTGCGTAGCGGTCGTCGTGCTCGAGGGTGCGCTGGAGTGCCTCGATTCCCGGCTCGCCGAGATCGCGCAGGGCCCGTGCCGCATTGGCGCGCACCCACCAGGCGCGATCGGAGAGGCAGCTCTCAAGCGGCTCAACGGCATCGATGGCATTCAGGGCACCCAGTGACTTCGCGGCCTGGGCGCGAACCGGCCAGTCCTCCGATCCGAGCGCAGCAATCAGCGCCGGTACGCAGGCCGCCCCACCGACTCGCCCGAGAGCACGTGCGGCGGAGATCCTCACCTCGGTCGAGTCCGCGTCCAGCAGCGCCACGAGCACCGTCGCGGCGCGGGGATCGCGGGCAAGGCCCAGCGCTCGTGCGAGGCTGGCATCAAGCTCCACCTCGTCGCCACAGGGCGCGACACCGGCGAGAGCATCGGCGACCGCGGAGGGTCCCTCCTCCAGCGTGGAGATCATCGTCTCAACGGCCCATGGCGCGCCGAGCCGCTCGATGATCCGCTCGGGCGGCAGCAGGTGGGCCATCAACGCCCAGATCAGCAACTCCGCGGCACGCGGGGTAGCGGCGCGAGCGAGTCCGGAACAGGCGACCAGGCGCACGTCGGGATCGGGGTCGCCAAGCAGAGGGACGATCTGCTCGACGACCGCTGGAATGCCGGGGCGGGTGAGCAGCAGCGCGGCTCGGGCGCGGGTGGTCGGGCGGCGTGACTTGAGACTCGCGCTCAAGCTCGGGAACAGCGCAGATGCTTCCGCTGCGCTGCGGATCGCGCCGATCTGTGGGCCGGAAAGCGTGGGATACGCGGCATCGATCGATACCGCGAGGTCGACCTGCGCAGCGACGCTGCGAACGTCGTCGCAGATCGCGGCAATCGTGGCTACTTCGCCACTGCGGAGTGCCGTCTCGTAGCGGGCGCGGCGCTCTACCGATCGCAGCTCTCGGCGATCACGTCGCAACTTACGTGTGACGGCGAGACCGACGAGCACCAGCCACAGCAGCAAGCTAGATCCCACCAGCACAATGAGACCAGTCAAAGAAGTCATCGTCCCTGGCTATCGACGCGCGCCGCGTCCACCTTAAAGCGTGCTCAATGAACACCCGCGCCTCAAGTCCGCAACCGGATGGTCCGATGAAGCTCCAGCTCGTTCCCCTACGCAAGGACACTTCCATGCCGTCTCGCGCTCGCCGTTTGCTCGTCCCCTTGATCCTCTCGGCCACCACCGCCGCGATTGCCGCAGCTCCTGCCACTGCCGCGCCGAGCTCGCCATCCGGGACTGCAAAGACGGCTCATGGCAAAGCGAACGCTCCCCGCCACGGCGGCCATGTGCGGCGCGCCTGGCCGGAGAAGGGTGCGCACCGACCGAAAACTGCGATCGCCCGTTGGCTGGCGCGCCAGGTCGGCCCGAGCAAGCCGGTCTCGTGCTCAAAGCGTCCCGCGAAGGCGCGGGGCCTCTGCCTCGCCCGCCATCGCAAGGGACATGCAGCGGCCTCTGTCGCCGCGCCGATCGCGATGCGCGCCTCCGCGGCGCGGCCCGGAACGAAGTCCATGCAGAGCGAAAGGGTCCCACTTCGTCTTTCGACCGGCCTGCGGATCTCGTCCCTGCAGCTGATCCGCTCGTTCGATATCCCCACCGACGACCCGTCCTACGAACGGCTGCTCAACTGGTCCTGGACGTATGACTCCGCGGTCGCGGCTACCGCGTTTGCGTCAGTCGGCCTCCAGGAACAGGCCGGTCGCCTGCTCGACCAGCTGGCAGCATTGCAGCGCAGCGACGGCTCAATCGAATTCGCCTTCGATGTTCTGACCGGCGAAAGCAGCGGCACCGTTCGCGCCGGCTCGGTCGCATTCGACGCGATCGCCTTCAACGACTACGACTCCACGTTCGGCAGCACGCAATACGTCGACGACGCCCGCCGCGCAGCCGACTACCTCCTGTCGCTGCGCAACGAGGAAGGCCTCGTGCGCGGAGGCCCGGACGTTCAGTGGGTCTCAACCCAACACAACATCCTCACCGTGATCGCACTCGCGACCCTCTCCCAGCAGCTGGAGGAACAAGGCGACGAAGGCGCCGCAAACGCCTACCGCGAAGCCGCCGGGGAAATCGCCAAGGGCATCGATTCACAACTCGTCGTCCGCGACGGGGGGCTCCTGCACTTCCGCCAGGGTGTGGGGGATGAAGTCGTGCCCCTCGACACGCAGGCGCTCGGCGTCGTCTTTGCTCGCTTCCTCGGCAACGACGACCTCGCGAAGCAGGTCTACGAGTACGCCCAGCAAAACTTCGCCATCGACGGACGCTCAATCGCGCTGTCGAGCAAGAAGGCGAGCTACAACATGACCTACGAGGCCAAGGGACCGTTCAGCGGCTACCGCCCCTACATTGGCAAGCGGGCGCCGGACGTCCTCTGGTTCGAGGGCACCGCAGAGATGCGCTTCGTCTCGAGCTTCCTCGGCCAGCCGACCGAAGCGCTCGACGCGAGCATGAACTCCTGGTGGGACGTGACCCGTAAGCAGGGCCTCGCCCCGCTAGGCGCCGACCGCACCATCACCAACAGCCCCTACAACGAGTACCACGTCTGGCCGACCGCGGCCGCCGGGGCCTGGACGGTCCTCAGCGGAGCAGCACAGGACACGGACTGGGCAGATCCATCGCGGCTAAGCGAACAAACGCAAACGGTGCTCCAACTGTTGCGCTGATAGCGCGATCCGTCCCATGGTCCCCTTGGCGACGTAGATCAGTCGGCCGGACTAGGGCGTTCCGGCCGAGCGGGCTTCAGCTTGCCTCGACCTCTACAAATTTGTGCTCGACGTTCCCCGGCGAGATGATGATCAGGCCGCGCAGGGCCTCTGAACCTGCGTTCCAGACCGTGTGAACGGTTCCGCGAGGGACGAAGACAAAGCCCCCGGCGGGAACGAGAATCTGCTCGTCTTCAAGCTGAAACGAACCTTCACCTGCCGCGACGTAGAACGCCTCGTCGGTTGTCGGATGTTCGTGGAGGGCGGGTGCAGGTGATCCGGGTGGACCTTCCCCGATCATGATCGAGTACGCGCCGGCCGTCTCCTCGGGGCCAAACGTCAGCAGCCCGTCAATGCTTGCCGACTGGATGACCGTGCAGCCGTTGATCGTGTCCATCCATGAAAGATAGCCGGGCGGAGACATGCCAAGCACACCTCGTGTGCTTTCTTGATCGGGCGGGAAGGACTCGAACCTTCGATCGACGGATTATGAGTCGAGCCGGAAGGCGTCCATAGAGCTGAATCTGGCCTGATAGAGCGAATCAGGTCCAACGAGTTCGGCTGAGGTCGGTGGAGTCGAAGACCAATTTCGGGACCAAGTTTTCGGAGGGTTGACGAACTAATGACACCAATGCGGTTGGGTGGCGGGGCTGATGCCCGCGCCGTGGCTGGACCAGCCGGTCCAACCCGTCGGCACCCCCAACTCCCGCTCGCCTCCGGAGGGCTTTGGGATCGTGACCCTCCTGGTGGGTTGCGGTCAGTAGGTACCCGTGTCGAGCCTTGCCCGGACTTCGGGCCAGTGGTCGTGCAGCCAGGGGCGTAATTCCCCGGTCTGCATGCCATCGACGCCGGCAGCACCGGCGTTTCGCTCAACGCGTCTGAGCGCCGCCGCCAGGTTCCCCCGGAAGAGGACTTCTCCCAGAGGTCCTTTGCAGCGGCGGAGTGAGGCTCGGCCACGCCGGGCGCCGGGAAGCCGCTTTGCTCTTCGCGGGGAGCTTCGGGCTTCACCCTACGCATCCATTGCGCGAAGGCCCCGGCAGATGCCGGGTTGGCTGCTGTGGCTTCCGCGAGCACCGGCGCGCTTTGCCTCGGCTTCGCGTTTGGCCCTTTTGCAGCGCACGATCCCGCCGCTGCTACGGCCTCTGCTGACTCCTGCCGGGTGACCGGCCGCCTCCCCACCCCGCCTCGCGACGACGCAGTTGGCTTCGGCTTGTGGTTTCTGTCATCTGATCCACAGGGGACTTTCACCCCCGAGCGGTGCCCATGCCGGGCGTACACGAGCAAGGGCGGTTCCGCGGAACCGCCTTGGGATCGTTACCCACTTCAAGTCGACCGATCACACCTCGCGGGGTGAAAACGTGGATCGAGGTTAGTGTCCTGAGTCCAGTTCAAACCTGAGTCTCTCCCAGGCGAACTCAGTCCGTCGAGTCAATCTGATCAATGTGCCGGCAAAAATGTGCCAATGTGGGAAGCAGACCCCATCCGGAGAGATCAGCGAGTCGGCGGCTGAATTCTTATCGGCGTTTCGGCTCGCTGCGAGTAGAGGTTGTCGACGATCGGAATTACCCTGGATCCTCGACCGATAGTTGCTCGCACCGACTGCGCCCAATCGGGGGCAATGCCGAGCGCGACGAAGTGCGTTGGCTTGGCACCCGGCGGAGGGCCGGCTCGATAGACCTCCAAGAACAGACCGCGACGTTCGACTTGGGCGGTGGTGGCACATGACGCCGCACCAGTCTTGTCTTGGAACATGCACGTCACGCCCTTGCCCCGCACGATCCAAAGACCCACACCTGCCGGCGTCACCGCATATTGCGAATGGTCGAAGCGCAACTTCAAGGGCCCTGAGCCTTCAAGGCTTTCCGAGACCTCTTCCCGCATCCTCCGCGGCATTTCCTGGCCGTCACCGCGAAGGTGCGAGTACGGCCACCTCTGACCGGCCGGCCGGGCCCGCAATTCTGCCAGTCCGCGGTTCGCCAACTTCTCCCAATGCTCCGTGGCCGATTCCTGGCCAACCTCCGGCCCCCCGACTGCATCGTCTTGCCGGTCAAGCAATGCCCAGGCTCCCACCAGCACTGCGACCGAGGCGACCAGCACGGCGACGATGACACGTTTCCTATTCATGTTCTTCATTTCTCGACTCGATACACAAGGCGCCGGGCCCGCGCACCCTGAGGTGCGCGGGCCCGGTCACCCGGTCAGGAGAGGCTAGCCACTATTCGGGCTACCACCATCCCCAGTGATTGGCCGAGCCGTCAGCCGCTCGGCCAACGACATCGATCCTGTTGGTGGGTTCCCAGGAGACCGCACCTGGGCCACCGGCCAGCGATCCGGCCAATCCCTCCCAGGTCGTGCTCCAGCCGATGGAGTTCTCCCACCAGAGGTGCTGGAGACCGCCACCGGAGCCCCTTGCAAACAGGTCAAGGCGCCCAGAGCCGCGGGAGGACAGGTCGGGGTCCGAAATGATGGTCCCCGGGATCATGTCCGAATTCCACGCATTGCTGGCAAACCACCAGTGAGCGATGTTGTTCGAGGGAGTGCGTGCCGCGATGTCGATCCGTCCCGGCGCCCACGAAACAGCACCCGGTCCCCCGGCGATTTCGCCGCCGAGGCTTTCCCACGGGTAATAGCCGTAACTGGAATCGTAGGCGCGATGCCATAGCGCGTTGTCCGGACCGCGTCCAAAGACGTCCAGCCTGCCCGCGCCCCAGGATGAGATATCGGGATCGGAAGCGATGTTGCCGCCGATGTTGTCCGAATACCAATTAGTGCCATCCCACCACCAGTGCAACAGGGTGCTGTTGCTCGAGCGGGCGACGACGTCGATCCTGTTCGCACCCCAAGACACGGCACTCGGCCCGGAGGCAAGGCTGCCACCCATGCTTTGCCAGCCACTCCAGCTGGTCCCATTCCACCATTTGTGCCAGAGAGCGTTGTCGGTCCCCTTGCCGAACACGTCCAAGCGATTCGGGCCCCACGAGGAGATGTCCAGATCGGAGGTGAAAGTTCCGCCGAGGCTTTCAACGGAATGCCAAGTAGCTCCGGGTGGCGGGGGCGGAGGCGGAGGCGGAGGCGGATTGCAGTTTGTCGCACATGTCACCATGAAACCGTAAACTGTATTTTCGCCAGCCGCATTGTTGCGGATCTGGCCTACGCTCATAATTTCACCCCTTGGGTTGGGGTTGTACACGCCCTGATTTGCGCCGCCCGAGCACATCTCGGCTCCTTCTCCCCACCAAGCAAGCACACATACCGAGTGTTGTTTGCCGCTTCCACCGACTTCGTTGATATAGCCGGCCAGTCCATCGTTGTAGAGTGAATCGCAGACGTTAGCGTTACCAGTACCGCCGGGGAATTTTTTACCCCAACAAAATTGCTGGTACCCCGCCGACGCTGAGCTGGTCATGCTCAGCAGGAGGACAAGCGCCGTAGCGAATGCGAGCGCGATGGCTGCCATCGGCTGCCATCGGCGTTTCAGTTCGAATTGGTTCACTGCATTTCTCCTCGCGTTGTGAGTCGATCGAGGGGAGCCAGACGACTTACGTCTAGGCGCGCGAACCTAAGGCTCGCATCCCTGGCACCCGCCCCTGTCGAACCCGATTGCCGAGAACCAGCCTCCCATCTGGAGAATCGCGCCGCACTGCCAAGTTGGGGAACTTTCGCCGGGAAGTTTCGCCAAGGTGGTAAATCCGCGCAGCTTGCGTCCTGGCCACCAGGACCAAAGCCCGGGGACCTCGGCGCCGTGAGGGCTGAAGGGGAGGCGGCAGACCTCGGCCCAGCCGAAGCAGCGCATCGTCCTCAGATAGCGATGGGGCGGGAAGGACTCGAACCTTCGACCGACGGATTATGAGTCGCGCCGGAACCCGTCTATAGAGGCGAATCTGGCCTGGGAGAGCGAATCAAGTCCAGGGAGTTCGACTGAGTTTGGTGGAGTCGGGGACCAATTTCGGGACCAAGTTTCGGTCAGGCCAACTCGTCGAGCGACACACCTGCGCCTACTGCAGCCTCGGCGAGCCCTTCCTGAGTTCGCTCCCAGGCAGTGGGAATGGCATCGATCAACTCGTCCACGGGAATGGGCCTCGCGTCCGCGTCTCGCGCTTCAGTGGAAATTCCCAGGCGGGACTCGGTACACGCGGGGCCACCGCCCGGTCGAATCAGCAACTCGCATCCATCGCGATACACGAGCGCGACAGGGTCTCCTTCGCAAAGGGCACCGACAGCCATCGTTCCCTGATGGGGATCGTCGGCGGAGATGAAATGTGTTCGGCCTGGATAGCGGGAGGCAAGCTCCTCGTCTTCGATGCAAGCGATAAGGCGCTCCGTCGCCGAGTCTGCCTTCGGGTCGCGTGTCATGGGTCATCAGTTTGCCATGCCGACAGAAACCTTCGCTTCGTCCAGCCGTGATGCGAGACTTGCCCGATGCCCCGCATCAGCAGCTTCTTCGGAATCGTGATCGAGATGTACTTCGGCGATCATCCACCGCCACATTTCCATGCCCGCTATAGCGGCGAATCGGCCAAGATCGAGATCGCAACGGGGACAGTTCTCGCAGGATCTCTTTCCAGCCGGGCGCTACGGCTCGTGCGAGAATGGGTCGAGCAGCATCGTGACGAGCTCGAGGCCAACTGGGAGCGAGCCGTCAACAACGACAAGCCAGCGCCAATCGAGCCACTGAAATGAGCGAGATCATCAGCATCACCAATGTCGAGCCCCTCGATGGGTTCTGGATTCGCGCGAGCTTCTCGGATGGTGCCGTCATGGAGATCGACCTGGGCGAGCTGATCGGAAGGGGAAGCGTCTTCGCTCCGATTCGCGACCACCGAGAGGTCTTCAATCAAGTCCACGTCAACCCGGAGACCCACACGATCGAGTGGCCGGGCGAAGTGGATCTTGACCCTGAGGTGCTCTACGGCCGCTTTGAGCCGGCATCCGGAGCGCGCATCGTCCGCCGAACGATTCAGGAACCTGCACACGCAACTGGCTGAGTACCGAATGGGGCGGGAAGGACTCGAACCTTCGACCGACGGATTATGAGTCGCACCGGAAGCTGTCCATAGAGCCGAATCTCACCTGTTAGAGCGAATCACGTCCAAGGAGTTCGGCTGAGTTCGGTGGAGCCGGGGACCAATTTCGGGACCAAGTTTTCAACGGAGTTGAGTGGCCGCCCATTCCCCCACCTCGTCCACCAACGCGATCGCCCCGTCGCGCTCTAGCGACTCGGCATCGAGCAGCTCGTCGTAGCGCATTGGGACGGCGTAGATCGTCAGCTCATCGACACGATCGGCGTCCGGTGGCAACTCGACACTCGCATCTCCGAGGAGCTCCAACAGGCGACCGAGGTCGTGGGTGCGGACCTCTTCCAGCCCGTGGAGAGCCATCACAGCCTTGAGCCACTTCTCGATTGCCTGCTGGGCATGGAAGCCGACGGTCTCGTCGTCTATTTCCGGGTCGGAAGCCAGCCGGCGCACGGCCTTCGCGTCCCCCTCTGCCTTGCGCGCGAGAACCCTCGCGAGATCGCGGCCTTCAGGCCTGGACAAGAACCCGGCCCTCGCGCAGCGCCTCGTTCAACATCGTGCCCTCGAAGTGCCCCCATTCTTCAGCGTGCCTGGCGCTAATGACGATCACGTCAAGTGCCACATCGAGCCCGCGAAGCTCCCGGCGCAGACGCGCCGACTCGGCGCGGCGCTTCGTCACCTCGTCGGGCTCGATTACGAGTAGGTCTAAGTCCGAGCCGGGATGAGCCTCCCCTCGAGCATGAGAGCCAAAGAGGATTACCTTTGCTCCGGGCGCGGCCGCAGCGAGACGGCGTCCCGCCTCTTCGATCAGGGGCTCATCGGTTCTTTGCATCTGAAGGATGGTAGTGGCCATAAGCGACAGTCCCGACTATCGAACCAGGCAAAAGGTCTTCCCCGCCTTGACGGACGCTGTGATCTACCCCCGTCTTGACGGAGTCCTGTTTCTAGAGTCCTTCGGCAGAGACACGCCAGGACCACGGCTTGGTTGCAGGCTGCAACGCGAAGTAGCCGCGCACTCGAAGCCTGCGACCCCTTTGGCTTGACTAAGTGTCGTCGCTGTCCTGCATTAGAAAAGGGATGAACTTGATGGGGAGGCGGATTCGATCCTGCTCGGGGATTCGGTCGTAGTAGTGCGCCCAGAGCTCGAAGAGTTCGTAGGCATCGACGAGGCGAATGCGACGAGCCTCATTCCGGGCCTCGGACTCGGCGTCGGGAGTGAAACCGCCGAGGGTAACGAAGAGGCCGACTTCGCCTGCATGAAGGACAGAGGTGAAGGCGCGCAGGGTCTTGGCGTCGGTTTTGTTCTTCTCCCGCTTCACCTGAACCTTGATCCGGTGGCCGTCGACGCCGATCGGGTCACTTAGGGCCACGATGTCTAGCCCACGGTCTTTGCCGGGCGGCGCCACCCAGGTGACGCTGTATCCCATCCCGCGGAGAAGACCTGCGACCAGGCGCTGGAACTCATAAGGATCCATCGTGTGCAGGTACTCACGCACCTGCTCCCACGATTTCTCCTCGGCCTCCTCAAGGGTCAGGGAGGCGTCCGAGAGCGTCGACTCCTGCTCATCCTCGTCGTCCGACTCCTTCTGCGGCTGGGCCGCGGCCCAGACCCGATAGAGCTTTTCCGCCTCAACGAGGAACTGCTCGGGGTCCGTGAACTTCACGTGCGCTGCGAGACCTTCCTGCGTTGGGGTCCAGATACCCGCCCGCTTCGTCATCCACCCTGCCTTGACCGCGTTGATCGTCTGGAATCGAACAGTCTTCTCGAAGCGCCGCGTGTCGCTCCCCGGATAGTTGGCGGCCTCGAACTCGGTTAGGCCGAGGCGGTTCTCGACTTCCTTCAGAGCATCCCTGGCTTGAATGCCGTCGTGATAATCCGCAAGGACATCAAATACCGCTCGCAGCAGTTCACCTCGCCGCTTCCGATCCAAGTCCGGCATCGAGATGAGCCTAGCCGGATCCGCCATAGTGGCGTCAGGAAATCTGTATCGCACCTGCCCCAACGTGCCGATCGACCTAGAAAGCAATTGCAGGGTCATGGAAAAGCTAGAGCGCAGCAAATTCACCCGGGCCGGAGAAGTCGCAAACGAGCGACTGATCGAAGCCGTGCTCGATCCTGAGCGCTATCCCAAGGGAACCACCTTCATCGCCGCCGACCAGGAGGGCTTCAGCGCGATCCTCGCCGAAGCAGTGGCGGAGCATCGGCCGGTCGCGATTTTCTTCCCCGACGGTCACGAGATCATCACCGCCTGAGCGCTCTTCTCCCCCTCGTCCGTATGGGGCGGGAAGGACTCGAACCTTCGACCGACGGATTATGAGTCGCGCCGGAACCCGTCTATAGAGCCGAATCTGGCCCGATAGAGCGGATCACGTCCAAGGAGTTCGGCTGAGTTCGGTGGAGTCGGGGACCAATTTCGGGACCAAGTTCTCCCACGCCAGCTAATCGTCAAACCATTCCCTACACGCCGACTTAAACGCGGAGATTGCGCCACCCGAGTTCGTGTCCCCAAGAGTTACGAGAAGATGATCAAGGGTTTGATCGAATCCCTTTTGCACTCCCTCCGCAAGGCTGTCATACCACTTTTTCAGCTCTGCCTGCACTTCTTGATGCCGTTCTACAATCGGGTGCCGGTCGCTAAATCGCAGTTCTAAGCGCGTTCGATCAAATCGCATTGACTGCAGCCCGTCGAAGGCTTCTCTGAGAGCGTCGGAGGCTTCTCGCTGCCACTGGCGAAAGCTCTCAGGCGGCTCCTCAGCTTCAGCCCATTCAAGTTTTTTTTCATCCCGAGTACCAACACAAACGCCCAGATCACCTAGTTTGTCGGTGGTCGTGTTGATGCTCTCTAGCGCGGAGTCAACAGCGTCCTGCATGTGCTCCCTATTCCGCAGATGCCGATCATTCTCAAGTTGCTGGCGGTGATTGCGTAGAGCGACGTAGGCCGCGAGGAAAGCGGCAAGGGCTAGCACTAACGAGCCGGAGTTGTGAGCAAGCCAGCCTTCGCCCCCAACCAATTCGACCTTCTGAACGCCTAGAAAAAGCCCGACCATCGCCGGAAGCATTGCCGCAACCGCGGACAGACGATGGAAAGCCGACGAGGGATAGCTCCTAACGGGGCCCCGTCGGTGGCGGAATCCCTAGCTGCTTGCAGATTGCGCGAGCTAGCGGATAGGCGATCTCGCGATGGCGCGGCATCGAGGTCGAGGTCTCGGCGTCCATGCCCCAGTAGCTGTGGCGGCCGCCCTCTCGCAGCAATCGGGCTCCGTGTTTCTTCAGATGTCGCTCGAGATCGCGGCGCTTCACGCCGCAACGATATTGAGCGACTCGCTGCCAACCGACTTGCCTTGAGGCTTGTGCTCTGCTGCACGCAGCTCAAGCATTCCAGCCAACGCGTCTAGCGCCATTTCGCGGGCCTCCTCTTTGGTTCGGCCCTGGCTCAGCACGCCGGGGACCTCGGGGATCGAGGAGACGATCCAGCCGTCGCCTCCCTCCTCGTAGAGGATCGTGAGGTGCAGGGGGTCGCTCATATAACGATTCTAGCGGCTGATCTCGCGACTATTTCGGGACCAAGTTTGGGACCAAGCGAAGTTGAGCCGCTCAGAATCGCACCATTTGCAGGCGTTTTAGTGGGGCGGGCAGGACTCGAACCTGCGCTCCACGGATTATGAGTCGCGCCGGAACCCATCTATAGAGCCGAATTTGGCCTGATAGAGCGAATCAAGCCCAAGGAGTTCGGCTGAGTTCGGTGGAGTCGGGGACCAATTTAGGGACCAAGTTTCGGTGCCTTCAGACCACCGCTTGACGGCTTCTCCGTCACTGAGACCTGGCAAGCGAATGCCGACATACTCCAGGCAGGTCGCAATAAAGGCTGCAGTACCTCACCAGTAGCTACTTCAGGAGCACGGTGCGGTTCTTGATCCCTCGCCCGACCAACTTTGCCCACAACAGGGGACGCCGCGATTCGGCAAGCAGTCTGAGGCCCTGGGGGTAGAGCTTGACCCGGATCACCTTGGATCTGCCCTCGGCGATCGCGAAGCGCTTCGCTGCGATCGACTTTCCGCCCACCTTCAACCGGACCACACCCCCGCATCGTCCGCCGTGTTCGCAACGCAACGTGACCGAGGCCCGACCTCCCCTGACCCGAACGACGCGAGCAGCGTAGACTCTACCGCGAACCGAGGTGGCAGACTGGGTGCCCCCTGAGCCGACCCAGGCCACGGTTGCATTGCCCTGCGGATCGACCGCGATCTGTGGTTCGTTGACGCTCTCGGTCCTGTTAGAGATATCGGTGGGTGGCGACCAGACGCCTCCGGGTGGACGCGTCGCCGCCTGAATGACGAAATTTTGATGGTTGCTGTCGTAGGCTCTCCAGACTGCGGTCACGTTGCCCCTGGAATCCACGACTAGCCGCAAGTTGTCCCCACCAGAGGAGTTGTCCCCACCAGAGATGTCGACTGGGGCCGACCAGATTCCTCCGGCCGAGCGCGTCGCGCTTTGGACAATTAGGTCGCTACCGTTGGACCGCTCCCATATTGCGGTCACGTTGCCTTGAGGATCTACCGCTACCTGCGGATGCTGTGCATGGCGCCTGGGCTTGAAGAGGCTAACCGGCGCTGACCAGCTCCCCTCGACCGAGCGGGTTGCGCTCTGGATCAGAGTGCCTTTGGGGTTGTAGCGCTCCCAGACGGCGGTCGCGTTACCTTGAGAGTCCACGGCTACCTGCGGCGAATGGGAGAACGCCCCCGCCGCAGAGATATCGACCGGCGCGGACCAGCTTCCCCCGGTCGGGCGGGCTGCGCTCTGGATCGTGCCTTTGCTTTCGTTTTCCCAGACAGCGGTCGCGCCCCCCTGGGGATCGAGCGCGACGTCAAAGAAAAAGGCAGCCTGTCCCACCGCAGAGACGTCGACCGGGGCCGACCAGCTTCCCCCAACTGGGCGGGTTGCGCTCTGGACAACCGAACTTTCACCGAGGGACCAAAGCCAGACCGCGGTCGCGTTGCCCTTGGAATCGACCACCACACGCGGTCTGCCGTTGAACCGACCTCTGCTAGCAATGATGATCGGCGCTGACCAGCTTCCCCCAGCCGGGCGCGTTGCGCTCTTGATGCCGAAGGTGCGGTCGTCGAGGCGGCGTTCCCAGACCGCGGTCGCGTTGCCTTCGGGATCGACGGCTACCTGCGGGGATTGCGAGGATTCGCCTCCGCCCCCCGCATCGACGTCGAGGGTGGCTGGAACCGACCACCCCCTGCCGACGCTCCGCACAGCGCTCTCGATGATGTGCTTTTCGCCGCTCCAGCGCCGCCATATTGCGGTCGCGTTGCCCTGGGAATCCACAACCACCTGTGGGGATTCGGCGCCCTCCCCAACTCCGGGGACATTCACCGGAGGCAGCCAGCTTGGCGCAGCACTAACAGGCGACGCGACCAAGCACGCCGCTAGGTAACCGGCAATGGTCAAGCGCAGAAACCACGAGTGAGGTGCAGGCGTACGCAAGGGACCCGTGCCTCCCCCGAACATCATCGATCTCCCCCGCATCCCGCGATCTTCATCTCGGTACATAGCGAGTCTACTTTGCCGATGCGAGAGAAGCCGACTACTGGCGATGGGGCGGGAAGGACTCGAACCTTCGACCGACGGATTATGAGTCCGCTGCTCTAACCAACTGAGCTACCGCCCCGGAGAATGGCGAGGGTAGCGCGCGATGGGCTGGCGTTGCTCGCTCAGGCGCTGAAGAGCTGGGCGAGGGAGCGGCCTACGTCTGGGGGCTCTTCCTGGCCCTCGGCCGCAGCGTTGGCTCCCTCGGAGAGGGCCTTTGCGGCGTCGGCGATCTGATGGGAGCGGCCGCCGCGCAGGACACCGGTCTTCTTCGCTTCGGCGAGGTCGGATTCCATCAGTCCGGCCAGCTCGGCGAGGCGGCGGAGGCCGACCGCTCCCGCGGTCCCCCTCAGCGCGTGGGCCTCGGCCCGCAGCGTCTCGAAGTCTTCGGTCTCGGTGGCAACGCCGGCGGCGATCACGTCGCAGCGGCGACGTGCCTCTTCGGCAAACGACTTGAGCAGCTCCGGATCGGGTGCCGTTTTCTCGCTCATTCCCCCGTCACCTCTTCCACGATCTTCGTCATGCGTTCGACGCCGAAAGCTCCCTCGACCACCGCCTGGACCACGCCCTTGCGGTCAATCGCGAATAGCCACGGCTCGCTCGGCAGGCGGAACGCCCGCACCTGGGGCCTCGGGTGCTTGCTCGGATCGTTGTCGTTGTAGATCTCCATGTGGATGAACGCGGCCTTGTCGTCGAACTGTTCTTTGACCTGCTCGGCCACGTCGACGACCGGGCCGCACACCCGACTCTGGCAGAACTGGGGGGTCGCAAACAAGAGGAGGATCGGTTCTTTGCCCAGCACGTCCGCGTAGTCGACCCGGTTCTGGGTATCGGGCGGGATGCGCGTGGTGATCTTGGAGAGGTCGCCGCCTACGTCCGCCGGGGTCGGCGTGTGGATCTTCGGCGCCTTTTCCTCCACTTTCGGAACGCCCTTGTACTCGCCCACCGAGGCACTCGGCAGTAGCGTCGCGACGGTTTCGTCCCCCTGCTTGATCAGCGCCGCGATGCGCCACTCGCCATTGCTGGGAAAATCGACGTCGGTCGTGTAGACGATCGTCGCCGCGTCAGGATCGCTGGTCGTGGTCTGGGCACGGTAGGCCGGCTGGGTGGCGAGGCTTTCGATCGCCGCCGGATAGGGGCCCTTGGCCGGCTGTTCGAGCGCTTCGGTGCGGGCGCGGGCAACAGCTCCCTTCTGGCCGCTCCCGCCGGTTTCGTCGCCGCTCGGTTCCACATGGGGCACCCGTGCCACGTAGAGGGCGACCTCGGCGTCATCCACCTGACTGCGATCGGCATGGAAGATGCCGAACGGGTAGCGATTCTCCCCCTTATAGAAGGCGAGGGCGGCCGGGGAGACGACCAGTTCGGCGTGCGAGTCCGTGGCTTTGACGATTTCGCCCAGGGTTCTGCCTTCGGTCTTAGGGAAGTCGCTTTTTGGCGGTGCGGGCTTGCTCGCTGCGGTCTCCCCGCCGGAGGTGGACGAGTCGGAGCTGCCGCAGCCGGCCACGAAGAGGGTGGCGGCGAGCAGGCAGGGTAGAGCGCTTGTGGCAAGGCGCCGGGGCATGCGGATCGGTCATGTTATTCGGCGAAGGGCTGCGAGGGCCATATAGGGTGCGTGCGCCGACGAACGACGAGCATGAGGAGAGAGACGTGGCGGATCGAGCAGCACTGATCACGGGAGCCTCGAGCGGGATCGGGCTGGCAATCGCCCGCACGCTCGGCGAAGAGGGATACGCACTGACCGTCTCCGCGCGACGGCCGGAGAAGCTGGAGGCGGCCGCTGGGGAGCTGCGTGCCGGCGGGCTGGAGGTCCAGAGCGTCGCCGCCAACATGACCGAGGAGGAGGACGTGGTCGGCGTCTTCGCAAAGCACCGGGAGGCCTACGGCCGTCTCGACGTGCTCGTCAACAACGCCGGTGTTGGGATCGGCGCGCCGATGGAGGAGATCCAGACCAAGCATCTCGACATGCAACTAGGGGTCAACCTGCGCGCGCTGATCATCGGCACGCGCGAGGGCCTGCCGATGCTGCGCGAAGCCGGTGCCGAGCACAGCAAGGCGCTGATCGTCAACACCGCATCGATCGCCGGCAAATCCGGGCAGGCCTGGCTCTCGATCTACGCCGCGACCAAGGGCGCGGTGATCAACTTCACCCAATCGACCCACCGCGAGGTCGGCAGCGCGGGCATCCAGTGCACGGCGCTGGCGCCAGGCTTCGTCGACACGCCTATGACCGAGTTCGCGAAGGGACAGGTGCCCGGCGAGGAGATGATCCGGCCGGAGGACATCGGCGAGGCAGTGAAGTTCCTGCTGAACGTCTCGCCCAACTGTCACGTGCCCGAGATTGTCTTCACGCGCCCCGGTGAGGGCCTCGATACCCCTTGACGGGCCCAGAGCGCCGCCATGCGGCGTCCTCGGTCGGCCGAATAGCGCTGCTATTCGGCCTCCCTGCGTCCTTGCCTGGCAACGTCTGGACCACGTCAAATGCGCTTTCTAGTCGCAGCCTTCGGTGACCCCGGACACGTCTTCCCAGCGATAGCCCTAGGCCGGGCTCTGGCCGGGCGCGGGCACGAGGTGACTATCGAGACCTGGGAGGAGCGGCGGGTCGCGGTCGAGGGGGCCGGCCTGGACTTCGCCGCGGCGGAGGAATACCGCATGTTCCCCCCGCCGGATCCCGATTCGCCGGAGGGGGCCCATGCAGCCGAGGCGGCTCGGGCGTTGTTGCCCCTGCTGGAGGAGATGCGCCCCCACGCGGTCGTCAGCGACATCCTCACCCTGGCGCCGGCGCTTGCGGCCGAGGTAGCGGGCGTGCCCCTGGCGACCCTGATCCCGCACATCTATCCGGTGGTCGAGCCGGGACTGCCCTTCTTCGCCGTCGGCCTGCGGCCGCCGCGGACGCCCCTGGGTCGCGGCGTCTGGCGAGCCGGACAGCGAGCGCTGAACGTCGGATTGGAGCAGGGGCGCGATGACCTCAACCGGCAGCGGGAGCGCCTGGGCCTATCCCCCACCGAGCGCTTCCATGGCGGGATCAGCGCCGACCTGGCTCTGGTCGGCACCTTCCCGCAGCTCGAGTACCCGCGGCGCTGGCCGGCCGGGGTGCAGGTGACTGGACCGATGAGCTTCGAGGTTCCCCATCCGGAGATTGAGCTACCGCCCGGCGACGATCCCCTCGTCCTGGTCGCACCGAGCACGGCTCATGACTCCCGCAACCACTTGGTCCGCACCGCGCTAGAGGGGCTGGCCGGCGAGCCGGTGCGAGTCGTGGCGACGACCAACCGCGTCGTCCCGCAAAGCCCGATCGAAGTGCCCGCCAACGCGGTCCTCGTCGACTGGCTCAGCTACAGCCAGCTGATGCCCGCCGCTTCCCTGGTGATCTCGCACGGCGGCCACGGCACCGTGGCCCGGGCGCTGGCGGCGGGCACGCCACTGCTGATCAGCCCCTTCATCGGCGACATGAGCGAGACCGCGATGCGGGTCAGCTGGACCAAGGCCGGCCTCTCGCTCCCCTGGCGCCTCTGCCGCCCTTCGCCTCTGCGCTGGGCCACTCGACGCATCCTCGGCGATCCTTCATTCACCGCCCGAGCCAGCGAGCTCGCCGGCTGGGCACGGGATCACCGTGGCGCCGAGCGAGGCGCCGAGCTGGTCGAGCAGCTGGCCCAAAAGCACGCGCCGGCGTGAAAAAGCTCCGGGGGTGGGACTCGAACCCACAACCTCTCGGTTAACAGCCGAGCGCTTCTACCAATTGAGCTACCCCGGAATAATCAAATTAATTTATGCATCTCGCCCATCAGCGACATCGCTTAGAGCTGGATGGAAATCCTCCGGCAGAGTAGCGAACCCACCCTCGATCTCGGCATGGCAGTTCGCGCAGAGCAGAGCGCACTTGCGCACCTCGGCACGGCTTCGAGCCAAGGAACGTGAGTGCCCGTTGTAACTGAGACTGAACTCCTTGTGACTGGGATCGAGGTGGTGGAACTGCAACGCCCCAATCCACCGACGATACCCGCAGAGGGCACAGGCTCCCCCGGCCTCTGCAACGAGCCGCTGCTTGATGACACGGCGACGTTTCGTCACTGCCGATGAGCGACATTTCTTACATCGGTAATGCCCTGTTCCCTCAAGGGTGAACTCGGTGTCTCCGTGTCGCCTGCATTTGAAGGTTGCCGTTTTGCCGGCGCAGGTTGGGCGACGGCGGGGACCCCGGGAGGCCGATGTCTCGATGCCGTAGCGAGATAGCCAATATCTGACCGTCGAGACGCTGCGTTCGAAATGATCGGCCATCTCTATAAGGGTCGCGTTCTTTTTAGCCAGCTCGCACAGTTCGCTTGCAGAGATAGCGCCTCGCTGAGCATGTTTCGCCGCTCCGCACGCACTAAGCCCGTGCTTCTTCAGCCAATAACTGACCGTCGACGGATGCTTGCCAACCTGACCCCCGATCGCTTCGAGCGACATTTCCCTCGCCAAGCAGTCCTCCAGAAACCGCTTATCCATAGGGAGATTCTGTCAAATGCCTCAGACAGAAAGTTGCAGGCCGGTGGAATGGCGACTAACCCCCAACGCGCTCCGTCCGGGCTATACGCTCCACCAACGCGGCGCGCTCTCGGCTTAGGGCGGCGCGGCGCTCGTAATCGTCTGCTTCGCCGGCGGCGGCGATCTGGGACTCGAGGCGGCGCTGTTCGAGGAGGAGGAAGTTGAGCTCCATCGACTCGGCCGAGGCGGGCTCGTCGTGGGCGAGGATGATGAGCTCGGCGATCAGGCCGGCAAGCTGGTCGTCGTCGTGCGGGAGGTTGGACGCCGGGTCCTCTGGGTGCTCGCGCAGCCAGGCGGCGACGCGGGCGCCGCTCGCCGACAGATGCTCCTCGGTGAGGCGGCTCAAGTACTCCTTGCCCTCCTCAGGCAGGGCGATGCACATCGCCAGCAGGGCCCGCTCGCGCCGTTCGCGCGAGGTCAGCTCGCCACCGCTGCGTACCTGAGGCGCGGCAGGCGCATCTCGCCGCGGCGCTTCTGCCGACCCGCCGCTCAGCGGCCGCGCCGACGTCACCCGGCCCATCACCAGGGCCGGCTCCAGGTCCAGCCGCCCGGCCACTCGCCGCACCAGGTCGTCGCGGCTTGCCGTCTCCCCCATCCCGGCCAGGATCGGCGCCACCTCGCTCAGGGCCCGGTCGCGCTCTGCCGGAGAGGAGACGTCGGTCCCGTCCAAGACCAGCCCGACCTGGAAGGCCGGCAGGTCGACCGCGCCCTCGACCAGCGCTGCGAAGCGCTCGGCGCCACCCTCCGCCGCCATCATCTCGGCCGGATCGACCCCCTCGGGCATCGCCGCCACCCGCAGCCTCATCTTGCGCCCCGCGGCAACCCGCTGGGCGCGCAGCATCGCCTCCTGGCCGGCGGAGTCGGCGTCGAGCGCCAGCACGACCTCGTCGACCATCCCGGAAAGCGCGGCCACCTGCTCCACGGTGATCGCCGTGCCCATCACGCCCACCGCCTCGCCGATCCCCGCCTGGTGCAGCGCCAGCACGTCGGTGTAGCCCTCGACCACCACCACCCGGGCGCTCTTCGCGATCGCCTCTTTGGCCAAGTCGATCCCGTAGAGCATCTGGCTCTTGTGGAAGAAGTCGGTCTCAGCGGTGTTGACGTACTTCGCCCCCTGATCGGAGCGCATGGCCCGCCCGCCGAAGCCGAGCGTGCGACCGCGGCGATCCCGGATCGGGAACATGATCCGCTCTCGGAAACGGTCGTACTCGCCGCCGCTGCGCCCCCGCTGCGCCAAGCCGACGCCGCGCAGCTCCTCGACCTTGAAGCCCGCCCGCTGTCCGCGCAGCAGAACCGTGTCCCAGGCACTCGGCGCGTAGCCGACGCCGAATGCCCGCAGCGTCTCTTCCCCCAGCCCCCGCTCGGCCAAGTAGGCACGTGCCTTGACGGCCTCCTCGGAGTCCCAGAGGTACTGCATGTAGAAGCCGGCCGTGCGATCGAGAAGGTCGCCCAGTCGGCGCCGCTGCTGGCGCCGCGCCTCGGCCCGCGGATCCTCTTTCTCACGCTCCAGCTCAACCCCGTAACGGTCGGCGAGCAACTCCACCGCCTCGGCGAACCCGAGCCCCTCCTTCTCCTCGACGAACTTGATCGTGTCGCCGCCCACCCCGCAGCCAAAGCAGTGGTAGAGCTTTTCCTGGGCATCGACGGAGAAGGACGGCGTGCGCTCCTCGTGGAAGGGGCAGAGGCCGACCCAGCGGGCGCCCTGGCGGCGCAGGTCGGTGTGGGCGGAGATCACCTCGACGATGTCCGCCGCCTGCTTGACCCGCTCCAAGCTCTCCTCGGAGATCAGCGCCATCAGAACCTCGCCGCCTCGGGGATCGTCAGCTCGGCGAAGCGGGCGATGCAGAAGCGATCGGTCATTCCGGCAAGGTAGTCGGCGACCCGCTGGCAGTCGCTCGCCCCCGGCTCCCCCTCGGGCACCTCGCCCGGATGCTCCATGTAGTGGTTGAAGAGACCGCGCAGGGCTCGCTGTGCCCGTTCGTGCTCGCCGCGGGCCGCCTCGCCGAGGTAGACGCGCTGGAACATGAACTTGCGCAGCCGCAGCATCGCCCCGCCCACCTCCTCGCTCTGCACGATGTCGCCGGCCTCAGCCGAACGCTCGACGATGTCGCGCACCAGGGTGTCGATCCGCACCGAGCCGGTCGGGCCGAGCAGCTCGATCTCGGCGGCGGGCAGGTCCGCCGGCTGCAGGATCCCGGCCCGCAGCGCATCGTCGATGTCGTGGTTGATGTAGGCGACGCGGTCGACCAGCTTGACGATCCGCCCCTCCAGCGTCTCCGGCCGATCCGCGCCGGTGTGGTTGAGGATGCCGTCGCGGACCTGCTCGGTCAGGTTCAGCCCCTGGCCGTCGCGCTCCAGCACATCGACCATCCGCAGCGAGTGGACGTTGTGCTTGAAGCCCTGCCCACAGCGCTCGCGCAGCGCCGCGTCGAGGGCCTCCTCGCCGGTATGGCCGAAGGGCGGGTGACCGAGGTCGTGGCCGAGCCCGATCGCCTCGGTCAGATCCTCGTTGAGGCCGAGAGCACGGGCGACCGTGCGGGCGATCCCACAGGCCTCGAGAGTGTGGGTGAGGCGGGTGCGGTAATGGTCGCCTTCCGGCGCGATGAAGACCTGCGTCTTGTGCTTGAGGCGGCGGAACGCCTTCGAGTGGACGATCCGGTCGCGGTCACGCTGGAACGGGGTCCGCAGCGGGCTGTCGGCCTCCTCGACCTGGCGCCTTGCCGGGTAGGACCGGGTCGCCTCCGGTGCCATGAACTCCTCCTCCCAGGCAGTGACGCGGTCCTCGAAGGTGGTGGTGAGAGGCATCTGTCGATCATAAGGAGACGGGGAGGGACTCGGCGGAGCCTCCACGCTGTTGCTCCGCCGAGTCCCTCCCCGTCTCCTCTAAGCCGCGGAGCGCAACTGAACATGAGCATGGTGCTCCAGCGTCTCGCCGACCGCCCGCTCCGCCTGGCGCAGCTCGCGCTCGCCCGCGTCTGGCGCCTCGGCCAGCGGCCGAGCGATCGACTCGACCATGAAGCGGTGCGCATCCTCGGAGAGGGGGAAGGAGCCCGCTTCGCAGCCGGCACAGACAACGCCGCCCGCGGCGCCGGAGAATCCGACCAGATGCTCGGCCTCGCCGCAACGGGCACAGGAACCGAGCTCGGGCGAGAAGCCCGCGACCAGGGCCAGCTTGAGTCGGAAGGAGAGCGCGGTCGACAGCGAGGTGGCCTCGGGTACCGCGGGGTCGTCGAGCAGCGAGAGATAGCGGCAGAGCAGGTTGTAGGCGGGCGGGTTGGGCTCGGCCGAGTCGAGCAGGCGCAGGACCGCATCGCAGGCGCGGGCGCCGGCGGTAAGCGCGGCGCCGGAGGCCCGCAGGCGCGGGTAGCCGTCGACCGTGGCGGCCTGGGTAACCGTGAGCAGCTCGCCGCGGCCTTCGTGCAGCAACAGGTCGAGCCGGAAGAAGGGCTCCAGGCGGCCGCCGAAGCGCGATTTGGGCCGCCGAGCCCCCTTGGCGATCGCCCCCACGCGTCCCCGCATCGCGGTGTACAGGTGGAGGATCCGGTCGGCCTCGCCGTAGCGGATGCTGCGCAGGACGATCGCCTCCGTCTTCAGCGTCTTGCCGGCCATAGCCGCTCTACGTTGAAGGAGGGGCCGGACGGCGACGCCGCCGCGGCTTGCGGCGCAAGCGCACCTGACAGGCCGGGCAGAAGTAGGTCGAGCGGCCCGAGACGACGATCCGCTCGATCGTCCCGTCACAGCGGGGACAGAGCTCTCCCTCACGGGTGTGGACGAGGAACTCGTCCTGCATCCGACCCTTCTCGCCACGGCCGTCGCGGTAGTCGTCGATCGAGGCGCCGCCGCCGTCGATGCCCGCTTCAAGCGCGGCGACGACCGCGTCGCGCAGAGCCTCCAGGTGCTCGGGCCTCATCGAGCCGGCGGGCGATAGCGGGTGCAGTCGCGCCCGGAACAGCGCCTCGTCGGCGTAGATGTTGCCGACACCGGCGATGCCTTTCTGGTCGAGCAGGAAGGACTTGAGCGGAACCGTGCGCCCCGCCGCGATCTCGCCCAGCGCCTCGGGAGTGAACGCGTCAGAGAATGGCTCGACTCCGAGCCGGGACGCGAAGTGCGTGTCGAGCGAGGCGTCGTCGAGCAGCAGCGCCTCGCCGAAGCGGCGTGGATCGGTGAACCAGACCTGGCGGCCGTCGTCGAGGACGAAGCGGGCGCGCAGATGGCGCTCCGAGGTGGACCGCTCGCCCTCGTACAGCCGCATCCCCTCCGAGGGGTCGAGCTTGTCCTCGCCCTCGACCAGGACCAGGTTGCCGGTCATCCGCAGGTGCATGACCAGCGTCTGCCCGCCGTCGAGGCCGAGCAGCAGGTACTTACCGCGGCGTCCCAGCCCCTCGATCGTCCTCCCCGCCACGGCTCCCTCCAGCTCCGCCGGGGGCATCGGGCGGCACCAGCGCGGGTCGAGCACCTCCAGCGACTCGATCCGCCGCCCTTCCAGCTCCGGCTCGAGCTGGCGGCAGACGGTCTCGACCTCGGGCAGCTCGGGCATCCCCGATTTCTATCGGACCGCGGTCGAGGTTTGAGTCGCATACCGGCTCAAACCTCGACCGCGTCATTCGGTCGCCCGCGGATGCGCCTCGAAGTAGACCTCCTTGAGGCGCTCGCCTGAGAGGTGCGTGTACATCTGCGTCGTCGCGATGTCGGCGTGGCCGAGCATCTCCTGCACGGCACGGAGGTCGCAGCCCCCCGCCAGCAGGTGGGTGGCGAAGCTGTGGCGCAGCGTGTGCGGGCTCATCTGCCCCGCGAGGCCCGCCTCGCGGGCATGGCGCTGGACAATTTTGTAGAGGCCCTGGCGGCTGAGCGGGCCACCGCGGAAGTTGACGAACAGGCGCACCTCGTGGCGCTCCCCGACCAGCTTCGGGCGGCCGCCGCGCAGGTAGGCGGAGATCGCCGCGATCGCTTTGCGGCCGAGCGGCACGATCCGCTCCTTGGAGCCCTTGCCGCGCGCCCGCAGCAGTCCCTCGCGCAGATCGATGTCCGACATCTCCAGCCCGATCGTCTCCGAGGCGCGCAGCCCACAGGCGTACATCACCTCGAGGAGCGCCCGGTCGCGCAGCGTCGTCGGCTCGCTGCCGCGCGGCGCGGCGAGCAGCTTCTGAACCTCGGCGTAGTTGAGAACCTGGGGCAGCTTCTTGGCACGGCGCGGAGCGCTCAGGGAAGCGGTCGGGTCGTCGCCGATCAGCTCGTCGCGGCGCAGGTGTTTGTAGAAGGAGCGCAGGCAGGCGGTCTTGCGATGCACCGTGGCGGCCGAGCAGGGTGGACGGCCGTTGCCGGTCGCGAGGTCGGCGAGGAAGTCCCCGATGTCGGCCGGACGCGCCGCCAGCGCGTCAAGCTCGTGCGCGCCGAGGAATTCGCCGTACTGGAACAGATCGGTGCGGTAGGCGTTGAGCGTGTTGCGAGAGAGGCCCCGCTCCAGCTCCAGGTAGGAGAGGAAGTCGAGGACGAGGCCCTCGAAGCGGGTGTCAGTTGCCGGGCGCGGTGCGACTGCGGTGGCCATGGCCGGGTGGTTCGCGTCAACTGCGGGCAACCCTTGGGACGCAAGGGACTATGCGCCGACGGCTGCGGGTCCTGTCGTGGGGCGAGGGGGTGTTAGCGGACTCACCCGTCCGAACACCCCCTCACCCCACGCCACCCGCAGAAGAAGCGCCTAATGCGTGGCCTGCCGCCAGTGCGGCGGAAAAGAAGAGCTTGTCTTCCTCCATGCTCCGCCCCATCACCCGGGCCGGGAGGTCGGTGGCGGCGTAGCCCGCCAGGTCGGGTTGAGCCTCGTGGAGCTTGTGGCTATCGCCCGCTGCGTCCGCTAGCCGCGCCGCCACCTCGGGATGATCTGGCGGCAGCGGCACCTCCACCCCACCCAGCAGCAGCTCTAAGACGGTCAGGGTGTGGTGGCTTACGCCTTGGTGGCGCTCTCGGGGGTCGGTTTCGGAGAGCCTGGGTGAAAGCAGGGTTGGGAGGCCTAGCGCCAGGGCGGCGTGGGCGTTGTCTAGGGCCGCCATGCCGCCGTGGCCCAGGCGGGTCTCGGAGCCGATGATGCCCGGCCCCGGGCCGACGATCGCCGCGTCCCAGCCGAGGCCGTTGGCAGCCGCGTCCAGCGCGCCGGCGACCGAAAGCGCCTCACGCTCGCCTCCGAATGCAGGACTGGCCGTGATGTGGCCGCAGAGCAGGTCGCGCTCGCGCAGCTGGACGACGTCGCGGCTGAGCGAACCGGGCAGGGCTCCGCCTGCCGTCTGGACGTAGCCGAGCTTCAAACCGGGCGAGGCCTGGGCGGCGGACCAAGCCGCCGGCGCCAGATGCCCGTGCAGAGGCAAGACCAGGACCGGCATCGACCGCCCGCCGGCTTCCGACCGAAGCTCCACGGGGGCGACCGGGTGTTGGAGCGAGGTGTAGTTGAGCTTGATCACGTGCTCGCGGGCCTCGCCGTCCGCCTCGAGACCGCGAGTCAGGTTTACGTGGACCACGTCGAAGCCGCCGGAGCCGAGCCGCAGGTCGAGCGCGGCGACGTTGACGACGACCTCGTCGCCCACGCGCATCTCGCCCAGCAGCACTCGATCGGCCCAGGCCGCGCGCCGTTCGCCGTCGATCTCGACCATCAGCGGGTCCTCGTCGACGACGACGCCGCGTCGTAGCTTCAGCCGGCCGCTCACTCCGGCGCGGTCTCGACGACAGCGGTCACGATCGCCTCGCAGACCTCGAGCATGGCGTCCAGGTCCGCGGCCGCAACCCGCTCGTTCGACGTGTGGACGTCCTGCGGGCCATTGGCCAGCAGGACACAGTCGAAGCCGTCTAGGCGCAGCGCGTTGGCGTCGCTGCCGCCGCCGATCGTGGTGCGGACGGGCTCGTGGCCGGCACCACGCAGGCCGGCCTCAGCCAGCGCAAGCGCCTTCGAGTCGTTGGGGATCTGGTATCCGCGGAAGAGCTCTTCCACCCGTACGTCGGCGTCACAGCCGTGCTCGCTGGCACCCCAGGCGCAGGCCTCGGTGATCTCGCCGGCGACGGCCGCGGCCCGGTCGGCGTCGAGACTGCGCGTCTCGGCGACGATGTCGCAGTGACCGGGCACGACGTTCCCCGACGTGCCGCCCGAGATCAGGCCGACATTGGCGGTCGTCCCCTCGTCGATCCGACCCAGCTCCATCCGCGCGATCGCGGCGGCGGCCGCGGCAATCGCGCTGTTCCCGTCGTCCGGTTCGATCCCGGCATGAGCCTCGACCCCGACGAAATCCGCCCTGATCTTCTGTTGGGTGGGGGTCGCCACGATCACCCCGCCGACCGGCCCGGCGTGGTCGAGGACGAAACCGCACTCCGCCCGCAGCTCGCTCGTGTCGAACGCCTTTGCGCCGCGCAGGCCCTGCTCCTCGGCGACGGTCAGCAGCAGCTCGATCCCAACTGGAGAGGGCTCAGTCGCGTGGCGAGCGACCAACTCGATGAAGACCGCGACCGCAGCCTTGTTGTCGGCGCCAAGGATCGTCTCTCCGCGGCTGCGAAAGACTCCTTCGTCGTTGACGACCTCGATCTGCCCGGCGTGCGGCACGGTGTCGATATGAGCGCAGAACATCGCCCAGCGGTCGGAACGTCCCGGCAGACGGGCGACGATGTTGCCTGCACCCGCTTCGGCCGGCCCAGCGGCGCCGTCCTCGCTGACCTCGAGCCCCAGTGCCCGCAGCTCGGCGCCGATCGTGTCGGCGATCTCGCGCTCCTCCCCGGTCGGACTGCGGATCTCGCAGAGTCGAACGAACGTCTCGTGCAGTCTCTCCACGCGGAGAAGGCTAACCCGGCGTCAGCCAGAGTGACGGACGCCGGCGTCCTCTTGCTCGGTCGCCTCGATCTCCTGCAGCTCTCCACCCTCGGCAGGACGCTCGCCGGCATGAAGGGCAGCGGCGCCGACGAACTCACGGAAGAGCGGCTCGGGTCGGTTGGGGCGCGAGTTGAACTCCGGGTGGAATTGCGACGCGACGAAGAACGGGTGATCGGGCAGCTCGATCATCTCGACCAGGCGCTCGTCCGGCGAGGTGCCGCCGCAGACCAGGCCCTCGTCTTCGAGCCGGCGGCGCAGCTGGATGTTGACCTCGTAGCGGTGGCGATGGCGCTTGTAGATGACCTGCTCGCCGAAGATCTCGCGCGCTCGCGTCCCTTCGTGGAGTTTCACCGGGTCGGCGCCGAGCCGCATCGTGCCGCCCATCTCAGAGACTTCCTTCTGCTCGGGCAGCAGGTCGACGACCGGGAAGGGCGTCTCGGGGTCGAACTCGGAGGAGTTCGCCCCCTCCATCCCGGCGACGGTGCGGGCGAACTCGACCACGGCGATCTGCATCCCCAGGCAGATGCCCAGGTAGGGGATCGAGCGCTCGCGGGCGATCCGCGCCGCTTCGACCTTGCCCTCGATGCCGCGCTCGCCGAAGCCACCTGGGATCAGCACGCCGTCGGCGTTCTCCAGCTTCTCGGGCTCGAAATCGTCCGAGTCGACCAGCTCGATCTCGACCTCGACCCCGTGATGGAAGCCACCGTGCTCGAGCGCCTCGATCACCGACTTGTAGGCATCGGCGAGCTGCACGTACTTGCCGACCAGCGCGATCCGCACCTTGCCCGACGCGGCGTCGGCCCGGCGCACCATCGCCTCCCACTCGCTCAGGTCCGGGGCCGGCGCCTCCATGCCGAAGTGATCGAGCACCAGGTCGTCGACGCCTTCGGCACGGAAGACCAGCGGCACCTTGTAGATGTTGTCGACGTCGTGAGCCGAGATCACCGCGTCGACGGGAAGGCTGGCGAAGAGGGCGATCTTGCTGCGGATCTCACGGTCGAGGCGGCTCTCGGAGCGGCAGACCAGCGCGTGCGGCTGGACCCCGATCCGGCGCAGCTCGTTGACCGAGTGCTGGGTCGGCTTCGTCTTCAGTTCGCCGGCGTGGCCGACGTAGGGCACCAGGGTCAGGTGGACGAACATGGCGCGCTTGGGGCCGAGATCGGTGTAGAGCTGGCGGATCGACTCGAGGAAGGGCAGCGACTCGATGTCGCCGACGGTGCCGCCGATCTCGGTGAGGACGAAGTCGACCGACTGCGACTCGGCGACGATCAGGATGCGGTTCTTGATCTCGTCGGTGATGTGCGGGATCACCTGCACCGTGGCACCGAGGTAGTCGCCGCGCCGCTCACGGTTGATCACCGTGTTGTAGACCGACCCAGCGGTGACGTTGGAGGCGCGCGAGGTGTTCTCGTCGGTGAAGCGCTCGTAGTGGCCGAGGTCGAGGTCGGTCTCGGCGCCGTCCTCGGTGACGAAGACCTCACCGTGCTGGAAGGGGCTCATCGTCCCGGGGTCGACGTTGATGTACGGGTCGAACTTCTGCAGCTGCACCCGGTAACCGCGGGAGACGAGGAGGCGGCCGATCGAGGCCGCGGCGATCCCCTTGCCGAGGGCCGAGACAACGCCGCCGGTGACGAATATGAAGCGGGTATCTCCTGGCTTGGGCCGACTCATCCTCTGCCGAGCGAGTCTAGCCAGCGCAAGGGCGGAACCGAGTCGACCGTCCGAGATATAGAACGCAACTCGCCGAAAATGGTCAGTGCGACGACCAATGCGAGGGCGATGAGCCTGCCCGTCCCGCCCAAAGTCGTCAGCAGCCAGACCCCGGCGATCGCCCCGACGAGGTTGGAGCCGGTGTCGCCCAACATCGCCCACTCGCGCAGGGTGAACCAGGCGCCGACCAGGACCGGGCCGGCGAAGATCCCGAGCAGATCGAGGGGCGCGAAAGTCCAGGCGCCGACACAGAGCCCGGCGCCGAGCAACGCCAGCCCCTTCTCCGCCCGGCCGGGCCGCAGGTCGAGCAGGTTGAAGGCGTTGGTGGCGAGGATCAGCAACGCCACGTCGGCAAGGTAGCGCCACGATTCGAGACCGCGGCCGGAGACGACATAGGCGGCGAGGGCAAGCGCCCCGATCGCCTTGATCGCACCCGTGGAGAGCCGCCCTTCGCGAAGCGCCTCGGCATGGCCTCGCCAGCCGCGCGGCGAGCCGGCCGCCTCTCCCCTTCCCAGTGAGTCGTCGAGAAAGCCGAGGAAGGCGACGCCGATCACGTAGGGCAGCCAGCGACGCAGCTCGGGATCGAGCAGTTCCAGATCGCCGCGGTCGTCGAGAAAAGCGAGCGGGGCGAGCGCCACCAGCGCCGCGGTCGCCAACACCGCGCCGAGCGGAAAGGCCAGGCTGGCGCCGCGGAAGTTCTCCCGCACCAGGCCGGCGTCGAGCAGTCCCCGGATCCCGGCCGGAACGACCAGCAGCGCCACGGCGATCGCCGCCGGGAAGCCGATCCAGGTCATTCGTGCGGTGCCAGCAGGTCGGGCAAGAGGCGGTCGGCACTGCCCTTGACGCCGAAGCTTCCCTCGGCGCCGAGCAGGGCGAAGACGGTTGCCAGCCGCCCGGCGACCAGGTCGACGTCGTCGACGCTGGAGAGGTCATTGGCGGCAAAGAAGGAGACAGACGACGGTTCGGCTTCGCTGCTCTCCACCCCGACGGCCGGCGTGTGCGTCGCGGTGATGCCGCTCGCCATCCCCGACTCGACCCGGCCGACGACGGAGCGCTGGACCGGGCCCATGTCCTGCGGCTGGTTGCGGACGACGATCACCGCGTCGAGCGCTCCGAAGTTGCCGCTGGCGCGCGAGAAGAGGTGGCTGCGCACCGGCTCCAGCAACGTTCCGCCCCGGACGATCTGTCGTCCCAACCCGACGCCGAGCGCCGTCTGGGTGTCGGGATCGCGGGCGAGATTGGCGAAGCGAGTTTTGGCCAGATCGGCGGCGAGGCCACTGGTGTCGAGCGGCTCGCGGACGACGCCGACGCCGACCAGATGCCCGCCGGCCGGTGCCAGCGCTGACTCGATCGCTCCGTAGACGCCACCCGGCAGGTCGCCGAAGGCGATCAGGCCGATCCGGCGCCCGCGCAGCCGGTCGCGGACGAGGACCGGGTAGACCCGGCTGGAGAACTCGTTGGCGCGGCCCAGTTCGCCGCTAAGTTCGTCGGCCTGTTCGCGCGCGTCCTGCAGGTTGCCGGTGAGGCTGTGCTCGAGGTCCTTGCGCGTGTTGGTGAGCGTGTCGCCGCCGAACTCGGCGCCGATCAGGATCCCGATCGCAAGGGCGAGGAAGACGGCGATCAGCGACGTGGCGTGGTAGCGAGCGCTGTAACCCATCGGCGGGGAAGGCTAGACGCTCACCGCAAAGCGCACTAGATGGTCGATTCCGCGACCGCGTACAACTGGGGGCGCGCGTGGCCAAGCAGATCAAGGACGCAGGGTGCAGCCTTTGCTGGTTGCAAAGGCAAACCCGAGGACGCAGAGATGCGCAGTGCCACGTGCGTCATCCAGGCGTGCGGGGTTGTGGGATTGACCATCTACAAGCCGAGCCAGATCTTGACCTTCAGCCAGAGCAGTTCGACGAGGTCGTTGAGCGCCGGCGAGCTGATCACGACGATCGTCAGCAGGATCGCGAAGGCGATGAGGAAGAGCGCGACCGGCGCGAACGTCGAGGGTGGGTTGTAGAGGCGACTGACCCCCTTTGCGTCGACCAGCTTCTCGCCGATCCGCAGCCGGGTGAGGAAGGTCGAGGACATGCCGCCCCGCTTACGGTCGAGGAACTCGATCAGGTTGAAGTGGGCGCCGACGCTGACGATCAGGTTCGCACCCTTCTCGTAAGCCATCAGCATCGCCACGTCCTCGCTGGTGCCGGCGGCGGGGACGAGCGTGTGCTCCAGCCCCAGCTCGAGCAGCCGCTCGCGGCCCGGCGCCCGCCCATCGGGGTAGGCGTGGACGATCAGCTCCGCCCCGCAGCGCAGCGCCTCGTCGCCCGCCGAGTCCATGTCGCCGAGGATCACATCGGGCTTCAGGCCCGCTTCGAGGCAGCCCTCGGCGCCGCCGTCGACGGCGACGACGAGGGGGCGGACGTCGCGGATGTAGGCACGCAGCGCCTTCAGATCGCGGCGGTGGCGGTCTCCGCGGACGACGATCAACACGTGGCGGTCGCGAAAGATGGTCCGGGTCGGGGGCAGCTCGACCGCGCCGGTCAGCAGATCGGTCTCCTGGCGCACGTGGGCGACCGTGTTTTCGGCGAACTCGGCCAGCGCCTGGTCGACCCGCTCGCGCTGCTCGACCAAGCGGGCCTCCAGCTCGTCGACCCCCAGCACCGTGCCACGCAGCACCTCGTGGCTACGGCGGCTGACGACGCCGTCGGCGATCGATATCTCCGCCCCCTCGTCGAGCAGCTCGAACGGGTCCGCGTCGACCGAGTCGACCAGGACGACCCCCGAGCGGACCAGCAGCAGCGGGCCCGCGTTGGGATATCGACCATCGCTGGACTGCGCGGCGTTGATCACTGCGGCCACACCGGTGGCGATCAGCTCCTCAGCCGCGATGCGGTCGATGTTGAGGTGGTCGATTACGGCGACGTCGCCCGGACGCAGTCGCTTGACCAGGTCCTTGGTGCGGCGGCCGAGCCGTGCCGTGCCGTGAATCGCCTCCTCCGCGGCCGCCCCGTTGCGGCGCGATAGCAGCGCAGGAAAGCGACGGTGACTGGCGGTGGCCATCCACTGAGACTAGGACACGCAATGACCGATGGGCAAGACCTCAAGGCCGCATGACCAAGCAGATCAAGGACGCAGGGAGCGTGGCGTGCTCCGCACGCGAGCGACCGAGGACGCCGATATGCGCCGGTCAGGCGGCCTTGAGGAGCTCGCGAGCATGCTTGTCCGCGGCCTCGTCAGCGCGCTCGCCGCCCAGCATGCGGCGGATCTCTTCCACCACGCCCTCGCCGTCGAGGCGCTGCACCGTGGCGGCGGCTCGTCCGCCACTCAGATCCTTCTCCAGCCGGAAGTGGGTCGGCGCCAGCGAGGCGACCTGGGGCAGGTGGGTGATGCAGAGGACCTGGCGCGCTTCGCCGAGCGCGCGCAGCCGCTCGCCGACGACCCGAGCGGTCTTGCCGCCGACACCGGCGTCGATCTCGTCGAAGACCAGCGTCCCCGCGCCGGCGCCCTCGCCAAGCCCGCTCAGAGCCAACATGACTCGCGAGAGCTCGCCGCCAGACGCCGCATCGCGCAGCGGCGCGGCGGCCATGCCGGGATTGGGTGCAATCAGCAGCTCGACCGACTCGCGGCCGTTTGCCCCAAACCCTTCGGGGTGCGGCGCCAGATCGACCTCCAGACCGGCGCCCGGCATCGCCAGCCGCTCGAGCTCCTCGGCGACTCGCTCCCGCAGGGGCGCCGCGGCCGCGGCCCGCCCTTTGCTCAGTCGCTTGCCGAGCTTCTCGCGCCGTGCTTCAGCGGCGGCAAAGGCGGCCTGCGCCTCGACGCCTCGGCTCTCGGCGCCCTCTAGCCGCTCGATCTCGCCCCGGCAACGCTCGGCGTGGGCGAGCACCGACTCGACGCTGCCGCCGTGCTTGCGCTGCAAGCGATCGATCGCTTCCAAGCGCTCCTCGACTACAACGAGGCGGCCCGGGTCGGCCTCGATCCCATCGAGGTAGCCACGTAGCTCGGCCGAAACATCGCCCAGCTCAACGGCTACTGCCGCCAGGCGCTCGGTCAACGAGTCGAGATCGGCATCGACACCGGCGACGCCATGTAGGAGCGATTCGGCAGCGGCCAGGGCACTCGCCGCCCCGCCACCGTCCTCGTCGGCGCCGGCGGCGATGGCCAGGGCACCGCCCGCTGCCTCGCGCAGCCCCTCCGCGTGCCGCAGCCGCTCACGCTCAGTGGACAGCTCGGCCTCCTCGGCCGGGTCGGGCGCGACCTCCTCGATCTCCGCGAGCTCGTAGCGGTAGAGATCGAGGTCTCGCTCCCGGCTGCCGTCGCGCTCGCGCAGCTCTACCAGCTCCGACTCAAGCCGCGCACATTCGCGGTGCGACTCACGGTAGGCCTCGCGCAAGGCGAGGTGCTCGGCGCCGGCAAAGCCGTCCAGCACTTCCATCTGAGCCGAGGAGATCGTCAGCTTGCGGTGCTCGTGCTGGCCGTAGAAAGCGAGCAGCCTGCCACCCAACAGCTTCAGGTCAGAGGCCGAGGCCGCGCGGCCGGCAACGAAGGCGGCGGTCCGCCCCGAGGCCGACACCCGGCGCCCGAGGACGATCTCCTCGGCTCCCTCCGGCAACCGCTCGGCTACCTCCGCCATCTCCGGCTCGGCCAGCAATCCCCGCGGCAGATCGAATACCCCCTCGACCCAGGCCTCCTCTGCCCCTGGCCGGACGATCTGCGGCCGCGCCTTGCCACCCATCAGCAGGTCCAGTGAGTGGGCGAGCACCGTCTTGCCGGCGCCGGTCTCGCCGGTGATCGCGTTCAGCCCCTCCCCAAGCCGCAGTTCGGCTTTCTCTATGAGCAGCAGGTTCTCAATGCGCAGCTCGCGAAGCACATGCTTCTTCTAGCACCCGGCGCGGCGGGTCAGGCGGCGACAGGCTCCGCAGCTTCGGGCTCTTTTTGAGATTGCACGAAGTCGCGGGGGTGGATCAGGGCGAAGCCGAGGGCGGCACCGGCGAAGGAGAGGATCGCGCCGATCAGGAGGATCTCGTTGAAGCCGCTCACGAAGGCGACCTTGGCGGCGTGCACGACCTCCGGGCGCTGGGCGGGAGCGGCGATCCCCGCGGCCGCGCGCGAGCCTCCGGAGGAGACCGCTTCGGCGAGCCCGGGCGGCGCGCCTGGCAGCAGGCTGGAGAGCTTCGAGGCAACCTGGGACTGGAACACCGCGCCGAGCGAGGCGACGCCGGTGGCGATCCCGACCTGACGGAAAGTCGTGTTGATTCCCGACCCCATCCCCGCTTTGGCCGCTGGGACGACGGCGATCGCGACCTGGCCGATGCTCGGGTTGGTCAGGCCGATCCCGACGCCGGCGATGAGGAAGCCCGGCAACAGCGCCGAGATGTCCGAGTCGGCAGCGAGGCCGTGCATCAGCATCAGGCCGACGCCGACCAGCCCGAGGCCCACCCCGACCAGGATGCGGATCGGCACGAAATGGGAGAGCTTTCCGGAGATCGGGGCGACGATGAAGGAGAGCACCGTGAGCGGCAGGAAGCGCAGCCCGGTCTCCAGCGGCGAGAAGTTGAGCACGCCCTGCATGTAGATGGTCAGGTAGAGGAACATCGCGAACATCCCTGCCGAGAGGCCGAAGGCGACGGCGGAGACACCGTTGAAGGCAGGCTTGCGGAAGAGGCTGAGGTCGAGCATCGGGTGCCTGCTGCGCGCCTCGATCGCGAAGAAGGCGAGAAGCAGCGCCGCCGATCCCGCCAGACAGGCGACGATCGTCGCGCTCCCCCAACCCTCGGGGTTGCCGCGGATCAGGCCGAAGATAAGTAGGAATAGGCCGCCCGAGAAGGTCGCCAGGCCGGGGAGATCGATCCGCTGGGGATCCTGGGCGGCAACATTGGCGAGTCGGATCTCGGTCAGCGCGACGGCGACGATGCCGATCGGGATGTTGACGAAGAAGATCCACTCCCAGCCGAGGTGCTCGGTGATCAGGCCGCCGACGAGCGGGCCGATCGCAACTGCGCCGCCGACCGTCGCGCCCCAGACGCCGAACGCGGTCGCCCGGTCTTTGCCGTGGAACTCCTGGCCGATCAGGGCGAGGGAGGTTGCGAACATCGCCGCGCCGCCGACCCCCTGCAGGCCACGCGCCAGATTGAGCAGGGTCGGATCGCCGGCTATGCCACAGAGAAAAGAGGCGAAGGTGAAGAGGCCGAGGCCGAGCGAGAAGACGCGCCGCCGGCCCAGCCGGTCGCCCAGCGACCCCGCCGTGAGCAGAAAGGCGGCGAGCATCAGCGAGTAGGCATCGACCACCCACTGCAGGCTGGAGAGGCTGGCGTCGAGGTCGCGCTGGATGTCGGGCAGGGCGACGTTGACGACCGTGATGTCCAGCAGCAACATGAACGTCGCGATCGAGCTGAGTACGAGAGTCCACCATTTGCGCTCCATCGGCCCAACCCTAGACAACCTCTGGCCTCGGCCAGGCGAAACTCAGACTGCTAAATGGCCGAACTTTTCCCGTATTCGCTGGTAGAAGCTCGTCCCCGGCAACTGGGCGAGCCGCCCGGCGCCGTCGGCAAAGCTCACCTCGAGCGCCGCCCCCGACTCGAGCGTGCCGGCGTGTTCGCCGTCGATCGCTACGTCGACCGGCTCGCGCCCACTCGCGTTACCGACGTGGAGGACGTCGCCGGGAGCGACCACGAGGGCACGCGCCGTCAGCGAGTGCGGGGCGACGTAGGAGACCACATAGCCCTTCACCCCCCAGGCGAGGATCGGACCCTGGTTGGCGAGGTTGTAGCCGGTCGATCCGACCGGCGTCGCTGCGACGAGCCCGTCGCAGCGGACGTGGCCGACCTCCTCGTCGGCGATCTTGTAGCTCAGCTCGGCGACCCGCTCGTGCGGGCGACGGATGAAGCTGACGTCGTTGAGGGCCACTCGCGACTCACCGTCCACCTCGACCTCCAGGCCGGGAAGGTCGAGGGCCTCTATTTCGCCGGCGAAAGCCCGCTGCATCCCGTCCCCCGCCTCGTCGCGCTCGACCGCGGCGAGAAAACCGACGGTGCCGAAGTTGACCCCGAACACCGGCACGCCGCTGCGAGCGAAGTGGCGCAGCGCATAGAGGATCGAGCCGTCGCCGCCAAGCACCAAACAGAGGTCGGCTTGATGGGGGAGCTCGGCGACGGTTTCAATGTGGTCGGCAGCATCGCCGTGCTTGGTGAGCTCCCCGGCGGTCGCGACCAGCCGCCAGCCGGCCTCCCGGGCAGCGGAAATCGCAAGCGTCACCGCATCGGTGGTCGCCGGCGGGTGCCCGTGGGTGATCAGAGCGGCAACCCGGTCGCTCATAGGACAACCTCTCCCTTGTTCTTCTGAGATTGAGAGGCCGAGCGCAGCGAGGCCGTCGAAGATCCCCGGAGGACGAACAGAGCCGACCCCCGCCGGGAGAGCGCCACGCTCGCTAGCCGCATAGACGGCCCGCGTGAGACCAGCGCCTCCCGGCGGTGCGAGGTGCCAGAAGCGCCAACAGGACGTGGTGCGGGCAAGCACCACCCTATGAGCATGCGCAACGGCTTCTCGTGGCCGGCTCTCAGCCGAGATGAATCGACCGAGGAGGAAGCATGGCACCAACCGCGGGAATCGACTGGGCCAGCGAGGCCCATGAGGTCTGCGTCAGCGAAGAGGGGCGAGTGAATGAGCGCTTCTCGGCCGGCCACGACGAGCGCGGGATCGCCGCTCTCGCCGAGCGGCTCACCCGGCTCGGAGTCGCCCGGGTGGCGATCGAGCGACCCGACGGGATCCTGGTCGAGCGCCTGCTGGCCGCCGGCCTGGAGGTGCTCGCGATCCATCCCAACCAGGTGAAGGCCGCTCGGGCCCGCTTCGCGGTCGCCCATGGCAAGTCCGATCGCTTCGATGCCTACGTGCTGGCCGAGCTGGCCCGCACCGACTCCCACCGCTTCCGGGCCCTCGTTCCCGACCGAGATGAGACCAAGGCGCTGCGGACGCTGACCAGGGCGCGGGAGGATCTGGTCGCGGCCAAGGTCGAGCTCACCAACCAACTGAGCGCCCAGCTGCAGGCCTTCTGGCCGGGGGCGCTGATCTTCGCCGCGCTCGACAGCCCGATCTCGCTGGCCTTCCTCGAGCGCTACCCGAGCCCAGCCGATGCCAAGGGGCTCGGCGCCGGGCGCATGGCGGCCTTCTTGGCCCGTAACTCCTATAGCGGCAGAACCGACCCCGCCGAGCTCCTCGCTCGAATGAAGGCGGCGCCGGCGGGAACTGCGGGACCGGCCGAGTGCGAGGCCCGACGAGCGGTGGTCCTCGGCCTCATCGCGGCCCTTCGGCCGATCCTCACCGAGATCGCGGAGCTCACCGCCCAGATCCGCGAGGGCCTCGCCGCTCACCCCGACGCGGCGATCTTTCAGCCGTTGTTTCGTGATCCCAAGACCGCGATCTGCCCGGCGACCCTGGTCGCCGAGATCGGCGATGCCCGGAGCCGCTACCCGACCGAGGCCGCTCTCGCCGCCGACGCGGGGATGAGCCCGGTGGCCCTGGAGTCGGGCAAGCTGCGGGTCGCCACCTTCAGGCGGGCCTGCGACAAGCGCCTGCGATCCGCCGTGGCGACCCTCGCCGACACCACCCGCCACTGGCATCCCTGGGCCAAGGAGGTCTACCAGCGGGCACGGGCCAGAGGCCAGGACCACCCGCATGCGATCCGCACCCTGGGCCGCGCCTGGATCAGGGTGCTCTGGCGTTGCTGGCAGAACCGGGAGCCCTATGACCCTTCTCGACACGGCAACTTCAACCGCCTTCAGACGGCGGGGGGTTGACACAGGACGTCTCACGGATCGACCTCGCGGAGGGCGCCCGGGAGGTCGGCGAGCGGCTCCCCTTCGCCCCCGCACCAGACGAACGTCTCGCGGTTGCCCTTGGGACCGGGCAGACCGGAAGAGGCGACACCCCGCACCGGCAGGCCGAGCTCGCCCGCGGCGGCGGCCACCGAGAGGATCGCCTCGTGGCGGTCGGCCGCGTCGCGAACGACGCCCTTGTGGACCCGTGCGCGGCCGAGCTCGAATTGGGGCTTGACCATGGCCAGGACCTCACCACCGGGCGCCAGGCAGTCGGCGACGGCCGGCAGCACCTTGGTCAGTGAGATGAAAGAGACGTCAACGGTGGCCAGATCCGGTCTGAAGGGCAGGTCGGCGGGGGAAAGCGCGCGGGCATTGAGCCGCTCGATCACGGTCACGCGGGGATCCTCGCGCATGCGCAGGTCGATCTGGCCGTAGGCGACGTCGAGGGCGGCCACGCGCTCGGCGCCGCGCTGCAGGAGGCAGTCGGTGAAGCCACCGGTCGAGGCGCCCGTATCGAGGCAGTCGCGCCTTGTGACGGCGATGCCGAGCGCCTCGATCGCGTTGTCGAGCTTGATCCCGCCGCGGGAGACAAAGCGTGGCCCCTGCTCGAGGCGAAAATCGGCATCGGGGTCGACCAACTGGCTAGGTCGAAGCGCCACGGGCCCGTCCTGGCCCACGCGGACCTCGCCGGCGCGGACCGCGGCCGCCGAGGCCGAGCGCGACGGAAAGAGGCCCCGCTCGGCCAATACGGCGTCTATTCGCGCTTTGGAGCCGGTCTTCGCCACGCAGCAACGGTACAGCCGCCCACCTGGCAATCCATAAGAAGCCCTTGCCAGATGTTTAGCGACACCTTAGAATTGGGTAGAACAATCGCTTCAGGCGGGCTCAGAAGCGTGCCGAAGCCCTCTGTGACTCGCCTCACACACAAATCGCACGTATGTTCGTATCTTGATTCAAGGATTCGCGAGAGAGGATCGATAAAGGGCAAACAAGAACTTCCTGGTTGAGCCTGGCGTCGCTCATATGGCAGTTGACTCCCATCAACTCCCGCCGCGACACATATAGGGCTCTCCTACCTCCCACGGATCCACATATATAGAGATACATATCTCTCCTCCCTGTAGTAACCCCAGAAACGCCCCGCCTCCCCGGTGGGGCGTTTTCTGTTGGGCTGGGCTTATGAGAGCCAAATGCGGGCACTCCGGGTAGTGGCCGAGCGGGCAGCCGTGGCGCTCCCTTAGCCGCCTCAGCACCCCAAGAGCCTGCCTCTAGAGGTCAATCGCACTGCGCGGCCTCCCACATTGTGAAATGGCCATCGAGTACGGTCTACCAGACCGACTGCTGAGAGCGGCTCGGCGATCCAGCGGAAAGCTTCAATCAGCGCGGACGATCACACCGAATTGGTTTCTTTGGTTCTGCAACCCTTGGATTCCAAGCTGGCCCCACAAAGACGACTCCCCCGCTCGAAACGCCCTGGCGAGAGGGAAGGAGGACGGTCTCACAGGTCCCGTCACTATTGATCTCCACGAGCTGACTGGATCGGCTCGCCGCCCTGCCGCTGTCGCTCTCGCGAACGAAAATAAGCCGTGCCCCCGAGGGACTCCAACTGGGAGACGTCTCCACGGAGGATCCAGACGTCAGTCGCCGCGGCGACCCACCTTCGGCCTGGCGCACGTAGATATCACCCGGGCCCTCGCTACTCGGCGCACCCGGGACCCTGCTATAGCCCACGAACGCAATTTGATCGCCATTGGGGGAGTAACTGGGGTCAGCCGCGTTGCTCGCCAGGACGATCGGCTGGCCGTTCGCGACATTCACAGAGACGGCGTCTCGCCGACCGTGGTCAACACGGGAGCCGGCAATAAGATTGCCAGATGGGTCAAAGGACGTCGGATAGACGTGGAGGGCGTTCGTCCAAGGGGTGAGCCGCCTTTGCTTGCCAGTCGAACGCTCAAGGATCCACAACGAAGTGCTGGAGTACCGGTGAGTCAACGAGTCGAGCGGATTGCCGGACTCTGGCACCCGTTCACGATGGCGCGAAAACGCGACCAGCGCGCCATCGCCGGACACGACCGGATGCGTGGCGCCACCCGTACCCGGTATCACCGCGCCACCTCCTCCTGGCAACGGCAAGATTGCTAGCCGCGTGCTTTCGCGTCCAGCGAACGTCGTGTACAGGAGGGACTGACCGTTGGGCATGAACTCCACACCGTCATAGGGGTCGATACCGCCTTGGTCCCCGAGCGAGGTATCGGCGGCCACTTCCGCGCCTCCGTCCCGACCAAAAAGCAGGATCTGGGCCCTCAGTTGCTTGGGGAGCGAGCGGACTACCGCGATCTCCGCTTCGTCGAGCTTTGCGCCAGACGCGCCATCGTTCGAAAACAGGGCGAAAGCGCCAGCGCCAACGGCCAAAATCGCGAGCACCGCCGCGACAAGCCATCTCGACCTACCCTTCATCGCCCTCGCCTCAGTTCATCGCCCATGGTCACCACGTTGCCGCACACGTCCTGCCGTTTGGCTTGATGATCGGTTTATGGCCCTGAGTGGACCGGGCCACGCGAAATACGAGTCGAAGAAGGAAATACTCCTCTTCTTTCACACGTTTGAGCGCCCACCTGAGCGCGTCCGCCCGGCTGCCGATAAAGATGGCATTGCCCCCCTTTATCCGCAGGGCTTCGCAAACCTGAAGCTCAGTTTTCCACGCTTCCGCTTCTAGGCCTTCGGTCATGAAGTACTGGGACCCAACGAGATCATTCAGCAGATCCATCTTCGCCGCCAAGTCATAGGGTTCCTCCTCGTGGAGTTGAGCGAACGTCAGTCCGTCGTTCTTTTCTGCGCCTATCAACGTGGCATCGCGCACCATCAGCGTGGTCCAGAAGCCGTGTAGGAAGGCATTGGCCCGAGTGTTGTCGTCAAAGATGTCGCGGTTCGTAAAAACCTTGTCGCGCATCTCCTGGGCGAGCTTCCTGTCGTCATTGAAGTAGATGCACTCCTTTGCGTGGAGGGCACTGGAGCGACAAAACTCGAATTCAGCGTCCTTCGGGGTGGGAATTTCGTAGGAGAACTCGACGTGGTACTTGCCGAGCTCTTCTTCAGCCGCTTCCGCTTCTTCGACCGCTTCAGACCCCAAGCCTTCCATCAGTTCCACGAGAGAGACCCGCGCGGCGCCATCCGATACGAGTTGGACCCCACCTTCGGCGACATTCGCGCGGTAGATCACGCCGGCTTTGGTGAAGGCGACTTCACTTTCGTCAGGTGAATAGACGGGGTAGGTTGCCCGTTCTGGATGTGGGAACGGCGTGCTCGCCACGAGGTGCTTCCCTGCCCCATTCGCAGCCATCTCATAAACTCCAGAAGGCTGGCCCGACATTTCGGAGCCGAAGCTGTACGCAATGTGACTGCTATCTGGACTGTATGCTGGCGCCGAGGACTCAGTGCTTCCGGCCAGCGCCGTCATACTTCCGAGTTTTAGTTTTTCGGCGGCCACCGGCATGCTGTAGATGTTATTTTCAATGCCTATTGCGATGGATTCTCCGTCGGGACTGGCAGATGCCGCCCGTTTCCAGCCGAATATCCCGAACGTGAGATCCGTCAGTTGCTTGTGATCCGTCCCGTCCAGTTTCATCGAGTAGAGCTGGCGCCACGGGTTGTTACGGTAGTAATAGATTCTGTTGCCGGCTGAATTGAAGCTAGGGTTGAAGCTAATATCACCGTCGGGGAAGCTGGCCACCATTTTCGGTTCCGTCCCGTCATCATTTACAGTAATGATGCCGCATTCGACGGGCACCATCGTGCACCCCCGAAGGGTGATGAGTGAACCGTCTGGCCAGACGCTGGGCGGGCCCAACGCGACATATGGTTCGCTGAGCAACAGTTCGAGGTCCGAGCCATCTGGATTCACCTTGTACAAGGCAGTTTCCTCCGGCGCGAAGACGGTTTCCCCCGGTCCCGGTTCGCGATAGTCGTCCATGTTTTCGAAGCCGGTGAAGACTAGGAAGCCTTCTGGACTCCAATCGAGGCCAAATGCATAGGCCGATTCAGTGCTTTCATCCCAGTCGGTGCAAACTCGTTCATAGAGAGCGGGATCGGACTGCATCACAACAGCACACGTCGCGGCTGGATCAGGTGCACTCTCGGTTCGCACGACGAGAGCGGTAGCGGAGAGGGGTGCTTCGGCGGTGATGACATCGGTTTCAGGATCCACCGTCATCGACGCCGAAAGAGATTCTCCTTCTATGTCAACTCCGTATGGCATCGGGATAACGGCAAGCACCTTTCGGTCACTTAGTTCCTCGCCACGCTGAAGGTCGTATATGCCCGCCTCAAGCTGCGTCTCGACATCGGGAATGGCCGCTGGCGCTTCGGCTTCGGGATTCGGGACCGGCGTCTCTATCGGTTCGGTGTCATCCCCAGCCTTGCTTACGATGGCAGCGGACCCGTCGGATAGTTCAACGAGTTCCTCGGAGGGGGGCAGGGCGACCTGCCAAGAGAAGCTGCTTGGGGCTTCGGAACCGCGAAGGTGCTGGACAACAGTTGCGCCCAGGACGGTGGGACGGACCAGAGTATCCGTACCTGGCGCCGAGTTCGCGAAGACGGCGCCAGCCGCATTCGGGAGGGCATGTGGACCAGTCTCTTCGATCGTCGTTTCCAGGGGAACAAGGCAGGCGCTCTGACCGATCGTGAAACCTCCTCCCGGTTTCCCGACTATCCGGCCGCCCTGCGAGCTTCCCGACGCCACCAGGGCTTCGTTCGTCGTTTCGGCACCACGCACGGTCAAGGCCGGATCCAGCTGGTTCTCCGGGTCCCCGGCACCAGCCAGGTCATTAGCGGCAACCGTCGACGGAAGGGCGCTGGCGAGTTGTTCGCGAGCTGCGGCCGCAGACACCGATTCTTCCGTTTCGCTTACGGTCTGTTCGACCGGCGGACACGGCGGCTCGACGGACTGGATGGTCGAGTTTACCTTGACGGTCTGGGACTCTTCGTTGCCCGCTCTATCGATCGCCTTCACGACCACCGTACGGGGACCACTGCCCCATTCGGCTTCGTCGTACACAACGGTGCCCGCCGCAGGCTGCACGCATTCCCACCATTCGCATTCGAGTCCTTCCACTTCGACCGGTTCATCGTCAACCGTCACCGTAACTTCAGCGAGACCCGCAACGAATTCGCCTTCGCCGTCGGTCGCTTCGAGTTCCAGCGCCTCCGATGGTTTGCTCATCGGTATTCCGTTGTCGGCCAGCAGCGGTCCAGAGAGCGTGAGTACGGGGCCACTGGGGTCAAGCACGACTTCGTGGCTGATGACCGCACTCGTGCCTTTGTCGGTCACCGCACGGATCTCAAACAGGTGGGGGCCGGGCGCGACAGTACGGCCTATTGCAGCGTCGAAGACGAGATCGATGCTGCAATATTCTTCGAAGCAGAATTCGCCGCCTTCTTCATCCGTGATAGTCGCCGGATCGAATTCTTGTTCGACTTCGCCATCAAGAAGAACGTCGATGCGGGCTATTTTCGCTTTGTAAGCCCCCGCGATCAAGCTCGTGGCACTGTCCGGGCTTACAAGTTCTTCGGATGCCGCTTCGACCAGCGGACCGAAGGCGACTATCGACGGCTCGGAGGGAAGCGGAGTGGCCATGTCGCTTTCGATCTGTTCTTCCGATATGGCCTGGTCGTAGAGCCTGACCTCGTCGACGCGACCGTTGAATTCGTCGCCGGGTGCGAGATTGCCACCGATCTGCAGGGGCCCTTCCGACTCGGTTACGAGAGGTGCTTCTTCGCTAGCAACGAGATCACCATTCAAGTACAGCCGTGCAGTTTCCCCGTCGTGAGTCAGGGCGATGTGCGACCAGGCGGGACTTGGCAGTTCTTCCGACCCGGCAATTTCGAAAGGTTCTTCTTCGTTAACGCGGACGATGCCGGACACTCCAGCTTCCCCGCCTGCATATAGGGCGTAGCTGAACGGGGCTTCCTCTTCTTCCGCGTTGACGTCTTCTTTGGTGAACAGCGGGCTGGACGGCTCTTCTCCCCATTGCCAGATCCAAGCCTCGATGGTGAATCCCCCTTTGAACTCAAACGAGCCTCCGGGAATAGTCAGACGGTCTTCTAAGCCGTGAAGGTCGATTGACGGGCCGTATTTGCCTTCTTCATTCCATCCCGCTGAGAAGCCATCCAGCACGCCGTCGTCTTCGCCGGCAGAGTCGTGCGCAGTTTTGCCGGAGTTCTCGTTGAAGGCGTAGGTGGCGACGGGCTCCACGATTTCGGCGGAGGCATTGGTGGTCCAAATTGGCGATCCGAACAGAACGCCGAGGGCGACGGCAGCGGTTAGGCTGCACAAGATCGGCCGCTTGACACGACAAGCAGCGTATCGACCGATGTCCGCCAAGGCACCAGCCCGGTAGTACAGCGCTCCAAATATGGCGTCCTCCCCTTGACTCCAGTCGGAAATCCGGCTGTCTTGAATCACCGGGAGTTTTACCTAAGAGAGGCCCATAAGGTCAAGGATCATCGTTAGAATGGGATCATCTGTCCAAGAAAATCAATGCTTGGGCTTCTGGATTTATTGGTATCCCTACCTTCCCGGAGCTTGGCCACTCCGAGCAGGCCCGAAACACCGTCTCTGCAAGGACGGGTTCCGAGCGTGACTCCACGCACTGCATCGCTGACTTCACCGACCCAGCTCTATCTGGACGGTTGGTGCCACAGTCGTGCCACAGTCAGGCACGGATTCGGGCGGTTACAACCGGACTTGGCCGGATGAGATTTGGCTTTGCGAGCGGTTTTCCGCTTTGCCATGCGGCCGGTCGCAGTTCTCTCCTCCCTGTAGTAACCCCAGAAACGCCCCGCCTCCCCGGTGGGGCGTTTTCTGTTGGGCTGGGCCCTAGCACGGGTCTATCCCGTTCAGAGACCATTGTGTTTGTAGATTGCGATCTCCGGATACTTGCGAGGCACAGCCCGCTATTGCCGATAGGAGAACCGTAGTGCTACGAACAAAAGGAACGAGATTCCGGGGAGTACTAGCCAGCGCGGTTGTCGTCTTGGCAGGATGCGGCAGTAGCGATTCGGCGGACACCTCGCCTGCCGAGGCATTCCGGCCCGCCCCACCAAGGCTCGGGAAGACGATCTCCTCCGGGTCTCCGCCGAGATCCTGGCTGACGAAGACCGACGCCCGAGAGCTGAAAGCAGCCGCTCTGCGCGATCGATTCGTACGCGCCATCGCCGAAGGGAACCGACCTCGGGTAGTCAACGTCGTTCCATGGATCTCGGAAGAAGGCCGGGAATTGATCGGCGGAAGTGTGGAGATTCGCCTAAGCCCGCCTGTACGTCTGGTCAACGAGCGACTGCCGGCGACGATCTCCCCAAACCGGAAAGCGCCTCCTGAGACGCCGACGCTATACCGATTCGCGCGGTTCTCGGCCACTGACGTGACGGAGCTGGATGTATCCGTGGAACTTGACAGCGGACGGGCGGTCGCAATTGAACCCTCAGGCGACGGCGTCAAGGTTACGAAGATCGAGCTCATCGGCCCGCCGCCGAAGAACCCGTCCTATGAGCCCGAACCCGGGTACTAGCGAGAGCGGACTCCGGATGCTTCGCTTTCGGGCCGTTCGACCAGCTTTGCTCGGACCCGATCCAGCTTTGGCTGGAGGCTACAGATTGCGGACCCGGCGGCCGATCTCTCTGTCATGGGGATAGCCGGCGGAGTCCCAGAACGCTCCGGCTGCGTCGTCATCGAAGGCGACCAGGGCAGTTATCCGGTGGGCGCCGCGGCCGCGCAGGTACTCCTCCCCGGCCCGGGTCAGGGCGATTCCGATGCCCTCCCGTCGATGGTCTTCGCGAACGGCGAGCCGGTACATGTTCCCTCGCCAACCATCCCATCCGGCGATCAGGGCACCGACGATCTCTCCATCGCACTCGGCAACTAGAAGGGCGGCCGGAGAATCGGCGATCAGATGCTCGACGTCATCGAGGCTGTCTGCTGCACTTGCGTGCCCGCTTCGCGCCTCAGCCCACAGCTCCAAAACCGCACTCGCGTCCTGTATCCGGCACAGCCGAACGGTGGTTTCCTCGCGACTCAAGGCCTCAGTATGACAACGCGGTCCCGCTCGCCGGTGCTTGCCGGCAAGCGGGACCGGACGAAATCGGATCAGCCGGCTCCGTACGTGCCGTTACTGGATTCCGTATGTGCCTTTGTTCGCTCCTTCGATTTCGGGCGCGGCGGCATTCCTGAATATCTGTTCTTTTTTTTCGTTTTCGATTGTGCCGTCCAAGGAGAGGGCGGACATTTCAGCTGCAATCGGTTCGATTTTCACTGTCATGCTTGCGATCGTTTTATCGAGTTCGGGTTCTTTGCACGAAGCCCCTTTGAAGGTGTGTTTGGTGCGGAAATTTGTGATCGTCAAGTCCGTCGGGTTGACGTCGACGGTCCAGGGCAGACCCTTCCCTTCCCCGACGTTCAGTTCGCATTTTGTCGTTTTGAAGGTGCCGAAGGTGCCTTCGCATTTTTTGATTTCGTATTTGGTGATTTTCGCGGTGGTTCCGCCTTCGGTGGTCATCGTGGCGTGCATTTCGCAGTCCATGCCGTTGCCCAGGGTCGTTTCGATCACTTCACCGCCGTGCATTGTGAATTCGGTGAGTTTGGTGACTTTGGTGCCGTTTTTGTCTTTCCATTCCGCCGCCAGAGCCAGGACCGGTACGGCGAGCACCACCATCGCGGCGATCACGCCGGCGATCAGCAGCCGTCTATTGCTTTTCATCTCTCCCATTCCTTTTCTAATGACTGGTCGCCCCCAGGGCCACTTCGACAGAGGAGGCAGGGTCTTTTAGACAAGCGGGAGATTATAGTCAAATAAATTAGATAAAAGGGCCAATATTTATTCCGTGCCTGCGCCGACGCTCGTCACGCACGTCAGCCCAGACGGCGGGCGAGCCTGAACACGACCGGCGCAGACGCCGTTTCCGCAATGCCCCCGGTTGGCATGTAGGTCAGCCCCACCCTCACCCGTAGCTTGTGCTTCCGTCTCAGAGCGGCGCGCGCGGCCGGCGTCGGCCGCAGATGGAGAGTCACCGTCCTGGCGGTGGCGACGGGAACGGTCACGGGCTCGATCGACCCACCGACCTTCTCCGCCCCGCTCTTCTTGCCTCGAGCCGAAGGCACCGGTGCTTTGGCCGCTCGCAGCAGCCCGGATCCGACGACACTGACCCGCAGGGTGACGATGCCGCTGCGCCGGTTCACCTTTGGCTTGCCGAAGCGGAACCCGGCCGGGCCGTGCTTCGACGAGAAGCTGCCCGGCGGTCCACTGGTGATCGAGACCGCATCGACCCCGGCGTTGAAGATTTCCTCGGTCACCGTGTTGGCGACGCGCAGGCGCACCGTCTGGCCGGCGAAGGCGCTGAGGTTCGCGGTCAATTTCCGCGGCGCCATCGTCGGGCGATCGCCCGGCTTCGTGGCGAACACCGTGCGAAGGATGTCGGCCGGGTTGAGCGATTCGATCGGCGCGTCCGGCCTTAGTACGTCGATCCTGAACTGCTGGTTTTCCTGGAATTGGCCGTTCGGAAGCTGCAGGGCTTCGTTGGCGATGGAGAGGGTGTCGGGGCTAGGGATTGCGATCGGCTCGTAGGAGTCGTAGTAGGCGAACAGGCTCAGCTGGTAGTCGAGCCCCGGCCGCAGGGCCACATCCTGGTAGAGGATCAGGGTGTCGGGCTCGATCTCGTCGGTGACTGCAGCGTAGGTGCCCTGCGGCGGGGGCTGGACCGGCGCATCACGACCCTGGCTCTGTTTTTTCCTGTTGGCGCCGATCGGCGTTTCGGTGCCCTTGTACGCAAACCAGTCGCCGAACGGGTTTGCCTGGTACACGCTCCAGCCGCTCAACGTCCCGGACTCGAAATTGCCGTTGACCACGTCCTCCGCCTCAGCGCTGCACGGCGCAAGCAAACCCACGAGGACGACGACGAGAAGCGCTACCCGCTCGATCTCAGGCAAAGACCTCATCTCATCCGGAGATCGAGAACTTCTTCTTCGCGGGGCTGAGATCGACGTGCCCGGCCGGACCGACCGCGCGCACCCAGAACACGTGCCTGCCGGATGCCAAGCCCGCATATCTCTTCGGCGACCTGCAGATGTCGAACGGCTTGTCGTCGAGCTTGCAGAGGAAGGTGGAGTCGGTCTGGCTGGCCTCGAAGACGAAGCGGGCGGTGCGATGCCGCGATCGTCCCTTCACTATTTTGGTTCGGGGTCGGATCGCCGCCGCCGCGCTCCCGAATACCCCTTGTGCGCCACTTCCGAATGCACCGGCACCCCCACTCCCGGACGAGCCTTCGGCCCCGCCTCCCGCCGTCGCCAGCTCCGAGGTCGCACCTTCCACGGTCTGGGTGGCGGCGACGATCGTGCCCACCGGGATTTCTTTGTCATAGGTGACGGTCCAGCTCTTGTTGTCGTCGGCAACCGCCTTGCCGAGGAATGACTGCAACTCCCCCGCCGCAGACACCTGCTTGCGGAAGACGCGTACCGTGGCGCCTTTTTCCGCACCACCGCTCGCACCGGTCTGCGTCGTGGTCGAGAAGGTGGGTGGTTGGATGCCCCTGTTGGGTCCCACTTCGGTAGCGGGAGAGGCGGCGACCAGGTCGACGAAGAGGCCCCCGTTGCCCGCACCCCGGTTTCGAGCCACTTCGTTGTCAGTCGCTTCCTTGTCGGAGACCTCGATTGCGGCGCCGGCACTGCCGTCGATCACGTTTTCGTCGCCCCCGACGTCGCCGCCGACGACGTTTTGCGTTGCTTCCGAAACGATCCCCTGGATCCAGATTCCAGGCCCTCCGGCCCCGAGCACTTCGTTGCCGACGATCTCGTTGAGATTGTTTTCGACCAGGATCCCGCCGGCCGTGGACCCTTCGATCAGATTGCCCTCGACCACGTTGCCGTATTCGCTCGGCGAGAAGGTCTTGATTCCGGTTTGCGCGCCGAATATCTCGTTGTCGTGGATCCACGCTCCCTGACCTCGCTGAGCTATCGCGACGCCGCCTTTCATCCCGATCTCGTTGCCGGCGATCTCCGCTTCGAGGGTCGGACTCGCGAGTTCGGCCGAGTCGACGACGATCCCTTCGTCAGGCGGGCTCAGCGTGCCGGCGCCGGCGGCGTCGATCCCGATCAGGTTGCCGCGAATGGCAAGGTCGCCCGCGGCCGGGCCTGCGAGGACGCCGACGCTGCCGCCGACGATGCGATTGGTTTCGCCCGCGGAGGGCCCCCCGACGATCGTGTGGGCCGCTTCGCCCACTTGGACGCCGGCGTCGGCATTGGGGATCGCTGCAGTCCCATCCGCGTTGACGCCGATGTAGTTGCCGAGGACCGACGTCGACGTCGCGGGGCTCTCGCCGGCCTCACCCTGCAGGTCTACCCCATCCACACCCGCGCCTGAGATCACGTTGCAGCCCCAGTCGCAGCCCTGACTTGCGACGCCGACGGGCCTGACCCGCGTACCGATTTCCGTGCCGGCCACTTCGCCTCCCGTTGCGACGACCTCGATGTCATCCCCGCCATTGGGACTCGGCGTGATCCCGTCCGGCTCGACGCCGAAGTAGTTGCTGTAGACCTTGACTTCGCGGCCCCCGTGGATGTCGAGACCGTCGGCCGTATTGCCGGCGAAGACGTTCCCCTGCCCGAGACCTTCGCCACCGATGAGACTGCGATTCGACCCGGGGTCTACGAGGACGCCCGTTCCGTTCGGACCGGAGGCACCACCCAACGCCACGCCGAACCAGTTTTCCTGAATCTTGGTTCTGGGAGCTCCCTGCAGGCTGATCGCGGTCTGCGCTCCGGTAATAGCCAGACCCCTGATTGCGCTTTCTTCGGCGTTCGAGACGACCAATGCCGGTTCTCCACTCAGGCCGTCGATGCCGACACAAGGGCCTAGAGCGCCGGGGCCGGTTTCACAGACCCCTTCGATGGTCATGGGGACAGTGATGTCCGGCAGTTGGCTGCCCAGGATGATCGTTGACGAGGGCTGGCCATCGAAGACTCCTTCTTCTCCTTTATCGAATTCAATCGAGGTCGATTCCCCCAGGCTGTCCCCCTCTTCGATCGCTGCACGCAGGGTGCACACGCCGCCGGGGGTCGTGTGGCAGCTTTCGTCACCGAGCGAGTCGTCGACTTCGTCGCCGGTGCTGTTGACGGTGAATGATTCGGCCCTGGCTGCCGGCGCCACGAGCAGCGCGCAAGCAAGCGCGACCACAGCAATGGCCAAAGCCCAGCCTCGACGCCTCCCAAGCATCCAGTCGACCTGCACGCTCCGACTCTAGCCGTCGGCGAGTCGATGGGCAAGTTTTTTGTTTCAGTTGAGAAGAAACGAAAAAATAAACAAGAGGGTTCCCAAGCTTCCCAGTCCAATCTCTAGAGTAGTGCCGCAAACTTCTACCGGAGGTCGTCATGGCTGCCCGTCTTTCCGCTCTGCTCATCGCCGCCCTTGCCGTCGCACTGCTACCCACTGCCCTGGCCGCCGGCGCGAGCAACTCGACCACGATCGTCGTCAGCTTGAAAGTCCCCGCCTTTCACGGGACGCTGAAATCCAGCAAGAGCGCCTGCGCGACGGGTCGGACGGTCAAGCTCTACCGCGAGAAGGCGGGGCCGGACAAGCTCCTTGGCACCGACAAGAGCAACGCCAAGACCAAGTGGTCAATCCCGCTCGGCAAGAGGCTCACCTCTGGCTCCTATTACGCCACGGCACCCGCAAAAGGTAGTTGCAGAGCGGCGAAATCGAAGGTGCTCTCGATCGACTAGGCGTTCGGCTGGGGCTCGTCTGAGCCCTCGAACAGCTGCCCGGAGCGGATCCGCTCCGCCATATCCGCCGATTCGTCGCGGTAGACGCGGCCATCCTCGAACTCGATCGCCGGGTACTTGCGCTGGCCGGAAAGCTGCTCGAGGTCGTTGCGCTTGCCCGGTCGCAGCGGTCCCTTGACCACCTCGTACTCGATGCCCTGCTCGTCGAGCGCCTTCTGTACGCGCCAGCAGGGGTGGGCATCGATCTTGACCCACATCGTCGAGCAGCGGTGGAGCTTTACGGCCATCGACGTCACCCTAGCCGGACACGAGGAGAACGGCAAGGCCGGGCGGGCGACCTATGCCCTACCCGCGGGCATAGGTCCGCCTGCCCAACGGACCCTGCATATCTAGAGATACGCGCCTCCTCTCCCTGTAGTAACCCCAGAAACGTTCCGCGAAGCGGGGCGGTTCCGGTGCAACCAAGGAGGCCGCCGGGAAAGCTAACCGATTGAGCGCTTTGGTGCAAGCGCAGGTAGAAATTCCGTTAATGGGCCGGCGCTTCTATTGCAGCGCCGGCTCGCCCGAGCGCAGCGCCGCGAGCACCCGCTCGGCAACCGACTCCCCCGTCAAGCCGACCTCCTCGCGCAGCAGCGCCGGCTTGCCGTGGGTCACGTAGCGGTCCGGCAAGCCGACCCGCATCACCCGGGCCCGATCGCCGGGACGATCGGCGAAAGAGTCCTCGAGGTGCTCGAGAACCCCCGAGCCAAAGCCGCCGGGCAGCACGTTCTCCTCGATCGTCACGACCAGGTCGTGGCCGAGCGCGAGCCGCTCTAAGAGCTCGGCGTCGAGCGGCTTGGCGAAGCGGGCGTCGGCGACGGTCGGGTGCAGGTCGTGCTTGGCGAGGATCTCCGCCGCCTGCAGCGCAACCGAGACCCCGTAGCCGTATCCCAGCAGTGCAACCCGCTCACCGCTCACCAGCAGCTCGCCGCTGCCGATCGGGATCTCTTCCGGACGGGCGGGCAGCTCGGCGCCCTCCGCGGCACCGCGCGGGTAGCGCAGCGCCGCCGGGCCGTCGTGGGCGATCGCCGTGCGCAGCATGTTGACCAGCATCGCCTCGTCGCGGGGCGCCATCACCACGACGTTGGGCAGCGGCCTGAAGTAGGAGATGTCGAAGACGCCATGGTGCGTCGGGCCGTCGTCGCCGACCAAGCCGGCCCGGTCCAGGGCGAAGGTGACGTCGAGCTCCTGCAGGCAGACGTCGTGGATGATCTGGTCGTAGGCGCGCTGGAGGAAGGTCGAGTAGATCGCGCAGACCGGCTTCGCCCCTTGCAGGGCAAGGCCGGAGGCGAGCAGAACCGCGTTCTGCTCGGCGATGCCGACGTCGTAGTACTGCTCGGGCACCTCGTCGGCGAGCTTCTGCAAGCCGGCCCCGCCGGCCATTGCGGCGGTGATCCCGATGACGCGCTCGTCGCGCTCGGCCTCGGCGACGATCGCGTCGGCGAAGACCTGGGTGTATTGCGGCGGCGCCCCGGCGGCAGGCGGCTTCTCGAGCCGCTCGGGAGCGATCGCCTCGGGCGAGTCGGACTCCTTGACCGGGACCGGCTTCGGCGCGGGCGCCCCGTTGACGATGCTCTTCGGCTTCGCGGCGTGCCACTGCTCCATCCCCTCCAGGCCGCCCTCCTCCGCCGGGGCGAAGCCCTTGCCCTTGACCGTGTGGATGTGGACGACGACCGGACGGTCGGCCTCGAAGGCTTCGCGCAGGGCGTCGCGCAGCGCGTGCACGTCGTGGCCGTCGATAACGCCCATGTAGGCGAGGTCGAGCTCCTCGAAGAAGAGCCCCGGCGCCCAGTAGGCCTTGATCGCCGACTTGATCTCCGGCCCCAACCGTTCGATCCGCCCCCCAGTCCCAGCGGCAGCTTGGTGAGACGGTCCTCGACCCCCTCGCGGGCGTGGTAGAGGCGTGGGTTGAGCCGAACCCGGTTGAAGTAGCGCGAGAGCGCGCCGACGTTGGGTGAGATCGACATGCCGTTGTCGTTGAGGACGATCACGATCGGCGTCTGCAGACCGCCGGCGGCGTGCAGCGCCTCGTAAGCGACGCCGCCGGTCAGCGCCCCGTCGCCGATCACCGCGGCGACTTTGCCGTCCTCGCCGATCCCCTTGCGCATCGCCTCCTTGAGGCCGACCGCGTAGCCGATCGAGGTCGAGGCGTGACCGGCGCCCATGATGTCGTGCTCGGACTCGAAGATCGAGCAGAACGGGGCCAGCCCGTCGTACTGGCGGATTGTCGGCAGGGCGTCGCGGCGGCCGGTGAGGATCTTGTGCGGGTAGGACTGGTGGCCGACGTCCCAGAGGACCTTGTCGCGGGGCGAGTCGAGCAGGCTGTGCAGGGCGACGGCCAGCTCGCAGGTGCCGAGGTTGGCGCCGAAGTGGCCGCCGATCTCGCCGATCGTGTCGATGATGTAGGTGCGCATCTCCTGCGCGACCTGCTGCAGCTGCTCGTCGTCGAGCTCGTGCAAGTCGGCGGGAGAATCGATCCCCTTCAACAGTCTTGGTGGCTTGTCGCTCATTCGTTCCTGGTGAAGATGTAGTCGGCGATCCCTCTCAGGTCGCCGGTGTCGCCGCTCGCCTCGGCCAGCGCCGTCGTCGCCTTTGCGTGGGACTCGGCCGCCAGCTCGCGCGCCCGCTCGAGGCCAAAGAGGCTGACGTAGGTGAGTTTGCCATGTCGCTCGTCGCTTCCACGGGGCTTGCCGAGTTGCTCGTCGCTTCCGGTCACGTCGAGGATGTCGTCGACGATCTGGAAGAGGACGCCGAGCTCGCCGGAAAACCGGCGATAGGGGATTGTCTCAGTTTCGGCGACACCCTCGAGGGTCAGCACGACACCGACCCCGGCGGCGATCAACCGGCCGGTCTTCAAGCCGTGCAGCGCGCGCAGCGCCTCGGCGTCGCCGGCGTCGCCGCTGACGTCCACGTACTGACCGCCGACCATGCCGTCGACGCCCGTCGCCCCGGCCAGCTCCGACAGCGCGGCGAGCACTCGCGCCGGCTCGCCAGGTTGCTCGCAGAAGAGCCGGATCGCCTCGGCGAAGAGGCCGTCCCCGGCCAGGATCGCGACGTCCTCGCCGTACTTGACGTGCGAGGTCGGCAGGCCACGGCGCAGCGCGTCGTCGTCCATCGCCGGCAGGTCGTCGTGGATCAACGAGTAGGTGTGGATCAGCTCGAGCGCCGCGGCCACCGGCAGGTAGCGGGCCGGATCGATGCCGAGGGCGCGGGCGGTGGCCAGAGCGAGAACCGGCCGCACCCTCTTGCCCCCGGCGAGCAGCGAGTAGCGCATCGCCTCCTCGAGCCCTGCCGTGGCGGGTTGAGCGGCAAAGCGAAGACGCTCCAGCTCGGCGTCGACCAGAGCGCGCAGATCCTCGGGGTAGCTCACCGTGGGCGCTGTTGCTGTTCGCTCACCGCGAGCCGCCCGACTCGCGGATGCGGCGGTTTGCCTCCTCGACCGCCTCGGTAGAGAGCTCAGCCGCCTCGTGGGCCAGCTCGGCGGCCCGCTCGTCGCTCGCTTCGGAGCCCTCTAGCTCCGCGGCGATCGCCTGCAGGCGGGTGGAGATCTCGCGCAGGCGCTCCGCCTCGCTCACGTCACCGCACCTTGCTGGCGACCGCGCACGATCGCACCGAGGATCCCGTTGACGAAGCCGGGCGCATCGGCGCCGCAGTACTCCTTGGCAATCTTGACGGCCTCGTCGATCGCCACCTCGTCGGGCACGTCCTCGCTGTGTTCGATCTCATAGAGGGCAACTCGCATCACGTTCAGCTCCAGCGGCGCGATCCGCTTCAGTTCCCAACCGCGGGCGTGAGCGCCGATCGTCGCGTCGAGCGCCTCGCGGTGGGACTCGACAGCCTCGGCCAGCTCGCGGGTGAACGGGCGAGCCTCGCCCAGCAGCTCGCCAAGCGGGCGCCCGGTGACATCGCGCTGGTAGCAGGCGAAGACGGCGTCGCGTCGCTGGTCGGATCTGCGCATCGGCCTATTCTCGCGCTTCGGGCGGCCGGTGGGGCGGTTAGGCGCGGGAGATGTACTTGCCGCTGTCGGTGTCGACCCGGATCGTCTCGCCCTCGTCGATGAAGAGGGGGACCTGCACGACCACGCCCGACTCGAGCGTCGCCGGCTTGGTGCCGCCGCCGGAGGCGGTGTCGCCCTTCACCCCGGGGTCGGTCTGCGTCACCTTCATCTCGACCGCGCTGGCGACCTGAACATCAGTGGGAGATTCGTCGACGAAGAGGACGTCGACCTCGTCGTTGGGCAGAACCCACCGCATCGACTCGCCGACGACATCGCTGGGAATCTCGACCTGCTCGTAGTCGTTGCTGTCCATGAAGACAGCCGCCTCGCCGGAGTCGTAGAGGTACTGCATCTTGCGCGACTCGGTGTGGACCGGCCTGAACTTCTCCCCCGCCCTGAACGTCTTGTCCTGGACCGAGCCATCGTCGATCTTGCGCAGCTTGGTGCGCACGAACGCCCCACCCTTGCCCGGCTTGACGTGCTGGAACTCGAGGATCTTGAAGACGGACCCGTCGATTTCGATGTGGCTGCCATTCTTGAACTGATTCGTGCTAATGGACATATGGATTACGATACCGAGGACGGTTGAAGGAGGCAGTATGGACGACCAACCTGTCGCAGGATATATCCGCGTCTCCCGCATCGGCGGCCGCAGCGGCGAGGGCTACATCTCCCCCGACGAGCAGCGCGAGGCAATCGCCGCCTACGCGAAGGAGCTGGGCGCTCATGTGCCAGACGACGCCTGGTTCGAGGATCAGGACTACTCGGGCGGCAATCTCGACCGGCCGGGCTGGGAACGGGTCGTGCAGCGGATCGAGGCGGGCGAGCTGACCGGGGTCATCGTCCTGCGCACCGACCGCTTTGCCCGCAACGTCCCTGACGGAGCCGGTCAGATCCGGCACATCGTGGACGAGTGCGGAGCGATATTCGGGTCGGCGCAGGAGCGAATGGACCCCCGCACTCCGACCGGCCGCTACATGCTCCAGCAGTTCCTCAACAACGCCGAGCTTCAACTGAACACGCTCAAGGCGGGCTGGCGCTCGGCCAAGGAGCGGGCGATCAAACGGGGCGCGCACATCGGCCCCACCCCGCTCGGTCTGAGCCGCATTCCCAAGGGCGAGCAGCGCTCGGGCTGCTTGGAACCGAATCGCAAGTGGAAGCCGATCATCGCTGCACTGTTCCGCCGCGCCGCCGAAACGGGCGACGGGAACAAGCTCCTCGCGAACTGGATGAACGAGCGGCACAACAGGCCGGACGGGCGACGCTGGACGGCGACCACGGTCGGGCATGTGATCGCGAACCGCGTCTACCTTGGCGAGGTCTCCTATCGGCCGCGCAATGAGGACTTTGCGCCGCTCGTCAACACCGAAGCGCACGAGCCGATGATCGACGAGCCAACCTGGCTCGCCGCCCAGCGCACGCCGAGCGCAAAGCGGACCAACTCCAAGGGGATCAACGTCCTGGCTGGCCTTGTCCGCTGCGCAGGCTGCCGCTACCGAATGTCACCGAGCCGCGGCGGCGCGAACATCCGCGTCTATCGCTGCGCGGCTGAGCACGGCGGGGGCCGGTGCCCCTCTCCGGCGACGATCAAGAGCGACCGGCTGGAGGCGTGGACGCTGCAACAGGTTCAAACGCAGTGGCGGGAGCGTTTCGAGGTCGCGGTCGAGCAGCCCGCTGACGATCGTCGGGCGAGCGACGTTGCTGAGCAGCTGGACGAAGCGCGGGCGGAGCTGGCTGCCTTTGCCAACGATCTGACCGCGCGGCGACTGCTTGGTGATGCTTACCACGAGGCCCTTGAAATCCGCGTCAGCGCCGTAGAGGAAGCCGAGGCCGAGCTGGCTTCGCTCGATGCGGGCCGCGAGCAGCTCGCCCTCTCCCAGCTCTCCTGGGACTCGCTCGATCCCGCGGAGACGCGAGAGGTTCTATCTGGCGCGCTCGACGCGATCTACGTCCGTCGCGGGCGCGGCGTGCCGGTCGAGGAGCGCGCCTGCCTCGTCTGGTCCGGAGAACTCGATGAGGACGCTCCGAGTCGCGGCCGCGCGATGGACACCCTGCGACCGTTCGACTGGCCGGAGGACGAGACGAGCGTCGGGAAAACGACGGGCTAGGACTCGCAGAAGCGCAGCCCGGGCGCCGTCGCGCGCCGCGGGCGTCATCGGCCGATGGAACGTCTTCTGCACTGCGTCACCGCCGTGTCCCAAGGTTCTGAGGCGCGAAAACGCGGATGATCTGCCCCGGCGTCTTCGCGGTCGGGTTGATAAGGACGGCTTCTCCAGTACGAAGCCGCTTGATCTGATCGGGCAGGACGACGAACTCGCGGGTCCGCGTGCGGGTCCCTTCGCGCATCTGAAACCAGCTCTTTGCCGGGGGACCGCCGACTTTTTCGGTCGTCGTCCAAGCCGGCTGCGTCCCGGCCATGCGTGCGAGACGCTCGGCCGAGTCAGGGTCTGCCTCGCGATGCACGACCGCGAACTCGATGTTCGTCAACACCTGCTCCGTCAGGGTGTCGGAGTCATCATCGGGTCGCGCTCCGCGCAGGTCGGCGAGGCTCTGGGTGCCAAGCATCACGCTCAGCCCCGCCGAGCGGGCGCGGCCGAAGAGGCGCGAGACCTGCTCGGCTGCCAACGCCGCGAACTCGTCGATTACCAGCAGCCCGCTCATATCGCTGCTCTGCATGTCTGCGGTCAGGGTCACCAGGTCGATCACAAGCGCCGCGCCGAGCAGCCGCGAAGCGGCGGGGAAGCGGTCGGCGTCGATTTGGAAGTAGACGACCTCGCGCTCGCGCAGGGACTCGGCCAGTCTGATCTCCTCTCCCCGCCCGACAGCGGGGTCGAGGCGCGGCCCCAGCTCCCCCTCGGCGAGGACCGCAAGGCGGTCGCGTCCGCCGCCCAAGTCCGCTTTGGCACGCGCGGAGAGCCCATCGACGTAGATGCCGACACGCTCGGCCACGTCGCCGCCGACCTCCGAGCCGAGCAGGTCGAGCTGCTCGGGGTCCATGTAGCGAGCTATCCGAGAGAGCGTCGGAGGCCACATACCGGCCTCCCGCATCGTGCTCAGGACGTAGAGAAGCAGGCGGTTGGTCGCCAGCTCGTAGTGAGGCTCGGTCCAGCGGTGCCCGGCGAGTGCCTTGTCGGTTATCTCGGTCGCACCACCGCGGCCGAAGGGGTTGTAGATCGTGTCGCCGCTGGGGGACCACTCGCGGAAGGCGACCCCCATGTGCGCCGCGGCGGCCTCAAGCACGCCGCGCAGGTAAGCATCGCCCTTGGGGTCGATGACGATCGCCGGCAGGTTGGCGAGGATGTGGGCCTGGGCCACCGCAGCCTGGGTGACCGTCTTGCCAGCGCCGGTCGCGCCGAGCACGAGTGCGTGCACGCCTCGGGTGAGTCCGAGCGGCACATGGCAGACCGCGCCCCGCGGCGTCGTGCCGAGCGCCAGGCGGTCACCGGCGCCGAGGCCGAAGAAACCTCCCCCCGCGAACTCCACCCTCTGGCCTCCGACTCGTCTCCTCTGCAACCTGGCGCGGGCGAAGTGAAACGGCCCGAGCGCTTCGCGCGCCGCCCGCGCCTCCTCCCCGCCGCGCTCGGTGTCCTTCACATACCAGTAGATGCCTCCCCCTACGGCGGTGGCGGTGGCCGTGCAGACGCCGAGCCCCGTCCGCCAGTCGATCAGCCAGGCCAGACAGGCGACCGGAATTCCGAAGAGCGCCCACGTCCAGCGCAGACGGGTTAGGCGCAGCAAGACCATGACGGCGACACCGAAGGCCAGGCCGATGACGAACGGGCCTAACACCAACCCGAGATGACGGCCTATTCCGATCGGGTGCACTTGTTCCCTGCTCAGGTGTCTCATCGCGGCACGACCTCCTCGATTCGTATGCGCCCCTGGGCGCGGGTCTTCTCAACCGCCCGCTCCACCGCGCGCCGGGTCTGCCCCGGCTCGCAGAGGTAGCGGACCTCGGCAACCCAGCTCGCCCGTCGCCAGGCGCGGATCAGTTGCTCAAGTCGGCGCGGGGCCTTCGGGGTCAACTCGACCTCGACCGCCGTGGGGCGCTCCTCGGTAAGCACCACCAGATCGGGGCGGTGCAGCCGCGGGGCGCCGCTCGGAAGCTCGCCCACCTTGGCGCTGGCAATCGGGCCACCCTCGATCCGCTCGGCCGCTCGCAGCTCGCGCTCGGTGAGAACCTGCCCGTGGCCGAACTGCTCGCCGAGCAGCAACGCAGTCGTCGCGCAGCGCAGCCAATGGTCTACCGAGCCCGGCGAGACGACGGCGACCGACAGGCCCAGACCGGCATAACGCAGGCCCTCGCGCGTGGCACGCAACAGATTCGGCTCTCCGCGCAGTAACTCCAGGCGCTCAAGCAGGCCACGCTCGATACAGGCGGAGACCCTTCGATACGCCGCCGTGCGCCCCACCCCCGTCGCCGCCATGACGTGCTCGATCGCCACCGCGCCATGCCGCCCGACAAACCGGACCAGCTCCCGATCTCTGATCGCGGCCGCGCCGGCCTCACCCTGGCCGATCGACATCTGTGCCGGCATACCTCTCATCACCCGCAAGACGGTCGAGCCGCCTGAAACGTCCCACTCTCTTTCCACACCCCCTACACGGATCACCCGGTCCCAGCGCCACCCCCCACCGCCAATCCACCGCCGTGCAGCTTGCCCCGACCTTCAACACGCAGCAGCCGACCCCGGTCGGACACCGAATGGTGGGTGGGCGGGGTCGGCTGCTGCGTGTTGCCTTAAACCGCTCCGGCAAGCGGCATGGCGGTGGATTGGCGTTCCACGGTTTCGTCCACACCGGTCAGGCCCCCGCCACCCCCGCCCGGCCGACCTACATGCAGAAATAGCGCCTCGCGGGACGGCAGTCAACCTCCTTTGGGGTCGGGCGCGAAGCGCCCTTGACGGCCGTCCCGCGAGGCGCTTCGATGCAGGGAGGTCGGCTCGGTGGGAGCGTTCTGCCAGTAGAGCGGGAATCAGGACGGCGGCGTGGGGTCCTCGTCCTCCGGGCACCCCCGCCGCGCCAGCTCATCGCGCGCTTCGTGGATCAACTCGACGGCGTCGACGGTCTCGGTCTGGGTGGCGCGGAGCGCGGCGGCGCGCCTCAACGCCTCTCGTTGGCGTTCGACCCGGGAGGTGAAAAGGAAGGCTCCCGAATCGCCGCTGTCGGGCAGCCAGACGATGCCGGCGAGGAGCTTGGCGACGGGCACCCCGAGCGCGCCTGCGAGCCTGACGAGGGTCTCGACGCGCGGCGCCCGCTCGCCGCGCTCGACCGCGCCGACCACGCTGCGGTCGACACCCGCCCGGCTCGCCAGCTCGCGCCGGCCGAGACGGGCGCCCCGGCGGAAGTAGCGCAGGTTGTCGCCGAGGTGCGCGGCGAGCGACTCCTCGTTGCTAGACATCGGCAGCGCCTCCACCGGCGCCCGGAGGGTCATCCTCGCCGAGCGAGATCCTGAACGCGCCGGGGTCGGGAGAGCCGGGGATCCACTCGATTCCGGCGATCAGCTCGACCGGGGTGATCGCGAGCGCGGTGGCGACTTTGACCAGGGTGTCGATGCGGGGAACGCGGGCGCCGCGCTCTAGCAGGCCGATCTCGGTGCGGTGGAGCGAGGCCCGAATGCCGAGCTGTTCCTGGGAGAGTTCGGCCCGCCTGCGGGCGCGGCGGAGGTTCTGGCCGAAGCGGCGAGCGACCTCGGTGGAGCCCTTCACCTCCCCTCCTCCAGGCGCCAGAAGTAGAGCGCGGCGCGGGTCGGCACTATGAAGCCGCCCTCGCAACGCAGGAGGCCGGCGCCGACCAGTTCGCGCACGGCGCGCTCGACGGCGTCCTCGGAGTCGAACTCCTGGGCACCCTTGTTCAGCGCCCAGGAGGCCTCGGCGATCGTGAGCCGGTTGGGGTGCTCGTCGAGCAGGAAGGCGAGGACGGCCCACTCGACCTTGCGATCGGCTTCGACGGGTGTGGAAGGATCGGGCAAGCCACGATCCGTAGGGTTGGGACAGGGCATGGGAGCTGATACCTCCTGTGTCTCAGGCGGCTCGTCGTGTTTCCGCACGGCGGGCCGCCGCTTTACTGGGGCCGGTACCTCGATACCGTCTCCGTTGCGACGGGGCGAGTGCTACTTGACCCGTCGCCACGGGGCCGGTGTCGTCAGCACGCGGCCCCACTTATGTTTAGGGGCGAAAGCCTAGCAGTTTCCCCAAATCTATTGTGACGCCGCGCACTCCCCAAGACCCGCAGGCTCAGCTCGTCCTCGGCAAAGCGATCCGGACGCTGCGAACCAACCGCGGCGAGAGCCAAGAGAAGCTGGCGCAGGCTGCCGGGATCACGCCGAACATGCTCTCGCTAATCGAGCGTGGCGAAGGGAATCCGTCCTGGGTGACGGTGCGCGGCATCGCAGCGGCGCTCGGGATACCGGTCTCGATGTTGGCGAATGCCGCGGAGAGATTGGAGGAGCCGTAGTGAAGTGGACGTGGCGTTGCGCGGTCTGCCAGGTCTTTACCTTGCATCAATCGGTCCCACGAAGGACTCGGGCAAACAGCTGGCCGGAATCCGGGCCTAGACTTTGAGAATGCGGGTCCACCTCCACAACATTGGCCCGATTCGCGACGCCGACATTAGGCTGACTCCGTTAACCGTTCTGGTTGGGCCCAACGGCACCGGCAAGACTACCTTCACGACCGTCGCCTATGCCGCTATGCAAGCGCACCGGGTTGCGATGGTCGACGCACTCGAACAACTCGAAGGGTTCGAATCGGAGGGTACCCGCCGCAAGCGCGGGCCGGCGATGGCTCGCGATGTGATCAACCAGTGGGAAGAGTCTTTCGCTGAGCGCTTTGAGTTCCAGCTACGACGCTGCTGCAATCCTGACCTCGAAAAACTGGGACGCGCCAAACGAGGCGGCCAGAATGCGGCCCCGCGGGTCGAAATCGCTACGGGCCAGTGGAGCCTCGTCTTCCGTCTTGAGGGAGACGAGCTGTACTTGGAGACTGACCACCGCTGCTACCGACCTCCCAGCTTCGAACTAAACCGGGGCACGAGCCTGGGCGCGGCTCGCGCCCGGGCGCGAAGCGTACTCGCCATGGGCATGCCGAAACGCGGCGTTTACTTCCCAGCTGGCCGTTCTGCGTTGGTCCAAACCCACTCGGCAATGACGGCGCTGATGGCTGGTGCGATCAGCGGTGGCTATTTCGAGAATGCAACCATCGGTGAGATTCCGGGAACGGTCGCCGACTTCATGCAGATGATGGCGCGGATCAAAGCGAATCGACACTCACGAGTCAAAGCAGGGAAGCTCGCCAGAAGGATTGAGTCGGAGCTGTTACATGGGAGCGTCCGCCTGCATGAAAAGGGCGGACAAAAAAGCTTCCTTTTCAGACCGGATGGCCAGGCGGGGGAATGGGCACTGGAGAACATCGCTACCTCGATTGGTGAGGTCTCGCCCCTAGTCCTCTATTTGCGCCACTGGGCGTGGTCCCATGATGCGATCCTTATCGATGAGCCAGAGTCACATCTGCACCCCGAAGCACAGGCCCCGCTGGCAGGAGCATTGATGGACCTCTCCGAGACGATCACGCCAACGCTGGTCGCGACCCATTCCGAACTCCTCGTCTCCGCACTCAGCGCGGTGCTGCTCGATCGAACCCGTGCTAGGAAGAAAGAGGCAGCTCGGCCAAAACTGTCCGTGCACGAATTCAAGTTTCACGACGAGGATCGCTCCTACGGCGTTGACGTAGAGGAGATCGAAGTCGAGCCAACTCGCGGCTTCCAGGTCCGGCGCTTCGCCGAGGTTGCCGACGAAGTCTTCGAGAGCAGCATTGACGCCTATAACCGGCTCCACGGTAGCGATTGAATGGCGAAACGCACCGAGGCTGAACTGCGCGCGAGCGTCTGTGACGAAAATAGCTGTTGGAAAGAGGGCGCAATCACTGACTCAGGCGTTACCGCAGACCTGAAAGGCTCCTGGCACATCCTCGCGCTGGACCACCATTTCCAGGGCTGCGACGCCCAGCGCTTGGGGAACATTGCCGACGGTGTCGCCGTTTACCCGAACGAAAACAACAACCGCCTGCGCATTCTTGAGCTGAAGCCGAAGGTCAATGACTATCCGGATGCCGCCAAGAAGCTACATAGGACCATCCCCTTGCTGCGAGAACGACTGCCGCAGGGTTTCCGTGGGCTCCGAGTTGACCTTGAGCTCCATGTGAAAGAGATGCCAGTCCAGACCAACAAGCTGCGCAAGGTGATCGAAAGCGATAACACCCACTACGGCGTCCGCGCATATTGCGACGGTGAGCAGGTATAGGGATGGACGCTCGATTTGGGATAGGGGCCCGGACATCAGCGCTCAGCGTGCCGGTATTGGCGAAGGTGGCAGAGCGGTTGGAGGGGTAGGGCGGACCGGCCATCAGGTCCGTTTAGCCCTCGGTCGAGTTCAATTCAGTTGCGGCGCTTCCACCGTCTATCAGCCCGCGACTGTCGAACTCTGCCAAGCGCTCAAGAGGCTTCCTAACTTCAGCGGCCCAAAGTCGCCGCTTAACATCTTCCGGAATTGCGCCCGGTCCGAACTCTCTCTCAAGCTCGGCCAGCCTTTTGACCACCTCAAGCTCCGCAAGTGCGTTTTCGATCTCAAGACTGCGGCTCTCGGCTTTCTCGCGATAGTTTCGATCCTTCCGCCTCTCATGGCGATCGTTTAGATATTTCCGCAGAACCTCAAGGGGATTGAGAGTGCCCAGGAACTCCCAAATTCCCGGTGACTCAAGAACAACGCGGTGGACGATAAGCGGTTCCGCCGCGATGGCGTTATCTGACAGCCGCGTTGAATTGGTCAACCACGGTGCTGGATAGGGAGGAAAACCGTAGCGCCTGAGTGCTTCGGCAGCGGCGAGCCCGCTGTACGCAACCAGCTCGATGCGAGCAATTGCCTGATAGCTGGCGTTTAACGCATCTAGGAAGTCGGCCATTTCCTCAGCCGCGCAACCTCCTTGGCCATCGAATCGCAGAAAGCCGGGCTGAATGCTGGGAAGTCTCTCTACCATTGACGCGATGCTATACAGAAAAGTCATCTGAGCGTTCATGCCTGATCCTGCAAGCTACGAACACAGGTTCGATCCGGCGAGACTGCCATGCTGCCAGCATGAGTAAACCGAACATCAGGACCGTCACCCCAGACGGCAACGACTGGACCGTAGAGAAGCCTGGGGCCTCGCGCGCAAGCTCGCGGCACGACACCCAGGCTGATGCCATTGATGCAGCTCGCGGCTACCTTGAAGGCGAAGGTGGCGGCGAGTTGAAAATCAAGGGACGTAACGGGCGTGTTCGCGCTCAAGACACGATCCCGCATGGCAACGATCCGCGTCGCTCTCCGGGCTGAGACGAGTCTGAAGATCAACCTGCGCGAGGCGGCCGAAGAGGACGGTCGCCTCAAACGGGTCAAATGATGCCGGCAGAAAACGAGGAGGCGAAATAAGTGGCTACTTTCAAGATCAGCGCAGTCCACATCGAAGAGCCACCTGGCTACAGCCATCCCCACATCAGTGAGGTTGACATCGGAAACGGAACGTGGATTCAGCGGTCGACCGTTATTAAGGATCTAGGCGAAGCCAACGGAGATCGCTACTACACGGAAGCTGGTGGTGAGCGCGCAGACGTGATCGCCGTTGATTGTCCCCATTGCGGGGCAGGTGACTACATCACTACGGAGCCCGACTCAACGACTGAGAATAATTTGCTCAGCCTGGTCGTCTAGCCATCCTCGCAAGACGACTGCGGTCATTTGTTATGCCGGCAGTTGCTCAAGAAGCGACGCCAAAGACGCCTGCGGGCTCGGGTCGTCTTGCTCGCTGCCTACCTCTTTGAGTAGTTCTCCGATCTGAGCCTCGCGGCCGTTCTGCTGGTCGTCGGCGCGAGCATGAGCGAGCGCGGTAAGGGCGAGGTCGTACTCGCCCGCGTCGATTGCAACCTCGGCCAGGGCAAGCTGAGCGTCGGGGCCAGACCACTCGCTCTCCCCTCGCTGCTCCGCTAGGTGGATGGCGCGGGTCAGGAATCCCAAGGCAAGATCGTTGAGGCCGATCCGGTTCATTGCCGAACCGAGATTCCACGGATAGGCGGGCTCGCCGGCGTCCAGGCGCATGGCCTGTCCATAGAGCGCCAATACGCGGTCGAGCTTGCCCTCTGAGAGGAAACGCTCCGCGACCTCGGCCTCGGGCCATTGCCCCGGCCCGAAGGCATCGGAGAGCAACTCGTCAGCCTCACCGACAAGCTGCTCAGCCCTAGCTGCGACTGCGGGCTCTGCGTCCTCTGGCTTGCGTGTATTGCGCGCGTTGGTCATCGGTCAGTTCCTCTCGCCATGCGTGCCACCGCTTGGCTCGCTCTGGATTGTGACGCACGCCGAGGATTCCCTCGCCAATCCGGACGAGATCGCAGACGCGAAGCGCCTCTCCGGTCCGCGGGTCAACACCCGCCCGATCGTTCCAGTTGCGCGGCTTCCTCGGCATGCGCTGAGTCTTTCAACGAGGCGAGACGGACTCGGCGAGGCCAAACGGCACCCTGCCTCTGGGCTACCGTAGTGGCTACTTCAACCTCGCCTCCTGGCTTGCGGCAGCCTTGAGACCCGCCTTTGGGCTGCCGAGGCCCGGTCGCTGCCCCCCAACTTTCGGCTTGAGAAGCGGGATCGCGCGCGGTTCCGCCGACGGTTTCGATATACTATGTGCGTATTACACTGCTAGTGAACTGGTTGGTCGAGATCACGGCCGCGAATCCTAGCTGTGGCTGGGCGAAGGGCGCCAGCCTCTAACCTGGGTGTGCCTGGGAGATGAAGAGAACGCTGGGGACACTCGCTGCGATCGTCATCGCGATGCTTGCCATCGCGCCGCTCGCTGCCGGTGAAGAACAGACGCGTGACAGCTACAAGGCACAGGCCGAGCCGGTCTGCCAAGCGAACCGCAGCGCCAACGAAAAGATCATGGCCGGCGCCAAGGATCGCGTCAACAAGGGAAAGCTCGTGCCGGCGGGCAAGCAGTTCATCCGCGTCTCGGGTTCCTTCGGGGGGCTGATCAAACAGCTGGCGACGATTCCCGCGCCCCCTGCCGACGAGCGTCGGGTCGAACACTGGCTCGACTCGATGCAGTTGCTCAAGCAGCGACTGCGCGAAGTCGGCAAGTACTACAAGGCCGGCGAAAAGATCAAAGCGGCACACGAGTCGATCCTGGCCGAACGCGCCGGCATCTCGGCCAACAACACCAGCATCGTCTTCCACTTCCACTACTGCCGCTTCGGCCATATCGCCGGCTGAGCTACCCGGCAGCCCCGACAGCTTTCAGTTTGGGGATTCGGCTGCGGTGCTCGTCGTCAGGCTCGAGGCGGCGCCGCCCGAGAGGACGCGGCGGACCAGTCCCGGGAGCAGGATGCGGGCGACCGCGGCCAGCGCGTAGGGCCGCGGTACGTAGCGCTCCGCCTTGCCGCGCAGGCCGGTCTCGACGATCGCCTCGGCGACCTTCTCGGGCTTGGAGACCGTCCAGCGGGTCAGCGCCCGCTCGCGCAACTCGGTCGCCGGGAACCCCTCGGTCTCGATGAAACCGGGCAGCACCATGCCGACGTGAACCCCGTGGGGGCGCTCCTCGGCGTAGAGGGCGTCGGTCCAACCGATCAGGGCGAACTTGCTGGCCGAGTAGGAGCCGGTCCGCGCCCGCGCGACCCGGCCGGCGGTACTGGCGACGTTGACGATCGCGCTCGGCGTCGAGGCGCGCAGCGCCGGCAGCAGCGCCTCGGTGAGGCGGGCGACGGCGTCGAAGTTGATCTCCATGTGGCGGCGCACGTTCTCATAGCCCTCCTCGCCGAAGGAGCCGCGCCAGGAGGCGCCGGCGTTGTTGACCAGCAGGTTGAGCCGGCCGCCGTGCCGCTCGGCGAGATGGGCTCGCACCCGCTGCGGGGCATCCGGCGCGGTCAGGTCGACGGCGAGCCAGGTCGCCTCGCAGGGCAGCGCCTCGGCCAGCGACCGCAGTCGCTCCTCGCGGCGAGCGACCAGGATCAACTCGGCGCCCGGCTCGCGCGCAAGCCGTTTCGCCGCTGCCTCGCCGATGCCGCTGGAGGCGCCCGTAACCAGGTAGGTCTTCGTCTTTTCGCTCATGGCGAGGAAAACTATTCCAATTGCATCGTTGCGTACGTCTGTTCGACTCGACATACTGCTGCCTTCGCAATGGCCGAGATCCCTTCGCTGCTAGACAAACTGCTCCGCGCCGGCGCGCCTTCCGGACACGAGGGCCCTGCCGCATCCATCTGGCGAGACGAAGCATCCTTCGCCACGCTCACCGCTGACGGCCTCGGCTCTTCGATCGCCCGAGTCGGCGAGGAGGCGCCGCTGCTGGCCGTCGTCGGCCATATCGACGAGATCGGCCTGGTGGTCACCCACATCGACGAGAAGGGCTTCCTCTGGTTCGCCCCGATTGGCGGCTGGGACCCGCAGATCCTCGTCGGCCAACGGGTCGAGGTGCGCGGTCGCGACGGGCTCGTTCCCGGTGTCGTCGGTCGCAAGCCGATCCACCTACTCGACCCCGACCAACGCAAGAAGGTGGTCGAGCTGAAAGGCCTCCACATCGACATCGGTGCGGTCGACCGCGACGAGGCTGCCGCGTTGATCCGGATCGGCGACCCGGTCGTGATCGCGGCGGAGCCCGTGCGCCTGGCCGGCGATCGCCTGGTCTCCCGCGCCATGGACAACCGGATCGGCGCTTATGTCGCGCTCGAGGCGCTGCGTCGCTGTCACGAGCGCGACTCGCTGAACGGCAGCTTTGCCGCCATCGCCGCCGTCCAGGAGGAGATCGGGTTGTTCGGCGCGCGGACCTCGGCCTTCCAGGTGCGGCCGGACCTCGCCGTCGCGATCGACGTCACCCACGCCACCGACGCCCCCGGCGTCGACGAGAAGGAGATCGGCAGCCATCCGCTCGGCTCCGGCCCGGCGATCGGCCGCGGCTCGACCCTCTCGCCAAAGGTCTTCGAGCTGCTCGTCGAGACCGCGGAGGAGGCCGGCATCGAGTACACGATCAGCGCCAGCGGTCGCGGCACCAGCACCGACGCCGACTCGATCCAGATCTCCCGCGCGGGCATCCCCACCGGCCTGGTCTCGGTCCCGCTGCGCTACATGCACTCGCCGGTCGAGCTCTGCGATCTCGGCGACCTCGAGGCGACGGTCGAGCTGATCGCCGCCTTCGCGGCGCGCTTGCAGGCCGGCGTCGACCTCAGTCGCTAAGCGGCGCCAGAGGCATTCAGTTGGCGCAGACCATGACCCGATCCCGCCCTGCCGCCTTGGCGGAGTAGAGCGCCTCGTCGGCAAGGCCGACCAGCTGGTCGGTATCGAGCGGACCCGGCCGCGAGACGGCAACACCGACGCTGATCGTCATCGCCACCCCCGCGGGGCGGCGCTCGCGCACGGCCAGCCGCAGCCGCTCGCCGACTCCGAGGGCGTCCTCCTTGGTCGCCCCGGGAAGGACGACGAGGATCTCCTCCCCACCGATGCGGTAGATCGAGTCTCCCGCGCGCAGGGCGGCGCGCATCGTGTGGGCGACGTCCTGAAGCACGGCGTCGCCGGCGGCGTGACCGAGCTGGTCGTTGACGCGCTTGAAGTGGTCGAGATCGCAGAGAAGAAGCGCGTGCGAGGACCCGTTCTTATCGTCCACCGGCTGGCCGTCCAGCTCGGCGAGGCGCTGCTCGAGGGCGTTGCGGTTGAAGAGGCCGGTGAGCGGGTCAAGGGTCGAGCGGCGGCGGTGGGCGCGGTCTGACTCGACCAGGGCGCCGGAGAGGATCACCGTGCTGAGCACAAGCGCGACGGCCGCGACCACCTCTTGGTGATGCGCCGAAGCGCTCGCCGAGTCGAGCCCGAAAGTGCTGCCCAGCAGCAGGGCCAAGATGTACGCGGTGCCGATCGCGACGCCACGAGTGGAGAAGCGGGCGCCGAGGGTCACCGCCGGCAGCGCGAACCACATCAACACCGGACTCGAAGCGCCCCCGGTCACGACTACGGCGTCGGCGAGCAACAGCGGCAGGATGCCCCAGGCGGTCGCCACCCAGACTGCCGGGTGGTCGCTGCTGCCCATGAAGCTGTCGGCGACGGCAAAGCCGCCGAGCGCGACCAGAAGCGGTACGACCCACCACCAGCCGACTTCGGCGCCGGCCGAGGCCAGGGCCAGAGCGAGAATCGCGAAGCAGGCAAAGCGGTAGGGGCGCAGCCTCACCTCCATGTCGAGCAATCGCTCGCGGCGGGCTTCGTCACGGGCGGCGACGAGCGACTCCTTGGCGGGCGCATCGGGTATCACCGGATGCGCATCGGCTCTCCGCTGCCCGGACTTAGGGTTGCACCTACTCGACCAGCTGAAGCTCTTTGGGGAGCGCGCTCAGGTTGCGGCAACCGTCCTCGGTGACGACGACGAGGTCCTCGATCCGCACGCCCAGCTCGCCAGGCAGGTAGACGCCGGGCTCGACCGTGACCACTTCGCCCACCGAGAGCACGTCCTCCGAGCGCGGCGAGACGCGCGGTGCCTCGTGTACCTCGAGTCCCACGCCGTGGCCGAGGCCGTGGCCGAAACGCTCGCCGCGGCCGGCCGCCCCGATCACCTCGCGGGCAACCGCGTCGAGCGCCTCGCCACCGACCCCTGCGGTAACCGCGTCGAGCGCCGCCGCCTGGGCGGCAAGCACCGTCTCGTAGACCTCGCGGGCGCGCTCGCCTGGCTCGCCGACGGCGAAGGTCCGCGTCCCGTCCGAGCAGTAACCGTCGAGCTTCGCCCCCATGTCGAACACGACCAGCTCGCCGCTGCCGATCGGGCGCTCGCCCGGCTCGGCGTGCGGCAACGCTCCGTTGGGGCCGGCGGCGACGATCGCCGGGAAGGAGGGATCGCCACCCAGCTCACGGATCCGCGCTTCCGCGGCACGGGCCACCTCGCGCTCGGGGCGGCCGCCGAGACCGCGCTCGACGCTCCACCTCCATACCTCGTCGGCCAGCTCGGAGGCGGCGGCGATCGCGCTCAGCTCGTCCTCGTCCTTGACCCGGCGCAGCTTCTCGACCGAGCCGCCGGCCGCCACCGCCTCGACGCCCTCGGCAAGCTTTCCCCGCAGCCGCTCCAGCAGGCGGACCGAGACGTGGTCGTCCTCGAAGCCGACGCGGCCGGAGAGGTGCGCGGCGATCCCGCCTAGCCAGTCCTCGCTGACCGTGATCGTCTCCCAGCCCTCGACCTCGGTCGCGGCACGCTCGGTGTAGCGGAAGTCGGTCAGGAAGAGGCGCGTATCGGGGCCGCAGACGCAGGCGCCGTTGGTCCCCATAAAGCCGGTCAGGTAACGGATGTTGACCAGCTCGGTGACCAGCATCAGGTCGAGCTCGCGCTCGGCCAGCGAAGCTGCGAGGCGATCGCCGCGGCCTTTCATGCGCCGGCGGATACGTCCAGATGGCGCGCCAGGGTCGCGAGCGCGTCGCGGTAGCCGTCCGGCCCCTTGCCGGAGATCTTCTCCAGCACCAGCCCGTCGAAGACCGACTCGCGGCGCCAGTCCTGGCGCGACTCGACGTCGGAGAGGTGGACCTCGACCGCCGGCAATCCGGTCAGCTCGAGCGCGTCGGCGATCGCGCGGCTGTAGTGAGTCCAGGCGCCGGCGTTGATGACGATCGAGTCGGCCATCTCCGGCGCGCGGTGCAGGTATTCGGCGAACTCGCCCTCCGAGTTGGTCTGGAAGAAGAGCGTTTCGAGGCCGAGCTCGCGCGCGGCTTCCTGGATCCGCATCTCCAACTCGCTCAGCGAGAGCCCGCCGTAGACCTCGGGGTCGCGCTTCTCGAGCACATCGAAGTTGACCCCGTGCAGGACGGCGACACGGTTGTGGGCGGAGGTCATCTGTCGTAGAGCTCCTTCACGGCCGCCTCGACCTTAGCCGGATCGAGCACCTCTCCCACCCGCGGCGCGCCCGGCTCGGAGAGGAGCACGAAGCCGACCCCCGCGGAGGTCCGCTTCTTGTCGCGCTGCAGGGCGTCGAGGATCGCCCCGGCGTCGATCGTGGAGTCGAGCGCGACGGGCAGCCCGTGCCGGCCAAGCAGATCCTCAACTTCCGTGCGCAGCTGAGGAGCGTCGGAGAGTCGCAGTGCGGCGAGCAGCCCCAGGCCGACGGCCTCGCCGTGGCGATAGCGCGAATAGCCGCTCGCCGCCTCGATCGCGTGCCCGACCGTGTGACCGAGGTTGAGCGTGTGTCGCAACCCCGCATCGCGCTCGTCGGCGGCGACGACCTCGCACTTATGGCGCGCACAGGCAAAGACGACCTCGTCGAAATCCTCATCGCCGAGCGTCCCGATGGCGCGCACGCGCTCCCAGAGCGCTCCTCCGGCCAGCAGGCCGGTCTTCAAAACCTCGACAAAGCCCGCGGCAAGCTCCTCCGCCGACAGGCTCGCCAGCGTCCCGGTGTCGGCGATCACCGCCGCGGGCAGGTGGTAGGCACCGGCGTAGTTCTTGCCCTCGGGCAGGTCGACGCCGGTCTTGCCTCCGTAGGCGGAGTCGACCTGGGCGACGAGAGTCGTCGGCACCTGGGTCACGGGGACCCCACGCTGGTAGGTATGAGCGCAGAATCCCGCCAGGTCGCCCACCACTCCCCCGCCCAGAGCGACGACGTGGTCTTCGCGGTTCATTCCGGCCCGGGCCAGCTCGCTCAAGACCCGCTCCGCCTCGGCCATCGTCTTCGCGGTCTCCCCCGGCTCGATCTCGACTCGTGCCTCCAGCGGCTCGAGGCGATCGGCATAGAGCGCCCCAACCGCGGTGTCGGTTACGCAGAAGCGCCGGCTGTCAAGCGGCCACCACTCCGCGTCGAGCAGGCCTCGCCCGACGAAGACCGGATACTCCCCCGAAGCGCTGGCCGCCCAAAGGAGCTTCGTGCCTCCCGGCAGCTCGGCCAGCTCCTGAATCGACGGCAACGCTCGAGCGACGACTCCGCGATCCCCCTCCGGGACGATCGCGTCGGCGAGCGCCTCGTACAGCGGCAGGCGCGCGTCCAGCAGCTCGGCCACGTCCGTGGCGCTACGTGCCAGCGGCCGGTCGCTGCCGGCGATCCGCGACCAGGCCTCCCCGGCGCCGACCTGCAGCCAGACGACGGTGTGACGGGCGAGGGCTTGGCGGATGCGCTCCGAGAGCACGCTGCCACCGCCGAGCGCGATCGCCCCGCCGTCCGCCCGCTCCAACAGGGCGCCGACGACCTCCGCCTCGCGCTCTCGAAAGCCCTCCTCGCCGTGGCGCTCGAAAGCCTGGTCGATCGGCATCCCCAGGTCGGCCTCCATCAGCTCGTCGATCTCGGTGGTCTCCAGGCCGGCCTCGCGCGCCGCGGCGAGCGCGGTCGACTTGCCCGCGCCCATGAAGCCGATGAAGACGATCGCGGGGCTCACGCGGGTCACCCGCGGAAGTCGGTGCGCTTCTTGTAGGCATCGACGGCGGCGTGGACGTCGTCGATGTGGTCGCCGCCGAACTTTTCGCGGTAGCAACGGGCGAGGACCAGGCAGACCATCGCCTCGGCGACCACGGCCGCAGCGGGAACGACGGTCGAGTCGGTGCGCTCGCGCAGCGCCTGGGCCGGCTGCTTGGTCTCGGTGTCGACCGAGCGCAGCGGCTTGGTCAGGGTCGAGATCGGCTTGATCGCCGCCCGCACCGAGAGCGGCAGGCCGTTGGTCATGCCGCCCTCGAGGCCGCCGGCGTGGTTGGTCTCGCGCTGGTAGCCGTGCTCCTCGGACCAGAAGATCTCGTCGTGTGCCTCCGAGCCGGGGCGGCTTGCGACGTCCCACGCCTCCCCGATCGCGACGCCCTTGACCGACTGGATCGAGGCGACCGCCCCGGCGAGCCGGCCGTCCAGCCGCTCCTCCCAGGAGATGTGGGAGCCGAGGCCGGGGACGAGCCCGAAGGCGCGCACCTCGAAGCTGCCGCCGAGGCTCTCGTTGGCCTTGCGCAGGCGGTTGATCTCAGCGACCATCGCCGCGCTCGCCTCGGGGTCGAGGCAGCGCACCGGGTCCTCATCGACGCCGGCGAAGTCCTCGGCGCCGAGGTCGGGGCGCTCGGGCGCCTTGACCGAGGCGATCTGGGTGACGTGGCTGTGGACGCTCACTCCGAGTGCGGTGAGCAGGCCGCGGGCGAGCGAGCCGGCCGCCACCCGGGCCGCCGTCTCGCGGGCGCTGGCCCGCTCCAGGACGTTGCGGATGTCTCGGTGGCCGTACTTCTGGGCGCCGACCAGGTCGGCGTGGCCGGGGCGCGGCAGGTGGACCTCGTCCGGCTCGAAGCCCTCGACCGGCCAGGGGTTCATCCGCTCCTCCCAGTTGGCGTAGTCGCGGTTGGCGACCAGGAGCGCGATCGGGCTGCCCAAGGTGCGACCGTGGCGGACCCCGGAGCGCACCTCGACCGAGTCCGTCTCGATCTTCATCCGCCCGCCCCGCCCGTGGCCGAGCTGGCGCCGTGCCATGTCGCGGTCGAGCGCGGCGCGCTCGAGCTCCAGCCCCGCCGGCATGCCCTCGACGATCGCGACCAGGCCGGGACCGTGCGACTCGCCTGCGGTGGTGAATCTGAAACGCGTGCTCATCGCCGCCTAGGCTATCTGCGCGCCGCGGCGCGCATCGCCTCGAGCGACGGCTCACGCCCCGTCCAGACCCGCAGTGAGAGGGCGCCTTGCCGGACGAGGATCTCGATGCCGTCCACCGTCGCCGCACCGGCCGTCGCGGCGACGGTGAGCAGCCGGGAAGGCGCCGAGCCGTAGACCAGGTCGACCACCGTGTGCCGCTCATCGAGGTCGCCGACCCCCAGGGGCAGCTCGACGAAGGGGTCCTCGCCGCGCAGACCGACCGAGGTCGAGTTGACGATCAGCTGATAGGTCCTCGGGTCGAGCACCTCGACGGGCTTGCCGCCGAGCTCGTCGCAGAGGTTGCGCGAGCGCAGCTCAGTGCGGTTCCAGACCTCGACCTCCGCGCCCTCACGAGTCAAGGCCCAGACGATCGCGCGGGCGGCGCCGCCCGCCCCCAAGACCAGTGCCCGCTTGCCGCCCGGCGACTCGGGCAGCGCGTCGAGTAGCCCCTGCGCGTCGGTGTTGTCGGCACGGATCTCCCCGGCCTCGAAGCTGAGCGTGTTCGCCGCGCCGATCTCACGTGCGGTCTCCGAGAGCGAGTCGGCCAGCGCGAGCGCCGCGCCCTTATGAGGAACGGTCACGTTGGCGCCGACGAAGCCCTCGCCGGGCATCTCCCGAACGCGGCGCTCGAGCTCGTCCGGCGCCACCTCGATCGCCTCATAGCTCCACTCGCCGGCGAAGCCGAGCTCCGCCAGCGCCGCGTTGTGCATGGCGGGCGAGCGCGAGTGACCCACGGGGTGGCCGAGGACGGCGAGTCGCTTCATCGTCAACAGGTGTCGGGCGATTCCCCGCCCGCCGCTTCGCGCGCTTCGTTGTAGGCAGCGACATCGGCTTCGAATTCGGCAGCGGTCGACGAGAAGGCGTCTTCCCCGCAGGTGCCCGGCTTGACCACGTAGTAGAGGTAGTCGACTTTCGCCGGGTGGGCGGCGGCTTCGAGCGAGGCTAGGCCGGGGTTCCCGATCGGTCCCGGCGGCAGCCCGGTGTGGAGGCGCGTGTTGTACGGCGATTCGACCGCGAGCTCGGATTCGGTCAGCGGTTGGTCGTAGTTGCCCGTGGCGAAGCGGATCGTCGCGTCGATCCCCAGCGGCATCCCTTCGTGCAGGCGGTTGTAGATCACCGCCGCGATCAGGGGTCGCTCCTTTTCCAACAGGGCCTCGCGCTCGACCATCGAGGCGATCGTGACCACGTCACGCGTGGTCAGGTTTTTTGAGCGCGCGTAGCTCATGTCGACGCCCTTGATGCGGCGCTTGAAGTCCTCCAGCTGCAGCTGCGCGAGGTCGGCGGCGGGCGCCCGCTTTTCCAGTTCGAAAGTGTCCGGGAAGAGGAAGCCTTCGTGTCCCTGGCTGGCCTTCATATAGCTGCCGGTCAGGCCCCCTTCCTTGGCGACCTGCGCGGTCTGTTCGCGGGTGTAGCCCTCTGGGATGGTCACCGTGGTCGTCTTCAGGACAACGGGTGGCGGCGGGGCCGGGTTGTGGAAGTGGCGGTAGGCGAAGGCGGCCGCCGCTCCGCCGAGCACCAGCACCGCGAGAAAGGCGAGAAGGGCCACGCGGCGGCGGCGCTTCACCGTTCCCGCTCGGCGATCCTCGCGCTCCTGGCGGCGACGCTCTCGCTCGGCGACCGCCGTGTCGTCCCCGAACCAGTCGTCAGTCATCTTCCTCGGAGCCTCCGATCGCCGCCTGTCCGGCGAGGTAGGCCTGCAGCAGGTGGGCGGCGGCCAGGGAGTCAGGCGCCGCCGCCGCGCCTTCGCGCTTGCTGGCCTCGGCCATCCGCGTCGTCAGCCGCTCGTCGTAGGTCTCGACCGGGATGTCGAGCAGCGCTTCCAGTTCGACGCAGAAAGTGCGGGTCAGGGCGGCCTGCGATCCCTCCTCGCCGCTCAGGTGCAAGGGCAGGCCGACGACGACACGCTCGACCTCGTGTTCCGTGACCAGCTCGACGACCGAGCGCGCCTCGGAGGGCTCGATCACCGGCAAAGGCGTCGCCAGGGTGCCACTCGGGTCGGAGATCGCGCAGCCAGTCCGGACGGTGCCGTAGTCGAGGGCGAGGACGCGCACTATTGGGCCACCCTCATCCGAGCTCCCGCTCGATTACCTGCCTGGCGACGTCGAGTGCCTCGTCGAGCTTGGCGCCGTCCTTGCCGCCCGCCTGCGCCATCTCCTCGCGGCCGCCACCCCCACCGCCGACCAGCGGCGCGGCCTCACGCACGACCGTCGCCGCCGAGACGCCGCGCTCGACCGCGCCCTTGGAGACGAGGACGACCAGGCCGACCTTGCCTCCCTCGGCGCCACCAAGGGCAATCGCCGACTCGCCACCGAGCTTCGACTGCACCCGGTTGGCGAGCTCGAGCAGCTGCTTCTGGTCGGCGAGCGGTGCCCCCGAGGCGACGACCTTGATCCCGTCGACCTCCTCAGCCGTTGCGACAAGGCGCTCCGCCTCATCGCCGAGCAGCTGCTTGGCGGCCTGCTTCGCGCCTTCGCCGGCCTCGCGCAACCGCTCCGCCGCGCGGCGGGCGCCGATCAGCGGGTCCTGGGGTGAGTCGAGCAGCTCGCCGACCTCGCGCAACTGTTCCTCCCTGCCGCGGAACCAGTCGATTGCCGCGGGCCCGGTCACAGCCTCGATCCGCCTCACGTTGGCTGCGCTGGAGCCCTCGGAGACGATCTTGAAGATGCCGACCTCGGCCGTGTTGGCGACGTGGGTGCCGCCGCAGAGCTCGCGCGAGACCTCGTCGACCTCGACCACCCGTACCCACTCGCCGTATTTCTCGCCGAACAGCGCCATTGCGCCGAGCTTTTCGGCCTCCGCCCGGTCCATCTCCAGCCAGCGCACCGGCCGGCTCGCCTTGATCCAGCCGTTGACCCGCTCCTCGATTGCGGCGAGATCCTCGGCGCCGAGCCCCTGTCCGTGGTTGAAGTCGAAGCGCAGCTTGTCCGGCCGCACCGCAGAGCCCGCCTGGCGCACGTGGTCGCCGAGCCGCTCGCGCAGCGCCGCGTGCAGGAGGTGGGTCGCAGTGTGATTGCGCATCGTTGCGTGCCGGGCCACGTGGTCGACCAGCGCCTCGACGGCGACACCGGAGGCGACCGATCCGTTGCCGGCCTCAACCTCCAGCGCCTGGTCTTCGCCGAGCCGGTAGACGTCGACCACGCGGGCCTCTCCCCCGTCCCAGCGCAGCAGGCCCGTGTCGGCGACCTGACCGCCGCCCTCGGCGTAGAAGGGGCTCTCCTCGAGCTTGACCAGCGCCCGGCCGTCGTCGGCAGCAACCGCGGCGAGCCCAGTCGTCGCCCGCAGCGTCTCGTAGCCGACGAAACGGGTCGGCGGTGCCTCCGCGGCGAAGGCGATCACCTTCTCGTGGCGGTCCTCGGAGCCGTGCGCGGTGGCGGAGCCGACACGGGCGCGCTGGCGCTGCTCCTCCATCAGCTCCTCGAAACCGCCATCGTCGACCGAGAGGCCCTGCTCGGCGAGCAGCTCCTTGGTCAGGTCGTAGGGGAAGCCGTAGGTGTCGTGCAGCTTGAAGGCCTCGGCGGCCTCGATCCACGAGGTGCTCGACTCGCGAGCCTCGGCGACCAGGCGCTCGAGCAGCTCGCTGCCGCGCTCCAGGGTGCGGCCGAAGCTCTCCTCCTCGTCGCCGACCCAGCGGGCGATCGTCTTCCGCTCCGCCACCAGCTCCGGATAGGCGCCACCCATGACCTCGACCGCGCGCTCGGCGAAGCGGCCAAGCCACGGCGCCTCCAAGCCCAGGGTGCGCCCCTGCTGGATCGCCCGGCGCATGATCCGCCGCAGGATGTAGCCGCGGTCCTCATTGGAGGGGACGACGCCGTCGGCGATCAGGAAGGCGGCGCCGCGCGAGTGGTCGGCGACGATCCGCATCGCCCTGGTAACCGCTCCGCCCTCGGAGTAGGAGTGCACGGACAGCTCCTCTGCGAGGTCGATCAGCGGCCGGACCAGGTCGGTCTCGAAGACCGAAGGGACGTTCTGGAGGATCGCCGCCATCCGGTCGAGGCCCATGCCGGTGTCGATGTTGCGCATCGGCAACTCGGTGAGAGCCCCCTCGGCGGAGAGGTCATAGGTCATGAAGACGTGGTTCCAGAACTCGAGAAAGCGGTCGGTGTCGTCGCCGGGCCGCTCGCCGGCGGCGCCGAAATCCTCGCCGCGGTCCAGGTAGAGCTCCGAGCAGGGACCGCAGGGGCCGGCCGGCCCCGCCTGCCAGAAGTTGTCGGCGCGGCCGAGCAGGACGATCCGCTCCTCCGGCATGCCGACGCCCTTCCAGATCTCGATCGCCTCCTCGTCGGGACCGAGGCCGAGCTCCTCGTCGCCGCCGAAGACCGTCGCCCAGATCCGCTCCGGGTCCATCCCAAATCCCTGCGTCGCCAGCTCCCAGCCCCAGGGGATCGACTCCGCCTTGAAGTAGTCGCCGAAGCTCCAGTTGCCGAGCATCTCGAAGAAGGTGAGGTGGCGGGCGGTCTTGCCGACCTCCTCGATGTCGGTCGTGCGGAAGCACTTCTGCACGTCGGCGAGACGCGGCGCCGGTGGCTTCTCGCGTCCCAGGAAGTAAGGCTTGAAGGGCTGCATCCCCGCGGTCGTAAGCAGCACCGAGGGGTCGTGGACGGAGGGAACCAGCGAGGCCGAGGGCACGATCCGGTGGCCCCGCTCCGCGAAGAAGGACAGATAGGTGTTGCGGATCTGCTCGGCTTTCATCGGCAACGAAGCCTAAGTCACGAGCGGCGGCGTCAGGCCGCCGCTGAGATGGTGCCGTGGCCGACGATCGCCTCGCCGCAGAGCAGCACCGCCGCCTGCCCAGGTGCCGCCGCGTCGAAGGCCTCGCCGAGCTGGACGTCGAGCTCGGCGTGATGGCCCCTCTCCGCACCGGACAGCGAGGCCGGGACCGGCCTGGCTTGATAGCGCAGCTTCACCGCGTCGACACGATCGCCGCCGCGGTGCAGGACGGCGTCGCGGACCCGCACCGTCAGCGCGGCCAGGTCCGCGCGGGGGCCGACGGTGACCGTGTTCTTGCCGGCATCGGTCGCCAGGACGTAGAGGGGCTCCGGCGCCGATACACCGATCCCACGCCGCTGCCCGACGGTGAAGTTGTGGTGGCCGCGATGGCGCCCTATCGGCTGCCCGGAGCCGTCGAGGACGGCACCCTCGCGCTCGCCGAGCCCAGCATGGCGGCGCAGGAATCGCTCCTTGCCCTGGCCGGCGAGGAAGCAGAGGTCCTGACTCTCGGGCTTCTTTGCGACGGAAAGGCCGTGGCGGGCGGCGATCTCGCGCACCTCTGGCTTGCTCAGCTCGGTGAGCGGGAAGCGCAGGCGGTCGAGCATGGCCGGCGGCAGGGCGGCGAGCATGTAGCTCTGGTCCTTCTTGCTGTCGGATGCCGCGGCCAGCAGGGGGCCACTGCCATCCTCGACGATCCGCGCGTAGTGACCGGTGACCAGATAGTCGGCACCGAGGCGTTCGGCGAGGTCGACCATCGCCGCGATCCGCACCTCGCCGTTGCAGACGATGCAGGGATTCGGGGTCGCGCCGGCGCCGTATCCGTCGAGAAAGGTGCCGACGACGCGGCGGCGGAACTCCTCCTCCAGGTCGAGCGTGAGGTGCGGAATGCCGAGCGAGTGCGCCACGGCCCTGGCACCGAGGACCGCCTCGGGCGAGCAGCAGGCCTTCGCCCCGTCGGTCTCCGGATCGGCCCAGAGCTTCAACGTGACGGCAAGCACCTCGGCGCCCCGCTCGCGTTCGAGCAGGGCGGCGACGGCACTGTCGACACCGCCCGACATGGCGATCAGGACACGGCCGGCGCGGGGCGCGGCCAGCGTCTTCGACGACGCCGCTGCGCTCGCAAGCGCCCGATGCAGAGCGTCGGCAGCGAGCTGAGCGGCGTGACGCTTGGCGGGGGTCAGCCCCCCGACCGCCTCGTCGACCTCGTCGATCCCGATCCGTGCCGCGTCGATGACTGACTCGCCATCGACTATCTCGGCCACAGCCGCCGTGGCGGCCCTCGTCGCCCCACAGCCCTCGGCGTCGAAGGTCACCGCCGAAACCCGTCCCTCGTCGATCACGACCGAAATCCGAGACAGATCCCCACAAGCCGCGCCTCCGGCAGCACCGATGAACCCGCCGTCGAACGACGGCCCAAGCCGCGTCTCGTCGCGAAGGTAGTGCTCAAACAGTTCCCGGCTCACACAGAGAGGGTAGAGCGCGAGGCGAGGGCCTTGCGGAGGTCGGAGGCGATCGCGCTCTGCTGGGTGCGGAGTTGCCGCCAGGTGATGCGCATGACCAGCCAGCCATCGACCATGAGCAACCTGTCGCGTTCTCGGTCGCTCTCGAACGCTTTGCGCGTCCCATGCGCAGCGCGTCCGTCGAGCTCAACTATCAACCGCGCTTTCCGCCAGAGGCAGTCGGCGCGAAAGAAGCGGCCGGAGACCGCAATGTCCGCGTTGAACCGCGGCCGGGGGAGTCCGTGCGAGTCGAGCAAGGGCACGAAGAGCTCCTCGAAATCGTTCTCCGTCACACCGCCGCTCTCGGCGCCTTCATCGAGTAGCTCGCGAAGCACCGCGGCCCCCCGTCGCCGCGGATATCGCGCGAGCAAGTCGGGAATCGACAGTGGGTCTGTCAATCCCCGTACTTCGGACTCGCTCAACGCACGCTCCACTTGTCGCCGCGAGGCAACGGCCGCCAAATCAAGAATCGTCCGCGGCACAGTCGTAACCGGAATCCCGTCAACCGAAGTCCGCTCGTCGGCGGGCAGAGCGGAATGGTGAGCAACGATGGGGGTGCGGGGCCAAGCCTTCGTAGCCCGGGTCATTTCGATGGCCCGGCTTGAGCGGGGCACGATTCCCCACAGTTCTCCTGCCGAGCGGTGACTCAGGAATGCCTCTGGTCCCAAGGCGAGGGTCGCGGCCATCCATCTCCCAAGTGGGGAAATCACTGAGTGACCTACCGAATAGACCCCGCGATGGATCGAATGAAGTGACCCCCTGTCGAGCCGACCCCCGATTGCCCTCCGACCGATGCCGGCGGCGAGCAACTGGTACCGAGCGACCACCCCGTGCTGCGCATCTGCCAGCTCAGCAAGCACACGATCAGTGTGATCGCCACCATCGAGCCCACGCAATCTATGTTTGGCCCCGGATAGGGGCTCAACATGGACTTCGTCTGTCTTGAGCGCTCTGGTTGCCATCCGCACTCCGGAAGGCTTGCCGACGCCGACGCACGCGTGGCGCGCTGAACGTCAAATCTCTCCCCAAACGGGCGAGTCGTGCCCACGAAAAGAGGCTCCAACCCGCCGTTGCCGCCCCTGGCTTTGATCCCTTGAAGAAAAGGGTGGGCGCCTCCTCCGGATCCAACAGGACCAAGAGAGATCGGCCCCCGCGCCGTTTGTGTTGGGTCAAACGGTGGGACGGCTCTCGCACGGGCTCGAGCCTCGGCTCAACCGTACCACCGCAAGGGCTTGCCGGCGACCGGAGATCGGTCCAGACGGAAAGTCTCCGGCGCTCCTCAGTCGAGGTTGGAGAGCAGGAACTCGGCCTCGCTCCAGTCCTCGCCCCTGACCCGCAGGGCAATGTCGCCGCGGCCGAAGCGATCGATCGGCCAGTCGGCGGTGAGGACGGCATCGATTCCCGCCTCTTCAAGCGCCTGGTGCCAGGCCCGTGCCGTGCGCACGTCGCCGAAATCGCGCACGACCTCCCAGGAGTCGAAGACAGGATCGTCGACCTGCACGGGCGTCTTCCCCGGGCCAGGCTGGCGGCCTCGACGGGTGAATCGAAAACGATCGAGGATGCTCATGCTCATATCTTGACCGCTCTCCGCGCCAAGGGACCGGTCCGGGCTCAGTGCCCGGCGAGACCGCGACGGTGCATCGCTATGCCCAGCTCTTTGAGCTGCATCTCACCCACCGGCGCCGGAGCGCCGGTCAGCGCGTCCGCACCCGAGGCGGTCTTCGGGAAAGCGATCACGTCGCGGATCGAGTCGGCGCCTGCCAGGCGCTGCACGATCCGGTCGAGCCCATAGGCGATGCCGCCGTGCGGTGGCGCGCCGTAGCGCAGCGCCTCGAGCAGGAATCCGAAGCGGGCCTCGGCTTCCTCAGCGTCGATCCCGAGCGCGGCGAAGACCTTCTCCTGCACGTCGGCACGATGAATACGGATCGAGCCGCCACCCATCTCCTGACCGTTCCAGACGAGGTCGTAGGCCAGCGCGCGGGCGCTGCCGGGGTCGCTGGGGTCGAACTCGCCCGCGGATGCGGTGAACGGATGGTGCAGCGGGTCCCAGCGCTCCTCGCCGGGGCTCTGCTCCAGCAGCGGCCAGTCGACGACCCAGACCAGCCGGTGCGCGTCGGGAGGGATCAGATCGAAGCGCTCGGCAAGGTCGACGCGCAACTGCCCCAGTACCGCGTTGACGACCCGGGGCTGATCGGCGACCAGCAGCAACAGATCACCCTCCTCGGCGCCGAGACGCCGGTTGAGTTCGGCCAGCTCGGCCTCGGAGAGGAACTTGGCGGTCGGCGAGCGCCAGCCATCTCCCTCGCGGAAGGCCCAGACCAGGCCCTTTGCCCCCAGCTCTTGGGCGCGCGAGATCAGGCCGTCGAGCTCGGAGCGGGGCATCTCGCGGCGGCCGGCGTTGAGGCCGCGCACAGCGCCGCCCGACTCGATCACCCCGCGGAAGACTTTGAACTCGGTCTCGGCGAGCGCCTCGGAGAGGTCGACCAGCTCCAGCCCAAAGCGCATATCCGGCCGGTCGGTGCCGAAGCGGCTCATCGCCTCGTCATAGGGAAGCCGCTCGATCGGCAGCTCGACCGCGGGGCCGTCTACGCGCTCGAACACGTGCGCGAGCAGCCGTTCGTTGACCTCGATCACGTCGTCGACGCCGACGAATGACATCTCGATGTCGAGCTGGGTGAAATCGGGCTGGCGATCGGCACGCAGATCCTCGTCGCGGAAGCAGCGGGCGACCTGGTAGTAGCGCTCGAAGCCGGCCACCATCAACATCTGCTTGAACAGCTGCGGGGACTGCGGCAGGGCGTAGAAGGAGCCCTGCTGGAGGCGACTGGGGACGAGGAAGTCGCGGGCGCCCTCCGGAGTGGAGCGGGTCAGCACCGGCGTCTCGACGTCGAGGAAGCCCTCGCGGTCGAGGAACTCGCGCATCGCCGCGGTCACCCGGTGGCGCAGGACCAGCGCCTCGCGCATCGGCTCGCGACGCAGGTCTAGGTAGCGGTGGCGCAGGCGGGCGTCCTCGCCGACCTCGCCCGAGAAACCCTCGATCTGGAAGGGCGGCGTCTCGGCGTCAGCGAGCAGCTCGGCGCCGCTGACTGCGAGCTCGACCTCACCGGTCGCCAGCTCAGGGTTGATCGTCTCAGCGGAGCGCCGGACGACGGTGCCGGCGGCGCTCAGCACGTCCTCGGCGCGGAGCTTGTGGGCAAGCTCGAACGCCGGGCCCGAAGTGTCGGGGTGGAAGACAAGCTGGACGATGCCCGTGCGGTCGCGCAGGTCGATGAAGATCAGACCGCCATGGTCGCGCCGGCGGTGAACCCAGCCGGCCACCCGCACAGCGGAATCGACCCGGTCGTCCAGCACCTGGCCGCACCAGGTGTCGCGGTAATCGTTGGCGCGCAGCGCCGGAATGTCGCTCACGACGCCTCCTCGGCCTTGGCCTCGAGGGCCTCGCCGACGGCGGAGGTGAGGGACGTCTGGGCCCGATCGCCGCTGCTCCTGTTCCACCTCTGCAGGGTGCCGTCGGCGTCGAAGGTCAGCACCACCAGGGCACCCATCCTGTCGGCGTGCTTGAGCTGCCCCTTGAGGCTCCGTCCCGCGAGGTCAAGCTCTGCCGAGAGGCCGGCCTGCCGCAACTTCGTCACCAGTTCCATCGCATCTACCTGACGGTCGTCCTCGGCATAGGCCACAAAGACGTCGCGGCGAGCCGCGTCTTCGCGCTCTCCCATCGCGAGGGCGATCCGCTCGATTCCAGCAGCCCAGCCGACCGCCGGGGTCTCCCGCCCGCCCAGCTGCCCGATCAGGCCGTCATAGCGACCGCCGCCACCGATCTCGGACTGGGCGCCGAGCTCGTCGCAGACGAAGGAGAAGATCGTCCGCGTGTAGTAATCGAGGCCACGGACGAGGGTCTCGTCGATCGAGTACTCGATCGACGAGGCGTCCAGGTATGACCGCACGGCCTTGAAGTGGTCCAGGTCCTCGCCTTCGAGCCGCCCGACGATCGTCGGCGCGGTTGCCATCACGCCACGCGTGCCCTCGTCATCGGAGTCGAAGGCGCGCAACGGGTTGATCTCGATCCTCTCGCGGACGTCCTCCGACAGCTCGGCCTCGTGAGCACGCAGATGGGCCTTGAGCTCCTCCAGATAGGCGCTCCTCGCCTCCAGCGAACCGAGGCTGCCGAGCCGCAGGGCCACGCCCGGGACCCTCAGCTCCTTCAGCAACCCGTCCAGCATTGCGATCACCTCGGCGTCGGCGGCAGGTGAGTCGCTGCCGATCGCCTCCGCGCCGAGCTGGTGGAACTGGCGATAGCGGCCCGCCTGGGGTCGCTCGTGGCGGAAGAACGGGCCGCCGTAAAAGAGCTTCACCGGCTGTGGGAGTTTCTGCATGCCGTGCTCCAGATAGGCGCGGCAGATCGGGGCCGTCCCCTCTGGGCGCAAGGTGATGCTGCGCCCGCCCTTGTCCTCGAAGGTGAACATCTCCTTGCGCACGACATCGGTCGAGCGCCCCACCCCACGCTCGAAAAGCTCGGTGTCCTCGAAAATCGGCGTCGCTATCCGCTCGTAGCCCGCCCGCTCGAAGATCGCCAGCGCGGCTGCTTCGATCTCGTCCCTGAGCGGGGCCGCCTTGGGCAGGACGTCAAAGGTTCCCCGGGGGGCCTGGTACTTAGAGCTCATCGCCATCGTGGCGCGACCTTACCTGCGCGGCGCGGCTCAGCGTGCCAGGTCAACGAGGAAGGGATTGCTTGCTTGCTCGGCGCCGAGTGTGGTGACACCCATGTGGCCGGGGTAGACACCGGTTTCCGGCGAGTGGGAGTCGAGCAGCCCGCGGATCGAGCGCAGCAGCGTCGGCCCATCCCCACCAGGGAGGTCGACCCGGCCGACCGATCCTTTGAAGAGCACGTCGCCGGAGAACATCGCCTCCTCGTCGCGAATCGAGTAGGTGACGTGACCGGGACTGTGGCCTGGGGTGAAGATGACATCGATGGTCAGGCCGGCCAGCTCCAACGTCTCCCCCCCTTTCACCGTCTCGTCGGCCTCGTAGCTCTCATACGGACCGATTCCCGGCATCGGCACGTAGGACATGATGTTGGCGAGCACCTGACGCTCCCCCTCCGGGCAGTACACCGGGGCACCGGTGACCGTCGCGACCGGAGAGACCGCTCCGATGTGGTCGAAGTGACAGTGGGTGACCAGGATCGCATCGACCTTGGTCCCCATCTGCTCGACTGTGGCGAGGATGCGATCGGGCTCGTCGCCCGGATCGACAATCAGACCGCTGCCCGAGCCTTCCCGGCGCACGACGAAGCAGTTCTCCGCGATCGGCCCCACGGTGAGCATCTGAACGTCGAGGCTCACTCCTTGCTCCCGGCGCGGATCCGGGCCCGCTCGCGCCTCCGCCACAACATCGAATCGATGTAGTAGCCGGCGGGGATGTAGAAGACGAGCATGAATGCGCCAAGGCCAAATGCGGCACCTGGTGGGCGTTTGAAGATCAACATCAGCAGCGCCGTGAAGATCACGGCGGCAACCACGCCGCGGGTGATCGAGCTGCGCCAGGTCGGCGGCGCGTCGGTCTTCTGCTGAGCTTTGCGACCGGAGCGCGCACGTGCTTTGGCCTCCTCGCGACTGCGCGGGCGACCGGCTCGGCGGCTGGGATCAACCCGACCGCCCTGCGTGCCCCGATGCTTGCGGCGGCGCTTCTTCCTCGTCTGAGCCATACCCGGAATCTAGACGAATAGCGGCGCAGGGCCACTCAGGAGAGTGCCGCCAGGCGCCGCTCGATCGTCTGCTTCTCCGCGTCGAAGTCCCGAATCGGCACGTCGTCCGGGTAGCCGGCAAGGGCGGCAAGCGGAACCAGGCCGACGAGCTCGGCCTCCACCGGCCGGGCGCCGAGTGGCGCGGCGAGCAAGCGAATCCTCTCCACAACCGTCCCGAGCGGCGTTGCCGCCAGGTCCTGGATATTGGTCGAGACCTGCACGCGGCCGTCCGACAGCAGCAGGCCGATCGCCCGCACGCCGGCCAGGCCGCCACCCGACTCCCGCAAGCCGGCGGCGACGGCACGGCCCAGATCGAGGTCGCCGCTGTCGAGCTCGACGTTGAAAGCGCCCAGCGGCGGGCGAGCAGTAACCAGCGTGGCGCCCGCGGTGCGGTGCGGTTGCGCCGGTCCGCGGTCGGCGCGCAACTCCCCCGCGTCCATTCTCAGCCAGAGCTCGGTCAGCCCGCCGTTGCGGAAGTAGGCACGCTCGACTCGCTCGGGCCCGCGTGCCAATTCTCCGTAGAGAAAGACGGGAACGCCCAGGTCGGCAACCCGGCCGGCGACGTCGACCGCCGTCGCTCCTGCCTGCGCGCGGCCCCCTGGGTCGACCCAGACGATCGGGGAGACGTCGAGTGCTCCGACCGCCGGGTGAACGCCCTCATACCCGGTCATATCGATCAAGCGGATCGCCTCGGCGGCGCCTTGGGCCAGCGCCGCAGTCAGCGCCTCTGCCTCGCCTGCCAGAGTGAAGACGGTGCGGTCATGGTCGCGGTCGGTGTGGCGATCGAGCAGGGTCACGCCCGCGGAGAAGGCACGCTCGAGAGCGTCGATCCGCCCCGCATCGCGACCCTCGGAGACATTAGGGACGGCAAGCAGTGGCGACGCCACTCCTAGACCAGCTCGCCGGCCTGCACGATCGGGGCGCCATCGATCTCCACGGTCGGCTCCAGCACCACGCAGTCGAGATGGACGGGCACCTGAACCGTGCCGCCGATCGCCGCCGAGGCGCCGAAGGCGACGTGAGCGGTACCGAGGATCTTCTCGTCCTCGAGGATGTTGCCGGTGAGGATCGCGCTTTCGTTGGTCCCGATCCCGAGCTCTGCGACGTTGGTCCCTTCCGGGCTGTGTTCGGTGAGCAGCTCCATCAGCCGCGCACCCTCGGCCCCGCTCGCTTCGGTCAGGTGGCCGCCGCTCACGGTCAGCTCGACCGGCTCGGCAAGCCTGCCGATGGCGGCGATCGAGCCGTCGACGATCAGCGTCCCCTCGGCGGTTCCCTCGAGCGGTGCGATGAATGCCTCGCCGCAGGGGATGTTGCCGAAAGCCCCGCGCATGTTCAGCGCCCCTGCATCGACGATCGCCGTGCGGTCCTCGAGGCCGAGGCGAAGGTCGGAGCCGTTCGCGCAGGTGACCCGCGCCTCGGCACCTGCGCCGAGCGCGCGACCGACCGAGGCACCCCGTTTGCGCAGCAGCTTCAGGTCCGCGCCCATCACCCGGGCGAGCATCTCGCCGGTCACGCCTGGCATCGAAGCGACGCGCACGCCGGCTTCGGTGGCGGCACGACGCGCTTCGGTGTGGGAGATCGACTGGATCGTCGGGGCGACGACGATGTCGACCGCGAGCATCGCTGCGGCGACCGCCCGTGGTGGCTCGGCGGCATGCGATTCCCGCTCGGAGATGACCGCCAGGGTCGCCTCACCGCCCTCGCCCTGGGCGTTGATCCGCAGCAGCGCGCCGAGCTCTTCGGTGATCGGGTTGCAGATCACCAGCATCTCTTCAGAGGGATTCAGATCCAGGCAATCCCGGATCAGCGTATTGACTGCCCTATCAAGAGCGCTGCCCATCACAGCCACAAGGCTATCCGCAAGGGCGGCGCGCGGCACCGCCCACGCACGAAGCCTCGCTACCATCCACCGCCCCGCCGGAGTAGCTCAGCTGGTTAGAGCAGCGGAATCATAATCCGCGTGTCGGGGGTTCGAGTCCCTCCTCCGGCATCGCAGCGGCAAGCAAAATACGCCGCGTCCAAGGCAATGCCGATCAGGCGCCGCGGAGCAGCAGGAAGATGGCGAAGAAGATCGCCATGGCACCGATTGACCAGGCCCAGGCCCGCGCGTAGCCGCCGATGAGCCCGTAGTTGCGCGGCTTTCTCCGGTTCGAGGCTCGGGGGTATTCGGGATCGGCGGCATCGCCCATCGCGCTCCACTCGCCGGCGAACAGGTTCTCGTACAGGAGCCGCCGGGCGGCCTCTGCCTGGTCGGGTCGGACCATTACTCGCTGTGCGCTGCGCGGCAGCAAACCAAAGCCGAGCATCGGCCCGTTGATCCCGGCGGGCCGTAGAAGACAGGCGATGCCGCCACCGTCGAGCAGACCCTGGATCATCTCTCCCTCCACAGCATCGGTCGCGAAGGCGACCTGGACCATGTCCGCGCCTGGCCTGCCGTCGTCACTCACCAGCTCCGCCATCGTCATGAGGGTACCCGCGCTACGCAGCGACCCGTCAAGAATCCCCGTGTAGGAGTTCGAGCTCCCCCTGTGGCATCGCGCACTCCTGCTAGCGCGGCAACGTAGCGCCGGCCTGGCGGAACTGGGCGAGGGTCTCCTCCATCGCCTCGACCTCGGGGGCGACCATCGAGGGCCAGGGCTTGTCGGGGTGCTCCTCGAGGGTCTTGTAGCCGTTGCCGCTGATCACGGCGACCACGGTGTCGTCGGGGCCGAGCTTGCCCTCGTTCGCCAGCTTTATCGTCGCGGCGATCGTGGTGCCGCCGGCGGGCTCGGTGAGGATGCCCTCGGTGGCGCCGAGCAGGTCGAGCGCCTCGAAGATCTCGGGGTCAGAGGCGGCTGCGGCGGATCCGCCTCTCGACAGCACCGCGTCGACGACGAGGGGGCCGTCGCCGGGAGCGCCGATTGCGATCGAGTGAGCCGCCGTGTTGGGTCGCTGCGGCTCGATCTCGCCGCCGCCATTGAGGATCGCGGCCGCGATCGGGTTGCATCCCTCGGCCTGGGCAATGTGGATCTTGGTCGCCGCCGTCTCCGCCATGCCGACCTTCTCCATCTCCCCCAGCCCCTTGTGGACACGCGAGGAGAGGGTGCCGCCGGCGGCTGGGATCACGAAGTGGTCGGGTGAGACCCAGTCGAGCTGCTCGACCACCTCGAAGGCCATCGTCTTCGCTCCCTCGGCGTAGAACGGGCGCAGCGTGATGTTGGTGAACTGGATGCCGGTGGCAAGGGCGAGCTCACGGCAGGCGCGGTTGGCTTCGTCGTAGTTGCCGTCGAGTTGGATAACCGCCGCGCCCAGGGCCCGGCAGGCGCGCGCCTTGCCGCGCTCCATGTTGCTCGGGTAGAAGACGTAGGCGGCGACACCGGCCTTGGCCGCCAGCGAGGCGACGGCAGTGCCGACGTTGCCGGTCGAGACGCAGCCGAGCTCCTTGCCGCCAAGCTCGAGCAGGCGGGCGACCGCCATCGAGACGACGCGGTCCTTGTAGGAGAGGCTGGGCCGCTGCGTGCTGTCGTCCTTGATGTAGAGCTTGCGCAGGCCGAGCTCGGCGCCGAGGCGGTCGGCGTGGATCAACGGCGTGCGGCCGCTGTAGCGACCGACCCGGTCCTTGGCCCTCGCGTCGACGATCGGCAGCAGCTCCTCGAAGCGCCAGATGTTGAGCTCGCGCTCGGCGATCGGCAGCTCGGCGACGCGGCTGGTGGCGAGCTCGTAGTCGTAATCGATGTCGAGGGTCTGGCCGCAGCCGAGACACCTGAAAGTTGTATCGAGCAGAGGGAGCCGAAGCTCACAGTCGTGGCAGACCAGCTCCGTCGCGCAGGAGCGGGTGCGCTGGTCGGCCGAGAGGCTCATCGCCCCTCAACGCCCCCGGCTAGCGACGGCAGGCCGCCCGCCTTCGCAAATCTCCGCCTGCGCTTTCCATGCTGGCGCCTGATCATGAGCGGTTTTGTATAGCAGGTACGGGCATTTCGATCAATTATTACTGGCCATAGAGGCGGAAACGGCCTCTCCTCCTGCCGGAAATCCTACAGAGGCGTCCCGCCCGAGAGCAAGCAGCAGCTCCTCGGCGATGTGCGGCGCGAATGGTGAGAGGGTCCTCGCCAGCAGGGCCAATGCCTCGAGCAGGGCCGCGTAGTCCTCGCGACCCAGCTGGCCGCGACGCTTGACGATCCGCTTCTCGTAGTCCTTGATCCGCTCCAGCAGCCGCGTCACGTTGCGCACCGCCTTGTGCATCTGCAGCTCCTCGAGGTCGGCGGTGATCCGCTCGACGCCGTTGTCGCACCATTTCCCCAGTCGCTCGCGGATGAACGCGGTATCGGCCGCCGCCTCGGCGTCCTCAGGCGCCTCGGCTGCCGCGGCGATGCTCTCCTGCGTGTAGTCCCAGAGGCCGCGCAGGAAGCGCGAGGCGAAACGCATCGCGCCGTCGGTCCAGTTGAGCGCCTTGGCCGGGCCGGCGGCATAGAGGACGGCCAGGCGCACCGTGTCGGCGCCGTGCTCGGCAACCAGCTCGTCGGGATCGACGACGTTGCCGAGGTGCTTGCTCATCTTGCGGCCGTCGGCGATCACCATCTCGTGGAAGAGGCAGCCGGCGAAGGGCTCACCGTCCTCGAGAAAGGAGAAGGGGCCGATGTCGCGCAGCGCCTTGGTCACGACCCGTTGATCGAAGACGAAACCGCCGCTGTCGTTGCCGGCGACGAGTCGCTCGGAGGGAAGCCAGTGCTGCAGGTCCGGGTGGGTGAACATCTGCTCGTCGCGATCCTGCGGGGGCACCGCCGCCGGCACCCAGAGCCAGAGGGCGTCGAAATGGCAGTCGAGCGTGTCGGTCTCGCGCTGCGCCGCCCCGCCACAGGTCGGACAGGTGGCCTCCAGGAAGTCGGGGCGCTCGGCGAGCGGATTCCCTTCGCCGGTCGGCTCGACGTCGCGCGGCAGCACCACCGGCAGGTCCTCGATCGGCACCGGGACCACGCCGCACTGCTCGCAGTGCAGCACGGGAATCGGCGTGCCCCAGTAGCGCTGGCGTGAGATCGAGAAGTCATAAGCGCGGTAGCGGGTCGCCTCGCGCAACTCCAGGCCGATTGCCGAACCGCCACCGAACGGCTCGTCGGCCGCGCGAGGCATCCGCGCCGCGATCGCCTCGTCGGCCTCGTCGACGCTGGGAATGCCGAGTGCCGCGGTGGGTCCGTAGCGGGCGTCGACGATCGGCGAGACGAAGAGCGGCAGGCTGCCGCCGCCGGCGACCTCGACCGATGCGCCGGTGTCGATCACGGGAACGGCGGAAGCGTCGCGGGCGCTGCGCTCCCAACCGCCCGAGCGCAGCTCGTCGAGCTTCTCGGCGACGGCGGAGTCGGCGGCCCAGCGCTCCAGCGCCGGATGGCGCGGCGAGAGCAGCACGAAGCGCGCCTCCTCGACTGCACCCTTGTGCGGCGTGAAGACCTCCAGGCCATCGCCATCCGGGTCACCAAGATCCAACTCGACCCCATCGCTGCGGCCGAGGATGTAGCGCTGGGTTTTCAGCGAGAGCTCGTCCCAGTCGGCGAGCCGCTCGAGGTTGCGATCGTTCTCCTCCAGATAGGGAGACAGGCGCAGGAACCAGGTGGGACGGCGGATCAGCCGCACCTTGTTGTGGCAACGCCAGCAGCGCCCGTCCTCGACCTGCAGCGCGGCGAGCGTCGTCTGACAGGTGTCGCACCAGTCGACGGTCGCGTTGTCGCGGTAGATCAGACCGGCCTCAAAAAGGGTCAGGAAGAGCCACTGGGACCAGCGGTACTGGGCCTCATCGGAGCTGTAGAAGGCGCGGTCGTAGTCGAAGGAGAAGCCAAGTCGCTTCATCTGCCCCAGCATCCGCTCGCCGCAGCGCTCGACCCACTCCGCCGGGCGGGTACCACGCTCGATCGCCGCCATCTCGGCCGGCAGGCCAAAGGCATCGAAGCCGAAACCGAAGAGCACCGCGTCGCCACGGGCGCGGCGAAAGCGTGCGTAGGCGTCCCCGATCGAGTAGTCCCGAACGTGGCCCATGTGCAGGTTGCCCGACGTGAACGGGCTCGACGGCTTGATGTAGACGGCGTCCTGCCCAGCGGCCGGAATGGGGGTCGCAAAGACGCCTCGCTCGGCCCACTCGGCCTGACGGGCGGTCTCGGTCTCGCCGGCATCGTAGATCGGCTTTTCGCGGCTCATCGTCATCGCAGTCTGCCACGGACGTTGACCCCGGGCCCAAGGGGTCCTATGCTGGAAAAGAAATGATCAAGTACCTTGAAGTATTCGAGTGACATACGAAAGCGTGACGGAAGTGTCAAATAAGTGGGAAAAGTTGTTGTTTGGGGGTATTTAGGGGCTTCGCCGTCCGGGCGCGGGCCTAGCTTGACTTGGAAGAGAAACAGGCGACCCCGGCGGTGCTTGCGACACCCCGGGGCCTGGCCGAGACCTTAAGAGGAGGTCCCAACATGAGAGAGGGTACGAGAACGGCCCTGCTGGAAAAAGGGCAGTTCGACGAAGAGACCGTTAAGAGGGTGATCGCCGCCACTGAGGAGGCGCCGCCCCAAGACCGGGTCAGAGCCGGGCTGGAGGTGTTGATCGAGCTGGCCGAGACCGATCCCACCGCCGCCCGGTCTGCCCTGCGCGAGCTCCGAGCAGACCACCTTCGTCTGGGCCAGATCGAGGCATGGCTCGGCGAAGACCCCGACCGAACGACATTCGGACTGGGCGCCGCAATCCAACTGGCCAACGCCGAGCTTGCCTCGCCCATTCCCGACCTGGAGCGCCTAGTCCCGGAGCTGCTGGGTTGGCTTGAAGGGAACTGGTAGTTGGGTCCCTCCCTCCGCTATCTGACACGTTCATAGACCAAGCAGCTCGGGGGATACAGGGAGGGCGACGAGGGGAGCGCACATAAGTGCGTGACCCGAGGAGCCCGACCGAAGACCCCGAGATGCGCCGGTCTAGGGACGTGTCAGGCGAAGGTCCAGAGCTTGTTGCCCAAGAAATTAAAGGGCATCGCAACCGCAACCGCGATCGCCTGCGCGGCAAGATCGCCCATCGACCCGCTCGAGACCAGGATTTCAAGCACCACCAGGTTGATCAGCAGCGCCGCGACGCTGACGGCGAAGAAGCGCGCCGCCTGGAAACCCGGGTGGCCGTGACCCGCGTCGAAGGTCCAGTGTCGGTTCCAGAGGAAGTTATTGGCGAGGGCAACGCAGAAGGCGCCGATCGCGGCAAGCAGATGGTGCAGGCCGAGGGCGCCGGCGAGCAGAGCGAAGACCGCCAGGTTGATCAAATAGCCGGAGCCGCCGACGATGCCGAATTTGAGCAGCTGCAACCAGCTTGCCGGGCGCCGGGCGGCGGCGCGGATGCGGTAGGCGAATTCGTACGTACCGCTCATCGACCGCTCCACGCGGCTCCATCCGGCACGTCGGAGACGACCGCATTGCGGCCGAAACCGGTCCGCGCGTCGCGCAGCACATGGAAGGGAACTTGTTGGATTCGAGAGGACACGTAACGGATGAGCGTAAGGCGCTCCAGCCTACGACGTTCGACCGGACGGAAGTCCGGTGGCAACCCCACTGGCTTTCTCGCCACGACCGGCTTGCTGACCACGTCGATCTCCCGCACCGGGAGCACACCACGGTATGCACGGCGGGAGGGGCCGTCGAGATAGAACCGTATCGGGTCGGCAGCGAGTTTCCAGGTGACGATCGCCCGCGGGCGCCGCGGGGGCCCCAGTTGCTCGGCGAGGTCGCGGAAGTCCGGGCGTTGCAGATTAGGGGTGTGGGTCACGTAGACGTCGTAGGCGAGCCAGTAGGCGCAGAGGACGACGGCGCAGACCAGACCCACGCGACGAGCCCCGACGGCGGCAAAGCCAATCGCCACGACGGTCGCAAGGGGAACCAACGCCGGCAACAGGTTGCGCTCGACCAGGTAGTCCTTGCCGGCGAGCGCCACGACAGAGGCGAGCAGCACGACGCCTAACCCCACAACCAGACCGAGCAGTGCCCCCCGCTTCTCGCGAGGCGAGCCACGCAAGGCGACGAGCAGCAGCGCCACGCCGACCAACACCACCGGGATCAGCGCGTAGCGCTCGCGAGGAGGCTCGGCGATCACGTGACCGGTCTCCCCAGCGAGGAAGCTGACCCCGGTCTCGAAGAGGCGCAGGGACAGCGCGCTGTGATCGATCCAGCCGATATGGGTCGGGTTGACCTGGGCCGAGATCAACGGCAGCAGGCCCAGACCGACGGCGACGACTGCGCCCACAGCGGGCAGGACCAACCGCCACATCGGTCTCATCGCAACCAGCAGCCACACCGCCTCGATCGCCACCGCGAAGACGGCGAAGTAGTGGCTGCACAGCGCGAGTGCCGACGCCAGCGCCCAGAGCGCCAGGTCACGCCCCATCCAGCTGTGCAGGGCCCGGACGAAGAACAGCAGCGCCAGCGCTCCGAAGAAGACCAGCACCGCGTAAGAGCGGGCCTCCTGCGAGTACCAGATCAGCATCGGGTTGACGGCGACGAGCGCGGCTGCGATCAGCCCCGCCCGGTTGCTCGCCAGCTCGCGGCCGACCAGATAGGCGACCGGGATCGTGGCCGCGCCGAAGAGCGCCGACAACGAGCGCAGCCCGATCTCCCCCGTGCCGAAAACCTTTGCCCAGGCCCAGGCGAGCACGTAGTACAGAGGTGGGTTGGACTCGCTTCCCTTGACCTGGCCCAGCATGTGCTCGAATTCGCCCGGGATGACGCGCGCGGCGGTGATCACCTCGTCGTGGTGATAGCTCTGCACGCCGAGGCTGGCGAAGCGGACAGCGATGCCCAGCCCGGTCAGGCCGGCAAGCGCCCAGAGGACGGTCGAGTGGGCTCGGTCGCTCGTCAAGGGGTGCAGCGGTTCGGTGGCATCGGCCGCCCGGTGCCAAAGGAAGGCGGCAGCGCGGCAGCGGAGGCACCCCAGGTACGGACCGGGCGGGCGCCGAGGCGGTAGGTGAGCGTCGCGCCCCGCGCCAGCGCACAGAACGTCGTCCAAGGCCGCTCGTAGGAATGAGCGTTGAAGCGCATCGACTGAATGTATGGGGCGCGAGACAGAGCCAGGGGGACGAGGTGGGGCTTTCCGTGCGGACTCCCGTGGCCGCCCAAGCGCTGCGACGCAGACGCGAGGATGCGCAGCTTGCGGCCGCCGGCCAGGCGCACCGTCGCCCGCCCGAAGAGCGGACTTCCGATTGCCAGCACGTCGGTGCCGGGGACCTCCGGGTAGAGGCCGAGCGCGCCGAGCACGTACCAAGACGAAAGGGTGCCGAGGTCGTCGTTGCCGGGGTAGCCATCCGGGGCCGTGCTGTAGAGCCGCAGCGCCCGCCGCACGACGGCCTGGGTCTTGTAGGGCTCCCCCGCCCAGTCATACAGCCAGGGGACGTTCAGGTTGGGCTCGTTGCCGAGCAGCGCATGATCGGCGTGCGTGGCGCCGGGACCGCCGTTCAGGGTCCGCAGGAAACGGTCGAGCCTGGTCGCGGCAGCGGAGCGGCCGCCGATCGCGGCGAAGAGGCCGGCGGGATCCTGCGGGACCAACCAGGTGTACTGGACGGAGTCGCCCTCGGCGAAGCCGGCGCCGTGGAGGTTGTCGTAGTGCGGGGCGAACGTCCCATCTTCGAAGCGGGGCTCGATCTGGCCGCTGAGTGGGTTGAGGAGATTGCGCCAATTTCCTGAACGCAACATGAAGGAGCGATACGTGGCCCGGTCGCCGAGCGAGCGCGCGGCAAACTGGGCAATCGAGAAGTCGTCGATCGCGTACTCGAGGGTGGTGGCTGCCGAGGCCCAGACGGCTTCCGGATCGCCGAACAGCGAGTTCGCGTTGCGCCGCCTCGTGTCGAGGTCGAAGGGCACGTAGCCCAGCGCTTTGTACCGATCGAGGCCCTGGCGCTGGACGTAGCTGCCGTCGGCGCTGCGGCAGCCTTCGTCGGCGCCCTTCAACATCGCTTCCAGCGCAACACCGGCATCGAAGTGCCGTGCGCCGAAGGCGGCGGCCGAGGCGACGATCGGGTCTGCCGGATCGCCGACCATCGTCATGCTCTGCCCGTTGGCGTAGGACCAGCGCGGCAGACAGCCGCTCTCCCTGGCGTCGGCCAGCATCGAGGCGACAACGTCACTCGTGCGGCGCGGCATCAGCATCGCCAACAGTGGGATCTGCGTGCGATAGATGTCCCAGCCCGAGAAATCCGCGTACTGGATGCGCCCTTCGGCACGGTGCACGGCGCCGTCCATGCCGATGTAGCGACCATCGGCGTCACTGAACGTGCGGGGAGCGAGAAGCGCGTGGTAGAGCGCCGTATAGAAAGTCTCGACGTCGCTCGCCCCGCCACCGCCGATCTCAATCGAAGACAGAGCGTGGTCCCATTCGTCCTCGGCCTTGGCCTTGACAGCGCCAAACGAGGCGCTCCGGCTCTCGGCGGCGAGGTTGGCACGCGCACCGGCGACACTGACGAAGGAGACCCCAACCCGGACGGCGACGGTGCGGTTATGGCGGGTGTCGAAGCTGGCGTATGCGCCTGCCTGGGCCGTATTGGCCGCAACGGTCGAGGGTTGCCTCTGGTCGACGGCAGCGGTGGACCCAGGGGCCAGCTTCTGGCGGGTCCAGGTGCCATAGGCGTCGAAAGGTCGGTTGAAGGCCGCGGCAAAGTAGACCCGGTAGCGAGGTCGCTGGGCGCAGAAATAGCCGCTCGAGGCAGAGCCGGAGATTTCGCGGCGGGTGGGATCGACCCGCACTTCGGCCAGGTCGTCTGCTTTGGCGCTACCCCCGGCGTCGATCAGGACGCTCGCGTGAGGCGAGCGGGGAAATGAGAGCTGGGCCATCCCGGTGCGGGTGGTGGCGGTCAGCGCCGTGTCGATCGCGCCGCCGCCGACCGGATTGAGGCGGACGGAGTAGAAGCCGGGGCGGGCGTGCTCCTGGGCGTGGGAGAAGCCGGGCTGGAAGCGCCCGGTCAGGCCACCTCCCGCAGCCGCCGGCGAGGCACGAATCGGCTCGGTCGTCGGCAGAAAGGGGAAGTCTCCGTAAAGGGCGCAACCGGCGCCGCTGAGGTGGGTGAGACTGAAGCCGCGGATGTGGCGGTCGCGGTAGTCGTAGCCACCGGAATGGAGGTCCGCGGGAACGGTGTCAGGGCCCCACTGGACCATCCCGAAGGGGACCGTGGCGCCGGGGAAGTTGTGGCCACCGCCAAAAGCATCGCCGCCCGGCTCGGTGCCGGCGAAGACGCTGACCTGGTCGCTCAGCCCGGCCGCCGGCGCGGCCGCAGGGGCCAGGGCAAGCGCGAGCAGCGCCCCCAGCGTGATGGCAGTGGCACGCAGCATTCCGACAACTTAGGGGTCGACTCCTCTGGGCCCGTCGCGACAGGCCGCCCGGCACGTAACCTTCCGACCCCGATGCGGGCCGCAATCGCCATTCTCGCCGTCATCGCAGTTGCCGCCGTGGCCGCCGCCGCGGTCGCCCTGATGGGTGGAAACGGTGGCGACAGCAGTGCGCGTCCGCCGCTCCCCGGGGAACCGGGCGTTGCGATCGTCTCCCCGCGCAACGGCGCCCGGCAGACCAACCGGGCGGTCGTCGTCAAGGCCAGGATCCGGAACTTCACCCTGGCGCCACAGCACTTCGGCGGCGAACCCCAGCTGGGCGAGGGAAACATCCGTTTCGCGCTCAACCGCGTCCCCGACTGCGTCGACCCGGTCAAGCTCCAGCGCGCCGAGGAAAGCCCTCTGGGGCGCGGGCGGCTGGTCGGCGCTTCGTTCGACTTCCCCCGCTACTCGGGTCCAAACGGGATCCTCGCCGAGCGGATCGGCGCCAGCGGCAGCTACTCGCCGGCCACCCGGCCGGAGATCTACTACCACGACCTGCGGGCGGGCTTCTACCGCCTGGTCGTCACCCTGGCTCGCAACAACGGCGCCACGACCCCCTACCACGCCGTCACCAACTTCCAGATCCTGCCCCGCCCGGGCCACGGACCGAAGTGCGCGGCCGGCAAAGTCTCAAGCGCCAAGGCCGCCGCTTTCGACTGACGCTAGAGCCTTTACTTCACTTTGTATAGTGGCTTGATGCGGACCTATCGCCGTCTGATGGGCTTTCTGCGGCCTTACCGTCGCCAGCTTTGGGGTTCGCTCGTCTTTGCCTGGCTGGCGATGGGGATGACCGTGCTGATCCCGTGGCTGATCGGCCGCGCGGTCAACGCGATCGAGAACCACGACAAGCCGGACCTGTTGCCGCTGGCGATCGCGATCGTCGTCGCCGGCATCCTGCGCCTGGGGCTGACGATGGTGCGGCGGGTGGTCGCCGGAAAGGTCTCGCTGGCGGTCGAGTTCGATCTGCGGCAGCTGTTCTACGCACATCTGCAGCGCCTCGAGCTCGGCTTCTTCGACTCCCAGCAGACCGGCCAGCTGATGTCGCGGGCGACGGTCGACCTGCAGTCGATCCGCTTCTTCCTCGGCTACGGCCTGATCTTCATCACCCAGAACCTGCTCACGATCGCCCTCGCCAGCGCCGTGATGTTCATCCTCGAGCCCTGGCTCGCACTGGTCGCCCTCGCTCCCGCCCCCTTTGTCATTTACGCCGCCTCCCGCTACAACCGCGTCTCCCGCCCGGCCGTGCAGGAGGTGCAGCAGCGCATCGCCGAGCTGACCGCCGAAGCCGAGGAGAACGTCTCCGGGATCCGCATCGTCAAGGCCTTTGCCCGCGAGGAGCACCAGCTATTCCGCTTCCGCCGCGCCGTTTCCCGCGTCTTCGACCAGAGCATCTACTCCACCCGCCTGCAGGCCTTCTACTCCCCCCTGCTCGGCTTTCTGCCACAGCTGGGCATCGCCCTCGTGTTGCTGATCGGCGGCCGCCAGGTGATCGCCGGCAACCTCAGCCTCGGCAACTTCACCGCCTTCTACACCTACGTCGCGATGCTGGCGGGGCCGATGCGGATGCTGGGGATGACGCTGGGCATGGCACAGCGCGCGATCGCCTCCGGCAACCGGCTCTTCGAGATCCTCGACCGCGAGCCGCAGATCGAGAGCCCCCCGGACGCTCCGTCGCTGCCCGACGGCGGTGGGCAAGTGGAGCTGCGCGGCGTGACCCTGCGTTACGACGGCGCCGCGGCCGCGCTGACCGAGATCGACCTGGCAATCGAGGCGGGGCGCACCGTAGCGCTCGTCGGTCCCTCGGGCGCGGGCAAGACGAGCCTGGTGGCGCTGATCGCCCGCCTCTATGACCCGAGCGAGGGCTCGGTGGAGATCGACGGCGCCGACGTGCGCTCTGTCGACCTCACCTCACTGCGCTCGCAGGTCGCCTTCGTCGGCGACGACAGCTTCCTCTTCACCGCGAGCATCGCCGAGAACATCGCCTACGCACGCCCAGGGTCAGATCGGGAGGGGGTCGAAGCGGCGGCACGGCGCGCCCAGGCCGACGGGTTCATCCGCGACCTCCCGGCCGGCTACGACACCCTCGTCGGCGAGCGCGGCATGACCCTCTCCGGCGGCCAGCGCCAGCGCGTCGCGATCGCCCGCGCCCTGCTCGCCGACCCCCGCATCCTGATCCTCGACGACGCCACCTCCTCTGTCGACGCGACGACCGAGGCGGCGATCAAGACTGGCCTCGGCGAGGCGATGGCCGGGCGCACGACCTTCGTCATCGCCCACCGCCTCTCGACCGTCTCACTGGCCGACGAAGTGGTGGTCATGGACGGTGGCCGCATTGTCGATCGCGGCACCCACGAGGAGCTGCTCGAGGGCTGTGGCTTCTACCGCGAGATCGCCGAGCACGGGCTCGCCGACTCGGTCTTCCTGCAACGCGACCTCGAGCAGCGCGAGGAGGTGGCACGGCTGTGAGAAGACTCTGGCTGATCGTCCGCGGCGAGGACCAGCGCGGCCGCAAGCTGCGCTGGATGGCCGGCCTGCTGCGCCCCTACCGCGGCCGGGTGGCGCTGACCGTGATCGCGATCCTGGCCGCTACCGGTGCCGGCCTCGCCCCTCCCTACTTGGCCGGGCAGGCGATCGACGCCGGCATCGTCGCCGACGACACCGGCGCGCTGACTGAGATCGTCATCGCCTTCCTAGCCGTCGCTGCCGTCTTTGCCGTTGCCACCTATGCGCAGACCTACCTCGTCGGCTGGGTCGGCACCCGGGCGCTCCAGGATCTGCGCGAGCACGTCTTCGCCCACCTCCAATCGATGTCGATCGGCTTTTTCACGCGGCGCAGCCCGGGGGTGCTGATCAGCCGCATGACCAACGACATCGAGGCCCTCAACCAGCTCCTCACCAGCGGTGTGACGACCCTTTTCTCCAGTGTCCTCACCCTGCTCGGCGTGGTCGTGATCATGTTCGCCCTCGACGTCAAGCTGGCCCTCGTCACCTTCCTCACCTTCCCCCTGGTCGCCCTCGCCAGTATCGTCTTCAGGGTCGCCTCCCACGGCGCCTACCGGGAAACGCGCGAGAAGATCGCGGCAGTCACCGCCTACCTGCAGGAGACGCTGAGCGGGGTGCGGGTCGTGCGCAGCTTCGGCCAGGAGGCCCGCCACGGCGCCGCGATGACCGAGCTGAACGAGGCAAACCGCGAGGCGAACATGCGGACCGTCTTCCTCAATGCCTCCTACTTCCCGGCGATCGAACTGCTGACCGCCGCCGGCACCGCGGCGATCATCCTCTACGGCGGCACCCAGGCGATCGACAACGCGATCCAGATCGGCACGATCGTCGCCTTCATCGGCTACCTGCAGGTCTTCTTCTCGCCAATCCAGGAACTCTCACAGCTCTACACGACCTACCAGCAGGGAATGGCCGCGCTCGACAAGATCTTCGAGCTACTCGACACCGAGCCCGACATGGTCGATGCACCGGGAGCCGTGGACCCCGGCACGCTGCGCGGTGAGATCGAGATGGAGGGTGTGTCCTTCGCCTATGACGACGCCGCCCTGGAGCAAGAGGCGCGTGGAGAGCGCGTCGAGTGGGCGCTCCAGGGTGTCGATCTGCACGTGCCGCCTGGACAGACCCTGGCCCTGGTCGGCACGACCGGAGCCGGAAAGTCGACCTTCGCCAAGCTCGTCGCGCGCTTCTATGACCCGCAGCGGGGTCGCGTGCTGGTCGACGGGCACGACCTTCGCGGCGTCCAGCAGCACGCCCTGCGGCGCCAGCTCGGGATCGTCCCCCAGGAGGGATACCTCTTCTCCGGCAGCGTGCGCGAGAACATCGCCTTCGGCCGGCCGGAGGCAAGCCTCGAGGAGGTCGAAGCCGCGGCGGCGGCTGTCGGCGCGACCGAGTTCGTCGCCGCGCTGCCCAAAGGCATCGAGACGGAAGTCGGCGAGCGCGGCGTCCAGCTCTCAGCCGGCCAGCGCCAGCTCGTCGCCTTCGCCCGCGCGCTCCTCGCCGAACCACGCATCCTGATCCTCGACGAGGCGACCTCGAACGTCGACGTGCGGACCGAGAAGACGATCGAGCGGGGGCTGGAGCGCCTGCTGGCCGGCCGCACGGCGATCGTCATCGCCCACCGCCTCTCGACGATCCGCCGCGCCGGCAAGATCGTCGTGCTCGAACACGGGCGCATAGCCGAGGCAGGCACCCACGAGGAGCTGATCGAGGCCGGCGGCCCCTACGCGCGCCTCTACGGAAACTGGGAAGAGAACTCGGCGGCCTAACTGGCGGGATGGCGGGTACGCCTCAATTGACACCCCAGCGCTGCGCGCTGGGGTGAATTTGTGCGCGGCTTCGCCGCGCAGGAGCAGATTGCATATCGCCGCTTCGCGACACCGACATCCTATCTAGTGCTTACGCAGCGAGGGAGACTGGCCATCCTGCAGGCGAATGTCGCGAAGCGGGAAATGCAATCCGGTTCTAGCGCGGCCGCAGGCCGCGCTCATATCACCAGCGCAAGGGTGGGTGTCAATTCGACTGCAGGATGGCCAGTCTCCTCGCCGGAGTCGTGCGCAGGGTCCTAGCCGGGCCGATGCCGCCGCTACTGCCGCCTCCGGAGCTGCCGCCACCGCCTTCGGTCCCGCCGCCAACCCCGGCACCGCCACCGGCCCCTTCTTCTTCGACGGGCGCCGGAGCTTCTTCAGGCGCTACTTCTTCGACTTCTTCTTCAGGTGCGACTTCTTCGACTTCTGCTCCGCCGGTTTCGACTTCTTCGCCACCGGCCGAGCCCGAGCTGCTCGGCGTCGGCGCGGCCGGCGTTTCGGCGCAGTCTTCGAAGCCGAAGGAAGCCGATGAGGACTGGAACGAGGCGAGGGCCGAGGAGGCTTCCGTTTCGGCTTCGCTCAGCGCTTCCCCTTCTTCTTCTCGTTCGGAAGCCAGCTTGACGTTGTCCTCCGCGTGCGCGAGCGCTTCGGCGGAGGAGAAGAATTCGGGGTAGCCGACAGCTTGGTCGCTGGGAGCGCCCAGGGCTTTGAGCCGTTCGAGCATGCCGCCATAGAGCCCGGCGACCTGGGCCGCCTGTCCGGCGGCGCCGGAGCTGGTCGAGCCGACGGTGCCGACCGCGGCGTTCACCTCGGCGCAGATCGCGTCGCCCTGGGCGATCAGCTCCTCCTTGCTCAGCGCGGCCGTCACCCCGGTGACTGAGGCCGCCGGAGCCGTCGTCGAATCACCGCCACCCCCACCGCCGCAACCGGCGATTGCGAGAGCGGCAAGAGACAGCAGCATAAGAAGGCGCCTTTGGGTCCCCATCGCCGCGAAGGTAGCAGAGCGACTAGACGGGCTTTGCAGGAACTTTCGCGAACTGCGCCCCAGGGACTCGAACCCCGAAATCCAGCTCCAGAGGCTGGCGTGTTGCCAATTACACCAGGGCGCAACGAACTGCCTTGAGGATATCCGGCGGCGTGCACGGGGTGCGCGCACGCCCCTCGTCAGGAGATTTCGCCCAGATCGCTGTCGGAGTCGGCAATCTGCCTGCCGGCAGCGGAGACGTCGACGCCGTCGGCGAGCATCCGGCGTGCCTCGGCCAGGTCTTCGGAGCGGCCGACGCTGAGCGCCCCGGCCACCCTGCCGTCCTTCAAGTACCAGACGGAGAACTCGCCTCCGTCACGGTCGCCCCGCCAGATCTCCTCGTCCCACTCGGCCGCCGGGCCGACGTACTCGAGGCTCGCCCAGTCGGCGAGGTCGCTGAAGAAGTAGGGGACGACGTCGTAGTCGCGATCCTCGCCAAGCATGTTGCCGGCGGCATGCATGCCCTGCTGCATCGCCACATCCCAGTGCTCGACCCGGATCCGCCGGCCGTGGACAACGCTGTCGTAGGAGCAGCAGTCACCCGCCGCGTAGATCCCCTCGCTCGAAGTCATCAGCTTCGAGTCGCAGACGATCCCGTCGTCGACCTCGAGCCCGGCGCGCTGGGCGAGCATCGCGTCGGGGCGGACACCGGCGCCGACCACGACCGCGTCGCACTCGATCGCCTGCCCGCTCTTGGTCAGCACCGCCTTGACCCGGCCGTCGCCCTCGAAAGCCTCCAGCTCCTCGCCGGCGTGGACGGTGACGCCGTGGTCTTCGATTCTCTCCTGGAACCAGCCCCCGGCGTCCTCGCCGAAGACCCGCGAGAGCGCAACGTCCTCCATCATCACGATCGTGCACTTGACGCCCTTCGCCGTCAGCGAGGCGGCGACCTCGGTGCCGATGTAGCTGCCGCCGATCAGCACCACATGCTCAGCGGCCTCGGCGTCGGCCCGGATCGCGTCAGAGTTGCCGAAGGCACGCAGATAGTGGATCCCCTCGTTCTCGGCGCCCTCGACCCGCAGGATGTTGACCATCGCCCCGGTAGCGATCAGCGCCTTGCCGAAGGCGACCTCCTCCCCGCCCTGCAGCTTCGCCGTCCTCGCCTCGGGATCGAGCGACATCACGTTCGTCCCGGTCAGTAACTCGACCCCGTTCTCCCCGTACCAGGAGGGCTGGTTGACATAGGCGTCCTCGCGGCTCGCCTCGCCTCGCATGTACTCCTTGGAGAGCGGCGGTCGTTCGTAGGGCGGCTCGGGCTCGCGGCCGGCCAGCAGGATCGAGCCCTCGGCGCCGCGCTTGCGCAGCTCCGCCGCGCAGTGCGCCGAGCCCATGCCGCCGCCGATCAGGAGGAAATCGACCTCGCGATCGGCCATCGCTCAACCGGTCCCGTTGCCGCCGGCAGCCGGGCCGAAGAGCTCCTTGAGGTCGTCCTCGCGACCTGGATCGAGCACTGCCAGTACCTCGTCGCCGACTTCGAGAATGGTGTCGGCGTTGGGCACGAAGCCCTTGCCTTCGCGCAGCACCGAGATCAAGAGACTGCCTTCGGGCATCGAGAGATCGCCGACACGGCGTCCCGTTACCCGCGAATCCTTGCCGAGCAACATCTCGATGATCTCCAGCTGCTCCTCCTGCAGGTCGAGCAGGTGGACGAGGCCGTACTCGGGTACCTCGTGCTCGAGTAGACGAAGGATCAGGTCGGTTGCGGAGACCGACGGCTTCACGCCGAGCAGATCGAAGTGGGGGCGGTTGCGGGGGTTGTTCACCCGGGCGATGATCTGCTGCACCTCGTACTTCTCCTTGGCGACCTGGCAGATCAGCATGTTGTCCTCGTCGTCGCCGGTGACCGCGATCACCATGTCGGCTCGCTGGATCCCGGCGCGCTCCAGCACCCAGAGCTCGGAGGCATCTCCGTAGGTGACGTTGTGCTCGAGCTCTTGCTCGACGGTCAGGTAGCGGCGGCGGTTGCTCTCGATCACCGTCACCTCGTGGTTCTTTTCAAGCAGCTCGCGGGCCAGGTTCCAGCCCACCTTCCCCGCTCCGACGACGATGATGTACACGGTCAGACCACCTTGCTGCGCTGGGCGCCCTCGCGCACCGCGCTCTCCAGCATGTCGATCGCGACCCGCGTCGGGCAGATCGTGTTCATGCCCTGCTGGCGGTACCACTCAGCCCGCAGTGGGTCGAGGATCCGCGCGATCACGTTCGGCACCTCGTAGCGGCGCTGGGCGATCTGGGCGATGACGATGTTCGTGTTGTCGCCGTTGGTGGCGGCGATGAAGGCGTCCGCAGTCTCGATCCCGGCAGCCACCAGGGCGTCGGTCTCGAGCCCGGTACCGACCGTGAAGCGGCCGCCGAGGTCCTCCCAGCCCTTGTCGAGCCCGACCTCGAGCCGCGTGTGGGACTCGGGGTCCTCGTCGAGGCAGGAGACTTCGTGGCCCTCGCCCAGCATGCTCCTCGCGACGGAGGAGCCGACTCTTCCGCAGCCGACGATCAGAATGAACACGCTGCGGATACTAGATGGACGCGACTTGCTCGGGAGGAGCAGTCAGCAGGACCTGGCACGGCGCCTTCTTCAGCACGTACTCCGTGGCCGCCCCGATCTCGGCGGGCCTGGCGGCGCCGATCCCGCCCAGCGTGGCCCCGCCACGGATCTTGCTCGGCGGCTCGGCCCCGACCACGATCGCTTCGACGCCCCCGCGCCGCGCCGCTTCGACGATCCCGGCGCCGACTTTGCGAGCCCTCATCACCGACGCGCTCACCCTCACGTCCTCGTACTCTTCGGCGATTTCACGGGCCCGGTCGATCGCCTGCAGGGCCTCATTCTCCCGCTCGGGCGGCAGCTCGGCGTCCAGCGGCAGGGTCAGCGGCACCTCCAGCACATAGACGATCGCGAGGTGGGTCTCCTCGATGTCGGCGTCACCCTCCCGCTCCGCCGCGGCGAGACGGCCGGCGGTGGCGACGATGTCGTCGTCGAGCGCGGTGCCGAACACCGGCACGAGGATGTTGCCGTATTCGACGTCGGGCGCCTGCTTGGTCAGCGCCCTCTCGGTGACCGAGACGCGACGGGTCAGGGTGGTCCCCTCGAAGACCTTGCGATAGACGACGTAGAAGAGCAGGCCGAACAGCATCCAGCCGCCGCCGACCCAGCGCGCCCGGTCGTGGAACGCCAGCACGCTGAGAAAGGCGAGAGAGCTGAGCAGGGCAGCCAGAATGGTCGGCACCGGGAGCTGCGCCCCGCGCCAGGAGATGTTCCAGGGCACCCGGAAGGGACGGGACCGGTCGGGTTCGGAGACCCGCAGCCGCAGGATCGAGAGGTGGGCGATCGTGATTGCCAGCATCGCCCCGAAGGCGTAGAGCCCGGCCAACAGCTTGACGTCGGTCGGTGCGACCAGGCCGATCGCGATCAGGCCGGAGAGTCCGATCGCCACGTGCGGCGTCGCGTAGCGACTGTTGAGCTTGCCCAGCCAGCTGGGGATCTGTCGATTGATCGCCAGCGTGTAGATGTGGCGGGAGACGCCGAGCATCGCGGTCGTCGCGGCCCAGAACAGGACCGGCGCGGCAACCAGCGCCACCACCCAGCGCATCGTGTCCGCAATCCAAGCCGGGTGATAGGCGGAGACCACCCCCAGGATCGGCGCCTCGACGAATTCGCCGCCGAGCGCGGTCTCGGGCCCCTGGGGCCCGGCAACGACCGGCACCGCCATCAGCGCGATCGCCGCCATCCCGGCGTAGACGAGCGGCACCGCGACCGCCCCCACCGAGACGATCCGCTTCAGGTCGCGCGGCCTGACGTCGATGTCCGGCGCCAGGTCGGAGGCAGCCTCGATCCCGGCGTAGGCGAGCATCGCGACCACCGATGCGTAGACGATGTCCTTGAGGCTCGGGCTGGTGAGGAGGTGAATCTGGTCGGTGAGGCGGTCGGGGTGCAAGACCGCGAGCACGCCGACGCCGATCACGGCGAGCTGCAGGGCGATGTCGGCGAGGGCCAGCCCGCTGAGCGCACGCGCCCTGCCACGGCCGGTGATGTTGAGGATGTTGAGCGTGCAGGCGGCGACGATCACCAACCCGGCGACGCCGATCTCCCAGCCGGGCCGGGAGAGGTTGTGGGAGATCGGCTCCAGGTAGTGCGGAACCGAGATCGCCGCCAGGGCGGCGACGATCAGGTAGTCGATCAGGATCGCCCAGCCGGCGATGAAGGCGATCAGCTCGTTGAATGCGTGGCGGGCGAAGCTGGAGGAGCCCCCCCGCTCGCGGATCATCGCGCCGCCCTCGACGTAGCTGAGCGTGGTCAGCACGAAGAGCAGCCCGGCGGCGAGGAAGATCAGCGGAGTCAGGCCGAGGCCGCGGTCGGCGACGACGCCGAGCGAGAAGTAGATCGAGAAGCCGACTACCGAGTAGACCGCGGCGAAGAGGCCTGGGACGCCTAGGCCACGGTTCAGGAGGGGTTCTAGACGGGGTCGTTGCTGGTTCGGTTGCCCGGCCTGCTCGAGTTGCTCATTTGAGCCGTCGGCCGCGGGTCCTGTCGCGGGGGGAGGGGGGGTTAGCGGACTCACCCGTCCGAACCCCCCCTCCCCCCGCGCCACCCGCGGAAGACGCCCGTTAGCCAAAGGCGTGCGATGCCGACAGCGAGGAATGCCACGCCGAGGAGAACTCCCAGCGAGAGCGGGCCGCCTCCGTGGGTCAGGGTGCTGATGAGGATCAGCAGGCCCAAGGCCACGAAGACCAGAGAGAGGGCGCGGATCGAGCCGCTGTAGATCCGCTCGGGCGAAGACATCGCGGCGATTCTAGGCCAGGGCAGGAACAGCCTCGGGAGTCTGCACGCTCCGGTCGGAAACGACGATGACGCGACAGGGCCGCTCGCTGAGCACGGTCTGCAGGGTCTTGTCGTAGAGCGGCGCACCGTTGCGGTAGCGCAGGCCGACGACGACCGCCGCGGCGCTGATCAGGTTCGCCTCGTCGGAGATCGAGTAGCCCGCCTGCGCCGGACGCACCCGCTCGACGTGACCGGTGACCCGCTGCCCGCCGATCAGCTTCGCCTGCTCGACCTTGCTCTGCGCCTCGGCTTCCTGATTGCGCAGATCGGCGTCGAGAGGGAGGTCGGTCGGCACCGTCAGCATCGAGTGGATGTGAATGCCGCGGCGGCGCTTGGAGGCGAGCTTGATCGCCGTCGCGACCATCTCCTCGGAGAACGGCTCGCCGTCCTCGAAGGCGACCAAGATGCTGCGGTACTCGATCTCCTCGACGCCGAGCGGCTCTGGCGTGACCACTTTGACGGTCTCGGTCAGCGGCAGCTTCTGGTTGCGGCGGTAGAGGACGTAGACGACGATCCCGAACGCCATCCAGCCAGCTCCCACCGCCAGCGTGCGCGGGTTCAGCGCCATCACCACGATCCAGGCGGCAAAGGTGCCGAGGCCGCCGAGCACCGCGGTCAGCGGCACCTCGAAGCCGAAGGCGCGGAAGTTGAGCGGCGGCTTCCAGGGACGCTCCTCGCCCGCGTGCCTGCGTCGCAGCTGGATCACCGAGACGTGGGCGATCGTGAAGGAGAGCATCGCCCCGAACGAGTACAGCGTCGCCAGGAATTCGGCCTGGCCCGGGATCAGCGTGATCATCGCCAGGCCGGCGAAGACGAGGATCGCGATGTAGGGGGTGCGGTAGCGGGGATGGACCTGACGCAGCCCCTCGGGCAGCTGGCGGTGTTGGCCCATCGAGTAGGTCAGGCGGGAGACGCCGATCAGCCCGGCGTTGGTGGCGATCAGCAGGATCACCGCGGCAAGGATGCCGACGTAGAAGCGCAGTCCTTCGGTCAGGCCTCCGCTGAGGCCGAGGTTCTCGACGATGCCGAGGATCGGGTCGCTGGCGAACTCGGAGCCGAGCGCGGTCGTGTAGTGGCCGGCGGCGTCCTGTACGACCGGCATCGCCGACAGGGCGACGACCGGGATCAGCAGGTAGAGGCCGAGCACGGCGGCGACCGTGAAGCCGACGCTGCGCGGGATCGTGCGCGCCGCGTCCTTGGCCTCCTCGGCCATATTGGAGATCGTCTCGATTCCGGTGTAGGCGATCATCGCGACCGCGATGCCGAGGGCGAAGTCACTCCAGGAGGGGGCGACGCCGAGGTGGACGTTGTCGACCAGGACCTGCGGGCTGAGCACCAAGAAGATGCCGATCGCGACGAGGATGACCTGGGTGCCGAGGTCGGCCACCGCGAGGACCAGGTTGAGTTTCGCCGACTCCTGTGAGCCGCGGATGTTGAGCAGCGCCAGCGCCCCGATCAAGACCGCGCCGCCGATGATGTCGCCGGGGGCGTTGCCGAGCGGCTCCCAGAAGACCGCCAGGTAATGGGGCACGAAGTAGGCCGAGATCGCGACCGTGATCGTGTAGTTGAGCATCTGCCCCCAGGCGGCGACGAAGCTGACCAGCTCGTTGAAGGCGTGGCGGGCGAAGCTGGAGGAGCCCCCCGCCTCCGGGTACATCACCGTCGCCTCGGCGTAGGTCGCCGCGGTCGCAGCGAAGATCAGGCCGGAGATGACGAAGGCAACGGGGGTGAGGCCGAGGGCAAAGGCGGCGGTGACGCCGAGCGCGTAGTAGATCGAGGAGCCGACGTTGCCGTAGGCGGCCGAGAACAGCGCGCCGACGCCGTGCACACGGCTCAGCGATTCGTCTCTGGGGATCCGCTGCGCCATCGATCAGGAGGTGGAGAGACCGGTCACTCAGTCCGAATATACGGACGCCGCCGGTGCTCTCTGCACGTGGGCACGGGTCAGCTCGGCGGGCGAGGCGCAACCGCAGAGGGCGAGCGTCAGCTCGAGCTCCTCACGCAGCAGCTCGAGCACGCGGCGGGCGCCGGCTTCTCCGCCTGCCGCAAGCCCCCAGAGCGCCGGGCGGCCGACCAGCACCGCGTCGGCACCGAGCGCCAGGGCGATGGCGATATCGACGCCGCGCCGGATGCCACCGTCGACGAGGACAACGCCACGCCCAGCGACGGCCTCCACCGCCTCCGGAAGCGCGTCGGCCGTCGCAGTACAGCGATCGAGTTGGCGCCCGCCGTGGTTCGAGACGATGACGCCGGCGGCGCCGTGGTCGATCGCCTGCGCCGCGTCCTCGGCGGTGAGCACGCCCTTGGCCAGGACCGGCACACGGCAATCGGACGCCAGGTCCCCGAGGTCGGACCAGCTCAGCGCCGGTTCCATCAACTCGAAGGTCTCCTCGATCGTCACCGCCCGATCCGATCCGAGCGCCGCTTCGACACTCGGCACACCTAGCTCTTCGGGGATCTTGAACCCGGTCCGCTGGTCGCGCTCGCGATTGCCCGCGCGGGGCGCATCGACGGTGACGACGATCGCCTCATAGCCGCAATCGACCGCCTCCTCGATCAGAGCACGAGTCACCCCCTGGTCCCTGAAGCAGTAGAGCTGGAACCAGCGCCTGCCCCCCGGCGCCGCTTCGGCAACCGGTCGCGGTCGCCGCGTAGCCAGCGTGGAGAGGCACATCACGGTCCCCGCCGCGGCAGCAGCCCGGGCCATCGCCTCCTCCCCGCCCGGATCGACCAGCCCCTGGTAGGCAACCGGCGCGACCAACACCGGCATCGAGACGTCCCCACCCATCAACTCCACCCCAGTAGACCACTCACCAAGCCCAGCAAGCGCCCGCGGCCGCAACCGCCAGCCCGACCAAGCAGCAACGTTCTCCCGCAGCGTCAGCTCATCCCCAGCCCCACCGAAGAAATATCCCGCCACTCCGTCATCCAGCTTCTCTTCAGCAGCTCGCGCGAAGTCCGCGATGTTGATCAGGTCCTCAACCACGTCCGCGCATTATCGGCGCTCACAAGGGAGGGGCAGGGTGCCCCTCCCGCGCAGCGGCGTCCTGTTTTTCGCCCCAAAGACGCTCGCGGACAGCCGTCAGCATCCGCGGCGAAAAACCCAGCAAGCGGGAGGGGCACCCTGCCCCTCCCTCGCAGGCGTCTAGAAGTGGACGATTGGAATGATCAAAATCGCGACGATGTTTGCCACCTTGATCATCGGGTTGATCGCCGGGCCGGCCGTGTCCTTGTAGGGATCGCCGACCGTGTCGCCGGTCACCGAGGCTTCGTGGGCCGGAGAGCCTTTGCCGCCGTGGGCGCCGTCCTCGATCAGCTTCTTGGCGTTGTCCCAGGCGCCGCCGCCGGCGGTCATCGAGATCGCCGCGAAGAGGCCGACGACGATGACGCCGATCAGCAAGCCGCCGAGGGCGTTGACGCTGAGCAGGCCGACGACGACCGGAACGGCGATCGGGATCAGCGCGGGCAGGATCATCTCTTTCTGCGCCGCGAGGGTGACGATGCTGACCGTTTTCGCGTAGTCCGGTTTTTCGGTGCCCTCCATGATCCCCGGGTGCTCGCGGAACTGCTCGCGGACCTGTTCGACCACCTGGCCGCCGGCGCGGCCGACCGCCTCGATCGCGAAGGCCGCGAACAGGTAGACCATCATGCCGCCGATGATCAGCCCGATCAGCACGTCAGGGCTGCTCAGGTTGAAGAGGGCGTTGAGGTCGAACCCGGTGGGCGCCTCCTCGGCCAATTCGCTCTTGAACGCCGCAAACAGCACCAGCGCGGCAAGTGCCGCGGAGCCGATCGCGTAACCCTTGGTGACGGCCTTGGTCGTGTTGCCGACCGCGTCGAGCGGGTCGGTCACGGCGCGCACCTCCTCGGGCAGGTCCGCCATCTCGGCGATGCCGCCGGCGTTGTCGGTGATCGGCCCGAAGGCATCCAGCGCGACGATCAGGCCGCAGAGCGAGAGCTGAGCCATCACGGCGATGCCGATGCCGTAGATGCCGGCGAGCTCGTTGGCGCCGAGGATCGCCAGCGCCAGCACCAGGGCCGGTGCCGCGGTGGACTGGAAGCCCTGCGCCAGCCCCTGGATGATGTTGGTCGCGTGACCGGTCTCCGACGCTTTGGCGATCGACTTAACCGGGCGGAAGCGGGTCGCAGTATAAAATTCGGTGATGACAAAAAGTAGCGCCGTCACGGCGACGCCGATCACTGCGCAGAGCCAGAGGTCGGTGACGGTGACCGTCTTTGCCGCGGTGCTGAGGCCATACTGCACCGGACCGCTCATCATCCAGTCGGTGATCGGGTAGAAGGCCGCGATCGAGAGGATTCCGGCGGCGATGACGCCGGTGTACAGCGCCCCCTCGACCCGGTCCGTTTTGGTCCGCACCAAAAGGGCGCCGATGATCGAGGCGATGATCGCGACGCCGCCGATGACCAGCGGGAAGATCGCCACCTCGCGGGCGAAGTCGCCGCCAGAACCGGTGAAGGTGAGGACGCCGAGCAGCATCACGGCGACCGTGGTGACCGCGTAGGTCTCGAAGAGGTCGGCGGCCATGCCGGCACAGTCGCCGACGTTGTCGCCGACGTTGTCGGCGATCACGGCGGGGTTGCGGGGATCGTCCTCAGGGATCCCGGCCTCGACCTTGCCGACCAGGTCGGCGCCGACGTCGGCGGCCTTGGTGAAGATGCCGCCGCCTAGCCGGGCGAATACGGAGATCAGCGAGCCGCCGAAACCGAGGCCGACGAGAGCATCGACAGCATCCTTATCGCTGCTACCGGTGAGGACGAGGATGCCGAAGTAGCCGGCGACGCCGAGCAGCGCGAGGCCGACGACGAGCAGACCGGTGACCGATCCGCCCTTGAAGGCGACATCGAGCGCCGGCGGCACGCCGCCGCGGGCCGCCTCGGCGACACGCGAGTTGGCGCGCACCGAGAGGTTCATCCCGATGAAGCCGGTCGCGCCCGAGAGGACGCCGCCGATCACGAAGCCGATCGCGGTTTGGTAGTCCTGCAGGAGCCAGAGCACGATCGCAATCGGCACCGCGACGGCGGCGATGATCGTGTACTGACGGTTGAGGTAGGCCTTGGCCCCCTCCTGCACCGCCCCTGAGATTTCCTGCATCCGCTCGTTGCCTGGCGACTTCTTCAGCAGGCGTTGCGTGACGATCAATCCGTAGAGCACTGCCGCCCCTGCGCAGGCAAGCGCAACGACGACTCCGTATTCGGTCAAGAAGCTGGTGGTCAAGTTCGGTTCCTCCGGCTGGGTTTAAGCGGCGCGGGAGTCTATAAGGGGCCGCGGATAGGTGCGGTGCGTCTCCCCCACCGCGTCCCGATAGACGTCCTCGATGGTGACTCCGGCGTCGAGCGCCTGACGCGAGCGCTGGGCACCGTTCAGCTCCGGAAGCCGCGGTTCGATTCCCAGCGCCGAGCGCGCCGGCTCGGTCCAGGCGAGCACTCCCTCCAGGGTGGCCCGCGCCTCGATCTCCTCACCGCGACGGAAATCGATCAGCTTGCCACCCGCCCCGTAGCGGATCGCTCGCCAGAGGTTCTCCTCGATCTCACGATCGCGCAGCGGCGCACCGGCGCCGTCGTAGCCGTGCTCGTCGTAGTCGAGCGCGGTCTGGGCGATGCAGGCGGCGACCAGGCCGGCCAGGGCGAATGACTCCTCGCCACGCGTCTGCGCGTCGCAGATCCGCACCTCGACCGTGCCGAACTCGTGGTGGGGGCGGACGCTCCACCAGAGCTGGGTCGACTCGACCGCGCTGCCGGTCCGCTGCAGCATGGCGACGAACTCGGCGTAGCCGGCCCAGTCGAGAAAGGGACTCGGGACGCCGCAACGGGGAAACGTCCGCGTGAAGATCTCGGTGCGCACGGTGTGCAGGCCGGTGTCGCGGCGGTCGAGGAAGGGTGAGTTGGCCGAGGTGGCCAGCAGCAGCGGCAGCAGCTCGCGCATCCAGTCGCAGACGGCGATCGCCCGGTCGGCGCCGCGCACCCCCATGTGGACGTGCATGCTCCAGGTGTTGTTGCGCTGGGCGACCCAACCCAGTTCGCGGCGCAGGCGGTTGTAGTGAGGCGTGTCGATGATCCGCTGGTCGAGGTAGTTCGCCCAGGGATGCGTGCCCATCGCCCCTAGCGCCAACTCCATCTCATCAGCCAGCGCGAATAGGCGTGTGCGGCGCTCACGCTGGGCCGCGGTCGCGTCGCTGAAGGTCTCCGAGCGCCCGGAGCGGATCTCGATCTCCGAGGCGATCAGCTCGCCCGCCGCAGCCTCGGCCAGCACGTCGTCCTTCTGGCAGGCGGCATAGAGCTCGTCGAAGCGGTGCTCGAGCTCGAGCGTGGCCGGATCGAGGATCGCGAACTCCTCCTCGAGACCGATCGTGAAGTCGGTTGAGGACTCGAATCTCTCCCGAGCCAGGTCGAGGTCCAGGGACAAGGGGAGCTCTCAGGTCAGGTAGAAGTAGAGCGCGTAGAGAAGGTCGACAGCGGGGCTGGAGGTATGCACCGTCACCTCCGGAGGGACCTGCAGCAGCTGCTCGGAGTAGTTGAAGATGATCTTCACTCCGGCGTCGACCAGGCGGTCGGCGACGGACTGTGCCGCGGCGGCAGGGACGGCGAGGACGCCGACGACGATCTCCTGCTCGGAGACGACCGCCTCCAGCTCGCCGAAATCGCGAATCTGCAGGCTGCCGACCTGACTGCCGACGACCTCCGGGTCGATGTCGAACATGGCGACGACCTCGAAACCATGGTCGGCGAAGATGTCGGAGCTGGCGATCGCCTGGCCGAGGTTGCCGGCGCCGAAGAGGGCGATGTTGTGCTGGCCGGAGGTGCGCAGGATCTTGCGGATCTCCGCCACCAGCGAGTCGACGTTGTAGCCGACGCCGCGCTTGCCGAACTTGCCGAAGCCGGAGAGATCGCGGCGGATCTGGGTCGGGTTGATGTGGGTGTAGTCCGACAGTTCCTGCGAGGAGATCGTCTCCCGCCCCATCTTGCGGGCCTGGGTCAACACCTGCAGGTAGCGCGAGAGACGCGCGGCGACACCGAGCGAGAGCCGCTCACCATCGCCTATCAGGGCACCGGGCACCTCGACCTCCTCCACGGCCTGCTCAATCATCGACCCCCACAGTATCGAGCCGCGACCGAACGGAGGTTTGGTCCAGGGTCAGCTCGGAGACGACCTCGCCGTTCAGCTCGAGCACGGGAATCCGCTCGAGCATCGCTCTCAGCAGGGTCTCATCGCTCTCGATGTCGATCTCGCGCAGCTCGAAGCGGTAGCCCTCCTCGTGCAGGGCGACCAGCTCCTCGAGCGCCTGCTCGCAGAGGTGGCAACCAGGGCGCGAGTAGAGGACGAGCTCGGCGCTCATCGAGCGGCAACCGCGGGACGGTTGCTGGGGAAGGCGTCGTAGGAGAGGTAGTCGGGATAGGGCAGCGCCGTGGCGAAGCGGGCCGCCGAGCCGATCATCGCTGCGTTGTCGGTGCAGAGCTCCAGCGGCACCAGCTTCAGCCGCACGCCCTGCTCCTCGCAGAGCGCCGAGACCGCCTCGCGCAGCGGCCCGTTCGCGGCGACACCGCCGCCCAGCGCGACCGCGTCCCACTCACCCCGCTTCAGCGCCCGCTTCAGTTTCGCCGTCAGCTGGCCGACCGCCGCCGCCTGAAAGCTCGCGGCGAGGTCGGCGCGACGCTCCTCCACCCCCTCGGGTCCGAGGTCGCGGCAGAGGTAGACGAGCGCGGTCTTCAGCCCGCTGAAGCTGAAGTCGAGGCCGGGGTCGCGGGCCATCGCGACGGGCAGCTCAAACCCTTCTGGGTCGCCCTCCTCGGCCAGCCGCTGCAGTGCGGGGCCACCAGGAAAGCCGAGGCCGAGCAGGCGAGCGACCTTGTCGAATGCCTCGCCGGCGGCATCGTCGAGCGTCTGACCGAGCACCTCGTGGCCGGCGTGGTCGCGGACCCCCGCCAGCAACGTGTGACCGCCGCTCGCGACGAGGCAGAGGAAGGGCGGCTCGAGCGGCTCGGGGGCGAGGAAGTTGGCGGCGACGTGCCCCTGCAGATGGTCGACCGGGATCAGCGGCAGCCGGCGCGGCGCGGCGATCGCCTTGGCGGTGCTCAGACCGACCAGCAACGCCCCGATCAGGCCCGGGCCGGCGGTCACCGCCACAGCCTCGATCTCGTCGAGCAAGACGCCGGCCTCGCTCAACGCCGCGCCGACGACCGGCACCGCCAGCTCGAGGTGATGGCGCGAGGCGACCTCGGGCACGATCCCGCCGAAAGCGGCGTGGGCCTCGTCCTGGGAGGAGATCAGGCTGGAGCGGATCTGCGCGCCGTCGACGACGGCGGCGCAGGTGTCATCGCAGGACGTCTCGATGGCGAGGATCAAGGCGACTTCAGTCCAGCCACATGATCAGGGCGTCCTCGCCGTTGTCCTGGTAGTAGCGAGGACGCACCCCGGCCGAGCGGAAGCCGAGCTTCTCGTACATCGCGATCGCGTCTCGGTTGGAGACCCGCACCTCTAGCGTGAAGGGAAGCTCGTCCCCCGCCTCGGCGATCAGCTGGGTGATCAGGCGGCTGGCGACCCCCTGGCGGCGGCGTTCCGGCGCCACGGCGATGTTCATCACGTGCCAGACGCGGTCGTAGCGCGAGCAGACGAGGTAGCCGACCAGCTCGTCGCCGGCCGTGGCGGCGAGGCAGATCCCCGACGGCTTGGAAAGCTCGAGCACGAACATCGCCAGCGACCAGGGCGCCGGGAAGGAGCGGCGCTCGACCGCGATCACCGCCGGCAGGTCGCTGTAGGCGAGCCGCCGCACCGGCGGATCGCCGCTCAGCTCACTCGGCTGCTTGGACAGAGTCTCGCTCACGCCACCGTTTTGCATCGGGGGGCCTCAGGTAGGTCGGGGCAATCGAGCCGGATTCGTCCTCCTCCGTTCCGACCGCCGCAAGGGCACAGATGTGCCGCGCGGCGACGCGGTGCACGGGGTCGGCGTCATCCGGGATCTCAACCGCCCGACTCGTCAACTGCTGCCTAAATCGTACAGCGCCCGATCCACCGCACAGCGCCGCTTCGGGCAGGGCAGGGATCCGCGTGGCAAGCTCCTCCGGGCTTCCCAGCCAGGGCCCCCACAGTTGCTCTCCGGCCGCCGAGTAGACCGCCGCCGCGACCTCGCCGCGTCGCGCATCGAGGACAGCGAGGCAACGGCGCTCGCCCGCGACCTCGCCGAGGCCGCGTCCCAGCGCATCCAGGGTGCCGGCGCCGCTCAGCGGCAAGCCGCGGCTGAGCCCCAGCGCCCGTGCCGTGGCGATGCCGACACGCAGGCCAGTGAAGGACCCAGGTCCGATCCCGACTGCGATCCTGCCGACCGCCCCCCAGCCGCCGGCTGCCGTTGCCGCCCGCTCGACCTCGGTCAGCAACGCCGTGGTGTGCTGGGGCCCGCCCTTCTCGGAGAGCCCAAGCAGCGCCTCGTGCAGAACCTCACCATCGCGAGTCGCGGCGACCGCGGTGTCGGTGGTCGCGGTGTCGAAGCCGACCGTTATCAGCGTCCGCTACCTCGGGACCGTGAAGACGAAAGAGCCGACCTGCTTGCCCTTGACGAACCATGAGACCTTGTGCTCCCCGGGAATGTTGGTCGTGATCTTGTTGACGTAGAGCGTTCCTTTTTCCGCTTTCTGCTTGGGAGCGCAGAGGTTTTTCTTGCCCGGGAAATCGACGCAGACGGTGTAGAAGACCTCACCACGGTTGCTGCGGAAGAAGGCGCCCTTGTCGCGGCCCTTCTGGCAGACGTGCGCCGGTTTGGCGTTCTGCGAAAGACCGCAGGCGACGTAATGCTTGAACGGGGCGCTTTTCTTGGCCGAGGCTGGGGCGGCACTCGCCAGCAGCGCGATTCCCACTACCACTGCCGTCAGCGTCCTCAGTCCCTTCATCAAGCGCCTCTCCTCGTTCGGTTTGCGTACCCAGGCGATGCTACAGGGCAGCATCCCCCTCCGAAACACACTTATTCCGGGACCGATGCGCTGCCGATCTCGATGCGTCGCCGATCGCCTTCGGCATGGTCCAGGCGGACCGCCAGGACGCGGCGCCCCGCCAGCTGAGGCTCAGCCAGGGCGGGCCACTCGAGGAACGCAACCGAGTCGGCGTCGAGGTAGTCGTCGAGCAGCGCCGGGTCCTCGTCTTCGAGCCCACCGAGGCGGTAGAGGTCGAGGTGGGAGATCGGCAGACGGCCCAGGTAGCGCTGGCCGATCGTGAAGGTGGGTGAGGTGACCGGGCCCTCGACCCCGAGCGCCCGGCAGGCGCCCCGGATCAGCGTCGTCTTGCCCGCCCCCAGCTCGCCGCTGACGATGACGACGTCGCCGGGGCTCAAGCGAGCGGCGAGCTTCGCTCCAACCGCTTCGGTCTCAGCCGAGGACTCGCTCTCCACCGTCTCCACGGCAATCACGCTCAACCGAACATGTCGAGCTGATCGGCGGGATCCTCAGGCGGCGTCGTCGCCGGCTCCACCACGACCTCCTCCTCTGCCTCTTCCGCCCCGGCTGGCGGTGGGCCGGCAAGCAGTTGCGGCAGCAGCTCCAGGTCCGCCCGCAGCGTCTCCTTGACCGCCGGCGTGCGCAGCGCCGCCGCCGGGTGGAAGAGCGGCAGCAGAAAGACAGTGCGCCCGCCCAGCTCGTGTACCTGGGGCGTCCCCCGCACCCTGGTGATCCCGGTCGGGTTGCCGCTCAGCAGCTTGGTCGCGAAGTTGCCCAGGGTGCAGACGACGCGCGGCTCGATCAGCCGCACCTGCTCGAACAGGTAGGGACGGCAGGCCTCGATCTCCAGCGGTTGCGGGTCCCGGTTGCCGGGCGGGCGGCTCTTCAGCACGTTGGCGATGAAGACGCCCTCCCTTGCCATCCCTATGCCTTCAAGCAGCTCATTCAACAGCTGCCCGGCCCGACCGACGAAGGGCAGGCCCTGGCGATCCTCTTCGGCGCCCGGCGCCTCGCCGACGAACATCACCTCGGCGTCGGCGTCCCCCGCTCCGAACACGGACTTGGTCCGCGTCTCGTGCAAGGGGCACCTTTCGCAGACCTGCACCTCTTTGTAGAGGGCGACCAGCTCGGCCCGCCGCTCCTCGGCCGTAGGGCTCATTGCCGCTGGATGGTAGGCGCTAGGGCAGCGGCTCCCAGTCCCATGACGCCTTGGAGCCGATCCCGTCCTTCTGCTCCAGGTAGCGCTGGAACTCGGCCAGCTCCTCCGGCTCGACCCCGTAGACGTGCTCGGGCTCGGGGAAGCGGTGGCTGCGCACCTCTTCCGCGTAGCGGCTGACGCCGTCGACCATCGCCGTGTGGATCTCGGCGTAGCGCTTGACGAATTTGGGCGAGCGCCCCGTGGTGATCCCGAGCAGATCGTGGTAGACGAGCACCTGGCCGGCCGTGGCGCGGCCGGCGCCGATCCCGATCGCCGGGATCTCGAGCCGCTGGGCGATCGCCTCGGCGATCGCCGCCGGGACCGCCTCGAAGACGACCGCGAAGCAGCCGACCGACTGCAGGGCAAGGGCGTCCTCGAGCAGCTGGATCGCGCCCTGGGCCGTCTTGCCCTGGGTCTTGTAGCCGCCCAGCGCGGTCGCGGTCTGCGGCGTAAGCCCGACATGGCCCATGACCGGGATGCCGGCGCGGACGATCGCCCGGGCGCGCTCGACCGACGTCCCCCCCGCCTCCAGCTTGACCACCTGACAGCCGGTCTCCTTGACCAGCCGCTGGGCGCTCTGCACGGCGAGCTCGTTGCTTGCCTCGTAGCTGCCCATCGGCATGTCGCCGACCATCAACGGCGTCTCGACGCCACGGCGGACGGCTTTGCCGAGCATCACCATCTCGTCCATCGAGACCGCCTCGGTGCCGGGATAGCCGAGCACGACCATCGCCGCCGTGTCGCCGACGAGGACGAGGTCGACGCCGGCCTCCTCGGCGACCCGGGCCGAGGGGAAGTCGTAGGCGGTGACCATCACGATCGGTTCGCCGGCCTGCTTCATCTCGGCCAGGCGAGGCAGGGTGACGGGCTGACGCTCAACGCTCATCAGATGACCTCCTGGGCGAGCAGCACCTCCGGGTGGCTGTCGACCGCGACGGTGACATTGTCGTCGTCGACGTGGACGACCACCGGCGAGTAGGCCTCGAGGTCGCTCTCGTCGTAGGCGCCAAAGGAGGCGACAATGATCTTGTGGCCGGGCTGAGTCAGGTGGGCGGCGGCACCGTTGACCTGCATCGTGCCGGAGCCGGGCTCGCCGTCGATCACGTAGGTGACGAAGCGGGCACCGTTGTCGATGTCCCAGACGTGGACCTGCTCGTTGGTGATCAGGTCGGCGCTTGCCATCAACTCGGTGTCGACCGTGATACTGCCGATGTAATCGACGTCGCAGTCGGTCACCGTCGCTCGGTGGATCTTGGACTTGAGCATCTGCCTCTGCATTGAGTCTCCCCTTGGGTTCAGGCCTTCATGACCGGATCAAGACGTTGTCGATGAGGCGGGCGCCGCCGAGCTGCGCGGCGACCGCTACCAGCACCGGATGGCCATCAAGCTCGGCCACCGGCTCCAAGTTCTCTGCGTCGCGGGCCTCGAGGTATTCCGGCTCGACCCCCGCCGCCTCCAGCTCATGCCGGCCGGCGGCGAGTGCCGCGGCAAGCGAATCGGCGTGGGCAACGCGCTCGACCTCGCGCAGCGCCCGCGAGAGCGCCGTCGCCCGCTCGCGCTCCTCGGGCCCTAGGTAGGCGTTGCGAGAGCTCATCGCCAGGCCGTCGGCCTCGCGCACGATCGGCAATGTCTCGATCCGGACCGGGATGTCGAGGTCGCCGACCATGCGGCGGATCGCCGCCACCTGCTGGGCGTCCTTCTGGCCAAAGTAGGCGACGTCGGGGCCGACGGTGTTGAAGAGCTTGGCGACGACGGTGGTGACGCCGCGGAAGTGCTCGGAGCCGCGACGCGAGGGGTCGCCGCAGAGCACCTCGGTCAGCCCACTCACCTCGACGCTGGTGGAGAAGCCGTCGAGGTAGACCTCGACCACCGGCGGGGCGTAGACCAGGTCTACGCCGGCCTCGCCGGCCAGCTCGGCGTCGCGGGCCTCGTCGCGCGGGTAACGGTCGAGGTCCTCGCCGGGGCCGAACTGGGTCGGGTTGACGAAGAGGCTCATCACGACCACGTCGCACTCGGCGCGGGCGGCGCGCAGCAGCGAGAGATGGCCCTCGTGCAGGTAGCCCATCGTCGGCACCAGGCCGATCGAGAGGCCTTCCGCGCGCGCGGAGGCAAGCAGCGCCCGCAGCTCATCCTTGCGGCGGACGAACTTCACGCCTGCTGGTGCGTGCAACGGCTCAGTCAATGCGAGGTTCATGGGAAGGTCCATGCCCTTGGCGGGTCACGGCCGACCTCCGAGTATAGGCACCTACCGGCGGAACTCAATGGCCTTGATCACACGGGCCGGGGCGCCCGCCGCGATCGAGCCCGCGGGCAGGTCCGCCGTGACCACGGAGTTTGCGCCGACCACACAGCGGTCGCCGATCGTGACGCCGCTGGTAACCACGCAGTTGACCCCGAACCAGCAGTTGGCGCCGATCCTGACCGGGCCCTTGCTGGTGAAGCCCTGCCAGGTGACCGGCGCGTCGGGATCGTCGAAGCGGTGCTCGGCGTCGCCCACGAAGCAGCCATTGGCGAACATCGTGTGGTCGCCGATCTCGATCAGCTCATAGGCGGCGAGCATCGTGTTGCGGTTGAGGAAGCAGCCGGCGCCGATCTCGATCCGGGCCTCGGGGGCGAGGGTCAGCCAGCAGCCCGGCTCGAGCAGCGTCCCCTCGCCGATCCGCAGGCGCCCCTCGTCGAGGGCCTCCAGCAGCTCGCCCTCGACCGGGCGGCGAATGAAGAAGCCACCGCGAGCGGCGTGGCGGGCGAGGCGCCAGCGCCGCGCAGGGCGCCGGTTTCGCTCGTACCAGCGCCGCTTCGCCAACCAGTGTCGCCAACCCCGCTGCTCACTCACGGGCGTAGCTTCCCAGACGCAACGCGGGCATAGACTGGGCGGCGTGAGCGACCTGCGCGGCGGCATCGATCTTGGCGGCACCAAGATCCAGACGGTGATCGTCGACAGCGGCGGGAAGGTGCATGGCGAAGCGCGGCAGCCAACGCCCACGGCGGGTGGCCCGGCCGGCGTGGCGAGCGCGATGGAGGACGCGCTGCGCGAAGCCGCCTCCGCTGCGGGGGTGAAGTCCGAAGATCTGAGCGGCGTCGGCGTCGGCTCTCCCGGCGACGCGAACGAGAAGACCGGTGTCGTGTCCACGGCCCGCAACCTGCCGGATTGGGAAGGCAGCTTCCCGCTCGGCGAGACCCTTTCGGAGGCGCTTGGAACCGGGATCCGGGTCGGCAACGACGTCCAGGTGGCGACCGAGGCGGAGTTCCACCTCGGCGCCGGGCGCGAGTTCCGCAGTCTGATCGGGGTTTTCTGGGGAACCGGAGTCGGCGGTGGGCTCGTCCTCGACGGCAAGCCCTGGCTCGGCCGCGGCGCGGCCGGGGAGATCGGCCACATGGTCGTCAAGCGCGGCGGTGCCAAGTGCCCCTGTGGGCGAAAGGGCTGCATGGAGGCCTACGCGGGCCGCGCGGCGATGGAAGCCGAGGCGCGCCGCGAGCAGGAAGAGGGTCACAAGACCGACCTCTTCAAGCTGATGGAGAAGCACGGCAAACCGCGCCTCACCAGCGGCATCTGGGAGCGCGCGATCGACCACGGCGATCACTTGGCAACGAAACTGATCGACCGAGCGATCGAGGCTCTCGGAACCGGCATCGCCTCAGCCGTGAACCTGCTCGATCCCGAAGCGGTGATCATCGGCGGTGGCCTCGGCATCCGCTTCGGCGACCGCTATATGGAGGCACTAAAAAAAGAGATGGAGGTGCACCTCTTCCTCAACGAGCGCCCGCCGGCAGTGCGCGTCGCCTCGCTCGGAGACCTCGGCGGCGCAATCGGCGCCTCACTGCTGGTCGACCGCTGAATCAAGATCAGACCGGCCGGGCGACGGCCAGCCCATTTTCTTCGGCGGCGCGACCGAGACGGTCGTCATAGGTGAAAAAGGCGCCGACCTCATCCCCGAGGGATATGGCGGTTGCCAGATGCAACGCGTCGAGACTTCGCAGCCCAGCGGGCTCCAGTTCGGCGGCGACGTCGAGTACCCCGTCGTCGATGGGCAGCAGCGCGAGTCCCTCCATCCATTCCCTGGCGGCACGTTCGTAATCGGCGCCGTAGCGAGCGCAGGCGCGGAGCGACTCGACCCCCAAGAGACTGCTTGAAACAAACCCTTCCCACTCGACCAGCTCGCGAAGCAGGGCATCCTTCTCCGCCTCGCGAAGCGGCAGCTTCACGTACGCCGAGGTGTCCAGATACGCGATCCGGCTGGCTATAGCCGCTCTTCTCGCATTTCGTCGAGGATCTGACTGCTCGGCGGCCCCGCGGCGGGCGGCAGCTCGGACGCCTTCGCCAAGGCGACCAGATCGACCCTCGGCATCGTCGCACCACGCTCGGCGACCAATCGGGCAAGCGGCGAATCGGTGGGGCCGGACGGCACGAGCCGAGCCACCTCACGGCCCCGCTCGGTGACTCGAAAGCTGTCGCCCTCCTTCACCTCTCTCAGATAGAGGGACAGGTTCTGTCTCAGCTGCCGCACACCGACCGAGTCCATGTGCGCCAACGTAGCACATTTGCCGGCCGGATGTCAATCTGTTGTCTACACCCGTCCAGCCGCCTGGCGCTGCTGACGGGCGATCGCGTCTACCAGGACGGCGAGCAGGAGGACACCGCCGGTGACCATGAACTTGACCGCCGAGGAGAGCGCCAAGAGGTCCATGCCGTTGGAGATCGAGCCGATCACCAGGGCGCCGAGCAGGGCGGTCCAGACCGAGCCACGGCCACCGAAGAGGCTGGTACCGGCGATCACCGGGCCGGCGATCGCGAGCAGCAGCAGTTCGCTGCCGCCCGAGCCCTGGTTGACCGCCAGCAGGCGCGATGCCGCCATGATGCCGCCGATCGCCGCCATCGAGCCGGAGATCGCGAAGACCGCCACCCGCACGCCGTTGACCCGGATGCCGGCCCTCCTGGCCGCCTCGGCGTTGCCGCCGACGGCGTAGACGTGGCGACCGAAGCCGGTGCGCTTGACCACGTACTCCATGCCGACGACGAAGGCGAGCAAGATCAGAACCGCGAGGGGAACGCCGCGGTCGGAGTTGAGGATCGCGACGACGACGATCGCGATTGCCGCGACCAGGCCGATGCGCAGTCCCAGGGTCGCCATGCTCTCGCCGTCGAGGCCGGCCGCGACACGCCTGCGGCGCCCGACCAGGACGACCGCGGCAAAGGCGGCGATCACCACCGCACAGAAGATCCAGCCGACCGCGTCGGAGTAGAAGGTGTTGGCGAGGCCGGTGATCTTCGGGTCGGTGAGGTTGATCGTCCCGGTCGAGCCCAACACCTGCAGGAGCGCACCCTGCCAGGCGAGCAGGCCGGCCAGCGTGACCACGAAGGACGGCACGCCGAAGTTGCTGAAGAGAAACCCCTGAAGCAACCCGATCGCGCTGCCGACCAGGATCGCCGCGACGATCGCCAGGTAGGGATTCCAACCGTGCTTGACGTTGAGAACCGCCATCACCCCCGCGGCGAGGCCGCTGACGGCCCCCACCGAGAGGTCGATCTCGCCGAGCAGGAGGACGTAGACGATGCCGACGGAGATCAGGCCGATCGCGGTGATCTGCAGCATCAGGTTGGTCAGGTTCTCGGCGGAGAGGAAGCGGTCGTTCTGGAACTGGAAGATGACCCAGATCAGGGCCAAGCCGAGGACGACGCGGGCCGACGCGAGGTCGCCCTGGACGAGGCGGCGCAGGTTGGAGCTCACTGCTCCTCCTTCGAGTTCTCACCGAGACCAGTGATCGCCGAGACGACGTGCTCCTCGGTCGTCTGTTCGGCTTTGAAATCACCGGCAGTCCGGCCGAGACGCAAGACCACGATCCGGTCAGCGACCTCGAAGACGTTGGCGAGGTTGTGGCTGATCACGACCACTCCCAACCCCCGCTCTTTCAGACGCCCGATCAGCTCCAGCACCTGCTTGGTCTGCGGAACGCCGAGCGCAGCCGTGGGCTCGTCCAGCAGGACGACCCGCGGCTCACCCAGGAGGGAGCGCGCGACCGCAACCTGCTGACGCTGACCGCCGGAGAGGGTGCCGACCTCGGTGCGCAGGCTGGGGATCGTCACCGCGAGGCTGGAGAGCAGCTCGCTGGCGCGATGCTCCATCTTCGCCTCGTCGAGCTGGCGTGAAATCTCCCCGATGCCCGGCGATACCTCCTCCTGACCGAGGAAGACGTTGGCGACGACGTCGAGGTTGTCGCAGAGGGCGAGATCCTGGTAGACGGTTGCGATGCCGAGCTTGGTCGCGTCCTGGGGCCGCGTGACCTTGATCTCGCGACCGTCGAAGCGGATCGTGCCCTCGTCGGCGGCGTGGATGCCGGCGATCGTCTTCACCATCGTCGACTTGCCGGCGCCGTTATCGCCGACGAGGCCGACCACCTCGCCGGCATTGACGGTGAAGTCGACCCGGTCCAGAGCTTGGACCGGGCCGAATCGCTTACTCACCCCACTCAGCTCGAGGAGGGCGTTTGCCGAGGCCATCTGTCTAGGAGATCCCTAGTTCTTCGCACGCTTTCGCATAGGCCCCGCCGCAGAGTTCGCCGGCGGTGATGAATCCGTCTTTGACCACGGTGCTCTTGACGTTGTCTTTGGTCACCGCGACCGGTTCGAGCAGAACCGACGGGACTTTGGTTTTTCCGTTGTCGACTTCTTCGGTGATCTTGCTCTGCGGGAATTCCTTGCCTTCGGCGAGCGCGACGGCGATTTCCGCGGCCGCTTTCGTCTGCTTGTCGGTCGCCTTGTAGACGGTCATGTACTGCTGTCCGGCGATGATCCGCTGCACGCCGGCGACCGTCGCGTCCTGGCCGGTACTCGGCCTTTCTTCCGGGTTGATGCCGGCCGATTTCATCGCGGCGATCGAGCCCGCGGCCATTTCGTCGTTGGCTCCGTATACGCCTTCGAACCCATTTTGGCCGAGCGCGGTGATCGCCTGCTGCATCTCGTTCTGGGCATTCGTCGCCGACCATTCGGGCGTGTCGTATTCCTTGGCGACTTTGACCCCGGCGGCTTCGAACCCTTTGCTCGAGCCTTCCTTGAAGAGTGCGGCGTTGCTGTCGGCGGGGTCGCCGTTGACCTTCACGATCGGGCCCTGGGGGCTGCCGTCTTCTTTCAGTTTTTCCGCAAGCGATTCCGCCTGCAGTTCGCCGACCTCGACGTTGTCGAAGGAGACGTAGTAGTCGACTTCGGCGTTTTCGATCAGCCTGTCGTAGGAGAGGACCGGGACGTCCTGGGCTTTCGCCTTTTCGACCATCGCCGCGGCCGATTTGGCGTCGACCGGGTCGAGCACCATCACTTCGGCGCCCTGGGTCAGCGCCGCTTCAGCCTGACTCTGCTGTTTGGACGCGTCGCCAGTCGCGTTGCTGTAGAGGATTTCGCAGTCGTCGCACTCCGCTTCGACGTTTTCTTCGAATTCGGGGCGATCGTGCGCTTCGTAGCGCGGCGTTTCGTTCTCGGGAAGCAAGAAGGCGATCTTTGCGCCACCACCACCGCTGCTGCCGCCGCAGCCAGCGGCCACGAAGACGACCGCCATCAACACACCTAACGCGACGGGAAGTCTCTTGAGAGCTGATCGGGACATGAACTCCTCCTTTTCCAGCCCTGCCTTTACCCGCTTGCCGCAAACTTCACTCTACCGCTAGGCAGCCACCGCCTCACGTGGTTTACGCCTCCGCCTCGGGCTCGCCGGCGCGACCAGCTCAGCAAGGAAACGGCCGGTATGCGATGCCTCCACGGCGGCGACCTCCTCGGGCGTGCCGGTGGCGATCACCTCTCCCCCCTCTTCGCCGCCGTCGGGACCGAGGTCGACGAGGTGGTCGGCGGTCTTGATCACGTCGAGGTTGTGCTCGATCACGACCACGGTGTTACCGGCGTCGACGAGACGACCGAGGACGTCGAGCAGGCGCTGCACATCGGCGAAGTGCAGGCCGGTAGTCGGCTCGTCGAGGATGTAGAGGGTGTCGCCGGTGGCGACTTTGGAGAGCTCGGTCGCCAGCTTCACCCGCTGCGCCTCGCCACCGGAGAGCGTCGTCGCCGCCTGGCCGAGGCGGATGTAGTCGAGGCCGACGTCATGCAGGGTGCGCAGGCGGCGGGCGATCTTCGGCACGTTCTCGAAGAAGACGACCGCCTCCTCGACCGACATCTCGAGCACGTCGGCGATGCTCTTGCCCTTGAAGCGGACCTCGAGCGTCTCGCGGTTGTAGCGCTTGCCGTGGCACTGCTCGCAAGGCACGTAGACGTCGGGGAGGAAGTGCATCTCGATCTTGATCTGGCCGTCGCCACGACAAACCTCGCAGCGGCCGCCTTTGACGTTGAAGCTGAAGCGACCCGGTTTGTAGCCGCGCGCGCGGGACTCCTGCGTCTGGGTGAACAGCTGGCGGATGTGGTCGAAGACGCCGGTGTAGGTCGCCGGGTTGGAGCGCGGCGTGCGGCCGATCGGCGACTGGTCGATGTTGATGATCTTGTCGATCTGGCTGAGCCCGTCGACCCCGTCGTGGGCGCCCGGGCGCAGTTTCGCCTGGTGCAGGCGGTTGGCGACCGAGTGGTGCAGGGTCTCGTTGACCAGGGTCGACTTGCCCGAGCCGGAGACGCCGGTGACGCAGCAGAAGACGCCGAGGGGGATCGCCACGTCGATCCCCTTGAGGTTGTGTTCGCGGGCGCCGCGCACGAGCAGCGCGCCGCGCGCCTCGCGGCGCTCTGCGGGGACCTCGATCTCTTTCTTGCCGGAGAGGTACTGCCCGGTCAGCGAGGCCGGGTCCTTGGCGACTTCGTCCGGGGTGCCGGCGGAGATCACGTAGCCGCCGTGTTCGCCGGCGCCGGGACCGAGGTCGACCAGGTGGTCGGCGGCGCGCATCGTGCCCTCGTCGTGCTCGACCACGATCACCGTGTTGCCGAGATCGCGCAGGCGATCGAGCGTGCCGATCAGCTTCTCGTTGTCGCGCTGGTGCAGCCCGATCGAGGGCTCGTCGAGCACGTACATCACCCCGACCAGGCTGGAGCCGATCTGGGTCGCCAGGCGAATCCGCTGCGCCTCGCCGCCGGATAGCGAGCGCGCCGAGCGAGCCAGCGAGAGATAGCCGATGCCGACGTTCTCGAGGAAGGCGAGCCGTTCGGAGATCTCGCGCACGATCAACCGCGCGATCGCCCGCTCGGTCTCGGTCAGCTCCAGCCCCTGGATCCACTCGCTCGCCGCCCGCGCCGAGAGTGACGTGTACTCGGCGATGCTGATGCCGTTGACGGCGACCGCGAGGCTCTCCGGCCGCAACCGCGCCCCCTCGCAGTCGGGGCAGGGCTGCTCGGCCATGTAGCTCTCGATCCGCTCCCGGTTGGTCTCCGAGTCGGTCTCTTCGTAGCGCCGCTCGAGGTTGTTGACGATCCCCTCGAAACGGACCTTGTAGGAGCGGCGGCGGCCGAAGCGGTTGGTGTAGGTGACCTGGTGGCGTTCGGAGCCGGTGCCGTAGAGGAAGATGTCTTTCTCGGCTTTCTTCAGCTTCGACCAGGGCTTGTCGAGGGAAACGCCGTTCTCTTCGGCGACAGCAGCGATCAGCCGCTTCCAGTAGGCGGTGATGCCGCGGTTCCATGGCTGCAGCGCCCCCTCGCCCAGCGAGAGGGTCGGGTCGGGGACGACCAGCTCGGGGTCGATGACGCGCTGGAAGCCGAGCCCGTGGCAGCGCTCACAGGCACCGTGCGGCGAGTTGAAGGAGAAGATCCGCGGCTCCAGCTCGGGGATCGAGGTGCCGCAGCTCAGACAGGCGAACTGCTCGCTGAAGAGCAGCGTCTCGGCCGATTCGCCGATCATCTCGACTTCGACCAGGCCGGCAGCCAGGCCGGCGGCGGCCTCGACCGACTCGGAGAGGCGGCGGCGCAGGTCGGTCTTCATCACCAACCGGTCGACCACTACCGAGATGTCGTGTTTGTACTTCTTGTCGAGCACGATCTCCTCATCGAGGCGGAGCAGCTCGCCGTTGACCTTGACCCGCGAGTAGCCCTCCAACCGCATCTGGTCGAGCAATTTCCCGTACTCGCCTTTGCGCCCGCGTACGACCGGCGCCATGACCATGAATTTCGTCCCCTCTTCGAGGGTCATCAGGCGGTCGACGATCTGCTCCTGCGTCTGCCCGGTGATCTCCTCGCCGCAGGTGGGACAGTGCGGGATGCCGATCCGCGCCCAGAGCAGGCGCAGGTAATCGTAGATCTCGGTCACCGTGCCAACGGTCGAGCGCGGGTTTCGCGAGGTGGTCTTCTGGTCGATCGAGATCGCCGGCGAGAGCCCCTCGATCGAGTCGACGTCGGGCTTCTCCATCAGGCCGAGGAACTGGCGCGCGTAGGCGGAGAGCGACTCGACATAGCGCCGCTGCCCCTCGGCGTAGATCGTGTCGAAGGCAAGACTCGACTTGCCTGAGCCCGAAAGCCCGGTGATCACGATCAGCGCGTCGCGGGGCAACTCGACATCGATGTCCTTCAGGTTGTGCTCACGCGCACCCGAGATGACGATTCGCTCAGAGGCAGCCACTATCAGGCGATTCTACGCAGGCGAACAGATGTTCCCACGAGGCCGTCCGCGCTTTCGCCTTCTATGCGGCGAAATCAGCGACCGATCGACTGCTGGTACAGCGTGAAGCCGATTCCCGAACAGACGGCGGCGATGATCCAGAAGCGCAGCATGATCTTCGTCTCCGACCAGGCCATCATCTCGAAGTGATGGTGCAGCGGGGCCATCAGCAGGACCCGGCGGCGGAAGGTCTTGAAGGAGAAGACCTGGATAGCGACCGAGAGGGCCTCGATCACGAAGATGCCGCCGATGATGATCAGCAGCACCTCGGTCTGGGTCATCACGGCGAGCGCGCCGATCGCGCCGCCGAGGCCGAGCGAGCCGGTGTCCCCCATGAATATCGACGCCGGGAAGGCGTTGAACCAGAGGAAGCCGACGCAGGCCCCGACTAGGCATGCGGAGAGCAGCGCCAGGTTCTGCTGCTCGTTGGTGACGAAGCAGATCGCCGTGTAGGCGAGCAGGACGATCGCGCAGGAGCCCGCGGCGAGACCGTCGAGGCCGTCGGTGAGGTTGACCCCGTTGGAGGTGCCGGCGATGACGAGGAAGACGAGGACGAAGTAGAGGACCGGGCCGAGATCGAGGCTTGCGTCGCCGATGCGGAAGAAGAGCGTCGGCTCGAGGCCGACCTCGTGGCGTGCCACCCACCACAGCATCAGCGCCAGGATCAGTTGCCCGACAAGCTTCCAGCGCGCCGAGAGGCCGAGCGAGCGGCGCTTGACGATCTTGGTGAAGTCGTCGGCAAAGCCGAGCGCGGCACAGCCGAGAGCGACACCGAAGACGGCCAGGCTCTGCGCGTCGCGGTCGGAGAGGACCAGGTAGGGGACGCAGATCGCGGCGAAGACGATCAGGCCGCCCATCGTCGGCGTGCCCGCCTTGGCGTGGTGCTCCTGCGGCCCGTCCTCGCGGATGTGCTGGCCGAACTCCTTGACCCGCAGATACTCGATGAACTTGGGACCGAGAAAGATGCAGATCAGCATCGCCGCCATCCCGGCGATCAATACCTCGCCCATCAGATCAGGTCTTTCAGCGTCTCGGCGACGCCCTCGAGGCCGGCCGAGCGCGAGCCCTTGACCAGGATCGTGTCGCCGGGCTCGAGCTGGGCGGCAAGCAGCTCCGCCGCCTCGGCGGGGTCGCCGACAAGCTCGTCTGGGTCGTACGCGCGGGCGGGCTCACCGATCCCGACCAATAGGTCGACGCCCTCGGCGCGCGCGTGGGCGCCGACTTCGCGGTGGTAGGCGGGGGCATCGGGGCCCAGCTCGGCCATCTCGCCAAGGACGGCGATGCGGCGGCTGGCCTCGATCGAGGCGAGGTGGTCAAGCGCCGCGCGCATCGACACCGGGTTGGCGTTGTAGCAGTCGTTCACGAGCACAATCCCGTCGCCGAGCTCGAGGCGCTCGCCCCGGAAGCGGGAGAAGCCTATGTTCGCAGCGCGATCGGCCATTTCCTCGGGCGGCGCACCGAGCGCGACCCCAGCGCCGATGGCGGCAAGGGCGTTGGTCAGGTTGTGACGCTCGGCGAAGGGGAAATGGAAGCGAGCCTGGCCGGCCGGCGTGGCGATCAGGGCCTCGGTGATCCCGTCCGCCACACGCTGCTCAATTACGTCGATGTCTCCGCCGGCGCCGAAGCGCAACAGACTCGGGGCGGCGTCGAGATGGGGCTCGAGCGCGCCCGCCTCGACCGGGACGACGGCGGCTCCGTCGGCGGGGAGCGCAGCGAGGATCTCGGCCTTCGCCGCGGCCACAGCCTCGACCGAGCCGAGCAGCTCGACGTGGACCGGGCCGACGTTGGTGATCACGCCGATCCGCGGCTCTGCGATCGCCGCCAGCTCGGCGATCTGACCGGGCCCGCGCATCGCCATCTCCAGGACGAGCAGCTCGGTGTCCGCAGGCGCTTCGAGCAGGGTCAGCGGCAGGCCGATCTCGGTGTTGAGGTTCTCGCGGTTGGCGTGGACGCGACCGGGCAGCAGCGCCCGGGCGATGTCCTTGACCGAGGTCTTGCCGACGGAGCCGGTGACACCGACCACCTGGGCGCCGAGCTCACGGCGCCAAGCACGTGCCAATGCCTGCAGGGCGGCGAGCGGGTCGTCCACGGCGAATACCCAGCCGGCCGGGCGAGCGCGGTCGTCTTTTCTACCGCTATCCGGGACAAAGGGCGACCGCGCAACAGTAGGGCCGATGACGACGCCCCAGGCACCGTCCTCCAGCGCCGCCGAGGCGAAATCCCCGCCGTCGACCCGCTCGCCGCGCAGACCGAAGAAGAGGTCACCGGCCTCAGCCTGGCTGGAGTCGATGATGCCGCGCCGAGGCGAGCCCCCTTCGCCGCGGGCGACGATCTCCGCGCCCATCGCGGCGACGATCTGCTCGGGTGTGAGGTTCACAGCCGGTGCAGCTCCTCGCGAGCCACGTCGCGGTCGTCGAAGGGCAGCTTGCGACCGTTCTCGAACTCCTGCCCCTGCTCGTGACCCTTGCCGGCGATCACCACCGTGTCGCCGGGCTCGGCGCGCGACAGCGCGAGCGCTATCGCGGCACGCCGGTCTACCTCCTCCATCACTCCGCCGCGATCCTCTATGCCCGCGAGGATTTCGGCAACGATCGCCTCGGGGTCCTCGGATCGGGGGTTGTCGGAGGTGACGATCGCCAGATCCGACAGCTCGGCACCGGCGCGGCCCATCTGCGGCCGCTTACCGCGATCGCGATCGCCGCCGGCGCCGAAGACCGAAATCACCCGCCCCTCGCCCAAACGCCGCGCCGCCCGCAGCACGTTCTCCAGCGAATCGGGCGTATGGGCATAGTCGACGAGGACAGAGAACGGTTGCCCCTCGTCGATCGGCTCGAACCGCCCCGGCGGGGGTGCTGCCTGAGCCAGTCCGGCCGCGGCGATCTCCGGCTCGACGCCCATCGCCGTGGCCGCGGCGAATGCAGCCAGCGCGTTGGAGATATTGAAATCGCCAGGCAAAAGCGTTCGCACCGCGACCTCTCCCACACTGAACTCTGCACCGAGGGGGGTGATGCCGACATCACCTGCAACGAGGTCGGCATCACCCCCCTCAGCCGAAAAGGTGACGCACTCGAATTCCTCCGCCAAGCGCCTCCCGTAAGGGTCATCCACATTGACGATCGCGGTCTTGGGCCCCATCTCGAACAGCCGCCTCTTCGAGCGAAAGTAGTCCTCCATATCGGCATGGAAGTCGAGGTGGTCCTGGGTCAGATTGGTGAAGAGAGCCACATCGAAGTCGATCCCATCAGCGCGATGCAGGGCCAGAGCATGCGAGGAGACCTCCATCGCACAGGCCCGGTCTCCCCCGTCGAGCATGCGCCGAAAGGTCCCCTGCAGATCGATCGCCTCAGGCGTGGTCCGCTCGACCTCCTCCTCGGCCCCACCGACCACCTGCTTGACCGTCCCCAACAAACCGCACCGCACCCCCGCCGACTCGAGGATCTCCCGCAGCAGAAAGGCCGTAGTCGTCTTCCCATTGGTTCCGGTGATGCCGACCACCTTCAACTCACCGGTCGGATCCCCGTAGAAGCGAGCGGCAAGAGGAGCCATAGCCGCCCGCGCGTCGGGAACCACCACCTGCGCCACATCCAACTCCAGCTCGCGCTCAACCACCAGCCCAGATGCTCCAGCCTCCACGGCCGCAGCAGCAAACTCATGCCCATCGACCTTCTCGCCAGGCACACAAAAGAAAAGCGTCCCAGCCCCCACCCGGCGACTGTCATAAGCCAGCTCACCAATCTCAACGGACCCGTCGCCAACAACCCGGGCCCCCCCAGCTACGCCAGCGAGCTCATCCAATCTCACGTAGGCGATTCTAGGAACGGCGTCGGGTGCCCCTCTCCCGGAGGCTCCAGGACAAGCAAATGAGCCCAAGCAAGGGATCAGCTGCGCAACGGTCTCCGGGAGAGGGGCACCCGACGCCGTTCATTCCTGCGGCACACCGAGATATGGAAGAGCGAACGCCGCGATCTTGCCGAACGCAGGCGCCGCCACCGACCCGCCGTAGATTTCACCCTGCGGCTCATCGACGACCACCGCGACCAGCAAGCGCGGGTCCGACGCAGGCGCAAAGCCGATGAATGAAGCGATGTACTTGGTCTCGGAATAGGTGCCGTTTTCGGCCACCTGCGCGGTGCCGGTCTTGCCGGCCAGGGTGTAGCCAGGCACGCTGACCTCGGACGCGGTGCCGCCCGGCGCGAGCACGCCCTCGAGCATTGTCCGAACCTGTTCGGCGACGACCGGCGAGATCACCCGATGCCCGTGCGGCTCCTCCACCGCTTCGTCACCGATCTTCTCGACCAGCTGCGGCGGTCTCAGCATGCCGCCGTTGGCGATCGCCGCATAGCCGGCGATCATCTGCATCGGCGTCACCCCCAGGCCCTGTCCGATCGGCAGGTTGCCCATCGTCGAGCCCGAGTACTCGTCAAGCGGCGGCACGAGGCCCTGTTCCTCGGCCGGGAATTGCACGCCAGTCGGCCTTCCGAAGCCGAAGCGGTTGATCCAGCGGGAGAACTTTTCGGCGCCAAGCTGCAGGCCGATAGTCGCCGCGCCGACGTTGGAGGAGTGGGAAAGGATTTCGGCGACGCTCAAAGTCACCGTCCCGCGTGGCTCTGCGTCTTCGATGATCCGGTCGGCGACATGCAGCTGGGGTGGCAAGGTGAAGGTCGTTTGCGGCGAAACCAGGCCTTCTTCCAGCGCCGCCGAGACGGTGAACGCCTTGAAGGTCGAGCCCGGCTCGTAGGTAAAGCCGGTGGCACGGTTGATCAGATCAGCGGGGTTGGCGTTTTCGAGGTCGCTCGGATCAACCGGCGGCCAGTTGGCCATCGCCAGTACCTGCGAGTTGCGCGGGTTCATCACGATCGCCGTGGCGCCCTTCGGCGCGTAGGTTTCCCCGACTTCGCTCAGCGCCTGCTCGGTCTCCTTCTGGATCGCGGGTCGAGCGTCAGCTGCAAGTTTTCGCCGTCGCTGGCTTCGCTTCACCGTTTCCAGCCGGATCGGTTCGCCGAGCGCGTCGTTGACGATCCGCCGTTCGCCGTCGGTGCCGTGCAGGACCGAGTCCTCGCTCATCTCGAGCCCGGTCAGGCCCTGGTTTTCCTCGCCGACAGCGCCGATCGTCTGCGCCGCAAGGTCACCCTGAGGGTAGGTGCGCCGGCTATCGGGCAGCTCGCCGATCCCGGGTAGCTCGAGCCGGGCGACTCGCGCGGCTCTAGGTACCTCCACCTTGCGCGCGACATAGGAGAAGCCCGGATTCTTCGGTCAAGCTCTCCAGTACTTCGTCATCCTCCAGATCGAGGATCGAGGCCAGCTTGGCCGCCGCCTGGCGCGGCTTTTTCACCTGGTAGGGGGTCGCGTAGATCGTTTTCGCGTCTTCGGAGACCGCAAGAGGATTGCCGAAGCGATCGAGCACGCTGCCCCGCAGGCCGGGGACGGTGACGACATCGGTCTGCTGGTAGGCAGCCTCGGAGGCGAGCTTGGCCCCCTGTACGCCCTGTAGCCAGAAAGCGCGCCCGGCGACCGCCAGGAAGCAAAGCAGGAAGCCGGCGAAGAGGAGACCGATCCTGCGCTCGATCGTGCGCATCGAGCCTCAGTAAGCCGTTCCGGCGGCGGCCAGGCGCTGTGCCGCGGTCTTGACATCGCGTGGGCTCGCCTCGCACCGAGCCGACCTGTTCGACGGCCGCCGCGCTCAAACCGAGCGCCGCACCGTCGTGGCGCGATCCGCCCGGCACCCGAGCGCTGCGCGTCGCGGCTGCGCAGGATCGAGTTCTCTTCGTCGAGCGCCTGGATGTTCTGATCGATATGGCCGGCACCCGCGGCGAGGCTGAGCGTGATCACGTTGAGCGCGACGATCCCAACCAGCAGCACACCCAGAACCCCGATCCAGGCACGACCGCGGGTCATCCGCACCACCAGGCCCGAGTCGGGAAGGTTGCGGACGGCGGTGGCGGTGCCGACCGCTATCGGGATCAGCTGACCGCCCGGACGGCGTACCGGTGCCTTGCGGCGCGCCGGTGCAGTTCTGCGAACGGGCGCTTTGCGGGCCGGGGCGGTGCGAGCCGAGGCTACGACGAGCGGCCGTTTACGGCGCGGAGCGTGACTCGGAGCCGAGGCGGTCTTGCGGGCGGTCGCGGCAGCGGCCATCAGGCGGCGCTCCCGGCGCTCTGCGCCTCAGCGACCTTGACCGCGGCGCGAAGGTGGGCGGATTTCGAGCGCGGGTTGGCGGCCATCTCGGCCGCTTCCGGCGCGATCGCACGGCGGGTCAGCAGCTCCGCTTCGGGCTCGCGCCCACAGGCGCAGACCGGAAGCTCGGGCGGACAGACACAGCCGCGGGCGCGATCGGCAAGGAATTGCTTGACCGCGGCGATCCTCGAGCGAGTGGAAGGAGATCGCCGCCAGGCGCCCGCCGATCGGCAGCATCGACCAGGCGGTCGGCATGGCGTCCTCGAGCGAGTCGAGCTCGCCGTTGACGGCGATCCGGATCGCCTGGAAGGTCCGCTTGGCCGGGTGCCCGCCGCCAAAGCGGGCCGAGGCCGGCATGCCGGCCTTGACCGCGTCGACGAGCTCGGCGGTGGTACGCAGAGGGCGGCGGCGGCCGATCTCCCGCGCGATCCCGCCCGCGTAGCGCTCCTCGCCGAAGCGCCGCAACGCCTGGGCGATACGCGACTCGGGCCACTCATTGACGAGGTCGGCGGCGCTGAACTCCTGCCGCGTGTCCATCCGCATGTCGAGCGGCGCGTCGTAGGAGTAGGAGAACCCCCGCTCCCTGGCGTCGACCTGCATCGAGGACATTCCGAGGTCCATGAACACCATGTCTGGGCGGACGCCTTCGCCACGCAGGGCGCGAAGACCTGCCGAGTAGTCGCTACCGAGGAAGCGGGTCCGGCAGGGGACCTCCGCCGCAAAGCGCTCGAAACGGGCCTGCGGCAGCGGGATCGCGGTCGATCCCGATCAGCGTCCCCTCGGTCCCGATCGCCGCAGCGATCTGGCGCGCGTGGCCACCGCCGCCGAAGGTGCAATCGACGGCGATCTGCCCCGGCCGAGGCGCCAGCAGGGCGGTCAGCTCGGGGGCAAGGACTGGCTCGTGCTCGGTGGGCATGTAGATAAGGGTTGCGCTGTGGGGTCCGGTGTAGCGATGAGCTCGGTCGGACAGGGAGGCGTGGGCTTGCATGTCACGCGACCGCTCCACCCGAGGCCAGGCCCTCGGCGATCTCGGGCGCGGAGGCGTCGAGCTCCTCCTCCTGCTTCGCCCAGGCCTCGGCGTTCCAGATCTCCAGGTACTCGCCGGCGCCGATTACTACGCAGGGGCCGGCGAGGCCGGCGTGCTCGATCAACGGCTTGGGAACGCGGATGCGACCGGCCGAGTCGAGCGTCTCGTCGAAAGAGCCGCCGTGGAAACGGCGGCGCAAGCTGCGCGCGTCCTTGCCGAAGGGGCTGTGCGGGGAGAGGAAGCGGTCGGACAACTGCTCGAACTCCCCGGTCGTATGCACCCAGACGCAGGGGTCGAAGCCTTTGGAGAGAACGATTCCGTCGGAGAGCGCGGCCCGAAAGCGAGAGGGAACCGTAAGGCGATCCTTGGAGTCGAGACTGTGCTCGTAGAGACCCCGAAATGCCATCCCCGTGGTCCTTTCTGCGGCCGGAAAAAGAGTTAGGACCGGAGTGATGAGGTGGGAGGAGCCTCACCACCCCGGTCCTGGGCTTCAACTCGAGCGCCACAGTACCCCACTTTCCCCCACTTTGCAACACGACCCAAAACAGATGCCCCATTCGCAACCTCGGTTGCAGGGGTTAGGCTCGCTCCGTCGATGAGCGCAACCGAGGAGACAGCCGCCCCGCCGGCAGCGGGCACGACCCCGCCCGACGACGCCAACGACCTGCGCGGTTACTACTTCCGCCTCTTGCTCGGCAAGGCAGGCGTGCGGGTCGGGATCGCCCTGGCGGCAATCGCGGGCGCCGTCGCAGGCACGCTGCTCGCCGGGCCCGCGATCGGTGCCGCCGGCCTCCTCGCAGCCCTGATCATCGCCCTGCTGGTCGTCTTCGGAGTCGCCGACTCTCGCGCCGAAGGAGCGTTCTTCGACATCTACGGGCAGCAGCGCGGGATGACTGTCTACGGCCGCAGCCGCCTACCGCAGGCGACCCCCCTGCTGCGCAAGGGTGACGACCGCTACGCGGAGCGGATGCTGGAAGGACCGCTGGCCGACGCGGTCGACGGCCTCCTCGCTCTCTACACCTACGAGGAAGAGACGACCGACAGCAAGGGCAACCAGCAGACCAACTACTACCGCTACACGATCGGCCTCATCCAGGTCCCCGAGTGCGCCGGCTTCGTTCCCGAGCTCTACTGCCAGCCCAAGTCCGGCCTGCGCGCCCTGGAGAAGTTCGAGGACGCTTTCCGCCGCTCCAAAGAGCGGGTCAAGCTGGAGAGCGAGGCGCTCGACGAGCGCTACGAGATCTTCGCCGCCAAAGGCGAGGACGCCAACCGCCTGCGCCAGCTCTTCTCCCCCACCTTCATCGTCTGGCTGACCGACTCGGCCCCTGAGAAGTTCGCCTTCGAGCTGGTCGAAGGCACGCTCTGCTGCTACGTCAAGGGCCACAAGAAGGAGGCGGCCGAGCTCGACGCGATCAGCGCAGCGTCGGCCACTGTCGCCACCCGCCTGCGTCAAGAGACGGCCGAGTAGCTCAGAAGCCAGAGAGCAGGACATCGGCGTTGGCGATGAGAGCCGCGGCGATCATCAGCAGGACCGAGGGGACGAGGATCAGGGCGACGACGAGCTGGATCTTGGGAGCGGCGCGGGCGGCGCGCTCCTCGACGGCACGGCGCTGGTCGCGGCGCAGCGAGGCGGCCTGACGGCGCAGCTGGTCCACCAACGGCGAACCGAGGCGACGCGAGCGCTCGATCGAGGCACAGAGGGAGGCGACCTCGGAGCCGGGGACCCGCCGGCGCAGCCCGGCAAGCGCCTCAGCCAGCGGCTGACCGCAGCCGAGCTCGGCCATCGTGACCCGCAGCTCGTCGGCGAGCGGGCCGCTGCCGGCGCGGGCGATCTCGGCAAATCCCGCCGCCGGGCTGCGACCCGCCGCCGAGCCGATCGCGAGCAGATCGAGTGCGTCGGGCAGCGAAGCGATCAGGCGACGATGGCGGCGCCGCGCCTCGCGCTCCCGCAGCGCATCAGGCAGGACGAAGCCGGCCGTCGGCAATCCGACCGCGACGAGCAGCGCGATTCGACCCGGCGCCGCCGGCGCAGCGACCAGCGCCACGATTCCGCCCACAACTGCGCAGGACAGTTTCGGTGCGAGTGCAACACGTGACCTCACTCGACCACCCGGGCAAAGCGCCGGATCGCAACGAAGCCGACGAGCTGCAGCGCGGCGGCAAGCGCCAGCAGCACCGCTGAGGCCCGGGCGCCCAACACCCCGGCGAGGAAACCTGGCTGGATCAGCTCGGCGAAGAGCGCACCACCACTGGGCATCGCGACGACGAGCAGGCCGGTGAAGCGAGCCTGCGCCGTCGCCGACCGGGCGTCATCGGCGGCGCGGTCGCGCTCGGCGGCGCCTTCGGCGAAACGGCGCAGGAGGCCGGCGAGATCACCGCCGGCGCGTTGCTGGCTGAGCAGCGCCATGGAGAAGGCGTCGACCCTTGCCGAGCGCATCCGCCGTCGCCATCCCTCGATCGCCGTCACCGTCGGCGCCCCCAGCTCCAGCTCCGCCCCCAGCCGGGCCAGCTCGACCGTTGCCGGACCGTCGACCGAGGACGCCGCCGCCGGCAGCGAGGCCCGCAGCGAACGACCGGCGGCGAGCGAATCCGCGACCGCCACCGCCACCTCGGGTAGCGCCCGCTCCAGGGCACGCCGATAGCGGCGGCGGCGATTCGACACCGCCCAGCCCGCCAACCCAGGACCGGCAACCGCCAAAGGCACCGCGACCGTCGCCCCGGCCAGGAACCAGCCGCCGAGCAGCGCCGCGCCGGCCCCGACCGCAGCTAGGCGCCGGCGCTCCACGGTCGAGGGCACGTAGCCCTCCTCCCCCGCCCGGCGCAACGGCTCAAGCGCAAGCCGCAGCCACTGCGCAACGGCCGGAGTCGCAAGCACGGCTTCGCGAGCGGCAAGTGCCGCCAAGCCACCCGCGGCGGCACCTGCAATCGGTACCAGCGGCCCAGGGGCGCCGCTCATCCGGTCGCCACCACGTCGGCGATCTCGGTGACCCGGCGAGAGCCGTCCTCGAACCGCTCGAGGTGGACGACGAGGTCGATGCCGCGACGGACTTGCGCGGCAATCGCCTCGTGCGGCAGCCCCAACCCGGCCATCAGGGCGAGCGTCTCCAGCCGGGCGAGGGCATCGGCCGGCGAGTTGGCGTGCACGGTCGAGAGCGCGCCGCGGTGGCCGGTGTTGAGCGCGGTGAGCAGGTCCAGAGCCTCGGCGCCGCGCACCTCGCCGATCACGATCCGGTCGGGCCGCATCCGCAACGCGTTGCGCAGCAGGTCGCGAATCGTCACCTCACCCCCTCCCTCAATCCCGGCCGGCCGGCTCTCAAGCCGCACGACGTGGCGTCGCTGCAGGCGCAGCTCGGCCGCGTCCTCGATCGTCACCAAACGCTCCTCTGGCGAGACGAAGCCCGAGAGCGCGTTGAGCAGAGTCGTCTTGCCGGAGCCCGTGCCACCGCTGACGAGGACGCTGCGCCGTTCGCCGACCGCCCGCTCTAGCCGCTCGACCTGGCGCTCGGTAAGGGTCCCGAGCTCGACCAGCTCGCGAGCGCTGGGGCGGCTGGCGCCGAAGCGGCGGATCGAGAGAGCAGGCCCGTCGATGGCCAGCGGTGGGATCACCGCGTTGACCCGCGAGCCGTCGGCGAGTCGAGCGTCCACCATCGGGCTCAGCTCGTCGATGCGGCGACCGAGTGGCGCGAGGATGCGCTCGATCGCGTTGCGCAGCTCCTCTTCGTCGGCGAAGCAGGCATCGGTCGCCTCGATCCGCCCGCCGCGCTCTACATACACGTGGCCGGGCCCGTTCACCATCACCTCCTCAACGCTGGGGTCGGCAAGCAGGTCCTCCAACGGTCCAAGGCCCACGGTGTCGCGCAGCACGCGGGCCACGAGCGCCTCCCGATCCGTCGAGCTGAGCAGCGCCGCTTCCCGTTGCACGAGGCCGGACACCTCAGCGACCAGCTCCTCGGACGGCGGCGTACCGGCTGCGGCGGCTTCGCGCCGCGCCTCGATCAGCCGGCTGCGCAACGAGTCGGCGAGATCCTCCATGTGCCTTTGCCGCGCCGCCACCGCCGGCTCAGTCCCCCGGCAGGAGGGTCACCTTGCGGGCGAAGCTCTCGGCGGCGATCAGCCGCAGCGCCTGGTTCTTGGTCAGGCCCAGGGTCGCGGCGGCGATCATCCCCGGCCCCGGGCCTTCGGGGCCCGGCAGCAAGGCCAGCAGGGGCACATCGGGCGCGGCGACATAGGTCCGACCCGGACCGGCACCCGCCGGTTCGCTCGTCACCACTACGTCGACCCTCGATCCGGGCCTGGATGGACCCGCAGCCAGCAGCACATCGGCGCCGCTGACGGCGATCTCAACCGGCCGCCGCCCACCCGTGAGCCTCGGACCCTCATGACCAGCTCTGCGGGCGACGCCGAGCTGCGCGCCGAGCAGGTAGGAACCGGGCGGCAGCGGCGCCCGGGCCACCAGGCCCAGCGCTTCCCCAGGCGCAACCAGCGCTCCGGGCGGAACGAACCGGACCGGAACACGCCGCACGGTGAGGGCCGAGCCGATCTCCTCCGGCCCGATCCGTCGCCCAGCCGCGATCCTTGCGCCAAGCACCACCACCGGGCGCAGCGGCCCGTAGCCGCGGACGGCGCTCACTCGGTAGCCGTCGGCGACCGCCGCGGCGCCGGCAGCGGCGAGGAGCGCCAGCAGCAGGAACGCGAGCGCTCGTCTGCGCCGGCTCATGCCGCGAGAGCGCCCCGGTTGTCGGCAAGCGGAAGCTCGAGCAGGGCGAGTGATCCGGCGTCGGAGCGCCGCAGCGCGAAGCGCCCCCGGTGTGCCGCCGCCACCTGGCGGACGACGGCGAGCCCGTGGCCATGACGCCGACGACCGGAGAGACGGGCGATCACGTCTGCCGGGGTATCGCGACGAGCGTCCGGGCGGGCAGCTCGACCCGAGTCGGCGATGACGATCCTCACCCGGCCCCTGTGCGGCCTGGCGTCGATGGAGATTGCCGGCCCCCCGTGCTCGATCGCGTTGACGATCAGGTTGTCGAGTGCCTGGGCGAGGGCGACCCGGTCGCCGACCACGACCGCGCGGCCGGCGCGCCAGCGCAGGCCCAGCGAACCGTCGCCGAGACTCGCCCGGGCCCGCCAGCGCCGCGCCGCCGCTTCGAGCAGTGGCCGCATCTCCACCGCCTCCGCCGGGCGCCGCAGCGAGCCGCCACCATTCACCTCGTGGTCGAGCCGCTCCAGCGCCGCCGCGGCAAGGCGCACCGAGCTCTCGATCGCCGGCGGCGAGCCAACCGGCCCGGCTCCGGCGAGGGCGATCGCCTGCAACGGGCGGCGCAGCTCGTGCAGCGCCTCGTTGAGAGCGCCGCGCCGGCGACCGTTGCGCAAACCCTGAACGGCGACCGCCGCCGCCATCGTGGTGACAAGCGGCCACCCGACGGCAATCTCAGCCAGCTCGATCATCCGTCGAGGAGGCGATATCCGACGCCCCAGCAGTTGATTACGAAGCGCGCCCGCTCGGGATCCAGTTTGCGCCGCAGGCGACTTGCATGCGAGTCGAGCGTGCGGGTCTTGGTCGGCGTCCGGTAGCCCCAGACCTCACCAAGCAGCTCGCGCTTGGAGAAGACCCGGTGCGGGTCCACGGCGAGCACTCGCAACAGCGAGAACTCTTTCTTGGACAGTCGCACCTCGCGCCCGCCGACCCAGGCGCGGCGCCGGCCCGGGTCGACGACGATGTCGCCGACCCGAATCGGACCGCTGCTGCGCTGGTCCACCCGCCGCAGAACCGCCGTGATCCGCGCCCGCAGTTCCGAGTACACGTAGGGCTTGACCACGTAGTCATCGGCCCCGAACTCGAGGCCGCGCACGCGATCCTGGTCGGCGCCGCGACCGCTGAGGACGATCACCGGCAGGCGTGGGTCGAAGCGCGAGACGATGCCGTCCGCTTCGCGGATCTCCTGCAGCACGTCGAGCCCCGAGGCGTCCGGCAGGGTCAGGTCGAGCAGCATCAGGTCCGGCTGCTTGTAGCGGCACAGCCGCAGGGCATCGGAAGCGCTTGGCGCGGGCAGCACGCCGAAGCGATCGGCGACCAGGTTGTCGCAGAGCAACTCGAGCGTCGCGGTGTCATCCTCGCAGACGACGACGCTGGCGATTTCACGTCTCTGGGGAAGCATGCACCCCCTAAGAGCGACGAGACGAAAACTCTCCCCCCTTCACCCGCACCGAGAACGCCAAAGTCCGGAGTTAGCGGGTAGCTCCAAGACGGCGCTTGCCCGCCGATCCCAGGCGAGCCGGCGTGGCGGCACCCCTCGCCTCACCGAGCAGGGCCGGCCATCTCGGTCGAGGAAGACGAGATCGAGTGCGAAGCGCATGCCGAAGGTGTGAATGCTGCGGCAACGCGGGATCAGGAGCCCCGGCCCCGCATCGGCGATCCGGAGGTAAGAGAGGCCGAGCAGGCGCGCGCGTCGGGTCGAAGCGACGGGAAAGTCGCTGCCGAGGACGGAGCCCGTGGGGAGATCCAGGAAACGCCGGGCGGTCACGAGCACCCAAGGGCGCAACCGCCATTTCTCTCCCCCCGGAAATGTGCCAAGGGTTTAACAAAAAACATTAAAACATTACGTGTTTATATGTTAGGTTCAAACACCATGAGCGTCTCGCGTGGGAGGTCGGGCTCTTGGAGATCGTCGTCCAGCTGAGCCATACGGCTACCGCGGAGCTTGCTCGCAAATCGGAGGCGAGCCCGGGGCCCGAGCACCCCCTGCCCGGACTCGAGGACCTCGGGCTCTCCTTCGAACCGATGCATCCCGGCGAGAGCGACCCAGCCCTGGCCGCCTACTTCACCGTCGAGGTCCCGGACGCCGATGCGGCGGACCGGGCACTCGGAGCCCTGCGGCGCAGCGACGCCGTCGAGGCCGCGTACATGAAGCCATCCGCCGAGCCCCCCTAGTCCGAAGGAGATCCCAGTGGCCCAGTCCAAATCGAAACGCAAAAAGGTCGACAAATCCGCTTACGAGCTTCCGCCCCCCGAACTGGTGGTCGTGGTGCACCCCGAGGCGGGGCTCAGAGCCGGACCCGAGGAGCTCGCCGCGAAAGCCGCCGACGCAGCGCCACTGGCCGAGGCGATGGACTCGGCCAACGCCGAGTTGACGCCGCTCTTCGGCGCGAGTGAGCAGCGCCTCCGCGTCGAGGCCGCGGCCGCAGCCGCTCAGACGGGCGTCGCGTCGCCCGATCTCTCCATCTACTACCAGGCCGAAGGTGCAAAGGACCCCACCGCGCTGGCCGAGGAGCTGGCCGGGCTCGACATCGTCGAGACGGCATACGTGAAGCCGCCGGCAGAGCCTCCGGCCATGCTCACCGACCTCGCGCCGCTGGCCGCGGAGCCTCCGACCACCACGCCCGACTTCTCCTCCCATCAGGGCTATCTCGATGCGGCTCCAGCGGGCGTCGACGCCCGCTACGCCTGGGGACGCCCGGGTGGCGACGGCGCCGGGGTCAGGATCATCGACGTCGAGGGCGCTTGGCGCTTCACCCACGAGGACCTCGGAGGCAACCAGGGGGGCCTCATCGGCGGCTCGATGAGCACCGACATCGGCTGGCGCAACCACGGCACCGCGGTCGCCGGGGAGTTCAGCGGCGACACCAATACCTTCGGCGTGACCGGCATCTCCCCCGCCGCCAACCTGCGGACGGTCTCGATCTTCGGCCCCGGCATGGGCTCGGGACAGGCGATCAGGCAGGCCGCCAACGCGCTCAGCGCCGGCGACATCATCCTGATCGAGCTCCACCGCCCCGGTCCGCGTCACAACTTCCAGGAACGCGGCGACCAGCTCGGCTACATCGCGGTCGAGTGGTGGCCCGACGACTTCGACGCGATCCTCTACGCGACGAGCCGCGGGGTGATCGTGGTCGAGGCCGGCGGGAACGGCGCCGAGAATCTCGACGACGCCCTCTACAACAAACCCGGGTCGGGCTTCCCGGCGAGCTGGACCAACCCGTTCAACCGGGCGAACCACGACTCGGGAGCGATAGTCGTCGGCGCCGGCGCGCCACCGCCAGGAACGCACGGGCGCGACCACGGCCCCGACCGCTCGCGCCTCGACTTCTCCAACCACGGCGCCCTGGTCGACGCGCAGGGCTGGGGCCGCGAGGTGACGACCTGCGGCTACGGCGATCTGCAGGGCGGTGCCGGCGAGGACGTCTGGTACACGGATCAGTTCAGCGGCACCTCGAGCGCCTCGCCGATCGTGGTCGGCGCTCTCGCCTCCCTGCAGGGGTTCTCACGCGCCCGCGGTCGGACGCTGACGCCCGCCGACTGCCGCTCCTACCTGCGCCAGACGGGATCGCCGCAACAGGCGTCGCCCAGCGCCCCTGTCTCGCAGCGAATCGGCAACCGCCCGGATCTGCTCTCCCTGTTCCGAGCGGTTGAGGGGATCACCAAGGGATGGGGCCGGGGCAAGGAGATCAAAGAGAAACGCGAGGGCAAAGAGAAATTCGAGGCCAAGGAGGCAAAGAACGAGAAGCTCGAGATCGAGGGCAAGCTCAAAATCAAGAAGGAGAAAGACGGCAAGGAGAAAGGCGAGGTCGAGGGCGGGCTCGGCGGCGACAAACTCCAGATCGAGGCCGGCGGCAGACTGAACCTGGGCCAGCAGGTCGAGCGCCTGCGAGCGCCCGGCTTCAACGACCGGATCATCGACGTCAAGGAAGAGGCCAAAGAGAAAATCGAGAAGCCCGAGAAATGGGAGAAAGACGAGAAGGGCGAGAAAGAGAAACGCGAGAAGGACGAGAAGGCGGAGAAAGAGAAGAGCGAGAAGGAAGAGAAGTTCGAGAAGCCCGAGAAGCCGGAGTGGGACGAGAAAGACTTCCAGAGCGAGAAGGTCGCCAAGGACGACAAGGACAAGGAGACGAAGGACGAGAAGTGGGAGAAGCCCGAGAAGCCGGAGCGCAGTGAGAAAACCGAGAAGAGCGAGAAAGACGAGCGGGCCGAGAAGGCACAGAAGGAGAAAGCCGACAAGAACGAGAAGCTCGAGGTCAAGGAGCAGCCCGACAAACGCGAACCCGAGTTCATCTTCCGCCGCGACGACAAAATCGCCCGCGAGGGGGTGCACGGCTTCGACCGTGGAGAGGTCGAACGCTTCGGCTCCGTGCAGCACCGCATCGGCCGCCTGGAAGCCCTCATGTCGCATTTCATCTCTCCCCAGTTCAGGCCCGACCTGAGCGAAGGAGCGCTGACCCACGAGTCCGACGTCTCGAAGCTCGAGGGAGAAGCGGCGCAAGCGAAGCAATCGAAGGACGCCAAGGACGTCGAGAAGGCGACCGAGGTCTGAGGCCGGCCGTGTGGCTGATTGCCTGCAGCCCAGGCGACGTCGCGGCCCTCTGGGTCGCGCGTCGCCTGGTCGCGCGTGAGCTCGCGCCGGTCGAGGTCGTCAGCGTCGAGGCGCTTGCCTACTCGCAGTCGATCGAGCACCGACTCGGCAGCGACGGGGCCTCGGTGCGGATCCGGCTCGCCGACGGCCGGCAGCTGGCGGGCGAGCGGGTCGACGGGCTGCTCAACAGGATCACCCGGCTTCCGTTCGCGCACCTCGAGGTCGCCACTGAGGACGAGCACACCTACGCGATGCAGGAGATCTCGGCCCTCTTCCTCAGCTGGCTCGCGGCGATGCCGGGAATCGTCCTCAACCGCCCGGTCCCGTTCGGGCTCTCCGGGCCAATCATGGATCAGACCCAGTGGCTGGCGCTCGCCGGGCGGGCCGGCCTCGACACTCCCGTTCGTCGCATTCCTGCGCCGCGGCGGAACGGAGCGCCGCAGGCGGACCCCTACTCGCAGCCCACCTGCAACGTGCTGGTCGCTTGTGGAGAGCTCTACGGCGCCCCGCTGCCAGACCCGGAGAACGAGGCCTGCCTGCGCCTCGCCGAGCTGAGCGGCACGGACATCCTCGGGATCGAGCTGCGCCGGGATGTCGCCGGGGGATGGGAGTTCGCCGGTGCCACCCCCCACCCCGACCTGAGGCTCGGCGGCGAGCCACTTGTCGATCGGCTCGCCGCCACGCTCGCCAACGGAGCCGCGGCGTGATTCTCCTCTGCGGCATTCCCTCCGAGACCTCGCTGGCGATGGCCGAGCACGAGCTCGAGCGCCTCGGTGCCGACTACGTGATGTTCAACCAGCGCAAGGCCGCATCGATGGAGCTCGGCTTCGAGCTTGCCGGCGGCGAGATCTCGGGAGAGCTGAAGATCGACGGCTCGACCTATCCGCTGCGGGCGTTCAGTGGCGTCTATACCCGCCTGATGGACGACCGCTTCCTGCCCGAGCTGCGCGACGAGCCGGCTTCCTCACCGCTGCGGGCACACTGCCGCACCCTGCACGAGACCCTGATGACCTGGTTCGAGATCGCCCCCGGACGGGTCGTCAACCGCTCGCGACCGCAAGGCTCCAACTCCTCCAAGCCCTACCAGTCGCAGCTGATCGCCGCGCACGGCTTCTCCGTGCCGGAGACGCTGATCACCAACGATCCCGAGCTGGCCCGGGAGTTCGCCGCCGGCCACGATCGCGTCATCTACAAGTCGATCAGCGGGGTCCGCTCGATCGTCCAGTCCGTCGAGGAGAACGACCTCGAGCGGCTCGAGCTGATCCGCTGGTGCCCCGTGCAGTTCCAGGCGTTCGTCCCCGGCACCGACGTGCGCGCCCACGTGATCGGGGACGAAGTCATCGCCACCGCCGTGCGCAGCGAGGCCACCGACTACCGCTACGCCGTCCGGCAAGCCGGAGAAGGCGCCGAGATGCGCCCCGCGACGCTGCCGAACGAGGTCGAGGAACGCTGCGTCGAGCTTGCCCACGAGCTGGACCTGCCCTTCGCCGGAATCGACCTGCGGATCACGCCGGAGGACGAGGTCTTCTGCTTCGAGGTCAACCCCAGCCCGGCGTTCAGCTTCTACGAGTCCCAGACCGAGCAGCCGATCGGCGAGGCCCTGGCGCGGTATCTGGCCGGGGCCTGAGCGCCCCGCCCCGGATCGTCCTCGCAGCGCTTCGACGCGCAAAACCTCGTTCAGCGGTCTCCTCCACAAGGCACGGGACTACGATGACAGGCATGATCCAGCACCTGCCGTTGCTGGGCTGGCGACGGCGGATTGGCTTCAACTCAATGAACAAGAAGACGACCCGCAGAGGAAATTACGAGTCGGGCTCCGACTACGTGCTCGAGTACGGCGAGCTCCGCTTTGCCTTCAACGAGGAGGACTTCGGCCAGCGTGTCGAGCAGGCCGCGGTCAAACTCGGCTTCGTCCAGCAGGGACTGAGCCGCGAGGAGCTCGACGACCTGCTCGATCTCGCCGTCAACGGCGAGATCGCCGAGCCCAGCTCAGAGCTCGGCGAGCACATCAACGTCAACTGGGAGGACCTGGTCGGCCCCTCCAACCGCAGCCTCGTCCACTGGCTGCGGCGCCTCGTCTTCCGCGGTGCCTGGCTCGACCAGCGGGTCAAGGAGGGTGAGCTCGACGTCGTCTTCGACGACACCACGCAGACCTTCGGCTACGTCCAGCCCGATCGCAGCAACGAGCTGATCGAGCTCTCCAAAGAGCCTTCCTGGCGCCGCATCGCCTACCGGCGCTGAATCGTCGCCGGCCTCCCTGTCACCGTCGGCGCAGTCCGACCCCGATCGTGACCTCTTCTTCGTAGGTCGAGCCGCCGCTGGGCGTGAAGGCGACCTTCGCTTTGAGGCGAATGCCGCCGTAGTGGCGCAGGCGCGCCCTCGCGATGCCCTTGAGGGCGAGGCGGAGGCTCGTCTCGCCACAAATCGCTGCGCTGGCCGCGGACGCGGGCGCGCCGTGGAGCGGGGTCAGCCTGTTGCGGTAAGAGAGCAGGCCGATCGGCTGCATCGTGAGCGTCCCCGGGCCGGGGACGGCGACCGGAACCGAGGTCACGCCGTCGCGCCGCGCCCGCTCCGCCGGGCGGACGACGAAGGTGTTCGGTGGGGCGCTCGGCGGGACGATACGGCCGATCGACCTCAGTTCGCGATCGGCGAACCAGAGTGCTCCGTCGGGGCCGGTGATGATTTCGTTCGGAGAGCTGGCGTAGATCATGCCGGCGCGGAACTCAGTGATCTCGCCACTGGGCGTGATCCTGCCGATCGCCGGCGGCGTGCCGATGTTGGGCAGGCTGCGCGTAGTCAGGCTGGTGAACCAGACGTTGCCGTCGGGACCGGCGGTTATCGAGTTGGGGCCGGTGTAGGGCGGGCCCGTGTGCAGGCAGTCGGTGAATTCGGCGATCCCACCGCTCGGCGTGACCCGCCCGACCGCCAGATGATCGCTTCCCCGCGCGGTGAACCAGAGGTTGCCGTCGGGGCCGGCGGCGAGCGGGCCGAGCAGGCTGACCTGCGAGCTCAAGCCGGCGCTGAACTTGGAGATCGCGCCGAGCGGAGAAACCCGCGCAAAGCCGAGAGGCGAGCCTGAGGCGGCAGTCCAGATGTTCCCGTCGGGGCCGGCGACCGGCGCGACCAGACCGCCCACGGCTGGCGGCCCTTCGCCGAGCTCGGTAATCGCGCCTTGGGGCGTGACCCGCCCGATCGTCCTGGCGGTGTCGCCGAACCAGAGATTGCCGTCGGGGCCGACGACGATCCCCACGGGCGTGCCTTTCGGATCCAGGCCTTCGCGGAACTCGGTGATCGTGCCGTCCGGCGTTATGCGGCCGATCGCCGGGCTCCGCCCCACCTTGGTGAACCAGAGGTTCCCGTCGGGGCCGGGGACGATCGTCCCCGGCCTGCTCTTGGGAGCGAGCCCGGCCCTGAACTCGGTGATCGTGCCCTGCGGGGTGATCCGGCCGATCGCCGGGCGCTTGCCGTCGTCCGCGAACCAGATATTCCCGTCGGGGCCGAGCGTCATGTCCCCGGGGCCGCTGCGGGGGTCGAGCCCTTTGCTGAAGAGAGTCTTCTTGCCCTGCGGCGTGATCCGGCCGATCGCGGTGTCGCCGGTCCGCACCGGGTCCTTATCGAAGCTGAACCAGACATCCCCGCCCGGGCCGGGCGTCGGCGAGTAGACCCAGCCGCCGACGTAGAGCTCTTCGACAAGCCCGACGGGCTCTGCAGATGCGCGGGCAGCCAGAGGATTGACAGCCACCCAGCAGCTAATCAATATAAGTAGACTACACCAAATTATTCGTTTATTCTTGGTCATTGATCCAGAAATCAGCCGGTCCCAAGGAGCCATAGGCGTCGATCGAAAGGAAGGGAGATGACTCGCAACCTAGGAGCTCTCGGTCTTTCGATCTCAGCCGTCCTGGCGGTGAGCTCGATGTCCGCCCCGGCAGCATCAGCCCAGTCACAAGGACATGTCGTGGCCGACGGCACGTCCGTGAAGCTAACAGCAACAAGCGCAACCGGAACGAAGAGTTTGCGCAGATTGTTTGGGCAAAGAGTGGAATGCCATGTCCATTACACAATCGGCAACATCAATGACACACCCCACGGTGTGGGCAACCTGCCCGCCACAGAACGCACAGTGGCGCAAGATCAAAGCAACTGCGTTGGCTCAATTGGCGAACTCGCCGCCCCGGCCACAGTGACAATGAATGGCTGTGACTACGTCTGGCACATTGGAACCACAATCGAAGTCGGGAAATGGGGGAGCACGACTGACATCGTCTGCCCTGCAGGCAAACAGATCGAAGCGCACGTGTACACCAGCGCTACCCACGCCACCACGGTCTGCACATTCAACATCCCGGCGCAGAGCGGGCTGACCGGGGGTTTCGTCCGCAACGTGGCAGGCGGGAAGATCACATTCGGAGGACCGATCAAAGGCATCAAAGCCACGAGGTCCGGGGTCCTTTGCGGCGGTAGCGCCGAAACCACCACGGGGGAAGAAGACTTCGACGCCGAAGTCAGCGGCACGAACGCAGCAGGGTCGTCCACAGCAATCGAAGTCACCGACTAGGGCAGGTTCCCCCAGCTCGCTCTTGATCGGCTCTGTTGGGTGGCGAGGGCGAAAACCCGGCTAGCCGGCACGCTCGACGGCGGCAACCACGGTCAGCGAGCCGGACCCCGCGCCGAGTCCGGCGTCGAAGAGCTCGCGGGCCTCCTCGGCACCGGCGAAGGTCTCGGCGAAGCGACTCAGGGAATCGATCAGGACGATCACGTCCTCGCCCGCACCGGCCCGAGAGCGAGCCTGGGCCAAGGCGTCTTCGGCATGTTTCGCTTTGCCGGCGGAGACGATCTCGGCCTTGGGCGCCTCGCGCTTCCAGTCGGCGAGCTCCTCCGGTGTCGGGTCGACCAGCAGGGCGATCGGGTCCGGTCCTTCGGCGGCGCCGGACAGCTCCGCCGCCACCTCGCGCAGCATCGCCGTGCAGGCGGCGCGGCTCTCGGCGTAGACGATCGCCTGGCGGCCGGAGGCGGCGGGCAGAAGCAGGTCGTGAACACGAACGCCCTTGGGGCGCCGACCCCAACGCCGGCGGCGCCGTTTGCGTTTGGGGCGCTCCACGGCGGACGGCGCATCGGCAGGTGAGGCGGCGGCGGCGGGCTCGCGCGGCGCGGCGGGCTGCTCCTTTTGCTCGCTTTTCCGATCCTCGCGGGGTTTGCGCTCCTGACGGTCGCCGCGTGGCTCGCGGTCGCCGCGCCCCGCGCGGGGTTTGCGGCTGCGATTGCGCTGCCGGCGCTGACCGGAGTCCCCTCCGGAGCGCTCGCGTTTCGGCTGCGGCGCCCCACCGCCACTCCCCCCCGCGAGCTTGTCGATCAGCTCGGCGCGGGGCAGCATGCGGTAGCGCTCGACACCGGCGTCGGCGGCGAGCTCATGCAGCTCGGCAATGTGCTTGGACTCGAGTTCGGCTTTAGTCATCGTGGTTGCAGGCTATTCAACCGGGCCGTCGCGATGCACTTCCGACCGCGGCGGCGTCGACGCCGGCCTCGGCGAGCGCCTCCGGCCAGGCCTCGGCCTCGCGCTTGACCTGACGTCGCGACCAGCCGAGCTCTGCGCCGAGCACGGCGGAGACCGAGCGGGCGACGTCGGTGCCGCGCAGCTGCGGCGCCGCCAGCAGCCCGAGCCGGGTGCGGCGCAGAAGCACGTCGGCGACGCAGCGCGCCTGCTCGAGCCGCGCCGCGATCGCCACCTCGGCGAGCAGGTCGGGGCGGCCGGGGACGATCGGGGCGGCCAGCTTCGGGTCCTCGCGGGCGAGGCGCAACACCGCGCGCGCCGCGTGGCCGTAGCGGAACTCGAGCTGGGCGATGGTCGCCTCCCCCACCCCCTCGGGCGCCTCCAGGTCCTCCGGCCGCGCCTCCATGCCAAGTGGGATCTCCGCCGTGTGACAGGGCGCCTCGCGACCCTCGCGCTCGACCAGACGGTCGACCGTCTGCTTCGCCATCCGCCTCCAGGTGGTGAGCTTGCCGCCGGTAATGGTCAGCATCCCCGAGGAGGTCTCGTACAGCTCGGCTTTGCGCGAGATGTCGACCGACTTCTTCGGGTCGCCGGTGGAGAGCAGCGGCCGCACGCCGGCGTAGGCGCCGACCAGATCGGAATCGCTCAGGGAAATGCCGAAGAAGGCGTTGACCGCACCGAGCAGGTACTCGACGTCGGCCTCGCCCGGCCGGGGGTGGTCGATGTCCCCCTCGTAGTCGTTGTCGGTGGTGCCGATCAGCGTCCTGCCGTACCAGGGAAGGGCAAAGATGTGGCGGCCCTCGCCGGCGGGGACGATGCAGGCGGCGCTGCCGGTGGAGAGGTCGTCCCGATCGACCAGGACGTGGGTGCCGCGGCTCGGCGAGATCCGCGGCACGTCCTCCTCGTCGGCGACCTCGGCGCCGATCCGGTCGGCCCAGACGCCGGTCGCGTTGACGACGCTCTCCGCGTCGACCTCGAAGCGCTCGCCCGAGTCCGCCTCAACGACGGCGACTCCCGTCGCGCGGCCGTCCTTCGTCAGCACCTCGGTCACCTCAGCGCCGTTCAGCATCACCGCGCCGAAGCGCTCCGCCTCACCGAGGATCGTCAGCACCAGCCGCACGTCGTCGGTCTGGCAGTCGTAGAAGAGGTAGGCGTCGTTGGGGTCGCGCGACTCCAGCGCGGGCACCATCTCAAGGACCTCGTCGCGGTTGATCGCGCGGTGGCGGTCGGGGGACCAGTAGAAGTCGGCGTCCTCGTCCTTGGAGGAGCGCATCTCGCGACGGCTGCGGCCGACCCGCGTGGTCGCCATCACGTCATACATGTTGAGCCCCATGCCGAGTTTGCGGTCGCGCCGCTCCTCGGCGAAGGAGGGGACGAGGAACGGCGTCGGGTAGACGAGATGCGGCGCCAGCTGCACCATCAGCTGGCGCTCCAGCAAGGCCTCGCGGACCAGGCCGAGGTCGAAGTTCTGCAGGTAACGGAGGCCGCCGTGGACCATCTTCGAGGAGCGACTGGAGGTGCCGACGGCGTAGTCACCACGCTCCAACAGGGCCACCGAGTAACCGCGCGAGGCGGCGTCGAGGGCGACCCCGGCGCCGGTGATGCCGCCGCCGATCACGACCACCTCGAAGCGCTGGCCGGCGATCTCCTGCAGGGCTGCGGCGCGAGTCAGCATCCGGCCGCCATCAATCCAGGTAGGTGGTCGTCTGCGCAACCGGCGGACGCTCCGGCGGCTCTTTTTCCTGTCGCTGCCGACCGAGATGCAGGAGGCCGACGAAGCGCTCGCCGTCGGGCAGGCCGACGGCGGCGCGGCCCGCGGCCGAGCGCAGCAGGCCGGGCGTGCGCCAGTAGCCGGCGAGGCCACGGGCGTGGGCGGCGAGCAGGACGATGTAGGAGGCGACGGCGGTCGTGTGTAAATCCTCCTCGTCTTGGACCGGATCGCCCGAGAGCACGCAGGAGACGACGATGAGCGTCGGAGCGCGGTCGAGCTTGGCGGCGCCCTCGGGTCCGGCGGCCTCCTTCAACCGCACCAGCGCCTCCGGCCCGACGACGCGAAAGCGCCAGGGCGCGGTCAGGTTGTGATTCGGCGCCCAGCGGGCGAGCTCGAGCAGCTCCTCGATCTGCTCGCGCGTGAGCGGCTCGGGCCCGAAAGCCTTGTGGGTGCGGCGAGTGCGAATCGCGGTCTCGACATCCATGTCGGCGAGCGTATAGCGCCCCGGCTACCAGCTGAAACGGCGGCCGAGGAAGAGGACGCTGCCGAGGGCTACACCGGCGGTGGCCAAGCCGACGCCGAGCGGTGCCCAGGGCTCGGGACCCGGGCTGTCGCTTGCTTCGAAGCGGGGCGCGGCAGACTCGGTGGGAGTCGGTTCGACTTCGTCGCCCTCGGGGATGACCGCTTGGGGCGCTCCCGGAATGACGCCGCCCCCACCCACCCGCGGCTTGGCCGGGGAATCACTGCCGCTGCCGCCGGTGGCCGGCGGGACGCCGCCGACGCCGCTCCCTTGATTGAGCGCTTCGGCAAGTTCCTGGCTCGAGTCGGTGGGTAGCGGGGGCGCCACCGGGCTCGCCGCGCTCAGGTCGCTGGTTGTCGGCGGGGCGGGCGCGGCGCGCGGAACCGGGGGTACCGGGAAGGAGTCGCCGGCCGTCGCCGCGAGCACCTGACCGGTGACCCAGACGGGCGTCTGATCGCTGGACGCAGAGTAGCGGTAGTGGCCATCGGCATCCTGGCGAGCGGCGAGATACTCGAGCGGGCTCTTGCCCTGCTCGTGCACCGAAGCGGGGTCGATGCCCACCGCCACCATCCCTTGGACGGCCCAAGCGGTCGACTGGGCGTTGACCGCACCGGAGCTGCCGATTGCAAAGCCGCCGCTCGGCCGCTGGACGTTGCGCAAGTAACCGAGGCCGTGCTTGGCGACGTTGCTATCTGGCATCGCCTGCATCGCGGCACCGGTGCCGTCGGCCGTGCTCGGCGAGCCCGGCACGTCACCCCAACCGCCATCGCCGTTCTGGACCTTGGCAAGCCAGGAGATCGACTGGTCGATGCCACCGCCACCTCCGGCGCGCAGCGCGATAACCGCGAAAGCCGTCGACCCCGGCCAACCTTCATAGGAGCCGTTGTTGCGGCGCTGGCCGGCCAGCGCCGAGACCAGGTCACGGCCGCGAAAGTCGTGTGGATCGACGCCGGCCCCCTCGAGCGCGAGGATCGTGCGGGCGTAGTCGCCGGGGCTGCTCAGCTCATCGACGTGGCTGCGCAGATAGCCGACCGCGTCGTGCCCCTCGCTGGATATGTCGAGCGGGTTGCGCCCGGATGCCTCGAGGCCCAGCATCGCCCACGCGGTCATGTCGGGGGCAGAGCTATGTCCGGGGGCGGACCCCCAGCCACCGTCGGCGTTCTGGGTCGAGACCAGCCACTCGGCGGCGCGGCTCACCTCGGAGGCCTGCGCGCGGGCCGGCAGCACGCTGGCCAGCGCGAGCGCCAGCAACAGCACCGAGGCGACAGCCGGGGCGTGCCACTCGAAGCGCTCGCGGAAGCGGACCAGCATCCGGATCATTGCCGGCCCGGCCACCAGGGCAAGGGCGGCATTGCCGATCGCGTGCGCGGCGTCGAACGGCACGGCACGGGCCTCCAGGGCGAGGAAATGCTTGACCGAGAGGTCCCCTCCGTAGGTCGCCATCAAAGAGAAGTTCAGCAGAGCGCCGTACGCGACGCCGGCGAAGGCGCAGACGACGGCCAGGGTGAGGCGACCGGCACGGGGGCGCACGACCGCCAGGCCGGCCCCCAAGATCCCGCACATCCCCCATCCCGCCATCTGCCACGGCGTCCAGGGGCCCTGCCCGAACCAGAAGTTGGAGACCAGCGCGGCCAGGCCGCCGACGGCGAAACCCGGCGCCGGGCCGAGTGCGAAGCCGGCGAAGATGACGATGTCGGTGGTCGGCTTGACGTTGGGCAGAGCGGCGAAGGCGACCCGGCCGGCGATCGCCAGCGCCGCGAGGGCGGCGACCAGGGCGACGACCTGCGAGGTCGGCCGCGAACGCTCGTACCAGGCGAAGCCGCCGAGCAGGGCGGCGCCGAGGATGAGGAAGCTGGCCAGCTCCCAGCTCACTGCGGAGGCTCCCGATCGAGGCTGGCGGCACCCTGCTCCGGGGTGATCACGCCGGGCAGATCGAGGATGCGCGCGACCTCGGTGGCGAAGTACCAGCCGCCGGAGAGGATCTCGGCGGCGCTGCCGTCGGCGATCACGACCCCGTCGCCCATCAGCACGACGCGTTGCGCGAAGCTGGCCGCGAACTCGACGTCGTGGGTCGCGACGAGGACGCCGGCCCCGCGGCCGGCAAGTCCCTCGATCAGCTCGACCAGGTCGCCGCGGCGGGCGCGGTCCATGCCGCGGGTCGGCTCGTCGAGAGCGACGAGACCCGGCATCTCGCCACCCTCCATGCGCCCGGCCAGCGCAATTGCCAGTGCCAGCCGCTGGCGCTCGCCGCCGGAGAGGTCGCGTGGGTCGCTATCGATCGCATGCTCGAGACCTACGACCCGCAGCGCCGTCAAGCCATCGTCTCCTGGAAGCTCATCTCCCACTCGCTCTCGCACCAGGTAATCGCTGGGGTTCTGCGTAAGCAGGGCCATCTCTCCGGAGACCCTGGTCTTCCCTCGCACCGGCTTCACGAGTCCGGCCAACGTTCGCAGCAGCGTGCTCTTACCGGCGCCGTTGCGACCCATCAGGGCTACGCGCTCGCCTTGGTCGATCCTTAAGTCGATGCCTTTCAGTACGTCGTGGGGATTGTCTCCTTGGCGGAGCTCTACCCATAGGTTCCGTACTTCGGCGGCTGCGGTGGGCGCGGAGGGACGGGGGTCCCCCGGCCGAAACCCGCGCTCGGCGCTTGGCGAGGGCGCCGATCCCGCCTGCTCACAAGTTTCTGCCGGGGGACCCCCGTCCCTCCGGCCTTGAGCAGGCTCCTCTTGGCGGGAGCGGAGAAGGGTTCGGGCGTCTCTAACTCCTACAGGGAGAGGCTCGATTCCTGCAAGGGAGAAGAGGCGGGCGGCGGGGGTCTCCAGGGCGGCGTCGGCTTGTTCGGCCCAAGCGAGGAAGTCTCTCGGAGAACCGTCGAAGGCGACGGATCCTGAGTCCATGGCGATGACTCGGTCGGCGGCGGCTAGACAGCGCTCCAGGCGGTGCTCGGCTAGAAGGATCGATACCCCCCACTCCTCGTTCAAGCGACGCAGGAGCCAGATGAGCTCGTCTCCGGCAACGGGATCGAGCTGGGAGGTTGGCTCGTCGAGCAGCACTAGCTTGGGTCTGGTCACCAGAGCTGCAGCGAGAGCGACACGTTGAAGCTCTCCACCCGAAAGGGTGTCCACGGTTCGACCCAGGAGGTGCGGGATGGCTAGAGCCAGGGCTACCTCCTCCACGGCGCGGGCGCGAGAAGCTTGCGGGTCGCCCCGCATCTCGAGGGGCAGCTCTATCTCTGCTGCCACCGTGGTCGAGACGATCTGGGTCTCGGGGTCCTGGGCCACGTAGCCGACGACGGCTGCCAGCTCTCCCGGGCCACTCGCTATCGCGTCCAGGCCCGCAACTTGGATGCTGCCCTCGATCTCGCCGCCGTGGAAGTGCGGCACGAGGCCACAGGCGGCGCGCAGCAGGGTCGTCTTGCCACAGGCCGAGCGTCCGGCCAGGAGGGCGAATTCCCCCGGGGCCAGCGTCAGGTAGACATCGAGGAGAGAGGGGTCGGCGTGCGGGTACGCGTAGGTGAGGTGCTCGGCCTCAAAGGCCGGGACGGCGCGCGACAGAGTTGCGACCTCAGCGGACATTGCGCCTCCTCGGGGCAAAGCCGGAGAGGACGATCAGCGCTGAGAGGGCGACGGTTCCCGAGCCGAGCCCGACCTCGATCGTCGGGTAGGCGTGGAAGCTGTCGGCACCAAGGGCCATTCCGACGATCGCGGCAATTAGCACGACGGCACCAACACAATAAAAACGCCCGTCATAGCGAGACTTAAACCGCATCCTGACGCGCCCTGGACCAAGCGAGGGTAGGACGCAGGGAGGGCGGTGAGGGGAGCGCACTTGTTTGTGCGTGACCCGATCCAACCGACCGAGGACACCCCCTCGCGCAGTGTCCAGGCGCGTCAGGCCGTATCCCCTCAGCTCGAGCGTTGCCGCTACGTCTACCGCCCGGTCCAACGAGCCGGCCATCAGGCGACGTAGGAGCGCGGTGCGGCCGATGGGCGCCGCGGCCGGGCCGCGCAGGCGGGCGGCGTCGCGCAGGCGGGCGGCGTCGGCTACGGCTACTGGGATGAGGCGGGAGATCAGCGCCGCGGTCAGCGCCGAGCGCCCGGCAATCGGGCGCAGCCCACGCAGCACGCGATCCGGGTCGACGCAGGCCGAGTAGACGGCGAAGGCGATCATCGCCACCCCCGCCCGCAGACCGAGGATCGCGCCTTCGACCATCGCCTCGGCGGTGATGTCGACGCGGCCTAGAAGCGGTGCCTCGCCGAGGCGCAGCAGCACGGTCTCACCGCGATCGACGACCAGGACGTTGACGACGACGATCAGCAGGGCCAGGGTCAGGCCCATCCGCAGCGCGACCCGCACGGCGCCGCCGGCCCCGGCGGTGTAGCCGGCCAGCGCCGCGGCGATCCCCACCGCCGACAGCACCAGGGGGTTCGAGTAGAGAAAGGCAACGACGAGGAGGGCGCCGAGATAGGTGACGGCAGCGCCCGGCGAGGCCGCCTGCAGCGGCCCCGGTCGCGGCGTGTAGGCGAAGGGGGACCTCATCGCACCGGCAACGGCATCTCCCGGCCGCCCTCGGTTGCCACCGCGTAGTGGTCACGCAGGTGGGCGGCGTCGAGCAGGCCGGCGGCGGCCAGCACGCCGCCTGCGGTCGCGCCGCTGACGAGCCAGACCGGCGGTGCGTCGAAGCGGCGCGTGGCGGCGACGAGACCGGCGTCGGGACCGAAGTCGTGGACCGACTCACCGCTTTCGTCGAGCCCCTGCAGCTGGTAGCCGCCGGCACGCCGGGTGAAGTCGGCGAAGACTCCACTCACCTGCGGACCCTGCTCCAGCTGCGCCGCGGCCGGATCGTCGCGCAAACGTGCCCAGGGGGCGACGAGGACTCGGATCGCATCGTCGGACGAGGCCGCCGACAGCGCAATGTCGGCCGCGCCGAGCCTGCGCCGGACCGCGCCGCAAGCGGCGCCGGCCCCACGGCATTCGAGCACCACCGGATGCGACTTCCCTTCGTAGCCGCCGAGCAGCGGCTGCGGCCAGGAGCCGACCACGGCCGGAACCCGCTCGGCAGCGGACCAGTTGCGATAGTCCCACCAGATCGCCTCGCCGCCGTGCAGGGCGAAGTCGGCCGCGCCAACCGGGGACTCGACCCCGTTGACGTAGAAGAACCAGTCGAAGGAGTGGCCGAAGCGCTCATCGGCTTCGAGCCCGTCGATCGTCTGCACGAAGCCGCCGCTGTAGCGGGTCGAGATCGTCGCTTCGCGATCGAGCACCCGCATCACCGTGTCCGATTCAGAGGCCTCGCCGCTCGCCGCCGGCTGCACCTGCTCTGCGCCGTAGTCCCGGGTCACCGTCAGCGAGACCTCGCCGACCCCCGAGCCGGGGCCGAAACCGCAGCCGGCGGCCGCGAGCGCCGCTGAAAGAAGCGCGATCGCAGCCGCCGTGCCACGGCTCGTGCTCATGGAACCGGGCAGGCCCCGCTCGCATCGCACATGACGATCGTGCTGGCATTCGAGGGGATGTCCTTGCCACGACTGGCGGTAAGCGTCGCGCCTTCGCTCAGGGTCACCGTCGCGTGCCCGGCGGCATCGGTCGGCCCAGACGCGCCGGTGACGGTCGCCCCGGCAGCCGGCTTTTTCTTGCCCTTGTCGCTGTAGGAAAAGACGCTGACCTGAAAGGGCTCACCGAGATGGGCGCTGAACGGCGCGACCAGCGAGAGCTCGTTCGGGTAGGGGTATGGCTCCAGGGCCCAGAGAACTTCGTCCCCGGCCTTCAGCTTCACCGCGTCGCCACCCAGTTCCGGGTTCTTGTGGTTGACCTTCAGGTACCAGGAGAGCGTCGAGGTCGCCTTGAAGCCACCGACCCCGCAGATGCCCAGCCCGAAGTCGAAAGCATCGGTAAGCAGCAGAGGCTTCAGAGCGCCGGTCGACTTCGCCGCCTGGCCGAGCAGGCCAAGCGCCGTGGCGCCTTTGATCGTCGCCGTCTTGCCGCTGCCGGCGGTGCCTTTGCCGAAGCAGGTTGCCTTACGGCTGGTCGGCACCGAGGTGGTGCCGGTCTTGAGCGTCGCTTCAGCGATCGTCTTGCCGCCGCCGACCACGCGCAGCTCGGCCGGGACCTTTGCCACGGCGAGCGCAGCGGTCGAAAGCACCAGGGTGAAAGCCAGCGCGCACACGGCGGCCAGCCGGAACGGAATGAGTCTTGGCATTTAAGCCACCCTTTCCTCGAGGGTCGTCATGGCTGGCCGGGGACAGGTCTCCTGGCTTCCGGGAATCGGTCTGCCGCACCTTCCCGGGGGCTCTGTGTCGCCCCCAGTGGCCGGCGCAAGATGCGCGCCTGCAGCTCCCTTTGCCCGGTCACAGTGGCGGGACCGCGCCGGTTTCACACCGGACTTCCCTTGACCACCGACCGAATCTACGCGGGCGAGTCTATCCCGCCGAGCGGGCCATGGCGGTCACGCCGTGTGCTTAGGCGACTCGAAAACAAGCAGGGCGACGGTCATCGGGATCGGCTCCTCGCCGGACTCGGCCATGCGCGCCGCGGCCTCCTCCCGCTCCTCGAAAAGAGTGTGGAAGAGAGCGTCAACCCGCCCAACCACCGAGTCCCATCCTTGGCGGTCGAGTTCGAGCGGCGTCCAAGTGTGGTGCCGATCGTCGCGCTTGTCGAACGTTCCGGCCTTCATCGCGTTCTTTACTCGCGCCGAGATGTCCTCGAAGACCCTCGAGCTCACCAGGGCCTTCGTCGAGTCCGGCATGCTGGACCAGACCGAGTTGTAGAAAAGCGCAGGCCGGACCGTGCGATAGAGACGATCGAACGCCTCCGGCGGGGCCTCCTCAGCCTCCTCCTCCAGCCGACCGAGCCAGCCGACCCGCTCGAGGGCTTCAAAAGCCTCCGAGACGCTGGCCAGCGAGGGGCCACCGAACTCGTCGCGAAAGCTTCGCGGGCTCATCGCCGCAGCGCTGCACTCGCTCACGATCCTCCCCCGCAGCGGATCGGAGAGGATCTCCGACAGCCGCAGCGCCAGCAGCCCGTCGGGCTCGCCTTCGGCCTCAGGGTGCGACAAATGGACCCCCAGTGCTCTTCGCTTGCCTGTACCGAGCAGGGAGTCTAGTGCCGGCCACACCCGGAGAGGCTACGGGTGCTTTTCGGTGTCCTTGGGGGACTCGAAGGCCGCAAGGGCGACGGTCATCGGGATCGGCTCCTCGCCGGATTTGTCCATGCGGAGATTGGCCTCTTCCTGCTCCTCGAAGAGCCAGTGGAAGATCGCGTCGACGCGCTTGAGCACGTTTTCCCAGCCCTGCTCATCGAGAAGAAGTGGCATCCAGCTGAAGTGGCGATCCTCACGGGCGTCGATCGTGCCGGCCTCCATCGCCTTCCGCACACGCTCGCTCAGTTCTTCGAAGATCCCTCCGCTGATCATTTCCTTCATCGACTGCGGCAAGGGAGACCAGATCTCGTTGTAGAAAACAGCCGCCTGGGTGGCCCGGTAGAAGTGCTCGACGGCCCCCCGGCGTTTCCCACCCGTCTCTGTCCTGGTTTGGAAGAGCCAGCCGAATTCGGCAAGCAGATCGAACGCGCGCGAGACCCTCGAGATCGAGCCCCCGCCGAACTCATCGTGGAAGCCTTTCGGGCTCATCTCCCGCATGTTCAGCTCCATCACGATCTTTATCCGCAGCTCGTCGGCCATGAGTTTCGCCACGCGCAGCGTGTACGGCACATCGAGTTGAGTTCTCGTTCGATACCGGTCCGCCATTAATTCCTCCATTGCTCTCTGCTTGGCCGAGCGCTGGCGCAAAGTCTAGGCGGTCTTGTAGCGGAACTGTCTGAGTCGCAGTCGGTTCGCGCTGCCTTATTACAAACGCTCTGGTTTTTTTGAGCATTTTAAAATCGAAAGGGGGTGACCAGATGAAGCTCGTGGCAAGCGGTAGCACCCTGCCAGTTCTCGCCATTTCGAAGAACGGCTAGCCACCGGTCGACTGGCCCCGTACCGCCGGCGACCGCCGCGCGGTCCGGGGCCCACTTGTCGCTGGTAGCAACCTAGTGGCCGCCAGACAGACAAATCCACGCCGATTGGTCGCAACATTCGAAGTGTAAATCTGGGTCAGGATTCCTACACTGCCGCCGAAATTCCTTAACGCCCTGTTCGTTTGGGCCGATCTGGATTGAGAGAGGATGCGCGAGATGGCACGCAGAAGCAGGGCACGCAAGGAGCGTGAGAAACCCGGTTGGCATAGAGCCAACCTGATCAACGCCATCACGCACCCGTTGAGGCGCCGCATGCTGCGCCTACTCGCCGACCGCGGCGAGCAGTCCAGCCCGGCAAGGATCGGCAAGGAGCTCCACCTGCATGTCGGCATGATCGGCTACCACATGAGGGTCCTGGAGGAACTCGGCGCCGTCGAGCTGACAGACGAAGGAATGGTCCGCGGGGCAGTCGAGCACTTCTACAAGACGACGATCGCCGACGATCCGCCGATCGAAGCGCTGCTCGAGGAAACGCGGGAAGTGGATGATGAAGTCGGGTAGCCTCACGAGGAAGAGCTAGATGACCGGGGGACGTGGGGAGCGAGGTAGGAACAGGCGCACCCGGAGGAAGGGCAGGCCAGGCAAACGGACGCGCAAGGCCGAACAGCCGCGGCGGCACAGGGGGTCGACCCGGCGGCGCGGCCGCGCCATTTTCATCAGGGCGATGGCGCACCCCCTGCGACGACGCCTACTGCGCGAGATCAGCGAAGAGGGCGCGCCACTCAGCCCGGCCCAGCTGGCGAAGACGTTCGATCTGCCCCTGGGCCTGATCATCTACCACGCAACGGTGCTGCAGCGATGCGGTGCGGTGGAAGTGGCCACAACGGAGGACGGGTAATCGAGCCCTCCTGAACGTTCGTCCGTCTCGCTTGGCTTGTCACGACCGCCCGGCTTAGGGTCGTCGCGAATCTGGAAACTGGGACGTTTACGGAGGGGAAATGAAGCAGGGGATCTGGCGGCACTCGCCGGCGTTGGTGATCGCCGTCATCGCGCTGTTCGTCGCGCTCGGCGGCAGCGTCTACGCGGCGAAGAAGGCGAAGCTCGATGGCAGAGCGATCCGGGCGAAGTCGATTCCCGGCAACCGGCTGAAACCGCACTCGATCGCGGCCAACCGGCTGATGCCCGGCATCCTCGGTGGCGGCGCGGCGAGCGGTCCGCTGACCGGCGCCGACATCAACGAGCTGACCCTCGGCCAGGTGCCGAGCGCGACCCACGCCGATTCGGCTGACACGGCGCAGAGCGCCGTCGACGCGCAGACCGCGCTCAACGCCGTAAACGCCGTCGACGCGAAGACGGTCAACGGGCATAGCGTCGGTTGCCTCCCCGGCACGCGGCCCTTTGCCGGCGCCTGCTGGGAGAGCTCGGCGAGCAGCGCCGTCGACGCCCCCACCGCAGCGCGCAAATGCGCCGCCCGCGGCGGTGCCTTGCCGGAGGCCCTGCAGCTCGCCGCCTTCGCCGAAGAGACCGGGGTCAACGTCGACTCGGGCGACGAGTGGTCGGGGGACATTCCTGTCGTCTCGGGCCCAAACGTCTACGCGACAGTGACAGTCTCCGCAACGTCAGTGATTGATATGGACATCTCAACCGACACCCACGCGTACCGCTGTGTGATCCCGCTGTTGACCTAGCTCTATCCTCCCTTCGATGCGAATGGGCCCGCACAGCGCCTGGCCTCGCGCTGCCGGCGTGCTGGCGACGCTTGGCTTGCTGCTCGCGCTGCTCGCCGCGCCCGCCGCCGCCGGCGCCGCAGCCCGCCTCCACCCCGCCGCCGCGGCGAGCCCGGGCGAAGCGGCGCGGACCGCCAAGCACTGGACGGCGGCGCGGATGCGTGCCACGCCGCCGCTCGACGCCGCGCCCGTCCGCGGCCTCACCGCGCTCGCCAGCTTCGCCCACGTGACCGAACCGACCGTCTCCCCCTTTGCCGTCAACGGTCGCCTCTTCGTCCGCCAGGGGAACAAAGGCGGCTTCTGCTCGGCGACCGCGATCAACAGTGCCAGCCGCAAACTCGTCCTGACCGCCGGCCACTGCGTCAACTCCGGGCCACAGCCGCCCAACGGCCGCAGCATCTGGTCGGACCTGCTCGAGTTCGTCCCCGCGTACAGCGGTGGCACGGCGCCCTTCGGCGCCTTCATCGCCCACCGCAACTCGGTCTTCGCGCCGAAGCAGTGGGTCAAGTTCGGCAACCCCAACTACGACATGGGGGCGATCCTGGTCACGCCCAACGCCGAAGGCGTCAACGTCGCCGACGCGGTCGGCGGCGGCGCCACGATCGCCACCGACCTCAGCCGCAAACAGGACTTCCAGACCTTCGGATATCCCGGCAGCTCGCGCTGGATGGAGGGCTGCGAATCGCCCTACGTCGGCGACGACATCATCACCTACCGGATCCCCGGCCCGCCGACGATCGCGATCGGCTGCCACTGGCTGCCGGGAGCCAGCGGCGGCGGCTGGTTGATCGAAGATGGCACGGTGATCGACGGCCTGACCAGCTACGGCAAACCGGGCGACCGCCACCACACCTTCGGCCCCTACTTCAGCAAGCGCAACGTCGGCCACCTGACCGCCGGCCTCTGATCAGGACGTGCCGGTGGAGAGAGGTCCATATGGACCTCTCTCCACCGGCACGTCAGGGTGGGCTCAGGCGCCGAGGAGGTCCCGGTAGAAGCGGTAGTCGCGCCGGTCGGGGCGCAGGTTGGCGGCGAGGGCCAGGTGATGGCGGGCGCGCTCGGTCTCACCGGTCTTGGCCAGGGCCCGGCCGAGGCAGAAGTGGGCGAAGTCGTTGACCTGGTGGGTGTCGACGACGGCCTCGAACTCAGCCGCGGCGGCGGCAAAGCGGCCGCAGCGGAAGTAGGCCCGCCCCAGTGCCTCGCGCACCGAGGACTTCTCGGGCGCGCGACGAGCGGCCATCTCCAGCGGTCCCGTCGCCTGCTCGAAATCGGCCTCCTCGAGCAGCTCGATCCCACGCCGGTAGAGCGTGAAGGTGGAGTCGCCTTCGAATGGCCTCGACATCCCCCAAAGTGTAGGAGGCGCGCCAGGCCGGTCTCGGGCGAGCGTCAGTCGCTCAGCCGACTGCGTCGGCCCAGGCGCTCAGGCGACCGGCGAACTGGGGCGTGGCGGGGCCGACCTCGACGATCTCGTCAGCCGGGATGTCGGCCCGGCGGGCAGCGGCCCTGATCGCATCGGGAGACGGCGCCTCATACAGGCAGTAGGTGCGGCGGCGATCGGCACTCAGGAAGGAGAAGAGCCAGCGCACGCTCTCATCGCCGTTGATCTCCTCGATCAGCTCGACGTCGTCGCCGGTGAGGTCGAGCTGATCGGCGAAGCTGCGCTCGATCATGTAAAGCGCCATGTCCGGATCGTAGCGGGGTTTTGATCCAGTCAGGGAGGAGTCGCCAACCATCCAGCTAGGCGAGCCCGTGGCGGTGAGCGTAGGAGGCGGCCTCGGTCCGATTGGCGCACTCGGTCTTGCGCAGGATGCTGCGGATGTGGTTGGCGGCGGTGTGCTCGCTGATCGTCAGCGCCTCGCCGATCTCACGGTTGCTGAGCCCACGGGCGACGAGCTCGAGGATCTGCGCCTCGCGCGGCGAGAGCCCGGCCGGAAGCGCGCCGCCCGACGATACGACCCCGAGCGAGTTGATCCTGGCGAGCAGGCCGGCCATGCCGATCCGCTCGGCCAGCGCCCCCGCCTCGCCGAGCAACGCCTCCGCCTGCTCACGCCACTCGCGCCCGCGGCCGAGCAGGAAACGGGCGTACTCGAAGGCGGTGTGGGCGACCCAGGTCGACGCCTCCATGCGCCGGTTCAGCTCCAGGGCGGCCTCGAAGTGGCGCTCAGCGCGCTCCGCCTCGCCCAGCGTCGCGGCGAGCATGCCCAGGTAGCGGTCGGCGGCGCCGTAACAGGCGACCAGGTGGCCGATCATCACGTTGCCGCCGGCGAGCGGCTCCAGCTCCGGGTAGAGGATCGCGGCCATCGCCTCGTCGCCGAGGGCGGTGCTGGCGTCGGTCAGGTAGACCAGCGTCGCGAGCCAGAGCGAGTCGCGAAAGCCGTCGATGCCCTCCGCCGCGAGACGCGCAAGCTCCCGCCTTGCCTCGCTCTCCATCCCCAGCTCGGCGAGCACGGCGACCAGGCCGGGTTGCCACGGCCCGACCCGCTCGGGCTCGCCGGCGAGCAGCCTGACAGCCGGCGCCAGCTCGGCCAGGCGGCCCTGCTCGCGGCGGATGCTGAACATCTGGATCCCGTAAGTGCCCGAGGCGTCCCGCCCGCTCATCAGCCGACTCCACTCTTCGGAGCGCTGCGCCATCGCATCCGCCTCCTCCAGGCGGCCGTCGCAGACCGCGATCGCGGCGCTGTAGTGCGCGGCGACGTGGAGCATGAAGGGCTGTGCGGTGCGCTCGGCCATCTCCTGCAGGGCGGCGACCTCGGCGCGGGCTGAGTCAAGATCAGAGAGGGCGACGAAAGTCGGCACGCGCCAGGCGGTCGCCTCGGTACGCAGTTCGGCGTCGCCCAGCTCCTCGGCCAGATCCCTGGCCTCGGTCAGCATCGCGAGAATCTCCTCCAGCGGGCTCGTGCCACGCGACCAGTAGGAGCGCACCAGCACCTTCGCCAGCCCGGATCGGTCGCCGCGCCGGCGGGCCAAGGCGACGACGTTGCCGCGGACGATCGCGCCCCGCTCGCGCTCGCCCTTGAGATCCAGGGCGCGAGCGAGGCCGGCCAGCAGCCCGATGCTCAGCTCGTCGTCACCGTCGCGCAGGGCGGCGATCCCTTCCTCGAGCAGCTCGATCGAGTCCTGGATCGCAAGGCCGGGACGCCAGCAGGCGTCCTCGTAGCCGATCGCGGCGCGGGCGAGCAGCTCGGCGCTGCCCTGCTCGCGGGCGATCGCAGCCGCCGCGGCAAACGCCTCCAGGGCCTCCGGTGCCTTGCCCGCCCGGTGGCTGACGGCGCCCAGCTCGAGGAAGACCTCGGCGCGGGTGGGCGGGTCGTCCACGCCGATCTCGATCGCCGTGCGCAGCCCCTTCGCCGCCTCCTCGAAGGCCAGCGCCCCGGCGGCGGCACGGGCGGCACGCAGGTTGTGCTCGACCGCGCGCTCGCTGCCGCCGAAGGGAACCGCGGCGGCGAAGTGATGGGCGAGGTCGGCAAGGGCGCGGTTGGAATCGGCGCCGGCGGCTTCCAGCGCCTCGCCGACGCGAAGGTGCAGCTCGGCTCGCCGCGCTCGCGAGAGCTCGTCGTAGAGCGCCCGCCGCACCAGCTCGTGGGTGAAGCGGCAGGAGAGGCTCTGCGAGGGCAGCTCCTCGACCATCCCGCTCGCCACCGCCTCCTCGAGAGCGGCGAGGAGCTCGGGCTCGGCCAGGCCGGTGGCATGGCGGACGACGTCGAGCTCGAACTCGGCGCCGACGGCGGCGGCCAGCTCGAGTAGCTCAATCGTCTCGGGGGCGAGACGAGCGAGGCGCTGCCCGGTCACCTCGCGGACGCTTTCCGGACTGGCGAGCCGATCCAGTGGCCGCGCGACATGGATCGTCCCCGCCGACACCTCGACGGCACCGGTCTCCTCGAGGGCGCGCCAGAGCTCGCAGACGAGGAACGCGTTGCCGCCAGTGAGGCCCTGGATCGCCCCCGCCAGCTCGCCCAGCTCGGGCCCGGGGTCGCAGCCGGACGCACGCTGGACGAACTCCCCGATCTCGACGTCAGAGAGTCCACCCATCCGCAACCGCTCGACCTCATCGGAGCGACGCAGGTCGGCCAGCGTGTCGGCCAGCTCCGGCGACACGTCGGCCTCGGTATCGCGGAAGGTTGCGAGCAGGAGCAGGCGCGCCTCGCCGGCATTCTGGGCGAGGTGGCGCAACAGCAGCAGGGTCGGGGCGTCCGCCCAGTGCACGTCCTCGAGCACGAGCAGCAGCGGCCGGGTGTGGGAGACGCCGGTGAGGAGGTCGGCGACGGCGGTGTGCAGCCGGAGTCGCTCCGTATCCGGATCGGCCTCGAGCGGCGCCGGCAACTCGTTGAACCGGGTAGCCAGGTCGGGCAGGAGGCGCGTCAGCTCGCGCCCACCGTGGCCCAACGCGGCGTTCAACTCCTCCCCGTCGAGCACCCGGGTAAGGCGGTCGAGCACCGCGACGAAGGGGCCGTAGGCCATCCGCACGACCGCGTCCGCCGCCCCGTAGAGGACCAGCGCCCCGTCCTCGGCCGCGGCGGCGGCGAACTCGCGCACCAGCCGGCTCTTGCCCGAGCCGGGCTCGCCGGCGAGCAGCGCTACGCGGCGGCCCTCGCCCTCGGCACGGGGCATCAGCGCCCGCAGCCGCGCCAGCTCGCCATCGCGGCCGACGAACGGCAGGGCCGCAGCGAGGCGAAGCGACCCGGGGAGATCGTGCGTTGCATCGCCCACAGGCACACCATAGTCAGGTCTGACTAGTCAATTGGGAAGCGACCGGCGCCGGCGGCCCGGAATTGGGTCAACTCCGGTCATGACAGGGGGAGTTACCCGTCCTAGCCTCAGTCGGGATAAGAAATCGACGAGCGCAAGGAGAAGGAACCGTGAACACCCCCAGCAGCGCAATGGACATCCCGGGCTTCGAGGGAGAGCTGATCGGCCCCGCCGACGGCAACTACGAGGAGGCCCGCCAGATCTACAACGCGATGATCGACAGGCGTCCCGCGCTGGTAGCGCGCTGCGCCGGCCCCGATGACGTAGCGAGGGTCGTCAGCTTCGCCCGTGAGAACGATGTCCTGCTCGCGGTGCGCGGCGGCGGCCACAACGGCGCCGGCCTCGGCACCTGCGACGGCGGCGTGGTCATCGACCTCGCCGGCCTCAAGCAGATCGAGGTCGACCCCGGCGCCCGCACGGCGCGGGTCGGCGGCGGCTGCACCTGGGGCGAAGTCGATGCCGCGACCGGCGAGCACGGCCTGGCGACCCCGAGCGGGATCATCTCGACCACCGGCGTCGGCGGCCTCACGCTCGGCGGCGGCATGGGCCACCTCAGCCGCAAGTGCGGCCTGACGATCGACAACCTGCTCGAGGCCGAGGTCGTGCTGGCTAGCGGTGAGCGCGTACGCGCCGCCGAGGACGAGAACGCCGACCTCTTCTGGGCGATCCGCGGTGGCGGCGGCAACTTCGGCGTCGTCACCTCCTTCCTCTTCCGGCTGCACGAGGTCGGAACCGTGATCGGCGGCCCGACCTTCTGGGACATCGACCAGAGCGCCGAGGTGCTCTCCGCCTACCGCGAGTTCATCCTGGCCGCCCCGCGCGAGCTGAACGGCTTCTTCGCCTACACCTCCGTGCCGCCGGCACCGCCCTTCCCCGAGGAGCTGCACGGGCGCAAGGTCTGCGGGATCGTCTGGTGCTACGTCGGCGGCGAGGAGGAGGCCGCCGCGGCGATGGCGCCGCTGCTCGACTCGGTGCCCGAGCCGCTGATGCACGGCGTGCAGCCGATGCCGCATGCGGTTCTGCAGACCGCCTTCGACGCGCTCTACCCGAAGGGCGACCAGTGGTACTGGCGGGCCGACTTCGTCAACGAGATCCCCGACGAGGCCGTCGCAGCCCACGCCCGCTTCGGGCCGGAGATGCCGAGCGGGCAGTCGACCATGCACCTCTACCCGATCGACGGCGCCGCCCACGACGCCGGCAACTCCGAGACCGCCTGGGCCTACCGCGACGCGAATTGGGGCTCGGTCTTCGCCGGAGTCGATCCCGACCCCGCCAATGCCGCCGCGATCCGCGACTGGTGCGTCGACTATTTCGAAGCGCTGCACCCGTACTCGGCCGGCGGCGCCTACGTCAACATGATGATGGACGAGGGTCAGGAGCGGGTGAAGGCCAGCTACGGCGACAACTACGAGCGGCTGACCCGGATCAAGGCGGAGTACGACCCGGGCAACCTCTTCCGCGTCAACCAGAACATCGAGCCGGGGGCCTAGAGGGTAGGCGGGATGGTGGGTGCGCCTCCGCGGGAATTGACACCCCAGCGCTGCGCGCTGGGGTGAATCTGGTGCGCGGCTTCGCCGCGCAGGAGCCGGATTGCATTTCCGCCGCTTCGCGACATTCCCGCGGATGCGCACCCACCATCCCGTCAAGCGCCACCAGAGCTTCGAGAGCTGCTCAGCCCCAGAGCCTCACCAGCTCTGAGAGCCCTGAGATCGCCACGTAGCTTGAGCGTGCCGATAACCGCCTAGCGAGGGAGGCTGGCCGTCCTGCAGGCGAATGTCGCGAAGCGGCGATATGCAATCTGTCCTTCGCGCGGCCGCAGGCCGCGCTCTTCATCCACCCCACGCGCTTGCGCGTGGGGTCCCAATTCGACTGCAGGACGGCCAGTCTCCCTCGCCCGGAGAAAGACGGCTTCAGCCGGCCCGCACCGCGGCGATCGTTTCGCGCAGCGTTTCGCGAGCGTCGTGGTGCGGCATCCAGTGCAGCTTGCGGCGCGCCCGCGAGGTGTCCATCAGGACCGGGCGGCGCACGGTCTCGATCCAGGCCGCCTCGGCGGGCAGGAAAGGCAGGAAGGGCGCGACCGCCTCGGCGGCGACGCCGACCGCGAGCTGCGGCGCCGGCACCGAGTGCCAACCGAGCTCGTGGGCGAGGTCGGAGACGGTCAGCTCACCCGGCCCGGCGAGGTTGTAGGTGCCCGGCTCGCCGTGGCCGATCACCGCGGCGCAGAGCGCGGCGGCGACGTCGTCGTGGTGGACGAGCTGGAAGGGCACGCCGGGGTCGGGCAGCACCGGGCGCAGTGAGGGCGCCTTGCCAAGCGCCCAGCGAACCGGCCCCGGCAACCTCTGCCCGACGCTCAGCAGCGGCACCAGCTCGAGCAGCAGCGGTGCCTGCGGCCCAGCGACGATGCAGGGGCGAAAGACGTAGGCGTCGGTGGCCGTGCCCTCCAGCGCCGCCCTCAGCTCCGCCTCGACCTCGGCCTTGTCGGCGGAGTAAGGCTGGCGGGCGGTGCCGCGCACCGGCTCGTCCTCGGTCAGCAGCGAGGGCAGGCTGCGGTGGAAGCCGTAAGCGGCGACCGACGAGGTATAGACGAGGCGCTTGACACCCGCGGCTGCCGTGGCCTCGAAGACGTTGCGCGAGCCGGTCAGGTTGATCTCGCGGCTCTCCCCTCCGCCCGCCTTGACGATGACGAAGGCGAGGTGGACGACGACGTCGGCCTCGGCGACGAGCGCCTCGACCGCCTCGCGGTCGAGGATGTCGCCACGCCGGTATTCGGTCTTCTCCCAGCCCTGCGCGCCGAGGTCGAAGGGCCGCCGCGCCATGCCGATCACCCGCTCCACCTCGGGAGCGCGCTCGAGGGCGGAGATGAACGCCTTGCCGATCTCGCCGGTAGGGCCGGTGACTGCAACAGTCAGCATGCGATCAATTCTCCCGAAACTGCGGCATGAAACGCCTCTTGTCCGTGCAAATGTCTACTTTGTCATGCAAAGTTCGCGTGATTAAGCGAAGATGTCTGAACGAGCAGTTCCATCTACTGCATTCAGTACAAAGAGGAGAACTCGTGCCAACCCAAGAGATGAGAGCACTCTGGCATCCGACCAGAGCGCGAATCCTCGAGCTGCTGAAGTCGAGGCCTGCAGCAAGGTCCTATCTGGTTGAGGCTGCCGGCGCCCCCTATGCGGAGGTCGCCTATCACTGCCGCGCCCTCTGCCGCTCGGGTTGCATCCAGTACGTCGAGGGGTCGGACCCGGATTCCGCCGACCCCCGCTACGAAGTCATCTAGCTGCCGCTCCCGCGGTGCCCCCCACCCGCCTGGACGGGCGAGAGCGCGATCCGTTTTGCCGGATGGACATGACTTGCGTTCCGTTGTTACACTCCAAAATTATTGAATAGTTACTCAACTGTTCGATAAACAAATACGCACCAGTACCTCAATCGGTTAGAGGATCGGGTTTGTAAGCCGAGGATCCGGGTTCGAGCCCCGGCTGGTGCATCGGCAATGGGGTTCGCCGGGACTATGGACATCAATCTCTTCGACTACTTCGACGAAGCGGGAGGCGGGGCTGACACCCAGTCGCACTGGGCCCTGCGGGCGCCCTACCGACCGCACCAGCGCTTCGACCTGATGCTGGTGCCGCGCTCGCCGGACTGGCAGGAGGATCGCGGCGCGCGCGACGATCTGGAGAGGATCGAGGGCCTGGACTGGGTCGAGGCGGTCCAATCCGATGGCGGTCAGGTCTGGCTGCGCCTCGACGATGGCTGGGTCGATCGGCGCGGGTCGGCGCTGGAGCAGGGCGAGGAGGCGGTGGCGGGCTGTGGCAACGTCGCCGCCGGGCGGCGTTTCGCGCTCAACTTCTGGGACGCCAACTCGACCAAGGCGCTGCACATCGGCCACCTGCGCAACCTGGCGCTGGGCAATGCGCTCGGCAACGCCCTCGGCGAAGCGGGCGGCGAGATCGAGCGGCGCAGCATCATCTGCGACGTCGGCCGCAGCATGGGCGAGGCGATGGCGGGGGTCGTGCGCAGCGGCAAGTACCCGCAGGGGTCGGCGGAGAACGGCGTCAAGTCGGACCACTTCGTCGGCTATTGCTACGCCGACTACGTCAAGAACGGTGCCTCGCTCGGGCTCGCCGCCGACCACCCGGCCGACTCGTTGACGCGCGAGGTCGACGTGCTCGACGACAGCGCCGACGAGCTGCTGCAGCGGGTGCTGAACGGGGACCAGACGGCGCTCGAACTGTGGTCGCAGACGCGGGCCTGGGTGATCTCCGGCCAGCGCAAGACCCTGGCCCGGCTCGGCATCCACTTCGACCGCGTCTTCTTCGAGTCCGACTTCCTCCCCGAGGTGGCCGAGCTGACCGAGCTCGGGCTGCAGGAGGGGACCCTGGAGAAGCGGGTCGACGGCACGGTGATCTACATGACCGGCCGCGAGGAGCTCGAGGAAATGCCGCTGGTGCGCTCCGACGGAGTGCCGACCCAGCATATGCGCGCGCTCGCCTACTGGCTCGCCGACACCGGGCTCGACGGCACGACCTCGGTGCAGGTCTGCGGCCAGGAGTGGTTCGCCCACGTCACCTGCCGCCGCCAGCTGATGGCCGAGCTCGTCCACACCGACAGCGGCAACGGCTTCCACCCCTACCACGACATCTTCCACGGCATGGTCGCGCGCGAACGCGAGAAGATCGCCTCGAGCAAGAAGGACGCGCTGCTGATCGACCACCTGGTCGAGTGGATCGACGAGCAGATCGAGACCGACGCGGCGCGGGACGCCGTCAGGCGCGGGCATCCCTCCCCCGACAAGGTCGCCTCGCAGGTCGCGCTCGGCTACTTCCTCCTCCACACGGCGACCAAGCGGGTCGACTTCGAGCCAGAGAAGCTGCTCGCCGACGACAAGGCACTCGGCTGGGACCTGGTCCGGGCGCGCTCGCGCAACGGCAACGGCGCGACGCCCGCAGACGCCCCAGAGCTCGACCCCGATTACCGCTTCGCGGTCGTCCAGGCGGAGACCTACGGGCGCCTGCTGGGCCGCGTCACCGAGACCCTTCAGGTCGCACCGCTGGCCCGTTACGCGTCGCACCTCTCCCGCTGGCAGCTGGAAGCGGAGCGGGCGCCGCACGTGCAGCGGGTCGTCAACTCGACCCTCGACCGGGCCGCGCGCGGCCTCGGCCTGGAGGCACCGGCATGAGGACCCTGCTCGTCGACAACCACGATTCCTACACCTACAACGTCTTCCACCTGCTGGCCGGGGTCAGCGGCGAGGAGCCGATCGTCGTCGACAACGACGCCGTCTCCTGGCGGGCGCTCTCGCGCTGGGACTTCGACGCGATCGTCCTCTCCCCCGGTCCCGGCAACCCGCAGCGCTGGCACGACTTCTGCGTCTGCAACGACATCCTCCGCTACAGCGAGATCCCGGTGCTGGGCATCTGCCTCGGCCACCAGGGGCTCGGTCAGATGCTCGCCGGCAAGGTCTCGAGCGCGCCGGAGGCGATGCACGGCCGGCTCAGCCGCATCCACCACTCAGAGGACGGGCTCTTCGCCGGCATCCCGCAGGACTTCCCCGTCGTCCGCTACCACTCCCTGGCTATCACCGACATGGGCCCGGACGGCAACGTCTCCGCCTGGGCCGACGACGGCGTCGTGATGGGGATCGAACACCGCCGCCGGCCGATGTGGGGCGTCCAGTTCCACCCCGAGTCGATCGCCACCGAGCACGGCGCCAGGCTGGTCGAGAACTTCTACGAGCTCGCCCGCCGGCAGCGCTCGCCGCGCTGGCGCGGCGCCAAGCGGCCCCTACAGCCCGCCTCGCGCAGCGTGGCGCGGCGCGTCCGCAGCGGAAGCGAGAGCGAGCTGCGGCTGCGGACGATCCCGGGCGAACCGGCGACCGAGGCGCTCTTCGAACGCCTCTTCGGCGACGCCGAGCACGCCTTCTGGCTCGACAGCGCCGACGCGCCGACGCGGCTCGCGCAGCGCTCCTTCCTCGGCACCAGCGCCGGCCCCGGCCGCTGCGTGCTCGAGTACGACGTCGAGTCCGGCACGGCGCTCCGGCACGGCGCCGACGGCACGACGAGCGAACGTGCCTCGATCTTCGACTTGCTCGACCGCGGGCTCGCAGGGCACGCGATCGAGCCACCCCCCGCCGACCTGCCGCCCGGACTGATGGGTGGCTTCGTCGGCTATCTCGGCTACGAGCTCAAGGCGGACTGCGGCTCGCCAAACGTGCATCGGTCCGACATGCCCGATGCAGTGATGATGCTCGCCAACCGCCTCGTCGCCGTTGACCACGTGCGTAGACGGACGCATGTTGTCGCGCTCTGCCATGGCGACGAGGCGGAAGCCGAGATCTGGCTAGACGAGGCCGAGGAGGCGGTGCGCGAGATCATCGCCGACCCGCCCGAGCCGGTTGCGCCACTCGCCCTCGGCGAGGGCCCCGGCGACTCCCACGTCAGCTTCCGCTGCGGTCGCGGGCGCGAGCAGTACCTGGCCGACATCGAACGCAGCCAGGCCGAGCTCGCCGCCGGCGAGTCCTACGAGGTCTGCCTCACCGACCAGATCTCGACCGACGCCAGCCCCGACCCCTTCGACCTCTACCGGCTGCTGCGGCGGCGCAACCCGGCGCCCTTCGCCGCCTACCTGAAGCTCGGCGAGATCGCGGTCGTCAGCTCCTCGCCCGAGCGCTTCCTCTCGGTCGATCGCGATCGCCAGGTCGAGGCGCGCCCGATCAAGGGCACGACGTCGCGCTCCGCCGACCCCGAGCGCGACGAGGCGCTGCGTTCCGAGCTGACCGAAGACGAGAAGACCTACGCCGAGCACCTGATGATCGTCGACCTGTTGCGCAACGACCTCGGCCGTGTCTGCGAGGTCGGCAGCGTCGGCGTCCCCGAGCTGATGATCGTCGAGGACTACGCGACGGTGCACCAGCTGATCTCCACGGTCAGCGGCGTGCTCGACCCGAACCGCAGCGCGGCGGAGTGCGCCCGCGCCTGCTTCCCGGGCGGCTCGATGACCGGCGCGCCCAAGGAGCGCACGATGGAGATCATCGACGACCTCGAGGACGAGGCGCGCGGCGTCTACTCCGGCGCGATCGGTTGGTTCGGGGTCGACGGCGCGATGGACCTCAGCATCGTCATCCGCACGATCGTGATGCGCCCCGGCCGGACGACGATCGGGGCCGGCGGCGCGATCGTCATGCAGTCCGACCCCGAGGACGAGTTCGACGAGATCCTGCTCAAGGCGAGGGCGCCGATGGCGACGATCGCCGAGGCGGTCACCGGCAGCGCCGCCCCGGAGGCCTGGTCGGTGGAGCTGGAGCCGCAGGCGGAGGCCGCCGGGGTCCGATGAGCGTGCGGGCGGCGACGGTCGACGATGCGCCGGCCGTGGCGAACGCGGTCGAAGCGCTGCTGATCGAGCTCGGCGGCGAGCGACCCTCGGCCACGGCGCTGGAGGATGGGGCGCGCCGCCTTGCCGAGGATCCGAGCGCCGGGGCGCTGCTCGTCGCCGAGGATGAGGGCCGGGTCGTCGGCATCCTCGCCGCAAGCTGGCAGTACGCGATCCACGTGCCAGGGCGCTACGGGACGATCCAGGACCTCTGGGTCCATCCCGACTGGCGCAGCAAGGCGCTCGGCCGTGAGCTGGTCCTCGCCCTGGTCCGGCGGGCGGCCGACGCCGGCGTTCCCCGTCTGGAGGTCGGCCTGCCGCAGGAGAGCTTCGCCGGGCTCGGCGCCACCGAACGCTTCTACCGCGAGAACGACTTCACGCCCCTCGGACCGAGGATGCGGCGGCTGCTGTCATGAGCGAGGAGCTGCTGATGATCGAGCAGCGCGGCGGCCACCGCAACGGCGCGCCCTGGATCCTCGAAGGCGGCCGCAAGCTGCCCGGCATGGACGACCGGCGGCGAATGACCGAGGTGCGCAACGGCCTGGTCTGCCACGCGCGGGTGCGGCCCGTCGATGCCGATGCGGCGACGGTCGAGGTCGAGCAGACGTTGGCCGAGCTGCACGACGACGACTACCTGGAGGCGCTGCGGGAGATCCGCTCCGAGGAGCCGGTGGTGATGCCCGAGCTGGCGGCACCGGGGCTGCCGCCCGACATCCCGGTCTGCGCCGGGCTCGTCGCCGCCGCCCAGGAGGGCGTGCGCACGGCGATCACCGCGGCGGCCCGTCTGGTCGGCGGGGCGCGCTTCTCCTACGCGCTCTGCCGCCCGCCCGGCCACCACGCCGGTCCCGACTGGTTCGCCGGCTACTGCTATCTCAACTCGGCTGCGGCGGCGGCGCTGACCCTGCGCGAGGGCGGCCTGGGACCGGTCGGCATCCTCGACCTCGACCTCCATTACCCGAACGGCACCGCGGCGATCGTCGCCAAGATGGACGGCGCCAGCCTGCACTCGCTGCACGCCTGGCCGGTGACCAACGTCGCGGCTCAGACGGTGACCCCGAGCAGCGGACGGGAACGGGTGGTCGAGTTCACCGGCAGCCCCAACGCGGCGACCTACCTGGACGCGGTCGCTCGCTCGATCGACTCGCTCGCCGAGACCTCCGCGGCCCTTGTCGTCTCGCTCGGTTACGACACCGTCGAGGGCGACCCGCACGGAAGCTGGGGCTTCTCGCCGACGATCTTCGCCCAGATCGGCCGCCTGCTGGCGGCCTCGGGGCGGCCGGTCTGCATCGTCCAGGAGGGCGGCTACGCCCTGCAGTCCCTCGCCGCCTGCAGCTATGCCTTCGCGGCCGGGCTGCTCGACGAGCCGGTCGAGGAGGTCCTGGCGGCATGAGCCAGAACGGGCTGGATCCGTACCGCCGGCGCCTCGACGGGCTCGACGACGAGATCGCCCGCCTGCTCGGCGAGCGCTTCGAGGTCTGTCGGGACATCGCCCGCTACAAGCTCGCCCACGACATCCCGATGATGCAGCCGCACCGGGTGACCGCGGTGCGCGAGCGCTACCTGGCGCGGGGCGATGAGGCGAACCTCCCGGCGGAGTTCACCGGCGACCTCTTCGAGCTGCTGATCGCCGCCACCTGCAAGGAGGAGGACGAGCTGATGGCGGCACTCGAGACTTCCTCAGAGGGCGGGGACGCATGAAGGGAGATGGGAGAGACATCCGCAGGACCGGGGGCGGCGCGGGGCTGCCCCCGGGTCCGCGGATGCCCAGCGCCTTACAAGCGGTCGGCTGGGCGCGGCGGCCCTACCCGCTCATGAAGCGCTGCCAGGAGCGCTACGGCGACACCTTCACCCTGCGCATCCTGCACTCGGGCACGTGGGTCTTCCTCTGCAACCCCGAGGACGTCAAACGGGTCTTCACCGCTCCGGCGGGCAGCCTCGGCGTCGCCCTCGCCAACCCGCTGCTGCTGCCGGTGCTGGGCCCGCGCTCGGTGATGCTGCTGGAGGAACCGGGACACATGACCCGGCGGCGCCTGATGCTGCCGCCCTTCCACGGCAAGCGGATGGGGGCCGACGCCGAGATGATGGCCGAGGTGACGCGCAGCCGGGTGCGGAGCTGGCCGTCCGGCGAGCCCTTCGAGCTCTGGCCGCACATGCAGGCGATCACCCAGGAGGTGATCATGCGCTCGGTCTTCGGTCCCGACCGCGAGGGCCGGCTCGGCCGATTGCGCACGCTTGCTGCATGAGCTGACCGCGGCGCTCAACGAACCGCGGCGGCTGAGCATGGCGGCGGCGCTGGGCCCTCGCTGGCTCGCCCGCAGCGGTGGATTCAGGGCGGCGATGGCGCCCGTCGAAGCAGCCCTGCTGGAGGAGGTCGACCGGCGGCGGCGCGCGGGCGAGAACGGCCCGCAGGACATCGTCTCGATCCTGATCGAGGCCCGCTACGAAGACGGCTCGATACTGGGCGAGGAGGAACTGCGCGACGAACTGATGACGCTGCTCACCGACGGACCGACCTCCTCCTCGCTGGCCTGGGTGTTCGAGCGGCTGCTGCGCCACCCAGAGAAGCTGGCGACGGTTGCAGGCAGAGGTCGTCGCCGGCGAGGAGACCACTTATATGGACGCCGTGGTGCAAGAGACGCTGCGCCTCTGCCCGCCGGTGCCGGTCGTGGTCCGCCGCCTGCTGGAGCCGATGGAGCTGGGCGGATACGCACTTCCCGCCGGCACCGTCGTCGCCCCCTGCGTCTACCTGATCCACCGCAACGAGGAGATCTACCCCAACCCGCGCCACTTCCTGCCCGAGCGCTTCCTCGACAAGCCACCCGGCACCTACACCTGGATCCCCTTCGGCGGCGGCACGCGGCGCTGCCTCGCCGCCAGCTACGCCGAACTGGAGATGAAGCGGGTGCTGCGCACCGTGCTGAGCGAGGTCGAGCTGCGCCCCGCAGACTCAGACTCCGAGCGGGCACGGCGGAGCGCGATCTCCTTCAGCCCCGACAAGCGCGGCCGCGTCATCGCCGAGCCGCGCACGCCCGTACCCGTCCCCAGCCCGGCCGAGCCATGGCAGCCGAGTCCGATCTACTCGTAGTCGGCGCCGGCGCCAAGGCCGCCGGCATCGCGACCAAGGTCCACGCCTTCAACTCGCTCGGCCTCGGGCCGGTCTCGCTGAAGATCGTCGAGGGGACCGAGGTCGCCGCGTCCTGGAAGGGGCGCAACGGGATGACCTCGGGCGAGGAGCCGCTGGCGGTGACGCCGATCAAGGACGTCGGCTTCCCCTACCAGAGCTTCCGCGAGTTCGGCGAGGCGGGCGAGGCGATCGACGAGCAGGCGATGCGGTTCTCCTGGCAGCGCTACATGGTCGCCCGACGCCGCTACGCGCGCTGGATCGACGCCGGCTCGCCGTCAGGTGCGCCATCGCGACTACGGCGAGTACCTGACCTGGGTCCTCTCGCGAGCGACCGAGGGCGTCAGCCACGTCGAGGGCCGGGTGACCCGGGTCTCGCTGGAGGACGGCGCGCGCTGGGCGGTCGAGGTCGAGGAGGCGGCCGGGAGCTCGCGCCACACCGCCGCGGCGCTGGTCCTGACCGGCCCCGGCGTCCACCGCGCGTTCCCGCACGAGCCGGACATCGCCTCGCGGGTCTTCCACTGCGACAGCAGGCGCGAGGAGTTCGCGCAGCTGCCGGAGGAGAGCGCCTGCGACGTGGCGATCGTCGGCGGCGGCGAGAGCGCGCTGAGCTGCATGATGTTCCTGCGCGGCTTCCGCCCCCGCTCCCGCTTCACCGTCTACACGCCGATGCTGCCGATGAGCCGCGGCGAGAGCTTCCTCGAGAACCGCGTCTTCTCCAACCCCGACGAGGTCGAATGGAGCGGCGCTCGACCAGACGACGCGGCGCGACTTCGTCAAGCACTCCGACCGCGGCGTCTTCGACCCGCCGAGCCTGGCAGCGATCGCCTACGACGATCGCTGCCGCTTCGTCACCGGCCGCATCACCGACGTCGCCGCCGCGCGCGGCGGCGACGGCGTGCGCCTCCGTCACGAGTCGCCCGAGGGCGTCGCCGGGCCCGAGCACGACTACGTCGTCAACTGCACCGGCTTCGACCTGCTGGCCCAGCTCAGCGGCCTCTTCACGCCCGAGACCCGAGCCGAGATCGAGAGCCGGGTGGGGCAGATCTGGGGAACCCCGGCGGGGACCGAGGTGCCGATCGGCCGCCACCTCGAGCTGCGCGGCATGCAGCCGCGGCTACAGATCCCCGGATTGGCCGGGCTGAGCCAGGGCCCGGGCTTCGCCAACCTCGGCGCCCTGGGCCTGCTGGCCAACCGGGTGCTGCAGCCGCTGCTCGACGACCGGAAGCCGTCGTCTGTAATCCCTCACATTTCTATAAATACTTGACAGAATTTTATCTATCCAATAGGGTCGCGCGATGATGGTTGGAACCGGCGGGCGGGGGTACGGCGGGGTTGTGGCGGCTCTGGTCGCCATGCTCGCAGCGGCGGCGCTGGTGGCGGGCTGCGGGAGCTCCGCCTCGGGCGAAGACGTGAGCTACGACGGCACGGGCTACCCCAACGGCGACGCTCGCCAACACGCGCAATGCCGGTGGGCCGATCAAATCCTCCACGGTCAACGAACTCGAAATCGCCTGGACGAACCCGATCGAAGCCGAAAGCGCCTTCGGCAGCTACGCCTCCTCACCGATCCTCAGCAAAGGCGTCCTCTACTCGCAGGACCTGGCCTCCAACGTGCAGGCGATCGAAGCGAGCAGCGGCGACGTGCTCTGGAGCAAAAAATATGAATTGCCCGATCACGGGCCAAACGGGGTCGTCGTCCAGGGCGGAATGGTCTACGGGGCGACCCCCACCTCCGCCTTCGCGCTCGACCAGGAAACCGGCAAACAGGTTTGGTCGGTGCCGCTGATCCGCAACGAACAAGAGGGCATCGACATGGCCCCCGGCTACCACGATGGCATCGTCTACGTCTCGACGGTGCCGGTCAACGTGGGCGAATTCTACGGCCCCGGCGGGGTGGGAATCGTCTGGGCGCTGGACGGGAAAACCGGCAAGAAACTGTGGCACTTCGACACCGTGCCAAAGAGCCTCTGGGGGAAGCCCGACGTCAACTCCGGCGGCGGCCTCTGGTACACGCCGGCGTTCGACGGACACGGGCTCGATGTACCTCGGCGTCGGCAACCCGGCACCCTTCCCGGGCACCGGAATCAGAAGAGTGGGGATCCAGTCGACCCGGGCCGAATCTGTACTCCGATGCGCTGGTCAAGCTAAATGCAAAGACCGGCAAGCTCGAGTGGTACTACCAGGTCACCCCCCACGCCCTCTATGACTGGGACTTCCAGAACCCGCCGATCCTGGTCAAGGCGGGCGGCAAGGAACTCGTCCTCGGCGCCGGCAAGTCCGGCATCGTCGCTCGCCCTCGACGCCAAGACCGGCAAGCCGGTCTGGAAGAAAGCCGTCGGCAAACACAACGGCCACGACGACGACGGCCTGCTGGCGATGCGCGGCGAAACGTCGAAGCTGAAGCCGCCGTACGCTCGTCTACCCCGGCTCGCTCGGCGGCGTGATCGCGCCGATGGCCACCGACGGGAAGACCGTCTTCGTGCCGGTTGTCAACGCCCCGCTCGAAGTCGTCACCCAGACCGAACGGCAGGAACCGGGCCCACTGAGCGGCGAACTCGTCGCCCTCGACGTCAAGACCGGCGCGCTGAAATGGAAGCACGAATTCCCCACCGCCGCGGCCTTCGGCTTCACCACCGTCGCCAACGATCTCGTCTTCGCGACCACCTCCGACGGCAACGTGCAGGCCTTCGACACCGAACTCCGGCAGGGTCGCCTGGCAGGCAACCCTCCCGTCCGGCACCAACGCCGGCGTGACCGTCGCGGGCGACATGATGATCGCCCCGGCCGGCCTCGCCGCCGGCCGAAGGCCAGACGCCGCAGATCGTCGCCTACCAGCTCGGCGGCTAGGAGGGTCTAGCGAAACTCCCGCACGCGTCTGGCGGCGGCGGACACGGCGCGGTGCGGCGTCCTCAGTCGGCCAAATAGCGCTGCTATTCGGCCTCCCTGCGTCCTTGCCCCGCTTGGTCCGGCGCTCGCCAGCCGCATACGCGAGTTTCGCTAGACCCTCCTGACGGCGCCGCTCCAACCGCCGTCACCGCTTACCCTGTTGCAATGCCGACGACGGAGCACCCGGCCGAGACGGGCTCGATCGCCCGGGCCTATTTCGAAGCCGTCGCCGCGCGTGACCTGGACGCGATGACCGATTTCTACGAGGTCGGCGGCACCGGTGAGATCCATGGCTTGGTCGAGCTGACCGTGCCGCACAGCTACCGGGCGTGGTTCGCCAACCTCTTCGCGGCCTTCCCGGACTTCCGCTTCGAGATCCTCGACGTCGTCGCCGAGGGCGACCTGGCGGCGGTGCGCTGGCATGCAAGCGGGACCTTCAACGGCGAGGCCAGGTTCGAAGGCATGGACCCGACCGGCGCCAGGGTCGACCTGACCGGCTGCGACGTGCTGAGGATCCGCGACGGCAAGATCCACCGCAACGACGCCTACCTGAACGGCGCCCAGATGGCACAGCAGCTCGGCGCCCTACCGCCGACCGGGTCGCTGCCGGAGCGAGCGATGCTGGCCGCGCTCAACCTGAAGACGCCGCATCGCGCAGGCGCTGCGGCGCCCCTAAGCGAGTCGTTCCAGCTCGGAGAGCCGCTCGAGCGCGTCGCGCAGCGCCGCCACCCGCTCCTCGCCGACCTGGTCGGCCCACTCGCGCTCGATCTCGGCGAAGATCCCCAGCGCCGTCTCCTTGGCCTCGATGCCCCGCCGGGTCAGGCGGATCGATCTTGGCGCGGCCGTCGGCGGGGTCGGGCACCCGCTCGACGTAGCCCATCGCTTCCAGGTCGTCGACGAACTCGCCCACCGCCTGCTTGCTGTGGCCGGCCAGCTCGGCGAGGATCGGTCGAGCCGCACGCCCTCGCGCTCGACGTAAAGGAAGACGCAGCCGTGGCCCTGGCGGATGTCGCCGTAGCCATGCTCGGCGAGGCGCCGGTGCAGCTCATTGAAGCCGGCCGACTTGGCGTCCTCGAGCAGCGGCGGCAACGGCAGCCAGGTGGTGGTCGGGGAATCAGCTCATCTGTGATTCCTCTCGCGATTCTGGTCGGATTAATTTTGTAAGGTGCCCTGACAATATGTTAAGGTCCCTGACAAGGCTTACCTGACGAATTTTACGCCGACATCGGGGGATTTCAAATGGCCCGCAAGTGGTGGACTTGTTAACGGTCTGGTGGCGACCTTCATGCTGCTGCTCGACATCACCGTCGTCAACACGGCGCTTCCGGCGATCCAGGAGGACCTGGACGCGAGCTTCAGCGACCTGCAGTGGGTGATCGACGCCTACACCCTCTCGCTCGCCGCGCTCGTCCTGACCGCCGGCTCGCTGGCGGACCGGCTCGGCCGCCGGCGCCTCTTCGGCATCGGCCTGGGGATCTTCTCGCTCGCCTCGCTGCTGGCCGGCCTGGCGACCGGCGCGACGATGCTGAACATCGCCCGCGCCCTCCAGGGAGTCGGCGGCGCGATGATGTTCGCCGTCTCGCTCGCGCTGATCGCGCAGGAGTTCGCGGCCGGCAAGGATCGGGCGACCGCGATGGCGACCTACGGGGCGACGATCGGCGTCGCCGTCGCGATCGGCCCGCTGGTCGGCGGCGCGCTCACCGACGGGTTCGGCTGGCAGTCCGTCTTCCTGCTCAACGTGCCGATCGGCATCGCGGCGATCGCGCTCACCTTCACCAAGCTGCGCGAGTCGCGCGACCCCAACGCGACCCGGATCGACTGGGCCGGCCTGGCCACCTTCAGCTCGGCGCTCTTCCTGCTCGTGCTGGCCTGGTGCGCGGCAACGAGGAGGGCTGGGGCAGCAGCTTGATCTCTCGGCCTCTTCGCCGGCGCCGCGGTGCTGCTCGCCGCCTTCATCGCGGTCGAGCGGCGCGTCCCCGAGCCGATGCTGCCGCTGCACTTCTTCCAGCCGCCCGGCGTTCGCCGGCGTGCAGCTCGCCGCCTTCGCGGTCTCGGGCTCGATGTTCGCGCTCTTCCTCTACCTGACGCTGTACCTGCAGAACTACCTCGGCTACTCGCCCTTCGAGGCCGGCCTGCGCTACCTGCCGATCACGATCGCCAGCTTCATCGCGGCACCGGTGGCGGGGGCGCTGCTGAGCCGCCTGCAGGCGCGGCTCATCCTCGCCGGCGGGCTGGCCATGACCGGCGGAGGGCTGCTGCTGATGGGCGGGCTGCGACGCGGACCGGAGTGGACGGCGCTGCTGCTCGGCTTCATCGTCTCCGGCCTCGGCGTCGGCCTGCTCAACCCGGTGATCGCCGACGTCGCGCTCAGCGTGGTGCCGAAAGAGCAGAGTGGCATGGCATCGGGGATCAACGACACCTTCCGCCAGGTTGGGATCGCCGTCGGGATCGCCGCCTGGGGGGCACTCTTCCTCGGCCGCGGCGCCGAACGGGTCAGCGAGCTCGCGGCGGGCACGCCGGCCGCCGAAGGCGACCGTCCGCGCCAGCTGATCGAAGCCGCCTCGTCGGGCAACCTCGGCCGCGCGCTCGAAGCCGTGCCCGAGGGCGCTCGCGGCACCGTCGCCCATGCCACCCGCGAAGGCTTCCTGGCGGGCATGAACGAGATCCTCCTGCTAGGCGCGCTGCTCTCGATCCTCGGCGCCGCTTTGGCCTTGCTGCTGGTGCGCGAGCACGAGATCGAACGCGAAGAGGCCTTCGAGGAGCCGGCCCCGCCGAGCGGTGAGCCGGCCTTCGAGGCGGCACAGGCGTAGACACGGACGCTCCACCGGCCCGGTCGCGCGGAATACGCTTGGCCGGTGGAGCCCCTCCCCCACATCGACGAGCACGCGACCGAGGTCGCAGCCGGCACCGAGGCCACCTGGGAGGCCTTGCTGCGGGTCGTCGAGGGATCGTTTGGCTCGAGCCGGACGGGACGCATCGCCGGCCTGCTCGGTTGCGCCGACGTCGATTCCAGTGGCCCCCGTCCCCTGGCCACCGGCTCCGGCCTCCCCGGCTTTCACGTCGAGCTGGCCGAGCCGGCGCGCGAGCTGGCGCTCGCCGGCAGTCACCGCTTCTCCAACTACGCGCTGATCTTCCGGCTCGATCGGCTGGATGCGGGCCGCACCCGCCTGCGCGCCGAGACCAGAGCCGACTTCCCGCAGCTCAAGGGGTCGGTCTACCGCGCCCTCGTCATCGGCACCCGCGGGCATGTCCTCGTCACCCGCCGCCTTCTCGACGCCACCAAGCGGCGCGCCGAGCGGGTCTGAGCCCGGCACGCGCCCGGACGGAGACGGCCGCCTCGGGATTCGCGGGGTAAGTCTCGGCGGATCCGGGAACTCGTTCTGGGGCTGCGGTCATCTTGTACCGATGACGAGCGATTCGGTGCTTTGGGAACGAGCCCGCCGCGGGGACGCGGATGCGTTCGGCGAGCTCTACGAGCGGCACGCCCGCTCGGTCCAGTCCTTCTGCCTGTGGCGGACCGCTGACCTTCAACTCGCCGAGGACGCAACCGCGACCGTCTTCCTCGAAGCGTGGCGGCAGCGGGAGCGGCTCTCCCCAGCTACCGACAGCGCGGTTCCGTTGCTGCTGGGCATCGCGACCAACGTGGTCCGCCAGCAGTGGCGTGCGCGACGGCGGCACCGCGACGCGCTCGACCGGCTCCGGGGTGCGGCGACAAGCGCGCCTCTCGATCTCGAAGTCGACGCGATCGCTCGCCTCGACGCCGTAACCCAGCTGCGCGAGGCGGGCGCCGAGATCCGCGCCCTGCCCCGGCGGGAGCGCGACGTGCTCGGCCTCGTCGCCTGGGGCGAGTTGAGCTACGAGGAGACCGCGGCGGCCCTCGGCGTCCCGATCGGCACCGTGCGCTCGCGCCTGGCCCGCGCCCGGGCTCGGCTCGGCGACGCCTTCCCCAGCTCCATTTCAGCGCCAAATCCCGCCGAGGAGACCCCATGACGAACCGCAAACCCGACATCTCCGTCCTCCTCCCCGACGACGCCACGGTCAGAGCGCGCCGCGAAGCCCTGGCGGCAGAGCTGCGTCCTGATCCCCCGTCCAGCCGCAAGCGCGTCAAGGCCCGAAGGCTCCTGGTCGCGGCCGTCGCCCTGTTGGCGGTCAGCGGCGGGGTCGCGTGGGCGGCGGGTGTGTTCTCGGCTGACGAGATCGACCTCGAAGCTGGCGTCGCCTGCGCCGACCGGCCGTCTCTCCACGCCAACATGACGATCTTCCGCGGCGCCGCCGACCCGGTCGCCAAGTGCGAAAGGTTCTGGCGCGAGGGAGTTGTCCGCACCGACGACACCACCCCACCCGAGCTGACGGCCTGCACCGGCGCGAGCGCGGGGATCGCCGTCTTCCCGGCGGGCCCCGGAGTCTGCGATCGCCTAGGCCTGGTTCCCCTCCCCTCGGACTACGCGCCGCTGGGCGTGTCCCGCGCCCGCGCCTACGCGGCGCTCTTCTCACTCAGGGGCATCCCGGCGGCGAGATCGACCTGCGCCTCGCCTAGCAAGCAGGCGGCGATCGCCCGCAACCGGCTTTCGCGCAATCCCAGGTTCAAGGACGTGGAAGTCGCAATCGAAGGCGACGAACCATGCGGGGGCGGCTACGAGCTCGAGGACGACCACATCGCCGTCCTGACCATCTCCAGGGAGCGAGCAGAGCTGAACCGCTTCGCCAGCGCCCGCCGTCTGGCCCGAGGCGTCGCGGAAGAGCGCTGCCTCGCTCCCACCGAGTTCATCAACGTGGCCCGCGGCAAGCTGGCCAAGGCCGGCCTCGACGACATCGAGGTACGGGTCGCCGGCAGCGGCGAGTGCGTCAGCCCCGGCCACAACGTCAACGACGAGATCGTCGTCGTGACCTTCCCGGCCCTCTCGCACGCTGCCTGGAGTCGGCTGCTTGCAGGTTGACAGGGTTGACGCTACCCTCGGTACTCATGGCAACGAACCCAGCTCTCCTAGACCGCACCGTCGAAGAGTTCCGGCGCACGCTCGCCGAGATCGGTGGCCAGCCGAGCTCGGCTGACGATGCCGAGGTGCTTGGGCGACGGGCGGCGATGGTCGTGCTTGCCGGAGGTGCTTGGGAACGTGCTCTCGGAGAGCTGCTTACCAGCGCCGAAGCTCGCGTCCTGCTCGGTGGGATCAGCCGGGAGGCGCTGCGCAAGCGGGTCCTCAGTGGCTCGGTGCTCGCCCTGCGCGATGACGCCGACTTGATCCGCTACCCACGTTGGCAGTTCGATGCTGCGAACAGCACGCCGTTCGGGGCGATCAAGAAGCTCAACGAGATCTTTGGTCAAGCGGGGCTCGACCCCTGGACGCTCGCCGCATTTGCCACCGCCCCGCAGTCGGAGCTGGGTGACCGGGCTCCGGTCAATGCCTTTGCCGATGCGGACCTCGAGCCCCTGCTTCTCTCGGCCCACCGCACCGTGGCCGAGCTGAAGCGTTGAGTCCGCGCGGCCTGCCCGCTCCTCCGGACGAGCTGCCCGAGCTTCCCGATACGACGCTCGGGACGGAACCTCTGTGGCGAATCCATGCCGCCGACGTCGCGCCCTGGTTCTTCGACGTCGGCCCCGATGGCAGGTTCAACCTCGCCGAGTCAGGCACCTGCTACCTCGCCGAGGAGCCGATTGGCGCCTTCGTCGAGAAGTTCGGGCGCCTGCTGCGGCCGGGCGGGGTCATTCCAGAGCCGCTCGTCGACGCGCAACGGCTATCCAGGCTGCGCCCGCCCAAAGCAAACGTCGTTGACCTGACGGACCCGACCGTTCTCGGACTCGTTGGCCTCACCGCTGAGATCCACTCGACCTCCGACTACAACCTGACCCAGGGCTGGGCACTCGCCCTGCAGGAAGCCGGCTATGACGGCATCCGCTACAAGGCCCGCCACGACCCGCGCGGGCAGCTCGTCTCCATCGCCCTCTTCGGCTCCGACAAGCCCCCGCGGAGCGCCGCCAAGACGACGGCCGTCCCTGTCGACCTGATCCACGAAGCCTCGACTACTTTCGCGATCACCGTCCTCCCCCGCCGCCACTCGAGACGCCGGTAGGACAGAAGATGCGCATATCGTCCCTTTCTCGGGGGCCACCAACGAACGCGACAGCTATGCAGAGGAGCGGATCCGTGGATTCAGGGGGGCAACTTCACCGCTCCAGTCGACTACACCGCTGGGTGCCCGGACTCAAGCTCATCCGGCAGTACCCCGGCCAATCCGCTCGACCCGATCTGGTGGCGGGAGTCGTGCTGGCCGCGATCCTGGTCCCGCAGGGAATGGCCTATGCAGAGCTCGCCGGGCTGCCGGCGGTCACGGGCCTCTACACGACGATCGCCTGCCTGGTGGGCTACGCCCTCTTCGGGCCTTCACGGGTCCTCGTGCTCGGGCCCGACTCCTCGATCTCCCCCCTGATCCTCGCTTCGATCACGCCCTTGCTGGTCGTGGGAGACCCGGGGTCGGCGATCGTCCTGGCGGGCATGCTCGCGATCTTCGTCGGCCTTGTCGAGATCGGCCTCGGCCTCGGCAAGCTCGGGTTCGTCGCCGACCTGCTCTCGAAAGAGGTCCAGGTCGGCTACATGAACGGCCTCGGGATCACGATCGTCGTCGGACAGCTGCCGAAGCTGTTCGGGTTCTCGACCGACGCCGACTCGTTCCTCGGCGAGCTGAAGGCGTTCGTGGAGGGTCTCGGCCAGACGCACACCGCCACGCTCGTGCTCGGGCTCGCGATCCTCGGCATCCTGCTCGTACTCCCGCTCCTCACCAAGCGTCTGCCGGCAATCCTCGTCGGAGTCGTGGCGGCCACCGTCGTCTCGGCGGCCTTCGGCCTGGCCGATCACGGGGTCGCGACGGTCGGGTCCCTGCCCCAGGGAGTGCCCACCCCCGGACTCCCCTGGACGGACGCCGGCGACGTCCCGGCGCTGCTGCTGGCGGCTCTTGGCATCACCCTGGTATCGCTGACCGACACGATCGCGACCGCGACCAGCTTCGCGGCCCGGCGCGGGGAGGAGGTCAAGCCCGATCAGGAGATGATCGGGCTCGGGGCCGCGAACGTGGCAGCCGGCTTCTTCCAGGGGTTCGCGGTCTCGACGAGCGGCTCGAGGACCGCCGTCGCCGAGCAGTCGGGGGCGAAGACTCAGCTGGCCGGGCTGGTCGGGGCCGGGCTCGTCGCGGCTCTCCTTCTCTTCCTCAACTCACTGCTCGCCGACCTGCCGCAGGCGGCGCTCGCGGCGGTGGTGATCGCCGCCGCGCTATCGCTGATGAACCTGCCCCTGCTGCGCCGCTACTACGAGATGCGCAGAAGCGCGCTCGGCGTGTCCCTGGTGGCCACCGCCGGGGTCGTGCTGCTCGGCGTCCTGCAGGGAATCGTGGTCGCGGTCCTGCTCGCGATCATCCTCTTCTTCCGCCGCAACTGGTGGCCGCATGGCGCGGTTCTGGGACGTCCCGACGACCTGGAGGGATGGCACGACGTGACCGCCTACCCTGATGCCGACGAGGTTCCCGGGGTTGTCGTCTACCGCTGGGAGGCGCCGCTGTTCTTCGCCAACGCGGGAAGGTTCCGCGACGAGATCAGGCGACTCGCGCGCGAGCGCGAGCCCGACTGGATCGTCCTGCAGTGCGAGGCGATCACCGACGTCGACGTGACCGCGGCGGAGATGCTCGAGCAGCTCGACCGCGAGCTGAACGCAGCCGGGATACACCTCGCTTTCGTCGAGCTGCGCGATCGCCTCAAAGAGCTGACTCTGCGCTACGGGCTGATGGACACGCTCGACAAAGATCACTTCTATCCCTCCATTGAGGCGGCGATAGCTGCGATTCGATTGGAGGGCGGCGCCGGAAGAGGCTAGTTGCCGCTTCTCGCAGCCTCGACTCGCTCTGCCGACGGGCGCGCGGCGGTGAGCTCGGCAGAGATCCTGACCGCTGCGGAGACGAGGGGGGCGGCGAGGATGAGGCCGATGGTGCCGAAGAGGCAGCCGCCGGCGATGGTGGCGATCAGAACTGCCAGGGGGTGGAGGTCGAGGGCGGCGCCGTAGGCAATCGGCTGCACCAGCTGCTGGAGCACGCCGTTCGCGAGGAGGACGATTACCGCGATAGCCAGGGCCGCCTCGGGCCCCTGGGCGCCCAGGGCGATCAGGACCGCGAAGGCCCCCGCCGCCCAGGCGCCGAGATAGGGCACGTAGCCACCGAGGAAGGTGACGACGGCGATCGTCCCCGGCAGCGGCACCCCGAGCAGCAGCGCCCCGGCACCGACCAGCAGCGCACTCCAGGCGGCGACGATCGTGACCCCGACGAAGTAGCCGCGCAGGGAGCGGGACACCTGCCCCATCACGGTGCGGGCGAGCGGGACAGGCATGCCGAGATGGCGCTCGACGAACCTGCCGAGCGTGGGCGCGTCCTTGAGCATGAAGAAGAGGCTGATAGCGGCAAAAGAGAGGAAGACGGCCAACGAGGCCAGCTTGTCGACGCCACCGAGCAAGCCGCCGGTCAGGGCCCTGAAGCCGGCGCTGATCGAGGCGCTCGCCTCCTCGTTCGCGTCGCCGGCGGTGGAGGAACCGACGCCCAGGCCCTGGAGCCAGGACTGGATCTCGTCCGCGCCGGCATGGAGTCTCCCGCTGAGGCTGTCAGCCTGGCTGGCGATGCCGCTCATGACGATGACGCCGACGCCGACGCCGATCAGGACGATCCCGAGGAAGACGAGCACAGCACCGGCTCCCCTCGGCACCCCATGCCGCTTCAGCCAGTCGACCAGGGGCACCGTGACCGAGGCGACGATCGCCGCCGTCACCACCGGCATCACGATCGTCTGCGTCTGCGCCAGCAGGAAGATCGCACCGACCAGCGCCGCGGCCACCCCGACCAGCAACCAGGCGCTGAAGCCGAGGTCCCGCAGCCAGGCCGGCGCCGAGAACATCCCACTCAGCTCGGCGGGATCGATCTCGATCACTTCTTCCTCGGGGGGCCCGCTCTCGTGGGCGGGGCGCCACAGCCGGCCTCGGATCGGGCGCCTCGGAGTCATCGGTCCGCCGCACGATACGCAGCGTCCCCGACACGGCCTCGGAGTCGCGCGATGACCGCGGCGGTGCGGGTCACCTACGTCGGCCACGCGACCGTCCTGATCGAGACCGACGGCGTCCGCCTGCTCACCGATCCGCTGCTGCGGCGCCGGGTCGGCCCACTGTGGCGCCATGGGGCGCTTCCCGACCCGCGACTGGCGGAGGACGTCGACGCGGTGCTGATCTCCCACCTGCACCACGACCACGCCGACGTGCCCTCGCTGCGGCGGCTGAGCAAGGCGGTGCCGGTGCTTGCCGCGCCCGGGGCTGGGGATTTCCTCGACCGCCTCGGCTTCTCCGACGTCCGCGAGCTGACCCCTGGCGACTCCGACGACGTCGGCGGCGTCCGCGTCACCGCTACCGAGGCGAACCACCCAGCCGGCGGCCGGCGCTTCGAGCGGGCCTCGCGGCCGGTCGGCTTCGAGCTCGCCGGACAGCGACGCATCTACTTTGCCGGGGACACCGACCTCTTCGACGGCATGGAGACGATCGGCAGCGGCAAGCTCGACCTCGCCCTGCTGCCGATCTGGGGCTGGGGCACGAGCATCGGCGCCGGGCACCTAGACCCCGAGCGGGCGGCGCGGGCGGCGGCGCTGCTCTCAGCGAAGCTGGTGGTGCCGATCCACTGGGGCACCCTCTACCCGCTCGGCCTCGCGCGGCTGCGCCCTAAACCGCTGCACGAGCCGCCACGCGAGCTCGCCACCTGGATGCGTACGCTGGCGCCTCAGTCGGCGCTGCGGGTGCTGGCGCCGGGCGAGGCGACCTCGTTGGCATAGCCGTCGTGCCCGAGGCCGGCGAGCCACTCCCGGAACACCCGGTGGACCCGCTCGGCGCCGACCACATCCTCCTGCGGCCAGGCGAGCTCGGCCGGGTGCAACACGAAGGGGTGCGCCTGGGTCCCGCCCATGCCGCCGTGCGACCCCACCAGCTCCTCGAAGGCAGCGACCTCACCGAACTGCGGCCAGTAGGTGCTGTTGACCATCAGGTCGGCGCAGTGGGGGAAGCCATCGGTGCGCCGCAGGTGGTCGGCGGCGTGCGGGCCGAACGGCTCGAGTGGGTCCTCGCCCTCGACACGATCTCCATCGAGGAAGTGGGTGCCACCCGCGCCGACCGCGATCGCACCGAAGCGCTCCGAGCGGACCAGGACGAAGCCGATTCCTGGGTGGTCGCGGAGCGCCGGGACCAGCAGCGGGTAGAGCGCCTCGAGTCGCTCCAAGGGCACCCGGCCGGGCTGGCGGGGGAAGCTGATCAGGCCAAGGCAGCCCGAGGCCATTACCGAAAGCTCGGGCACCTCTCCCCCGTGCGCCCGGTCCACCTCCTCGCGGACCTCGGCGTCGAGCGTCACCACACCGTCCTCGCGCCGGCCACGGGTCGCGGTGCGGACCGAGCGCGCCGCGATCGTGTCGTCGCGGGCGACCTCGGTCAGGCCGGCGCTCAGGTAGGCGAGCGCGTCGTCCTCGCCCTCCTCGACCGCGATCGTGCTCTCAGGGTCGCAGGCCGACCGCACCAGGTCCTCGAGCGTTTCCCCGTAGCGGTCGCGGAAGGTTTCCCCCTGCGACTGGCCGTGATCGGAGAGGACGACCAGCCGGTAGGGGCGCGGCGCGTCGGCGCAGGCAAGTGCGATCCGGGCGATCTGGCGGTCGAGGTCGCGCAGCACGGCGAGGGCGTCGTCGCGTTCGATCCCGGAGTGGTGGGCGACCTCGTCGTAGGCAAGGAAGGTCGTGTAGACGAGCGGCCGACCGGCGAGGACGTCGCCGACGACGCTGGCGACCTGGAGGTCGCGCTGGACCACGGTGGCCCAGGCGCGCACGGCGGCGTAGGAGCGCGGGCGGGCGATCCGCGGGCGGACGTCGTCGCGGAGCTGCCGCCGCACCGCCCGGCGCTCGCGGAAGACGTCGACGAGCGCAAGCACGAGCGTGCGCGCGACCGCATAGGGGCGAGCGAAATAGGCCGCGTAGTCGACCCCGATCGGCCGCCGGCGGTGCAGCACCGTGCTCATCGTCAGCATCGAGTGCGGTGCGTCGCCGGAGAGGATGTTGGCGCGGCTGGCGCCGCCCGCGTGCAGCAGCCCGCGTCCGTCGGAGTGCCGCCGCTCGAGCTCTTCGGCGTCGCGCGGGTGGTTGGTCACGATCGCCGCGTCGCGGTCCTTCTCCCACCAGCGGAAGGCCGGCATGTCCTCGTTGGAGCCGTGCAACAGACCCGCCTGGCAGGCGCCGGTCTGCGAGGACCAGTCGGTCTCCCACCCGCTCAGCCGGTGGGAGCCGCTGCGCAGCCAGGCGGCGAGGTTTGGCGCGTCGCCGGCGGCCAGCGCCCGGTGCAGGACGTCGTGGGCGAGCCCGTCGATCTCCAGGAAGAGGACGCCCGGCACCTCGCTCTCCACGCGCTGTCCCCGTCGTCGCATCTGCCGGCGGACGACGTTGCGGTACCAGGAGTCGTCTTCGTCGATCGCCAGCAGCGAGTAGAAGCCGGCGGTGAGCGCCGTCATCGCCACCGTGACGACAATCCCCTCGAGCACCCCGTCGAGGTGGGCGCCAGGCAGGAGGTTGACGGCGAAGGTGACGAGAACGCCGTTGAGGAGCAGGGCCGCGCCGCCGAGGGTGAGGACCGTGAGTGGCAGCGCGATCCGTGCCAGGACCGGCCAGATCAGCGCGTTGAGCAAGCCGATCGCCGCCGCCGCGCCAAGCGCAGCGAGGGCACCGTCAAGGACGAAACCGGAGAGCAGCGCGGAGAGCAGCAGCAGGGCGAAGGCGTCCAGCAGCAGGACCAGCAAGGCGCGCCAGACGATCCGAATGTTCATCGTCGCGCGCTGTCAAAGGCGGAGGCCGCGTGGCGAGAGAGACCGCGCATGGCGACATCAAGCGAAGGCGTGTCGCCGGCAGCGATCGCTGCATAGACGGCGGTATCGACCGCCTTTGCCTCGCTGAGCCACTTGCTCATCGGGACAATGATCTCGTGCGTTTCGGCGTCCCCCGTACAGCAATCCGTACCAGCGCGAGAACGGTCTCCCGGGCGCCCTCGGGCATCGCCGCAGACGGAGAGGCTCCGGGATGTGCGGCGGCGATCCGCACCTGCAGCGCTGCCGGCAGGATTCTGAAGCGCAGCGGCGTGTCCAGAGTCACGGCCTCGCCGTCGATGCCCGCGGCGATCGGGCCCTCTGCGTCAACCTCGAAGGCGGGTGCGGACCACTCTTGCCAAGGCCGCTGGAAGAGGCGCCGGCCTGCAACCGGCGCCGAAGCAACGGTGATTCCCAGCAGCTCGTCGTCGATCCTCGGCCGGGTACCAGAGCCGACCGCGCGCCCGAGGCGGTAGCGGTTGTTGGAGACGAGGATCGCCGCCCCGGAGGAGTGCTCATGCCCTCCGGGCCCGGTCCAGCGCAGGTCCAGCCCTTCGCCCTCAGGCCCCAAAACCTCGGGCAGCGTGTCGAGGATGGTCCGCAGCTTCGCCTCCCGATAGCCCTCGCGCTGGACAGCCTCGGCGTAGAGGCCGATCGAGACGTTGTTGACGAATACCCGGCCGTTGACCTCGGCAAGATCGACCCGCCTTCCGCGGCCGCCGACGAAGGCGTCGAGCGCGCCGACGACATCGTCGCGGTCGACCCCGAGATCGAGCGCGAAGTGGTTGCGGGTCCCGGCCGGGATGCAGGCATAGGGCAGACCCTGCTCGGCGGCAACCATGGCGACGACGGCCTGGGAGCCGTCGCCGCCGGCCATCGCCAACGCATCGGCTCCATCGGCCACCGCGCCGCGCACGAGCTGCTCGAGGTCGGTACCCAGCTTCAACTCGATTGGCTCGATGCCACGAGCCCGCGCCTCGTCGGCCAGGTGGAACTTCTCGGCCTTGCCCCCACCAGACTTGGGGTTGTAGAAGAGCACCGGGTGACGGGGGTCCGGCGCCCGTTGGAGAGGGACGTGGACCTTGAAGGCCGATCGCATCGCAATGAGCATCAGCCCCAAGCCCACCACGATCACGAGAGCCTGCGCGAAGTGATCGCCGTCGGCGATCAACACAGCAACGATCGCCGCCACTGCCAGGATCGCGATTCCAGATCCCAGAAGCCGCGGCACCCCGGTGCGGGTCAGGCCGTACCAAGCCGCCGCGAGCGCGAGCACGAGGCCGGCGAGAACTATCAGCCCCCGGGGAAACTGAGAAAGGACGATGTCGATGCCGAGGACTGCGAGGACCGCCGCGCTCACGAGCGCCACGATCGCGGCCAGTCGGTGCGGGTCACCCTGCTCAACCGACATTGAAGTACCTCCTCATCCTCGTGCGATGAATCGCCGTTGACGAAACGAGAAAACGACGTTTGGCGACGCTCGGTCCAGCCTATCCGTGGTAACCCCAGAGCGACAAGCGGGCCTATTGCACGATCGTGAAGCTCAGCGACTTGGGCGCGGAGCTCGCTCCCGCAGGGTCGGTGGCGGTAATGACGAGCGTGTAGCGGCCGGGCCCGAGCTTCTTCTTGGGCGAGACCCGACCCTGGAAGGCCACCTTGTTGGTGCCATCGTGACCCGTAAAGGTGAGCCTGCCTGCCGTCACGGTGCGGCCACGGACGCGCCGGGTGAAGCTGAAGGTCACGGCTGCCTGGTCGTTGAGCGAGAAAGAGAAGGTCGTCCCGATCGGCGTCTTCGCGCGACTGACCGTGGCGAGGCGATTACCCAGATGCCATCTCGTCGTCGACTGGCGGACGTTCTGCACAAGCAGGACGTGGGGAGGTTTTTCCGGGTCCGGACCGCAACAGGGGGGCTTGGGGGGTTCGCCGTGGGCGTCGGTCGTAAACGTCTGATCGTTGCCGTGGACCACTCCAGCTGAGTTTTCGGCGACGATCCGGAAGTGGTAGGTCGTGCCAGGCGCAAGCCCGCCAATGGCAGCCGCGAGCGGGCTCGGGCTGCCGGAGGCGCCAACGCCCTGGGCGGAAGTCGAGGCCCCGTAAGTTGCGGTCGTCCCGTACTGGAAGTACGCCTTGCCCGAGCCCCCGGCGAGGGCCCCGTTGAGAGTGGCGCTGGACTCGCCGATGTTCGTCGCCGCGGCGGTCGTCGCTTCGTACGGGTTCACAAAAGCCCACGCCGCACCCGTGCCGCTGTTGTCGCGCCAGGCGCCGATCAGCCCCGTGGCGCCGTCGGCGGAAAGCGCGACGTTCGTGCCGAATTCGCCTTCTCCGGCCCAGTCGCCGGGGATGAGCTTCGGTCCACGCTGGGCCCAGGTGGAGCCTGAGCGGGTGAACAGCCATGCCGCGCCCCTGGTGCTGTTGTCGGCCAGGCCGCCGACCAGGGCCGTGTTGCCGTCGGCGGAGAGGGCGACGGCGACGCCGAACCTGCCTTCCCCGGTCTCGCCCCCGCCGGTGAGCTTCGGGCCCTGCTGGGTCCAGGTGGAGCCCGAGCGGGTGAAGATCCAGGCGGCGCCCTCGCTGTGGTCGTCGTTCCAGCCGCCGATCAGCGCGGTGTCGCCGTTGGCGGAGAGAGCCACGATCGTGCCGAACTTGCCATTGCCGGCCTCATCGTTGGCAGTGAGCTTGGGCGCCTGCTGGGTCCAGGTGGAGCCCGAGCGGGTGAAGATCCAGGCGGCACCCTTGCCGCTGTAGTCCAGGTTGCCGGATTTCACGCTGTCGTCGTTCCAGCCGCCGATCAGGGCAGTGTTGCCGTCGGCGGAGAGAGTGACGTTCGTGCCGAACATTCCTTCACCGTCCTCGTCGTTGGCGGTGAGCTTTTCGCCCTGCTGGGCCCAGGTGGAACCCGAGCGGGTGAACACCCAGACCGCACCCTTCCAGTTTTCGTCGAGCCAGCCGCCAATCAGCGCCGTGTTGCCGTCCCCCGACAGCGCCACGGTGTAGCCGAACCAGGGGTTCCCGGTCGCGCCCGTGGGGGTGAGCTTGCCACCCTGCTGGGTCCAGGTGGAACCCGAGCGGGTGAAAACCCAAGCCGCCCCTTTGCGGAAATCGTTGCCGGGCGCTCCGATCAGCGCGGTATTGCCATCGGCGGAGAGCGCCACGCTCGTGCCGAATCCGTCTCCCTCACTCACGCCGGTGCCGACCAGTTTCGGCCCCTGCTGGCTCCACACCCCGCCCGCGCGCGTGAACACCCATGCGGCGCCCTTGCGGCCGTCGTCGTTCCAGCCGCCGACCAGCGCCGTGTTGCCGTCGGCGGAAAGGGCGACGAGGACGCCGAACTCACTGTTGTCCTCTTCGCCGCCGGTGAGCTTCGATCCCTGCTGGCTCCACACCCCGCCCGAGCGCGTCGATACCCACGTCCCGCCCTGTGCAGCGTCGTCCTCTGGCGCCCCGATAAGCGCGGTGTTGCCGTCGGCCGACATGGCGACGCTGGAGCCGAATTCGCCGCCTCCGGTCTCGCCGCTGCCGACGAGCTTTCCACCCTGCTGGCTCCAGGTAGAGGCCGAGCGCGTAAAGGCCCAGGCGGCGCCGACGTCGCTGTTGTCGCGGGGCCCGCCGACCAGGGCCGTATTGCCGTCGGCCGACAGGGCGACGCTGACGCCGAACCTGCCCTGCCCGGTCTCCCCCGCGCCGGTGAGCTTCGGGCCCTGCTGGGCCCAGGTGGAGCTCGAGCGCGTGAAGACCCAGGCCGCGCCGACGTCGCTGTTGTCGCGGGGCCCGCCGACCAGCGCGGTGTTGCCGTCACCTGAGAGCGCCACGCTCGTGCCGAATTCGCCTTCTCCGCCGACTCCGCCGGTGCCGGTGAGCTTTTCGCCCTGCTGGCTCCAGGTAGAGGCCGAGCGCGTGAACGCCCAAGCGGCGCCCGCGTTGCCGTTGTCGCCCCAGCCGCCGATCAGCGCCGTGTCGCCGTTGGCCGAGAGCGCGACGCTTCTGCCGAATTCGCCTTGCCCGGCCTCGCCCGTCCCGGTGAGCTTTTCGCCCTGCTGGGCCCACATGGAACCCGAGCGCGTGAAGACCCAGGCCGCGCCGATAAAGCCGTTGTCGCGGGTCCCGCCGATCAGCGCCGTGTTGCCGTCTGCCGAGAGCGTGACGCTTCTGCCGAACCTTCCCCCTCCGGTCTCACCGGTGCCGGTGAGCTTTTCGCCCTGCTGGGTCCAGGTGGAACCCGAGCGGGTGAAGACCCAAGCCGCGCCGACGTTTTCGTTATCGGCCGGCCCGCCGATAAGCGCGGTGTCGCCGTCGCCTGAGAGCGACACGCTCGTGCCGAATTCGCCTTCTCCGACGTGGGCGAATTCGCCTTCTCCGACGTGGCCCGTGCCAACGAGCTTTCCGCCCTGCTGGGCCCAGGTGCCGCCCGAGCGCACGAATACCCACGCCCCCCCGGCGCCGATGCCAGTTTCACCGCCAACGATCCCGTATCGCGCGCCGATCAGCGCCGTGTTGCCGTCCGCGGACAGCGCCACGTCGTAGCCGAACCGGCCGGTGCCGATCGCACCCGTGCCCGTGAGCTTTTTGCCCTGCTGAATCATCGGGTCGATCCGCAGCGGATAGACCGCGCCACGATCCGCGACGCGAATCAGGACGTGTCCTTTCACCAGCTCCAACCAGGAACGCAGCACGTGTCCGTGCGCGTCGGTTGCGACCAAGCCGCCGTAGCGGAGCGCGGCGCCCTCACCCGTGAACAGCACCGAGGCGCCCCGCAGCCGCGCGGCGAGGTTGCCGGAGAGAGCCAGGGAAAGGGTCAGCGGTCCGGCGGCGGGATCAGGGCGAGCCGCGACGTCGAAGCCCTGCTCGATTCCGAGCGGGCCGTTCGCATACCACTCTGTCAGCGCTCCGTGCGCGTAGCGGACGCGGTTGGCGCTCGCGCGTGGCACAGCGGTCCCAACTGGCCGAAGCGTGCTCCCATGCCCGTAGGCGGAGAGGGCCATGCCAAGCTGCGCGGTGCCAGAGGCAACCATGACGCCGCGGCGCGAGAAGCGGGTGTGAAGGTGCTGCTCAGGGTTGACAGCCCGCAGGCCCTCAAGGCGATAGGCCGGCGCGTCTTGCCCGAGCGATGCCGAGACCGGGCCCTGCGCGGCCTGCGGCAGACTTTCCAAGCCATGACTAGTTGAGCCATGGCTGGTCGTCGTGACGGGACCGGAGGGCTCACCGGGCAGCGTTCGAAGCGCCACCACGCATCCGACCGCCACGATCACGCCCGCAAGCAAGACCGCAATCCGGCGTCGCAGCCAACCGCTTCGTGCCGCGACGCCATGCCCAAGCGCAGGAAACCCGTGCACTGCAACTCCTGATCGCATCACCCGCCCCTCTCCGTCCCCCACCAGCGCGCTCTGACCTGTCCATTCTGCGTTGCCGTAGGCCTGCTGTCAAACCCTTGATCAGATTCGAACGAAAAGCCGAACTTGCCGTCGAGCGACGGGCTTCCTGACAATCGACGGTGGGCTCGCCTATAGGCGAGCCATTCGTTGCAAGCGATCACGAGGTAATGCCGGTCCTGAGCACATCCTGCCATCAAAAACCCCGAATTCGCGGGGGCTTTCGTGGAGTACCGCTACAGCGTTTCGTCCCTAACGGAGAGATCGTCGTGCCGGTCGAAGCGGCGCTGGATTTGGCTACACAGAAGGGAAAGCGGAGGGGTCGCTGAGACTGGCTGAACGAGCCCTGCGGAGCGGCAGCGAAATCGCTGCCGACGGCGCTACCTTCGCCGGCTCGCAAGACATAAGTGGCCCCGGCGGCGGTGGAACGCCCCGGGGCCTGGCACCGAAGAAACAGCCTTCGATGCAGGCGAGACGGTACTCGCCATAGCGGCCCCATTGGGGCGGCATCACCGGCAGTTCTCCGGTGCCCTACCGAGAGGAGGGCACCATGCCCAGCACCACCTGCACGATCGACGGCGACCAGCGCGACGGCCTATACGAGCTGGTCCGCAACCACCTTGGAGCCGTAGGCGACCTCTGGATCGCCCTGGGGCAGACCGAGGACTTCGCCACCGCCGAACGCCTCGGCATCGAGTTCGGCGAAGACTTCCGCCTGCTGGAGGACATCGGCTGGAACGGCCGAGACGGCCGCACCTCGTTCGACCTAACCGTGCCGGCCCACGACCTGATGGAACTCCTCCAGCGCCTCCACGGCGAAGCTGAGCGAGTCCTGCTCGAATCCATCACCGAGCGCGAGTCAAGAGAGGAAGACGCCACCACCAACGAGCGCTTCCGACTCGGCTACGACGCCTGCGAGGAACTGCTGGCCAACCTCGACCCAAGGGAGGCCGCCTGACGATCGCCACCGGACAGGCGCTGCTTTTCGGGGGGTCGAGGCGCAGGCCACAGGGAGGATGCGGGCTGTCGGAAGGCGCCCGCACCCTGCCTCGGCCCCCGAGAAGCCGCGCCGCGCACTCTCAGGTGGCGATGCGGCGTGGCAACTCGGCGAGATATTCGCTTCCGAGCTTCCTGACCTTGGCGTAATCGCGATCGGAGAACTTCTTGCCCGAGTCCTTGACCATGCCCGTGATGGCCGCGATCTGAGGCGCCTCGAAACCCCGCTCGCGCAACTCCTCGGGACTGCCCTTGTCGAGGATGCAAAAGAGCCGGTACTGGCGCCGGCCTGGGCCCGTCAGGCGAATCTCGTAGTAACCGCCCATGTCGCCGTGCATGGCCTCCCAATAACCACCACCACTGAACTGAGGCGGCGGGGCATCCCGCACTGCTTCCAAGACGGCCGCGAATCGTGCCTCAACCTTCGCCGGGCAGCCGTCAAGGAAATCCTCGGCCGGCACCTTGCCGTCCCTGGTCGCGTAGTAGACGATCCCCCATGCCATCGCCCGATCAAGGCTAACTCGGGAAGCGGCGTCTTGTCTGAGTTATGCAGCGGCGGCGCGAGGCGCACGCTTCTTGCTGGCGCGCTTCGTGCGGCTGGCCTCGGCCGCCACAACCTCAACCCGAGCCCCAAGGACATCGGCCACCGCAGCCACGGTCTTCAACTCGGGATTCACGTTTGCCGTGAAAAACCGGCGGATGCTCGACGGCTCCTTCCCGATCGCCCGCGCCAGCTCCGCCTTCGACATCCCAACTTCCTCCCGCAGCTCGTCAAGCTGCTGGACCACAGCGTCGATCTGAGCGATCTCACGCCGCTGCCGCTCAAACTCCGCCCGGAACTCCGGGTCCTCCTTGAGCCGCCGCGCCAAACGCCGGTCGTGGTAGGTCGTGTCGAGAACCCCAGTCACATCGGCTAGCGTAGCACAGAAGTTACGCTCTTTAGGAACGAGCTAGTCCTCAGAAAGTTCTGACGCGGCGCCCCGAACGAGCCAGGAGCGATCTTGACGCCCTCGCGCTATGAGCGCCGCGCGTCGGCGTTGATGATGTTGGGCTTCAGGGTGGATCTCTTCCAGGGCTCCAACAATCTGCGCGCGGACCTTGCGAGAGCTCGATCGGAAGAGTTCCGGGAGCCGCTGCCACGCGACATCAGCCGCAGCCTCAAAACTCTTGCCCAACTCCTCGACGCCGGCCAAGGCTCCGCTCGCGACAGTATCCGAAGGATCAAAGAGCCCACTCACCACTGCCCAAGCAAGCCCCTCATCTCGGTACGCCTGTAGAGCCTCTGCACACGCATTGATCGCTACATCCCTAACTCGATCATCATGCGCGCGAGCGGCAAGGATCAATTCTGATCTCTCTGCATCACTAGCAACCGACGCCAAGACCTGAAGCCGAAATGCCCTAGAAACCTCCTCGGTAAGACCTTGATCCCCGGGACCTCGACCTCCTGGGTCACATGCACTACGTAGTCGGTCAATATCGCCAACCAACAGTTTGTCGCTACGGCGTAGAAGCACGAGTCCCTGTCGAGCCTCTACCACGTACTGAGCCGGCAAATCCTCATCGCAAGCGGTGTCTAGCAATAGGTCAATCAACTCCCGATCTGGAGCGGCAAGATTAGACAGCAGTCTGCCCAGCTCAATGCGCGGACTCCTTCCCCCGAGACCGACCGTTCCACCACGAGCCTTCTCAGACTGCTCGACAATCGCATCGCGTAGTTCACCAAGCGCACGAGAGGTCGCGGCCCCCGAAACAATCGAAGGATGGTCGCCGGTCAGTCGCGCTATCACCGATGCTGACGCGAGCTTCTCAACGAGAGCTCGAACGTGGGTCCACTCGTCATCTGGAGCAAGCTCTGCCATCAGTGGAAGGAGAGCGCCCTTGTCTGCCTCCATAGCATCTTCGTCATCAGCAATCTGGTACATCAGGCGCTTCATCTCGCTATCGAAATGACGCATTGAATGAGGAGTAAGGGAATCGAGAAGAGCACGCTGTACGTCTGACTCTAGGTCGCGATACTTCTCAAACCACTTGTCGGTCAAGCGAATTGCAAGCGCAGCCCAGATGATTCGACTTTCGGCGGCCGGAGCTCCAATGCCAGCTTCGGGCCTTACTTGGCGAGCAAGCCACTGCAAAGCCTCATCTGACAGTAGATCCCATGCCTGTGCCCCAATTGCGGACAACCTCTCAAACTTATTTCTAGGCGAGCCTGCATCAGCGATACTCCTGACGATGAAGTCTGCTCCTTGACTATCGAGATACGGCTCGGCAAAGTCGAAAACTAGATGGGAACGACTACCATCGCCGAGGGCCCACATCACCACTCCATACGCCCACTGCTGGGGAGTTTCAGCAGCACCGGAAAGCAACTGCGCCCCTATCTGCTTGCGTACATCGCGTCGCGCCCACGGAATACCAAGCCACGTTGCCTGAAGCTCGGCCGACACAGCTTCATCAAGCGGCGTAACGCCCATTCGGACGGTGTAATTCCAGGTACCGCCTAGTCCGTCCTCAACTGAGCGCACTAGCGCACCAGTCGCTGCATTTCGGCAAAGACCGTTAATCCATTCAGGGCGCAGAAGCGCATCCTCAGGCTTGTCCGGGGCGGGCTCGAAAAGAACCGACTCGGGCGTTGGGATTCCCAAATTAAGGGCCTCGAATTGGAGTGCCCGTTTTAGATGCGTTCCATTTTGGGAGGCGGCAACAGCACCAGCCCACAACTCAATAGCCAACTCACTCTCGTACTTATCGAGTGCCAGCAGCGACAGCTTTGCCATTAGACGGGCCTTCCGCTGTCCCTTCCGCAGCCCTTTGATCTTGCTGGCTGCCTCGTGGATCGGATTAGTGTCGTCGATTGCTGGACTCCATCCCTTCAGCAGAAGACCTAGGAGCTCCAGCCACTCCCCCTCCTCGACGACCTGGTCGTAGAGGGGCAGCGCTTGGTCGATTTCCCCGCGGCGCTCTGAGCTCACTGCCTGCGCGGCGATCCCGAGAGGGCCGGACGGTGATTCTTCATTCCACCACGGCTGTCCTGCCTCCGGGCCAAACGCCATTGCGAAGTGCTGCGCATCTGCCGATCCTTGTTTCAGCCGGGGAAAATCGCCCAAGAGAGCTGCTTCCACCTCGCCCGAAAGGGTGCGTACTGTGAGGCTATCGCCGCTCAACTCTCAACCCTTCCTGGTGCTGCCCCAGCGCCGTCAGGACCATGCCAAACAAGATACGCACGACGCCCAGCCAACTCTCGTCGCTATCGGGCGCTCCCGTCTTGTCGTAGTAAAGCGTCTGTTTGTGGGGTGCCAGAAATCGTGCGACCTCGGAATCTGGTTCGCAATCGCGGGGGATAAACCACAGGGCACTGACCTCGGTTTCGGCTGCCAGCGCGGCTTCGAGCTCTTCTCTCGTCCCATCGCCAACGCGGTCTTGCAGAAGAGCCATCGTGAGATTGCTTTGGAGTGCCCTCTGGACAAAAAGGTCATTCGTGTTTTTCCCTGGGTGAGCCCGCTGAGCCGCCGTTCTCTCCCATCTATCCACCTCGATCCGAATCTGCATCTGAGCTTCAAGTAGTTGTGGATTGATTGCGTCATGCACCAGAGCGTCGACGCGATCTCGCAGGTCGGCAACGTCATCCCCTGAGGAGAGAAAGATGCGGAACATCTCCTGCTCGATTGGCTGGCCAATCTTCATTTGGCGACCTGCATCCTATGGCCCAAGGCCCGCTGGTTCGACGAACACCCAACCCGGAGATAACGCAATCGGCGCGTCCCGACGACAAGGGGATGCCATGTGTGACCTGACCTGCCAATCAGATGCCGAAGGCATTACGCCATCTTCTCCGCGACGAGACGGAAAGAGGCGGGCGACCATCGCGTCCAAGGGCCGCCCCCTGGGTTCGTTCTGCGGATCACCCTGCGGTTCGTTCTGCGGTTCGCCTCACCCGCGTTCTGCACCGCGTTCTGTGGCGCGCACTCCGAATCGGGGAACGCCCCGCATTCCCTTTTGTGAAGCCATTTGCGGAGATCGGGCGATGCTGACTACATATTCCCCAACCCCTGTCAACGGACCGGTGCGCGGCGCTGACTACCTACTCCCACCCGATACGCATCGCCGTCTGTCCCGATCCAGGCCGATGATGGTCCCGCGCGGCCAGTCCATCGGTGCGTCCGATCATCGCCACCCTCGCCTGCCGCTCTGGTGGTTTTCGCTTCCTCGTTCCCGACTCGCCGCGCCTATCGGCTGCGGCTCGGCTGGTCGATTTTGGCGGAATCAGGATAAGCCCGACACAATGGATCGACGATGGTTGCGAGACGACGGAGGGAACGGCCTGATGGCCGCTGGGAAGCGGTCCCGGCCGGCTGCGGGCGTGGGGCGGCGTTTTTCCTGGTACGGGCGGCTCTCGACCAAGGACAAGCAGGACCCGACGCTCTCCTTCCCGTCCCAGCGGGAGGCTTGCGCGGCGAAGGCGGAGGAGCTGGGCGGGGAAATCGTCTGCGAGTTCACCGACCAGGAGGCCGGGCGACGGGACGACCGGGCCGGGTGGGCAGAGCTGCTGCGGGAGGCCGAGGAGCGGGACGCTCGGCGCTTCGATGCAGTGATCGTCTACGGGACCTCGCGGCTGAGCCGGGACCTGTTCCACGCGCTGACCTACGAGCGGGAGATGACGCGGGCCGGGGTCGAGGTCTTCTACGCGCTCACGACCGGCGATCAGACGAGCCCCGAGGGGCGGCTGATCCGTCACATGTTCCAGGCGCTCGATCAGTTCGAGGTCGAGAAGCTGGGCCGCGAAGTCCGGCGCGGGCAGAAGGAGAACACGCGTCAGGGTTACCGCAACGGCGGCCGGGCGCCCTACGGCTACCGGCTTCGGCATGAGGCGCATCCCGACCCAGCGCGGGCGAAGGCTGGCGATAAGAAGTCCCGCCTCGTTGCCGACCCCGAGCGAGCACCGGTGATCGCTGAGATTTTCGAGCGCTTCATTTCCGGCTCTGGCTACAAGGAGATCGCCAACCACCTGAACCGGCCTGGTGGGCCGCCGCCGCCCAACCACGTCGATTCCAAGCGCAATACGTCGGGCAAATGGGCGAAGACCACGATCAAATCGATGCTCGAAAACCCCACCTACACCGGTCGCCTGTACTGGAACCGGCTCGACTCACGCGCCCATAAGCAGGGTGCCGGGCCGGTGGTTCGGCGTAGCCCCGAGGAATGGGTCGAAGCAGACGAGCGCCACGAGGCCCTGGTCACCGACGAGCAGTTCGAGCGCGTGCAAACCGAGATGAAGCGTCGCAGCAACGGCCACGGCGGCAACCGACGACGCCCCCAGAAGCGATCCTTCCTGCTGCGAGGCATCGTCCACTGCTCCACCGGGCACAACCCACTACGGATGCAGGGGCGCTCTCGAAAAGGCGAGCCGACCTATTACACCTGCGGCTACCGAACCTCCTATGGCGACCGCGCGGCCGAAGCGGTCGGCCACGGCAAGTGGCAGTACGTGCGCGAGGACAGCCTCACGAAGCTGATCGACAGCTTCTTCGCCACCCGGATATTCGGCGCTGACCGCCTGGCCTACTTCGGCGCTCAGAGTTCGACCATGGCGAGCGAAGCGCAAGACCGCGACGACGACAAGCGCACGCGGATCACCAAACAGCTCAGCGAGGTCGACCAGCGGATCGAGCGCCAACTCGCCGCGATCGAGGCAGGCGTCGATCCGGCCGTGGTCGGCAAACGAATCCGAACCCTCAAAACGGAGCGCGAGGAGGCGAAGGTTGTCCTCGCCCAGCTCGAACACTCGCGCCGGGACAGCACCGCCACAGACCCCGCCGAGACCCTGGCGGTCCTCGACGCTCTGCCCGACCTCGGCGAGTCACTAATGGCTGCTGACCCTGAGCTACGGCGGGCGGTGTTCGACGCCTTTCGGCTCCGGGTCGAGATCGACCGCAACAGTGGTCAGATACGCCTGAAAGCGCTGGTGTCAAGCGCGTTCGGGGAGGCGACGAATCTAAGTGATCTGGGAGAGGCGGGTGATCCGGCTCTCTCCGATAAGGCCATACCGCTACGGGGATTCGAACCCCGGTTTCCGGACTGAGAATCCGGCGTCCTAGTCCCCTAGACGATAGCGGCGCGGAAGCGACATTCTAGCGATCGCGGGCGGTGGTGCTGCCTGGCCGGGTCCGTCCGATTGGCGGTCTAGCATACGAACGTGTGTTCGCTCTCCCTACCAGATCCATTTGCAGTTAAATTGACGGGGTCTGCGGCGGTGATGGAACCGGTAGACATGCGAGTTTCAGGGACTCGTGTCCGAAAGGACGTGGGGGTTCGACTCCCCCCCGCCGCACTACGTGATGCACTCTGAGGCGACGGTTGCCTCAGTTCTGAGCCTTCACCGGGCGGGTCTCAATAACTGCGAGATTTCACGGCGAACCGGCATTTCGCGTCCAACGATCCGAGATTGGGTGAACGGCCGTCTTCCTCGCTCATTTCGGTCGCGAGATTCATGCGGAGCCTTTCCAAGGCCCGGCCGTTGTCGGCGATGCGGCGGAAGCGACCACGACTTCGACCGCCTCGGACCCGACTACGTGCATCTCCTCGGGCTGTATCTGGGCGATGGGTCAATCTCTGAGCACCAGCGACGGGTCTACCGGCTGAGGATCACCCTCGATGTGCGCTACCCCGGCATTGTCCGAGAATGTGAGGCAGCAATGAAAGCTGTAGTCCCGCAGAATCGGGTCAATCGTCAGCTACGGCGATGTAACTGCTACGAGGTCCATGCTTACTCAAAAAGCTGGCCATGCTTGTTCCCACAACATGGTCCAGGGAAAAAGCACACGAGACCGATCTTTCTTGCCGACTGGCAGCAAAAACTGGCAGAACGATGGCCGGAGCCTCTACTCAGAGGGCTGATCCAGTCCGATGGCTGTCGTGTGATCAACACCGGCCGCGATGATTGGCGCCATCCTCGCTATGCCTTCTCAAATGTCTCCACCGACATCACGAGCATCTTCTGCTCTGCCTGTGATTGCCTTGGGCTGCGCTGGACCGCTTCCTTTCCCACGAATGAGGCAGCGGCTGTTTCGATCTACGTCTCGCGCAAGGCCGACGTCGCCAGGCTGGACGAGTTCGTCGGGCCCAAGCGCTGAGCGGTTGCGCTGATCTCCTCTACGAAGTCGGGCCAGAGCTTTGGTGGCAGGTCGTGGCCCATGCCGTCGAAGATGCGCAGGTGGGAGTCGCGGATTGCGCGGGCGGTGGCGCGGCCGGCGAGGGGGCGGATCAGCGGGTCGCTGGCGCCATGGAGGACCGTCGCCGGTAGGCGCAGCCTTTCCAGCGCCGCGGTGCGGTCGCCTGAAGCGGTGATCGCGTGCAGCTGGCGGGCTATGCCGGCGCGGCTGTGGGAGCGGTCATAGGAAGCAGCGGCCAGTTCGCGGAAGCGCGCCTCGTCCATCGGGTAGCCGGGTGAGCCGATCGTGCGGAAGGTCTTCACGGTGCGCTCAATCGCTGCCTCGCGCCCGGCACCCGGACGGGCAAACAAGGTCCCGAACGCCTTCCAGGTGGGCAGCCCGAGCCAGCGGTTGCCGGTCGAGGACATCATCGAGACCAGCGAGCGCACCCGCTCCGGGCGGCGGATCGCCACCGTCTGGGCGATCATGCCACCCATCGAGGCGCCGACCAGGTTCGCCGACTCGATGCCGAGATGATCCATCAGCCCAGTCGTGTCGTCGGCCATGTCGCGCAACAGGTAGGGCGCGGTGCGGCGGCGGCCGAGCAGCATGTCGGTGCGCTTGGGCACCCCGGCCGACTCGATCTTGGTCGAGCGGCCGATGTCGCGGTTGTCGAAGCGGACGACGCGGAAGCCGCGCTCGGCCAACATCGCGCAGAGCTCCTCGTCCCAGGCAAGCATCTGGGTCGCCAGACCCATGATCAGCAGCAGCGGCTCGTCATCCGGATCGCCGATCTCCTGGTAGGCGATCTCGATCCCGTTGACGGGGGCGAGGCGTTCCTCGCTGAGGCCGTTCATCGAGGGAGCTTAGCCCTGACAGCTAAGTTTGCCCTCAGTGCGAACCGCGATCGTCTCCGACCTGCATCTCGGCAGCGCCTTCGGCGAGGACCTGCTGCGCGACGCCGACGATCCGCCGCGTCCTGCTCGACGAGCTCGCCTCGGCGGAGCGGGTGGTCCTGCTCGGGGACGTACTGGAGCTGCGCGAGACGCCGCTCGCGACGGCGCTGGAGAGCGCCCGGCCGTTCTTCGAAGAGCTGGGTGAGGCGATGAGCGGCCGCCCCGTCGTCCTGGTTCCCGGCAACCACGACCATCGGCTCGCGGAGCCGTTGCTGGAGCAGCAGGCGCTCGCCGGCAATGCCCTCTCGCTCGAACGGCACGCCGAGCCGAGCGGCGAGGCCTGGACACGCATCGCCACCTGGCTGGGCGGCGCCCAGTTGCAGATCGCCTACCCCGGACTCTGGCTGCGCGACGACGTCTACGCCACCCACGGCCATTACATGGACTGCCACATGACGCTCCCCCGGCTCGAGTGCATCGCCGCGGCGGTTTCGATGCGAGTGTTCGGACCGTTGCCGGGACCCCGCACCGATCCCGCGGATTATGAGCGCGTGCTGCGGCCCGTCTACGGCCTCACCTTTGGCGTCGCCCAGGGCGGTGTCGCGCGCAGTGCCAGCCGCCCTTCCGAGCGTGCCTGGCGGGCGATGACTACCCGCAACGGCAACGGCAGCCGCGCCCGGCGCGCCGCAACCCGTGCCGCCCTCAGCGCCGCCGTGCCGACCAGCATCTGGGGCATCAACCGCCTCCTCCGCGCCGACTTCGAGGTCACGCTCACCTCCGGCGCGATCTCCCACAGCGGAATCGCCGCGGCCACCGAGCTCGCCCGGCGCCTCGACATCGATGCCGGCCACGTGCTCACCGGCCACACCCACCGCGGTGGCCCCGAAGAGGGCGACGCCGAGTGGCCCCTCCCCGGCGGCGGCCGACTCCACAACACCGGTAGCTGGGTCTTCGCGTCGGCCTTCCACCACCCCGGCACGCCCCCCGGTCCCTACTGGCCCGGCACCGTCACCTGGCTCGAGGACGAGGGGCCGCCGCGCCGCACCCGCCTGCTGCTGGAGCGCCCACGCGACGAGCTGCGCGGCGTGGTCGCGAGGCTCGCCGCGACGATGCGCTGAGCAAAACCGAGGCTAGAGCCAGTCGGCGATGATCCGGCCGATTTCCTCGCCGGCATCCTCTTGCAGGAAGTGACCGGCGTCCTCGATCACCCGCGGGGCCGGAAGGTTGAGCCGCGAGGAGACCTGTTCGCCCACCGAGAGCGGCAGCGCCGGATCTGAGTCCGCCCAGAGGACCAGCGCCGGGCGCTCGTCCTCCCGCAGCGCATCCGCAACCCGCCTTCCCTCGGCCGCGCCCGGAGCGTCGGGCTCGGTCGGCAGGATCAGCGGGAAGGCGCGGGTGCCGGCCTTCGACTCAGGGCTTGGGAAGGGAGCCTCGTAGGCGGCGATCACGTCGTCTCCGGGGTCGTTCTTACAGCCGGCTTTAACCAGGAAGCCGGCCGGCACATCGGGGTTCCGGCGGACGTAGTCGCGGAATTTGAGCCAGGTCTCGCTCATCTTCTGGTGGCCGGTAAAGGGGCCGGTGTCCATGATCACCAGGCGCGAGAAGCGGTCGGGGTGCTCGACCGCGAGCCGCAGCCCGATCGGCCCACCCCAATCGTGGACGACGGCGGTGGCGTCGCGCACGTCGAGCTCCTCGAGCAGCGCCGACATCAGCTCGACGTGGCGATCGTAGGTGTACCAATCAAGGTCGGTGGGCTTGTCGGAGCGGCCGAAGCCGGCGTAGTCGGGGGCGATGCAGCGGTAGCCGGCATCGCGCACCGGCGGGATCACCTTGCGCCAGAGGAACGACCAGGTCGGCTCACCGTGGAAGAAGACGACCGGCTTCCCCTCCCCCTCGTCGAGATAGGCGAGCCGCAACCCGTCGACCTCGTGGTAGCTCGACTCGAAGGGAAAGTCCGGCAGACCCTGCAGGTTCTCCTCCGGCGTTCTCACCGCCTCCGCGCTCACGCCGCGATCATGGCAGTTGCCGCAGGAAGGCGCCTATTTCGGGGCCGAAGTAGGGAGAGAAGAGCTGGGTCGGCCGGCCCTGGTAGCTGTAGCTGGTCACGCCGCTGACGAATTCGCCGTCGAAGAGCCAGGCGCCGCCGCTGGAGCCGGCGGCCATGTCGCAGGATGCCGGCATGGTCGGCGGGCCCGAGAAGCGATCGGTGAGCGAGTCGAGCCCGAGGCCATGGGCGCGGCAGCTGCGCAGCTCTTCCCCGCCGGCGTGCGCCGCGGGGTAGCCGAAGATCTGGAAGGCGCCGAGCCGCGATTTCCCGGTCGCGAAGCCCCGCGCCCCGACGACATCCGTGAGCGTCCCGAACTCGTTTGGCCTGACCCGCAGCGCCGCTACGTCGAAATCGGGATTTTCCCTGCGACGCCACTGCGGCATCACGTAGATCGACTGGGCGACGAAGGTGCCGAACGGGCGATTGCCCTGTTCGTAGGCGGGGACGAAAGAGAGCTGGCGACCCTCGCTCCCCCTTTCGATCACGCAGTGCCCCGCGGTCAGCACGATCGAGTGACTCGGCGTGTTCAACGCCGTCCCCGAGCATGAGTAGGGCCCGGTGACCGGGTCGACGCCGAAGATCTTGCCGTTGGTGCGAACGCCGACTTCGCCCGAGTTGAGCACGCGGACGCTGCTGGCTCCCGCCCGGGGGACTTTTCTGAAGGCCTTTGCCGGGGCGCGACCAGGAGCCCGCAGCGATCGAACGAGGGCGGGGAGCGATCCCTTCAGCATGTGCACCGGCAGCGGCGCTGCCTGCGCGGCGGCCGGCAGCAGCACCGTCAGCGCCGTCATTGCGGCAACGGCTCTTCGCGCCCGTAGCTTCATCGCCCGTTCATCGGCGCGTGGGTGCCAGAAGGGTGATTTTTGCAAGCGAGATTGGCCGTGCGACCATTTGTTGCAGGAAACACTAGATGCGGGCAGAAGCTGCTCTTGGAATTTTCTGTCTCTCCTCCATCACCGAAAGGGTTACTCATGAACGAAGACAGCCTGATCAGCGGCTGGTGGGTCTTTGCCGGCGTCCTCTTGCTCATCGCCGGCATCCTCAACATCGTCTACGGAATCGCCGCGATCGGCGACTCGAAGTTCTTCACCGAAAACGCGACCTTCATCCTTAGCGGGCTCCACACCTGGGGATGGATCAGCCTGATCATCGGCGTGCTCGAGCTGATCGCCGCGTTCTCGCTCTTCTCAGGCGGCGAATACGGCCGCTGGGTCGGCATCTTCGTCGGCTCGCTCAACGCGATCGCCGCGCTGCTCTCGATCCCCGCCTACCCTTTCTGGTCGCTGGCGATATTCGCCCTCTCGATCATCATCGTCTACAAGCTGGCCGAGGGCCCGGAAGGAAACCCCGTACCCAGGGGCTGAGAAGAACGGGTCAGCCGCGCAGCGGCGATCCAGATACCTGCTGTGGACGAAGGCCCCGGGAACCCGGGGCCTTCGTCGTCTCGGCGCCGAGCGGCACCTGCGCGTCGAGGGTCGACCACGGCGCGACAGCCGCCTCGCGACTCTCGTAGAGGACGTCGACGCCGGCCAGGCGGTCCTGCCAGCCGCGACGGCGTTCGTCGAAGAGGACGCCGAGGAAGCCGAGGAAGAACGGGACCGCGGCGAGGAAGAGCCCGACCAGCCGCCGCAGCGACTTTCGCGGCGGCAGGCCGCGTCCGTCGGTGCCGAGCCGGATGCCGAAGAAGCGCATGCCCGGCGTCTGTCCCGCCAACGACCAGAAGGTGACCAGGTAGAGGCCACTGAGGGCGAACCAGGTGAAGCTGCCGACCGCGAGGGCGAGGCCGGAGACGCCGTTGCCGGTCCCGGAGAAGAAGGAGCCGATCAGGGCGACGATCGCGGCCAGGCCGGAGAAGGCGAGGTTGACGATCAGCAGGTCGAGGCCGAAGGCGAGGCCGCGGGTGAGTGCGCCGGCGCGCTCGGTCGGCTCGGTGCGCCGCTTGCGGAAGACGACGCGCCGGGCGATGCGCTCGATCACGCCGTCCAGGCGCCTGGTCACGTCGCCGATCGTGTGACCGATGTCCTCGATGAAGCCGACACTCTGGGCGCTGATCGCGGCGCGAATCTCCGGCGCCTCGGCGATCCGCTCGACCAGGCGCTGGGCCTCGTCGCTGGCAAGCAGCCGCCGCCAGACCTCGTCGACCATCTCGCTGTCGAGCGCATCGATCAGGGCCTGCTTCACCGTGTCGCTCTCCAGAGCGCCGCGAGCCGCTTCCTCGACCAGCGGCCCCTGCAGCACCCTGACCAGCGCGCGCTCCACGGCCTCGCTCTCGACCGCGGCGACCATCGCCTCCTCGGCGGCAACCTCGACCGCGCGGTCGATTCCCGCCGCCTTGCCGACCGAGCGCGCTCCGCGCACGCCGGCGCCGAGCAACCGCACCGAAAGGGGCAGTGGAGCCTGGGAATCGGGGCCGTCAGCCATTGCGGGCGAGTATACGTCTGGTCTGGCGGGGTGCGGTCGCCCTTTCTACCGCTATCCGGGTGAAAGGGCGACCGCGCTGCCTCCTAGCGCCGAGCAACGTCGAGCGTGTCGAGCAGGCGGTCGATCAGCTCGGCCTGGGCCGGGAGGATCTTGCGCCGCGCCTCGACGGGGTCGAACCACTCGGCGCGATCGACCTCGGGGAACTCCTGGCGGCTGCCGGAGCGGGGCGGCCACTCAAGCTCGAAGCTGTTGCTCGCCAGCACCGCCGGGTCGAACTCGGCCTCGGCGGCCCAGGCGTGGACGAGCTTGCCGCCCTTCTGGCGGATCGAGCCCAGCTCGATCAGGTCGCCGGGGTCGAGACCGGGCGCGCCCGGTCCCAGCTCCTCCCCCATCTCGCGCAGCGCACATCGCCGCAGCTCCTCCCCCGGATCCGGTTCGCCCTTCGGGATCGTCCAGGCGCCAAGGTCCTTCTTCGCCCAGAACGGACCGCCGGGATGGACGAGGAGCAACGCGGGCGCCGCGCGGTTGCGGAAGAGGAGCACGCCGGCGCTTTCCTTCGCCGCCACCGGGAGCCTCAGGCCACAGCGCGCAGCCGGCTCTTCGCCTGCTGGGCGATCACGGCGGCCCATTCGGAATCGTCGATCCGCACCGGCGCCGTCGTCGCGAGGAAATCGGCGAGGGTCGCCGGCGAGTCCCTCCGGGTCTTCGAGATGGGGGAAGTGGGCGGCGCGTGGCAGCGTCTCGAAGCGGCAGTGCGGAATCGCCTCGTGGGCGGCACGCCCGTGCTCGATCGGGATCGTCCGGTCGCGCTCGCCCCAGACGATCAGGGTCGCCATGTCGCCGAGCAGATAGAGCCGGTCGGCGGCGCTGACGTGCTGGCCGTGGACGTCGATGACCGAGCGAAGCGTCTGCAGGAATGCCCGCCGCGAGCCCGGCTCCTGCAGCGGCCGCAATGCCCGGGCGACAGCCTCGAGGTAGACGCCCTTGGAATTCCCGCGGGCGCGCAGCCGCCCCCCGGCGACGTCGATCGCGTCGACCAGCCGCCGCTGCGTGGCGAGGCGAAGCAGCGGCGAGACGCCGGGCAGGGCCGCCCCGCGCAGCAGCGGGCTCACCTCGCGCCCAAGCCCACCGCTGGAGACCAGCACGAGCCGCTCGGTGCGCTGCGGGAATTGGTAGAAGAACTGCATCGCGACGCCGCCGCCGAGCGAGTGGCCGACGATCGTCGCCCGCTCCACCCCGATCGTCGTCAGCAGGTCGCGGATGCTGGCCGCGTGGGCGCCGAGCGAGTAGTCGCCGCGCGGCGTCGCCGAGTCGCCGTGGCCGATCAGGTCGGGCGCGACCACGCGGTAGGAGTCGGCGAGCCGCTCCGCCACCGCCTGCCAGTGGCGCGAAGAGTTGACCATGCCGTGGATCAGGACCACGGTCGGCCCGCTGCCGGCGACGCGATAGACCGCGCGGTGACCGTGCAGGTCGACCTCGTGGGCCTCGAAGCTGGTCGCCGCGTCCACGCGAAGACCTTAGCGCCGCGCGGGGTCCACCTTCGTAGAGTCCCGGCGATCGTGGGCGCAAACCGCATCGAGGCGCGATGAGCGGGGGTGAGATTCTCGCCATCGCTCTTGCTGGGCTGGCGGCCGGAGCGGTCAACGCGGCCGTCGGCAGCGGGACCCTGATCACCTTCCCGGTGCTGCTGGCATTCGGCTACGCGCCGGTGACCGCGAACGTCTCCAACACGATCGGTCTCGTCCCCGGCGCGCTCTCGGGGGCCTGGGGCTACCGCCGCGAGCTCGCGGGGCAGCGCTCGCGGGCGATCCGCTTCGGCGTCGCCTCGCTGCTCGGCGGGACGACCGGGGCCGTGCTCCTCCTCACCCTGCCCTCCTCGGCCTTCAAGGCCATCGTCCCCGCCTTCATCGCGGTCGCGCTCGTCCTCGTCATCCTGCAACCGCGGATCAATCGCCTGCTCGCCTCGGGCGCGGTCGGCTCATGGCACGAGCGTGGAATCCTCCCTCCGCTCGCCGTCTACGCGACCGGGATCTACGGCGGCTACTTCGGCGCCGCACAGGGGATCATGCTGCTCGCGTTTCTCGGCGTCGCCCTGCCGCAGAGCCTGCAGCGGACCAACGGCCTCAAGAACATCCTCGTCGGTCTGGTCAACGGCGTCGCCGGCCTGCTCTTCGTCTTCGCCGCGCACGTCGCCTGGGCGCCCGTCGCGATCATCGCCGTCTCCTCGGTCGTTGGTGGTCAGCTCGGCGCCCACTACGGCCGCCGCCTCTCCCCCAACGCGCTGCGCGCCCTGATCGTCGTCGTCGGGACGACCGCGATCGTCCGCCTGCTCGCGTGATGAGTGGGGGTCGGATCTCGCCGTCCGACCGTCGTGCGTGAGAGGGTCGGCGGGAACGAATCGACGACCAACTCGTGCCCGCTCCCGAAAGGAACCCCCCAGTCGTGAGACACCAGATCCGCCTTGCCGCAGCATTTGTCCTCGCCGGCCTTGCCCTCCTCGCCGCCGGCTGCGGTAGCTCCAGCTCCGACGACAGCGGTTCGGACACCTTCCGGGTGGGACTCGAGGCGCCGCTCTCCGGCGAACAGTCGGTCCTCGGCAAGGGCATGCTGATGGGCGCGGAACTGGCGGCAACGCAGCTCAACGCGGCGGACGGGATCCTCGGCAAGCAGGTCGAAATCGTCCCGATCGACGACGCGGCCGACCCGGCAACTGGCGTGAAGGCCGCGAAGTCCGCCATTGCCGCGGGGCTCGATGGGATCGTCGGCCCCTACAACTCCGGCGTCGGCGTCGAAACCCTGCCGCTCTACATCAAGGCCGGCCTGGTGCCAATCCGCCTCACCTCCGATCAGTCGACCAACGGGCTCGGCTTCACCCTGCAGCCGATGAGCTACCAGATCGCCCCGGTAGCCTCGCGTGCGCTGACCGACTGGCAGGGGGCCAAGTCCGTGGCGATCGCCTATGACCCGACGCAGAACTACACCGTCTCGGTCTCGAAAGCGCTGAAGGCATCACTGGAAGAAGCCGGCGTCATGGTGACCGCGTACGAGAAGGTCCAGCCCGGCAAGAAGTCCTACACCGACGTGGTCGACAAGCTCGCGGCGACCGAGCCCGACGTCATCTACGCCGCCGTTTACTTCCCCGAGGGCGGGCTGATCGCCAAGGAGATGCAGGAAGGCCAGGTGAAGGCGCAATGCATCGCCGACTACGCCTCATATGACACCGGCTTCGTCGAAACCGCCGGCGTCGCCGCCGCGCAGGCGTGCCCGGTGGTCGGCGTGCCCGCGCCGCAGGACTTCACCGGCGCCGCCGGCAAGGTCGGCGACTACGAAGATGAATTCGGCGGCGAACCCGGCACCTGGAGCCCCTACACCTACGACTCGCTCAACTTCCTCGCCGACGGCGCCAAGGAAGCGGGCAGCACCGCCTCAGGCAAGCTCACCAAGGCTCTCGACGCCGTCAAGGACTGGAAGGGCTGGACCGGCTCGGTCACGATCGACCCGAGCAACGGCAACCGCCAGCCGGCCACCGTGGTGATCGTCGACACCGACAAGAACGGCCAGCTCCACGTCGACCAGGACTGGGCCAAAGCGGTCGGGGCTCCCTACTAGCTAGGAGGCCCCACCTCGGCCCGGGCGGGGCGGGTTGCTAGTGCAGCTCGCAGTTGACGAAGCTGTCGTCTCCGGGGCCGCCGTCGCAGGAGTCCGCGGCGCCGAATCCGAAGACGGGCGCGGCGTTGTCACCGTCGAGCTTGTCGATGTCGGGGCCGCCCTCGAGCTCATCGTCGCTGGAGCCGCCGAGCATGTTGTCGCAGCCGGCCCCACCGTCCAACCGGTCGTGGCCATTCCCGCCGACGACGTGGTCGCTCCCATTCGCACCCCGGACCGAGTCGTCGCCGGGGCCGCCCCAGAGGTTGTCGTCGTCGTTGGCGCCGTCGATCCGGTCGTCGCCCGGGCCGCCGATGACATGGTCGTCGCCGCCACCGCCGTAGATCCTGTCCGCGCCGCCGAACCCGTAGATGAGGTCAGGGCCGTTGGTACCGATGATCTTGTCCGGGCCCGGAGATCCTTCGATCGTGTTCGTCGGCGCTTCCCGGGAAGCACCGGGGAGGTATGCGGTGCATGGCCGTGAGGAACCGTGATGGTCGTCGTCGCCGTGATGATCGTCGTCGCGACCGTCGCAGCCGTGTCGATCACCGTGCTCGTCGTGGTGCATGTAGACCCGGGGCGCGTAGCGGTGGGATGAGTGCATGTGACCTCGCTGATCGCACGAGCCGTGCGCACCGGCCGACTGTGCCGAGACGGCAAGCAGACATGCGACAGCGGGACAAACCGCGAGAAGGACGGGGATCGCCCCACCTAACCGTGAAAGCCCTCTCATCTCTCCCCTTTGCTCGCGGCCGCGCTCTCGCGGCCCGGTTGAAAACCTGCCCGGAAGGCATGCATATCCGCTGCCGGCCGCGGTGTCGACCAATTGGGGTCTGAATTTCGGCCAGACTCGACCCTGCAGCCGCCTACGGCTGCAGGGTCCATTGGGGCAAGCCATGCGCGACGAAGGGCAACCTGGCGACGAGTTTGCGGCCGCTACCCGAGGTGCGCACCGTGTACAGGGCGATGTTGTAGCTGCGGTCGTGAGGCACCTCGCCGACGAAGACGAGGCTCCTGCCGCTCGGCGAGAAGTCGGGATCGGGGTAGGTCCCCTCGGTGCTGGCGACTTTCCGCTCGCCGCTGCCGTCGGTCCCGATGACGTCGACGCCGCCATGGCTCCTGGTAGCCACGTGACCGAAGGCGATGCTGCGCCCGTCGGGGCTGAAGGCCGGGTTCACGTCTTCGGCCGCGTTTTCGGTCAGCCTGACCGGTTCGCCGCCGTCGGTGTCGACGACGTAGAGCTCCGGCTTGCGACCAGCCGGCGTGCCGTCGTGCACGGTTCGGGCGAAGACGATCTGCTTGCCGCTCGGCGAGATCGCCGGCATTTCGTCGGTCCCAGGGCCGGCGGTGAGCTGACGAAGCCCAGTCCCATCCGAGCGCACGACCCAGATCTTCGAGGGATCGGAAGGCCCACCGGTGTAGCGACCTGACAAGGCGAGGAGCTTGCCGTCGCCGGAGATGCCGAGGCCGGTGGCGTTGAAGCCCTGCAGCCGGCGGCGAAACACCGCCTTGCGCTTTCCATTCGGCGTGATCAGGTAGACCTGCGTGAAGGCGTTGGCGTTCGCCCCACCGCCGGCGACATTCTTGGAGAGGACAGCGACGGTCCCGTCCTCGGTCGAAGCCGTCTCGACCACAGAACGGATCTTGGCGAGCACGTGGCGGTGCCGACCGTGAGGGGAGATCGACTGGACCAGGTCGTAGGTCGGGCAGGCGCCCATCTTGCAGTGCTCTGCCTTGCCGGCGACGTAGACGATCTGACCCGGTCCGGCGACAGGGCGCGCCTGTGCGGGCCCGGCGAGCGCGGCGACGAGGGCGATGGCGCTCAACGAAAGGACGATCAGGGTCCTGCTGCGGTACATGGTGGCCTCCTGGGGACTTGGGGTTGACTGGCACGACGATCGTCGCCCCGAACCCCAGCGCCAGAAAGGCCACCCAGGGATGGAATCCCTCACCCCGTGGGCGTGCCAACCCGACGAAGCGGGCTAGTGTCCCGAGTCGTAAGTTGTGTGCCGCATCCGGCGAGTGGGTCGCCGGTCGTGGCAAGGACGCAGGATGCAGCCTTTGCTGGTTGCAAAGGCAAATCCGAGGACGCCGCCACGGACGGCGAGACGCCGTCGGGGCGGTGCAGAACTTACGACTCGGGACACTAGCCTCGCGGCGGCAGCTCCTGCACAGCCCAACCGTTGCCGTCGGGGTCGCTGAAGAAGACGAATGAGCCCCAGGGGAACTTCTCAACCTCCCCCACCTCCACCCCGCGCCCGAGCAGCTCCTCCCGGGCGGCTTCGACGTCCTCGACGACGAGCTGCAAACCCCGCAGCGATCCCGGCGCCACCTCCGTCACACCCTTCCCGATCGCGATCGAGCATGCCGATCCGGGAGGGGTCAGTTGGACGAAGCGAATCTCGTCGCTAACCGTGTGGTCGTGTTCGGCGACGAACCCTGCCTGCTCAACATAGAAGGCCTTCGCGCGATCGACGTCAGAGACCGGAACCGCGATCAACTCGAGCTTGAAGTCCATTCAGATGCCTCCTTCGGTCGTGTCCAGCCCATGATGGCGGTCGGAGGCCGTGGCGTGATCCGAGGCAGGCGACGCCGAGCGTCAGACTCGAGAGAGCACGCGGCGAACGCGCTGGAGTGGTCCTGACCTGAAGAGGTCGGGTTCGACCGGGCCGAGCAGCAACCGCGCGCCTGCGTAGACAAGGATCAGGAGGCCGACGATCAGGATCGGCAACGGCAGACCCCCAGAACCCGAGGCCACCCGATCGGGCGTGCCCACGAGCGCTGCTGCGGGAGGCGCGGAGCCCGTGTCGGCGACCTGCGGGGAAACCGGCAAAGCCACCGGGGTCGCAACGCCGACGGCGGCATGGCCGCCTTCGACGGGGGCGGGCTCCGCGGCGGGCTGCGGTTCCACTGGGTCAGCCGGGCTCGCCGCTCGAGGCTTGCTCGCAGGCTCTTCGACGGTCGACGGGGTCGACGATTCCGGTTCGTAGTAGCCGCTCGAGCTGCCGTTGGATGAAGGCTCTTCGCCGGTCGATCCGGCCTGCTCGCTGGTTGACCCGGGCTGCTTCGGGCTGGCGCCACTACCCAGCGAGCTGCCACGCCGGGTCGACGCGGCTTCGTGACTGGAAGCTTCCGTGCCTTCGCCCTGGGGGACCCAACCGGTCGAAGCCGGCGGCGTAGCCGTCGTCGGGGACTCTTCGGAGGCTGGGGGAGCGGACCCCGTCGAGCCGCTCGAAGATTCGGTGCCGGTTTCTCCCACCGCCCCGCCGCCGCTGGATTCTTCACCGGCCAGTGCACCGGCCGGCGCCACAGCGATCAGAGCCATTGCCGCGACAACGATGAAAAGCTCGAGACAACGGCGACGACGCAATTTTCTCATCTGGCGGCTCGTTCGGTCGTAAATCGAATAGGTGGACAGATATCCTAATTCAATGTTGTCAAAAAGCTGCCAAAAAAGGTCGCTAGGAGCGAGAAAAGCTTGAGGATTCGAGTTTCTCGCCGGGGAACGCTCGGAGGATTGGCGAGCGTGGGGATTGTGATGGCCCTGGCCCTTTTCCTCACCGTCGCCGCCCCGGCCGATCCACCGCGCCTTACTGTCACGGCGACCAACGCGGTCGTCGGGCAATCGATTCACGCAACCGCGGAACTCTCCGAAAGCCCGGAAGCCTCCGGAGACATCTCCTTCGAGGTCTTCGGCCCCGGCGACGAAACCTGCTCTGGACCAGCCCTCATCCCGGCCCCAGATTCGGCCTTGGTAACCGGCGAAGGCGAATACGTCTCCGGAGATATCACCCCGTCCACCGCGGGCACCTATTACTGGAGCGCCCACTACTCGGGCGACCTCGCAAACCCCCCCGCCGAATCCACCTGCTCCGCGATCTCGTCGGTGGGAAAAGCAAGCCCCGTATTGACGGGCAGCGCAAGCAGCGGCGTGGTCGGCACCGCGATTCACGATGAAGCGACCGTGACCGGCGGCTTCTCCCCCACGGGAGAAGTGACTTTCTCGGTCTACGGCCCGACGGACACCGGCTGCTCGACGCCGTTGAAAACGGCCACCGTACCGCTCCAAGGCGGCCACGCCACCTCGGCGGATTTCTTCGCCCAGCAGGCCGGCAAATTCCGCTGGACGGCCGAGTACGAAGGCGATGCGAACAACGAAGCGGCTGTCCTGAGCTGCGGGGCGACCAACCAGGCTTCGACCGTCGGCAAAGCCTCTCCGGCCCTCTCGGGAACGGCGACCTCCGCGGCCAAAGTCGGCCTGACGATCACCGACAACGTGACCCTTGCCGATGGCTTTGCTGCTGGCGGCCAGCTCGTCTTCCGCGCTTACGGGCCGGGGGATCCGACCTGCACCACTGCGGCCAAGTACGAAGCGACGGTGCCTGTCAGCGGCAACGACGCCTACTCCCCACCGGGTTTCGCCCCGGGGGCGGGGCTATATCGGTGGACCGTCGAATACGCGGGCGACACGAACAACGAAGCGGCTGTCTTGGGCTGTGGGACGCCCAACCAGGCCTCGACCGTCAGCAAGGCCACGCCGACCCTTTCGGGGACAGCGACGCCCGCAATCAAAGTCGGCCTCCCGATCACCGATAGCGTGACCCTCGCCGGCGGCTCTGGGCCCGGCGGCCAGCTCCTCTTCCGCGCTTATGGACCTGGCGATCCGACCTGCGTCACTGCGGCCAAGTACGAAGCGACGGTGCCCGTCAGCGGCAACGGCACCTACTCCCCGGCGGGCTTTACGCCGGGGGCGGCGGGGTCGTATCGCTGGACCGTCATATACGAAGGCGACGCGGACAACGAAGCGGCCGCCTTGACCTGTGGGACCGCCAACCAGAGCTCGACCGTCAACAAGGCCACCCCGACCCTCTCGGGGATAGCGACCTCCCCCGTCAAAGCCGGCGTCACGATCACCGACAGCGTGACCCTTGCCAGCGGCTTTACGGCGGGCGGCCAGCTCGTCTTCCACGCCTACGGGCCAGGGGATCAGAGTTGCGCCAGCGCTGCCGCTTACGAAGCGGCGGTTTCCGTCAACGGCAACGGCACTTACTCCCCGGCGGGCTTTGCGCCGGGGGCGGGGCTATATCGGTGGACCGTCGAATACGCAGGCGACACGAACAACGAAGCGGCTGTCCTGGGCTGCGGGGCGACCAACCAGGGCTCAACCGTCAACAAGGCCACCCCGACCCTCTCGGGGACGGCGGCCTCCGCAGTCAAACCTGGTCTCTCGATCACCGACAGCGTGACCCTTGCCGGAGGCTTCTCTCCCACGGGAGAAGTGACTTTCTCGGTCTACGGCCCGACGGACACCGGTTGCTCGACGCCGTTGAAAACGGCCGCCGTCCCGCTCCAGGGCGACCACGCCACCTCGGCGGATTTTCTCGCCCAACAGGCCGGCGAATTCCGCTGGACGGTCGAGTACGAAGGTGATGCGAACAACGAAGCGACCGCCTTGGGCTGCGGGGCAACCAACCAGGCTTCGACCGTCGGCAAGGCCTCTCCGGCCCTCTCGGGAACGGCGACCTCCGCGGCCAAAGTCGGGCTCTCGATCACCGACAACGTGACCCTTGCCGATGGCTTTGCGGCGGGCGGCCAGCTCGTCTTCCGCGCCTACGGGCCGGGGGATCAGAGTTGCGCCAACGCTGCCAAGTACGAAGCGACGGTGCCGGTCAGCGGCAACGGCCCCTACTCGCCGGCGGGCTTTGCGCCGGGGGCGGGACTGTATCGGTGGAGCGTCGAGTACGAAGGCGATGCGAACAACGCCACCGCCGCCTTGGGCTGCGGGGCTACTAACCAGGCCTCGGCGGTGGGCGCGGTCAACGTGACCTTGGCGGTCAGCGCCACCGGCGGCACGGTGGGCGACCCGGTCAACGCTACGGCAACGCTCCAGGAAGGAGCGATCCCGACCGGGCAGATCACGTTCAAGGCTTTCTCCCCGAGCGACGCGTCGTGCTCCGGGGCCGCGGCGTTCAACTCAACCGTCAGCGTCTCGGGGAACGGCCAGTATCGCTCCAGTACCTTCGTGCCTACTCGGGTCGGCGCCTTCCGATGGACAGTCAGCTACTCGGGCGATGTTAACCACGTCCCGACCACGATCGGCTGTGGAAAAGCGACGTCGAGCGTCACTCAGGCAGGGCCCTCGATCGCCGGGGCGGTCAAGCAGCAAGTCACCGTTGGCACTCCCTTTCAGGACACGGCGACGCTGAAAGGGGGCTACTCGCCCGGCGGCACGATCACGTTCCAGATCTACGGCCCAGTCGCAGCGGGCTGTGCCAAGCCGGCGTTCGTCAACACCGTCGCGGCCGCCGGAAACGGCACGGTCAGCTCGGATCCGTTCGTCCCGAAGCACCCCGGTCGCTACAGCTTCGTCGCCAGCTACTCGGGTGACTCCGCAAACAGAGGGGCAACCGAGCCATGCGACTCGGCTGGCCAGGTAGTCAAAGTGCAGAAGCGAGCGCCGAAAGTGAAGCCGCGCGCGCTTCTGATGGGAGGCGGGCGGATCTCGATTCGCGCCCACCTTTCGGGGGGCGTCTCTCCTTCCGGCAGGATCACCTTTCGCCTCTACAGCCCAGGCGACAAGCACTGCAGGCGCAAGCCCGCGTTCAGCGGTGGCATCACGGTCAAGTCAAATGGCAACTTTCCACTCGCTCAGTACCTCGCGCCCAAATCAGGCATCTACCGTCTCATCGTCGGCTACTCCGGCGACCAGCGCAACCGCCGATACAAGGGCAGCTGCAGCGGCGCGCAGGCCATCAGGGTCAGCTGATCTCCCGGGGTCAGACCCGGTCGCGCGGATGGATCTGCTCAGCCGCGAAGAGCTCGTGGACCAGCTTGATCGCGATCGAGCCCTCGCCGACCGCGGAGGCAACGCGATTCATCGACCCGTGGCGGACATCTCCCGCGGCGAAGACGCCGGGCATGCTGGTCTCGAGCGAGAGCGGGCGGCGCTCTTCGAGGGGCCAGCCCCCGCCCTCCAGGTCCGTCCCGGTGCGAATGAATCCACCGTCCCCCCGCGCGAGCTCGGCCGGTAGCCAGTCCGTGTTCGGGTGCGCGCCGATCATCAGGAAGAGCTCCTCGGCTTCGACCTCCTCCGTCACCCCGTCGACGCGAGAACGGAGGACCAGGCGCTCCAGCCAACCGTCCCCGCCTGCGGACCCGCCAACGACCTCGGTCCCGATGCGCACATCGATGTTGGGCGCGCCTTCGACCTGCTTCACCAGGTAATGCGACATCCCCTTGTCGAGCGACTCGGCCCGCACCACGAGCGTCACCCGGCGGGCGAATTCGGCCAGGTGCAGCGCCGCCTGACCGGCTGAGTTCGCCCCGCCGACGACGTACACCTCCTCATCGACCGTGGTGGGCGCCTCGGAGGCGGGCCCGCTGTAGAAGACCCCTGCGCCGACCAGAGCCTCGAGCTCGGGGACGCCGAGCCGGCGATAGGTGGCGCCCGTGGCGAGAATGACCGCCCGGGCGCTGACCTCGCCGCCGTCGGAGAGCGCGACATGAAGACGGTCGCCCTCGCGTCGGATCCCGATCGCGTCGTGCATGAAGGCGAACTTGGCGCCGAAGACCCAAGCCTGCTCGTAGGCGCTCTCCGCCAAACGGCGACCGCTGACTCCGCGCGGAAAGCCCAGGTAGTTGCGGATCAGCGAGCTCGAGGTCGCCTGGCCGCCGATGCCGCCGTCGTCGACGACCAGCGTCCGGAAGCCCTCCGAGGCGCCATAGACCGCCGCCGAGAGGCCGGTCGGCCCGCCGCCGACGATGACGACGTCGTACTCGCGCCGATCGGGGTCGATGGTGGCACCCGCGGCACTCGCAAGCTCCAGCTTGGTCGGGTTCGCGAGAACGGTGCCGTTTGGGAAGACGACGAGAGGAAGCGGCTCTCCGTTGCCCGATTCCGCCACCAGCGCGCGGCCCTTGGGCGAATCGGCGAGAAGAAACGCGTGCGGCACCGCGCAGCGGCCGAGGACCTCTTTCAGCTCATGAGCCCTGCCGGTCCACGACTCGCTGACGATGTGAACGGTGTGCGGTGAGACCCGTCGCGCATGGGCCCACTCGAGCAGAAAGGTCGAGACCGACTGGTGGAAGAGCTCGTCAGGCGATTGCGACGGCCTGATCACGTAGTACTCGATCTGCCGCCGCGCCATCGCCTGGAAGATCTCCTCAGCGGTCAGACCGTCGCCCCAGCTACCCCACTCGATCAGCAGCCCACGCTGGGCGTGTGCGTGGAGATCTCGTACCTTGCCCAGCAGCTCGCCCCCAGGCGTCTCGCCGAGCCGCTGCGCAGCGAGGACGAGCGCGACGTCGTCGCCCGCCGCCGCAAGCGCCTCGAGCTCGACCATCGCGTCCTCCGCCGAGGAGACGCAGACGACCCGGTAGCTCTGTGAGTACCGGTCGACCAGCTCGCGTTCGACGTCGCGCAGCGAACTCGCGTCTTCGTCGACGGCAAAGAGGACGGGAACGGACATGGCCACAAAATTACCGTCCCGACTGCGCTCTTACTCCGGCAGCTCTTCGTCGCCCCGCTCCCGCACCATGTACAGCGCGTACCAGTCCGGCCAATTCGGGTCCTCCGCGCCCGTTCGCTCCTCGTGCTTGCCGTGTGCCGCGGCTGCCCGTCTTAGCGCCTCCGCCAGGTCTTCTACGGACTCATAGGTCGTCGCCATCGGCCTCTCCCCTCAACGGCCCGGAAGCCGGGCCTTGATCTCCTGGAGCAGCCAGCCGTTGCCGTCCGGATCGCTGAAGGCTACGAACGAGCCATAGTCGGCATGCCCCGGCGCCGGCCCGCTGACACGCCCGTCGGGACCGGCATGGTGGAATATCCCCGTCACATCGTGGAACGTCTCGCTGACCTCGACCCCGCGCGCGACGAGGTCGGCGCGGGCCGCGTCGATGTCATAGACCGAGAGCTGCAGCCCCTCGGAGGAGCCTGGCGGCGCGGACGCGACCCCCTCGCCGAAGATGATCGAGCACGCGGACCCCGGCGGCGTCAGCTGCACCACCCGGTATCCATCCTCGACCGCCAAGTCGGCGTCGAGGCGCCACCCCAATCCCTCGTAGAAGCGCTTCGCCCGATCGACATCTGAAACCGGCAGGACCACTACCTCGAGCTTCACCTCACCGGCGCTGACCGGCGGGGTACCGGCGGTGCCTTCGCCACTCGTCTCTGCGCTGCTCATCTCGGCCTACCTTCCACCTCGTCTGCGCGGAAGTCAAGAGGCCGAGGCGCTAGACGCCGCCCTTCCTGCGGTTGTCGTCGCGACACAACATCTGACAGTTCGCAGCCTCCGTCTTGCCACCGTCATGCCAGGGCGTGATGTGGTCGCCCTCCATCTCCTCGAGCTCGAAGCGCTTTCCACATACGGGGCAAAGACCTTCTTGACGCTCATAGGCCTCACGCTTCTGGTTCGGGCTGAACGCCCTGATGTTCAAGTGCTTCTCCTGCCCATTGAGCACATAGGAGTAAATGCCCCGCTTGTTGGTTACGTCCTCGTCGGCCATCAGCGTCGCGACCTGCTCCTCGAGCATCGCCGAGTCCAACTCCGTGCCCTCAAACTCGTTGAAGAGCTCGCCCCAATGGACCGTCTTCATCTCCTTGCGGTGCTTTGGGAAGCTGGCTGTCACCCACGCCATCACATTCTGAAAGTAGAGCCAAAGCTCGTTCGCATTGGGCTTGTGCTGCTGCTTGGCCATGTAGCCCTCGACGTCACCGCCGTTGATCCACTCGATCACCGTCTCCAAGTAGTGCTGACGGATGGGGGTGCCGGTCATGTAATCGCTGCCGATGCTGTAGGCGGGGCAGCCGTTCTTACTGAAGTAGCGCTTGGCGTCAGACACCCACGACCCCGCATACACCGCGTTGCGCAGCTCCTGGTCGGTGAGTTTCTCCCCCGCGATGTTGATGGTTTTGAACCACTCGAGCTTCTCGCTGTCAGTCCCGCTGCATAGGTAGACCATCAGCTTGTAGTCGAGGATGCGCTGCTGCTCATCCAACTGAAGGTTGTGGAAGTAGCGACCCTCGAAGGCAAAATCTCCCTCTACGTACTGACATACAGAGATCGTGCGCTGCTGCCCATCGATGACCTCATAGTCGCCGCCATCCCGCACTGCCCAGTACATGACATTGAGGGGGAAGTCCCGGGTGATCGTGTCGATGACCGCGTCCCGCTGCTTGTCCTTGTAGATGAACTCACGCTGATACGGCGGGCGAATGTCCAACTTGCCCGAGTAGCCGACGACGCCTGCCTCGTCGTTGTCCTGATAGCCCTCGGTGAGATCGCGGACCTTCATCTCCTTTAGCTCGATCTTCATAGGCCCTTGTTCCTAATGACGATCCTGTCGTACAAGCGGCGGTAGGTGCCGTCGCCGTTGGGGAGGTAGAACCTAGGGCCGCCCTGCTGATATGCGTCCTTCTTTGCGATGCTCGCCATAGGCGCTCCAAGTTCGCGGCTGTTGCCCAGGATCTCGAACTGATCGGGGTTGTACTTGTTGAGAAACGTGATCGGCACTCCCATGGGGCCGTCGTAGTCCACTGGAATATCGACCGTCTTCCCTACCTCGATGCCGTCGTAATTCGCATAGGTGGGGTAGTCGGTGGGGTTATATGCCTTGAAGAGGATCAGGTCCTCGTGGCGCTTCGAGAAGTCAAGGTTGGTAAACCAACAGGCATTACCGAGGCTGCGCCACTTCTTTCCTTCAACTTCCCAATACCGAGTCTTCCTTGGCGGGTAGTAGTCCGGGACCCGAAACTCCATGTCGCCACTATTTACGCCAACCCAGACCTCGTTATTCTGGATTAGCTGGAAAATCTCCTTGTAGGTGATCGCGTTCTGGTTGCCGACGATGAGGAAGTTCTTCTCGAAGGCGATGAGCTGCACCACGAACTCGCGGAACATCGAGAACGGCGGATTAGTCACAACGATGTCTGCCTGCTTGAGAAGATCGACGCTCTCCGCGCTGCGGAAGTCACCATCGCCCTTCAACGCCTTGACGCCAATCTCCTCGGGATCGGGAACGTTGTTGTGATTCCCGTCACCGTCGTACTGCAGGTAGATCGCCTGCTCGGAGTCGTTCTGACTGAAGGCGTCGGCTCGCTGGCTCCGGTAGCACGTCGTGATGAGCTTCTTCAACCCCAGCTTTTCGAAGTTGTAGGAAAAGTAGTGGAAGAAGTTGCTCACGCGCGGGTCGTCGCAGTTGCAATAGACCACCTTGCCCTTGAAATGGGACTTGTAGTTACGCAACTCGCGCTCGATGTCCCCGAGCTGCGTGTAGAACTCGTCCTCCTTGGCCTTCTTGGCGTCTTGGAGGTTGCGGTTCGCAGCGGTCACGTCCAGTTCTCCGGGGCGAAGGGTCAGGCGTAGCTCCGCTCCGGACTGACCCTAGCGGGTCTCGAGGCGGCAACTCCGCACGGCTTCATCAAGCCGCTTGGGCCTCAAGCCGCTTCCCAAGCCGGCTCTGAAATATCGGAATATCGGGGAGACAGGATTTGAACCTGCGACCGCTCGGCCCCCAGCCGAGTGCGCTACCAGACTGCGCCACTCCCCGTGGCTGCTCCGCATTCTGACGGATTCGGGCAAACTACCTAGGCGACGCGGATCCCATATGAAGGCGACTCGCGCACGCGGTGGTAGCTCAACGGTAGAGCCTCGCCCTTCCAAGGCGATGATGCGGGTTCAATTCCCGTCCGCCGCTTACCAGAATCCGCCGCCAGGAGGGCGCGATACGAACGTCTGTTCGTATCGATAGGTTGCCGCGCATGAGGCTATGTGGACGCTGCAAGGAGAAGAAATCGCTGGACGAATTCGCTTGGCGGCGAAAAGCCCGTGGACAGCGTGACAACTACTGCCGGTCCTGCCGAACCGCCTACAAGCACGAGCACTACTCCAGCAACAAGCAGCGCTACATCGATTCCGCCCGTCGGCGCACGAAGAGAATCGTCGCCGAGCGCACCGCCTATCTCGTCTCCTTTCGCGAGCATCCATGCGTGGATTGCGGGGAGGGCGATCCGCTCGTCTTGGAGTTCGACCACCTGGGAGAAAAACGGTTCGGCATCGGCAAGGGCATGCGCGAACGGCCCTGGAAAGACATCCTCGCCGAGATCGAGAAGTGCGAGGTCGTCTGCGCCAATTGCCATCGACGCCGTACAAATCGTCGGGGAGGCTTCATCCGCTCCGTGGTGCTTGCTCATAAAACGGGCGATGGATCAGGTGAGGATTGAATCCCGCTAGTCGCCCTCTCACGTTTCCGCGCATAGGCTCGTTGTAGTGGATATGGAGAGGCGAGATCTCAGCTTTCAGGTCGATGGCGACGCCTGCGCGGCGTGGCTGTATCCGGCCACGGGAGGCGAGGCCGTCGCGCCGCTTGTCGTCATGGCTCATGGCCTGTCGGGGACCCGGCGGGACCGGCTCGGCCCGTTCGCCGAGCGCTTCTCCGAGGCGGGCGTCGCTGCCCTCCTCTTCGATCATCGCGGCTTCGGCGACAGCGGCGGCGAGCCCGACCTCTTCCGTCCCTCCCGCCAGCTCGAGGACTGGCGCGCGGCGATCGCCTTTGCCCGTTCGCTGCCCGGCATCGATCCCGATCGCATCGCCACCTTCGGCTCCTCGATGGGCGGCGGCAACGCGCTCGCCGCCGCCGCGGACGATCCCCGAGTTGCCGCAGCGATCAGCCAGGTCCCCTTCCTCGACATGTGGCGCCAGGCCCATCGCTCCTCGCCCCTGGTCACCGCGCAAGCGGTGCTTGCCGCAGTCATGGGGCGTCACCTGCCGGCGGTCGGACAGCCGGACGAGGCGGCGTTCATCAACGCACCCGGTGGCGAGGAGGGCTGGCGCCACGTCGTCGCGACCGGCGAGGACTCGCGCTGGCGCAACCGGGTCTCGGCCCGCTGGCTACTCGGCCGTCCCTACCGTCCGGCCCGCCACGCGGCGAAGCTCCACTGTCCGTGGCTCGCCTGTGTCGGCGAGGCCGACCGGGTCGCCAAGCCAGGCCCGGCGATTGCCGCGGCCCGCCGGGCGCCCCAGGGCGAGCTGCGCACCTATCCCGACGTCGACCACTTCGACATCTATGACGGTCCCCAGCACGAGGCAGTCGTCGCCGACGAGATCGCCTTCCTGCGCCAGCACCTCCTCTAGGGCTAGATCCTCCTAGACCGCTGCCGACAGGGTCGAGGCGATCAGGGAGCGGGTCTGCACTGGGTCGACGACGTCGTCGAGCTCGAAGAGCATCGCCGCGTTGATCGCCTTCGCGTTGTCCTCGGCGGCGGCGGTCAGGTCGCGGACGCGTTGCTCGCGCTCTCCCACGTCCTCGATTTCCTCCAGCTCCTTGCGCAGCGCCAGCCGCACCGCACCCTCCAGCCCCATCGGCCCGAGGTGGGCCGCCGGCCAGGCGATCGTCAGCAGCGGCTCGTGCAGGCTGCCGCCGGCCATCGCTTGCGCGCCGAGGCCGTAGCCGCGACGCAGGATCACGGCGATCAGCGGCACCCGCAACGTGGCGCCGCCAATCAGCAGCCGCGAAGCATGGTGGACCAGACCGGTTGCCTCCGCCTCGGGGCCGACCATGAAGCCCGGCGTGTCGATCAGCGAGACGACCGGGAGTCCAAACGAGTCGCAGAGCCGCAAGAAGCGAGCCGCCTTGTCGGAGGCCTCGCTGGTGATCGCCCCGGCCATGTGCATCGAGTCGTTGGCGATGAAGCCGAGTGGGCGGCCCTCGATCCGCCCCAGCGCCGTGACCATCTCCGGCGCGAAGCGCTCGCGCAGGAAGGTGACCGAGCCGATATCGGCGAGCGTCTCGATCACCGGCCCCACCGGGTAGGCGCGACGCTCGCGCTCGGGGACGATCTCGCGCAGAGCGGTCTGGTCGGGTTCGGGACCGGGCTGAGTCGGGCCCTGGAAGTAGGCGAGCAGGCGCTTCGCCGCGGCGACGGCCGCCGCCTCGTCGGCGACGGCCAGATCGACCACCCCGTTGCGCTCCTGCATCCCGAGCGGGCCGACCTCATCCGGGTCGACCTTGCCCAGCCCACCGCCCTCGATCATCGCCGGGCCGCCCATCCCCAGCGAGACGTTCTCCGTGGCGACGATCAGATCCGAGCAGCCGGCAAGCACCGCGTTGCCGGCGAAGCAGCGACCGGCGACGACGGCGATCCGCGGCACCACGCCCGACAGCCGCGCCCAGAGCGCGAAAGCGCGGGTGTCGAGAGCGGAGACGACGGGGTAGTCGGTGTCCCCAGGCCGCCCGCCACCGCCCTCGGCGAAGAGCACGGCCGGCAGGCGCATCCGCTCGATCAACTCGAAGAGGCGGTCCTTCTTGCGGTGGCCCAGCGCCCCCTGCGTGCCGGCGAGGACCGTGTAGTCGTAGGAGAGCACGGCGCAAGCGGCGCGCTCGCCGAAGAGCTCGCCGTTGATCCGCGCAGTGCCGCCCACCAGCCCGTCGGCCGGCGTGCGCTCGATCAGATCCTCGAGCTCACGCCGCCCGCGCTGCGCGGCGATCGCGAAGCGGCCGTACTCGACGAAGGAGCCCGAGTCGACCAGGTCGTCGATGTTCTCCCGCGCGGTTCGCCCTTCAGCCTGATGCCGTCGCCGCACCGCCTCCGGCCGCGCCTCGTCGCGGGTCAGCGCCTCGCGCCGCAGCAGCTCGGCGAGATCGTCCCGCTCCCCTCCCCCGCTTCGCTCCTCCTCCACGTGGCGGATGTTCCCAAAGGCGCAGCCACCCCGCGAGCCGCAGGCAGACAGACCTATCCATTAGGGTGCCCTAACCATGAAGCAGGACGACCCAGTGAGCCGTGGCGCCGCGCACGCCATCGACCATCTCAACGATGACCACGCCGACGCCCTGCTGGACATGGCGCGCGCGCTCGGCGGCGCGCCCCAGGCGACTGCCGCACGCTGCGTCGACGCCGACCGCCTTGGCCTCGACCTGGTGATCCAATCCGCCGCCGGCGAGGCTCCCGTCCGCGTTTCCTACGGCGAGCCGATCGAGGGCCCCGAGGGCCTTCGCATGGCAACGGTCAAGCTCGCCAAGCGAGCTCGCGCCGCGCTGGGCAAGTAGCGCTGCCGGCGACCCGAGTGACCTGGGCGACCTGCCCGGCCGTCTTCGGCTACCTTTCTTAGGGCAACCTAATTAGGGCGCCCTAAGTGGCCCCTTTTCGAAAGGAGCGGGCCCTTGTATCTGGTGATGAACGTTGTCCATGTACACGAGGAGCGACGGGAGGCGTTCGAGCGGGCGTTTCTGGAGCGCGAGAGCCACGTCCACAAAGCCGAGGGGTTCGCCGGCTTTGAGCTGCTGCGGCGCGACCGCGATGGCGAGTACGTGGTGCTGAGCCGCTGGGAGAACGAGGACGCCTTCCGGGAGTGGGTCAACAGCGACCTCTTCAAGATGAGCCACCGACACGCCGACGGCGAGCTCGCCCACGGCAGCGAGGTTCGCAACTACGACGTGATCGACACGAGGGTGCCGGCGTGAGGAAGCCACTCGGCCTCGTCCTGCTCCTGGTGGCGCTCTGCCTGCCGGCTACGAGTCAGGCGGCGCCCCCAAAGCGGATCGTCGCGCTGACGCCGTTCGCCGCCAACACGCTGGCAAAGCTCGGGGTGACGCCGGTCGGGATCGGCGAAACGCTGGGTGGCGCCGAACGCTTCTCGCCGAAGCTGGAGGGGGTCACCACGCTGCCGCTTTCGCACCCGAACGGGCCCAACCTCGAGCAGCTCGCCTCGCTCGATCCCGATCTCGTCTTCTCCTCCCGGACCTGGGCCAAGGGAAACCAGGCGATGAAGAGCCTGGGGATCGACGTCGTCCTCAACGACCCGCGCTCGGTCGACGGCGCCCTCGCCGACACCTTCAAGATCGGCACGATCGTCGGCCGCAAGCACTACGCCCGCGATCTGTTGCAGTCGATGCGCAAGCAGGTCGAGGCCGCTACCAAAGGGATCGACAAACACCCGAAGGTGATGCTGATCCTCGGCGTCGGCCGCACTCCCTTCACCTTCCTGCCCAACAGCTGGGGTGGCGACATCGTCAGCAAGGCCGGCGGCGAGCTGCTCACCGGCGGCGTCAAGTCCAACTCGGGCTTCGAGCGGATCTCCGACGAAGTCGTGGTCGCCGAAGACCCCGACATCATCATCGCCGTCCCGCACGCCAGCGCCGACGACATCCCCAGCCTCACCGAATACCTGCGCGACAACCCAGCCTGGGCGAGCACCACGGCGGCGCGGACCGGCCAGGTCTACGTCTCGGTCGACAACTCGCTGCTGCAGGCGGGGACCGACATCGCCGCGCACGATCCGCAAGGTCCGCCGCGCCTACCTGAAGAACTGACCCAGGTGGCGCGCCGTGCCCTGGTCTTCGCGGCGCTGCTCGCCGCCCTCGCCCTCGCCATCGTGGCTTCGCTGGCGCTGGGTGCGGTCAAGGTGCCGGCGGGCGAGGTGATCGACATCCTGCTCGGCAAGGGCGGCGGCGGCACCGACCAACAGATCATCGAGGCGCTGCGGCTGCCGCGCACGGTCGAGGCGCTGATCGTCGGTGCCGCGCTCGGCATCGCCGGGGCGATCCTGCAGGGGGCGCTGGCCAACCCGCTCGCCTCTCCCGACGTGATCGGGGTCACCGGCGGCGCCGGCTTCGGGGCAATCCTGATCATCATCCTCTTCCCCGGCTCGATCGCGCTGCTGCCGGTCGGCGCCCTCTTCTTCGGCCTGCTGGCCGCGACGCTGGTCTTCGCTTTCGCCTGGTCGGGGCGCAACCGCGGCAGCACCGGCAAGGTGATCCTGGCCGGGATCGCGATGCTCTCGTTGTTCACGGCGGGGACGACCGGGCTGCTCGCCGCCTACCCGGAGCGGGCGCCCTCGGCGATCTTCTTCATCGCCGGCGGCCTCACCTCCAGCGGTTGGCAGGAGATGGAGACGATCTGGCCCTACTTCGCCGTCGGCTTCCTCATCGCCGCCTGCTTGATCCGGCCGCTGGACCGGCTGGCCCTGGGCGACGACGTCGCCGCCTCGCTCGGCTCCCGCCCGCAGCTGATCCGGCTCGGGGCCGGGATCGCGGCGGCGCTGCTGGCGGCCGCCTCGGCGGCGATCGCCGGCCTGCTCGGCTTCCTCGGCTTGGTCGTGCCCCACGTCGTCCGCATGGCCGGCGGCAGCTCCAGCCACACCTTCGTCGTGCCGGCCTCGGCGATCGGCGGCGCCGCTCTGCTCGCCGCCGGCGACACCCTCGCCCGCACCCTGCGGGCCCCGATCGAGATGCCCGTCGGCCCCTTCATGGTTCTGCTCGGCGTCCCCCTCTTCCTCTGGCTGCTGCGCAAGGCGGTCTGATGGCGCCACTGCTGGATGCCCAGGGAATCGAAGTCGAGATCGGCGGCGTGCCGATCCTGCGCGGGGCCGACCTGCGCCTCGAGCGCGGCCGCCTGGTCGCCGTGGTCGGGCCCAACGGGGCGGGCAAGTCGACGCTGGTGCGGGCCATCTCCGGGCTGCAGCGGCTCACCGCCGGCAGCGCTCGTTGGGACGGGCGTGAGGTCGGCGATATGCGCGGGCGCGAGCTGGCCGGGCTGCGCGCCTTCGTGCCACAGCGGATGCCGGTGCCGGCGGGGATCACGGTGCGGGAAGCGGTGACGATCGGCCGCTCGGCGCGGCTGCGACCGCTGCGACGCCTCACTGCCGCCGATCGCGAGGGGATCGAGCGAGCGATGGAGCGGGCCCGCGTCACCCGCTTCGCCGAGCGGGCGCTGACGACGCTCTCGGGGGGAGAGATGCAGCGAGTGCAGATCGCGATCGGGCTGGCGCAGGAGGCGCCCGTCTTGATCGCCGACGAGCCGACCTCCCAACTCGATCTCGGCGCCACGATCGGCGTCGCCGGACTGCTTCGCGACCTGGCCGCCGAAGGCCTGGCGGTGCTCCTGGTCGTCCACGACCTGGCCCTGGCGGCGGCGGTCGCCGACACCGTCGTGGTCGTCTCGGCGGGCCGCACCGTCGCGACCGGGGCAGCCGAGGAGGTCTTGAGCGCCGAGCTGCTGGGCTCCGTCTGGGGCGCCGACGCGCGGCTGACCGCGCACGAGGGCCGTACCGCCCTGCATGTCGCCTGGCTTCGCGAGACAGGCGTTAGGGCACCCTAATTCCTACTTTGTTAGTGTGGATTTCTTAGGGTGCCCTAATTCATGGTCACCGTCGAGTCCAGCGCACTCGGTGCGCCTAGAAACAAGGAGACCTTTCGAGAATGAGCTCAAACGAACCGAGAAGGAGCCGGCTGGTCGCCAGCCTGCTCGCGCTCGCCGCCACGGCAGCGATGGCCACCGCCCTGGCAGCCCCGGCCGCCGCCGCCAGCGGTCAAGGCGAGGCCGTAATCGTCGTCGCCAAGCACAGCAAGGGACGCACGCTCAGCGGCCAGGGCGTGAAGCTGCTCCCCGGCACCGGCGCAACCGGTCAGGCAGACAGGCTGACCCTGCCGATCGCCGCGCTCGACCCCGGCGCTCAGCCCTCGGCAACCAGCAGCGCCGGCCTCAACTTCAAGCGCGGCAAGAAGACGATGGCGCTGAGCGGGATTCGCTTCGACCTCGCCGCCGGGACGCTGGTTGGCAAGCTGGGCGAGAGCGAGATCCCCGTCTTCAAGCTAGGCGCGGCACCGATCGTCAGCGCCGACTCGGTCGGCCTCGAGGAAGGCAAGCTGCAGCTCACCAGCGAGGCGGCGAGCGCCCTCGAGCGGAAGCTCGGTCTGGAGCGGAACCTGACCAAGCGGGGCGTCGGCATGGTCTGGCTCGCCGCGCGGACCGGCGCCACCGCCCCGGCCGCCCCGGCACCAGAACCGCTAAAGCCCCCCTACGCCGCCGCCAAGGCGATCGTCTCCGGGGGCGCCGATTGGGGTGTGCTGGCCAGCTGGCGCAGCTACGTGCTCGGCAACTTCGGCCCCGGCTCGGTTGGCACGATCACCACTGCCGAAGGCGCCACCTCAACCGGGACGCTCTCGGAATCGAGCGCCTTCTTCAGCTTCCCGGCCGCGAGCGGCAGCTACGAGAAGGGGCTCGGCGGCAACGCCGACCGGCTCACCCTGCACACGGCGGGCAGCGTCAAATTCGCCAAGCCCGGCCACTGCATCGTCGAAGTCAAGCTCTCCGACCTGGAGCTGACGATCGACGGCGCCAACTCGGGGATCGATCTCGACTCGATATACGACATCGACACCCCGGCGGGGATGAGCTGCACCGACGTGCCGGCAGTGCCGACCGCCGGCGTCGACTTCGCCACTCTGGACGTCAGCGCCGTCTCCCCGACCTACTCGGCCGGCGACAAGACGATCACCTGGAGCGCTATCCCGGCAAAACTGACCGCAGCCGGAGCCGCGGCGTTCGGCGCCGGCTACCCGGACGGTCAGCAGCTCGACCCGGTGACGATCTCGGTGGACACCGAATGAGACGGGGGCCGGCCAGCCGACTCGGCGCCTTTGCGACGGTGGCTATCGTCGCCGCCGCGATCGCTCTCCCCGCCCCGGCGCTCGGCGCCAGCGGCGAGACGAAGCTGACGCTGGACGGCCCGGCGGCGAATGCCCTGCGAGAGCAGGGTGTTCGCGTCGTCCCGCTCAAACCCGCGAGCGGCGGCAACCGCAGGGTCTCCCTGCCGGTTGCCGCCGGCCTCGCCGGTTCGAGCACGACCCTGCTGCGCCACCGCGGCGGAATCTCACTGGAGGCGACGGGTGGCGGCAGGATGCGCTTGACGAGACTCAGCCTCTTGCTCGGCGAGCGGGCGCTGGTCGAGGCCAGGCTGGACGGCGAAGAGATCGACCTCTTCAAGGTCCTGCGCGGCGGCAAGCGCGAGATCAGCGCGGCAACCGGGAGGGTCCGCCTCGACGGCCTGCGGCTGAAGCTGACCCGCGCCGGCGCCCGTGCGATCTCCCGGCGACTGGAGCTGGAGCCGCTGCCGACTCGCCGCTTCGGCACCCTCTCCACCGATCTCGCCGGACTGACCCGCGGCGACAGCGGCGCTCCCGCCGCCGGTGGCCCCTCCGCCCCTGGCGGCGCCCAGAAATCGACCGCCTGCCCGCTGCCCAGCGGCGGCGGTCCCGCCCCAGAAGATCCACTCCCGGTGGCTACTCGGCCACCGGCGGCAACGGACATCACCGCTGCCACGATCGACTGGCAGGTACGCGAATCCTTCATCCGCTACATCGGCACCGGTGAGGGGACGAGCGTCTCGGGCGGCGCCACCGCAGACCCGCCGCTACTGGCACCGGGCACCTCGGCGGCGCTCAGCTACGGCTTCCACTTCCCCTTCGCCACAGGCTGGCACGACGCCGGCGCCAATCTTGCCGACCCCGCCGACGACAGCGCCCTGGTGCGCTTCGGCGGCGCCGTCCGCTTCCACTACAGCGGTCACGGCATCGACCTGACCACGGCGGAACCGGAAATCGAGATTGCCGGAGCCGGGTCGCGGGCGATCTTCTCGATCTCTGAGTCGGGCGGAGCGCCCCAGCGGCAGGTCCTGATCAACCTCGACCTCTCCCGCGCCGGATCGATCGGCGTCAGCGGCAACAGCTTCACCTACGAACGGGTGCCGGGTGCGATCCCCTCCGGCACCGCAGCCTCGACCTTCGCCGGCTTCTACGCCCCCGGCACCGACTTCGGATGCGCAACGGTCTCGTTCTCGACCGCAGGCTGACCGCGGCCGTGCTGGCCACGTTCTCGCTGGTCGCATCGGCGGCCCTGGCCTCGCCCTGGGCGACGGCGGTCCGCGCCGACGTCGCCCAGGTCACCGTCACCTCCCCCGGCGGCACCGTGCAGACGCTCTCGCTCGCCGCGCTGGCCGGCTCTGAGGACGTGCTCGACCGGACCTACGCTGTGCGCTCGTCCAGCGGCGAGAGCACGCGGGCGCTCAGCGGCTTCTCCCTGGCTGCCCTCCTCGACGCCGCCGGCGCCGACCCCTACGGCTTCTCCTACCTGGAAGTCCAGCGTCCGGCCGGTGGCGCGGTGCTGCTGAGCCGTGACCAGGCGCTCGACCCCGGCGCCTTCGCCGACGGCCCGCCGGTCGTCTACGCGACCGCCTCCGGCACCGGCTTCCTGCGACCGAGCGCCGGGTCGGACGACCTCAACGCAAGCGATTGCTTCGAGGCCCCCCAAGGGATCTCGATCGTCCTGCACAAAGGCTCACGGCTGAGGATTCGGGCCAGGGCTTCGACGCTGCGAACCCGCTCCGGCCGTCCAGTCCACTTCAACGCCGTCATCGAGCAAGCCGGGTCCGGCGAGCAGCTGACCTACTCCTGGTACTTCGATGACGGCAGCTCGGCCGCGGGTGCCGAGGCCACGCACAGCTTCGCCAGGCGCGGCAGCTACGACGTCGTCCTCGGCGTCACCAGCGACGGCGATGACACCGGTGCCTCGGCGGTGGTGACGATTCAAGTCGGGGCGCCGTTGGCCGGCCCGGACCGCAAGGGCGGCGGCTACAACGACAACGTGGGCGCACCTGACCACGGCGCCGCCGACCGATCCCGACCCGGCGCCGGCAGTGCCGCCAGCCCTCCCGCTGCTGAGCCCACTACGACCGCCCCGCCCGCACCCGAGCCCGAGCAACGACCGGCCCGCGGCGAACGCGTCGTCGGAGAGCTGGTCAGGGCCAACGCCACCGCTCCCCCGGTCACGGCGAAGCAAGCGGCCGCGCGCAGCGGCCAGCTCGAGGACGATGGCGGCAGCGGCGGGATCCCCGGCGCCGCCTGGGGCCTGCTCGCCACCCTCAGCCTGCTCGGCACCGGCGCCCTGATCGAGGCCAGGAGCCTGCTCCAATGATCGAGCAGCTCCTCTTCGACGTCGCCAACGCCCTGCTCGTCCCGGTCCTGATCCTCACCGTGGCGGCGTTGGGGGTCGTCGTCGTCGAAGCCGGCGCCCTGCTGGTGGAGGTGCGGCGACGGCGCCACCGCAGCCTCTGGGGCCTGGAGCGCGCGGTCGAGGAGTGCCGGGGCCGGCTCGCCGCCGGGATGCCGGCGGAGGCGCTGGCGGCGCTGCTGCCGTTCGCCTGGAACCAGCGAATGGAAGATGTGCTCGCCGGGATCGTCGAGCAGTGCGGCCGGCCGCATTCCGAGGCCCGCCTCGCCAAGCGCCTGGCCGAGTACGACTACCTCTCGCTGCGCCGCCTCGAGCGCACCCGCATCCTCGTCCGCATGGGCCCGGCGCTGGGTCTGATGGGGACCTTGATCCCACTCTCGCCGGCTCTCGCCGGCCTCGCCGACGGCGACGTCGCCACCCTCACCGAGAACCTCCGGGTCGCCTTCAGCGTCACCGTCGCCGGGCTGATGATCGGCGCCTTCGCCTTCGCGATCTCCCTCGTCCGCGATCGCCTCTACGCCCAGGACTACTCCGACGTCGAGTACGTGGCCGCCAGCCTCAGCGCTCCGGCCGGCAACGGCGTCCCCGTCCCCCCCAGCCACTGGGCCGTCGCCCCGTGAAGGTCACGCCGCGGGCACGCAGCCGAGAGGACCGGGCAGGCGACCCGCTCGACGGCCTCGTCAACCTCTTCGACCTGGGAATCGTGCTCTCGGTCGCATTCCTGCTCGCCGCGCTCTCCTCGCTTCACCTCACCTCGTCCCTCACCGACAAGCCAAAAGCCCGGTCGCAGGCTGCGCCCGTGGTGGCCGACCGAGACCAGCACGTCAAACCGGTGAAGCTGCGTCCCGGGCAGCGAATCGTGGGACACGGCAAGCCGCTCGGCATGGTCTATCGCCTCGACGACGGCAGGACCGTGATCGTGCGGAGGGACGCCGAGCAGTCGCCCCCTTCAAGGTGAGCCGGCAGCGCAAATCCGCCTAGCCGGATTCGGTCGTGCCGACCACCAACGTCGCGTGCATGCCTTTTGCGTCGTGTTCGAACAGGCTGCAGTAGAGGCGGTAGGTGCCGGCGGGCAGGTTGAAGCTGGCGGTCGTGTGTTCGTCGGGCGCCGCTTCTGGAACGACCAGTGGCGGATCCCCACTGCCTTCGCGCTGGAGCTTGAGATTGTGGTTGTCTTCGCCCTGGTTGTTGAGCTCGACGATCACTGTGCCGGCGGTCACTGCGGGACGGGAGAGGGTGTAGCTCCACTCGACTGCTTTGACGCCGAGATGGGAGGCGGTGCCTTCCGGTTGCGGTTCTTCGGGCGGGAGGGCGTTGGTTGACGGAGGCGGCGATGCCAGTGGGGGTGCTGGGAGCGCGGACACAGCAGGCTGGCTGTCGCAGGTCCACCAGTGCTTCACTCGCCTGACCCGTTGCACGCGACCATGTCGCTTTACGTGCTTGATCATGCGCTTGGCGTGCCGCTGCCAGGTGCAGCCTTCCGGCGCCACCGCGTCGGCGCCGGCCATCGGGCCGCTCGCCATCGCCATCGCCGCCACCGCAAAACCGACCAGTCCCAGACAGCTCGACCTCGCAGCCGCCCTCCTCACGGCTTCACCAGGGTCGGCCGTTCGAACGAGGACGCCCCGGGAATGATCGACGCGGCGTCGTGCCCCAGCCACTGCTCGAGCAGAGAGCAGTACATCGCCCGGAAGTCGCTGGTCACCCGGACGTTTTCGTTTTGGTCGAGCTGCCCCAGGCCGGGGAACTCGCCGACCATCTCCCCCTTGGCTTTGGAGCCGACGACGAAGGCGCAGCCGGCGGCGCCGTGGTCGGTGCCGAGCGAGGCGTTCTCCTCCGGGCGGCGCCCGAACTCGCTCCACATCTCCACCATGACCCGGTCCTCGAGACCGCGTGCTTCGAGGTCGCGCTGGAAGGCGAGCACTCCCTCGCAGGTCTCGCGCAGGCCCCGCGAGAGGTCTTCGGCCTCCTCAGCGTGGGTGTCGTAGCCGCCCGAGGCCCGGATCGTCACCACCCGCATCGGCAGGCCGGCGGCGATGAAGGCGGCGAGGCCGGCGAGCTTGTGAGAGAAGTACGTGTCGGGATACGTGATCGGGCTCGTGAAGCCGCCGATCCCGCCCAGGTCGGTGCGCAGCTTGTCGGTCTGGGCCGTGGCGCGCCGCACCTGCGCCAGGCCCGGGGAGTCCGAGGGCAGCGAGCCGAAGCGGGCGAAGCTCTTGAACATCTCGTCGGAGATCGGCTGGCTGACGGGCGACCATAGGTCGTAGCCGTCGACGCTGTCGATCGCCGCCACCGGTCGGTTCGCGGTGGCGATCATCGGCGACAGGGAGCCGTCCATCGAGAGCCCCTGCAGGGGGTTGTCGTCGTCGCCGACGTCGTCGATGTAGCGGCCCAGCCAGCCGGTGTGAAAACCGACGTCGAGCTCGCCGATCTCGTAGTAGTGGCGCGAGGTGAAGTGCGACTGATCCGGGTGGTCGTAGCCGATCGCCGGGAAGGCGCTGACCTTGCCCTCTTCGTGCAGCGTGGCCAGTCCGGCGGCCGAGGGATGCCAGCGCAGGCGCGGGTCCTCGGCGAATTCCGTCCCCGCGTCGGGGGCGAGCGCCAAGTTCGGCCGCAGCTGCGAGTAGCGCGGGTCGCCGGTCGGCGCCAGCACGCTGAGCGCGTCGATGCCGCCGTCGAAGAAGACCGAGACGAGGATCTTGTCGGTCTGGGCCGCCTGGGCGATCCCCTCCTCAAAGGCGGCCAGGGGGATCTTTGAGGCGCCGTAGACAGCCATTGCCAGGCCGGCGCTCCAGGAGAGAAAGGTGCGCCTCGAGAGGCCGGTCCCGGCGGGCTCGGGCATGCCCGCCTCGATCGCCGGCAGACCTTTGCCGGCTTCGGCCGCCGCCGAGCGCAACAGCTGGGAGCGCGTGTAGTTCTTGCAGCAGTTGTGCATGGTCAGCGTCCCCTCATTGCAGGATCAGGTCCGGGCTGACGCCGATCAGCTGCAGCAGCGCGTTCTGGCGCATTGCGCGGTAAGGGCCCTGCTGCCAGTTGGCGACGGCGAGTTTTTCGCTGCGTTTGGCGAAGTCGAGCAGCTCGGCCCGGTGCTCGTCGCGCATGGCCGGGGAGCCCCAGGCGGCCGTCGCCCGGTCCAGCGCTTCCTGGGCCGTCTCGGTGGTGCTGTAGCTGCCACCCCAGGCGTCCACCGCGATCGGGTCGAGCACGTAGTCGACGATGTTCCAACGGGCACGCAGCCGCGAGGTGTCAAGCCAGCGGGTGTCGTCCCAGCCGGAGACGTTCGGCGGCCAGAAGAGCATCTGCCCGGCCTGTTCGCAGAGCCAGGTCCAGGCCTCGGTGTCGATGCCGCGTCCGAGCGAGCGCAGCATGCCGGCGAGCTGCACGGCGGGGGGTTTCACCATCGGTGGGCCTTCGTAGAGGTCGGGGCCGCTCAGGATCGCCTCGAGCACCGGCCGGATCGCCCACCCCGAGTCGCGGTAGGTCCTCATCAGTCCGTCCGCGACGCTGCCGGAAGGTGGCTGGGGGACGAAGTAGCTCCACAGCTTCTCGACGAAGAAGGATGGATGGAGGGGGTTCTCGACGCAGAGGCGGCAGGAGTCTTCCCAGCCCCAGTTGCCTTTCTGACCGAAGACAGTCTTCAGCCCGGTGTCGTGGCGTTTCGGGTCGAAGCGGAAGTTGTAGGCGCCGAACTCCCCCGACCAGTCGTAGCGCCACCCGGTCAGCGCCCGCGCCTGTTCGCGGATGTCGTCCTCGCCGTAGGCGCCCCGATCGGCCCCGAGGGAGAACAGCTCCATCATCTCCCGGCCGTAGTTCTCGTTCGGCGCCTGCTTGGTGTTTTCGGCACCGTTCAGCCACTGCAGCATCGCCGGGTCGACGGTGACCGCCTTGAAGAGGTCGAGGAAGGAGCCGAAGCAAGCCGAGCGGAAGAGGTTCGACTGGTCGATCATCTGCTGCTGCTTGGAGACGCCGGCGTTGGAGGTCGCGAACCAGTCGTGAAAGACGAGCGCCATCCGCTCGACCAGCGGCTGGTCGCTGCGCACCATCCGGTCGAGGAACCAGAGGTGGTCGTGGCCCCAGGCGTCGGCGGGGGCGATCGGGGTGCCGTCGCTGTCAACCGGCGCGGGCCCATGCAGCATCGCGCCGCCGCTGGGCCGGGTCAGGGACTGGACCGCGCCGAGCAGCCCGCGCGTGGCCAGTTGCTCCGCCTGCCCCGGCAGCGCACCGAACCCGGCCCGTTCCAGCAGCCGCGTCGCCTGCGCCGGCCCGAACGGGCCCTGGTAGGTACCCGGTGGGCGGGGATCCGGGTTGGGAGGCGGGGCGATGCCGGCGAACGCCTTCGGCGCGCAGCGGTCCGCCGGCCTCGGCCCGGGACCGCGATGGTGGTGCCTGGGCGGCTTGTGCCTGTGGCGGACGATGTAGCCCTGGACCCGCCAGCCGCACTCGCCATCCGGAACCCAGCGATAGTGCTTGTCCTTCCAGAGGTGCCAGTGCCTGGGGCGACGCCCCGGCTTGGGCCCGCGTTTCGGCCTGGACGCGCTGGGTGTCGCCTGAGGGATCGCCATGCCGGAACGGACCTCTCGGTCCAACGGCATTACTCGGCGCCGACGATCAAGGCTTGAAAAACGTCAACCGGTCTGGACGTAAGGCCTACGCCACTCGTATAGCGGGGCGCGCAATGTTGCTCGCGACCACCCTGGGGCGCTAGGCGGTTGCCGAGGCGAGCAGCACCACGTTCGAGAAGCTCAGCGGCTTCGAGCGGCCCCCTGCATCCGCTGCGGCCTGCGTGATCGCGGCCCAGGCCTCTTCTTGGGTCTCGCCTGCGTGCTGCTCGATCATCGCCCGGATCGGGGCGGAGATCGCCCTGATGTAAGCGGTGAAATGCTCCGGGGAGTCGAACTCGAAGGTGACCTCGTCCCGCTCCACGGAGACCTTCGAGAAGCCGCCTCCTTCGAGCAGCCCGCCGATTGCAGCGGGGGTGGGCCGGGAGAGGGGGCCGGGCGTTCCGGCCGGGGGCGGGGGTACATCCAGCCGCTCCATCGTCGTCCTCATCGGAATCGAGAGGAAGGGGACCTGATCGGGCTCGCCCCACGAGCTGATCGCCATCCGCGCGCCCGGCTTGAGGAAGCCTCGGATGCGCCCCGCGGCGGCCTCTGCGTCAGGCTCGAAGATGATTCCCCAGCGCGAGACGGCGGCGTCGAAGCTCGCCTGCGGAAAATCGAGGCTGGAGGCGTCCGACTCAATGAACTCCACGGTGCCCAAGCCGACCGCCGCCGCGCGTTCACGCCCGAACGCGAGCATCTCGGCGGAGATGTCCGTGGCCACAACGCGGCCCTCCGGGCCGGCCTTGCGCGCGGCGGTAAGCGCCGGCTCGCCATAGCCGGCGGCGACGTCCAGGACCCGGCTTCCCGACTGCACGTCAGCGAGCTCCACCAGCCGCTCGCTGATGCGCCCGTCTGCTCTGTCATTGAACTCGCTCCACTCCTTCCATCCCACCGCAGCAGAGTCCCAGTGCTTGTGTTGCGCTTCGCGGAAGTCGATCGGGTCGATCGCCTTGGCTTCCATGCTCGCTCCTCCTTGCCACTCCATTACAGCGGCCCGTAGAGCCAAAGCAAATCAAACGGGGCAGCTAGGACTCGAACCTAGAATCTTCGGTTTTGGAGACCGACGCCTTAACCAGTTTGGCCACTGCCCCAGGCAGCTGATTCTATGCGGGCGGAGGGACTCGAACCCCCAAGCTCTTGCGAGCACCGGCACCTAAAGCCGGCGTGTTTCCCGAATTTCACCACGCCCGCGCGTTGCCCCAATCTTAGACGTAGAGCCGTTTTGTCTGACCTGCTAGCTACTATCGAACATATGTTCGCTATGAATACGAGAGTGGACCGCTGAGATCCCCGGTGGAATTCCTCAGGGTTGAACGGCTTATTGAAGCGGGCCAGTGCGATCAGGAGATCGCGCGGATGACGGGTATTCCACGCCGGACGATTTCCGGCTGGCGGCGGGGCGAAAGCCGCATCCGCAGCCGAGCCGAATGTGGCGGTCGCGGGGAAGCAAGACACGATTTCTCACGTCTTTCACCAACGCAGTACGCGTACCTGCTCGGCATGTACCTCGGTGACGGCTGCATCAGCGCCGCTCGTCGCGGTGTCTTCTGCATGCGCATCGCGCTCGATGCGTCCTATCCCGGAATCATCGCCGAGTGCTGCGCAGCGCTGGAGGCGGTTTTTCCTGACAAGACCGCGCGCGGGGGCAAGCGGCGCGACTGCAACTGCGTCGAGGTCTCGATGTACTCGAAGCACTGGCCATGCTTCTTTCCGCAGCATGGCCCCGGCCGCAAGCACTTACGGCCGATATATCTGGCCGAGTGGCAGCAGGAGATCGTCGATGCGAATCACAAGCCGTTCATCAGGGGCCTAATCCACAGCGACGGCACACGGATCATCGCCACAGAGCGCAAGGGCTCCTATGTGCGGCGGGCGCCGCGATACGCCTTCAGCAATAGATCCGAGGACATCAAGCGGCTGTTCTGCGCCAGCTGCGACGCGATCGGTGTCCAGTGGACGCGACCGTCGGACATCCAGATCGCCATCTATCGCAAGGCCTCCGTCGCGCTGCTTGACGAGTTCGTCGGCCTGAAGCAATAGCCACCCTTGCGGTGCTTAACCAGCGGCCAATGCCGCATCGTCGCGCATAGATTCTATGATCGTCGGCGTGGCGGTAGGAGAGGTAACGCCGGGGTACGAGCTCTGGCACCCGAATCGGGAGAAGGCCGACGTGATCACGACCAGGTTCGTGATCGCATTTCTGATGCTCGCAACGGCTGTAGTTGCCGCCCTGGTGACGATCGGCGGCTTCTCGCTGCTCAGCGGGGGTGGTGCGATGGGCGCCCTCTGCCTGATCTTCGCCGGCCTCTACGCCTTCTTCTCCTATCTCGTCGGGCTGCGCTGGAGCCGCGGCATCCTCCCCGTCGCCGCCTCGCTCTCGACGATCCTGGCGATCTTCTGCGCGGTCGGCGCCAACAGCTGGTTCGCTCGCGACAAGCCGGGCTTCGAAGACGCGCTGATCCCGGTCTCGCTGATCGGCCTGCTGGTGATCATCCTGATGCTGCTCCAGATCATCCTGGTCGTCGCCTGCTTCTACGGCTTCAGCCAGGACTGGCACGTCGAGGAGGAGCGCCCGATCGGCTCCGGCGAGGACTACGGCGCCGGCGCACGGCCGGACCCCGACGCTCCTCAGCCCGCGTAGGTCCTGGCGGCGCCGGACCAAGCGGGGCAAGGACGCAGGGAGGCCGAATAGCAGCGCTATTTGGCCGACTGAGGACGCCGCACCGCGCAGCGTGCGGCGTCGCCAGGGATGCCGGAGGTGGGACTCGAACCCACAAGCCCGTAAGGGCAATCGATTTTGAGCCGATCGCGTATGCCAATTCCGCCACTCCGGCGCGGGCCGAACGATAGACCGCGAGTGCGGTCGAGGTTTGCGCCGCATGCCGGATCAAACCTGGACCGCGCATTCGCGGTTCCGCACTAGACTCGCGCCGGTGAAGGTGCACCACCTCAACTGCGGCTCGCTCTGCCCCCACGGCAGACGCCTGATCAACGGCGAGGGCGGGCTACGCGAAAAGGGCCACGTCGTCTGCCACTGCCTGGCGATCGAGACCGGCGAGGGGCTGGTCCTGGTCGATACCGGCTTCGGCATCGAGGACGCGCGCAACCCGCGCCAGCTCGGCGCGATCTTCGGGCTGATGAACGCCGAACCCAAGCCCGAGACCACGGCGCTGAAACAGCTCGAGGCGCTCGGCTTCGGCGCCGCCGACGTGCGCCAGATCGTCGTCACCCATCTCGACCCCGACCACTCCGGCGGGCTGCCCGACTTCCCCCAAGCCGAGGTGCACATTCTCTCCACCGAGCTCGACGCGGCGCTACAGCCGAGCTTCAAGGACAAGCTGCGCTACCCGGCCGTCCACTGGAAGCACGGCCCGCGCTGGGTCAGGCACGACCGCGACGGCGACGAGTGGTTCGGCTTCGAGAGCGTCCGCATCCTGCCCGGCCTCGACTCCGAGGTGCTGCTGATCCCGCTCTTCGGCCACTCGCGCGGCCACACCGGCGTGGCGCTGCGGACGGGCGACGGCTGGCTCTTGCACTGCGGCGACGCCTACTTCAACCACGGTGAGATCGAGACGCCGCCGAGCTGCCCGCCCGGACTGCGCTTCTTCCAGCTCCTCAACGCCGACGACGGCAAGGCCCGCAGGCGCAACCGCGACCGACTGCAGGAGCTGGCCGCCCGCCACGGCGAAGAGATCACCCTCCTCTGCTCACACGACCCGCACGAGCTGGCGCGCGAACAGGCGAAGGCCGGCACCCCGACGGCGACCGGGTGAGCGCCTCGAAGCCCGAAAAGCTCTGGGAGCCGCCGGCCGAGCTGATCGAGCGGGCGCGACTGACCGAGTACATGCGCTGGTTGGCGACCGATCGCGGGCTCGAGCTCGGCGACTACGACGCGCTCTGGCAATGGTCGGTCGAGGACGTCGAGGGCTTCTGGGCCTCGATCTGGGACTTCTTCGAAGTGCAGGCCGACGGCGGCTATGACGGTGTGCTCGACAGGCGCGAGATGCCGGGGGCCGAGTGGTTCGCCGGCGCTCGCCTCAACTACGCCGAGCACGTCTTCGCCGGGAAGGACGACGCAGAGCCGGCCATCCTGCACGCCTCGGAGCTGCGCGAGCTCGCCCAGCTGAGCTGGGGCGAGTTGCGCGCCCAGGTCGCGGCGGTCGCCGCCGGACTGCGCGAGCTCGGGGTCGAGCGCGGCGACCGTGTCGTCGCCTACGTCCCCAACATCCCCGAGGCGATCGTCGCCTTCCTCGCCACCGCCTCGATAGGTGCCGTCTGGTCGAGCTGCTCGCCCGACTTCGGCCCAGCCAGCGTGATCGACCGCTTCGCCCAGATCGAGCCCAAGGTGCTCTTCGCCGTTGACGGCTACCGCTACGGCGGCAAGGACTTCGACCGCCGCGATGTGATCGCCGAGCTACAGGCGTCGATGCCGAGCCTGCGACGCACCGTCGTCCTCCCCTACCTCGACCCGAACCCCGACCTCTCGTCACTGCGCGACGCGACGCGCTGGGACGAGCTGCTCGCCGCCGGCGAGGGGGCCGAGCTCGGCTTCGAGCGAGTGCCCTTCGAGCACCCGCTCTGGGTCCTCTACTCATCCGGGACCACCGGGTTGCCGAAGGCGATCGTGCAAGGCCAAGGCGGCATCCTGTTGGAGCACCTGAAGAAGCTCCACCTCCACGTCGACGCCCACCCCGGCGACCGCCTCTTCTGGTTCACGACGACCGGCTGGATGATGTGGAACTTCCTCGTCTCCGGACTGCTGACCCGGGCGGCGATCGTCCTCTATGACGGCAGCCCCGGCCACCCCGACATGAGCGTGCTCTGGGACCTCGCTGCCCGTGCCAAGGTGACGATGTTCGGCACCAGCGCCTCCTACATCGCCGCCTGCATGAAGGATGGCGTCGAGCCCGCGGCAGGCCGCGACCTCAGCCGCCTGAAGGCGGTCGGCTCGACCGGCTCCCCCCTCTCTCCCGAGGGCTTCGACTGGATCTACGAGCAGCTCGGTGCCGACACCTGGCTCTTCTCGACCAGTGGCGGCACCGACCTCTGCACGGCCTTCGTCGGCGGCACGCCGCTGCTGCCGGTCTACCGCGGCGAGCTGCAGGCACGGGCGCTCGGTGCCGCGGTCGAGGCCTGGGACGAGGACGGCAACTCGGTGATCGACGAAGTCGGCGAGCTCGTCGTCACCGAGCCGATGCCCTCGATGCCCGTCTACTTCTGGGGCGATCCCGACGGCAGCCGCTACCGCGCCAGCTACTTCGAGCAGTACCCCGGCGTCTGGCGGCACGGCGACTGGATCGAAATCACCTCACGCGGCACCGCCGTCATCTACGGCCGCTCCGACTCGACCATCAACCGCTCCGGCATCCGCATGGGGACGAGCGAGATCTACCGCGCCGTGCTCGGCATCGACGCGATCGTCGACGCGCTGGTCGTCGACATCCCCCGCCCAGGCACCGAGGGCTGGATGCCGCTCTTCGTCGTCCTCCGCGAGGGCACCGAGCTGGATGACGATCTGCGCCGCGAGATCGCCCGGCGCGTGCGCGAGCACTGCTCGCCGCGCCACGTCCCCGACGAGGTCTTCCCGATCGCCGAGGTGCCGCGCACGCTCAGCGGCAAGGTGCTCGAGGTGCCGGTCAAACGAATCCTGATGGGCACCCCGCCCGAGAAGGCCGCCAGCCGCGACTCGCTGGCCAACCCGGCCGCGCTCGACTGGTTCGTCGAGCTTGCCGGCTCGCTGGACGCCTGAGCCGCCGGCTCAGGCGGGGGTGACGGGATTGCGTCGCTCGGCGAAGGAGCGATCCTTGCTCGCCGCCATCGCGAAGCGGCGCACGATCTCGGCGCGCAGGTCCTCCGGCTGGACCACCGCGTCGACGACCATCTCCGAGGCGAGGTGGAGGATGTCGATGTCGGCCGCGTACTCCTCGCGTTTGCGCTCGACGAACGCGGCCCGCTCGGTCTCGTCCTCGATCGCCTGGATTTGGTTGTAGAAGACGGCGTTGATCGCTGCCTCGGGCCCCATCACGGCGATCGAGGCGCTCGGCAGGGCGATGCAGCAGTCGGGCTCGAAGGCCGGCCCGGCCATCGCGTAGAGGCCGGCGCCGTAGGCCTTGCGGATGACAACGCTGAGCTTGGGCACGGTCGCCTCGGAGACGGCGCTGATCATCTTCGCCCCGTGGCGGATGATCCCCTGGCGCTCGACCGCGGTGCCGATCATGAAGCCGGGCACGTCGGCGAGGAAGAGCAGCGGCACGTTGAAGGCGTTGCAGGTCTGGATGAAGCGCGCCGCCTTGTCGGCCGAGTCGACGAAGAGCACGCCGCCTTTCTGGCGCGGCTGGTTGGCGACGACGCCGACGACGCGGCCGTCGAGCCGCCCGTAGCCGACGATCAGCTCTTTGGCCCAGCGCTTGTGGACTTCGAGGAACGAGTCGGCATCGAGCAGGACGTCGAGGACCTCGCGCATGTCGAAGGGCTGGTTCTCGTCGGCGGGGACGATCTCGGCGATCGCGGTGTCGGAAGCCGGCGCGACCGGGTCGGTCGACGGCGGCTCCTCCTGCCAGCTCCCCGGCATGTAAGAGAGGTAGCGCTTGGCGAGGTCGATCGCCTCCTCGTCGCTCTTGACCAGGAAGTGGCCGCAGCCGGAGACGCCGGTGTGCATCTTCGCCCCGCCCATCTCCTCCAGCGTCACCTTCTCGCCGATCACCATCTCGGCCATTCGCGGCGACCCCAGGTACATCGAGGCGTTGCCCTCGCGCATGATCACCACGTCGCAGAAAGCCGGGATGTAGGCGCCGCCGGCGGCGCTCGGCCCGAACAGCAGGCAGATCTGCGGCACCTGCCCCGAGAGCCGCACCTCGTTGTGGAAGATCCGCCCGGCGCCGCGACGGCCCGGGAACATCTGCACCTGGTCGGTGATCCGCGCCCCCGCCGAGTCGACCAGGTAGACCATCGGCAGCTGCAACGAGAGCGCCCGTTCCTGGATGCGGAGGATCTTCTCCACCGTCTTCGGCCCCCACGAGCCCGCCTTCACGGTCGGGTCGTTGGCCATCAGCGCGACGCGGCGACCGTCGATCGTCGCCAGTCCGGTGACGACCCCGTCGGCGCCGAGGCCCTCCTCGTTCCAGTTGGCCAGCAGAGCCTCCTCGGCGAAGGAGCCGGGGTCGACCAAGCGCTCGACCCGCTCGCGTACCGGCAGCTTGCCCTGCTCGGCGGTCTTCTCGTGGTGGCGCTGCGGCCCGCCGGCGAGCGCAGCCTCCAGTGCCTTTGCGAAATCGGTCACGGGCGGGAGCCTATTCGGCCGCGACGTGATGCCAGTCAACCGGTCCGGCCGTCAGCACATGAGCGCCGAGCGTGCGGCCGAGCGTCTCCTGTGCCGCACGCGAGGCCTCGATCAGCCGCGACAAGTCGATCCCGGTCTCGATCCCCATCTCGTGCAGCATCGAGACGACGTCCTCGCTGGAGACGTTGCCGGTCGCGCCCGGGGGCACCGGACAGCCGCCGAGCTCGCCGAAGCTCGACTCGAAGGAGTCGACGCCCTGCTCCAGCGCGGCCAGCACGTTGGCGAGGCCCTGGCCGCGCGTGTTGTGGAAGTGCGCGGTCAGCTCGGCGCCACCAAGTCGCTCGCGTGCGGCGGCGAAGAACTCACCGACCTGCACCGGGTTGGCCATCCCGGTCGTGTCGCCGAAGCCGATCTCCTCACAACCCGCGGCGGCAAGCTGCTCCGCGATCGCGAAGACCCGGTCTGACGGAACCTCGCCCTCGTAGGGGCAGCCGAAGGAGGTCGAGATCACTCCCTCGCAGCGCAGCCCCGCCTCGCGCGCACTCGCCAGCGTCCGCTCCAGCCCGGCGAGCGACTCTTCGACCGTGCGGTTGACGTTCTTGCGGTTGTGGGTCTCCGAAGCGGAGACGAAGACGTTGATCTCATCGAAGCGGTCGCGCAAGCCCAGCGCCCGCTCCAGTCCCCGCTCGTTTGGGATCAGGACCGAGAAGGAGACACCCTCGCGACGCTGCACCGCTGCCAGCACCTCCTCCGCGTCGGAGAGCTGCGGGATCACGTCCGGCCGCACGAAGGAAGTCACCTCGAGCCGCCTCAGCCCCGAGGCGGAGAGCATGTCGATCAGCCGCACCTTCTCGGCCGTGGGGATCGTCTCCGGCTCGTTCTGGAACCCGTCGCGGGGACCGACCTCGCGGATCCGCACGCTGCGCGGCAGTTCGTCCATAGGCGGAGCTTATGCCGTGCGATCCGGTACCTCACGAGCAAGTGGCTCGAGATCAACGAATCCACCCCTGGCCCAGCCTGACCCCGACAGAATGAAGCGTCTCCCGAACGTGCTTGGCTTCGAAACAGACCTGCGCATGGGTGAACCGCAACGGAGTCAAGCCCGCAGCCGTGTGAGTCTGGTCGCGGAGACGATCGCGCGCCTGTTGAGCAGGAGTGCGGTGGTAGCGCAGTCCATCGGTCTCCACCACTAAGCCGAGATCCGGCCAGACGAAGTCAACCCGAAATCCGTTGACTCGCTGACGGGTAAGCGGCGGTGGAAGGCCCGCCTCGAGGGCAATCGGAATGAACCGCCGCTCCAGCTCAGAATCGGTGAGGCGAAACGCGCGATCCTCCAGCAACTCGCGTAGGGGCCCGACACCGCGCTTGCCGGAGTAATCGCAAAGCGCTTCGGCGAGCGCCTCTGGGTCGATGAGACCGAGCCTGTCGGCTTCACTCACGGCCCGCTCCAGGGCCGCGCGGTCGAGCCTCGCGGCGACGTCGACGAGGGTACGCACGACGGAGGTCACGGGTATCCCGCTCTCGATGACCACGTCCCACACACGCAGGTTCGGCCGGCGATATACCAGCAATCGGTCACGTGGGCGAACTGAGCGTGACGAGGTCGAGATCTCGATTAGACCTTGCCGCTCCCGCTCGAATCCCCAGAGGGCAGCGGCGCTGCCGTAGCTCAGCGCAGCTCGAGACCCACAGCTCAAAGTCGCTGCCATCCACCAGCCTCGTTGACTGAGCTCTGACCTTCCCACCGCGTAGACGCCCCGCTCGACCGGGTGCAGCCGTCCCCTCCCGATCCGGTGCTGAATCGCCTGGGCGCTCAAACCACGCTCGAGCAGCTGCCCTCGCGTCACCACCCCGTGCTGCATGGCGGCCAGCCGCCAGACGCCCGGCCCCAACTTATGACGCGTTGATGACCCCATAGGGTCATAAAGGCGTCAGATGCGTCGATTCTCCCCCCTTGGTGGCTCTCGCTAGGTGGTTGGAGGGGACGCTTGGCCCACTACGCGGCCATCAGACCATTCCGAGGCCGCCGCTTACGCCGAGGGTCTCCCCCGTCACGTAGGTGGCGTCGTCCGAGGCAAAGAAGGCGACTGCCGCCGCTACCTCGTCGGGCTGACCGAGGCGCTTCATCTGCGTTCCCTCTTTCATGTTCTCGATCAATTTCTCGCCGATCTCGCCGAACTCCTTGGCGCCCATCAGCAGCGGAGTCTCGATCGGTCCCGGGGCGATCGAGTTGGCGGTGATGCCGTAGCGGGCGTTCTCGCGGGCGATCGCCTTCATGAAGGCGACGATGCCGCCCTTGGCTGCCGAGTAGACGGCCGACCCCTTGGAGCCGACCCGGCCCGCCTCCGAAGAGAGGCTGACGATGCGGCCGTAGCCGGCCTGCTGCATTCCCGGCAGGGCGGCGTGGGTGCAGTTGAGGACGCCGCCGAGGTTGACCGCGAGCACCTTCTGCCACTGCTCGGGCGCCGTGTAGGTGAAGAAGCCGAACTCGTCGGTGCCGGCGTTGTTGACGAGGACGTCGAGCGTCCCGATCTCCTCCACCGCCGCTCTTGCCGAGTCGAGATCGGTCACGTCGAGGGCCAGCGCGTGGCCGTTGACCTCGCCGGCGATGCGCTCGGCGCCCTCGGTGTCGATGTCGCCGACCCAGACCTCGGCGCCCTCGGCGGCGAGCCGCGCCGCGATCGCAGCGCCGATTCCGCTGGCGCCGCCGGTGACCAGCGCCTTTCGTCCCTCCAGCCTCATAGGGCGGTGAGCATAGACTGGCGCGCCTGTGAGCGATCTCGAACCGATCCCGATCGTCGGTGGCACCGGCGCCCTCGGCGCCGGCCTCGCCCTGCGCTGGGCGAAGGCGGGGCGCTCGGTTGTGCTCGGCTCGCGCTCGGCGGAGCGGGCCGAGGAGGCGGCGGCGAAGCTGCGCGAGGCCGTGCCCGGCGCGGAGGTCGAGGGCCTGCTCAACGAGGAGGCCGCGAAGAGGGCCGAGGTCGTCTTCCTCACTGTCCCCTTCCGGGCCCAGTCGGAGAACTTGAACAACCTGCGCGAGGCGCTGCAGCCCGGCCAGATCCTGGTCGACTGCACCGTTCCGCTCGCTGCGGCGGTGAGCGGCAAAGCGACCCGGACCCTGGGCGTCTGGCAGGGGTCGGCTGCGCAGCAGGCGCAGGAGATGGTGCCGGACGGGGTCACCGTGGTAGCCGCCCTGCACACGGTCGGTGCGCCCAGCCTCAACGACCCCGACGCCGTGCTGGACGAGGACGTGCTGGTCTGCGGCGACCGCAAGGCCGACAAGGCGCGAGTCGCCCGCCTGATCGAGCTGATCCCCGGCTTGCACCCCGTAAACGCCGGCCCGCTGGAGACCGCGCGGATCGTCGAGCAGCTGACCCCGCTGCTGATCTCGGTCAACGTCCGCTACAAGACCCACGCCGGGATCAAGCTCACCGGGCTCCCGGAGGGAGACCACTGGGCGTGAAGCGGAGCGGGCCGCGATGAGGGTCGCGCTGCTCGCCGGCGGCACCGGCGGCGCCAAGCTCGGTGCCGGCATACAGGAGGAGATCGGCGCCGATCTGGCGGTGATCGCCAACACCGCCGACGACGTCGAGGTGCTCGGCGTCCACGTCTCCCCCGACCCCGACCTGGTCACCTACTGGCTCAGCGGCGAGATCGACGCCGAGCGTGGCTGGGGAATCCGCGACGACAGCTTCACCGTCTTCGAGCGGCTCTCACGGCTGGGGGCACCGGACTGGTTCAGCCTCTCCGACCGCGACCTCGCCGCCTGCCTCTACCGGCGCCAGTTCATCGACGAGGGCGGGCGACAGACCGACGCGCAGGCGCAGATCTCCCGCGGGCTCGGCGTCGCCGCCCGGGTCTTGCCGATGAGCGACGCGCCGGTGCGGACCAGAGTGCTGACCGAGGCCGGGTGGCGTGGGCTGCAGGAGTACCTGATCCTCGACGGCGGCGCCGCCGACGTGCAGGGCGTCGAGCTGGACGGGATCGCCGAGGCGGAGCCGAGCGCGGAGGTGTTGGCAGCGCTGAAGGACGCCGAGGCGATCGTGATCGGGCCGTCGAACCCGGTGATCAGCATCGGGCCGATCCTCGCCGTGCCCGGCATGCGCGAGGCGATCGCCGCCTCCGAAGCGCCCGTGGTCGCCGTCAGCCCCTTCGTCGCGGGCGCGGTCGTCAAGGGACCGACGGAGCGTTTCATGGCAGCCCTCGGCCGCCCCTCGACCGCGGCCGGCGTCGCCTCGCTCTACACCGGCCTGATCGACGCGATGGTCGCCGACGCGGACGATCCCGATCCGCCTCCGGAGGGGATCCCGACCCTCGCCGCGCCGACGCTGATGGACGGCGCCGCGGGCCGTGCCCGCCTGGCACGGATCGTGCTCGACTACGCCGCCGACCTCGCCGAAGGGTGAGGGCAACCGCGGTACTGCCGGTGAAGCGCTTCTCCGGGGCGAAGCGGCGCCTTGCCGCGGGAATCGACGACGAACGGCGCGAGGCGTTGGTCGCGGCGATGCTGGAAGACACGCTCGAAGCGATCGCCGGGGCGCGGTCGATCGAGCGGACGATCGTGGTCAGCGGCGACCCGATGGCGCAGGAGATCGTCGCGGCGAGCGCCGCGGAGGTGCTTCCCGATCCCTTCGACGAGGGCCACGTGCCGGCTGCGCTGGCCGGGATCGCCCGGGCGGAAGCGGACGGCGCCGAGTGCGTCGTCCTCCTGCCGGGGGACTGCCCGCTGCTCGACCCCAGGGAGCTGGACAGACTGTTGACGGGCCTGCCGGAGCGCTTCGTCGCCATCGTCCCCGACCGCCACGGCACCGGCACCAACGCTCTCGCCCTCGCCCCGCCTGGGCAATCCGGCCGGCCTTCGGCGAGGGCAGCTGCGCTCGTCACGTCGCCGCCGCCCGCGAGGCCGGCGTGCCCTATGCGGTCGAGGAGCTGCCCTCCCTCGGCCTTGACCTCGACACGCCGGCGGACGTCGTGGCGCTGACCCGCGTCCTCGACGAAGCGGGCTCGGGCCGCGCCAAGCGGACGGCGAAGGCGCTCGGGATATGAGCGCCGGCGAGCTGCGCGTAGTGCCCGTCGCGGGCCTACCCGAGTTCTCCGCGCAAACGTCGATCGGGGCCGAGATCGGGGCGCGCGCGGAGCTGCTCGACGGCGACGTCGTCGTCGTCTCGCAGAAGATCGTCTCCAAGGCCGAGGGCCGGGTCCGACGGCTCTCCTCGGCGATCCCGGGCAGTGAAGCCCGGCGGCTGGCCGCGGTGCTCGGCAAGGAGCCGGCGCTGGTCGAGCTGATCCTCGCCGAGAGCCGCGAGGTGCTGCGGGCCGAGCGCGGCGTGCTGATCGTCGAGACGCATCACGGCTTCGTCTGCGCCAACGCCGGCATCGACACCTCCAACCTGCCGGAGGAGGGCACGGTCTCGTTGCTGCCCGAGAACCCGGACGCCTCGGCCCGCCGTATCAGGGCCGAGATAGTGGGGGGGCCGGGGGTAGGGGTCGGCGGACGATCAGATGGAGTGTCCGCCGACCCCTACCCCCGGCCCCCTGACATCGCGGTCGTGATTTCCGACAGTTTCGGACGCGCATGGCGACTTGGCCAGGTCGAGGTGGCAATCGGGTGCGCGGGGCTCACCCCGCTGGATGATTGGCGCGGTCGCACGGACTCCGGTGGCCGTGAGCTTGAAGCAACCCTGATCGCAGTCGCCGACGAGGCGGCGGCGGCGGCCGACCTCGTGCGCGACAAGACGAGCCGCGTTCCGGCGGCCATCGTCCGGGGCCTGGAGCGCTTCGTCAGTGCCGACGACGGCCCCGGCGCCGCCGCCATGCGCCGTCCTCGCGACGAGGATCTATTTCGCTAGCCGCAGCACGGCTGCCCCGCGCAAGCTGCCATCGCGGATCGAGTCGAGCGCCTCGTTGGCTGCCTCCAGCGGGTGGACCTCGACCTCGGTCCGGATCGGTACCTGCGGTGCCAGATCGAGGAACTCCTCGCCGTCGAGCCGCGTCAGGTTGGCGACTGAGCCCAGGGTTCGCTCGCCCCAGAGCCGCTCGTAGGGAAAGGACGGGATGTCGCTCATGTGGATGCCGGCGCTGACGATCCGCGCTCCCTTGGCGCTGACCCGCAGGGCCTCGGTCATCAGCGACCCCACCGGGGCAAAGACGATCGCCCCGTCGAGCTCCTCCGGAGGCGACTCGCCCGAAGCGCCGGCCCACTCGGCGCCGAGGCTGCGGGCGAACTCCTGACCCTCCTCGTCGCCCTCGCGGGTGAAGACGAAGACGCGCCGACCCTGGTGCACCGCGAGCTGGCAAAGGATGTGAGCGGACGCGCCGAAGCCGTAGAAGCCGACCCGCTCCGCGTCCCCAACTAAGCGCAGCGCCCGGTAGCCGATCAGCCCGGCGCAGAGTAGCGGCGCCGCCTCCTCATCCGACAGGTTCGGCGGGATCGGGAAGCAGAAGCGCTCGTCGGCGAGCGCGAGCTCGGCATAGCCGCCGTCGACGTCATAGCCGGTGAAACGGGCGCGGTCGCAGAGGTTCTCGCGACCGCTGACGCAGTAGCGGCAGGTCCCGTCGGCCCAGGCCAGCCAGGGCACTCCGACACGCTCTCCCAGGGCGAAGCGCCCGGCGGCCTCCCCCACCCCCGCAACCGTGCCGACGATCTGGTGCCCGGGCACCAGCGGCAGCTTCGGCTCGCTGAGCTCACCGTCGACGATGTGAAGATCGGTGCGACAGACCCCGCAGGCAGCCACCGAAAGTAGAACCTGGCCGGGCCCCGGCTCTGGATCGGGCAGCTCGGCAAGCCGCAGAGGCTCACGCTGCCGCTCCAGGACCATCGCCCGCATCGACTCAGGGTACGACGGGCTCCAATGCTTCGCCGAGCGTCACCGCTTCGATGTGGATCTCGGTCCCGACTTCGGTCGATTCGCCGAGCAGAGACCCGAGGTCGACCTGCGCGCAGCGCTTGCCCGGTTCGGTCGGGACGGCGTCTTCTCCTAATTCGACCGGCTGACCGTCGAAGAGGACGAGGTGGAATCCCGTTCCTTCGCCCGAGCTGCCGAAGTAGACGGTCAGGTCGTGGGAAACGACGGGCGGGGCTTCGCTCCCTTCCACAGCTTCCAGCTGCGAAAGCGACAGGATGTAGTCGTCGCCCTCGCAGACCTCGACCTCGCCTGTCCCACCTTCTTCTTCCTCGCCACCGCCGCCCGCGCCGATGGGTCCGGACGTACCGCCACCCGCGCCGCGGGTGGGCGGCGCGGCAACCGGTTCAGCCGGGGGAGGCGGAGCAGCGACCGGAACGGCCACCGGCACCGGAGTGGGCGGCGGCGCAGGCGTGGGTTCGGGCTGGGATGGCTGCGGGGAACCCTGCGAGGGGGCGCCAGGCTGCCGGCTCGCCACGACGCGAGCGGCGGCTATGCCCAACCGCGGCTTCGGTTCGCCGCTGTCGACTGCGACGTCGGCGGCGGCGAATCTCGGCGCGGCGCCAGCAGCGGGCTGGGCCGGCTCAACGGCAAGTTGTCGGTCCCGCGCAACGACCACCGAGTCGCCCAATCCGACCCCAAGCCCGGGCGCAATGCTCAGCTGCGGCGCAGCGGTGTCGGTCTCCCACGGCTGCAGAATCGCCAGCGCTCCGACTCCGAGCGCGACAAGCAGAGCGATCACAGAGACGACCGCCAACCCCGGGAACCCATTCCCCACCGCTGCAGAACGCGAAGCGATTTGAACACGATACCGCTAGATCAAACGTCCAGCTAGCCCTTGCCTCAATAGGTCTCGACGACCTCGTAGAGCGTCGTGCGCTGAGCGGGAATGCGGCCGGCCGCGCGCGCCGCCTCGATCAGCTGCTCGGGCTCCAGCCGGACGCCGTGCTGGGAGCCGGCCATGCGGGAGATGTTCTCCTCCATCAGCGTGCCGCCGAGGTCGTTGACCCCCCAGCGCAGCGCCTCGGTTGCGGCCTCGAGGCCCATCTTCACCCAGCTCGCCTGCAGGTTGGGGATCGTCCGCCCCAGGGCGAGGCGAAAAGCGGCGGTGTGCTTGAGGTTCTCGCCCGCCGAGATCTCCTCGATGCCGTGGGTACGCCCAAGCATCGTGTTGAAGGGGATGAAGCTGAGCGGCACGAACTCGGTGATCCCGCCGGTCCGCTCCTGCAGGGCACGCACCACCTGCATGTGGCGGGCAAGCTCGCGCGGCTCCTCGATGTGGCCGAACATCACCGTCGAGGTCGAACGCAGCCCGGCCCGGTGTGAGGCTTCGACGATCTCCACCCAGCGCTGCGCCGGCAGCTTGTTAGGGGAGATGCGCTGGCGCACCCCGTCGTCGAGCACCTCGGCCGCGGTCCCCGGAGTCGAGCCGAGCCCGCACTCGAGCAGGTACTCGAAGACCTCGCCGGGCTCCTTCCCCGAGCGCTCGCACATGTAGTGGACCTCCATCGGCGAGTAGGCGTGCAGGTGGAGCTGCGGCGCCACGTCCTTCGCCAGGCGCAGCCACTTGCCGTACTCCTCCAGGGTCAGGTCCGGGTGGATGCCACCCTGCATGCAGAGCTCGGTAGCGCCGAAGTCGACCGCTTCCCGAATCCGCGCCGCGAAGTCCTCCTCGGAGACCTCATAAGCGTCGGGCGACCGCTTCCCCTGCCCGAACCCGCAGAACGCACAACCGACGACGCAGATGTTGGTGAAGTTGATGTTGCGGTTCACGACGAACGTAGCCCGCTCCCCAGCCAGCTCCTCACGAAGCTCATCAGCAGCGCTCCGCATCTCCTCAATCACCTCAGGCCGCGTCTCGGCAAACAGCGCCGTCAGCTCATCCTCCGTCAGCTCGAACCCGTCGCGACCTTTCTCAATCGCACGCGGCGCCAGCCTCGAATCGATCGTCTCGTCATTGCGACGCCCTGAGCCTTTCCGCGGAATGAAGCTCCAGTACTTGAGCTTGATGACGTCCAGAACCCCCTGCTCCATCCACTCGGAGTCCATGTATTGCGGGTAGACGCAAAGCCGCTCAGTCAGCGCGTACCCCTTGGGCGCCAGCCCCTTCCGAACCTCATGCGGGCTGGGAAACGCATGCTCGGGAGAGATGTGGTCCCCATTGGCCGACAGCCCTCCGAGATCCGTAGCTCCTGCCTCAACCAGCTCAGCCCACGCGTCAGACAGGTTCGGCGGCACCTGAACCCCGACATCCGGCATCAGCCGTTTGCATTCACGGATCAATCGTTCGATATCCCCAACGCCAACGGGGCTAGCCCACTCTGGCAGGGAGGACGGGGGTGCCCCTCCGCGCAGCGGCGTCCTGTTTTCCGCACCACCGGCGCCCGCGGACGAAGACCCAGCGCCACTGGCGGAAAACCCAGCAAGCGGAGGGGCACCCCCGTCCTCCCCCCACCGCAAGCGTGAAGCCACATCCGCGATCTCGGCGACCTCCTGCCCGTAGTACCGCGGATGAGGCACGAAGTTCTGCAGGATGACCTCCTGCAGATGGCCGTACTCGCGATGGAGCTCAGCCAGAGCTTCAAGCGACTCGACCTGCTCTTCCTCGGTCTCGCCGATCCCAACCAGGATTCCGCTGGTAAAAGGGATCTTCAGCGCGCCGGCGGCCTCGATCGTCGCCAGCCGCTGGGCCGGGTGCTTGGTCGGAGAGCCGGCATGGACGGTGTCCATCAGGCGCTCCGAGACGGACTCGAGCATCAGGCCTTGGGAGGCGGTGACCTCTCGCAGGCGGGCTAGATCGTCAGAGCTGAGAACGCCGATGTTGGTGTGCGGCAGGATGCCGCGCTCCAGCGCCCTCTCGCAGGCCCAGACGACGTAGGACGTGAAGTCGGGGTGACCCCATCGGGTCAGCTTGTCGGCAACGACCGGGTTGACCTCGGGACGCTCGCCGGTGAGGACGAGCAGCTCCTTGGCATTGCGGCGTTCAGCCTCGTCGAGACGCTGCTCGACCTCATCCGGGGCGTAGATATGAGCTTTATGCGTCGCGAAGGCGCAGTACTTGCAGTAGCACTGGCAGGTGCGGGAGAGGGAGAGCGTGTAGTTCCTCGAGAAGGTGACCCGGCGCACGGTTTCCAAGCTACTGCAAGCATGGCGCCGCCGGACCAGTCGGCCCGGCGGCTATGCAGCTAGATGAGGTGGGCGCTCAGGCGGTGGAGCCGGCGCCGGGCTTCGGCGCGGCCGGGGCCTTGACCCGCTCGGGCGGTTCGGTCGGCGCGGCGCCGCCGGGCTCGAGCACGATCTTGTAGACGATCGCGGCAAGCAGCGAGCCGACGATCGGACCGACCAGGTAGGGCCAGACGCCGCCCCACTCGTTGCCGACCAGGGCGGGGCCGAACCAGCGAGCGGGGTTGAAGGAGCCGCCGGTCAACGGGCCGCCGACCATGACGATGAAACCGAGCGTGGTGCCGATCGCCAGCGGCGCCCAGTCCTTGACGCTCTTTTTCGAGTAGACGGCGGCGAGGATCACGAGGACGAGGCAGAAGGTCCCGATCGCCTCGACGATCGAGCCCTGGAAGTTACCGCCGAGCAGCGGGCTGACCGTGGCGGCACCGTAGTGCGTAGCCCTTCCCTCGTCGAGCAACAGGCCCTTGGCGAGCAGCGCGCCGAGCACGCCGCCGGAGAGCTGGGCGAGCATGTAGATCAACGCGTCGACCCCGGAGATCCGTCTGATCGCCGCTGCGGCAAGGGTCACGGCGGGGTTGAAATGGCCACCGCTGGCGACGCCGAACATCACGATCAACCCGAACAACAGGAAGGCGTGGACGAGGCCAACGACCGCGAAGTCCGATCCGAACTGAGGCTGACTTCCAGTGGCCACGAACAGAATGACCACGCTGCAGATGAAGAACACCAACAGGAAAGTGCCGATCAGCTCGGCGAGATATGCCGAAAGTCCTCGTTGCTGCACTGGTTACGCCTCCTCTAGTCCCGTATCCCTGACACTCGATTTCGGGGCGGGAGTGTATCCGGAATGGGGATTGAATAGTTTTCCCTGTCGAATGAGACGTGCTGTCGCGCTGCTGGCGGCCGTCCTGCTGCTCACCGGCATGGCCGGTTGCGGAGGGGGCGGCGCAGAACCGGGCGCGCCGAAAGGCGTGGCGCTCGTGCTCGATTTCGTGCCCAACGCGGTCCACTCGGGCATCTACGCGGCGCAGCGCCAGGGCTACTACGGAGACCGGGGGATCGACCTGACGATCCGCCAGCCGGGCGAATCGACCGATGCCCCGAAGCTGCTCGAGGCGGGGCGCGCCGACTTCGCCATCCTCGACATCCACGACCTCGGGATCGCCCGCGAGCGCGGCCTCGACGTGGTCGGGACGATGCCGATCGTGCAGCGCCCGCTCGCCGCGGTGATCGCCCGCGGCAACGGGCCGGTGCGCCGGCCCCGCGAGCTCGAAGGCCACACGGTCGGGGTCACCGGCCTCCCCTCCGACGAAGCGGTGGTCGACTCCGAGGTATCCGCCGACGGCGGCGACCCGGCCCGCGTCGACCGGGTGACGATCGGCTTCAACGCCGTCGCCTCGCTGGCCGCCGGCAAGGTCGACGCGGCGACGGGCTTCTGGAACGCCGAGGGCGTGGCGCTGCGCCGCCAGGGCCTCCCTGTCCGGATCTTCAAGGTGAACCGCTACGGCGCGCCGCCCTACCCGGAGCTGATCCTGACCGCGTCCCAGCACACGATCGACAGCGATCCTGAGCTGGTCGACGCGGTGGTCGCCGCGACCACGCAGGGCTATGAATTCGCCTCAGAGCACCCTGGCAAGGCGCTCGATGACCTGCTCGCCGCAGTGCCCAGCCTCGACCGCGGCGACCAGGCGGCGCAGATGCGCGCACTTCTGCCCGACCTGCACCCCGCGCCGTTCGATGCGGGCGTGCTGCGCGAGTGGGCGGCTTGGGACCTCGAACACGGGTTGCTCGACAGGCCCCTCGATGTCGAATCTGCCTTCCAGCTGAATCGGTAGCGCCTCCCAGATACGCTCTGGTCCATGAGCTTGGCTGGCGACTTCCGGCAGGTGATCGACTCCTTGCCGTCCGACTGGACGGATCTGGAGCTCGATCTGCGGATCGAGGATGAGAGCCAATACGTAGATACCGCTGTGGCCCTGAGTCAGGTCAATGCCCAGCCGTACTCAGAAGCTGACTGGGACTGGCGGCTGCTGGTTGCTCATAGCTTCGGACACGCCGCCGCTGCGGAGAGCGTCTTGGGGGTGCTGGAGAAGCTGGACGCGGACGGGGTCGCCGGTGAGATGCAGGTTCGCGAGGTGCGCGAGGGACGGTCCGAGGTCGTGCAGATGTGGGGCCGGCCGGAGAGCGTGCGCGAGGAGTTCCGCCAGCGCCGCTCTATCTAGTGGCTCGCTAGTGGCCCGAGTCCTGGCCATCGTCCCCGATTTGATGCTGTCCAGCAGAGTCGCGGAGAGCCTGCGAAGTGCGGGACACGACGTCGCGGTCGTGAGCTCTCTCCCGGACCCTGTCGAGGCTGACCTGCTCATCTGCGACCTCGACGCCGTGGACATCGGGGAAATCGCGCAAGTAGACGTGCCTACCCTCGGCTTCTACTCGCACGTGGACGTCGAGACCAAGCAAGCTGCCGACGCGGCCGGCATCGACCTCGCCGTTCCCCGCTCCCGGATGGCCCGTGAGCTCCCCCAGCTCGTCGACAAGCTCCTCGCCTAAGCCCCCTAGAGGAACAGGTCGGCGATCAGGAAGACGTTGAGGCCGATGATCAGCGTGGCGATCGCTCCCGCAAGCGCCGTCAACCATCCCGGGTTGACCAACGAGCCCATGATGTCGCGGCGCCTCGCGATCATCAGCAGCGGCACCAGGGCAAAGGGGATGCCGAAGGAGAGGACGACCTGACTGAGGACGAGGGCGTCGGTCGGGTTGAAGCCGACGGCGAGGACGATCAGCGCCGGGGTGAGGGTGATCGCACGGCGCAGGTAGAGCGGGATCGTGCGACGGATGAAGCCCTGCATCACGACCTGCCCGGCCATCGTGCCGACCGAGGACGAGGCGAAGCCGGAGGCGAGCAGGGCGACGCCGAAGATCGCTGCCGCATTGCCCGAGACGAGCGTCTTCAACCCGTCGAAGGCGCCTTCGATCGAGTCGATGCCGGTCAGGCCGCTGGTGTGGAAGAGAGCGGCGGCAACGATCATCATCGAGAGGTTGACCATGCCGGCCAGTGAGAGTGCGATCACCACGTCGACCTTCTCGAAGCCGAGGATGCGCTTCTTCTCGGCCTCGTCGCGGCCGACGATCCGCTTCTGGGTCAGCGCCGAGTGCAGGTAGATGACGTGCGGCATCACCGTTGCACCGACGATCCCCGTCGCAAGCAGGAGGCTCTCGGTGCCAGAGAATCCCGGCAGGACGAGGTGCTTGGCGACTTCGCCGGCGGCCGGCTTGGCGTGGAAGAGCTCGACCGCGAAGGAGGCGACGACCACGCCGACCAGCACGGTTATCCCCGCCTCCAGCCGGCGGAATCCCCGCTGCTGGAGGGCAAGGATTCCGAAAGCGCCGGCGCCGGCGATCAGCCCGGCCGGGAAGAGCGGGATGCCGAAGAGCAGGTTGAGACCCAGCGCGGCACCGACGACCTCGGCGATGTCGCAGGCCATCGCGACCAGCTCAGCCTGCAGCCAGAGCCCGATGCGAGCGCGAGGGAAGCATCGGCGGCAGAGCTCGGCGAGGTTTTCGCCGGTGGCGATGCCGAGCTTCGCCGACTGGGTCTGGACCAGCATCGCGATCAGGTTCGCCGCCAGCACCACCCAGAGCAGCAGGTAGCCGAACTTGGCCCCACCGGCGATGTTGGTGGCGAAGTTGCCCGGGTCGATGTAGGCGACGGCGGCGACGAAGGCCGGCCCGAGGAAAGGCCAGATCCGGCTCGCGCCGCGGCTGTGGCCGTCCAGCGAGCGCCGAGCCGCCGCGGCGACCGCGGCCTCGCCGGGAAGAACGTCCTCGACCGTCGCTTCGCCGTGTGGGGTGGGTGGCGGCTTTACCGGGTGCCCTCCTCCGCCGGAAGGCTCAGGTCGGGGCCGGGGATCGGCGTGCCGTGCGGATCGTGGCTGGGTTCGCCCAGCTTGGCCGCGATCAACGCCTCCAACTCCTCAGAGATGTGGTGCTCGAGCACCTCGGCCTCGGCGTGGACCATATCGTCGGGCATTCCCAGGGCCTCGGAGAGGTAGGCCTCGAGCAGGCGGTGGTGGCGGATCACCTCCAAGGCGACTTTCTCGCCGGCCGGAGTCAGGGTCACCCCTTTGTAGGGCAGGTAGTCGACCAGCCCCAGCCCGGCCAGCCGTTTCAGCATTGCGGTCGCGGTCGCGGGCGTCACCCCAAGCCGCTCGGCGACCTCGCCGTTGAGGACCGGCCCGGTCCGGTCCCGCGAAAGCGCGTAGATCGCCTTCGCGTAGTCCTCGATCGCCTCCGTATTGGGCGCTCGACGTTGACGCCCGCCGGCGGCCATCAGATCGACACCAGCAGGCCGGTTACGTAGAGGACGGCGATGCCAGAGAGGATCCCGGCGATCGCGGAAGGGTTGAGCAGGCGCCCACCGTCGTCGCGCATCGCCGGTGCGATCTGGACGATCACGCGCACGATCGCGCCGACGCCGACACCGAAGAGCAGCGCCGCGAGGCTGGGGTTGTAGGCGGCGGCCCCGATCCAGGCGCCGAGGATCGCCGGCGCGCCCGCGATCACCCCGAGGCCGACCAGACGGCCGGCGCCGGGCCGCGCATCGGTGCCGGCCTCCCTGCCCAGCGGCGCAACGATCGCCAGGCCCTCCGTCGTGTTGTGGATCGCGAAGCCGATCACCAGGAAGGCGCCAAGAGCCAGCGCTCCGGTTGCGTATGAAGTGCCGATCGCCAAGCCCTCGCCGAGGTTGTGGAGGCCGATCCCGACCGCGATGAGCAGGGCGAGGTAGGCACCGCCGGAAACGGCTGACCCCCCTCGCCGCTCGCTTCGCCGCGAGAGCGAAGCGTCGACGCCCGCCAACGCCAGGTAGGCGACCAGCGCCCCGAGGAAGACCAGATTGGCGCCGCCGAACGCGCTCGGCGCGGTGCCGGCTATCTCCAGCCCCTCGAGCGCGGTATCGATCGCGAGGAAGGCCAGGAGGCCGACGGTGAAGGCGATCAGGACCCCCGCCCACTGCTTGCCCACGCGTCGCATGAAAGGCAGCCAGAGCATGCCGAGGCTGACCGGGATGACCCCGACGTAGATGCCGAGCAGCGCCATCAGGCCATAGAAGCCGACGTCCGCATCCGGGGTCTCGGTCGCGACCGGAATCGCGGCGTCGATCGTGCCGCCGGACGAGGTGAGGACGAAGATCTCGTACGCCTCGCCCTCGATCCACGGGTAGGAGATCTTCAGAGTCGACGAGCCGAGGCGACCGATCTCGCGACCATCCGGCGTCGCAAACGGCGCGTAGGCGTCGTTGACCGCTACCTGGGCAACTTCGACCGGGTCGGGGCCGTCGTTGCGAAGCGTCAACTCGATCTCTCCCGGCCGCAGCACGGTGCGCTCCACCGAGACCTCCTCGACCGGCGGCCCGGTTCTCTCTCCCAGCCCGGGGGCGCCAAGCAATGCAAACGCCGCGATCGCGGCGGCGATCAGCGCCAGCGGGATCGCTCCCAACGCCCACGCCGGTAGCCCGCCGACCGGCCTGCGCTCGGCCCGTGCGCTCCCCTCCATCAGGCCGGGCTCCCGCCGCCCCAGGGCAGCTTGCAGTAGGCGGCCGCGGCGGCCGCCGAGGTGAGGAGAGACGGATCGCCGACGCGGAAGAAGCCGCTCCAGCCCAGCTCGGCGAACTCGCTGACGTGAGCGTGGAACATGTAGTCGCCGTCGAAGGGGAACTTCATCTCGAGGATGCCCCGCTGCGCCTGGCCCTGGATCACGGTGTCCGTGTACTCGCTCGGCGTCAGCGAGGTTCCCGTCGGGTAGTACTGGAAGAAGTTGGCGTGGACGTGGAACGAGTTGACCGGGTCGTACTCGAGCACGTTGACCAGGTAGATGCGGAGCAACTCGTCCCGCTTCACGCGGATCGGCTCGTTGACGTAGTGGAAGCCGACGGTATTGACGGCGTAAACCTCGTTGGAGAGGTCGAAATTGGTGTCGAAGCCGTTCATCACCATCACCATCTCGTCGGCCTCGGGACGGCCCCGCTTGGGGTCGACGATGAAGGCGCCGTAGAGACCGCGGGCTATGTGCGTGGCCAGCGGAGCCACGTGGCAGTGGTAGAGGTGGAGGCCGAAGGGCTCGGCGTCGAATTCGTAGGAGAAGCTCTTCCCCGGCTCGATCTGGCCGGCTCCCTGCCGTTCGCCGATTCCCGGCATGCCGTCCATCAGCGCCGGGTGAATGCCGTGGAAGTGCATCGTGTGGGGGTGTTCGGAGGAGTTGACGAAGCGAATCCGCAGCTTCTCCCCCTCCCTGGCCCGCAGGGTCGGCCCGGGAACGCGGCCGTTGTAGGTCCAGGCCTCGTACTTCACCCCCGGCGCCACCTCGATCTCCTTGTCGTGGGCGACGATCGTCCATTCGCGCAGCAGGCGTCCGCTGGCCAGGCGGCGGGTCCTGCCGTAGTCGAAGTCGCGCAGCAGCTCGGTGGGGTTGAAGCCGTTGGCGCGATGGTCGACCGTGCGGCCCGGCGCAAAGCCGGCGTGGGCGAAGTGGTCGTGGGTGGCATGGCCGGCCATCCCGCCACCCGACCCGGCGAGAGCGCGCTCGCCGCCGAACCCACCACCGGAGACGAGGCTATGAAGGCCGGCGGCAGCGGGAACCGTGGCGGCGGCACCGAGCAAGGCGCGGCGACTGAGACGACGGTCGCTCATTGCCGAGAGATACGATCCAGAGAAAGTTTTAGATACATCTAAATCAGATTTTGGCATATCTAAAAGTTGGTTGTAGGGCGACGGGGATGACCCCGACCGAGCACAGCCGTGAAGGCTCGGTCGGGGTCATCCCCGTCGCCCACGACAACCGCTTTCTAGAATCGAGCTATGGCTGAAGCCGTCGCACTCGAGCTCGATGCGCAATACCGACAGCTGCGCGAGGAGTGTGGGCTGCTGGATCGGTCCGATCGCGGCAAGCTGATCGTCAGCGGCGGCGAAGCAGCCGAGTACCTGCAGGGTCAGCTGACCAACGACGTCGAGGCGCTGTCGCCGGGGGACGGCCAGTACGCCGCATTGCTCGACCGCAAGGGCCACATGCAGGCCGACATGCGTGTCCTGCGCACCTCGACCGAGGAGATCTGGATCGACACCGAGCCGGAGGCCCTCGCAGCGGCCCAGCGCCACCTGGAGATGTACAAGATCGGTCGTGAGGTGGCGATCGCCGACCTGACCGGGGAGCGGGCGATCCTCTCGCTGATCGGCCCGCGCAGCGTCGAGATCGCGGGCACGTCAGTGCTCCCGGAGAACGCCTGCGAAGCGGTGAGCGTTGCCGGGGTCGATTGCCTTGCCGTCGGCACCGTCGCCGGCATCGACCTGATCGTCAAGACCGCCGAGGCCGCGCGCCCGCGCGAAGCCCTCCTCGACGCGGGCGCGGTCGAGGTCGGCTCCGAGGCAGCCGAGGTGATTCGGATCGAGGCCGGCACCCCCCGGTTCGGAGCAGAGATGAGCGCCGAGACGATGCCCGCCGAGGCCGGCATCGTCGAGCGCGCCGTCAGCTTCACCAAGGGTTGTTACATCGGCCAGGAGCCGGTCGCCCGCCTCCACTACAAGGGCCGCCCCAACCGCCACCTGCGCGGCCTCGAGCTGAGCGCCCCAGCCGCCCCCAACGCGAGCCTTCAGCTGGGCGAGAAGGAGGTCGGCCGGATCGGCAGCGCCTGCGTCTCCCCCGCTCGCGGCCCGATCGCGCTGGCGATCGTCCGCCGCGAGGCCGAGCCCGGCGCCGAGCTGGTCGTAGGTGAAGATGGCGTTACGGCTCGCGTGGTCGACCTGCCGTTCGGCTAGATTCCGCCCGATGGGTTGGTGGCGAGGCAGGCGACTTTTCGCGGCGCCGCGGGCGACCGTGGCCGTTCTGGCCTGCTCGCTTGGCGCCGTCGCGCTGCTCGGCGCCGGTTGCGGCGCCGAGGAACACCCCAACGAAGCACGCCCCCAGCCTCCGACCCGGATCAGCGTCGCGATCAGCGAAGACACGGTCACCGTGCAGCCACCGCGGATCGCAGTCGGCCCCGAACCGACCCAGCAGATACCGCAGAACCAGCACGCCGGACAACCGCAAGTTCGCTCCAACGCCCCGCTCAACGTCGTCTTCGTCGCCGCCAACCTGACCGACGTCGATTCCCGCCTCGAGGTCCACGGCAGCAAGAGCTTCAGCTCCGAAGCGCTCTACGCCAACGCCGGCGTGACCATGCAGGCGATCCTGCCCACCGGCGTCTACCGGGTGAGCGCCGCCGACATCCCCGGCGCCAAACCGGCGAAGCTGGTCGTCGGGCCGTACCGCACGTCGTCTCAGAACGACCTGCTGCTGCCATAGCCATCCGGCGGGCAGCCACAGGGGTTGCATTGTTCTGTCTGTAAGCTAGAATATCTCTGTGGAGGGTTGGAGCAGACAGGCGTGCTGCGCGCGATTGACAATCGTTGCGTCCCGCTTGACCAGCGGGATCCGGTTCGAGTCCGGTGCCCTCCGCAGATGCTCGAAGTCGGTGTTGGGTCGAGTGCTGGTGCGGCCCGCCGTGCTAATCTCACGGTGATTGTCAGTCGCGCGCGGGGTGGTTCCCGCTTTTGCAGCATCGACCCGCTCCGGCGGGTCGTCTGTTTTTCAGGGCCGGAAATTCCGGCGAAGCCCCGGCGTCTTGGCGTCTGCCTCGTTCGTCACGATCGGTGAGTGACTGTCGTACTCGCAATCGCCGTCGTCCTGCTCGCCGCCGGGCTCATCTTCGCGCTGCTTTCGCGCCCGCAACAAGAGCCGGTCGAGCAGCCCGATCTTGGCCCCGCGATCCAGGCGGCGACGTCGAAAGCGGTCGCCGACCTGCAGCGGATGAACGCCGAGTCGCGCAAGGTCGACGCGCAGGCCGCCGAGGCGACCCTCGACAAGCGACAGGCGGAGATCAAAGCGCTGGCGGAGCGGATCGCCAAGGGCCAGGAGAAGATCGAGAAGGAGGTGCAGCGGCGTGGCGAGACCGACCTGCAGACGCGCACCCTGCTGGAGCAGATGGGACAGACGGTCGGCAACCTCAACTCCGAGACCGCGGGCCTGAAGAAGGCGCTGCGCCAACCGCAGACGCGCGGGCAGTGGGGCGAGCTGCAGCTGCGACGCTGCGTCGAGATCGCCGGCATGACCGAACACGTCGACTTCGAGCTACAGGAGACGATCCACACCGAAGACGGCAGGCTGCGGCCCGACGCGCGTTTCCTGCTGCCAGAGGGACGCAGCTTCGTCGCCGACTCGAAGGTCCCGCTCGACGCTTTCCTCGATGCCCAGGAGGCAGAGGTCGAAGCGGAGCGCCTCGTGCAGCTCGACCGTCACGCCCGGCAGGCGCGCGAGCACATCCGCAGCCTCAGCTCCAAGGACTACCAGGGGCAGTTCAAGGCGGGAGAGATGCCCGACCTCGTGATCTGCTTCATCCCCAACGAGCCCGCGATGCACGCCGCCTTCGCCGCCGACCCGACGCTCTTCGACTACGCGCTCGAGCGCAACGTGCTGGTCGTCAGCCCGACCTCGCTGATCGGCCTGTTGCGCACGATGGAGCTCGGCTGGCGCCAGGAGCGGATGGTCGCCGAGGCGGCCGAGATCGCCGAGGCCGCGGGCACCATGCACGCCCGTTTCACCAAGTTCCTGACCGACTTCAACACGGTCGGCAAACGGCTGGGGTCGGCCACCGGCGCCTACAACTCCGCCGTCGCCTCGATGGAGGGCAGGCTGCTGCCGCAACTGCGCAAGGTCGAGGAGCTCGGCGTCGCCCCAGGCAAAGAGATCGAGCCGCCCGAACCGACCGAGATCACGGTCAGGGCGATCACGGCGCCCGAGCTGAGAGAGGCCGAGAGCCCCGCGCTCGACTAGGATTCGCGGCCCTTACCCCGACCACGGAGGAGCCGGTTTTGGCCGTCGATAGCAGCGCAGTCGCGAAGTTGGACGTTGAGCTTGGAACGCTGCCGGAGACGATGGCGGCGTGGGTGATCCGCCAGGAGCGCGAGGGCGAGCCCACCGATGCCTTCCAGCTCGAGCAGATCGAGGTGCCGGAGCCCGGCGCCTTCGAGGTGATCGTGCGGGTGATGGCCGCAGGAGTGAACTTCAACAACGTCTGGGCGGCGCTCGGCAAACCGGTCTCGGTCTTCGGCTACGGCGACCACCCCGAGTACGGCCACCACATCGGCGGCTCGGATGCCTCCGGCATCGTCTGGAAGGTCGGCGAGGGCGTCACCCGCTGGAAGCCCGGCGACGAGGTGGTCGTCCACTGCAACCAGGCCTCCTACGAGGACGTCGAGGTGCACGGGCTCGACCCGCTCGCCGCGCCAAGCCAGCGGATCTGGGGCTACGAGACGACCTGGGGCTCCTTTGCCCAGTTCACCAAAGTGCAGGCACAGCAGCTCCTCCCCCGCCCCCAGAACCTCTCCTGGGCCGATTCCTCCTCTTACGGGCTCACCTACTTCACCGCCTACCGGATGCTGATCGACCAGTGCAAGCTGCAACCCGGTCACAACGTGCTCATCTGGGGCGCCGCCGGTGGGCTCGGCGTCTTCGCCGTGCAGCTCTGCAAAGCGGCCGGCGCGAACGCAGTCGGCGTCGTCTCCTCCGACGAGAAGGGCGAGCTGATCAAGCAGCTGGGTGCGGTCGACTACATCAACCGGGCCGAGTTCGGCGAGATGATGCGGACGCCGGAGAACCTCGCCGACAAGGCCCTCGACAAGGAGCGCTTCAAGGCCTCGCGCGGCTTCGCCAAGCGGGTCAAAGAGATCCTCGGCGACGCGCCGGACATCGTCTTCGAGCACGTCGGCCAGGCGACCTTCCCGACCTCGGTCTTCGTCGTCAAGCCGTTTGGCAAAGTCGTCATCTGCGGCGCCACCTCCGGTTTCCAGCTCGACTTCGACGTGCGCTACCTGTGGATGCGCCAGAAGCAGATCATCGGCTCGCACTTCGCCAACGCCTATGAGTGCATGCGCGCCAACCAGCTGATGGCCGAGGGCAAGGTCAGGCCCGTGATCTGGCAGACGATGGGCTTCGACGGGGTCGCCGAGGCGCACCAGCTGCTGCACGAAAACAAGCACCTCGGCAAGATCTCGATCCTGGTCGGAGCCGAGTCCGAGGACGAGGGCAAGAACGAAGACGGCCCCGGCGCGATCCGGGCCGAGGTGGGAGCGTAGACATGGCCGAGGTATGCACGCTTGACTGGCACATCGCCCCCTTCAGGGCCGACCGCTGGCTCGACCTCTGGGAACCGGCGGCGGCGCGGATGCCCGCCTTCGGCGCCAAGAGCTGGTCGCTGACCCGCTCGATCGACGACCCGCTGGCCTTTCAGCAGACCTCGGTCTGGGAGAGCCGCTCGGACTTCGAGCGCTACTGGTACTCGGAGGAGATCGAGCAGGCGCGCGCTGCGGCTATCGACCTCTACGACCTGCCGATCCTGCCGGCCTGGCACACGCTCGTCGCGTCCGAGTAGCGCGCTCGCTCGCCGCGCAGACCACCTTCCAGTGGAATACGGCCGGCGCCGAGTCGGTCCAGTCTTCGCCACCGACAGCGATCACACGGAAGACGTGCCCGCCGAGCGCGAGATGCCTGTAGGCGCTGGTCCGGCCACAGGCCGAGAACGATCTGGCATCGAGCCGGCAACGGAAGCGGACGCCGGGCTGGGGCGAAGAGAACGAGAAGACGGCACTCCGCCTGGCGGTGGACCGGGGTGGATGGGCGTGGATCCCGGGGCGTGGCCGCCGTAGGCGCAATGGGGGTGGTGGGGGCGACGATCCGCCGGCGGGCAGCGCGTAGCTCGCCGTGTACGTCGCCGAGGTATCGGCAACGATCGTGTGAGCCCGAGCGCCACCGTCAGACCAGGACTGCCACCTGTACTCGCGCCCACCTACATTTGCGGTGAGCGGCGCCGAGAGACCGACGTGGGCGCCCTCGATGGCGCGGAACTCGATTGGGAGCGAGCCACTGAGCTGGCCCGCGGTCAAGCCGATGCCACCCGGATCGGAATCGACTTTCAGATCGACCGCGCGTGGGTAGATCGATATCGCTTTCGTCGCAGTAAGGCCGCGTTCGTCGGTCGCGGTAAGGCTGATTTCGATGCGCGAGGGATAGTCGTGGTCGGGCGCGAGCAGACTTCCACCGCCGGTTGCCGGGAAGACCTGAAGCGGGTGGGCATGGCAGGCGCCGGGACAGTGATAGAGGCGGGTCTTCCAGTAGAGGTCAGACGGCGGGAGCTCGCCGCCCTCGTCGACGTCATCGGCTGACCCCGCGAAGTCGATCCGCTGGCCGACTCCCCAGGTCAGGGTCTCGGCGGGCACGGCGATGTCCGGCTGCGGCGGGCTGTCGTCCGGGTACAGGGTCAGCTCGGCGACGCTCGACTTTTCCCCGTTGCTGACCTCGACCGCGACGTCGACGTTGTGGCTGACGTTGAGATCGGTGACCCTCTCTTCTTTCCCTTCGGTCTCGAAGCTGCCGTTGCCGTCGAGATCCCACTTGAAGGTGAGCGCTTTCCCGTGTGGATCGCTCGACTCGCTCGCGTCGAGATGGGCTTTGAGCGGTTTCGGGCCCCAGAGCGAGTCCGCGGCGAGCCTCGCGACCGGCGCGTTCGGGTCGTAGGAGATGCGGTGGATCGTGCCTTCCTCCGTGTCACCGAAGAGCTTCACGTAGTAGAGGTCGCCTTCGGGCCCGACCTCCAGGTCAACTCCTGGGTAGAGGCCGCCGTTGGCCATGAACGTCGTCGTATCGAGCGGGTCGGGGTGACCGTCGTCGTCGGGGTGCATCACCCAGATGCAGCCGCGGACCGGGTCGGCGAAGAAGAGCGCGCCGTCGTATGAGTCGGGATAGGGCCCGCCGGGGTAGAAGGCGAGCCCCGCGAGCGCCGAGCCCGTGCCGCTGTTGCAGGCTTCTTCGGGGATGACGTTCTCGTGGTGCTTGTAATAGAAGAGCGGCGGCGTGGTCGAGCTGGATTCGGCGTAGAGCGATTTGCAGAGGCTCAGTTCCAGCCCGGCGTAGATCGGGTTCTCCCCAGGCCCCTCGTAACAGGGCCAGCCGGAGTTGAACACCGGCAGGGTGCCGACAGCGGGCACGCGATCGATCTCCTCGTAGGCATCCCAGCCGACGTTGCCGACGTAGATCTCGCCGCTGGCGGGGTCGATCGTGAAACGGAATGGGTTGCGGAAGCCATAGCCGACGATGCGCCGCGCGTTCGGATCGGAGCTGGCGGAGAGCGGATTTCCCGGCCACGCCGCCCCGGTTTCGGGGTCGACCCGGATGAGGGATCCGTCCAGGGTCGTCGGATCGGCGGGCGTGCGCAGATCCTGTGAGCGCAGCGCGCCGCCTTCGGCGCCGGGCGGCGACAGCGCTTGACCAACCGAACCCGGAGGATCCCCGCACATGTTCGTCTGCGGCCAGCCGAACTGGCCGTAGTCGGCGTTGTTGAAGCTGGCCCCGTCTCCCCCGCTCGCGTAGAGCGCGCCCTCGGGGCCGAACTGGAGGTCGCCGATCGAGTGCGAGGAGAACTGCTGGCACCAGTCTTCGAGCAGGACTTTCTCCTGCGGAGCGGTGGACGACGGCTCCGCGTGGTTGCCTTCGGCAGTGAGCCGCACGAGGCGCCCGCTCACCGGGCAGGCATCGACGTCGGCACCGCCCGGTTTGGGACATGGGTCACCGCTCGTGTTCGGCGTGCCCCAGCGCGGGACTTTGCCTTCTTCCCCCTGCCCGCCGAGAATGTGGTCGTAGGTGTAGAGCGCGTAGACATAGTGGTTGCCCGCGAAGTCCGGGTCGAGCGCCAGCCCGAGCAGGCCCCGGTCGCCGTTGTCGTAGACCTCCGTTCGCAGGTCGGCGAACACTTCGGGCGAGGTGTCGTCGAGGTCGCCGTAGACGAGGATCTGTCCCGACTTCGTGGCGACGAAGACCCGCCCGTCGGGTGAGAAGCGCATCGTCGTCGGTTCGGGGACTTCGCTGAGCACGATCGAGTCCTGGAACCCGCTCGGCAGCTCGGGCGCGGCGGCGGCCGGGCCGGGCGCCAGCGCAACCGCACAGGCGGTCAGCAATGAACAGAGGAGTACACGTCGCACCGGGGACCCTACGCGCGCTCGAGCGGAGCGAGCGTCAGACCGGCGGCTTTGAGCTGCTCCCAGTAGTGCTCGGCGGGCTCGCGGGCGCCGGACCAGACGATCGCCTGCCCGGTCGTGTGGATCGCATCGGCGATCTCGTGGCCGCGGGCGATGGTGACGCCGGGCAGAACGCGGGCCAGCGTTTCGGCGACGTGATCGAAGGTGTTGTGGTTGTCGTTGCGCACGATCACGCGCCACTCACCGCCGAGGCCTGAGCCCGGTCCGGCCTCGCGAGGTTTCTCGATCGTGGTCGACATCGACGCCATTATGCGGAACGGCTCTAAAAGGGGCTGGGAACGCGGACGACCACATCGTCAAAACTGCCGACGGCGCCCTTGGCATTGCCGACCGCGCCCAGCGAGACGCCCGAGCTTCGGCCTTGCAGCTCGCCCGAGGAGGGGTCGGTGATGTCGGCGACAAGCTGCCCCCCGACGAAGGCGAGAATGTGGCAGCTGCCCCTTTCCGGGCCGCTGGTGACGTTGAAAGCCTGCAGGCGAATTTCGTTGGCCTGGTTGAGGCCTCTCGTCCTGACCCCCTGGGCGACGTGGAGGTATCTGACTCGGCCGTCGGGCCCCACCCTGCGCAGCTGCGCCTTGCGCTGCAGGGGGAAGACCGCCAGTTGATAGCGGGCGCCGGCCCCACCGGCGCGCAGGTTGACGGCGAGATATGCCTTGCGCTGGACCGGGGTCGGCGTCGTGTCGAGCACGCGGCCGATCGCGGCCACCTCGAGGTCGCGCCCGAGCACCGGGGTGCGGTAGGCGCATTCTGGCGTGGCCTTGCCGATCGTGATGCGCAGTGCGTGATCGGAACCGCCACGCCCGCAGCGGTCGCCGTTCAGCTTGACGATCTGGGCACGCTGCGCGGTCGACTCCATGCTGTTCCGGTAGACGCCGATCAATGCCGCCCCAGCGCTGCCGGCAAGGGCCAGCGCCGCAACGACAACAAGAAAACAGGCTGCTATTCGGAGTCTCATCGTCCGGAGCCTAAACACAGCCTCGGGGAAAAGATGCGCATCGTGACGGATGAACGCTGTATTTCCCGCCCTTGCAAATAACATTGGTGGCGATGTCCGAGCACCGACTGCCTGAGCGCGACCGCCCCTGGGTGATGCGCACCTACGCGGGCCACTCCGACGCCCGCCGCTCCAACGAGCTCTACAAGGGCAATCTCGCCAAGGGCCAGACCGGCCTCTCGGTCGCCTTCGACCTGCCGACGCAGACCGGCTATGACCCCGACCACATCCTCGCCCGCGGCGAGGTCGGCAAGGTCGGCGTCTCGATCGCCCACAAGGGCGACATGCACCAGCTCTTCGACGGCATCCCGCTCGACGAGATGAACACCTCGATGACGATCAACGCGACCGCCGCCTGGCTGCTCGGCCTCTACGCCACGGTCGCCGAGGAGAACGGCGTCGAGCGATCGAAGCTGACCGGGACGACGCAGAACGACATCATCAAGGAGTACCTCTCGCGCGGCACCTACGCCTTCCCGCCGGAGCCCTCGATGCGGCTGATCGCCGACATGGTCGCCTTCACCGTCAACGAGGTGCCGAGCTGGAACCCGACCAACATCTGCAGCTACCACCTCCAGGAGGCGGGTGCGACGCCTGTGCAGGAGATCGCCTACGCGCTCTCGACCGGGATCGCCGTGCTCGACGAAGTGAAAGCACGCGGCCAGGTCGCCGAGGACGATTTCCCGCGGGTCTTCGGCCGCATCTCCTTCTTCGTCAACGCCGGCATCCGCCTGATCGAGGAGATCGCCAAGCTGCGCACGATGGGCCGGCTCTGGAACGAGATCGGCCGCGAACGCTACGGGGTCACCGACGAGAAGATGCTGCGCTTCCGCTACGGCGTCCAGGTCAACTCGCTCGGCCTGACCGAGGCCCAGCCGGAGAACAACATCCAGCGCATCGTGCTCGAGGCGCTGGCGGTGACCTTGAGCCGCGACGCGCGTGCCCGCGCGATCCAGCTGCCGGCCTGGAACGAGGCGATGGGCCTGCCCCGTCCCTGGGATCAGCAGTGGAGCCTGCGCATCCAGCAGGTCCTGGCCAACGAGACCGACCTGCTCGAGTACCCAGACATCTTCGCGGGCTCCCACGTCATGGACGGCCTGGTCGACGAGCTGACCGAGGGCGCCAGGGCGGAGATGGCCGTGGTCGAGGAGCACGGTGGCGCGGTCGCCGCCGTCCCCTACATGAAGGCCCGCCTGGTCGAGTCCCACCGCGAACGGGTGGGGCGAATCGAGAGCGGCGAGCTGGTGGTGGTCGGCCAAAACGCCTATAAGGAGAGCGAGGACTCCCCCCTCACCGCCGGTGCCGACGGCGGCATCCTCACCCCAGACCCCGAGGTCGAGCGCGAACGGGTCGAGGCACTGGCGCAATGGAAGGCCGAGCGCGACGGCGACGCCGTAAGCGCCGCGCTGGAGGAGCTCGGCCGGGTCGCCGCCGACGAGAGCGCCAACGTGATGCCGGCGACGATCGCCGCGGCGAAGGCCGGCGCGACCACCGGCGAGTGGGCCGAGGTGCTGCGCGATGCCTTCGGCGCCTACCGCGCCCCCACCGGGGTCGACGGCGCGGCGCCTCCCGGCGACCGCGAGGCGCTGGTGGAGATCCGCGGCCGCGTCGACGAGGTCTCCGAGCAGATCGGCCACCGGATCAAGATCCTCGTCGGCAAGCCCGGCCTCGACGGCCACTCCAACGGCTCCGAGCAGATCGCCCTGCGCGCCCGGGACGCCGGCATGGAGGTGATCTACCAGGGGATCCGCCTCACCCCGGAGGAGATCGCCGAGTCGGCACTGCAGGAGGACGTCGACGTAGTCGGCCTCTCGATCCTCTCCGGCTCGCACCTGGAGCTTGTCCCCGACGTGGTCCGCCGCCTGCGCGACGAGGGCGTCGACGTGCCGGTCGTCGTCGGCGGGATCATTCCCGTCGCCGATGCCGAACGGCTGCGCAAGGCCGGCGTCGCCGGCGTCTACACGCCGAAGGACTTCGACATCAACAAGATCATGGGCGAGATCGCGTCCCTGATCGAGCAGCGCGCCACAGCCGGCGCGACCGCTTGAGCGTCGCCGGCGGCCCTCCCCCCTCCGAGTGCGACCTCGCGGTCGTCGGCGGTGGAATCGTCGGCCTGGCGGTTGCCCGTGAGCTGCTAGCCCGGAACCCAGACGCGCGGCTCTGCGTGCTGGAGGCCGAAGAGCGGCTCGCCGGCCACCAGACCAGCCACTCGAGCGGCGTCATCCACGCCGGCATCTACTACCAGCCGGGATCGCTGAAGGCGCGGCTGTGCGTCGAAGGGGCCCGCGAGCTTTACGCCTACTGCGACGAGCGCGGGATCCACTACGAGCAGTCCGGCAAGCTGATCGTCGCGGTCGACGAGGGCGAGCTCGAGCGGCTCGACGAGCTCGAGCGCCGCGGGCGCGCCAACGAGGTGCCGGGGCTGCGCCGCCTGGACGCTGGGGAGATCCAGGAGGTCGAGCCCGCTGCGCGGGGAGCCGCCGCCCTGCACTCGCCGCGCACCGGAATCGTCGACTTCGGCGCCGTCGCCGAGTCCTACGCCGCCGACCTGCGCCAGGCCGGGGCCACGATCCACACCGGTGCTGCGGTCGCCACCGCTACGGAGAGCGGCAGCCGGATCGCTTTGCGGCACTCGCAGGGCACGACGATCGCGTCGGGTGCCGTCTTCTGCGCCGGGCTCTGGTCGGATCGCCTCGCCGTCGCCTGCGGGGCGCCGAAGAGCCCGCGGATCGTCCCCTTCCGCGGTGGCTACCTGGCCCTGCCACGCGAGGCCGCCGGGCTGATCCGCGGCAACGTCTACCCGGTCCCAAATCCCGACCTGCCGTTCCTCGGCGCCCACCTGACCCCGACCGTCGACGGCCGCGTGCTGATCGGTCCCAGTGCCCTGCTTGCGCCGGCTCGCGACGCCTACCGGCTCTCGACCGTGCGACCGCGCGACGTCGCCCAGACGCTCGCCTGGCCCGGGACCTGGCGGATGGCGGCGCGCAACTGGCGCGCCGGGCTGCTCGAGATGCGCCATGCCGCCAGCAAGCGGGCGTTCGCCGCCGAAGCGGCACGCCTGGTTCCCGCCCTGCGTGGCGTCGCCGCAGAACCCGGCCCCGCCGGGGTCCGCGCCCAGGCGATCGATCGCGACGGCACCCTGGTCGACGACTTCGTCGTCCACCGCACCGAGCGCGCGGTCCACGTTCGCAATGCCCCCTCCCCCGCCGCAACCTCCTCGCTGGCGATCGCCCGGCTGATCGCCGACGAGCTGGCTGCGACAATGCAGGGATGAGCGAGCTGAACGGGGACCGCTCGGCCTGGCTGCGCTGTTACCGCTGCTGGTCCAGCAACCTCGAGATCCAGATCCATTACGACGCGATCCGCCGCGTCGATCCCGAGACCGGCGTGCCGGCCGAAGGGATCGACGAAGTGCAGGAATCGGTCGTGCAGTGCCTCGACTGCATGCACGACCAGCCCCACCTCACCTTCCAGGACGATCGCGTCGTGCCGATCGAGGATCGCTGGGAAAGGATGGTCGCCGGCACCCCCTGGGTCGCCTCTTGCACGGTCACCGTCGATCAGGATCGGGTCGAGAGCTGCGCCGGGCCCGAAGCGGCCGAGCTGCTCGCCTACGGCGCCCTTGGCGAGGCAGGGGTACGCGAGTTCTTCGCCCACGTCCGCTTTCACAAGCACGACGAGGAGCGGATCGTCGTCCACATGCTGGTCGAGCTCTACGCCCGCTCGGCCGAAGAGGCGACCGAGGTGCTCGAAGCCGCCGCCAACGGCCCGCTCGAGATCACCTCGCTGGCCGAGGAGTCGCGACCTCCCGCCCACGCCTCCGGCGAGGCTCACTGAGCGTGGAGGAGCGCGCGCCACTCTGGACGAGGTTCACGCACCGCATCAACGTGATCGTCTGGGCGCTGCCTTCGCCACGGCGACTCAAGGCGCTGCTGAGCAGGCTCGTCTACCAGAACCCGCCGATGCCGATCGCCACCGTCCTGATCGCCATGGCCGCACTCGAAGCCGGCGGCATCGAAGTGGCCCTGATGGGCGGCTGGGGGGCCGACGCGCTGGCCGGAAAGCAGCTGCGACCGCACCACGACCTCGACCTGATCGTCAATCGCGAGCACCTCGACAAAGCCCTGATGGCGCTGTACGCGATCGGCTTCGTGGAGTGGTTCCGCAACGCCTCCCCGACACCCTTCGGCGACCTGGAGCTGGAGGCCGCCGTCGTCGTCCGCGACCCGGCTATGCGCGTGGTCGACCTCCACTCGATGCGCTTCGATCACCCGAGGCCCGCTCTTGCCGAGGGAACGATCGGCGGCCGTCGCGTCCCCTGCATGTCGGCGGAGCTTCAGATCCAGGCCAACGCGAAAAGCCGCGCGCGCTCCCGCCGGGTGAAGAGGCGCTACCGGAAAAACCTCGCGGCTGCCACTCAAGCGCTCCCAGCCGAGTCGACGCCGCGGGCGCAAGCCTCCGACAAGACTCGCTGACCTCGCTCGATCGCCTACATCGCCGTTCCCGATGCACAGGTTTTGGCTCATCTGGCCCTCATCCTGTTAAATATCTTCACGTGGGGGAGAGAGCCAGTCACCGGACCCGCTTCACCGATCGGCTCAACGTGCTCGTCTGGGCCCTGCCCGCACCACGGAGAGTGAAGGCGGTGCTGAGCCGGATCGTCTACCAGAACCCCCCGATGCCGGTTTCCACCGCGCTGTTCGTCCTCGAGACGCTGGACGGCGCCGGCGTTGGCACCGTCGTCATGGGCGGCTGGGGCATCGATGCCCTGGTCGGCGAACAGCAGCGCGCCCACCGCGATATCGACCTCATCCTCGACCACGGCGATCTCGACACGGCGCTCGTCACGCTACGCGGACTTGGCTTCGAAGAGTGGTTCCGCAACCCAGCTCCGGTTCCCTTCCTGGAGCATGGCAAGCAGGGCGACGTGGTCGTGATGCGTGACGCGGCGATGCGGGTCGTGGACCTGCACCCGATGTGCCTGACCGCCCTGGGAACGAGCGTGGCCAACGGATCGATCGACGGGCGCAAGGTCAAATGCGTCTCGGCGAGCCTCCAGGTCGAGGCGCACACCGGAAACCGGATCCGCTCTCACCGCGAGCGCCGGCGTCACGAGTCGAACCTGCGGACTGCACAAAGAGCACTCGCAACAGGCAATGCTTATCGCGGTGGCTCAGGCAGCCGCGCGCTCGCGAAGCAGCGCTCTGAGCTCGTCTAGATCGACGGCGCGCAAGCCCAGCAACAGCGCGGGATATGCGAGCGCGGCGATCAGCAGCAGGATCGCAAGCGAGGCATCTAGCCCGTCCGCGGCAAGCAGCAGCGCGGCGAGCACGAGCGCGGCGAGAACCACCCGCGCCATCCGACCCAACGGGGGCAAGGTGAGCCCCACGCGGCGGCGCAGCATCGCCGCAGTCGCGATCACGACCACAGCCTCGGTGGCCAGCGTCATCCAGGCGGCGCCCATGAAGCCCCAGGCGGGGATCAGCACCACGTTGCCGATCACGTTCACCACGAGCCCGATCAGCCCGATCTCGACGAGCCGCCGCTGCAGCCCCGCGATCAGCACGAGGTTGCCGGTCAGGTAGCCGAAGCAGATGAACACGAACGCACCGGCAAGCACCGGCAGTGCAGGTGCCGCGCTGGCGAAATCCTCGCCGTAGAGGAGGACGGTGAGCGGCCTGGCGACGACAAGGGATACGGCGAGGCCGCCGAGCGAGGCGACCGTGAGGTACTCGGCGGCAAGCCAGGTGATGCGCAGCGCGCGCTCGCGGTTCACAGTCCAGGCGGCGGCCAGGATCGGCATCAGCGTGGTCATCACCGAGACCGGAATCAGGTGGGCCTGCTCGACGATCCGGTACTCGGCGCCATAGAGGCCGGCCGCGGTGCTGCCGGCGATCGCGAAGACGAGCAGCTGGTCGATCCTGGCGTAGGCCAAGACCAGCAATCCAGAGAGGCCGACTGGAAGCCCGACACGTGCCAGCCTCATCGTCGCCTCGCGCGAGGGGCGCAGGTTCGGCCGGGCGATCTTCACCGCGGCGATCGCCTGCAGCGTCGCCGTCAAGATGCTGGTGGCGGTCATCGCGATCGCCAGCGGCACCAGCCCACCGCCGGCGACGAAGATGAAGACCACCGCGCCACCCCAAAGGACGCTGTTCAGCGTCAGGATCGCCATCGGGACCCAGTTGCTCACCCGCAGTTGGTGGGTGACCCGCAGCGAGGCGCCGACGTTGAACGGGGTCTGGACGAGCAGGACCAGCCCGGCGACGAGCATCGCGGTGCTTTCCTGTAGCAGCAGCACGACCACCAGACCGACGAGGATCGCCGGCACCGAGAGCAGCGAGCGCAGGATCAGCAGGGCGCCCAGCCACTCGCCCTCGCGATCGGGGTCGGCCGTCGCTTCCCGGATGACGACGCTCTCTACGCCAAAGCTCGTGAAGTAGGAGATCAGCTGGACGACGACGAGGATCGTCGACCACTGCCCGAAGCCGGCATCGCCAAGCGCCCGCGCGACCAGCGCCGTGACCACGACGCCGAGACCGAGGTTGAGCACGCGGACGACGATCTGGATCGCGACGTCCCGGCTGGCGTGGTGGCGGCTCGCCTTATGCGGGTCTCGGCTCACGAGGCCCAGTCAAGCCGATCGGACAGACGCCATGACGCCTGGCCGGCGCACCGGTTTCCCAGGCAGTATCGTCCGCCGCGCAGGAGATATCCGGCGAGGCGCATTGAGTACCTTCGGCGGCCCAGCTCCGAAAATAGTTCGAATATTCGTCCGACGGGATCAACGAAGTTCGCTCTGCACGCTTGATTGCGCGCTTCAGCCCGGCACACTTGTTGTCGATCTGTTGTTCCCGATGGAGTTTTGCCCGGATCATCTCTATTTTGACCCCACCCCTGCCCCCTGCCGTACTCCTCAATCCCCACTGACTTAGCCAAAATGGAGAGCTCAACCGCAACCCACGCCTCTGGGGCGTCCGCCATCGAGGCAGACGAGGACGGCGCAGCTGCCCTCCGCGGCACTACGAGCCGGGCTCGGCGACGCGGAGCCGTGCTCGCCAGGATGCTCTTCACCGCCGACTCGCTGGCGGCCTGCTTCGCCGGGGCAATCGCGGTCCTCATCCTCGGCCTGACCTCGGTCGGCCCGGGCGGGGTGGCGTATGTGGCCGGCGCGACCGTCCTCTGGCCGCTCGCCGCCTTCAGCATCGGCCTTTACCGCAGCGACCAGCTGGCCAGCTGGGCGTCAGCGGTGAGCGAGATACCGCGCGCCTTCGTCACCTTGATGCTGATCACCTGGCCCCTCTTCGGCCTCGCGTCACTCCTCGGGCTCAACGAGGTGGTCGCCCTGACCTTCCTCACGGTCGCCGGAATCGCGGTCCTGACCGGCATCGCCCGCACGATCGTGCGGGCCGGCCTCCACCGCGCCCCGGACCTGCGCCAGCGCACGCTGATCCTCGGCTCAGGCTTCGTCGCCGGGCACGTCGTCAAGAAGCTCCGCAACAACGTCCAGTTCGGGCTCGTCCCGGTCGGCATCGTCGACGACGAGGTGCACGACATCGGCAGTCCGGACCTGCCCTGGCTGGGGCGCTTCGCCGATCTCGACGCGATCATCGAGGCGCAGGGGATCGACCGCGTGATCATCGCCTTCTCGAAGGCCAGTCACGAGCAGCTGCTGGAGTCGATCCGAGCCTGTCGCGACGCCGGCGTGACCGTGGACGTCGTCCCCCGGCTCTTCGAGTTCCTCGACGGCGTGCGCGCACTCGACCAGGTCGGCGGCCTGCCGCTGCTCTCGATCGGTACGCCGATGCTGACCTCGGCGTCGATCGCGGCGAAGCGCGTGCTCGACGCGGCCGGGTCGTTTGCGCTGATCCTCCTCTTCTCGCCGCTGATGATCGCGATCGCGATCGCGGTGAAGCTCGAGTCGCGCGGACCGGTCTTCTTCCGCCAGCCACGGGCGGGCCGGGGCAACTCCAGCTTCCAGCTGATCAAGTTCCGCTCGATGTACACCGATGCGGAGAAACGCAAGGCGGACATGGGGGAACTCAACGAGGCTTCCGACGGTGTCATGTTCAAGATCCGCGAGGATCCCCGTGTTACGCGGGTCGGTCGCTTCATCCGCCGTTTCTCCCTAGACGAGCTGCCGCAGCTCTTCAACGTGCTGATGGGCCAGATGAGCCTGGTCGGCCCGCGGCCGCTGATCTTCCCCGAGACCGCCGCGCTCGAAGAAGACTGGCATCTGCGCCGCCTCGAGCTGCGTCCCGGCCTGACCGGGCCGTGGCAGGTCTACGGGCGCTCGCAGAGCCCCTTCCAGGAGATGGTCCGCTTCGACTACCAGTACGTCGCCGGCTGGTCGTTGGCGCGCGACGTCGAGATCCTGCTGGCCACCCTCCCGGCCGTGCTGTCGGGGCGTGGCGCCTACTAGCCACCTCAGCCCCGCTCTCGTCCACGATTACCTGCTGGTCATGCGGGGGGCGGAGCGCACGTTTGCCGAGATAGCCGCCTGCTGGCCCGAGGCGCCGATCTCCACCCTGCTCTACGACGGCCCCGCGGTGGACAGCGGCTTTCGGGGCCGCCACGTCCGGCCTTCCTATCTACAGCACCTCGGCGCCCGTCAGAGCCGCTTCCGATACCTGCTGCCCTTCTTTCCACGCGCCGCGGAGCACCTTGCCCTCGAGGGACGGCAAGTGGTCGTCTCGAGCAGCAGCGCCTTCGCCCACGGCGTCCGGCCCGACCCCGGCGCAGTGCACGTCTGCTACTGCCACAGCCCCTTCCGCTACGCCTGGTTCGAGCAAGCACGCGCGCTGGCTGAGTGCCCGCCCGGCGCCCGGCCGCTGATGCGCCGGGCGCTGGCCAGGATCCGCGACTGGGATCTCGAGGCGGCCGGGCGCGTAACCCACTACGTCGCCAACTCGGCCATTACCCAGGAGCGGATCGAGAGGATCTACGGTCGCGATTCCACGGTTGTCCACCCGCCGGTCGCAGTCGAGCGCTTCTCGCTCGCGGAACCCGAGGACTTCGTCCTCTTCGTCGGTCAGGTCGTCCCCCACAAGCGGGTCGAGGTGGCGATCGAAGCCGCCCTGCTCGCCGGACGACCAATCAAGATCGTCGGCGAAGGACCCGACCTGGCGCGCCTGCGCGAGCGCTACGCGGGCCAGCGGGTCGAGCTGCTTGGCAGCGTCGACGATGACAGCCTTGCCGATCTCTATGCTCGCAGCGTGGCGCTGGTCGTCCCCAACATCGAGGAGTTCGGAATCGCCGCCGTCGAGGCGCAGGCCGCCGGGCGGCCTGTGGTCGCCGTCGGGCAGGGGGGCGCTTGCGAAACCGTCGTCGACGGACGCACCGGAGTGCTGGTCGAGGGCGAGAGCGCCGCGGCGCTGGCCGAACCGCTACGTGAGGTGGACTTCCACCGCTTCGACCAGAAGGCGATCCAAGAGCACGCCCAACGCTTCAGCGCAGCGGCCTTTCGACAGCGGTTCACCGATCTAGTTCAAAACTTTGCAGACAAACAGGGGGTGGTTGCGTGAACGGGCCGGTTCTGGTCACGGGAGGGGCCGGCTACGTCGGCGCCGAGGTCGTCGGTGCCCTTCTCGATGCGGGTTGCGAGGTGCGGCTGCTCGACAGCCTCTTGCACGGCCAGGAGGACATTGCCAAGGATCTCGAAGGCCGCGGTGCCAAGGCGACGATCGCCGACATCCGCGATGCCGAGGCCCGGCGCGCAGCGCTGCAGGGAGCCAAGGCAGTCGTACACCTTGCGGCGATCGTCGGTGACCCGGCCTGCGCTCGCGATCCCGAGCTGGCCCGCGAGACCAACGTCGAGGCGACCCGCTCCCTGATCGAGGACGCGGGAGCTGCCGGCGTCGCCCACCTGATCTTCGCCTCGACTTGCTCCAACTACGGGCGCATGGCCGACCCGGAGACGCCGGTCGACGAGGAGGCCCCGCTCGCACCGGTCTCCCTCTACGCCGAACAGAAGGTCGAGATCGAGAAAATGCTGTTGGAGAACGGCAGCGGGCCGACGGTGCCGACCTGCCTGCGCTTCGCGACGGTGTACGGCGCGGCGGCGCGGATGCGCTTCGATCTGACCGTCAACGAGTTCACGCGCGAACTCTGGGACGACCGCGACCTGGAAGTCTTCGGCGAGCAGTTCTGGCGGCCCTACGTGCACGTGCGCGACGCGGCGCGGGGAATCGTCAGGGTGCTCGAGGCAGGGCCGGCGGAGGTCGGCGGCGACGTCTTCAACGTCGGCGACAGCGACGAGAACTACCGCAAGCTCGACCTGGTCGAGATCATCTCCGGCATCGTCCCGCGGGGGAATGTGAGCTACGTCCACCGCGATGAGGACCCGCGCGACTACAAGGTCGCCTTCGAGAAGATCCGCGAGCGGCTGGGCTTCGAGCTGACGATGAAGGTCCCAGACGGCGTCGCCGAGGTCGCCAAAGGGCTCGATGACGGTGCTTTCGGCGATCCCTTCGCCGCCGAGCACCGCAACACTCCCTAGCGCCGTCTCGATTCCCCGATCCCCGGGCGAGGGAGACTGGCCGCCCTGCAGTCGAATTGATATCCCACGCGCAAGGCGCGTGGGATAGATGAAGAGCGCGGCCTGCGGCCGCGCGAAAACCGGATTGCATTTCCGCCGCTTCGCGACATTCGCCTGCAGGACGGCCGGCCTCCCTCGCTGAGCGATCGCCGGCACGGGCTCAGGCTTCGAAGGCGATCCAGGGTTCTGAAGCTCATGAGCCCTGGGGGCGAGCAAGGCGCTCAAGGTGAGAGCATCGAAGCTCCGGTGGCTTAGCGAGATGGCGGGTGTGCCTCTGCGGGAATGTCGCGAAGCGGCGGAAATGCAATCCGGCACCTGCGCGGCGCAGCCGCGCACCAGATTCACCCCAGCGCGCAGCGCTGGGGTGTCAATTCCCGCAGAGGCGCACCCGCCATCTCGCTCCGACTCGCAAGCGTCTTTGCAGGCTAGCCGCATGGACTAGTACATACGTCCAGACGCAGGCGTGGCGGCCTTGGGAAGGGGCCTTCCAGCGCCCGATGAGGGGATCGTCATGGTCTCCCCTCTCCACCGCCTCCTCCTCGCCGCCCTCGTCGTGGCGTGCCTCTGCGCCGTCTCCGGAGCCGCCGTCGCCCTGGCAAGCCCAGCGCCGCGACTCGGCAACGCCATTGCCGTCGGGAGCGGCGACAAGGCCACGGGGATCGCCGGGGTCTGCGCCCGCCGCGCCAAGCGCAAGGTCCTGCGCTCCTCCCCCGAGGCGACCACCAGCGCCAAGGCCGCGCCGAAGTCACGCGCCGCCAGCACCAGGATGAAGCGCCGTGCCAAGACGCTGCGCCGCCGCTGCTTGAAAAACCTGCGCCGTCACTCGCGCCCCTCCACGGCGACCCAGAGCGTGCCGCTCCCCGAAACCGGCCCGCTGGTCCTCGCCATCGACGGCGGCTACACCGGTTGGAGCGACATCGAAACCGAAGAGCGCAAAACCCTCGGCGCGGCAGTCACCCGACACGAGTGGGACATCTCCGAGCCGGTCGACGAGCAGGACGACGTCGTCGAAACCGCCGTCGGGGAGATCCACACCCGCATCCACGCCCTGCTCGGCGAAAACGACCTCGGCGACGCGACGCACTACCGCGAATGGGTCATCGAGTTCATCAAGCGCTACGGGCCCGGCGGCGCTTTCTGGAGCGCCCACCCCGAGCTCGACGGCTCCCGCTACGCGATCACCAGCGTCGAGCTCGGCAACGAGCCCTACTTCGGCGGCATGACGGCGAGCGAATATGCCGACACGGTGCGACCCACGCTGGAAGAAATCCACAGGCTCGGCCTGCCGGTCAAGGTAATCCTCGACAGCCGCGTCTACGGCAACGACACCTCCTGGATGGACACGCTCTACCAGCGCATCCCCGACCTCAACTCGCTCTTCTACGCCTTCGCCGACCACCCCTACTGGTACGGGCACGATCCGGCCGAGTCGAGCGCAGCCGGCCCCTTCGGCCGGATCGAAACCCTGCGCAAGGGGATGATCGAACAGGGAGCCGCCACGAAGCCGATCTTCATCACCGAGTACGGCGAGTCGACCGCGGCCTGTGGCGAAGAGTGCGTCAGCGAGCAGACCCAGGCCGAACACCTTCAGGAGATGATCTCCGCGGTCACCGCGCACCCTGCATGGGGCGTTGAAATGCTCTCCGTCTTCCAGCTCCGCGATCGCGGAACCGACAGCAGCGACCGCGAGCGCCAGTTCGGCCTGCTGCGCGAAGACGGCTCGGAGAAGCCCGCCTACGGGATCGTCGAGGCAGCAATGCAGCAGTACCGAGGCTGACGCCCGCTCCCCCGCCGGCTGCCGCCTGCTCGACAAATGTCGTAGCGATGCGTCAACATCGGTGATGGATGTGGAGGATTAGCCCGTCATTGCGCGCAGTTGCTCTAGTCGCAGCGCTGGTCGGCGCCGCGTTCGGTGTCGACCACACGACGGCTGGCCAGTTCCCCTCCACGTCGTACGTGGCCCAGCGGGTCGCCAGCGAGATGCCGACGCTGTATCGCCGCGACTGCATCGGCGACTGCCGGAGCGACCTGGCCGGCGAGCGCCGCGGATCCCACGTCTGGCAGGCGTCGGTCGGTGTTGCCTCCAACAGACAGGGCCACCATCATCGCCTCGTCGGGCTCTCCTCGTCGGTTGCAGTCAAATCTCCCCACCGGCCCGCGTCGCCGGCTCCCGCCCCTCCCGGCCTCCCGCAGGGCCCCCAGTCCGTGGCACCGGTTCTCGTCGGGGCCGATCCCCAGCACTCGGTGGCCGCGCCCGGCGAGCCGGCGCCAGAAACGGGTTCGCCCACCCCGCCGGCGGCCGAACCGCCCCGCCCGCCCGAATCCGTGCCACCCCCTCCCGAAACGTCGCACCCGAACCCGCCACAAGAACCAGAATCTGAACCGGCACCCGAACCAGAGCCGGAACCTGCACCATCGCCGGAGCCCGAACCCGAACCCGAACCTGCGCCATCGCCAGAACCCGAACCGGAACCGGAACCGACCCCTCCGCCGCCGCCCCCACCAGCCTCAGGCGCCCTCACCCTCTCGATCGACGGCGGCTACGGCGGCTGGAGCGATGCCGAAACCACCTACCGGGCCCAGTTGGGTGCAGCCGTCACTCGCCACGAGTGGAACACCTCCCGGCCCGTCGACGCCCAGGACGACCTGGTCGTGAAGGCGGCAGAGGAAGTCCACACCCGCATCCACGCCCTGCTCGGCGAGAACGAACTCGGCGATCCGACCCACTACCGCGAATGGGTGGTGGCTTTCATCCGCCGCTACGGCCTCGGCGGCAGCTTCTGGAAAGAGCATCCCGAACTGGACGAAGCTCGCTACGCGATGCAGACCTTCGAGCTCGGCAACGAGCCCTACTTCGGCGGCATGACGGCGAGCGAGTACGCCGACACGGTGCGGCCCACCCTCGAAGAAGTCGCACGCCTCGGGCTACCGGCGAAGATGATCCTCGACAGCCGCGTCTACGGCAACGACACCTCCTGGATAGACACGCTCTACCAGCGCATCCCCGACCTCAACTCGCTCTTCTACGCCTTCGCCGACCACCCCTACTGGTACGGGCACGACCCGGCCGAGGTCAGCCCGGCGGGTCCCTTCGGGCGGATCGAAGCGCTGCGACAACGGATGAACGAGCAGGGCGCGGCGAACAAGCCGATCTTCATCACCGAGTACGGAGAGTCCACCGCAAACTGCGGGGATGAGTGCGTCGATGAGGAAACGCAGGCCGAGCACCTGGCCGAGATGATCGCCGCGATCGTCAGTCATCCCGAATGGAAGATCGAGATGGTCTCGATCTTCCAGCTCCTCGATCGCGGCACCAACAGCGGCGATCGTGAGCTGCAGTTCGGGCTCTTGCGCCAGAACGGCACGCCTAAGCCGGCCTACTCGATCGTGCAAGCCGCCGTGCAGAACTACCGCGGCTAGCCCCGGAGGGTCGTTCACGGCTGGACATGCGTCCAGTTGTGGGGAACCACCTGCGCAATCGGGTTTTGCGATCCGATGAACCAATGAATTCGGGGACGCAAGTTACGCGACTCCCGACAAAGGCACACCCGTCGCGAGGCGGGGTCGCAAAGCAAGGGGCCTCTCGAGGCAGCCCGGCTACCGAAGGAGAAGACATTGAAGTCCCTCAGCGCAAGCCGGATCGCAATCCTCGCCTTGGCCGTGAGCCTGCTCGCCGTCGTGGGCATCGCGACCGTTTCCGCGCAGGCCTCCACCAGGCAGAGCGCCCCTCGGTGCACTAAGCGAGCCGAGCGGGGCACGACCACCGCGACCGCGCGGGCCGCCGCGCATCGCCGCCGCGCCACGTCCGTGCGTCACTGCGGGGCCCAACTTCCTCCCCCACCCGACGCTGCGCCAGCGCCAGCGCCAGCGCCAGCTCCCGCCCCGACCCCTGCGCCTGCGCCTGCGCCGACCCCCAGCCCGGCTCCGGCTCCTACGCCAGCACCGACTCCCGCCCCGACCCCGGCCGGCGACACGACCGCGCCGACCGTCGCCTGGAAGGTCCCCGCCGCGGCAGCGACGATCAAGGGCAAGCTGCAGGGCTCGGCCTGCGAGGTGTCCGCCAGCGACAGCGGTGGCATCGAGGAAGTCGTCTTCAAGGTCGACGGCACGAAGCTAAACACCGAGAGCGACGCTCCCTGGAACTGCATTTTCGACACGACCAAGGTCAGCGACGGCAGCCACACCGTGACCGCCACCGCCTATGACGCCGCGGGCAACTCGAGCACCGCCTCGCGCAGCTTCACCACCTCGAACGCCGCCGCCCCCGCCCCGGCGGGGACCCCCGAACCCACCCCGACTCCGAGCCCGACCCCCAGCCCCAACCCAACCGGGATGATCGTCGGCCTCGACGCCGGCAACTACGGCACCTCGGGTGCCGCCGATGTGCGCAGCGCAGTCAACACCGTGCGCTATGACAGCGAGCGGGGCGTCTCGGCACTTGAAAACTTCAAGAAGGCCGGCCTGCGCATCCAGATGAACTTCCCGGGCCCCTACAACAGCGGCGGCGTCTGCGCACTGAACGCCGACGCCTGGGTCGCCGAAAACCTGGCCTTCTACAAGGCCAACACCAACCCGACCCAGACGCCGGTCATCGAGGCTCTCAACGAGCCCGGGGGGAGCTGGTTTTGGGGTTCCAACGCAAACAGCTCCGCCAACGCGGTCTGCTACCGGAACCTGCTGAAGAAGACCCACGACGCCTTCCACGCTCAGTACGGCGAAGCGGCGCCGAAGATCCTCGGCACCCTGGACGGCTCAAACGACCTCAGCTTCGGCAAGGCCTGGTACACCTCCGACTGGGCGACCTACGTGGACGGCTTCATCGTCCACCCCTACGGCGGTACCGGCTCCAAGGCCAGCTCGGCGCTCGGCAACCGCGCCCGGATCGAAAGCGCGCGGGCGATGACCGGTGGGCCGATCTACATCACCGAGGTCGGCTGGCCGACCGCAGTCGGTCAACCCTCCACCGGGGACAGCCTGCAGTGGAGCGAGTCTGAGCAGGCGGCCAACGTCACCAACTTCATCGCCTGGTGCCACGACACCGGCTACGTGGCCGAGGTCATCTACTTCAACTACCACGACTTCGGCACCAACAACTGGTACGGCGTCGTGCGCTCCGATGGCTCGCACAAGCCCGCTTACGAAGCGCTGCGCCAGGCCGCGGCGAAATACGGGAGTTAGGAGTCCGGGCTCCGGCCGTCCCAGGCCGGGCCTATACTCGCCGCCTCGTCGCCCCGCTCGGCGCCGGCGCATGCGGACCGTCCTCGCCACTTCACATACCCCCACCCTGGACTCGGGTCGCGCCCGGCGGACGTACGGCCTGGTGCGTGCCCTCTCCGCACACGGCAGGCTCGACTTCGTCTACGGAGCATTTGGAGCGGAGAGTCCCGACCCCTCCTACGAAGCGCTCGCCGACGTTCATCTGCACCGGGTCGAGCGGCCGTCGCCACGCGAGCGGGCGCCGGCCTACCTGCGCAGCCGCTTGAGCGGCGTGCCCGACGACTTCGCCCGGGGAATCTGGCCAGGCGTCGCCGCGCGGGCCGCAGAGCTCTCCGCGAGCGGAGACAACATGCGCCTGATCGCCGAGGGGCCGGTCGCGGCGGCCGCGCTGCTGCCATACGCGAAGCGACACCCGGCCATCTACAGCGCCCACAATCTGGAGTCCTCCTTCCGCCACCGACTCGGCGACGCGGGGATGTCGCTGCGCAGCCTGCAGCGCTTCGAGCGGCTCCTGCTCGAACGCTACGCTGAGAGCTGGATGGTCTCGCCGGCGGACATGCAGGGTGCCGCGACGCTGGCACCAACCGCCCGGCTACGGCTCGTCCCCAACGTGGTCGACGTCGCCGCGATCGCACCGCTGCCTCCGCGCAGCGGGCAGCGCTCGCTGCTCTTTGTCGCCGACCTGACCTACGAGCCGAACCGGCAGGGGCTGCGCTTCCTGCTCGACTCGGCGATGCCGGCCCTTTGGGAGCACGCACCGGAGGCCCGGCTGACCGTCGCCGGCAAGGGCAGCGACGCAATCGACGCAACCGATCCCCGCGTGGAGGGACTTGGCTTCGTGCCGGACCTGGGCGCTCTCTACGATGCCGCCGGCTGCGCCGTCGTGCCCCTCCTCGAGGGAGGCGGATCGCCGCTCAAGTTCGTCGAGGCGCTCGCCTTTGCCCTCCCGGTCGTCGCCACCCCGCTCGCCGCCGCCGGCCTCGAAGCGCAGGCCGGCGTCCACTACGTCGAGGGCGAGCCCGCCGGCGAGCCGTTTGCCCGGGCGGTGCTCGAAGCGCTCGACCCGCAGCGTGGCAACGCCCTGACCGCCGCCGGTCGCGAGCTGGCCGAACGCGAGTACTCGATCGAGGCGCTCGAGAGGCGCCTGGCCCCTTGAAGATCGTCACGGTCATGACCGGTGCAGCTCCCGGCGGGGCGGAGTTCGCCGCAGTGGAGCTGCTCGACGCCCTGATCGGCCGCGGCCACGAGGCGGTGATGCTCAGCGACTCGCCCGAGATCGGCCGCGAGACCAGGGTCGAGGTGCGCCCGCTCGAGCTCGGCCCGAAGCTGTCGGCAGGCAGCTGGCCCTCGCTGATGCTGCGCTGGCCGGCACTGCGGCGGCGGCTGCGCGAGGCGCTCGAAGCCGAGCTTCCCTATGACGTTCTCCTCCTCCACTACAAGAAGGAGCAGTTGCTGGCGCCGCGGCTGCCCGCCCGGCTTCGCCCCCAGATCGCCTGGGCCGAGTGGGGACCCGTCCCCGCCCAGATGAGGAGCGGGCCAGGGCGCTGGGCGTACGCCGCGGCCGGTCGCAAGGCGGATCCGGTCCTGGCCATATCCGAGGGAACGCGCCGCTCGGTGATCGATGCCGGCGTCGACGCCGCGAAGGTAGCGGTCCTGCCGAACGCGATGCGGACCGACGAGATCCGCTTCAGCGAGGAGGGGCGCGAACGGGTGCGGAGCGAGCTCGGCATTCCCGCCGGGGCCTTCACCGTCGGCTGCATCTCGCGCTTCCACCCGAAGAAGCGCAACGACGTCGTGATCGACGCGGTCGCGGCGCTCGGCCCTGACACGCACCTCATCCTCGCCGGTGCCGGCGAGACCGAGGCCGAGCTGAAGTCCCGCGCAGCGCCGCTCGGGGCCCGCGCGCACTTCCTCCCCACTCCGGGTGCCGCCGTAGGCGACGTGCTCTCCGCCTTCGACGTCTCGGTCTTCTGCCCCAGCCCCAGCGAGGGGCAGCCGCGGGCGGTGATCCTCGGCCTGCTCGCCGAACGGCCCTGCGTCTCGACCGGAGCCGAGGGAGTCCGCGACCTGATCGACGGCAGCTTCGGCGCGATCGTCACGCCGGAGAACGACCCCACCGCCGTGACCACGATCCTGCGCTCCTATGAGAGCGATCCCGAGCGGGTCCGCCGCGAGGGCAGGCTCGCCGGGCAGAGCGCCCGCGAACGCTTCGCCGCCGGCGTCGTGGCCGAGCAGGCCGAACGGCTGATCTCCGCAGCCGGGGGGAGTCGGTGAGCGAGCGGCTGCGGGTCCTCTTCCTCGACGAGGGGGTGCTCGGCCACCGCACCCTGACCGCCCAGCTGAAGGCGACGCTCGCCGACAACGCGGCGGTCGAGGCGATCTTTGCGACCGTGCCGCCCCCGAACCGGTTGGAGCGGCTATTCCTGCGCCGCTGGAAGCGTGCCGGCGATGCCGACATGTTCGCCCTGCGCTGGCGCCTACGCTGGTCGTGGCGGGTGCGCCGCCTGCTCAAGCACCACCGGCGCTCGGTCGACGCGGCCTTCATCAACACCCAGGCCTCCGCCCTGCTGATCCGCGGACCGATGCGCCGCACGCCCTGCGTGCTCTCGATCGACGCCACCGTCGGCCAGTTCACCGCGCTCGAGTACGGCGGCCCGGGCGACGCCTGGACGCCGCGCCAGCAGCGCTTGCTGAAGCGACTCGAGCGCCGGGCGCTGCGCGGGGCGGCGGCGGTTGTCGCCTGGACGGGCTGGAACGAGGAGGCGCTGCGCCGCGAATACGACATGTCCGGGGTCCGGCGGGCGACGATCCACCCCGGCCTCGACGGCGCCTGGTGGGGCCAGGCCGCCGCGGCGCGCGTGACGGAGAACGAGGGGCCGCTGCGAGTCCTCTTCGTCGGCAACGAAGTCGAGCGCAAGGGCCTGGGCACGCTGGTCGATGCCGTCGGCCGGCTCGAAGGCAAGGTGCTTCTCGACGTCGTCTCCACCGACCCCGTGCCCGAAAGCGACCTGGTTCGCCCCCACCGTGACGTCAAGGCCCGAACCGAGCGGCTGCGGGATCTCTACGCGGCGGCCGACGTGCTCGCCCTGCCGACCAGGGCCGATGCCGTGCCCTGGGTTGTGTTGGAGGCGATGGCGGCGGGACTTCCCGTCGTCGCCTCGGATGTCGGCGCGATCGGGGAGCTGCTCGGCGACAGCGGCGAGCTGGTCCGGCCAGATGACCCAGAGCAGCTGGCCGCCGCGCTGCGCCGGCTCGCCGACCCGGAGCGACGCCACCGGCTCGGGGCCAGAGCGCTGGAGCGGGTGCGCGAGAGCTACGACAGCCCCGTGCAGGTGCAGCGACTGCTGGAGCTGCTCGAGGAGGTCGCCAGGCCTGTCTCGGCCCAGGACCGGGGGCGGATCCGGCGGCGGACCTTCGTCGCCGTCGGGGCCGGCGTGGCCGCGGTGGCGGTGATCGCCCCGTATGCGGCGCTGATCCCCGACGACGAGTTCGAGCAGCTGGTCGCCTCCAACCTCGGCATCGACCCGAAGCTGGCCGGGCAGTTGCTGGCCCGGGCGCGAGCTGAATACGGCGCTACGGAGTACGACGCCCGGGCGACCGCCTTTGCGCTCGCCGTCCGCAATCCCGCCGCGGTGGTGCTGCCGGACAGTGCCCGGCAAAAGGCGATCTCCAGCCTGCTCGACCCGATGCTGGCAGCGCCGGCGGCGAGCCTCGCCTACGCGATCACGGGCACCGACCCGGGCAGCCCGGGAGCCTGCGCCGGGCTGGTGCGCGAATCGTGAAGACGATTGAGACCGACATCGCGATCGTCGGCTCCGGCGTCTGCGGCCTGCTCAGCGCCTGGCCGGCGCTGCTCGCGGGACAGCGGGTGACCATGCTCGAGCGCGGTGCGCTGAAGACCCACGCCGAGCAGCTCGCGGACGGGCAGTGGGCCGCGGACGTGCCCGGCGCCGAACCCAACAACGAAACGGCGCCCGGAACGCCGCCCTACCCGTGGAGCTACGTCTACGGCGTCGGCGGGTCCTCGCTGCACTGGGACGGCGCCACCCCGCGCTTCACCGCCGCCGATCTCAAGATGCGCTCGGCCTACGGCGTGATGGACGACTGGCCGCTCACGCTGGCCGAGCTGGAGCCCTACTACGTGCGGGCCGAGCAGGCGCTCGGCGTCTCGGGCGCTCCCGAGGGCGCGGGGGCGACGGGGAATGGTGCCGTGCCGCCGGGCGCGCGCATCCTTCCCCCTCACCCGCTCAGCCCGATGGATCGGGCGATAGCGCCCCACCTACGCCCTTTCGGGCCGCTTCCTCAGGCCCGCCCGTCCCGACCCCTCCAGGGTCGCCCCGCCTGCTGCGGCTCGGCGACCTGCGAGCTGTGCCCGGTCGACGCCCGCTTCTCTGCCCTCAACGGCCTCAGCACGGTGCTCGACCATCCCCGCCTCGACCTGCGTCGCCAGACCGTTGCGGCGCGCCTGCGTACCGCCGCCGCCGGCCGCCAGATCGAGGCAATCGAGGCGATCGACCAGAGCGGCGAGCGGTTGCTGGTGCGGGCCCAGCGCTACGTCCTTGCCGCCAGCGGCTTCGAAAACCCCGGCATCCTGCTGCGCTCTGGCCTCGGTGGCCCCGCCGTCGGCCGCTACCTCTTCGACCACGCGCACACGACGCTGATCGTCGACCTGCGCCGTGACCTCAGCCCGGGCCACGGCGACACCCTCTCGACCGGCCTCTCCGAGGCCCTCCGCGAAGGCGACTTCCGCTCGAAGCGCTCCGGCGCGATCCTCATCCCCTTCAACCCGGGGGCGCCGCTCGCGCCGCTCGTCACGGAAAGCGTCCTCGCCGGCGGCGGCGACGGCAACCGCGCCGACGCGCTCTCGACCTGGGGCCGCCGGCTGCCACTCGACATGCTGACCGAAGACGTGCCGCAGGCGGGCCGGCGGGTGACGCTGGCGTCGAAGCGCGACTCCTTCGGCCTGCCGCTCAACCTGGTCGCCTATCCCCGGTCCACCAGCTACGAGCTGGACGGGATCGACGCCGGCGCCGAGCAGGTCCGCAGCCGCCTCGCTCCGCTCGGTGCCCGCGACGTCGAAGTCCGCCCCGGCCCGCGCGGGGGGCACCTGCTCGGCACCTGCCGGATGGGGACGGGAGACGACGCGGTGATCGATCCCGAGATGCGCCATCTGCAGATCGAGAACCTCTTCGTCGCCGGAGGATCGGCCTTCCCCACCTACTCGGCGGCCCACCCCACGCTGACGATCGCCGCCCTGGCGCTGCGCCTCGGCGACCTGCTGGCGGGGGAGCTCAGCCCGAGCTCTGCTGCCGCATCGCACGCAGCTCGCGCAGGTCTTTGAGGCTGATCGCACCGAACAACAGCGCCAACGGCAGATAGCTGAGCGCCGCCAGCAGCAGGGGCACCGCCGGCGTGCCGATCTTCCGCAGTCCCAAAAGCAGCAGCGTCATCGCCGCGGTGGCGAGCACGGCCCGAAACACCCGGCCGAGCTTTGGGCGGAAGTGGAGCTCCGCCAGCACTGCCCCCCAGGCGAGGCTGACGACCGCGAGCTCGGTCGCAAGCGTCGTCCAGGCGGCGGCAAGGAACCCGTATCGCGGCAGCAGCAGCAGGTTGAGGCAGATGTTGAAGAAAAGGCCGATCAGCGCGTAGGCGAGGTAGCGTCGTTGCAGGCCGAGCACGATCACCATGTTTCCCGAGAGGTAGCCGAAGCAGATCACGACGAAAGCGCCCATCAGGATCGGCAGCGCCGGTGCCGCGTCGGCAAATTCACTGCCGAAGAGCAATTCGATCGCCGGGCCGGAGGCGGCGAGGGCGACGCCGAGGGCGGGCAGGGCAACCACCGTCAGATAGTCCAGCGTCGTCTGCAGTAATTCCCGAACCCGCGCGGGGTCGGCCGGGTAAGCGGCCGAGACGAGCGGCAGCAGGGTCATGCTGACCGTCAGCGGCAGGAAGTGCGCCTGCTCGAGGATCCGGTAGACGGCGGCGTAGAGGCCGGCCTCGCGGGCTCCGGAGATCTCGAGCACGAGGATCTGGTCGATACGGGCGTAGGCGAGGACCAGCACGCCTGCCGTCGCCAACGGCAACCCGACGCGCGCCAGGGGTCGCCAGAGGTGGCGCGAGCCGAGCAGCTGGACGGCACCGGCCCGCAGCCCGACCCAAACCTGCACCGCGGTGGTGGCCAGCGCCGCAGCGAGGAACGCGATCGCCAGCGGCACGAGGCCGCCCCCGGCCGCCTCGACGACGATCGCCGCCGCGCCCCAGACAACCGAGGAGAAGGTCACTACGGCGACGTTGACGTCGTTGCGCAGGCGCAGCTGCAACAGCGCCCGGATCGTGTTGGGGCCACTGAGCAGGATCGTCGTCGAGACGAGCACCCCGGCGAGCGCCATATCCTGGTTCTCGGCGATCAGCAGCGCGACGACGATCGAAACCAGGGTCGCCGGCAGCGAGACGAGGGCACGCAGGACGATCGTCGCGCCGATCCATTCCGCCTCCCGCTCGGGCTCGGCCGCCGCTCGCCGCACCCCCACCTGCTCGAGACCGAGGTCGGCGAGGTAGGCGGCAATCTGGACGACGACGAGCAGGCTCGACCATTCGCCGAAGCCGCTGTCGCCGAGCGAGCGGGCGATGACCGCGGTGACGACGATCCCGAGGCCGAGGTTGAGCACGCGCCCGACCAGCTGACGCACGACGTCGCGGGTAGCGCGCGAACGGGTGCTCTCGGTCGCCATCGGCGGCGACTGTACAGGCGTGGCGCGTCGCCCTGACGGCGGAGGCCGCTGCGATACTGCGGCGCTTGCCGGAGTCCGTAACCGCCTGCGTGATCGCCAGCGACGAGGAGCGTCGGCTCCCGGCATGCCTGCAGAGCCTTGATTTCTGCGACGAGATCGTCGTCGTCGACGGCGGCTCGCGCGATCGCACGGCCGAGATCGCCCGCACGGCCGGCGCCCGAGTCGTCGAGAACCCTTGGCCTGGTTTCGCCGCGCAGCGCAACATCGCGCTCGACCACGCGCACGGCGACTGGATCCTCGAGATCGACGCCGACGAGCGGGTCAGCCCCGCCCTCGCCGCCTCGATCCGCGCGATGCTCGCCGATCCTCCCGGCGCGGAGATCCGCATGACCGCCCTGCCGATGCGCGACGTCTTCCTCGGCCGGCCGCTCGGGCCCTCGGCCCGCTACCCACGCTACCGGCACCGCCTCTTCCGCCGCGAGGCCTTCCGCCACGACGAGTCGCGCACCGTGCACGAGGGGCTCTGGCCCGACGGACCGGTTCTGCCGCTCGAAGGCGAGCTCGAGCACCTGCTGGCGACGACCTGGCGGGAGGCGCTGGACGACGCGATCGCCTACGCGCGCCTGGAGAGCCGCCAGCGCGGCCGCCCCGGGCCGCTCGGCGTGCTCAAAGGGGCGCTGCTGCGACCGACCGCGAAGCTCGCCTACCGCGCCCTGCTCTACGGCGGCTGGCGCGACGGCGTTCGCGGCCTGGGGAAGATCTGGCTCGAGTGCGCCGCCGACTCGCTGGCGACGCTGTACGGGCTGCGCGGCGGCTCTGGCGAGCACAGCGGCAGTCACGGCGCGGAGCCCCCACGGGTGGGGCCGGTGCGCCTTGTCGGCATCGGCCTCGGTGCGTCGGGTGGGGCGCGGCTCGCCGCCTGGCTGAGCGAGGCGGCGCAGGCCGGAGCCGACGTCGCGCTGATCTGCGGCCGGGACACGCCGGACACCGCCGTCCGCGTCCGGCGAGTTTCGGGGATCGGTCCCGGCGCGCTCGCGCGTGCCCTTGACGCCGAGGACCAGCTGCGGCCGGTCGATGCGATCGTCCCGGCGGGAGCGCGGGAGCGTCGCCTGCTCGTCCTCTCGCCAGGGGCGCTCAGAGGCGCCGTCGAGCCCCTCTCGCCGAGACAGACCCCCGACGCCGCGGTGTCGAGCGTGCGAGAGCGGGTACGCCAGGGGTGATGACCTGCCCCGTGGCTATCCTCAGTGAACTCGTACAACCGTCCAACGAATTACCGGCCTGCCGGATTCAAGTCGAATCCGAGGCCACCCGATAGGTCCCTGCACTCGTGGAATTCACCGGCAACCTCCGACTGATCTGGGCCAGCAAACGCTGGCTGGCGCTGTTTGCCGTCGTCGCCGCAGTGGTCGTCTACGCGATCTCCTCCTCCAAATCCGACGAATACGAAAGCAACGCCCTGGGCCAGATCGTCACCACGAGCCAGGCGGCCGGCGAAATCCTCAACGAAGAACAGCTGCTCAGCCTCTCCAACCTCTACGACGAGCTGGCGAAGACCCGCTCGGTCTACGACGTCGCCCACGAAGACCCGGCGGTCAAAGGACGCGAGGAAGCGTTCGACGCAAGCACTGAAGTGCAGCCCGAAGCGCGGACCGGAGTGATGAGCTTCTCGGCGACCACCGGCAACCCGGACGAATCGGCGGAATTCGCCAATGCCTACGCCGAAGCCTTCGCCCGGTATCTCGGCGATCTCTCGGTGGCGCAACAGAAGACGACGCTGCAGCCGATCCAGGAGCGGATCGACGAAATCGAAGGCGAAATCGCCGCGGGCGGGACCAGCGGGGCCAGCGTCGCCGGGCTGCAGGTCGAGCTACAGGCGCTGCAGAATCAGATCGCCGAACAGAGCGCGAACCCGGGCGACACGATGCGGGTGGTCGAGCACGCCGTGCCGCAGGGCACGCCGGTGGCGCCGACTCCGAAACGCGACGCCCTGCTGGCCCTGATCGGCGCGCTCGTCCTCGGCGCCGTCGCAATCTACCTGCGGGACCTCTTCTTCGACCGCTACCGCACCGCGCAAGAGGCGGCCAAAGACCTCGGCCTGACGCTGCTCGGCGAGATCCCCAAGGGCCGGGGAACCCCGGCCCTGGAGTCGTTCCGGAACCTGCGCACGGCGACGTTGCTGACGCTCGAACGGACGGGGGCGGGGAATCAGGTCTCCAACGGCTCGGGCACCAGGCAAGCAGCGAACACGGTGCTGGTGACCGGCGCCGAGTCCGGTTGTGGCAAGAGCTACGTCGCGGCCAACGTCTCCCGCGCCCTGGCCGCGGAGGGCCGGCGGGTGACGGCCGTGGACGGGGACCTGCGGCGACCGACGCTGCATCAGATCTTCGACAAGTCCCTCTCCCCCGGCCTCAGCGACCTGCTCGTCGTCGAGAACGCGCCAGACCCTGCTGACATCGCGGTCAAAGTGAGCCTCGCCGCCGATGGGGGCCCCACCGGCGGCGAACTGATGGTGATGCCGGCCGGAGCGCACGCCGAGGACGCGGTCGAGTCGCTTTCTTCGGAGCGGATGAAATCGGTCGTTCAGTACCTGCGCTCGGACAACGACGTTGTCGTCTTCGACACCCCGCCCGCCCTGGTGGTCGTCGACCCTGTCGTCCTCGCCCGCTACGCGGACGGGGTCGTGTTCGTGATCGACTCGCGCCGCACCAGCCGCCGCGACGCCCGCCGCGCGATCGAGGCGCTGCGAGCAATCGGCGCGCCGATGCTGGGCTTCGCCTTCAACCGCTCGAACACGAAACAGAACAGCTACGACTCCTACAGGCCGCGCGACATGGCCCTGCCGGCGTCCCGCACCAAGGAGACCGCAGCCTGAACCGGCCGACGCTCGCTGTGCCGGACCTCGGCTTGGCGATCGCGGTAAGCGCCACCGGGATCGCCACCGGCCTGGTCTTGGTGGAGGCGATAAACCGCTTTGGCGCCGTCGGCGCGGTCGCGCCCGCAATCTTCGCGCTCGGCTTGGTGCTGCTGCGCTACCCCGCCGCCGCGCTGACCCTGCTCGTCGCAACGGCGATCCTGATCGAGTCCGAAAGCCAGGGCTTCCTGCCGCCGGCCGGCGTCTTCTACGACGTCGTCGCGGCCAAGATGACGCCACAGGACGTACTGCTGTTCGCGGGGCTCGGTGGCGTCCTACTCCGCTTCGTGACTGAAAGCGAGCGCCCCCGTTTCCCGGAGCCGCTGACCGCGCCGCTTCTGCTGCTCGCGGTGGCCGTCCTTACCGGCGTGATCGTCGGCCACTACTCGCACATGGTCAGCGTCGGCGAACTCTTCCACCGCTCGCTCACCTCGAGCTACATCATCCTCATCCCGCTGCTGGCGGCGAACGTGGTGCGGAGCACGAACGCGCTCAAGCTCTTTCTCGCAATCGGCGCCGGACTCGCCTTCTTCAAGGGGGTATCGGGCATATATACGGCGTTCAGCGGGACCGGCTCCGCCGTCGAATCGGAGACGATCAGCTACCTCAATCCGGTACCGAACCTGACCATGCTGATCTTCGTCCTCGGCGTCGTCGCGGCGCTGGTCCGGCGCGTCAAAGTGCCCACCTGGATGCTCGCCGGAGCGCCGATCGCCTTCCTCGCCCTCGTCGTCTCCTACCGCCGCTCCTTCTGGATCGCCGGCATCCTCACCTTGATCGTCGTGATCATCATCGCGAGCCGCCGTCGTGGCCGCGCCTTCCTCGCGATCGGTGCTGTCGCGCTGGCACTGGGCGTGGTCGGGGCTCTGGCGGTCGGCTCCTCCGAGGATCCGCAGGCAAGCCCACTCGTCCAGCGCGCCCAAACTCTGAGCCCAGGCGGGTTCGGCTCCAACCGCGGCGACCGCTACCGGATGGACGAGCGCAAAAACGTGCTGCAGAACATCCGCGAACATCCGCTTACCGGGATCGGCCTGGGGGTCTCGTGGGAGGTCCATTACCCGCTCGCGGAAACGCACGATCGCCGCTACGCTCACGTCGCCTTCCTCTGGTTCTGGCTGGCGTTGGGCCCACTCGGCGCGATCGCCTACGTGTTCCTCTTACTCAGCGCCCTGTGGACCGCGGTGAGGCTCTGGCGCCGCCACCCCGACCCGGTCATCCAGATCGGGGCGATTGCCGCGTTCGGCGGCATCCTCGCATTGGCGATCGTCGAGCTGACCGCGACGTTCACGTCGATCGAGCCACGCACGTCGATCCTGCTCGGCGCGATACTCGGCTGGCTCGCCGCTGCCTGGCGCGACCTGCCCTCCGAAGAGGACGAGGAAGAGCAAGGTTCGAGCGAGGCCGCTCCTGCGCTTCTCGCCGCCTGAGCAGATGCGCATCGCCGTCGACGCCAACGTGCTGGAGGCCAACTGGGGTGGCATTCCGAAGTACCTCGACCGGATCGCGCGGGAGCTGATCGAGGGAGGCGACGAGATCCTGCTGCTGGCCAACACGCGGCGGCTGTCGCGGCAGATCCCGGGCGCACACGAGGTCGGGGTGCGAGTCAAGGGCAGGCCGATCTGGCGCGAGGCCTTCCTGCCCCTCTGGCTCGCCCGCAACCACGTTGACGTCTTCTGGGCTCCCGAGAGCGTCCTGCCGCGGCGCTGCCCGGTGCCAAGCGTGATCACCATCCACGACCTGGCGACGCTGCGCTTCGCCGGGGTAAAGCAGGAAAGCCAAGAGCGGCACTTCGGCACCATCGTGGCCCGCTCGGCACGCCACGCCACGCGGCTGATCGCGGTCTCGCGGGCGACGGCAGACGACGTCGCCTCCTATTACGGGGTCGGCGAGGACTCGGTCAGGGTGGTGCCCAACGGCGTCGACGAGATCTTCACGCCCGGCGACCGTGCCGCGGCGCTCGCGTCCGTGCGCGAGCGCTGGGGAATCGAGCGCCCGTTCGTCCTCCACGTCGGCGCGATCGAGCCCCGCAAGGGCCTCGACGTCCTGATCGATGCCGCGGCCTACGCGGCCAAAGAGAACGCAGGCTGGCGGGTCATCATGGCCGGCTTGCCCGGCTTCGAAGGCGAGCCGATCGAAACGAAGGCGAGGCAGAGCGGCGCCTGCGACCTGCTCGGCGCGGTCACGGACGGAGAGCTGCTCGATCTGCTGCGCGCCGCCGGGGCCCTCGCGGCCCCAGCCCTCTACGAGGGCTTCGGGATCGCGCCGCTGGAGGCAATGGCCTGCGGGACCCCCGCCGTCGTCGCCGCGGACGGGGGCGGACTCGAGGAGATCAGCGGGCCGGCTGCGCTGGTCGTGCGAGAGCGCACGCCGGTCGCCTGGCGAACCGCGCTAGAGCAAGCGTTGGAGCGGCCCGCGGAGCTGATCGAGCGCGGGATCTGCCACGCCTCGCAGTTCAGCTGGCCGAGCGTGGCGGCACAGACGCGAGAGGTCCTCGCGGAAGCGGCGGCGACGCGCCGCAGGTAATTGATTCCGCGGTCCCCGGGCGAGGGAGGCCGGCCGTCCTGCAGTCGAATTGGCACCCCACGCGCAAAGCGCGTGGGGTGAACGAAGAGCGCGGCCTGCGGCCGCGCGAAATCGGATTGCATTTCCGCCGCTTCGCGACATTCGCCTGCAGGACGGCCGGCCTCCCTCGCTGAGCGATCGCCGGCACGGGCTCAGGCTTCGAAGGCGATTTCAGCTCTCAAAGCTCATGACACCCCGGGGCCTGGCAAGGGCGCTCCAGGGGGGAGTATCGAAGCTCGGGTGGCTTGGCGAGATGGCGGGTGCGCCTCTGCGGGAATGTCGCGAAGCGGCGGAAATGCAATCCGACACCTGCGCGGCGCAGCCGCGCACCAGATTCACCCCAGCGCGCAGCGCTGGGGTGTCAATTCCCGCAGAGGCGCACCCGCCATCCCGCCTACTCCCGCTCGGGCAGGATCGACAGCGGAATCAGCCAGCTAGCCGAGCGCCGCTTCGATTTCCTCGATCCGCGCCTCCCAGGAATGGGCCGCTGCGGCTTCGGAGCGCTGCCGCCGGCGCTGCGGGTCGTCGAGCTCGAGCTCGCGCTCGGCGGCGGCGATCAGCTCAGCGGCATCGACCACCCGCGCGACGCCGTCCACCCCCTCGAGCGCAGGCAGCGGCGTCGCCAGAACCGGCAGACCGGCGGCCAGATACTCGTAGACCTTCATCGGGAAGACGCTGCGGGTGAGGTCGTTGATCGCGTAGGGGATCAGGCCGGCGTCGGCGCCGCGCAGCACAGCTGGGAGGTCGCCTGCGTCGCGAGGCCCGACGAAGTGGATGTTCGGCGCCCGGTCGAGGGCGGAGAGATCTCCCCCCGGGTCGCCCGCGCCCCTCGGTCCGACCAGGACGACGCTCCACTCGGGCCGCAGGCGGGCGAGCTCAGCGAGCAGCGACAGGTCGAGCTTGGTCGCGACGATGGCCCCCTGGAAGACGAGGCGCGGCCTGGGCAGCGAATCCAGCGAAGCGTCGACCGGCCCCTCGTCGAGGGCGGTCGCAAAGAGGGCGGTGTCGGCCACGTTGGGTGCGTAGAGGACGTGGTCGGAGAGAGTCCTCATCCGTTCGGCCAGCGCCGGGGCGCTGGCGAGGACCAGGTCGGCGCGGCGGGCGTAGCGTTCCTCGCCGGCGCGGAAGCTGTCGCCGTCGACGCCCTTCTGGGCGGCGACGTCGTCGACGCAGTGGTAGACGACCTGCTCGGGATCGAGCACGTCGAGCAGCTCCTCCGCCTGCGGGGCGTAGGCCCAGAGCAGCGGCCGGCGCATTCCCAGCCGCCGCGCCGCCCGCCCCACCTGCAGGCGCAGCAGGCGGCGGTTCAGGGAGCGGATCGCGGCGTTCCCGTGCAGGGGAAGCACGAGCGGCGAGAGGACGTGCACCGCGCCGGCGGAGCGCACGCCGCGCAGCCCGCGCGCCAGCCGCCGGGCGATGCGCCGCAGGTCGCGCGAGGCGAGCTGGGGGCGGCGCAGGCCGAGTGACTCGACGAAGAGGACTTTGTTGCGAGCGGCGAGCCTGCCCATCAGCTGGTGCTGGTTGATCGGCAGCTCGGTCTGCCAGTCGGCGGTGCCGACGCAGACGATGTCGCGACCCTCGAGCCTCACCCCGAGGTGTCGCCGGGCAGGAAGCGGTCCCGCATCCGCTCGAACTCGTCCATCGCCGTCTCGTAGTCGTCGTGGCGACCGATGTCGAGCCAGTAGTCGTCCTCGCTGCGCCGGGCCCGCACCTCCTCGCCCGCCTCGAGCAGGCGCAGGACGAGGTCGGGGAAGTCGAGTCGCTCGCCGGGCTCGATCAGCGGCAGCACCCGGGGCGAGAAGGCGTAGACGCCCATGCTGACCTCGTAGTGGTAGCTCGGCTTCTCGATATAGCCAGTGAGCCGGTCCGCGTCGCCGCCGTCGAACTGGAGCACGCCGAGCGAGACCTGCACCTCGCGCTGGTGAGCGGCGATCGTCGCCGCCGCTCCGGAGCTTCGGTGCCCGTCGTAGAAGCTGCCGTAGGGAAGATCGGTGAGCACGTCGCCGTTCATCATCAGGAAGTCGTCGTCGAGGCCATCGAGCAGGCTGAGCGCGCCGACGGTGCCGAGCGGCTCTTCCTCGCGGTAGTAGTCGATTGGGATGCCGAAGCGCTCGCCGTCGCCGAAGAAGGCCTCGATCAGCTCGGCGAGGTGACCGGTGACGATCGTCAACCGCTCGAAGCCGTGGTAGGCGAGCTGGCGAACGATGATGTCGAGGATCGGCCGGTCGCCGACCGGCATCAGCGGCTTCGGCAGGACCGTGGTGTAAGGCCTCAGGCGCATCCCGAGACCACCGGCGAGGACGACTGCGCGCTTCACGGCGTGGAGCCTATCCACGGGCCCGGCGTCGGACCGGGGTCGCAGCGGAGCCGACTGAGATCATGCGGGCGATGAGCGAGGCAACCCCAGAGATCGCAGCGGCCGGGCGAAGACCGGCGGCGCCTGTCCGCTACGCACAGGCGATCGGGCTGAAGCTCGGGCGGCTCGGGTGGCCGGACGGCGGCGCGGCCGGCACGGGCACGCCCTGGCCGCTCGTGCGCGTCGACGAGTTCCCCCATGCCCGCGCCTTCGACTCATCGGGACGCTTCGGAACCGAGGCCTTCAAGCGCTTCCACGCGGTCCTCGCCGAAGCCGGCGTGCCCTACCTGCTCGCGGCGACGCCCCGCATCTCGCGTGACTACCTCGACCCCGAGCAGGACGAGTGGCGCCCGCTCGAGGACGCCGAGGTCGTCGAGCTGCAGGACCTGAAGCGCGACGGCGTGACCTTCGCTCTACACGGCCTCGACCATCGCACCCGCCACGCCAGCCCCCGCCGGCACTCCGAGCTCTGTGGCCTCGGCATCGCCGAGACCGAAGAGCGCATCGACCTGGCGCTCTCGATTCTGGCCGAGATCGGGATCGAGACCCCCCTCTTCGTGCCGCCCTTCAACCGCTTCGACGCCGCCCAGTACGCGCTGCTGGCGGAGCGGTTCGACGTCGTCTGCGGCGGCCCGGAGAGCATCCGCCTGCTCGGCTTCCGCCCCACCCCTATCTGGGATGCCGCCGCCATCTACCTGCCTTCCTACGCCCCGCTCTACGGCCGCGCCACCACCGTCCTACCCGGCATCGAGCGGATGATCGAAGCCGAAGAAGCCCTCTGGGCCCCGATCACCCTGCACTGGGGCTGGGAGCTCGATGACGACTTCGCCAGCTTGAAGCGACTCTGCGACCGGCTGGCTGAGCTCCCATGCGACTGGAGCGGGTTCCTGACGGCTGCGAGAGAGAGTCGCGCCGCCGACTGACTATCGCTTGCGTCGCCGAAGGCTCGGGTCAGCGACCCGGAGAGCCCGCCGGCGGCGTGCCCTGCGGAGGGACCTGCCCCCAACTCACTCGCCCGTCACCCGAGATCGGGATTTGCGGCCCGGCCATCGCGGGCGTGTCGAACGTGACGTCGGCGATTGCCTTGACGCGGGAAAGAACCTCCCTGACTTCGCTCTTCTCCCCCTCAGCACCCCACTGGTGGAGGTCGGCGGTGAGACCGGTCGCGTCGATGCCGGCAGCATGTGCCAGGAAGAGAGCGCGGGGCATGTGAAAGCCCTGGGTCACGACGACCGCGTCGTGGACACCGAAGATGCCGCGAGCGCGGACCATCGTCGCCCAGGTGTCGAAGCCGGCGTGATCCTCGAAGACGTCACGAGGGGGAACGCCGGCCAGGACAAGCGCCTTGCGCATCGTGTCCGGCTCGTCGTAGGACCAGCTTTGATGATCGCCGGAGACGAGAACCTTCTTCACCTTGCCGGCGTGCCAGAGCGCAGCGGCCTGCCGGACCCGGTCGGCCAGCATCGAGCTCATCTTGCCGCTCGGCTTGACCAAGGCGCCGGGGACGATCGCCACCTCGGCACGAGGCACGTCCGCAACGCTGCCCGTCGAGTCCCCCTGCTCGCTCAACAGCACGAAGGCATTGGCGAAGCCCATCAGAGCAACGATGAGCGCCCCGACAACCAGTCCAGCGCGCGACAGCCGCGGCCAGCGCCGGATCGGGTACGAAAGCTTCCGCAAAGACGCCCGCATCCCGCTAAAAGTACCAGCGAGCACTGCCGCCGCCTGAACCTCCGGGTCCTGATCTATTTGGGTACTGTCTGAGTCTCCTTGCCTGGAATCGACGTCGGGAGAAACCCAAGATGAGACTGCTTGCCGTCACCGCCGCCGCAATCGCGCTGGGCATTGCGCTTTTCGCAGCGCTGCCATCACCCGCAGCCGCCGGCGACAAGGACTGCGCCGACTTCGCCTCGCAGCGCGCGGCGCAGATCTTCTACATCAAGCATGGCGGGCCCCGCTACGACCCGGATCGGCTCGACGGCGACGATGACGGGGTCGCCTGCGAGGACAATCGCTGCCCCTGCTACCGGGGGACTCGGCTGCCGAGGCGAGCCGACGCCGCTGTTCGGCGAGACGTACAGGTCCAGCGAAGCTAGGCCGCGACTTCGTCGAGGCTCGCGCGCAGCGCGGTGACCACCCGCTGCAGGCGCTCCTCGCCGAGGTGGGGATAGAGCGGCAGGGTCAGCTGGGTCCGGGCGGCCTGCTCGCTGCGCGGCAGGCTCTGCTCGCCGCGGCCGTAGGCGGTGAACTCGTTGATCGAGGGGTAGAGGACGCTGGTCTGCACACCGTGGTTCTCTGAGAGCAGCTTGCGCACGGCGTCGCGCTGCTCGGCGTTTTCAAGCATCACCGGCATCACGTAACAAGAGCTGGCCGCGACCTGCTCGTCGCTGTAAGGGAGCGTCAGCTGGTCGATGTCGCCGAGCAGGTCGCGGTAGCGGGCGGTGAGGGTACGGCGCGCCTCGATGTCCGCGGCGAGATCGGGCAGGCGGGCAGAGAGCAGCGCCGCCCGTGGCTCGTCGAGCCGGTAGTTGTAGCCGACCTCGACCACGTCGTAACCCATCGCGTGGCCGCGGTGGCGGTCCCAAGTACCGGTCGTCATCGCGTGCGAGCGGCGGCTACGAGCCAGCTCGGCGACCCCGTCGTCGGCGGTCGCCAGCAGCCCCCCCTCGCCGCAGGAGAGGATCTTGTTGGAGAAGAAGCTGAAGGTGCCGGCCAGGCCGTAGGTGCCCAGTTTCCGACTCTCGCCGGGAACGACGGCCTCGGGGCTGTGGGCGGCATCCTCGATCAGCGCCAGGCCGCGACGCTCGCAGATCTCGCCCAGCGCCGCCAGCGGCGCCGCATAGCCGCCGTAGTGGACGGCGCACACGGCTTTCGTCCGGGGGGTGATCTTCGCCTCGACGTCCTCAGGGTCGAGGCTGAGGTCTCCCTGGCCGACGATCTCGGCGAGCACGGGCGTACCGCCGCAGTAGCGCACGGCGGCGGCAGAGGCGACAAAGGTGATTCCGGGCACGATCACCTCGTCCCCGGGGCCGATCCCGGCTGCGAGGTAGGCGAGGTGCAGGGCCGCGGTGCAGCTGTTGACGGCGATCGCGTGCTCGATTCCCAGGTGCTCGGCGAACTCGGCCTCGAACTCCTGGATACGGGGGCCCATGGTCAGCCAGCCCGAGCGCAGCGTCTCGGCCACGGCCTCGACGTGCGACTCGTTCAGCTGCACGTCGAACACCGGGATCTTGTCGGTTGCCTGGGCGGGAGCCATCGTCGCCTGACAGATTCAACCAACTTCGCCGCGACCCTTCTCCCGCCGTGCCGAAGCGCCATACTCCCGGCCTGTGAAAGGCAGAGGGTCCAAGGTCCTGGCCGTGCTTGCGGTCGCGATGACGCTGGTACTCGTCCTCGGCGTCCTCGCCGGAGCGAACGTGATCAACCTGCCCGGCCGCTGGCGGCAGACGCTCGGCTTCGAAAAGGCGACGCCGAATCCGCCCTGCCGTCTGGGCCTCTACCGCAAAGATCCGAAGTCGCCCCCCGCTCCCGCCGGGAGCTGGCGCCCAGAACCGGAAATGCCGCGCACCCAGGTGGAGGCGACGGCGGTCGCGATCGGCCCGGTCATCTACACCGCCGGAGGCAGCCCGCCCGGCAACCTGCACACCGTCCTCGCCTTCGACACGCGCACGAAACACTGGAGCTCCCCCACGCACCTCCCCGTCGGCCTCGACCACATAGAAGCGGCCACCTATGACGGCAAGATGTACCTGGCCGGGGGCTACCTCAACGGCGAGGAACCGACCACCGACTTCTGGGAGTACGACCCGAAGACGAATCGCTGGACCCAGCTCCCCTCGATGCACCAGCCGCCACGCGCAGCCGGCGCCGTGACGGTGATCGGCCACAAGCTCTACGTCGCGGGCGGAGCGCCGCAGACCTTCAACGTCAGCTCTTTCCCGGTCTACAACACGCTCGAAATCTACGATTTCGACACCGGCAAGTGGTCGTTCGGCGCACCGATGCAGATCGGCCGCCACCACATCTCCGGGTCCGCGCTCGGCGGCAAGTTCTACGTCGTCGGCGGCCGCGGCAGCAAGGACCGCTCGCTCGACACCTTCGAAAGCTACGACCCGAAGACCGACGAATGGGAAACCCTGCCGAAACTGCCGCTGGGCGTCGCCTCGCCGCGGGTCGTCACCGCCGGGGGCAGGATCGTCATCGTCGGTGGCGAGGACCAGTTCGACTGGGAGAACGGCGGCGGTTGGGTCACCAACAGCTCCTGGGCGTACGACCCGAAGACCGCGAAGTGGGAGCGACTGCCCAACATGAAGATCGAACGTCGCGGCGGCGGCGCCGGCGTCGCCGACGGCCGCATCTACGCGATCGGCGGCAGCTACTGCCCCGGTCTGAAGCCGAACGGGCCGATCGGCACGCACACGGTCGAATCGCTGCCGATCAGCGCGCTGGAACGAGGCTGAATCGCTCCACCGCCCAGCGCAGCGCCAGCGCGAAGCCGGCAGCGATAGCTGGCACGAAGACCAGCTCCAGCCGGTACCCCTGTGGGTTGTTGGCGACGAGGAGCAGGATCACGCAGCCGGCGATCGCTCCGTGTGAAACCAGCCAGAAAGCGTCGCCGCGGGGACGACGGATCATGACGAGCGCGATCGCCACGAGGCTGATCGCAACCACGCCGTAGAGCAGCAGCCCCGCGGTACCGCGTTCGAGCGGGTAGGTGAGGTTGCCGTGGACGGTCGCCCAGAGCTGCCCCGGATAACCGGAGGCGATGTGGCCCCAGCTCGTGTCGTGAGGAACGTTGTAGCCGGCGAGGATGTAAGCGAGGTTCTCGCGGACCGGGGCGCCGCCGATCAGCAGCGCCGGCACGGCAGCCAGAGCGCCGCTGACAAGGATCCAGGCGTTGCGGCGGATCTCGCCCATATTGCCCAGCTGCATGACCGCCAGCCAGGCGGCGGCGAGGCCGAGGATCATCGTCGCGTCGCGGGTGATCGAGAGCGCCAGCATCGACCCGATCCAGAGCGGCAGCCAGCGCAGCCCCCGATCCGCGACGAGGACGAGCCCCAGCAGCCCGAGCGACTCGAGCAGAACCCCCCAAGAGTCGACGAACTGCCCGAACGACCAGCGGTACATCGGCGGCAACAACATGCAGCCGAGCGCACCCAGGATGCTGATCGAGACTGGGAAGCGGCGGCGCAGGAAGAGGAAGAGCACGGCGCCGATCAGCGCGTAGCCGAGCATCGAGACGGTCTTCAGCGCCGTCGGCACGCTCTCGCCGGTGATCGCCCCGACCCCGATCGCCAGCCCTGGGACCAGCCAGCGGCGCTCGTAGAACTGGGCGCTGAAATGCTGCCAATCGGGGTTGAGGACTCGGTAGGAACCCGACGGCTCATCCTCGATCGCCGCCGTTTCCCTGGCCTCCTCGCTCGCGAAGACATGGTGCATTGCTTCGTCGTGCGACTCGCCCTGCAGCTCCTTCGCCTGCACCTCATAGAAGAGGCCGTCGGAATTCGGGTCGCCGGCGAGCACCAACCCCGGCAGCGCGAGCAACAGCCCGACGACGATCAGAAGAACGACAGCGGCCCGATCCGAGAGCCGCTCGAGCGCGCCCAGACCCCTCCCCAGCCAGTCGGCCAGCGCGCGGACGATGCCTATCCCGGTTCGCGCCGCGGCACCAGCACCAGCCGCTTGAACTCGGCGACGAGAACGCCGTCCTGGTTCAGCACCCGGGTGTGAACCTTGACCACGCCGCGGTCGAGCTTCGATTTCGAGGGCTTGACGTCAAGCACCTCCGTCTCGCAGAAGAGCGTGTCGCCGTGGAAGACAGGGTTGGGGTGACTGAGTTCTTCGGTCGCCAGGTTGGCGATCGCCTTGCCGGAAACGTCGGAGACCGACATGCCGAGGGCCAGCGAGTAGACGAGCGGACCGACGACGACGTTGCGCCCCTGCTGCGATTTACCCGCGTAGATGTCGTTGATGTGCAGCGGGTGGTGATTCATCGTGATCAGGCAGAAGAGGTGATCGTCGGCCTCGGTCACGGTCTTGGCCGGCCAGTGCTTGTAGACGGCTCCGACCTCGAACTCCTCGAGATAGCGGCCGTAGCTGTGGGCGCCGGACGCCTCGCGCTCGGCCTGGTCGGTGGTCAGCTCGTACTTCTGCTCGCTCATTGGTTTCGAAATCTCCTCTGGATTGGACGGCGCAGGATGCTAGCCGGGCGGCGCGTTTGACGCCACCAGAGGAGACGAGCACTCCAACGAGGGGACGGACCGACGGGAGGGCCGAGCGGATTGCCCGGCCCTCCCGTGGACCCGACCGCTTATCCGCCCAGACCCCAGGCGAACGCGCGGTTGCTGGTCGAGCTGCTGTTCGACACCTGGACGTCGACGGTGTCGCCTGCGGCGACCGCGTAGGTGCCGGACACGGTGTTTCCATCGCCCGACGAGAACGTGCAGGCGGTGCTGGTGCTGACTCCGTTGATCCGTATCCGGAACGTCGTCGTACCGCCACTCGGCGCCGAGCTGGCCTGACACGAGAAACTCGTGAAGGTCTTGGCGACGGGCATCACTGCCTGCACATCGGTCTCGGTCGTGCTGCTGCTGCTGAGCCCGACGAATCGGCCTGAACTGGACAGCGAGAACGACCCGTTGCTGTTCCCCAGGACCATGGTCGAGCCGTTGGTGCCGGCCGTGCCCTGCGTGCCCTGCGGGCCAGTTGCGCCTTTGGCGCCATTGGTGCCGGCCGTACCTTGCGGACCGGTGGCGCCTTTGGAGCCGTTGGTGCCGGCCGTGCCCTGAGGCCCGGTCGCACCTTTGGCGCCGTTGTTGCCCTGAGCACCAGTGGCGCCTTTAGCACCGTTGTTGCCCTGAGCGCCAGTGGCGCCTTTAGCACCCGGGACGCCCTGGGGTCCCTGGGGACCGGTTGCGCCTACGGGACCCTGAGGACCGGGTGAACCGGCATCGCCTTTGGCTCCTGGCTCACCTTTCTGACCTTGTTGGCCAGTGGCACCAGTCTCGCCTTTGGCGCCCGGGTTGCCCTGGGCACCGGTGGCGCCGGTATCGCCTTTGACCCCTTGCTCACCTTTCTGACCCTGCTGGCCAGTGGCACCCGTGTCGCCTTTCGCGCCCGGGTCGCCTTTCTGACCTTGTGGGCCGGTGGCACCTACCGCGCCCTGAGGACCGGTATCGCCTTTGGCTCCTGGCTCACCTTTCTGACCTTGCTGACCAGTTGCGCCGGTCTCGCCTTTGGCGCCCGGGTTGCCCTGGGCACCGGTGGCGCCGGTATCGCCTTTGGCTCCTGGCTCACCTTTCTGACCCTGCTGGCCAGTGGCACCGGTGTCGCCTTTCGCGCCCGGGTCGCCTTTCTGACCCTGAGCGCCGGTGGCACCGGCCTCACCTTTGGCGCCGGGGTTGCCCTGGGCACCGGTAGCGCCTTGCTCACCTTTTTGACCTTGCTGGCCAGTGGCACCCGTGTCGCCTTTGGCTCCGAGATCACCTTTCTGACCCTGCTGACCGGTAGCGCCGGTGTCGCCTTTCTGACCCGGGTCGCCTTTCTGACCTTGAGGACCGGTGGCGCCTACTGCGCCCTGCGGGCCGGTGTCGCCTTTCGCTCCTGGCTCACCTTTCTCACCCTGCTGACCAGTGGCACCGGTGTCGCCTTTCTGACCCGGGTCGCCTTTCTGACCCTGAGCGCCGGTGGCACCAGTCTCACCTTTGGCACCCGGGTTGCCCTGGGCACCGGTTGCACCTTGCTCACCTTTCTGACCTTGCTGGCCAGTGGCACCCGTGTCGCCTTTGGCTCCGAGATCACCTTTCTGACCCTGCTGACCGGTAGCGCCGGTGTCGCCTTTCTGACCCGGGTCGCCTTTCTGACCCTGCTGACCGGTAGCGCCGGTGTCGCCTTTCTGACCAGGCTCACCTTTCTGACCTTGCTGACCAGTTGCGCCGGTCTCACCTTTGGCACCCGGGTTGCCCTGGGCACCGGTTGCGCCTTGCTCACCTTTTTGACCCTGCTGACCAGTAGCGCCGGTGTCGCCTTTCTGACCCGGCTCGCCTTTCTCGCCTTGAGGACCGGTGGCGCCTACTGCGCCCTGCGGGCCGGTGTCGCCTTTCGCTCCTGACTCACCTTTCTCACCCTGCTGACCGGTGGCACCGGTATCGCCTTTCTGACCCTGCTGACCGGTGGCACCCGTGTCGCCTTTCTGACCAGGCTCACCTTTCTGACCTTGCTGACCAGTTGCGCCGGTCTCACCTTTGGCACCCGGGTTGCCCTGGGATCCGGTTGCACCGGTATCGCCTTTGGCACCGGGAGCGCCCGGAGAGCCCTGGGGACCCTGGGAGCCGGTGGCACCTTTGGCGCCGGGGTTGCCCGCCGAGCCCTGTGACCCGGTAGCGCCTTTAGCGCCCGGGCTACCAGGGCTGCCCTGCTGACCCTGGGATCCGGTGGCACCTTTGGCCCCGGGATTACCCGGAGCACCCTGGGCGCCAGTCGCACCCTTCTCGCCCTTGGGTCCCGCGGGACCCTGCGGGCCTACGGGGCCCTGGGGTCCCTGTGGTCCGGCTTCACCGCTGCTTTCCGAGACGCCGAGGACTCCCTGACTGCCGGAGCCGCCGACGACCTGGACGAGCACCTCGCCCTTTCTGCAGTGTTTGTTAGAGACGAAGCGCACGGTGCCCTTGGCGGGCCCGGTCTTCGTGATGCAGAGGTTGATCGTGCTCACAGTGCGTTTTGGGGCCGCCGAGGCGGAACCGACAACGGCTGCGAACACAACGAACGCGAGGCAAGTGCCAAGCGCTAGCGCGATCCAACGCGCACGGGGCGAAGCGAACCTGGGCGCAATCATCGAGTGGGTCTCCTTACTGGTGAGTTGAAGCAAATTTGGCGCCCCCTGCGTCACTCACACGGGCACCGACTGGCGGCCAAAGTACAGACCCACTCGACGTTTGACCAATCTATGCCGTCATACATCTGGCCAATCTAGGTACTTTTGACTAAAGGCCTCTCAAAAAGTGCGGGTTGCAGGCATGAAGGCCGCCTGCAACATGGCGCCCAAAACTCAACTCGGTGGGACCGCTAGTGCGCTTTTTTCAAGCGCAAACGCTGCTCTTGGCGTTCGACCACCTGGGCAACCAGCTTCTTTACGTTCGAGTCCCCGGTCGCCTTTATGTGACCGGTCTCGACCGCTTTGCGGTAGCTCTTCAGCGTGCCCTTTTCGGCCAGCTCGTTGAACTGCGCCCGGTCGATCTGGACGAGCACACGCTCGTCCTGGGCAAGGTCCTTCTTGATCTTCGGTCCCGGCAACTCAACCCGGTAGAGCTGGATGTCACCCCTGCCTTTCAGCTCCAACCCGAAAACCAGTTTCAGCTTCGCCAGGGCAGGGACTTCGGCCTGAAACCGCTCAACAGCCGTTTTGATGAGGTCAGCCGTTGAAGCCATTCCGTTAGCTACCCATCTAAATCTTGTACTTCTGGAGGAGCTTCTTGCCGATGACCACGCGCTGGATCTCCGACGTGCCCTCGCCGATCAGCAGCAACGGCGCGTCGCGGTAGAGGCGCTCGATCTCGTACTCCTTCGAGTAGCCGTAGCCGCCGTGGATACGGAAGCACTCCTCGACGCACTCCTTGCCGGTCTCCGAGGCGAGCAGCTTTGCCATCCCCGCCTCCAGGTCTGAGCGCTGGCCGGCGTCCTTGAGGCGCGCGGCTTTGCGGGTGACGAGGCGGGCGGCCTCGACCTTGGTGGCCATGTCGGCGAGCTTGAACTGGATCGCCTGGTGCTGCGCGATCGGCTTGCCGAAGGTCTTGCGCTCCTGGCTGTAGCGGAGGGCGAGCTCGAGCGCCCGCTGGGCGATGCCGACGCCGCGGGCGGCGACGTTGACCCGGCCGACCTCGAGCGCGTCCATCATCTGGATGAAGCCCTGGCCCACCCCGGCCTCCTCGCCGCCGAGCACGCGCTCGGGCGGGCAGCGGTAGCCGTCGTAGACGAGCTCGGTCGACTCGACCCCCTTGTAGCCCATCTTCTTGATCTTGGGCGGGACGGTAAGGCCGGCGTAGTCGTCCTCGTTGACTTCCTTCCAAGGCTCCTTCTCGGTGATGAAGCAGGTCATCCCCTTATATGGAGGATCGGCCGTGGTGTCGGTCTTCATCAAGACGAAGACGACGCTCGAACCGAGCCCGTTGGTGACCCACATCTTCTGGCCGTTCAGCTCCCACTTGCCGTCGTCGCCTTTCTTGGCGGTCGACTTGATCCCCTGCACGTCGGAACCGACCTCGGGCTCGGAGAGGGAGAAGGCGGCGCGGATCTCACCCGTCGCCATCTTCGGCAGGAAGTAGTCCTTCTGCTCGTCGGTGCCGAACTTCATCAGCAGATAGGAGCCGATGAAGTGGGTGTTGACGACGCCGGAGATCGAGATCCAGCCGCGCGAGAGCTCTTCGACGATCATCGAGTAGGTCGTCAGGTCGAGGCCCATGCCGCCGTACTCCTCGGGGATCGTCACCCCGAACAGGCCCAGCTCCTTCATCTGCTCGACGATCGGCTCCGGGAAGGAGTCCTCGTGGTCGTACTTCTCGGCGTTGGGGATGATCTGCTCGTCGGCGAACTGGCGCACCATCTCGGTGATGTCGCGCTGGATGTCGGTCTGCTCGGTATAGGCGGCGGTATCTACGGCCATGGCTCCTAGCTCGGATCGAATTTGCGGAGGGAGCGGAAGGATATCGGCGCGGCCTTGACCGGCCAAGCACCCTGCGGCTAGCGTCGATCTCTCATACATCCGTCCAGCCTTGGGGGGCTGGGCGACTGCGGGCGTCGTCCGCGGCGACAAGGGAGTGATGGCCCGCCGCTTCTCTCTCATAGCCGTGGTTCTCGCACTCGCCGGCGTCACGGCCGCGTCGAGCGCTTCCGCGGTCGGCATCCAGGACCACCGGGTCGCGGCAGCCGCCCCGACCCCGACCGCCAAGCGAGCAAGTGCGGCGAGCGACGGCGGCGAGCTGATCGCCCCCGCTTCCGTCTGCCCCAACCAGGAAGACGTCGACGCCCCCGTCGCCGGCCAGGAGCAGGCGATGGATTGCATGGTCAACTTCGCTCGCCACCAGGAAGGCCTCGGCGAACTCGCCGACGCCGACGCGCTGGCGCAATCGGCGCACGACAAGTCGCTCGACATCTTCAGCTGCGACAGCTTCAGCCACTATGCCTGCGGGCGCGAGTTCACCTACTGGATGAAGGAAACCGGCTACACCTCGACCCCCTGCTGGCGGGTCGGTGAGAACCTCGCCTGGGGCAGCGGCGAATACGGCTCGGTGCGATCGATCTTCACGGCTTGGATGCGCTCGCCCGACCACCGCGCCAACGTCCTCGGCGATTTCGACGAAACCGGCCTCAGCCTGCAGGTCGGCACGCTCGAAGGCAATGCCGGAACGCGGGTCTGGGCCGAGCACTTCGGCTCACACTGCGACGCCCCCGTCGCTCAGCCGTAAAGACACCGAAGCCGGCGTTCAGACTGAGAGCGGCAGGCGCTGCAAGCGCTGCAGGCGCTCGGCTACCCGGTCAGCCCGGGCGGTGAAGTCGCCCATATCGCCGTCCTCGGGAAATGGGCTCGGCGCACGACCGTTGCCGTTCATCGCCCTGCTGGCCTTCTCGGCCAGCTCGGCCGCCCGCTTCGCCTGCTCGGCAGCGTCCAGGGCAGCGGCGCCGACGGTCATCACCGCTGCCTCGGAGGCGCGGGCGGTTGCCAGCGCCTCGTCGATCCGTTCGACCAGGTCGCCCAGCAGCGGTGGCCGCGAGCGCTCCGGCAGGGTCCAGTCCTCGGCGCTCTGGCGCTCGTGGTCGCTCATCACCGTTCATGTACGGCGGCGAAGCCTGAATCCCTGCGCCCTCTCACGCGCGGTAGAGATTCGGTTCGCATAGCGGGCCAAACCTCTACCGCGCCGCCTGATTAGATTCCGGCCCGACCGTCCCCAACCTCCGAGGAGCAGCTTGCGAAACCCCAGAGACTTCTTCCAGCCACTGGCGATCGGCGCCCCCGAGCCACTGCCTGAGATCCCCGTCAAGCCGTCGCGGATGATCCACTTCCTCGACTTCTCCAACGAGAAGATGGTCGAAAAGGCCGCCGGCATCGCCGCGAAGACCGACATCCTGCTCGGCAACCTCGAGGACGCGATCCCGGTCGACCGCAAGGAGGCGGCGCGCGCCGGCCTGATCAAGGCGGCGAAGGAGTCCGACTTCGGCCAGACCGCGCTCTGGACCCGGGTCAACTCGCTGGAGAGCCCCTGGGTGCTCGACGACCTGACCACCCTTGTCACCGAGATCGGCGACCAACTCGAGGTCGTGATGGTGCCCAAGGTCGAGGGCGCTTGGGACATCCACTACGTCGATCGCCTGCTCGCCCAGCTCGAGGCGAAGGCCGGCCTCGACCGCCCGATCCTGATCCACGCGATCCTCGAGACCGCCCAGGGCGTCGTCAACCTCGAGGAGATCGCCGCGGCCAGCCCGCGCATGCAGGGAATGAGCTTCGGCCCCGCCGACCTCGCCGCCTCGCGGCGGATGAAGACGACCCGCGTCGGCGGCGGTCACCCCGGCTACCGCGTGATGGAGGACCCCGACGACCCCGAGAGCCCCGAGGCCGACCGGGTCAGCGCCCAGCAGGACCTCTGGCACTACTCGATCGCGCGCATGGTCGACGCCTGCGCCTCGACCGGGATCCTGCCCTTCTACGGTCCTTTCGGCGACATCAAGGACACGGCGGGATGCGAGACCCAGTTCCGCGCCGCCTTCCTGATGGGCTGCGTCGGCGCCTGGTCGCTGCACCCGGTGCAGATCGACATCGCCAAGAAGGTCTTCAGCCCGCCTCCGGAGGAGGTCAAGTTCGCCAAGAAAGTCCTCGAGGCGATCCCCGACGGCCGCGGCGTCCACATGATCGACGGCAAGATGCAGGACGACGCCACCTGGAAGCAGTGCAAGGTGATGGTCGAGCTGGCGGAAATGCTGGCCGCGAAGGACCCGGAGCTGGCCGAGTCCTACGGGATGTAGGCACTCAGCGCGCGGGTCCTGTCACGACCCGCGCGAGGGGCGCCAGCCTCTTTCAGGGTTAGCCCAGACGCTGCTGCAGGTCCGCCAGCTGGTCGTGAAGCTGCTGGGGGAGGTGAGACCCGAAGCGGGCGAAGTGCTCCTCGACCTGCGGCAGCTCGGCCCTCCACTCGGCGGGCTCGACCGCGAGCAGATCGGCGACTTCGTCCGCCGTGATCGAGAGGCCCTCGGTGTCAAGCCCACCGGCGGCCGGAACCATGCCGATCGGCGTCTCCTCTGCCTCGGCTTCGCCGGCGCAGCGCCGGAAGACCCACTCGAGCACGCGGCTGTTCTCGCCGAAGCCGGGCCAGAGGAAGTTGCCCTCCTCGTCTTTGCGGAACCAGTTGACGTAGAAGACGCGCGGCATCTGCGCGCCCTCGCGAGCACCGACCTCGAGCCAGTGCTTGAAGTAATCGCCCATGTGGTAGCCGCAGAAAGGCAGCATCGCCATCGGGTCGAAGCGCAGCTTGCCGACCTCGCCCGCCGCGGCAGCGGTCGTCTCAGACGACATGATCGAGCCGAGGAAGACGCCGTGCTCCCAGTCGAAGGCTTCGCGCACGAGCGGGACGACGTGAGAGCGGCGACCGCCAAAGAGGAAGGCGTCGATCGGCACGCCGGCCGGGTCCTCCCACTCTGAGGCGATCGAGGGACAGGCCGCCGCCGGCGTGGTGAAGCGGGCGTTGGGATGCGAGGAGGGCTTATCCGAGCTCGGCGTCCAGTCCTCGCCGTGCCAGTCGATCAGGTGCTCGGGCGGCTCTGAGGTCATCCCCTCCCACCAGACGTCGCCGTCGTCGGTCTTGGCGCAGTTGGTGAAGATCGAGTCCCGCGCGACCGTCTTCATCGCGTTGGGGTTGGTCTTCTCGCCCGTTCCCGGTGCAACGCCGAAGAAGCCCGCCTCGGGGTTGATCGCGTAGAGACGGCCGTCCTCGCCGAACTTCATCCAGGCGATGTCGTCGCCGACAGTCTCGACCTTCCAACCGGGCACGGTCGGGATCAGCATCGCCAAGTTGGTCTTGCCGCAGGCCGACGGGAAGGCGCCGGCGACGTACTTGACCTCACCCTCGGGCGAGGTGAGTTTGAGGATCAGCATGTGCTCGGCGAGCCAGCCCTCGTCGCGGGCCATCGCCGAGGCGATGCGCAGCGCGAAGCACTTCTTGCCGAGCAGGGCGTTGCCGCCGTAGCCGGAGCCGTAGGACCAGATTTCGCGGCTCTCGGGGAAGTGGACGATCCACTTGTTCTCGGCGTCGCAGGGCCAAGGCACGTCTTCCTCGCCGGCTGCCAGCGGAGCGCCGACGGAATGCAGACAAGGGACGAACTCGCCATCGGTGCCGAGCACGTCGAGGGCGCCCTTGCCCATCCGGGTCATGATCCGCATGCTCACCGCGACGTAGGGCGAGTCGGTCAGCTGCACGCCGACGTGGGCGATCGGCGAGCCCAACGGACCCATCGAGAAGGGGACCACGTACATCGTGCGACCTGCCATCGAGCCCTCGAAGAGCCCGCGCAGCATCCCCTTCATCTCACCCGGCTCGCGCCAGTTGTTGGTCGGGCCGGCGTCCTCCTCACGCTCGGAGCAGATGAAGGTGCGGTCTTCGACCCGGGCGACGTCGCCCGGGTCGGAAAGGGCGAGGTAGGAGTTCGGCCGCTTGGCGTCGGAGAGACGCTCGAAGGTGCCCGCCGCGATCAAAGTCTCGGCAAGCTTGTCGTACTCCTCAGCGGAGCCGTCGCACCAGTGAATGGCGTCGGGCTGGGTCAGGTCTGCGATCTCCCCGACCCAGTCGAGGAGCTTCTTGTTGGTGGTCGGCGCTTCGGCCGCGATGGTTTGGCTCATCCGGCGCACTCTACTTATTGGCCTTGAGGTTGGTGACTTCGACGTCGGCGTCGGAGTTGATGATCTTCAGCGTCGCCGTCTCCTGCTTACCCCCCGCCATGCTGACCGTGCAATCGAAGGTCGTTCCGGCCTTGACCTCGACTCCTGAGGGGCAATCGACCGAGCTGATCTTCTGGCCGACCGAGTTTTCGAGGTTCTGTTCGATCGCCGCCTCGGTCTTGGCGCTGTCGATCACCGTTTCCCCGCAGCCGACCGCGATGAAGACGGCAATGGCCAGCGCTGCGACAGCGCTGAATCGAGACAGCAGGCTCATCTCTCTCCCTTCGAATGGATCGTGATCAGAAGTATCCCAGGGCGGCAAATGGCTCTGCGCTCAGCGTTGGAAGAGTTGCGCGTGCGGGTTCAGCGAGCGCGCCCGGCGGTAGTCGCGGACCGCGGCTGCGGCCTTCCCGCTCTCGGCCTCGACCCGCGAGAGGACCAGCCAGGTGCGCCAGTTGGTCGACTCGCGTTCGGTCGCTGCCTCGGCGGCCGCGACCGCAGCGGGAAGCTCTCCCCTCAGCTCGAGCACGAGTGCCTGCTGGAGGCGCGGACCGGCCGCGCCCGGCTGAACGTTCTGGGCGCTGCGGGCGGCGCTCAGCGCCGCGCTCAAGTCGCCGTCGCGGACATCCGCTTCGCTCTGGCGCACCAGGCTGGTGGTGGCCAGGGGGATCGCGATCGCGACGATCGCGACCAGGGCGACGGCGGCGGCCGCAAAGCGCAGCGGGGTCGGCAGCCCCCCTCGACGCTCTGCCTCCTCTCCGGCCGAGCGCGCCGGCATGACGAGGATCGAGCCGAGCAGCAGCGCCGCCACCGGCAGAGCCGGGATCTGCCACATCCAGTCGAACACCGCCGTGATGCAGAAGGCGGCGAAGCCGGCCAGGGCGGCGGCGTAAAGCGGGCGGTCCAGCGCCGGGGCGGCGATCAACCGGCGAGCCCCACCGACGAAGACCGCTACGAGGAAGGCCATGATCAGGGCGAACCCGACGATCCCCAGCTCGCCCAGCGTCTGCAGGTACAGGGAGTGGGTGTCGCGCACCGTTTCGTCGGTGTCGCCGTCGCGCGCCCACCAGAATTCGAAGCTGCCGGACCCGGTTCCGGTCAGCGGCTTGGTCTTGTTCTCCCGCACCGCCGAGCTCCAGAGCTTGTAACGGCTCTGGCCGGAGACGCTGCCCAACCGCCCCGCACCCGAGCCGGGCCCACCGCCTTCCTTGAATTCGTCCCAGCCATTCGAGACGCGACCGGGGGCGCCGAGGAGCAGCGCCGCTACGACCGCGACCATCACCGCCACGATCGTCGCGGTGAGCGCCTGATCACGCGAGACCCGGGTCCAACCGGGGCGGAGAGCGGTCACCGCTGATGAGGAGATGGCGGCCTGGAGCAGGCCGGCCGCGATGCAGACAACGAGCACGATCAAGAGCAGCTCGCTGCCCTGGTGCCTGGCGACGTCGTTTTCAAGCCCTTCCTGAAGGGCTTCGCGGCTGTTCGCGGCGGCGACGAGGATCGCCCCGCCGACACCGGTGAGGAGAAGGGTCAGGAGCTTGGGCAGCCGGTCGGAGGCCAGCACGAGGAAGAGGGCCACCGCAAGCACCGCCGCCGCGATGCCGCCCCGCGAGAGCGTCAGGAAGAGGGTCAGCATCGCCGCCGGCAGAGCTGCGGCGGCCAGCGCGCGCGCCACGGCGGTCCTCGCTCCGCTGGCGATCTGCAGCAAGAGGGGAAGGCCGATCGCGATCAGCCCCGCGAGCCCGTTCCAGTAGTCGATCGGGTAGGAAAGCCGTTCGCGGTCATCGAGGATGATCCCGGTCTGGCCGGCCGAGGGAAACCAGGCCGGGTGCAGGCGTGAGAGCAGGCCGATCAGGAAGACGAGCGAGATCCCGGCCGCGACGGCGCCGATCAGGCGTTGGGATTCGGGGGAGCCCCGGCTGAGGATCGCGAGCGCGAAGATCCCCAGGTAGCCGAGCAGGCGAGCGAGGTCGGCCCAGGTCTTGTCGCTGCTCTCGGTCCAGCCCAAGCTGAGCGCCGTCCAGATCGTGAAGGCCGCGAGCAGGCCAAGGGCGATCCAGGCGACCCGGCCCGGTCGCCGCCGCGGCACCACGCCGATCGCAACCGCGGCGAGCAGGATCCACCAGACGGCGATCCCGACTTGATCGTGGACGAGCGCGTCATAGCCGCCCCCTTCGATCCCCAGATAGGCGATCAACCCGAAGCAGAGCAGCCAGACGGCAGCCGCTGCCCAATCGACCTCGCGGGTGTTTGCCAGGGGCGCCGGGCGCCGCATCGAAGCCGAGTTCATCGGGTTCTATGCTACGAACGCGGTTCGGACGGTCCGGCGCCAACCTCCCGCCGTACTCACTACCCCGGCGTAGCCCAGCTATGAAGGCATCCAAGACGGGACTCGGTCTGTTTGCGGCGACGATCGCGATCTTCGCACTCCCTTGCGCCGCCCAGGCGGAATACCTGATACCCCCGGGCAACTCGGCGGCCACCCAGTACACGGAGGCGGTGCCGACGGCCGGCGGGCCGAAAGCGACCAACCCCTCGAAGCACGGTCAGAGCAAGTCTCCGAAGCAGGTGCTGGGCAAGGGCAACGCCACGAAGCTCGACGCCCAGGGGCCGGAAGGACGCGCGGCGGCGGAAGTGGCCGCGGAGACGGCCCCCGGCGCAGTCGCCCAGACCGACGGCGGCGCTCCTTCGGCAACGCCGGACCACCATGCCGGATCGCAGCCGCAAGCCAACGGCGGCGACTCGGGCGGCGGAACGGGGCAGACCGGCGGCCCACCCGCGGGCGACGGATCGAGCCACCAGGCGGCCACCACCGCGACCCTCGCCTCGCAGCCGCTCCCCGAGGGCTCCTCCGGCCTCGGTGAGGTGCTGGGCCAGGCCACCGGCTCTTCGGATTCCGGTCAGCTGGGCCTGTGGCTGCCGTTGATCGTGCTCGCGACGATCGCATGGTCGGTTGCATATGTCGTGCGCCGGCGCCGGCAGCCGACCCAGTAAGGGCCCTCCCTTTCTCCGTGAGCCCCCCAAGCGCCAAATCGCTATCGGTTCCAACCAGCCTGCGCTGGGCTTTCGTCCTGCTCGGCTGCGCCCTCGCACTGACCGTCGCCCCCGGCGCCGCAAGCGCCAAAGGACCGGCGCCGCTGATTACCGGCATCACCAATCCGGGCAGCGACGAACAGGTGATCTTCGACCGCACGAAAGCAGCCGGCGCGAAGTTCGTGCGCATCCCGCTCGAGTGGCCGCACATCGCACCGCCGGCCCAGCCGGCGAGCTGGAACCCGGAAGACCCGGCCGATCCCGACTACCGCTGGCAGGATGCCGACCTCGAGGTCGCGCGCGCGGTCGAGGCCGGCCTGGTGCCGGTCCTCCAAGTCGACGGGGTGCCGACCTGGGCTCAACGCTGCCAGACGCCGGCCGCTCTCCCGGACGCGGTGTGCGATCCAGACCCGGCGGCGCTCGCCTCCTTTTCCAGCGCCGCCGCGCGTCGCTACAGCGGCAAGTTCCTCAACCTGCCTCGCGTCAGCTACTGGCAGGGGCTCAACGAGCCGAACCTCAGCCTCTTCTTCTTTCCCCAATACGACACCGAAGGGCACGCGCTCTCCCCCGGCCTCTACCGCACCCTGATCGACTCCTTCTATGGCGCGGTGAAAGGGGTCGACCCGTCGAACCTGGTGCTCACCGCCGGCCTCGGGCCGATCGCGGTGAAGAACTGGACGATCGGGCCGATGCGCTTCGCCCGCACGCTGCTCTGCATGACCGGCGGCAAGAACCCAAAGCCGATGAAGGGCAACTGCGGAGGGGGCGTCGACTTCGACATCTTCGCGATCCAGCCCTACACGACCGGCGGCCCGACGCACGAAGGGGGCGTCAACGACGTCGAGATGGGCGACCTGCCGAAGCTGCAGGAACTGATCGAGGCAGCCGACCGTGCCGGCCGGATCAACAGCCAGTTCAAGCACACGCCGCTCTGGGTCACCGAGTTCTCCTGGGACTCCCAGCCACCCGATCCCGGCGGCCTGCCGATGGACATCCTCACTCACTGGACCTCAGAAGCGCTCTACACCGCCTGGAGCGCCGGGGTGAGCCACTTCTTCTGGTACAGCCTCAGAGACGGACTGCACCAGCCCGGTCAGGCCTACAGCGACACGCTCGAGTCGGGTCTGTACTTCCGCGGTGGCGACGACGTCCAGCAGGACCAGCCCAAGGAAGTGCTCTATGCCTTCCGCTTTCCCTTTGTCGCCTTCGCCAAGTCCAACGGGCTCTTCTTCTGGGGGCGGACGCCGGAAAGCGCGCCCGGAAAGGTCGCGATCCAGGTCTACCAGGGCGGCAAATGGCGCAACGTAGCGACGGTCAAAGCGAGCAAGGCGGGGATGTTCACCGGCACGGCACCGAGTCACTACGGGAAGGGCCAGAAGGGCTACGCCCGGGCGCTCTTCCGGGGCCAGAGCTCGCTCGCCTTCTCGATGAAGCCGATTCCCGACTTCCGCCACTCGCCCTTCGGCTAACCCCGCAGCGCTGCCTAGACTCTCCCCCATGAAGACCCTGGCGGCGTTGGCCGTAGGCGTCGTCCTCGCGGTTGCCCCTGCGGCGGCGCCGGCGGCCACCGCCCGACCCCTGGTCACGGGGATCGCCGGCATCGGCGATTACGGAGGGGAAGCCTTCGACCACGCCAGATCGGCCGGGGCCAAGATGGTGCGGCTGGCGCTGAACTGGCCGGAAGTGGCGCCTGGGGAAGAACCCGAGAGCTGGGAACCGGAAAACCCGGCAGACCCCAACTACAACTGGTCCTACATCGACACCGGGGTCGTCGAAGCCATCAGGGCGGGCCTCACCCCGATGCTGCTGATCGACGGAGCGCCGGAATGGGCACAGAGGTGCAAAGGGCCCCCCGGCTCCCAGCTGACCGAGCTCTGCGACCCCGACCCGGCGGCACTCGAGGCATTCGCCAAGGCGGCAGCCCGTCGCTACAGCGGCGGTTTCCTCAACCTGCCTCGCGTCCGCTACTGGCAGGGGCTCAACGAGCCGAACCTCAGCCTCTTCTTCCTTCCCCAGTTCGAGGGTGCACAGCCCGTCTCGCCCTACTTCTATCGCCAGCTGATCAACGCCTTCTACGCCGGGATCAAGGCGGTCCACCGGTCGAATCTGGTGATCGCGGCCGGCCTCGGCCCGGTCGAAGTGCCTGGATTCACGATCGGGCCGATGTGGTTCGCGCGCCTGCTCCTCTGCATGCGTGGCATCGCGCGCCCGCATCCGACCAAGGGCGACTGCGAAGGCGGCGTGTACTTCGATGCCTTCGACATCCACCCCTACACCTCCGGCAGCCCGACCCACGAAAGCTCGCCCAACGACGTCGAGCTCGGCGACCTGGAAAAACTGCAGACCCTGCTCAAGGCCGCCGACCGCGCCGGGCGCATCAAGGGAAGCTCCCAGCCGACGGAACTGTGGAGCACGGAGTTCTCCTGGGACTCGAAACCACCCGACCCCGGCGGCCTGGCGATGCCGATCCTGTGCCGGTGGACCGCGGAAGCGCTCTACCGCTCGTGGCGGGCGGGAATGACCCACTTCTTCTGGTACAGCATCAGGGACGGCCCCTACGAACCCGAACGCCCCTCCAGCGAAACGTTGCAGGCCGGCCTCTTCTTCCGCGGCCCGACGGTTGTGCAGGACGAGCCAAAGCGGGTCTTCTATGCCTTCAGGTTTCCGTTCGTCGCCTACCCGAGAAAACGCAGTCTCTTCTTCTGGGGCCGAACGGCGAACAGCAAACCGGCTCGGGTCGAGATCCAGCTCTGGAAGCGCGGACGCTGGCACAGAGCCAGAGTGGTCCGGGCCAACAAGGTGGGGATCTTCCACGGTCTGATCCACAGCCGCTACGGGGGCAAGGAAACCGGGCGGGCCCGGGCCGTGTACGGCGCTCAGCGGTCAGTGCCCTTCTCGATGCGCCCCGTCCCCGACTTCCCCCAGCCTCCCTTTGGCTGAGCTTTCGCTCTCGAAGCCCCCGCCCCGATACCTAGACTCCCCAAGATGAAGATCGGGATCGTCGGGCTCGGGTACGTCGGGCTGCCGCTGGCCGTCGCCTTCGCCGAGGCCGACCACGAGGTCATCGGCCTCGATACCGACGCCCGCAAGATCGCGGCGCTGAACGAGGGGCGCAGCTACATCGAGGATATCCCCGACTCAGCCCTCGCCGGGCAGGCGGACCGGCTGCGCGCGACCTCGAACCACAGCGAGCTCGAATCGTGCGAAGCGGTGATCGTCTGCGTGCCGACGCCGCTGACCGGCTCGCGCGAACCGGACCTCACCTACCTGACCGACTCGGCCACCGCGCTCTCGCGGGTGCTCCAGCCGGACCAGCTGGTGGTGCTGGAGTCGACCACCTACCCCGGCACCACGCGCGAGCGCCTGCAGCCGATCCTCGAGGAGTCCGGGATGGCAGCCGGGCGCGATTTCCACCTCGCCTTCTCGCCCGAGCGCATCGACCCGGGCCGGACCGACTACTCGGTCCGCAGCACCCCGAAGCTCGTCGGCGGAGTGACGCCGGAGTCGGCGGTGCGGGCGCGTGAGTTGTACGAGCTGGTCTGCGACCGGGTCGTCGTCCTCTCGACCCCGGAGGCGGCCGAGCTGGCAAAGCTGCTCGAGAACATCTTCCGCTCGGTCAACATCGCCCTGGTCAACGAGCTCTCCCAGCTCTGCGACCGGCTCGGGATCGACGTCTGGGAGGTGATCGAGGCGGCGGATACGAAGCCGTTCGGCTTCATGCGCTTCGACCCGGGCCCCGGCATGGGAGGCCATTGCCTGCCTGTCGATCCCTTCTACCTCGCCTTCAAGGCGCGCGAACACGACTTCTACCCCGAGTTCATCGAGCTCGCCGGCAAGGTCAACCGGGCCCAGCCCGCCTACTGCGTGGACCGGATCGCGCGCGCGCTCAACGAGGCCGAAAAGGCGGTCAAGGGCTCTCGCGTCCTGCTGCTCGGCGTCAGCTACAAGGCTGGGGTCGGCGACATCCGCGAGTCGCCGGCGCTGGAGATCGTCGGGCTGCTGCGCCAGCTCGGTGCCGAGGTCTCCTTCCACGACCCGTTCGTCCCCGAGCTGTCGGAGTTCGGCCTGAGCTCGGTCGGGTTGGAGGAGGGCCTGCGCAACTGCGATCTCGCCGCGATCGTCACCGCGCACCCGGACATCGACTACGGGGCGGTCGTCGGTGCGGCACCGCTGACGATCGACTTCCGCGGCGTCACGCGGGAGATCGAGGCACCGAACCTGATCCGGCTCTAGCGGGCGAGGCATCCAGAGCGGTCGACGGGTCCACGCCGGGATCGATCGCCCGCATCGGCGCGCTCGCCTTCAGCAGCATCTCCTCGTACTCAGCGTCGGGCTCGGACTGCGTCACGATCGCGCCGCCGGCGCCGATCCTGGCCGAGCCGCCGTCGAGCACGATCGTCCTGATCGCGACGCTGAGATCGCAGCCACCGCTCAGACCGAAGTAGCCGATCGCGCCCGAGTAGACGCCGCGCGCTTCGCCCTCGAGCGCGTCGATGATCTGCATCGTGCGCCGCTTCGGCGCGCCGGTCATCGAGCCGGGCGGAAAGCAGGCGCGGACGCAGTCCACAGGGTCGAGCCCCTCGCGCAGCAAGCCGCGCACCGTGGTGACCAACTGGTGCACCGTCTCGTAGGTCTCGACCTGCATCAGGTGGGGAACGTGCACGGTGCCCACCGCACAGACCGAGCCGAGGTCGTTGCGCAGCAGGTCGGCGATCATCAGGTTCTCCGCCCGGTTCTTCTCGTCGCCGCGCAGGCGCTCGGCGAGGCGCACGTCCTCGGCGGCGCTCGCCCCCCGGCGGCCCGTCCCCTTGATCGGCTTCGCCTCGACCCAGCGATCGCGGCCGACGCTGAGGAAGCGCTCCGGGGAGGAGCTGAGCACAGCGGCATCGCCGAAGCGCACGAAGGAGGAGAAGGGCGCCGGGTTGACCCGGCGAAGGGCGCGGTAGAGGTCGAGCGGCCTGGGACTTGCCTCGGCGAGTACCGCGTTGGTCAGGCAGACCTCATAGGTCTCACCTTCGGCGAGCAGTCGCTTGCACTCGTCGATCTCCTCCATGTAGCGCTCGCGCGCCCGGCCCAGGCGCGGGTCGACCCGCGCTCGCGGGGCGCGTTTCTGTCGCATAGCGCCGATAAGGCGCCCCGGCCATCGTGGTGAGGCGAGTGGCGGTCGCGGCGAGCCACTCCCGCGCCTCATCCTCCCCGCCGGCCTCGGCGAGGCAGAGCAGGTAGGTGCAGCCCTCGGCATGGTCGAAGGCGATCACGCGGTCGGCGAAGACCAAGCGCCGCGTCCGGCAGCGGCGAATCGTGCGCCGCATCCCCGCCGCACTCAGCCTTCAGCTCATAGCCCAGCCAGCCGGCGAAGCCGCAGTCGAACTCGAACGGCAGCTCCGGCCCGTCGGGTCGGGGTCGCGCCAGCTCGCTCGCCAGGTACTCGAAGATCGATTCGCGTCGCAGCTCGACCTCCTCCTCACGCTCGATCCGAACCTCGCCCGCGCTGACCTCATAGGAGATCGCCGCGCCAAGCGGCCCGCTGTCGTCGCCCATGAACGAGAAGCGCGCGCCGTCACCGGTACGACTGCTGTCCAGCCAGAACGCGTTCTCACTCTCTCCATACAAGCTCACGAAAGCCAGCTCGGGGTCGACCAACCGGTCCATCCGCCTAACGGCAAGTCGCAGTGGAGAGCCGCCGGGGTGTCCCCCTCGCTTGCTGGGTTTTTCGCCAGAGACGCTGGCCGCGGCCACGCTGATTCCCCCGGGGCGAAAAACAGGACGCCGCTGCGCGAGGGGGACACCCCGGCGGCTCTCGTGTGATGGTTTGCTGAGGTCGTGGAAGTTGACGAGCAGCTGGCGGCCGTGCCCTGTGCAGATCGACTCCGGATGGAACTGCACGCCCCATAGCGGGCGGTTTCGGTGTTCGAGCGCCATGAGCACCCCGTCGGTTGTCCAAGCAATGCCTCGCAACTCGACCGGGAGTGGCTGCTCCACGCAGAGCGAGTGGTAGCGGACGGCCTGGAACTCGCGCGGGATGCCCGCGAAGAGCGGCGAGTCGTCGTGCAGGATCGCGCTGAGGCGACCGTGCATCGGCTCAGGCGCGGGGACCACCGCGGCGCCGAACGCGACGCCGAGACCCTGGTGACCGAGGCAGACGCCGAGCAGCGGCATAGTCGAGTGGCGAATCGCTTCTGCGCAGACCCCGAAGTCATCCGCGCGGTCGGGCCTTCCCGGCCCCGGTGAGATGACCACGTTGTCGAACTCGAGCCGCGCCAGCTCATCCCAGCTCCGCCTCGTCGTTGCGGACGACCAGCGGCTCCTCCCCATTCGCCTCCGCCAATAACTGAAAGAGGTTGTAGGTGAAGGAGTCGTAGTTGTCGATCAGCAGCGTCTTCAACCTGCGCGAGGTTGCCACAATGGCCGCGTGCCCGATCCCCGCCACGGCGTCTTCGAGACCCTGCTCGTCATCGACGGCCACCCGGTCGAGATCGAGGCGCATCTCGGTCGCCTCACAGACAGCCTCGATGAGCTCTTCCCGGAACTAGCCAGGCCGGATCTCGGGCAGATGGACATTCAGCTGGAGAGCGGTGCGATGCGGATCATCGTCGTGCCGGGCGCCGATCGGTTCGAGACGACGGTCTCTTTCCGCGGGACCGAGGAGCGATCTGGGTCGGTCGCGCTGCGCAGCCTCATGCTGACCGGAGGGCTCGGGGCACACAAGTGGGTCGATCGTTCGCTGCTCGACGAAGCGCAGGCCGCCTTGCCCGCCGACGCCCTGCCCCTGCTCGTCGACGAGCAGGGCTCGGTGCTCGAGGCCTCGCGGGCCAACGTCTTCGCGGTGCGCGAGGGCGTCCTGACGACCCCCCCGCTTGACGGCCGCATCCTGCCCGGCGTCACACGCATGCGGACGATCGAGCTCGCCGGCGAGCTCGGGGTCGAGGCACGCGAGGCGACGCTCTCCCGCGACGACCTCCTCAGCGCCGATGAGGTCTTCCTGACCGGCTCGGTGCGGGGCATCGAGCCGGTCGGCGCGATCGACGGGACGGCGCTCCCTACGCGGTGGAAACGTCGCCTCCGAGCTGAGCGCCGGAACTGCGGCGGACTTGGGTCTCGGCGCCAAGGTTGGATAGGGTTCCGCGCCGCAATGCGCTTCTACGAGTACGAGGCACGCAAGATCGTCGAGCTGGCGGGAATCCCCGTCACCAAGTACGGCTTCTGCAAGACCGCCGAGGAGGCCCGCAAGGCCGCCGAGGAGATCGGCGGGCCGACGGTGATCAAGTCGCAGGTGCTGAGCGGCGGCCGGATGAAGGCCGGCGGTGTCAAGTTCGCCGACACGCCCGAGGAGGCCGCCGAGCACGCCGAGGCGATCCTGAAGCTCGAGATCAACGGCCACATGCCGCGCGGCGTCCTCGTCGACCCCAAAGCCGAGGTCAAGCAGGAGTACTACGCGAGCGTCGTCTGGGACGGCACCGCGAAGCGGCCGCTGATGCTGTTCAGCGACATGGGCGGGATCGACATCGAGGAGGTCGCCGAGACCCACCCCGACCACGTCGGCCGCGGCCACGTCACCAACCTGATGCCGATCCCCGACTTCGAGGCCAAGCAGGCGATCGCCGCGACCGGCGTCACCGGCTCGCAGCTCAACCGCGCCACGCCGATCCTGGCCAAGCTCGCCCGCCTCTTCCGCGACTACGACATGACCCTGGCCGAGATCAACCCGCTGGCCGAGCTGACCGACGGCAGCTTCGTCGCCCTCGACGCCCACATGGAGATGGAGGACGAGGCGGTCGGGCGGCAGAAGGGCGCTGCTCCGCAAGCACCTCGAGATCGCCGAGGAGGACACCCGCGAGACGTATGAGCCCTCCGACTTCGAGCGCAACGTCGCCGCGATCGACGCCGCCGACCACCGCGGCGTGATCCAGGGCAAGGACCACGGCTTCGAGGGCAACCTCGGCCTCGTGATCGGCGCCGGCGGCGGCTCGCTGACCCTGACCGACGCGGTCCGCAGCCAGGGCGGCAAGCCGGCCAACTACTCCGAGATCGGCGGCAACCCCTCCGTCGCCAAGGCCTGCGGCCTGGCCAAGGAGGTGCTCGAAAAGGACGGCGTCGAGAAGATCGCCGTGATGATGTCGATCGTCTCCAACACCCGCGTCGACATCGTCGCCCGCGGCGTGATCAAGGCCTGCCTCGAGCTCGGCAAGGACCCCGGCGAGACGATCGCGATCTTCCGCATCCCCGGCGCCTGGGAGGACGAGGGCTTCAAGATCCTCGATCGCTACGGCGTCGAGTACTGCGACCGCTCGGTCTCGATGTGGGAGGCGGCGGGACGCGCCGTCGCCAAGATCCAGGGAGCGCCTGCCTGATGTCGATCCTGCTCAACAAGGACACGACCTTCATCGTCCAGGGGATCACCGGCCGCGAGGCGGTCAACCTGACCCGCGAGTGCCTCGACTACGGCTCCAAGGTCGTCGGCGGCGTCACCCCGGGCCGCAAGGGCCGCGAGGTGCACGGCGTGCCGGTCTTCGACACGGTCGCCCAGGCGGTCGAGAACTACGGCGGCCCGATCGACGGCTCGGTCGTCACCGTCCCCCCCGCCTTCACCAAGGACGCCGTGCTTCGAGGCGATCCTGAACGGGATCAAGCTGATCGTGATCGTCACCGAGCGCATCCCGCGCCGCGACGTCGCCCAGATGGTCGAGCTCGCCGACATGCGCGGCGCCCGGATCATCGGCCCCAACTGCCTCGGCCTGATCGTCCCCGAGGTCTGCAAGATGGGCGGCATCGGCGGCCCGGCGAAAGACGCCGCCAAGGCCTACGCCCCCGGCCCGGTCGGCGTGATGAGCCGCTCCGGCGGGATGACGACCGAGATCTCCTCCTCGCTGACCCAGGCCGGCCTCGGCGTCTCCACCGCCGTCTCGATCGGCGGCGACGCGATCATCGGCTCCACCTACGCCGAGCTGATGCCCTACTTCGAGGCCGACGAGCAGACGCAGGCGATCGTGATCTACACCGAGCCCGGCGGCCGCATGGAGGCCCAGCTCTCCGAATGGGTCAAGGACAACGACAGCCGCCTGCCGATCGTCGCCTTCATGGCCGGCAAGTTCATGGACGACGAGGAGATGAAGGGCATGAGCTTCGGCCACGCAGGAACCATCGTCGAGGGCAAAGAGGACACGGCGACGGAGAAGATCGCCCGCCTCGAAGCCGCCGGCATCCGCGTCGTCGAGCGGATCGACGAGATCCCCGACGCGGTCAAGCAGAAGCTGGGGGCGACGGCCTGATGGCCGAGACGCTGGACAAGGTCTTCATCGACGTCGAGGTCGACGCCTCGATCGCCGGCGACGCCGAGCTCGCCAAGAAGCTCGAAGAAGTCTGCCCCGTCGACATCTTCGCCGCCACCGACTCCGGCGTCGAGATCGTCGCCAAGAACCTCGACGAGTGCGTCCTCTGCAACCTCTGCGTCGACGCCGCTCCCGACGGCACGGTCCGCGTGTCAAGCTCTACGAGAAGTAGGCGCAAACCATGTTCGGTTGGATCGCCGATCTGACCTGGAAGCACCCTAAGAAGGTGCTCGGTCGCGGTCGGCTTCTTCACGATCCTCGCCTTCGCATTGAGCAAAAACGTCGAGCACCACCTCAAGGCCGCCGGCTTCAGCGACCCGGCGAGCGAGAGCGCCAAGGCAAAGAACCTGCTGATCGAGAAGTCCGGCAGCGACGGCCAGCCGGCGATCATCGTGCGGGTCAAGCCACGCCGGGGCGAGGCAGCGCCTGCCGCTCCACTCGCCGGCTCTGCAGCGGGAAACGAGGCGCCTATCGCGGCGCTGCGCTCGCTCGACGGCGTCTCCCGGGTCGAAAACCCGCTCGCCGGCGGCTCGCCGCAACTAATCGCCCCGAACCGCAGCTCCTTGCTGTTGAGCGCCTACTTTTCCAGCAGCGACGTGCAGGTCCTCGCCAACGCCGCCGACGAGGCGTCCGGACGGATCAGCTCCAGACAGCTTCGCCGGTCATCGTCGGCGGCCTTGCCGCCGGCTTCAACGAGGTCAACGACACGGTCCAGACGACCTGGTCCGCGCCGAGCTGATCGCCTTTCCGCTGCTCGCCCTGCTGCTGCTGATCGTCTTCCGCGGCGTGGTCGCGGCCTCGATCCCGCTGCTGGTGGGGATGGTCTCGGTCGGCGGAACCTTCCTCGCCCTACTCGTGATGTCGAAGTTCATCGACACCTCCGTCTTCGCGCTGAACATCACCACCGCGATGGGTCTCGGGCTCGCGGTCGACTACGGCCTACTGATGGTCACCCGCTACCGCGAGGAGCTCGAGCGCGACGGCCCGAGCCGCGAGTCGCACCGCCGCCTGGTCGAGTCCGCCGGGCGCACGTCGTCTTCTCCGGCCTCACCGTTCTCCGCGCGATGGCCGCCCTGACGCTTCTCCCCCAGCGCTTCCTCTACTCGGTCGGAGCCGGCGGTGCGATCGTCGCCATCTTCGCCGCCTTCGGCGCGCTGTTTCTGGTTCCGTCGCTGCTCGCCGTGCTCGGTGAGCGCGTCAATGCCCTCTCCCTGCGGCGCGGCCCAGCCCTCTCCGACGAATCGGGAGGCTGGTACCAGCTCGCCAGCGGCGTCATGCGCCACCCGGTCGCGGTCGCGCTGGCCACTGCCGCACTCCTGTTCTCCTCGCCGTCCCGGTCTTGGGGTCAAGCTGACCATCCCCGGCACCGACAACGTCCCCGCGGGGAACCCCTCCCGCGAGGCGTGGCGACGATCAACCGCGACTACCCGACACGCTCGGCACGCCGTCCCGGTCATGGTCGATGGACATGCGACCGACGGCCAGTTGCGCGCCTCTCGAGGCGGATCGCCGCGGTCGAGGGCATCGGCTACGCCGTCCCCTTTCAGCGCGTCGCACCCGACCTGGCGGTGGCCAACTTCGGCCTGCGCGGGACGCCGACCAGCCCTCACGACGAATCGCAGGACACTGTCCGCGACAGATCCGCGCCTCGCACGGTCCGGCGCCGACGCCTGGTCGCCGGCTTCACGGCGGAATTCCTCGACCTGAAGACGAGCCTGCGCCAGAACATGCCCCTCGTGATCGCCATCATCACTCTCACCACGCTGATCCTGCTTTTCTGCTGACCGGCTCGGTGGTGCTGCCGCTGAAGACGCTGTGATGAACCTGCTGACCCTGGTGGGGACGCTGGGGGTGATCGTCGCCGCGTTCCAGTGGGGCCTGCTCGACGGACTGCTCGGCTACCACGGCCCCGAGGGCATGGAGACCTCGACGCTGGTGCTGATGTTCGCGGTCATCTTCGGCCTCTCCACCGACTACGCCGTCCTCGTGCTGGCGCGGATCAAGGAGATGCACGACTCCGGCCTGACCAACGAAGAGGCGGTCGCCCGCGGGATCGCCCGCACCGGCAGGGTGATCTCCGCCGCCGGCCTCTGCCTCGCCGCCGTCTTCCTCGCCTTCACCACCAGCTCGATCTTCTTCATGAAGGAGGCCGGCCTCGGCTACGCGGCCGCGGTGCTGATCGACACGACGCTGGTCAGGGCGCTGCTGGTCCCGGCGCTGATGCGCCTCTTCGGCGACTGGAACTGGTGGGCGCCGGCGCCGCTGCGCCGCTTCCAGAAGCGCTACGGCTTCTCCGAGGTCGCCTGAGAATCCCCTCGAGCGCCGCCGCCGACTTCCGGATTACGGCCTCGGATTTCGACATTCTCGCACTTCGGGATGCCGTGCCTTTTTCAGCGCCAATTTCGCCGTTGTGAGTTGACCCCCCAGTGGAGGTCGATCGTGCAGACGACTTCGTCACCGGGTTCGCTGACCCCTCTGTAGAGGAAAGCCCGTCCCGCAGTCGACCCGGCTGTGAGAGACGCGCTTGCATGGGCCCCACCTGGTACGCCACGCATTTGTGTTCCCTCGGCACGTTTCTTCGGCAAATTCCTTCGTCGCGTGCTTAGCCTGCCCGTAAGGGAGAAACCATTTGAAATCGCCTGAGCCGCGCCGCCGAGACAAAAGAACACAGCAAACGCCGCGAGTAGCGACACTTGATCCTCATACCGTCTCCCCTTTCGGTACCTATAGAAGATCGAGAAGAATACCTTGAACGTTCGAGCCTAGTTGCCGTGACACTGCTCACATAGATCTGGACATCGATCGATGTCTCGGTTACCGTTACATCAATCTCTGTAGCGGCGGGAGGCTTTTGCGGCCCCTGCACGCCCTGCACCGCACTCCAATCGAAAGGCATCGACGTTGACTGACAGTCCCCGTCGGGTCGCCATCGTCGGCGGCAACCGAATTCCCTTTGCGCGCTCGAACTCGGTCTACTCGCGCGCCTCAAACCAGGACATGCTCACCGCCGCGCTCGACGGCCTGGTCGAGCGCTTCTCGCTCGGCGGCGAGGCGCCTCGGCGAGGTCGCCGGCGGCGCGGTGCTCAAGCACTCGCGCGACCGCGACCTGACCCGCGAGAGCGTGCTCGGCACGCGACTCGCCCCCGAGACCCCCGCCTACGACGTGCAGCAGGCCTGCGGCACCGGGCTGGAGACCACGATCCTCGTCGCCAACAAGATCGCCCTCGGCCAGATCGACTCCGGCATCGCCTGCGGCGCCGACACCACCTCCGACGCCCCGATCGGCGTCAACGAGGACCTGCGCGAAGTGCTGCTCGACGCCAACCGCGAGAAGTCGACGGCCGGCCGTCTCAAGCAGCTGACCCGGCTGCGCCCCGGCCACGTCGTCCCCTCGATCCCCCGCAACGAGGAGCCGCGCACGGGCCTCTCGATGGGTGAGCACTGCGCGATCATGGCCGCCGAGTGGGACGTCGGCCGCGAGGAACAGGACGAGCTCACGGTGGCGAGCCACCGCAACCTCGCCGCGGCCTACGAGCGCGGCTTCATGGACGACCTCGTCAACCCCTACCTCGGCCTCGAGCGCGACCAGAACCTGCGCCCGGACTCCTCCGCCGAGAAGCTGGCCAAGCTCGGCCCCGTCTTCGGCGGCGAGGACGGCACGATGACCGCCGCCAACTCGACCCCGCTCTCAGACGGCGCCTCCGCCGTGCTGCTGGCGAGCGAGGAGTGGGCCAAGGAGCGCGACCTCCCCGATCCTGGCCTGGTTCGTCGACGGGCAGACCGCAGCAATCGACCACGTCCACAAGCGTGAGGGCCTGCTGATGGCGCCCGCCTACGCGATGCCGCGCATGCTCGATCGCAACGGCCTCAGCCTGCAGGACTTCGACCTCTACGAGATCCACGAGGCCTTCGCCGCGCAGGTGCTCTGCACGCTGCGCGCCTGGGAGGACGAGCGCTTCTGCCGCGACCGCCTCGGCCGCGACAAGCCACTCGGCGAGATCGACCGCAAGCGACTGAACGTCAACGGCGGCTCGCTGGCCGCCGGCCATCCCTTTGCCGCAACCGGCGGACGCATCGTCGCCTCGCTCGCCAAAGAGCTGCACGAGCGCGGCTCGGGCCGCGGCGCGATCAGCATCTGCGCCGCCGCTGGCCAGGGCGTCGTGGCGATCCTCGAGGCCCCAGGAAAGGACGGAAAATGAGCGACCTCTACGCGCAGCTGGTCAACTCACCGCCGGGCAAGCTGATCGCCCCCCGCGTCGGCCTCCCCCGCCCCACGGAGCTGCGGCGCCACGGCGCCGCCGAGACCAGGTCGACCGACGCCGTCCTTTCCGGGGCCGCGCCCGGAGGGCGCCTCGGCAAAGCGGTCGAGCGGCTGCTCGGCGATGTCGGCGCGGCGCGTCCGGAGAAGTCCGACAGCCCGGTCGGTGCCCTCGTCTTCGACGCGAGCGGGATCGCCGACTCGACCGAGCTGGTCGAGCTGCAGCGCTTCTTCCATCCCAACGTGGGGCGGGTGGAGCGCTCCGGCCGCGTCGTCGTGCTGGGCACGCCGCCGGGGGGGCTGCCGCCGCGAGCGGCCACCGCGCAGCGTGCCCTGGAGGGCTTCACCCGCTCGCTGGGCAAGGAGATCGGCCGCGGCATCGCCGTCCAGCTCGTCTACGTCGCCGAAGGCGCCGAGGACCAGCTCGACTCGACCCTGCGCTTCCTCCTCTCCCCCCGCTCCGCCTACGTCTCCGGCCAGACGATCCAGATCGGCGGCGGCGTCGCCAAGGCCCCGAAGCTGGAATGGCAGCAGCCCCTCGACGGGATGCGGGCGCTGGTCACCGGCGCCTCGCGCGGGATCGGCGAGGCGATCGCGACCGTCCTGCATCGCGACGGCGCCGAGCTCGTCCTGCTCGACGTGCCGGCGCTTTCCGCGGATCTGACGGCCGTGGCGGACCGGCTCGATGCCGAGACGATCGAGCTCGACATCACCGACGCCGACGCTCCGGCGACGATCGCCGAGCAACTCTCCGACGGCATCGACGTCGTCGTCCACAACGCCGGCGTCACCCGCGACCGCACGATCGCCAAGATGCCCGAGGACCGCTGGTCCTCGCTGATGGAGATCAACCTCTCCAGCGAGGAGCGGATCGACGACGAGCTGCTGCACCGCGACCTGCTGCGCAACAACGGCCGCATCGTCTGCGTCTCCTCGATGAGCGGCATCGCCGGCAACTCCGGCCAGACCAACTACGCGACCTCGAAGGCCGGCGTGATCGGCATGGTCGAGGCGCTGGCGCCGGAGCTGGCGAAGCGTGGGGCGACGATCAACGCCGTCGCGCCGGGCTTCATCGAGACCCAGATGACCGACGCGATGCCGATCGCGATCCGCGAAGCCGGTCGCCGCATGAACAGCATGTCGCAGGGTGGCCTGCCGGTCGACGTCGCCGAGACGATCGCCTGGTTCGCCAGCCCCGCCTCGACCGGCGTCAACGGCAACGTCGTCCGGGTCTGCGGCCAGAGCCTGCTGGGAGCCTGATGACCACCCGCACCCTCGACAGCTCGCCGTCCATCCTGCCGCTCTACGCCCGCGCAGCGGCACCGCTGATCCCGGGCGCTTCGCGACTGCCGTTCGTGCCGGGCCGGGGCAAGGAAGTGCCGGACCTCGAGCTCAGCCTCGCCGGCGTGCGGCCGGACCCAGACGCCGTCGCCGCCTACAGCCGTGTCTGCGGCTTCACGCTGCGCGACCAGCTCCCTCCCACCTACCCGCACGTGCTCGCCTTCCCGCTGCACATGGCGGTGATGGCCGACGGCAGCTTCCCCTTTGGCGCTGTCGGCCTCGTCCACGTCGAGAACCGGATCGTCCAGCACCGGCCGATCGGGCTCGGCGAGGAGCTGAAGCTCGTAGTGCGCCCAACCGCCCTACAGCCACACAAGCGCGGCCAGACCTTCAGCCTCCTCACCGAGGCCTGGAGCGACGACGAGAAGGCTTGGGAGTCGACCAGCACCATGCTCCGCCGTCAAAAGCCCGCCGACGGGCCTCAAAGTGGACATATAGGGCACTCTGAGGCCCATCGGCCGCCGGAGGAGCCGGGGCTGACCGCAAGCGCCGAGTGGCGCCTGGGCGGTGGGCTGGGACGACGCTACGCGGCTGTCTCCGGCGACCGCAACCCGATCCACATGCACTCGCTGACGGCGAAGCCGCTTGGCTTCCCCAGCGCGATCGCGCACGGGATGTGGACCAAGGCGCGCTGCCTTGCGGCGCTTGACGGACGCCTGCCCGACGCCTTCGCCGTCGAGGTCCGCTTCCGCAAGCCGATCCGGCTGCCGGGCAAGGTCGAGTTCCTCAGCGACGCCGGCAACGAGGAGATCCACTTCGCCGTACGCGATGCAAAACGGCACACGCCCCACCTCGACGGCGGTATTGCGCCGACAGAGGCCAAGGAGAGACCAGCGACAGCAACCAAGACGAGCGGGAGGACATCGAAGTGAACGGCAACGACAAGGGAGTGGCGGAGCGCAGCATGGGCATCGGCCTGCGGGCGCTCAACTGGCTCGCCGGCTCGGACCTGCTTGACCGCATCCGCGCCCGTAAACAGATCGAGCGGGCCCTCTTCCAGGGCACCAAGAACGGCTTCCGCTCGGCGACCGTCGCCGGGCGCACCTTCAAGGCGGCGCAGAAGCTGACCCGGCCGGCACGCCAGGCGACGGGCAAACCCCGCGCCCTCTTCGACATCAGCCCTGACGACGAGCAGGAGATGTTCCAGGAGGCGGTGCGCGACTTCGCCGAGGCCAAGGTCCGGCCCGCGGCCCAAGAGGCCGACGCAGAGCGCGCGACCCCGGCCGAGCTGCTGGCCCAGGTCAACGAGCTCGGTGTCAACACGCTCGGCATCCCCGAGGAGCTCGGCGGCGTGATGCACGAGCAGGCCGCGACGACCAGCGCCCTGGTCGGCGAGGCGCTCGCCCACGGCGACATGGGGATCGCCTACGCCGCGCTTGCGCCCGGCGCGGTCGCGACCGCGATCGGCCACTGGGGGACACCCGAGCAGGAGGCCACTTACCTGCCCGCCTTCAGCGGCGAGGACGTGCCCGCCGCCGCCCTGGCCCTGCTCGAGCCGCGGCCGCTCTTCGATCCGTTGAAGCTGGAGACGACGGCGCGCCGGGACGGCGATGACTGGGTCCTCAGCGGCGCCAAGTCGCTCGTCGCCCGCGCGGCCGAGTGCGAGCTGTTCCTCGTCGCGGCCGCGGTCGAAGGCAAAGACCCGGCGCTGTTCGTGATCGAGTCCGGCGCCAAGGGCCTCTCGGTGCAGGACGAGCCGGCGATGGGACTGCGCCCGGCCGCCACCGGCCGCCTGCTGCTCCAGGACGTCCGCCTGCCCGGCACCGCGCTGCTCGGCGAGGGCGACCGCGACTCCTACGTCGAGTGCGTGCAGCGGGCGCGGATCGCCTGGTGCGCGCTCGCCGTCGGCGCTTCGCAGGCGGTCCTCGACTACGTCATCCCCTACGTCAACGAGCGCACCGCCTTCGGCGAACCGGTCTCCAACCGCCAGGCTGTCGCCTTCGGCGTCTCCGACATCGGCATCGAGAGCAGCGGCATGCGGCTCGCCACCTACCGCGCCGCCAGCCGCGCCGACCAGGGCCAGGAGTTCGGCCGCGAGGCCGCCCTGGCACGCAAGCTATGCGCCGCCAAGGGCATGGAGATCGGCTCCGAAGGAGTGCAGCTGCTCGGCGGCCACGGCTTCGTCAAGGAGCACCCGGTCGAGCGCTGGTACCGCGACCTGCGCGCAGCGGGCGTCATGGAGGGCGCCCTGCTCGTCTAGCGGCCTCGGCACTCAGACCAAGCGAAAGGCAACGAGATGATCAATCTGGAGATACCGAAGAAGTTCAAGCCACTGGCCAGCCAGGCCAACCAGGTCGCGACCGAGGTCTTCCGGCCGATCTCGCGCAAGTACGACGAGGCCGAGCACTCCTACCCGAAGGAGCTCGACATGCTCGCCTCGCTGATCGACGGGATGAACGAGGGCTCCGACATGGGCGGGGCCGGCGCCGCCGGAGTGCGCCGCGAGTCGAGCGACAACGGCGATGCCGGCAACCGCAACGGCTCCAACCTCTCCACCGTGCTCGGCATCATCGAGCTCTGCTGGGGAGACGTCGGCCTGCTGCTCTCGATGCCACGCCAGGGCCTCGGCAACTCGGCGATCGCCTCGGTGGCAACCGAGGAGCAGCTCGAGCACTACGGCGGCAAATGGGCGGCGATGGCGATCACCGAGCCCGAGGCCGGCTCGGACTCGGCGGCGATCCGCACCACCGCCGACCTCGAGCGGCGACGAGTACGTGCTCAACGGCGAGAAGATCTTTGTCACCTCGGGCGACCGCGCCGAGCTGATCGTCGTCTGGGCGACGCTCGACCGGTCGGTTGGACGGGCGGCGATCAGGTCTTTCATCGTCGAGCGCGACAACCCCGGCCTGAAGCTCGACCGGCTCGAGCACAAGCTCGGCATCCGCGCCTCCGACACCGCCAACTTCACCCTGCAGGACTGCCGGGTGCCGAAGGAGGCGCTGCTGGGCGACCCTGAGGTCAAGGCTGATCCCAAGCAGGGCTTCGGCGGCGCGATGCAGACCTTCGACAACACGCGGCCGCTGGTCGCGGCGATGGCGGTCGGCGTCGCCCGCGCCGCCTTGGAACGGGCGCACGAATGCTCGTCGAGGCCGGGGTCGAGATCGACTACGCGCTGCCGGCGCTGTCCCAGCCGGCCGCGGTCTCGCGCTACCTGGAGATGGAGGCCGACTACGAGGCCGCCCGCCTGCTGACCCTGCAGGCGGCCTGGATGGCCGACAACGGCAAGCCGAACTCACTGCAGGCCTCGATGGCGAAGGCGAAGGCGGGGCGCACCTGCGTCGACGTCGCGCTCGGCTGCGTCGAGCTCTGCGGCGCGGTCGGCTACGGAGAGGACGAGCTGCTCGAGAAGTGGGCGCGCGACGCAAAGATCCTCGACATCTTCGAGGGCACGCAGCAGATCCAGTTGCTGATCGTGGCCCGCCAGCTGCTCGGCAAGAGCTCGGCCGAACTGAGGTAAGAGGTCTAGGCGGTAGCGGGCTCGGCGTCGGCGACGAGCGCCAGCGCGGCTTGGCGCAGGCGCTCGGGCAGGACGACCATCGCGCGCAGTTCCTCCAGCGCGCCGCGGTCGCCCTCGATCTCGACGTCCCGCTCCGCCGCCTCGCCGGCGACCAGCGTCACCAGCACGTCAGCGGGTTCGCCGGCCAGGACCAGATCGGGGTCCTGGGCCTCGCCGCGGGAGGCCGAGATCCAGCCGTCCTCGATCCGCAGCCAGTAAGCCTGCCCGCCGCTGCGCAGCCCGATCGTCAGCCGCGCGTCGGGGGGCGGCTGGGCGAGCACGCGGATCGCGTTGGCGAGCGAGGTCGGCGCGAGGTCGACGACGTCGTCGACCCGCTCGAAGTGCAGGCCCCAACGGCCCAGCTCGACCATCGGCCGCTCCAGCCCCCAGCCGACCTCGGTCAGCTCGTAGGCGACGCCGGTCGCCGGCGGGGCGAGCTCGCGGCGGCGCAAGACGCCGTGGCTCTCGAGGTCGCGCAGGCGCTTGGTCAGGACGTCGGTCGGTGCGTTGCCGACGTTGCGAACGAGATCGGAGAAGCGCAGCGGCCCGAGGCTAGAGCTCGCGCACGATCAGCAGCGACCAGCGCTCGCCGATCCGGTCGAGCGCACAGGCGAGACTGCAGGACTGATCGTATTCGCGGCGCCACGCGATCATGGTACCGATGGTAACAGCGTTAATTTGATTTTCAAAGCACCTACTTTGAAATCTGGTAGGTTCCTGCCCAAGTCGTTCTCACGTCTCGGTCCCACGCCTCCGTTAGGACTCACATGAACCGGATCGCCGATCTCACCTGGAAGCACCCGAAGCTCGTGCTCGCCGCCGTTGCCGTCTTCGTCGTCTTCGCCGCGGCGGCCGGCAAAGACGTCGAGAGCCACCTCAAGGCGGCAGGCTTCGCCGATTCGGCTTCCGAGAGCGAGCGCGCCACCGCCGTCCTCCACGACTCGCTCGGCTACAACCCGAACCCGGCGATCGTGCTCGTCGTCCACAGGCCCGGGGGCGGCAAGCTGAACCTGGGCAGCCCCGCCGTGCGGCGCGAGGTCGGCCGGCTCAGCCGCGGCATGGCGCGAGCCGAATACGTCGGCCATGTCGTCAACCCGTTGCGCGAACCCCGAGCCGGGGCCAAGCTGATCGCCCGCGACGGCGAATCGGTGGCGGTCGCCGGCTACCTCTCGACCACCGACATCGAGGACGCCGGCGGAATCGCCGCCGAAGAGGTCGCAGCCGCTGGTCGAATCGAGCTCGCTCGACGTGCAGATGGGCGGCTTCGCGCCGGGCTTCAACGAGACCAACGACCAGACCCGTGAGGACCTGACCAAGGCCGAGCTGATCGCCTTCCCGATCCTCGCCCTGCTGCTGCTGTTTGTCTTCCGCGGTGTCGTCGCCGCCTCGATCCCGCTGCTGATCGGCGTCGTCTCGATCGTCGGCACGCTGATGGTGCTGCGGATCATGTCGACCTTCACCGACACCTCCCTCTTCGCCCTCAACATCGCAACCGGAATGAGCCTTGGCCTGGCGGTCGACTACGCCTTGCTGCTGGTCTCGCGCTATCGCGAGGAGATAGCGCGCGGGGGTGCGTCGCGGGAGGCGCACCGCCGCACCGTCCAGACGGCCGGCCGCACCGCGGTCTTCTCCGGCCTCACGGTCGCCGCCGCGCTGGCCGCGCTGATCGTCATGCCGCAGCGCTTCCTCTACTCGATGGCCGTCGCCGGGGCTTCGGTGGCGATCCTCTCCTCGCTGATAGCGATCCTCGTCGTGCCCTCCTTGCTGGCGCTGCTGGGGACCCGCATCGACGCCCTCTCGATCCGCCGCGGGCCGGCGGTGTCCGACACCTCCGACGGGTGGTACCGCCTGGCCCGCGGCGTCATGCGCCGCCCCGTCGCCGTCGCCCTCGCCAGCTCGGCGCTGCTGCTGGCCGCTGCGGCACCACTGCTCTGGACGACCCTGACCGGCCCAAGCTCCGAAGCGGTGCCCCCCGGACAGCCTTCCTATAGCGCCTACCAGTACCTCGAAGCGCACTATCCGCGGGACGTCACCGAAGCAGTCACCGTGACCGTCGACGGTGGTGCCGGCCCGGCCCGGCTGGCGGGCTTCCGCGAGCAGATCGAAACGATCGACGGGATCGACGGCGGCTCGCCCTTCATCCCCACGCCGGGAGGAGTCGCCTACGCCAACTTCGCCCCCTCCGAACAGGCGCTCCAGGGCGGCACCCAGGACGCGGTGCACGCGATCCGCGATCTGTCGCCGCCCGGCGCGACGGCGGTACTCGTCTCCGGAAACACCGCCGGCTTCATCGACCAGAAGCAGAGCCTGATCGAGCACGCGCCGCTGGTGGTCGGGATCATCGCCCTGACCACGCTGATCCTCCTCTTCCTGCTCACCGGCTCGGTCCTGCTGCCGATCAAGACCTTGCTGATGAACTCACTGACCCTGGGGGCGACGCTCGGCATCCTCGTCCTCGCCTTCCAGGAGGGTTGGCTCGAGGCCCCGCTCGACTACACCGGCCCGAACGCGATCGAGGTGACCAGCCTGGTCTTCCTCTTCGCCGTGATCTTCGGCCTCGCCACCGACTACGCGGTGCTGGTGATGGCGCGGATCAAAGAACGCTACGACCTCGGCGACAGCAATGAGGAGGCGGTTGCGATCGGCATCGGCCGCACCGGCCGGGTGATCACCGCGGCGGCCCTGGCGATCGCGGTCGTCTTCCTCGCCTTCGGCGTCAGCAGCGTCTTCTTCGTCAAGCAGATCGCGATCGGGATGGCCTTCGGGGTGATGATCGACGCGACGATCGTCCGCGCCCTGCTCGTCCCCTCGCTGATGCGCCTGCTTCGGCGAGTGGAACTGGTGGGCGCCCAAGCCCCTGCGGCGCATCTACCTGCGCCTCGGCATCTCCGAGTCCGAGCCGGCGCCCGAGACCACCTAGCCTCGCCGCCGACGGGCCTAAAACGGTTGCCATACGACCGGTTTTAGGCCCGTCGGCCCCTTCGTGCGGCAGACTGCCGCGGGTGAACTTCGTCGAGGATGTGATGGAGCGGTCCCCTGCCTCGCGGCTGGGGATCGTCGCCGTCGACGCCGAGGGGAACCGGCGCGACTGGTACTTCGGCGAACTGATCGCGCGCTCGGCCGGCCTCTCCGGAGCCTTCGCCGCGCGGGGGGTGAAACGCGGCGACGTCGTGATGACGCTGCTCGGCAACCGGATCGAGTGGGCGCTGACGCTGCTCGCCTGCTGGCGGATGGGCGCAGTCGCCCTACCCTGCAGCCCCCAGCTACGCCGCCACGACCTCGAGCAACGCACCAACGCTGCCCAACCGGTGCTCTGCGTCGCCGCCGAGGAGATGCTCGGCGAGCTCCCCGACGGAGTTGCGGCGATGACCCTGGACGAGGTCGCCGCGACCCTCGACGAGGACCGGCCGCAGGAGACGCCCGGCGGCGATCGAGGCGATGGATGGCGAGGACCCGGCGCTGATCGTCTTCACCTCCGGCACCACCGGCGAGCCGCGTGGCGTCGTCCACGCCTACCGCTACCTGACCGGGCAGCACGCCCAGGCCGAGCACTGGCTCGGCTCCCGACCCGGTGAGCTGGTCTGGTGCACGACCGCTCCCGGCTGGTCCAAGTCGGCCCGCAACGTCTTCCTCGCCCCCTGGCTGACCGGCGCCGCCGCGGCCATCCACGACGGTCGCTTCGACCCGGCCGAGCGACTCGACATGGCCGAGGCGCTGGGCGTCAACGTGCTCTGTCAGGCGCCGACCGAGTACAGGATGCTGGCCAAGCGCACCCAGCTGCGGCCTCTCCCGGCGATGCGCCGCATGGTCTCCGCCGGCGAGGCGCTGGAGGCGGAGACGATCGCCGCCTTCGAGCAAGCGATGGGCCTGGCGCCGGCCGACGGCTACGGGCAGACCGAGACCGGTCATATCTCCGGCAACCTCGCCGGCGAACCCGTGCGTCCCGGCTCGATGGGCAGGCCGCTGCCGGGGATCGACGTTCGCGTCCGCGACGGCGAGCTCCAGCTCAAGGCCCCCTCCTCCCCCACCTTCTTCTCGCGCTACCTCGACGGCGAGCGCTTCGAGGGCGAGTGGTGGCCGACCGGCGACCTTGTCCGCCAAGACGACGACGGCCACCTCTGGTTCGAGGGTCGCAACGACGACGTGATCGTCTCCTCGGGCTACCGGATCGGCCCGGTCGAGGTCGAGGCGGCGCTCCTCGCCCACCCCGCCGTCGCCGAGGCCGCAGCGGTCGCCGCTCCCGACGCCGAGCGCGGCGCCGTCGTGCGGGCGATCGTCGTCCCGCGCGACCGCGAGCCGAGCGAGGAGCTGGCCCGCGAGCTGCAGGAGCACTGCAAGCGCGAGACCGCCCCCTACAAGTTCCCCCGCATCGTCGAGTTCGCCACCGAGTTGCCGAAGACGGCCAGCGGCAAGATCAAGCGGAGCCGAGCTGCGCGGCTGAGGACGAGATGGCGGGTGCGCCTCTGCGGGAATTGAGGTCGCGCGCGCTTCGCGCTTAGCGACAGAGATTGAGCGCGGCTTTCGCCGCGCGATTGACAGATTGCATTTCGCCGCTTCGCGACATTCCCGCAGAGGCGCACCCGCCATCTCGTCTAGACACCCCCAAGCTTCGATCTCCCGGAGCGCCTTGCTCGGCCCAAAGGTCTCATCAGCTTTAAGAGCTGGAGAGCGCCGCGGAGCTTGAGCCGTACCGTGATCGCACAGCAAAGGGAGACTGGCCGTCCTGCAGGCGAATGTCGCGAAGCGGCGGAAATGCAATCCGATCTTCGCGCAGCCGCAGGCTGCGCTCCTCATCCACCCCACGCGCTTTGCGCGTGGGGTGTCAATTCGACTGCAGGACGGCCAGTCTCCCTTGCCGGGGATCGTGGGAATCGACTGTCTATTAGGCGGTCTTGGCGAAGGCCACGTCTAGACCGACGGGGCGGCCGAGGTGGAAGCCCTGGGCCATGTCGACGCCGTACTCGCGCAGCATCTCGGCGGTCTGGTCATCCTGGACGTACTCGGCGATCGTCGTCTTGCCGAGCCCGCGGGCGATCTGGACGATCGCCTGGACGGTGAGCTGGTCGGCGTCACTGCGCGGCAGGTCGCGGATGAACGCACCGTCGATCTTGATCAGATCGAAGGGGATCGACTTCAGGTAGTGGAAGGGGCTGAAGCCGGCGCCGTAATCGTCAATCGCGACCTGGCAGCCGAACTCGGTCAGCCGGTCGGCGAACCCGGAGGCCGCATCGAAGTCGTGGGCGTGCGCCGTCTCGGTGATCTCGAAGGTGCAGCTGGAGGGGTCGGCGTCGCCTTCGTCGAGCCGCCGTTCGATGAACTCGAGCACTGAGATGTCGGCCAGCGAGGCGCCGGAGAGGTTGATGTGCAGCGACAGTGGCGCCCCCTTGCGCTGCCGCTCTCCGAGCAGCTCCAGCGCCTGGCCGACGACCCAGCGGTCAAGCTCCTGAACCATTCCGGCACGCTCCGCGGCGTCGATGAAGGAGGCCGCCGGCAGCAGCTCCCCCTCTTCGTTTGTCATCCGCAGGAGCAGCTCGTAGCGCTCGATGCCGCCGGAGGCGAGGCTGCGAATCGGCTGGGTGTGAAGGCTGAGGCGGTCGTCGGTCAGCGCGTCGCGGATCCTCGCCGCGGTCGTCTGGCGGCGCTCGGGGTCGCGCTGTGGCTCGTTCGGGTCGCGGAAGAGGGCGATCTGGTTGCGGCCTCCCTCCTTTGCCCGATACATCGCCTGATCGGCGGCGACCAGCACCGCTTCGGAGCCGACCCCCTTCTCGCCGCCGCCGAACATCGTGATGCCGACGCTGATCGTCGCCGGCTCGGAGTCGGAGGTGGGCTGGACGCTGTCGGCGACCTGGGCGCGCAGGTCCTCGCCAAGCTGCATCGCCCCCTCGACGTCGGTCTGCGGCATCAGGATCGCGAACTCGTCGCCGGAGAGGCGGGCGACGATGTCGGTTGCGCGCACCCTTTCCCGCATCACCCCGGCCACCTGACGGATCAGGTTGTCGCCGGCGTGGTGGCCGAGCGAGTCGTTGATCCCCTTGAGGCCGTCGATGTCGACGATCATCACCGCGCCACGGCCGCCATAGCGGGCGCTGAAGGAGACGTACTGGTCGAGCTCGGCGCGGAAGCGGCGGCGGTCGAGTAACCCGGTCAGCGAGTCGTGGTCGGCGAGGTAGCGAAGCTCCGCCTCGGTTCGTTCGGCGCGCTCCAGCGCGGCCAGCACAACCGCCCGGTCGTCGTCCCCGAGCTTGTTCAGCACGGCTTCGATCGCCGGCTCGCTCTGCGCAGGGGGTCTTTCGTTTGCCACCCGAGGAAGGTAGATAGATCCGCCCGTCCATTTCCCAAAAACACACCGTTCCTATGAACTGCGACCTAGTTTCGGCGACGTACGCCACCTAATAGTTGGCCTCTCCAATCCGCGGGTAGTGTGAGTGAATGGCGAACCGCTTGGCGCAGGAGACCAGCCCGTACCTGCTCCAGCATCGCGACAACCCCGTCGACTGGTACCCGTGGGGAGCGGAGGCGTTGGCTCGCGCGCGCAAGCTCGATCGCCCGATCCTGCTCTCGGTCGGCTACTCGGCCTGCCACTGGTGCCACGTGATGGAGCGCGAGTCCTTCGAGGACGCCGACACCGCCGCCTACATGAACGAGCACTTCGTCAGCGTCAAGGTCGACCGCGAGGAGCGACCCGACGTCGACGCGCTCTACATGGAGGCGGTGCAGGCGATCAGCGGCCACGGCGGCTGGCCGATGACGGTCTTCTGCGACCCCGACGGCGTGCCCTTCTACGGCGGCACCTACTTCCCGCCCGACGAGAGCCGCGGCATGCCGAGCTTCCGGATGGTGATGGAAGCGGTCCTCGACGCCTTCGAGAGCCGCCGCGAGGAGCTGCGCAAGCGGGCGCCGGAGACGCGAGTGCAACTGGGGGCGATCGGCGCGATCGAGCCCTCCGACGAGGCGCCAGGCGAGGAGCTGCTGGAGACCGCGATCGCGACCCTCAGGGAGGCGGCCGACATTGAGCGCGGCGGCTTCCGCGGCGCTCCCAAGTTCCCGCCCTCATCGGCGCTGGAGCTGCTTCTCGCCCGAGGCGTCAACGAGCCCGTCGAGCGGACGCTCGACGCGATGATGGCCGGTGGCATCCACGATCAGATCGGCGGCGGCTTCGCCCGCTACTCGGTCGACGCGAGCTGGCTCGTCCCCCACTTCGAGAAGATGCTCTACGACAATGCGCTGCTGGCCGGCGCATACCTGCACGGCTGGCAGGCGCTCGGCCACGAGCGCTACCGGCGCGTCTGCGAGCGGACGCTCGACTGGGCGCTGCGCGAGATGCGCGGACCCGAGGGTGGCTTCTACTCGGCTCTCGACGCCGACTCCGAGGGCGAGGAGGGCCGCTTCTACGTCTGGACGCCGGACGAGATCGAGGCCGCGCTCGGCGAGGGCGCACAGGCGGTCGCAGAGTTCTACGGGGTCAGCGAGGCCGGAAACTTCGAGGGCCGCAACATCCTCCACCTGGCCGGTGGGGCGGCGACGGCCGAGCCGGAGGGGCTGGACGCGGCGCGCCAGGCCCTGTACGAGGCGCGGGCGAAGCGGGTGCCACCGGGGCTGGACGACAAGCGCCTCGCCGCCTGGAACGCGCTGATGCTCGGGGCCCTTGCCGAGGCCGGCGCGGCGCTCGGCCGCGAGGACTATCTAGATGCGGCGCGCGACTGCGCCGAGTTCGTCCTGGGCGACCTGCGCGGCGACGACGGACACCTGCTGCGCACCTACAAGGACGGCGAGGGCCGGCTCAACGCCTACCTCGAGGACCACGCCTTCCTGCTGGAAGCGCTGCTGACCCTGTACGAGGCGACCTTCGAGCAGCGCTGGTTCGAGCGGGCGCGAGCGCTCGCGGACACCATGATCTCCCGCTTCGGCGACCCCCAGCGCGGCGGCTTCTTCTCGACCTCCAGCGACCACGAGGAGCTGATCGCGCGCCGCAAGGAGATCGGCGACCACCCGATTCCCTCTGGAAATTCGGCCGCCGCCCTGGGCCTGTTGCGGCTCGAGGCGCTGACCGGAGAGCGCTCCTATGGCGAGCAGGCAGATGGCGTCCTGCGCCTTTTCGCCAAGGCGGCCCCCCGCCAACCCGACGCCTTCGCCCACCTCCTGCGCGCGCTCGACTTCCGGCTCGCCGCGACCAAGGAGGTGGCGCTGATCGGCAACGACCTCACTGCGCTCTCGGCGGTCGTCCGCTCCGGCCACCGCCCCCACCTCGTCCTCGCCGGCGGGCCGGCGGGAAGCGACACCCCTCCCCTGCTCACCGGCCGCACCCAGGTCGACGGCCTGTCTGCGGCCTACGTGTGCGAAAACTTCAGCTGCCGGGTACCGGTAACCAATCCTGAGCACCTTGCCGACCTAGTCTGAAAGGATGTCGCCTCGTGCGCGGTTCGATGTTCACCTTCGCTGCCGGTCATAGGGCCAAGTGGATCGTCTTCGCGGTCTGGCTCGTCGGCATCTTCATAGCCGCCGGCCCCGCCAACCTGCCGGGCAAGTTCGAAGACGCCGAAAGCAACGAGGCAACCTCCTACCTGCCCGGCTCGGCCGAATCGACCAAGGCGCTGGACGCAACCGAGTCGCTTCAGGACGGCGAAATCGCTCCCGCGGTGATCGTTTTCCGACGCGAGTCCGGCCTGACCGCCGCCGACCAGCGCACGATCGTCGAAGACGTCGAAAGGATGACTGCGAAGCGCTTCCCCGGCGTCGTTCCCGACGGCGAAACGGCGGCGGCGGGCGGTAAGAGACCGGATTCGGAGGAAGCGGCCGCGCCGCAGAAGGCGCTGCCGCCGGGATGCGCGACGCCGACCGAAGCGGTGCCCGGCCAGCCCGCCGGCTACGCGCCGTTCGTCGGTCCGGTCTGCTCACCCGACGGCAAGGCGGCGATCGTCAGCGCATATCTCAAACCCGAAGGCGAGGGAGACCTGATCGTCGACCCGGTCAAGTTCTGGCGAGACGAAATATCCGATCCGGGCGGCGGCCTCGAGGTGAAGATCACCGGCGGCGCCGGCTTCTCGGCCGATGCGATCGAAGTCTTCGAAGGCATCAACGGCACCCTGTTGCTGGCCGCGCTCAGTCTGGTGATCTTCCTGCTGATCGTCATCTACCGCTCGCCGATGTTCTTCCTCATTCCGCTTATCGCGGTGTTGTTTGCCGAGACGCTCTCGCGCTCGATCGGCTACGGAGTCTCCGAGCTGGGGGTGACGATCAACGGACAGTCGAGCTCGATCATGTCGGTGCTCGTGCTCGGCGCCGGCACCGATTACGCGCTGCTGCTCGTCGCCCGCTACCGCGAGGAGCTTCACCACACCGTCGACAAGCACGAGGCGATGCGCACCGCGCTGGCCTCCGCCGGGCCGGCGATCTTCGCCTCGGCGGCAACCGTTGTCGCCGCCCTGCTCTGCCTGACCATCGCCAAGGTCAACGGCACCTCGGGTCTCGGCCCGATCGCCGCGATCGGCATCGCCTGTGCCGCGCTCTCGATGCTTACCCTGCTGCCGGCCCTGCTGACGATCTTCGGCCGCCGCGCCTTCTGGCCCTTCGTGCCACACACGCCGGAGACGGCACCGAGCGCCGACGAAATCTCCGAGCGCGCCCGGCGGCGGATCGTCGAAGGGTCGGCGTTTGGGTCGCTCGCACGGGTCGTCCTCGCCTGCCTGCTGATCATCATTCCTCCGGTCCTGCTGCTAGTGCTGCTCAACTGGCTCCTGCGACGGCTCAGCGGCAGGCGCATCCCCTCGCTGATCATCGGGCCGCTGGACCGGGCGGTCTTCACCCCCTATGAGGTGCGCCGCCACCGACTCGAGCACGCCGCTGACGCGACGCACGGATTCTGGAAACGCGTCGGCGACCGCGTCGCCGCGTCGCCGACGCGGATCATGGCCGGCTCGATCGCCGTTCTGTTGATCCTCTGCGCGGGCTTCGCCTTCTTCTCCACCGACCTGACCAGCGAAGACAGCTACCGCACCGAAGTCGAATCGGTCGAAGGCCAGCACCTGCTCGACAAGAGCTTCCCTTCGGGCGCCACCGCCCTCACCGACATCGTCGTTGCAAACCGTGCCGATGTCCCGGCCGTGCGCCGCGCCGTCGCCGGAGTCGAAGACGTCGAGGCGGTCTCCGGCCCGGTGAGCGAAGGACCGCCGGGAACGCTGATCCAGGCGACGCTTGAAATCAGCCCCTACTCGACCGAGGCGTTCGACCTGGTCGAGCCGATCCGCGAAGCGGCCCACGAGGTCGCGCCCAGCACCCTGGTCGGCGGACCCACCGCGGTCGAATTCGATGTCCGCGACGCCGCCGGCTGGGACTCGATCGTGATCCCACCGATAGTGCTGCTGGTCGTGCTGCTGATCCTGATCGGCCTGCTGCGCGCCGTGACCGCGCCGCTGATCCTGATCGGCACCGTGATCCTCAGCTTCCTCGCCGCCCTGGGGTTCGGCTACTTCGTCTTCGACGTCGTCTTCGGCTTCCCCGGCTCGGACCCGTCCCTGCCCCTCTTCGCCTTCATCTTCCTGGTCGCGCTCGGGGTCGACTACAACATCTTCCTGATCTCCCGCGCGCGGGAGGAGACGATCCAGCACGGCTCGCGAGAAGGGATCCTCCGTGCCCTCGCGGTCACCGGCGCGGTCATCACCAGCGCCGGCATCGTCCTCGCCGGCACCTTCTCGGTGCTGGCGGTCCTACCCCTCACCTTCCTCACCGAGCTCGGCTTCGTAGTCGCCTTCGGCGTCCTCCTCGACACCTTCCTGGTCCGCAGCATCCTCGTCCCGGCAATCGCCCTCAACCTCGGCGACAAGTTCTGGTGGCCCTCTCAGCTTTCAAAAAAAGGGACCGAGACCGCGGCCACCCCAGCCCCGAGCGAGGTCTGACCCGTTGCCTTGCGCCCCTCCCGCGGGTGGCGCGAGGTAGGGGTGGGTTCGGACGGGTGAGTCCGCTAACCCACCCCTACCTCGCGACAGGACCCGCGGCCAGAAGCACTAGAGAACCGGTAGGAAGTTCTCGATCTCGTAGGGCGTGACCTGGACGCGGTAGTCGTCCCATTCCTGCCGCTTGATCTCGACGAACCGCCGGAAGGTGTGCTCGCCGAGCGTGCGCAGCACCAGCTCCGAGTCGGCAGCGATGTCGATCGCTTCGCCAAGCGTCTCCGGCAGCTGCTCGATACCGCGCTGGGAGCGCTCCTCGGGCGAGAGGTGGTAGAGATTCTGCTCCATCGGCTCGGGCAGCTCGTAGCCGTGTTCGATCCCCTCCAGGCCGGCCTGCAACATGCCGGCGAAGCAGAGGTAGGGATTGCAGGCGGGGTCGGGGCAGCGCAGCTCGGCCCGCGTCGCCGCCTCCTTGCCGGGGTGGTAGAGCGGCACGCGGATCAAGGCTGAACGGTTGCGGCGCGACCAGGCGAGGTAGACCGGCGCCTCGAAGCCCGGGACCAGGCGCTTGTAGGAGTTGACCCACTGGGCAAAGAGCGGCGAGATCTCACGCGCGTGGCGCAGTTGGCCGGCGATGAAGGCCTTGGCCGTGGACGAGAGGAAGTAGGGGTCGTCGGCGTCGAAGAAGGCGTTTCTGCCGTCCTTGGCAAGCGACTGGTGGACGTGCATTCCGGAGCCGTTCTCGCCGAACAGCGGCTTCGGCATGAAGGTCGCGTGCCAGCCGTATTTCATCGCGTACTCCTTGACGACGATGCGGTAGGTCATGCAGTCGTCCGACATCTGCAGCGCGTCCTTGTAGCGCATGTCGACCTCGTGCTGGGAGGGGCCGACCTCGTGGTGGGCGTACTCGACGTGGATGCCCATCTTCTCCAGGGCCAGGATCGTGTCGCGGCGCACATCGGAGCCGGCGTCGAGCGTGGTCAGGTCGAAGTAGCCGCCCTCGTCGAGCACCTCGGGCACGCCGCCCTCCGGCTTGGCCGAGCGGAAGTAGAAGTACTCGAGCTCGGGGCCGATGTTGTAGGTGTCGAAGCCCATGTCTTCGGCCCGTTTGAGCGCCCGGCGCATAATCCAGCGCGGGTCTCCCTCGTACGGGTCGCCACCGGGGACGCGGATGTCGCAGAACATCCGCGCGACCGCGTTCTCCTCCTCGGGCCGCCAGGGGATGATCGCGAAGGTCGACGGGTCGGGCATCGCGATCATGTCCGACTCCTCGATCGGGTTGAAGCCGGTGATCGAGGAGCCGTCGAAGCCCATCCCCCCCTCGAGCGCATCCTCGAGTTCGGAGGAGTTGATCGAGAAGCTCTTCAGCTGACCGAGCACGTCGGTGAACCAGAGGCGGATGAAGCGAACGTCGCGCTCCTTGACGATCTCGGCTACATCGGCGGCACTAGTTGGTTGCTCTGCCATCCCGGTCTCCTTCGTGCTGTTTCGCGCGGTCGGGGGCAAAGATAGGCGAAGTGAACCGCCGAGGTGCAAAACCACGTATTACGGGTATGTGACGTTGGACGCAGAGGGGTTGCGGGAGCGTCTGGATCCAGGTATAACTTACTTCGCGTAAGTTAATGGCTTAAAGTAAAGTAAAGGCCACGTAAAGGCTCTGTGAAGCGGAATTCCGTCAATCCGAGCTAAAGGCGGGATGCAAGTGACCGTAAAAACGGCAGTAAGCAGATTCCAGATACACGACGAGTTGACGGCCCCTGACGAGAGTGCTCCCCTGATCAAGAGCATCCAGGCGGCCGGCGGCGCGGTGACCAAGTTCGTCGGCGTGCTCGCCGGCGCTCCCGCCGTGCTGCGTGCCTACACCCGGATGCGTTCCGAGCTGCGCGGCGGCGTTCTGCCGCAGGCAACCCGCGAGCGGATCGCCCTGGCGGTTGCCGAGTACAGGCACGACTCCTACAGCACCGCCCAGCACGCGAAGTCGGCGCGCCGCGCCGGACTCGGGCTGGACGAGGTCTCACGAGCGCGGAGCTTCAGCTCCGGCGACGCCAAAGAGGCGGCGCTGCTCGAATACCTCAAGGCGACGCTCGAAGCCGACGCCCCTCCCCCTCACCACCTGCACGAGGAGGCACGGGAGATCGGCTGGAGCGACGAGGAGATCCTCGAGGCGGTCGCGCACCTGGCGCTGAACGAGTTTCAGAGCCTGATCGCCAGCGCGGCTGCTCTACCCAAAGACCAGGCGACGCCCGAAGTGCTGCCTTCGGCGGCTTAAGCGCGCGGGTCCTGTCACGAGGGGAGGGGGTGTTAGCGGACTCACCCGTCCGAACACCCCCTCCCCTCGCGCCACCCGCGCGAGGAGCGCAGGCGGCAGAGCTTTAGTCCTCTACGACCGTAGCCGTGTAAAGCAGCCGCGCGGTTGAGTAGCGACAGCCGTAGGTGGCGCGGGTTCCAACCTTTTGTTGAGGTTGGCCTTGGCGAACGTCGGTGGTGTTGGTGCATTTGCCCTCTTCGCGGCTGGCGCGCCAGGCGTTTTTCGACGAGAGGTTCTGGGCGAAGGCCGGGGCCCAGGTCGGGATCGTGATGCCGACTATGTCGCCCTTTTCGACCTTCAGCGAGGCGCCGAACTTGACCGTCTGGCCGAGGTAGGGGCTGAGCACGTGGATCGAGCCCTGGCTGCGCAGGACGTAGCGAGGCGGCTCGGTACCGGGGACGCGGCGCAGGATCGCCAGCCGGGCCTCGGGCGGCGTGCCGAAGAAGCCGTTGAAGAAAGAGCGCTGCTTGCTGGTCGGCTCGGCGAGCGTCAGCGTCCACGCCTTCACCTTGCCGTCCCGCCGTACGTTGAAGGGGAGCCCTCCCTGGTCGGTGCTGACCTGGAAGCCGGTGACGCTTCCCACCGCCTGGCAGGGCAGGTCCGGGCAGGATGGGTCGGGAACGGTCGCGGTGGCACCCAGCACGACGGTGGTGCGCGAGTTGGTCGCGGCCCCAGCGCCAGCGACCATCAGGATCAACGCAAGCAGGCACCCCGACAGGGCGGCGAGCACGGCAAACCGACTGCGTCCTGCGAACCGATCGGCGACTGCGGCTCTCTGGGAAAACCTCGACATGCCCGTGCTCCTCTCGTAGAAAAGTCCTGCTTAGAGGCTGAAGACTAGCCGGAACGGCGACCGCCAGCCGCCGGCGCGGCATGCGAGCTCCGGGCATATTCGAGCGAGACGGCAAAGCGGAGCCGATCGGCGCCCGACTTTTCGAACTGGAGGGCGTGAGCGGCGGCTTGGGTCAGATCCCAAGCGTTGCCGCGACTGTAGGGACCGCGGTCGATCACCTGCGTGACGATCGAGCGGCCGTGGTAGGCGAACTTGACCGTGGTGCCACAAGGAAGGCTGCGGTGGGCGACGCCGATCGTTTCCGGACCGAGGGTCTGTCCGCAGGCGGTGTGACGGCCGTACAGGCCTGGCCCGTACCAGGTGGCCCCGGCCCACTGCATCGGGGCGAAGGCAATTTCGCTCCCCGCCGGCGTGCCGCTGTCGGCAACCGTCGACGCGCCCCCGGTCGACGCCTGGGCAGGCGCAGCGGACACGGCGAGGGCCGCCACGAAAAGCAGCAGCGCAGGCCAAGCTCGGGTTTTCCGCCAGGGGCGGTTTGCGTTTGTCTTCATCGCTCTTTCGAACGCTTACGGGGTTAGCTGACGGGCTCGCGCTGAAAGAGCTGCGCTACGTGGCAGATGCCGACGATTCGCCCCAACTTGTGGGTCCCCCGCTCCCCGCGATATGTGGCGGAGATTCAGCGGAAGTTGGCGGCACGTTAGCAAACGCTAAGACAGAAAATTGTGAAGAGATTGGAAAGGCCCCCTTGCGGGGGCCTTTCCGTAGCGGGCCTGTAAGCCGGATCCTGTCGTGAACGACCATCTATCTCACCGGGGCCGAAGCCCCGAGGGGCCGCCAAAGCGGCCCTGCGGCCTACCTGGATCTCGCCGGGCAGGGTCGACGATCCTGTTTGGCCTTGCACCGGGCGGGGTTTGCCTGGCCGCCGCGTCACCGCGACGCCGGTGCGCTCTTACCGCACCTTTTCACCTTTGCCTGTACGCAGCTCACGTGTGGCTGCGCCATCGGCCGTGTGTTTCTGTGGCACTTTCCCGCGGGTTTCCCCGGGTGGGCGTTACCCACCGCCCTCGCCCTTTGGTGTCCGGACTTTCCTCGAAGGGTTTTCTCTCCCCCCGCGGTCGCTCGGCCCGCTCCCCGATGCTAGCGCGCAAAGCGAGCGCGACAGGCCGCTCGCGACAATTGCATCGAATATCCTGCGCGGATGCCGGTAGCCGTCGTCACTGGAGCGGGCGGTGGTCTCGGCCGCGCGATCGCCCTCGATCTCGCCGGCCGTGGCTACCTGATCCAGGCAACCGATATCGACGCCGACGCCGCGGCGGCAACCGCGGCCGAAATTGGTGCCGGCGCCAGCTCCTCGGAGCTCGACGTCACCGACCAGGAGGCCTGTCACGCGATCGCGACGGCTGCCGCGACGCGATCCGGAACACTCGATCTCTGGGTCAACAACGCCGGCGTGCTGGCCACCGGCCAGTCCTGGGAGCAGGGCGAGGCGACGCGGAGAACGATGCTTGACGTCAATGCGCTGGGGACGATGAACGGCACGATTGCTGCCTTGGAGAAGATGCTGCCTGCCGGACGCGGCCACGTGATCAACGTGATCTCACTGGCGGGACTGGTTGCAGCCCCGGGAGAGGTGAACTACTCGGCGAGCAAGCACGCGGCGATGGCCTTCACCCTCGGCACTCTCTTCGACCTGCGCCGATCCGGCGTATCAGGCGTACAGCTCTCCGCCGTCTGTCCGGACGGAATCTGGACGCCGATGCTCGAGGACAAGCTCGACGACCCGGCGGCGGCCGGCTCATTCTCCGGCCAGCTGCTCACCCCTGGAGAGGTCGCGACGGCGGTCGGCAAGCTGACCGAACGCCCGCGGCCGCTGCTCGTGCTGCCACGCTGGCGCGGACCGCTGCTGCGCCTCTTCGACCTCTTCCCCCGCCTCGCCCTGCGGCTGCTGCCTCTGGTGATGCGCGACGCGCGCCGAAGACAGCGTCGCTACAAGAAGTTGATCGAGTCAGGAAAGTGGCCCTGACGAGATCCTGGGTCCGTCAGACCTTGCGCACTACGCCGATGACCCGGCCGATCACACTTACCTCGGCGCTGCGGATCGGCTCCATCGTCTCGTTCTCAGGCTGCAGGCGGATGTGGTCGGATTCGCGGAAGAAGCGCTTGACCGTCGCCTCCTCGCCGATCAGGGCAACGACGATCTCGCCGTCGGTCGCGTCGTCGGTCGGCCGGACGATGACGTAATCGGCCTCGAAGATGCCCGCTTCCTTCATGCTTTCGCCGCGGATGCGGAGGACGTAGTCGCCTTCCTCGCCACCGACCACGTCGGGGATCTCGATGTATTCCTCGATGTTCTCTTCGGCCAAGATCGGCGCACCGGCAGCGACGTGGCCAAGCAGGGGCAGACCCGACTGGTCGGGCCGGATCGTCTTCTTCGCCTTGTCGATGAGCAGCTCGATCGCGCGCGGCTTTGACGGATCGCGGCGCAGCAGCCCGATCTTCTCGAGGTTGGCGAGGTGCGCATGCACGGTCGAGGAGGAATGCAGCCCAACCGCTTTGCCGATCTCGCGGACGGTCGGCGGGTAGCCGGTTTTCTCCGCGTAGCGGCCGATGAAGTCGAAGATCTCCTTCTGCCTCTTGGTCAGGTCCAGGTCCACCGGGCAATCCTCCTCGTCATCAAACAAGCGAAGGCGTTCGAACACTTGTTCGTAGCGTACCGACCGATTCGGACACGTGCAAGCCAAACCGCGCCCGCGCAGCCGCCGATCCAGCACACCGCAAGCCCCCTCTCCGCCAAACATCTAGAATCGCCACCCCCGGGCGGCTGTGGCGGAACTGGTAGACGCGCAAGCTTGAGGGGCTTGTGTCCTTTACGGGACGTGATGGTTCGACTCCATTCAGCCGCATCGAAGGACTCCGTATGACCAGGCTTGCCAAACCACGCTTCATAGTCGTGCTCGCGCTGGCCACGGGCATCGCCCTCGGCGCTCTGCTGCCGACCGCCTTTGGCAGCACCGAGGCCGCGCCGACGGCGATCCGCAACGCGCTGGCGCAGACCAGTCGCGTTCAGGGCGCGCCCGGGCGCACGATGGTCCTCAGCCGGGTGGTCGTCGAACCGGGGGCCAAGCTGGCAACCCACCACCATCTCGGCACCCAGATCGCGCGGGTCCAGGCGGGCGTCCTCACCTACACGGTCAGGCGCGGCTCGGTCGTCGTGCGGAGCGGGGAATCGGATCGGAATCCGACCTTGGTTCGCAAGATCGCCGCCGGTCAGACCGCTGCGATCCGCGCCGGCCAGTGGATAGTCGAGCAGCCGTCTGACATTCACGAAGCGGCGAACCGCGGCTCCGATCCCGTCGTTCTCTACCTGGCGACCCTGCTGCAGCAGGGTGCGTCGCCTTCCACACCGGTCGAACTCCCGCCGGCGCCCTAGACCGACCCGCTAGGCGGGTTCGGCCACCGCTTCGATGCGGCCCTCGTCGACCGCCGCCTTGAGCGCCTCGTAGTCGCGTTCGCTCTGGTCGGCATAGCCCTCGGCGAACTCGGCCATCGCGGTGTCGAAGACGTCGCTCTTGCCGAGGTAGGAGCCGATCGCGATCCGGTCGCCCCCGCGGGCGTGGGCATGGGCCAGGGTCATGCCACAGATCTCCGCATAGGCGATGAGGCCCCGCGCGTCCATCGACTCGATCTGCACCGAGCCCTTCCAGTCCCAGAGCTGACGCACGTAGAAATCGCGCTCCTTGCCGTCAACCCCCTTTGCCCGGACCCAGCCGAGCATGACGTCGCTTGCCGTCTGCATCAGCCGCTGCCCGTGGACGACACGCTCGCCCTGGAGGTCGAACTCGCTCGGCGCCGTATAGGGCTCGAGCACCGAGCGCTGCGCCTCCTTGATCTGGAGGAAGAGCGGGTCGCGCCGATCGCGACCCAGCAGCAGAGCGATCCAGGCCCGAGTGCCGACGCTGCCCACGCCGACGACTTTGAAGGCGATGTCGATCAGGCGGTAGCCGTCGAGCAGGGCGCGCCGCTCGACCGGGAGCGAGTCGCGGTACGCCGAGAGAACGTCCCGGACGAGCGCTTCGACGTCCACCCCCTGTGCCTCTTTGGCAAGCTCCTCGATCGGCACGATCAAGGGCGGGTTACTGAGGATGCGCAGCTTCCCGTCGACTTCCTCGACGAGCTTCGAGAATGCTCGCTCGCTGTCCTTGGCCCGTGCCTTGGCGACGCCGCGCTCAAACGCCTTGCGCTGTTTGCCACCTACCGCCGTCGCCCAGCGGGCGGCTATCGCGTCCGCGTCGAGCTCCTGGTACCAGGCCTCAAGGTTGCCCATCCCCGCCAGCCGCCGCATCGTCTCGCGATACTCCCGCGCCGCCGCCAGCACGATGTCGCGCCGCTCGGAGCCCTTGCAGCCGCGATCGCGGCCGGCCAGCGAGAAGCTGGCGACAAGACGCATCACGTCCCACTCCCACGGCCCCGGCAGGGTCTCGTCGAAGTCGTTGAGGTCGAAGACGAGCCGCCGCTCCGGCGAGGCGAAGGCGCCGAAGTTGGAGAGGTGGGCGTCGCCGCAGAGCTGGGTCTCGAGCCCCGAACGCGGCGTCAGGGCAAGGTCGGCCGCCATCACCGCAGCGGCGCCGCGGTAGAAGGTGAATGGCGAGGCCAGCATGCGGCCGTAGCGCAGCGGCACCAGCTGCCCGACGCGCGAGGTGGCCTGGTGCTCGAGCAGCTCGACCGGGTCGGCGCGATCGCTCGCCGGCGTCCACTCGCCGTGACTGGAGCGAGGTGCGGCCGTGCGAGCGGCCTTGCCCGCAGCAGCGCGCTCGTCGGGCGAACCGGGATGGCTCTGAATCGAATCGGACATCGACTCAGGCTACGGCAGACTCGGCAAGCGGTGGATCAGGGCCCGCCTGCAGTTCGTCGAAGCGCTGCGTCGGCAGGCGCCGAGTCGTCCAGAACGAGGCGAGGACGAGGAAGGCGGCGAAGAGGAATGCGGTCTTCAGCGCCTTCAGCTGCGCGTCTTCGTAGTTCTCGACCAGGGCGTCGGCGGTAGCGGAGTCGATGCCCTCCGCCCTGGCCACCGCGCGCACCTCCTCGGAAGCGACGAAGCTGCCGCCCGCGGCGAGCTGGACCTGGACCTGGTCTTCGACGTCGGCCGAGACCCGCGGATCGTCGGCGATGTTCGAGGTGAAGGCCGCGATCAGGCCGCTGATCACGATCGCGCCGAGCAGCGCCGTGCCCAGCGAGGAGCCGAGCTGCTGCGCGGTGTTCTGCAGGCCGCCGGCCTCGCTGCGGTCGGCGTCACCGACCGCAGACTGGACCACGTTGCCGAGCTGGGAGACGATCAGGCCCATGCCGATCCCGAGCACGCCGGTCGCCGCAAGGAAGGCGCCGCTGTCCAGCTCGGGTTCGATCGTCCCCAGCAACATCGCGATCGACGCGAGCACGATCAGCAGCCCGACACGCACGAGCCCCCGTGGGGCAAAGCGCTTGGCAAGGGCGGAGCCGGCGATCGCGGCGAGGAAGAGCCCGGCCGAGGCCGGCAACATCTGCACGCCGGTTTCGAGCGCGTCGAGGCCCTGGACGATCTGCAGGTAGAGCGGGATCGTGAAGAAGATCCCCATCAGGATCAGGTTCTGGGCGAGCAGCATCGAGATGCCGCCGCGCAGCGCGCGGATGCGCAGCATCCCGAGGTGGACCAGTGGCGGCAAGCCATGCTCCTCGCGGCGCCGCTCCCAGGAGACGAAGCCGCCGAGAACCAGGGCGCCGGCGGCGATCACGAACGGGGTCAGGGAGAAGCCGAAGGGCTCGATCGGCGAGGCGCGCGGCGCCAGCCAGCCCCAGTTGCTCGCCTGCAGGACGCCGAAGACGATCAGCGCCAGGCCCGAGGCGGAGAGCACGCTGCCGACCCAATCGAGTCCGGGCTTCCCCTGCTCGCGCTCCGGCTCGCGGATCATCCGCGTGCCGAAAAGGATGCCGAGTGCAACGACGACCTCGCCGATGAAGACGAGCCGCCAGGTGAAGTCCGTGGTCATCCAGCCGCCGAGGATCGGGCCGACGGCGATGCCGGCCCCGGCGACGCCGCCGAGCACGCCGTAGGCGATCGCCCGGTCGGCGCCCTTGTAGTTGCCGGCGACGAGGGCGACGAGGGCCGGCATGACCAGAGCGGCGCCGATCCCCTCGAGGATCGACCAGCCGAGCATCAGGCTTGGCACGCTCCATGAGGCAGCGGTGAGGCCAGACCCGATGCCGTAGATGACCAGGCCGATCGTGAATGCGCGCCGTCGGCCCCAGAGGTCGCCGAGCTTGCCGCCGGTCAGCATCAGCCCGGCCATCACCAGGGCGTAGAGGGCGATCACCATCTGGATCGTCGTCACCGTGGTGTCGAAGTCTTCGACCAGCTGCGAGATCGCGACGTTCATCACCGCCTGGTCGAGGACCATCAGGAACTGGGCGGCACCCAAGACGACGAGAACTCCCCACTTGGCCATGAGCGAAGACTATGGCCGATGCCGCCGGGTGTAGCTTGAGCCGATGCCGTGGAGAGATCGATGAGAGCGCTCGTACAGCGGGTCAGCCAGGCTGCGGTCGACGTCGAGGGTGAGCGGGTAGCCCAGATCGGCCCGGGCATGTTGATCCTGCTCGGAGTCGGCCGTGAGGACGGCGAGGCCGAGGCGGACCGACTGGCGGAGAAGGTGCGGGCGCTGCGCATCTTCGACGACGCGGAGGGGCGGATGAACGAGCCGCTGGGCGAGCGCGAGGTGCTCTGCGTAAGCCAGTTCACCCTCTACGGCGATGCTCGCAAGGGCAACCGGCCGAGCTACGTCAAGGCGGCCCCAGGGAAGCAGGCCGAGCCTCTGTATGACCGCTTCTGCGAGCGCCTCGGCGCGGCGAAAGGTGTCTTCGGCGCTTGCATGGGCGTCGCCCTCGTCAACGACGGCCCGGTGACCTTGCTGATCGAGGCCTGAGGCACTGGGATACTGGCTGCCCGTGGAGCGGCAGACCGAACGCAACGACTCGATCGAGATCGACGGACGGCGGCTGGCATGGCGATCCGTCGGCGCAGGCCCACCCTTGGTGCTGATCACCGGCTACTCGGGTGCCGCCGCCGGTTGGGACCCACAATTCCTCGCGGCGCTGGGGCGATCGTTCGAGGTGATCTGCCCCGACAATCGCGGTATGGGTGACTCGCAGCTCGGCGAGCTGCGCGAGCCGCTGACGATCGAGGCGATGGCCGCCGACGTGGAGGCGCTGCTCGACGCACGCGAGATCGAGCGGCTGCCGGTCGCCGGCTGGTCGATGGGCGGCTTCATCGCCCAGGCGCTGGCGATCCAAGCGCCTGCCCGGGTCGAGGCGCTGGTCTTGCTCGCCACCAACCCCGGCGGCGACGCCGCCGTGCCAGGAGACCCAGCCGCCTTCGAACGGCTGACCGACCACTCGGGAACGCCGCGGGAGCAGGCCACGCGGCTGATCGAGCTGGTCTTTCCCGCCGGTGTGGCCACTGAAATGAACCAGCGCATCGGCGATGTCGTGGCCGCGGACCGAGCCGCGTTGTCGCCGGCGACGCTCGCCGCTCAGCAGGCGGCGATCAGCGCGTGGAGCGCCAAGGGCCTGGCCCGTCCGGACGCCGGCTCACCACCCGTCCTCGCCGTCTGCGGCAGCGAGGACGCCGTGATTCGACCCGAGAACACCGACCGACTCGCCGCTCGCTGGCCTAACTGCAGAGCCGAGCGCTTCGAGGGCGACGGGCACGCCCTCCAAGCCCAGGAGCCGGAGCGGCTGGCCGCTCTGATTACCTCTTTCCTCGGTGAGTGAGCCCGGTCAATCCGCGATAACGCTGCGCTACGCGGACAGCGTCGAGGAGATCGACGCCGTCGAGCCGTTGTGGAACGCGCTGCAGGAGCACCACGTGCGGATTACTCCCGAGCTCGACCCGCGGACCCCCGGGCGCGAGTTCGCCGACGCCTGGCGGATGCGCCGCTCCAAGTACGTCCGCTGGCTCGAAGACCCCGCTACCTTCTTCGTCATCGCCGAGGACGAAGGCAGCCCGATCGGCTACGCCTTCGTCACCGTCGGACCCGGCTACGCCTCATGGCAGACCGGCGATCGCGCCGGCGTGCTGGAGACCCTCTCTGTCCTGCCGGATCACCGCGGTTGCGGCGTCGGCGCAGCGCTGATCGAGGCGGCCTGGGAGCGCCTCGCCGAGCTCGGCATCGACGACATGGCAATCACGACGACCAAGACCAATGTCGACGCCCACCGCTTCTACGAGCGCCTGGGCTTCAGCCAGAGCTTCGTCATCTACCACGGCAAGCGCCCCCACCGAGACCCGTAGCGGTCGTCGTTTCTACCGCATAGCGACAGGAAAGACGACCGCACTGGGCGCTTGCTAAGACTCCGCCTCGCCCAGCGCCTCGTCGACGAAGGGGCCGAGCAGCTCGCCGGTCTGGGTGGCGGTGGTCTCGGGCGAGTCGCCGGGGGCGGTGATGTGGCTGATCGCGAGGCGGACGAGGTTCTCGGCGAGCAGGCGGGCTTTCGGCGGCGGCGCCTGCGGCCAGCCCTCTTCGATCGTCGCAGTTAGGCGGGCGGTCGCCCAGAGGACCACCGGCGCGCCCCGCGTGGTGACGAAGGGGAGCAGCCCGGCGGTGCCGTCATCGCTGAGCAGAATGCGGACAAGCGGGTCCTCGCCGGCGGTACGCAGGAAGGTCTCGAGCGCAGCCCCGATCGCGGCGCGCGGATCGTCCAGGTGCTCGCGCACCGCCGTGTCGACGGCGTCGAGGAAGCGTTCTCCCTCGTGGATGACCAGCGCCTGGGCGAACTCGTTGCGGCTGCCGAACTCCTTGTAGAGGGTCTGGCGGCTGACCCCCGCAGCAGTGGCGATCTCGGCCATCGTGATCTCCGACCAGGCGCGCCGCTGCACCTCGTCGCGGGCCGCCGCGAACAGGGTTTCGCGCAGCAGCTGCTTGGCGGCCTGGGGATAGGGGGTGCGCGCCTCCACGACGCCCCCTATCGTCGCAGCGAGGGCGGTCAATCGTCGCGGTCGGCCACGGGCTCGAAGTCGACCTTGTCGCGCACGCCGCAGTCGGGGCAGTGCCAGTCGTCCGGCACCTCGCTCCAGGGGGTGCCGGCCGGGAAGCCCTCGCGGGGATGGCCAGCCGCCTCGTCGTAGACGTAGCCACAGCCTGGGCAGCGGAAGGCGCTCATGCCGTCGCGCCCCCGTAACGGGCGAGCACCTTGCGCTTCGCGCGTGGCTGGATGTTGGCGCGGTCGAGATTGCCGCCGTAGTGGTCGAGCAGGCGCCCGTCCATGACCCGGCGCCAGATCGGCGGGAACCAGGCGAGCACGATCATCCCGGCATAGCCGGTCGGCAGCTGCGGCGCCTCGTCGACGTGACGCAGCGCCTGGTAGCGGCGGGTCGGGTTGGCGTGGTGGTCGCTGTGGCGCTGCAGGTGGTAGAGCAGCACGTTGGAGGCGACGTTGTTGCTGTTCCAGCTGTGCTGCGGCAGGCAGCGTTCGTAGCGCCCGTCCTCTTTCTTGCCGCGCAGCAGCCCGTAGTGCTCGAGATAGTTGACGACCTCGAGCAAGCGAAAAGCCCAGCACCGCCTGCAGCAACAGGTAGGGCAACACGACCGGACCGAAGACGATCGCCAGCAGCGCGAACAGCCCCACGGTCATCGCCCAGGCCTGGAGGATGTCGTTGTGGATCGACCAGACCGAGTGGCCCAGTCCGGTCGAGGCGGGCGCGCTCGATCCCCCAGGCGGAGCTGATGCTGCCCGATACGGTGCGCGGCAGGAAGGCCCAGAAGCTCTCCCCCATACGAGAGCTGGCCGGATCCTCGGGAGTGGCGACGCGGACGTGGTGGCCGCGGTTGTGCTCGATGAAGAAGTGGCCGTAACCGCTCTGCGCCAGGGCGACCTTGCTCAGCCACTTCTCCAGGTCGGCGCGCTTGTGGCCAAGCTCGTGGGCGGTGTTGATCGCGATCCCACTGACCATGCCCATCGTCAGTGCCAGGCCGATGCTGTCGACGGTCGAGAGGCCACCGTCGGCCCAGAGCCAACAGGCGAAGATCAGCCCGGCGTACTGGACGGGGATGAAGACGTAGGTACACCAGCGGTAGTAGCGGTCCTGTTCGAGCCACTTGATGATGCTGTCGGGCGGGTTCTCGGCGTCCACGCCGACGAGGATGTCCAGCACGGGGAAGATGATGAAAACCAGCATCGGGCCGTAGAACCAGAAGACACCGAGCCCGGTGAGCGTCACCAGGCCCCAGGCGATGAAACGGCAGCGAGGGGAACGATCAGCCCGAGCAGCCATGCGTAGCGCTTGGGTCGGTCCAAGCCGCCGGATTCAGTTCGACGTCTGCATCGCGATGATGGTGGTGGTCGTGCGCGGCTGCCTCCATGGGCGCCCTCCTCCTTGTCAGATCGCCAGAAATCGTCTGCTTGGTTGACAAGACTAGCTCGATTTTGTCAACCAACGCAACATAATTCTTGAATCTGTCGCGAAAACCGCCCGTGCGGCGCCGCGCTACCATCCGCCGCGTGTACACGCTCCTCGCCGTCCTCCAAGTGATCATCGCCGGCATCGTGATCTTCCTGATCCTGCTGCACTCCGGCAAAGACGCCGGGCTCTCCGGCGCCTTCGGGATCGGCGGCGGGGGCAGCTCCTTCGGCGGCGGCTCGATGGTCGAGCGCAACCTGGATCGCGCCACGGTCTTCTTCGCGGTCCTCTTCGCCGTCAACACCGTGGTGCTGCTGAAGATCTAGCTGTACTCGGTTGCGGCGGCTACCAGCCGCGCGCGAGCCGGGCGACGAACGGCGTAGCCGGTCAGCGGTACGTGCGGCGCGCCGAGAAACGGAGACGGCAAGCGAGCCAGTCCAGCTCTTCGTGTTGCCGGGGCCCTGCTCGTAGGCACCCGTGCCACTGAACGGCGCGGGTGGCCTGATGCTGGCGCTGGAAAGGATGTCGTCGACGCTGAAGACCGATGGGTCCGCCTGGGTCTTGACGAAGCGGATGACGCCGATCGACCCTTCGCTGGCCGACTCGAGGGCGAGCAGGCGCACCTTGCCCTTGCCGCGAGCCTGTGCGGCGAAGACCGTTCGCGTCAGTGGAGTTTTGTGGTCGGCGAGCAGGGTCGTGGGTTTGGGGCCGTGGCTGGGATGCGTCTGCACGCTTGGGGTTTCCGGGGTCGCCCGGCGGACCCCCCCGTCGACGCCCGGTAGGTGAATTCCCCAGAGGAGCTTCGGCGCCGGCAGCACCGCCTGTTGACCGTGAGGCGTTGCGCCGAAGAGACAGGCGACCAGGGCGCTGAAGTCGACCGACCGCCCGCGCACGCGGTGGACCTCAGCGGAGGTAAACCCTCCCTCGCCCCGGAACCGCAGCCCGCCGGCGAAAGACACCGAAACGGGCCAGAACGCCGCCGCCCGGCCTCTTGCAGCCCGCTTTATGCGTGGCGCGGAGCTTCTGCCCCGATGGTTGGAAGCGAACATCGATCCGGCCGCGGTCGCCGAATGAGGCCGCGATCGACGTCGACGTGACCTTGCCGTGAGCGAGATAGGTCGCGGTCGAAGCGGGCCCGCGGCCTTTCCGCCGGCCGTGAGCATGGGCGACGCTGAGGGAGACGGTCTGGCCGTAGGCGACGACCGTGATCGCGTAGCCGTCGCTGTTCTCGAATTTGAGTTCGGAGAGGGTCCGGCCGCCCGGCAGGCCGAGGGAACTCGAACCCTGGCCCAAGAGCGCCAGCTCGTCATTCAGCTGGGAGGCTCCGGCAAGGAGCGCGGGCGCGGACGACGAGGATTCCGCGGCGGCGGGCTGAGCGCAGAGAAGCGCCGCGACCAGCACGAGGCAGGCACAAGCAAGGCGAGACTTCATCGCACCCTCGCTGCGCGCGCGTAGAGCGCGTGCACCGCCTCGCCGAAGTAGGCGCCGAAATCGGTGCTCGAGTCGTCGCCGTAGCCGTAGTTGGTGACCCCGTTCAGCACGTTGCCGTGAATCGTCCAGCCGCCGCCCGAGGCGCCGCCCGTCACGTCGCAGGTCAGGGCCAGATTGAGCGGGCCCGGCCAGAGAAACGAGGCGAGGTCGTGGCCGAGGAACGGGGTGCCGGCACAGAGCCTCTGGGTCGCCCCGTCGAAGGGTTTTTCCACCGGGTAGCCATGGACGTCGAACACCTGGTTCGGCGAGAGATTCCAGGCGATGTCGTCTCCCCCCACCGCGGCGCCCAGGCGCTGGCCGCGTTCATTGCGCGAGACCACCGCGGCGCCGACGTCGGCGTTCTCGCTGCCGCCGTTGACCCAGGGCTCGGTAGCGCCGAGCCACTTGGCGACGAAGACACCAAAAGGCCGCACCCCGTCGTGGTAGCCGGGCACGAAAACCCAGTCCTGGTTGAACCAGTGGCCGGGACCGCCCTCGTTGACGCAGTGCCCGGCGGTGATGACGACGCTGCGGTTGGGAGCGTTGACCGAGGTCCCGGAGCAGCGGCCAAGCCCGAAGCCCCCCGGCAGGACGATGAAGATCACGCCGTTCTGCCTGAACCCCGGTGCGGTGGGATCGGCGACCGCGGCGAACTCGGAGCGCGCCCGGGCGTCCGCTTCCAGACCACGCACCGGGTCGACCCCGGCTTCGGCGGTGGATTGTCCCGCCAGGCCCCCGCCCTCGGGCCTCGGCATGTCCAGCGGCCTCGCCTGCCGCATCCGGGCCGGCGTCCAGAAGCGCAGCGCCTCGCGCGCCGTCGCAGCGCCGGGGGATGCCGACCAGGTGGTTGCCGCCTGCGCGACGGAGGCGATGACGAGCACCGCCACGGAGACCAGGAGCACGCACAGGGCCGAGTTGCGCAGATGCCATCGAGTGCTCATATGGATCTCAAACTAAACCGGTTCGGCCGGTTGCTCCGCGTCGAGGATCTCGACCGCCTCCTTGCGCAGCTCGGCGTCAAGCAGGGCGAAGTCCTCGTCGGAGAGCTTGCCGGCGGCGTGATCGAGCTCGGCGTCGCGGATCTCGCGGTACTTGGCTTCCTTCAAAGCCTCCAGCTCCGTATCCGCAGCCGGGCGGCGGCGGGCCCCGCGGGCCGGCCAGATCGCGATCAGGGCGCCGGAGAGGGAGATCAGCCCGCCGATCCAGATCCAGGTGACGAGCGGGTTGACGATGACGCGAAAGGTGGCGGTGGCGTCTTCGGACAGATAGCCCTGGGCGATCCGCTGCGCCGTCGCCACCTGCAGGTTTTCGATCTGGGCCAGCGCGGTGGGACGCAGGCGAGGGTTGGCCGCCGCAGCCCGCATCAGCTGCGATACCGCCCGGCACTGCGACGGCGTGCCGGGCGCGCCCGAGACACACGCTTCGAAGCCCTTGTCCGCAGCACGGGCACTGGCGCTGTATGCCGACGATGCTCGGCTGCAGGGCGGTCCAGAAATCCCTCAGGAAGCCCGCCTTCAGGCCGATGTCGCTGGTCGGATTCGCCGGCAAAGTAATTGCAGATCGTCCCCTCTCCCACCCCGGTCGGGCGGAAGAAGCGACGGTCTGGGTGCAGCAGGAAGCTCTCACCGTCCTTCTCGATCCGCAGTGCGGCGCCGGCGGTGAAGGCGAGTGGGTCGACCTTGGCCGTCGGCCGCACGTAGGTCACGGTGTACCCGTCGACGACCGCGCTCTGCCCGGGGCGCAACCGCACGTCCGGCTTGGTCTGGAAGCTGGAAGAGGCGGCGATGCCGATCAACAGCACCGCTATGCCGACATGGACGATGTAGCCGCCGTAGCGGCGGCGGTTGCGCGCGACGACCCCGACCAGAGCCGCGGGCATCGAGCCACCGCTGCAACGAGCGCCGCGCCGCCGCGCCGCGCCAGAACTCCTGGGTCAGCCCGGTCAGGGCGAAGGCGGCGAAGGCGAAGAGGGCAAGCGCCCAGGGCTTGCCGCCCGCGTCGGTGACCAGCGCCAGGCCCAGGCCGACGAGGGCGGCGACGATCGCGGGGGCGACGAAGACGCGCTTCGCCGAGTCCCAGCTGATCCGCCGCCAGGCAAGCAGCGGCCCGATCCCGGTGAAGAGCACCAGCACGATCGCCAGCGGCGTCGTGTAGCGGTCGAACCATGGCGCTGCCAGCGACGACTTGTCCCCCGTGAACAGCTCCGAGATCAACGGGAAGAAGGTCCCCCAGAAGATCGCCACGACGAGCGCCACCAAGAGCAGGTTGTTGACCAGGAAGACCGACTCGCGGGAGGCGAGAGAGTCGATCCGCTTCTCGGAGCGCAGATCGTCGAGGCGGGAGACGATCAGTCCAGTCGAGCCGACCAGGACGACCGCGATCAGGCCGAGGATGTAGGGGCCGACGGTGCTGTCGCCGAAGGCGTGGATCGACTGCAGGACGCCGGAGCGGACGAGGAAGGTGCCGAGCAGCGCCAATGAGAACGTCGCAACGATCAGGCAGGCGTTCCAGACTTTCAGCATCCCCCGCTTCTCCTGGACCATGATCGAGTGCAGGAACGCGGTCCCCATCAGCCACGGCATCAACGCCGCGTTCTCGACCGGGTCCCAGGCCCAGTAACCGCCCCAACCGAGCTCGGTGTAGGACCAACGGGCCCCGAGCAACAACCCGAAGCCGAGGAGGGCCCAGGCGATCAGGGCGAAGCGGCGGGTCGAGCGGATCCAGGCGGCGTCGAGGCGGCGGGTGATCAGGGCGCCGATCGCAAAGGCGAAGGGGATAGTGAAGGCGACGTACCCCGAGTAGAGCATCGGCGGGTGGATCATCATGCTCGGGTGCTGCAGCAGCGGGTTGAGGCCGATCCCGTCGAGCGGCGCCGGGCTCAACTTCGCGAACGGGTTGACGCCGCCGGCGAACAGCATCAGGCCGGTGAAGAAAGCGGCGATGCCGGCCATTACCGCGGTCGCGTAGGGGACGATCTCGCGCAGCTTGTTGCGGGTCGCGTAGAGCGCCAGCGAGGAGGCGATCGAGAGCACCCAGGCCCAGAGCAACAGCGAGCCCTCCTGGCTCGACCACATCGCCGCCAGCTTGTAGAAGGTCGGCGTCTCGATCGAGGAGTGCTGCTGGACGATGTTGAAGGAGAAGTCGTCGCTGGCGAAGGCAATCTCGATCATCGACCACGCAGAGCGTGAGCAGGGCGAAGAGGGCGTAGAGGGCACGCCGCGAGATGTCGACCCAGCGGCGGTTGCCGTCGCGCCCGATCAGCGCCGCGACGGCGGCGAAGATCGCGGTGAGGAAGGCCAGCGCCAGGATGGCGCTGCCGAGGCCGGCCGTCATTCGCCGGAGCTATTGGTGGTGAACTTCGATGGGCACTTGGTGACCAGGGTGTCGCGTTCACCGACGAAGACGCCGTTTTCCATCGTGCCCGCCGAGGACGATCTCGCGGCCACCGCGGAAGGGATCGGGGATCGTCCCGGTGTAGGTGACCGGGATGCTTTCGCCGGCGTCGTCGCGATCGGCGACCCGGAAACGGATCCCTCGCCCCTTCATGGCGGACAGAGCCCTTGACCACCCTGCCAGTCACCTCGTAGTTGCCACCCGAGGCGACACCGATCAGCTGCGAAGGCTCCTTTGCCTCCGAGGAGGCGCTGAAGGACGTGTAGACGAGCGCAACGGCAAGCAGCACGGCGACGCTGAGCGCCACCACGAGCCGGATCTTTCGCTTGCGGCTGGGATCCACGAGGCAGGATTATCGCAAGGTGGTTGGGGGGGCGATTGCGTGGGGGGTCGGCGGACGCGCTTCGCGCTGAGTGTCCGCCGACCCCCCACGCAACCGCCCCCGTCCTCGGAATGCCAAAATCGGCGCATGAGCGATCACCCAGTGCTGCTCATCACCGGAGCTTCGAGCGGGATCGGCGCCGCTACCGCTCGCGCGGCGGCCGATCGTTACCGGCTCGTGCTGGCAGCGCGGCGGCTGGAGCCGCTGCAGGAGCTGGTCGAGGAGCTCGGCGGAGCCGAGCGGGCGATGGCGGTGCGCTGCGACGTCACCGAGTGGGAGCAGGTCGAGGCGCTGGCGGCCGCCGCCCTCGACGCCTTCGGCCGGATCGACGCCGTCTTCGCCAACGCCGGCTTCGGCGCCACCCGCGGCTTCCTCGAGGAGTCGCCGGAGCACTGGCGTTCGATGGTCCTCACCAACGTCTACGGCCTCGCGCTGACGATCCGCGCCACCCTCCCCCACCTGCTCGAGCGCGGCGACGGCCACTTCATCGTCACCAGCTCGGTCGCGGGGCGCCAAGCGCTGCCCGGCTCGCTCTACTCGGCGACCAAGTGGGCGGCGACGGCGATCGGCGAGTCACTGCTGGGCGAGCTGCGCCAGATGCACGAGAACCACGCGATCAAGGTGACCCTGATCGAGCCGGGCATGGTCGACACGCCGTTCTTCGACAACCGACCCGGCAAATGGGCGCTGCAGGACGACGACATCGCCAGCGCCGTGATCTACGCCTTGGAGCAACCGGCCAACGTCGACATCAGCGAGATCCTGATCCGCCCGACTGGCACGCCGGCCGACTGACCTTCAGCCGGGCAGCAGAAACCTGACGATTCGCCAGTATGCGCGCAGGGCAGTGCGTGCCGGTAGCGAACGGGCGATCGCCGGGATGAAGGGCGAGTCGAGGTCCGGGGTGAGCCAGCTGGCGAATTCCGAGGCGCTGACCGTGCGCGTGGCTTGCACTTGGCGGCGCTCGCGAAGTAGGCGGGGAAGCCAGCGGATTACTTCGCCGATCGCGGCAAATTTCTGCTTGCCCCAACCAGCCGCGATCGAGGCTGGGATCAGCGCCAGCTCGGTGAGGAGCAGCGCCGGCGCCAGCAGCAGCAGCAGGCGCCCCGGGTAGACGCGGATCAGGAAGGCCCAGCGGTTGCGCTCGAGCCAGCGCCACTTGTGCTCGCGGGCACCGAACTCATAGTCGTGATCGACGACCGCCGCCGGCTCGATCCCGAGCGCCCCCCCGGCCAGGCGCAGCCGCAGCGAGAGGTCGACGTCCTCGTGGTAGAGGAAGAAACGCTCGGGAAAGCCGCCCGTCTCCACCCATCGGGTGCGGGGAATCGCCAGGCAGGCGCCGGAGAGGGCGGCGACCTCTCCGGCCGCCGGCGCGGTTGCGATCGGGTTGCCGTGCCCGCCGGCCCAGACGATGCCGGTGAAGTGGATCGGGTTGCCGGCTGAGTTGATCGTCGTCCCGTCCCCCTCGGCGACGAGGGCCTGCCAGGCGACCCAACCGCGCCCTTCGAGCCAAGGGCGCCGGATTGCCTCGCCGAAGCCGGGCCGCGGCGCCGCGTCGGGATTGAGCACGACGAGGAGGTCGCCGCGCGCCTGCGCCGCCCCCTCGTTGCAGCCAGCGGCAAAGCCGGCGTTGCGGCCGGTCTGGACGACCTTTGCGCCGCGGGTGCCAGCGAGGCCACCGCGTCCGCGGTGCCGTCACTGGAATCGTTGTCGACGACGATCAGCTCGTCCCCGACCTCCAGCTCAGACAACAGAGCAGGCAGCGTCCGCGCCAGCTCCTCGCGGCTGTTCCAGGCGACGATCAGGACCGAAAGCGTCGGGCGCACCGACGCGGGAGGCTATTTGTTCTTCTTGGCGCCCCTGTGCTTCTTGCCGCAGGAGAGCAGCAGGCGCGGCCGCATGTTCCGCTTCTTGCCGTTCTGGCCCTTGAGCCGCACGACCACCCGCTTGCCGCGCGCCCCCTTGCGCTTGTGCGCCTTGCTCGCCTGCGCGCCCTTGCCCGCCGCATGCCGTTTCTTGCGCGGGCACTGGTTCTGCGAGTTGACCAGCAAGCCCCGTTTGGCCGCCTCGCAGGGTGAGCACGAATTTGGTCACCGGCACGTCGGGGACGACGTCGAAGGTGTTGCGGATGCGGCCGTGACTGCTGTCAGTGCGGCTGTCGAGCTCGACTTCGACCTGACCGCGCAGGTCGGCGACCAGATCGGGCAGAACGTTGTTCGAGGAGCGCAGGTAGACCGGCCCCTGCAGTGGATCGTCGAGCAGCGGGGAGGTCGCGACGGCGTTGCCGTAGATCGAGTCCTTCGGGCAGTTGTTCGCGGCGAACTGGACGCGCGTGCAGACGTTCGCCAGGTTGCCCTGATCGAGGATCAGCGAGCGGGGCAGGATCGTCTGGGCGCGAGCGATGTTCGCGTCTCCCGGCCGTGGCGTCAGGACGGCGCGCAGGCGGGGATTCTTGGCGCGCCGCATCGCACCGCTCAGGCGCAGCGAGAGCTTGGGCCGGAAGCCGAGCTTGTCGCAGCCACTCGCTTCGAAGGGCGCCGAGATAGGCGACCGGGTGAAGGCAGCGGGGTCGACCGGGTTGGCGCCACCGCCGAGCAGCGCCCCCCCGAAGCTCGAGCTTGGAGCAGTTCGTCGGGTTGAGCGTGAAGTTGTCGCGGTCGAGCTTGACCGAGACCGAGCGGACGTCGAGCAGGGAGCCGCCGTAGACGTGCGGGATCGGATCGGAGACGGCGTGCACCTGCGCGGTGCGCGGTTCGAGCGAGAGCGCCACCCGCACCACGACCGTGCCGAGATCGAACGGCCCAGCCGTGGCGGGGGTGACTACTGCCAGGGAGAGGGGCGCGCCTTTGTAGCGACCCGAGAGGAAGACCTTGCCGCTGACGTGCAGCGGGGACGGGCCGCTGCCGGCGACGATGTCGGCGTGGCCGATCAGGCTCGAGTTGGGGCAAGTCGAGTCAGTCGCCTCGGCTGCACCGCTGTTGGCGGCCGCAGCGGCCAACACGCTTCCGGAGCAGTACTTGACCCCGGCCAGCTTCGCCACCAAGCCCGGGGGCAGCGTCACGTCGACGCCTTTCAGCTCCTGGTTGCCATCGCTGCGGGCGACGTTCATGTGCAGCGGGCTGAACTCGCCCGCCGCGGGCTTGTTCGTGTCCGCGGCAAAGCTCGGAGCGAAGGGGCGGTCGGCAAGCGTTTTGGCGCATTTGCCCCCGCCGGGCGCCGTGCTGAGCGAGAACTCGCCGCTGGGAGTGGCCGCGGCGTTCCCGGTCCAGGGAGTCATCACGGCCGTGGTCTTGTTCGGCCCACACGAGCCGGGGCTGGTCAGCACCGCATGCGGCCCGTCGTCGAAGTCGAGCTTGAAGGAGCTGAAGGGGACCTGCGGCAGGCCACCCAGTTCCTTGTCGTCGAAGGTGGTCGTCAGCTGCCCCGTGGTCGGGTCGGCGCTGACGTTGCCGACGAGGCGGGCGGAGATCCCGTAGCGGGTCGACTCGACGTCGACGAAGACCCGGTACTCCTGACCCGAGGTCGGGTCACGGCTGAGCTGCTGACCGACGTAGACCGGACCGCTCAACGAGCCATCGGGCAGCGGTGGGGTATTGATCGTCGCAACGCCGACTTTCGAAGCCGCGGGGCAGGCAACCGGTTTCGTCGATCCCTTGCCGAACTGCGCGTCGGTGCAGGTCTGCAGCCCCCCGGTCGCCGCCGAGGGGTTGATTCCCATGCCGAGCGGCAGCGTGACCTTGGCCTGCTTCGTCTGCGAGCTGGCCTGCTTGGTCCGTTCCTGGAGGATTTCCGACCCGCTCGGGACTTCGAACGGAACGTCGACTTTTACCGCCGGCCCGTCGGGCGAGTCGGTCGGCACGGATCCCGGATCGACCGAGAGCGAGGGGTTGTAGGGGACGGTGCCGCATTCCTTCGGGTTCGTGTTCGGCGGCAGTTCCGACTCGATGAACGGCGATCCGGCGGGGAAGATCGGGTCTTCTTCCTCGTATGAGTCGGCCCGCAGGAAGGTCGAGTAGATGTGCGCGAACGGCTGGCTTTCGTGGTCGTAGCAGGTGGTCGGAGTGGTGATGAAGGTGCCGTTGCCCGAACGCCCGTCGAAGACAAGCCGGTTTTGCTGGATCCGGGCGACTTCCAAGCCCGGGATCCCACCCAATTCGAGTTTGGCGACGTGGATCGTGAAGAACTCGTGGTAGTCGCCGTCCCAGGCCACCCCCGCGTCGAGGAAGATGTCGTTGCCGACGATGGTGAGGCCGAAGCGCGCCGGTTCGCCCGGGCGCGGCACGAGGTTGTAGACGTTGACCGGTGGGATCGGGACGGAGACGCTGGTCAGCGGATTGGTCGCGGTCACAGCGCTGGTCCCGACTTTGGTGTCCGCCGGGCACGATTCCGGGTGTTCCACCACCGCGAGGTCGCACTGCTCCGGAGTCGCCCGGGGATTGACGCTCAGCCCCGCTGGCAGGTCGACGCGGACCGTCCTCAGGTTGCCCACCGGGATTTCGCCGACGACCGGGCCGGGTTCGTCTTCGATGATGAACTGCGTGAAACCGACCTGTGGGTGGCCGGCGGACTGTTCGAAGAACTGCGAGGTCGTATCGACGCTGCAAGTCGGGGTGTCTTTGTAGCAAGTGCCCGCCTGCCAGCCATCTTCAACGGTTGGTGGATGGTGCTGGGGAGCGATGATTCCGGCCTCTGCCGTCGCCGAGAAAACCAAACCCAAGGCCAAAAGCGCCGCAAAGACAGTGATTCTCATTCCCGCTCCCCCGCTCATCCGAATCCCCTTCCGCTGGGCGATCATAAAGCTAGATTACCCGATTTTGATGATGTGAGCTATTATTTTTAGGTATTCCCCAGTCAACGAAAGTGAGGTAATTGTGAATTGGGAACGCCTAGCTCGTGCCAATACCCACCCACTCCGTGTGTCAATCCTGGAAGTGCTGAGCATCGACAGGGGCCGCACGCTGTCACCGAAGGACCTCAGCCTGGAGCTACAGGCGCCGCTGAGCACCGTCAACTACCACGTGACCGAGCTGCGGCGCTCCAATCTGGTCAAGGTCGTCGACGAACGCCAGGTCCGCGGCGCGATCGAGCACTTCTACCGCCTGGTTGAACCGAGCGAAAACGGATCGGGGCGGAAAAAAGGCCGCAAAGCCACGAGCAAGGCGCGCGCCTGAAGTTAAGCGGCAGGACCGTTTGAGCAGCGTGAAATCGCGTAGCCCGGGGCGCAGACGGTCCTGTCTCGCCATCTCTCGACGAATTCGTCGACGAACTTTGCGAACGCCCGCCGTTCTTCGGATTTGCTGTTGGTTTCCTTGCGAATCCGCCTGGAGAGATGCCCTTCCGCGTGGACCCGGCACCGCACGAAGCCCCAGATCGCTCGGCCGCCTAGCACGGCCCTTGTAGTGCAGCTCGTTTCGGGTGACCGGGGTGAGGGGGTCGGGGGTAGCTTTTGACCTTGACCGGGACTCGGTGCTCGCTCTGCCCAATGACCTTTCCAGTTTCCGGATCCATCACGACGTTCCTGACGAGCGCACGAACATGGGTCGTGCCAGGGCCAGGGGTGCAGTCGTAGCGGTAACGCTCGAGCTTCGGGTCGGGCTCAGGCCACCCCGGCGCCACAGGCGCATACGCACTGGCCTTGCCGCCCTTGTTGGTTACGCGAAGGTCGACATCACAGACGTAGCTTTTGCCGGCGTCGCTCGGTTCCCAGCAGCTCTTTCCTTCGGCTTGCCGTTCGGCTTCCAGCTCGTCTTCGACTTCCCGGGAATCCCGCGCAGGCGAGACGAAGCTCCCCATGTCGATCCACTGAGCGTGATCCTTCGGGCTTTGCAATTCGAATCGAACTGAGGGCACCCGCCTGACGCCGACGCAACTCTCGGGAACCGTCGGCCAGACAGCCACGATGAACATGCTCTGCGTCTTGCGATCGCCGGGATGCCGCACCCAGGCTTCTTCCAACTTTGGCCTGGCAAGACCGGCTCTGACGCAGGTGTCCGTAGAGCCCGCGGCCAGCGCGCCGCCCGGAGCAGACGCGACGCACCCAATCGACGCGACCGCGACTACCGCGGAAAGGGCCGCTTGAACCGTGCGCGCTCTCAGCATGAAATCCCCTCCAGCAAGTTGAAGTAGTAAAAGGCGCGGTGACGATACCAACGAGTACCGAAGCGGGACTCAGGTAGGGCGACAGGGCTCCCGCCGGGCACAGGCAACCAGATCAAGAGTAAGGCGAATGGAAAGCGGACGACGGGTCTCGAACCCGCGACCTCGAGCTTGGGAAGCTCGCGCTGAGATTTAGCTCCAGCCGCTTGCCAATGCGCTTTGCCTGCAAATCGCTACTTTTGACAGTGGACACCGAAAGACCACATTGGACACGATAGGTCCGATTTTGTTCCTACCCGTGTTCCTACCCAGCACCGCTTCGAGAACGCTCGCGATGCAGGCCAGTCGATACTAACCCCGCTGCATCGCTAAGGGGCGGACGCCGGCGACAAGCTGAGCGAGCCGGCGGCTGATACTTTCAATCCTTCCAACTCTTGCGCTACACTCCAGGAGCCATGGCAACCGTCGACTCAACCCGCGCCGACTACGTCCGCGCCCTGCCGACCCTCTCGCGTGCCGCCGAGCTGATCGACATCAGCCCCGCCGGGATCACTCGCGGGATCGAGGAGCTTGGCTTGGAGCCGATCCCCTGGGGCCGCCGCGAGAAGCACCTTGCCGTCGATGACTTGCTGCGCCTCGCCACCCACCTTCGCCGCGCCTCGATCGAGGAGGTCGCCGGTGGCCTGCTCGAAGGCGTCGAGCGCGACCATTCCACGCAACTGGGGACGGTCAACGCCGAGGTCGATCACTTCTTCGCTGCGCTGCCGGCTCGCCGGGCCTCTGAGCCCGACGAGTTCCTGGCCGAGCTACATGGAGCCCTTCCCAAGCGATACGCCAAGCAGGCAGAGGCGATCTACCTCCGTCACGCGGAAAGCTCGAAGTAGTCGCCCTCATAGCCGCCGCGCCGTCGGCCGCGCTTGAACCCGAGGGCGATCAGCTCCTCCCGCGAGAGAGCGATTGCCGCGTCGAGGACAACACCGATGCGGCCCTTGGCAACGGTATGCCGGTCGATCGCCAGGCCGATCAGGCAGAGCAGCCAGCAGGCGATGAGGTACTCGCCCCGCAGCTCACCGCGAGCGTCCTCGGCGAGCGCGAGCGCAACCACGAGGTGAGGGCGCCTGCTGCCGCCCTGCGCGGGCCGCGGCTCGAAGTGCCAGGCCATCAACGCCGCGACCCGGCTCTCGTTTCTCAGGTCGACGGCAGTGAGGCGCCGGCCCTTCTGGGCCTCGGCGCCATGGAAGGCCGCCAGCGTCTCGCGCGAGAAGGGCACCCGGGCAAGCCGCGTTCGAGCGGTGCGCAGCTGCCAGCGCCCGGGCCGTCCCTCCTGCTTGCCACTGAGATCGGGATAGCGAAGATCGACCCTGATGGCGTCTCGGGATCACCGTCACGGCGGCCCGCCTCCACGACGATTGCTTCGGCAAAACGCTCGAGCAACAGATCGCGGCGGCCGAGTAGGCGATCGATCATTGGTGAGCGCATTGCGGCACCTTCTCCAACGAGTCGGATGTCCGCCCGCTGAGGTCGGGGACGCTCAAAAGTCAAACGGCTGTATCGGCTGGGGAGGTGCGGTGCTGCACTCTTCGGCCTCAACCGTCGGCGAGGCTCAGGCCGCCGAGAGACGTTTCCCTACGCCCAGTGCGGCGTCCCCCTGAAATCGGTCAGGTCAAGGACTTGACGTACCAGGCGAGGGCCAGGATCGCGGACAACCTCTCCCTCCTGCGTCGACTACTCCCAGGCGGCCCTCGGCGAGCGCGCGATGGTCTCGGCTGATCGGATCAGTGCCCTGGAGAACGGCGACATCGCGGGGATGCTCGACACCTACGTGAGGCTCGCCGGATCGCTCTCGATCACGCTCAACGACCTACTGGCGGGGGTGACGTGGACCCCGGCACCGTCGAGTTTGAGTTCGAGGCCGGGTACAAGGTCGAGTTCGAGGTGCAAGCTCCAACGCGCTATGACTGAGCCGGGCCTCACCGTTTGACGGAAACCTTGAAACTCGGTCCGGCTCAATGGGGTGGGGATAGGTCTAAACGACCGGCGTGGTCGCCATTCGGTACAAGCGCTGTAGGTTGTCTGCGCTCCAGACGTACGGCTCTCCTGAAATCCCCTCCTGCAGCCAGGATTCTCGTTTGTCCGCTGCGTAGGGAAACGCATCGTTGATCTGAATCGAGAGCAACTCGGGAACCTGCGCAATAAGCGCAATGGGGTTCCGCTGCTGTAGGAGTACGTCTTGGCCGTGGCTGTAGACCGGCATGCCGGGGTTGTTCGCGGTGTCCGTATTGCAGTACTCGAGCAGCACGTTGCGTTCGCTGGTCACGTCCTTGAGGACTCCACACGTGATCGCCACGTGCTCGGGTGCGTCGCCCTCAACGGAGACGACAACGAAGTCGGCCGGGCTGAACACGATCGCAAAGCCCGCTGAGCCGAGCAGATCCGGGAGGTCCTCGGGCTGGTGCTCGCCGTCCAAGCGAGCCTTTAGGAACTCGATACCGTCACGTGCCGTCGGCATGAATCGGCTTCTTCCCCGTTTCCCCCGGCTGCGTGCCGCTCATAATGAGCGCAGCGCAGCGCGCCGCAGCGCGCCAGCGTCTGGTCCTCCGCTACCTGACTCAGAATCCACGGCGCCGCTTGAGCTCCTCATGTGCGAGCGCCACGTCGGCGTCCTGAGATGCCGAAACAGCTGCCTTCGCTTCCTGAACCGACAGTGAGAGAAGGCCCAAGCGCTTCGTGTCAAGCGGAGTCTTGTGCGACTTTCCCTCCCAGATGCTGATTTTCCAAATCGGCCAGCGGTTCCTCGACGAAATAACCTTGTTGATTCCGACCGTGCCGTCCTCAAATTGCCCCGTTTTCTCAACGTCCGTCCATGCGACTGATTGGAGTCTTGCTCCGCCCAACATCTTCCCCTCGACAACGAGAAGTCGCACAGTAGTCACGATTATGGAGCCGACGTACAGGTTGAAATCACCTGAGCCAGTGCCCGTAGGCTCCATGACTTGGCCGTCAGCTGCGTAAAGGACTTGCTCCTCGTCATCCAACTCACTGAGAATGCGGTCGCGGAACTTCACTGCTGTGGGGCTGTCGTTGAGGAGCTCCGACACGTTTACCTCCTGGGTTGGCAAGCCGTCTGTCGCAGGGTGCCGGGCTGAGATTACCGGCACTGGCTGTAGGCTGTCCGGCGGCAAACGCGGGAAGGAGGAAAATTTTGCTGTCGATCAACGACGGGCAGTTCAGGCAGATCTTCTTCGAGTCGAACATCTACGAATTCGAATACGACAAGTGCCTGAAGATCCTCGACGCGGTCCTTTCCGACTTTGAGTTGCCTGTGTCAGATGTCCTCGGGGTTTCGCAAACGATGGATTTGGTGGTCGTTCTCTCCACCGGTGTGGTGCGCGCTGATCAGCGAGGAGTCTTCAACAAGCGTGTCGAGGTCGGGAAGCTCGTCCCCTACGCCTCGGTAAGCAACTTGATCCGAGAACAGCGCCAGCCACATGGTCGCGAGAGCTGGATCAAACTGATGGGTTCCGACTCGCAAAAGCTCATAGAGATCGGCTGGTATGCAGGCGGCAACGTGGAGATAGCCGATGCCGCCCGGGAGCGCGACCGCATCTACGAGTTCATTCTGAAAGCAGCTCAGGCTCCGCAAGCCGCCTCCGCCTCCGGGGCAACCACTTCGGGGGAGCTTTCGATCTCGGACTTCTCCTCCAAGAAAGACTTCCTCGTTGCCTGGTCCGAGTCCCTTGTTGGGGCCTCAGGGGTGGGAGTAACGCCGGCGCTTATCGACGAGCATGCCCAGATGGCTGCTGCTGCGATAGGCCATATGGTCTTCCTTCGACTGGGTGCCCCGCAGGGCATTACCGAGTTCGGCCAGTTCTTCCCCGATGGCCAGGCTCCCGACGGTCGCGTTCTTGACAGCTTCGATGAGTTCTACGTGGCTGCAGCGGGACGCCTCGGTGGGTCTGGGATCGTCGATCCGCAGATCGAGGACATGCTCGGCCGCACTTGGAACGACTGGACCAGGGGCATCCGCGAGCACTATGGCTGAGTCGTCCGTAGAGGCACAGAGCGAGTTCATGTCGGCCCTGAGGCTGATCGAGCAGGGCGACGAAGCGGGTGCTCGGGAGGCGTTCCGGCGAGCGGACGAAGCGGGCAGCGCCCCGGGGGCCTGCAACCTCGGCCTGATGCTCGAAGCGGAAGGTGATCTGGAGGGGGCCGAGGCCGCCTACCGCCGCGCCGACGAGCGCGGAGACGAGCTCGGCGCCTGCAACCTAGGAATGATGCTGGAGGACCGCTGGGATCTGGACGGCGCCGAGGGCGCGTTTCGGCGGGCGATGGAGCGGGGCGACGGGACGGGGGCGCTGCGTCTCGGGACGCTGCTGCAGGATCGCGGCGATTTGGAGGGAGCCGAAGCGGCGTTCAGCGCCGCCGAGAACCTCGGACACGAGTTCGGTGCCTTCAACCTCGGTGTTCTCAGGCATTCCAAGGGGGAGCTGCAGGGTGCAGCGGAGGCCCTGCGGCGTGCCGATGAGCAAGGGCTGGTTGACGCCTCGTACAACCTGGGACTGGTCCTGTTTCAAAGTGGGGATCTGGTCAACGCCGAGCTGGCTCTCCTGCGCGCCAAGGAGCGTGGGCACGACAAGGCCTCCTCGGCGCTGCGCGAGCTGCAGCGCCAGAGCGACGACGAAGGTATGCATCAGGCTGCAGAGGGGGGCGACTCCGACGCTGCGTTTCGGCTCGGAGAGGAACTCGAACTCCAGGGAGAGCTGGTGGCCGCAGAGGAGCAGTACCGCCGGGCGGACGACGGGGGAAGCGGATCGGCCGCTTGGCGACTTGGCGTGATTCTCGCAGGGCGAGGCGAGGAGGAGGCGGCAGAGGCGGCTTATCGCCGCGCCGACGAGCGGGGCGATCCAGGGGGAGCGCTGAACGTTGGCGTCATCCTCCAGCGGCGGGGAGACCCGGATGGCGCGCTGGCCGCATATCGCCGCTCTGAGGGCAACGGCAATTCGGATGCTGCCGCCGCAATCGGCGCCCTGCTTGAGGATCTCGGTGACCTTGAAGGCGCCGAAGCTTCATATCGCCGCGGGGATGGCAACGGCTCGATGTTGTCTGCGTACAACCTTGCCGTCTTTCTCGAAGGTCGAGGCGAAACAAGCGGCGCCGAAGCCGCCTATCGCCGCGCGGACGAGCGGGGGAGCGATCAAGCGGCCTTCAATCTGGGCCTGCTGCTTCTCGACGCGGGCGACACAGGCGCGGCCGAGGCCGCATTTCGCCGTGCGGACGAGCGCGGTCACGCGGAGGCTGCGAACAACCTCGGCGTTCTGCTCGGTCGTCGGGGTGAGGACGGGGAGGCACGCGCCGCTCTCGCACGCGCCGCTGACCGCGGCTACCCGGTGGCGGGATGGCCGCCTCACGCATAGGCCTGGTTACGGAGCAGGGGGATAGGGTCGAGCGATGGGACTGCGGGAGCGAATCGAGGCTGGTTCGAACCTCTTCGGCGAGAAGGCGCGCCAGGCGGCTGCCTCCGCGCCGGTGCAGCGAAGGACAGAGGAACTGCGGAGCCTGCACGCGTTGCTCACCGATGATGGGCAGCCACTCAGCGTTGAGCGTTTCCTGACCGTGTTGGTTGGCGCGGTCCGAGACGAGGAGGGCAAGGAAGGTGCGGCACGCGATGTCTATGTGGCTGCCCGCAAGCGACGCCGGCGACTCGGTCTCATGGCGTTCGGTGCTGGGCCGTTCGTTGGCGTTGCGAATCAGTTCGCCGACCTCTATTGCGAAACCGCAGTCGTTTGCGATGTGGCGGCGCTTCATGGCGCCAGCCTGAACGATGAGGAGATCGGCGCTCACCTGCTGGTGCTGTGGGGAATCATCGAAACACCCGAGGATGCTCGCAAGTCGATGGTTGGCGACCCCCCCGTTGCCACGATCCTGGCCCGCAAGCTTCGCGACCGGCTCGGCGAGCAGCTTCCAGAGAAACTGACGAAGACGGCAGTCGTCAAGGCGCTATGGGACGCGCGAGCCGCCCTCGATGACGTTCGCAAGGGCTCTGCCTCCAACAAGGGCGCGGTTCGCACTGTGGTCTTTACGGGGCACCGGACGAAGAAGCTGATCAAGAAGACCGAAGCGCAGCTCGGCGTCAAGTAGGCAACGGCTTGACGGTGGGGTTCGAGGAACGCATAGCCGCCGCCATCGCCGCGACGACGAGTGCTGCGGAGGAGGCACGCTCGTTGATCGCTACCGAGGCAAGCGTGATGAGTAGCGCTTGGACCACGGCGAGCGCCGCGGCGGACACTCTCGAGGCGCAACGATCCCTGGTCGCCTCCGTGAGCGCCGAGTTCAGCGAGAAACTCGAGAGCCTCTTCTCGAAGTATCCCGACGCACGGCCCAACGACGCCGTTCCGGTGGCGCGCCTTCCTGCGGAGGTGGTCAGTCGTCATCCCCAAGGCGGATGGGTAGTCGACGAGCAGATCACCTCCCAGCTGAATACCGACCTCCGCGGAGCGCAATCGCTTGCGCGAGAGGCTTCCGAAAGAACTTTCGCCGGGCGCCAGAGAAGGGAAGCCCGAGAAATGGCCAGCTGGGTGCTTGAAACGGTCCGCGCCCTCAAGGCCGAGGCGGATCACCTCTCGGAGTCCCGCGACGAGCTGCTCGCTCGTAGGGACAGGGAATCGGAAGCACTGCGCAGCGCCGCCGACGAGCAGCTCGGGGACCGAATGGCGAGGCTCTCCGAGGCGATGCGGCGGCTACCGCCGTGCTTGACCCCGTGGTCGAATCCGTCATGGCTGTCGTGGTCGCCTGCGCTAACCCATTCGGAGGCCTTGCTTGGATCGGTGCGGTTGAGAGCAGGCTTGGTGCCGGGCAAGAACCACGGCTTCGCTTGGGACGCGCGAACTCCGGTCTTAGTGTCGGTCCGCGGAGCGATGCAGCTAATCCACCGACGCCAAGATCGCGCCAACGCACATGCTCTGGCTAGGTCCATCTTGCTGCGAGCGCTGGCTAGCACGCCGCCTGGCAAGCTGCAGCTCTCCGTGTTTGACCCGACCGGTCTGGGTCAGTCGGTGGCCTCGCTGTTGGAGCTGGGCGAGTACGACCGCGACCTGATCGGCGGCAAGATCTGGACCTCTGGGGATGACCTCCACCGTCTGCTTACCGAACAGACCGCCCACATCGAGCTCGTGATCCAGAAGTACCTCAGGAACGAGTATGCGACCCTCGGCGAGTTCAACGCCGATGCCGGGGAGATCGCCGAGCCGTACCGGTTGCTGGCGCTCTTCGATGTACCTTCGGGATTCGATGAGCGCTCCTTCGCCGAGCTACGTCGAATCCTCGAAAACGGGCCACGATGCGGAGTCGCGACCCTGCTTGTCGCTGACGAGGATCTCGAGCCTCCACATGGCATCTCCATGGAGAGCTTTCCCGCGGGCCTGCAGAAGGTCAGCCTCCACTTGCCGTTCGGCGATGCGCAATCGGATGGTGGCATCCCGTTCGACCTGATCCCCGAAACCGACGCGGGTGCTCCTAGCTCGGTAGTCGCGAGCATTATCGATCAGGTTGGCAAGTCTGCTCAGCAGAGCGACTCGAGCGAAGTGACGTTCGAGAAGACCTTTGGCCTGTTCGCTCAGGCTGCACTCGAGGGGAAGAAGCGTGGTCTGCCGCAAATGACGGTGCCAGTCGCAGCCGGTGACCCCGAGACGTGGTGGACGCAGGAGACGGTTGAGTCAGTGTCTGCGCCGATTGGCCAGCGCGGAGCCCGCGATGTAGCGACGCTCACTTTCGATTCCTCTGATCACTCGGGCGCACTCCTCGTCGGCCGACCCGGTTCCGGCAAGTCAACGCTGCTGCACACCTTCATCGCCGGCATTACCGCGATGTACGGGCCCGAGGAGCTGGAGCTACACCTGATCGACTTCAAGGAGGGCGTCGAGTTCAAGGTCTATGCGGCCCAGGCGCTTCCCCACGCTCGAACCGTGGCAATTGAGAGCGATCGCGAGTTCGGGATAAGCGTCTTGGAGGCAATCCAGGCTGAGATGACGTGGCGCGGCTCGCTTCTGCGTGGGTCGCCGGACTCCCATTCCTCCCTGGAAGCGCTGCGCAAGGCAACCGGCGAGCGATTGCCCCGCATCGTCCTGATCTTCGATGAGTTCCAGGTCTTGTTCGCGCGCAACGACAGGCTGGGCGCGGTGGCGGCCGAGGCACTCGAGGCTCTGATCAGGCAGGGGCGGGGCTTCGGAATACACGTCCTGCTCGGCTCGCAGAGCCTCTCTGGACTCGACGCTCTCGGGAGCCACGTTCCCCAGCTCCTCCCCGTCCGGATTCTGCTCCCGGCTGCTGAGAGCGATGCCTTCAAGGTTCTCGGTGAGGGCAACACGGAGGGAAGCGCGCTGACAGCCGCTGGCGAGGGGATCCTCAATACGTCCGGGGGCGCCATCGAGGCCAACGAGCGCTTCCGCGGTGCCGTTGTCGATGAGGAGGCGCGACGCACGATGGTTGCCGAGATGAGCGCCAAGGCACGCTCGGTCGGATTCAACCGCCGGCCAGTCGTCTTCGAGGGCAATGCTCCGACAGCCGCGGAGGACACTCTCCCAGCGCAGTTCGCCGATGAGTTGCGCGGTGCCGAGAAGCGCACCCTGCGTCTGCGCTTCGGCGTGCCGATGGCTGTCACCGCCAACGCCGATCTCAACCTCCGCCGCGAGGCGGGCGCCAACGTGGTTCTGGTGGCGCGGGACACCACCGTCGACACTGGCGTATCCGGGTCGTTCTCGCTTCCCCGCGCGGTGACCTCGAACATGGTCCTGAGCGCGGTCGCTCAGGAGTCCTCAGTGTCGGTCGTTGACTTCCTCCCGATCGATGAGGGCCTTGAGTCGTTTGCCGCCCCTCTGCTGGAAGCTGGCACCATCACGGTTAGCCGGCGACGACAGGTTCCGGAGTTGTTGGAGAGCCTCTGGGGGGAGGTGCAGCAACGCATCAACCAAGACGACTTGTCGCGCCCGACCAGATTCCTGGTCCTCTATGGGATGCACAGGGCGCGCGACTTCGACCAGGACTCGATCGACTACGACGCCGCGCCCGACTTGCCCGAGCTACTGACGAAGATCATGCGCGATGGGCCCGAAGTAGGCGTGCATGTGTTTCTCTGGTTCGACACTGTGGCTGGCATCAGCCGCCGCCTACCCTCCAGCGGACTCCGAGAAGCAGCTTGGAGGCTTGCTGGCAGGATGAGCGCCGATGACTCCACCTCCCTGCTCGGATCTGACACGGCCGCATCGCTGCGCGAGCAGCAGCTTGTCTGCGGAAACGAGGACCGTGGTGTGCTGCAGCGCTGCACTACCATCACCGAGCCAAGCTCGGAGTGGACTCGCGGCCTCCTTGCCGAGATCTTGGGTAAGCCAAAGGAAGTGGTCGAATGAGTGTCAGGGCAGATCCAGACAAGCTTCGTCAGCTTGCAAAGCAACTGAAGAGCGCTGGTGACCAGTTGGAGCAGGTTCAGCGCCAAGCGCTTGCCGCCCTTCGCTCCTCCGGCTGGGAGGACCGGGAGCGGCAGCGTTTTGAGAGCAGCCTCACCCGAGATCTGAAGACAGCATCTTCGGTCGGACGGAGACTAAAGAACGACTACCCAAAGGCGCTTGAGAAGAAGGCCAGGGCGCTGGACGACTACAGACGCTAGGCCGTCATGGGTATCGCGTCAACCAACGCCGAGGTGATCAGCGAACTGCGGACGGCGTTGAACACTTGGGTGCACACGGCAACCGGCATCGCGACCCAGGTAGGCGCGGCGGTGATGACGCACGCCGCAAGAGCGGAGGCAGAGGTCCGAGCTCGCTCGTCAAGGATGGCAGCGATAGAGGCCCTGCTTGTTACAGCAAAAGGAGAGGAGCGCGCGCGCCTCGCACGAGAGGCAGATCTTGCTTCCGCTTCCCTGGAGCGAGCCCGCCGGGCTCTCAACTTGGCGAACGATGCAGCGCAGCGCAGCCAGCGCCTTCAACGCCAAATCGAGGAGACGGCAGGCGAGCGGGTTCAACGTGCGGCTGAGGTGCTTTCGCGCAAGCATGCGGCACTCGCCGATTATGCCTCTGCGCCCATTCCGAGCGCGAGCGGCGCAGCGGGATCGGGTGCATCGGTCGACTCGGACTTCGGCGTTCCGAATATCGTCAATGTGCCGATTGAGCAAGCAGATTTTGCCGACAACCCGATCCTCGACGGCTTCCAGCGAGGGGGCGCAGATATAGGCGACTACCGATGGGCCGTGGAGACCTGGGAGACGATCGTCAGGCCTGGCGTGCTAGCTGGCAAGGCGCGGGAAGACTTCGCGCGGCGCGATGAGGAGTTGGGCCAGCAGTCCGGCTTCCGGCGCAGCGCTGGTGTCTACGACATGTTCCTCGGTGACGACCCCATCCAGTTCTCGCGTCGTGCGGATGGACGCCTGGACGTTGCTAGTGGCCGCCACAGGGTCGCGATCGCCCGGCAGCTCGGCCTAACCCACCTGCCGGGGCAACTGCATGAGTGACCGACAGCACCTCGCCTCACTTCGCGACTCGGCGACGGACGCTCGTCACACGCTGGAGGCGAATATCTCCCGTGTGGACAGAGAGTGGAACGATAGTGCCCGTCGCAGCTTCGAGGCCGATCACCTTGCAGCTATCCGCAGCGACGCGAGGCGCCTCGTTGTTGAGGTGGACAGGATCGCGCATCTAGTAGAGGAGGTCATCGGCCAACTTGCCCAAAGCCCTTGATCACAACGCGCGATGCCTCTTGTTTCCCCGAAACGGGAAAGCCCACCATGGACAGCGATATGCGTCATTTCGAGGCCTCCCGATACCTCGGCATCCAGGTCGACGATCCACCCAGTTAGCTCAAGGGCTCTGCTCAATCACCGACGCTATGAATAGGCTGACTAACTGATGGGCCTGTTCAGTAGAAAGCCCCAGTGGCACACGTGCTTCTTTTGCTCGGAGCTCGTCGCCGATGAGCGGCCCGCCATCCGGGAGCACTACAAGACGCACCTTATTGAGGTGACCGACAATGATGGTCATAGAGCCTTCACGTTCGAGTGTCCCCGCTGTGGGCTTATGGACCAGGCTTGGGGCGGCGGTCGCCCGGACCCCGAGTCCAACGGCGCAAATGCAATCTTCGTCCACCTTATGCAGCGGCACAGCATCAACCTGATCACCTGAAGGATCGAGGGAGCGGAAGCGTGCGCCGGTGATACGGAAGACTGAGCCGTGTGATTGAGGTTATGCGCCTTTGACCGGACCCCAATATCAAGGGGTCGAGCCACCTTGATATCCGCGCTGCTCTGCCCGCGCGTCCGCTTCCTGGGCGCCGCGAGCATCGCCGCGCTTCTGAAGTACCAGCGACAGAATGCGAGCGCCAAGCGCGCTGCCGCGCTCGTCGGCGCGCTTTGCGGCATCCTCCGCCTCGGCCGTCTCGCCGCGGTCGAAGTGGAGAGCCGCCAGGAACTCCGCGCCGCCTGCGCTTCCACCTGCATCTGCGCGACGGGCTGCCGCCAAAGCATCCGCGATGTTCCCATCGTCGTGGCAGTGAACGGCCATGTGGTAGGCACATTCGGGATCACCGAGCGCATCTCCCCGCTCGAAGGCTTGACGCGAGCCAGCGGCATCTCCTACGTCCCGTAGCATGAGGCCGAGGCTCCAACCGGCCCTGGCGAATCCGTGATCGAGAGCCGTGTTGTAATAACTCGCAGCGGCTTGGGGGTCGCCGTCCTTGTCTCGAATCGTGCCTAGGAAGTAGGTCGCTTGGCCTTCCCCTCGATCATGGGCCCGACGGAACGCTTCTTCACCGTGGACCCGGTCCCCAGAATCAGCCAGCAGCGCCCCCAGCCTAGTCGCTGCCCTCGCGTGCCCGCGAGAGTCGGCACGACCGAGGGACTCCATTGCCGCCCGCAGGTCGCCACGAATCTCGAGCAACAGCTCGCCTAGCCTGAATGCCGCCTCGCCATCGCCGAGCGCGTCGGCTTCGCGATAAGCGGCCTCGGCGCTAGCAATATCACTGCGCTTCTCTGCCTCGATGCCGCGTGCGACCAATACGCGTGGGTCTCGCGACTCGGAGTCTGGAGGGGTGGGTTGGACGTCGCGCTGAGCGTTGTCCAAGACCGAGAGCATCTTGCCAGCACCCTCATGTCCGCGATCTCGGGCTCGCATAAAGGCCTCGCGAGCACCGTCGATATCGTCATGCTTCATCAGCACCGACGCAAGGCCATAGGCGGCTTGGGCATCACCTGCCACATCGGCACGACGGTACGCAGCCTCCGCGCCCCACAGGTCGTCACGTTCCTCCAGCAATCGTCCAATCACATATGCCGCCTGTGCGATTCCTCGTTCTTCCGCCAGCCGCAGATGCGGGATAGCTTCATCCACGGCTCCTTGGTCGGCGAACAGCAACCCGAGGTTCATCGCGGCGTTGGCGCTTCCGCGCGAGATCGACCGCATGTACGCAGCCTTCGCCTCCTCGATGTCGCCCGCGTCCTGTAGCAGGATGCCCAGCGACGACGCCGCCTCAGGGTGTCCTCGGGCCTCGGCGCGGTTGAGTGCATCAACGGCCTCCGCCACATCTCCGCTCTGCTTTAGGGCAAGTCCCAAGAGGATCGCTCCCTCGACATCCTGAAGTGCGTCCGCCTCCCGATAGGTGTTGATAGCGGCATCCAGGTCTCCCGCTACCTCGAATTCTGAGCCGCGGCGCAGCAGATCCTCCGCCGTCATCGCTGAGGGCCTCGATCCATGCGGGCATCCTAGTCGGGTCTTGACGCCTGGCACCACCGCCGCGACTGGCGTGGGTAGGCCGTGAACATCCGCCATGCGTATGCGAGGTGGCGGCAACACAGCGGGTAGTCATCGCCATCGGCCGCGGCCAGTCGGTAGCCGCCGGCCCCGCAGCCTTCCCCGCGCAGAGCGTCGACCGCCGCCTCATAGGAGCGCTTCTCGCGCACCGACATCCCGCCAAGCACAGAGGCGACCTGCGCCGTACGCAGGACCTCGTGGGGCATCAGGCGGGTTCGAGCCGCCCGCGGCCCAGCTGGGCCAAGCCCTCGCGCAGAGCCTCGCTACCCCGCGCTTCGCGGTCGTGCAGATGGTCGACCACAGCCTGTAGCCAGTCACGGTCCCGCCCGCGCTCGCGCAGCTCGGCGAGCGCGCGGCTGACGCGGTGCAGGCTCTGCGGCTCTATCTGCATCGGCCTGGCCCCCGCAACCGCCTCAAGCGCTCCTCGCTTCACCCAGCTGCGGATCGTCGGCTCGGAGACCCCGAGTCGCTCGCTCGCCGCCGCCACGCTCACACCCGGCGTGTGCTTGACCGAGATCAGCACCTCCTGGGCCTCCTCAAGCGCATCAAGGGCAGCGTCGGAGTGGCCGTTCTCGATCGCCTCGCGCGCATCGACGAGGGTGAAGAGGGCCTCCGTGACCAGCTGTGCGTCGCGCTTTCCCATTGGCTCAGAGTAGCAGAGCTTACGGAAATCGGGCTTAATTCCGTAAGCTGCAATCATCGCCGCCGCGCCATCGGCCGCGCTTGAACCCGAGGGGATCAGCTCCTCCCGCGAGAGAGCGATTGCCGCGTCGAGGACGACACCGATGCGGCCCAGTGTCTCCTATGTCCTGACACAGGTGTCGCCTATGCGCTGAAACCGGACACCGTCCGCCGGGATTCGAACCCGGGACTTTCGGGTTATGAGGTTGACCAGGCTGGTTTTTGGCTTGTTCAAGCGGTCCGAGTTGGTTCGAGTTGACCCTACTTTCGCTCAAATCGGTGCCCGTTTGGTACCCGTGTCCTTGCCTCCGACGGACCTGATTCATTCGGTCGCCGGAGCTTCGCCAGGCTCGTCGCTGTCCGCCTCCTCGACCGTCTCGGCGCCCGGCGGAGGACTGGGCTCCTCGGCGGGTGTGCCCAGCTGGAAGGAACTCAAGACGCAGGCGACCTGGAGAAGCAGGGCGGTGGCCGGTTTCTGGACCTTCCCGACGAGGCCGTGCGCGATCTTGTTGCGAAAGTTCAGGCCCAGGGGATCGACGAGAAGAACAACGAAGTAGGCGTGAAGACCCGCGTTGGCGAAGGCAGGGCCGATCGCTCGCAATAGAGTCCCCAGCGTCTCGACCCCGCCCGGTTCGTTCCCGATCGGCTCTCGGTAGACGGGCACGCCGAGGCGCCGAGCGAGCCCGCGGATCACCTGCTCGATCCGCGGGACGAGGATGTGGGCGCTCTCGTCCGGGTGCCCATCCCAATACAGCTCAAGGGCGCGAGCCATGCGCTCCGCAACATCCACATCGACCAGCTCCCCGGCGAAGAATTCGGTCAGCTCATCATGGCTCGGGCGGGCAAAGGTGTCCCCGATCACGTCCAGACCGTCGGCGGCGAAGAGGGCCCAGAACGACGCCGCCTGGGCTCGCTGCTCAGACATAGCGACCCTCTTGTGCTTCTCCGGGCTGTCGGCGCGGAAGATCGCCCCGGCGCTCTCGGGACCGATGATCGCTTTCGTGAAGAGGAACTGGAGCGGTGCCTCCGTCATCAGCTCCTCGACATGAACCTCAAGGTCGGCCGGCAACCCGCCTGGCGGCGGCTGCGCGACAAGGAACCGTAGCGCGTCCTGCCACGATGCGGCGTCTCTGAAATTGGAGAGGAAGCGCTCGACCTCCTCTTTGGGCATCTCGACCTCGGCCGAGATCTCCTTTAGGTCGAGCTGCTCGGGGTCGAAATCCCCTAGCTCCTTTCGGAGTTCGTCGGCCTCGGTGTTCAACCCGAAGGTGCGGGCGATCTCAAGGGCTTTCTCCAGTCTGAACGCGCGCAGGAGACCGTCGCCCTTCGTCGCCTCCTCGCGCCAGCGCGCGACCTGATCCTGGCGCAGCTGCTTGCGGCCCTCCTCATCGAGGAGTCGCACACGAAGCTCGACGATGTTGTCCATCAGGTTCGGGTCGGCACCGAAGCGCTCGGCGGCGCGCACAAGCAGCTGGTCGAGGTTGTCGGGGCGATCCTCGGGCGTCAAGTCGACCAGCGACCGCAAGGGCCGCAGGCACACTCCGGGCTTGCTCTCCGGGTTGTCGAGCACGTACTCGGCGAAGGCGAGGATCTGTGCGATGGCGGTCTCTGCCTGCTCGCGGTCGCCGACGGCCTGGACGAGCTCAAGCGCGCGCGAAAGCAACCGCGTGCGCTCGATATCGGCCCACTCGTCGCGATCGACCAGGGCGAGCAAGGCATCGCTCGCGCCGCGCGCGTAGAGGTCGGGTCGCGATCCCGCCCTGCGCTCGAAGAGAAGATCGCCGACGCGGGCCTTGACCACCGGGGAGTCGATTTCCTCGAAGGCGTCCATCCAAGCCCGAACGTCGACGTCCTCGATCGTGGAGATCTCGGGCGGGAACCTCCATCCCTCCCCGGCGCTCCACGATCCGAACGGACCGCCAACCCGATCGCGGCGAGGGCTGGTCCGCTCAAGCAGGGTGTAGGAGAAGGCGAAGTAGAACGGCCTTACGGTCAGATCCTCACCGTCGGGGTCGAGAGCGTGGAGTGAGTTACTGACGTCGCGCCAGGAAGTCGCCGCGTCAGCGGCGCGCAGGGCGTCGGCGATGCGCGCGTCCAAGGGCATGACACGACACTACGAGTAACGAAGCAGGCCAGCGGGATGCGATTCCCGCACGCACCGGGCAGAAAGTAACGCTGCGGATCAGTCGAGCAGGCGCCGCAGGTCGTCGGCGTTGAGATCGGCGTCCGCAGGATGCCAGCGAGGGTGCCGCGTCGGAGTTCCCGGTGCAGCGGGACGACGAGCGCGTGTTTGCGCCCGGTCTTCTTCAAGCGAACGTGACTGCCACGTTGACGGACAACTTCCCAGCCCTCCTTGCCAAGCGCCTTGATGAGGCGCTCGCCGGAGACGACCGGCTGGCGTGGGCTCACGCCGGCAGGGGAATCTTGCGGCGGATCACGCCGCTGTCGAGCGGCTCGCCGTCTTCGCGCAGTCCCTCCACGTAGAGGGCAACCGCCTCGCTGGCATTCGCCATCGCGTCGTCGATGTCATCGCCCTGGGTATGGAGACCGGGAAGGTCGGGCGCGTAGACGTAATAGCCGCCCTCGTCCTGGGGCTCGAAGACCAACTCGATTTCTTGCGCATCTGCCATAACCGCTCTTATCTAGCGTACGCCAGCTTGCGGGCCTGCTGGTCTAGCTGGCTCGAACCGCGACCTCGAGCCGAAATAGCTGATAGAGCGCGAGCCGCCCAGGACTGTAGTCATTTGTGGCGTTTTCCAGGGTCTCTTCAGGTAATCGAACCAACGACAACTATCTTTTGTTCCTACCCCTGTTCCTACCCACAATGACTTTTGAAGCGTGTTTGAGCCGATATTTGGCTCTGCAATGGGGAAGCGGACGACGGGTCTCGAACCCGCGACCTCGAGCTTGGGAAGCTCGCGCAGAGATTTAGCTCCAGCCGCTTTCCAATGCGCTTTGCCTGCAAGTCACCACTTTTTGAAGTGGACACCAAAAGAGCGCGCTGGACACGAGGGGCCCGATTCTGTTCCTACCCGTGTTCCTACCATTCGGTGTCTCCTAGGTCCTGACACAGGTGCCCTATGTGCTGAAAACCGGACACCGTCCGCCGCTTCTGTCCGCCGCCCGACGACAGCTCAGGACAACGCGGAGAGCAGCTCGCCCAACTCCTCGTTCATCGCCGGCGGATCAGCGGCGTCCTCACAGCAGGGCGGCTTCGCCGAGCGTTTGCGCCCGGTCGTAGCGAGGCCAGGCAGGACCTCAGCGAGATCGGCTGCCGGGTTGTGGCCGCGCTCGTGCTTATCGAGGGCGACGATCACGACTTGCTTCTTGCGTGGGTAGGCCGTGAACATCCGCCATGCGTATGCGAGGTGACGGCAACACAGCGGATAGTCATCGCCATCGGCCGCGGCCAGTCGGTAGCCGCCGGCCCCGCAGCCTTCCCCGCGCAGAGCGTCGACCGCCGCCTCATAGGAGCGCTTCTCGCGCGCCGACATCCCGCCAAGCACAGAGGCGACCTGCGCCGTACGCAGGACCTCGTGGGGCATCAGGCGGGTTCGAGCCGCCCGCGGCCCAGCTGGGCCAAGCCCTCGCGCAGAGCCTCGCTACCCCGCGCTTCGCGGTCGTGCAGATGGTCGACCACAGCCTGTAGCCAGTCACGGTCCCGCCCGCGCTCGCGCAGCTCGGCGAGCGCGCGGCTGACGCGGTGCAGGCTCTGCGGCTCTATCTGCATCGGCCTGGCCCCCGCAACCGCCTCAAGCGCTCCTCGCTTCACCCAGCTGCGGATCGTCGGCTCGGAGACCCCGAGTCGCTCGCTCGCCGCCGCCACGCTCACACCCGGCGTGTGCTTGACCGAGATCAGCACCTCCTGGGCCTCCTCAAGCGCATCAAGGGCAGCGTCGGAGTGGCCGTTCTCGATCGCCTCGCGCGCATCGACGAGGGTGAAGAGGGCCTCCGTGACCAGCTGTGCGTCGCGCTTTCCCATTGGCTCAGAGTAGCAGAGCTTACGGAAATCGGGCTTAATTCCGTAAGCTGCAATCATCGGTCAGGCCGCCAGCGCCTTGCGCTGAAACGCGATGAGTAGCGGGGACCGATTCAGCCTTATTGGTGACCAGGCAATATTGATCGAGGCCATCGTTGCTTGGGCTTCGTGAAGCCCGTCCTTTCCACCGCAGGGTGCACGCCACTCGGGGCTCAGGATGTGAGGCGATCCGCATCAGGGGAAGGATCGGCGCAGCGGCCCTGCGGCGGCGGGCAAGGTGGCGATCGTCTATTCGACATCGAAGGCGATCCACTCCAGCTCTCCATTCAGGATGGGGACCTGATCGGGCAGCCAGGCCGCGGCGACGCGGGAGGAGGTGGCCGCCTAGGGGCGCGGCCGGGGCGTCGATCCGAGATGTCAGGTCGGCGCCCTGATCGGCCGAGTGTCCGCCTTGGCGGGTTAGCGCTCAGGCAGTCGCGCGCACCGCAACCTCGTACTTGCCGACCGCCGTACGCGTCCCGGGGGTCTCGTCGGCCAGCATCGCGCTCAGCCTTGCGTTGCCTCGCGCATAGTCATCCTCGTTGTCGAAGAAGACGATCACGACCGACTCTCCGCCTCAGGGTCGTGGAGCATCACGATCTCTTTCGTCGGGATGTCGTCCGGGGGGCCCCGCGCCGATCTGCTGCTTCATCTCCTCGACCCGGGACGCGCTCACCCCGTCGAAGGACACAACTCGTGCCAGTGCCGTCACACCCTCCTTTTCGAGTGCGCCGCCTTGCAGCTCAGGCTCTCAACGGAGCCGTGGGGCGCGCTACCGAAGTCGGCCTTTCCTGTGCGGGGAGATCCCGGTTGGCCCGGGTCGGGTGTTTGACGGTCGGGTCGCTCCTGGATGCAGAAGAGATGGGGGTGCCCGCGCCACCGCCTCGCCTGGCGTGTGGTTCCCGGTATCCGGCATGACGTCGTTGGCCCTCCTCTACTTCGCTGTCAAGCTAGGCCCATGCGCTGGGATGACCTTCAGCTTCTCCACCTGATCGACGAGCTCGAGGCGAGCGAGCAGTCCGGATCGCTGGTCACCGGATACGCCTTCATGCAGGCGGCAAGCGATGGGCGGCCGGTCGACTGGAACCGAGACGGCCGCTCGTTTGTTCGGGAGCTGGTGCTCGCCCGAAACGCTGGGTACCTCGAATGGGTCGATATGACGACGCCGAATGTGGCCCGAGCCGATCCGACCACGGATGCGCAGAGATGGCTCCAAGAAATCCGGGACCTCCGCCTGACCCTCTCCGGTCGCGACCGCGCCCGCGGTCGCCTTTTCCAGCGGCCCCTCCCCGACCCCGAGAAGGACGACGACCGGCCGATCACCAGCATGACGTTGGAGGAGATCGCCCGCCAGATCGGCGACACCTACAGCGGCTCGCAGTTGCCGCGCTACCTGGGTGACTCCGGTATCCCGGCGGAGTTCATCCCGGCCGAGGTGACGGGCAGCAAGTGGGCTTATGTCCTGGACGTCTTCGAAGCCCTGCACGACGGCGGTTCCGCATCGAGGCGATCGTTGCGCGAGTTCATCGGCAATTGGCTGGGAGGACGACTCCATGCACCACCTCCGCCGGAGGTGCGGGAGCGGATCACGGCTCTGCTCGAAGGGCAGGGATGGCACGTCGTCGACGACAAGCTCGTGATCGGCGAGCGAACCGGCGGCATCGCCAGTGCGGTCACCCCGCCCGAGCAGGACGCTCGCATCGGCGCGCTTCACTCCGACGTTCGCGAGGTCGCCGACCGCTACCTGGAGAGCGGGCATCCCGAGGTGGCGATCTTCGAGGCCTTCAAGGCGATCAACAAGCGCGTGAAGGCGATGACCGGTCTCGACCTTGACGGCAGCAAGCTGATGGGCGAGGCCTTCGCGAACACCGACCCGCCGCTCGTACTCGGGGACCTCGCTACGCAAACCGGCCGGGACATCCAGGCCGGCTTTCGATTCCTCTTCATGGGCGCGGTGCAGGGCATCCGCAACCCCGACGCACACGAGCTCTTCAAGGCACTCGACGCGGAGGAGGCGCTGGAGACGCTGGCCTTCGCGAGCATGCTGATGCGCCGCCTGGACGAGGCAAAAACGCCCCAGCCTCAAGCGGGCCAAGCGCCAACCGCAACTAGATGAGTAGTTCCACGGCGACTGCCGTGCTGACCCCTTCCCAGCTCTGAGTGAGCAGTCCGTGTGGGGCGGCGCGACGCTGACTGGTCGATTTGCCACCGTATGCGGGGGTCAATCGACCACTCGGCACCGGGAGGTTGGCCCCAGTCGTGCCAAGGGGAGATAAGCAGCGGGGTCGAAGTCGGCGGTGCTCAACAACACCGCCGACCCAAGGGGGCCTCGATGAACGCCGACCTCGACCTGCTGCTCATCTCTGTGTTCTGTACCGCTGACGATCTCCTGCCCGAGCGGCCAGGAAACGCCCGCAGGAGCTTGATCGACGCGGAGGTCGTGACCCTCTGCGTCGCGCAGGCGATCATGGGCATCACCTCAGATGCCCGCTTCGCCCGGATTGCGCCGAAACGGCTGGGGCATCTGTTCCCCGCTCTGACCAAGCGCTCGGGCTTTCACAAGCGCCGAGCCCGCCTGGCCGAGACGATCGAGGCAATGATCGCGGCCTTCGCATCCCAGAGCCCCGGCTGGCACGACGACCTGTTGCTCATCGACTCCACCCCGGTGGAGTGCGCCCGTTCGCGTGAGACGGTGAAGCGGGCCGGGGCCAGCAGCCTTGGCGACGCGATCGCCAACGCCGCCGACTACGGCTACTGCGCCTCGCATTCCCGCTACTTCTGGGGCTTTCGCCTGCACACGCTGATGGCTCCCGACGGGACCCCGCGGGCGATGGCGCTGACCTCGCCCAAGGAAGGCGAGCGCGAGGTCTGCCTGCGGCTCTTGGAGCGGGTCAACCGCAGCGGGCCGCTGATCGTCCTCGGCGACAAGGGCTATGCCGGCGCCGACTTCGAAGCCGACGCCACCGCCATGGGTGCCACCGTGGTGCGCCCGCGCCGCAAGGACGAGCCCGAAGGCGGCCTGCACCTCGCACCGCTGCGCCAGCGGATCGAGTCGATCTACTGGAGCGCGAAGGACATCCTCGGCCTCGAGCGCCACGGTGCCCGCACCCTTCGCGGCCTGAGGGCCCGCATCGCCAGCCGCCTCCTGGCTCTCGCCGCCGCCGTTTCGCTCAACCACCAGCTCGGGCGTCCCTCGCGGGCCTTGGTCGACTACGTGGCTTGAGTCGTGGAACTACTCATCTAGCTGAGGTCGACCTGAAAGGTCGGCTGGGTCCATATAAGGGGGGGCCGCCAGCTACGGTCTAGGCGTGCAGGTAAACGACGCCGCCACGACCAAAGCCGCCCACGATGAGGCCCGTCGCCTTCTCAACAGCGGCGACTATCCGGGGGCGATCAGCTTCGCCGAATCCGTGGAGGGCAACCCCAACGTCGTCGCCCACCTGACGGCCTGGACCTTCTCCGAGGTCGGCGGCGACACCGACGATCTCGAGCTGCTGGAAAAAGGCGCGGCGATGTGGGCGGAGTTGGCCGAGTCAGACCCGCGCCCGGAGCTGAAATACAACCGGGCGAACACGGCCGAGGCGATCTTCGAGGTCGCGGTGCGCAGCGAGGGCCACGTGGCCGCTCTGGAGACCCAGCGCGAGCAGCTTGACCTGGCGCGGCGGCTGTTCTCAGGGATCGGCGACGACGTCAAGGCCGGAGAGGCCACGCGGATCCAGGCGCTGACGAATCTGGGCAACAGCTACGACCTGCTGGGCCGCGATCTCGACTCGATCCAGGCCTATGACCGGGCAATCGCGATCGACCCGGACTTCGGCATGGCCCAGGGCAACAAGGGGGTCGCCTTGTTGGGCGTCGCCAACCTTTCCGCCGGGCATACTCCCGCCGTACTCAGGCAGGCGGTCGACGCGTTGGACCGAGCCCTCGGCGATCGCGATCGCGTCGATTCGGTCGGAGGAGCGAAAGCGCTGGCGCGCTTTGAGCGCGAGCGCGGCCGGATAACGCAGAAGTCAAACGGCGCCCACACTCACGAGCACCTGGATGTCGAGGCCTGGAAGGATCCTTACCTGCGCTGGTGCAAAGAGCGAAACCTCTTCCTTCACGTCTCTCCGGAATGCCTCTCCGAAGACACCGAGCTGCTGGACCCGCTGTTCTTCTCCCACCTGGTCGGGGGCACCGATGAGGGCGGCAGCGACCGCGTCGACGTCCTGGTCGACGCCTTCGACGCGATCAAGCAGGACTACGTGGCCGCGCGCTACTCAGCCTGGCTCGTCAGCGCTCCGGAGAGCCCGATCCGCGAGCAGGCGGCCGCGGCGAGCACCCGCACCGCCTTTCTTGACAGCCTCAGCTACGCCCGATGGGGCGTCCGCACGGGGATGACGATGCAGGCATTCACCGCGGCGACCAACCTGCTGGACAAGGTCGCAAGCTTCGTCCATCTCTATTACGGGACCGGCAGGGTCAAGGACGTCTACTTCAGTTCCCTGTGGCACGGTCGCGACCGCAAGAAGGCGAAGACGATGGACGGCGCCCTCGCCGCCGAGTTGACCAAAGACAACTTCAACCGCGGCCTCCTGGCCCTCTGCGATTTGAGTTGCGATCTGGACCGCCCGACGCGCCTCAACGACCTGGTCGATCGACGCCACACCGCGACGCATCGCTTCCTGGTGGCGCACGAGCTGGGGGCGGCGAGCGCGCCGGTGGGCGGGCGCTGGCTGGACCGGGTCGATTGGGAGGAACTGATCGACGGGCTGGTCTGGCAGTTGCAGCTATCGCGCGCCGCACTCGTCTATCTGGCCCGGCTGGTCGAGATCCGCGAGGCGAGCCTCGACCGAGAGCTCACAAACGGGGACGGGATCCTGGCGCCAATCCCGATCACCCAAGCACGCACTGAACACCCCGAGGTCTGACTCCTGCGACGGCGATCGAGAGTAGGTAGTTGCGTCTCTTCTTGGCGGTTCGGCTGTTTGGGCGCCATGCCGGTGACGGTCCCTGTAGATGACGGCCGATTGTCGTGTCGGTCGCGGGCGGTACGTGGTCGCCGCGGAAGCCGTTGTCCGTTCGGGCGACATGTGGTTCCCGCTCTCTCTAGGTTGGAGGCGCGCCCACGCCTCCGACCTAGAGAGAGCGGGGAATGAGGGTGGACTGGCGGTCCACGGGTGGGTCCACAAAAGCTTCCCCCTGCTGAAGAGAACCAACTCGCCGCTCAGGCGTCCCGCACTACGGCTGAGAGAAACCGAATGGCGCCCTCTACCCGGCCCTTCAGCGCCTGCAACGCTTCTACATCGAGAGCACCGGCATCGCCGTGGGTTCCGTCGTTGAACACCCGGAACAGTCCCAGCACGTCGTCGACATCGGTGTCGACGAAATCACCCAGGCTCTGGTGGTCGATGGCACTCCGGGCCAACAGGAATCCGATCTTGTCGCGGCGGATGACCCGGCCGTCGTCGGTGAGCCGACTCTGCGGCTGCTCGGCACTGACCAGGTCGTCGGGAGCCTTGAGGTCGATGATCCGCGTCAGGATCTCCCGGGAGCTCGTGCAGAAATGGCGGGCCGCATCGGGGTTGTTGGGATTGATCGAAAAAAGGGCCCCTTGCCAACGATCATCGAGGTCGGCGGAGATCACCCTCAGCTCATCGGTCAGCACCGTGCTTTCGATCCGAGGCTCGCCTTCGGCTCCGTTGCCCAGCAGGATGTTCGCGGTGGCGGCACTGTTGGCTGCCTCTCCCTCGGCAAGATCGACGAGGGCATCGTCGCGGCCTGACCACTGCTCCTGGTCGGCGGCGATCTCGACTCGCTCGAACGCCCGGTGCAAAGTGGTGGTCGACCGTTCCACGACCTCGAAACGCGTCGTCACAGGTTGGCTCGCCATACGACTCATCTCGGTCTGAAGACGCTGACGATTGGCCCGTACTTTGGCGTTGTGAGCTCGGACGTCGCGGTTGTAGCGGTCTACTTCCTGCTTGTTTTTCCTGTTCTGTTGGTCGACGGCCTGGCGCACTTTGTTGTTGTGCTGGCGAACCTTCGAGTTGTAGGCATCGATTTCTCGGCGTCGTTTCGCTTCTTCCTGTCGGATGATGCTCTGAAACTGTGCCGGGGTCACGCGACGTACCATTCCAAGACTCCTTCTGATCTCGTCCCCGGAGATTAGGAAATCGCTGAGACGCAAGACTTCGAGCCAGTCGGATGATGTCCGCGGGTGACTGCAAACCAGGATGACGAGAGGCGGGAAGGATCAGTCGATGACCGAGCAAGTGCCGGAAACGTTCGCCGAGCAGCAGCTCGCCAACGCGCACTCTGACCCGCGGCTCGGGCGCGACGAGAAGGCGATGGTGGCCGACTGGCGCGAGGGAGTCGAGGCGCTCGAGCGGGTTCGCGGCTTCGCGATCTTTTCTATCTCTGAGCTCCATCGATCGCTTGAGGGCCACGAGGCGAGACCTAGAGGCGATGACCAGCTCGAACAGGTTCTCTGGCAAAGGCGTCAGTTGGCAGCGGCGGAAATCGCCTCGGACTTCGCCGAGTTGAACGCGATGACCCTGGTCGGACTGCTGGGCGCCCTGGACTCGCTCGTCGAGTCGCTGGCCCCGGCAGCGCGCGAGATGCTGGTCGCGGTCGCGCTCAGCGAGCGCCTGGAGGAGCTTCGGCGCGTTCAGCCGGAGGTAGTTTCGGCGGTTGCAGATGAGACCGTCGAGGCGGCTCGGAAGGCAGCCATACCTGTCTTCTTGGAGCAGCTCGGCAGAATCGACCGCGCGAGAGGGGGTGGCGCCGAGCGCTGGGAAGAAGTTCTGCGCCACGCCCACCTGCAGGCGCCAGCCGAGCGTCCGATCCCCGCGGATATGGACCTTGCCCTGGTCGAGATCGTCGCCTTGCGGCACATACTCGTGCACAATGCAGCGCGAGTAGACGATCAGGCGCTGGAGAACGCCCCCTCGATGCCCTGGGGCGTCGGCCAGCTCGTTCGAATCAAAGGCGATGACTACCGGCGCTACTCCGCGGCGATCCGGACCTTCGGCGACGAGGTGGTCTGGCGAGTCCTTCGCGGCGTCGGTCTTCCTGCGAGCGACCTCGACCGCTGGCATCAAAACTACGCGATCGGCAGCTAGACCTAAACAGAGCGGGCGGCTGAGGTGCTGGCAGATCAGCGAGCCGGAAAATGCCCGTTGAAGAGTTTGTCGAGGTAGTAGAAGGCCTCACCGGGCTTATCGTTGTTGTCGGCGTCAAGAGCTTTGCGAGCTCGTGTAGCGGCTCGGGTCAGCTTGGTAAGGGCATCGGTGCGGGTGGAGTCGCTTGAGCAGGCGTGGATGCGGCCGGTCGCGCCACTGGGGTCGTTCATCGGGGCGAGCTGCTTGGCGACCAGGGTCTCGAGCACTTCGCAGAGGTCCCAGACGTGGATATAGCTGGAGATGCTGCGAACGTGCTGAGCGCAGCGCATCTCCAAATAGAAGGAGGAGATCGGGACATTGCGGTAGTACTTCCATGCCTTGACCAGGCGGGCAAGGGCCTTGGCGTCTCCCTGGTGAGGCTTCTTGTTCGCCTTGTTGACGTAGAGGAGATGCTCGCCGGGGGCCGAGTCGATCCAGCCGCCCCCGCCACTCGCGGAGGGCACGTCGTAGACAAACTGATCGTCGCCTCCACGGCCGGTGATGAAGCCTGGGATTACCTCCCAGGTCTCGTACCCACCGCCAAATTCGGCGACGACCGCCGGCCGACGGATCTTCACCGGGGTACTGGGAAAGCGAGCCTGTAGCGCGTCCTTGACCCAGCCCAGTGCAGTCCATGAACTGCCGGGTCGGTCGGCTCCGAGGCTGACCAGGAGGTCGACGTCGCTGTAGCCTCGAATGCCGGTGCCGTGACTAAAAGAGCCGGTCTCGCGGAAGCGAGAGACCTGAAGTCGCGATTCGAGGGCACCCTTCACCGAGGCGCGGTGGGTTGCCCCCGCCTCACGCTGGGCCTTGGTCGGCGTCAATCTCGAGAGGAAGGTGTCGAAGCCTTCGGCGACCGAGCGCGCCATCAGCGGGCTCCCTTCGGTGCCGCGGCGATCATCTGTTCGGCGCCGAATCGCATGTCGCGCTCGTAGTCATCGCGCACCCGACGATAGAAGCGGTCGGGCACGTCGGGCTCGTCGCGACGCAAAACGAAGAGCTGGTCCTGAACCTCGCGGATCTCGACCTGCTCTGCGGCACCCTTCTTGATCAGATCCTCCAGCTCCTCGTTGATCTGCTCGCGCCGCGACGCTGCCCAGCGATGCCTGCCGATCAGATCGCTGAGATCTAGCGCAGCCGGCAGCGAGGGTAACCCGAGGGTAACCAGGTAGCGGCCAAGGCTCGCTCCCTCGGCCAGGGCGAAGACGACTCCGAGGACGCCGAGGACGATCGCGGCAACCACCAGCAGGTGGGAAAAATCGCGATGCTGGCGCCAAGCCCAGACGGCATTGGCGCGCTGGCAGATGAGAACGCTGATCGGCCACCCCACCTGCTCGTCAACCGGATACCAGGAGTCGCGCTCCGCGGCTAGCTCGGCATCACCGGCACCGCCGCGGATCTCCTCCGGGGGCAACGGCGGCGCCAGCGCCCGATTCCAATCGATCCCGAGCACGTCGCAATCGAATGCCTCCTGGGCGCAGACACCTTTCAGCTTGCGCTCGCGCGCAAGCGGTTCGAGACCGAGACGGGTGATGAAGATCCAGGCCCCGGCCCCAGCCCCTACGTAGGGTCCGGCGTCGGGGTAGGCGAAGAGAGCCACCGGCCCAAGAACGGCAAAGGCGAGTGAGCCCCACCAGCCCGTCTGCATCCAACGCCCGGCGGACCGGTAGAAGGATTCCTTGGCGGCCATTCTGTAGCGGTTCTGGTCGCTGCCTTCAGCCGCGGCGATCGCCGCCATGGAGGGATGGGCCATGACTCAGCCAGCCGGGAACGGATCACCGAAGATCTGGCGCCAGCGGGCACGGGCATCTCGAGTTTGACCAGCTCGCTGGAGGCGAAAGGCGTCAAGGGCGCGGTTGTGGGCGAGGTGAAGAGCGGCGGCGGCTTCCTCGACGCCGCCTCGAGCGAGGCCAGCGACCTGGCCACCGTCAAGGCCGGCGGGATCGAACTGTTTGTAGGCGACTGCGCGCCGGGCATGGTCGAAGACGTAGGCCGCGCCCGTTGGGTAGTCGCTGATCCGAACACCGCGCAGGATCGACTCGACCACAAGCTCGAGGTAGAAGGAGCGCAGGCGGGAGCCCGAGTTGCGGTTCCAGGCCTTGATCATCTTGATCAGTGGCACCAGCTTTCCGTCATGGGCGGCGTTGGCTACGGCGATGAAGGTCTCGTGGGTCTTGGGGTTCGTCTCGATCCAGCGGCGCTCCGCCGGAGAAGGGAGCAGATAGCCACCGCCCTGGCGGTGGAATCCTGGAGCGACCTCGACGACGAAGTCGGTGAAGCGGATCGTCACCGCCTGGCCGTTGGGGCTGATCGCAGGGGTGCTCGGATAGGTCTCGCGGAGGACCGTACGAACCGTTTCGAGCAACTGCCCCTGACCAAGTGGACGGTGATAGTCGGGGTGGAGCACACAGAAGATGTCGACGTCGGCGGCAGTGAGCGGGCCGATCATCGTATGGCGTCGATAGGAGCCGGTTAGAAAGGTGTCGAGTACATGCAGCCTTCGCGCCAGCGCGCGGCGCACCGCCTGTTGGCGGATGGAGACGGTGCTTTGCTGAAGATCCGTGATCTCCAGTCGCGAGGCAAAGAGGTCGAAGCTGCCCACGACGGAGAGCTGTAAGCGGAGGCGCTGGCGCCTTGGCAAGGCTGAGTTCATTGATCTGGGACGTTTAAGTAGGGGCGTGACTGAGGCGCCCGAGGCGATTCGCATGGAACCTAGACTTTAGGAACGCTGGCGGCGTCGCGACAGACGATTGAACCTGCGGGGCGGGAGCGTCGACCCGCAGGCAGGGGGCCCAAGGAGGCCGTCACAGCGGAAGGCCGCGCTGTGCGCCAACCGCCCCCCGAAAGCCCTCTCAAGGGAACGGGCAGCGAACGAAGGGGCACGGAAGCCTTTGCTTGACGGCGCCGGTGCGCTGGCGAAGCCACTGAGACGCTTGGCCGAAGCGCTCACCTTCGTGCAGGAAATAGAAACTTATTAGAACCTTGAGGAGCGGCGAATTCGTTCGCGCCCACAAAAAAGGCCTGTTTTGCAGGGCCTTTCTCAATAGCGGGGCCAGGATCCGCGGCCAGGCCTGCGGGATCAGCCGTTCAGCCTGCGATGGGCGATCTCATAGACGGTCGGTGCGTGGGAGCCCTTCGGGGTGGTGTCGCATCCCGAAGACGAGATAGCGCAGGCCCAGACCCAGCTCGTCGCCGAGATTCACCTGAGGTCCACTTCGCCTGGAGCGTGGGAACGCCAAGCCGCCGCGAACCGCATGGGCCGAGCCGAACCCGGGGGGCGCGGGAAGCTTCCAGATCCGTCCGAGGTGGATCTCGACGCTCCGTCAAACAACTGATCCGCGTCCCTCTGCTTGTGGGCCTCCGGCCTATCCGACTCGAATCGCAACCGAGCCGAAACCGACTGATAGGGCGCAAGCCGCCGAGATTATGGTGTTTTGCAGGCACTTCTTAGGCGATCGAACCAACGGGCACAAGCCTCGTGTTCCCACCTATGTTCCTACCCGCAACGATTTCTGAGGCGTTATTGGGCCGATATTTGGCTCTAGAATGGGAAGCGGACGACGGGTCTCGAACCCGCGACCTCGAGCTTGGGAAGCTCGCGCTCTACCAACTGAGCTACGTCCGCGTCAGCGCCTGATTCTAGGGCCCGGTCGGGAAGGCGCGAGGGCTAGTGTTCCCTCCCCGTGAGCACTCGCGCCTTTCTCACCTTTCTCGCCGTCTGCGCCGTGATCGGCCTGCTCGCCTTCGGCCTGCTGAGCAAGGGCGAGGCGAAGATCGCCGTCGGCGATTCCGTACCCGATAAGGAGCTGCCGGTCCTGGGCGACGAAGCCAAGCATGGGTCGATCGCCGACTACCGCGGTCGCTGGGTGCTGGTCAACCTCTGGGCCTCGTGGTGCATCCCGTGTCGGCAGGAGGCGCCGGACCTCGATCGCTTCGCCCGCCAGCACCGCAAGCGCGGCGTCAGCGTGCTCGGCATCAATGTCCAGGACAACAGCGACGATGCGCTCGCCTTTGTCCGCGACTACGACGTTCGCTATCCGCAGCTGCGCTCGATCGGCGACGAGCGCAGCGCCGCCTTCGGCTCGACCGGGGTCCCCGAGAACTTCCTTGTCGACCCGCGCGGACGCCTGGCGCTGATCTGGCGCGGGCCAGTCGATCAGCGCTTCCTAGAACAGCAGGTCGTACCGATCATCGAAGGGGCAGGATGAGCCGGCGGGGCGCCTTCCTATCGCTATGCGTAAGAAACGCGCCCCGTGCGCTGCTCGTGCTGGGGCTCGCCCTGGCGATCCCATTCCCTGCCGTGGCCGCGACGCCGCAGACGAGCATCAACGACGTCGAAGGCGAAGTGATGTGCCCGATCTGCGGCACCCTGCTGGAGCTGGCCGAATCGCCGCAGGCCCAGCGTGAGCGCGTCCTGGTCAAACGCCTGATCGCCGAAGGCAAGACCGAGGCCGAGGTCAAGGACGCGCTGGTCGCTCAGTACGGCCCGGCAGTGCTCGCGCTGCCCGGGGGCTCGGGCTTCGACCTCTCCGCCTACCTGGTGCCGGTGATCGCCTTCGTCGTCGCCGCGCTGGCTTTGGCCTTCGGGGTGCTGCGCTGGCGGCGGGCCGCCGAGCCGCCCGGGCCGGGAGGCTCGGCGGCGGACGGCCCGCAGGGCGAGGACGCCAAGCGGTTGGACGCCGACCTCGCCCGCTACGACCTCTGACAGCTCAACCCTGGACGACGAGGCCGGCAGCTGGGCCGGGGAGGCTGGGCGGCGACATCCCTCGCTCCGACCAGGCGAAGGTGACCTCGGCAACAGCCATCGCCGCGAGCAGCTCCGCGACCCGAGCGGGCGGCGGGCCGTCGATCACCAGCAGTTCGTAGGCGCTTTCGAGACCCGACACGGCGCGGCGGAATCGCTCCGAGTCGAGCAAGGTCGCGCCATCCTCCGCCGGCCGGCCCGCGACCACACAGACCAGCGGCTCGCTCGCTCCGGCAGAGCCCGGTCCTGCCAGGGCGACCGGCTTGAGGATCTCCGCCGAGTCCGCCGTCCCGCGCAGGTACTCGTGCAACCCGGGTGCGGTGGCAAGGCCAAGCGCCTCGGCAAGGCCCGGCTCGGCGAGCTCGCACTCGAGCAGCGCGGTGCGGGTTCCAGTGGCCGTGGCCGTGGCCGCCAACCCAGCTGCCGCCCCTCTCCTGCCCGGTGCCTCTCCGGTAACCAGGACCGAGCGGGCCGGGCGCAGCTCCTCCAACAGCTCCCCGTACGCCGCGAGGTCGGCCCGGCGCAGCGTCCCCGTGCGCAGCTCGGACGAGGACCGGGCGGGGATCTCCGCCAGGACTCTCACATCTGCTCGGGGGCGGAGATGCCGAGCAGGCCAAGCGAGGCGGCAATCGTCCGCTGGGTGAGCTGGCAGAGGCCGAGGCGCGAGCGCTCGACCCCCTCCCCCTCGGCGCCGACGACCTGGCAGTCGCGATAGAAGGCGTGGAAATCGGCGGCGACTGCGGTCGAGTAGGCGCAGATGCGATGTGGAGCGCGCCGCGCCGCCGCCTCGCGGACCTCGTCGGGAAATTCGAGCAGGCGCTTGACCAGGTCTCGCTCCGCCGGCACCAACGGCGTGCCGGGGGTTGGCACCCCCGCCTCCCCTGCCTCGCCGCCGGCTTTGCGCAGGATGCTGGCGATCCGCGCGTGCGCGTACTGCACGTAGTAGACGGGGTTCTCGCTGGACTCCCGGCGCGCCAGCTCGAGGTCCAGGTCGACGGTGGTGTCGTGGCTGCGCCAGAGCATGAACCAGCGCGCCGCGTCGACGCCGATGTCGTCGACCAGCTCGTCGAGCGAGACGAAGTCGCCGCTGCGCTTCGACATCTGCGCCCGCTCCCCCGATTCGACGATGTGGACGAGGCGCATGATCAGCGCCTCCAACACCTCCGGGTCGGCTCCTAAGGCGGCGATGGCGGCGCGCAATCGCGGCGCGTAGCCGTGGTGGTCGGCGCCGAGCACATTGATCAGGTGCTCGAAACCACGCTCCAGCTTGTCGCGGTGGTAGGCGACGTCGGCGGCGAGATAGGTCGGTTCGCCGTCGGCCCTGATCAGGACGCGATCCTTGTCATCGCCGAAGTCGGTGCTGCGCAGCCACAACGCGCCATCGCTCTTGTAGGTATGGCCACGCTGCCCCAAGCGCTCGAGCGCGGCCTCGACCTCGCCCTTCGCGTAGAGATCGCGCTCGGAGAACCAGCTGTCGAAACCGACCCCGAAGCGATCGAGAGTGGCGCGCACGCCGTCCAGGATCAGCTCGATGCCCCGCCGACCGACGGCCTCCGTGTCGGCGGGGTCAATCCCCTCCTCCCGTATCCGCGCGGCCAGATCGGCGATATAGGCACCTTCGTAGCCTTCCTCGGGGCCCTCGGCGCCGGTCATCGCCGCGGCGATCGAGGTGGCGAAGCGCCGCACCTGCCCGCCGGCGTCGTTGACGTAGTACTCGCTCTTTACCTCGTGCCCGGCCGCACGCAGCAGGCGGACGAGCGCGTCGCCGTAGGCGGCGTGACGACCGCCGCCGACGTGGAGCGGCCCGGTCGGGTTGGCGGAGACGTACTCGACCAGGATCCGCTGAGGGCTGGAGACCGGCGCTGGGCCGAGGCCCCGGTCGGCAGCGGCGAGCCCGGCCATCGCCTGCCGGTACCACTCGTCGGCAAGGAAGAGGTTGACGAAGCCGGGCCCGGCCACCTCGACCCGGTCGAGATGGTGCTCGGCGCTCAGCTCGCGCTCGAGCTCGGCGCCGAGCCGGGTCGCGACGTCGCGCGGGGCTTCGCCCAGCGGGGCCGCCAGGAGCATCGCCGCATTCGAGCTGTAGTCGCCCAGCTCGGGCTTCGGCGGGCGATCGAGGGTCGGCTCCGGGCCGGTCGGTTCCCCGTCGCGCAGGGCCAGCGCCGCTCGCTGGACGGCGGCGCGCAGCTCGGCTATCGAGTCGGTTGCACTCACCGCCCCATCGTATGGACCAGAACCTCGCCCGGGTACGCTGGCCCGTGTCCGGTCTCGTAACGTTGGCCGAGAAATGACGAGAACCAGACGCCGACAGACAAGGACGCAGGGAGCCCGAATAGCAGCGCTATTCGGGCGACCGAGGACGCAGTATGGCGGTGCTCTGGGGCCGTCATTTCCGGTCGAACGTTGCGGGACAGGACACCAGTGCGCGTAGCCGTGATCAGCGACATCCACGCCAACCTGCCCGCGCTCGAGGCCGTCCTCGGGGCGATCGACGACGCCGGGGTCGAGGAGATCTGGTGCCTCGGCGACGTGCTCGGCTACGGCGCCGAGCCCAACGAGTGCGCCGACCTGGTCGGTGACCGCTGTGCCATCTGCCTGGTCGGCAACCACGACCTCGCGGTGTTCGGTGCTCTTGACATCGCCGCATTCTCCGAGGCTGCCGCCGAGGCGGTCACCTGGACGCGGGAGAACGTCTCCGAGCGCAGCCTGGCACCGCTGCGCGAGCTGGAGCCGGCCGGCGAGCGGGAGGGAATCAGCCTCTTCCACGCCTCCCCCCGCGACCCGGTCTGGGAGTACGTGCTCTCGGCCGACCAGGCCGACGCCTGCTTCGACGTGCAGCCGACCCGGATCGCCCTGATCGGCCACTCGCATGTCTCGCTCTACTTCGCCCGGCCCACGGCGGAAGAGGAGGGTGAGGAAATCCGTGGCTCTCAGGCGAGCGACGACACGCTGTTGAACCTCAGCTCAGGCCAGTGGTTGATCAATCCCGGCAGCGTCGGCCAGCCACGCGATGGAGACCCGCGTGCCGCCTGGCTCGAGCTCGACACGGGTGAGCTGGCGGCCCACTTCCACCGCACCCCTTACGACGTCGATCGGTCGGCCGCGTCGATCGTCGCCGCCGGGCTTCCGCGTCGCCTGGCCGACCGCCTCCAGGTCGGCTCATGAGGGCCGGAGTCATGCTCAGATGCAGGGAAATCCTGCGCTCAGGACTGTTCTCTAGACTCGCCCAGATGCCTCGCCTTCCACTACCGTTGCTCGTCATCGGGTTCACCGCCACCGCCGCCCTCGCGCTCGTCGCCTGCGGCGGCGAAGACGCGAAACTGCTCCCCGGCGAGACTGCGCGGGAGATAACCGCCAACCTCGACACCGTGCAGCAGCTCTCCGCCGAAGGAGACTGCCTCGGTGCCGAAAGCGCCGCCCAGCAGGTCGGCGAACAGATCGAAGCCCTGGAAGGCGTCGACGTAAAGCTGAAGCGGGCGCTCGAGGAAGGGGCGGTGCGACTCGAAGAAGTGATCGCGACCTGCGAAGAGTCGACCACCGAAGCGATCGCCCCGGCAGTCCCGATCGAACCCGAAGAAGACGAAGAAAAGGCACCGAAGGAAAAGCCAGACAAGGAAAAGGAAAAGAAGCCCAAGGACGAAGAGGAACCCGCGCCGGAAACCCCTCAGCAGCTGCCGCCGCAGGCCAAAGGCGAAGGCAAAGGCCTCGAAAACGGCCAAGGACCACCGGTCGAAGAAGAAACTGCGCCCGAAGAAAGCACGTCCGGCGGCGTCGGGCCCGGCACCCCTGCGGAAGGGGGCGAATGATGGAGGCCGGGACCCTCTCGGGCCGTTACGAGCTCGGCGACCGCCTCGGCTCCGGCGGGATGTCGAACGTCTACCTCGCCACCGACCTGACCCTCGAGCGCACCGTCGCGGTCAAGATCCTCGCCGAGCACCTCTCCGACGACGAGCGCTTCGTCGCTCGCTTCCGCCGCGAGGCCCTGGCCGTCGCCAAGCTGATCCACCCCAACATCGTTCAGGTCTACGACACCGGGATCGACGACGGGCGCCACTACATCGTCATGGAGTACGTCGAGGGACGCTCCGGGGCGCAGATCCTGCAGCGGCAGGGGGCGATCGGCCCCGAGATCGCCGCGGAGGCCGGCATCCAAGCCTGCGCCGGCCTCGACTACGCGCACCGGCGCGGGATCATCCATCGCGACGTCAAGCCCGGCAACCTGATGATCGTCGGCGGCCCGGTGGGCGGCGGCGCGATGACGGTCAAGCTGACCGACTTCGGCATCGCCCGGGCGCTCGCCCAGACCCGCATCACCCAGGTCGGCTCCGTGGTCGGCACGGCTGCCTACCTGGCCCCCGAGCAGGTTCGCGGCGAGGAGGCGACGCCGGCGACCGACGTCTACGCGCTCGGCGTCGTCCTCTACCAGTTCCTCACCGGGCGCCTGCCGTATGAGGGATCGACCCTCGCCGAGCTGGCGGTGCGCCAGCAGAACGAGCGCCCACTGACCCCCAGCACCTACAACGACGCGGTTCCCGAGCCGCTCGGCAGCGCCGTCCTGCGGGCGCTCGAAGGCGACCCCGCTCGGCGCTACGCCAGCGCAGACGAGCTCGCCGGTGGCCTGCAGCTGGGTCTGCAGGGCGAGGACGTGACCCTGCCCTTCGACGAGGGCACGGCGGCGACCAACGTGCTTGGCGGAGAGACGGCGACGCGCCGGCTCGACCAGACCGAGCGCACCGAGCTGCGCCCGCCCTCGCCCAGCCGCCGCCCGGTCGCACGCGCGCCACAGCAGGCTCCTTACTCACCGCCTCCGGCGGCCGCCCCCCCGGCCGCCAAGAAGCGCAGTGCCTTCTCTAGATTTGTCCGCTTCGTGATGGCCGCAGTGGCCCTGGTCCTGATCGCCGCCGCCGTCGCGGCAGCGGTCATTCTCGCCACCGACAAGGCCACCGGCGTACACGCCACCGAAGTGGCGGGCGACTCGGTGCACAAGGTCGTCGAAGAGTTCAAGGAACTGGTCAAGAAGAACACCGAATAGCCGTGCGGCGGCGGGCACTGGGCCCGCCGCCACACTACATACAAAAGCACTACTTCAGGTCACGGAAATCATTCGCCGACGATTTCCAGGTCGATCGGGTTCACTTCTGCGTCTTGACCGGAGAGTTTCACGAGGCCCTCCAGTACGCCGTTTTCACCTTTGAGGGTGGGACAGAAAATCCCTTCCTGGTTGTAGACGATTTTTTTGACTTCGAACCCCATTTCGATCTTTTTCTGTGCACCTTCTTTGAAATTGGTGTAAGTGACCGTGAGCAGGCCGCTCTGTGGGGCGATCGTCAGACGGCATGTCTGTTTCGTGTGCGCTCCATCTTCGTAGGCTTTGGCTTCGATCACTTTGCCGGCCGGACAGGCGAAGTCGAAGTTGCCTTTGTAGTTGCTGGCACCGGTTTTTTCTTTCAGGTGCAGTAGGTAGTCGCAGCCGTTCCAGAAAAATGTCACCGGAAAACCTTGCGATTTGCATTTTTTGTAAACGGGTTCCAATGTCAATGTGGTCGACAGTTTCGACAACACACCCTGATAAGTGCCTTCTTCACAGGTAATGCCGCCGAATTCTGTCACCGCCACTGGGCCGACATGGGTTCCCTTCACGAACGCCGGATATGCTTTTGCCGAGAATTCAGGCGCTGCCTGAGCCGCGGACGCGACCATCGCGCCCAACGCCAGTGCCACCGTGAGCACGCCGAGAAATGCCTTGCTGGTCTGCTTCATCTCTCTACCTCTCTTTAGCGGGCCTGACGACGTTTGTCGCCAAAGCCGAGTTGATTACTAAAGAAAGCTTGACAGATTCTGGTGCAATGTTGGCGGCGCTCAGCCAGCCATCCACGGAGGGGATCCGGCGAGAACGGCGTCCGCATAAGCGTCGAAGCTGCCGCGCCCGATCGCGATGCGGGCATGGCTGACGAGCTCATTCATGTAAGTGAGGTTGTGCAGGCACAGAAGGCGGACCGCGGTCAGCTCCTCGGCGCGCGAGAGGTAGCTGAGGTAGTCGCGGTCGTGGTGCCGGCAGGCGGGACAGGGGCACCCGGCGGCGATCGGGTCGCGGTTGCCCTCCCAGCCGGCCTTGCGCAGGTCGAGGCGGAAGCGGTTGGCGGGGTCGGGGACGAGGGCGGTGCCGTGGCGGGCGAGGCGGGTCGGGATCGCGCAGTCGAAGACGTCGAGGCCGAGGGCGATGCCGCTGAGCAGATCGTCGACGTCGCCGATGCCGAGCAGGTGCTTGGGCGCCTCCTCGGGCAAAAGTGGCGCAGTCATCTCGAGCACGCCGCGCATCTCCTCCTTGTCGCGGCCAAGCGTCCCGCCGATCGCGATCCCGTCGACTCCAGCTGCCGAGACGACCTGCGCCGACTCGCGGCGCAGGTCCTCGTGGACCCCACCCTGGACGATCCCGAAGACCGCCTGCCCGGTCGGGCCGTGCGCCCCATGCCACTCCAGACAACGGTCCAACCAGCGGTGCGTGCGCTCCATCGAGCGTGCGGTGTACTCACGGTCGGCGTGGTAGGGAGTGCACTCGTCGAAGACCAGGGCGATGTCCGATCCCAACTTCGCCTGCACCTCCATCGAGACCTCGGGTGAGATGAACAGCGCCCTCCCGTCCTTGTACGACCTGAAGCGCACGCCCTCCTCGCCGATCGAGACCACCGACCCATGGTCTCCCCCGGGCCGTCCCTTCCCCTTCACCTCATCAGCAACCCCGCCGTGAGCCAGCGAGAAGACCTGAAAGCCACCGGAGTCGGTGATCAGAGCCCCGTCCCACCCCATGAACCCGTGCAGTCCCCCGGCAGCGGCGATCCGATCCGGCCCGGGCGAGACGAACAGGTGGTACGTGTTGCCCAGGATCAGCTCGTAGCCGATCTCGGCGACCTCGCGAGACTCCAACCCCCGCACCGTCCCCTTGGTAGCCAGCGGAATGAAAGCCGGCGTCCGCACCTCCCCATGCGGCGTATACAGCACCCCAGCTCGCGCAGCGTCGTCACGAGCCGTTACCTCGAACCTCAGCCGGTCCGGCTCGAACCTCACGCGAGCAACGACTTGCCGGTCATCGCCTCCGGCTGCGGAATGCCCAGAAGCTCCAGCGCGGTCGGAGCAACGTCGGCGAGGATGCCTTGGTCGTGCAACTGAATTCCCTCGGCGGTGACGACCAGCGGCACCGGGTTGAGCGAGTGCGCCGTGTTGGGCGAGCCGTCGGGCTCGAGCATGTGGTCGCAGTTGCCGTGGTCGGCGGTGACGATGCAGACGCCGCCCGTGGCCTCGACCGCCCCGACGACGTCGCCGAGACAGCCGTCGACCTCCTCGACCGCCTTGACGGCGGCCGGGATGACGCCGGTGTGGCCGACCATGTCCGGGTTGGCGAAATTAATGATGCCGAAGCGGTAGTCGCCGCCGGACCACTGCGAGACGAAGGTGTCGGCGGCGGCGCGGGCGCTCATCTCCGGCTTGTGGTCGTAGGTGGGGACGTCGCGGGGCGAGTCGACCAGCCGGCGCTCCTCCCCCTCCCACTCCTCCTCGCGACCACCGTTGAAGAAGTAGGTGACGTGCGCGTACTTCTCGGTCTCGGCGACGTGCAGTTGGCGCCCCCCGGCCTCGGAGACGACCTCAGCCAACGTCGTCGTCGGGCGCGCCTCGGGATAAGCGACCGGGTACGGCCAGCCCTTGCGGTACGCGGTCATCGTCGTCAGGTCAAGGGTCGGCCCTCCCGCGCGTGGGAACTCGTCGAAATCCGGATCCGCCAGCGCGCGGGTCATCTCACGGGCACGGTCGGGCCGGAAGTTGATGAAGATCGCCACGTCGCCCTCGGCGGCGCCGTCGTAGTTGCCGATCACCGTCGGCTTGACGAACTCGTCGGTCTCCTCGCGCTCATAGGAGGCGTCGATCGCCTCGGCCGAGCCGGCCGCCTGCTGGCCGCGGGCGTGGACGATCGCGTCGTAGGCGAGCTTGATCCGCTCCCAGCGCGTATCGCGGTCCATCGCGTAGTAGCGACCGCTGACGGTGGCGACGCGCCCCGCCTGGCGCAGCCAGCGCTCCAGCTCGCCTAGATAGCCACGGCCGCCGTGAGGCAGCGTGTCGCGACCGTCGGTGAAGGCGTGGAAGACGACGTCGGGGACGCCCTCCTGCGTGGCCAGCTCGATCGTCGCCTCGATGTGCTCCCAGCCCGAGTGGACGCCACCGTCGGAGACGAGGCCGAGCAAGTGCAGGCGGCCACGCGGGCTGCGCCGGGCCCGGTCGCAGGCCGCCAGCAAAGCCTCGTTTTCGAAGAAGCTGCCGTCGGCGATCGAGTCGTCGATCCGGGCCAGGTCCTGCTTGACGATCGCGCCGGCGCCGAGGTTGAGGTGACCGACCTCGGAGTTGCCCATCTGCCCGTCGGGAAGACCGACGTCGCGGCCCTGGGCGGAGAGCTGGGTGTGGGGATAGCGGGCCCAGAGGCTGTCGAAAACCGGGGTCTGCGCCAATGAGATCGCGTTTCCGGGGCCGGCCGGAGCCAGTCCCCAGCCGTCGAGGATGACCAGCGCCAGCGAGGGAGCCGGCAGATCCGTCACCCGGCCGCCTCCACGATCGCGGCGAATTCGTTGGGATCGAGGCTGGCGCCGCCGACCAGGGCGCCGTCGATGTCCGGCTGGGCCATCAGCTCGGCGGCGTTGGCGGGCTTGACCGAGCCGCCGTAGAGGATCCGTACCTCGTCGGCAACCGCGCCGCGCTCGCGCAGCACGTCGCGGATGAACGCGCACACTTCCTGAGCCTGCTCGGGGGTGGCGGTGCGGCCGGTGCCGATCGCCCAGATCGGCTCGTAGGCGACGACGACCTCGGCGAGCTTGGTCGACTCGACCGCCGCCAAGTCGGCCTGCAGCTGGCGCTCCAGCACGCCCTTGGTCTGATCCGCGTCGCGCGCCTCCTCGCTCTCGCCGACGCAGAGGATCGGCTCGAGCCCGGCGGCGAGCGCAGCCGGCACCTTGCGGGCCAGAGCCTCGTCGGTCTCGTTGAAGTCTGCGCGCCGCTCAGAGTGACCGAGGACGACCGCCTCGACGTCGAGCTCCACCAGCATCGGCGCGGAGACCTCGCCGGTGAACGCTCCCGAGCCCTCCTCATGCATGTTCTGCGCCGCGACCTTCACCGCGGTGCCGTAACGCCGCTCGACCACCGCGGTGAGGGCGGTGAACGGCGAGCAGATCACGACGTCGCTCTGGGTCGCGGCGATCCGCGGCAGCAGCGCGTCGATGAAGGCCGCAGCCTCGGCGACGGTCTTGTGCATCTTCCAGTTGGCGGCGATGTAGGGGGTGCGCTCAGGCATCTCTCAATGCCTCAACTCCGGGCAACTTCTTTCCCTCCAGCAGCTCCAAGGACGCTCCTCCTCCGGTCGACACCCAATCCACTTTCTCAGCCAGGCCGAACTGGTGCAGCGCTGCCACCGAGTCGCCGCCACCGACGACGGTCGTGCCCGGTGCAGCGGCGACCGCCTCGGCGACGGTTCGCGTCGCGGCGGCGAACGGCTCCAGCTCGAAGGCGCCCATCGGCCCGTTCCAGAGCACGGTCCCGGCGGTGGCGATGCGCTCGGCGTAAGCGGCCGCGGTGCGCGGGCCGACGTCGAGCCCCATCCAGCCGTCCGGGACCTCGACCCCGTCGCTCTCGCGCCGCTCGGTCGCCGCGTCGAAGCTCTCGCCCAGCACCAAGTCGACCGGCAGCATCAGCTCGCAAGCGGATCCCTTCGCCTTGCGCAACGCCTCCTCGGCGAGCTTCACCCCCTCCTCCTCGACCAAGGAGTTGCCGGTGGCGATGCCCTTGGCGCGGAAGAAGCTGAAGCACATCGCGCCGCCGATCAGGATGCTGTCGGCGACTTCGAGGAAGCGGTCGAGGACGCCGACCTTGTCGCTCACCTTGGCGCCGCCGAGCACGACGACGAGCGGCCGCTCGGGCGACTCGACGACCCGCGTCAGCTCGTTCACCTCGCTCTCGAGCAGCAGTCCGGCGTAGCCGGGTAGACGGTGAGCGACCCCCTCCGTGCTGGCGTGAGCGCGGTGGGCGGCGCCGAAGGCGTCGTTGACGTAGAGGTCGGCGAGCCCGGCCAGCGCCGCCGCCAGCTCCGGATCGTTCTCCGTCTCGCCCGGCTCGAAGCGGACGTTCTCGAGCAGCAGCACGTCGCCCGGGCTCAACCCGGCGGCCATCGTCTCGACGTCCCCGCCGACCACCGCGGGCGCCTGCTTCACGTCGGCACCGAGCAGCTCAGCCAGGCGTTCTCCTACCGGCTTCATCGAGAGCTCGGGCTTGACCTCACCCTTCGGCCGGCCGAGGTGGGAGACGAGGACGAGTGCCGCGCCGCGCTCGCGCAGCGACTCGATCGTCGGCAGCGCCGCCCGGATCCGCGTGTCGTCGGCGACGCGGCCGCCGTCGAGCGGCACGTTGAAGTCGACGCGGACCAGCACCCGCTTGCCGGCGACGTCGGCGTCGCGGACGCTCTGCTTAGAGAAGCCCAATGCTCGCCCTCCGGACGGCGCTCAGAGGACCTTGCCCGCCAGCTCGACGCAGCGGTTCGAGTAGCCCCACTCGTTGTCGTACCAGGAGACGGCCTTGATCAGCTTGCCGTCGCCGATCGCCATAGTCTGGCCGGCGTCGAAGATCGAGGAGTGCGGGTCGCCGACGATGTCGGTCGAGACGATCTCATCCTCGGTGTAGGAGAGGATCCCCTTCATCGGGCCCTCTGCCGCCTGCTTGATGGCGGCGTTGACCGCCTCGGGGTCGGTCGGCCGGGAGGGCGTGAAGACGAGGTCGACGACCGAGCCGGTGATCACCGGGGCCCGCATCGCCAGCCCGTTCAGCTTGCCGTTCAGCTCCGGCAGGACGAGGCCGACGGCCTTGGCGGCGCCGGTCGTCGTCGGGATCAGGTTGACCGCGGCGGCGCGCGCCCGGCGCAGGTCCTTGTGCGGCATGTCCTGCAGGCGCTGGTCGGCGGTGTAGGCGTGGATCGTCGTCATCAGCCCCTGCTCGATCCCGAAGGAGTCGTTCAGCACCTTGGCCAGCGGCGCCAGGCAGTTCGTCGTGCAGGAGGCGTTGGAGATGATCTGGTGCTTGTCTGGGTCGTAGTCGCTGTCGAAGTTGACGCCGAGAGCCACGGTCACGTCCGGTTCGGAGGCGGGAGCGGAGATGATCACCTTCTTGGCGCCCGCGGCGAGGTGCTTGCCGGCGTCCTCGCGACCGGTGAAGAGCCCGGTCGACTCGATCACGACGTCGACGCCGAGGTCGCCCCAGGGAAGCGCCGCCGGGTCGCGCTCGGAGAGGACCTTCAGCTCCTTGCCGTCGATCGTCAGCGACCCCTCCCCCGCCTCTACCTCGCCCGGAAAGCGCCCCAGGATCGAGTCGTACTTGAGCAGATGGGCGAGCGTGCCGGTGTCGGTGATGTCGTTGACGGCGACGAACTCGAGGTCCGCACCCGCCGCGTGGGCGGCGCGGAAGAGATTGCGCCCGATGCGGCCGAAGCCGTTGATGCCGACCTTCACAGCCATGAAGTCCTGCCCTCCTGGATCGATTCGTTGTCGTATTGGAAGCTAGTCACTGCCGATCGTCACCTCTATTTCGTACCCATCAGGGTCCTGGAGGAACGCCGAGTAGGAGCCAGAGCCGTGCGAGCGCCGCTCACCTGGCTCGCCGACGGGGTTGCCGCCGGCCTTCACACCCTGCTCCCAGGCGGCCTTGACGGCGACGATCCCCAGCCCAGAGAAGCTGAGCAGGCCAAAGCCCGGCTTGGCCGGGTGGTGCGCGGCGATGAAGAAGACCGGCTTGGCGATGCCCCAGCCAATCGTTTCGTCTTCCTCGAAGTGGCGCCGCCAGCCAAGCGGCGCGAGCAGCGCGTCGTAGAAGGACGCGCTCCGCTCGAGGTCGGAAACCTCTAGAAGAACGTGGTGCAACATCGGGCTAGGGAGGCTATAGGGGTGAGTGGTCAGCCGCTGCGCGGGGTCCAGCGGAAGTAGCGGATGGCGAGCAGCAGACCGACCACACCCCAGATTGCAACCGCGGCGAGATTGTCCCAGGAGACGGCGGTACCACCGGGGACGTAGGCGTCGAAGAAGGCCTCGAAGAAGTGGCGGATCGGGAAGGCATCGGCGAAGTGGATGACGCCGCTGGGTAGCTGGTCGTCGGGGATGAAGACGCCGGAGAGGAAGTAGAGCGGCAGGAGCAGGGCGTTGACGATTGGGGCCGCGGCATCCTGGCTGGGAATCGCCGCCGTCAAGGCAATGCCGAGGCAGCAGAAAGACGCGGCGCCGACGACGAGGGTGAAGACGAGCGCCGGCAAATGACTCCAAGGAATGGCGACGCCGTAGGCGAGGCGGCCGATCGCCGCGAGCAGCACCAGCATCATCAGCGCAACGACGATCGAGTTGCCGATCCGCCCGGCGATGAAGACCCAGGGAGGCATCGGCGTGCCGCGACCGCGCTTCAAGCGGCCATCCTCACGCGCGATCACCAGCGACATCGCCAGCGACTGCATCGTCGCCGAGATCACCGAGAGGGTGATGATCGCCGGCACGTAGTAGGTGGTCGTCTTGATCCCGCCCCGCACGTCGACCGTCTGGTCGCCGAAGACGGTGGCGAAGATCAGCAATAGGACGACCGGGAAGGCGACGGTGAAGAAGACCGAGGCGGGATTGCGCCAGAACGCTTTCTGGTCGTAGCGAAACTGATGAAAGACGAGGTTCATGTCTGGTCGGTCAGCTCCAGGTAGACGTCCTCGAGACTGGGCCTGACGACCTCCAGCCCTTCGAGGTCCCTTCCCTCCGCCAGCGCCCTGCCGGTCAGCTCGTTGAGGGTCTGGACCGGCGTCGTCGTCTCCAGCTCGACCTCGCGCCCACCCTCGCGGTAGGTGATTCGGGCCGGACGGTTCTCGCGGTCGCCGAGGTCCTCGGGGGTGCCCCGGGCGACGATCTCGCCACCGGAGATGACCGTCACCCGATCGGCCAGCCGCTGCGCCTCGTCCATGTAGTGGGTGGTGAGAAAAACGGTCTTGCCGAGGTCACGCAGGGCGGCGATCGTCTCCCAGGCCTGCCGGCGCGCCGAGGGATCGAAGCCGGTCGTCGGCTCGTCGAGGAAGAGCAGCTCGGGGTCGCCGATCAGCGCCATGCCGACGTCGAGGCGGCGCTGTTGACCGCCGGAGAGCGAGCTGGCACGAGCGTCGGCCTTGCCGGCGAGGCCGACCTGCTCGATCGTCTCCTCGATCGGCCGCGGCGCGTCGTAGTAGCCGGCGTAGAGGGCCAAAGACTCTCGCACCGTCAAATACGGGTCGAGGCGGCAGCTCTGCAGGACGATGCCGATCCGCTCGCGCCAGGCGCGGCCGGCGTGCTCGGGGTCCTCGCCGAGGACGCTCACTTCGCCGGCGCTGCGCTTGCGGTAGCCCTCGAGGATCTCCACCGTGGTCGTCTTGCCCGCCCCGTTCGGTCCGAGGAAGGCGAAGACTTCCCCCCGCTGCACCTCGAGATCAATGCCGCGCACCGCCTCGACGTCGCCGTAGCTCTTGCGCAGGCCGCGAATGGAGATGACCGGGTCGCCCAAAGCCCGGCGATTCTATGGATGAGGCCTAATGGCGCCTGGGGCCGTCACTCCAGGTCGCGGTGCTTGACCCGCACCACTACGCCGTCACGCCCCTCGAGCGCGCGGCGGATGCGGTCGGCGACGGTCACCGAGCGATGGCGGCCGCCCGTGCAGCCGACGGCGATCGTCAGGTGGCTCTTGCCCTCGGCGACGTAGGCGGGGACGAGGAACTCGAGCAGCGGCAGCAGCCGGCCGTAGAACTCGCCCGCCTGCGTGCCCGACTCGACGTAGGCGCGCACCGGCTCGTCGAGACCCGTCTGCGGTCGCAGCTCGTCGATGTAGTGCGGGTTGGGCAGGAAACGCACGTCGAGGGTGAGGTCGGCGTCGCGCGGCGGCCCGTTCTTGAAGCCGAAGGTGAGCAGGGTCAGCGCCAGCTTGCCGCCGTCCTGGCCGCCGAGCATCTCCTCGGCGATCCGCCGCCGCAGCTGCCCGCCGGTCAGGTTGCTGGTGTCCATCACCATGTCGGCGCGGGCGCGCAGCGGCGAGAGCAGCTCGCGCTCGGCGCGGATCCCGTCGACGATCCTGCCCTCGGGGGCGAGCGGGTGACGGCGGCGCGTCTCCTTGTAGCGGTCGAGCAGCGCCTCCTCGTCGGCCTCGAGGAAGAGCAGCTTCGGCTTCAGCCCATCGGTGCCGAGCTCGTCGAGCACCTGGATCAGCCCCTCGAAGTACTCGCCGCCGCGCACGTCGGAGACGACGGCGGCCTTCTCCACCCCGCTGCCCTCGTGGCGGAAGAGCTCGCCGAGGCTGCCGATCATCCGCGGCGGCAGGTTGTCGACGCAGAAATAGCCGCCGTCCTCGAAAGCCGCGATCGCTTCCGACTTGCCCGCCCCGGAGTGGCCGGTGATCAGGATCAGCTCGACTTCGCTGGCCATTAGCCGCCCGTCCTGTGCAGCTGCTCGTGGATCTCGCGGGCCAGCTTGCCGGGGACGCCCGGCACCGCCTCCAGCTCCTCACGACTCGCGCTGAGGAACCGCTCCGGCGTGCCGAAGTGCTTTAGGAAGGCCCGCTTGCGGGCCGGACCGACACCCTTCAGGTCGTCGAGCACCGAGCCGGTCATCGCCCGGTCGCGACGCCCGCGGTGGTGGTCGATCGCGAAGCGGTGCGCCTCGTCGCGCACCCGTTGCAGCAGCTTCGAGGCCTCCGAGTCGGCGGTCAGGTCGATCGGCGCCACCCGCCCCGGGACGAAGACCTCCTCCTCGCGCTTGGCGAGGGAGACCACCGTCGTGCCGCGCTCGACGAAGGGGCCGAGGACGCGCATCGCGGCACCCAGCTGCCCTTTGCCGCCGTCGACCATGACCAGCGCGGGCAGCGCGGCGAAGCTCTCGTCGCGTTTGCCGTCGTGGGGGGATAGATCGACCTGCTCCTCGTAGCGGTTGACGCGACGGCTCAGCACCTCCTCCATGGAAGCGAAGTCGTCGGACCCGTTCGCGCGCTCGCCGCGCACGCGGAAGCGGCGGTAGTCCGACTTCTTCGTCGCGCCGCCCTCGAAGACGACCATCGAGGCGACCGTGTGCTCGCCGCCGAGGTTGGAGATGTCGAAGCCCTCGATGCGGATCGGCAGCTCCTCCATCTGCAGGGCCTCGCGCAGGTCGGCGAGCGAGTCGACCCGGCGCTGGCGGCGGTGCTCGCGCCGCAGCCGGTCCTGGTCGAGGGCGAGGCGGGCGTTGCGCTCGGCCAGCTCGCGCAGGCGGCGCTTGTCGCCGCGCTCGGCGACCCGCACCTCGACCGGCGAGCCGCGCCGCTCCCCCAGCGCCGCCGCCAACAGCTCGGCGCGCTCGCGCAGGTAGGGGCCGACGACGATCGTCCGCGGCATCGCCGGTGAGGCCGAGTAGTACTGGCCGATGAACTCCTCGGCAACCTCGGCGAGGTCGCGTTCGGCCTGGTTGTCGAGGTAGAAGCTCTGCCGCTCGGCGAGGATGCCGTCGCGCACCTGGAAGACCTGGGCGTTGGCATCTTGCCCCTCGGCCGCGACCCCGATCATGTCGGCGGTGCCGACCGATCCACCGGCGACCCGCTGCCGCTCGAACAGCGACTGGATCGCCTTCAGCCGGTCGCGGTGCAGCGCCGCCCGCTCGAACTCGCGCGCCGCCGCCGCATCCTCCATCTTCGCCTGCTCGTCGGCCTCGACCTGGCGGTAGCGGCCGGAGAGGAAGTCGACGATCGCCTCGATGTTGCGCCGGTACTCCTCCTGGCTGACGTAGCCGACGCAGGGCGCCCCGCAGCGCTTGATGTAGTAGTCGAGACAGGGGCTGCCGGAGCGGCGGCCCGGCTCGGCCCCCTCGCAGGTACGGAACTGGAACAGCTTGCCGAGCAGGTCGAGAGTCTCCCGCACCCGCTTGGCGCTGGAGAAGGGGCCGAAGTAGGCACGGCCGGAGCGGTGCTTCTCACGGGTGAAGTAGACCCGCGGGTAGTCCTCGTCGAGGCTGACGCAGACGTAGGGGTAGGACTTGTCGTCACGCAGGCGGATGTTGAAGCGCGGCCGGTGGCGCTTGATGAAGCTCTGCTCGGCGAGCAGCGCCTCGGCCTCGTTGGCGGTGACGAGGACGTCGATGCGGTCGACCCGCGAGGTCAGCCGGCTCTCGCCGCCGGAGAAGTGCGAGGCGACGCGTTTGCGGATCGAGCGGGCCTTGCCGACGTAGAGCAGCTCGCCGTTTTCCTCGTAGAAGAGGTAGACGCCGGGGGAGTCGGGCAGCTCGCGGCGCTGCTGCGCCAGGCGTTCGGCCCGCGAGGTCTCTCGGTCGCTTGCGCTCACAGGCCAAAGGGTAGGCTCCTGGCCAGTTGGCCAACCTTCGATACGGATACGGAGATAGCGAGATGACCACCGAGACGATCAGCCCGCCCGAGCTGAGCACGCTGCGAATCGAGGTCGATGGCGAGATCGGCACCCTGACCCTCGATCGACCCGAGAGCTTCAACGCGATGAGCCCCGAGATGATCCTCGACCTGGGGACCGCCTTCGCCTGGTTCGCCGACCAGGCCCCACTGCGCGCGCTGATCATCACCGGCACGGGCAAGGCCTTCTGCTCCGGTGGCGACATCAACGGCTTCAAAGCCGGCGTCGAAGACGACTCAATCGACCTGCCGGCACAGGTGCGGCGCGGCGCCGAGGCGCTGCACACGGCGATCGTCGACCTGCGGCGCATCCCCTATCCGGTGATCGCGGCGGTCAACGGCGCCGCGGCCGGAGCAGGGTTCTCGCTGGCGCTCGCCTGCGACATCCGCATCGCCGCGGACGACGCTTTCGTCGCCTGCGCCTACGGCCGCATCGGCGCCTCGCCGGACGGCGGCATGACCTACTTCCTGCCGCGCGTCGTCGGACCGAGCAAAGCTTTGGAGATCTTCCTGGAAGACCCGAACATGAACGCCGCGGATGCGCTCGAGCGGGGCCTCGTCTCGGAGGTCGTGCCGGCGGACGAGCTGATCGACGCGGCCCGGGCGAAGGCCACGAAGCTCGCCAAGAAGGCGCCGTACTACGTGAAAATGGCCAAACGGCTCTGCAATCAGAGCATCGAGAACAGCCTCACCGAGCATCTGCAGCTGGAGCGGCACGGGATCGCCGACAGCATGGCGACCGAGGATCTGCGCGAAGGCGCAATCGCCTTCTTCGGCGGCGAGAAGCCCGAGTTCAAGGGCCGCTGAACCGGCCCCGGCCCCTGGCCGTATCCAAGTCATAACCGTCTAGAGTCACCCTGAGCGTCCCCCCAGGAAAGGATCCAGCCCAATGAAGAAGCTTGCTGCACTGTTCGTACTCGCACTTGCCTCCGTCGCCCTCGTAGCTTGCGGGGGAAGCGACTCCTCCACCACGACCTCCAGCGCCGAAGAAGCCAACGGCGGCGCGGCGGCCGAAAGCGGCAAGGAATCCGGCGGTGGCGAAGGCGGCGGCTCGACGGTCGCGTTCGAAGCCGACCCGAACGGCGAACTCGCCTACACGACCACCGAAGCGTCGGCCAAGGCCGGCAACGTGACCGTCGACTTCAAAAACCCGCAGAGCCTCACCCACGACGTGGCGATCGAAGACTCCAGCGGCAAGGAAGTCGGCAAGACCGAACTGATCGGCGAAGGCGAAACCTCGACCTCTGTCGACCTCAAATCGGGCACCTACACCTTCTACTGCACCGTGCCGGGGCACCGCGAAGCAGGCATGGAAGGCACCCTCACCGTCAAATAGGCGGCCCCTGGCCGGCGCATATCGGCGTCCTCGGTCGCTCGCGTGCTAGCGCACGCCACGCTCCCTGCGTCCTTGATCTGCTTGGCCAGGAACCGCCTATCAGGCGGGGCCGCTAGCGACGGAAGCCGCCCTCGGCGTCGATCACCTGGCCGGTCAGCCAGGCGCTGTCGGGCGAGACGAGCCAGCCGACGATCGGGGCTACGTCGTCGGGGCGACCCCAGCGCCCGGCCGGAAAGGCCGGGCGCAGGCGCCCGCGCAGCTCTGCCGAGGGCCAGCCGGTGTCTACCGGTCCCGGGTTGATCGCGTTGACCGTGATCCCGCGCTCGGCGAGTTCGTCGGCGAGCGTGCGGGTGACCTGGTGCACGGCACCCTTGCTGAGCACGTAAGGCAACTCGCCGCGCATCGGCCCGAGGTGCTGGCCGGAGGTAAACAGGACGATGCGCCCGTCCGCTCGGTCGTCGTCGTGGGCCGCAGCAAACGCTTGAGAGAGGAGGACCGCGGCACGAGCGTTCACGACCCACGTCCTGTCGAGCTCCTCGACGGTGGCCGTCTCGAGCGACTGATCGGAGCCCGCAGCGTGGTTCACCACGAGGGCGTCAACCGCACCGAATGCATCGACCGCCCTGTCGATCACCCGCCGCGAAGCGTCAGGGTCGCCGAGGTCGGCCTCGATGTGCTGGAGCCGATCCGAGGCACCCCCGAGCTCGCCGATCAGGGCGTCGATGCCACCTGGGTCGCCACCCCACGACTGCTCGGCATCGTGGGCGGAGAACGAGTGAAGCAGGACCTTCCCACCATCCTCGAGAAGCCGGCGTGCGATCGCGAAGCCGATGCCAGCGCGACGACTGACACCGGTAACCACCGCGATCCGCTCTGCCCCCGACCGTTCAATCATGCTCGACTTCTACATGAAGTCGACCGGGCGAACGTCAGTTAGCCGGTTGGCGCCATGACCCGCGTCACCGAGTCGCCGACGAAACAAGGCTTCTCGTTGCCCTCGACCTCGAGGGTGAAGCGGGTCACCACCTCGTACCAGCCGCCACCCTTCTCGTCGATCGAGACGACCTCGGCCTTGCCGCGGACTTTGGAGTCCACGGGGACAGGAGCGGGGAAGCGGATCTTGTTCCAGCCGTAATTGACGCCGAGGGCGAAGCCAGTTGAAGAAATAAGGTCTTTGCGGAAGCCGTCGACCAGCGAAAGGGTGAGGTTGCCGTGGGCGATCGTCGTGCCGAAGGGGCTCTCGTTCTTCGCCTTCTCGACGTCAACGTGGATCCACTGGTCGTCGCCCGAGAGCTCGGCAAAGGTGTTGATGTCCTCCTGGGTGACGGCGCGCCAATCGCTCGGGCCGATCTCCTGCCCGAGCAGTGCCTGCATCCCCTCGACACCCTGTACCTCGACGGTGGCCATTAGCCGGCAGTCTAGGCGGGGTGAGTCGCCGACGCAGAGGCGAGCCGTAGGGGTGCGTGGCGCGCGATGACCTGGAAATCCGTGTCGCAAGCGAGCAGTTCCGCCTCGTTACGCATTGCGACGATCGCAATCAGACAGTCCGTCAGTTGACGCGGTGTCTCGCCTCCTCGGCGACAGAGCCGGTATAGCTCAGCGGCACTCTCGTAGTCCGCCGGCCCGTTCACCCCCAGGAAGCGATTCCCATAGAGAAGGCGCCGCAGCCAGTCACGCTCTGTCCGGTCCTTGGCCCCAGCCAGGACCTCCATCATCACGACGTCGGTAGTGGCCAGCTCGGCGCGCTCGTCCAGGACGGTCTTCAGGCATAGGTGAACCGGGCTTCCAGTCGCTCGAAGCAACTCGATCCACGCGGAGGTGTCGGCGAGGATCACAGCTCGGGTATCTCTTCGCGCGAACGAATCTCGTTGAGGTCGCCGCCCCAGCCGACTCCCTCCATTTCGAGCATTTCCTGGCGGCTCATGGGTTCCCCCGCGAGTTTTCGCAAGGCCAGATCAACGGCCTCCCGTTTACTGGGGAGGCGATAGATCTGCATTACGCGCTCGATCAGCTCGTCATCGATCTCGATGTTGGTTCGCGTCACTACACCAGAATACACATTCAGGTGTAAGCACTGAGGCGGGTCGTATGCGAGCGCCGGCATCAGGACACCAGCCTGATTTCGAAGCTCGGAATCGCCAGGGCGCCCGCTCCTCCGAGGAGGGCGAGGATCCTGCTTACGTATGCCTGGGTCTCGGGGTAACCGGGCACGCAATCGCAGGCTTCCACCGGTACCGGGCCGGCGTTGTAGGCGGCGAGGGCGAGCTGGGGGGAGCCGAATTGGCGGATCAGGTCGGACATGAGGTGGGCCTGGGCATCGATCGCTTCGTCTGGGTCAAAGGGGTCCTCGAGGCCGTAAGCCGCGGCCGTGGACGGCATGAACTGGGCGATGCCTTGGGCTCCGGCCGGAGATCCCGCGTAGGGGTTGAAGTTCGACTCGGCCATCAGCTGTGCCGCGAGCAAGGCGGCCGAGACGTTCCAGTGCGCGGCCGCGCGGAGGAGCAGGGCACGAAAGCGCGCGGGGACGAAGGCGGGGAGGCCGGTGCCGCCGGCCAGGGCGCCGTCTCCCCCACTGCTCTCCGCGGCCACCCCGATGCCGTTTCCCGCGGCCGAGCATGGCGGCGGCCCGGCCGTGAACCCGTAGTGCCAGGCCTCCCACGAGTAGCGCTGGACGAAGCCGAACCCATTGGCGTGTGCCGCGAGCCAGGCGTAGGCGGATTCAGGACCGAGGTCGAGCTCGGTCGCGCAACGATGCAGCGAGTGGCCCGGCGGTGCCACCCAGGTCGGGTCGGGATGGGCGGCGAAGAGCGCCGCCTGTTCGGCGTCGGAGCGGAAGCCGGAATTGACGACCAGAGTGAGCCCAGCACTGGACGCGGCGGCAGCCATCCGGTCGAAGGCAGCAGCCACATCAGGCCGCATCCCCTCCCCGGTCCGGTAAGCGAGCGGACCGCCGTAGCCGCCCCCGCTGGCGATCGGCGCCATCGAGCCCCTACGGCTGGCCGGTGCGGCTGCTTCGGCCACCGCCGACGCCTCGATGTCGGCGCTCTGGCCCTTCTCGCCGGCATCGTCCCAAACGAGGCTGCCGGTCACAACGGCCTTGACGCGGACCGGCGCGAACGACCCGACGTCGGGGAAGGCGATCTCCAACCGCGCGGTGCCGATGTCGTTCGCTCTCGCCACTTCGGATGCGGCGGCTCGGGCCCGGGCCAGGTACTCGACCTTCTCCACGTGCGCTGGATTCGGCAAGCCGTTGGGGAGCACCGCGGGCGCCAGTAGGCGCGGCAGGTCGTCGCGCATCGAGCGTGCCGCCGAGATCGCGGCCAGATCAGCCGCCCGCTGCGCTCGCCCCTTCCCCGTCACCGCGCCGGAGATCGCGACCAGCGCCAGGGCTCCGGCGATCAGCGCAAAAGCGCCTCCAAGCGCCAACAGCAGCGCCTGACCGTTCTCTCTGCGACCCTCCATGCGCCGACCCTTGCGGGCGCCGACGCGCGTGTGGTGCGCTCAAACGAAAATATGTGCGATCGAACCGATACGCAATTGCGTCCGTAGACAGGGCGAACCCGATTTTCGACCCGAGGAGCATTCATGCCGCAGTCACCGAGCAGCCATCGCCCACGTCATCCGAGCATCGCGATCGCCGCCGCGGTGGTCGCCGTTCTTGCAGCAGCCGCGATCTTCACCTCGCTCTCGGTCGCCGCTACGAGCAAGCGCGTGGTCAAGGAGGCGAACAGCGCCTCGCTGGGCAAGACCGTCCTCACCGCCAACAACGGCCTCACCCTGTACACGCTCAGCGCCGAGAAGCACGGCACCTTCATCTGCAAGGGCTCATGCCTGAAGGACTGGCACCCGCTCGCCGTCGCCAAGGGCGTAAAGCCGACCGGTCCCGTGGCCCTCGGCACGATCAAGCGTCCCGACAACGGCCTGCGCCAGGTGACCTTCGAAGGCCGCCCGCTCTACACCTTCGACGGCGACAACAAGAAGGGCGACGCCAACGGCGAGGGCTTCAAGGACGTCGGCACCTGGCACGCCGCCACCCCGTAGGAGGACGGCCTCAACCCACGTCGACGATCTCGATCAAGTCCTCGAGGCCGCGCAGATCCTTTGAGTTGAGCGTGTAGAGCGGCAGGTCGTGCGCGAGCGCGGTCGCCGCAATCATCAAATCAACAGACCGCGAGCCACGCGACCTACGCCCTATTTGCTCGACCGCGACTGCTACGGGGCCGAAGGCCCGCGCGCATCCTAGGTCGAACGGGAGCGCTTCGATTGTGGCTTCAACCCGGTGAAGATGGCGCCGCCGACGCACTTTGTCTAGATCGCGGACAGCCGCATAGTGGCCCTTGACCAGCTCCGCAACCGTGAGCGTTGAGATTGCAACCTTCGCGGACAGGCGGAAGAGCTCAGATTTCTTCAAGTCGATCAAGATCGACGTGTCGATCAGTACGCGCGGCCCACTCATACCAATCTTTCGGGCCACCATCATCGAAGATGGCGTCGACATCGGCTCGGAACTGCTTGTAGTCGATGGGCGGGAGATCGACGAGGGCTTCGGCGAGCTCCCTGGCAGGTACGAACTGGCGGCGCTTGCCGGGCCGCGGCTCACCGCCGCCTCCACTCCGGCTGGGTCTCTTGTCGCTCACCTCTCGCTTCATCCTTTCCATCGTAGCATTGGCGAAACCTTCTGTCTTCAGTGCACAACAGGCGCTCGCACGCACTGGAGAAGAACGTCTGAGGACCTGTAGGCAGGGCTCCCAGCTGCGCGGCGCCGGCTACAATCAAGCCAAGCGGGCGCTTGACGACCCCCACTCGCAGTCCGCCGGCCACCAGGTCGCGTACCGCAAGCGCCGTTAGCGCACGGTCCTCGCCGAGATCGGCACGCAGCAGCGCCCCGGTGGAACGGATGCGGGTGTCGCCGAGCACGGCCCGCAGCAAGACTGGCGGCAGGTGGACGATGGCCGCCGACTCGCGAACGAGCGGCAGGGCAGCGGCCAGCGTCTCGATCGCCTCACGCTCGGGAGGAAGCTTCAATTGGCAGATTCGCCCGCGCGAGGCGATTGCTGCATCCGGTAGGTGCGCCGCCAAACGCTCCTCCAAGCCTCGCGCGCCCGCGGTGGCGATCAGGGTGGGACGAGGCGCCCTTCCCTCCTCCAGGTCGACTAGCAGCGCCGCCCGGTCGGACTCGGATGCGGCGCAGGCCAGAGCCGCAGCTACAGCTCGGGAGCCCTTTGCCGCACCGACACGGCTGACCAGGACGACCGGGCTCATTTCAGCCTCGCTGCGGCGGACGACGTGACGGCGAGCTGATCGGCAACTGCACTGAACGGCGACGGGGGTCGCAGGCGAACGGTGATGCGCCCGCCTCTGATCGAGACGTCGACGTCATCCTTGGCCCAGCCTGGGAGCGCCTGGCGAGCGGCATCTGCGGCCGGTCGTCCGGTGGCGAGCGCCAGCGCTCCTGCCTCGGCGGCCCCATCGGCGAGTGTCAGCGCATAGCCGGTGGCGAGCAGTTGAAGGGCAAGCAGCCCTGCCAACAACAGCGCCGGCAGGGCAGCGACGAGCTCAACTGTCGACTGACCCGATTCCCTACCCATCGCCTGGCCCCAGCGTCGCCTTCGCACCAACCGTCAGCCGCGGCAAGCCCGGCAGCAGCCTCGGGATGCCAACGCGAACCGAGACTGCGTCGCCGGCGCTCACCTCCGCCCCACCCTGCATCGCTGGCGGCAACGCCTGCCGGGCCGCCACCTCGGCGTCTGCCCCGACCAGCGCCGCCCGAGCCCCGGCCCGCGCCGCAATCCCCGCCGACCAGAGAGCCTCCCCGGCGAGCCCGATCTGTGCCGCGACCAAGACCGCCAGCAGCAGGAACGGAACCACGGCGACCATCTCGACCGACGCGGTCCCGTCCTCCCTGCGAAAGCTGCTGGCGGCCTGGCGCGACACACACCGACCGTCCCAGACCCGAACGCGCGTGTGGTGCGCTCAAACGAAAAGTTCTGTGACGGCTATGCGAAGAGGCTCAGTACGTGTTGGCCTCGGTCCAGACCTTCCAGATCGCCGCCACCGCGGCGCCGAGCAGGAAGATCCAGGCGAGCGTGCCGCCGCCGCTGGCGAACATCTCGTCGCTGCCGGCAATGAGCAGCGCGATCAGACCGAGACCTCCGTAGAGAATCGCGCGACGCCCGTCGGTCAGCGCCGCCAGAGTCAGCTGGTTCTGTCGACTCAGCACGAACACGGTCCAGGCGATCGCGGCGAGGAAGCCCATCGTGATCGCGGTCAGGATCGCGTCCGCCGCGTTGCCGCCGTGGGGAGCGAAGGCCACGAGCAGGGCAAGCAGCATCACGATCGCGGCGTTTCGCAGTTTCCGCATGAGGAAATTGTACGGGCGAGCGATTACTTGCTGGTCATTACGACGATGCCGAACACAACCGCGGCCAGGGTCGCACCAAGGGCCAGCACGCTGATCGCCACCGCTGCCGCCGCCGCGACGGGCCGGCCATCGCGGCTGAAGTCGACAAAACGGGCTCCGCCCCAGATCGCCACCGAGAAGACGGCGGTCACCCCGACCCCCGCGACCACGGAGGCAATCACCGTCTCGATCAGCTCCTTGGTCTCGACGACCGTCGCCATCATCTCCCCCTAGCTCGCCGGCATCGGCGCGCCCTGCTGAGAGCGCCGCGCAAAAGCCGCCACAACGAGAGCCAGTGCCATCAGGGTGACCAGGACCGGCCCCAGCGCGCCGGTGCCGAAGATCCGCGTCAACCCGTAGACGGCGGCGCCGATCGCTGCCGCCGCCGGCAGCGTCAACAACCAGGCGACCATGATGTTGCCGGCTACGCCCCAGCGCACCGCCGAGACCCGCTTCCCCGCCCCGGCCCCCATCACACCGCCGTTGATCACGTGGGTGGTCGAGAGCGGGAAGCCGAAGTGGGTCGAGGCGAGGATCACCGCCGCGCCCGCCCCCTGCGCCGAGAAGCCCTGCGCCGCGTCCATCTTGATGATCCGGCTGCCGGTCGTGCGGATGATCCGCCAACCACCGATGTAGGTGCCGAGGCCGATCGCCATCGCCGAGGAGACAATCACCCAAAGCGGCGGGTCGGCGCCGGCGCCGAGGGTCCCGTTGGCGATCAGCGCCAGGGTGATCACGCCCATCGTCTTCTGCGCGTCGTTGGTGCCGTGGGCCAGCGCCAGCAGCCCTCCCGAGATGACCTGGCCGTAGCGGAAGCCGCGTGTGACCGGGCCCGGCCGCTGCCGGCCGGCGATCCGGTAGGCAAGCCCGATCCCCAGCCCGGCGACAACAAATGCGACCAGGGGAGCGACCACGGCCGGAATCAGCACTTTGCCAACCAGGCCTTCGGCGATCACCGCATTGAGACCCGCCGCCGCGACCGCAGAGCCGACCACGCCGCCGATCAGCGCGTGCGAGGAGCTCGACGGCAACCCGAACCACCAGGTGACCAAATTCCAGGCAATCGCCCCGATCAGGCCGGCAAAGACGATCGTCGGCGTGATCACGGCGGAATCGACGACGTCGTTGGCGACGGTCGCGGCAACCGAGATCGAGATGAAGGCGCCGACGAAGTTGAGCAGCGAGGCGAACCCGATCGCCACCTGCGGCCGTGCCGCACCGGTCGAGATCGAGGTGGCGACGACGTTCGCCGTGTCGTGGAAGCCGTTGGTGAAGTCGAACGCCAGCGCCGTGGCGACGACGATCACCATGATCGTGTCGGAGCTCACCGGGCCGTCACGAGTTTTTTATCACGATGCCCTCGAGAATCTGCGCCGCGGTCTCGGTCGCGTCGATCGCGTTCTCGAGCACCGCGAACATGTCCTTCCAGCGGATCACCACCATCGGATCGATCCCGTTGGAGAAGAGCGAGGCGACCGCATCGCGGGAGATCCTGTCGCCCTCGTTCTCGAGCCTGTGGATCTCGATCCAGTAGCGGTCCAGCCCCTTCAGCTCGCGCAGGTGCTCAAGACCCTCGGAGAGCTGCTCACAGGCACCGACGAGGACTTTGGTCAGAGCCTGCGCTTGGGCCATCGGCGCTTCGATCTGGTAGAGGCCGAGCAGGTCCGCCGCTTCCTCGGTGTAGTCGACGATGTCGTCCATCCGGGTCGCCAAGCCATAGATGTCCTCGCGGTCGATCGGCGTGACGAAGGTCGAGTTGAGGCGTTTGATGATGTCGTGGGTGATCCTGTCGCCCTCCTGCTCGGCCTTGAGGATCTCCCGCGAGAGGTCGGTCTCGTCGGGCCAGATGCCCATCATCTCGTCGAGCAGGCGGGCCGCGTGAAGGGTGTTCTGCCCGGCCTCGATGAAGAGGTCGAAGAAGGCGCTGTCGCGTGGCAGGAGCGAGAGGCGGACCACGAGCTCATCCTAGTGATCGGAGCGGGCTCAGCCAGGCGCCGTCGCGAACTGCTCCCCAGCGCGTGCACCGTGGCGCGCACGCAGCTCCTCCTGCACGCTGTGGCGCTCCTCGGTGGGTGTCTCGATCCGGGTCCAGACACCGTCGCTGTCGAGCTCCCAGGCGTTGGCGTTCTCGGCGAGGCAGAGCTCGAGGACATCGAGCAGTTCGGCCCGCAGCCCCTCGTCCTCGATCGGGGCGACGAGCTCGACCCGGCTGTCGAGATTGCGCGGCATCAGATCCGCCGAGCCGGTCAGCACCCGAGCCTCCTCGCCGCGCAGGAAGGCGTAGATGCGCGAGTGCTCGAGGAAGCGGCCGACGATCGAGACAACCCGGATGTTCTCCGATACCCCCGGCACTCCCGGCCGCAGGCAGCAGACGCCGCGCACGTTGAGGTCGACCCGGACCCCCGCCTGCGACGCCTCGTAGAGGGCCTGGATGCAGCGCGCATCGACCAGCGCGTTCATCTTCAGCGCGATCCGGGCGTCTTCTCCGGCGCGGTGGGCCTCGACGGTCGCCTCGATCTCGCCGAGGATGCGGTCGCGCATCGTCGTCGGCGAGACCAGCAGCTTGCGATAGCCGGCGGGCCGGCCGTAGCCGGTGAGGAAATTGAACATCTCGGCGACGTCGGCGCCGATCTCCGGGTCGGCCGTGAAGAGGCCGAGGTCGGTGTAGAGGCGAGCGGTGGTGGGGTTGTAGTTGCCGGTGCCGATGTGGACGTACTCGCGCACCCGGTCACCCTCGCGACGGGCGACGAGGATCGCCTTCACGTGCGTCTTCAGTCCCGGGATGCCGTAGACGACGTGGACCCCCGCCTCCTCCATCGACTTTGCCCAGTGGATGTTCGCCTCCTCGTCGAAGCGGGCTTTCAGCTCGACCATGCAGACCGCCTGCTTGCCGCGTTCGGAGGCGCGGATCAGCGCCGGGACCAGCGGCGAGTCGTCGCTGGTCCGGTACACCGTCTGCTTGATCGCCAGCACGTCGGGGTCGGCGACCGCCTGCACGACGAAGCGCTCGACCGAGCTGGCGAAGGAGTCATAGGGATGGTGGACGAGGATGTCGCCCTGGCGGATCGCGGCGAAGATGTCGGCCGGCTCGTCGTCCTCACCCTGCAGGCGCGGCTGCGTCACCGGGGTCCAGGGCTCATAGCGCAACTCGGGATGGCTGCCGGCGGCGTCGACGACGTCGCCCAGGTCGGCCAGGTCGATCAGGCCGTCGACGTCGTAGACCTCGCGGTCTTCGAGTCCCAGCGCGTCGATCAGCTGGCCGCGCAGCTTTGCGTTCATCCCCGCCGCCACCTCGAGCCGCACGACCTCGCCGAAGCGGCGGCGGCGCAGCTCGTCCTGAACCGCCTGCAGCAGGTCGTCGGCCTCGTCCGAGATCGTGAAGTCGGCGTCGCGGGTGACGCGGAAGTAGCCGTGATCGACCACCTCGGCACCGGGGAAGAGCGCGTCGAGGTTCGCCGCGATCGCCTCCTCCAGGGGCACGAAGACCTCGTTGCGCTCGCCGACCCGCAGGAAGCGGCCGAGCAGCTCCTTCGGCACCTTGACGCGGGCGATGATCTCGGTGCCGCTGTCGGGGTCGCGCAGCAGCACGCCGAGGCTGAGCGAGAGGTTGGAGATGTAGGGAAAGGGACGCCCGAGGCCGACCACGAGGGGGGTCAGGGCGGGGAACACCTGCTCGTGGAAGCGCGTGTCGATTTCGCGCCGCTCCTCCTCGCTGGCAGTCTCCAGCGAGACGATCCGGACTCCGTGCTCCTCGAGCGCCGGGCGCAGCGTCCCGTTGAAGACGTTGTGCAGACGGGTGTCCAGCTCCAACACCCGCGGCTGGATCGCGTCGATCTGCTCTCGCGGCGGCAGCCCGTCGGGCCCGTGGGCCTCGATCCCCGCGTCGAGCTGGTCGAACAGCCCCGCCACGCGGACCATGAAGAACTCGTCCAGGTTGGAGGCATAGATCGCGCAGAACCTGACCCTCTCCAGCAGCGGCACCTGCGGGTCCTCGGCCAGCTCCAGAACACGCTGGTTGAAGTCGAGCCAGGAAAGCTCGCGGTTGAAATAGAGGGCGGGATCGTCGATCGGCCAATCGTACTGCCGCACCCCTCCCCCTCCCCCGTGCCTCAGGCCGCTCGGGAAGGAGCTTGCCTGCTCGCCGCCGGCTCGGCGAGAGCCCGCCGGTAGCCGTTCCCGAGCTGCTCCATGGCGCGGTCCCAGGACCGGGTCGCAGCCACGCCTCGAGCCGCCTCGCCGAGGCGGCGGCGCAGCGCCGGAGACGCGGTGAGCTGCAGGACTGCCCCGGCCAGGTGATCGGCGTCGGGCTGGCAGAGGATCCCGGTGTGACGGTTCTCGATCAGCGCCGCCGGCCCCCCTTCGCCGACCGCGACGACCGGCAGGCCACTGGCGCCCGCCTCCAGAACCACCTGACCGTAGGTATCGGTACGCGAGCAGAAGAGGAAGAGATCGGCGCTGGCGTAGGCGCGGGCGAGGTCATCGCCCTCGAGCCAGCCGAGGAAGGTCGCGTGCTCACCGAGCCGGGCGCGCAGCTCGCCCTCCTCGGGACCGCCGCCGGCAAGCAGCAGGTGCAGGCGCGGCTCGACAACGCGCGCCCGCAAGAAGCTCTCGGCGAGCAGATCGACCCCCTTCTCGCGCGTGAGGCGGCCCGCGTAGAGGACCCGCAGCTCACCGGGGAAGGCGCTCCGCTCGGCCTTCTCGGGGGTGAAGCGCTCGGTTTCCACACCGCGCTCCCAGCGGTCGATGCGACTCTCCACGGCACCGAGGCCGAGCAGCGAGCGGTCCGCGGCAGGGCTCGGCGAGAGGACGCGCGAGGGGGTCGTGTAGAAGGCCCCAAGCGCGGCCCTGGAAATCGCCTCCAGGCCATCGTCACCGCTGCGCATGCCTGCGTAGACGGCAAGCTCGGTGTGGTAGCTGGCGAGGAGCGGCGTCGCGGAGATCCGGCTGAGCAGCGAGGCAGCGACGCCGGCCGGACCGGGAGCGGTGACGTGGACCAGGTCGTAGCGACCCTCGGCGAGGGTCTCGGCCAGATCCGGCAGGCCGGGCACGCCGAGGGTCATCCCTTCATAAAACGGAACCTGCAGCGAGGTTGCGGCGGGCAGCCGCCGATCGACGCCGGGATCGGTGCCGACCACCTCGACCTCGAAGCCGGGCACGCCACGCTCGCGGATCTGCTCGATCGTGTGGGTGACGCCGTGCATCGCCTCGATTCCATCGGCGATCAGCGCAACCCGGGGACGCTCGCCGGAGCGCCCGGCCAGCTTCGCCTTCTCGGCGCCGAGGAATATCGTCGGCGGCGCGTAGGGAATCGCCGGCAGCAGCGCTTCGAAGATGCCGCCCACGGCCGTCTGCACGTCACCTTGGGCAACAGCTCCCGTCCCCGCCGAAATCGCGCTGCGCAGGCGACGGTCGTGAATGCGGCGGGCGCGGCGGTAAAGATCGGCATGCGAGAACTCCTCCTCCTGGAGGTAGTCGATCAGCTCGCGGCCACGCAGCTCGACGCCGATCGAGCCCAGCCAGGAGTCGAGCAGCGCGCGGGCGTCGTCGGGGCCGATATCGGCGGCGATCGCTCCCTCCCGGGCGGCGCCCTGGCCGACCACCCGCTGGGCGATCTTCAGCACCGTGGCCGGATCGGGCGCACGATCGCCGGCAGCCGTCGAGTCGAGCGCCAGCGCTCGGGTCGCCAACGCCATCGCTGCATGCGCCCACTTGGCTGCGCTGCCCTGCTCGCCGCGGGCGGTCGCCTCGCCGCAGCGCATGCGCGAGAGAAACTCTTCCGGCGTGGAGGCGGCCGGCACCTCGGTGTAGGTGCGGCCGATGTCCACGCCGGCGTGATCGTCGGAGCCACCGATCCCGGTGCTGCCGTTGGTCTCGACGTAGACCACGGCGGGCATGTTCAGCTCCGCGGCGCGCGAGCCGTTGCGCACCTCCCAGATCGGGAAGAGCTCGGCGAGGCGGCGGCGGTGGCGCGGTGTCAGGGGCGCCGCGACGTTGTAGAAGGGATGCGCCAGGGCACAGGCGATCTCCCTCTCGTGAAGGTATGCGGCGCAGGCCTCGACGTCGCCGGCGTGTGCCTGCAGCCACTCATGATCCCCGGGATCGATCCCGTAACAGAGGATGTGCACCGCCTGGGGCTCGCCGGCGAAGCGGGCGGTCAGCTCCTCGGAGACGAAGCAGTCGGGACGGTCGGCCAGCTCGAGGCAACCGTCGATCGTGTCGTGGTCGGTGATCGTTACGAAAGCCATCCCCCGCCGCTTGGCCAGTGCGTAGACCTCCTCGGGCGGCGTCGCACACTCGGGCAGACCGAGGGAACGCTGGACGCCAAGCCGCGAAAGCTGCGAGGCGGTGGAGTGGCAGTGCATGTCTACTCGGGAAGTCATCGGTGCCTTCCTCTCTATCTATCGTTCAGGTCACCTCCAGATTCGCCCCTGAGCAGGGAAAAGGTGTGAAGAGTCGGTGAAACCGCCTGCCAGAGATCGGTGAACTGACGGAAGAGCAGCTCGCGGCGGGTGCGCAGCAGAGCGCACAGTGACTCGATGCCCTCTCCCCGGGCCAGCATCACGTCGCAGTCGTGGATCTCACCCAGCACGCCCTGCAGTTGCTTGGCGGTGTGGCGGGTGGCCTTCGCCTCTGGTCCGAAGCACGGCCCGGTGATCTCCAGCACATAACGCAGCCGCTTGGCGGCGATCCGCATGTCGTGCTGGGCCGTCGCCGCCGACGGCTCGAGTGCGGCCGGGGCCAGCGAGCGCAGCTCCTCGAGGCGCGTACGCACAATCCGCTCGGCATTGGGTCGCAACGGCGCAGCCGGGTCGAGGCCCTCCACCTCGCGCGGCTTCAATTCGCCGCCGCCCCGACCAGCTTGCGCAGGCGGCGGTGCAGCTTCTTCAGGCGCTTGCCGGCGAGGAAAGGCGCCAGCTCCTCGTTCGCCTGGCGCTGCTCCCGGCGCAGCCGCTCGATCAGCGCCTCGACCGCCTCCCGGTCGGTCTCCGGTGCCTCGGCGGCGAACCCGACAAGGAACTCGATCGCCACATCGCGATCACGGCGCTCGCCGAGCGCATCGGCCAGCTTCTTCACCCGCTTCAGCGCCTTGCGATGCAGCTTGGAGGGAAAGCAGGGCGCGTAGACCTCAAGAGCGGCGCGCAGTCGCCGGGTAGCAACCCGCATGTCATGCAGCGCCTCGATGTCCTCCACGTCAAGAACCCCATCCGAGTGCTCAAAAACCTCGGCAGCCCGCACCGCCACCACCCGCTCAGCCGAAGCCGAGAACGTCTCCTCGCAATCGAACCCTGGAACGTCACGCGCACGCGCCACGCACTCAGCCTAAAGCCATCCGGTAGGGGTGGAACGTCTTGTACTTTTTCGGTGTGGGCTACGGGCGCCAGCCCACAGGCGACCCACCGAAAGAAGTTAAGTGGAACCCCTACCGGATGGCTTTAGGCCGCCAACCGCGCCGGAGAAGAGCCATTGGCGTTCCCATTCAGCTGGTCGAGGACGACGCCCTCGCGAAGGCCACCCTTGCCGATCTGCAACGGCTGCCCGAGCAGCTCGGAGAGTTTCTCCAGCAGCAGCACGCCGGTGGCGAGGATGCGCACCCGTTCGGGGTCGAGCTCGAAGCGGCGTGCGACGTCAGCGGCCGGGTCGCCGCAGAGGACGCGCACCCCCCGCTCCAACGTCTCGTACTCGAGCACCGCTCCGACCAGGCGGCGCAGCGAGGTCGCGCTGCCGCCGACCGCGACGGCCTGAGTGGGCTGCTCGATCTCCACGTCGGCAAAGAGATCGTCGATCCGGTCGCGGATCTTGCGGACCTCGGCCGCCGAGGGCGGGTCCGAGGCGATCAACTCGTCGGCCAGCACGCCGGAGCCGACGCGCCAGGAGCGGACCTCCTGCACACCGCCGGGGACGGTGCCGAGGATGACCTCGGTCGAGCCGCCGCCGACGTCGACGACACCGACCAGGCCGTCGACCGGATGGCCGAGCGTTTTGGTCGCGCCGATAAAGGAGAGTCGCCCCTCCTCCTGCTCGGAGAGGATCTCGACGGGAACACCGGCCCCGTCGCCGATCTGTTTGGCGACGACAGCGCCGTTGCTCGCTTCGCGGACGGCCGCGGTCGCCACTGCGCGAATCGTCTCCGCTCCCAGCTCACGCGCCAGCCGCACCTGCGTCGCCACGACCTCGGCGACCTCAGAAGCCTTCTCGTCGGGAATCTCCCCCGAATCGCGGATCGCCTTGTTGATCCGCGTATAGGCCCGCTGCTCCATCACCTTCTTCAACTGACCGTCGACAGGCTCCGCCACGAGCAATCGCGTCGTATTGGACCCAATATCTATGGCGGCGCAGAGCATCCCGGACTCAATCGTCATGTTCCCAGACAGCCCGGATCTCAACCCGGAGCGTGCCTAGACGCTCGGGTGCGAGGCGTCCTCGAACTCGCGGAAGAGTCCGGTGACTACGAAGGCGACCTGCTCACCGATGTCGACCGCGTTATCGCCGATGCGCTCGATCGCGCGGGCGGCGAGCAGCATCGTCATCGCCCACTCGCGACGGTCGGGGTCATCGCCGATCTCCAACGCCAGGCCGAAGCATTCGCGGTTGAGGTTGTCGACCACATCGTCCTGGCGGACGAGATCGCGTGCCATCTCGACGTTGCGGTCTTCGAAGGCCCGCTTGGACTGACTGATCAGCGTGCGGCTCTGCTTGCCCATGGCCAGGATCAGCCCCACCATCTCCGCGTCGGCCGGCGGCTCGTTGCCGGTCAACGGGATCATCTTGCAGATGTTCACGCACTGGTCGCCCATCCGCTCGACGTTCTTCAGCACGTGCAGCAGCGCCGAGATCAGCCGCAGGTCGGTCGCCACCGGCGACTGCGTGGCGAGCAGCGTGATCAGGCTCTGGTGCACCTCGAGGTAACGGCCGTCGATGCGATCGTCGTCGGCGATCACGATCTGGGCCAGCTCGACGTCCTGCTGCTCGACCGCTTCCATAGTGCGACCCAGGGCGGCGAGAACCAGGTCGAGGCCCCCCAGGCCACTCGCCTCGAGCTGCTCCAGTTCCTCCTGGTAGTAGACCCTGGTCTGCTCAACCATCGGAACCCTCAGCCGACCTTGCCGGAGACGTAGTCCTCGGTGCGCCGGTCAGCCGGGTTGGTGAAGATCTTCTCCGTCTCGTCGTACTCGACCAGCCGGCCCCAGCGATTGTCCTCGTCGGCGTCCAGCTCGACCATCAGGAAGGCGGTCCGGTCGGAGACCCGCGCCGCCTGCTGCATGTTGTGGGTGACGATGACGATCGAGAACTCCTTCTTCAGCTCGATCATCAGATCCTCGATCTTCCCGGTCGAGATCGGGTCGAGCGCCGAGCAGGGCTCGTCCATCAGGATCGTGTCCGGGTTCACCGCGATACAGCGGGCGATGCAGAGGCGCTGCTGCTGACCGCCGGAGAGCCCGAAGGCGTTGGCGTCGAGGCGGTCTTTGACCTCCTCCCACAGCGCCGCTCCGCGCAACGCTTCCTCGACAGTCTTGTCGAGGTCGTCCTTCTGGCCGAGGACCCGCGGGCCGAAGGCGACGTTGTCGTAGATCGACTTGGGGAAGGGGTTCGGTTTCTGGAAGACCATCCCGATCAGCTTGCGGACCTGGACCGGGTCGACCGTCGGCCCGTAGAGATCCTCGCCGTGGTAGAGCAGCTCACCCTGCACTTCCGCCCCGGGGATCAGGTCGTTCATCCGGTTGAGGCAGCGCAGGAGGGTGCTCTTGCCACAGCCGGAGGGGCCGATCAGAGCCGTCACGTCGTTGCGGTGGATGTCCATCGAGATATCGCGGACCGCGGTCACGCCGCTGTACTGGACGCCGGCGCTCTTCAGCTCGAAGACCTTCTCCCGCTTGCCGGAAGCGCCATGGCGGAACTCACCCGGACGCACCGCGATCGCCGCACGCTCCGCCGCTGCTTCGCGGCTGGAGCGCCCGGTCTCAGCTCTGCTCTCGTCCTGCGCCATCTTCTCGCTCACTCTATTCCCCTTACCACCGCTGCTCGTAACGATTTCGTAGCCAGATCGCGACGGAGTTCATCGCCAGCAGGACGACGAGCATCACGATGATGCCCGCCGCAGCGAGCGCCCGGAGCTCCTCCTGAGGCTGAGTCGCGTAGTTGTAGATCTGCACCGGCAGCGCGGTGTAGCCATCGCTGGCAAATGGCCGTGGATCGAAGGGGGCGAACGCGGCGGCTCCGACCAACAACAGCGGAGCCGCCTCCCCCAAGGCTCGCGAGACCGCGAGGATGATCCCGGTGATGATCCCGGGAACCGAGGAGGGCAGGACTTGGCGGCGGATCGTCTGCCACTTGGTCGCGCCGAGGGCGAGTGACCCCTGTCGAATCGAGTCGGGCACGGCGCGGATCGCCTCGCGGGCGGCGATGATCACCATCGGCAGCACCAGCAACGCCAAGGTGAGCGAGCCGGCGGCAAGGATGAAGCCAAGGTCAAGCGGCCCGCGCACTATGAACCCGAGCCCGAGGATGCCGTAGATGATCGAGGGGACCGCAGCGAGGTTTTGGATGTTGACCTCGATCAGACGATTCCACCAGCGGCTCTTGTCGGCGTACTCCTCCAGATAGAGGGCGGCGCCGACCCCGACCGGCACGACGAAGAGGATCACGCCCGCGATCAGCTCCAAGGAACCGAGAATTGCGGTGCGGAAGCCCGCACTCTCAGGGTGGAGACGAGAAGGCCCGTTGAGGAAGAGGTCAGGGCTAAGTGCCGGGGCCCCTTTGACAAACGCCTGGACGAGCAGCGCGATCAAACCCGCCAAGGCAATCAGGATCGCCAGCAGGAGCAACCCCGCGAAGAGCATGTTGCGGATCACATCGCCGCGTGGCTGGTTGCTCAGCATCGCCTGCGTCGTCGCCCGGGCGCCGGCGACCGCCAGGCGATTACGAGGCGCAGCCGCCCCCGGATCCGCCATCACTCGTAGACCTCGCGGTACTTGCGGACCAGCCTGATGCTGATCACGTTCATCGTCAGGGTGATCAGGAAGAGCAACGTGCCGACCGCGAAGACCGACTTGTAGCTGATCGAGCCCGCCGGAATGTCGCCCGTCGCGGTGACGGCGATGTAAGAGGTCATCGCCTGGATTGCCTCGACCGGGTTGAGGGTGAAGTTAGGGGTCGAGCCGGCGGCGAGGACGACGATCATCGTCTCGCCTAGGGCGCGTGAGATCGCCAGGACGATCGAGGCGACGATGCCCGAGAGCGCCGCCGGAAAGACGACTCTGGTCGATACCTCCATCTTCGTCGCGCCCATCGCGTAGGCCCCTTCGCGCAGGCCACGCGGGACAGAGGACATCGCGTCCTCCGAGATCGAGGCGATGATCGGCACGATCATCAGGCCGATGCCGAGCCCGGCGGCGAGCGCCATGAACGGTTTGCCAACCGCGCCGCCAAGGAAGTCACCGGGCCAGAGCGGCTGGATGACCTGCGGCAGGATGAAGGTGGCGGCGAAGAAGCCGATCGCCACCGTGGGAATGCCGGCGAGGATCTCGAGGGTTGGCTTGAGCGTCTTGCGCACCCGTGGCGACGCGTACTCGCTCAGGTAGATCGCCGACCCGAGGCCGATCGGGATCGCGAACAACATCGCCCAGAGGGTGACGTTGAGCGTGCCGGCGACGATCGCCAGCACGCCGAAGCTGGGCGGCTCGAACTGGGGCGTCCAGTCGGTGCCGAAGAGGAAGTCGCCGATCGGGACGACTTCGAAGAAGCCGATCGTCGGCCCGACCAGCGAGATGACGATCGCCGTCGTGGTCAGCACCGAGAGGATGCCGCAGAGCGCGAGGACGCCCTGGATGGCCTTCTCGCCGTAGCGGCGGCTCGACGCCTGGAGCCGGCCGGGGCTTCCCCGGCCGGCTCCATAGTCGTCTTGCCGCTGGTACCGATCACGAGCCGCGGATGGCGCTAGACGCCGGCCTTTTCCGCTGCCGCTTCGGACTCTTCGAGCTGTTCTTCGGTCAATGGCACGAAGCCGACCGCTTCGGCGATGCCGTTGACGTTCGCGAGGTAGAAATCGACGAACGCCTTGACCTCCGGCTTCTTCAGCGCGGTCTCGCTCGGGTAGATGAACAGCGGCCGGCTGAGCGGCGAGTAGGAGCCGTCCTGGGCCGTTTCGACCGAGGGGCCGACGCAGCCTTTGCCATTGTCGACTTCCAGCGCTTTCAGCTTGCCTTCGTTCTCGGTGTAGTAAGAGAAGCCGGCGTAGCCAATGCCGCCCGGGGCGCCCTCGACCCCGGTCACGGTGGTGTTGTCGTTCTCGCCGACGTTGTTGTAGTCCTTGCGGGTGGCGCCCTCTTCACCGTTGATTTCATCGGTGAAGTAGTCGAAGGTGCCGGAGTCGGTGCCGGGGCCGAAGAGCGCCAGCTCCTCGTCGAATTCCTCTTCCAGGCCGGGGATTTCATTCCAGTTGGAAAGCTTGGAGTCCGGGCCCCAGACGGCGCTGAGCTGGTCGACGGTGAGGCAGCTGACCGGGTTTTCGTTGTTGATCATCACGGTCAGCGCGTCGGTCGCGACATGGACGTCCTCGTAGGAGATCCCGTCCTTCTTGCAGGCGGCGACCTCTTCGGGCTCGATTTCACGCGAGGCGTCGCTGATGTCGGTTTCTCCGGCGCAGAATTTTTCGAAGCCGCCGCCGGTGCCCGCGGTCCCGACAGTCACCTTGACGTCTGGGTTTTCCGCCTGGAATTCCTCGGCGATCGCTTCGGTGAGGGGCGCAACGGTGCTCGATCCGTCGATGCGGATGGAGCCCGAAAGATCGCCGCCACCGCCGCTCGTTTCGTCGTCGCTGCTGCTGCCGCACGCCGCTACCCCGATCGCCAGGACGGCGACGGAGGCGACGACCATGAGCCACTTGGAGCTAGTCACTCTGTCTCCTTCTCGTTTGTTCACTCCTACTGCCAGCCCGGAGGACCGACCTCGCCGCCACACTCTCAGCGGCCCGCTGACAGCTTGTTGCCTGCCTGTAACGAAGATGTGAAAAAGATGTAAAGCGCGAGGAGAGCGCTCAGGCGGTCGTGACGGCGTCCGAAACCTGCACCGGACCGACGTCCACCGGGGGCGCAGCGGGTGGCGAGGCGATAGCCGTATCGCCGGCGAGAGGCTCGGGATCGAAGCGATAGCCGACCCCAAAGTGGGTGTGGATGTAACTCCAGCTCGGCGAGAGCTTCTCCAGCTTCTGGCGCAGCTTGCGGATGAAGACGTCGACAGAGCGGTCGCCGTGAGCCATCGCGTAGCCCCAGACCCGCTGGTAGATGGCCTCGCGCTCGAGCACCTGCCCGGGCGAGTCGGCAAGCAGCTGCAGCAGCTCAAACTCGCGCCTGGTCAGGTCGAGGCTGACTTCGCCGGCGAAGGCCTGGAAGCGATCGGAGCGGATCTCCAGCTCGCCGGCAACCACCGGCCCGGCCTCGACCTGCGGGCGGGCGCGGCGTCGGCGGCGCGAGACCGCTTCAAGACGGGCGATCGCCTCTTCGGGGTGGCACGGCTTCGTAATCCAGTCGTCGACCCCGAGGCGCAGGCCACGGACCCGCTGGGCGACCGTCGAGCGGCTGGTGCAGACGACGACGCCGAGATCGGGGAGCATTCCGCAGATACGCTCCAGGTAGGCCCACGCGTCTTCGCCGAGGACCGCGGGGTCGACCAGCAGCGCGTTCAGCTTCAACGCCACCAGCTCCTCCGGCGGGATCGCCCCGGCGAGGGTGCGCTGCTGCCAGCCGGCGGCCTCGGTGCGCTTCGCCAGAACCGTGACGAAGCCGCTGTCGTCGTCGATAACCGCGAGCCTGGTGGTCTGCTGTGAGTTCACGTTTGGCGCCGCTGTGGCCGACGGGCACATTGGTTGTGAATCTGCCCACACCCGTCAGACAGCGCGATTGTATGCACACCGGTCGTCGGACCCCAGTGCGAAATCCCTGCTTTCACAGGATTTTTACAACTCGAAGTGCGTAATTTGCGGAAACCAGGCGCAAAGTCGGGTGCGAGCCTTTATCGGAATTTTCACCCACAACCCTCTGCCCGCGGTCAATATCGGGTCTCACGAGACTCCTCTCTCGTCGCAAGCGGCCCACCTGCCCTGGGCCGCTTGCTTTTTCTGTCAAGAGCCTCTCCCGGCTCAGAAAGTGGCGGGACGAAGCCCGGTGGCGATGATCAGCAGGACCGCTACCCCCACCACGAAGCGGTAGTAGACGAACGGTGCATAGGAAGAGGTGCGCAGGAGGCGGAGGAGGAAGGCGATGGCCAGGTAGCCGGAGATCGCCGCCGCGAGGGTGCCGACGATCATCGGGCCAGCGACACCGCTGGGCAAGCCTTCGTGGATCGCGCTGGCCGCCTTGAAGACGGTGGCGCCGGCGACGATCGGGATCAGCAACAGGAAGGAGAAGCGCGCGGCGGCGTCGCGGTCGAGGCCCAGGTAGCGGGCGGCGGTGATCGTGATTCCCGAACGCGAGGTGCCCGGCGCCAGGGCGAGGACCTGGGCGAGGCCGATGTAGAGGCCGTCCTTGACCGACGATTCCTCCAGCTTCTTGCGCTGGGGCAGGCGGTCGGCATACAGCAACAGAGCGCCAAAGAGGATCAGCTGGATTGCGATCATCCACGGCTCGCCGAGGTGGTCTTCGATGAAGCCGGAGGCGAGGCCGCCGAAGATGATGGCCGGCACGGTGCCCACCGCAATCGCAATCGCGAGCCGCTGGTCGGGGCTTTCGATCGACCGCACCCTGACCGCTGCCAGGAAGCTGCGAATGAGCTGCACGACCTCGTGGCGGAAGTAGACGATCGCCGCCACCAACGTGCCGGCATGCAGAGCCACGTCGAAGGTCTTGTTGAAGTGAGGATGTTCGAGCAAGAACGTGTAGTCCTGCAGCCAGGGCACCAGGATCAGGTGGCCCGAAGAGGAGATCGGCAGGAACTCGGTTAGCCCCTGGACGATTCCCAGCAGCAAAGCCTCTAGCTCAGACATGACGGCGCATCCTATGAGAGCACCTAAAGGGGGGATGAGCCGCGACCAAGACGCCGCCCCTGTGCGCTAGATTGCCAGGCGTGAAGTCGCCCTCTCGCCGCGCCCGGATTGCCGCCGCTCTGCTCGCAGCCCTGACGATGCTGCTGCTTGCGGTCCCAGCTGCATTTGCCGAGAACGGGGTTGGGCTTGCCGGGCCTACCACCGACAAGACGGTGACCTTCTTCTGCTTTGGCGTTATCGCCTTCTTTGCTGTCCTGGTCATCGCCCTCTCGCTGCTCCAGGGCCGGCTCGAGAAGCGCAAGGAAATGCGCAAGCAAACCCTGCAGCGCCTCGGCTAGTCCAGCCTGAATCCCGTTAGGAGCCGTTTCTCGGTCTCGCCCTCGATCTTGGCGGCGACTTCGACCCGGCCCTCCAGTGGGGTGCCGCGGATCTTGGTTGCAAGCAGGTCGTCGACCTGGAAGATCCCGGCCGAGTTGTTGAGCTCGATCTCAATCCGCACCGGCCGCTCCTCCCCCGCTTCGATCCGCACCTCGTCGACGGCAGCAGCGGAGATCGAGTGGATCCCCTCCTGACCCGCCTCCAGCGGGATCCGGGTGCGCCCCTGAGCCATGTCGAGCGCGTCAGCCACCCGGACCACGCCAGCTTCGACGGTGTAGGGCTCGCCCCGCCGCCTATGCCCGATGATCGCGTGCAGAATCTCCGACGCGACGACCGTCCGTTTCGGCTCCTTGTAAGAGCTCGCAAGCAGCCTCTCCAGGGCGCCGTTGGCCAGGAACAAGCTGTAGGCCTCGTGATCGGCCCGGTGGATCGACATGCCGACGTCGTGCAGCAGGGCACCGCCAGCCACCACGACCTCGGCGTCTCGAGCCGACATCCCGTGGTCGGCAACGACGGCCGGCTCGACCCCACCCTTGACCAGCAACCGCAGTAGCCGCAGAGCGATGTTCAGAACGATCTGGGTATGCACCCACGAGTGGTCCGACATGCCAAGCCGTTCTGCATGGACCTGAGCCATGTACCACCACGTCCGAACCTGCTCGTCGCCGTTCACAGCGTCCAAGAAGCTCTCAAGCTTCCGGTTTCCTCGCGAAGGCGCCCGAACCCTCGCCTCCGCTATCGCCTCCTCCGGAAGCTTTCGACTCGGTCCCTTCGGATCCGGCGCCGGAACGGCCTCGTCACTCATGCAGAGAATCGTAGGAGGACGGTCGGGCGTCCCCTGTAGGAACTTGTGAGCCCGGCGGCGTCCCAAAACTCAACGGGCGACCGTCGGCGGGTTCCGGCAGGGGACGCCCGACCGTCCTCACTCAAAAAGCGTCAGCCGCAGACGGGCCAGGGACTGGAGCCTGACTGCGAATACAGCAGAGCGGCGCGGTAATCCTGCTCTTTCTCGGGAGCCGCGGCCGGATCGCCGGAGCCGCCTACCGAGGCCCAGGTTCCGTAGTCGAACTGGTACTTGCCCCGGTAGCTGCCGTCGGAGGAGACGGCGGTTGGATCGCCACCGGACTCGCAGGCGCCGATTGCGTCGAGCGTCGCTTGGGAGACGCCGCCCGGAAGGGTTGCGAAAGCTTCACGGTGTTCGCGACGTAGCCGGGCCCGGCGGGCTGCACGGATGCGATGGACGCTGGCACGAATCGCTTGATGGAAGCTCCGCACCGGCTCGGTCAAGACGGACAGCGTGGCCGGCTGCGCGTCGGCGAGGCCGATCCGCTCGGATCCGCCGCCGTCGGGAGCTGCCTGGGCCGCCGCCGGAAGGGCGAGTGCGATCAACAGGAGGGGGATGAGATATGTGTGCTTGGAATATGTGCGTTTTGTGAGCAAGCGCGGAACCGTGGCGAGGTTCCGCGCGCCGCAGGGTGATCGCGCTCACACTTATGCCTTCAAGGTATGTATACTGCCAGCATGGCTGCAAACGACAGAAACGACCCTCAGCGAGCGACGTCCTCTGACTCAGACCTCTCGCTTGTCGAGTTCATGCGGGAGTTCCCCGACGACGCTGCGTGCCTAGATCGCCTCTGGCGCGAGCAATACGCGCCTGACGGCCACCACGCGCAGTGCCCTATCTGCGAGAAGGAACGGAAGTTCCACCGCACGAAAACGCGCGCCTCCTATACCTGCGACTCCTGCGGGAAGCATATTCACCCGATGAAGGGCACGATCTTCGAGAAGTCAACGACCTCGCTTCAGCTTTGGTTCTACGCCATGTTCTTGATGGCCAGCACTCGTTGCGGAATCTCCGCCAAACAGCTGGAGCGCGAGCTTGGCGTTTCCTACAAGACCGCTTGGCGCATGTTCAACAAGATTCGCAACGAACTTATGTCCGACCAGGACGACGGCCCGCTGGATGGCCGCGTGGTCGAGGTCGATGAGACCTCTTGGGGCGGGAAGCCTCGCAAGCGCATGAAACAGGGCTCGAAAGAGCTATACGAATGGCGCGAAGCGAAGCCGACCGTGCTGGGCATGGTCGAGCGTGGCGGCAAGGTCAGAGCGCGTGTAATCGAGTCGCGGCGAGGCGAGCCGCTGAGTGGCGCTGTGCGGGCCAACGTCAACCCGGAATCGATCCTAATCACCGACGACTGGCGTCCCTACCGGCCGCTGATCCGGGAGTACAAGGACCACAAGATCATCAATCATTCAGCCGGCTCCTACGTCGATGGCGAAATCCATACGAACACCATCGAGGGCTTCTTCGGCAATCTGAAAACCGGGATGCGCGGTGCTTACAAGAAGGTCTCGCGCAAATGGCTTCAGTCCTACCTGGATGAGTATTCGTGGCGCTACAACGCTAGGCGTGAGCAGGGGGCGATGTTCGAGCAGTTGCTAGCGCGGGCTGTAGCACAGCGCTAGGCACGATTTACGCCTACCTGTCCCCAGCGATTTCTAGACTGGCGAGGTTTCATGGGGAGAGCCCGAAGGCCCTCCCCACACAAGAAACATGCCGGGGGCGGCAGGTCGCGGAGTCAGGCCCTAATCAAGCTCACTCCGAGGGTTCAATTCCCTCCGCCTCCAATGCTTCCTTCCTTTTTATAGCGCGTGGCGGACGCTCTTAGCTGGCGCAGAGGGCTATTGCATTGAAGCTGATCGAGTTGGATTCGTTGTTGTTGGTCATGATCACCGACCAGTCCCCGCTCCCTGGAGCGCTGTAGCCAACGGTCTCCAAAATGCCCCCTCCTTGCCAGCCGCCGCTCAGCCTCTTAGTTCCGGCTGGGCAGTTCGCCGAGGAAGAGCCGACTGCTCCCGGTTCCGGGAAGGGCGCAAGCGTCACCGTAGGGCCTTGGACCGTGAAGACGTTTGAAACGGAACCCGGAGAACCAGTAGCGCCTGCGGCACCCGGCGCTCCCTTAGGGCCTTGTGACCCCGTTGGCCCACGACCCCCGCGAGGCCCACGCGGCCCACGTCGGACGCGGCTGATGCTCGCCGTCTTCGCACCTTCCATGTGGCTCATCAGCACACGCTCACGCTGTTCTAGAAGTGCCTGTGGCGACGATTGATCGAAAGCACCGGCAGCTTGAGCGATTCCGGCACATGCCAGAACCGCCAACGCGCCTCCAAAGGCGATCTTTAGCTTCATGGCCTTCTCCTTCCCGCATTGAGTTCCGGCGAGAAGCTACCCGAAAACTTGACGGTGCGTCTCTTGGCGAGCGGGGCTAAACCGTCAAGGCTTCAGAGCTGTGGACCCCCTGAGGCAATTCGCGCTCAACATGAAGGCGCTGCGAGCAGAGCGCGGTTGGTCCCAAGAGGCGCTATCCGAGCATTCGGGCTTGCACTACACGGCGATCTCGAAGCTGGAGCGCTGCGCTCGCTCGCCGGAATTCGCAACGGTCGTAACGCTCGCTACAGCCTTCGACGTGCCAGCGGGCCGTCTATTCGACGGAATCCCTTGAGCCCTTGGCAACGCGGCGTAGAGCGCCCTCGAACTCGCCGCGCTTAATCACAGGTATCTCAATCGGCTCATAGGGCTTGCCGGTCTTGGGATCGATCCCTTTGGGCTGCGTTTTCTGCGTAGATTCAGGCTTGGAATCGGCCACAGAGGGAGGGTACAGGCATGGGCTGTCTGTTCTGCCAGCGCGAGTTCGACCTCGCGCAAAATCGGGAGCGAACGCGTGAGCATGTATTCGCGGATTGGATGACGCCCTATCTTCGAAGCTCTCTTGGACCCGGCACCCAAGCCCGATGGGAGGCGTCCAGGGATGGAGAAAGCCAGCACAGCTATTCGGCACTTCCGGCGCAACAGGTTGTCCAAGGGGTTTGCCGAGACTGCAACAACGGCTGGCTGAGCGACATCCAGGTCGCGGCCAAGCCGCATCTATTGCCCGCGCTCCAAAGCACCCGATCTCGAAGATTCGGAGAGAGTGCACAGGAGGCAATGTCAGTTTGGGCCTACCGCGCCATGTTGGTGGCTGGAGTTAAGGGCGAAATCCAAATCCCCATCTCCTATCTGCACGGCTTCTATAAAAGCCGTGAGCTTCCAGGGTCAACCCGAATTTGGGCCTTCGCCACTCCCGAGAGGGAGTTCACGGCCCTGCAATTGCGCTCCATCCGGGTCAGCCGGGCCGAGGACGAGTCCCCAGCCCGAGCAAATGCTTACGCGGGTATCGTCGCCGTCGGCCATATCGGTTTTCTCCTCCTCCGTTGGACCGAGGTCAAGCCAAGTAGTTCCTTCCGCTCCCTCTATAGGGACTTTGGCGATTGCCTCGCTCCCGTCTTCCCCGTCCGGGGTGCCGTTGTCTGGCCACCGAGTAATGCCCTCACGCAAAAAGGCCTCGATCAGGTAATCGGGGTGCTCGGAAGCTGGGAGGGCGAGTAAGTCTGCTTGCCATGCCGTTTGCATGCTACATACCTTGGTTCCCCATGTGTGATCGCGCTCACAGAGCTCACATAGTGCGTGCGCATCGGTACTAGCTCAGGCACGAATCGTAAATTGCGGATTCATCGGCGAAAGCGATCCTGCGGCCCCAGCCGCGATCATCCCCGCATCGACGACCGACTTCCCACCTCGCGCCTGCTGCTCGCCTGCCCCGATCAGCCCGGTCTGATCGCCGCCGTCAGCAGCTTCCTCGCCGACGCCGGTCGCAACATCGTCGATGCCGATCAGCACTCGAGCCAGGAGGGGCGCTTCTTCATGCGGATGGCCTTCGACCCCGCCCCCGAAGGCGAACGGAAGGGGCTCTACCTCCGCTTTGAAGAGGAGCTCGCTGGGCCATTGCAGATGGACCACCACTTCGCCGAGTCGAGCGAGCGCAAGCGTGTGGCGATCATGGTCTCGCGCGAAGACCACTGCCTCTCGGACCTGCTCTGGCGCTGGCGCAGCGGCGAGCTCGGCGCTGAGATCGTCGCGGTCGTGTCCAACCACCCCGACCACGCCGACCAGGTCACCTCGCTCGGCCTCCCCTTCCACTACGTGCCGATCGCCGAGGGCGAGAGGAGCGCAGCGGAGGAGCAGATCCTGGAGCTGCTCGGCGGCGAGATCGACCTGCTCGTCCTCGCCCGCTACATGCAGATTCTCTCGGCCGACTTCCTCAGGCGGCTCGCAGCACCGGCGATCAACATCCACCACAGCTTCCTGCCGGCTTTCGTCGGTGCCGATCCCTACGCCCGCGCCCACGAGCGCGGCGTCAAGCTGATCGGCGCCACCGCCCACTACGTCACCGAGGAGCTTGACGCCGGGCCGATCATCGACCAGGACGTCACCCGGGTCAGCCACCGCGACGAGGTCGGTGACCTGATGCGGATCGGGCGGGACATCGAGCGCCTCGTCCTCGCCCGTGCGGTCATGGCCCACCTCGACGACCGGGTACTGCTCGACGGGGCCAGGACCATCGTCTTCTGAGCCATCCTGGCCAGCCAGCCAGTTTTCGCTAAGGTGCGCTCGATGGAGCAAGCGACGATCTCCAGTCCCCCGGCAGCGCTGGCACCCGCGCGCTTCCCACCCGGCACCAGGCTCCCCGCCTTTGCTCAGGTTGGCCTCTACGCACGCGACCCGCTCGGCTTTCTGATCCGCTTCCAGCGCCGCTACGGGGACATCTTCACCATCTCCTTCCCCTTCTTCCGGCGGCTCGTCTACGTCGCCGACCCGGCGCTTGTCAAAGAGCTCTTCACGACCTCCCCGGAGCAGGCGCACGCCGGCGAGGCGAACGCGACCGTGCTCGAGCCGGCGCTCGGCCCGAACTCGGTCCTGACCCTCGACGAGGGCCCCCATATGCGTCAGCGCAAGCTGCTGCTTCCGCCCTTCCACGGCGAGCGGATCGAGCGCTACGGCGAGCTGATCCGCGAGGCGACCCTGCGCGAGATGGAGAGCTGGCCGGTGGGCGAGCCTTTCGCGTTGCGCCCCCATACCCAGCGGATCACCCTGGCCGTGATCATGCGCGCCGTCTTCGGCGTCCACGACGAGGAGCGGCTGCGCCGTTTCGGGCACCTGATCGAGAACTTCGCCGCTCGGCTGAGCATGGTCACCGCGCTGCCGCCGCTCCGCCGCAACTTCGGCCGCTGGAGCCCCTGGGCACGCTTCCTCACGGCCCGCGAGGCGCTTGACGCCTTCATCTACGAGGAGATCGCCTTGCGCCGGGGCGAGCTGGCAGGCGGTGGAGAGGGGGGCGACGACGTCCTCTCGCTGCTGATGGAGGCCCGCCATGACGACGGCAATCCGATGAGCGATGCCGAACTGCGCGACGAGCTGGTGACGATCCTCGGCGCCGGTCACGAGACCACGGCAACCGGCCTCGCCTGGGCGATGGAGCGTCTGCTGCGTAACCCCCCGGTACTCGCCAAGCTGCGCGACTCGCTCAGCGCAGGCGATGAGTACCTCGACGCGACGATCAAGGAGACCCTGCGAGCGCGTCCTGTGATCGTCGACGTGGCACGCAAGCTGACCGCACCGAAGTCGATTGGCGGCTACGAGCTCCCGGCCGGGACCTTCGTGATGGCGGCGATCGCCGCGCTGCACTATCGCGAGGACCTCTTCCCGAACCCGGAGGAGTTCCGCCCCGAGCGTTTCCTCGAGAGCAAGCCCGACACCTACGCCTGGATTCCCTTCGGCGGCGGCGTGCGGCGCTGCATCGGCGCTGCCTTTGCCGAATACGAGATGCGGATCGTGCTGCGCGCGATCCTCGAGCGGGCCGAGCTCAGCGCCCCCAATCCGAAGCCGGAAAAGGTAAAGGTCCGCAACATCACCCTCGCCCCCGGCAAGGGAACGCTGGTCAGCTTGGCTCAGCCGCTGTGCTGACCTCGGCTTCGGCTGCCTCCCACTGTTCGTATAGCTCCACGACCGCCTGTTTCGCCGCCGCGTGCCGCGCTTCAGCCCGCTTGGCCCGACCGGGACTCGACCAGGCTTCGGGGTCGGCAAGCTCCTCCTCCAGCCCGCGCAGCTCGGTCTCCGCCTGCTCGATCCGCTCGGCGAGGCGGCCCGCTTTGCGGGCTGCTTTCTTCGCCGCGCGGCCGGCGTTGCGATTGGTCGCTGCGGGGGGCGGCTTGGTCTGCTGCGCCGCCGTCCCGGTGGCGGCTTCCCTTTCGTCGCGCTCTCGCTGGTAGGTGGCCCAACCGGTCGGGTAGCTGCTCAGCGCGCCGTCCTCGCAGACGAGGGTGCGGGTGCCGACCGCCTCGAGCAGGGCGCGATCGTGGGAAACGAGGACTACCGCCCCTTCAAAGGCGGAGAGGGCGTCCTCGAGCGCCTCGCGGCTCTCGATGTCGAGGTGGTTGGTGGGCTCGTCGAGGATCAGCACATTGGCGCCGGAGGCGACCAGGATCGCCAGCGAAAGCCGCCGCTGCTCGCCGCCGGAGATGTCGCTGAGCTGCTTCTGCGCGTCGGCACCGGAGAAGAGGAAGTTGCCGAGCAGGTCGCGCGCCTTCTGCCCACTGAGGCCGGTCTGGCGCTGCGCGGCGTCGAGCACGGTCCCCTCCCCCGCAGCCGTGTCGGCGTGCTGGGAGAGGTAGCCCACCTTGACGTTGTGGCCGAGTCGCACCGAGCCGGTGGCAAGCTCGCGACGCTCGGCGAGAGTCTCGATCAGCGTCGTCTTGCCGGCGCCGTTGGGGCCGACGAGGACGACGTGCTCGCCGCGCTCGATTTCGAGCCGGGCATCGGCAAGCAGGGTCCGCCCGGGCACCTCGATCCGCGCCCCGACGAGCTTGAGCACGATCCGGCCGGGGCGCTCGGGCTGGACGAAGGAGAAGCGCAGGTTGCGGCGGTCGCGCTGCTCCGCCGCGACCCCGTCGCGCTTGATCTTGTCGATCTGTTTCAGCCGCGACTGCGCCTGCCGCGCCTTGGTCGCCTTGTAGCGGAAGCGCTCGACGAAGCGCTCCATGCGCTCGATCTCGGCCTCCTGCCGCTCGATCGCCTTGCCGCGAGCGATCGCGCGCGCCGCCTGCTCTTTGCGCCAGGCGTGCCAGGGACCGGCGAAGAAGCGCGCCCGCTTCGCCTCCAGCTCCAGCACCGAGGTGCCGACCGCCTCGAGGAACCAGCGGTCGTGGGCGACGAGGACGACGGCGGCGTCGAGGTCGCGCAGATAGCGCTCCAGCCACTCCAGCGAGGGGATGTCGAGGTGGTTGGTCGGCTCGTCGAGCAGCAGCAGGTCCGGCCGGGTCGCCAGCGCCCGCGCCAGCGAGGCCCGGGTCAGCTCGCCGCCGGAGAAGGTCGCCAGCGAGCGCTCAGCCTCCTCGCCGCCGAAGCCGAGGCCGCGCAGCACGGAGAGGACACCGTCGCGCCAGCGGTAGCCGCCACCGTGATCCAGCCGCTGCTGGGCGGCGGCGTAGGCGTTCAGTGTCTCCTCGCCGGTTTCCCCAGCCGACATCGCCGCCTCCAGCCGCTCCAGCTCTGCCTCGGTTTCCAGCATCTCGGTGCGGCCGGAGAAGACGTAGTCGCCAAGCGAGATCTCTGTTTCGCGCGGCGGGCGCTGGTCGTGCAGGGCGACGCGAGCGCCTTTCTGCAGGACCAGGCTGCCCGCGTCCGGGACGAGCTCGCCCGCCAACATGCGCAGCAGGGTCGACTTGCCGGCGCCGTTACGGCCGGAGAGGGTCATCCGCTCGCGCGGCTCGAGCTTGAAGGAGACACCTTCGAAGAGCAGCTTGCCGCCCATGTGGACGTCGAGGCTGGTTGCGGTCGCGATTGCCATCGATGCCTACGTTACGAAACGGGGCCTGGGCCTATGCGACCAGCGCGATGATGCCGCGGGCGATCATCAGGATGCCGAGGATCGTCGCCACGCGAATGCCCCAGGATCGCCCCCGTTCGCTCAGTCTGTGCTTGAAGCGCTCGATCGCCTTCGGGGTCCAATCCGGGGCGAAGGTGTAGGCGAGCAACGGGATCTCCAGCAGCATCAGCATGATCGCGTTGAAGGCGAGGATGACGAGGACCGTGAGCGGATCGGCGAGGTTCTCGTCGGAGATCCGGTAGAGGGCGGTGATGTAGGTGGCCCCCGGCAGGGTGAGGAGGGCGCCAACGATAAAGGTGGTCCGGGCAGAGCCGCGGCCGAGGGCCTGCTGCCAGCGCGGCGGGCCCGCCTTGTCGTCGCCCTTCGCCGCTTTGCGCTCACGTCGCCGCTCAACCAGCTTCTGATCGCGCCCAGAGCGAAGAACGAAAGCGATGACGAGGGCAAGGCAGCCGAGGACTATGTCCTCGCCGGGGCCGAGCGTCACCTGCGTCGTCTTCGTCAGGCCCGCGTGGCGCAGCGCGAAGACGATGATCAGGCCGAGCGTGATGCTGGTCATCGCCGCGCCGCACAGGTAGCCGAGCAGCAGTCGCTTCGGGTGCGGCAGTAGCAGCATCACCGTCGTAGCGGCAAGCAGGCTCGGGTAGAGCGCAGCGAGGAATGCAAGGAGGAAGACGTCGCCCACGGGGGGATGAACCTACTGTGCCGACATCCGTAACCTCAAGTGATGGACCGCGAGGGACTGAAAGCCACCCAGGCACCGCTCAAGCAGCGCTACGAGCAGGAGCCCGAGGCGGCCGTGGTCACGCTGAAGGCAAGCGGCAGCCTCGGCGACGGCATCTCCTGCTCGGTCGACACCGGCCGGGCCCTGGCCGAGGCGGGCCTCCACCCCGCCTCCGGCGGCGACGGCACCCAGCTCTGCTCGGGCGACATGCTGCTCGAGGCCCTGGTCGCCTGCGCCGGCGTAACCCTGCGCGCGGTCGCCACTTCGCTTGGGATCTCGGTCGAGTCGGGCAGCGTCCGTGCCGAGGGCGAGCTCGACTTCCGCGGCACCCTGGCCGTCGACCGCGACGCGCCGGTCGGCTTCCGCACGATCCGCCTCGACTTCGACCTCGACACCGCCGCAAGCGAGGAAGAGCTCGCGACCCTGCTGAAGCTGACCGAGCGCTACTGCGTCGTCTTCCAGACCCTCAGCACCCCACCCGAGCTCTCGGCGTCTATAGCGACGAACTCGTAGCGAAGAATTTTCATTCTGCGTGCCACTTGTGCGCCGGCGCGTCTTACGGTCACCGCAATGGCCACAATCGATCCCGGCGACGCCCGCGAGTTGCTGAATGCACTCGTTACCGGCTTTTCCATCTTGGGTGGAGGCATGGCGTACGCCAGCGGCTTTTACGCAAGCCAAGCTCTCGTCCGAGGACAACCACCCGAGATCGTCGCCCAGCGCGTCAACGAAGGCCTGGCAATTGGCTTCATGGGTGTGTCTCCAATCTCGGCCTTTGCGACTATCATTGCGGTGTGGAGTTGAAACGTTTCGTCGCCAATCCACGAAGCGCCTTGATGGCGGGCACACTCATCGCGTTGGTCGCCGCGGTTGCCATCCTCGCCTTCCGAGCTCCAGCTTGGGTGCTGGTACCCATCATGATCGCGGGGCTCACGACGTATGCCGAGTTGAACTCTTGGGCGAATCGCCGATTGGGTCGATGGCGCTGACTATCGGCTGAAGTGCTTGGCTGCGATCTGGTCGATCGTGCCCTTGGTTCTGATCGTCATCGAGCCGAGAATCGTGGCGAGGGCCTTGAGGTCGAGGTCGGAGTCGGACATGCGCCCCTGCGGCAGCCAGTAGAGCTCGCGACCTTCCACCGCCAGGCGGTCGGCCTCGGTCGAGAGAGCGAGCGCGCTCTTCGCCGCCTTCGCGGCGGGCTTCTTCGTCAGCAGCGTGATCTGGAGCTTGCCGGTCGAGGCGTCGAGAGCCCCGGCGTCGAATGGCTCATACGCGGCGATCGCGAGTAGTTCTTTTGCGGAACGGAGGAAGACCGGCACCTCGTAGCCGAGCGCCTCGGCGAGGCCGTCTTCGAGTCGCGTGGTCAGCTTCGCCGGCGACTCGCCAGTCGCAGCGAAGATCACATTGCCGCTGGCGCGGAAGGTAGCGACCTCCTCGCACTCCAGCGCTTCGAAATGCGAGCGCAGGTCGTCGTTGGTGATCCGGCGCCCGCCGAGGTTCATCCCTCGCAGGAATGCGATGTAGCGGTCCATCCCTTGGCGGCCTACGAGGCCTGTCGGGCTACTCGAATGTGAAGCGTCTCGGGGGCTATGTCCGCGCCGTTTGGCCAGACAATCGTTCCAAGCTCACGATCCAGCTCAACGCGCCCAAAGTAGCTCGGATCTCGCAGGGGCTCGAAGACCCCGTCCCAGTCAAGCGTCGAGAAATCGACCTCCCCCTTGATGCCGTCCTCGAAACCCAGACGGAGGCGGTGGTCCCCGACAACCTCAACCTGAGTTACGTGAATGATGGCCGCCATCCCGTCAATGCTACGGAAGGGGCTCGATCCACAGCAAAGGCCGTCCGCTCCGCGCGCATATCCAATTGACCTCCAGCTCGTCTCGATGCAAGCCCGCCCACTCGCGCACTAAGGTCAGCGTCTTATGCGGCAGGGAGCCTTGCAGGATGTCGAGGCCATCGATTGCAATCGAAGCATCATGCTCCGCGTATCGAGCATGGAAATGCGGCTGCCCATGCTCCTTGTAGTACATGGCGACAATGATCCCGTGGAAGCTGCTGATCCGCGGCACCCGCCGAACCTGCAGGTTTCGGACGCGCGTGTGGTGCGCACTTCGTGCCGTCTCTGCTCAAGAGACGGCACGAAACGGGACTATGGAGGCGGCCGGAATTGAACCGGCGTCTCTGGCCGTAGCGCGAAGGTTTCTACAGGTTTAGCCGGCGCTTGATTCTCGTCTCCCGGGGTCCGCGCCGGCGGGCACTGCGGGAGATAAAGCCCTCTGAAATGTCCCCTGACAGACGGGGCGATCCGCCTGGGTAAGCCCGCAATTGAAGCCGGTGCCCCCCTCCGCGGGCGGGAGAGGGCCGACTCTCACTCACTTAGATCTAACTAAGCAGCGAGGGCGAACTCATGGTCCGCACGTATTGGTTGGTGCCGGGGTTTAACGAGGCCTCCGGCAACCTCGACCTGCAACCGTTCGCACGGATCGACCAGATCGAAGCCTGTCGCCCCCGTGCTATGTGGCATCGATTGTACGGTGCCGGGTAGGGATGCCCAAATGAGCAAGAAAGAATTCGACGCGATCGTGATCGGTGCCGGTGCGCCGGGCGAGGTCTGCGCGGGGCGCCTGGCCGACGGTGGGCTCTCGGTGGCAATAGTCGAGAGCCACCTGGTCGGGGGCGAGTGCTCCTACTACGCCTGCATGCCGTCGAAGGCGCTGCTGCGCCCCGGCGGGCTGTTGGCCGAGGCACGCCGGGTGCCTGGAGTCGTGGTCAGCGGCGATCTCGACGCCCGGGCGGTCCTCGACCGCCGCGACGAGGTGATCCACGACCTCGACGACTCCGGCCAGTTGCCCTGGCTGGAAGACCGCGACATCGAGCTGTTTCGGGGCGAGGGACGACTCGACGGCGAGCGGCAGGTCATCGTCGGTGAGGAGACGCTTGTCGCCCGGCGAGCCGTGGTGGTAGCGACCGGTAGCGGCGCGGCGATGCCTCCCATCGACGGACTCGACTCGGTTCGAGCCTGGAACAACCGCGATGCGACGACCTCCAAGCGGGTACCGGAGAGCATGATCGTCCTCGGTGGCGGCCCGGTCGGCTCGGAGCTCGCCCAAGCCTGGTCCACGCTCGGGACCACCGTCACCTTGGTTGAGGGCGAGGATCGCCTGCTCCCACGCGAGGAGCCGTTCGCGGGCGAGCAGGTCGCCGCCTCGCTGGAGAGCTCCTACGGGATCGACGTGCGGACGGGGGTGCTCGCCGAGCGGGTCTCCTCCGGCGGCGCCGGAGTCGTGGTCGAGCTGAACGACGGCAGCCAAGCGGAAGCGGAGGAGCTCCTCGTCGCGATCGGACGCGTCCCCCGCACCAAGGAGATCGGCCTCGACTCGGCCGGGGTCGAGCCAGGGGAGCACGGCTTCCTCGAGACCGACGCGCACCTTCGCGTCAGCGACCGCGAATGGCTCTATGCCGTCGGCGACGTCAACGGCCGCGCCCTCTTCACCCACATGGGCAAGTACCAGGCCTGGGTCGCGGCCGAGAACGTGCTCGGCCACGAGGTCGAGGCGATCGCCGAAGACATCGGCTCCCCCCGCGTCACCTTCACCGATCCTCAAGTCGCAGCAGTGGGCAAAACGCTCGCCCAAGCCGAAGAGGCGGGCATCGACGCAAAGGCAATCGATGTCCCCACCGACGGCACCGCGGGCGCCAGCTTCCAGGGCAAGGACACCGGCGGCACCTCCCGCCTGGTGATCGACCAAGACAAGCAAACGATCATCGGTGCGACTTTCACGGGCTTCGAGACGGCGGACTTCCTACACGCCGCGACCATCGCAATCTTGGGAGCAGTACCCCTCGCTCGACTACGCCACGCGGTCGCCGCCTACCCCACGCGCAGCGAGATCTGGCTAAAGCTGATCGAGCAGTACGAACACTGAACGGCCAAGCAGCCTCGGGGGTGTCTCCCACGGGTGCCTCGCGAAGCGGCTCCGCAGAGTGATTCTTCCGCGAAGCGGTCCAACATGGTGAGCGAAGCGAACACAGGCACCCGCGGGAGACACCCCCGAGGCTGCAGGGGTCAATCAGACCCGTGAACGCCGCTTGAGATCTTCGGCGAACTCGCGCGGCAGGCCGGGAATCTCGTCCAGTTCGTCGACCGACTGAAAACGCCCGACCCGCTCGCGATGGGCAAGCAGGCGCGTCGCCTGAGTCACCGAAAGCCCATGAGCCCTGAGCTGCTCGAAGCTGATGTTGTTGAGTTCGATCGTCTCGCCGGCCCCTACCGCGGCGGGCGGCGACGGCGGGGGTGGAGTTGGCGGACCGGGCTGCGGCTCAGGCTGCGGTGGCGCCGGAGGTGGGCCCGGCTGCGGGTCCGGTGCGGGCGGCGGCGGCTCGGGAGCCGGCGGCTGGGGCGTGGGTGCGGGGGGCGGCTGCGGGGTGTCCAGTTGCGGTGAGCGCTCCACCGGAGGTTCCGGTGGCAGGGGCTGGGGATTAAGCGAGGCCGTTTCGCCGCCCTGCACCGAACCGAGCACGGCGCGCTCGGCAGCTTCGGCACGACGCTCGGCCTCGCGGGCACGCTCCTCGGCCTCGGCGACGCTTTCCTCGATCTCGCGCAGGCGCTGCTGGCGCTCGACCTCCTGCGCTTTCAGCTGCGCGAGGCGCTCGGCCTCCGCTGCGCGCCGTTCCGCCGCTTTGGTCCGCTCCTCGATCTGACGCAAGCGCTCCTGGGCCTCGGCGAGCGAGCGCTCCTGCGCTTCGCGTCCCTGCTGCAGGTGCTGTTCGGCAGTCTGCAGATCCGCCGCCGGCGTCGCGGGGGGCGGTGGCGAAACGGCGGCCATGCTCTGCGTCGTCTGCCCAGTCTCGGCCTGCGCTTGGCGCGCCTCGGCCTCGCGCTGAAGTCGCTCCGCCTCCTCTATGCGCCGATCCGCCTCGGAGCGGATCCGCTCCTCCTCGCGCTGGATTTCGGCCACCTTGTCCTGAACGCGCTGTTCGGCAACGGCTGGGTCGTACTCCCCAGGCTTGAGCGGTGGCGCTCCAGGCGGTGGGGGCGCCTGCGGAGGGATGGGAGGCGACGGTGCCGCGGCAGCCGGAATCGGTGGGACGGGCGGTGGTGGCAGCGGCGGAGCCCCTGCGGGGGGCGGTGGGACAGCCTGGGGCTGCGGCGGTTGGGCGAACTGCTGCGCCGGCGGAGCCGGCGGCTGCTGAGTGGTCGCTGCGCTCTCCTGCTCGATACAACGCCCGCTCCTGTGCGGCACGGGCCGCGGCGAGCTCGCGCTCGGCCTTCGCCGCCTGCTTCTTCGCCGCGACGCCCGCCTCGGCTCCCCCCACTCGGCTTACCGCGGCGTTCGGACCGCTTCCTCGCCCGCTCTTCGCGGCGCCGCTTCGCTTCTTCCTGGCTGCGCTTGCGATGTTCGGCACGGGCGGAGCGCTGTTGCAGGCGGGCCTGCTTGCGCTTCTCCTTGGCGCTCAGCGGCTTGCCCGATGGAGGTGGCGGCGCGGTCGGCGCGGCTTTCGGCGCCGGCGACTGCAACGGCGACCCCGCCTGAGATGGCGGCGGAGGCGAGGAGGGCGTCGGGGCGGCCCCCGACTTCCCTTTCTCCTTCTCCTTGCTGCGACGCTGGACGACGCTGATCACAAGCAGCAAGAGCAGGACCGCCACCACCAGGCCGGCGACGAGGTATTGGACGTTGTCGCTCACGAAGTCAGCCATTGGACCTCAAGACCGCGAAGCTACCTCATTCGGCCCTTGAATTCGCGCTCGACCTCCCGGCGCACGTCACGGTCCGCGATCTCGCGGCGCCGGTCGCGCCCCTCCTTGCCCTGCGCCAGCGCCAGCTCGACCTTCGCCCGCGCACCCTTGAAGTAGATCCTGGTCGGGATCAGGGTCAGTCCACGCTCGGCGGTTTTGCCGACGAGGCGCTCGATCTCGGCCCTGTGGAGGAGCAGCTTGCGCGGTCGCTCCGGCTCGTGGTTCTCGCGGCTGGCCGGCTCATATGGCGGGATATGGAGGTTGCGCAACCAGACCTCGCCGTCGTTTATGACCGCGTAGGCATCGGTCATCTGTGCTTTGCCGTTGCGCAGCGACTTGACCTCGGAGCCGCGCAGCACCATGCCGGCCTCGACTCTCTCGATCCACTCGAATTTGTGCCGGGCACGGCGGTTGGTGGCCACGTCGCCCGAGGCCGGATCGCGTTTCTTCTTGCCCTTCTTGGCCACGGCTCAGTCCACCGCCGGCTCTAGGTCGGCGCGACCGCGTGCCGCTTCGACCCCGCTCACCTGGACGGATATCGGATCGCCGAGCCGCAGTTTGAGCTTGGACTCCTGGCCGACCAGCGCCGTCTCGCTCTCATCCAGCTCGAAGCGCTCCGCGCCGCCGAAGCGGCGGGCCGGCAGGAAGCCCTCGTAGACGTCGCCGAGCTCGCCGCGGAAACCGACGAACGCACCGGCGCGGATCAGACCCGAGACCTCGCCCTCGAAAGCGGTATCGCCGCCGCGCTCACGCAACTCGCGCTCGAGCAGGAAGGCGGCGCAGATGTCGTCGGCCCGGCGCTCGACCTTCATCGACTCGCGCTCCCGCTCGCTGCAATGCGCCGCCACCACGCGGGCTTCAGCGGCGCTCGGCGCCGGCTCTCCCTCCCCCAGCACGGCCAGCAGGGCGCGGTGGACGATCAGGTCCGGGTAGCGGCGGATCGGCGATGTGAAGTGGCAGTAGGCAGCGCTGCCGAGCCCGGCATGACCGCTGTTGCGCTCGCTGTAGGAGGCCTGTTTGAGGGAACGCAGCACGAGCGATGTATACGCGGCGCGACCGTGCCCGCGTCGTGCCGCCTCCTTGCTCACCAGTCGGCTCGCTTCCGCCGCCAGCTCGGCCGATTGGCTCGGCGACGGCGTGCCGCGCAGCGGCGGGGTCGGCACGTCGAGCGCATGCAGCTTGGCGATCAGGCTTTCGATCCGCGGTGGATCCGGCCGGGCATGAACCCGGTAGATCGCCGGCACCCGCTTGCGCTCGAGGAGCTGCGCCACCTGCTCGTTGGCGAGGATCATCAGCCGCTCGATCAACCGGTGGGACTCGGTCTGGGCGACGCCGTGGGCGCCGACGACGTTCCCGCGCGAGTCGAAGCGGAACTCGGGCTCGAAGGACTCGACGTCGAGGCTGGTGGCACCGCGCCGTTCGCCCAGTGCCGCCGCGGCCTCGCGGGCGATCGCGAGCGGCTCGGCTACCGCCTCCGGTGCTTCCGCCAGACCAGAGAAGACGACGTCGAGCTCGTCGTAGTCGAGCCGCGCGTCGGAGCGGATGCGACTGCGGTAGAAGGCAGCGGTGCCGGGGCGTCCGTCCGCATCGAGCTCGACCTCCGTCGTCACCGCCAGCCGTTCGACCCCCGGCGCCAGGCTGCAGGCCTCCTCGCTGAGCGCGTGCGGCAGCATCGGCTCGACCGCGCCTGGTGCGTAGGTGCTGTTGGCGCGGCGCAGCGCCTCGCGGTCGAGCGGCGAGCCCGGCGGCACGTGGGCGGCGACGTCGGCGATGTGAATCCAGAGTCGCGTCGTCTCGCCTTCCCGCCGCGCCGAGACCGCGTCGTCGAAGTCGCGTGCCGTCGCGGGGTCGACGGTGAAAGTGGGCAGATCGGTCAGGTCGCGGCGCGGACCGCTGCGGGACTCGGCCACGGCGCCGGCCTCGGCGGCTTCGAGCTCGAGCGAGGCACGGAAGCCCCGCCCGCCCAGCTCTTCGCGCAGCAGCGCCTCGACCGCGTCGCGGGCGTTCTTCGGCTCGGCCTGCCTGCGCCCACGCCCGCGGGCACGCTGCCGATCCCTGTGCTGGCGCCAGTTGCGCTCCGAGCCCTTGCTCACTGGGCCGACAGTACCCCGAGGGCACGTTCTAGACCCTCGTCGCGTGCCGTCCCCGGCAGATCGGGGGCTCGCACGTCGGGGTGGATGCCCTTACCGGCCAGATTGGTCCCGTTCGGCGTGAAGTACTCGCCCACGGTCAGCTTCAGCGCGCCGCCGTTGGAGAGGTCGATCTCCTGCTGGAAGACGCCCTTGCCGTAGGAGCGCGTGCCGACCGTCTTCGCGCCGGCGTCGTCGGCCAGCGCCGCGGTGAGGATCTCCGCCGCCGAGGCGGTATTGCGGTCGATCAGCACGACGATCGGCAGCGCCGGCAGGTTGCCACCCTTGGCCTTGTAGACGGCGTGGCCCTGGCTGCGCGAGTCGGTCGAGACGACCGTTTCGTCCTTGGGCAGGAAGATGCTCGCGTTCAGCACCGCCTCCTCGAGCAGGCCGCCGCCGTTGCCGCGCAGGTCGAGCACCAGCCCCCTGGCGCCCTGCCCCTGCAGCTTGCGCACCGCCCGCCGCAGCGCCAGGCTGGAACCTTCGCTGAAGGTCGCGAGGCGCGCGTAGCCGAGCTTCTGTCCGTGCACGGTCTCGAGCTTGCTGCTCACGACCGGCAAGGAGATCTGGGCGCGGGTGAGGCGCACCTGCCGCGTCTTGCCGTCGGGACCGCGCACCCCGACCGTCACCTCGGACCCTTCGGGGCCTTTGATCAGGTCGGTGGCGGAATTCGAGTCGAGACCCGCGATCGAGCGTCCGTCGACCGAGACGACCGTGTCGCCGACCTCGATCCCGGCACCGTCGGCGGGCGAGCGCTTGAAGACGCTTTCGACTCGCAGGCCGCCTTTGACCTCGGTCACGCTGAGCCCGATTCCGGAGAAGTGCCCCTCGATTTCCTCGTTGAAGCGGGCCAGCGCTTCCGGCGAGAAGTAGTCGGAGAAGCGGTCGCTGTAGCGCAGGCGCAACCCCCGCACCATGCCCTGCAGCGAGGAGTCGATCAGCCTGCCCTGCGATACAGGGCGGTAGTAGTTGTCTTCGATCAGCTCGGTTGCTTCGGCGGTCAGCCCCGCCGATTCGTCGACGAAGAGGTCGCGCAGCGAGGGCGGCATCTTCGCCGGGTGGCCGCCGATCCAGAGCCCGGCGGCGAGCACGAGGAGGAACGCAGCCGCGAGGCCCAGCGTCCGCGCAGCCCTCACGCCGGGCTCAGACCTTGAGGAAGCGACGCAGGGTGACGCCGGAGCCGACCGCCGAGACCAGCACCGCGGCGGCGAAGAGGATCGCGACGAGCGCCGGGAAGGAGAGCGTGGTGGCGTTCTGCGCGGCTAGGAAGCCGATGCTGTCGCTCAGGGGGTCGACGATCGTCAGCTTGCCCAGCCACAGGATCAGTATGGCCACCAGGCCGCCGAAGAAGCCGACCACGACCCCCTCGATCATGAAGGGCCAGCGGATGAACCAGCGGGTGGCCCCGACGAGGCGCATCACCTCGACCTCACGACGGCGGGTGTAGATCGAGAGCCGGATCGTGTTTCCGACCAGCATCAGCGAGGCGATGATCAGCAGCGCCGTGATCACGGTCAGGACGATCTTCAGCGCGCTCGTCACCTGCTCGATCTTCTTCGAGTCTTCCTGGCGGTCGAAGACGTCCTGGATGATCGGCGAGATCGGCTGCGGCTTGCCGTTCGCTCCCGGCGGCGTCACCGCGGCGCGCACCGAGTCGAGGTTGCTCGCGTCGTCGGCCTTGACTTCGAAGTTCGCCGGCAACGGGTTCGAGTGCAGCTGGGTCAGCAGTTCGCTGCTCTTCTTCTTGCCCAGGTCTTCGGTCAGTTCGTGCAGCGCCTCGGACTTGCTGATCAGCCGCACCGAGGCGACGTGCTGGATCGCCAGCAACTGGTCTTCCAGCTTGGCGATTTCGGGCTGAGTCGCGTCGTCGAAGATCGCCACGCGGAACTCGAGGCTGTCGCGGACCTGGTCGCTCTTCGCCTGCGTCGTCTGGAAGATCGGGATCAGCACGCCGAGCAGGATCACGGTGACGACCGTGGTGACGATCGCCGCCATGCTCGGCGCGCCGTTGCGGCGCAGCGCCCGGAAAGCCTCCTGAGTGAAGAAGAGAAGTCGTGACATGGCTCGTTAGAAGAGAGAGTCGTGGGCGTGGCCGTTGGTCTGCCCCTCGGGACCGACGCCCATCTCGGCCCGCATGCGCAGGCCGAACTCGGACGTCGACTCCTCGGTGTAGCCACCGCTGACCTCGTCGCGGACGACACGGCCCTCGTACAGCTCGATCACGCGGCGGCGCATGTTGTCGACCATCTCGCGGTCGTGGGTGACGACGACGACGGTCGTGCCGGTCTTGTTGATCCGGTAGAGCAGCTGCATCACGCCGATCGAGGTGACCGGGTCGAGGTTGCCGCTGGGCTCGTCGGCGAGCAGCAGGGGCGGGTGGTTGACGAAGGCGCGGGCGATCGAGACGCGCTGCTGCTCGCCGCCGGAGAGCTCGTCGGGGTAGCTGTGCAGCTTGGTCGAGAGGCCGACCAGGCGGAGGATCTCCGGCACCTGGCGGCGGATTTCGCCGCGATGGGCGCCGATCACCTGCAACGCGTAGGCGACGTTGTCGTAGACCGTGCGGTCGGGGAGCAGCTTGAAGTCCTGGAAGACGGTACCGATGTTGCGCCGCAGGTGCGGGGTTTTCTTCTCCGACATCGCGCCGATGTCGCGGCCGGCGATGCGGACGCTGCCGTCAGTCGCCTCGAGCTCGCGGATCAACATCTTGATCAGAGTCGACTTGCCGCAGCCGGTCGGACCGACGAGGAAGACGAACTCGCCCTTGTCGATCGCCAGCGAGACGCGGTCCAGCGCCATGTGGCCACCGGGATAGACCTTGGTCACGTCGCGCATCTCGATGATCGGCGCACCGCCTTTGCGGTTGCGCGCCACCGGCGGCTCGTCGCCCTTCTTTCGCTTTCTAGCTCTGGCCATGCGCGGGGGTCCTTCTCCAGGAACAGAGTGACTCCTGCGCGCCGATTCACGCGCAACACCCCGCCCAGTAAAAGATGTGTGCCAGCTTAGCGGATTGTAAGCGTTCATTCATGAAACGCGGTCCCACCCACTTGGACAATCAGGAATAGTTGCTTTGGTGCTGAGGAACTGAGAGGGTGAGACCGGCATTGGATGGGTCCGAAAGGTCAACAACAGCCGAATCCACAGGGAGCCGAGGCCGAGCCGCCGCCACTGCCCGCGCTTGCGAAACCCGAAGCTGCAAACGAAATCGGCCAGGGCCTGAGCGAGCGCGTCTCGAAGAGCGTCGACAACACCGGTAAGGCGCTCGCAGCCGTCGCGGGCGTCGGCGTTTTCTTCTATGCCGCCGGCTACTTCGTCGAGTGGCAGAAGTTCAGGCGTGGCGGCCTGCCGCCGGAGGAGCTGCTGCCGCTGCTACCGCGCGGCCAGATCGCGGCCGCCGGCGTAAAGGAGCTGTTTATCTCGTTGGTCTTCGGCGGCGCCCTGCTCGGCATCGTCGGCTGGGGCCTGGTCTGGCTGGCTCGCAAAGCCCAAAAGAGCAGGGCTTTGTGGGCCAAGGCCGTCAAATGGGGGCTCTTCTCCCACGAGCTGCTCGTCCCAACCGCCGTTGTCGGGGCCATCACGCTGCTCATCGTGCCCCTCAACAAGACGGGCGTGATCGTCACGGCGATCCTCACCGCGCTCTTCTACTGCATGCTGCGCCTGGTTCACGACTTCGTCGAAAAGAAAGCCGGGTCCAAGTTCCCCCTCTGGCAGCTCTCGCTGGCGGTCGGCCTGGCGGCGATCGTGCTGACCGGGGCGCGACAGTGGGAGTTCCCGGAACCGCGCCCGCACGCGATCGTCTTCCTGGAAGACGATCGAACCCTCAGCGGCGCCTATATCGCCAGCGACTCAGACAGGATCCTGATCAGGCGAGGCGGCGATCCGACCCGGGTCCTCGTGCTGGACCGGAGCAAGGTGAAATCGGTGCGCCTCGAAAAGAGCTCATTCGCCTTCACCAGAGCCCCATCGCTGCTGGATCGAGCCTCCCACGCGCTGCTCGGCACCAACCTGCACTTCAGCTGCATCCCGCCCGAGTGCCGCTGGGGCGACAACACCCGTTTCGGCCCCTCCTCCGCCTTCTAGGCCGGGCGCCGAAGCGCGCTTTCCGCGGCGGCGGCGACGTGCGCCGCGTCAATGCCGGCGGCCTCGAGGAGCGCCTCGGGGGGGCCGCTGCCGGGGCGACCGGTGACTGCCAGGCGCACCAGTGGGGTGCCGGTGGCGGCTTCGGCGAGGACGCCGGCGACGGTCTCGCCGATGCCGCCCTCGGGCCAGTGGTCCTCGACGGTGACGAGCGCCCTGGTCTCCCCCGCCGCGGCGAGGATCGCCTCGGCGTCGACCGGCTTGACCGAGTAGAGGTCGATCACCCGCGCGGCGATCCCCTTGCCGGCGAGCTCGTCGGCCGCGGTGAGACATTCGCGCAGGGTGATCCCGGCGCCGATCAGCGTCACTTCGTCGGATTCGCCGGAGCGCACCGTGCGGCTACCGCCGATCTCGAAGGTCTCGTCCGCCTCATAGAGCACCGGCGTCGCCTCGCGGGTCGTTCGCAGGTAGCTGACGCCGCGGTGCTGGCGCATCGCATCGACCAGTTGCACCGCCTGGTTGGCGTCGCTCGGGTAGAGCACAACGCTGCCGAAGACGGCGCGAAGCGAGGCGATGTCTTCGAGCGCCATCTGCGAGGGGCCGTCAGGGCCGATCGAGACGCCGACGTGGGAGCCGCAGAGCTTCAGGTCCGCGGCGGAGATCGCCCCCATGCGGACGAAGTCGTAGGCGCGGCTGAGAAAGGCGCCGAAGGACGAGGCGAACGGCTTCCAGCCTCGCGTCTGCAGGCCGACCGCGGCGGCGACCATCTGCTGCTCGGCGATGTACATCTCGAAGAAGCGGTCGGGGTGCTTGGCGGCGAAGCGTTCGGCGTAGGTCGAGTTGCCGACCTCGCCGTCGAGCGCGACGACCTTCTCGTCGACCGAGCCGATCCAGGCGAGGGCGTCGCCGTAGGCACCGCGCGTCGCGACCTTCTCGCCAACCTCGTAAGTCGGCCGCTCGACTGCCGCCTTGGCGATCTCATACGGCTGCGCCTGCGGGGGCGAGTGGACCTCGACCCGCAGCGAGCGGATGCCGCCCAGCTCCTCGACCGCCGCCTCGGGATCCGCGAGGGGCTTGCCGTGCTGGTTCGGCTGGTCCTCGACCGCCGCCACCCCGGAGCCCTTCTTGGTGCGAGCGAAGATCACCGCGGGGATGTCGGCGGCGAGCGCCTGCGCGTAGGCCGCGTCGATCGCCTCGACGTCGTGCCCGTCGATCTCCTGCACGTCCCAGCCGCAGGCCGCCGCGCGGGCCGCCAGAGAAGAGGTGTCCCACTCGTGCATGGTCGGCCCGCGCTGGCCGAGCCGGTTGACGTCGACGATCGCGATCATGTTGTCGAGGCTGGCGACCCCGGCGTGCTCGAAGGCCTCCCACATCGAGCCCTCGGCCAGCTCGGAGTCGCCGCAGAGCACCCAGACGCGGAAGTCCGCCGACTCGAGCCGCTTGCCGGCCAGGGCGATCCCGACCGAGATCGGCAGGCCCTGGCCCAGCGACCCGGTGGCCACGTCGACCCAGGGAATTTCCGGCGTCGGGTGGCCCTGCAGGCGCGAGCCGAACTCGCGGAAGGTGAGCAGCTCCTCGTCCTCGATCGCGCCGGCCATCTTGTACATGCCGTAGAGCAGCGGCGAGGCGTGGCCCTTGGAGAAGACGAGGTGGTCGTTCGCCCGGTTCTCGGGCGCGTCGAAGTCGTAGCGCAAGTAGCGCGTCAGCAGGACCGCCATCAGGTCGGCGGCCGACATCGAGGAGGTCGGGTGGCCGGAATTGGCAGCCGCCGCGGCGCGAACGGAGTCGACGCGCAACTGCTGCGCGAGCTCGTGCAGCTGCTCGCGATCGATGGGGTCCGCGGAGGTCACCTGGGCCATGTGCCGGACTTTATCTGGGACTAACCGATCGAGACCATGCGCTCGATCGGCACCCGTGCCCGCGCGGCGATCTCGGCCGGGACACTGACCTCGAACTGCGTCTTGCGCAGGGCGTCGCGCAGCTTCGGCAGCGTGATCATCTTCATGTACTTGCAGTAGGCCATCCGGTTGGCCTCGATCAGGCTCGCCCCCGGAGCGGCCTGCTGGAGCGGGTGCAGCATGCCGTTCTCGGTGGCGACGATGTACTCGCCGTCGGGTCGCTTCTGCACGTAGTCGAGCATCTGCCCGGTGGAGAGCATGTGCACGCCCTCCTCGTCGACTTCGCCCGCGGCGACGAACTCCATCACCTGGGTCACACAGCCGCACTCCGGGTGGACGAGGAACTCGGCGTCGGGGTGGGCGGCCCGCTGCGTCCTGATGTCGTCGGGCCGGATGCCGGCGTGGACGTGGCACTCGCCGGGCCAGACGTGCATCGAGCGGCCGGTCTCGCGCTCTACGTAGGAGCCCAGCCACATGTCAGGGCCGAAGAGGATCTCGGTGTCGGGACCGTGCTCGCGCAGGATGTGCTCGACCACCTTGACCGCGTTGGACGAGGTGCAGCAGTAGTCGGTCTCCGCCTTGACCTCCGCCGAGGTGTTGACGTACATGACGACAACGGCGTCGGGGCTGTGGCGCCCCTTCCACTCGCGCAGTTCCTCGGCGGTGATCGCGTCGGCCAGCGAGCAGCCGGCATCGGGGTCAGGGATGAGGACTGTCTTATCGGGAGAGAGGATCGAGGCGGTCTCGGCCATGAAGTGGACGCCACAGAAGGCGATGACCGAGGCATCTGACTCGGCCGCTTTGCGCGAGAGGCCAAGCGAATCGCCGGTGTAGTCGGCGACGTCCTGCACCTCGGGCACCTGGTAGTTGTGGGCGAGGATGACGGCGTCGCGCTCACGCGCCAGCTCGCGCACCTCGCGCGCCATCTCCTCGACCTCCTCTGGCGAGAGGTCGAGCATCGGAACCGGCTCGTTGATCGTCGGCAGCTCTCTCATTATGTTCGCTGGCATGGCCTGGGCCTGAGTCCAGTCGAATGAACTAAGCAGAAGTCTACTCTCTCGACATGCCCGAGCTGCCGGAGGTCGAGATCACTGTGCGGCGACTCGATGCCGCATTACGGGGGGCTTCTGTCGAATCGGCCCTGGCGCCGGGGATGAACGTGATGAAGACCTTTGAGCCGTCGCTCGAAGAGCTGGTCGGGCGCGAGATCACGGCGATCCGGCGCATCGGCAAGATGCCGGTGGTCGAGCTCGGCGACCTGGCGCTCCTCGTCCACCTGATGTCGGCCGGCAGGTTGCGCGTCTTCGACAAACGGGCCTCGCCCAAAGACCGCGCCTCGCGGGTGCTCGTCAGGCTCGAGGACGGGCGCGAGCTGCGCCTGCGCGAGTTCGGCACCAAGCAGCGCGCCTGGGCCAAGCTATTGGCGACCGATGCCGTCGAAGCGGACGAAGCCGTCGCCACGCTCGGGCCCGAAGCGTGGCCCCCACCCCCACTAGATGCCTTCGCCGCGGCGATCGACCAGCCCCGACACCTGCACCCGCTGCTCCGCCATCAGCGCGACATCGCCGGCATCGGCCGCTCCTGGGTCGACGAGATCCTCTGGGAGGCAAAGCTCTCCCCCTTCAAACAGGGTTCCGAGCTGCGCGAGGAGGAGATGGAGCGCCTACGCGCGGCGCTGCACGTGCTCGGCGACGCGATCGACCACTACGAGGAGACGGTCGGCGAGGAGCTGCCCGACAAGCTGCCGATGCCGCTGAAGGTCCACAAACGCGAGGGCGAGCCCTGTCCACGCTGCGGGACGACGATCGAGGCCGTCTTCTTTGCCGAGCACCAGACCAACTACTGCCCAAAGGAGCAGACCGGCGGCCGCGTGCTCAAAGACCGCCGGCTGTCGCGCCTGCTCAAGTGAGGGAGCGGCGGCTAGCCGAGCTGAGCAACATCAAAGCGGTGCTGGCAGTACTCGCATTTCCGCGCCTCCGCGAGGACTTTGCGAGCACATTCGGGGCACTTCTTGTAGCGACTGTCCTGATACCAAGTCCACTCCTTGACGACCACCCAACCGCCAGCGAGGATAAGGACGAGGGCCATGAGCTGGGACGCGCCGAGGCCACCATCCCACGCGTGCTGGTCGGAGAGACGATCGGCGATGATCGCCACGAACAGCACGCTCGCGATCCCGCCCAACCAGTAAAGGTCATTCAGCGATAGCTCGCGCATGGCCTCAGACCATACGTATTTTCCGGCTTTCTTCTCCTGAATCGAGTCGTATACAGCGGAAAGCAGGACGGTTCCAAAGGCGAAGCTGGCATAGACAATCCCGGTACTGACAGTCGACGCAGCGGTGCCGGCGACGAACCCTACGACCGCACAAATACTCGCCGCGACGCTCAGCGCCTCTTTCCCACTCACCGTACAAACTTATTCGATCAGCATGCTGAAGTCGAGCGTCGGCGCCGAGTGAGTGAGCGCGCCGATCGAGATGAAGTCGACGCCGGTCTCGGCAATCGCCCGCACCGTCTCCAGGTTGACCCCGCCGGAAGCCTCCAGCGGCGGGCCGTCGGCACCGCGCTCGGCATCGCGCAGCGCGACAGCTTCGCGCAGCTCGTCCGGCGTCATGTTGTCGAGCAGCAGCCGGTCGGCACCGGTACCCAAGGCGTAGCCAGACTCCAGGACGGTGCGGCACTCGACCTCGACCGGCAGATCCGGACGCGCATTGCGAGCGGCGTAGACAGCCTTGGCGAGACTTCCCGCCAAAGCGATGTGGTTCTCCTTGATCAGGATCGCGTCGTAGAGGCCCATGCGGTGGTTCTGGCCGCCACCGGCGGCCACCGCCTCCTTCTCCAGGGCCCGCAGTCCCGGCGTCGTCTTGCGGGTATCGAGGATGACCGCACGAGTCCGGGCGACCGCCTCTACGTAACGCGCGGTGAGCGTCGCGATCCCAGAGAGATGCCCGAGAAAGTTGAGCGCCGTCCGCTCCGCCGCAAGCAGGCCAGCGGCAGGCCCACCGGCAAGCAAGACCTCAGCCGGCACGTCCTCCCGCCACTGCCCCTCGACGACGAGGTTGTCGACGTCCTCCGCCCCACACTGGCGCATCGTCTCGGCAACCGCGGCAAGCCCGAAGACGACCCCCGGCTGCTTCTGCACGATCCGCGCCCGCGCCCGAGCACCCTCGGGCACGGTCGCCTCCGAAGTCACATCCCCAGCTCCAAGATCCTCGGCAAGAGCACGACCGACCACCTCATCGAGATCAACCATCTCAGCACCCTAACCAGGCAAGCGCGGTCGAGGTCTATCCCGGATAGCGCACCAAACCTCGACCGCACCTCGCAGAGAGGGACGGTTGGCCCCTCCAGCGGAACTTGTGAGCCGACCAAGCGCCCGCGCCCTGGCACGCTGCGGGCGGCGGGTTCCGTCGGGGGGGCCATCCGTCTCTCTCACGCCTTGTGCTCTCGACGCGTTTAATCCATGAGGTGACCGCACTGCCGCCCTTCCAGACACTCCTAGACGACCACGCCGCCGACGTGATGGCGGTCCTGCGCGGCGCGGTTGGCCGCACCGATGCCGAGGACTGCTTTCAGGAGACCTTCCTGGCAGCGCTGCGGGCCTATCCGAAGCTGAGCGACGACAGCAATCTGCGCGGCTGGCTGCTGACGATCGCCCACCGCAAGGCGATCGACCACCACCGTGCCAACGGGCGCCGGGCGCTGCCGATCGCCGAGCCGGGTGAGATAGCCGGTGTGACCGCGGAGCCCGAGCTCGATGAGGGGATCTGGGCTTTGGTCGGTGCCCTGCCGCCGAAACAGCGCGCCGCGGTGGCTCTGCGCTACGCCTGCGATCTCCCCCACGCCGAGATCGCCGCCGCACTGGGCTGCTCGCCCGATGCGGCACGGCGCAGCCTGCACGAGGGAATCAAGCGATTGAGAAAGGAGCTGGCATGAAGGCAAGCCTCGAACATCTCGCCGAGCGGGCGGCAGCCGAGGGCCTGCTCGACGTCGCCTACGCCACCACCGACTCCCCGTTCGGTCCCCTGCTCCTCGCCACCACCCCCAAGGGCCTGGTCAAGGTCGGCCTGCCGAACTACGACTCCGAGGAGACGCTGGAGGACCTGGCGGCACGGGTCTCGCCGCGGGTCATGGAGGCCCCGACTCGCCTCGACGAGGCCCGCCGTCAGCTCGACCTCTACTTCGAGGGCCGCCTGCACGAGTTCGACCTGCCGCTCGACTGGCAGCTCAGCAAGGGCTTCCGCCGGCGCGCCCTGCGGGCCATCGATCGCATCCCCTACGGCAAGACCCGCAACTACACCGAGATAGCCCGCAGCGCCGGGAACGAGCGCGCGGTACGCGCGGCGGGCACGGCCTGTGGCTCCAACCCGATCCCGATCGTCGTCCCCTGCCACCGTGTCCTGCGCAGCAGCGGCGGGCTGGGTGGATATGGCGGCGGACTACCGATGAAGGAGGCCCTTTTGCGAATGGAGAGTTCGGGAATACGCTGACTTGGCTAAAGGGGGCGCCGTGACGAGCCGATGGATTTGCCCATGCCCACCAGACTGCCGCTGCTCAGGCTTCCCATCCTCGTAGTCCTTCTCGCCCTCTCGGGCCTTCTTCTGGCCGGCGCCGCCCATGCGGCTCCACTCGTTCCCGGCGCGACGCCGCTCGCCTTCGAAGAAGAATTCGCAGCCGAAGACGAAGGCGAAGAAGACGAGAGCGAAGGCGAAATCGAAGAAGGCGCCTGCGAGGAAGCCGAAGAAGAATTCGACGAAGGCGAGCTCAACGCCGGCGAAGTCAAGGAAATCTGCGAAGAAGAAGCCGCCGAACGCCGTAAGAAGGCTGCGGGCTCCGGCGCTCCAGCTCCGGAAGAGTGCATCCTGCGCAGCGCCCACGGTGAGGCCACCACGCCAGGACAGGGCGACAAGCTGAAGTTGACGATCGGATACACGGCCTATGAGCCGACGTCCGCCTCGCTCAAGATCGGCAATCTCGGCACCGTGCACCGTCACCTGGGCCGCAGCGGCGTCCTCCGCCTAGTCGAGAACCTGCATGGTCGCGACAGCCCGAAGCATCTCTCCGTTCAGATCGACATCGCCTCGGCGAAGAGCACCGGCTGCCCCTTCCGGCGACTCGCGCTTTCCCCGCGCTAGCACCCGCGCAGCCCGGTCAGCCAACTCCCGGACTCTCCGGCCTCTGCACCGGTCGCGACCGATTGCTGAGGTACTCAGCGCCTCGCTCGGCGACACCAAACCACCTAGCCAATTCCACGGCCGATCCTGTCAGGGCAGATGACGAGCCACCCGAGTTTCGAGGCTCTCTTCGAGCGCCTTGCTCGGGCCCGGAGTCTCAGCTCCAGAGCCTTGAGATCGCCTGCGGAGCTCAGGCCTTTACCGACGATACGTAGCGAGGGCCTAGTTCGCCGAGGAGGCCGCGGTCTTGTTCAGGTAGTCCCTAATGAAGTCGTCGATGTCGCCATCCAGGACCCGCTGTGCATCGCCGACCTCGTGCCCCGTGCGGTGGTCTTTGACCCGCTGGTCGGGGTGCAGGAAGTAGCTGCGGATCTGCGACCCCCAGGCGACTTCCTTGACCTCGCCGCGCTCCTTGGCCAGCGTCTCCGCCCGTTTGCGCTCCTCCAGCTCGATCAGCTTCGAGCGCAGCAGCTGCATCGCGACGGCCTTGTTCTGGGTCTGCGAGCGCTCGTTCTGGCACTGCACGACGACGCCGGTCGGCAGGTGCGTTATCCGCACGGCCGAGTCGGTCTTGTTGACGTGCTGGCCACCCGCGCCTGAGGCGCGGTAGGTGTCGATCCGCAGCTCGTCGTCGTTTATCTCGACCTCGACCCCCTCGTCGACCAACGGCCCGACGTCGACCTGGGCGAAGCTGGTGTGGCGCCGCGCCGAGGAGTCGAAGGGGGAGATCCGGACCAGCCGGTGGACGCCGCGCTCGGCGGCGAACAGCCCGTAGGCGTTCTCGCCCCGGGCGATGAAGGTCGCCGACTTGAGGCCGGCCTCCTCCCCCGGCGAGGCCTCCTTCATCTCGACCTCGAAGCCGCGGCGCTCGGCCCAGCGCAGGTACATCCGCAGGAGGATCTCGGCCCAGTCCTGGGAATCGGTTCCGCCGGCGCCGGCGTGAACGGTGACCACGGCGTCGCCGGCGTCGTATTTGCCGCTGAACAGGCGCGCCTCTTCGAGCTCGGCCAGGCGCCTTTCGACCGAGGCCATCTGGGTCGCAAGCTCGGCGGCCATCTCCTCGTCTTCGGCCGCCATCTCGGCCAGCTCGGCGAGGTCCCCCGCCTCGGACTCCAGCTCCTCGAAGGTCTTCAGCTTGCGCTGGGCGCGAGCATGGGCCGCCGAGACGCCCGCCGCCTTCTCCTGGTCGTCCCAGAAGCCGGGACGGCCCATCTCCTCCTCCAGCCGCTCTGCTTCGTCCCGCAGCGAAGCCGGGTCAAAGGTAGTCCGAGAGCAGCTTCAACTGCTCGCGGATCTCGGCGAGCCGCGCCGGTACCGATTCGGTCGAGGCGACATCGGCCATGCCGACAGCCTAGTAGGCGCAGCCCTCGAGCAGCAGTGGTGCTCAGGGTGCGACGGCGCCGATGATCCAGGTGGAGGCCGGTGCGATCACGCCGTCGGGACCGTCGAACTCGGCGAGCGTCTCGCGCAGGTCGGCGGCGATCTTCGGGCGGATCTCCTCGACACGGTCTCCCCAGAGCCGCAGCACCTCTCCCGCTGGGCCCAGCGACATGTTGAACTCGACCGCGTGCTCGAGATCGTTGCCGATCTTGATCGGCAGGTCGCAGCGCCGCAGCGAGATCTGCTCGAAGCCGGCGATCGAGAGCTGCTCGCTCACGGTGTCGGCGTCAGCCATCGAGAACGGTCCCGGGCCGCAGGTCGGCTCGTCGGTCTCCTCGGGGCGCTCGAGGTACCCCTCGACGACCTGCTCGGCACGGTTCAGCCAGGCGTTGTCGAGCTTGCGCCGCCAGACGATCGCGCAAAACCGCCCGCCAGGCGCCAGCGCCGACCGCACGTTGCGCAGCGCCTGCACGGGATTGGCGAAGAACATGATTCCCATGCGCGAAAAGGCGTAGTCGTAGCCCTCTCCGAGATCCATGACCTGGACGTCGCCACTGAGGAAGCGCACGTTGTCGACGCCGACCGCCTCCGCCTCGCCACGTGCTGCAGCGACAAAAGGCTCGGAGACGTCGACGCCGACCGCCTCGCCGCCGGGACCGACGAGCGCGGCGAGCCGTTGAGTCGTATCGCCGAAGCCACAACCGAGATCGAGCACCCGACCCGCGGGAGGCGGTGGATACGCCTTCAACGCCGCTTCGCCGTGCGCGCCCAACCCGCCGGTGACGAGGTCGCGAAACTGGACGAAGCGGTCGAACAGCGGCCCACTCCAAGCGTCGGTCGCCTCCCTGTTAGATGCGGCGATCTGCTCCATCGCGTAGATGGTACGCCCGCCAGGCGGACTCGCGATCCTCGAACGGGCGCCAGCTGCGGATCCGGTGATCGTGCAACTCGAAGAGCCACGCCATCTCCTCGGTGTTTGCGTGCGAGCCGTCCTCAGCCCAATGCCACACACGCTTGACCAGGGCGAGCGCCCCGCCGCCGCCGGACTCGGTCCCATCCTCGAACAGCTCGTCCAGCTCGATCGTCTGCTGCACGCCCCCGGGCTCCCGGGTCGCCCAGAGCCGCGCCGCGTCCCTGCCTTTCCGCAAGCCCTTCATCGAGTGAAGCTCGACCGAGGGATCGAGAACGCCGACAAAAGCGTCGAGGTCGCGCTCATTGAAGGCGCGGATGAACTCGCGGACGGGGTCGTGCGTCATCGGGCGCCGGCTAGGCGCCGTGGCACTTCTTGAACTTTTTGCCGCTGCCGCACCAGCACGGGTCGTTGCGTCCGATTTCTTTTTCTCGCTCGTCCTTGACCACGGTCTCGATCGCCTCCGGCGCCGCAGCGCCGTTGCCGCCCCCCGGGCGCGCGGTCCCTTCGGTGACGCTGACACCCGCGGCGACCTCCTGTAGGGCCGACGGCTGGGCATCCGGGGTGCCGCCGGAGTAGTCGAGCGCGGTCGGGGCACCGCCGTTGCCGGCGAATGCGCCTTCCTGCACCTGCGAGGGGTCGATTTCGATCTGGGCGTTGAAGACGAGCTTGCTGAATTCCTCCCAGATCGAGTTCATCAGCTCCTCGAACATGCCGAAACCTTCATTTTTGTAGGCGACGAGGGGGTCGATCTGCGCGAAGCCGCGCAGGTGGATGCCCTCGCGCAGGTAGTCCATGTCGTAGAGGTGCTCGCGCCAGCGGCTGTCGATCACCTGCAGCAGGATCGAGCGCTCCAGGTAGCGCATCAGCTCCTCGCCGAGCTCCTTCTCGCGGTCGTCGTAGGCGCTCATCGAGTCTTCGTCGAGGGCGTCCTTGAGCTTTTCGCGCTCGACCGTCTCCGGGGACATCGAGCCGACCTCGATCCCGACCGGCCAGATCTGGCGCAGCTGCGCCTCCAGCCCCGCCAGGTCCCAGTCTTCGAGGTCGTCGCCCGGGGTGTACTCGTCGACCAGGCGCTCGATCACTCCCTCCAGCTCGTCGCGGGAGATGTCGGACATGTCCCGCCCTTCGAGGATCTCGCGGCGATATTTGTAGACGACGCGGCGCTGCTCGTTCATCACGTCGTCGTACTCGAGCACACGTTTGCGAATCAGGAAGTTCTGTTCCTCGACCTTCTTCTGCGCCCCCTCGACCGTTTTGCTCAGCATTTTGGCCTCGAGCGGCATCTCCCCACCCTCCTCGTCGACGGGACCGAGGCGGTCGAGGATTTTGTAGATGCGGTCGCCGGCAAAGAGGCGGATCACGTCGTCTTCGGCGGAGAGGAAGAAACGGGTCTCGCCGGGATCTCCCTGACGGCCGGAGCGGCCGCGCAGCTGGTTGTCGATACGGCGCGATTCGTGGCGCTCGGTGCCGCAGATGTAGAGGCCGCCGAGCTCGCGCACCTCCTCGGCCTCCGCCTTGCACTGCGGCTCCATCTCGACGATCTTCGCCGCCAGCGCTTCCTCATATCCCTCGTCGCCGTGGTTGAGCCCCTGCTTCTTCAGCTCTTTCATCGCGAGGTGCTCGGGGTCGCCGCCGAGCTTGATGTCGACGCCGCGGCCGGCCATGTTGGTGGCGATCATCACCGCGCCCCTGCGCCCAGCTTCGGCTATCCGCTCACCCTCTTTTTCCGCGTGCTCGGGCTTGGCGTTGAGCACAGCGTGCTCGACTCCGTGCCGTTTCAGCTCGCCGGAGATCATCTCCGAGACCTCGACCGAGACGGTCCCGACGAGGATCGGCTGACCCTTCTCGTGGCGGGCAAAGATCTCCTCGAGCACGGCCTTCCACTTGCCGTCCTTGGTTTTGAAGATCTGATCGTTTTCGTCGGCCCGGACCATCGGCCGGTTGGTCGGGATCTCGACCACGGGCACTTTGTAGATTTTCATGAACTCGGTGGCCTCGGTCAGCGCCGTGCCGGTCATCCCGCCGAGCTTGTCGTAAAGGCGGAAGTAGTTCTGCAGGGTGATCGTCGCCAGGGTCTGGTTCTCCTCGCCGATCGCCACCCCCTCCTTGGCCTCGACCGCCTGGTGCAGGCCCTCCGACCAGCGCCGGCCCTCGAGGATGCGGCCGGTGAACTCGTCGATGATCATCACCTGACCGTCGACCACGGCGTAGTCCTTGTCCTTCTTGTAGAGCGACTCGGCCTTGAGCGCCTGGCCCAGGTGGTTGACGAGGGTCCCGTGCTCGCTCAGATAGAGGTTGTCGACGTCGAGGAACTCCTCGGCGCGCTTGACCCCGCGCTCGGTCGGCGCGACGGTCTTGTGCTTCTCGTCGTATTCGTAGTCGTACTCGGCCTCGGAGGTGTCTTTCGATTCGCCCAGGGATTTCAGCTTGTCTTTGGCCGGGACGCCCTCCATCTGCCGCGCGAGGCGAGCAAACTGGTAGTAGATCTGGGCCGCCTGTTCGGGGGCGCCGGAGATGATCAGGGGCGTGCGCGCCTCGTCGATCAGGATGTTGTCGACCTCGTCCACGATCGCGAAGTTGTGCCCGCGCTGGACGCATTCCTCCAGCGATCCCGACATGTTGTCGCGCAGGTAGTCGAAACCGAACTCGGAGTTGGTTCCGTAGGTCACGTCGCAGCCGTATTTGACCTGCCTCGCCGCGTGGTCGTCGGAATCCTGGATCGAGGCAACGGTGACGCCGAGCGTCTCGTAGATCGGCGTCATCCATTCGGCGTCGCGGCGGGCGAGATAGTCATTGACGGTGACGACGTGGACGCTGTCGCCCGCCAGCGTGTTGAGGAAGACCGCCAGGGTCGCCGTCAGCGTCTTTCCCTCGCCGGTCTTCATCTCCGCGATCGCGCCCGTCGTGGAGCGCCATGCCGCCGATCAGCTGTACGTCGAAGTGGCGCTGGCCGATGCTGCGCCGCGCTGCCTCGCGGGTCAGCGCGAAGGCCTCCGACAGAAGATCATCGAGGGGCTCGCCGCCGCGGGCGCGCTCGCGCAGGGAGTCGGCCTCGGCACGCAGCTCCTCGTCGCTGAGCAGCTCCATCTCGGGCTCGATCGCGTTGATCTTCTGCGCACGCTTCTCGTACGCCTTGAATTTGCGCCCCTCGCCGACACGCAGAGCGCGCGTGACCATATCCCTGGCGTTCGCCATTGCTCAAGGGTAGCTGTCTTGCGCTTGTGGGCTTGGTCCGGAGTAGGGCCGGGGGTCAGCGCGCGTGGGGTTTGTGCTTGCGGTGCGTTCTTACGCAGCGGAGCTTGCCGTGGCGCCGGACAAGGTGCTTGCCCTTGCGACAGCGATGCTTGTGCAAGACGGGCGGGGGAAGCACGACGGGCGCGCTTGCGGCCGGCGGCGAGCTCCGGGGCAGGGGTCCGGACTCCGAATGGGTTTTGGCGGCGCCGGTCGGACAGGGGCCGCCGTTCGGGCCGGAGTTGATCTGAAAGGTGGAGGAGATCAGGCGCCCCCCTTCCCCGGCCCAAGGTTCGAATTCGGCCTCGGTTTCGTATTCGCCGCAGAGCGGTGGGGTGATCAGCGGGCCGGCTTTGCCGTCGTCGAGATGCAGGTCGAGATCGTTGAACGGGAGTTGGGGCATTTCTTCGGCAACCGCGAACAGCTGGCCGGTTTCGGGGTCCGTTTCGAGGGCGACCGGCTGCGCGATGACTATCCCCAGGTCCGCGTTCTTCAGCACCACGTAGAGCGCCATCGGCGAATCCGCGAAGTTTTCGTTTGGAGTGGCGCGGTAGACCGTGCCGTCGATCGGCTCTTCGAGCAAGGGACTTTCGACTTCGGCGGTGCCCACCTCCGAGCTTGCCGGGCACCCATCTCCCGGTGCCGATTCAGGGGTCTCGGCTTCGACGTCCGCTTCCGAGCAGCCGCCGGAGCTCGCGGTCAGCGAGGGGCCGGCAGTCATGCCTTCGGGCAGAACGAGGGCAAGGTCGCGAACCTGGGACTGCGCTTTGCCTTTCCGGGAGGCAAGGCCTTCATCGGCGAATGCAACAGAGACATCGAGTCCAGTGGGGCTGCCGGAAGCCTCAGTCGTAAGCTGGGAAGTCGCAGAGGGATCGAAGCTGAGCAGGTCGCAGCCAACGAAGCCCATGGGTTCGCCGGCGCCGTCATGGGTGAGGGCGTTGCCGGAATCTTCATCGCCTTCCCAGGAAACGGCTTCATAAAAGATGGCCTGCGGCCCTTCGCAGCTCGTCGAAAGGGTCAGCAACGGTCCATCCGGCAAGTTGACGGGGCCCCCTCTCTGTGCGTCATGGGTGGGGCTGGCAGGATCTCCCCAAAGCTGCAGTTCGACACCGAACAGCTCGATCGATTCGGGGAAGTCACCGATGCTGAACGTCGCCTCATAGGGAGGTTCAGGGCTGAGCTCGATATCGGCGAAGACGTTCTCGACACCGGCCACCCGGAAACCGAGCCGCATCAACTCGCCGGAGTGCGGCACGAGGTTGAAGACTCGCGTGGTGCCCCAGTTGCCGGCTTCGCCGACCGCCGCCGATACGACGCCAAGCACAGTGGACAGCGCGCAGTCGTTGACGCCTTCATCGAGAGTTTCGAAATCGGCCTCTTTGCAGCGAGGGACGGAGATCGTACTTGCGACCAGCCCCGGGGGGAGGTCGAGGAACAGCTCTCGAAGCCGCCCATCGGCTTCTTCGCCGCTGAGGTTCATCTCCAACGAGGTCGTCATCGCGAAAGGATGGGATCCCGCCTGAACGGCGGGGCTGCCGTCTTCGTTGGTGAGGGTGACGTCGAATTCGTCGACCCCAAAGGCTGCCTGTGCGCCAATGGGCAGGCAGGCCGCGCCGGCAAGGACGAGCGCCAGTATCGAGACGAGCCTGCCCAAAGCCCGGTGGACGCTATCGGAGCATTTCCGTACCTGTCAAGGAATGCTGTCTTGGGCTCAGCTCAAGCTTCGGCGGTGCGGCCCCGCTCAAAGCGGCGAGGGGCCCGGGGCAAGTCTCGGCCGCGACGACCGGCCCGGGATCGCTCCCGGCCGGTCGCCAAACGTCGGCCTAGCGCTATACGAGCGCGTCGGTGACTGTGATGCCTGTCGGCATTCCTCCTGGGCCTGTGCCCTTGACTGTGAGGTCAACGTCCCATTCGCCGAAATTGGTTGTTCCGGCTCCGCACAACCCGTGTTTTTCAACGTGGATGCTTTTGAAAGCTCCGACGATGTCGACATCTTCGGCGCCGTTTGTTGTGGTTGTCAGACGGCCTCCGGGAAGACCCGCCTGTGGTCCGATTGTGTATGTACACCACGAAGCTTCCTCGTTATTGGGCGCAAGATAGACGTGCTTTTCGATTTTCTGACCCGCCGGGCAAACTATGTCGGCGAAGAGGGCATACCGGTCGGCGGCGACTGTGTTGCCGATGTGGAACACGAAGTCGCAGCCATTCATTGTGATTGTCGCTTTGGTTGGCCCCGGGAACGCTGTACAGTTGGCGTTGTTGTAGTGTGGGGTGACTGTGATTGTCGTCGTGGGACCGGGAATCGGCATGTGCGGTGTGACGTTGTACTGGTGTCCTGTATAGATGGTTCCCGCGCATTCGATCTTTTCGCCAAACATTGTTGTGGCGTTCTGACCAGCACCTGTTTCGAACATGTCGAGTGTCACCGGGCCATCCGATGTGAGTACGCCTTGCTGGGCAGACGCAGCCGACGCAGCCATGGCGCTCAGAGCAAAGGTCGCCACCAGGGCAAGGCCCAGGGCTTTTAGGTTGTGAATCATCCTTTTCCTTTCGATTGACTGGTCCCCTCATTGGGGGGTGTCTATCGTTACGGAAAATGATGTTTTATTCAAGAAAATTGAACCTATCAGCGGCGAGGCCGCTGCGCCCGGCTTCTAGGTCTCGACGGTGCGACCGCGCACCTGATTCACGAGCTTGCGCGTCCGACTGCGCTTGCGACGCTTCTCGCGGTGCTTCTTGACCTGGCGGCGGATGTCCTCGGCGAGTTCATGGACGCTATGGGCCATCTCCGGCGAGCACTCTTTGGCGTGCAGGGTCACTCCTTTGAGCCTCAGCGTGGCCTCGGCCACCTGGCTGTCGGCAATCGCGGGGTTCTTCTCTTCCCAGACGATCACTTCGAGCATCGCCAGCTCAGAGACTTGCCTGCCGACACGGCGAAATCGCTTGAAGATGTGTTCCCGCAGCTCGTCATCGATCTCGACGTTGCGCCCACGCACCTCAATCCGCATATTGGCCTCCTCTGTCTGGGTCTACCTCGATGCTACGCCTCTACCCGAAGCGCGACAAGAGGAACTTCGGCAGATGTTGTGGGCGATGAGGGGATCGGGTGCCCCCTCGACGGAACCCGCGATGGTTGCCCTGCGGAGGCGCCATTCCCAGTGAGCTCACAAGTTCCTCTGAGGGGGCACCCGATCCCCTCTTCTCACAAGCGCCTTGTGAAGGTGATTGCGGCGATTCGAATGGCTCCGGAATGGCGAAGGGCCCGAGCGCAGGAGGCGAGCGTGGCGCCGGTGGTCAGGACGTCGTCTACCAGGAGGACGCTGCGAGGCACTTTGCCGCGAGCTTGGACTACTGGTGGGTGCCCTATGCGCTCGGCCCGCCGCTTGCCCACCTGGCGGCCTCCCCCACGGCGAGCCAGACAGGCCTCCAGCGGCAGCTCGGTCCGCTCGGCCAGCGCTGCCGCTACCTCGGCTGCGGGGTCGAAGCCACGGAGGGCAAAGCGCAGAGGCGCGGTGGGGACGGGGACGATCGTGCCGCTCAGCAGGGTTGCCGGGGCAAGCCACTGGATGCGGTCGGCGATCAGATCGGCGACGGGAAGAAGGCGGCGGAACTTGAGGGCTGTAACCAGGTCGCGGGCGACGCCCTCATGGGAGGCGGAGGACCAGGCGCGGTCCAGCCCCGGTGCACCGAAGCCCTCCAGGGGATCGGCTTCGGCCAGCCGGCGCGAGCAGCGGGTGCAGAGCGTCGCCTCGGGGCGACAGGCTCGCCCGCACGCGGCGCAGAGCGGCGGGACGATGGCCGTGGCAACTGCCTGGAGGAGCTTCATGGCCCGATCGTCCGGGCCGGCGGCGCGCGTGTGGCGCGCCGAATGTCAATTCTTTGTCAAGCCTCTTGCGCGGAAGAGTCCCGACCGAAATGAGCGCGAGTCCGGGGAGGTCGATGACCAAGCGAGACGGTCACTACACGACTCCCGCGTAGCAGCGCTACGCGGGATGTCGGGGAAGGGCCGTATCGCGCAGCGTCATTCGGCCTCATCCGGGCCGCGGTCATTTTGGGAGGGGCTCTTAGCCGCGATGCCGCCTATCAGGATCGACTTCGGCGGCAGCTCGGCCCCTTCGAGCAGGATCGAATCGCGGACGATGGCGCCGTCGCCGATCCGGCAACCGTCGCCGATGATCGCCGGACCCTCGATCCGCACGTCGGCACCGATCTCGACCCCGCTCCCGACCAGGACAGGCGCGGTCACCTCGGCGCCGTCAAGCGAGCTTGCCGCCCGCACGCCCTCCGAGACCAGCGGTGCGCCGGGCTCGACCTCGACTGCGCCGTGCAGTGCGTCGAGGTTGCCCTGCCGCAGCTCGTCGAGGTTGCCGATGTCGTTCCAGTAGGCGTCGATCTCGTGCGAGTAGAAGGGCACGTCGGCCTCCAGCAGGGCGGGGAAGACGTCCTTTGCCCAGTCGGCGAACTCGGGTGGGTCGTCGGGGCCGGCGTCGTTGCTCGTTCCCGGCGCCGGGAAGTAGTCGAAGACCTCGGCGCGAAACATGTAGATGCAGGTGTTGGCGAGATCCGAAAGCGCCTCGGCTGGATCGGGCTTCTCCTGAAAGCCCTGGATGCGTCCGTCTCCGTCGGCGATGACGACGCCGAACTGGTCGGTGTCCGGAACCCGCTTGGTGGCCAGCGTCGCCAGGCCGTCGTGGGAGGCGTGGAAGTCCCGCATCGCGCGGAAGTCGATGTCGGTCAGCGCGTCGCCCGCGACGACGAGGAACGAATCGCCGAGAAAATCGGCGGCGTTGCGCACTCCCCCGGCGGTGCCGAGGAGCTCTTCCTCCAGGCTGTAGCTGAGCTCGAGACCAAAGTCCGAGCCATCGCCGAAGTGCCCTTCGATCACGTCCGGAAACCAGTGCAGGTTGGCGATTGCCTCGGTGAAGCCACGCCGGACCAGCAACCGCACGGTGTGCTCCATCACCGGCCGGTTGAGCACCGGCACCATCGGCTTCGGCATGCCGTAGGTGATCGGTCGCAGCCGGGTGCCGAGCCCGGCTGCAAGCACCATCGCCTTCATCTACTTAGTAGCGGTAGTGATCGGGCTTGTAGGGGCCCTCGGCCGGGATGCCGAGATAGGCGGCCTGCTCCTCGGACAGCTCGGTGAGGTCGACGCCGAGCGCCGCGAGGTGCAGCCGCGCGACCTTCTCGTCGAGGTGCTTGGGCAGCACGGTGACGTCCTTGGCCGTGAACCCGTCGGGCTGGCCGTAGAGCTCGATCTGCGCGATCACCTGGTTGGTGAACGAGTTCGACATCACGAAGCTCGGATGCCCGGTCGCGTTGCCGAGATTGAGCAGGCGCCCCTCGGAGAGGAGGATGATCGAGTGGCCGTCGGAGAAGCGCCACTCGTCAACCTGCGGCTTGATGTTGACCCGCTCGGCCGATGACGATTCGAGCCCGGCGACGTCGATCTCGTTGTCGAAGTGGCCGATGTTGCCGACGATCGCGTTGTGCTTCATCCGCGCCATGTGGTCGGCGGTGATGATGTCCTTGTTGCCGGTGGCGGTGACGAAGATGTCGGCCGTGTCGACGACATCGTTGAGCCTCCGCACCTCATATCCCTCCATCGCCGCCTGCAGGGCGCAGATCGGGTCGATCTCGGTGACGATCACGCGAGCGCCCTGACCGCGTAGTGACGTGGCGCAGCCCTTGCCGACATCGCCGTAGCCGCAGATGACGGCGACCTTGCCGCCGATCATCACGTCGGTGGCGCGGTTGATCCCGTCGATCAGCGAGTGACGGCAGCCGTAGAGGTTGTCGAACTTCGACTTGGTGACCGAGTCGTTGACGTTGATCGCCGGAAAGAGCAGGTCGCCGGTCTCGGCCAGCTGGTAGAGCCGGTGCACGCCGGTGGTCGTCTCCTCGGTGACCCCCTTGATCGCCGCGGCGATCTGGGTCCAACGCTGCGGGTCGGACTCGAGCGAGCGCTGCAGGGTCTCGAGCACGACGCGGAACTCCTCCGACTCGGCCGAAGCCGGATCGGGCACGGCGCCCGCCTTCTCGAACTCAACGCCCTTGTGGACGAGCAGGGTGGCGTCGCCGCCGTCGTCGAGGATCATGTTCGGGCCCTCGCCGTCGGGCCAGAGCAGGGCTTGCTCGGTGCACCACCAGTACTCCTCCAGGGTCTCGCCTTCCCAGGCAAAGACCGGGATGTCGGCGGCGGCGATCGCGGCCGCGGCGTGGTCCTGGGTGGAGAAGATGTTGCAGCTGGCCCAGCGGACCTCGGCACCGAGGGCGACCAGCGTCTCGATCAGCACGGCGGTCTGCACGGTCATGTGTAGCGAGCCGGTGATCCGCGCCCCCTGCAGAGGCTGCTCAGCCGCGAACTCCTCGCGGGTCTGCATCAGGCCGGGCATCTCCACCTCGGCGAGGCCGATCTCCTTGCGCCCGAAATCGGCGAGGCCGATGTCGGCGACTTTGTAGTTTGAGGTGGCGGTTGCCATCGATTCCTTTCAGTCTCTATTGGGTCCGGGCGAAGGATAGGGAGAAATCGGCGGCGGGTCAGCCCCGCTGCTCAGGTACTTCCGAGCGCGGCCTTGAGCCGGTCGATCGCATCGATCGGCAGCGACTCGACCCCGTGGATCGCGGCCAGCTCGAGTGAGACCAGATCGCCCAGCATCACCGTCCAGAGCAGGCGCTCGGTGCGGCTCTCCCCCGCCGCCTCGATGCGGACCGCGGTGGCGCCGTCGCGTTCGACCTCGGCCGCGGTCAGCTCGAAGCGCAGCTGCTCCCGTGGGTGCTGGTCGCGGTCTTCGAGGAGGACGGCAGCCAGCTGGGCGGCACTTGGCGCCTCCCAGATGCAGATCTCGTTGTGGTTGGCCTCCGGCAGCTCCGAGGCGAAGGCCGGCAGCTTCGCGTTCTCGTTGATCTGGGTCTTCCAGCGACGCGCCACGGCAGCGGTCGGGCCGGCGCCATACATGACCGGCGCCCGCTCGCCGATCGCGCCGGCTACCTCGGCGGCGCGATGGCGCAGATCGTCACGACTTGCCTCCAGAAAGGCAGCTGCGGCCTCGATCTCAGCAGCGAGGCGCGGTGCGATGCCGGCGGCGGCGGCAACCTCGAGCGCACAGACGAGCATGTAGGCGACGGCGGTGCGGGGCGCCGGCAGCAGACCCGGCAAGCCGATCACCGGGTCGCCGGCGGCGCGGGCGCCCTCGACCAGGGCGCCGCCGGTGCTGGCGACGACGCGACGGACGCCGAGTGCCTCTGCGGCGGCGAAGCAGGCAAGAGTCTCCTCGGTTTCGCCCGAGTAGCTGGAGCAGAACACGGTCCACTCGGGGCCGGCCCAGCTCGGCAGCCCATACCCACGCACGGTCAGCAGCGGCCCGGTGAGTCGCTCGCCGAGCGCCGCCGCAGCAAGGTCGCCGCCGATCGCCGAGCCGCCCATGCCACAGACGAGGAGGCCGGCGGACTCGCTCGGCTCCAGCCGGGCCGACTCGACCCTCCAGAGGGCATCGCGAAGGTGATCGGGGATTGCCAGGACGTCGTCGAGCATGGTTACGAGCCGACTCTTTCGCCTTCAGCAGCCACTGCACCTGCAACGTCGGCTCCCGCGGGGACCTCGGCGCGCGGCGAGAGGATCGAGTCGACGACGCGCGCGTTCTCGCCGACCGTGCAGCCGTCGAGGACAACCGACCCCAAGACCTGCGCCCCCGCCCCAACCCGGCAACCCGGCCCGATCACGGCCTGCGGCCCGACCTGCGCTGTCCCGTCGACCTGCGCGCCAGGGTCGACCAGGATGCCCTCGCCGGTTGGCTCGACGCGGGTCTCCACGCGGCCCTCGAGGATGTCCCAACTCGCCTGCCGGTAGCGCTCGGGGGTGCCGATGTCCACCCAGTAGCCGCCGAGGAGCAGGCCGTGCAGCCCATTTCCGACCAGGCGCGGAAACACGTCGCGCTCGATCGAGACGTTCTCGCCGGGTGCGATCAGGTCGAGCACGGAGCGCTGCAACACGTACATCCCGGCGTTGACCTCGCCCGGCTTGCGCTCTCCCGTCTTCTCGAGGAACTCGAGGACCGCGCCGCCCCCGTCGCTCTGCACCAGGCCGAAAGCCGAGGAGTCCTCGACGGGATACAGGCCGATCGTCGCCGCTGCGTTCCATCCCTCATGGGCGCGCAAAAGCGCGCTCAGGTCGAGATCCGTGAGCACGTCGCCGTTGAGGGCAAGAAAGCGATCTTCGAGATCGTCCCCCAGGGCGTCGGCGGCGAAGCGGATCGCCCCGGCGGTGCCCAGCGGCTCGGGCTCGGCGACGTAGCGGATCCGCACACCCGCGCGCTCTTCCTCGCCGCTGAGCGCCGCCCGCAGCACATCGGGCAGGAAGCCGCAGGCGAGCACCACTTCGGTCACCCCGTGCCCCGCCAGCCACTCGATCATGTAGGCGAGGAAGGGCCGGTCGACCAGGGTCAGCGCCGGCTTCGGCACGTTCTCGGTCAACGGCCGCAGCCGCGTTCCTTCCCCACCGACTAGAACGATTGCCTGCACGGTCAGTCTGCGGTCGCAGCCGAAGGAGCGTCGACCGGAGCGCGGCCGATGCCCTCGTATTCGAAGCCCGCGGCAACGAGCTTCTGGGGATCGAGGAAGTTGCGCCCGTCGACCAACAGCGGCCGCGCCATCCTGTTTGCAACCTCGGACCAGTCCAGCTCGGCGAACTCGGGCCACTCGGTGACCAGCACCGCCGCGTCGGCACCCTCGAGCGCCTCCAGCGCCGAGTCGCAGAGCTCGACGCCGTCGAGCAGGTCACGGGCCGGACCGGCAGCAACGGGATCGTAGGCCGCGACCTCCGCTCCTTCGCCCTGCAGTCGCGCCGATAGAACGAGGCTCGACGCCTCGCGCATGTCGTCGGTCTGCGGCTTGAAGGCGAGGCCGAGCAGCGCCACCCGGCGACCGACCAGCGAGCCCAACCGGCCGACCAGCTTCTGCACCACGCGGCGCTTCTGCAGCTCGTTCACCTCGATGACCGCGTTGAGCAACTGGAAGTGGTAGCCGGTGTTGCCGGCGAGCATCTTCAGCGCGCTGACATCCTTCGGGAAGCAGTTATGCAGCGCAAGGCCACCACTTGCGGCCACCGTTTGCGACCCGGGCACCTCGAGCGAATAGACGGGGCCCTTGAATTTCTCGGTTGTCGTCTTCGCTACTCGGACCCACGCCATGCCCACATCGCCGAAACGGCGGTATCCAGTTGGTCCAATCCGCTTGCTCTGCTGTGTAATCAACGCGATGACCTCATCGTGCTGGGCCTCAGGCACCAGAGCGATCGCCCGCTCGACCTGGTCGGCGCCGCTGACCTTGAGCCAATGCGTCTCCTTGGTCGATTTCGCGGTTCGGCCCCGGCGCCAGGCGCAGACCACGCCAAGATCGGCGAGAAGGCGGGCAACGCCGTCGGCCAGCTCGTCGCTGATCGTGCCAAAGTCGAGGCTGACACTTGGCCCGCGGTTCACGAGTGACCAGGAGCCATCGCCCTCCCAGAGCCCCGAGAGGAACGCCCACTTATGCGCAGGCGGCTGCTCCCAAAGCAGATTGGGAACACGCTGCTCGTAGCTGTTCGAGCCGAGACCGAGAATCTCGGTCCACCAGGCGGCCAGAATCCGCGAGGAAATCTGCACGCAGCGAGAGGTCGTGGCGCTGAATACCCGCACTTTGACGCCCTGACTTTCCCAATAGTCGGCTACTTTTCGAACGAGGTGCTCCTCCTTGGTTGGGTGAAAGGACCAGCAGATGCGTCGCCGTTCCGCGTCGTCGCGGCCATGGTCTGAGGCGACATGACCCTCAGCCGTATAGAGCCCGACCACCCTCCAAAACTCCTCGTCAATCTCCAGTCGCTCGGGCACGTAGGTACCGTTGCGGGCGGTCCCCAAGGTTGCGCCCCGAAGATCCATCTGGGCGTCGCTGGCCTCCGGCAACCGCAGCGCGCCGCTACGGGAGATGTCCCCCATCCGCTGCGCCTGCCCCCGCGGATGGTCGAAAATCGCGACCCGCTCCGCAACCGGGCGCCCCCGGAGAGCCTCGATCTCCCGGGCCTCGGGGCGAACGATGACCTTGCCCGCGGGGATAGCGTCTTCAATGGCCCCCATCGCGGAATAGGTAGGCGACGCGAACCCGGAATCTACCCCGCCCGCCAACGGCAGCCAATCGGTCTGAGTGACATCCCCTGCGCGAACCGTGGTCAGGACCTCGCCGTCCTCGCCATCGCCGACGATGACTGGGTGGTCAGCCGTGACCCGCACTCGCCGGCCCATCTTGGTGCGAAGCTCGACCATGTCGCCGTCGTAGTTGCGCTTCGTCAGCACCGAGACCAGTATCCACTCGGGTTTTTCCTCCCCAGGGACCCAGGACCAGACGAAGAGACTCTCCGGAGCGACTGCCTCCCCGCCGCCGTCCGCAGCCCTGTCGCCTCCGACCAGATCCCACAGATCCTCGAAGGAGACCAGTTTCGCCGCGCCGTGATGTCTTACGAGCAGCGTCTCCCCACCATCGAAACAAGAGCCCCCGTAGCCGATCCCGGCGCGCAGGAAGGAGGGGCCGATGCGCTGGTCAAGCCCCATGCCCCGGGCGACCTCGCCGACGTCGGCCCCGACCTCCTCGCAGACGTTGGCGATCTCGTTGACGAAGGAGATCTTGGTCGCCAGAAAGGCGTTGGAGGCGAGCTTGATCATCTCGGCGCTGGCGACGTCGGTGTGGACGATCTCACCCCCCAACGGCTCGTAGAGGGCGGCAACGGCGTCGCCGGCCTCCCGATCGCCCGCATCGGCGCCGATCACGACGCGGTCTGGGTGGAGAAAATCGGCGACCGCCGAACCCTCCTTGAGAAACTCGGGACAGGAGACGTAGGCGAGGCCCGGCCTGTCGCGGCGAATCGCCTCGCCGGTGCCGGCCGGCACGGTGCTCTTCATGATCAGCACGTGCTCGCCGTCGGCGGGCAGCTCCTCGACCACGGTGCGGACCCGGGAGAGGTCGGCGTCGCCGGAACGGGTCGGCGGCGTGTCGACACAGACGAAAAGCAGCTTGGCCGAAGCGAGCAGCTCGCCCATGTCGGTGGTGAAGGTGAGGCGCTCGGCGTTGCGCTCGAGCAGATCGTCGAGCTCGGGCTCGTGAATCGTCGTCTCGCCCCGCGAGAGCGCAGCGACCTTCTCCGGGAGGATGTCGCGGGCGACGACCCGGTGGCCAAGATCGGCGAAGCAGGCCGCCGTCACCAGGCCGACCCAGCCCACCCCGATCACGCCGATCGGCTCTCTGCTCTCCATCATGGTTGCGCGCTCCCTCGCTTCGTCGTTGACTTCTTCGGCTTCTTGTTCGGAATTATCACCCTGGCTGACCGTGCCATGCCCAGCATCTGATCGCTGGTCAGGGACTGCAGCAGGCTGTTGGAGACCCAGTAGGTGTTGTCGCCTCTGTGCCAGGCAATCATGCTGACGCGATCGCCGTCGACGTAGATGTCGTACTCGCGACCGTGAATCTCCCGGGTTTCACTCGGGTTGTCGAGGATCGGGGGATCGCTCCAGCCCTGGATGCCCTGCACCCCGAAGTACTGGGTTTCGTATTCGGGCCCGTACTCGGCGACCATCCGGTAGGCCGCGTGGCGCTTTCCGTCGGTGTCCTTGAAGTGGTACACGCGCGGGTCCTGCACGTGGTAGTAGCTGTTGCTTTCGACGTATGACGCTTCCGCGGGGAGACGGCTCGCGTAGAAGACCGGGAACCCGCTGCTGACCTTGCGAGCGACCGACTTGCCCTCGAGCTCACCCGCTTCCCCGGCGGCGATGAGGCCGTCGCTCCCGGGCGGCTTCGCCTTCACCCGCGGCTTGGGATTGGGCTTGCGCTTCTTCCCCTTGCTCTTCTTCTTCGACTTCGACTGCGGGTGGTCGCCGCCTTCGAGCGAGCCGCGCGGGCCGCCGCTGGCTTCGATCCCGAGGAATTTGTCAACGGCTTCGCCGATTGCTTCCGGCGTCGCGTAGACGAAGCTGGGGCCAAGTTCCGCCGGGAAGTGGACCTCCTTGATTTCCGCGTTGCGCGAGGCGACGAACAGCTTCAGCACTTCGAGCATCGTCTCCGTGTCGCTGATGTCGGAGGTCGTGTATTTGGTGAAGATGTCGATCAGTTCGTTGCGGCCGAGCACGAGCTGGTCGATCGGGACCCGCTGACGGGCGGCGCTGAGGAAGTCCTGCTGGCGCGCCGCGCGGACCAGGTCGGTGTCGGTGTGGCGGTAGCGCACGTACTGCAACGCTTTTTTGCCGCAGAGCAGCTGGTAGCCCGGCTGGACGTTGATTTCGGCATATTCTTCGGAGGGCGCGGCGCCGACGTTGGAGTGGAAGTAACGGCGGTCGACGTCGACGTAGACACAGTCGATCGCATCGACCGCGCGGACGAAGCCGAGGTAGTCGACGTTGACGACGTGGTTGATCGGCAGGCCGGTGAGTTCCTTGACGACCTGCAGGGTCAGCTTCGGCCCGCCGAAGGTGTAGGCGGCGTTGAACTTTTCGGTCCCGAAGCCGGGAATTTCGACCTTGAGGTCGCGCGGGATCGACATCAGAGCGATCGCGTTTTTTTCCGGGTCGAGGCGCAGCAGCATGGTGGTGTCGGAGCGACCGGGGTCTTCGGGTTCGCTGGCACGCTTGTCGGAGCCGATGATCAGGATGTTCTCCGGCTCCCCCCCATGCGTCTTGGCGAGGACGCGCTCGACCTTGTTCTGCAGTTTGTTGTTGTGGGAGAGCGCGGTGGCGATGCTGCCGATGTAGAGCAGGATGCTGGCCGCAGTGGCCGCCGCGGTGACGGCGACGATCGTGACCGAGGCCAGGGTGAAGCGCCACCAGTAGCGCTTGCGCTTCGGCGGCGGCTCGTGGTCGCCCTCGGGTGGCGGCTTCTTGAAGACCGGCTCGTTCATCGCCCGGCCCCTAGCCCTCGAGCCGGGCCGGGATCGCCCTCAGGAAGCCTTCGAGCGCCTGCCGGTATGCCACCAGCGAGGGCACCGAGACCCACTCGGCGGGGCCGTGGTGGCCTTCGCCGACCGGGCCGAACTCGACCGCCGGCACGCCGACGCGAAGGAAGGAGACGGCATCGGAGGCGCCGTCGCGGCCGACACTCATCGGCTCCCCCTCGTGATGGGCCGCAGCCGCCTCGCGCAGGCCTTGGACGAAGGGCGAATCGCGATCGACGACCGCCGGCGGCCTTGTGAAGAGCGGGGTCACCTCGACGTCGGGAAGGCTCCGCACCTGCGCGAGCACGGTCTCGGGATCCTGGTCGGGCAGGTAGCGGATATCGACGTCGATTGCGCATCGGTCGGGCACCTTGTTGAGCGCGTCGCCGCCCATGATCCGGCCGAGATTGATCGAAGGGCGGTCGAACAGCTCCGAGCTGTGCCGGGCAAACGGTAGCGACTCGATACTGCGGAAAACGTCGTGTGCCTTCAGAACCGCGTTATCGCCCAGCCACGGCGTCGCTCCGTGGGCGGCGACGCCGCTGACCTCGAGGCGCAGCGCCAACACCCCCTTGGCCTCGACGCCGATCTGCAAATCGGTCGGCTCGCCGGTGATCGCAAAGTCGCCGACGAAGCCACCGTCGACGAGATGATCGCTGCCGCGGTCGGCCTCCTCCTCGGACTCCTCGTCGCCGACGATCCCCAGCCGCACCCGCACCCGCTCCGAATCGCGCATCGCCGCCGTGGTCAAGAGCATCGCCGCCAGCGCGCCCTTCATGTCGTATGCACCGCGCCCATAGAGCCGCTCACCGTCGACCGACGGATCGAACTGCCCCGGCCGCCCGGGCACCACATCCAGATGCCCGTGCAGCACCACCGTGGGCGCGCCCTCCGGCCCAACTTCGGCCTTAAGCACAGGCAGCCCCCGCACCTCTTCCGTAGCAACCGAGATCCCACGAGCTTCCAACCACCCCTCAACGAAGCCGGCAGCTTCCAACACCCCGTCCGCCTCGGACGTGTCGTACCCGATCAACCGCGTAACAAGCGCAACCAGCTCCTCGCTCATCCACTCCTCCCGAGCGCATCGGAGATTGACCCCACCCCAGTGTGGTCGATGTCGGATGCGCTGTCGCGCAAGAGGGAGCCGGTGCCCCTTCGCGGGAATGTCGCGAAGCGGCGATATGCAATCTGTCCATCGCGCGGCCGCAGGCCGCGCTCCATCACCGGGAGCGGAGGCCGAAGGCCGAGCGACCCAAATTCACGCGAAGGGGCACCGGCTCCCTCCCTCATCCCTGCGCAATAGCGAGAAACGCTTCAGCTCGGTCGCGATCCTTCTGCGCCCGGGTCTGCTCGCCGCTCCTGTCCTCCGCCTCAGCGAAGCGCTGTTCGGCGTCTGCCAGCTGCTCTTTGAGCGTCCCGGCGTCGAGGTCCTCGGGGACGATCGCCTCCTCGACCAGCAAGCGGGCGTGGTTGCCGAAGACCTGCAGCCAGCCGTGCGCCTGGGCGTAGCGGCGCGGCTCGCCGTCGCCCTCGAAGAGCCGCAGCTCGGTCGGCTTCAGCGCCGCCAGCAGCGGCGCGTGGTTGGCGAGGATGCCGATTTCTCCCCCCGCGGTGCGGGTCGAGACCTGGCTCACCTCGCCGTTGAAGACCTCACCCTCGGGGGTGAGGATCTCAACCTCGAATCTGCCCTCGCCGGCCAAGCTCGCCTCTACGCCGCCGCCGCAGAGGAGGCGTTCTCGGTGACCTGGTCGATCGAGCCCTGCATGTAGAAGGCGCCCTCGGGCAGGTCGTCGTGCTCGCCGTCGAGGATCTCGCGGAAGCCGCGCACCGTCTCGGCGACCGGCACGAACTCGCCGGCGCGACCGGTGAACTGTTCGGCGACGAAGAACGGCTGCGAGAGGAAGCGCTCGATCTTGCGGGCTCGCGAGACCGTCTGCTTGTCCTCGTCGGAGAGCTCGTCGATACCGAGGATCGCGATGATGTCCTGCAGCTCCTTGTAGCGCTGCAGGACCTCCTGGACCTCGGTCGCGGTGCGGTAGTGGTCCTCGCCGACGACGTCGGGCTTGAGGATCGTCGAGCTCGAGTCGAGCGGGTCGACGGCGGGGTAGATCCCTTTCTCGGAGATCGCCCGCGAGAGCGCCGTGGTCGCGTTGAGGTGGGCGAAGACCGACGCCGGAGCGGGGTCGGTGAAGTCGTCCGCCGGCACGTAGACCGCCTGTACCGAGGTGACCGAGCCGCGCTCGGTCGAGGTGATCCGCTCCTGCAGTTCGCCCATCTCGGTCTCCAGCGTCGGCTGGTAGCCGACCGCGGAGGGCATGCGACCGAGCAGCGCCGAGACCTCCGAGCCCGCCTGGACGAAGCGGAAGATGTTGTCGATGAACAGGAGCACGTCCTGGCCACCCTGCTCGCGGTAGTACTCGGCCATCGTCAACCCGGAGAGGGCGACGCGCAGACGGGCACCCGGGGGCTCGTTCATCTGGCCGAAGACGAGCATGGTTTTGTCGATCACGCCCGACTCTTTCATCTCGAGCCAGAGGTCGTTTCCCTCGCGCGAGCGCTCACCGACGCCGCAGAAGGCGGAGAGGCCCTCGTGCTCCTCGGCGATCGAGCGGATCAGCTCCTGAATCAGCACGGTCTTGCCGACGCCGGCGCCGCCGAAGAGCCCGACCTTGCCGCCCTTGGCGTAGGGGGCGAGCAAGTCGATCACCTTGATCCCGGTCTCGAGGATCTCCTGGGTCGGGGCGAGGTCGGAGGCCTGGGGGGCCGAGCGGTGAATCGGCCAGCGCTCCCCCGCCTCGATCGGCTCGCCGTTGTCGATCGGCTCGCCGAGCAGGTTGAAGATGCGGCCGAGGGTCGCGTCGCCGACCGGAACCGAGATCGGACCACCGGTATCGATCACCTTGTCGCCGCGCTGGAGGCCGTCGGTGGCGTCCATCGCCACGGTGCGCACACGGTCGTCGCCGAGGTGCTGCTGGACCTCGCAGACCAGCTCCGTCGCTTCGCGATCGTCGTCGCCGGACATCTCGATCTTGACCGCCGAGTAGATCTCCGGCAGCTGGTCGGGGAAGACAGCGTCGACGACGACGCCGGTCACCTGCTCGACTCGTCCTACATTGCTTCCGTTGCTCTCAGCCATTGGTTCCTTTTCCTGACTTTCTTTTTGAAGTTCTCTACCCGAGCGCCTCGGCGCCGGCGACGACCTCGAGGATCTCCTGGGTGATCTCCGCCTGCCTGGCCCGGTTCATCTCCAGGGTGAGGTCGTCCATCATCGTCTCGGCGTTCTCCGCCGCGTTGCGCATTGCCGTCATCCTCGCCCCCAGCTCAGAGGCGGCCGACTCGAGCAGCGCCCGGTAGACCGAGATGTTCACGTACTCGGGGATGAGCTGGGACAGCAGCTCTTCGGCATCGGGCTCGTACTCCCAAAGCGCTTTGCTGTGGGCCTTCTCGATCTCGCTCTCCTCTGCATCCTCTTCCTCCTTGCCGGCACCGGCGCCGATCACGTCAGCCTGCTGCAGAGGCAGCAAGGTCTGTCGCCAGACGTGCTGGGTGAGCGGCGAGACGTAGCGGTTGTAGACCAGCTCGACCCGGTCCAGCTCCTCGTCGACGTAGCGAGCGGTCAGCTCCTCGCCGATCTCACGCGCGTTGGCGAAGCCGGGGCGGTCGGTGAAGCCGGTGTAGGAGGTGCGCACCTCCTGCTTGCGGAAGGTCAGCGCTCCGACCCCCTTGCGGCCGACCGCGGAGAAGGTGACCTCGGCCCCCTTCTCCCGCCACTCGTCGCGCAGGCGCAGGCCGTCGCGGATCACGTTGGTGTTGAAGGCGCCGGCGAGGCCGCGGTCGCCGGTGACCAGCACGACGCCGACCTTCTTGACGTCCTCGCGCTCGACCAGGACCGGTACGCGCGGGACTCCGCCCGCCTGCTCGGCGGCACGGCGGGTCAGCTTGCGCATGCCCTGCGCGTAGGGCCGCAGCTGCTCGATCCGCTGCTCGGCCCGGCGCAGCCGCGCCGCGGCCACCATCTCCATCGCCCGCGTGATCTTGTTGATGTTCTTGATCGACGCGATGCGGCTCTTGACGTCCTTCTGGGAAGCCATGGCCTAGAGAGCCCGCCCTTAGGCGGGGGTCGGCTCCTTCTCCGCGTCGCTCTCGGCTTCCTCGGTGCGACTTGGCTTCGAGCGCTCCTCCTCAGACTTGACCCGGTCGGATTCGCCCGCCTCGAGCGGATCGCCGTGCTCGTCGAAATCGGCGCCGAAGTCGTCGACGAAGTCGCGAATCGAGGCGCCGAGCTCCTCCTCGTCCGCCTCCTCGAGCTTGCCGGTATCGGAGATCCGGGCCAGCAGCTCGGACTTCTCGGTGTGCAAGTGGAGCTTCAGGTCGCGCAGGAACTCGCCGACCCGCTCGGTTTTGATCCGGTCGAGGAAACCGCCGGTGCCGGAGTAGATCGCGGCGACCTGGTCGGCCATCTCGAGCGGTTCGCGCTCTTTCTGTTTGAGCAGCTCGACCAGCCGTTCGCCGCGGTTGAGGGTTTTCTGCGTCTCCGGATCGAGCTCGGAGCCGAACTGGGCGAACGCCTCCAGGTCGCGGTACTGGGATAGATCGAGCCGCAGTTTCCCGGCGACCTTCTTCATCGCCTTGGTCTGGGCGTTGCCGCCGACCCGGGAGACCGAGATGCCGACGTTGATCGCCGGCCGCACGCCCGAGTTGAAGAGGTCGGACTCGAGGAAGATCTGACCGTCGGTGATCGAGATCACGTTGGTCGGGATGTAGGCGGAGACGTCGGAGGCCTGGGTCTCGATGATCGGCAGCGCCGTCAGCGAGCCGCCGCCGAGCTCGTCGTTCAGTTTCACCGCCCGCTCGAGAAGGCGCGAGTGCAGGTAGAAGACGTCGCCGGGGTACGCCTCGCGGCCCGGTGGGCGCCGCAGCAGCAGCGACATCTGGCGGTATGCGTAGGCGTGCTTGGTGAGGTCGTCGTAGACGCAGAGCGCGGCTTTGCCGTTATAGAGGAAGTGCTCCCCCATCGCGCAGCCCGCGTAGGGCGCGATGAACTTGATCGGCGCTGCCTCATCGGCGGGGGCGGCGACGATGATCGTGTTCTCCATCGCGCCGTTCTCCTCCAGCACCTCCTTGAGCTGGACGACCGTCGACATCCGCTGGCCGATCGCGACGTAGATGCAGATCATGTCCTTGTCGCGGTTGTTGATGATCGTGTCGATCGCGATCGCCGTCTTGCCGGTCTGACGGTCGCCGATGATCAGCTCTCGCTGGCCACGGCCGATCGGGATCATCCCGTCGATCGACATCAGCCCGGTCTGCACCGGCTCGGTCACCGGCTGGCGCTCGACGACTCCCGGCGCTTTGAACTCGGCCGGCCGGGTCTGATCGGTGGCGATCTCACCCTTGTTGTCGAGCGGGCGGCCGAGCGGGTCGACGAGGCGACCGAGCAGGTGGTCGCCGACGGGGATCCGCAGCAGGTGCCCGGTGCGCTTCACCGTGTCGCCCTCGACGACCTTGTCCCACTCGCCGAAGAGCACGGCGCCGACGTTGTCGGCCTCGAGGTTGAGGGCCAGACCGGTTACTCCGTGCGGCAGCTCCAGCATCTCCAGCGCCATGCAGTTGTCGAGGCCGTGGATACGGGCGATCCCGTCGGCCACGGACAGCACGGTGCCGACCTCGGAGAGGTCGGCGCTGCCGGTGTCCAGTCCCTCGATCCTCTCCCTGAGGATGGATGCGATCTCGTCGGGCTTGATCTCCATTGGGGTGCTCTACGCCTCCTTACGCCGCTTGGGCGACGCTCTTTCGAAGTTTGTCCAGGCGGCTGCGGATGCTCGCGTCGAGCACCATGTTGCCTACCTGCAGGACGATGCCGCCGAGGATCTCGTCGTCGACGCGGCTTGCCAGCTCAACCTTCTGCCCGGTCTGCCGCTCGATCTCCTCGCCGACTTTGGCCACCACGGCCGGGTCCAGCTCCACTGCGCTGGTCACGGTCACGTCGATCCGCTTGTTCTCCTTCTTCCACATCTCCTCGAGCTCGCGACGCATGCGGAAGATCTCCGTCATCCGCCCCTTCTCGATCAGCAACTCGAGGAAGTTGACCAGCTCCGGATCGACACCGGAGAGCGCCCGCCCGAGCCCCTCGGCCTTCTCGGCCGAGGAGAAATGCGGGCTGAAGAGGAAGACCTGCAGATCGCGATTGCCTTCGACGGCGTCGGCGAACTGGGCCAGGTCGGCGCCGATCGCGTCGAGCTTGCCCTTCTCCTTGGCGACGTCGAAGAGCGCCTCGGCGTATACGCGAGCTGCGTCCTGCATCTCTAGTTCTCCGCCCCCGAGAGGCTGGTGAAGTCGACTTCTGAGAGCGCCTCCTCGACCAGACGGCGCTGATCGTCGGCGTTGAGGCTTTTGCGGGTCACCTTCTCGGTCGCCAGCACGGTCAGGTCGGCGACCTCCTTGCGGATCTGCTGCAACGAGCGCCGCGTCTCGGCTTCGATGTCACGCGTGGCAGCCGCGACCAGCTCCTCGCGTTTCTCCTTGCCTGCTGCGGTCGCCTCCGTTTCGGCGGTTTCCGCCGCCTTGCGGGCGCGGGCCATGATGTCGTCGGCCTGCTCGCGAGCCTCGGCGAGGCGCCCGCGGTACTCCTCGAGCAGCTCGTCGGATTCGCGCCGCTGCCGTTCGGCCGCGTCGATCGACTCGGCGATCGTCTTGGCTCGCTTGTCGAGCGCCTCTTGGATTTTCGGGAAGGCGACCTTGCTCAGCACCCACATCGTGAAGAGGAAGAGGACGAGCGTCCAGATCATCAGGCCGAGGCCCGGTGAGACCAGGAAGCTGCCGCCTTCTTCCTCGGCGCCGTGCGCGGCCTCCGCCGCGAGTGGGATCAAGCCCGCAATATTGCCAAAGAGCTCCACGCGATCGGCCTAGAGGAAGAAGGCGATCAGGCCGAAGATGAAGGTGTAGAAGGCGACCGCCTCGGTCAGCGCGAAGCCGAGCCAGCGGATGCTCTGCAGCTCGTCTTTCATCTCGGGCTGGCGGGCGACCGACTCGATCTCCTTGCCGAAGATGAAGCCAATGCCGATACCGGCGCCGATCGAGCCGAGGCCGGCGCCTACGCCGAGGGCGATTGCCTTGCCGGCTGATTCGATCCCTTCATCGGAGATCGCGGCGACTACAGGGGACAGATCCATTTGAGAACAGGCTCCTTTTCTAGTGGCTGGCGGAGGTCGCCCCGCCAAGGTAGATCGCGGTAAGGGTCGAGAAGATAAATGCCTGAAGGGTCGCGATAAGGCCGACCTCGAGCACGAAGAAGAAGAATGCGAGCGGGAAGGTGAGCGCGCCGAGCGCGGCGATCCCGAGCAGCACCGCCAGCCCGCCGCCCATGAAGAGCAGCAACAGGTGGCCGGCGAGGATGTTGGCGAAGAGCCGCACCGAGAGCGAGATCAGGCGGGCGAAGTGCGAGATCGCCTCGATCACGAAGATGAAGGCCTTGCCGATCGGGTTCATCTCCTCCAGTCCCGGCGGCAGCCAGCTCGCCAGGTACGGGATCAGGCCCTTTGAGCGAACCCCTTCGAAGTGGTAGGAGAACCAGACCACCAGGGTGAGGACCAGCGGGATCGAGAGGTTGGCGGTCGCCGCGTAGATCGCGAAGGAGGGGATTTCGAGGCCGAAGACGTTGACCGCGTGCTCGGTGTTGGTCGGCAGCGGCAGAAAGCCGAGCATGTTCGAGAACCAGATCCAGAAGAAGAGCGCGGCCAGGAAGGGGAACCAGCGGGAGGCCATCTTCGGCTCCAGGTTGCCACCGGTGATCGTGTTCTTGGTCATGTCGTAGGCGACCTCGATCGCCGTCTGCACCCGGTTCGGCTTCTGGGCCATACGGCGCGAGATCCAGACCATGACGAAGATCGTCAGCGCGCTGGCAAGCACCAGGTAGAGCACCGCCTTGTTGATGCTCAGGTCGATGCCCGCGAGTTCGAGCGAGATCCACGGTTCGAGCTTGAACTCGTTCTGCGGCTGGAACGATTCGTCCTTGCCGGAGCTGCGGAAGATCAGCAGCATCAGAATCGCGACCGCGAAGTAGGCGCCGATCCCGATAAAGACTTTGGTTTTGGTCTTCACCCGGTCTGCCCTTCGGGCTCGAGGAGGTGGGCGATTCCCTGGGCGACAAAGGAGATCGTGAAGAGGATGAGCAGCAGCACGGCCGCGGAGAGGCCCACTTCACGCTCGGCGATGCCACCGAGCAATACGGCGGTGACCATCAGCCAGACGCGACCAAGCGTGGACGCAGCGACGAAGCCCATTGCCCGCTGGCGGTTGCCGGCGAGCAATTCGGCCGCGGTACGGCGCCCAGCCAGCACCTGGATCCCGCGCTGGGCGAGCCAGGCAGCGGCAGCTACGGCGTAGCCGAGCAGGGGCAACCCACCGAGCACGAACACGGCGAGGGCGGCGGCTAGCACCAGGAGATCGACATGCTTAGGAGGAGACATAAGTCCGCTTTGGGGACCCTTATCGGGAGGGGCCTAGCGGATAAGTGACTATATCCCAAAGGGCCGACGATTGGCTTTCTAGAGCCAGTTCGTGCCCCTTGTCACAACCTCGCACAAAGTCGGGAGAGCCCATCTAGCGGTCTGGCTCGACCGCCTCGAACTCGCCAGTCTCCGGGTCGATTGCGGGGAAGTTGCCGGTCTCCAGCTCGCGGGCGACGGCGAGGTCGATCTGCTCGGCCGGCGGCACGGGCCGGCCGGCATCACGGCGCACGCTGACGAGCTGGCGCAGCCGCATGTGGCGCAGGTTGAGGATCTCGAGCACCTCGACCAGGTAGACGCTCGCCCCGAGGGCGAGCAGGCCGAAGGCGATCATCACCGCGGTCCAGAGCGGGTCGAAGTGGCCGTGGTCGTCGCTGTAGGGGACGAAGCGCAGGGCCAGGGCGACGGCGGCCATGACGAAGGTCCAGCCGTAGAGGTAGGCGAGCGTACGCCGCTGCGAGAAGCCGATGTCGCCATGCGGTGGTGGAAGTGCCAGCGGTCGGCGCTGTAGATCGGACGGCGGTATTTGAGCCGCTTGGCGACGACGAAGCCGGTATCGAGGATCGGCACGGTGAGGATGATCAGCGGCAGGAACAACGCAATCACGGCGTTGGTCTTCAGTGCACCCTGCACGGCGACGACGCCGAGCAGGAAGCCGAGCAGGTTTGACCCGGTGTCCCCCATGAAGGTCTTCGCGGGCGGGAAGCCGTGGCGGAGGAAGCCGAGCGAGGCGCCGGCGGTGAGCGCGGCGAGGATGCCGGCGGCGTTGCGCTCCAGCGAGAGGGCGATCACGGCAAGCGCGACGCCGGAGATGACGCAGACCCCGGCGGCGAGCCCGTCGACGCCGTCGATCAGGTTGATCACGTTGATCATCGGCGACGATGCCGATCACGGTGCCGACGTCACCGAGCGAGATCGTGCCGCCGCCGGGCAGGTCGAGCAGGTCGACCGAGCCGGGGTTGAGCTGGCCGAGGAAGGGGAAGGTGAAGCTTTCGACCGTGACGCCGGCCGTGACCGGGATCATCACCGCGACGGTCTGGCCAAGCAGCTTGGTCGCCGCGCCGAGGTCGTAGATGTCGTCGAGGATGCCGATCGCCGTTATCGCCCAGCACCGATGAGATCGCCCGGGTCTCGGCGTCCCAGGGCAGCCAGATCAGGGCCGAGACCAGGACCCCGGCGAAGATCGCCAGGCCGCCGAGTTTCGGCGTCGGCACCGCGTGCAGCGAGCGCACGCCGGGCAGGTCGATCGCGCCGGCGCGGCGGGCGAGGCGGATCGTCGACGGCACCAGGAGCAGGGTCAAGATCCCCGCGACGAGGAAAGCGAGGAGGGCTTCGACCGATGCCGGCATCGAGTCCAGACTAGGTGGCGTACCTGTCGAACCAGAGCGTGAAGGCGATCAATCCCCAGAGCTGGCGACTGAGGTCCTCGCGGCCGGCACAGTGGCGGTCGAGCAGCGCGGTGACGGTTGCGGGGTCGAGCCAACCTTGTCGCGACAAGGTCTCCGCCGAGAGCGTTTCGCGCGCGAATCCCTGCAGCGGCCCGCGCAGCCAGGCGGCGACGGGGATCGAGAAGCCCTGCTTCGGGCCGCGCAGAACCTCCTTCGGCAGCAGCGGCGCAAGAGCGCTCCGCAGCAACCGCTTCTTGGCCAGGCCGCGAACCTTGAGCGGCGTCGCCAGGCCGATGCGCCATCGCGGCGACCTCGTTGTCGAGGAAGGGGACGCGCAGCTCCAGCGAGTGCGCCATGCTCGAGCGGTCGGTCTTGACCAGCAGGTCGTCGACCAGGTAGATCCCGAGGTCGACGTCCTGCAGGCGGGCGAGCGGTTCCGCGCCGGCGGTCTCGGCGTAGCGCTCGCGGTAGAGGTCGACCGGGTCCCAGCCCGAGTCGCGATCGCCCAGCAGCGAGGCCTGGAGCTGCCGCGAGAAGATCTCCTTCCAGGCGTGGTGGCGCTCCAGCGGCGGCAGCCCGGCGCCGCGCGCGAAGCGCTTCGCTTTGTAGTCGAGGCTGACCTTGGCGTTGGAGCTGGGCAGCATCTCCGCCAGCGGCGCGGCGAGCGCCGCGAGCCGGCCGACTCGCGGCGCGAGCAGGTCGGCGACGTAGGTGTAGTAGCCGCCGAACAGCTCGTCCCCTCCCTCCCCCGAGAGGGCGACCTTGACCTCGCCGGCGGCCAGCTCGGAGACCAGGTAGGTCGGCAGGGCCGAGGAGTCGCCGAAGGGCTCGTCGAAGGCCTCGACCAGCTTCGGGAAGAGCTCGACCGCGTCGGGCCGCAGGACGATCTCGTGGTGGTCGGTTCCGTAGCGCTCGGCGACCAGGCGCGCCCGGTCGAGCTCGTCGAAGCTCGCCTCCTCGAAGCCGACCGAGAAGGTCTTCACCGGGTCGGCCTGCTCGCCGGCGGCGAGGGCGACGATGCCGGCCGAGTCGACCCCGCCGGAGAGCAGCACGCCGACCGGGACGTCGGCGACGAGGTGGGCGCGGATCGAGCCACGCAGGGTCTCGCGCAGCTCGTCCGCCAAGGCGCTCTCCGGCCGGCGCCGGGTCTCCCCCGCCGGGACCGGAGACGGCCTGGCGTAGCGGGTCTGTGTCAGCTCGCCGTCCCGCCAGATCGCCAGCGTTCCGGCCGGCAGCTTGCGCGCCTCGGCGAAGATCGTCAGCGGCGCCGGGATCGAGTTGAAGGCGAGGTAGGCGGCGACGGCGCGGGGGTCGATCTGGCGCGAGAAGCCAGGCTGCTCGAGCATCGCCTTCAGCTCGGAGGCAAAGGACAGCGTGCCGTCGACTTGACGGTAATAGAGCGGCTTGATCCCGAAACGGTCGCGGGCGAGGAGCAGGCGGTGCGCAGCGCGCGTCCCAGAGGGCGATCGCAAACATCCCGCGCAGGCGCTCGACGAAGGAGTCGCCGTGCTCCTCGTAGAGATGGACGAGGACCTCGGTGTCCGAGTGCGTCGCGAAACGGTGGCCGCGGCGCTCCAGCTCACCGCGCAGCTCGCGGTAGTTGTAGATCTCGCCGTTCTGGACGACGGTGACGCTGCCGTCCTCGTTGGAGATCGGCTGGTCGCCGTGCTCGAGGTCGATGATCGAGAGTCGCCGCATCGCCAACGCAACCCCGCCCTCGTGGAAGAGACCATCGCTGTCCGGTCCGCGATGGTCGAGCCGCGAGTTCATCGCCCTGACCGCCTCGACGTCGGCAACCGCACCCCGCTCAGCCGCGGCCACTCCGCAGATGCCGCACATGGCGGCAGTCTCATACGTGCCGGTGCTGCGAGGTCCATATGGACCTCGCAGCACCGGCACGTCAGCCGGGGGCGGCGGGGCCGCGGCCCAGGACCTTGACCACGGTGGCGAACAGGACGCTGATGTAGAGCGACACCGAGCGGTCGGCGATGTACTCCATGTCGTGGGCGAGCTTGTCGGCCCAGGACTCCTCGCGGGTCATCCGCGTCTGGGCGAAGCCGGTGACGCCGGGGCGGACGACCAGCCGCTGCCAGTACTGCGGGATCTCGCGGCAGAGCTCGGTGAAGAAGGCGGGCCGGATCGGCCGCGGCCCGACCACGGCCATGTCGCCGCGCAGCACGTTCCACAGCTGCGGCACCTCGTCGAGGTGGATCTTGCGCAGCACCCGCCCGATCCGGGTCACCTCGACCTCGGTGCGCCGGGTCAGCTCCTCGCCCAGGTACGGCCCGAGGCGGTCCTCCGCGTCGGGTTTGAGGGTGCGGAACTTGTACATGCGGAAGAGCCGCCCGCCCCGGCCCACGCGGGCGCCGTGGTAGAAGAGCGGCCGGCCGGAGGTGAGCACGATCGCCAGCGCGGTCAGCGCCAAGAGCGGCGAGAGGACCAGCAGGAAGGCGGCTGAGATGAGCACGTCGAGGCCGCGCAAGACGGTGTCGACCGGCCGCGACTCGCCGTCCCCGGCGAGCGCGATGAAGTGCTCCAGCTCGGCCTGGACGTCCTCCGGCAGAGCGAGAGATTCAGCTCGAGATGTGGCTTGCCGCGGGATGGTCGGCTCCGACGGTACCTAGAATCGTCTCGACGAGCAGACCAGGGTCTCGCCTGGTCGGAGTCGCGTCCGCGGTCCGTTTCTCGAGCTCGATCGCGCGCGGGTCGGTCAGCGGTCGCAGCCGTCCCGACCGGATCAACGCTTCATCGACGCCGCCGAGGCGCCCGCCGTAGGTCGTGTAGACGGGAACGCCCAGAGCCGCCGCCTCGCGGTTCATCGTGCCGCCGGCGGAGACGACGAGGTCGGCGAGGGCAACGAGGCTCTGTGCCTCGACCGCGCCGGGCGGCAGGATCAGCGAGGGCAGCGCCAGGCTCTCGACCAGCTCGCGCTGCGCCTGGGTGCGGGGCAGGACGATCGCGTGCACGTTCTCGTCGGTGCCGAGCCGCTGCAGGACTTTCGGGAAGAGCGGGTTCGACTTGCGGTGGTAGAGCGAGACGTCGGGTGGCGGGCGGACGACGACGACGACGCGCCCGGTGTCGACCGAGAGGCGCTCGAGCGAATCGGGGTCCGGCTCGAAGTCGTAGAGGTAGTACTCCTCCTTCAGTCCCGGATAGGGGAAGAGCTTCTCGGGCCCGACGCCGAAGCGACGCAGGCGCTCGGCCGGCACCGTGTCGGGGAACATCACCCGCTTGGCGAGACGGCAGCCGATCCGGTGCTGGGTGACCGCGTACTCGTAGTCGTGCATGTTGGCCTCGGGGACACCGAGCAGCCGCGCCGCGATCGCCAGGTCGTTGGAGCCGTGAGCGAGGGCGAGGTCGAAGGAGCGGCCGCGACCGAAGCGGATCATCGCCGTCGTTCGCGCCCCCAGCCGCATCGCCTTGCGCACCCGTGAGGCGCCGCCATGGCGGCCGATCGGCGTGTGCTCCATCCCGTGCAGCTCGAGCAGCGCCTGCGTCTGCGCGTAGTCGCGCGAGGTGACCTCGACCGTGTGGCCCTGAGCGCGGAGGCGCTCGATGATCGGGCGCAGAACCAGCACGTGCGCCGGCGCGCTCATGTCGACCCATATCTTCATCGTCGGACCATATTCAGCTGGGAGGCCTTACCCGCCTTGGCCTTAGAAGATTCCGTATTCGCGCACGAGTGGCTCGAGGCTGGTCTCGAAGAGGAGCGCGAGCAGACCCTGCTGAAACTCCGCGGCGAGGCGCTTTCCATAGACGAAGAACTCGGAGTCCCTAGCCTGGTCCCGGGAAAGCAGCGCGAGCTCATTCCTGGCATCGCCATCACCGAGCAGACCGATGAAACGATCATAAGCACCGACCGCACGGACGCCGGCGTCGACCGCATCGAGCTCGAGAAAGGCCCAAGCGATGCGATCGAGGGAGGGCGAGGCAAAAATCTCGCCAAGAAACAGACGGATATGTGGCGCATCGAAGCGGTGGCAGAGCAGAACGGGGAGCAGACCCCCGGCAAACAGAGCCTTGCGTGAGAGGCCAAGCTTAAGATTGCGCAACGCCCACTTCTGCCCTGCCCCCTCCCGCTCCTTGCCAACGAAGTCAACGCAGATCGTCCGCCAGTACCGGATCAAGTCGTTGAGCAGGAAGCGCGGAGGTCGATAACCCTTCACCGAATCGTCCAAAAAGCCATTGAGCACTCTCGCCCGACAGGCATGGTGCGCCGCTTCGTTTACGACCGCGGTCGACTCCAGAAGCAGCAGCATGCGCATGGTCAGATTTCTGTTGTCGTCCCCTTCGAGACCAATGTGCTCGACCAGGTGATCGCAACTGCTCGATCCGCCGAATATCCCCTGACTACCGGGCTCTCGACCGTCCGCTCCCAGCACCCCTTCGACCTCGGATCGAAGCGGCCGCGCATCGGCCCGGTCGGCGCCATCAATCAGGATCGCCCAGTCGTCGTCGCTGTGCTCGGTGAGCTCGCGGCGGCCCCACGATCCGAAGAGGGCCACGCATACGTCGTCATCGCAATCCAGGTCTTTGAACCGCCCGCGCATTTCGGACAGCCGACGCTCAGTCACTTCTCTCGCCTGGGTTAGATTCGGAAATCCCCCGTCGCTGCGCTCAGCGAGTTGTCCGAGGGCGTTCAACACGGCTCTCTGACGCTAACGCGGTTCTGCCTCGAGGATCCAGGGCACATCGCGGCAGCGAGCGAGCAGCGGAGCGAACAGTTTTTCCTGGTCGGGGCTCAACGGCACATGACCCAGATCGTCCGACATCGAGCTGAGATGAACGTGCCGCAGGCGTGACGTAAATCGATCGAGGAGCTCTTCCCCCGTATCCATCGTCTTATCCACCGTCCATGCATGTGCCACGTCGAAGCAAAAGCCAGCCTCGGGGAGGACCTCGAATAGCTGCGCCAGGTCTTCACCTGTCTGTCCAGAGCTCTTGCGCGAGTCCATGTTCTCGATCACGAGCCGACTGCCAAGTCGAGCGTAGAGCCGTGGATCCTCGATCTGGTCAGGATGGAGCACGATCGCGTTGACGAAGGGCGGCAGCTCTCCCAGCAGGGCTACTAGCTCCTCCTCCACCATCTTTCGAGCCTTGCTCGGGCCATGAACGCTCACATAGCGAAACGGCAGCACCGGGGCGTCGCCCAGGTAGCTCAGGAGTCCAGGTAGCTCGTCCTCTCTGAGGGCAGTCAGCTCGACAGCGAAGCTCGAAACACGGCTTGCCTCATCGAGGAGCCTGGGCCAATCACCGCGGCTTTCGACCATGTAGCCGGTAGACGCGCCGACAGGATGATGCCCGAGCGGCGGAGTCATTTCGGCAGCGAGCGGTGAGTTCACTTCACAAAAATTACCGCCATGCCAAGACGCCGTCACCGCGCCTCGATACCCGCACGATGCGGTGAGTTCACAGCTCCCGCCATCGCGGCTAAAAAGCTGCGGCGGCCAGCTCGGGGTAGAGCGGGTAGCGCTCCATCAGCAACCTGGTGCGCTCGGCGAGCGCCGCCTTCTCGGCGTCGAAGTCGCCGCTGAGGGCGGTGGCGATCACCGACGCGATCTCGCTCAGATCCTCCTCGACCAGGCCGCGGGTGGTCAGCGCCGGGGTGCCGATCCGCAATCCGGAGGGATTCATCGGCGGCCGCTCGTCGAAGGGGATCGCGTTGCGGTTGACCGTGATCCCGACCTCATCCAAGCGCGCCTCGGCGGTCTTGCCGTCGAGACCGCTCGGGGTCAGGTCGACGAGGACGAGGTGGACGTCGGTGCCGCCGGTGAGGACGGGCACGCCGCCGGCTTCGAGCCCGGCGGCGAATGCCTGCGCGTTGGCGATCGTCTGCCGCTGGCGGGCGCGGAAGGGCTCGCTGGCGGCGATCCGCAGCGCCACCGCCTTGGCGGCGATCGTGTGCATCAGCGGGCCGCCCTGCTGGCCGGGGAAGGTCGCCTTGTCGATCGCCTTGGCGTGCTCCTCGCGGGCGAGGATCATGCCGCTGCGCGGCCCGCAGAGGGTCTTGTGGGTCGTCGTCGTGACGACGTCGGCGTGCGGCACCGGGTTGGGGTGCTCGCCGGCGGCGACGAGCCCGGCGAAGTGCGCCATGTCGACCATCAGCTTGGCGCCGACCGAGTCGGCGATCGCGCGGAAGGCGGCGAAGTCGAGCTGGCGCGGGTAGGCCGACCAGCCGGCGACGATCAGGGCGGGCTTGTGCTCCTCGGCGAGCCTCGCGACCTCGTCCATGTCGACACGCATGTCATCGCGACGCACGTGGTAGGGCACCGGGTTGTAGAGCTTGCCGGAGACGTTGATCTTCATCCCGTGGCTCAGGTGACCGCCGTGGTCGAGCGCCATCCCGAGGAAGGTGTCGCCCGGTTCCAGCAGCGCCATATAGACGGCGTTGTTGGCCTGAGCCCCGGAGTGCGGCTGGACGTTCGCGTGCTCGGCCCCGAACAACTCCCTGGCGCGGTCGATCGCCAGCTGCTCGGCGACGTCGACCTCCTCGCAGCCGCCGTAGTAGCGCTTGCCGGGGTAGCCCTCGGCGTACTTGTTGGTCAGCACCGAGCCGACGGCTTCGAGCACCGCCTGCGGGACGAAGTTCTCCGAGGCGATCATCTCCAGCGTCCCCTGCTGGCGTCGCAGCTCGGCGTCGAGTACCGCGGCGATCGCCGGATCGACCTCGCTCAGGGGTGCAGCCTGCAAGTTTTCGGGTAGCTCGTCCACCGTGCAACGACGATACCAACGGGTCGGGATAGCCTGCCGCCGGTGAAAAGCCGCGCGTCCCTCGCAATCGCCGCCCTGGCGCTGCTCCTCCTCGTCCCGACCGCCGCCGCGGAGGTGGCCAACCCCTGCGAAGGCCCCGAAGCCCGCCAGCTGCTCTGCCCCAATCTGAGGATCGCCAAGCCGAGCGAAATCTACGAGACCACTGGCTACGACGGCAAGCTGCTCCTGCGGGCGACGAGCGACGTCGAGAGCCGCGGCAAGGGCCCGATGGAGCTGCGCGGCCGGCGCGAGGGCTGGCACAGGATGCGGGTCAATCAGCGGATCCACCGCAAGGACGGCGGCCTCCTCTTCCTCAAGACCAAGGCCACCCTGCACTTCACCGACGTAGGCACGTACTTCGGCGGCAGCTACTGGAAGGTGCACCAGCTTGCCGGGTTCGACCTGCGCCGGGTCGGGCCGGACGGCAAGGTCGGACCGGTCATCCGCACCAGCCCCAAGCTCAACTACTGCCTGCGCGATCTCGAGCGCACCCGCCCCGGCAAGCGCTCGCCGAACGTCCGCCACTACCCGGGCTGCGACCAGGACCCCTACACCGACGCGGTCACGCTCGGCACCTCGGTCGGCTGGTCGGACATCTATCCGGCCAACTACGACAAGCAGTGGATAGACGTCAGCGGCCTGCGCGGCTGCTTCGTCTTCACGATGACCGTCGACCCGAAGGAACTGCTCTTCGAGTCCAATGAGCGCGACAACACCTCACGGCGCCTGGTCCGCCTCCCCTACCGCGGTCAACCGGGCTGTTAAGTCGCCCGGGGAGAGCCCTCCCTCGCGCAGGACGATCCACCCGCCCCCCGCGTCGAACTCGGTGAGGTCGACGACGGTCGACGGCAGGCCGGTCAACCCGCCGCCGTCGATCGCGAGGTCGGCCGCGGCGACGATCTCGGCCGGAACGTCATCGAAGCGAGACGGCGCCGGCTCGCCGCTGAGATTGGCCGAGGTCTGGAACAGAGGGCACATCGCGCCGGCCAGCGGCCCGCCGATCAGGCGGACTCCGAGGCGGGCCCGGTCCTCCCGACAGGCGAGCGGGTAGCGGCCTTCCGGATTGGCAACCACCAGCGTCACCGGGCCGGGCAATAGGGCCCCCAGCGCCAGGCGCGTGCGCGGCCCGAGCCCATCGACCAGCTCGCGCATCGCCAGCGGCGAGAAGTACATGACGGCGGAGGGCTTGCCGTCGTCGCGGCCCTTGACCTCGTGGATCCGCGCAATCGCCGCCGCGTCGAGCGGATCGCAGGCCAGTCCATAGAGACCATCGGCGGGAAAGACCGCGACTCCTCCGCCGGCGATCGTCCGCTCCAGGGCGCCGCGCGCCGCCTCCGCCCCATCGCGCGCGATCGAGACGATTTCGCTCATCGCCACCCTCGGGGCACGCTATGGGTGCAGAGCACCCAAAAGGTGCCCCGGCTCATCGAGTCCCCCAGACGACACGCGGGATCCCGGCCAGGTCGGGGCGCGTCTCGATCTTCGCGAGGCCTGCCTCGAAGAGCAGCTCGCCGACCGCCGGTGCCTGCCCCGCGCCGACCTCGAGCGCCAGTGATGGCGCCACTGCGGCGGCAGCCGGGATCGCCGCGCGGATCACATCCAGTCCGTCCGGCCCCGCGAGCAGGGCCTCGCGTGGCTCCCACTGGGTCACCTCGGGCTCCAGTCCCCCCATTCCGACTCGGCGACATAGGGCAGGTTGGCGACGATCAGATCGAGTCCGCCGACGTCCGGAGGAAGCATCGCCTCGACGAACTCAACCCGATCGGCCAAGCCCAGCCGCTTTGCGTTGTCGCGGGCAACTTCGAGCGCGGTCGGGGAGGTATCGGTAGCGATCACCTCGCAGGTGGGCATCTCGCCGGCGATGGCGAGCGCGATCGCCCCCGACCCCGTTCCCATGTCGAGCACACGTTGCGGGGCAATCTCCAGCGCCAGCTCGACCAGCAGCTCGGTCTCGGGGCGGGGAATCAGCACCTGCCGATCCACCGCCAGCTCGATATGGCGGAAACCCTTGCGGCCGAGGATGTAGGCAACCGGCTCGCGCCGCAGCCGCCGCCGCACCATCTCGGCGAACTGCCTCCCCGCGGGGGCTGGCACACCGGCCTCGGGCTCCGCCGCGAGCCGCGCTCGGTCCCAGCCGGTCGCCTCACCCAGCAGCAGTTCCGCGTCCAGCCGGGGGGTTTCGACCCCCGTTGCCGCCAGAGCGTCGCTCGCGCTCGACAGGGCCTCGCGGACGCTCCCCGCAGTGGGCGCATCCGACATTCGCCCCACCCCGCTGTGGTGAATGTCGGATGCGCTCACGCGGCCGAGGCGGCTGCCTCTAGACGTTGCCTCTTCTCCTCGGCCGCCAGTGCGTCGCTGAACTCGGCGAGGTCCCCGGCCAAAACGCCTTCTATGTTGTGCGAGGTCAGCTTGATCCGGTGGTCGGTGACCCGGCCCTGGGGGAAGTTGTAGGTGCGCACCTTCTCGGAGCGCTCGCCGCTGCCGACCTGCGCCTTGCGCTCGGCGGCGACCTTTGCCTGCTGCTCGGCGAGCTCGCGCTCGTACAGCCGCGCCCGCAAGACCCGCATCGCCTTCTCGCGGTTCTGCAGCTGCGACTTCTCGTCCTGCATCGAGACCACGATCCCGCTCGGTTTATGGGTGATCCGCACCGCGGAGTCGGTCGTGTTGACCGACTGGCCGCCCGGCCCGGAGGAGCGGTAGACGTCGATCTGCAGGTCGTTCTGGTCGACTTCGACCTCGACCTCCTCGGCCTCGGGAAGCACCGCGACCGTCGCGGTCGAGGTGTGGATGCGACCCTGGGACTCGGTCTCGGGCACGCGCTGCACGCGGTGCGTGCCGCCCTCGAACTTGAAGATCGAGTAGGCGCCCTCGCCCTTGATCGCAAAGGTCACCTCCTTGAAACCGCCGACCTCGGCGGCCGACTGGGAGAGAACCTCGGTGGCGAAGCCGCGCTCCTCTGCGTAGCGGGTGAGCATCTTGTATAGGTCGCCGGCGAACAGCGCCGCCTCGTCGCCACCGGTGCCGGCGCGGATCTCGACCAGGACGTTCTTGGCGTCGTTGGGGTCGCGCTCGACCATCGCCAGCCGGATCTCCTCTTCGAGCTCCTCCAGCTTCGCCGGCGCCTCGTCGGCCACCTTGCGCAGCTCGGCGTCCTCGCCCTCCTCCAACAGCTCCCGGGCCCCTTCCAGGTCGTCCTTGAGCGTCCGCCACTCACCCGCCAGCACCCGAGCAGGCTGCAGCTCCCGGTACTCCCGCCCGACATCGGCATAACGCTCCCGATCCGAGATCACATCAGGATCGGACATCAACCCCTCCAGCTCGGAGAACCTCACCTCAATCTGTTGAACGAGCGCCTCGATCACGACCGTGAACCATAGGCGCAACTCGGGCGGGTGGCGCCGGGTGAGGGTGTCCTCGCGGCAGCGGCGTCCTCTTTTTCGCCCCAACCGCAACCTCGGACGGCCGTCGGCGCTGCGGGCGAAAAACCCAGCAACGCGAGGACACCCTCACCCGGCGCCAGGACCCGCCCGCCGCTACTCCTTAGGCGTGCACGGAAAGCTCAGAGTCGCGGAGAGAGACGTCTCCTCGCCATCGTGCACGCCATCCCGCACTTCGTCCTTGAAAACGCCCGTCCCTTTGGCATCGATGTGCCCGTCCGGGCATTTGGTCAGGTCGAAGCTCTTGCGCTCTCCTTTGTAGTCGTAGAGGCGCTTGATCTTGATGTCGAAAGCCGTCACCGAGCCGCTGCCACCGGCGATCACGGGGACCTTCGCGACCCCCCGCAGTCCGTAGCGACCGGCATTGACACGAGTGAACTTGAGACTGCTGACGATCGCCGAAGGGGTCGGCACCGTGATGAAGGCGTGGAGGAGCATCGTCGTCGTGCCGCCCTTGACGCCGCCGTTGAAGATCGTGATCGGACTCTTGACGATGATCGGCTTCTGTTCCGGGAAGGCGATCTCCGCCGTGCCTTCGCCGCTGCCGACGATCGCGTCCCCACAGGCCTTGATCGCCGCCTTGGTGTCGCGCGCCTCGAGCTGGCCGGCTTTGCAGACGGGCAGCCCGCGGGCATCGAACGTGCCGTTCTTGTCGACGTAGATGACGCCTTCGCGGAGCGCCGGGGGATGGGTGGCGTCGGCGGTCGCAATCTGCGCCCGAGTACGGAAGGAGGCGGGTGCAAATTCGTGCCTGGGATAAGCACGCGGCGCCAGCTTGCCTTCGATCTCGAGGACGAGGTTGCCGGCCCGAACCGTCGTCCAGCTCGCCGCGGCCACCGCCGCCACGGCAAACGCGATGACCAAGCCCAGATTGAAGGCCAGGATGAAGCCTCTCCGCATTCCCATCGTTCCTCCCCCCGGCAATGCCCAAACCGATGGCATTCCGCTTCGATATAACAGTTCTGATGCATCAGAGCGGATACTGGCCCACGAATCAATTGGTCCCCCGGGACCGGTCCTGGAAACCCGATCCGCGGCAGGACGCTTTGCGATGAAGCTCAAACCGATCTCCTACCTGGTGCTCGGCATGCTGCGCCTCGGCGCCACCTCCGGCTACGCGATCAAGAAGGCCGCCGATGCGGGGGCCACCGTGATCTGGCCGGTCTCCCTGGCCCAGGTCTATCCCGAGCTCGCGCGGCTCGAGGAGCACGGCTTGGTGACGCGGCACGACGACCCCCATGGTGCCCGCACCCGTGCGCGTTACGAACTGACCGAGAAAGGCGAGGAGGCGCTGCTCGCCTGGCTGCGCTCCTCACACGAAGTGCCTTTCCAGTTCCGGGTCGAGGGCCTGCTCCGCTTCCTCTTCGCCGACGCACTGCCCGCTGAGGACCAGATAAAGCTGGTGAGTCGGGCGCAGGAACGCCTCCGCGACTACAGGGCGCACATGTACGACAAAGACCTGCGTGGCGCGCTGATGGACTTCGAGGAGGGCGGCATCCGCGCCCCTGTTCTCGCCGGACTCTTCGGCGAGGCCCTCCTGCAGCGCGGCGAGGAATGGCTAGCTGAACTCGAAGCTCTGATGAAGGCTGAGATCGAGGCGGAAAGCGAGAGTTAGGCCACGATCTCGATCGGCGACTCGCCCTCTTTGAGCGGAGTCTCCTCGGCGAGGACCTTCTCCAGTGCCGCGATGGCCACCGCGAGCTGCTCTTCGTCGGGCTCGCGCGTGGTCAGGTTCTGCAGCATCAAGCCCGGCCACATAACCGCCCGCACCCAACGTTTGCGCCGGTTTTTGCCGGCCCACTTGATCACCTCGTAGGAGAGGCCGGCGATCAGCGGAATGCCGAGGATCCGTGAGGCGACCAGCCAGTACCAAGCCGGCAGTCCGATCGGGGCGAAGACGAAGATCGCCAGGACCATCACGATCAGCAGGAAGCTGGTGCCACAGCGCGGGTGCAGGCGCGAGTAGAGCTTGGCCCGGGCCGGGACCAGCTCGTCTTCGGCCTCGTAGCAGGAGATCGTCTTGTGCTCGGCGCCGTGGTACTCGAAGACCCGGCGCAAATCCGGCAGGCGGCTGATCGCGACGATATAGCCAATGAAGATCGCGGTTCTGAGGATCCCCTCGACCAGCCAGAAGAGAAAGGCGTTGCCGAGCTGGTCCTTGACCAGGCTGGTCAGCCCGACCGGGACGACGAAGAAGAGGCCGATCGACAGCGCTAGCGAGAAGGCGATCGTCACCCCCCAGACCCAGCCGCCGATCTCCTCCTTCTCCCCCTCCTCGTCCTCCTCCAACTGGGCGTTGGCGGAGATCGCCAGGGCGCGGAAGCCGATCTTCAGCGACTCGCCGAGGGCGACGACGCCGCGCAGCACCGGCACCCGCCAGAGGCGGTGGCGCTTCGCCCAGGGCACCAGCGGCTCGGAGCTGAGCTCGACCTGGCCCTCCGGGTTGCGCACCGCGACCGCCCAGGTCGAGACGCCGCGCATCATCACGCCCTCCAGAACCGCCTGCCCCCCTACCGGTGCGTCGCGTTTCGCGACCAGGGCACCATCGGGCATGCGCAGCGGGTCTGCCCCGTTCGAGGAGACGCCTTCAGCCTGCGGAGAGACTGTCTCCGCGTCCATGGCTTACTTGGAGGCCTTGGCGTGCTTGGCGGCGCGGCGCTGGAACCGCTCGACCCGCCCACCGGTGTCGACGAGCTTCTGCTTGCCGGTGTAGAAGGGGTGGCACTCCGAGCAGAGCTCGACGTGCAGATCCTCCACCGTGGAGCGCGTGTAGAACTGGTTCCCGCACGAGCAATGCACGTGAGCGAGTTTGTAGTCGGGGTGAATTCCTGCCTTCATCGTCACTCAAGTCTAGAGAAGTGCGCAAGCACTCTGTCCGAGGCTTTGGAAATGGCCTCGATCTGCCGATAGCTGGGCATGACGACGAGGGAACCGGCGGCCGAGGACAGCGCCCTCGCGCGCGTCCTGCGCGCGTCCCTCGCGATCCTGCTGCTGGGAGGCACGCTGCTGGTCACCCTTCACTACTGGCTCGGCGTCGGCGGCAGCCTCCACTTCGCGATCGGCAGCATCGTCTACGACGCGGTCGTACTGGGCGCAGGGGTCGCCTGCCTGGTCAGGGCATCGGCCTTCGGCCCCGAGCGCCGGGCCTGGATCCTGATCGGGATCGCGATCCTCTTCTGGGGTGCCGCCGAGGTCTACTGGGCGATCTTCATCGAAGGCAACGCGAACGCCCCCTATCCCTCTCCTGCCGACATCGGCTACCTCCTCTTCTACCCGCTTGCCTACGCCGGGCTCGCCCTCCTGGTCCGCGCCAGGGCACACGAGATGAACTGGCGCCTCTGGATGGACGGCGCCATCGCGGCGCTAGGCACCGCTGCCCTCGGGGCGGCCTTCGTCTTCGATTTCGTCGCCGAGAAGACCGAAGGCACCCCTTTGCAGATCGCGACCACTCTCGCCTACCCACTGGGCGACATCGCGATGGTCTCGATGATCGTCGGCGTCGTCGCTCTGACCGGCTGGCGACCGGGGCGGACCTGGTCGCTGCTGCTCGCCGGGCTCTCGGCGCTTGTCATCGCCGACATCGCCTACACCCTCCAGTCGACCGGGGAAGCGATCCCCGGGGGCAACTGGATCGACCCGATCTACCTGATCGCCGCAGTTTGCCTCGGTGCCGCCGTATGGCAGCCGGCAGCGGCGGCCGAGATCACCGCGCCGGAAAACGACCGGCGACGGGAGATGATCGTCCCGCCGGTCTTCGCCGGGGTGATGATCGGCCTCTTCGCGATGCAGTACTTCAGCGCCACCAGCGGCCTCTCGACCGTCCTCTGGGCGGCGACGATGACTGCGGTGATCGTGCGGCTGGCGATGAGTGACCGTGAGAACAAGGCGCTGCTCGAGCAGGTGCGGACCGACCCCCTGACCGGGCTTGACAATCAAGGACGGATGCAGGTCGATCTGCCGACCAAGGTCTCCCGGGCAGACGAGGAGCACCCGGTGATGCTGCTGCTCTTCGACCTCAACGGCTTCAAGCACTACAACGACACCTTCGGCCACCCGGCCGGAGACGAGCTACTGAGGAGGCTCGGTGGAGCGCTCCGAGACGCGGTCGGCGAGGACGGGACCGCCTACCGCATCGGCGGCGACGAGTTCTGCGTGCTGCTGACCTGCGCGCCGGATCGCTTCGAGGCGGTGAGCCGCGCGGCGACGAGCGCGCTGACCGCGGTCGGGCCGGGGTTCGAGGTCAGCTCCGCCTGGGGTTCGGTCGAGGTGCCATCCGAGGAGAAGGACCCCTCCGCCGCGCTGCAGCTCGCCGACGTGCGGATGTACGCGCAGAAGGAGTCGCGCCGCCTCGCCCACGAGGACATCTTGGAACCGGCTGTGACCGAGGCTCCGCAGAAGCGGGGTCCAGACCAGGCCGCGGCGCTTCGCGGGCCGGCTACCCGACGCTGAGCCCGGCGAGCAGAGCGTCCAGCGTGCGGCCGACTTCGGCCCGCATCCGCTCGGGGTCCTCGGCCCGGGCGACCAGCATCGCCGCCTCGTCGAGGGCACCCATCAAGACGTGGGCAAGCGGCCTGACGGGCTGCTCGGCGATCGCGCCGGCCTCGATCGCCGCCTGCAGAGTTGCCTCGATCAGGCCAAGCCCGTGCTCGGTGGCGATCTCCCGCCAGCGATCCCAGCCGAGCACCGAGGGCCCGTCGATCAGGACGATCCGCTGCGTCTCGGGCTCAGTTGCAGCCAACAGGAACATCTCCGCGCCCGCCCGCATCGCCTCCAGAGGCGCCGTGGCTCCCGCGTCGAGGGCCCCGCTGGCAATGCGCTGCGCGAGCTCGACCTCGATCCGCTCGTAGACGGCCTCGAAGAGGTCCCGCTTGCCGTCGAAGTGGTGGTAGAGCGCCCCGCGGGTGACGCCGGCCGCACGGACGATCTCCTCGGTGCCGACCGCCGCATAGCCGCGCTCGGCGAAGAGCGCGCGTGCCGCCTCGATCAGCGCATCGCGCGTCGCCTCCGAGCGTTCGGCCTGAGTCCGTTTGACATTCATACAGTCTGTATGTAATTTACCATAGGTCAATCGGCCGGAAACACCCCCAGAGGAGGATGCAATGAGCCAGCCAGATCAGCGTCGCGAGATCGACCTACCCGCCGGAAAGGTCCGCTACCGCGAGGCCGGCGAGGGCAAGCCGGTCGTCTTCGTCCACGGCTACCTCGTCGACGGCCGCCTCTGGGACGGCGTCGTGGACAGCCTCTCCGATCGCTTCCGCTGCCTCGCCCCCGACTGGCCGATCGGCGCCCAGCAGGTGGCGATGAAACCCGATGCCGACCTCTCTCCCTATGGCATCGCCGCGATTATCGCCAGCTTCCTCGACGCCCTCGACCTGACCGACGTGACGATCGTCGGCAACGACTCCGGCGGCGCGATGTCGCAGGTTCTCGTTACCCGCCACCCGGAGCGGATCGGTCGCCTCGTGCTGACCAACTGCGACACGCACGAGAACTTCCCGCCGGGGATCTTCAAGACGATGCCGCCGATCGCCGCACTGCCGGGCGGGATGACTGTGCTGGCCGCCCCATTCCGCATCCCGGCACTCGCCCGCGCGGCCTTCAAGCCTTTCTCGAAGAACCCGATCCCCGCTGACCTGGTCGCCTCTTGGATGAAGCCGGCTCTGCACGACCCCGGGGTCAAGCACGACGCCAAGAAGGTGACCGTGGGGATGAACAAGCGCTACACGCTGGAGGCGGCGGAGAAGCTGCGTAACTCGGAGCTGCCGATCCTGCTCACCTGGGCGCCCGGAGACCGCCTCTTCCCGATCAAGTACGCACAGCGCCTCGTCGCTGACACCCCCAACGCACGCCTGGTCGAGATCCCTGACGCCGCCACCTTCGTCCCCCTCGACCAGCCGCAACGACTGGCCGAGGAGATCGCCGCCTTCGCCATCTAGGGATCATCCCTTTGCGGAAATTCCGGCGTTTCCCGCTAAGTGCGGTTTTTTCGTCTGACGAAGGGGAGAGACTTCCTTAACGCCCCCTACAGGACGGAGAGGGATTCATGCCCCAGGAAGTCTTCGACCAGGACCGGCCCATGAGGAGGAGCACGATGGCGAGGCGGCTCGACGAAGCCTTCGCCGGCTGCGAGCAGTGGACCCTCGCACCGCCCACTCAGCGGCGCAGCGAGGCCGTCTTCAGCCCCCGGCTGCCGAGCTCGTCGAGAATGATCGGCAGGGCCGCAACGGTGCGCAGCCAGGAACCGGGGGCACTGTAGTAGTCGGCATCGTGTAGGAGGACGATGTCCCCGGAACGGGCCGAGCTGGTCGCCTGGTAGGCGATCGATCGTGCGGTGGCGCTGCCGCGCCAGTCCCTCCCCCATTGCGACCAGAGGACCGGGCGCCAGCCGCGCCGTCTGCAGGCTCTCAGGGTCGCGGCACTGTAGATCCCGTAGGGCGGACGGTGGTCGGCGATCGCCTGTCCGCCCGCCTCCTCGATCGTTGCCCGCCCTCGCTCGGCGTCGTCCAAGAAGGTTCCGGCGCTCAGCCTCAGCGCGTTGCGATGGCGGTGACAGTGCAGCTCGACCCGGTGGCCGGCGGCGACGATCTCTGCCACCAGCGTGGGACGGCGCTCGGCCTGCTCGCCGACGAGGAAGAAGGTCGCCTGGGCGCCGGCCTCGCGCAGGATCTCGAGCACGATCGGCGTGCCCTGCGGATGGGGACCGTCGTCAAAGCTGAGCGCCACGCCGTCGACCCCGGCCTGGCGTTGCACGATCCCCAGCCTCGAGCCCAAGCCGGGCACCAGTGGAGCCAGGGCGGGCGCGGCGTGCGCAGCGGCGCCGGCGGCAACCCCGGCGCTCACCAGCCCGCCGATCAAGGCCCTTCGGTCGCCGCCGAATTGTGCGGGGCTGCCGGCTGGGCCGTCTGCACAGCCGGGGCGGCAACTGCATCTTCGTCCTTGCCGAGGTGGATGCGACTCTCCAGCGGCCTGGCGATCACGCGGTACGGCGTCTCGCGATGGATCACGGCGAGCAGCATCACCGCGGCGACAGCGACCACGCTGACGGCGGTCGCGACGCGCTCCATCCGCAGTCGCCAGACCGGCTGCGGCTTGATCCGCGGCCGCGCCGTGAGCACGCGTGAGGCAATCGACGGCAGCGAGGCGAAGGAGGAGTCGGGCGAGCGGCGCTCCTTGGTCAGGTGCCGCAACGTCGTGGTGAGCTCGTGCTCGGAACGCGCCACCTCGGCGAGGCCGAAGCGCTCGAAGGCCGCGTTGTTGGCGCGCAGGTGGCCGGCCGAGAAGCCGTAGGAGACGACAGGGCAGCCGCGAATGTGGGCCTCGAGCACGGTCAGCCCAGCGGTCGAGTGGACCATCGCGTCGGCGGCGGCCATCCAGTCGCTCATCTGCTCGGTGAAGCCGAGCACCTGGACCCGCTCGTTCCCCGCGTAGTGCTGCTCCAGCTTCTCGCGGGCGGACTCGTTGCGGCCGGCGATGCAGACGACGAGCGTGTCCTCGCCGGCGAGCGCGGCGTCGATCGCGCCTTCGAGGTCGCCGATCCCCCAGCCGCCGCCGGAGACGAGAACCATGCGGGCGTGAGCCGGCACGCCGAGCGCCTCGCGCGCGGCGGCGCGCGTGCGCGGCATCAGGAAGTCGCGCGCGATCGGCGGTCGCATCCACTCGACGCTGCCCGGCCCGACCAGCCGCTCGACCTCCTCGATCGACTCGGGGTGGGTGACAAAGTGGAGATCGACCCCGGGGTGCGCCCAGTAGCGCAGGCCGGCGAGGTCCGTGATCGCGGACTGCACCGGCACCAGCAGGCGTCTGTTCTCGCGCAGCATGCCCAGCACGGCCGTCACGCCGGGGTAGGTGGAGACGACGACATCGGGTTGGTGCTCTTCGACGACCCGCATCAGGCCGCGGGCGCCGACCAGGTAGCTGAGATGGTGCATCAGCCAGCGCGTCGGCGCGAACTTGGTGATCAGCCAGTACTGGAGATCGAACAACCAGGGCATCCAGCGAAAGGTGAAGCGAGATCCGTCGCGGGCCACCGAGGAGGAGATCCGGCCCATCGCCTTGAGTCCGTCGACGATCTCGACCGTGGCGCCGGGAATCTCGCGCTCGACGTCCTCCTTGATCATCCGCGCGGGGAGGTCATGTCCCTCGCCGATGTCGGCGGTCAGCACCAGCACTCGCGGCGGCCGCTCGCCTGTCTCCTCGCTCGCCCCCTCCAGCAACGACCCCGGAGCGCGACCGTTGCCGTTGCCGTTGTGGCTCAGCACCGGCGTCAAGCTGGGGATCGGGTCGGGCGGCCTGGTCGTGTTGCGCACCCACTCGACGTAGCGGCGCACCCCCTCGCGGAAGCTCGTCTCCGCCTTCCAGTCGATCTCCTCCAGCGCCCGCACGTTGGAGATCTCCTTGCCGGGGAAGTCGCCCGGACGCGGTGGCGTATGGACGATCTCGCAGTTGTCGGTGTTTTCCTGGACCCGCTCGGCGATTTCGAGGATGGTCACGACCTCGTCGCCCGAGAGGTTGTAGGTGCGGCCGGCGGCCTCGGGGGCCAGAGAAGCAACGATCCCGTCGGCCAGATCCTCGACGTAGATGAAGCTGCGGGTAGTGCTGCCATCGCCGGCGATCGTCAGCGCCTTGCCTTCGAAGGCCAAGTCGGTGAACTTGGCAACCACTCCGGCCGCGCGGGCGCGCGGGCCGTAGGGAATGCCGAAGCGCAGCACGGTGTACTCGAGGTCGTAGAGCTCGGCGTAGCCGGCGCAGTAGGTCTCCCCGGCCAGCTTGGTCGCGGTGTAGAGGTGGCGCGGCGCGGGGATCGGCGTTTCCTCGTCGACGGCCTGCTCGGTGCAGTCGCTGTAGACCCAGGTGGTCGAGCCGTAGACGACGCGGCCGACCTCCGCCCGGCACGCCGCCTCGAGGACGTTGAGCGTGCCGCGCGTGTTGACCTCCTCGGCCAGCACCGGGTCGGCGAGGACGTGGGAGACGTCGGCGACCGCGGCGAGGTGGATCACCGCGTCGCAGTCGCGCATCGCCAGATTGAGGTTGGCGGGATCGGTGATGCTGCCGGTGAAGGTCTCGACTTCGAGCGGCGAGTGGTAGGGCGAGGCGCTGAGGTCGAAGATCCGCGGTGTGTGGCCGTCGCGCATCAGCCGGTCGACGACGTGCGAGCCGATGAAGCCACCGCCGCCGGTTACCAGGACCCTCATGCTTCCTCCTTTGCGAGGACGTCGTCCCGGCTCTCCGGGCGGTAGTAGAGCGGCACGCACCAGTGGTTCTCGGCCACCCAGTCGGTGTTGGGAAGCTCGTCGTCGCGGGCCATGATCCGGTGGCAGGGTTCCTCGTAGACCCGCCCGGTCGACTTCTCGATCGGGGCGAAGACTATGTACTTGTAGAGGCCGGAGGTCATCCCGTCGGGAAGCTCGGGCCGTGCCGGGTGCAGGGCGTCGAGGTGCTCGGCCGCGTAGGCGTTCTTCCAGGCGACGATCTCCTCCATGCGGTCGGCCTGGACGAGGCCGAGAGCGGCGGTGAACTCGCTCATGCGGAAGTTGAGGCCGTCGACCTCATGCTCGAACTTGCCGTAGTTGCGGAACTTCCTGGCGAACTCGATCAGCTCGGGGTTGGCGGAGACGAGCACTCCCCCCTCCCCGGTGGAGACGGTCTTGGTCGCGTAGAGCGAGTAGACGCCGGCGTCGCCGAAGCTTCCCGGCCTGCGCTCCCCCCACTCGGCGCCGTGCGCGTGTGCGCAGTCCTCGAGCAGGAAGATCCCGTGCTCACGGCAGTAGGCGGCGATCCGCTCTGAGTCGAAGGCGATATGGCCGCCGATGTGGACGAGGATCGCGGCCTTGGGCTTCAGGCGCTCCGCCTTGCGCTCGAAGTCCTCGAACGACATGCAGAGGTCGCTGCGGTTGCAATCGACGAACTCGACCTCGGCGCCGGCGTTGATCGCAGCCAGCGGCGAGGCCATGAAGGTGTTCGACGGGCAGAGCACGGTCTCGCCTCGTACCCCGGCGAACTCGAGCGCTGCAAGAGCACCGCCGGCCCAGCTGGACAGACCCAGGCTGGGCAGGTCGTTCCACTGCGACCAGCGTTGCTCGAAGGCCTCCAGCATCGCGCCCTCGGACCACTGCTCCGAGTCGAGCACCTGGGCCCACAGCTCGAAGAGGCGAGCGCGGTCGCGATGATCGAACCCGATCGCGAACCTGCTCGCGTCGAGCGGAGGGCTGACTGGGGAAGGCAAAGCGGGCGCAACGCTACCAGTGAAGCCGGATCAGTCGTCCGGATGGGCCGCCTCGATAACCGCGCCGACACTGCGCGATCCGGCCAGCAACATGGTGCCGCCGACGGCGACGGCCATGAAGGCGATCAGGGCGAAGCCGCCGAGCGGCGTGTCGCCCCAGGACTCGCCGAAGATCAGCGGCGCCAGCAACACCGGGACGAGGATCTGAACCGCGAACATCGTCGGCGCCACGTGGGTGGCGGCGCGCCTCTGCAGGGCGCTCATCTCGCTGAGCAGCGCCAGGCCCTCGGAGGCCGCGGCGGTGCCGAGCCATAGGGCGGCGACGACTATCGCTCCAGCGGCCAGCTCATCGGTAAGCAGCTTGCTGGCGATCGCCGTCCAGGCGTACCCACAGCCCGCGCTGATCACCATCAGGGTGCCGACCACGCTCGCTCGACGGCGCAGGAGATAGGGAAGGGCGATCGGGATCGCGACGATCGCCAAGGCGGCGGCGATAGCCAGCGTCCCCGCATGGTCGGTAGTTCGCTCCGGCGCCGCCCAGGCGACGCCGCCGACGCCGGCGACGATCGCGGCGACGGCGAGGAACTCGCGCCGTCCCGGCGCCTCCCCCAGCCGCGTCGCGCCAAGCCAGAGCAAGAGGATCAAGCCGCTCGCCAAACATGGCTGCACCACAGTCAGCGGCGCCAGCAGCAGCGCCACGATCTCCAGCGGCCAACCAGCCAACCCCAGCGCAGTAGCCCCGAGCCAGCGCTTGTTCCGCACCAGCTTCCCGATCAACGACAGCCGCAGCGAATGCTCTCCGGACACCTCGCGCGCCTCGAGCGCCTGCAACGCAATCGACGCGTTGTAGAGGACCGAGGCCCCGATAGCAGCGACTATGCCCAGCGCCAACACCGCGCGACCATATCTGGGTTCTGGCCCCTCTCAACGACGCTTGTGTCGCTGAGAGTCGGCGTAGTGCGAGACGATTAGCGAGTTTGCGTATGCGGTTGCGCACAGCGGCAGAAAGCACGCCAAGAAGAGGACTTCGCTCTTCGCATGCACGCTTGCCAGCGCAATGAAAGCAATGCTCATGACGCCGAGGCCGACAATGAGTGCAAGCACGGTTGCTCTGGTCTCGTTCATAGCCATTCCACAACTGTAGACAAAACGATTATACCCCCCGCGAAGGCGAGTCCCAATAGGCCTCCCTTCACGGTTGCTCGACGTATCTCTCCCTCAGACTTGTCGGAGAGAACACGAGGAGCATGCGAGATGAAACCTCCGGTTGCGATCGCCCCCGCGGCGAGGCCGAAAAGCGTCGTGAATTGACTGACGATGGTCCCGACGACCATGCTCCGACCATAGCCCTGCCCGACGCACACGTGGCGCGCTATTCGAGCCGACTCTGAAACATCTCTCGCGCGAGTGGCACGAAGGAGGGCGGCAGCAGAAACTGTGGCCATAGCCCGCCGCGGCGGGCGCATCGCCAGCCAGCCTCGCGTTCATCTCGATCGCGGACCCGACACCGGCAAAAGCCCAGCGGGCGACGATCAGATCGCTCAGTGCGTGCACAACTGGCTGCATCGACTTCACGGTCACCAGGGCGCCAGCAAAAGTAACTGCGGGATCAGCAGGAGCGATCCGACCGAATGGTCCCGCTACACCCACCGATTTGCCTTGGGCCAAGGCGAAGCGCTGATCCAGGACTGCGGCTGCGCCACCCCCACCTACGCCGAGCACTACCCGGCAAGGGTGGTCCTTTCGAAGGCCAGGCGTTGCCGATCCAATCCGCAACTCGAACACTTCGCGCGTGCCAAGCTCACGGTCTCTATCCGCCCGAAAACCCTTTCGAGGTGAGCCCAGGCGACCACTCTGAGATCTTCAGGATCCGCGCAGGACCCTGCGTAAGCGCACCCTAGGCTAAGTCTCTTGGTAAAGCGGCCCGTCGCCGCCCTCGGGCAACGTGAGGCGCCCGCCCTTGGCGGTGATCGCGCCGCACTGGACGCAGTTGGAGGCGGTGACGTGGACGTCGACTTCGGCGGCGCCGTTCTCGAGCTGCTCGTCGGGAATCTCGTAGACCTGGGCCGGGCACATCGAGACCCAGGTCTGGGCGATCTCACGCGGAACCTTGGTCTGGATCCGAACGTGGTTGGGGGCGTCGTCGCGGGTCGCGTTGCCGGAGAGGAAGACCGAGTCGAGCTTGTTGAAGGTGACCTCGTTGTCGGGCTTGGGATAGCGGCTCGCGGCGTTGCCGAGGTGCATCGCCGGCTCGGCGTTGTCCTCTACCTTCATGTGGCCGGGTGGGAAGTTGCCTTTGCTGGCGACGAGCATGTTGGCGACGATGCCGCCGCGGATCAGGCCCTTGGTCAGCGGCTGCTTCATGTTGCGCGACTTGTAGAGGTCCTTCTCGATCACCGAGTTGCGGATCGCCTCGTCGTAGGACTCGAAGTTGACCGAGTTGATGTCCTTCTTCAGCGACTCGACGATCGCTTCCGCCGCGTACATCCCGGCGTGCATCGCGTAATGGACGCCGGCGAGTTCGGCGATGTTGACCATCCCGGCGGCGTCGCCGGCGACCAGCATGCCGGGCACGGAGAAGCGCTTGGGGAGCGACCAGTAGCCACCCGAGGGGATCGTCTTGGCGCCCCAGCCGACCCGCTTGCCGCCCTCGATGATCTTGGCGATGAAGGGGTGGGTCTTGAAGCGCTGCAGCTCGTCGTGGACCGAGAAGGTGGCGTCGGTGTAGTCGAGGCCGACGACGAGGCCGAAGCAGACCTTGTCCTCGCCCATCGGGTAGATGAAGCTGCCGCCCGCCTCCTTGTACTTGGCGCCCCAGCGCAGCGGCCAGCCGAGCGTGTGGATGACCCGGTCGAGCGGCTTGGGGACCTCCCAGATCTCCTTCACCCCGAGCTCCCAGGCCTGCGGGTCGGAGCCGTGCATGTCGAAGTAGTCGTAGGCCGAGTAGGTGAGGTGGCCGATCGTGCCCTCGGCGAGGACGGTCGCCTTGGCGACGACGTCGGAACCGGGCTCGAAGTTGCCCAGCTCCTGCCCCTCCTTGCCGCGGCCGCGGTCGCCGGAGCGCACGCCCTTGACGATCCGGTCCTCGACCAGCAGCTTGGTCGCGGCGGTCTCGGAGAGGATGTAGACGCCGGCCTCTTCGGCTTTGTCGGCGAGGAAGCGGCCCAGTTTGGAGACCGACATCGTGTAGGTCCCCTCTTTGCGGAAGTTGGGCGGCGGCGGCTTCAGCGGGATCGCGGCCTTGGAGGTGAGGAAGTAGGTCGCGTCCTTGGTCACCTCCTGGTAGACCGACGGCCAGTCGCCCGGGTCCATGTCCGGGAACAGCCGCGTCATCGCCGAGGGGTCGACGTTGGCTCCGGAGAGCAGATGGGCGCCCGACACTTTGCCCTTCTCGATCACCGCGACCGGGACTTCGCCGAGCTTCTCGGTCAGCTCCGGCTCGTCCTCGAGCAGCTGCATGATCTTGTTGGCGCAGGCGAGGCCCGCCGGGCCGCCGCCGACGATCGCGATCCCGACCTCGATCCGGTCGTCGACCGGATCGGTCGGCGGGCCGATCACGTCGGCGGAGTCGAACGGGGGCGGGTAGTCGATCGGCTTTACGGCGGGCATCGCTTGCTCCTTTGTCGCGGTCGAGGGGTTGGGCCGAGCCGGCGGCTCAGCCTCCCTTCTTCGCCTTAATGGCTTCCGTGAGCTTGGGGACGATCTTGTGCAGATCGCCGACCACGCCGAGGTCCGAGAACTCGAATATCGGCGCGTTCTGGTCCTTGTTGATCGCGAGGATGTTCTCCGAGCTCTGCATCCCGACCTTGTGCTGGATCGCGCCGGAGATGCCGGCAGCCAGGTAGAGCTTCGGGGCGACCGTCTTGCCGGTCTGACCGATCTGGGCCGCGTAGGGGTACCAGCCTGCGTCGACCACGGCGCGGGTGGCGGCAACCGCCCCGCCCATCGCCTCGGCCAGTTCCTCGCACTGCTTGAAGCCCTCGGCAGCGCCGAGACCGCGGCCGCCACCGACGAGGATGTCGGCGTCCTCGATGTTGACGTCGGCACCGCGCTGCTCGCCGCGCTGGACCAGCGTCGCCTTGGTCGACCAGGCCGAGAGCTCGACGTCGACGTCGACCACCTCGGCCGTGCCACCGCTCTCCTTGGCGTCGAAGGCATTGAGGCGTCCGATGATGATCCCCGGCTCGCTGACGTAACCAACGTCGGCGATCTGGGAGTCCTGCAGGATCGGGCGCTCGACGACGAGCTTGCCGTCTTGCACTTTGACCTGCGTCACCTCCATCGTCACGCCGGCGTTCAGGCGCGCGGTCAGCCCGGCGCCGATCTCGAATCCGAGCAGGCCGCCGCCGAACAGCGCGTAGCCGAAGCCCTCGTCGGCGATGACCTTGGCCATCGCGTCGACGATCGGCTGGGCCAGGCCCTCGGGCACGCTCTTGGCCCGGTAGACCTTGGCCGCGCCCCAGTTGCCGAGCGAAGCGCAGGCGTCGTCGGCGACCTCGCCGACTACCAGCGCGGCGGCCTCGCCACCGATTTCACCGGCCAGCTTGGCCGCCTCGGAGATAGCCCCGAGCGAGTTTTTGTTGAAGTTGCCCTCGTCGTCGTGGAGGGCGTAAACCAGGATGCCTGCCATCTAGATCAGCTTCCTCTCGTCGAGCCAAGCGACGATCTTTTCGACCGTCTCGTTGGTGTCCTCGTCCTCGATGATCTCGCCGGCCTCCTTGGGAGGCGGCGGGTTGAGTGCGAGCACAGTCGTCTTGGAGCCGCCCGTGCCGACCATGCCGGCTTCGATGCCGACGTCGGCGGTGGCCTTGCCGTCGAGCGGTTTTTTCTTCGCCCCCATGATCGCTTTGAGGCTCGGGTAGCGGGGCTCGTTGATCGCGTCGCCGACGCTGATCACGGCCGGCAGCTCGACCTCGACCGTGTCGTAGCCGTACTCGGCCTGGCGCTCGCAGCGCAGCTTGCCGTCGGTGACGTCGATCTTGATCACCTGCGTCAGCGAAGGCATCTTCAGGTGGTCGGCGACGACAGCACCGATCGTGTAGCACTCGCCATCGTCGGACTGCTGGCCGAGCAGGACCAGGTCCGGGCTCTCGGACTCGAGAACCTTGGCGAGCGAGTAGCCGGTGGCGCAGACGTCGGAGCCCGACAGCGCGTCGTCGGAGAGGTGGACCGAGCGGTCGGCGCCGAGCGCCACCGCCTTGTGCAGCGCGCGGACCGCCGAATCGGGGCCCATCGTCACCGCAACGACCTCCTCGACCGGGATCGCACCGCCCTCCTTGATCTGCATGGCGGCCTCAATGGCATGGGTATCGAAGGGGTTGAGGTTTTTCTCGCCGCTACGGTCCAATCGCATCGTTCCGGAGTCGATGCGCTTCTGGACGGCGGCGTCCGGAACCTCCTTGACCAGGACGCAGATCTTCAACTTTCAAGCCTCCTTGGCTGTTGCTTCAGGCTGTTGACTGACCAGTCAATCAGTCTATCTATACATCAGGACGTGTGCTGTTCGGAGTGATTCCCGTCACGCCGAAATTCAAGCTTCTTCGCGCTGGTGGCGCTCTTCGGCGCCACTGCGGATGAAATCGACGATCTCGTCGGTGCCCGAGCCGGGCGTGAAGACGGCGGCGACCCCCAGCTCCTTCAGCTCGGGAATGTCGTCGGCCGGGATCGTGCCCCCGACCGTGACCAGGACGTCATCGACACCCTGCTCCTTCAGCAGCGCGACCACTTTCGGCACCAGCGTCATGTGGGCGCCCGAGAGGATCGAGAGACCGACCGCGTCGGCGTCCTCCTGGATCACCGTCTCGGCGATCTGCTCCGGCGTCTGGTGCAGGCCGGTGTAGATCACCTCCATGCCCGCGTCGCGCAGCGCCCGGGCGATGATCTTGGCCCCGCGGTCGTGCCCGTCCAAGCCAGGCTTGGCGACGACGACGCGGATCTTGCGGGCGGTTGCTGCCTCCATTGCGGCCGGGACATTAGACGACCGGGGGGAGAATTCGGCCCGCTGAACCATTGACCACCGTATGCGTGGGTCAAATGACCAGTCGAGGGACGCGCTGGGACCCGATGCGGCGATCTGGAGCTTGGTGACACGGCAGCACGGCGTGATCGCGCGCCGGCAGCTGCTGGAACTCGGGCTCAGCTCGCGGCGGATCGAGCGACGGGTTGCCGCCGGGCGGTTACACCCTGTGTGGCGCGGCGTATACGCGGTGGGGCGGCCGCTATTGGGTAGACGCGGGCGCTGGATGGCGGCGGTGCTCGCCTGCGGGCCGGATGCGATGCTGAGCCACGGCAGCGCGGCCGCACTGTGGGGATTCGGTGCGCAGCAGGACGGGCTGATTGACGTTTCCGTGCCATCGAGGAGGCGCGGCCGGCAACTGGGGATCCGGGTCCATCGGCGCACGCAGGCGGTGATGAACGATGTCGCCGCCCACGAAGGGATTCCCCTCACGCTGCCCGCACGTACGCTGATCGACCAGGCGACGCGACTTCGGCCGATGCAGCTCGAGCGGTCCGTCAACGAGGCCGACAAGCTCGGCCGGGTGAGGGCGGACGTGCTGCACGCGTCGCTTGACGACTACCGCGGTCAACCGGGCGTGGCGCCACTGCGAAAGCTCCTCGACCCCCTCACCTTCCGACTCAGTGACTCCGAGCTGGAGCAGCTGATGAGGCCACTGGCACGTGCCGTCGGCCTTCCGGTGCCGGAAACGAAAACGTGGGTGAACGGCTACGAAGTCGACTTCTATTGGCCCGAGCTGGGGATCGTGCTGGAGGCCGACGGGCTGAAGTATCACCGCACCGCGTCCCAGCAAAAGCGCGGCTTGGAGCGGGATCAGACTCACCTCGCGGCCGGCATGTGGCCGCTTCGCTTCTCCCACTGGCAGATCAAGCACGACCCGACACACGTGCGGAGGATCCTCCGTGGTGCCGTCGCGCGCGCCCGAGCGGAAGTGAGGTGACAACTGAACCCTTTGCCCCCGTATATGTGGGCAAAGTGACCACTCGCTGGTGGGGGGACGAAGGTGGGGCTAGAAGACCGGGGACTCGGTGTAGGTCCCGAAGACCTCTTGCAGGGCCGAGATCATCTCTCCCTCGGTGGTCCGGGCACGAGCGGCCGCGATGATCGGCGGCATCAGGTTCGCGTCGGTTGCGGCGGCGCGCTTGAGCTCGGCCAGCGCCGACTCGACCGCCGCGCCATCGCGGCGAGAGCGGGTCGCCGCCAGGCGATCGGTCTGCTTGCGTTCCAGGCTCGGGTCGATGCGCAGGATCGGCGTCGGCTGTTCGTCCTCCTGGACGAAGTCGTTGACGCCGACGACGATGCGGCTGCGCTCGTCGACCTCGCGCTGGTAGGTGAAGGCGGCGTCGGCGATCTCGCGCTGGGGGAAGTTGCGGCGGATCGCCTCGACCATCCCCCCCAGCTCGTCGATGCGGGCGAAGTAGTCGTAGGCGGCGGCCTCCATCTCATCGGTCAGCTTCTCGACGAACCAGGAGCCGCCGAGCGGGTCCGCCGTGTTCGCCGCGCCCGACTCGAAGGCGATGATCTGCTGCGTGCGCAGCGCCACCCGCACCGCCTCCTCGGTCGGCAGGGCCAGCGCCTCGTCGAATGAGTTGGTGTGCAGCGACTGGGTGCCGCCGAGCACCGCGGCCAGCGCCTCCAGCGAGGTCCGGACGACGTTGTTGAGCGGCTGCTGGGCGGTCAACGAGACGCCCGCCGTCTGCGCGTGGAAGCGCAGCCGCATCGACTCCTCGCGCTTGGCGCCGTAGGTGTCGCGCATCTCGCGCGCCCAGATCCGCCGCGCCGCCCGGTACTTGGCGATCTCCTCGAAGAAGTCGATGTGGGCGTTGAAGAAGAAGGAGAGGCGGGGGGCGAAGTCGTCGACGTCGAGGCCCCGCTCGAGCGCCCGCTCGACGTAGGTGAAGCCGTCCTTGAGCGTGAAGGCGAGCTCCTGCTGCGCGGTCGATCCCGCCTCGCGGATGTGGTAGCCGGAGATCGAGACCGGATGCCAGCGCGGCATGTTGCTCCGTGCACCACTCGATCATGTCGGTGACCAGGCGCATCGCCGGCTCGATCGGGAAGCACCACTCTTTCTGGGCGATGTACTCCTTGAGGATGTCGGTCTGGATCGTGCCGCCGAGCTTGCTCCGCCGAGACGCCCTGCTGCTCGCCGACGAGCACGTAGTAGGCGAGCAGGATCGCCGCCGGCGCGTTGATCGTCATCGAGGTGGTGACGCCGCCGAGCGGGATCCCGTCGAAGAGCTGTTCCATGTCGTCGAGGCTGTCGACGGCGACCCCCTCGCGCCCGACCTCGCCGAGGCTGCGCTCGTGGTCGGAGTCGTAGCCCATCAGGGTCGGCATGTCGAAGGCGGTCGAGAGCCCGGTCTGGCCGTGGTCGAGCAGGTAGTGGAAGCGCTCGTTGGTCTCCTCGACCGTGCCGAAGCCGGCGAACTGGCGCATCGTCCAGAGCCTGCCGCGGTGCATCGACTCGTACGGACCGCGGGTGAAGGGGTACTCGCCGGGGCGGCCGATCGACTCCTCGGGCTCGGTCGGCGCCAGCTCGGGACCGTAGAGCGGCGCGATCGGGTGTCCCGACATCGTCGTGCGCTCCGCCTCGCGCTCTTCCAGCGGCTTTTGCCGCGGTTCGGTCGCCATAGCGACAGTCTAGGCACGACGGTCGTAAACCAAGTAGATCGGTGGACGCAGGGAGGCTGGTGAGGGGAGCGCACAGTTAGTGCGTGACCCGATCCAGCCGACCGAGGACGCCGATATACGCCGGTTTACGACCGTCGGCGGGCGGCTATGCGCGAGGCGCCGAAGCCGGCGATAGTCGCCAGCAGGGTCACGGCGAGCGCCACCAGGCGGCGGCCGAGCTGCTCGAAGCGCATCGTCTGCCAGCCTTCCTCGCGGGCGATCTCGGCCAGCGGCGGGTCGGGGTTGACGACGACCGGGTGGCCAACCGCGCGCAGCATCGGCAGGTCGGAGATCGAGTCCGAGTAGGCGTAGGAGGCGGCGAGGTCGATTCCGTGCTCGGTAGCGAACGCCTCCATCGCCTCGACCTTGCCCGGCCCGTAGACGAAGGGCCCGTCGAAGCGGCCGGTGAAGGCGCCGTCCTCGCCGATCTCGTAGCGGGTGCCGATGCCGCCGTCCATCCCCAGCACGGCGGCCAGAGGTTCGACCACGCCGTTGCCGGCGGCGCTGACGATGAAGGTGGCGCGGCCGGCGTCCTGGTGGCCGTAGACCTCGTCGAGCATCTGTGGGTAGACGCGCGGCAGGATCGCCGCCATCACCTCGGGGTTCATCCGCTCGAGGCTGCGGGCCGGGACGCCCGAGATCAGGTCGCGCGCAACACGCAGCACCTCCGTGGTGCGCTCGTCGGTGGTACCGCGCAGCCGGTAGCGCAGGTGCTCGACCCCCCAGCTCGCCAGCAAGCGACGGGACACGATCCCGTGCTGCGTCGCGACACGGGCGAACTGCATCCCCGAAGACCCCGCCATCAGGGTCTTGTCCAGATCGAAGAAGGCAGCAGCCCGCTGTAAACCGTCGTCTGGCTTTGTCCTCGGTCGGTCGGCTTGGTCACGCACAACTAGTGCGCTCCCGGCGCCGACCTCCCTGCGTCCGCGCCAGACTCGGTTTTCGCGGGCTGAATCAAACCTCGATCACGATCGCGTCGCCCTGGCCGCCACCGGAGCAGATCGCAGCGACGCCCAGGCCGCCGCCACGGCGGCCCAGCTCGTGGACGAGCGAGCCGACGATGCGCGAGCCGGAGGCGCCGATCGGGTGGCCGAGCGCGATCGCGCCGCCATTGACGTTGACCTTGTCTTCGTCGACGCCGAGCATCCGCATCGAGTTGAGGGCGACCGAGGCGAAGGCCTCGTTGATCTCCCAGAGATCGACGTCCTCGGGGCTCTTGCCGATCTTCTCCAGCGCCTGCTTGGCGGCATTGGCGGGGGTTTTGGCCAGGTAGGGGAAGTCGTCGGCGACGGTCCCGTAGGAGAGGACCCGGGCCAGCACGGTGCGACCTTCCTTCTCAGCCCAATCGCTCGACGCGACGACGATCGCGCCGGCGCCGTCGTTGACGCCCGGGGCGTTGCCGGCCGTGTGGGTCGCGTCATCGCCGCCGATCGCCCGCAGGCCGGCAAGCGTCTCGACCGTGGTCTCCGCGCGAATCGCCTCGTCGGCCTCGATCGTGTTCTCTCCCTTGCGCGACTTGACCGTGACGCCGACGATCTCGTCGGCGAGGCGGCCGGCGTCGGTCGCCTCGGCGGCGAGCCGGTGCGAACGCTCGGCGAATTTGTCCATGTCGGCGCGGGTGATCTCCAGCTCGTTGGAGACCTCGCTCGCCTCGTTGATCATCTGCTTTTCGGTGAAGGGGTTCGTCAAGCCGTCGTGGACCATCGAGTCGATCGTCTCGACGTGGCCCATCCGATAGCCGAAGCGGGCACCGGGCAGAAGGTGCGGAGCGCCGCTCATCGACTCCATGCCGCCGGTCACGGCGACCTCGGTGTCACCGGCCCGGATCGCCATGTCGGCGATCCCGAGCGAGCGCATGCCCGAGGCGCAGACCTTGTTGATCGTCTCCGAGGGGACCTCCTTGGGAACGCCGCCCTTGATCTGGGCTTGGCGCGAGGGGATCTGACCCTGGCCGGCCTGCAAGACCTGGCCGAAGACGACCTGGTCGACCTGCCCGGGATCAACGCTGGAGCGCTCCAGCGCCGCGGAGATCGCGTGGCCACCGAGGTCGGTGGCGTCGAGTGAGGAGAGGGTGCCGCCCATCTTGCCGAAGGGCGTGCGTGCGGTTCCAAGGATTACGGTGCTGGGCATCTGGCGGCCTTTCTGCTTCGGTTTATGCCGGATCTCGGCTCGTACAGGGCCGCAAGGCCCTGCCCGGAACGATAGCGGGCCATCCTGGCAAGTTGTGCCTCCTTTGTCACGTAATAGTTGACTAAAGGAATCGCACGGCGGGAGTTCATAGACTCGCTCGCCATGAGAGTCGAAGTCAGTCAGATCAAGACCACGGAAACCGACGCCGACCTACTTGCGGTTGGTCTCTACGAAGGCGAGCAACTGCCCGCCGAGCTGGCCGGGGCGCCGGGCGCCGGCGACGCCAAGGGCGGCTTCCAGAAGCTGACCCTGCTGCGCCCCGAGCAGCCCGGTCGCGTGCTCGCCGTCGGCCTCGGCAAGCGCGATGACGCCGATGCCGAGCGAATCCGGCTCGTCGCCGCTGTGGCCGCAAAGGAGGCCGCGAAGTTGGAGGTGACCTCGCTCGCCTGGCTGCTGCCAGAGTCGGGCGAAGACGAGGCGACGGCCGAAGCGCTGGTCACCGGCACGATCCTCGCCACCTACCGCTTCGATCGCTACCTCAGCAGGGACCCCGACGACCCGCCTCCGCCCCAGATCGAGTCGCTGACCCTGCTCGCCCCGGAAGGCGCAGCCGGCGCAGCCGAGGCTGGCCGCATCTGCGCCGAGGCACAGAACCGCGCCCGCGACCTGCAGAGCCTTCCCTCCAATGTCGCCACCCCGTCCTTCCTGGGCCGGCGGGCACGGGAAATCGCCTCCCACCACGAGGGGGTCAGCGCCGAAGTCCTCGGACGCGATGAGATCACCGCCAAGGAGATGGGTGGGCTCGTCGCGGTCAGCCAGGGCACGGCGGAGGACCCGAAGCTGATCGTGCTCCGCTACGCGGGCGGCGGCTCCGGCCCCACCCTGGGCCTCGTCGGCAAGGGCGTCACCTTCGACACCGGCGGCATCTCGCTGAAGCCCTCGGCCTCGATGCACGAGATGAAGATGGACATGTCCGGTGCCGCCGCGGTGCTTGAGGCCGTCGGCGCGATCGCCGAGCTGGGACTGCAGATCGACCTGATCGCGATCGTTCCCTCAACCGAGAACATGCCCTCCGGCACGGCGATCAAGCCCGGCGACATCATCACCCAGTACAACGGCAAGACGGTCGAGGTCAACAACACCGACGCCGAGGGTCGCCTGATCCTCGCCGACGCCCTCGCCTACGCAGTCGAGCTGGGAGCGGAGCGGATCGTCGACCTGGCGACGCTGACCGGGGCTGTCCTGGTCGCCCTCGGTTCGACCTACGCGGCGGTGATCTCCAACGACGACGACCTCGCCTCCGCGGTCGCCCAGGCCGGCGAGACGAGCGGCGAGCTGGTCTGGCGCCTACCGCTCCACCCCGAGTACAAGGAATTGACCAAAGGGACCGTCGCCGACCTCACCAACGCCGCAGCGAAGCGCAAGGCGGGAACGATCTACGCCGGCTCCTTCCTCGAGGAGTTCGTCGGCGACACCCCATGGGCGCACGTCGACATCGCCGGCACCGCCTGGGACGTCGGCCGTCCCTATACCGGCAACGACGCCAGCGGCTTCGGCGTGCGCCTGCTCGTCGAGCTCGCGCGCGAGCTTGCGGACTAGTCCTCGCGCTGCTGATCGGCCAGTGAGATGTACTCCTCGACCATCAGTTGATCCTTGGGGCGATTCGCCGCGCGCTTCATCGCGATCAGGTGATCGAGAGAGGCCACTCGAACCTCGACCTCCTCGATCGTCGCAACCAAAGCCCCATTGCGGAGCTCGTCATAGGAATTCATCCCGGCGGCGTCGCCGAGGATGTCGAAGCTGCCATATGGACTGTCGAAGGTGAAGTTCGATCCGTTGGCAAGCGTTTGAGCGTCAAGCTGAAACGGCAGGCCTGCCGGTGCTCCACGAAGCGTCACATCGAGCTCCCGCAACGCTGCCGTCATCCGCTCCAGGTTCGCGCGATCGCGGGCATAGGCGACATCGAGGTCATAGGTCGGATATGCCGAGCCGTGCGCAAGGCCAGCCATCCCGCCGATGACAACGAAATCGACGCCATGCTTGTCCAGTATTTGCAGCAACCGATCCGCCTTGAGCGGTAGGGCCGGCAGATCCTGGGCCGACATGCTCAGGCAGCCGGCCTTGCGGCGGTGCCTCGGTTACGTCGCACGAATTCAGCGAACGCAAGGCCCCGCTTGACCCGCTGCGAGGGGGTCAGCGCAAGATTCTTCGCGTTGAGGGTTCGATCGACACCCGAATCGCGACCCGATGCCCCGATCTCGAGATCCTCGCCGAGCAGGTAGAGCAGCTCGCGCAGCGTCGCGACCGACGGCGAGACCCGGTCGCGCTCGATTCGCGAAATCGCCGACTGCGTCGTGCTCGCACGCGTGGCAAGGCTCTTCTGGCTCACACCATGCCTCGTGCGTGCTTCTTTCAGTAACTCTCCAGGCGTTTTCACGCTTGGAATATAGCAGATATGTACTTATCTCAAATTCGCTATGAGCCGCCGAGGATCATGCAGGTGGCAACGCCGTGGGCGAGCAGCTTGCCGCTGTCGGCGGCGGTCAGCTTGGCCTCCGAGGTCGCCTGTTTACGGCCGCGGTAGAGGACGTTGGCCTCGCAGAGGACGCGGCCGGTATCGCGCGTGATCGGGCGCACGAACTTGGCCTCGAGACCAAGTGAGGTGTAGCCGACGCCGGCCGGCAGGGTCGTGTGCACGGCGCAGCCGAGCGCCGAGTCGAGCAGGGTCGACGCGTAGCCGCCGTGGACGACGCCGATCGGGTTGTAGTGCTCCTCCCCGGGTTCGCCGGAGAAGACGGCGCGACCCTCCTCCACCTCGATCGGACCCATCCGCATCGTCACCGCGATCGGCGGCGGCGGGACCTCGCCGGCGACGATCGCTTCCATGTACTCGATGCCGGTCATCGTCGCGCCGGCGGCTGCAGTGGGAACCGGGTCCTGCCAGACCAGGGTGCGGCTGCGGCTCGTCTCGGGACTCGACTCGGCGAACGCCAGCGCGGCGTCGACCGCGGTGGCGCCGTTGGACTCGCCGCTCATCGCGCCCCGCGCCTGCCGCTCGCTGCCAGACCTCCGCTGCCAGCGCGGCGATCCGCCGGGTAGTGCAGGTCGGCAGCGATCTCCGCCTGGCTGATCGAGATCCGCGGAGCCTTCGCCCGTCGCTGATGCCTATGTCGTGAAATCAGCCTCATCCTGTGCCTCCAGTCGGCCAAGGTTGCTTGAAGCAACCATCGATTGTGGCCACTCTAACCGACTCGGTTGCTTCACGCAACCTTGTGTGCCAAGATCACTCTCATGCTCGGTCACGAGTATCCGGGGCAGGTCTGCTCGATCGCCAAGGCGCTCGAGGTGGTCGGCGAGCGCTGGAGCCTGCTGATCGTCCGCGACGTTATGAACGGCAACCGCCGCTTCGGAGAGCTGCAGCGGGGGCTCGGAATTGCCCGCAACGTGCTCTCGGCACGGCTGCAGCGGTTGGTCGAGGAGGACATCCTCGAACGCCGCCCCTACCAGTCGAGCCCCGAGCGCTATGAGTACTTCCTCACCGAGAAGGGTCTCGACCTCTGGCCCGCCCTGGTCGCTCTGCTCGCCTGGGGCGACCGCCACTCCCCCGAGCCGGACGGCCCGCCGATGCTGATCGTCCACAAGGAGTGCGGCGGCGAGGTCAACGACCGCGGCATCTGTGAGGGCTGCGGCCAGCTTCTGCATGCCCGCGATGCCCGCGCCCTGCCCGGGCCCGGCGTCGGGCCGGTAGCTTTGGTCGGGCGCGCGACCAACTAGGAGGAAGAGATGGCAACGGCAGCAGAAGCTCAGACCCGGGACAAGATCTTCATCGGCGGCAAGTGGGTCGAGCCACAGGGCGGCGAGACGATCGAGGTGGTCAACTCGACCAGCGAGGAGATCATGGCGACGATTCCGGCCTGCGTGCCGGGGGACGCCGACCTCGCCGTTCGTGCCGCCCGCGACGCCTTCGACTCCTGGTCGCAGACCTCGCGCGAGGAGCGCGCCGGCTACCTGGCGGCGATCTCCGCCGGGCTCGGCGAGCGCAGCGATGAGATCGCCGCGACGATCTCCCAGGAGCTGGGGATGCCGCTGACGCTGAGCCGGATCATCCAGGCCGGCCTACCGATCGGGCAGTTCGGCGCGATGCCGGGGCTGATGGAGGAAGTCGCCTGGGAGGAGGAGATCGGCAACTCGCGCGTGCTGCGCGAGCCGGTCGGCGTCCTCGGCGCGATCACCCCCTGGAACTACCCGCTCAACCAGATCGCCGCCAAGGTCGCGCCGGCCCTGGCCGCGGGCTGCACGGTCGTGCTCAAGCCGAGCGAGGTGGTCCCGCTCAACGCATTCATCCTCGCCGAGGTGGTCGAGGCCGCCGGCCTGCCGGCGGGAGTCTTCAACCTCGTCACCGGCACCGGCCCGGTCGTCGGCGAGGCGATCGCCGGCCACCCCGGCGTCGACATGGTCTCCTTCACCGGCTCGACCCGAGCCGGCCGGCGAGTCTGCGAGCTGGCCTCGGCGACGGTGAAGCCGGTCGCGATGGAGCTCGGCGGCAAGTCGCCCAACGTGATCCTCGACGACGCCGACCTCGCCAAGGCGATCCCCGACGGCGTCGGCAAGTGCTACCTCAACTCGGGCCAGACCTGCAGCGCCCTGACCCGGATGCTGGTGCCGCGCGAGAAGCTGGCCGAAGCAGAGGAGCTGGCCAAGTCCGCCGCCGAGTCCTTCACCCCGGGCGACCCGTTCGAGGATTCGACCCGGCTCGGCCCGCTCGTCTCCGAGGTCCAGCGCGAGCGCGTCCGCGGCTACATCGAGAAGGGCGAGGCCGAAGGCGCCAAGCTGGTGACCGGCGGCGCCGCGCCTCCCGAGGGACTCGAGCGTGGCTACTTCGTCCGCCCCACCGTCTTCTCCGAGGTGACGCCGGAGATGACGATCGCCCAGGAGGAGATCTTCGGCCCGGTGCTTGCGATCCAGCCCTACGACGACGAGGACGACGCCGTGCGGATCGCCAACGACACCGTCTACGGCCTCGCCGGCGGCGTCTGGTCGGGCGACCAGGACCGCGCGATCTCGGTCGCCAAGCGGATCCGCACCGGGCAGATCGAGATCAACGGCGGCGCGTTCAACCCGCTGGCGCCGTTCGGCGGCTACAAGCAGTCGGGGCACGGGCGCGAGAACGGTCGCTACGCGATCGAGGAGTTGCTGCAGGTCAAGAGTTTGCAGTTGTAGGAGAAGGAGGAGGGGTGCCCGGTTGCTTGCTGGGTTTTTCGCCGGGCGGCTTGCTGCTCTCGCTGACCCAGCAGTGCGAAAAACGGGACGCCGCTGCGCCACCGGGCACCCCTCCTCCTTCTCCTCAGGCGCAATAGGCTGCGCTGCTCATGAACTTCGATCTCTCTGACGAGCAAAAGCTTCTTCGAGACACGGTGCGTGAGTTTGCACTCCAGGAGGTCAAGCCTGTTGCCGAGGAGTTGGATCGGGAAAAGCGGTTCCCTTACGAGATCGTCGAGAAGCTTGGCGGGCTCGGGCTTATGGGCATTCCGTTCCCTCAGGAGTACGGGGGCGGTGGGGCCGACACGCTCTCCTATGTGCTCGCGGTGGAAGAGCTGGCACGGATCGACTCCTCGGTCTGCATCACGATGGCGGCGCACACGTCGCTCGGCACGATGCCGATCTACCTCTGGGGGTCGGACGAGCAGAAGGACGAGTGGCTGCCCGTCCTCTGCAGCGGCAAGAAGCTCGCCTCGTTCGGGCTGACCGAGCCCGAGGCCGGGTCCGACGCCGGCAACGTCCGCACCCAGGCAAAGCTCGCCGACGGCGAGTGGACGATCGACGGCGCCAAGCAGTTCATCACCAACTCCGGCACCGACATCTCCGGCTGCGTCTCGATCACCGCGGTCACGGGCGAGTCAGACGGACGCAAAGAGATCTCCAACTTGATCGTCCCCAACGGGACGCCCGGCTATGAGGCCGGCGAGCCCTACCGCAAGATGGGCTGGAACGCGTCCGACACCCGACCGCTCAGCTTCGAGGGCTGCCGCGTCCCCGAGAGCAACCTGCTCGGCCGCCGCGGCGACGGCTTCAAGAACTTCCTCCACATCCTCGACGGCGGCCGCATCGGCGTCGCCGCGATGGGCGTGGGGCTCGCTCAGGGCGCCCTCGACGAGGCGATCTCCTACGCCAAAGAGCGGCGCGCCTTCGGCCAGCCGATCGCCAAATTCCAGTCGATCCAGGCAAAGATCGCCGATCTCTCGGCACAGATCGAGGCCGCCCGCCTGCTCACCTGGCGCGCCGCGCTAGAGAAGGACGCCGGCCAGTCGTTCACCCTCACTGCGGCACAGGCAAAGCTGATCACCGGTCGCCTCGCCGTACGCGCGACCGAGGAGGCGGTGCAGATCCACGGCGGCTACGGCTACATCGAGGAGTACCCCGTCTGCCGCTTCTACCGCGACGCCAAGATCCTCACCATCGGCGAGGGCACCGACGAGGTGCAGCAGATGGTCATCGCCCGCCAGCTCGGCTGCTGAACCACCGCCGACGGCGGGCTTTAGCCGAAGGTGAAGGCGTAGCCGCTGATGCCAGCTTCGGGGATCAGGCGAAGCGTGCGGTTCTCGACCCTGGGCAGGTCGACGAGGTTATAGAGCCGCTGCGAAGAGATCGTGACGACGCCGTTGTGGACATCGGACCCGGCAAGGCTGTCCGGGATCGGGCGGCCGTCGAGCAGCACCCGCATTCGGCGGCTGTGCCCGGGGGAGCCCAGCACCAGATAGACGCGCCGCGCCCCGAAGGAGAGATCCAGCGCCGCACTGTGTTCCGCCGTTGCCGAATCGAGGGTGATTCTCCATCTGCCCCGGTAGGCGAATTCGTTGGCCGGGGGCGACTCGGGGTTGCCGAAGTCGTGGCTACCGGGCGAGAGCATCGGATTGACGAAGCGTTCGGCACGGGCCGCGCCGAGATAGGTCTCGGGAGTGGTCACCGTGGGCGACGGGGCTACCGCTTTGATGCGCGCGGGGGCATGCTTCGGCGCCTTCCCCGCTTCGGCGAGCAGCTCGCGGATCACCTTTTCTTTCTCGCCGTATTCGCCCTCGCCGAAATGGGCGAAGCGGACCCTCCCCCGGGCGTCGATGAAGTACTCGGAGGGCCAGTACTGGTTGCCATAGGCGCTCCAGGTCGCCAGTTCGTTGTCCTGTGCAATCGGATACTCGATTCCGTTGCGCTCGATCGCTTCTTCGACGTTGCTCGCCTCTTTCTCGAAGGGGAACTCCGGCGAGTGGACGCCGACGATCGTCAGGCCGTCCTTGCGATAGCGCTTGTCCCAAGCGGTCAGGTAGGGAAGCGTGCGCAGGCAGTTGATGCAGCTGTAGGTCCAGAAGTCGACCAGGACCACCCGCCCGCGCAGCGAGCGCAGCGTCAGCGGCCGGTCGCCCGGCGTGTTGAACCACTGCTGGTTGTCGACGAATTCGGGCGCCTTGCCGTACACCGGCAGGCCCGAAGCGGGGCCCGGACCGGTGGCTTCGGGCATCGGCGCCGCTTCCGCCACCGCTTCGCCCAGCCCCCCACTCGATCCCCGCACTTCCGCGATGGCATCGTGGGCGGCCGCGGTGTCCTCCAAGGGCTTCGAGGGATTGACCAGGAAGCTGGGCAGATCGCTTGCGATCCTGTTCTGGAATCTGACGTCGTAGTTGCGCAGCATCGCCAGGGCCACGACGACCATCACCGCGCCCATGGCGACCTGCAGGCCGACGCCACGGCGGGCGAGCGGGGCGATGACGCGGCGCCCACCCAGCATCAGGAAGTAGAGGACGACGGCCGAGCCGATGCCGTAGCTGAGCGCCACCGCGAGCCGGCCCGCCGTGAACGATTGCGAGGCCGAGACGGTGATCACCCCGGCGAGGATCGGACCCGCGCAGGGCGCGTAGACGAACCCGAGGCTGCCCCCGACGGCGACTCCCGACCAGAAGCCGTCGCCGCCGCTGCGCGGCCCACCGACCATGCCCGCGAAGCGGCTGAGCCCGGCCTCGAGCCGGGCGGCGAGCGGCGGGATCATCAGCGAGATACCGAAACCGAGCAGGACGAGGATCGCCAGCTTGCGCAGCAGGTCGTTGGGCAGGCCGAGAGCCGAGATCACGTAGACCAGGGCGACGGTGGCGAAGGTGAAGGAGATGGCGAGGCCGGCGACGATGCCGAGTGGGCGGCGGCGCCCCCCGGTCGCGCCCGCGGAGAGCGCAATCGGCAGCACCGGGAGCACGCAAGGAGAGAGCGCGGTGGCCGCGCCCGCGACGAATCCGAAAAGGATCAGCAGGACCATGCGCTCAACTCTTCCACCCCTTGCTTACGAAGAGGTGACCTCGATCGGTTCAGCCGGACGCGGGCTGGGCGGTAACCGCACCCTCGGCCCGGCCGGCGACTTCGGCATGGCGACCGAGCTGCTCGCCGACTCCGTAGTGGCCGCAGATCGCCACCTCGTGCTCGCGCAGCAGCGGCCGCGACGGGTCGACTGTGGGCGCGCGGAGAATCGTGTCGCGCTCCTGGGCGGTCCAGACGCGCCCCGGCATCGCCGCGCACTCGCGCAGGGGAACGACGATCGTCTTGGCGCGACGCCGGCGACCGGTGACTACAACCAGCCAGACCGGGTTGCCCGCCTCCGAGTCGGCATATGCCCCCTCGACCCGGCCGACGGCCTTGCCGCCGCTGTCGTCAAGCTCGAATCCGCTCCAGCCGAGCGCCTCGGCGAGGCTCGGCAGCGCCCCCGCCTCACTCACCGGACTGCCGCTCCATCAGCTCGCTCGCCGCGCTTGCCGGGTCGAGCTCACGGCGCACGACCCGCTCCAGCAGCGCTGCCGTCTCGGGGTCGGCGGCGGCGGTCGCCTCCATGCGGCGCCGCGTGCGCGAGGTCGCGATCCCCAGCACCTCGTTGCGCAGATTGCGGGCGCGGCGCTGCTCCAGCGTGCCCTCCGCCTCGATGTGGGCCCGGTGCTCGTCGATCTTCGTCGCCAGCTCCTCGACTCCCTCGCCGCGCGCCGCCTCGGTGCGCAGGATCGGCACCTGCCACTCGCCGGGATGATGCGAGAGGGCAAGTACGCCGCGGACCTCGCGCACCATCGTGTCGGTCATCGGGTGGTCGGCCTTGTTGACCACGATCACGTCGGGAATCTCCATCACCCCCGCCTTCAGCGCCTGGATCGAGTCGCCGGACCCCGGCATCAGCGCCAACACGATCGTGTCGGCGTGGTCGACGATGTCGATCTCGGCCTGGCCGACGCCGACCGTCTCGATCAGCACGTCGTCCTTGCCGGCGGCGTCCATCGCCAGCGCGACCTGCAGCGCCGCCTCCGAGAGGCCGCCGAGCGCACCGCGCGAGGCCATCGAGCGGATGAAGACACCCGAATCGAGGAAGTGATCGGAGAGGCGGATGCGGTCGCCGAGCAGGGCGCCGTGGGTGAAGGGGCTGGAGGGATCGATCGAGAGCACCGCGACCTGGCGCTCGGCCTTGCGCAGCTCGGCGGTGAGCGCACCGATCAGGGTGCTCTTGCCGACGCCGGGCGGTCCGGTGAAGCCGACGATCCGCGCCTTGCCGGTGCGCGGGTAGACCTCCCGCACCAACTCCCAGCCCGCCGGGTCGTCGGACTCGATCAGCGTTATCGCCCGCGCCAGCGCCCGCTTGTCGCCGGCGACGAGGCGCTCGGCGAGTGGCGCGGATTTGGCGGCGTCGGGCATGGCTGCGCCAGTCTAGAGTTCCCGCGGCCGTGATTCGCTTCCTCCGCTTCTGCGCCCGCAACGGCATGCTGACGCCGGGCTACGCGCTGCTCGCGCTGCGCTACCTGTGGCGCCGCTTCCTGACCCGCGCCGGCTGGCGCTGGCGCACCGACGGGCTGCTCTTCCTCGGCCCACGTCTCGAACTCGAGATAGGGCGCAAGGGGCGGGTCGATTTCGGTCGCTTCGTCTGGATCGGCCACGGGACCAAGATCCGCTGCCACGAGGGCGTGGTCGAGATCGGCGCCAAGACCGTGATGGGACAGGAATGCACGATCTCCGCTTACAAGCGGGTGCGGATCGGCGAGCAGTGCGTGATCGCCGACCGGGCGATGTTCATCGACTTCGATCACGGCGTGGTCGAGGTCGAGCGACCGATCCGCCAACAGGGCATCTACACCCGCGAGGTCGAGGTCGGCTCCAACGTCTGGATCGGCTACGGCGCCTGCATCCTGCGCGGCGTCAGCGTCGGCGACAACTCGATCGTCGGCACCAACTCGGTCGTCACCAAGGACGTGCCTGCCAACGCCGTCGTCGCCGGCGTCCCGGCCCGGATCGTGCGCATGCGCGACGCCCCGGAGCAGCTGCGCTGGCCCAATCCGGTCGAGCCCGACCCAGAGGCCTGGACCACGCTCCCGCGGCCTGATTGAGCCGGTCGAGCGCCGAGCTCAAGAGTAGCTTTCACCTGCGAGGTTTTACGTCGAAGACGCGGGCTATTGTCTGTGACACAATGAACCTCCATCGCAGAGACTCGGCTTCTCCCGATTGGCGGCTGTAGATACTGCAGCTCGCAGACAAGAGAATCCCGGCGATGGACGTCGCCCGACGCTTCGGCGAGAACCTGCGCCGATGCCGGCGGCGCGCCAACCTGTCCCAGGAAGAGCTTGGCCTGCGCTCATCGCTGCACCGGACCGAGATCGGCCTGCTCGAGCGCGGCGCCCGTGTCCCCCGCATCGACACGCTGATCAAAATCTCCAGCGCCCTGCAGATCCAGCCGGTCGAACTGATCGAAGGCATCGAGTGGACGCCGGGCAACACGACAAGCGGCAGCTTCTCGATCGCCCCCAAGGGCGATCCACAGTCGAACTAGCCGCGGGAGTCCTGCGGGCGCTTTAGAGCCTGTCTCATAACCTGCGTGTGCGACTGGCGAGTGCCGGACCGAGCGGGGGTAGGACGCAGGGAGGCCTAATAGCCAAGGCTATTTGGCCGACCGAGGACGCCGCCCCGCGAAGTGTCCGGTGCCGCCAGGCGCGCGCGGAGGTTATGAGACAGGCTCTTAGGCCGGGCTTGGGTCGCCGGCTAGTTCGGCGTAGACAGCGGCGGTCTGCTCGGCGACGTCGCCCCAGTCGAAACGACGCAGGTGCTCGTAGGCTTCGGCGACGAGGCTCTGGCCTAGCTCATCGTCGCGCAGCACGCGGATCGCGACCTCGGCGAGGGCTTCGGGGTCGTCTGAGCGGAAGCGCAGGCCGACGTCCTCGTGCGGGACGACCTCGCGCAGGCCGCCGGTGTCGGCGACGATGCAGGGGCATTCAGAGGCCATCGCCTCCAGCGCGACCAGCCCGAAGGGCTCATAGATCGAGGGCACCACGGTCAGGTCGGCGATCCGGTAGAGCGAGTGGAGGACGTCGTCGCCTATCCAACCGAGGAATGTGCCGTGCTCCATCAGGCCCAGCTCCTGCGCCTGGCGGTGCAGCTCCTCCTCGTGGGTGCCAGAGCCGGCGACCAGGAAGCGCGTTCCCGGCGCCTCCTCGATCACCCGCGGCATCGCCTCCAGGGCAAGCTGGAAGCCCTTCTCGTAGACCAGCCGCCCGATCAGTAGCACCAGCTTCTCCTCGGGCGCCGCGAACTCGGCCCGCATGCGCTTCAGCTCGGCCGGGTCCTGGACCGGGAGATCGTCGGGGTCGATGCCGTTGGGGATGACGCTGACCCGTTCCTCCTCGACTCCGAAGATGTCGACGATCTGCTCGCGCATGTAGTGCGAGCAGGCGATCGTGCGCTCCGAGCGGTTGGTGATCCAGCGCTCGACCCCGTGGATGTAGCTCTGCGGATGCTTGTCGACCCAGCCCTGGTGGCGGCCGTGCTCGGTGGCGTGGATCGTCGTCACCAGCGGCGCCTCGAAGCGCTTCGCCAGGTGGTCGCAAGCGTTGGCGACCAGCCAATCATGGCCATGCACGAGATCGAAGCTGTAGCGGTCGCCGAGCTCGACCCCGGCGGCGAGCATGTCGGAGTTCATCCGCTCGACCCAGGCGACGAACTCGCCCAGCTCTGTGGGGCGCTGCGGCTCGCGGATGCGGTGGATATGGACACCACCGCGACGCTCTTCGGCCGGCGACTCCTCGCCACCACGGGTGAGCACGTGGACCTCGACGTCGCGCTCGACCAGAGCCTCGGAGAGCTTGCGCACATGCCGCGCCAGGCCGCCCTCGATCAGCGGCGGGTACTCCCAGGAGAGGATCAGCACGCGAGTCATCGGAAGCTTTGGCTAGGGCTCCAACAGGGGAGCGAGGCTCAGGTCCGGGGCTAGTGCTCGCATACGCGGGTCGCTGCTGACGGCAGAGTCTATGGCCTCCAGCAACGCCTCGGAGTGATCGGTAACTCGGCGGAAGGGATAGTCGCCCGCCTGACCGCGCTTGTCGAGAAAGGCCCAGTCGCTTGCCTGAACGGAGAGGAGCTCGCGTGCAGCCCGCAGCGCCGCGGGCCCGCGCAGGCCTTGGGCGAGCGCCCGCAGCACTCGAAGCTCGAGTCGCCGGGCGCCCCAGGCGAGGTCGGCGACCGGCGGCGAGTCCCACGTCCGCAGGTCCTTCTGCTCGCCCCAAGTCGAGGCGGCCAAGGGCCGTTGGACGGGCTCGTGCTCGGCCAGAGCCTGCGGCGCGGTGAGCAGACGGACGCCGGCCGCCGCAGCACCGGAGAGCACTTCGCGCAACCAGATCACGCCCTCCGACCACCAGTGCCCGAGCAGCTCCGTATCGATCGCGAAGACGATCAGGCCACGGTGCCCGCGCTCCGTGGCGAAATCGCGCAGGCGGGCTGCGATGGCCGCAAGGAACTCCCCTGCTTGACGCCGCGCCACCGCCTCGGCAACGGCCGGCTCATAGGCCCCGCCGCCGACCTTCCAGATCCGCACCCCGCGCAGCGATTTGCCGGCGAACTGCGCGTGGGCGGGGTCGGACGGGTAGCCGTCCAGCGACCAGAGCCACTGGATTGCCTCCCAGTCGATCGGCAGCGCCACCGGGCCTGCGTCGGTGGCCGATGGGGTCAGCGCGTCCAAGGGGTTCTGCCCGTGGGCGCTCTGGTCGACACAGAACCAGCCCACTCCCTGCTCGGCCAGGCGATGCTCCAGCCCCGGGGCGTAGGCGCACTCGGGCAGCCAGAAGCCGCCGTCCCAGTCGAAGCGGCGGCGGTGCGAGCGGATGCCGGCATCGAGCTGCAACCGCAGCCCTGCCCGAGTCGCCAGCAAAGGCAGCACGGCGTGCGTCGCGGCCGAAGCGGCCAGGGCGATCCGCCCGTCCGCGGCCGCATCCTGGAAGGGCCGCAGGGGATCGCCGCCGGCCGCGTCCAGCAGCTCCAGTGCATGTCGGTACCGCACCGACTCCGCCTCGCAGGCCTCCCGGCACTCGGGCGCAACCTCGGGGGCGTCCGCCTCAGCGGCCCCGACCCGCCACTCGATCAGGAACTCGCGCAACCGTTCGGCAGCCCCGCGGTCCTCGAGTTGATCGGCCAGCACCGGCGTTACGGTCATCGTCAAATCCCGCGCCACCTCGAGCACCGGCAGGTAGGACCGGGTCACAGCGTCGAACAGCCACTCCTCGCCGAAGGGATAGGTCCCGAACCCCTCGACGTAGGGCATGTGCGAGTGGAGGACGATCGCCAGGTCGCCGACGCCCTCCTCAGCCATGGCAGACGGCCAGGAAGTCCAGCGCCCGGTCCAGATCGTCACCGCGCAGAGCGAAGTCCGAGGCGGCAATCGCCGGGGTGAAGCGATCGTAGAAGGGCTTGGTCAGCCGCAACGCCTTGTGGACGTGGTCCCAGCCCAGGCCGATCGCGATCTCGTGGACGCGCAGCTTGCGCGCGTGAGAGAGCCCGAGCAGCTCGACCCGCCCGAAGTGGTCCTCGCAGAGCGCCCGGAACTCCTCCGCACGGTACTCGCGCACGTGCCACGGGTTGTCTGACTTCTCCGCTCCGGGAGGCGCCAGCGTCAGCAAGTTGGGGGTGGAGACGTAGGCCACGCCACCCGGCGCCAGCATCGACTTGAAGTGCTCAAGGATCGCGCCGGCGTCCTGGACGTGCTCAATCGTCTGCAGGAAGACGACCGCGTCGCAGGGCTCGGCGAAGCTCTCGACCAGGTCGCGCTCGTAGCGCAGGTTGGGTCGGACGTAGCGCAGCCGCGCGTGCTCGTGGGCCTCCGGATTGGCGTCGACCCCGACCACGCTCGCCGCGCTCGCGGCCAGCACGTCGGAGCCGTAGCCCTCGCCGCAGGCCATGTCGACGACTCGCCGGCCGGCGACCCGCGCCGCGATCCATTCGTAGACGGCGAGGTGGCGGCGGAACCAGTAGTTCTCCTCGGGCACGTCGGGCAGCGTCCGCTCACCGGTCAGCGGCAGCGGCGGCACCCCGGGGGGCTGATTCTCCTGCAGGTATTCGCGCTCCATGCGGCAGGGACCGTATTGGAGCGACCGCGGTAGAGGTTTGAGTCACATAACGAGCCAAACCTCTACCGCGGACCTCCGGCTAGAGTTCCCGCCCCGATGCCAGCCTCCCCCACCGCCACACCCGACCACATCAAGGACGTCAACACCCGCTACCACGACGCCGCCGCCGACGAATACGACGCCAAGTGGGGCATCGACTTCGGCGCCACCGGACAGAAGCAGGTGCGCCAGAAGCTCGCCAAGGCACTCGGTGGTCCGGACGGGCTCCGTTTCGGCGACGGGCTGGAGATCGGCTCCGGCACCGGCTACTTCTCGCTCAACCTGCTGCAGATGGGGACGATCGAACGGCTGACGGCGACCGACATCTCGCCGGGAATGCTGCGGCGACTCTCCGAGACGGCCGCGGGACTGGGCCTGGAAGCCGAGACCGTGGCGACCGAGGCGGAGGAGCTGCCCTTCGAGGACGAGAGCTTCGACCTCGTCTTCGGCCACGCTGTCCTGCACCACATCCCCGACCTCGAGCGCGCCTTCGCCGAATTCCGTCGCGTGCTGCGCCCCGGCGGTGCGATCGCCTTCTGCGGTGAGCCTTCCCGTTACGGCGACCGTCTCGCGGCGGCACCCAAGCGGGCCGGAATGATCGCCGCGCCCGCCTGGCGCCGCCTGGTCGGTGCCGACCCCCGCGCGGTGCCCGAGATGGAGCAGTCGAACGGGCACGCCCTCGAGGGCGAGGTCGACGTCCACGCCTTCGCCCCGGCCGACCTGCGACGGCTGCTGCGCGACAGCGGCTTCGAGCGGCAACGGGTCGGCGGCGAGGAGCTGCTCGCCAACGCCTGGGGCTGGGGCCTGCGCACGGTCGAGTCAAGCGCCGAGCCGAACTCGGTCTCCTGGGGCTGGCGCCGCTTCGCCTTCAACAGCTACATCGCCCTGCAGAAGGTCGACACCCGCGTCCTCGAGCCCTACCTCCCCGCAGAGCTCTTCTACAACCTGCTGCTCTCAGGCCGCAAGCCGGCCTGACCTCACTTCCTCCCGCGGGACGGCTTCGCGGATGCGACCGCGAAGCGCTTGACGGCGGGCGTCGGGTCCACCTGACCGAGCGCGTCGACCGCTCGGACCCGGAAGACGTGTGAGCCGGGCGTCAGGCTCGAGTAGCTCTTCGGCGATCGGCAGGACTTGAACGGCTTCTGGTCGAGCTTGCACTGGAAGCCGAGGAGGCCCGAGGCTCCTCCCGAGCCGGCAAACGTGAACCTGGCGCTTCGCCGCCTGGCTTTGAGCTTCGCGTTGCGCAACAGGGTGTCGGGCGGGCCGGGGCGGGAGCTCGGAGTAGGCCCCGAACGCGGCGCTGAGGTGGTCCCGCTGGCCGCTGACGGACAACCGGCGTTCGCCAACGGCCCCCCGACAGCGGTGCAGACGTCCTTGATGTTGGGCACGCCGTCGCCGTCATCGTCGAGGTCGATCACGTCTTCGGCCGCCACCTCGGGTTCTTGAGGCAGAACGCTGGAATGGACTCCGTCGGAGAAGTCCGCGGTCGCCTGGAAGGCCAGGGCCAGATTGTCCCAGTCGTCCCAGCCCACGAGGTTGTCTCCGGGACTCGCATCGCACTTGCCGTGGACCTGATTGACGTCGGCGGACACACTGCTCTGCAGGCCGCTATTTCCGTTCCAGTCGATCGCGCCGGTCGAGCCGCCGATATGGACTCCCGGCCCGTAGACGACCTGCGCGCCGCTCGGGCCCTGCACGCCGAGGAGCTCGTTGAGATCGGTCTCGTCCAGGGCAGGCAGCACGGCATCCGAGTAGTCGAGCTGCGGCAATATGAACGCGGTGGTCTGCCTGGTGTAGTTCATGACGCTCAGGTAGTTCGGCTTGCAGTTGACCGGATCGCCACCCCCGTGCTGGAGAGAGAGGTTGTGGCCAAGCTCGTGCATCAGCGTGCCGGACTCGTCCCGCCGTTTCGGCGGGCCCGATCCGCCGGAGGTCCGCCAGCTTCCCAGCGTGATCGTGAGATCGTTTCCAGGGAGCTCCGCAACGCCGCTGATCCCCCGGTTACCCGGCAGCTCGTTTGCGTACAGGATGTAGTGGTAGGCGAACCTGAGGGCGTCGAGGCGCTGCTGGCTGTTAACCGAAGCGCGATCGCCGGAAGCGCCGAAGTAGCTTTCCTTGACGTCGTCGAAGTCCACCGTTCCCGCCGGGCATGACGGTGAGCAGCCGGAGCCGAAGACGACTTCGTGCGCGAAGGGAACCTCCTCGTCGACGAAGAAGTGCAGGCTGATTCCGTGAGCCGCAAATGCTTTAGTGACGTCCTGAAGGGCATCCGATTGGGGTTTGCGGCTTTTCATGTAGTCGATTTCCACGAAGACGTCCTGCCGCTCCGGATCGGCTCCCGGCAGTGAGATGTCGATGTTCCCGTCGTCGTCGGAATCGATGCCGTCGGTCTCCCAGTTGTCGCACAGCCCGTCAGCGTCGTCGTCGACCAGGCCGTTAGCGTTGGTGTCATCGCAATCCGGTTGCCCGATGTGATCGTCGTCGAGAGCGATGAAGAAATCTCCGGCGGTATCGGAGACGGTTTCGTCCTGCGAGTTGAGTTCTTCGGCGATGACCTGGATCGAGTAGTAGGTCGGGCCGACGGAGTTGACCGTCGCGCCGGTGGTGTCCCAGGTGACCCGGCCCGCGGTGGGGTCGACCGTGGCCGCGTTGGGAGCAAATGGTGGGCCCGGCTGGACGAAGAACGAGTCGCCGGTCTCGGTCGGAGTCGCAAGCCTCCACTGCAGGTGATTTCCGGGGTCGGCGCCGCTGCCTGAGAAGGCGAAGCTGCAGCTGCCCGCGGTCGGGCAGAACACGATCGGCGCCACGGCAATCTGCGGGCTCGAGTTGGCCTTTTCGAGATTGACGAGGGTATGCACCTGGTAGTTGAGGTCGCCATTGTTGACGTGACCAGAGATCGCAGAAAGGCGACAACAGCTGCCAATGGAGGCGGTGTACGGGCCTAGTCCAACGTAGGTGTGGGTCGCCTCCCCATGGGTGTAGATCGTGTCACCGTCAATCGCGGTGACGGTGAGGGCGGGAACGGTGGCCTGCCCATCGCCAAAGGCCAGCAAGGGATCTTCAATGGTTTCTCCTATTTCCGGGGAGCCGTAATAGCTTCGGCGAGCGACGAAGGTGATCTCGAAGTGGACTTCACCTGGTTCCGCACCGGCGGCCCAGGAGAGCTGGGTCGAACGGTTGTGCGTCGCCCAAGCCGGAGAGCTGAAGGCAAACATGAACGCTGCGCAAGCAAACGCAAGCAGAGCAACTCGGACAGAGACACTGAGCTTCATCGATCCCCCACTCCCTATTTGACGGACAAGCGCGGCGGGACCGTAGCATGAATCAGTTACTTATGAGCAAACAGCAATTAGAAAATAAACACACATACCGTTACCTAGATGTGTGTGCCGTACTTCTTACTCGGTAGAGCTTTACGCGGGAGTCGAAGCCCTTGAGGCGTTTCTCACCGGCGTAGGAGTAGTCGAAGCCCTCCCCTGCCGCGGCCTTTGCCGCGGCGTCGAGGAGGACGCTGCCGGGTTTGGCGATTCCGGTGAGGCGACTGGCGAGGTTGACCGGGCGGCCGTAGTAGTCGCCCGCCTGGACGTGCACCGAGCCATCGGCGATGCCGGCGCGCAGGCGCGGGAACTCGTCGCCTTCTTCGTCCGCCGCCTCGACCATCCGCAGCGCTGCCTCGACCATCGCCGTAGCGTCGGTGGAGACGAGCATCGCCGCATCGCCGATCAGCTTGACCAGCCGCACCGGCGGTTCGGCCACCGCCGTCGCCAGCTCGTCGAGACGGCCGGCGATCAGGCCCAGCTCTTCGGTCTCGACCTGCTCGCCGAGCTTGGTGAAGCCGACCAGGTCGGCGAAGCAGACGGAGATGTCGGTTGCCGTTCCTGGCTGCCCCGAGGCGATGTCGCCGGCACCGAGCACATCGCGACGGATCTGCTCGAGCATGTGGGCGCGGAAGGCGTAGGAGAGGGTCGGCTCGAAGAGCGGCAGCATGTGCTCGGCGGCGGCGGCGAAGCGAAGCGCCAGGTCCTGCTCGGTATCGCCTGGCTGCATCAGCGTGCGGATGACCAGGTCGCGGTTTGCCTCGGCGATCCGCGCCGTCGCCATTCCCACCGTGCGGGCGACCTGCATCATCCCCTCCTCGGGCAGGCCTGCGTCGTAGAAGGCCTTGACCCTCCTCGCCGCTTCCAGGTCCGCCTCGGTCACCGAGCGCTCGTCGGGGTCGGGATAGGGAACGCCGAAGGCGAGGCTGGTGCGCTGCAGGATCGCGAGGTCGATGCCGACCTTGTCCGCCACCTCACGCGGCGTGTAGCGGGCGCCGTCACCGGCAACCGCCCGCTCCACCGGCAGCAGAGCCAGACGCCCGCCTTCGACCGCCTCGCGCAACTCCTTCAGCGGCACGCCTTCGCCGGCGAGACGTTCGAGCAGCTCACACCGCGCCTGCCGGGCCTCACCCTCGACGCCGTCGAGCAGGCCCTCTGCCTCGAAATCGATCTTCATGCGACTGCCACGCTACCGCCGCGGCGCGGATCGCCGCCGCCGCTCAGGGCGCCCGTCGTCCGATCGCGGGCGACCGCTTGCACGCCACCGAAGAAGAGGTTGATCCGTGGCCGCCTCAGAACCGGGATGCCGCGAGCCTCGATCCGCGCCAGTGCTGCCTCGTCGATCCCGGGCTCGGCCTGGACGACGCCCTGCTCGAAGTGCAGGCGGGGCGCGTGCACCGCGTCGCCGGCTCCCATGCCCTGCTCGACCGCACGCACCACCGTCTGCAGGATCGCCGAGCGGATCCGGTTGGAGCCGGCGCTGCCCAGGCCGAGCTCGATCTCGCCGTCGCGACGCACCACCGTCGGCGCCATCATCGAGGGCACACGGCGCCCCGGGGCGATCGCGTGGAAGCCGAGCGGGTTGAGGTCCTCCTCGCCGAGCATGTTGTTGAGGATCACCCCGGTGCCGGGGACGAGGACGCCGGAGCCCGAGCCGTTGGAGCAGGTCACGCTGGCGCACATTCCCTCGCCGTCGAGCACCGCAATGTGGGTGGTGGAACCGAGCAGATCGCCCGCCTTCAGATCGAGGCGCTCGGGGTCGAGCAGCGTCCCCTCCAAGCCCTCGCCGTAGAGACCTTCGGCAAACTCCTCGCCGCGGGCGCTGTTGGCTGCGCCCATCGCCGCGACCAGTTGCTCGGGGCCGCTCGTCTCCCCCAGCCGCTCGAGCAGACCGAGCGAGTAGGCGACCAGGATTCCGCCCGAGGATGGCGGCGGGTTGGTGAGGACTTCGGTGCCCCGGAACGGGGCGTCGGATCGGCTGGCGCTCGATCGCCTCGTACTCGGCAAGGTCGGTGGCACCCAGCGTGCCGCCATGTGCGGATACGTAGCCGCTAAGCGCAGCGGCGACCTCGCCGCGGTAGAAGGGCTCGGCGCCCTCGGCGCCGAAGCGTTCCAGCGTCTCGGCCAGCTCCGGGAAGCGGAAGACGTCCCCTTCGCCCAGCGGCCGTCCGTCGGGTGCGTAGAGCTGCCTGGTCTCATCCAGCCGCTGGTGGATCGGCCAGAGGATCTCGAGGATGTAGGCCTGCTCGGCGTTGACCGGGGCGCCCTCACGGGCAAGCTTCACGCCGGCCCGCGTCAACTCGGCAAGCGGCGCCGTGCCGAACCGCTGCAGCGCCAACTCCAGACCTGCCGCGGTCCCCGGTACGCCACAGGACGCCGGCCCGACGTAGAACGTCTGCACGGTCTCCTCATCGAAGTGGACCGGGACGGCGGCAAGCTCCACCCCGCGTTCGGTCCCGTCCTTGCCGGGCGCCGCGACGAAGAAGTCGACCAGGACCGTCTCCTCGCCGCGGCTGACCATCATGAAGCCGCCGGCGCCGAAGCCCGTCAGGGGACTCTCGACGGCAAAGGAGGCGAGGACGGCCGCGACCGCGGCGTCGACAGCGTTGCCGCCGGCGCGCAGGACATCGGCTCCCGCCTCGGCGGTAAGAGGGTGCCCCGCCGCGACCACGCCGGTCATGGCGTGCGAGCTACCCAGGGAGGAACTCAGGCACGTCCAGCGAGCTCAGCTCGCCGGCCTTCTCGTTGCGCGGGGGCCGGCCACGGCCAGTGTCTTTGGTGCGCCGAATCATCGGCTCGGCGGCGCGGCGCGGCGTGGTCTGCCCGTCGAAGCGGGTGGCGACGACGGTGACCCAGATCTGGTCGCTCAGCTCCTCGTCGATGTTGGCGCCGAAGATGATGTTGGCATCGGGGTGGGCGGCCTCGCCGACCAGCTTCGCGGCCTCGCTGACTTCGACCAGCGAGAGATCGGGACCACCGGTGATCGAGAGCAGGATTGCCCGCGCGCCCTCCATCGAGGTCTCCAGCAAAGGCGAAGAGATCGCTTTCTCGGCGGCGAGCAGGCCGCGGCCCTCGCCGCTGCCCATGCCGATCCCGAGCAGCGCCCGGCCGGCGTCGGACATGATCGTCCGCACGTCGGCGAAGTCAAGGTTGATCAGCGCCGGCAGGGTGACCAGGTCGGAGATTCCCTGCACTCCCTGGCGCAGCACGTCGTCGGCGACCTGGAATGCCTCGACCATCGAGGTGTGCTGGTCGAGTACCTCGAGCAGGCGGTCGTTGGGGACGACGATCAAGGTGTCGACCTCTGCAGCCAGCTCCTCGATCCCCTTGCCGGCCTGCTCGCCGCGCCGCGAGCCCTCGAAGCTGAACGGCTTGGTGACGATGCCGACGGTCAGCGCGCCGACCTCACGGGCGAGGCGGGCGATGACCGGAGCGGCGCCGCTACCGGTGCCGCCGCCGGCGCCGGCGGCGACGAAGACCATGTCGGATCCCTTGAGCAGGCGCTTGATCTTGTCCTGCTCCTCGAAGGCGGAACGGTGGCCGACCTGTGGGTCGGCGCCGGCGCCAAGACCGCGCGTCTGCTCGTCACCGATGTGGACGGTGACGTCGGCGACGCAGAGCTGCAGCGACTGAAGGTCAGTGTTGACAGCCATGAACTCGACCCCAGGCACATTCGCGTCGACCATCCGGTTGACCGCGTTCACCCCGGCACCGCCAACTCCCACAACCCGGATGACGGGCTGGTGCGGCTCCCCACTGCCGGGCGGCTCATACTCAGGTTCCTCTCGCCCGTAGCGAGGGGTTTCGGCGGGGGGTTCGACCCGGGGAGCCGGCTCCTCCGAGAAGACCCGTTTCAGTCGCTCGGGAGGAGTCTCCGGCTCGGCGGAGCTCTCTCGGATCGGCGGGAGGCTCGGGCTCGGTGGAAGGCTCAGACGCCTCAGGCGGATCGAGCGGGGCGTCGTCGGAGGTGGCACGGAAGAGATCCGAGAGGGGACCCTCACGCATACTTGCCCGCTTACGCCGACTCATGTGCCAAAACCTCCTCGGCCAAGTCTCGATAGTAACCCGCAGCGTTGCTCTGCGGATCGTACTTGAGCACGCTGGCACCTTTGACCGGGGCCTCGGCAAATTTGATCGCCTTGCGGATGCGTGAGCGGAAGACGAGGTCGCCGAAGTTCTCTTCGAGGATCTCCACCGCCTCCTTGGCGTGGACCGTGCGCGAGTCGAGCATCGTCGGCAGGATGCCCTCGATCCGCACCTCGGGGTTGAGGTTCTCTTGGATCATCTTCAGCGTGTTCTGGAGCTGGACCAGTCCGCGCATCGACAAATACTCGCACTGAACGGGGACGATCACCTTGTTGGCGGCGGTCAGCGCGTTGATCGTCAGCAGCCCGAGGCTGGGCGGCGTGTCGATGCAGACGAAGTCGTAGTTGCCGATGACCTCTTTCAGCGCCTTCTCCAGCGAGCGCTCGCGGCCGATCTTGGTGCTCATCGCGATCTCCGCACCGGCCAGGTCGATCGATGCGACGGCGATGTCGATCTCGCGGTGCTGGATGATCTCGCTGATCGGCATGTCGTTGACGAGCACGTCGTAGAGGCTCTTCTCGACCTTGTCCGGATCGATTCCCTGGCTCATCGTCAGGTTCCCCTGCGGGTCCAGATCGATGCAGAGGACCCGGTACCCGGACTCGGCGAAGGCGACGGCGAGGTTCAAAGTGGTGGTCGTCTTGGCGACGCCACCCTTCTGGTTGGCGAAGACGAAGACGTCCGCGTGCTTGGTGGGCACCTCGGCGACGGGCTCCTCGACGACAGCTTCATGGCGTGACGGAGCGATCAAATCTCTCGGCATGAAGCGTTCGGGTTCGTCGGGCTCGTCGGGCTCGTCGGGGACCTTCACCTCAACCACCGGCTCGGGCTGAGGAGCCGGCTCGGGCTCGGGCTCGGCCGGTCTCACGGGAACGGCGTCCTCCATAGCCTGCAACTCCTCCATGATGGGGTGCGGCTCTTCAACGGTCGGCACGGGCGCGGACTTGTTCTTGCGGCTAAGGAATCCCATTGCGCGGGTATTCGCATGACTGCCCGTTTTTCCTGCCGCCCCTCGAAATTGCTAGGAATCACCCCAATCCCAGAACTACTCGACAAGCGACTGGTCTTCGTGACCGGCAAGGGAGGAGTCGGCAAGACCACCGTGGCGGTCGCGCTGGGCATCCGTGCCGCCGAAGCCGGCAAGCGCACGATCGTCTGCGAGGTCTCCTCGCAGGAGAACGCCTCGCGGATCTTCGATCACACCGAGGTCGGCTTCCACGAGGTCGAGATGGCGGAGAACCTCTGGTCGATCTCGATCGACCCCGACGAGTCGATGCGCGAGTACGTCCTGCTCCAGCTCAAGGTCCGGGCGATGCGCGACCTGCTCTTCCGCAGCCGCATCTTCTCCTACCTCGCCGCCGCAACCCCGGGCCTCAAGGAGCTGGTCACGATCGGCAAGATCTGGGAGCTGGCCCAGCTCGACCGCAAGGTCAAGAGTGGGCGTAAGTACGACCTGGTGATCGTCGACGCCCCCGCGACCGGCCACGGGATCGGCTTCCTGCAGACGCCGCGCACCTTCGCCGCGATCGCCCGCGTCGGCCCGATCCACTCCCAGGCGCAGCAGCTCGACCGCCTGATCACCGACCAGGAGCACACCGGGACCGCGATCGTCGCCCTGCCGGAGGAGATGCCGGTCAACGAGACCGCGGCGCTGGAGAGCGAGCTGCGCACCGAGGTCGGTGTCGCGGTCGACCGCATCTACCTCAACGGGCTGTACCCAGAGCGCTTCTCCAAAGAGGAGGCCGAGCAGCTCGCCGAGCTGGCCGATGGTGAGAACGGCAGCGTGCGCGCCGCCGCGCGCGCCGCGACCTCCGAGCACGGCCGGGCCCGGTCTCAGCGCGCCCAGCTGGCCCGTTTGCGGCGTCGCGTAGAGGCGCCCGTGAAAACCCTGCCCTTCCTCTTCGAGCCCGAGCTGGGCATCGAGGCGGCACACACGCTCGCAAAGAGGCTGGGCTGATGCCTGCCGTCGACGAGATCCTCGCGGGCAAGGACATCTGCATCTGCGCCGGCTCCGGCGGGGTCGGCAAGACGACGACCTCGGCCGCGATCGCCGCCGGCATGGCGGCGCGCGGGCTACGCGTCTGCGTGCTGACGATCGACCCGGCGAAGCGGCTCGCCGACTCGCTCGGCCTGCGCGAGCTGGGCAACGAGGCGAGCCAGGTCGACCCCGAGCTGTTCGAGCAGCACGGGATCGAGATGAAGGGCGAGCTGTGGGCGATGATGCTCGACGCCAAGGCGACCTTTGACGAGCTGGTCGCCCGCCAGGCCCCCGACGAGGAGTCGCGCGACCGCGTCCTCAACAACCGCATCTACCAGCAGATCTCCAACGCCCTGGCCGGCTCGCAGGAGTACATGGCGATGGAGAAGCTGTTCGAGCTGCACACCAGCGGGCGCTTCGACCTGCTCGTCCTCGACACGCCCCCCACCCGCAACGCGCTCGACTTCCTCGACGCCCCCAAACGCCTCACCCAGTTCATCGAAGGCCGCTCGCTGCGCGTCTTCATGAAGCCGACCGGCCTCGCGGCGAAGGTCGCCGGGCGCGGTGCCTCAGTCGCGCTCTCGGTCTTCAAGCGGATCGTCGGCTTCGACCTGCTCGCCGACCTGGCCGAGTTCTTCAACGCCTTCAGCGGCATGGTCGACGGCTTCCAGGCCCGCGCCAAGCGGGTCAACAACCTGCTCGCCGACCCTCACACCTGCTTCCTCGTCGTCTGCGGCCCGCAGGGCGAGCCGATCGACGAGGCCGTCTACTTCCACCGCAAGCTGGTCGAGGCGAAACTGCCCTTCGGCGGAGTCATCGTCAACAAGGTCCACTACCCAGCCGAGCGCCTGCGCGGCGACGGGGCAGACCTCGAGGGCGAGCTCAGCGGGAAGCTGGGCGATGCTGACCTCGGCCGGCGCGTGGCCGAGAATTTCGCCGACTACCAGGCCCTGGCCGAGCGCGACGCCGGCAACATCGAGCACCTGGCCAAGGAGCTGCGCGCCAAGGGCGTGATCCGCGTCCCCTACCTGGACGAGGATGTCCACGACCTTGGCGGCCTCTCCGAGATAAACCGCTACCTCTTCGCAAGCAGCGAGCAACGCATAGAGATCGCCGCCGGCCGCGCCTGATCCTTGCCGAACCGGGCTAGTCGCTGATTTCGATCGCTGTGGCTCCTCCCGCTTTGTTCGTAGCGCTGACTACGGCATCGCCGTGGACTTCGGCACTGTTCGTTTCGGCGGTTCCTCCGCACAGAATGCCGGTCTTGGTCGCTTTGATGCCTTTTATCGTCCCGCCGAGTGTGATTTTGCCGCCGGCGATGTTTTCCACAGAACCGCCGGTGAGCCCGGCCTGCGACGGAATTTTGACTGTGCAGATCGTGGAGGTGTGTGCCGAGTTGGTGTAGGCATGGATTTCGATCTGTTTGCTTTCGGGGCAGACGATTTCCCCGGTACCGCCCCATTTTCCGGCTGAGATTGTCTCGCCGATTTTGGTTACTCCATCGCATCCGTTCGCTGTGACTGTCGCCGGCGCGACGGTCGCGCCGATGGTGGCCACGCAGTTGGTGGATTGGGTTTGCACTGTGAACGCGCTGACCGGGGGCGTGAGGAAGCCATGCGGTGTTTCACCCACCGCCCCTACCGTGGCGTGCTCGTGGCATTCCACTTTGAAGCCAAACGCTGTGGCCGCTCCCCCAGCGCTTGTCCCTGTCAATTTCACCGGGCCGTCGGATGTGAGCTGCCCCGCGGCCGATGCCGCCGAGGCAACCGTCGCGCTCGTCGCCAGGACAACAGCCAGAGCTAGCCCGAGGGCCTTGAGATTCCGAATCATCTTCTCTTCCTTTCGGTGGCGCCTCCTTTTGGAGGATCGCCAATCGATAACGCTTCAGCGCGTTATGATCAAGAGAATTTGAGTTAAGTCGAACGCGACTCAAGACGGCGCGCCAAGGCGAAGCCTCAGCTCGCGCTGCGGTCCTCATAGTGGTCGTACTTGAGCTCGCGGACCTCCCAGTCGGCGTTCTCGGGAACCGGGAAGAGGTGGCGCACGCGTGGGGTGTCGATCCGGTCGCGGTGCGAGACGTCTCCCTCGATCGCCGGGAAGTCGAGCGTGCTCTCCTCCACCTCGACCTCGTCGAGCCAGTGGGTCGCGGTGATGCGGATCTCGTGCTCGGCCGGGACCGGCTCGAGGATGCGGGTGTCCTGGTCCATGTCGTGCTCCTCCTCGGTCGTCGGCTTGCTGAACGACGCATCCGACATTGACCCCACTGGGGTGTGGTCAATGTCGGATGCGGTGGGTAGATCCGGGCGGTGGACCGGCTCGGGCTCGGCGCGGAGCTCTGGCTCTTGCGCCGTGACGGCGATCTCGACGTCGCCGGCGTCGAGGCCGGTGGCGATCAGGGTCTCGTCGGCCGCCTCGTTGAGGTCGGCGCCGAGCTCCCCGAGGGCGGCTTCGCGGAGGATCCGGCGCACGCATTCCTCTGCCCAACTTGCAAGCTCGGTGGCGCTCTCGGCCGAGGCGCCCGACATCTGCGCGCGCTCCAGCTCCAGCGCGGCTTCGACCCGCTCGCGGGCGCCGAGCCTGTCGGTCGACCCGTCGGCGATCAGCGCCGCGGCGCGCATCGGCAATGAGGCTCCGACCGGGCCCTGGCCATCGAGCACGGCGCGCAGGGCCAGAAGATGGTCGCTCAGCCCTTCCGCCGGGGAAGGTCGCTCGCAACCCAGCTCGAAGCGGCGCACCGCCCAGGCCAGCGGGCCGGCCGGGTCGGGCCTGGCCTCCAGTGTCTCGGCGAGCTCGACCAGCTGCGCAGCCTCCTCCTCGCCCAGCTCGTAGCTCTCGGCGCGGGGCGCCGGGGCGCCGGTTGCGATGCGGCGCCAGCGGCCCTCGCCGGTGGGCGCGAAGGCGTGCGGCCCGAGGCCGACCCCGCCCGCCTTGAAGAGGCGCATGACGCTGATCAGGTCGGCGAGCTGCTGAAGTGCGGCGGCGGCGCTGTCGACTCCCTCTTCCTGCTCGGCGATTGCCAGGAACTGCGGCTCCCAGGCGGCGCGTCCCATGCCCTCGCTGCGCATCGCCTCGATCGGCGCCTCGAAGCTGTCGGCGCGGACGAGCTGCATGCCGTGCGGCAGTTGCAGCCGTGCGAGCGGCATCTGCAAGCCGACCAGCGGCACGACGACGATGTCGGCCTCGTCGACGTTGCCGGCCTCGGCGTCGAGCACCGCGAGGGCGCTCTCGAGCCGGTCGCGGTCAAGCGAGAACTCGGTGCAGCCGTCCCAGAGGGAGGCCATGAAGATGGTGAGCATGTGCGCCGCTCGCTCGCCGGGATCCGCGGCGACCGTCTCGCCGCGCTGCTCCAGGTAGGGCGCCGCGACGCCGGCCAGCGTGACCGAGTTGCGCGCCGACTCGAAGGCGGGCAGCGAGCGAAGCTCGGCCTCGCGCTCGCGCACGAAGCGCGCCGTCAGCGGCACATAGCTGTGAAAGAAGGCCTCGTCGGGCCCCGCCTGCTCGTCGACATCGAAGGGAATCTGCTCCCCGCTGGCCACAAGCATGCTGAAGCGCGTCGCAGTCTCGGCAGCCAATCGCCGAAGCGCCTCGTTGAGCAGGGGATCACGCACATCCCCAGCTTTCCCCCACCGGGCACCGCTCCTGCGCCTGCACGACACCTTGCAGAAGGTCGCCGTCCCGGCGATCTACGCCGGGACTGGATCTGCCTCGAGCAGCCAGCGAGTGCCGTAGCGCCGCATGTCCTCGATCAGCGGGACAAGCGCCTGACCCTTCTCGGTCAGCGCGTACTCGACCCGGGGCGGGACCTCGGGGAAGGTGTTGCGTGTGACGATCCCCTCCTCTTCCAGCGCCCGCAGGCGCAGCGAGAGGGTGCGCGGGCTGATCCCCTCCAGCGAGCGCTCGAGCTCGCAGAAGCGACTGCACCCCTCGGCAAGGTCGCGGATGACGAGGAGCGTCCACTTGCCGCAGACGACGTCGGCGGTGCGGCAGACAGGACAGCGGGAGTTGCTCTCGGCGCTCATATTTGAACCTTCGACAGGAGCCGGCTTCGGTTCGATCGGCTCGCCAGAGCGAGTTTAGCGCCAAAGCTTCACTTACTGAAGTTATGGCATCGCAGGAACCGTGCCGCTGGGCACGGCAAAGTCCGCACGAGAGGAGCGCTGGTCACCGACCTTACCCGCCAAAACGGTGTCGATGTTGGTCACCTTGATCCGGTAGAGCACCTTGTCCGGTCCGTAGACGAGTTCCAGCGGGAAGCCCGGTTCGATTTCAACCAGTTCGCAGGCGCCGTTCGGCGTCCGGGCGGCGCAGTCGAATTCGCCGTCGAGGGATTGAACTTCGTTGGAGACCAGCCAGACGATCTTCCCGGTGTGCAGGTTGACGCTCATCGACGTGACGACGGGCGCCTTCTTCCCCGGCAGCTGCGTCAGCGGGCGGACGCGATGGCGAATTTCGGGCTCGCCCATCTTCTGGCCGCCGTCGGCAGTCGTCTCCGAGTGGGAGACCTGAACGTCGAGGACGAATTCGAAGAGGTGAACGCCTTCGGTCTGCCCGCTGGGGGGACTCTCCCCGGAGCCGTTCGAAGAACCGCCGCCGTTGGACGATCCGCCGCCCGTTTCCACTTCGACCGTGGTGCTTTCGGTCGTGAACGATTCTTCGCTGACGGCTGAGGACCCGGACGAAGAGGAGCCTTCCCCGGGTGAGCTCGAAGTCGAACCGCCCGCAGGCCCGGTGTAGTGCTGCACGAACGGATCGGTCGCCACCCTGCCGCGCAACCGCTTGCGGTAGTCGCGCAGCCCTGGCGTAGCCTCGACGACGGTGAGCTTGGAGGTCTTTTCAGCCGGCGATCCCAGGGCCACCGCGCCGGGCGCCGGCAGAGTCGGCTGTTCGACTTCGCCGCCGAGCAGGAACGGCACGGCGGCAATCGCGACCACGACCAGGGCAACCAGCGGCAGCAGCCGCCGGTCGCGCAGGTCGTAGTAGAGGTCCGCGAGGAAGTCCGGAGCCTTCAGCTCGGGCATCTTCAGCTCCGGCCCCTTCAGCTTCTTCATCGCGCCACTCCGATCGTGGTCGAGGCCGGGGTCGCTTCGGTTGCGCCCGGACTTTCAGGCAAAACGCCACCGGCGAGGCCCTGGCCGGGTGGGGTCAGGTAGGCGGTGACGGAGAAGGTCGCTTCCAGCATCGGGAAATCTGCGTTAGGCGGCGCCTGCAGAGAGAAGCCGTTGATCGTCAGCAGGCGCCCGTCGACGGTCACCGTTTCGCTTCGCGTCTTGACCATCTTGTCGAGACCTTTGATGAAGTCGGCAACCTGGAAGAAGTTGCCGCCGAAGCTAAGCGTGTAGGGCATTACGCCAAGCCCGGCTGGACCCACGGTGGCACCCAAGGGCATCGTCGAGGCAGCGACCTCCGTCGGAGAGATCGGGGTGGCACCCGCTTCCGGCGCCGGCGCTGGCGCCACGGCTTCGGAGCTTTCCCCTCCCCCTTCCGTCGACAGCGCGAGGTTGCTGAAGCGAACCCCGGCGTGGTCGGCGATGTGGTTGACCTGAACCAGTAGGGACGCCGTGTCGTCATCGCCCGGCACCGCCTTGCCGAGCACGACGAGCCGCTGGTATTCGGCGGGGAAGTCGGCACGCGCCTGTTCGGCGGTGGCGATTTCCGCTTCGTGCTGAGCGAGGGAGCCCTTGACCTGTTCGACCTGGGCTTCGAGCTTGCTCGCTTCTTCGCGCTTGGGGCTCAGCGCCATCGAGTAGAAGACGAAGCCGAGCACGACGATGGCGAGCACCGCTACGACGGTCAAGTTGGACGAGCTGAGCTTCTTCATCTCAGCCGCCTTCCGTGCTTTCGGAGGATTCCGAAGCGGTGGATTCGGCCGATTCGACCGGCGCCGCCACCGTCGATTCCGACGATTCTTCGCTCGGCACCGGCGCGGCGTCGAAGGCGACGACGAGGGCGAATTTGGCGATGAAGTTGCGGGTACGGCATTCGTCGCCGCTGGAGCCGGTGTTGGCTCCCACTTCGGTTGAGGCTTCCGCTTCTTCGTTCTCTCCTTCGCCCAGTTCTGAGGATTCGACCCCGACCCGCGTCACGCCGTCGATGTCCTTCAGCGCGATGACGAAGTTGGCAACCGCCTCCTGGCCGGATGAGCAGCCGTTCAGTTCCAGCGCCGGGCCGGGGGCCTGGGCACGCAGGCTTGCGCCCGAGGCACCGCTTCCGGCGCCACCCATGTTGACATTCGGCGAGGCGGTCGCAGTGAGACTGGTCAGCCAGACGCTGCTCGGCAGGACCAGCGCGAGTTCGCGCATCACGCGTTCCCAGTCGAAGCGGCTGTCGGCGAGGCTCTGCACAGTTGCCACGCGCTGTTCGCTCATGTCGCGGAACTGCGTGTAGGAGGCGAGCTGCTGCGCCTTGGCGGCAGCGGCGGCGTCTTCGCTTTCCAGGGTCGCGACTTCGCTCTTGCTTTCGGCGATCTGGTTGCTGACCAGGACCATTGCGCTGACGCCGAGCAGCACCGCCACCAGCGCGCCGAGCAGGATGTATGGGAGAGGACCGGTGCGCAGCGGCGCCTGCTCACCACGACGGTCCTCGGGCGGGATCAGGTTGACGGGGCGCATCTCAGTCCTCCAGCGCCAGACCGAAGGGAACGGTCAGTCGCGCTGCCGAGGGCTCGTCGAAGGCGCCAAGGGCCGGCGGGCGGGCGACGGAGATCGGAATGCCCAGGCCGGCTTCCATCTGGGCCGGCAGGCCGGGAATGGCGCTGCCCGGGCCACAGAGGACGATCTTTTCGACCGGCAGAGCGGTTTCCTGGGCACCGTAGTAGTCGAGTGAGAGGCGCAACTCGTCAGCCAGGGAGCGGACGCCCTCCTCCAGCGTGCGGCGGGCCTCGGCAATCGTCTCGGCGTCGCCGTCGAGATCCTCAACGGGTCGGTCTAGCCCGACGTAGGAGAACCACTGGGCGGTGTGCTCGAGGCTGAGTCCACGGGCTCCGGCGAGGCGCGCCGTAAGCGCCTCCAACCCGACGTGGGAGACACGGGTGAAGAGACAGGCCCTACCCCTAGCGACGGCGAGGTTGGTGACGTCGCCAAGGCTGCAGTAGAGGACGACCCCGGCCGGCGTCTGGCCCTGTCCGGCGGCGGCTTCCTCGGCGGCCGTTCCGGCCAGGGCGCGGATCATGCCGAAGGCGGCGAGGTCGACGCCGACCGGGTCGAGGCCGGCGCGGCGCAGAGGCTCGACGAACGAGGCGACCATGTCGCGGCGCGCGGCGACGACGACGACGTCGACCTGAGCGGCCCCGCTTTCCTCGGCGGCGACACCGCCGACGACCTGATACTCGAGCACCGCCTGGTCGAGCGGCATCGGCATCTGCTCCTGGGCCTGGAAGCGGACCGCCGCCTCCATCTCCTTGGGGTTCTCGATCGCCGGCAGGCGCATCATCCGGACGACGAGGCGCTGGTTGCCAATCCCGATCCGCACCCGCTTGGAGAGCTTGTGCTCGGCGAAGAAAGACTTCAGCGCCGCGGCAAGGCTGCCTGGATCGAGCACCTCACCCTCGTGGAAGGCGCCGGGATCCAGCGGGCCGATGGCCGAGGCGGTCACCTGCGCCGTGCCGTTGACCGCGACCTCGGTCGCAGCGATGCTGCCAGCCTCGATGTCGAGGCCGACGACCGGGCCGGCCTTGGGCTTGGTCAGGGAGAACTTGGGCTTGGTCAGGGCAAGGGAAGGCACGCCCAACCTGAATCGACAGAAAGGCCCCAGACCTTTCGCCCTGCAACTACTCAGTTATAGGAAAACCTGCGCGACCCCCTAACGCCGCAGGCGAGGCCTAGAACGTGCTGAGGTACCAGTCGACGATCTGATCGCCGGCGAGAAGCCCGATCACACCGCCGAGAGCGAGGAACGGTCCAAAGGGAACCGCCTGCTTGCGCGCCGCGGCCCCGTGGCGGGCGATCATCGCCAAGCCGAATACCGAACCCGCGGCGAAGCCGATCAGCAGCGCTGGCGCCACCGAGCGGCCCAGGTAGAGACCCATGACCGCGGCGAGCTTGACGTCGCCCATCCCCATCCCGCGCGGATAGGCAAAGGCGATCGCGAAGAGAAGTCCCCCGGCCGCTGCCGCGGCAATCGCTCGTTCCGGCAGGCTCGAAGGATCGAGGCCGGCGGCCAGCGCAACTCCGGCGAGCGCCGAGACGAGCAGGATCTTGTTCGGGATCAGTCGCAGCTCGAGGTCGGTCAGGGTGATCGCCGCCAGCGTCGCGACGAAGACCAGCCCCAGCACGAGCTGCGCGGGTTCGTCGTGCAGGACCAGCACGGTCAGGGCGAAGAGCAGGCCAGTGGCGATCTCGATCAACGGGTAGCGAATCGAGATCCGCTCGTCGCAATGCCGGCAGCGACCGCGCAGCAGAAGCCAGGAGAGGATCGGAATGTTGTCGTAGGCGGCGATCTGGGCGCCGCAGCCGGCACATCGCGAGCGCGGCCCGGCGATCGACTCGCCGCGCGGCACCCGGTGGGCGACCACGCTGAGGAAGCTGCCGGTCACGGCGCCGCCGATGAATCCGAATGAGGCTATGGCCGCCATCTGCACGGGATGAGATCGGCGCCGCAGTGCCGATCCTTGAGAATCAGCGGAAGTCGCCCGTTATTAGGGGAAGTCGAGCGTCTCGCGTTGGATGTGCCAGGAGGGCTCGACCGGGTTGAGGAAGTTGGGCGGCTCCATGTAGCGCAGGCGGTCGTCGTATTTGTAGCTCTTGAGGTAACCGGTGCCCCCCGTCGTCCCCACCGGGCCGCGGTATTTCTGCGAGATCGCGCCCTTGACGGTCAGCGTGCCGAGGGCCGAGCCACAGTTGTAGTGGTCGACGATGAACGAGTGTTCGATCGCCAGAATCGCCGCTTCGACTGTCAGATTTGGCAGTTCAAAGCCGCTGCATTCGTGCTTGATCCGGACGAAGTTGTTGGCAATCAATCCCAGTAGGCCCTGGGATCCGCTGTCGCGAGTCAGGCCTTCCTCGATGACGATGTCCCCCTGGGCGGCGATCGTCAATTCGCCCGAGTAGTGACCCTTGACATAGACCGTGCCGCAGTCCGAGCCCGAGGGATAGCTCGCCGAGAAGGGCGAGTATTCGTTCGCTCCGCACGTCTTCCACTGGTCGCCGGGACAGGAGCCCGCCTTTATGTAGACCACTCCGCTACTCGGAAAGGCGACGGTACTGGTCGAGGTGCTGTTGGAGCCGTTGTTCTTCGTCACTTTCATCGTCGTGCCTTCCAATTTGATCTTGGTCTGGCAGGAGTAGGTGTAGCTCGCTCCGGCGATTTTTTCCAGCTTGCCGTTGGTGGTCGGCGGCTTCAGCACCGGCGCCGTCGTGACCAGCGGCCCGATGAACGTGGGGCTGGCCCCACTCGGCGAGGAGCATCCGCCGGCCATCCAGCCGGGTTCGGAGGCACCGACCTCAATCACGTCGGCGGCAGTGCGGCCGAATTCGGGCGTGCCACAGATCGCCAGGTCGTCGTTGGTGTGCAGCGGGCCTTCGATGTGGTCGCCGCTGACGAAGACGATCTTGTTGCAGTATTCCCCGCCCGAACCGGGGATCGCCTGGCTTTCGCGGCCTTCGCGGCGGAATTTGGCGCACTGGGCGTAGGCGTTGTTGAGCCAGCTCACGTTTCCGTAGGTGATCGGGTCCGAGGTCTCGTACTGGGTGAAGTAGATGTAGTCGAGGAAGCTCGCGCGCTTGTAGGTGGCGACCATCGAGGCCTTGGCGCCGCCGGCGAAGCCGGTCGAGCGAACGCGGAAGGAACCGGTGTTGGTCCCGCCCTGCTCGAGCATCGATTCGAGTGGTTTCGCGGAATTGCATTTCGCTTCCGCGTAGGTCGACGAGGGCAACAGTTCGATCGCGTAGCTGGCGTCGGTCGCGCCGGGCACGTTGCGAGTTTTCAGCGGCGAGGCCCCCTGTTGGTTGACCGCGCTCGGTTCCGGCACCGTGGTGCAGCGAGCCCAGTAGCTGTTGTCGCTGTTGAGGTGGAAGGAGTAGTTGGCGAGCCCCGCCTCGGCGGCCGCATTCGCCCGCCTGTAGTTGACGTCGCGCTGGACCAGGTTGACATCGCCGTTGGTCGCCGCCAGGGTTGCCGCCGCCAGCATCGAGACCAGCGAGATCGCCCCGATCACGGCGATCATCGTGTAGCCGCCCTCCTCGCGCAGGCGCCCTCTGGCCGCGCTCAGACGCATGGCAGGTTCACCTGGGCGCTGTCCTCGCTGGCGGGTTCGATCCGCAGCGTCGCGGCGTCGGTCAGGGTGACCGACGCCCCCGCGACCCCTGCGGAAGCCACGCTGGGCGCGACCTTGAAGGCGATGTTGACCTGCACCGTCTTCGCCGCGTTTTCGGCACTCAGCGGCACCGGCAGCGGCAATGCCGCGACTTTGCCGCCTTCGTACGCGTAGTAGCGGAAGAGCGGCACACCTGCCGCCGGTTCGCCGACCTGCGCGGTGCCAACGGCATCGAGGAGCAGAATTGGGCTCGAAGCGGTGCCAAAGGTCCAGTTCGAGGGTTCGGTGCCGCTGCCCAGGGATACCGTTTCGGTGAGGTTCCCACCCGAGAGGGAGATGACGTATTTATTGGGCACCGGACTGACGGCCGAGCCGCTCTTCGAGTAGATGGTCAGCGAGTTTTCGCTGCTGCCTTCTCGCACCGGAGCCAAGCCCGGAGAGACGCACGCGGCCCGGATCCTGTTGATGATCCGGTTCATCGCCGGCCTGCCCCGTTGGTTAGCGATCACGTGCTGGGAGACCCGGTTCTGATTGCCGGTCGCGACCTGAACCATCATCAGGATCGCGCCGAGCACGATCAGCGAGACCATCGAGCCGATCAGCAGCTCGACCAGGGTGTAGCCGCGCTCCTCCCTCACGGACATACTCCGCTCGAAGCCCCCGCCCCGCTGCCGAGGTAGATTTTGAGCGTCGTCCCGGCTTTGAGCGCCGCGGGACTAGCAGGGACCGTGACGCTCGTTTCCGTCTTGTGCCTGCCGGTGACGCTGCTGTAGGCGCAGACTTCATAGGTGCTGTACGGCAGGCCCGGGTCCGGAAGGTGCCCTTCGAGGTTGGTGAATGCGGTAAGGGTCTGGGCACCTTTTCCTTTGCACTTCTTGTCGATGATCTTCACTTCCGCGCCCGAGAGGGGCGCACCCGGGCTCGACGATTTCCCGTTCAAGACGGTCAGGTTCAGCGGCGGTAGTTCGATCGTCATCGTGGCTTCGCCCCCGGGTGGGACTTCCGGTTCGCCGAACGCTTCGTCCGGCGCCAACGTGCCGGGGTTGTCTTCGTTGCAGGTGCCGGCGTAGAACGTGTAGGGAGAGGTGAAGGGGAAGAGGGGTTTGGCTACGACTTCTTTCTGTCGCGTTCCCGGCGTGCCAAACACCCTGGGCACTTTCATGCCTTCGTTGACGGCGACTATGGCGTCCGCGGTCGAGGGCACCTGTACGCCGCCCACGGTCGTCACGAAGTTAGCCGCCGCTTTGCCCGCTTCGTCGTACTGGAGCGCCAGCGTGTTGGTGCTCTCGCCGACGACGCTGAGGTTGGTTTCGGCTTTTGGCGCTTCGCCGTTCTTGTCGACCAGCGAGGGGCCGGAGATCGTCGTCGTCAGCGTGTAGGTGTTGCCTTCCGGCAGGTTGCCGAAGATGACGCAACCGGTTTCTCCGGTGACGCCATAGAAGGTCGCCGGCCCCGAACCGGTCAAACCGACACCTTCGATGCCTTCGTTCGCGCCGTTTTCGACCTGAATCGCCAGCGAGCCGCTGTGTTCGGAGATCGATCCGTTCGGCGGCGCGACCAGGCTCTGCTCGACCACCGGATCGCGACTGCCGAGCGAGGGCCAGGTGATCGTCGAGCGGATCTGGATGTAGTCAGCGGACGAGGTGCCTTTCACGCAGGAGGCGGTTCCGGTTTTGTCGGTCTCGTATTCGGCTGCCGATTTGATCGTGTAGGGCGTCTTTTCGATCGTCACGACTTTGGTCTGCTGCAGGTTGGAGAGATCGGAGATCCGCATCGTCCGCATCCGGGTCAGGTCGGCCTGCGCCAAGCCCTCGGCCTGCGCTTTGTGCCGCTCCTCGGCGCTTGCCCGCGTCCCCGCCTCGAAAGCGCTGAAAACGCCGACGGCGGTGATCACCAGCAGGATCCCGCTGACCAGCGCCTCGAGCAGGATGCTGCCCCGCTCGTTCTCGATCTGGCTCATGGCTCGGCGCACCCACTCCCTATCGGCGCGCGGTCCCGGCTCCTATAGCCGAAAAGACGAGTTTCTTGGACGTTTGATGAGCGAACGTCGAGGCGCCCCCAGAAAACATGCGCCACACATGCAAAGGGCGGGCCCGAAGGCCCGCCCTTGCTGTAACTGGTTGACCAAATCTGGCCATCTTTACGTCAGGCGACTATTCGTTCCAGTTGCCGTCCGACGGACATCCACCTTCTCCGGTACAGCTGAAGTCCACGGTCCCATCGGCTTTGCGTTCGATGCTGAACGTGTCTTCCGTTCCGGACGTCGAAGTCACTTTGAAGGTGTCTTCGGTGCTGGTAACAGTGATGGCGTTGTCGCCGGTGGTCTGGAGCGTCGGCTCGATTCTGTTGAGATCCGTGTTCAAGGCGGCCGCGTAGCTGCCACCGTTTTCGGTCGCGTAGGTCTCCATCGCCGTCTCAGCGGTCCTGGCTGCGGACTTAGCCTGAGCGTCGGTGGCCTTTTCCCGCTGGTTGAAGAAGGCGGGGATCGCGATGGCGGCGAGGATGCCGAGGATGAGCATGACGACGAGAAGCTCGATCAGCGTGAAGCCGCTCTCGCTGTCGCCGTTGAGCCGGGCACCAATCTTGGCCCGGAGATTCTGGAGAAACATTAGTGACCTCCTATGGTCCTAATCGTTTGCGCCAGAGCCCCGTCGCTTGAAGCCACGTGGTGTCTGTCGACCCCGGTGGTAGCCCGGCCAGCTCCGCAAACGGAGCTCCGAAGGCTTTGCGCCCCCACCTCACAGCGGGTTTGCCTTTTGCACCGAAGCACTGGCAGATTCATCACCCTCCCCTCTTCGACAGCAACCCAGATCCCTAAATCCCCGAAATTTGGGCTGCATCCGGCAAAAACTCAGGCCAGCGGCAATATGCGGACCGACGACCTACCGGATAACCCGTAAGCCCCGCAAATGAGAGCTTCGACTCAGTGGCCCGGCCCGGTTGACTCCTCGGGCTCACACGGCTGGCCGGTGTGGTCGCAGATGACCTTCAGGTCGCGGTCGAAGCACCAGAGGACGACCTCTGGCCCGGCTGCCTCGGCCGCGGCTGCGATCAGGAAGTCGATCGCTGGGCGGCGGTGGTTGCCGTCGGATGCCTCCGCGAGCTCGCGCTGGACCGTGAGGGCGCGCTCGACGCTCGCGTTCTCCAGCGGCATCCGCTCCAGCGGCGCGAACAGGCGGTCGAAGTGTTCCCTATAGCGGTCGGCGGTCTCGGGGCGGTGCATCGCCTCAAGAACGACCGGGACGCAGGTAACGATTTCGCCCTGCTCGTAACGAGTCGCGAGCTTTTCTCGGATGTCGGGTCGCTCGGTCTTCTGTGCCCACGCCCAGATCGAGGTGTCGGCCAGATAGCGGGGCACTAGACGCGACGACTGCGCTGCTCTCGCAGTTCCTCCGTGGTGATCACGCCCAGTTGGCCGGCGCGTATCTGCGCGGCGGCCCGGCGCAGCTGCTCACCGCGGCTCACAACCCGCAGTGCCTCGTTGACGGTCTCCTTGTATCCCGTGGTTCCGAGCACCTCGCGCGCACCCTCGAAAGCCGGGACCTCGATTTCGATCGTCGTCCGGTGCGTTGTTGCTGGCTGACCCACGCGAGTAAATATATCAAAGTAACGCCTTTTTATATGCCTACTAAGGACATAAAAATATGGATGAGATAGCGCTCGTCAGGCGAAACTGTAATCCAGAGGCCCGCGAATCTGTAACCGCTACGCGCCAGGAAACGAGCGCCGCACCGACTCCTCGAACTCTTCGACCAGGTCCAGCAGCTCATCGCACTCCCAGAGCCTCCCCCACTTGCGCTCGTTGAGCCGGCGAAGGATGCCCGCCTCCTCCAGCCGCGTCAGCGCACCGCTCGCTGCCTCACCCGACCTGCCGGTAAGGCGCTGAGCAAGCGCCACATCGATGACCGGCTGCTCAGGAAGGGCCCCGATCAGTACCCGGGCGGCTGAATCCTTACGTAGCGTTCCGGCGCGTTCGAGCCATTTTTCCTCGAGCGTCTCGATCGCTGCCGCCAGACGCTCTGCTTCCTCCGCCGCGCGGGCGACGGCCCCGGCAAATGCATCGCACCACTCGCTCACGTCCCCTTCCCTGTAGGCGGTGAGCCCCCCGATGTAGTGCTTTGGGGTATTGACGAGCACGAGGCTGATTGGCGGGATGTAGGTGCCCACCTCTCCACGGCGGCGCAGGACCGAGTAGACGAGCGCGCGTCCGGTTCTACCGTTGCCGTCTGCGAAGGGGTGGATGGTCTCGAACTGCGCGTGGACGATTGCGGCTTGGACGATCGGCGGCAGATCGTCCCGCGCGGCGAACCGACACAAGTCCTCGAGCAGATCCGGCACGTGCTCTGGAGGCGGTGGCACAAAAGCGGCTCCAATCGGGTTGTAGTCGCTGCCCCCGATCCAATTCTGCGCCGTCCGCACGACACCGGCGATTTCCCGAACCTCGGTGAAGCGCAGCAATAGGCGATGGATCTCGAGCAGATCCGCGACCGCGATCGGCCGGGCCTCGGCGCCCAGTTCGATCGCCTGCTTCATCGCCTCAACGTTCCCCAGAACCTCAGCAGCCCGGTTGTCGATGCGTCGCTTTCCCGGGCCCTGGTGAGCGGCTCGCGCCAACCGTTTGTGCGAGATGAGCACGCCCTCGATGCGCGACGAGGCCACGCTCTCGGAACGCAGCAAATTCTGCGCAACAGCCCCAAGAGTCGCAATCCGGGTCGGAGCGTGTTGGAGGCGCTCGAGCAGCTTCGTCGCCTGGTGCAACGTGAGGTGGACGTCCTCGTCGAGCAGGAAGGACCGGTCGGCGATCGGGTCGGGCACAAATGCCTGATACGAACCCCCTCGACGCGCGTTGAGGCCCCCATACGCGCGTAGGTCTGGCTCCCACAGGCGCTTGACGTAGCGGCCGAACGGTTGTGACGTGGCTCTCTGCCCCTCGCGCTCCACGGCACTCACATCCTTTCAAAACTCGACGAGCTTTGAAAGGTTAGCGTATAACCTTGGATTTCTCGCCAAACATTCCAAGGTTAGGCCAGGCGAACGGCCGACCTCAGCGGATCTTTTCGTAGAGGCTGAAGATCGGCAGGTACATCGAGATCACGATGAAGCCGACGACGCCGCCGACGAAGACGATCATGATCGGCTCGATCAGCGAGGTGAGGGCTTTGACTTTGGCGTCGACCTCGGTCTCGTAGAAATCGGCGATCTTCGAGAGCATGTGCTCGAGCTGACCGGTTTCCTCGCCGACGGCGACCATGTGGCCGACCATCGGCGGGAAGATCGGGTCGCGCTCGATCGGGCCAGCCAGCGATCCGCCCCGCTTGGCGGCGGCATAGAGATCCTCCATGGCCCGCTCGATGACGACGTTGCCGGCCGTTTCGCCGGTCAGTTTGATCGATTGCAACATCGGCACGCCAGCCGAGACCGAGCCCGAGAAGGTGCGTGACCAGCGGGCCAGCGCGACCTTCTGAATGACGTCGCCGATCTGAGCAGGCAGGCGCAGTTTGAAGCGATCCCACATCTCTTTGCCACGGTCGGTCTTCTTCCACTGGAAGAAGCCGAACGTGAGGCCGGCGCACAGTGGAATGAGGATGAACCAGTAGCCGGTAATCGCATGCGAGGCCGAGACACAAATCTGGGTCGGTATCGGCAGGCCGCCTTCTTCTTCTGGGTGTTCTTCGGAGAGTTCTTCGAAGACTTTGGCGAAGACCGGAATGACGAAGGCGACGATCCCGATCAGCGCGAATGCCGCGAAACCGAAAACCAACAGGGGGTACATCATCGCTGATTTCACCTGACGCCTGAGAGCGTCGGATTTCTCCACCTGGAAGGCGACCTGGTCGAGCGCGTCCTCTAGCCGGCCCGACTCCTCGCCGGAGCGGACCATCGCCCGGTAAAGGCGGTCGAATACATCGGGATGGCGCTGCATCGCCTGCTCCAGGGTGCTGCCGGCCTCGACGTCGGCTCGCACCCCCGCCACCGCAACCTTGATCTTCTCGTCCTGGGTCTGCTCCTCGAGCGTGTGCAGGGTGCGCAGCATCGGCATCCCCGAGGCGACCAGGGTGGCGAACTGGCGCGAGAAGACGGCGAGCTCGCGCACGTCGACCTTCTTCCAGCGTTTGAAGAGGTCCTCGATCGCGAACGGCGCCTTCTTCTCGCTGACGTCGAGGACGATCAGCCCGCGCTGGCGCAGCTGCTCGGTGACCTGTGCCTTGGACTCGGCCTCGAGCTCGCCGGCGGAGGCAGCGCCGGCCACGTCCATTGCGCGGAAGGCGAAGGTGCTGGCGCCCGCCATCGACTACGCGCCTCCGCTGTAGACGGGCTGCGCCGGCGGAGCGGCCCCGGCCTGCATTGAAGCGGTCGCGATCGGCGCCGAGCCGAGCAGTCGCTTGAGCTCCTCCGGAACCGAGGCCTGCTGTTCGGCCAGGGCGCGGGTGATCCTCCCCGCTCGCACCAGCCGCGCCAGGTCGGCGTCCATCGTCTGCATGCCGACCGCGCCCGAGGTCTGCACGGCGGCGTAGATCTGGTGCGTCTTGCCCTCGCGGATCAGGTTGCGGATCGCCGGGGTCGGGACCAGCACCTCGGTGGCGACGACGCGGCCCATCCCGTCGGCGGTCGGCAGCAGCTGCTGGGTGACGATCCCCTGCAGGGCGATCGAGAGCTGGGTGCGCACCTGCCCCTGCTGCTGGGGTGGGAAGACGTCGATGATCCGGTCGACCGTCTGCGCGGTCGACTGGGTGTGCAGCGTGGCGAAGACCAGGTGGCCGGTCTCGGCCGCGGTCAGCGCGGTGGAGATCGTCTCCAGGTCGCGCATCTCGCCGACGAGGATCACGTCGGGGTCCTCTCGCAGGGCGGCGCGCAGGCCAAGGGCGAAGTCGGGCGCGTCGGAGCCGACCTCGCGCTGGTTGACGATCGAGCGTTTGTGTTGGTGCAGGAACTCGATCGGGTCCTCGATCGTGAGGATGTGATCCTGCTTCTCTTCGTTGATCACGTCGAGCATCGCCGCCAGGGTCGTGCTCTTGCCCGAGCCGGTCGGGCCGGTGACGAGGACGAAGCCGCGCGGTTTGGCGCAGAGCTCGCGCAGCACCTGCGGCACCGCGAGCGAGTCGAGCGAAGGGATGTCCTGCGGCACGAGGCGGAAGGCGGCGCTGACCGAGCCGCGCTGGAAGAAGCAGTTGACGCGGAAGCGGGCGACGCCGGGGATCGCGTAGGCGAAGTCGAGCTGTTTGCCGGTCTCGAAGCGCTTGCGCTGATCGTCGTTGAGGATGCTGTAGACGACCTCGCGGGTCTCCTGTCCGGAGAGTACGTCGAACCCCTCCATGTGCACGATCTTGCCCTTGTCGCGCATCGCCGGCGGCACCCCCGGCGTGATATGCACGTCGGAGGCACGGCTCTCGACCATGCGACGAAGAACCTCTGCGAAATCGAAGGCCATGGCGGTTAGATCGGCCCCTCGGGCGAATTCCTGAAGTCTGAGGGAAGGTGATCGCCGCCGACTGGTCGATTTACCCCCGAATTCGGGGGTAAAGGGTTCAGCCGACAGCAGACGGCGGCGTTAAGCCGTGACACGGACTACCTCTTCCAGGGACGTCAGTCCGGCGCGAACCTTGCCCAGGCCGTCCTCGCGCAGGGTCAGCATCCCCTCTTCGCGCGCCATCGCGGCGATTTCGGCCTCCGGCGCCTGGGCGACCACCATCTCCTTGAGATGGTCGCTCAGCGCCATCACCGAGTAGATCCCGACCCGGCCGCGGTAGCCGCTCTGGTTGCAGCGCGAGCAGCCGACCGGTTCGTAGGCCTCGACCTCTCCCCCGACCCGGATATCGGCTTCGGCCAGGGCCTGCGGAGGCACGATCGTGCGCCGCTTGCAGTGACTGCAGAGTTTGCGGGCCAACCGCTGGGCGACGACGCAGTCGACGGCCGAGGCGATCAGGAAGGCCTCGATCCCCATCTTGGTCAGGCGGGTGATCGCGCCGGGGGCGTCGTTGGTGTGCAGCGTGGTCAGCATCATGTGGCCGGTCAGCGCCGCCTCGATCGCGATCCGCGCCGTCTCGCCGTCGCGGATCTCGCCGACCATCACGATGTCGGGGTCGGCGCGCAGGATCGAGCGCAGCCCGGTGGCGAAGTCGAGCCCCGCCTTGCGGTTGACGTTGATCTGGTTGACGCCGGCCAGCCGGTACTCGACCGGGTCCTCGATCGTGATGATGTTGCGCTCGACTTCGTTGATCTCCTGCAGCGCCGCGTAGAGGGTCGTCGACTTGCCGGAGCCGGTCGGGCCGGTGACGAGCACCGCGCCATAGGACTGGTGGAAGGCGTCCTCGAAGAGCTTGCGCCCGTTGCCGTCCATGCCGAGTTCGTCGAGTGAGCGCTGCGCGTTCTCTTTGTCGAGGATGCGGATCGTCGCCCCCTCGCCGCGCTGGGTCGGCAGGGTCGTGATGCGCAGGTCGACGCGGCGCTCCTCGACCGTGACGCTGACCCGGCCGTCCTGCGGCACACGCTTCTCCGGCGATGTTGAGGTCGCTCATGATCTTCACCCGCGAGACGACCGCGGTGACCATCCGCTTCGGCACGTGCGCGGCCTCGCGCAGCACCCCGTCGACACGGAAGCGGACGCGCATCTCATCTTCGCCGGGCTCGAAGTGGACATCCGAGGCCCCCTCCCCCACCGCCTGGCCGAGGATGCTGTAGACGAGCTTGATCACCGGCGCGTCCTCGGCGCTGACTTCCATGTCGGCGACCTCGGCCAGCTCGCCCTCTTCGGCCTCGGCCTCGCCCTCGGTGACCGCCTCGCTGACGGCGCTCTGCAGCGTGTTGAGCCGGCCGATCAGCGATTCGATGTCTTCCTCGGCGGCGACGGCGACGCGGCAGTCGAGCGCGGTGGCGATCTGGATGTCGTCGACCGCGAGCACGTTGGTCGGGTCGGCCATCGCCACGAGCAAGGTCTCCTTGTCGACGAAGCCGACCGGCAGCGCCCGGTAGCGGCGGGCCGTGTTGACCGAGATCAGGTTGGCCGCCGCCATGTCCACCTGGTAGGTGGAGAGGTCGACGTGGTCGAGGCCGTAGCGCTCGGCGACCGCGCGCGAGAGCTGGTCGGCGCTGATCGCGCCCTGCTCGATCAGCAGCCGCTCCGGCGGGCGGCCGGCCGTGCGCGCCGCCTCGATCGCCGGTCCGGGCGACGTCGTCGGAGACGTAGCCGAGGTCGACGATGACATCGGTGACGAAGCCGCTGTGGCGGCCGCGGACCTGCGGCGGCGTCAGGCCGGGGGTGCCGCCTGCGGTTGGATCGAGCGCTGGCGCGGTCGGAGCCGCCGGAGTCGGGGACCGGCCGCAGGTGGCTCGGGAATTCCCGCGAGTCCACGTCAGCTCATCTCACGGGTGATAGTCGAGGGTCTTGCCCTTGTAGCCGGCGTCGATGACAGCCTGGGCGACGCTCTGCGGGCTCTGGAAGCCATAGAGAACCGAGGCGGTCGGGATGGTCTTCTTCAGATGCTTAGGCGTGACCACGACCAGAGCGGGCACGCGGTCGACCCCGACACCCTCGGTGATCGCAGCGTAGCGGGCGATCTTGGCCGCGGGGACGACGAAGATCGCGGCCTCGTCGAAACCGGCCAGGCCGTCGGTGGCGGTCTTGACCAAGCGGTCGTCGATGCCACCGTCGCGGACGAAGAGCAGGACGAGGGTCCTGTTCGCCTTCCAGGCATCGAGGACCGGACGGGGCAGCGGCGGGGCGGTGGTCGCGGCGGAGAGCGCCGAGGAGAGCGATTCCCCGCCGGCCGCTTCGGTCGCGGCTTCGACCGCGCCTTCGACGGCTTCGCCCGGGGTCGCCCCGGTAGCGGTGCCGCTAGCGCTTGATCCAGCCACGCTGACCGTCGCTTCGGTCGAGCCGGCCGATTCTTCTTCTTCCTTGCCGCCCCCACTGGAAGAGAGCAGGAAGAAGCCGACGGCGACGATCAGCACGCCGACCACGCCGAGCTGCGCAAGCGGGTTGTTGTTGAGCTGCTCCCTCATACGTTCGCTTATTAGCTCGGCAACAATCGCCACGAGCTTGAATCCAGACAACGGTCGACCGGCAAAGGACGGCACGTGCTCGAAGGAAAGCCTGCGATTGACCCCAAAAGAAAATAAATAAATAATTTTATTAATAGACCGTCTTGTGCGATACTTGAGACTTGACCGCGATCGGTACCGCCAAGGACGGGGAGGAATCGAGAGTTGGTGGAAAGACCCTCACCTTTCTCGGCAGCTCACGCATCTTCTTGATCCTGCAATCCCTCGAGCAGGGGGTCAAGGGGCAGCTCGACCTGCGCCGTGACGCCGGCTCACCCGCGCAGAGCACGCTGCGTGCCCACTTCAAGAACCTGGAAGTGGCGGGGGCCATGGTCAAGCGCCGGCGTGATCTGTTCCCGGGGGTCCTCGAATACGAGCTGGCGGAGCCCGGCAGGGAACTGCTCGTCGTAGCGGCGGCCCTGGAGCAGTGGCTGGAGGGGGCTCCGGGGGGCCAGATCGATCTTGGCGGCGACCCCGCGAAGGCGGCGATCAAGGGGCTCGTCGACGGCTGGTCTTCGACCGTGCTGAGCAACCTTGCCGCCGGCCCGCTCTCCCTCGCCCAGCTGGACAACGCGATCAGCGTTGTCAACTATCCGACCATCGAGCGCCGCCTCGGGACGCTGCGCCTCGCCGGGCAAATCGACGCGGCACCGCGCACCGCCAGGGGCACCGCCTACGAAATCACCGACTGGGTGCGCCAAGGGATCGGTCCCCTGGTGGCCGCGGCCCGTTGGGAGCTCCACAACGAGCAGGACGACGTCGCGTCGATGACCGCGCTGGACGTCGAGAGCGCCTTCCTCCTGGTCGCACCGCTGTTGAACGCCGTGACCATGGGGTCGAGCACCCGCCGAATGGCGGTAAAAGCGCAAGACGACAAAAGCTTGCCCGGAGCTACGGGCTTGATCGAGCTCAAGGACGGCGGGCTCGCCTTTTCGTCCGCGGATCCGGGGGGCAAGATCACCAGCCGCGTCTCCGGCTCCACGGCGGACTGGTTCTCCGCCCTGATCGACGGCGATACCCGCGGTCTTTTCTTCAGCGGCAACCGCGACAACGCTCGCGACATCCTCGAGCGCCTGCACCGGACGCTGTTTCGGACCGCCTGACGCCCGACGACCGCGCGCATTCCCAAAAAAGGCATATACGTGTCACAATCGACACGGCTTGTGGGAGGCGACTTCAGCGTGAGCAAAAGGACTATGCGCGCCGGCGCGCAGCTATTGATGATGGCTACGGACCCGATCAACCGGGGGATCCTGCGCACGGCGATGGAGCATCCGGTCGAAGTGGAACCCGGCCGCGCCTTCCGGGTCAGCAGCGGCGGCCGCGAGGCGCTCTTCGTCGCCTTCGTCGTCGAGCGCTGGCTGCAGAATGCTCCTCACGGTCCGGTGCCCTTCGACGGTCCCCGGGCGGAGGGGACCGTCGCCGCACTCGCCGAAAGCTGGTCGGCGACGGTGGTGCACATGCTCGCCCGCGAACCGATGACGCTCGGCGAGCTGGACACCGCGATCGAGGATCTGGGACGCCGCGCGATCGAGCGCCAGCTCGAGGCGATGCTGAGCGCCGGGCAGGTCGAGGCTTTCACCGAGAGCGACGAGGCGATCTTCGCCTTGAACGACTGGGCGCGCGCCGGCATCGCTCCGCTGATCGCTTCCGCCCGGCTGGAGCGCCGCAACCCCATGGAGGGAATGGCGCCGATCGATGCCCTCGACGTCGATGCGGGCTTCAGGCTCAGCCTGCCGCTGCTCACCCTGCCAAGGGAGCTCTCCGGCATGTGCCGGCTGGGGTTGAACCTCGATGAGGCCGAGAGGTCCGCGATGACCGGCGTCACCGCGCGGATCGAGGAGGGGCGCGTCGTCTCCTGCCACGACGGCCTCGACATCAAAGCCAACGCCTGGGCGGCAGCGACCGCGGGCGACTGGCTCGACACCGTGGTCGAGCCGGACGCGAAGCGGGTCCGCACCGGCGGCGACCGCTGGCTCTCGGGTGCCCTGCTCGACAGCCTGCACAAGACCCTGTTTGGCGTGCCGGTCGACTGAGCCGTGACCGACATGGTTGAAGACGGCGCCAGAGAAGGCGGGTTCAAGGCGCGTGCCGGTGCGCTGACGCTGCTCTACCTCGCCAGCCCGATGGAGCGCAGCGTCCTGCTGACGCTGCTGGCCGAAGCGACCACGGGGGCCCGGGTCCTCGACGAGCTGGAGGCCCCCGACCTCGACGACCCGGCCGCGATCGCCGCCATCTTCAACGACTCCTACCTGCTCGAACCAGCCGATCCGGACCACCCCCCAGGCGCCCCGATCGGCCCCGACACGATGCTGCAACCGACCCCCGCCGGCCGCGATGTCCCCTTCGTCGGCCTTGTTCTGCAGCACTGGCTGGACCGCTGCCCCGACGGGCCGGTGGAGCTCGGGCCCGAGGCGGGCCCGGTGCTTGCGCCGCTGCTTACCGGCTGGTGCTCGATGGTCACCCACGCCCTGGCGGCCGGACCGCTCACCGCCGTCGAGACACACGACGCGATCCAGGTCCTCGACCTCGACACGGTCGAAGCTCGTATCGAGTCGATGGAGGAAGCGGGCCAGCTCGAGGCCCTCCCCGGTCCCGAAGGCGAGCCACGCTATGCCGTAACCGAGTGGCTCCGCATGGGAATAGCCCCACTTGCCGCCGCGGCGAGAATGGAGCTCCGCCACCCGCCCGGCGACACGGCGGCGGTTGCCTCCCTCGACGTCGAGGCCTCCTTTCTGCTGACGCTGCCGTTGCTCGAACTGCCGGCCGACCTCTCCGGCTCCTGCTCGATGGCGGTAGAGCTGGACGAGGGCGTCGACGGCAGCCCGGCCGGCGTCACCGCGCAGATAGAGAAGGGGCGGCTCGTCTCCTGTAAGCGAGGTCTCGACGAGAGCGTCGATGCCTGGGCGGCCGGTTCCGCCGCCGAGTGGCTGGACACCCTGATCGAGCCCGACGCCCAACAGGTCCGCTCGGGCGGCGAGCGCAGCCTCCCTCGCCGGCTCCTCTACGAGCTGCACAAGACCCTGTTCGGCAACTCATTCCCCGCGTAGCTCGCTGGCCGCTCGCCCTACCTATCGGCCTACAGGTGCGGCGCCGCGAGCAGGGCGGCTATGGCCCCGCCGAGTCCGCCGATCAGCGTCAACTGCAGGTAGAAGAAACGGCTCTCCAAGCCCTCGAGGCGCCGCTCGATCTGCTCAAAGCGCTTGTCGACCTGTTCAAAGCGCTTGTCGATCTGCTCAAAGCGCTTGTCGATGCTCTGGGCGAGGTCATCGATCTTCGCTCCGAGCGCGTCAAGCCTGACGTCTGTCGCTGCCGCTTGCATAGCGTGCTCTATTGTCGCATCGTAAACGTTGCGGCGGCGGCCGGGGTCCTCTGCGTGAATTCGATCGTGCGCAGGCATCGTGAACCCAAGGCCGCAGCGGGCAAAGTTCTCCCCCCCTGTCGTCATTCCCCGCGTAGTTCGCTGACCAGCTGCACGACGGTCTCGCCGACCGCATCGAGGCTGCGGCGTGAGAGCTTGTCCAGGCCGTCGGCGAGGCTGTGACCCGGGTATCGCCAGTCGATCAGGTCCACAGCAGGGACACCGGCACGCAGGAAAGGAGTGTGGTCGTCTTCGATCGAGGCGCCTTCTTCGCTCGAAAAGAATGGTTCTGCGCCGGCCTCACGAGCGGCGACCAGCAGGCGGCTCCAGAGCGCCTTGGTGGAGGTGCCCTCGCGCGGCAGGAAGAGGCCGCGGTTGCCCACGTAGTCGAGTAGAATCATGTCGCTCGTGCGCCCAGGATTGCCGGCCACGTAGGCGCGCGAGCCGCGCAGGCCTTCGTGGTAGAAGTCGGCGGCTTCCTCGGGCAGGACCTTCGCCGGCTCCTCGCCATCGAACAGGACGAAGCGGACCTCGCGCGCGTCCGGGCCGGCGTGCATTTGCCGCAGGGCGCGGGCGGCCTCGATCACGATCGCGCTGCCGGCGGCGCCGTTGTTGGCGCCGACGAAGCCACGGGGCGAAGCCAGCGTGTCGTAGTGGGCACCGACCACGATCCCCGGCTTTCTGCCCGGCAGCGTGCCGACCACGTTGCGCAGGCGGGGTTCGCCCGGTAGCGGTTCAAAGTGGCCCGACGGGAGAAGCGCGCGCAACTTTACGGCCAGCCTCCGCAGCTGGGGCGACCCGGCAGGCCGCTGACCGCTGGCGAGCTGGAGCTCGACCAGGTGCCACGCCCGGTTTGCGTCGAACCGGGGCGGGGCGGGTCGCTCGGCCGAGCTTCCGCCGCACCCACCAACGGCCAAAGCCGTTATCGCAGCGGCGAGCAAGAAGAAGCGTCGAGCTGCGCCGACCCGCGCTGGCATGATCCTCCCGACCGCCACTCGCCAGACTCTATCCATTTCCCAAATAAAACTGATTAATGCCATAATGATCGGGCTTGACTGGGAACACGGTCAACGGGAGCCGAAATGGGGCGCGCTCCGGAGCGCAGACGCTTGTCCTGCTCTCCGCGCCGATCACCGTTTCGATCCTGGAAGCGCTCTCCGGCGGCCCCAGGCAGCAGTCCGAGCTACGGCGCGCCGCTGACCTTCCCGCTCAGACCACGCTGAGGGCTCAGCTGAAGGCGCTGATCCAGATCGGCGCGCTCGAAAAGCACCGGCGGAACAACTTCCCTGGCACGCTCGTGTGTGAGCTGACCGCCCCCGGCCGGGAGCTTCTCGTTGTCCTCGAGGTCCTCCGCCGCTGGCTCGAGAAAGCACCCGAAGGTGCGCTGGCCGTCGGCAGCAACGAAGCGAAGACGGCGATCAAAGCCCTGGCCGAAGGCTGGTCGACGACCATGCTGCGCGCCCTCGCCGCGGCGCCCCTGTCCCTCACCGAGCTCGACAGCATCATCAAGGCGCTCAGCTATCCCTCGCTTGAGCGCCGGCTGGCCACGATGAGGCTTACCGGGCTGGTCGAGCCCCGACCCGGAAACGGAAGGGGGACGCCTTACGCGCTGACCGAATGGCAGCGCCTCGGGGTCGCGCCTCTGGCCGCCGCGGCTCGATGGGAGAGCCGCAACCTCGCCGGCCAAGCCGCACCGATAGCCCCACTGGACGTCGAGGCGGCGTTCCTGCTGGCCGTCCCGCGCCTACGGCTGCCGGCAGACCTCTCCGGCTCCTGCCGGATAGCAGCTGAAATCGCCAACGGCGGTGCCCGGCGCCTGGCCGGCGTGACGGTTGCGGTCGGCGGCGACGGCACGATTGAGTCCACCACCACCAACCTCGAGGGGAGCACCGACTCCTGGGCCTTCGGACCCCCCGCGGCGTGGCTCAGCGCCGTTATCGAGGGTGAGCTCGAGGGCCTCGAACTGGGCGGCAACCGGGACCTCTGTCGTGCTCTCGTCGAGCGACTCCACGACTCGCTGTTCAGAACACCCGTCCAGATCCTCCCTTGACGTGGAAGCTTCGATCAGAGATGATCGACCGAATTGATCTATTTTTAAGATCAGGAACTACGACGTTTATTGGGAGGATGACTATATGATCCAGTCGAAGACGCTTGCCCGTCTGCTGACCATGGCGGGGCTGGCGATCCTGGCGATCGCTCTGTTTGCACCGATCGCCCAGGCAAAAGAAGAACCGCAGCCCGGTTTCACCCAGTTCAGGGGCTGTCCGCGTCCTGAAGAAAAAGTGATGGAATTCTGTATCCGCTCGGATGTCACGGGTGGCCATCTCAAGATGGGCAGCAAGGACGTGCCGATCGAAAAACCGCTCAAACTCACCGGCGGAACCGCTGGTGACTTCACCGGCTTCACGGCCAACGCTGAAGGCGGCTTGAGCAAAGTTCAACAGAAAGTCCCAGGCGGAGTCATCGGCCTCACCGGCCTGACCTGGCTGCTGGAATTCTTCGGCAGCGAAGCGCTCACGCTCTATGCAGTGACCGAATTGGCTGGCGTACCGAGCAACTTCACCTTCAGCTCGGTCACCCTGCCGATCAAAGTGCACCTCGAAACCCCCTCTGGGGTCCTCGGGAGCACCTGCTACATCGGATCGGTTGGAACCCCGATCGTGCTGAACAACATCACCGGCACGACGAGCCCACCGCCGCCGAACAAACCGATCACCGGAAAAGAAGGCGAATTCTCCGAAGAAGGCGAAATCGTCAAATTCAAAAACGGCATCTACGTCGACAACTCGTTCGCCGTGCCCGGTGCCAGTGGTTGCACCCTGAAACTGTTCGGGTTCATCCCGATCAGCCTCAACGGCTTCGTCAACTCGCAGGCTGCACTGCCGTCCGCTGCGGGCAAAAACGAAGCGGAACAAAAAATCAACATCGAAATCGCCCTGCAGGAAACCGTTTACTAGAGGCGATTCAGTACTCCGATCGCGAGAGGGCCGGGCTCAGCCCGGCCCTCTTTGCGTCTCGGACCAGTATGATCTTCTGTTGTGCGAATTTTCCTTAGCAAAAGCCCGGTATTGATGTCGATCCTTGCCGGGCTGGCGCTTGTTTTTGGTCTCACTGCCTGCGGAGGCGATGACCCGGCCTCGAGCGGCAGTGCCTCAACCTCAGCCGGGCAGCACGGCTACACCGTCCGGGCCAGCACCACGATCACCGCTGCCTCACCACCTCTCGACAAACGGCAGTTCATCGCCCTCACCAACAAGATCTGCCGTAAAGGCTGGAAGGAAGTTCAGGGGAACTTCATCGACTACATGAGCTGGAGAAAACCCCCGCAAACCAAGCAGCAGCGCTTCGTGGAAACGGTCCGCGTCTCCCTGCTCGCAGGCATCGACTTCCACATCTTTGATCAGATCCAGCATCAAGGCGCAGCGCCAGGACAGCTGCGCGAGGTCGAAGAAATCATCGGGTCGCTCCAAAAATCCGTGGAGCTGGGTCAGCTAAATCGCTGGCGAGTCCATACCGTCTCCGAAATACCCGCGTATTTCGGGAACTTCAACCACCTCGCGAAGCAGTACGGCCTTAAGGACTGCCCGGTCGACAGGTCGAACCTGCAGCCAATCCAGTCCTCATCGCCTTAGGATCTGCCTCTCGTCACTCAGGGATGGCCGCACGAAGCGATTCCATAAGCAGCGAACTTCCTTTCAACGTCGGCCAAGTCCTTTTCAACCCCCTCAGGCGAGTCGACGGTCTTCATCTTCTTGATCCTGTCGACCACCGCCTGCTGTGCGGCGAGAAGAGCTTCGATTTGCTTCTTGTCTCCCGTGGGTGGCGGCAGTTGCTGAACGGCAGCGCTTTGCGCTTCGACCGTAGGAACAACCACTGCCTTGTACACCTTGGCACGGAACACGCCTTCTGGCAGCCCGTCCGATTCATGCTTTTTCGTGTAGATGTTCACCCTTTCGAGAAATCCACCAACCGCCTGCTCACAACCCGTAGTGACTTGCTTGACGAACACCGCCTTGCTGGGAGGGGAGCTACTCGTCGAAAGAGAGGACGATTCCTCGCTACTCCCACATCCCACTCCGATCAATGCGACGCCGACCATTGCAATCAATATTCTTGCCCTAGAGTTCACGTGACCTCTTTCTCTGGTAAGAGAATCTCATTAGTGGATTTCCTTGACTATCACGCTAGCCAAACTACGGCTCTATAGATGCGAAAGTCCGATGCTTGTCGGGGTTCCGGCTTCACTATCGCCTGAGATTGTTATTTCCTGACCGATTTTGGCCAGTTTTTCGCCTTTTTCGGGACAGGTATTGCCTGCCGCATCGAACGCAATCCCTTCGAGCGTTCCTTTGACAAGGATGTGGCCGTTTGTTTGGTCGATCGCGTCCAGCCCTTTATAGCCTGCCGCGCTCTCTGTGATCGTCTCCGTACAGTCGTTTGCGCCACTACCGATTGTCATTTCGACGTGTTTCCCAACAGGGCAAACAACTGTGAACAGAACTCCGTACGTATCTGCTGGTTCCTTTGTTGTTTCCTGCAAGTGGAGCACATAGTCACATTCGTTCATTTTGAACGTCGTCGCAACTTTCAGGATGCTGGACGTGCAGTTGAAATATTTCGGCGCCATTGTGATTGTTTCGGCGCCGCTGGAGATGAGCGTTTGCGGTGTAACGTTGTATTTGTGTCCAGTGTAAGTCGATTTGGGACAAATGATGTAAGTGCCAAGAGCTGTGAAGTCGTTGGTTTTTTCCGTCGTTTCTACCTGCGTCCCTGTCAGTGTCACTGGGCCGTCGGATGTGAGTAGGCCGTTTGCCGCCGACGCCGTCGTCGCCGCGACAGCGCTGAGCGAGACAAGCGCCACTAAGGCGAGCCTGAGGGCCTTGAGATTGCGAGTCATCTTTATTCCCTTTCGATCTGATTGCCATCCCGCCAAGGACGGGTGGCCCCCGACTTGCCGGCATCATCCATAGCCGCTCGCGTATGTTCAGTCAAGGAATTCTTATCTAATTGGACCGTGACTGTCGCGTTGCCCGGTTACTCCCCGCAAAACACGAGTGAGGGACTTATGCATGCACTGAACTGCGCGTGCTGACTTTAGCGGCGGCCCGCCGTGCATTTGGCGGCGAGCAAGGGTGCGATCGTCAGCTGCTTGCCGTTGTGGGCGTCGAGCTGGACGTTGGCGTGGTGCTTCGCCGCGCAGAGGTTGGTGCTGTTGACGATCAGGCCCTTCGCGCCACCCTGCATGTCCACCACGACCTTGGCGATTGGCACGTCGGGGACGCCGGTGAAGGTGGCGCGGATGCCGCCTTTCTTGGAATCGAGGCGGGCAACTGCTTCGAAGTCGACCAAGCCGTGCAGGGAAAAGACAAGGTCGGGGAGCTTGTGACTCGAGGAACGTAAGTAAGCGGGACCTTGGAGTGGCTCGGAGAGCAGGGGGCTGAACGCACGGACCCGGCCGTAGGCCGCTCCGGAGGGACAAGCCTTAGCGGCGTACTGCACACGGGTACAGATCGTCCTTATGTGGCCTTGGTCGAGGAATGCGGAATGCGGCAGGCGCACAACCGTGCCGGAGATATTGGCGTCGTGGCTTCGCGGGCGCAGGACCGCATGCAGGCTTGGATGCGCGCCACGACGGGTGCCCCCCTTGAGCTTGAGGGAAAGCTGTGGCTTGAAGCCAAGACTCGTGCAACTGGCGGCCTGGTAGCGGGCTTCTCTACCGACCGGGGAGTCGTCGGCCGCGTTGAAGACGTTAGAGCCCCCACCGAAAATCTCGGCCCTAGTGGCAAATGGGTCACAGCTGGTCGGGTTGAGGGTGAAGTCGGGGCGATCGATGTTTACCCGGATGTCGCGCACCGTGAGTGGGATACCAGCGAGGATGTGTGGCAGCGGATCCGAGTGGGCTCCGTCCGCCGTTACTTCGCCCGTGCGCGGGTTGATCTCGAGCGCCTGGCGAACGACAACGGTGCCAACATCGAAGGGACCGGCTACGGCCGGGACAATGCCGACGGCGCTGAGCGGCGCGCCGCCAAAGGAGCCGGCGAGGTAGACCGAGCCCGGCACGTAGGTGAGCTGGGAGCCGACACCGGCCCCGCCGATCACGCTGCCGATCTTGGAGTTGGCCGGGCAGGAAGGGCTACGAAGCTCAGCGATCCCGGTCTTGGTCTTGGCGAGGGCAATCTGGGCGTCGGGGCATTTGTCGACCCCAGCCAACTTCGCCACGACCCCCGGCGGAAGAGTGGCGTCAAAGCGAGTCAAATCCTGGTCACCGTCGCGCCGCGTGAAGCGCATTGAGAAAGGCGCGTAGGCGCCGGCGGCGTTGTTCTGGGAGCCCGACTGGAAGCCCGGGTCAAAGGGCGGGGTGCCGCCTGGCGGACAGGGGCCTTCGTTTGGTCCCAAGGCCACTTGGAAGACGGCGTTGGTCGCGATCGGCGCAGTGCCCGACCAAGGGGTGATTTCCGCCTTCGCCTCATAGCTGCCGCACAGCGGCGGGCTGACCAACGGGCTGCGGCCACCCTCGCGGAAGTGCAGTCTGAAATGGCTGAAGGGCAGCTGGGGGATGTCGTCCGCGGTCGTCACCAGCTGGCCGGTAACAGGGTCCGGCTCCACCTTTAGCGCCTGTTTGACGATGATTCCGAGCTTAGGGTTCTTGATCACCATGTAGACGGCGATCAGAGAATCGTCGGCGAGGTTCCGGTAAGGCTCGGCGACAAAAAGGGCGCCTTTGACTGGCTCGGCGACGAGGGGGCTTTCGACTTCCACGCTACCAATCTTCGACGCCTGCGGACAGCCTTCGCCGGGCCCGGCCCCGAGCGTTTCGTCTTCCAGATCGCTCTCGCTACAGACCTCTAGGCCTTCCGCCTGGGAGGGATTGATCGTCATCCCCTTGGGCAGAGTGACCACAACCTTCCTGATATTCGACTGGGCGAGACCGGTGGCTTTGGTGAGGCCTTCGTCTTCGATATTCAACGAGAAGTCGAGTCCGGTCGGGCTCTGGGCGGCCTTGGAGGTCGGTTGGGCGGTGATCGTGGGGTGGAATGGCAACCTGCCGCAGCCGGTTAAGGGCTGAGGGTTGCCCGCAGCATCGTGGATGAGGCGGGAACCGGCATCGGTCTCGCCTTCCCAAGAGACGGCTTCATAGCTACTGAGCAGCGGGTGGGAGCAGTCGGTGGGCAAGGTGAGAAAGGCCCTGGGGTTACGCAAAACCGGGCAGGATTGCCCCTGGCCTTCGAACTGGAATGCGGCTGGGTCAGCTGGCAGACCGGCCACCTCGTAGAGGCCGCATTCTCCGCGCAGTTCGTCGTGGGCTGGGCTGGTGGGATCGCCCCATAGCTGGGTCTTGTTGCCCAGCACATTGAGCACTTGTAGGACGTTGCGCGAAGCGGCAGTGGGCAGGTAAGGGGCATCAGGACCGAGGCCGACGTCGACGATCACATCCAGCGTTTCGACCGAGAAGCCGAGCCGGAGCAGCGCGCCGGGGGGCGGGACGAGATTGAAGACCGGGGAGGTATTCCAGGAGCCGACACCATTGAGCGAGGTGGCAGCTATGCCGACCTGCGTGTCCAGAGGACAGGGGGGAATAACGACGTTTGCACCTTCCTGAGCGAATTCCAGGTTGCTGCAGCGAGGGAAAGCCGTGGTGTTGCCGACCAGGCCGGGGACCTCTTCGAAGGAGATGTTTCGCAGCCAGCCTTCTGGGACGTCTTCTGCGTCGAGGTTTGCATCGATCGTGGTCGTCATGGCGAACGGATGGGAGCCTGCTTGGGTATCGGGGGTGTCGTCTTCGTTAGTGAAGACGACGTCGAAGCCATTGATGCCGAAGTTGCCAAGCGAGGGATGGTGCGCCCGGGCGGTCGGGGCGAGGAGAAGCAGCGCAAGGAGGCAGGATGCAGCTAGTGCGGTGGCGAGTCGCTTCATCGTTCGGCCCTCCGATTGGCGTGCTTACAGCGTTTGGCGTTGTGGCTCGGCTTTCGGGCACGCCTTGCCGCCCGGCCGGTCGTGCTCTTTGCGGGGCGCTTGGCACGCTTCCGGCAGCGCTGCGGCGACCGAGCGTTGCCGGGGCCGCGGTAAGACGCCGACGCTGGGGTAGCTTCGATCGGCGGCGGCGGCGGACTCTGGCAGGCTTCGCCTTCGCATGCGGCCGACGGGATGGATTTGGCGAAGCCGCCTCCGATACGGGCGTCGTATAGGTCAATCAGGCCGGGATCTTGGGGTAGCAGGCTTGAGTCGGTGGTGAAGAAGACATCCTGACCGTCGGGGCCGGCGTCCCAGAATTCCGATTCGAAAGAGCTCTCTCCGGATGAGATCAGGTAGACGCAACCGCCGTTTGCGACGAAGTAGGAGGGGCTTTCGACCGTACAGCCGCCGACCCCCGGTGCCTCCCACTCATAGACGTCGGGGGCGCCGTTGATGTCGCGCGATAGAAGCGCGTCGTTCGAGTTGAAGAAGAGGCGATTGCCGTCTCGAGAAAGCACGTTGGAGGGATAGAGCGGCTCCTGCCAAGTCGGGATCCAAGCCGCAGCCGTGACTTTGGTGGGGCGTTCTTTGTTGTGGGAGTAGGTGGGGTACATTTCGCGCGTTTGGGGGCGGGCACCGCTGGGATTGCAGGAGACACAGGCCAATTTGCCTGACCCTGCGTCGTAGCGGTAGACCTCGACCGCCGGTTCGCCGCTGTCCGCCGCGTTGTTGTCGAAGTCGGTCAGCTGCGCTTGGGACTCAAAAGCGAGCTGAGCACCACCGTCGCTCAGCCTGCTCGCCCGCAGGCGCGTTTCCGTGCCGATGAGGTTGTAGGCGTTGAGCAGTGCGCCGGAGGGACGAGTGCCAACGTCACCCGCGGCCAGCGTCGCGACGAAGCGGGTCGCGCCCCCCACGACGAGGTAGAGGTTGGGCTCACCTTTGGCCGCTTCGTCTTCCTCGCTGTTCTGACCTGAGCCGGCGATCGCATTTTCGGAGACAAAGTAGACGCGGGTGAGGTCCTCCGAGGCTGCGACAAAACCCTTGGTGTCTGCCACGATCAGCCGCTGCGGTTCGATATCCCCTTCTTCGGCTTCTTTCAGGTCGAATTCGTAGAGGCTTTCGCCTCCGCCTTTCCCGTCATCTTCGCCGTAGAGGGCTCTTGAGCCATCCGGGGTGGCGCCCAAAAAGCGCACCACGCCGCCACCCGAGACGGGGATCGTGCAGGGCGTGCCCGCACCCGTGCATTCGCCGGAGACGATCCCCTGCTCGGGATTGCGGCGCACGTAGACCCTGCCCCTGCCATTGATATCGACGTCCGCGGTCCAGTAGACCCGCGAGCCGTCGGCCGCAACCGCACTTTTGAGGTTGCCGTCCCAGCCACTGCCCATCGCGTTTCTGGTCGGATTGGCGAAGCCTTTCCCGTCGCCAGGGGCCGGATCGCCGGGAGCACCGTTGGGCAGCACGCTGACTACCGAGAGCGCGCCTTCAAAGTGTTCGTAGATCTGCGCTTTGGTGCCCGGTGAGGCGTCGGGCACCTGGGGCAGCGCCACCTTGGCGAGGAAGAAAACGCGGCGGCCATCCTCGGAGATGCCCCCGATCGCGGTGTTCGGCGAGCTCTGACCCAGGTATTCGGGATCAATGCCTTCAGGCAACGCCGGCGGAGAGGGCGTGAGCGCTTCCAATTCACCGACCCCCGGATCGCAGTTCTGACGCCGGTAGAGGTTCTCGTACCCGACCTGTCCTGCGGCGGTCACCGGCGGAGTCTGTTCGTCGAGTACCCAGGCACTGCAGAGGTCCGACGTGAAGGCCATGAAGCCGCGATTCAGGCCAGTGGCCCCGCCAATGGTTTTGCCGGTGACCGGCGGGTGGATGCCATGGTTCGACCAGCCGCTCGCACCGCGTGCAGCGAGGTACTGGTTGACTACATAGCCGCTCGGCTCATCAGCGAAGACGGGAACTGCGGAGTAGGTGAGCTTGCCACCGTCGGCACTAGCCTGAACGTAGCCTTCTTCCCCGGGCCCGACGATGTCGCCACCGTTTTTGTCGAGGGGGCTGACCATCTCATAAGCGCGGCAATCCGGCAGAGAGGCCGCAGGGCCGGTGCGAAAGGCCTGGTTCGGACAGTTAGCCTGCGGCACAAAGGTGCGGTAGGTGGTGGCAGCATGGTCTTTCCCGGCGGTCGTCCCCGAGGAGTTGGTAGCGACGATCCGCCAGTGATAGGTCTGCCCGGGAGAGAGCCCTTCGAGGGTGTTAGCAGCGGCGTGGTCATCGCGGTCCGAGCCAATCGGGGTCTCCGGCGTGTTCTGTCCGTATTCGGTGGTGGCGCCGTACTCGAAGTGATAGGTGGCGGCAAAGCCTTCGGGGTTAACCAGCGCCGCCAAGTCGAGCTGGGTGTCGGTGGCGCCAGCGGTTCGGTCTGCCGTTATCACCGGTGGGCCGAGGGTCTTGAACTCTTCGTCAGCGCCGGTTTCGGTTTCGGTGCCGACCTTGGCAAGTAGGCGGAAGTGGTAGACGGTTCCCTTTTGAAGTTTTTCTGGTTCGCCTAGATCGGCATGCACGGGAACGGGTTCGCTTCCATTGCCAATCGCGGCGGGGCTCTCTGCACAGACGGCTTGGTGGCCATAGGTTTCGTCAGTGCCATATTCGAAGCGGCATTCGCTCACGGTCAAGCTGACGGGGTTGACCGTGCCATTGAGCACGGCAGCGGTTTCTTTGACGCCCGAGGCCGGCAAGGTCCTCGCTTTGAAGCAGCCAACCGGCTCGCCTCCATAGGCTCGAACGAAGCCTTCATTAGCGTGCGGGGGCGGCGTACCGTTGACTGAGTTGCTGACGTAGAGGTTGCCCGGAGCTTCGCTCCCCGCGCAGAGGTTTGCGGCGAGCCCGGTCGAGGCCGAGAATTCTTCCTTGCCCCAGTGCGTGACTTCTTTTCCCATGGCATCGAACTCGTGGATCGGGTCGGCAAGCACCGGCGTGCCCGAGCACAAAGAGCAATTAGGTCCGACGGCGAAGACGTCACCGGCCGCATCGACGGCGACCGCGGTGGGGATCGCCTCGGTATTTCCTTCGGAGCCAGTTTTGGGCAGTTTGAAGCGCGGCGTAAGAAGTTCTGCGCCCGCCGGAGTGATTTTGCGCACGTCAGGCTTGTTTTCGTAGGTCGCGTAGAGATTGCCTGCGGAGTCGGTGGCGAGTGACTGCACGATGCTTTCTTTGAGCTCCCCAGCCGGGTCTTCGGGCACGTCTTCGACGTAGTGGCCACCAGCGTCGAAGCGTTGAATCCGGCCTACGTCGCCAACGTAGACCTTGTCGCTCGGATCGATAGCGATGAAGTCGCCTACTGCCCAAGCGCCAAACTGGCCTTGGCCGATCCCTTCGACGCCCGCCATGCATTCGTCGCCCGAGGCGGCGGTGCAGAGATTTCTTTCGGCTTCGGTCGATCCGATTTCTTCGGATTTCGTCTTGTTGACTTCACCCCCGAACATCAGCAGAAAGTGGCCTTCGGAATCGAACTTCTGCACGCGGTGATTGTTGCGATCATTGGCGTAGACGTCACCGGCACTGTCCACCGCCACCCCGTGGACGCCGCTGAACTGACCGGCGCCCGCCCCTTCCGTCCCCCACGCTCTGATGAACTGGCCAACGGCGTTGAACTCATCAATGCGCCTGTTGATCTGATCGGCGACGAAGATGTGGCCATTGCCGGGGTCGGCCGCGATGCCGCGGGGGATGTCGCATTGAATCGCTGCGTCTGCCGCGTCGCACCTCGTCCAGAGCTCTTCGGGTGGCACAGCCGCAAGAGCACTCGCGGCACCAGGCCCCACCGCCAGCACAACGAGAATCGAAAAGATCGCAACGCCAGGATTCCTCACACCCGGCTCCAGTCCAGCGTGCATGCGTACTCCGGCCCCTTACACGACTCCATCCTCATGGTGCTCCTCCCCTAGGTTCCCTCTGGTGGCCGAGCGCGTCCCACTGCTTCTCCCCAACGCGCTAAGGGACTTACCTTATCGGAACGTACACGTACCTGTCAAGGAATTACTTGGTTATTTCAACAGTGCCGCTGGAACAGACCGGACCACACAGACACGAAGCGCCCAGGGCAACTCCATGGGTGGAGTAACCCCGGGCGCTCTTCTGCCTCATGCCGGCGAGTTAGGCCAGCGTTGGCGGATGATGCATCGGATCTACGGGTGAGAAATCCCGATGCTTGTCGGACCTTTTTCTGCGTTGTCGCCTGAGACTGTTATTTCCTGGCCCGAGTTTGGCGAGTTTTTCGCCTTTTTCGGGACAGGTATTACCTACCGCGTCGACCGTGATGTTTTCAATCGTTCCTTTGATAAGGAGGTGGCCGTTTGTCTGGTCAGTAACGTCCAGCCCTTTGTACCCTGCCGCGTTCTCTGTAATCGTGATCGTGCAGTCGTTTGCGCCGCTGCCGATTGTCACTTCGATGTGTTTCCCGACTGGGCAGACAACTGTCGCCAGGATGCCGTACGTATCTGCCGCTCCTGTTGTTTCCTGCAGATGGAATACGTAGTCACATTCGTTCATTTTGACCGTCGTCGCGAGTTTCAGGACGCTCGACGTGCAATTAACGTATGTAGGAGTGATTGTAACTGTTTCCGCGCCACTAGGAATCAACACGTGCGGTGTGACGTTATATTTATGCCCGTGGTAGGTCGATTTGGGACAGATGGTGTACGACCCAAGGGCTGTGAGGTCGTTGGTTTTTTCGGTCGTTTCTACCTGCGTCCCTGTCAGTGTCACGGGACCGTCGGATGTGAGTGTGCCGTTTGCTGCCGACGCCGCCGTGGCTGCGACAGCGCTGAGCGCGACGAGGGCCATGAGGGCCAGCCCGAGGACCTTGAGATTGCGAATCATTTCATTTCCCTTTCGGATTTGGATTCCGGCCGCGCCCGCTAGGACCCGGCAGCCCCACTTAGGGGAGGTCATCCATAGCCGCCCTGAAATAATCAGTCAAGGAATCTAGTTGTAATCGGCAAGGCTTGTTCGTGTCGCCGCCTTTCTTCCTGCAAAGCGCGTGTGTTGAACATGTGCGTGCACTGAACCGCGCACCTGAATCGACACGCCCGGCTAGGGATAATGAGCGCGCCGAGGCAAGCTCTCTCTCTGGGGAGTTTCGTCTTTTTGGCCCATGCACTGACGACGTCAAACGACCCCCACCAATTGGCAGAGGTCGTTTGACTTCGAGCGGGCTCCGGGGCGTCTATCGATTCCGCGGGTGACTTTTGTGATCGCGCCTGTGGTGGCGCTTATGTCCGCGCTTGCTGTTGGCCTTTACGGTGCAGGTGACCTTGCCCTTCTTAGACTTGCAGACCACCTTGCCCGAGGGACCCTGCGGTCCAGCCGGGCCTTGGGGCCCTGCAGTTCCCTGTTGTCCCTGAGCACCGCTCTGGCCATTGGCACCGGCAGCACCGTTCTGGCCGTTGGTTCCGTTTGCGCCTTTTTGGCCTGGGAGACCCTGCGGTCCATTGGGGCCGGTTGGACCCTGTTGGCCTTCTTGGCCATTGCAGACGTATTGCGTGCCCGAGGAAGATTCGATCTTCACCCCGCCTTTGGGGCAGTTGATGCCAGGCGGCTCAGTAGTGACGGTTACGCTGTCGCCTGCTTCTCCTTTTTCGAGGAAGACGGCGGTGATTTCAGTTTCGCCGGTGACATTGATCGAGCAGGTGGTCGGTCCCGTATGTTTGCAGCCAAGCCAGCCGGCGAAAGTATAACCCGCGGCCGGATGTGCCGTGAGCGTGACTTCCCCTTCGAATTCGCCGCTGCATTCTTCGCCCAAGCAGATGAGCCCGGCCGGATTGCTCGACACGGTTCCTTCGCCGGCCACCCAGACGGTCAGCAAGGAAAGGCTGGATTCGGTGAATTCGGCCGTCACCGAACTCGGTTCCGTGATTTCAAATTCGCATACCCCCGTGGTCGCAGTTTCGACCGCGCAGTCGCCCGCAGCCGAGCCGGTGCCGGTAAGGCTTTCGACTTTCCAGCCGCTTTCAGCGACTGCGGTCACTTTGACCGTGTGGCCGTGAAGAAAAGGACCTACGCAGGACGCAGGGGCGCCATTGTCTTTGCAGGTGACGGCCCCTTCGCCGACCGTGCTGACCGAGAAGGACTCTGGGACGAGGTTGAATTCGGCCGTCACCGAGCTGGCTTCTTCAATCGTGAATTCGCAAACCCCGGTGCCAAGCGTGCAGTTGCCTGCCGCCGAGCCGCCGCCGGTGAGGGCGTCGAGACTCGAGCCGGTATCGGCGCTCGCGACGACCTTGACGCCAGCGCCGTCAGGGACGGTGGCTGGGCAAGCTTCTAGGCCTCCCCCTTCGACTTCGCATTCGACGGTGCCACTGCCCGTTCCTCCCCCGGCGTTGATCGTGAGAGGAAATCCCGCCGTCAGGCTGTCGAACACGGCTTTCACTTTGACGTCGCCACCCGCCGTTTCGTTTTTGACCACGCAGAAGCCCGATTCGCATCCTTCGATTACGGTGCCTTCTTCGACTTCCCATTCGACGAATTCGGAGCCGGCTGGCTCACTGTGGCTGAGGAAGATGCCTTCGCTGCCTTCGAATTCGGTCAGTTCGTCTTCGCAGACGTTCAGTTCTTCGCCGACGATGTTGCTGCATTCGATCGGCGGTTCGCCTTCAAAGAGGCCGAAGAAGCCGCCGACGCTGGAGACTTCGCCTTCGCCGGTTCCGCCAAGAGTGACGTGGGCGCTTCCGGCGGCGGCCGTCAGGCTGTCGAACACGGCTTTCACTTTGACGTCGCCACCCGCCGTTTCGTTTTTGACCACGCAGAAGCCCGATTCGCATCCTTCGATTACGGTGCCTTCTTCGACTTCCCATTCGACGAATTCGGAGCCGGCTGGCTCACTGTGGCTGAGGAAGATGCCTTCGCTGCCTTCGAATTCGGTCAGTTCGTCTTCGCAGACGGTCAGTTCTTCGCCGGTGATGTTGCTGCATTCGATCGGTGGTTCGCCTTCAAAGAGGCCGAAGAAGCCGCCGACGCTAGAGACTTTGCCTTCGCCGGTACCGCCAAGAGTGACGTGGGCGCTGCCGGCGGCGGCAGCCTGTGCGGCCGGAACGAGAAGAAAGGCAGCCATCAGAGCGACGGAAAAACCAAGGAGGAAACGGGATGAAGGCGCGGCAGCTCTTGGAGCCCTCGACGCGGGGATCCGGTGCGATGCCATCGAGAGACGTGAAAAGGCACTGCTGAATGCGTTCACCTGATGTCCTCCTGTGATGTGCAGATTTGGGCCGCCGACTAGATGCCGGAGGCGGGGCACGAAGCGTGGGCGAGAGCGTTAGCAGCCGAACCAGGCGGATATGACTTGCCCAGCCAGCGGGCCGGCGGCCTCGGGGCGAGATTCTGTATCTGCGGACAGGGGGCGACACCGGCGGACTTGCGCGAACGCCAGTTCGTGCGGCATGTCATCCCCATCCCCATACCTACTCTTTCCCCATTCAAATGCTGGTCCGACCCATGGCGGACCAGAACTTCTCCCCGCTAGGCCCACATGCGGCCGCCAAAAGCGGTGCCGCTCCCCAAATTGCTCAGAACCCAGGAGTTTCTAATTGTTACTCTAGCAGTGCCTATTGTTAAGGAAACTTGCACCGGTAATCAGGAAAGCCCGAGTCAAAGCCCTGGCCTGCCGCACCCACGCCGGTTAATGCTCGGCAGCTCCGCCGACGGCGTAGGGAAGTTCGCCGGTGTCATGCAGCTCGTGGCGCAATGAGTTGAAGACCGCACCGGCCAACAGCGCCAGGCTGAGCAGATAGAACCAGAGCAGGGCGATCAAAACAAAACCGAGCGTCGAGCCGAAGCGCGAGAGGCTGGAGACGTTGGCGAGGTAGAAGGGAAAGGCCCAGTTGGCGACACCGGCGGCAACGGTGACGAACGCAGCCCCCGGCCAGACGTCCCGCCAGGGCATGTGGCCCTTCGGCACCGCCCAGTAGATCACGCAGCAGATCGCGAAGACGATCAGCACCGCCAAGCCCAGCAGCAAGGCCGTATCGATCACCTTGATTTCGGAGAGGCCGAAGGGTAGGCGGTCGGTGCCGGACACCAGCGTCGCCTCGATGGTCGGCAGCAGGATGCTGGCCGCGATGAGCAGCAGCACCACACCCAGCATCGCGAAGGAGAAGCGCTTCTGCTCAACCCAGCCACGGGTTTCGACGTGGTAGATGTGACCGAACGCCGTGTCCATCGCCCCCCAGAAGGAAGCGCCGATCCACAGTGAGCCGAGGAAGGCGGCGATCCCGATCGTCGTCGAGTTGTCCTCGATCCGTTCCAGCGCGTCGGTCAAGGTCGCCTGCTCGGCATTTGGAAAGAGTCGCTGCAAGTCGTCCAGCACTCCCGTCTCGACCCCCTTGATCTTCAGCACCTGGCCAAACACGAAGAGGACGAGCAGGGCGAACGGGAAGACGGCGAGCATCAGGTTGTAGGCGACCATCGCAGAGAGCCCGGTGACGTTCTCACGGTAGGCACGCTGCCAGAAGGCGCGCAGCCAGGGGCTGGGATGTCTCAATGGATTTGGCATCTGGGCATCGAGCGCCGCGCAGGATAGATGCTGGCCTCGGACCATCCCGGGATCCCCTTGACTCGGCCTATGCAATTAGAGAGGATAATTGGGATAAGCATTTTCTTATAATTGGGAACTATTATGTTTATGGGAGGCGTTTGAATGTCCCACTCCGCAACGTTTTCTCGACTCATCGGAGCAGTGGTTGCCGTGCTCGCGGCAACGGCCCTGCTTACCTCCGCCGCGCAGGCTGAAGTACCGGCATCCCCTTTTCAACGATTCGCGGGCTGCCCCAATCAAGAAGAAGAAGCCGCATTCGAATTGGAATTCGAATTGGAATTTTGCATCCGGTCTATCGTGACCGGGGGTCACCTCCAAGCTGGCAAACAGGATGTTCCGATTGAAAATCCCATTACGCTCACCGGGGGCGTCAACGGAGCATTCGCGGAATTCAGCTACAACTCTGAAGGTGGGCTTAGCAAAACCAAAGAGGAAGTTCCTGGCGGAGTCGTCGGCCTGACCGGACTGAACTGGCTGATCAAATTCCTCAATGTCGAAGCATTGAAGCTCTACGCGGTTACCGAACTGGCCGGCGCGCCAAGCAACCTCAGCTTCAACTCGGTAACGCTGCCGATCAAGGTCCACCTGGTCAACCCGGTCCTCGGCAACAACTGCTACATAGGCTCCGACTCGAATCCGATCACGCTGAATCTGATCACCGGCACGACGAATCCCCCGTCGCCGAACAAACCGATCACCGGCAAAGAACCGGAACTCAGCGAAGAAGGGGAAGTCGCCTACCTCAAAAACGGCGTCTTCGTCGACAACTCGTTTGCCGTTCCGGCCGCCAAAGGCTGCGTGCTGACCCTGCTCGGGTTCCTCCCGGTCAGCCTCGACGGCGCGGTCAACCTGCAGGCCGGGCTGCCGGCCGCCGCGGGCACCAACGAGGCGGTGCAGAACATCGACCTCGAAATCGCTCTGCAAGATTCCGTTTATCCGTAGCGCTGATATGTCGTTCGCGAAGGGGCCCGGGCCTAGCCCGGGCCCCTTCGCATGCCTTGACTTCAGAAACTGAAGCGCCTAACATGCGAACAGACGTTTGAGGCCTTTCAGACGTGTCAGGCCTTAATTCCTACTTCGCGGACCGCGTCGCCGGTCCGCTTTTTTGACGCAGAAAGACGGGTGCAAATAGATGCTGGTTGCAGAGCTTCAGGAGCTCGAGGAGGTCAAAGGGCTGATCCATAGGGGTCAGCAGCTCGGCGTGCTCACCTTCGGAGACATCGCCTCGGCGGTCTCGGAGGTCGATCTCGACGAGTCCGACGTCGAGGATCTCTACGGGCATATCGAGAAGCAGGGAATCGAGCTTGTAGAGGACATGGACCCGGCTCAGAAAGCGGCCGCGGACGCGATGCCCGCCGACACCGGCCGCAAAGGCCGCCGGCGCGCCAAAGCCGCGATCGACCTGAAACCGGACATGACCACGGACAGCCTGCAGCTGTTCCTCAAGGACATCGGCAAAGTCCGCCTCCTGACCGCCCAGGAGGAGGTCGAACTCGCCAAGCGGATCGAGCGCGGCGACCTCGACGCCAAGCAGAAAATGGTCGAGTCCAACCTGCGCCTCGTCGTCTCGATCGCCAAGAACTACCGCAACCAGGGCCTCCCCTTCCTCGACCTGATCCAGGAGGGGACGCTGGGCCTGGTCCGCGCGGCCGAGAAGTTCGACTACCGCAAGGGCTTCAAGTTCTCCACCTACGCGACCTGGTGGATCCGCCAGGCGATCGCCCGTGCCCTTGCCGACAAGGCGCGCACGATCCGTATCCCAGTCCACGTCGTCGAGAAGCTGAACAAGATCGGCCGCGCCGAGCGCAAGCTGGTCACCGAGCTCGGCCGTGAGCCGACCCCGGAGGAGATCGCCGAGGTCACCGGGATCGACCCTGAGGAGGTCGACTCGATCAAGCGCTCCGCCCAGGCCCCAGTCTCGCTCGAGAAGCCGGTCGGCGACGAGGAGGAGTCGGAGTTCGGCCAGTTCATCGCCGACGAGAAGGCCGAGTCCCCCTTCGACCGCGCGGCGGACCTGCTGACCAAAGAGGCGCTGAAGGAAGCGCTGGAGAACCTCTCCTACCGCGAGCGCCGCGTTCTCGAACTTCGCTACGGACTCGGCGGCGAGCACCCCCGCACCCTCGACGAGGTCGGCCGCACCTTCAACGTCACCCGTGAGCGGATCCGCCAGATCGAGAACCAGAGCCTCAAAAAGCTGCAGCAGCTGGGCGAAGCGCAGAAACTGCGCGAAGTAACCTGAGGCTCAAACGCTGTAATATCTCTCTATTATAAGAGAGAATCTGAACAAAACTGCTTGGGCGCTGCTCATCGCGATGATCTCCATTGTCGCTGCCGTCGGCTGCGGCAGCGATGACAGTGCGGGGTCTCCGGGAGTAGCTGCCGCTAATTCCGGCTCGCCAGATGTCAACATTCCTTGGGGACCCGAATCACTCAACAGAGCCGAGTACACCAGGCGCGCCAACGGCGTCTGCAAGGAAAGCTGGGAACAGATGCTGGAAAGCTTCGCCCAGCGTTACCAGAGCGAGACCACTGCCAAGAAATTTACTGAAGCAAGTAAGAACATCTTCCTGCCAGGCATGCAGTTCTGGTTCGACGACATCAGCTATCTGGGTGCTCCTCCTGGCGAAAAAGAGCAGGTCGAAACTATTCTCACTGCTATACAGCTAGCCGTTTTCAGCGGCCAGAAACAAACTGCCCTCTCGCCTAAGCAGCTCGCGACGATATTCAGTGAGTCCAACCGACTGGTACACGGGCATGGTCTTGATAGTTGTCGCGTCAGCGAGACGTCCTTTATGGGGTAAAATCTTCTCGCGATCAGAGAAAGCGGTCCGGATACCTTCAACCCCGCTTCCTCTCGTTGAGTTCGAGCCGGAACGGCGAGGCCGACCGCGGGAGCAGGGGCTCTGCGTCGGCGAGGGAGCCCGACCGTGCCGCCCCGACAGCGCCTTTTGTCGGCGACGGTGGCGCAGAAGCGGTCGAGGTTGGCTTGCTGCCTGCGCCCGTGGTCGCCACCGGTGCCGAGCGCCCACCAGGAGCGCGCCAGGTAGCCGATTCCCGACTCGACCACGCCCTTTCGCTGGGGGCGGTAAGCGGGGCAGACGGCGGCCTGAGCGCCGCAGTGCTTGGCGAGGGTTGCGGCCTCGGGCCCAGCCGGTCGGTGCCGGGATAGACGACCGTGCCATGTGGTCAGTGCGCAAGGTCTTCGCGGTGCCGCCGAGGCGGCACAGGACACCGTCGAGGGCCGCCGCCAGTGCACGAAGCTCTGCCCGCGGCTTGAAGACCGCCCGCAACTCCCGGCGTGCGAGAGGGCGCCAACCAAGACGTAGGCCTTGGCCCCGAGGGGCCTCGGTCAGCTGAGCCGGTTGGCATCGGCGCGGTCCAGCGGAAGTAGCCGGCCTCATCGAGGCACAAGGAGATGTGGCCTGCAGACCGGCGTCCTTGGTCAGCCACTGGTCGATCGTCGGCTCGAAGGGTCGAGCTTTGAGGGCATGCGCTTTCGCCGGTAGCGCGGCTGGGCTCCCTCGGTCAGGTAGCGCTTGGCGGTGCGCCAGTCGCAGCCGAGGATGCGGCCGATCTCTCTGTAGGTCAAGCCCTGGCAATGCAGGACCCGGATATTCGTCCTCCTTCAGGTTCGCCCGATCGGACGAACCTGAAGGAGCTACCTGGGGGGCGAGGCAAAGCCGCAACTTGCGGACAGACCTACATTTTTCGGTGATCACGGAGACAGTTTTGCGTGATCAGACACACCGATCAACTCACCGCTGGATACGGTGTGCTTGTGTTTCCTAGGGTTTGTTCGCAACGCTACTCGGCGGTGGTCTCAGCGCCGAGATTTACCGGCGCCACAGCCCACTGGTTTGACCACCGGGCGGGAGTCGGCGACCTTGCCGTTTTGGCCGGTGAACTTGGCGATCGCCTTGGAAGGGCTGCCGCAGAGATTTCGAGAGTTGACGATCAGGCCCTTGCGGCCGCCCTGCATCTCGAGGAAGAACTTGGAAACCGGGAAGTCCGGGAGACCTTCGAAGGTGGCGCGAATGCCGCCTTTGTGGGAGTCGAGGCGACCGACGACTTCAGCTTCTGCGGGAGCCGATGGCGGGCCTTTCAGCGCCACCACCAAGTCCGGCAGCTTGTGATTCGAGGAGCGCAGATATACGGGACCTTCAACAAGCTCTTCGAGGACCGGCGTGGTTGCCTTGGCGGAGCCATAGATCGAGGCCGCGGGGCAGGCATGCGCAGCAAACTGAACACGGGTGCAGATCGTCCTTATGTGACCCTGGTCGAGAAACGCCGAACGGGGAAGAGTGACCACGGCCTGGGCGAAGTTGGCGTCATTTGGGCGCGGGGTGACAACCGACCGAAGCGCGGGGTGGTCACCTCGTTTGGTCCCCCCTTTCAGGCTTATCTGAAAGCGGGGCTTGAATCCCAAGCGGGCGCAGTTTGCGGCCTGGAAGCGCGCCGAGCGGGATACCGGCGAATCGTCAAGGATGCTGAAGACGTTGCTCCCGCCACCCCAGATCTGCGCTCCTACCGCCAGGGGATCGCAATTGGTCGGGTTGAAGGTGAAATTAGGACGATCGGTGTAGGCGCGGATGTCTTTGACCCGCAGCGGAATGCCCGCGAGGATATGGGGGAGCGGGTCTGAGCGGGAGCCGTCGACTTCGGCCGCCAGGGTGCGCGAATTGATGCGCAGGGCAAAGCGGGTGACCACGTTGCCGACGTCGAACGGTCCGGCCACGGCGGGAACGATTGCCACCACACTGAAGGGGGCGCCGTTATAGGGACCAGCGAGGTAGAGCTTCCCCGGCACATAGGTCAACTCCGAACCGACTCCCGCGCCGCCACTCACGCGGCCGATACGCGAGTTGTCCGGGCAGCTCGGGGCGACGAGCTCGGACCGCCCGCTCATTCCCCTGGCGGTGGCGATCGCGGCGTCGGAGCACCTGGAGACGCCGGCCAGTATCCCCGAGAGGCCCGGTGGCAGGGCAATCGAGAGTTTGGTCATGTCCTGATCACCGTCGCGGCGAGTCAGGCGCGAATAGAACGGGGAGAAGGCCTTGGCGTCGTTGTTGAGCGTGCCGGAGCTGAAGCCAGGGGTAAACGGCGGCAGCCCGGCAGGGGGGCAGGGGCCGCCACCGACACCCTTGGTGATCTGGAAGCTCGAGGGTGAGGTGAGCGGGTTGGCCGGGTCCGCCCAGGGGGTGAAGGTCGTCTCGGTGATATAGGTGCCGCAGCCGGGCGGACTGATCAGGGGGCTGCGGCCGCCCTCGCGCAGGTGAATGCGCACGTGGCTGAGCGGGTACTGAGGCAGCTCCTGGCCCGGTTCGCCGAAGGTGGTTTCGATCTGCCCGGTGGTCGGATTGGGCGAAACCCTCCCCGCCAGCTTGAAGAGGAGGCCGAGTTCGGGATCCTTGATCACCATGTAGAGGGCGATCAGGGAATGGAAGGGGTTTTCTTCTTGCTGGGCGACGAAAAGAGAGCCCTTCAGAATCTGATCTCCTAACACCGGGGTTTCGACTTCCACCGTACCGACCTTCGATGCCTCCGGGCAACCCTCACCCGGCTGGGAGTGAACGCTCTCATTGGCGTACTGGGCCGGCGTGCAGGTGGCCAGCCCTTCGGCAATCGAAGGGTTCAGCGTGACTCCCTCGGGAAGGGTGACCGTCGTCTTCTTTATGTCGGAGTCGGCGGTTCCGGTCGGATTGAAGAAGCCCTCGTCTTTGACGTCCAGTTCGAAGTCGAGACCGGTAGAGCTTTCGGCCTGGTCGGTACTGGGTTTGGCGGTTGCACTCGGGGTAAAGCCCAGGCGACCGCATTCGATGAATCCGAGTGGTTCGGAGTTATTGTGAGTGAAGATCCCTTTCTCGAAGATGGAGCCCTGCCAGGAGAAGGCTTCAAAGTGAGTTTCGAGTGGCCCCTCGCAGGCACGTGGAGAGGTGAAAAGAGGAACTTCGGGCACGTTTGCCGGCCCCCCTCGCTCTTCGTCGTGGGCCGCAGCAGCGGGAGTGCCCCACAGCGTCACTTCGGAAGAGTAGAACTGCACCAGGTTCGGGATGTTGGTCAACATGGCGATGCCGTTGTAGGGGGGAGTGGACTTCACTGCCACTTCGACCGTCACACGCACCGCGGACGCGGCAAAGCCTAACTTCAGCACCCCGCCGGGAGGCGGAACGAGGTTATAAACGGCGTCTTCAGAGACGGTTTTCGGATCGTTGATCGTGCTCTTGGCGGTGCCAATCCTGGTGCTGCGCGAGCAGGCAGGTTGGCCAAAGGTCAGAAAGTCGAGGTTCGAGCAGCGTGGCACAGCGGTGAGATTGGGTGCAACCCCCGGGGGCGTGGAAATGATTAGGTCCTTGACTTCCTCTTCGGTAACTTCGCCGATTTCAGGCAGCGCCGGTTCGGGTCTGGTGACGGTGGCTAGGTGGGTGGTGAACTCAAAGGGATGCTCGCCGGCATAGGATGCCGTAGCGCCGTCTTTGTCGGTGAAAGTGACGTCGAGATCCTTGAGGCCGAAAGCCGCGCCGGCGGGAGCAGCGGACCAGAGCGCTGCCAACAGAACAAAGGCGATTGAAAGGGCGCGCCTCATTGCTGAGCCCCTCGGTGGTGGCGCTTGTGTCTCTTGTGATGTTTGTGCTTGCGTTTGTGGTGGCGCTTGGCTTTGGCGTTGCCCCGACCTTCGAAACTCGAGCTGGCCGGAGTCTGGTCCTCGGGCGCCGCTGGCGGGCTCTGGCAGGCCCCCCCTTCGCATTCTTGGCCGGGCGGCGAGGGGGCGGGAAAGCCTCCTTCGACCCGCGCGTCATAGATGTCGACCAGCCCTGGATCCTGAGGCACAAGGCCTGACGCGGTAGTGAAGAAAACGTCTGAGCCTGACGCAGAGGCATCGACGAACTCGGCTTCCCCCGCACTCTTGCCGGACGAGATCAGACTGAGACAGCCGCCCGAACTCGGTACATACCGTTCTCCGCCAAACTCATCGAGGCATTCAGCACGGCCTGCTCCCCCTTCGCCTTTCACACGCTCCCACTCATATACGTCCTGTTGGCCGTTGCTATCGCGCGATACCAGCCCCTCCCAGCTCTCGAAGAAGACTCTGTCCCCCTCCTCAGAGAGAACTCGCGAAGGATGCCATTGCGTCTCCCAGCCAGGGATCTGCGCAGCAGCCCAATCGCCTGGGTCGGTGGGATTCGAAGGGGACCTTACCTGGCGCCCTTCGGGCCGCCCCCCACTGGGATTACATGAAATGCAGCGCAGTTTTTTATCTGCAGTCTCGTAGAGGAAGACCTCTGCATCCGCCCTCTGACTGTTCGCATCGATGTTGTCATAACCCGTCAGCGAGGCTTCTGACACGAAGACTACCGCCGTCCCGTCCTCACTCACCCGTGCCATGCGGTTGGCCGGTTCGGGCGCCCATGACAGCGCATCGCTGCTGGTACCGCCCAGAAGGCTCGCCACGAAGGTGAAGCCGCCGCCTCCCACTTCGCGCAGATAGAGATTTGGCTCTCCCGCTTTCGCCGTCTGTCCCAGGTTATTTGCTTCCGCGCTTAGCACTTCGTCGGAGACAAAATAGATATGTGAAAGGCTCTCCGTCGCTCCCAGAAGGCCCTCGACTTCACCCGCGATCAGTTTCGCCGCCCCAGTTTGATATGCCGCTGCCGCATCAACGTCGAGTTCGTAAAGTTCTTGACCTTCGGTGTAGAGGGCCTTGGTAGCCATGGGGTTCGCCCCCCGGAAGATTGCTTTTCCCCCGCTGATTGGGATGGTGCAGGCCTTGGCTGGTTCGCTGCACTCATATTTGCCCGCTTCGACTTCTTCTACTGCACTCTGGTCTTTACTCGCGTTGAGTCGCAGATAGAGTTTGCTTGGCTCGAATCCCACTGCGACTCCCCCGGTACTCCCACCGCCCGTGTGCACCCGCTTCGACGGTTCTTCGATCTCCGCTGACCAAAAGACTCGCGAGCCATCCATTGAGACCGCCCCCGCGACACTGTCGAAGAGCCGCTGGGAGGCCACGAAAAGCGCCGTCCCCACCGAGGCATGGGTATGGGCCGCATTGCCGTTGGGCAGGACGCTGAGCAGATGCAGATCCCCTCCGCTGCTGAGGTACGCCCGATAGATGTCGAGCACCCGCGGGTCCGGTCTCGCTCCGCTTGCCGGCGCAGGGTTGGTGCTCAGGGTAGCGCTCACCTCGGTTACCCTGCCGCCCGCGTTTTCCCCGCTTACCGCACACTGGAATACTGCCGCCGTAGCCAGGTTCACAGCAGTAGGCATATAGGTGGGCGCGTTGGTGCCGATCGCCACACCGTTGCGATACCACTGATAGGAGAAGGCGGTGGGGGATCCGCCCCAGGATCCTTCCCTTGCGTCACAGCTGAGAGTCTGCCCTCCACCACTGCCGACCGCGAGTGGAGCGCTGGTGGTGGGGGCAAAGATCGCCTCGGGAGCCAACGGCGGTGCAGTCCCTGGGAAGGGAGAAACAACCTGTGCCGGGTTGGCGACTTCGATCACTTTGTTCGCGAGCGCCTGACACTGGATAGCCTTGCCTTCGTCGGCGGCTTTGATGATGTAAGTGGATTCGGTCGCGCCGATCGCCGTGCCGTTGCTCAACCATTTGTAGGTGGCCCCTTCGGCGGCGGTCAGGCAGTTGAGTTTTTCGCCTACCGGCACAGTCCTCGCCTCTGCGGTCAGCGTTGCCGGTGCCTTGAACGCGGTAGCCGACCCATCGGCGCTGAAGCCCTGCACCGTGGGGAAGTACTGGCTTTCGTTACCTTCGCTCTCCGCACCAAAGCCCGGTGGTTGGACAGTGGTGATCGGCTTATATTCACCCCCCCCTGGTTCGCAGTTATCGCGCTGATAGAGACTGGGCACCCCCTTCGGCGCCCCCGGCGCCAGTGCTAGGTCGGCATTCTGCAAGAGCCAGGCACTACAGAGATTTTCGCTAAACCCTTTAAACATCGACTCGACGAAGGCAGTGCCTCCGTTATAGAGCGAGGGGCCTTTTATCGGCGGATTGAGCGCGTGCGTCATCCACCCGGCTCCGCCACGCCGCGCGAGGTATTGAGAAGCGAACGGAGCCGAGACAGCATCACCGAAGGAGCGGCCTGCCCCATAGGCGAGCGCATCACCGTCCGGAGTGGCCTGATCGACGCGGGCACGCGCGTTTCCGCGCGCCGTGGGCCTCAGTTCGAAGGGCGCTTTGATGTCAACGTTGCCCTTGTCGAGCGGGCTAACCAACTCATAGGCGCGGCAGTCGGGCAGGTTGGCGGAAGGGCCCGCGCGCAGGGCTTTGTTGGGGCAGGGTTTAGACGGAGAATTTGGCGCAGAGGTCGTGAAGGTGCCTTCGAGGCCGTCTTCGCCCACTTTGCCGCCCCGCCCACGCACTGGCCCTCCGCCACCGCTCTGCGCAACGAAACGATAATGATAGGTAGTCTCGGGCGATAGACCGGGAAGGAGAATACTCGCAGGCAACTCGGCGCTCGTCAGTTTTGAGGTGAGCGCGCTCCCAGGCGCGGCAGGAAACACTTTGCAGCCACCTTCTGAACAGGGGGCGGTGCCATATTCGACGTAGTAGGTGGTATCCGGCCAAAATCTCGGATTGATCTTGGCTCGCAGATTGGCAGTTTCGACGCCAACCGAGACCGCGTACTGATCCGTGATCAAGGGGGGTTTGACGGGCTGGGGGCAGAGCGACAGACTCGGGGATGGGCCGTAGATGTTGAGGTAAGCCCTGGGTGGGTTACTCCCTACGTTGGTTATGTAAATATCGGCGGATCCACAAGCGTCAGAGATTGCGATAGCCCGCGGCACAGATTCGTCTACAGGGCGATCAAAACCGGTTTGCCCACCTTCGCCCGCAACACCACAGGTGAGGCAATTGCCGGCGGGGTCGAACTCCAACGCCATACGTTCTATTAATTTGCCCTGTAGGAAAAGAACGGCCGCATAGAGATTTCCAGCGGGATCGAGGGCTAACGCAGATGCCTGACCATTCCTACCGGACGCCGGATCAAGGATAGGGATGGTCGGTTCGAGGAATTCGGCCGTGGGCCCGCTCGGTTTCAGCGTGCGGACTTCGCCTTTGGGGCCCACGTAGTTGAAGGCAGCGCGAAGATTGCAGCTGGGGTCAGTGGTGACTGCAGCCACCATCATCCCGACTGGCATCGTTATCGTTTCTTTGAACCCTCCACCGGGGGTGAAGACTTGGATGCGTTCTCCTTCGCCCAGATAGACAGTTCCATTGCTTTGACACACCGCAAGCCTATTAACGTAACCACTGATGCCTGCGCCAAGCTGACCGGGAGCAGCCCCTGATATTCCAGCCTGACAAACATCGTTGGGGTGTCCCGGCGCCGGGCACACGTCCTCTTCGACAGTTCGGCTTTCTTCGATCGCGGTTTTGTTGACGCTGTCGCCAAACATTAGAATGAAGTGTCCTTCGGAATCGAACTTCTGTACGCGGTGGTTGCCACTTTCGGCCACGTAGAGTTCTCCTGCAGAGTTGATGGCGATGCCTTCGGGAGTTTTGAACTGCCCCACCCCAGAGCCATTGCTCCCAGCCTTACAGCCACTTGCAGTGGTGCAAGCTTGCAATTTTTCTTCCGGCCCCGCGGCGTTAACGCCCCAGCCAAAAGCCCTGACGAACTCACCCCATGGCGTAAACTCGTTGATCCGTACGTTGCCTTCGTCTGGGACATAGAGATGGCCAGGAAGATTCGGCTCGGCCGCAACCCCCGTGGGTGAGGCCAGCTGACCCGCGCCGGAGCCCGGAGCATGTTCTTCAGGCGTCGAGGCAATGAAATCGGGCACGGACGCCTTGGCTTCTCCCGGAGCCAGCAGAACCGGAGCCAGCAGAAGCGATACCAACCCGATCGCACATAGAGACGCAATCCCGGCGCCTGTCCCCATACTCCTACCCGCTCTCCTCACTACAACTCTCCCTAGTTCCTATTGCGAAACACTCCCTGGTTCCCAATTACGTCCTACCGTATCGGAACGCATATGTAGTTGTCAAGAAACTAGTAAAGCTTCAACCAAAAACATCGCCCTCACCAGCGCAAGGAGCCTTGATGCAAAGGGCCTTGGCGTCGACAACGTCGACAGTCGAATAGGACCCGTGTCCCGTGTCAGGTAGCCGATGCTCCATCCCGCAAGAGCGGTCGTTGCTAGCAATGCCAGGAGGGTTGCACCCGCCGAATTCATACGCTGCCTCCACGAGGCCTGGCGGTGGCTGTTCGCGTCGGTCAGCTCACCGAGAGCCGTGTATGACTGGCACCGCCGGGACTTCGCGATGGCACACGATTACGGCTTCGATCTTCACTCGCCCAGCACCTGCTTGAGCCGCCGGGCGAGGTGGGGGCGCTAGCCCATGGCGGTCCTCAAGGAACCGCTGTGAGCCGGTCTCTCCGCCAGGCATGCGGGCGACGCCCGCATGCAGCAGCCGGCAAGCGAGCCCACGCTCCGCGATCGCCTCGGCCACCAGCGCGCCGAACCCACCGTCAAGGTAGTGCGCCTTGACCGTCAGCACCGCCGGCATGTCGCTCAGGAAGACCGCGATGCCGTCGACCGGGCTCGGGTTGAACGAGGAGACCAGCGCCACCGCCACCTCGATGCCATTCGTGGCGAGCAGCTCGGTGGCTCGATCGCCTCGTGGGCGATCGAGCCCGATCGCGAGGATCACCGCGTCGCCTCCCTCGCGCAGGCGATCGAGTAGACGAGGGGCAGGAATCCACCACGGCGAGCCCGGTGCGACGCCGCAGTTGACGAAACGCTCGGGGAAGCGCCGCTGGAACTCCTCGAGGACCATGAAGCCGAGGTCGCCGATCAGCAGCATGACCCGCTCGTCCGCCTCGGCGAGGGCGACCAGCTCGCCGACGAACTCGCCCCTCACGCGGTCGGCCTGTCCAGCTCGGCGAGCGCCGTGGCGCAGGCCTCATCATCGAGCCGCAGGCTAGTGCCATTCGATCCTCGACTCCATAAACGACACTCCGTAGCCGAAGGTGGTCTGGGCGACTATCGCCCGCGGCTTTCCGTCGCCCGCCTACTCCAGCGCCTCCTGGTCGTGGCCGGGAGGCGTTTCGACCGACCAACCGAAAGCCGAGAGCTTGCCCTCCACGTCGCCGAGGTCGAGGAGCAGGACGAGGTTCTCGAGCCGGTGCTGGGCGGCGAACATCGCCGCCCCCCAGGTCGAGCCCTCGTTGAGCTCGGCGTCGCTCACGATCACGGTAGACCCCCTCCCGGTGGACTGCTCGACGATCGTGCGACGAATCGCGTCCGCAAGTCGCCGGTGCCCCTCTGCCTCCATGCGGGTGAGGATACTTGATGCGTACCTTGCATGAATTACCTCGTTCCGTTAAGGTAATTTCGTAGTTCGGGAGTCCGGGCTGAGGCCGATATTCAAAAAAGGGGAGGCATTTAATGTCTGCAGTCCTACGCACGCGTTCTCAAGCGCTGCGCATATCTTTCGTGGCCGTCCTGCTGGCAATGGCTGCGGCACTCGTGTTCTCCGCCAGTGCATTCGCCGCGGATGCAGCCTCCTTCCCGGCCAGCTCCACTGCCCAGAAAAAGCACAAAAAAAAGCAGTCGGGTTTGACTTCCAAGCAGAAGAAGGAAGTCGAAGCGATCGCCAAAAAACTCGCCGGCTCTGGCCCCCAAGGACCGGTAGGCCCGCAGGGCCCCAAGGGCGACACCGGCGCGGCCGGAAACAACGGAACCAACGGGGCAAAAGGCGCGACGGGCGCGGCCGGAACCAACGGAACCAACGGAACCAACGGAACCAACGGAACCAACGGGGCAAAAGGCGCGACGGGCGCGGCCGGAACCAACGGAACCAACGGAACCAACGGGGCAAAAGGCGCGACGGGCGCGACGGGTCCCTCAGGCGGTACGACCGGCGCGACCGGCGCGACTGGCGCGACCGGCGCGACCGGCGCGACCGGCGTAACGGGGCCCGCCGGGCCGACCGGCGCCAAAGGGCCGACCGGCGCCAAAGGCCCGACCGGAGGCGCGACGGGAGCCAAAGGTGCGACCGGTGCGACCGGTCAAGGTGGTTTCGTGCCCCCATTGACTGGGGTATGGTCGGTAGACGGCGAACTTGGAGCGACGGAAGGGGAAATCCCCCTTCAAGTTCCGGTCGCATTCCTACAGAAAGTTGAACCCGCCCCAGAATTGATTTATGTCACTGGGCCCAACATCTTTCTCTCTGGCCTATTCGGCTTTGCCTTCGATACCGCAACCGGGGCACCCACGCCGATTGAATCCGCGGGCGAACTCGAAGCGCACTGCGGTCTAGGAACGGCCTCCGATCCGCTGGCAAACCCAGGCAATCTTTGCTTTTACACCGCAACCGAAGAAGAAATTCAAGTTGCCGACCTCGAAACGCTCTTCGAAGAAGAACCATCGGAAGCGTGGATCAGCCCTTCCCCCCAGAACGGAGCCATCGTTCCCTTCACGCTCAAAGAATCCGGGATTGGCTTCCCTCTCACCTCACTTGGAGGCTACGCCAACGGCTCTTGGGCTTTGAGTCCCTGAGACTGCTTCAACAGCCAGAAAAGCTCAGATGGACTATGCCCGGGCAGCGCCTCGCTGCCCGGGCATTTTTGTCTATACAAAGAGAATCACCATGAGATAAAATTACTGAATGACTCAAATAAAATCATTCAAATTATTCGTTGTACTGTTGTTGGTCGCCTGGATGGTCGCTGGTTGCGGCGGTAGCGACAACGGTGCTGCCGCTGACAAAGAATCGACTGCGGACACGGCGTCCACTACGGACAGCGCACGCACTGGCTCAAGCACGACCCGGGCCTCGTCTTCGGCCAAAAGCGAGTTCATCAGGCGCGCAAACGAAATCTGCGCACGAAACAGCAAAGACTTCTTGACTCCGCTTGGCGAGTACTTGGAACAACATGCCTCCTCCGGAAAGACCGAAGCAGAAGTGGCAGCAGACGCGGTGCGCAAGGCCATACTGCCTATGTTTCAGACCCAAATAGATCAGATCGGCGAATTGAGCGTGCCGCCGGACGACGATCAACAGATCGAAGCGTTCCTCAACGCTATGCAGCAAGCGGTCGACTCGCTCGCCCAGCAGCAGCAAGTAACGTTGCCGACCGAGCTCGACGCGGCATTCCGGCGGGCGGGGAAGCTTGGCCATGCATATGGCCTCGAATCCTGCCTTTAGTCTCCTCCCTAATCGAATGTGATTCTCCCAGTGAAGCAGCAGGGCGCACTAATCCGCGCGGTGTGCAGATCGGCGCACGCGCCAAGTGCTCACACGCGATTTGCGGGGTAAATGCTCAGCAGGGCCGATGTATAAGTCGCAAACACACGATCTTTCTTGACCAATGCGGCAGCTGCCGCTACAGATCCATGTCTCAAGGAACACGCATCGCGCCTGAGTGCGATGCGTCGAGACAATCGATCGAAAGGATCAAGCATGATTCGCAACCTCAAGGCCCTCGGGCTGGCTCTGATCGCGGCCTTCGCGATGAGCGCCGTTCTGGCATCGTCGGCGCTGGCTGTAGGAGAAGACAGCCTGCGTCTGACACCGGGGGAACTCCCAGCGATACTGACAGGGGAACAGATTAAAGGCGCGGGACACGAAAACCACAGATTTCTCACGAGCGGTGGCGCGTCGATCGAATGTGAAGTCGCGAAGTTTGCTGGCACAATCAAAGCCGGCGCAACGACGCTTGAAACACAGACAGTCACAATCAGGCCGACGTACGAAAAATGTTTCGGAAAAGTCGGGGAAAGCAAACTCCCGGCGACAGTTAATATGACACATTGTGACTACATATTCCATGGCGGCAAAAAAGCCGCTACGCCTGTAGACACGTTTGAAAAAGGGCTCGTCGACCTAGTATGTGAAAAAGCAACCGAAACACCTCATGTGGAACTCTACATGAACGAACTGGACCATACTAACAAAAAAGCGCTCTGCTCATTGACAGTTACACCGTTCGTCAACAAAGGCAATAATACCTTTACGAACACAACAGGAACTCCCGACGATGTCGATGTTACATCGAAAGTAGAAGGCATCGCCGTGGACAGGACCGGCAGCCTGCTTTGCGGGGCCAAAGAACAGACTGCTACCTACACCGGAACAACCACACTAAGGGCCTTTAAAGACCAAGGGGTCCACTTGATCTCATCTGAACCGACAATTTACGAATACACAGATACCGGTCAGATCAACCTGACAGTAAGCGAATAGTTCAAAGAGTCGGTATCCAGCCGCCGCGTCGGTGTGTTTTATTGGTCAAGCGCGGGCTGAGACGCCGGGCCGGGAGAGATCCCGGCCCGGCTTTTTGGTTGAGGGTGCTCAATGCTCAACGGCAGACACACGCTGCGCCCCACAGGTGGCCGACACCGAAGGCGAGAGCCGCCGGCGCGGTTCTTGAAATCGGAGGTCCGGCCGGCGCGATGCCGGCCTATGATCCGGGCTGGTGGGAATGAAGCGCAGCGGCGTGTTTTCGGGACCGCAGCCCGCCGGACCGAGGCTGCCGCGAACGCGCCAGACGGCGACCGACCCGCTGCTGTCGATCGGTTCCACGCTCGGTGATCCGCGCAGGCAGGGCTGACTCGGGTAAAGCGACCGGTTCGTTCGCGTCGATGAGGTTGAGGAAGGGTGAGGTGACGAGGTAGTCGAGGCCGGCGTCGTCGACAGCGGCCCGAAAGCCCCGGCGGTCGGGGATCGGGTTGAAGGGTGGACGAGGACGACGAAGGCGGCGGCGCCCGCGACGATGGTCATCCCTCGAGGAGCGGCTGGCGGAGGAGGTGCCTCGGCACTGTCCTCGCCGCGCGGCCGGGCGCCGATCGGCCAGGCGACGACGGCGGCCGCCAGGAGCGGCGACTCGGCGAAAAGGGTCGAGGCAAAGAGGAGGCCGAAGAGGCCGAGCAGCTCGCAGAGCCAGACCGGGGGCCACGCCGAGGATCAGCTCCACCAGGCGCGCCGGAGCCCCGTCCCCAGCCGGGTAGGAGGTGCCTGCGGAGGCGAAAAGCGGCGAACCCGACCGCCAGCCGAGGACACCAGCAGAGTTGCGCTGAGAATGTAGGAGCTGGCGCTAACCACCAGGGGCGCCGACCGCCTCGATCCAATCCCAGGGCTCGCCGCAGAGGCGCTCCGCTTCGCCGGCGGGCACGGAAACGATCGTGCCTTCCTCCTCCCCCGCCGGGGCGAAGAGCAGTGGGCCGACTTCGGGCCGGGGGAAGCCGCCGCTGCCGGAGTGCAGGTCGGCGCCGCCAAAGCGCAGTTCGGCCTTGTGGGCGCCGGCGTCGAGCTCCGTCTCCCCCATATGTATGTAGCCGCCTTCGTTGTTGATTTCCTGACGCGCTTCGCCGACCTTGTGGCCATCGACCCAGAGCTCGTCGGCGCCGCGCACCGAGCCCTTTAGCCAAGCGGCGTAGTCGCCCGCACGCGGCACTTCGAGGTGCCCGTCGGTTGCGTCGTAAACCGGGGCGTGGCGGGCGGCGAGGAGGTGGGCGCCCGCGGCGGCGCTCGATTCGGCGCGCTGGGCCATGGCGAGGACTTCGTCGCAATCGGGCACCACCGAGGGTTCGTATTCGCTGCCGAGCGGCAGATGCTCCGGTGCTGGCCCGGCGAGGGTTTCGGGTCGCTGCCAGACCTCGTAGGTCTCGCCCTGCCAGACGAGCCGATAAGGCGAGGGGGGGCGGCTGCGAACGGGAGAGCGGCGCAGCACCAGCGTGCGGAATTCGAGCAGCCCGTTCAGGTCAAGTTCGTCGGTGTCCACCGAGTAGCCCTTTTCGACTTCTCCCCCACCCCGCAACGGCACCGTGCGTTCGCGCAGCTCCGAGGCGGCTTCGCCGTCGAGGTTGCGGAGGAAGTGACGGGCGCCGTAGGGGTTGTACTCGGTCATCAGCGCCGGGCCTTGACCGGCGAACTCGTCGCCGATCTGCTGTAGCTCGTGGAGCTGCTCATAGGGGGCGAGGCTGACCCCGCCATAGGCGAGCACGCCAGACCAGAGCACACCGCCGGCGACCACCGCGATCAGGATGCCGCCGACGAAGCGGTCGGCGCGCAGAGCGACGATGGCGCCGGAGATCGCCAAGGCCAGCGCCACCGGCGAGGCCGTGGCGAGGGCCTTGCCGCCCGCCCAGGGCGAGCCGATGACGACGATCGCAGCGCCGGCGAGCAGGCTGGTCGCGTAGAGCGCCAGGGTTGCGTCGCGGCGCCGCTTGGACCAGGCGGCCCACAGACCCACCAGGGCCGCGACGATCGTCAGCGTAATCAGCACCACGGTGACGACGGTCCCGTTCGAATCGAAGCGAAAGTCCCCCGAGGGCCAGACGCCCAGCGCCTGCAGGGCATTCAGCGGACCGCGCAGGTTGCCTTCGGCGTGGGGATCGGTGAGTGGCGAAGAGGTTGGCGGGACCAGGCCGGCGCTGACGACCGGGATGACGAGCAAGACGAGCGGCAGAGCGAAAGCAAGGGCCTGGAAGGCAGCAGGCCGGGGGGCGAAGCGGCGCCAGGCGAGCAGTGCCAGCACGGCCAGCATCGGCGCCAGCCAGATCAAGCCGCCCAGGCTGAGCACGCCGACCAGAGCGGCGGCGGGCGACGCGAGCAGAGCAGCGTCACGGCGAGAGGCGCCGGAGCGCACCGCTGCCGGCGCCAGCGCCACGGCAAGGGCAATGAAGGCCGCCGCCCCCACCTCCTTCACCCCGCCCCAGAGCGCGTACCCGAGGAGCAAGGCCGGCTGAGCGGCGATGAAAGCGGCGAGGGCGCGCAGGCCGGGTCGGCGCAGCACTCCGCCGAGGATCTGCCAGAGGCTCAGCGAGAGCATCGCGGCGAGGAAGCTGACGTAGGGCTGGAAGACCCAGGCGAGGTCTCCGCCGACCAGCTTCTGGGCCGTGCCGAAGGGAATGAAGACGCCGATCGGGTAGCCGCTGGCGAGGTTGAAGTCAAGCGTGGCGCGGTAGGTGGAGGGTTCGAGGCCGGAGAGGCTGCGCCCGTGCTCCATTAGACGGTCGGTGAGGGCAAACCAGGTGGCGGTGTCGTCGAGCTTGATGAAGCCGGCGAAGGTTGGGGCTCCAGAGAGCAGGACCGGCGCCCCGAAGAACAGGAAGACGGCCAGGGCGACGGCTACCGGCCACGGAGCCGGGCGGCCGAAGCGCCAGGGCAGAGAAAGGCCCCCGCCGACGATCGCGAGGACGACGATGACTGGGACGGTCAGCTCCGCAGTCGAGCTGCTCCAGGTGGTGAACTGGCCGACGACGACCATTCCCGCAAGGCCGGCGGGTGCGACCAGCACGCCCGGCAGGCGGCGGCCGCAGACGACGTCGATCAGCAACCCGAGCCCCGCGCAGAGCGCCAGCAGTACAAGCGGGAAGACCGCCCAAGCCGCGAAGATGCTCACAAGCGCCGCGCCAGAGCCGGGATCAACCGACTGGGCGCACTTTGGCCGAGAGGGCGAGACTCATGGCTTCCTGAGCGTCCGGGTCGTAGACCTCGACCTGAACAGTGCCGTCGGAGCTGGCGAAGTAGACGCTAGTTGGCTTTTCGGTGCTCGTCACGACTTCGCGACCGTCGGCCGAGCTTCGCGTGACCGACCCCTCGCGCCCGGCGAAGCCTTCCACGGCGGCAACCGGGTCAGGGAGCGGATAGCTACCGATCGTGAGTACCCCCGCCCCACCCCCGCCGGCTTCGGTCCCTTCGTCCAGGTAACGGACTTGAAAGTCTCCTTCGGCAGTTTCGCTCGCCTCCATCTCCTTGCCGGGAATCTCACCCGCCCAGTAGACGGCGTGGCCGGCCGAGGCGGCGAGTTCTTCGAGCTCTTCGCCGCTGACGATCTTGGCTTCAAGCCCGGTCGAAGCTGGCGCAGGCGTGGATTCGCCATCGTCGCCTCGAGTCGCCAGCCAGGCGATCACGCCGACGATCAGCGCAAGGGCAACGACCCCGAAGCGCAGCATGCGGCGTTTGCGCGCCGCTTCGTCAGTCTTTGGCCCTGCCTGGCCCTCCATCGCTGCGAATTATATGCCGCGTCCGGCGGTAAAGCACCACGAGGTACCAGAAGATAACCCTCTCGCTGCTATATACTTTCTGAGTAATGGGAAGCGTGGCCGAAGTCCCGCCCGACTGGTATCGCTCGGGCTTTCCGCCGATCACGGCGGCGATGCCCTGGGCGGACAGGACCGAGGCTGAAGTCGACCGCGCGATCATGATGCTGCGACCCGAGGGCGGCGAGCGGGTGCTCGACCTCGCCTGCGGGATCGGCCGCCACTCACTGGAGCTGCGCCGGCGCGGCTTCGAGGTGGTCGGCGTCGACATCTCGGCCGAACTGCTCGAGATGGCAGAGCGGGAGGCCGCGGCCCAGTCCCTAGAGGTCTCCTTCATGCAGGCCGACCTGCGCGAGCTCGACCTCCGCGACGAGTTCGACCTCGTGCTCAGTCTCAACGACGGGGCCGTCGGCTACTTCGAGACCGACGCGGAGAATCGCCGCACCTTCGAGGTAATCGCGCAGGTTCTGCGCGCTGGCGGCGGCCACCTGATGCAGCTGCCGAACGTCCTCCACGCCGAAGCGCATCTGCCGCAAAAATCCTGGATCGTCGGCGAGTCGACGCTCGAACTGAGCGATCACCACTGGAACGCCGAGGACCGCTACATAGAAGGCTCAACCGTGCCAATCCGCATCGGCGAGGTCTTCGAGCGCTACGAGGAGATCCCCTTCCGCCAGCGCCTCTACACCGCCGAAGAGCTCGCGGAGATCTACGAGTCGGTCGGTATGCGCCTGGCCAACACCTTCGCCGGTAGCGGCAAAGCCCGCAAGCCGAAGCCCTCGCAGTTCGAGATCTTCGTCGAGGGCCGCGCCTGAGATGGATCGGCTGATCGCGGCGCTGGTCGTCCTCGTGGTGGCGGCCACGATGACCATTGGCTGTGGGGGCGATAGCGGCGCCACCGACAGCCAAGACCATGAATTCTCCGTGCTAGCTGACACCACGGTGACTACTGGCTCGCTCCCGAAGGGAGCATTCATCGCCCAGGTCAACGACCTCTGTCGACGCAAGTGGCAAGTCATCCTGCATAACTTCGTTTTGTACAGCGGATGGCTCAACCCCCGGTGGAGCAAGGAAAGACGCTTCGCGAACGCCGTTCGGCTCTCCTACATGGCCGGAGTCGACTTCCACATCTTCGACGATATCTTCAGACTAGGGGCGCCAGTAGGCGAGCAGCGAGACGTCGAAAACGTGATCGGTCCGATGCAGGAGGCCGTCGAGCGCGGTCAGCGACAAGTACGAATCACCTCTAACGCCCAACTTGAAGCGCTGTTCGACAATTACAACCAGGCGGCGCGACGGTACGGCCTCAACGAATGCCTCGTCGAGGGACAACACCTGCCGCCCGCCAGTGCCTAACGAGGCTCCTCAATCGCTACAAGTCATTCGTTGGCGCATGCGCCGAGTCCATATGCCCGGAACAGCTTTTCGGAATCGGTGAAGTAGCGTTCGATCTCAAATCTCGACACGATGTGCGTCAACTCGGCAACCTTGTCAACCGCGTCCTGCTCGGCGGCGATGAACGCGGCGACTTCATCCTCGTCTCCCGTCGGTGCCCCCAGGCGTCGAATCGCTGCGAGTTCTTTCCTGATCGTCGGCAGCAGCACTGCCTTGGTCATGCCTGCGAATACTGCAGTTTCCTCGGATCTGCTCGGGTTCTTGGATTCGTGCTGCTGGGTGTAATTCAGGACGCGTTCGAGGAGATTCCTTCTTAGCCGCTGACAGGCTTTCGAGGCCCGGGCAACAAATTCATCCTTGCTGAGGGACGAGGTGGTGATCGTCACATCATCAGCGGAGCTGGCGCTGGAAGTGTCGCCATCCGCTCCGCCACAGCCGATGATCACGGTTGCAATGACGGTGGCGGTAAGCGGAATGATCATCGATCGAGCAGTCAAAGTCCCTCTCCCCTTTCAAATGAGTTAGGAACATAGCACACTCGATATTTACTTAGCATTGCTGAGGCGGCCGTAGCACGCTAGTGCGTAGCGGCGAACGTCATCTGGACTGAACGAGGTCAAGCCGAAGAACTCCTTGTACTTGTTCACGGCGGCATTGACCGGGGCGGTCGAAACATAGGGTAGTTCCCGTTCCGCCCGGAGCTTGATCCTGACGATGTAGTAGCCCGCCTTGGATGCCTTCCAGGCTTCTTGGTTCTCCAGCATCTCTCTATTGGTTTCGCAGAAGGCGTCGAGTGAGGCTCTCAACGTCGGCTTGAGGCCCTTGCTGCGGCTGACGGCGTCATAGCTGGTGTGTGAGAGAGCGGCTCGCCTGAGGTCATGCAGAATGCCCTCGTAGGCTTCGCCTCCACTTTGACTGTCACCGCCGCAACTGGCGACCCCAATACCGACCAAGAGGGTAGTCGCGAGAATGCGGATGGCGCCCTTGAGCTGCATAGTTAGGAACTTTACATAATCAAAGTAAAAAGTATGTCCTTCCTAACTCACGACGGGCAACCGCATGCCCCCAATCCAGCGCTGACTCGGTTCCGGGACGACTTCAGCGCCGCCCCGGAACCCGAGTCGCTAGGGAGCGACGAGCGACCAGGAGCCGTAGCCTTTGGTTTCTCCGGCGGCAAAGGACTGGAATGGTGCGACTATGCCGCCCCCGGACCCATTGAGGAGACTGGACCCGGCGAGACCAACGAGATTCGTCGCTTCTTGTATGTAAACGCAGGTGCTGATAAATGATGCGGTCGGAGCGGGAGGGAGTGCATTTTCAGCGTTACCAGGGCAGAAGCCTTCGGCTTCTTCTCGTTCTTCACTGCTCTGACCCGGAAGGTTTTCTCCCTGCTTGAGGACGACAAAAAATCCGCTGAGAGTGTTAATTGGGACGCCGGTTGAGATCGGGGTGGGGATGACGTCACCGGCACCGGCAGCGGTGTATTGCTGAATTGACCAAGTGCCTTTGAGGGTGACACCCTGGGGCGCAGTGCCGACCACCCAAGGAGACCCATTAGCGCCAGGATCGCCTTTGAGGGCGGTGCCGCTGCCCCAAGTTCCAACGCCAACCTTCGGGCCAAAGATTTCGTCGGTGGTCGTGTTGATGTAAAAATCGCCCACGGTGCCGATACCGCCGGTGGGGGCTCCAACGCCATGCAGGACAGTTTTACCGGCGGCGCCCGCAGGGCCGGTCGGGCCCGCGGGGCCATTCGCTCCTGCTGCGCCGGTGTCGCCCTTGGCGCCCCCCGATCCAGCCGGTCCAGCTGGGCCAGCTGGTCCCTGTGGGCCAGCAACGCCTTGCTTGCCACGGGGCCCGGGCTTGCCCTTGCCCTTGGCAGAAGCGACGGCCTTGGAGTCCCCGGCGCCACCAGTCGCGGCGAAGGCGCCACCGGTGAGGGCGGCGATCAACGCTACAACCGCAACGATAAGGCTGGCGGCGCCGAAGTGATCTCGGAATCGTGAGAACATCAGGTCTCTTCTCCTTGTGTAACGCCTGCCGGAATGGGCCCGACCGGCCTTGTTGACATCGGCCGGACAGGGAACCCATTCCCCGCTGGCCGGGTTAAGTGCTCAATGAAGCCGGTCACTGCGATACCCGTGCTTTGTGCTTTCGTGCCGGAGCGCAGCTGGCCCGCACAACCTGGCGAAAGTCATAGGCCTTGAAGTTTTGCCCAGTGAGTTGTGAGTCGGCACGGTTCTTGCCTGCACAGAGGTTGCGGCTGTTGACTATCAACCCCTTCTTGCCGCCCTGCATTTCGAGGACGAAGCGCGAGACTGGAGCGTCGGGGATATCGGCAAAAGTGGAGCGAATGCCGCCGTGACGGGAGTCGATGCGGCTTGCGAGGTTGATGTCGAAGATGCCGTGCAGAGCCATGACCAGGTCGGGCAGGTTGTGGTTTGAGGATCTGAGGTAAACCGGACCAGAGAGCGGCTCGTCCAAGATCGGGGTCCAGACTTTGGCTCGGCCATACACCGCACCCACAGGACAGCCGCCTCCATTGCCGCCATTTGCCGCGAACTGAACCCGGGTACAGATCGTGCGGATGTGCGCCTGGTCAAGGAAGGCCGAGTGCGGCAGCGTGACCACGGCGCCGGCAAAGTTGGCATCGGCGCGTCGAGGAGTCACCACCGCTTTGAGCGCGGGGTGACCGCCACGCTTGGTGCCGCCCTTGAGATTGATCGCGAGCTTGGGTTTGAAGCCCAAGGCAGCGCAGTTGGCCGCCTGGTAGCGAGCCTCCAGGCCGACCGGGACATCGTCTACCGGGTCGAGTGGCAAGAGAAAGGAACCAAAAAGGGTCGCCCGCGCCTTTGAGGCTTCGCAGTTGGTCGCGTTGAAGGTGAAGTTCTGCCTGTCCACGTAAACCCTGAGGTCGCGAAGATTCAGCGGGATGCCCTTGAGTATGTGGGGGATCGGGTCGGAATGTAAGCCGTCAACTTCGGCTTCAGCAGTCACTGGATTGGCCGTCACTGCCTCCCGGACCACCACCGTGCCGGCATCGAAGGGGCCCGCGACCGCCGGGGTGATCGCCACCACGCTCAACTGGTCCCCACCCACTGGCCCGGCCAGATAGAGACTGCCCGGGACATAGGTGAGCTGCGAGCCGACGCCGGCCCCGGCCAGGGTTCGGCCGATCCTCGAGGAGGCGGGGCAGCTCGGATGCTCAAGCTCTTCCTGACCACCGTGCGGACCAGTTCGCGTCTTGGCATTGGCGATCGCTGCCTCGGGGCATTTGGTGAGACCAGCGATCTTTGCAAGCACACCCGGTGGCAGGACAGCGGAGAACCTGGTCATGTCCTGTTCGCCGTCTTTACGAGTGAGGCGCATATAGAAGGGCGAGTAGGCTCCTGCCGCGTTGTTGGTGGTGCCAGCTTCGAAGCCAGGGTGAAAGGGGGCAATTCCGCCCGTTGGACAGGGCCCTTCAGCTGGACCGCTTACGATCTGGAAGGTTGAGTCAGACTCGACCGGAGCTCCGCCAGACCAGGGGGTCAGCTCAGCCTTTACAGTGAACTCGCCGCAGCCAGGTGGGCTAATCAGCGGGCTACGGCCCCCCTCGCGGAAGTGCAGCCTGAAGTGACTAAATGGGATCTGGGGAATGTTGTCGGTGATGGCAGTGAGCTGGCCGGTGACCGGATCCGGTACGACTTTGACACCCTGCTTGATGATCACCCCCAACTTGGGGTTCTTGATCACGAAATAGAAGGCGATCAGAGCGTTGAATTCATTTTCGTAGGGCTTCGCTTGGTAGAGAGCGCCCCTCAACACGTCTGAGACCAACGGCGATTCGACTTCGATCGTCCCAATCTTGGATGCTTCAGGACAGCCGGATCCGGCTGCGGAGTCGACCGACTCATTCGTCAGGTCCGCCAGCGAGCAGACCTCGAGTCCTTCGGCCACCGACGGGTTGGCGGTCATCCCTGGAGGCAGGGTGACGACGGCCTTCCTGATGTCAGATTGCGAGCGCCCGGTGGTCGAGGTGAGGCCTTCGTCTTCGACGTTGAGGTTAAAGTCCAAGCCGGTTGGGCTCTGGGCCGCCTTGGTGGTCGGCTTGGCGATGATCGACGGTTTGAAACCGAGGCTGTCGCAAGCCGTAAAGGATCGAGGGGCACCTTCTTCATCGTGGGTTTCGACGCTCCCGGTAACCCAGTTGGGTTCTGACAGGTTCGGTTCGCCGCCGGAGAGATAGGTGCCGGGGTTCTCCCAGGAATCCACCGCAAAGAAGGTCGAAGTCGGTCCCGAGCAGCGGGTAGGCAGGGTGAGAAATGGCTTGGGGCGCGCGGCCACCGGGCAGGTCTCTCCGGATTTGCTTTCGAATTCAAATTCTTCCCCGGGCAGCAGCACTTCGTTTTGGAAGTAGCATTTACCGCGCAGGGCATCGTGCGCGGAATTGGAGGGGTTGCCCCAGAGCTGGAGCTTGCTGGCAAAGACATAAAGCGACTGGGCAATGTTGCGTGACGCGCCGATCGGGCTATACGGCGGGGCGTGCTTGAGGCCGACATCGACAACGATGTCCACCGTTAACACGTGGAAACCAAGCCGTACCAACACACCTGGAGGTGGGACGAGGTTGAAGATGGCCGATCCGTACCAGCCGCCTGGTTCGGAGACTGAGCTGGCAGTGGCTCCGACCGCAGTGTCGAGGGGGCATTTATCGGGTGCATCTATAGGGTGGGTCAGAAAGTCGAGGGAGGAGCAGCGCGGGTAGGCCGTGGTGTCGCCAACCAATCCAGCGATCTGTTCGATGATCGCGTCTTTGAGACGGCCATCAGTGAACGCTTCACCGCCTTCTTCAGTGAAATTGACTCCAAAGGAGGTCGTCATCGCAAACGGGTGGGAACCCGCCTGAGTGGCCGGAGTGCCATCAGCTTCGGTGAAGGTGAGGTCAAGGTTGTTGAGGCCAAATTGGGCCTGGGCGGCGACGGGCAGCCACAGGGCGGCGGCCAGCGCTATCGCGAGCATCGAGACGAGGCGTCTCATCGTGCACCCCCCCGGTTGTGCTTGGCTCGGTGGGGGACACGTTTGCGGTGCTTTTTCGCCACGCAGCGGCCGTTGCGACGGACCTTACCCTTGGCGCAACCAGGTTTGGATTCAGCCACCTCGAAGCCCGAGGAGGCAGGGGTCGGATCGTTGGGAGCCCCAGGAGAACCCTGACAGGCTTCGCCTTCACATTCCGGAGATGGGCTGGCCGGAACGAAGCCGCCGCCTTCACGCGCGTCATATAGATCGATCGATCCGGGATCCTGCGGCACCAGACTCGATTCGGTGGTGAAGAAGACATCGCGGCCGTCGGGGCTCGCCTCCCAAAACAATGATTCGAAGGGGCTTTCCCCGGTGGAGATCAGATAAACGCAGCCGCCGTTCATTTCGTGGTAGGCATGACTTTCTTCATCGCAGCGACCTTCTCCCGCGGCCTCCCACTCATAGACATCCTCGGCACCGTTAGTGTCGCGGGAGACCAGCGGGGCGTAGCTGTTGAAGAAAAGCCTCTCACCGTTGCTGGAGAGAACGTTGGAGGCATGCAGCGCGTGCTCCCAGCCAGGGATCCAGGCAGCGGCCCAAACCTCCGTTGGGGCGTCTTCGGGAACGTAGTGGAAGGTCTTGGGAAGTTCTCGCCCACTTGGCCGCACCCCGCTGGGGTTGCATGAGATACACACGACCGCGCCGCCTGCTTCATAGGTAAAGACCTCGACGTCGGCTTTGCCGCTATTGGCATCGGTGTTGTCAAAGCCAGTCAGAGAGGCGCGCGACTGAAAGGCGATGCGATTCCCGTCGGCGGTGACCCTTACAGCGTTGTAGCGAGGATTGAAGGAACCGATCCGGTAGGTGGCCCCAGGCCCAACTTCCGCAGTTTCCACTCCTCCCGCTACGTCTCCACTGGGGCCGCCGAGTAGCGTCCCGATGAAGGTCAGTTCACCTTCTTCGTCGAGATAGAGGTTGGGTTTGCCCGCCAGTGCTTCGTCGCCTTCATCGTTGGGCTGGCCGGGCGTCAGCACGTCAGTGGAGATGTAGTAAATCCGCGAAAGGTCTTCGGAAGCTCCAAGCACGCCGAGGACGTGTTCAGCGAGCGGCGTCCGCGTTTGGCTTTCTACGTCAAAACGATAGAGGGTGGCTTTACCTGCTTCATTGCTGAGATCCCCTTCGCTGTAGAGGGCAGCGGAGCCACTGGGGGTGGCCGTCCAGAAGGTCGCAAAGCCGCTTGAGACCGGAATGGTGCAGGCTATGCCTGCTTCGCTGCATTCACCGGCGACGATCCCCTGCTCTGGGTGTTCGCGCAGGAAGACCGTGCCTCCCTGGCTGGGATAGGTGGTCTTGGAGGTCCAGAACACCCGCGAGCCGTCACTCGAAACGGCATGCGCCTCGTTCCCTCCAGACGTTTGAAGGGCGCCACCACCCACTGCGGCGCCGGTGGTGCCTTGCCCCGGATCGGGGGTGCCATCGGGTAGGACGCTGACGAGATGAAGCTCCCCTCCTGAGTAGTCATAGATCTGGCGGTTGGTTGCGCCCTGCACGGCATCAGGAGTCAACCCGGCCTGAGCAACGAAAAACACGTGTTTGAGATCTTCTGAGAAACCTTGAATCGAGTCATTGCGCACGTAGGTAACCGCAACGCCACCAACAACTGAGGGCGCCGCCTGAATGAACGGCTCAAACCCGCTGGCCCCGCACAGGTCCTGGCGATAGAGATTCGCAAAGCCTGCTGGCGCCGTGGAAGCCAATGGAATCGCGTTGTAGTCGATCAGCCACTCGCTGCACAGGTCCGGTGAGAACAAGCTCACTTCCGGATTGGGGAAGGCTGCGGCTCCGAGCTGCCTACCCAGCGGCGCATTGATGCCGCGACTGAGCCAACCGCCTCCATGGTTTCCGTTTTCCTCACGGGTTGCTAGGTACTGGTTGAATATCTTGTTGCTCGGCTGATCGCCAAAGGCTGCTTGCGCACCGTAGGTGATCCTCCCTCCATCAGGAGAGGATTGGAAGTAGGTTTCTTTGTCGGGGCGGATATCGCCACCGTTTTTGTCGACCGGTGAGACCATCTCGTAGGCCCGGCAGTCGGGCAGGAAAGCTCCTGCGCCGCTGCGGAAGTCCTTGTTGGGACAAAGTTCAGAAGACCCCGGCGGGGCCGTCGTCGTCGTAAAGGACGCCGCTTTGCCTTCCAGCACCTCGGTACCGCCTTTTCCGAACACCGGGCCGCCGCCGCTGCTCTTCGCGACGAAGCGATAGGTGTACGAGGTTTCTGGCGCAAGGCCGGCGAGGAAGATCTTCGCGGTATTGACGCCGACGTCGGTAGCCCCCGCCCCGAGCTGAGCGGGGGAGGCGGGCTTCTGGGAAACACAGGGTGCTTCCCAGCCTTCGACCTCGATGCATGCCGCGTTGGCGTACTGCACGTAGTAGGACGTGTCATTCCAGAATCGTGGGTTGATCGTCGCCTGCACGATGGCGTTGTCGGTTTCAACCGAGAGCGCCCCCTGCCCTTCGATTTCGGGCGCGTGGGAAGGCGGTTCGCAGGGCTCGCCCGGACCGGTGAGCTTGTCGGGCGGCGGACCGAAGGCACGGACGAAGGCGTCGGGGGCTACGGCCGAATTTGCGACATAGAGGTCAGTGCTCGCATTGAGGCACGTTGAGCCAGCGGAGATCCCGGTCGAACGAACGGACCCCGGACTAAAAGCAAAATCAAGGATTTCAGTGCCCACGGGAGAGAACTCGCGGACCGTGGGATTGCTAGCGCCATCGAGAACGTAGAGATCGCCTGCGGCATCGGCGGCCAGGCCCTGCGGATCGGCAACCGTCACAGCGGGTTGTTCGAGACCGGCCGAGTTCCATTTGCGGACATTGGCTTTGGCCGCTTGACCGCTAACGCATTCCAAACCGCAGAAAGAGGCATAGAGATTGCTGGACGAATCGACGGTCAGCGCGCTGACCGTCTCGCCCGGCAGGGCGATCTCTGACTGGTATTCGCCATTAATATTGAAACGCTGGACGCGGCCTTTGTCGCCGACATAGACCCTGTCGTCGGACGCACTGACCGTGCCTAGGGTGTCAATAGCAATGTAGTTCCCGACGATCGCCAATTCGCCGAATTGACCTGAGGCGGTGCCCACCTCGCCGGCTTTGCAAACCTGTCCGGGGGGGCCAGCATTGGTGCAGATGTCTTTGTTGACGGCAGTTCCTTCGTTCACTCCCTTGCCCCACATGAATAGGAATTGACCCGAAGGAGAGAACTTCTGCACACGTTGATTAGAGGGCAGACCTCGGTCCACCACATAGATGCTGCCGGCAGAATCGACAGCTATGCCCTGAGGCGAACCAAATTGACCGGCGCCAGCGCCAGTCGTACCTTCCTTACAGACATCCCCTTGTGCGGCAACACAGATCTCAAAGCCCGTACCCGTATCGTCGGGGCCCGATTGCACGACATCCCAACCCCAGGCCTTGATGAAGATCCCCCAGACGCTGAACTCGGCGATCCGGCGATTGAAAGAGTCTGCAACATAAACGTGGCCATCGATAGGAGAGGTCGCAATACCGCGTGGACCACTGCACTGAACGTCTTGCGCGCTGTTGTTAGCGCAACGGGTCCAGAATGACTGTGGGGAGGCTCCCAGGGCAGTCGGCGTCACCGCGGTGAGACAAATGAGAACGACAACTGCGAGAACGCCCCAAGTATTGCGGAAACGGACCTGCCCCCCATCAGTGATCGGGATTCCTCTGTCATATCTCACGAACCGCTCTCCTGTTCTCTCCCAACCCCTACGGGCTGCTTTCCCCTGCCTAATCCCGGACGCCAGACCGCATCGTTTCCCCCATCGCATCCATGGGACGCTAGATAACTATACGGGTACGACTGCCTCTTTGTCAAGAACATTCAGAGTCCCCTATCACCAAGACCGGAGGTAAAGCGTTCTCACCGAAAGAAGGAAGCGCAGCTAAATTAGCGAGCCAAAGGATTTGCTCAGGTGAAAACAAAAACGCCAAGACAACCCCCCGAGGAGCCGCCTTGGCGCTGTACCTCTCAAAACTAAACTAACCGGCTTTCACCCCAAAGGGGAAAACGGTGAGTTTATTATCCGGTGACTTCGATTTTTGTAGCTTTCCCTTCTCCGTTCGTCCCTTTAGCTTCAGTTTCAATGTCCTGCGTCGCGCCGGTTTCTTCTTTGGTTCCGCCGCACAGGATGCCGGTCTTCGATACTTTGATGCCGGTAACCGGACCGCCGAGTTTGACGTTTTCGCCGGAGTTTTCGGCGAAGCCGCCTACTAGGCCTTTCTGGGCCGGGATTTTGTATGTGCAAACCGACGTGGTGTGTGCAACGCTGCTGTACACGTGAACTTCAATTTCTTTGCCGACTTCACATATGATATCGACGGTACCGGGATATTTCGTTCCGCTTTTTACCCCGATATTGAGGACGAAGTCACACCCGTTCATTGTCACTGTTGCCGAGCCTTGTGTGACGTTGTTGATGTAGGCCGAGCATTTAGTGTAGTGAGGGATGATTGTAAGTGCTGAGGTCGGGAGAATCAGTGGTTTGTGCACTCCCGGAGAACTTGTGCTGTTGACATTTCCCACTGTGTATGTGGCAGCACATTCGAGTTTCTGATTGCCGAATGCTGTCAGCTTTGCGCTGGCTTCCGTGGCCTCGACGGTCACAGGTCCATCCGATGTAAGGCTTCCGGCAGCCGATGCCGCCGATGCCGCTACCGCGCTCATCGCGAAGACAGCCACCAGGGCGAGCCCCAGTACCTTGAGATTGCGAATCATCTTCTTGTCCTTTCGATTTTCGATTCACGCCGTGCCGTCTTGGCGCGACGCATACCCCTCCTGGGGTCGTCCATCAATAGTCAGTGGAGATTGGTCGGTCAAATTTGACTGAGCATCTAGTCGCCGCGAGGTCCCAAAAAGTCCGGGGATCAGGCTATTTCCCTGCACTCAGCATCTGAGCGTTTGACGTCCACGCGAGCTGGCGTGGACGTGAGGCCGCAAGGCTGGGGCTTCCCTTTCTCCAAGCGCAATCCTGGGAGCATGGCTATGGGACTCAAAGAATCACCGAAATCGACAGCCCACATCACTGACGAGGACGTGTTTCGCGAGTCGTGTCGACTGCCTCTCCAGCCGCACCTTCAACTGACACTAGCCGCCAAAGGCCAGCGCGCCAGCGACAGCGAACAGCCCCAGAGAGCCCTGCCTCTGCCGTGTCCACGACAAAGGCGCCAAGGCGCCTCCTGGAGGCGCCTTGGCGCTGCCACCAGCCAAACTGGTCATCTTCGTCGCCCGTGGACGAAGTTTGGTGATCCGCTATCCCGTGACTTCGATTGCTGTAGCTCCCCCTCCTCCGTTCGTCCCTTTCATTTCGGTTTCGATGTCTTGCTGCATGCCGGATTCTTCTTTGGTTCCGCCGCACAGGATGCCGGTCTTCGATACTTTGATGCCGCTTAAAGGCCCACCGAGTTTGACGTTTGAGCCGGAGTTTTCGGCGAAGCCGCCTACTAGGCCTTTTTGGGCCGGGATTTTGTATGTGCAAACCGACGTGGTGTGCGCGACGCTGCTGTACACGTGCTCTTCAATTTCTTTTCCAGCTTCACATGTGATATCGACCGTGAAGGGATATTTAGTTCCGCTTTTTACCCCGATATTGAGATCGAAGTCACACCCGTTCATTGTCACTGTTGCCGAGCCCTGTGTGACGTTGTTGATGTAGGCCGAGCATTTAGTGTAGTGAGGGATGATTGTGAGTCCGGAGGTCGGGAGAACCAAAGGTTTGTGCACTCCCGGAGAACTTGTGCTGTTGACATTTCCCACTGTGTATGTGGCAGCACATTCGAATTTTTGATTGCCGAATGCTGTCAGCTTTGTGCTGGCTTCCGTGGCCTCGACGGTCACAGGTCCATCCGATGTGAGACTTCCGGCGGCCGATGCCGCCGATGCCGCTACCGCGCTCATCGCGAAGACAGCAACCAGGGCGAGCCCCAGTGCCTCGAGATTGCGAATCATCTTCTTGTCCTTTCGATTTCGATTCACGCCGTGCCGTCTTGGCTCGACGCACCCTCCCGGGGTCGTCCATCAATAGTCAGCGGGGATTGGTCGGTCAAATTTGACTGGAGATTTGTCGCCGGAGCGGCCCGATCGGCTCGACGCTTCCCTGTATCGCCGGTGCGAACCCATGCCGTCCCACGCGAACTCACGTGGACATGAGCTCGCAGGTTTGGGGGCTTCACAAAATCGCGTAGCCAGCCAGGCGATCACGCCGCCAATCTGCGCCAGGGCCTCCACGCCGCGAATCACAGGCTCGCCCACGGCACGAAAGGGCGCAGTTAATGGAGGCACGCCTCCCGGCCGATAAAGGCCTCGATGTTCGAAATCGACTCAGCGCTGCGCACGCTCGTCGAGCGGGGCGGCTCGGACCTTCACGTCAAGGTGGCGGCGCCGCCCACCATCCGCCTGCACGGTGAGCTGACGCCCCTTGAGGGCCATGAGCCGCTCAGCGGCGAGGACACCGAGAAGGCCTTTCACGATATCGCCGAGGTGCGCTCGCTTACCGAGTTCGAGGAATGTGGCGAGGCCGACTTCTCCTACGCGATCCCCGGCCTATCCCGCTTCCGCGTCAACGTCTTCAAACAGCGCGGCTCGACCTCGATCGTCTGCCGTGCAATTCCCTTCGAAATCCGCTCGGTCGAGGATCTCGGCCTGCCCGAGGTCGTCACCAACCTTGCCGAGGAGCAGCGCGGGATCATCCTCGTCACCGGCACCACCGGCTCAGGCAAGAGCACGACCTTGGCGGCGATGATCGACCACATCAACCGCACCCGGGCGCACCACATCGTCACGCTCGAGGATCCGATCGAGTACCTGCACGAGGACAAAGGCTCGATCGTCAACCAGCGTGAGGTGGGCTCCGACACCGAGAGCTTCGCCCGCGCGATGCGCCGCGTCCTGCGGCAGGACCCCGACGTGATCCTGATCGGCGAGATGCGCGACGAGGAGACGGTGCGCACCGCGCTCTCCGCGGCCGAGACCGGCCACCTCGTCCTCTCCACCGTCCACACTCTCGACGCAACCGAGACGATCAACCGCATCATCGACTTCTTCCCTCCCCACCTCCAGCACCAGGCCCGCGTGATGCTCTCCTCAACCCTGAAAGGGGCGATCGCCCAGCGCCTCGTCCCCGACATCACCGGCGAGGGCCGCGTTCCCGCATCTGAGGTGCTCGTCGTCACCGGCCGCGTCCAGGACCTGATCCTCAACCCCGACGAGACCGGCAAGATCACCGAGGTGATCGCCGAGGGCGAGTACTACGGCATGCGCACCTTCGACCAGTCGCTGCTGCGCTACGTGATGGAGGGCAAGATCGCCGAGCAGGTCGCGCTCGACTACGCCTCCAGCCCCCACGACTTCAAACTGATGCTGGCCGCCGGCGGCCAGCGCGCCAGCGGCATAGAGCAGCTCGCCAGCCCGGCCGGCGACTAGCAGGCTCATTAATTAGTTAATTAGACTAATTAGATTCAACTGTTGGTACAGCACATCCAATCAGCGCTGCTGGCAGTGGCGTTTGTCTTGATCGCCATATCGGCTGGCGGCTGCGGAGACCAGGAGTCAGGGCGCCATGAGGCCAAAGCCGAGGTTTCGGAGATTAACAACCCCTACGTCGAAGTCCTGCTCGAATTCCGCGATGCCGCCGAATCGAACGCAACCTACGATGTGTATGGCTATTTCGAGTCGGGTTATCCGGCTTCCCAGAGAGCAGCGCTCGACGCCTTCTGCGTCATCGTCAACGAAGTGCAGACCAGATTGGAAAGCGAAAGGCTCAGTGACCCAGCGTACTTCTCCAAGCGGGTAGTGAAGGCTGCCAGACCGGAAGCTGAAGAAGCCTCTATGACGTCGGTAAGGCGGGCGGTCCGCAAACTACAGACGGTCATCGCACCCGAATCGCTCAGCCCCTCGCTGGTGAAGAGCTATGCCAAGGCGTGCTACTGAACGTTTTCGCCGAGTTCCGCGTAGCGAAGTTGGCACATTCTGCGCGCCACACGCGCGTCCGCGATCCCTAGCCTCGACTGAGAGCTATCGAGGAGGCGTATGATGCTGCGTATGAAAGAGCGGATAACCATCTCGATCGAGCCGGAGGCGCTGGAGACCGCTCGCGCGGAGGTGGAGGCAGGCAGGGCGCCAAACGTGTCCGCGGCTGTCGAAAAGTCGCTGAGGAAGGCGGCGAAGGACCAGGCCATGCGGGAAGCGGTGGAGCTATGGGAAGAGGAGTTCGGACCGATCAGCAGGGAGGCACGAGAGTGGGCAAGCAAGGAACTCGAGAGGGCATGGGGCGAACTCTCGTCCTCGACGCAGGCGCCCTAATCGGCCTGGAACGAGGGAGCGAGATGGTCATCGCGATGGCCGAGCAGGCCCGCGAGCATGGCGGGGATACGGTGATCCCAGCGAGCGTGCTGGCCCAGGTGTGGCGAGGCGGTCCGAAGGCTGCTCGCCTGGCCCGAATCGTCGCTGGGTCAGACATCGACTCCCTTGGTGAAGATCGCGCGAAGGAAATCGGCGTACGGCTCGGCGCGCAGGGAGGCAAGGACATCGCCGACGCGCATGTCGCCTCCTGTGCAATCGAGCACCGAGCCGTCGTCGCAACGTCGGATCGAGACGACATCGAGGCCCTGCTCGAGCCCGACGAGCCGGTGCGCTTGATCGCGGTCTGAGGCCTAGCCCAGCTCGGCCAGCGCCTTGAGCACGAGTGCGTCGTGCTTTTTTGGCTGCACCTTGGGGAGGACCTTGGCGATCCGACCGTCGGGGTCGATCACGTAGGTGTTCCGGAGGATCCCCATGTACTTCTTGCCGTACATCGACTTCTCGCCCCAGGCGCCGTAGGTCTCGGCGACCGCATGGTCGGCGTCGGCGAGCAGGGTGAAGTTGAGGTCGTACTTCTCGTGGAACTTCTTCACGTCGGCGACCTCGTCCGGGGAGATGCCGATCACCCGAGCGGCGTGAGTCTCGACGTAGTCCTCAAAGTGGTCGCGCACACCGCAAGCCTGCGTCGTGCAACCCGGCGTGTCAGCGCGGGGGTAGAAGTAGAGGACGACGGTCCGGCCGCGCAGGCTCGAAAGACTCAGCTCTTTGCCGTCCTGATCGGGCAGGGTGAAGTCGGAGGCGGCGTTGCCAGCTTCGAGCACGGCGCCGGAGCCTATCTCGCGTCGCCGCCGGCCGCCGCGGGCTCTGCCTCGGCGCCGGGGTCGACGCCCGTGCGGCGAAACCAGTCGAGATAGGTGGCGGCTTTCTCTTCGACTCCACCCGCATGCAGCGGTGGGCCCCAGGCCATCAGGCTCCGCAACCCGGGGTCATTGCGGATCCCGGCCGTCTCGGCCGGCATCTTCTCAAGCGCGACTTCGAGGTCGGTGGTGGCTGCTTTGCGATCTCGTTTCACTTCGAAGTTGTAGTCGCTGATGGCGCGTTGAAATTCGAAGACCGGGCTCGAGTCCCCTCTGCGGAGCAGGATCGGGTACCGGTAGCCGACCAGCATCGTCTTCAGCAGCAGGGTGAGGTCGTCCTCGCCTCCGATACCGCGGAGCGGCTCAGGGGCCGGCTTGCCGCGCTCGGCAAGGCGCACGGCGATCCTCTCCTGCACCTTGATCAGGTTGAGGAACCGCTTTACGCGGCGCGGGTTCCAGCCGAGCGCCGTACCGATTGCCCCCTTCTGATCGTCGCTCAGCATCAGCGGGACTCCGGCGCCGTTGATCAGCTCCGCAACATCGTCAGTCGAGAGCCGGGGCACGTCGTAGGAGATCCCAATCGTCTTCTCGATGTACTCGTCGGCATCGGCCACCTGGACGTTCGAGGCTGCGTCGCGCAGCGGGGCGTAGCGGACGGCGAGCCCGTTGCGGATCACTTCCCGGTCAATCGCGACGACGAAGCCACAACCCGGCGCGTCGAGGAAGAGCTTTATCGCCTCGAACACCTCGAGGGCCGACTCCGGCAAGCAGCGGTCGAGGTCGTCGATCAGGACGACGATGCGCCGTGATCCCCTCAGCTTCGTCACCAGAGCCGTGAAAGCGTCGAGAAACTGCTCTATCGACTCGACCTGTTTCACGCGCCTGCTGACGGTCTTCCGCTCCAGGGCGCCACTGAGCTCTTCGATCTGCGCCTCGCTCAGCAGCGCCTCGTCGTTGCCCCGCTTCTTCTTGCCAAAGATGCCTCGGAGCGCGCGGCCGACGAAGCCGAGCTGAAGCGCTTCGAACGCCACCGAGATGAACTCGGTCGCGACCGTGCGCCAGTTGACCGACCACGGCCCGACTTCCTGAACCTCGAACGTCGCGTACAACGACTCTTCCAGCTCTTCCAGCTCCGCGGTCTGCTCCGGCGAGGCGTCTTGCCGGCGAAGCTCGCCGATCAGGCGCAAGATCAGCGCTCGCCAGAGCGCCTCGCGTGCCTGGTACTTCCAGGCGTTGAACTCGACCAGGATCGGCGCTGGGCCGTCGGCGCGCTCGAGCGCGCTGCGGATCGCGTGCATCAGCGTCGTCTTCCCGGAGCCCCAGGGACCGTGGATGCCGATCACCGTCGCTCCCATCATCGGCTGTTCGAGCACGTCGGCGAGGGCCGTGCCGATCAGGTCGAAGTCGAACTGCGGCTCGGGCGAGTAGACGTCTTCCAGGTACGAATCAGTCGGAATCGACATCGATCCTCCCCAGGGCGTGATCCGGCACCAGCCCAGCCCTTTCCAGGCGCAGGGTGGTCTGCTCGATTGCCTCATACGGCCCGTAGCCGTTGAGCGCAAAATCGGCGATGCGACTCGTCTCGACCAGCGTCTCGATTGGCGCCTCGAGCACATAGAGGTCGCGAAGGCGCTCGCGCTTGAACGCAAAGAAGCGGTCGATCAGCATGAACTCGCGCGCCAGGAAGGCCACCGCGACGACGAGCGTCACCGCACCGCAGACGAAGAGCAGCACCCGGATGCCCGTGGGGTCGCCTTCGTAGGTGACGATCGACTGCGCGAGCGGTGACGCCTGCGTTATCAGGCTGATGCCGATCAAGAAGAAGACCACTGCCAGCAGCAGCCGCGACCCTCGAATCAGTCCGAACTGACGCAGGGTGGACGGCCGGCGTGAGAGCTCTTCGAAGATCGCCCGCCGTTCGTCCTGGGTGTCGCGCGGCGACGGGGCGCGGAACTCCAAGTCCGAGGGTGCGTCAGCGGATCTCGTCAGCCGGTCCTCCAGGCGCGCGTAGTCGGCGGCCTGTGCATCCTTGATGGCCTGAATCTCCTCGACGACCGTGGAGAGCGCCGCGTCGCGGTCAGTGCTTGCCTCCTGCGACGGCGCCGAGCGCAGAACCGGCTCGACCGTGCGCTGGACGCTGACGACGAAGTCCGGCCGCGTCAGGTCGAACCAAAAGACCTGCGCCGCGCTGAGGTCGATTTCCAGTAGTCCGGGATCGACGATCCCCGAGGAGGCGAAGATGCCGACGCACGAAGGCGAGCGCCGGTTGACGACCCGGAGCTTGTCTACGAAGCGCTGGGCCTGCTCCTGTTGTTTGCGACCGAACAGCGCATGCTTGGATTCGACGACGAGGACGGGGAGATCGTCGCGATAGGCGACGAGATCGAAGGTGAGGTCGCTGATCGCCGCCCGACGGGAGACCCGCAGGCCGTGCTTGCGCAACGAGTGGCCGAGATCGTCGATCGCTTGCTCGGGATCGACCTGATGCGTGGCAGCGGCCGCCACCTCGGCCACCGCCTGCTCGGGGATCGGGGTGTTGAATCCGTCGCTGCGCTCATACAGCAGGTGGAGCATCCCAAGCGTGCGGCGGATGTTCCCCTCACAAGATCTGTCGACCAGCACGGCGTCAGCTTCGGCGAAGGAGGTCGCGCCCTGGGCGAATCTCGCGACGACGCGAACGACGTCCTCGACGCTCAGCGGCTCCAGCTCAATCGCCGCGTCAGGCGAGAAGCGTTCGAGGAAGTCCCGATGTCCGACCCAGGCCGAGCTGTGGCCGGCGACGAAGACGGCGGCGCCCTCTCGCTCGAGTCGCTCGAGCAGGCGCTTCAGCCAGGTCACGTTGGATTTGCCCTCCTGGCCCTGGTCGAAGTGGACAAGGTGTTCGAGTTCGTCGACGACCAGCATGAACGGCCTGCCGAGCTCACGGTGGATCGCGGCGAGGACAACCAGGACATCGGCTGCCTCCTGGTCGGACTCGAGCGACTCGGAGAGGCCGGAGGCGACCGCTTCCCGCTCCGACAGCCGCTCGCCTTCGAGCCAACGCTGCGATGGCCCCGGTTTCGAGACGAGGCCTTCGATCGCGATCAGTACCGAGCGCTGGGTATCCGGGGCAATCCGTTCGAGGGTCGAGATCAGCTCGCGGTCGACCGAGGTCGAGCTCAGCAGCTGATCCTCGAGCAGTGCGTGCACGCTTGCCGGGTCCTTTTCGAGCGGACGCGCGGCGGCGGCCGTCAAGGGTGCCCGGCCGGCGACGATCGTCGCCGCGCGGGCGTATAGCGCAGTGGCGAGCGCTTCGAGATCGAGGCGACCGACCCGTGGCCCGACCATCGCCCGATACCAGGCGAGGGGGTCCGATTCCATCGCCCCGAGGATCACGGCGCCGGCGTCGCGGCCGATCTCGGCGCTGCTCATCTTGAGGCGCCGCTCCACATGAGCGAGCAGGTGCGTCTTGCCGGTGCCGAACTCACCCCTGATGGCGACGTTGCGACCGGCCACCGGCCCCTCACCGGCGAACTGCTCGACGTAGGCGTCGACGAGATGCTCTGCCTTCGCGATTCCCGGCGTGGTCACGGTCAGCTCGCTCGGCTCTTCGCCGTGGGGCGACAGCGTGGCGACCGGGTAGGCGGGGAACGGGTTCGGCACCGCGCTCATATACGAGCCCCAGTCTGCTCCAGGACCGCCCGGTCGTAGATGTCCTGAAGCTTGATCGCGCGCGCCGCCAGCGCGTCCGCCGAGAGGTCGGCGATCGGGCCGTTCTCGTCGTGCTCCAGCACCGCGTCGTCGAGTCCCTGACTGAGAAGCCGGCTCAGGGTGCGGAGCGTCAGCGCCCCCTCACTGCGGCCATCGCCGACCACGCGCGCGACCTCCTCGGCATCAAAGGGGAAGGTCGCGAGGTCGCCGGCGAGGAGTGGATTCGGTATCCGGAATCGCTCTATGCGCGAGGTCAGGAAGGCGACGGCGTGCTCAGCCGAGAGCCAGGACGTTCTCAGGTCCTCGACGTCGACCCTGGATCCGAGCGACCGATGGACGTCACCGAGCTCTTGGGCGTGGTCAAAGATCTCGAACATGACGACCGGCCTCCTCCTCGGTTGGCGGAGTTCCTGATGCAGTTCGTGAAGAAGTTCCTCGCGAAGGAGCCGGACGTCATCGAAGACGACGCAGCAAGGGCCGTCTCCGTTTCGTTTCGCCATATCTCGGACTCGGCCGAGCGCGCTCTCGAGCTGACCATCGGCGGCCGACTCCCTGATCGGCTCGAGTGTTGGATGGCCGCACTCCTTCAGTCGTTTGACGAGCACGTTCGTCAGCGTCGACTTGCCGCTTCCCTGTGGCCCGATCACCCGAAAAGCCTTCGACTTGACCCTTCCCTGACCGTCGGACCCATATCCGCCGGTTCGGAGGAACTTCTCAAACCGCTTGATCAGACACCGAAACGGACCCGCGTCAGCGACGAACAACTTCTCCAGGGCAGGCTCCTCGTCCACGGCCAAGGGGTCTCCCGCGATGTCGAGCAGGCTGCTATCCACGCCCTCGAACACCTGTGGGCTGAACGGGTTGTCATGAAGCCCGAAAACGGACTCATAGTTCGGCAACATAGCCCCCCACCGAGCGCCTCACTCGGCGGAGCTTAACTAAACAGTGACTATCTGGCTATTAGGTGAGTTCTCCGAGCGCCGGCGGCGCTAGTCCTCGCGGCCGGGGTCCTGGCCGTCCTCGTCCTCGTCGAGCTCCTCGTCACCCTGTTCGAGCGCGGTCTCGGAGACCGATCCGGTCGAACCCGGGTGGTAGTGGGTCTGGAAGGTCTCCAGCGCCCGGTCGCGGCGGTCCTCGTCGACCGGAACCTCGTCGGAGATACGCACCCAGTCGGCGCCCTCGTAGTCCTCGAGGTTGAAGACCTCCTGGTCGAGCGAGGTCGAGTCGTCAACTACGACCAGAACCTCGGTCTGCGGGTTGAAGTAGGTCCCGGGCTGGTTGAGCAGCTCCTCGACCTCGTAGAGATTGTCGCGGTCGGCGGCCATCGCTCCCCCGATCCTACAAATCCGCGAGCTGGCGTTCCATCTCGGCCTCGACGTCGAGCGGATCCTCGCCGCGGCGCATGCGGCGTTCGTTGCGGGCGACGACAAGCTGGCGCACCTCGGCACGCAGCTTCTCGTCGATCGCCGGGCCTTTGGCGCCGGGGGATTCGAGCAGCCGCGTCACCTCGGCCTCGACGTCGAGCGGCGACTCGCCGCGCTGCTGGCGCCGGTAGGACTTCGCCTCGAGCATCTGCCGCGCCTCGGCCTCCTGAAGCTTGCGGTCGACCGGCGGTTCGGGCTGGGCGAGGCGGCTCGGCGGCGGCATCTCCTGCTCGATCGCGAACGGCCCTTTGCCGACGCTCTGCCAGAGCGGCCCGCTGCGGGCAAAGGCGATCAGGGCGACGGGCAGGGCGATCAAGGTGATCAGGGTCAGCACGTAGCCGGCCTGGATGTCGATCAACCCCTCCATCGTCACCCAGGTTAGCCGCCGACGGGCCGATTTCGGTCGCCAGGCGTCCTGTTTTCGGCCCGCCAGCCCGCTTTGTGGCCATCCGCTACCCTTTTGCCTTGGTTGACTGACCAGTCAATCGGCCCTCTCCCACCGAGATAAAGGAGCACGCTGCAGTGGTTGACTTCACCCTGACCGACGAGCAGAAAGACCTGCGCGAGCTGGCGCACAACTTCGCGGAGAAAGAGATCCGCAAGGTCGCCTGGGAGTACGACAAAGACGGCACCTGGCCCCAGGAGATCATCGACAAGGCCTGGGAGGTCGGGTTGATGAACACCCACATCCCCGAGGCCTACGGCGGCCCCGGCCTCGACTACCTCTCCGGCTGCCTGATCGAGGAAGAGCTCGGCTGGGGTTGCTCCGGCATCGCCACCTCGCTGATGGCCAACGGCCTCGCCTCAGCCCCGGTCACCCTCGGCGGCTCCGAGGAGACCAAGAAGAAGTACCTCGGGATGCTGACCGAAAGCAACAAGCTCGCCTCCTTCTGCCTGACCGAGCCCGACGCCGGCTCCGACGTCTCCGGGATGAAAACCCGCGCCGTCAAGAAGGGCGACAAGTACGTCATCAGCGGCTCGAAGTGCTTCATCACCAACGGCAGCTACGCCGACTGGTTCACGGTCTACGCAAAGACCGACCCGGAGGCCGGCCACCGCGGCATCAGCGCCTTCGTCGTCGACGCGAACCTCCCTGGGGTCACCGTCGACAAGAAGGAGGACAAGATGGGCCAGCGGGCGTCCAACACCGCGACCATCTCCTTCGACGAAGTCGAGATCCCGGCCGAGAACCTGATCGGCGAAGAGAACAAGGGATTCAAACTGGCGATGATGACCCTCGACCGCACCCGGCCGGGCGTCTCGGCGATGGCCGTCGGCATCGGCCGCGCGGCGCTCGAGTTCGCGACCGAGTACTCCAAAGAACGGGTTCAGTTCGGGGTGCCGATCGCGATGCACCAGGCGATCCAGTTCATGATCGCCGACATGGCGACCAAGGTCGAGGCCGCTCGCCTGCTGGTCTGGAACTCCGCGGTCCAACTCGACCAGGGCCAGCGCAACAGCAAGGTCTCCTCGATGGCCAAGCGCTTCGCCGCCGACTCGGCGATGGAGATCGCCGTCGACGCCGTGCAGGTCTACGGCGGCTACGGCTTCATCAAGGAGTACCCGGTCGAGAAACTGATGCGTGACGCGAAGATCATGCAGCTCTACGAGGGGACCAGCCAGATCCAGCGCCTGGTCATCGCCAAAGAAGTGCTGCTGCCGCGCAACGTCGACGAGCCCACCCCGGAGGCCGAAGCCGCGAAGGCAAAAGCTGCCGAGGAAAGCCAGTCCGAGCAGGCCGCCGCGACTGTCTGAAGCAGCTCACTGGTCACTTTGCCCCCCTATTCCGTGGGCAAAGTGACCAGTCGCCGTCCCGAGGGAAGCGGGCTCAGGTGGCGCGGGCCATCTGGCGCGCCGTCTTCTGGCGCTTGTTTTTGTCCAGCTCGACCTTGCGCAGGCGGACCGACTCGGGCGTCACTTCGACGCACTCGTCGTCGCGCAGGAACTCCAGCGCGCGCTTCCAGCGAGAGCAGTTTGGGCGGCTCGAGGCGGACCAGGATGTCGGCGCTGGCGGCGCGCACGTTGGTCTGGTGCTTCTCCTTGATCGCGTTGACGTCGAGGTCGTCGGAGCGGGCGTTCTCGCCGACGACCATCCCCTCGTAGACCTCCTCGCCGGGGCCGATGAAGAGCGTGCCGCGGTCCTGCAGGTTCATCAGCGCGTGGCTGGCGCTGGAGCCGCGCCGGTCCGCGACCAGCGAGCCGGTCGGGCGGGTGCGCAGCTCGCCCGCCCAGGGCTCCCAGCGATCGAAGACGTGGTGCAGGATCCCCGAGCCGCGGGTCTCGGTGAGGAACTCGGTGCGCAGGCCGATCAGCCCGCGGGCCGGCACCAGGTAGTCCATCCGCACCCAGCCGGTCGAGTGGTTGACCATGTGGTCGAGGCGGCCCTTGCGCGCCGGCCAGCAGCTGGGTGACGGCGCCGACGTACTCCTCGGGCACGTCGATCGCCAGCCGTTCGACCGGCTCGTGGATCTTGCCGTCGACCTCGCGGGTGATCACCCGCGGCTGGCCGGCGGTCAGCTCGAAGCCCTCGCGGCGCATCATCTCCAGCAGCACGACCAGCTGCAGCTCGCCGCGCCCCTGCACCTCCCAGGCATCGGGCCGCTCGGTGTCGGTGACGCGGATCGAGACGTTGCCGACCAGCTCGGCGTCGAGCCGGTCGCGGACCTGCCGCGCGGTCAGCTTCTTGCCCTCGGTCCCGGCCAGCGGCGAGGTGTTGATCCCGACGACCATCGAGAGCGACGGTTCGTCGACCGCGATCACCGGCAGTGGCTGCGGATCGTCCGGGTCGGCCAGCGTCTCGCCGATCGTCACCTCGGGCAGGCCGGCGACGGCGATGATCTCGCCCGGCCCGGCCTCGGCGGCGGCAACCCGGTCGAGCGCCTCGGTCACGTACAGCTCTGAGATCGTCGCCCGCTCGATGCTGCCATCGGCGCGGCACCAGGCGATCTGCTGCCCGTTGCGGACCTTGCCGTGGCGCACCCGGCAGAGCGCCAGGCGGCCGACGTAGGGATCGGCGTCGAGGTTGGTGACCAGGGCCTGGAAGGGATGGTCGGGGTCGTATGTCGGCGCCGGGATGCGCGCCAGCATCAGGTCCATCAGCGGCGTCAGGTCGGTCCCCTCGGCGCCTTCCTCGAGCGCCGCCCAGCCGGCTTTGGCGTTGGTGTAGACGATCGGGAAGTCGACCTGCTCGTCGTCGGCGTCGAGGTCGAGGAAGAGCTCGTAGACCTCGTCGACGACCTCGGCGATGCGGGCATCGGGGCGATCGACCTTGTTGACGACGAGGATCACCGGCAGCTTCGCCTCCAGCGCCTTGCGCAGGACGAAGCGGGTCTGGGGCAGCGGCCCCTCGGAGGCGTCGACCAGGAGCAGCACGCCGTCGACCATCGTCAGCCCGCGCTCGACCTCGCCGCCGAAGTCGGCGTGGCCGGGGGTGTCGATGATGTTGAGCTTGACGCCCTCGTAGTTGACGGTCGTGTTCTTGGCGAGGATCGTGATCCCCTTCTCGCGCTCGAGGTCCATCGAGTCCATCACCCGCTCGTTGACGTCTTGGCCTTTGCGGAAGGCGCCGCTCTGCCACAGCATCGCGTCGACCAGCGTCGTCTTGCCATGATCGACGTGGGCGATGATCGCGATGTTGCGGAGGTCGTCTCTTGTGGTCATGGAGTTCACGGGTTGCGGTCGAGGTCTGGTGCGGTAGGCGGTCCAAAAGGCGACCGCGGGGACGAGAAGCATAAAAAGGGCCCGCCACCAGGGCGGGCCCCGTCACTGCTAAGAGTGGTGCGCTACTACGAGGTCTGCTGGACGCTCGCGGCGGCCGGGCCCTTAGGGCCTTCTTCGGACTCGTAGCTCACCTTCGAACCCTCGGTCAAGGACTTGAAGCCCTCGCCCAGGATCGCGCTGTGATGAACGAAGACGTCCTTAGAGCCGTCGTCGGGCGTAATGAACCCGTAGCCCTTGTCGTCGCTGAACCACTTGACAGTTCCAGTTGGCATGAATTGCCTCCACTTCATGTGCTGCGAACGCGGCACATGCGGTGAAGCAACGACGCGAGCGCTAGACACAACTTTTGCCGGATCTTCCGGCCTATCGCGGAGGACCGTAGCAGGGTTGGCGCCGCCGCTGCTTCCGCGGCAGGCCGCAGCCATGGCTCGCTTCCGGTGTTTCTTTTGTACCCCATGCGTACGAAAAGCGCACCGGAAGCCGCGGCTTCAGGCTCTCCCCCACCCGGCCGATACCGTAGAACGTGATGCTGCCTGGGAATCTGCCCCTTCGCCGGGTGGCGATATGGCCAATCGCTGCCCTTGGGCTGGCCTTTGCGCTGACGCCGGGATCGGCCTGGGCGGCTACCCGTCCGGGCGACGGCGACCTCTCCCCCAGGCTCGCCGAACTGGCCAAGCCATCGGTGCGCTCGGCATCGCCCGCGCGGCAGGCCGAAAAGCTCAGCCTCGCCCCGGAAGGCCCGGGGAGCCTGCTGCGCGCAGGCAACCGCGTTCTCGTCGAAGTGCGCTTCGACCGGGGTGCCGCGGCCGCCGTCGATGACCTGCGCGCCACCGGCGCCAAGATCGTCAACGTCAGCCCCCGCTACCAGACGGTCACGGTCGCGGCCAAGCCGGCTGCGCTGCCGGCCCTCTCCAGCGTTCCGCGGGTCGCGGGGGCCACCGAGGTGCTGACCCCCTTCACCGCAGAATCGACCTGCCCGGCCGGCGTCGTCGTCTCGGAGGGCGACGCGCAGCTCCGCGCCGACGAGGTGCGGGAACCGCCGTTCTCGGTCAACGGCAGCGGCGTGACGGTCGGGATCCTCTCCGACTCATTCGACACGGCGACCAAATCCGCCAACGGCGCCTTACCGATTGCGACGAAAGCGGCCAACGACGTTGAAACGGGCGACCTGCCCGGAGAAGCCGAAGAAGGCAACACCTGCCTCGGACAGGCAGGCCCGGTCAACTTCCTCGAAGACTACGAACCGATCGACATCGAAGAACCCGAACCGGGCGACGAGGGACGCGGCATGGCCCAGATCGTCCACGACCTCGCACCGGGGGCCGGGCTCGCCTTCGCCACCGCCTTCACCGGCGAAACGGCTTTCGCCGAAAACATCGAAAAGCTTGCCGCCGCGGGACCGGAAGGTGCCGAAGCGAGCGTCATCGCCGATGACGTCAGCTATCCGGCGGAGCCCTTCTTCCAGGAAGGCCCGGTCGGCGTCGCGGTGAGCAAAGTCAGCGGTGAAGGGGTCACTTACTTCTCCGCAGCCGGCAACAACAACCTGTTCGACGAAGCGGGCAACGAAATCGGCTCGTGGGAAGCGCAGCAGTACCGCGACTCGGGATCCTGCCCGCCGGCGGTCGCCTCGCTCGCCGGCTTCAAAGGAACGCACTGCCTCGACTTCAACCCCGGCGCCCAGGTCGACAGGACCTACGGGATCAAAGTCGCGCCGGGGGCGACGCTGACGGTCGACCTGCAGTGGGACGAACCCTGGCTCGGGGTCACCTCCGACTTCGACGCCTTCCTGCTCAACTCGACCGGGGGCTTGATCGGGTTCGCGCCAAACAACAACATCGAAATCAGCCAGAAACCGGTCGAGGTGCTGCAGTGGCCGAACAAAAGCGGATCCCAGCAGACGGTCCAGTTCGCGGTGAACCGCTTTGCCGGGGGGACCCCGCGAATCAAGCTCGCGCTGCTCGAGAACGGCTCCGGGGTCACGGCCGTCGAGTACCCGCGCTCGACCGGCACCGACGTCGCCGGCCCGACGATCTTCGGGCACAACGGGGCCGCCGATGCGGTCTCGCTCGCAGCGGTCCCCTACAGCGACAGCGCCGTGGCCGAGGAATACTCCTCGCGCGGTCCGGTGACCCACTACTTCGGCCCGGTGAACGGGACGGCCGCCGCCGAACCGCTGCCGTCGGCCGAAGTGCGATCCAAGCCCGACATCGCGGCGACCGATTGCGGCGTGACGACCTTCTTCGCGTCTCTGAAAGCAGGGGTCTGGAGGTTCTGCGGAACGTCCGCCGCCGCTCCCCATGCGGCAGCCGTCGCGGCCCTGATGTCAGAGGCCAAACCCACCGCAGAACCAGCGGAAATCAAGGCTGCGCTGCTCGCGAGCGCCGTTCCCGTGGGCGAATTCGGCGGCTGTGCGGTGGGCACGGGCTTGGTCAACGCCGTGGGGGCCGTCGAAGACCTGCTGACCCCGGTGCCCCCAATCGCACCCAGCTGCCCGGTGCCGACCCCGGAGGGCTCGGTCGAAGAAGCGCGCGCGCCGGGCAACTGGGGCATCGAAGCGCTGCCGTCCCCGCCACCGCCGCCGCCCGTCATCGAGTCCCCCGAACCGCCGGTCGACGGCACCCTCCCGAGCACCTTCCTCCGCAAACGACCGGGGAAGGTAGTCAAGACGACCCTGGGCAACGCGACGGCCGTGTTCGTGTTCGGCTCCGACGAGTCCGGCGTGACCTTCCTCTGTCGGGTCGACCAGGGGCCGTGGCGGACCTGCCCGGCGCGCTTCGTGCGCCGCTACCGGGTCGGCAAGCACGTCGTCCGCGTGGTCGCCCGCGACTCCGCCGGTAACTCCGGCTCGACCGCGGTCGTCTACGGCTTCCGGGTCAAGCGGGTCGGCTAGCTCCCCGGCCCTACTCAGCCCGCCTCGCCAAACCCGCCTCGCTGCATCACCCAGTGGCCGGCGAAGAGCAAGGCCAGGAGCGCGGCGGCACTGCCCAGGACGATGGGATCGGTGAGGCTGAGGCCCTCGAGGCGGGTGCCGAAGTAGACGGACAGGGCGGTGATGGGCAGGTAGCCGACCAAGGTCGTCCAGGCGTAGCGCCAGAGCGGCACGCGGGCGGCGCCGGCCGCGTATGAGACGAGGCTGAAGGGGACGATCGGGATCAGCCGCACGGCGAGCAGCAAGGTCGCGCCGCCGCGTTCGATCGTTCCCTCGATGCGCTCGAAGCGGGCGGCGCCGAACCAGCGGTCCAGCAGCGGCCTGGCGACCGAGTGGCCGACGGCGTAACAGAGCAGCCCGGAGAGCAGCCAGCCGAGCATCATCAGCGCCAGGGCCGGAAAGAAGCCGTAGACGAAGCCGGCTGCGGCGTCGACGATCTCGGCCGGATAGAAGACGACGGTGTGGATCAGCGTCAGGCCGAGAATCAGCAGCGGCCCGGCAACGCCGAGGTCTTTGACCTTGCTCCGCACCTCCGCCGTGTCCCCCCGCACCGCCGCCTCGAACGCTTCGCGCAGCTCCGGGATCGCCAGCACGAGCAACGCAAGCAGCGCGATCCCGCCAAGGGTGACGGCGACGGCGGCGAGCGATGGCCTTGGTGAATCCACGCCTCAGCCGCGCAGCCGCTCGGCCAGGGCCGAGTGGCGGGCGCCGCTGTCGTCGCGGCGGACGGCCATCTCCAGCGCGGCGGGGTCGCCGACCAGCACGCAACTGCTGCGGGCGCGGGTGATCGCCGTGTAGAGCAGCGGCCGGGTCAGCATGCGGGCGTGGGAGCGGTGGCAGACGCCGACCACCACCGGCACCTCGCAGCCCTGCGCCTTGTGGACCGAGATGGCGTAGGCGAGCCGCAGGGTCGCCGTCTCGCCGTAGGGGATCGTCAGCGAGCCGCCCTCGTCGGTATCGACGACGATCGCCTCCTCCCCGGGGTCGTCCTCGCGGAGGAAGACGATCGAGCCGTTCATCAGCCCCAGCTCGTGCGAGTTGCGGGTCTGGATCAGCCGGTCGCCGATCCGGAAGCGCTCGCTGAGCGCCGCCTTGCCGTCCGGGTTCAGCCTCCCCTGAAGCCGCTCGTTCAGCGCGTCGATCCCGACCGCCCCCTTGTACATAGGCGCCAGCACCTGCACCTCGCGGATCGGATCGACGCCGAAGCTCGCCGGCGCCCGCTCGGCGACCACCTCGACCACCGTCTCCAGCGCCCGCTCCGGGCTCGGCCGGTCGATGAAGAAGAAGTCGTGGTCCTGGTCGCCCTGCGGCTCCAGGTGCGGCGGCCGGCCCTGGTTGATCTCGTGGGCGGCGGTGGTGATCATCGAGCGCGCCGCCTGGCGGAAGATCTGGGTGAGGCGGACGACGGGGGCGATGCCGGAGGCGATCAGGTCGTCGAAGGGCTTGCCGGCGCCGATCGGCGGCAGCTGGTCGGCGTCGCCGACGAAGACCACGTGGGTCGACTCGGCGAGGCCGCCGAGCAGGACCTCGATCAGGCGCAGGTTCAGCATCGAGGCCTCGTCGACGATCACCAGGCTTGCCGGCAACGGGTGACCGGGCCGGAAGCCCGGCTCGCGACCGGGCATCCACTCGAGCAACCGGTGGATCGTCTGCGCCTCATGGCCGGTCGCTTCCTCGAGTCGCCGGGCGGCGCGCCCGGTCGGGGCGCAGAGCGCGATCGGCACGTCGGCCCGCGCCGCCTCGGCGACGATCGCCCTCGTGCAGGCGGTCTTGCCGACGCCGGGGCCGCCGGTCAGCACCGAGATCCGCGCCGCGAAGGCGCCCCGCACCGCGGCCCACTGCTCGTCGGTCAGCTTCGCCTCGTCCTCGTTGTCCTCGGGTGGCAGCTCGCCCGGATCGTGATCGAGATGGGCCGGCGCGGCCGCCCGCTCGGCCAGCGTCGCGGCGACTGCGAGCTCGCTGGCGTGGGTCGGCTCGCGGAAAGCGCGGCCTTCGTCGAGCAGCAGGCCGCGCGCCATCGCCGGCACGTCGGGGTCGGGCTGCAAGCCGATCAGCTTGGCGGTGCGCCGGTTGAGCTCATCGACCGGAAGGTAGGTGTTGCCCTGCTGCTCGGCCTCGGTGAGGGCAAAGACCGCGGCGGCCTGAGCACGCCGCTCCGATTCCGGCGGCACGTCGGCCGCCAGCGCGATCTTGTCGGCGCGGGCGAACCCCACCCCGGCGACCTCGGTGAGGCGGTAGGGGTCCTCGTGCAGGATCACCATCGAGCGCTCGCCGAAACGGGCGTGGATCGGCGCCGCCAGGTGCGCCAAGCCGTGCGGCGCCAGCTGGACGTGCAGGTCGCGGACGGCGCGCGACGCGTGCCAGGAATCGGCCGCCGCAAGGGCCTGCTCGGCGCTGACCCCGCGCAGGCCGGCGAAGACGCCGGCCGGGTCGGCCGCGATCGCCCCCAGCACCCCCTCGCCGTGCTCGTCGACGAGCCGTTCGGCGCGAGCCGGGCCGATATGGCGCAGGCTGGTCAGGTAGGCGATCCGCCCCGCGCGGTCGGCGGGATCGAGTGGCAGCGCGCCACGCGCCTTCAGCTGCCGCCCGTAACGGGAGTGCGTCTGCCAGTCGCCGCTGACTTCAGCGCGGTCGCCGGCGCTCAGGTGGGCGACGGGGCCGACCAGTGCAAAGCCCTCCCCCGACTCGGCGTCCTGCACCTCGAGCACCGCGTAGCCGTCGTCTTCGGCGCTGAAGATGACTCCCAATACCTCGACCGTGCCACTGAAGGCAGCAGCATCGGCATCGAAGAGGGTCGCAGCGTCGTTCACAGAGCAAAGCTAGATGGTTGGTGCCCAATTCGCGTGCCCGCGGGGGCGCGACTGGCCAAGCTGGGCGGTGCACGCGGCCGCCGCGCGTAGCAGCGCTACGCGCAAGGCAGTGGGTGCCGATCCAGCGCCGCGCCAGGCGCGTCATCCGGGGGTGCGGGAATTGGGCACCAACCATCTGGGCCGGAGGTGAGGCGGTTCGGCGTCCGCCCCATGCGAAGGCGCCTTGCTTGGAAATCCAAAGTACGACAAGATGCCCTCGATCCGGCCCAACCGGGGCCGGACGAATCGGGAGGAGCAGCAAATGAGTACCCATGCGGTGAAGAAGATCGACGAGATGGAGGCCGTGTACGGCGGAGCCTTCAAGCGGGCCCGGGCCGAGCTCGGCGTTGAGTCGTTCGGCATGCAGATCCTCGACCTGCCCCCAAACTTCGAGAACTACCCCGAGCATGACCATGCGGAAGACGGTCAGGAGGAGGTCTTCATCGCACTGCGGGGCAGCGGGGAGATCGAGATCGCCGGCGAGCGCTTCCCACTCGACGACGACCACGTCGCCCGCGTCGCCTCTGGCACCAAACGCAAGATCTGGCCGGGCGACGAGGGCATCCGCCTCCTCATTGTCGGCGGCAAGCCGGGCGACGTCTACGACGCCCCGGAAATCAGCAAGCTCGGCGCCCCGGACCCGATGGCGGCTGGCTGAGCCACCACCCCTCCGCGCGGTCGAGCTTCAAACCGCATAGCGGTTCAAAGCTCGACCGCGCCCCGGAGGCCCAGCTGTTCGCGGCGCTGCGCGAGGAGCCGGGCGACGCGCTCGATCACCTGCTGGGGTTCACGGTCTAGGCGATGGCCGGTGACTCGAATCATCTCGATCCCCGCCAGCTTCAGGTTCTCCTGCCGCAGACGGTCGCTCTCGAAAGCTCGATGCGATCCGTGGGTCTCGTAGGTATCGAGTTCGACGGCGAAGCGCTCGTCGGGCCAGTAGACATCCAGCTCGTATCCCTCCTCGCCAAACCCGGTCGAGGGACGGGGCAGGCCCGCCTCAACGACGAGCTCCAGAAAACGGCGCTCAATTCCCGAGCGACTGAATGGAGCCGGCCGGTACAGCTCAAGGGCGCGGCGCAGACGGCCGGCCCCTGCGTGGCCAGTGGTACGACCGAGCAGATCATCGAAGTGATGCAGGTCGAAGATGCAGAGCTCTTCCGCGCGCTCGAGCAGACGCATGAGGGACCCGGGTCGAAGCGTTGCGGCAAGATCGAGGGCGACGCGGGGAACGGCCGTAACCGGGATGTGATCGATCTTCTCGCGGTCTTGAGCGGTGAGGGCTCGGGCGTGATGCAGCTTGATCGGTGGCCTGGGAGCCCGCCGGCTCGGTGCAGTTACCGAGAGTGGAATCGGGGACCAACGCGCGATGCCCCAAAGCCACGCGGCGGAGTGATGGCTCAGCAGCGCACCGGGGCCGCAGGCGAGCACCGCCGCGAAGCACTTTCCGTGCAACGAGAGGTCGGTATGACCGACGGCGTAGACGCCGCGATAGAGACGATGCAGACGCGCAGAAGCGGCGGCGCGCGTCACCGCACTCCGCGAATAGCCCAGCGAGCCGATCATCTGACCGATCGAGACGACTCCATGCTGTCGCTTCGCCAGTTCCGCCAGGGGGCCATGCGCGGGCCGGAGGCCATCGGTGGATTCGGTTCCTGTCGCCGACCAGGCCGGCGGTCGAGCTTTGGATCGCATAGCGGTCTAAGGCTCGACCGCACCCATTCTCTCCCCCCTCACGTCTCTTCAACTTCCAGTGCGGTCGAGGTTTGACTCGCCTCGCGGTTCAAAGCTCGACCGCAGGCTTATTGATCGGCCGACGGCGAATTGGGTGCGCCTGGTAGCTCGTGGCCTTGACAGCTAAGGACCGGCACCCGCGGGTAGCGCGGGTACGCCGGGTCCTCGCGGGAGCGCCGGCAGAGGCTGAAGACCGACCCCCGCGTGTTGGGGACCAGCTGCTGGTAGACGCAGCTGTCGCAGAGGCCGCTGTTCGAGTAGGCCATGCGTTGACGCTATCGCTGGGCGAGTTGCATGTCACTCCGATCCGGTCTAGGTTGTTTGAACGGAAGCGGACCAGTACGCGACTCTGAGGGGACCCAGATGAGTCTTGACGTCTACCTACATGGAGAGCTGATCGGCGGGCTGTTCCCCACCGGCGAGGACGGTTATCGCTTTGCCTACAGGCCGGAGACCGTCGAGGAGATCGGCGCCGGCGAGGTCCTGCTCAGCAACTCGCTGCCCGTTCGCGAGGAGCCCTTCAGCGCCGGCGCTACCCGCGCCTACGTGGAGGGACTCCTGCCTCAGGGGTGCCGGCGCAGCGCGATCGCTGCCGAGCTTGGGCTCGAGCCCAGTGACGGCTTCGGGCTGATCGCCGAGCTGGGGCGCGACTGCCCCGGTGCGGTCGTCTTCCTCAGACAGGGTGAAGATCCAGAGCCAAGCGAGACGGACTCGCCCGCCTGGCTCTCAGAAGAGGAACTCGAGGAACTGCTCCAACCCAAGCCGGCACAGCTCTTCGACCCCGCCAACGAGCGGCGCATGCGCTTTGCTCTGCCTGGCGAGCGACACAAGCTCGCGCTCTCATACGACGAGGAGACCGGCAACTGGGCCTGGCCGGAGCCCGGCGTGCCCAGCACCCACATCGTCAAGCCCGAATCGGACGAGCACCGTGGCCTCGTCGCCAACGAGATGACCTGCACGCTCGCCTACCGCGAACTGGGCCTTCCGGTCGCCCACACCGCGGTGGAGAGGATCGCCGGGCGGACCTGCCTGGTCAGCAAGCGCTTCGATCGCTGGGAAGGCGGGTTCGAGACCGAGCGCCTGCATCAGGAGAGCTTCGCCCAGGCCCTCGGCATCGCGCCCGCCGACGAGGAGCACGGGCGTCAGGGCGAGACGCCGGACCTGACCGAATCCTGCGGACTGCTGCGGGCGATCGGAGAAGAGGACGGCACCCACACCCTGATGAGCGCCGTCCTCTGCGACCTGGTGATCGGCAACTGCGCCGCACGCGGCGCCAAAGCGGCGCTGCTCTTCACCGGCGATGGGCCGATCCTGGCTCCCTTCTTCGGCATCGCCGCGACTGAGATCTATGGTGCGCAGCGGCGCCGCCCACCGGTTGCCGGCGCGCCCCCGGCGCCTTTTCTCGTCGACATCAGGCGCACCGCGTGGGAATGCGACTTCGAGTTCCAGCCATCGCTGATGGAGGCGGTGGCGACGATGGGCAGGGCCTGCTCGTCGCTGAACGCCGTGATCGACCGCGCCCGCGACGAGGGCTGGTACTCGCGCGTGGCCGACGAAGCGCTGCAGTGCGCGATCGAGCGCGGCATCGGCTTCAAAGACGAAATGGAGTACCTGCGGCCGCCCGGCGGCGAGTCTCTGTAAGGAGTGCCCTGGGGGCACTCGGCCTCAGGGTGATTCGGCGCGCATCTGGGTGCAGCGCTGATCCCAGAGCCCGATCAGCTCCTCGGGGAAGAGCTTGAACAGCGGTTCGTGTTCGTCGGTCTCGAAGAGCATTTCCATGTCGAACTCCCAGGCGAGGATCTTGATGTCGAGGTCGACCAGCTGACCGAGGTCGACGTCCTCCTGCACGAGGACGTAGTCGTCGCGCGCCGCAATTACGTTGGCGATCTTGTCGGCGGCGAAGACCCGCTGGGCCTCGATCCCCGTCGCGGCGACCCGACCGCGCAGCTCGTGCTTGCGCTCCTCGTAGTCCTCGATCTCGAAGTCTTCGCTGAGCGCGCAGACGATCATCGCGATTTTCATCCCGAAGCGTTCCCGCAGCGGGCCGAGCCCGATGTCGGTGTACTCGAGCGCGTCGTGCAGAAGACCCGCCGCGACCAGCTCGTCGCCGAGGTCGTACTCGACCAACAGCTCGGCGACCGCCAGCGGGTGCTCGATGAAGGGGACTTCGTCGCCGACATCGCGGACCGCCCCGGCATGTAGGTCACGCGACGTCGCGAGCGCTCGGCGAACCAGCTCGGAGCGCTCCGCTACCGCCTCGACCCTGCCTGAGCGGGACACAAGTCCACGGTAGCGCACTTCGGATCCAGACGAAACCCCTTGAGTACCTGACTTCGGGCTTAGACGGGCTCTCAGCTACCGACCACGACGACGACGATAAAAGCGGCGTAGAGCGTGAACCAGCCGACTACCGCCGGCAGCCCGAAACGACCGCGGCGGTGCAGTGCCTCATAGGCGAGGAGACCTCCGGCGAGGCCGAGCACGACCGAGAGGGCGGCGTTGGCGCTCAGCGACCAGCCGGTGAAGAGCAGGCCGATGCCGAAGGGGATGGTCGACTGGAAGACCATCGCGCCGGTGATGTTGCCGAGCGCCAGCGAGTCCTTGCCTTCGCGCACCCAGAAGAAGCTGTTGACCTTCTCCGGCAGCTCGGTGGCCAGTGGGGCCAGGATCAGGGCGAGGACGACCGCCTCGACGCCGAGGTCGGCGGCGATCTTCAGCAGCTCTTCGACGAAGAGGTGGGCACCGCCGACCATCGCCCCCAGGCCGACCAGGAGCTGGACCACGCAGAGCGCCAAGCCGGGATCCATGCGGCGCTCGCCGCGGCGCTCGAAGACGAGCGGCGCGAGCGTCTCCTCGCTCTGCATCTCTCCCCCCTGCCGCAGGGTGCGCCGGATGTAGAGCGGGTAGGCGAGCAGGACACCGATCCCCACCGGTATCCGCAGCGCCGCCGGAGCCCCCCAGGCGAGCGCCAGTGAGAGGGCGAAGAAGGCGAGGAAGAAGATCAGGTCCCGCTCCAGGGTCGGCTTGTGGGCGCGAAGCTCCAGCCCCTGCTCGCGGCGGTCCCGGTAGATGTAGGCGAAAAGGCCGACCAGGCCCATCGCCAGCGTGGCGAGCAGGAAGGGCGCCCCGACGATCGCCCCGATCGCGACCTGGTCGCCACCTTGCTTGGCCCCGAGCAGGGCGACGATCGCGACCAGCGTCTCCGGCATCGCCGTGCCGACGGCAGCGAGGACGCTGCCCACCGCCCCCTCGCCGAGCTGCAAGCGATGGCCGATCCACTCGACCGCGTTGGTAAAGAGCAGCGCGCCGGCGAGGATTACGGCGAAGCTGAGGAGAAGGAGGAGCGCGGTCATGCCGCGAGCCTACTGAGCGCATCCGGGCGTGGCTGGCAAGGACGCAGGGAGCGTGGTGTGCTCCGCACACGAGCGACCGAGGACGCCGCCAGGCGCGTCCGGATGCGCTCAGGCGTAGTAAAACGCGAGGCCGAGGACTGCGTAGACGGCGAGTAACTGGACGCCCTCGAACCAGGTCGACTCGCCGTCCTGGGTGACGTAGTTGGCGATCAGGACGGCGAGCAGCAGGGCGCCGAGCTCGAAGCCGTTGAAGACCAGGGCCAGCGGGCCGGGGCCGACGAAGATCGAGGCGAGCACCAGCACCGGGGCGACGAAGAGCGCCACCTGGGCGCTGGAACCGATCGCGATATTGACCGCGAGGTCCATCTTGTCCTTGCGCGCTACCAGGACCGCGACCCAGTGCTCGGCGGCGTTGCCGACGATCGCGACGACGATCACGCCGATGAAGAACTCGGAGAGGCCGGCCGCCTCGGAGGCCTCGCTGATCGAGCCGACCAGAACCTCCGACATCACGCCGACCAGGACCCCGGCTACAGCCAGCGCGATCACCGAGGTGCGCACCGACCAGCCCCAGCTGTCCTCGTCCTCGTACTCGGGGTTGAAGAGGTCGCGGTGGGTTTTGAGCGAGAAGACGAGGCCGAGGACGTAGGTCGCGATGAGGACGATCGCGACGGCGAGGGAGAGGTGCTCGACGGTCGAGCCGTAGTTGACCAGCTCGGCGCCCGGCATCGGCAGGCCCTGGCCCTCGACCAGCTCGAAGATCGCCGGCATCAGCAGCGCCGCCGCAGCCAGCAGCAGCATCGAGGTCTGCACGCTGGCGCTGGTCCGGCTGAAGGTCTGTTTGTCGCGGCCGAGCCCGCCGGCGAGCATCGAGGCGCCCAGCACGAGCAGGATGTTGCCGATGATCGAGCCGATGATCGAGGCCTTGACGACCTCGTGCAGCCCCTGACCGAGGGCGAAGAGGGCGATGATCAGCTCGGGCGCGTTGCCGAAGGTGACGTTGAGCAGGCCGCCGATCCCCGGCCCCGAGCGCGCCGCCAGCTCCTCGGTGGCGCGTCCCATCAGCGCCGCCGTGGGAACGATGCCGAGCGCCGACGCGGCGAAGACCACCGTCGCCGGGCTGCCGACCATCTCGAGGACGACGGCAACCGGGATCAACGGCGTCAGCAGGTAGGGCCAGCCATCAGCCCCCCGCAGGAAGCTGCCTAGCGAGACTGGGATTCGGCCAGCCCTTCAAACAGTTCGCCGAGGCTTTCGCCGCCTTCTTCACCCTGCAGCAGGCCGAGCAGTTCGATCGGGTTGATGCCGAGCTTGAGGAAGAGCTTGCTGAGTGGCTTGGCGGACGAGGGCGCGGAGATCGTCTGTTCCTCGTTGACTTCGGTCAGCTTCAGGTCGAGGTCGATTTCGACGCGCTTGGGGCCGCTGCCACCGTTCTGCGGTTCGAGCTTCAGCTGGGCTGAGATCTGGCGCACGATGTCGTCATCGCCGACGTAGACGTCGACGTGAGCGCTTTTCACCGCGTCGCCCACCTGGCTCTTCGCCTTGTCGACTTCAGACTTCGACGGCAGCGGGCCGGCGGCGGCCAGCTGCGTGCGGCAGGCCTGGCTTTCGACCACTTCGAGGACCGAGTCGATCGCGCCGGAGACGTCGAGATCGCCGCTGACTTTGGTCGTGCTCGTGCCGTCGACGTCGGCGCTGCCTTCGTTGCTGCCGTTTTCGAGGAAGTCGGCGACTTTCAGCTTGCCGAATTCTTCCTGGCAGGCGGCGACGCCGTCCGATCCGGCTTCGGCGCCACCTTCGCGCTGAGCCTGCGCGAGCGTCGATTCGACGAAGGCGAAGGTGGTCGGGTCGACTTCGTACTCGGTCCCTTCGTAGTTGACGAAGGCGGTGTTGGGCAGCAGCACGAGCCCGCCTTCGAAGTCGACGTCTTTGCCTTTGAAGTTACCCTTCGCCTTGGCCGTCATGTCGACCTGGGGCAGGCTCCCCGCGCCTTCGCCCTGGAACGGACCGGAGAGGCTGACGTCGAGGTTGCCGCCTTCGGGACCAGACGCCTTGACTCCGACCGATAGTTCGACGTTGCCGCTTTCGATGCCCTGCAGAGTCGCTTCGCCGAGGACCGCTTGCGGGCTCTCGTCGCTCTTGTCGCTGCCTCCACCGCAGGCTGCCAGGGCGACGCTCGTCGCGAGCAGAGCCGCGGCGGCTGCGATGACGTAGAGGAAACGAAGTCGACTCACGGCGAAGGCCTCCCGGCTCTGGTTGCGTTGCAGGACTCGTGGAATGGTAAAGCTAGGGGCAATCCCTCAGCGGTTCTTAAGGCGCTCCAGCTGCGGCGGCGTGCTTTCGGTCAGGTTGAGTGCCAGCGGAAAGAGGAAGGCGCCGAGGAAGATCAGGACGATGCCGGAGGCGACCAGCCAACGCGAGCCCGGTCAGGTGGCCGAGGATGCCGACGACAAAGCCGATCAGCATCAGGGCGATGTAGGGACCGGCGCTGTGCGGAAGCAGGGCGGCGAAAGAGAGGGCGAGGGCGAGGTCGGAGCACCGGCGCGGATTATCATCGCCGGATGGCCGAGGCGCTGGCACCCGCATCCGTAGCCGAGACGAAGGACGCCCTGGCGGCGGCGAGCTACCTCGCCGACGAGTCGGCCGCGCTGGTCTCCTTCCTCGCCCAACGGCTCGGCAAGCCGGTCCTGGTCGAGGGTCCGGCGGGGGTCGGCAAGACCGAGCTGGCCAAGGCGCTCTCGCGCGTCCAGCGGCCGCGAGCTGATCCGCCTGCAGTGCTACGAGGGGCTCGACGAGGCCAAGGCTCTGTATGAGTGGAACTACCGCAAGCAGCTGCTGCGCATCCAGGCCGGCGGCACCCAGGGCGGCTGGGACGAGGTTCAGGACGACATCTTCAGCGAGGAGTTCCTGCTCGAGCGGCCGCTGATGCAGGCGATCGCCAGCCCCGAGCCGGTGGTGCTGTTGATCGACGAGATCGACAAGACCGACCAGGAGTTCGAGGCGATGCTGCTCGAGCTGCTCTCCGACTTCCAGATCACGATCCCCGAGCTGGGGCAGGTATCTGCGACCTCGATGCCGATCGTCGTCCTCACCTCGAACAACTCGCGCGAGCTGACCGAGGCGCTGAAGCGGCGCTGCCTCTACCTCTGGCTCGACTACCCGGAGATGGAGCGCGAGATGGAGATCGTCCGCCTGCACGCGCCGGACCTCCCCGAGGCGCTGACCCGGCGGCTGGTCGAGGTGGTGCGGATGGTGCGAGCGCTCGACCTCAAGAAGCCGCCCTCGATCGCCGAGACGATCGACTGGGCGCGGACGCTGCTCTTGATGGGCGCTGAGGACATCGACCGCGAGACCTTCGAGCAGTCGATGTCGATCATCGTCAAGCACCGCACCGACATCGACCTGGTCGCCGAGCGGGTGGGGATGAAGCTTGCCGAGTCCGTACGGCCCCAAAGCTGACACCGGCCCCCCGGGGCTGACGGCGAAGCTGCTCGGCTTCTGCGAGGAGTTGCGCAGCGAGGGAGTGGCGGTCGGCACCTCGGAGATCCTCGACGCCTTCGCCGCGCTCGAACAGGTGCCCTGGGAGTCCCGCGACGACTTCCGCGAGGCGCTGGCGACGACGATCGCCAAGTCCCAGGAGGACCGGCGGCTGTTCGAGCTGCTCTTCGAGCGCTGGTTCTTCCGCGCCGCCGAGGCAGAGGCGATCGAGCGCGAGATCGGCGAGACCGAGCAGCGCCACGAGGGCGCCGAGCGGCTCGACATCGACGAGCTGCGCGAGCAGATCCGCCAAGCGATCATCGACGGCGACGAGGGCCAGATGCGCGATCTGGCCCGGCTGGCGATCGCCGCCTTCGGCCAGCAGGGCGAGGGCTCGGGCGTGGTCGGGGTCGACGTGCAGCGGATCCGCCGCACGCTGGAGCTCTCCGCCGGCACCCAGCCGCAGCCGGACGACGGCGCCGGCGAGCTGCCGCCGATCGACCGCGACCAGCTCAACCGCTTCGAGCGCCACCTGCGCCGCGAGCTCGAACGCGACCTGATCGAGCGCACCGAGACCCTTCCCCCCTCGCGCCCGCTGGCCGAGCTCGACCGGGCGCTGCCGACCAGCCCCACGCAGGACCTGGCGGCAGTCCACCGCGCCGTCTCGCAGATGAAGCGCCGCCTGGCGACGCTCGGCCACGAGCAGCGTGGGCGGCGCAAGGCGCAGACGGTCGACGTACGGCGGACGATGCGCGCCTCGCTGGAGACCGGCGGCGTGCCGATGTACCTGCGCTACCGGCCGAAGCGGCCGCGGCGGCCGGAGATCTACGTCCTCTGCGACGTCTCGACCAGCGTCACCTCGGCCAGCGTCTTCTTCCTCTCGGTCCTGCACGCGCTGCACGACTCGTTCCGCAAACTGCGCAGCTTCGTCTTCATCGAGCGGATCTCCGAGGTGACCGAGATCTTCGAGCACGAGCGCGACTTCCGCGAGATCGCCCGGCGCATCTCCAGCGAGGGCGGCGTCGCCGACGTCTCCGGCTACACCGACTACGGCCGCGTCTGGCTCGAGTTCCTGACCGAGATCTCCGACGATCTCGACCCGCGCTCGACCGTGATCGTGCTCGGCGACGCCCGCACCAACGGCCGCGAGCCCCACGCCGAGGTCTTCGCCCAGGTCTCCGAGCGCGCCGGCCGCCTCTTCTGGCTCAACCCCGAGCCAAAGCTCTACTGGAACTACGGCGACTCGGTGATGGCCGCCTACGAGCGCTACTGCGACGGCGCCTTCGAGTGCTGGACGACGCGGCACCTGGAGAACTTCGTCAACGTGGTTGCGGGCGGGGTGCCGGCGGCGGACTGATCAGGCGGCAAGCGCCGGGGCCAGGTTCTCGGCAGAGGTTTCCAGGCAGCCTGGCCGAGGAGCCGTCTCCGGAATGGTGACGGTCACTCGACCGTCACGCTCGGCCCACCATTTCGCGCTGATGACAGTTATGCCGATGATCTCGCCAGCCTCGTTCAATCTGATCGCATGACCCTCCGAGGAAGGCAGAGTTTCCGCCGCCGGAACCGGTTTGCCGCGACTCAGATAGAGAACATCCCGATCGGCGTCATAGACGACGTTGTCGAACTCTTGATCTCCCAGGCGAACAATCACCTTCGATGCCCTCTTCTCGGATCCACGGCCTGCGGAAACGCTGTCACGACCCGGTCGAAGTCGCCAAAAAACTCAACGACAACCCGGATCCAACCCTCAGGGCCCCCTCGCCGGAACAACCTTTCCCGTCCCGGCAGGGGATCAGGCTCGCGATAGCTCGGCTGTTCGATCGTCAACAAAATGTCCCTCAGTGAGTCAGTGATGTCTGGGTGCAGGGACCGGATGTGAGCCCAGGCCTCCCACGCGAGTTCAACAGGACGACCATCCGCGCCTCGGACAAGAAGTATCACACCCGGCGACGCTAGGAAGCGCCAACGCGCGTGTGGTGCGCAGATTCAAAGAATTGCGCGCCGACTTTGTGCCGAAACTCGCATTCCGCCGATGGGTCAGCGATGATCGCTTTTCGCCAACTCGCGAAAGGGGAGAAGCATGGAGATGAGCACCGCGCCCACCAGCCCGAACCCGTATCCGGTCACCTTCTCGGTCGACTACCCGGAGCGGCAGCTGAACCGGCTGACGACCTTCTTGCGCATCTTCACGGTGATCCCGATCGCGATCCTCATCGGTCTCCTGCCCGGCGGTGAGATCGGCAGCTACGCTTATGGAGCGGCGGCCTCGACCGGCACCCTGATCTTCGTGCCGATCGTGCTGATGCTCCTCTTCAGGAAGAAGTACCCGCGCTGGTGGTACGACTGGAACCTCGAATTCCTGCGCTTCGCCAACCGGGTCGGGGTCTATCTCGCACTGATGGACGACGAATATCCCTCGACCGACGAGCACCAGGCCGTCCGTCTCGACTTCCCATACCCGGACGCCGAGCGCCTCGAGCGCGGGCTGCCGTTGGTCAAGTGGATACTCGCCATCCCCCACTACATCGTCCTCTTCTTCCTCTCAATCGGCGTCTTCTTCGCCGTGGTCTTCGCCTGGTTCGCGATCCTCTTCACCGGCCGCTACCCGCGCGGCCTCTTCGACTTCGTCGAGGGCACGATCCGCTGGCACAACCGCGTCGTCGGCTACGCCTTCACCCTGGTGACCGACCAGTACCCCCCGTTCCGGCTGAAGCCTTAGTGCGGCTCCCAGACCTCGGGCTGCCGCGTCAGGCGCAGGATCTCAGCGGGGAGCTCGCCCCTGGCGACGTCAGCCAGGGTCACCGACTCCAGGACGGCGCGCATGTTGGCGCGGAGGGCGACCCAGACGTCCTGCAGCGAGGCCGCTGCGCCGGTGTAGGTGAGCTCGTCCGGGCGCTCGGAGCGGATGCTTGCGATTGGCCCGTCGACGGTGCGAATCACGTCGGCGATCGTGATCGTCTCGGCCGGCCGCGCCAGGCGGTAGCCGCCCTCGGATCCTCGTTGGCTGCGCACGAGCCTGGCGTGGCGCAGCTCCAGGAGGATGTTCTCGAGGAAGCGGAACGGCACTCCCTGCGCGGTCGCGATCGCTTCGCCCTTGATCGGTCCCCCATCCGCGGCCGCCAACTCGACCATCGCCCTGACGGCGTAATCGACTTTCGCCGTGACCTGAACCGTCGGCCCGATCACTCGGTGTCCCGCCTAGTCGCCACTGGTTTCTCCGAGCAGCTCGGGCGCGAAGGAGGCGGTTTTTTCGTCGGTTGCGAGGCCGAGGTACGAGAGCCCGAAGAGGTCCTCGGTGGTGCGCAGCAGCGAGTACGGATCGTAGGTCGTCGCGTTGGTGGACCCGACGCTGAGGAAGCGTGAGACCAGCAGGGTCCCGACGTGAAGGGAGTCGTCGGCTGGTGCAGTCGCCGGGGCGGGCGCGGGTACGGCTTCGGAGGCGGCCGGGTTGGCGGCGCCGAAGGTGACGACCAGCAGGCCGTCTTCCTTGTAGGCCGGCGAAGCGAGGATCTGGGGCACCCATTTGGCGAGGAAGGCGTCGGCCGCGGCGGCGCCTTCGACCGAGCCGGGCACGCATTGCCCGGCAGCGCCTGAATTGCAGGGGGTCGGAGCGATGTAGGAGTAGTTCGCCGTCGCCGTGGCCTTGCTCAGGTCCTTCGACAGCTGCTCGAGCGGGACGTCGTTGGTCGCGCAGTCGCCGAGGTCGAGCAGCGAGTGGAAGTGGACGAAGGGGTTCTGCGCGGAGGCGTACGCCCCCGGCGGGGAGCATCCGCCGCGTCGGCATCGGGGTGGACGCAGTTCGCCGCCTTGCCGGTTTCGTCGACCATCCCCTCCATGTAGCCGCGCCAGCTGAAGCGGCCGCCGGCGAGCTGGTCGGAGATCGTCAGCGTTTCGACCGGGTACACGCAGCCCGCTCCCGAGACGACGCCGTTGGCACCGACCTTGGCGCTGGGCGGAAATTCCGTGTAAGTCGAGCAGTTGGCCTTGGTCGAGGCGTTCGGCGGCTGACCGCTGACCGACGCGATGCCGTTGGGAAGGGTGGCGGCGTCAAGCAGTGTGTAGCCGCTCAGCAGCTCGCCCTTCGGCTGCAACTGCGTCGCCAGGTACTGCATCTGCGACGTTTCGCCGAAGGTCGCGTCGTAGCCGGAGCTGGTCAGCGAGATGACGAAGACGTGCTTGATCCGGCCCGCTTCCGGCAGGGTCGGAGCCGGGGGCGGCGGTTCGCTGCTCGGAGCGCTTTCGGGCGGCGGAGCGGCCGGTTCGGGCGAGGCCAGGGGCACGCTGCTCGGCGCCGCCGAGCTGGCTTCCGCCGGCACCGGTGCGCTGCCTCCGCCGCCGGCGGAGGGAGAGCTTTCCACGGGGGGGCTGCCGGCCACCGGGGTGCTGCCGGCGGAGAGGTTGTGAGCGAGCAGAGCGGCGAGGGCGGCGCTGTTGCCAGTCCCGGTCATCGCGCTGGCGACGATCGCCGACGTCGCCACCACCGAGGAGGCGACCAGCAGGCCGAAGCGTTTTCCGGTCAGCGTCGCGGCAGCCGCCACGGCACGGTCGAACCGCCCACGCAGGCCGTTCATGGAGCGGCCTCCGTCGGCACCAGCACGTGGCCGCACTGGCCGCAGAAGCGGACCGCCGGGCCGAAGGGCGAGCCGCAGCTGGGGCACATCCCGGCGGCATCGGCACGCTCCAGCTCGAGCAGGCGCTCGACCCCGAGCAGCTCGGCATCGACCCGTTGCAGCTCGGCGGCCTTGCGGGTCAGGACGTCCATCCGCACGTGATCGCGGATCGCCATCTCGTAGAAGGCGCCGCCGAGGTCGGCCTGCATGATCGTGAACTTCTCCAGCAGACGATCCCGCTGAGCGACCAGCTCGGTGCTCTCCTCCGGCTTCTCGGGGGGCGTGGCGGGCTTTGCCTTCGGCTCCTCGGCCGGCTTCTGAGGGCGCGGCGGTCGCCGCAGGATCTCGGCAAGCCCGCTCATGGCTGGCTCCCCAAGGTCGGCGCCGGTGCGGAGCCCGGGTCGCCGCCGACGACGATCACGTCGGGCAGGTTCTGCTGTGCCTTGATGTAGGTCGAGCCGGTCTGTTTGACGTTGCCTTCGACCAGCTTGGTGTCTTCTTCGGTCTTCTGCGTGCTCGGTTTGAAGCCGGTCACCTGGTGGACGGTGCCGTTGCTGGTCTTGGCGACCACCTTGCCGTCGCCTTTGGTGGCGGCCTTGTCGGCCTGCTTGGACTTGCCTTTCTTCGTGCCCGTCGCCGCCGTAGTGGCGCCGGCGGAAGGCGCCGCGGCAACCGCGGCGGTGTTCTGGTTGCGCAGCGCTTTGAGCAGCGCCTCGTTTTCGCCCCCGTCCGAGCCGCTGCGACCGACGACGACGCCGATCGCGACCGCGATCGGCAACAGGGCGAAGAACCCGACTGCCGCCGCACGGCTGCCCGATCCGTTCTTGGCCGGCGGTCGCGCCACCGGCCGCCGGGCGCGTTTGCTCATCGCGGCGAAGTAGCGGGATGACGGGTTGGCGCCGTTGCCGCGCCGCGCCGCGCATTCGACGCAGTAGCGCTGCTGCGAGTCAAGCGGCGCGCCGCACTCCTCACAGGGCTCGTACTGAACCAGGCTGTTGATCGACGGCTGATGCTCGATCTGGGTCTTCATCGCTCGCGGCCTCCGTGGTCGTGCGATTTCGATCGCTGTTTTCGCTGCTGTCTCTTCTCGCGGGCTTCGAGGATGCGCTTGGACTGCGCCTGCTGCCGAGCGGCCTTTTCCTGGGTCGTCGAGCAGCCCGCAAAGGCGCCCACGAGCAGCAGCCCGCAGACGGCGAGGATCCCGACCCGCGAGATGTAGGGGCTAGCCGAACGCACCGCTCACGTACTCCTGCGTCCGCTGCTCGCGAGGCGAGCCGAAGAGCGCCGTCGCGCTGCTGTACTCGACCAGCTCGCCCAGGTACATGAAGGCGACGTGGTCGGCGATCCGGTAGGCCTGCTGCAGGTTGTGGGTGACGATCACGACGGCGACGTCGTCGCGCAGCTTCACGATCAGGTCCTCGATCACCTGGGTCGACTGCGGGTCGAGCGCCGAGCAGGGCTCGTCGAGCAGCAGCACCTCGGGCTCGGCCGCCAGCGCCCGGGCGATGCAGAGCCGCTGCTGCTGACCGCCGGAGAGCTTCAGCGCGGGATGGTCGAGGTTGTCCTTGACCTCCTCGAAGAGGCCGGCCCGGTCGAGGGCGCTGTGGACCTTGGGCTCCAAGGTCTTCTTACGCTGGCGTCGCGACCCCTGCTCGCGCAGGACGTAGGCGATGTTGTCGAAGACGCTCATCGGGAACGGGTTGGGCTGCTGGAAGACCATCGTCACGCGGCGGCGCAGCAGGGTCGGCTCGATCTGGGTGATGTCGACGTCGTCGAGCAGGATGCGGCCGCGCAGGGTGGCCGTGCTGGTCAGCTCGGTGAGCCGATTGAGCGAGCGCAGCAGGGTCGTCTTGCCACAGCCGGAGGGGCCGATCATCGATAGCACCTCGCCTTGGCGGACCGGCAGCGAGACCGATTTCACCGCTTCGCGGTTGGAGTAGGAGACGGAGACGTCGTCGATCTCCATGCGGCGGATCGAGAACTGGGGAGCGCCGATCGAACGGCGAGCGCCGGTGAAGCCGCCGGGCGCCGGGGCGCCGCCGTCGGCGCCAGCGGAGGGCGACGCCTGCCGGGCAGCGGGCACGTCCTCCAGCGGAAGCCGCCGAACCGGCGGCGGCAGACGGGGCGTGTCTGAGCTTCCGGGGTCTATGCCCCCCCTAAGCTCAGACACGTCGCTTATGAGCTCCATGCTCCTACCTTTCTTGCGCGGCGGTGGACGACGTCGACGGCCGCGTTCAGGGCCAGCACCATCAGCAGCAGGACGAAGGCCGCCGCGTAGGCTTTCTCCGGCTGGTTGAGGTTGCCGGTGGGAGATGCCTCGTAGACGAAGTTGGTCAGCGTCGTGCCGGCGCCGCGCAGGTAGTTGAAGGGGAAGGCGGCACCTTCGACCGGGGCGAAGTTCTGGGTCGCGCCGAGCAGGACGACGATGATCGCCGTGTCGCCGATGATCCTGCCCAGACCGAGCATGGCCCCGGTCGCGATCTGCGGCCGGCTGGCGGGGATCAGGATCCGCCGCGTCGTCGCCGCCTTGGTCTTGCCGACCGCGTAGGAGGCCTCGCGCACGTGGCGGGGGATCGAGTTCAGCCCCTCGCGGGTGCTGGCGACGACCAGTGGCAGGGCGACCAACGAGAGCATCACCGAGGCAGCGAAGAAGGAGCGGCCGAAGACGACGCCGTCCGAGCTGCGGCTCAAAAATCCGAGCGCGGTGCTGGAGAAGATCACGGTTCCGAACAGCGCCAGGACGATCGAGGGGATGCCGGCGATCGCCTCGATCGTCGACTCGGTGACCCGGGCGAGACCGGCGGGCCGGCCGTACTCGACCAGCCAGACCGCGATGCCGATGCCGATCGGCAGGGCGATCGCGATCCCCATCACGGCGACGATCAGGGTGCCAAAGAGGGCGTCGGAGAAGCCGCCGCTTTCACCCTGCGTGAACCCCGCCGAAGCCGGCGTGACCAGCATCGACGGGCGCAGGTACTTGATCCCCTGCAGGAAGAGGTAGACGGCGATCGCGACGGCGATCGCGCAGAAGAGCAGGCCCAGCCCCCAGCAGACTGCCAGGCCGATGCGATCGGTGAGCCGCCAGGTGGCGCTGCCCTCGACCGCCGCCTTGCCGGATTGAGGCGGGGGCCCACCAGGCGGAGGAGCAGTGGGTGGCGTCGCGACCGGGGCGCCCATCAGGCCGTCGCCCCGTATTTGCGCATCGCTCGACGGGCCGCCCAGCCGGTCAGCGAGAGCAGCGCGGCCGAGAAGAGCAGCACCGCGGCGATCGCGAACAGCGTCGCGTTGGCCGGCGGTGAGCTGAGCTGGTCGATGTTCTTGACGATCGTCGGCGCCAGCGGCCGCGATGGCTCGAAGATGAAGATCGCGCCGTCGGCGGGGTTGGGAGCGAAGCCGACCGAGCCCGAGATCATCGCCAGCATCACCGCCTCGCCGATCGCCCTCGCCACGGCCAGCACCGTGCCCGCGACGATCGCCGGGCGAGCGGTACGGACGGCGATTTTCCAGGTGGTGCGCCAGCGGTTGACGCCGAGCGCAAGGGAGCCCTCCAGCCACCCCGGCCGCACCGCACGCAGGCCGTCGGAGAAGATCGAGACCATCAGCGGCGCGATCATCACCGTCAGCACGGTGACCGCGGCGAGCAGGCTGTAGCCGCTGAGCGAGATCACACCGGCGACCGAGGCCTTCTGCGACTCGCTGACCAAGTGGTTGCCGATGAACGGAACCAGAACCAGGACGCCGAGCAGGCCGTAGATCACCGAGGGGACGCTGGCCAGGAAGCGGACGACGGGCTGCAGGATGTTGCTCATCCACTCGGGCGCGAACTCGACAATGAAGACGGCAACGAAGAGCGCTGAGAAGAGCGCGATCGTGACGGCGCCGCCGGTGATCAACAGCGTGCTCCAGATCAACGGCCAGGCGTGGAAGGTGTAGATGTATTCGGCCCCGGCCTGGCCGGAGAGGAAGATCGCGTTGAGCTGGTCGTCGACGTTGCCGCCCGCGCCGAACCAGGCGAGACCGTTGTGCGCGAACGACGGCCACGCTTTGACGAAGACGATGACGATCATCGCCAGCAGCAGCGCCACGACGGCGCAGACCAGCGCGCCGAGCATCCGCTCGACGCGCCGGTCCGACCACCGTGGGCCGTACTCCTCGGGGTAGGACTCCTCCACTACTTCGTCTTGTTGAAGGCGGCCACGCCGCCGGCTTTGGCAATCACTTCGCCGGCGACCGGGTCACGGCGTGCCCAGTCGACGAACTTCTGCACCGCAGGGTTCGGGTTTTCGGTCGGCAGGACGATGAAGATGTAGCGCGAGAGCGGGTACTTGAGCGGCTCGACGCTGATCTTCGAGGGGGTGCAGGGAACGCCGTTCACTTTCAGCGCCTTCTGGCCTTTGCCCTGCCAGGCGAGCCCGTCGTAGCCAATCGCGTTCGGGTCCTGCTTGACCGCGTTGACGACGAGGCCGTCGGCGGTCAGCGCGTTGACGTTGGACGCCGGCGGTTCGTTGTTGAGGACCGCCTGCAGGAAGAAGTTGTACGTACCTCCGTTGGTGTCGCGACCGACCGGGTCGATGGTCGTGTCGAGCCCGGAGCCGGGGATCCCGCTCCAGTTGGTGATCAGGCCGCGGTAGATGTCGTGGGTCTGCTGAACGGTGATGCTGCTCAGCTTGTTCTTCGGGTTGACGTCGATGCAGAGGCCGTCGAGGTAGAGCTTCACGTAGGTCGTGCCGGCATCGCTTGGCAGCGGCGTGCGGGCCTGCCCGGCGAACTGGCTGGTTCCGTTCTGGACGTCTTTGACGCCGGCGTTGCCGCCGTTGGCGGTGTAGACGAACTTGACCTTTCCTTTGGTCACCTTCGTGTACTGGGCAAACAGGGCCTGCAACACGGGCTGCGCTGCGACCGAGCCAGACCCGATCAGGGTCTTGGCGCCGGCAGACGCCGGTACGGCGAGCCCCAGAAGGGCGATCACCGTTAGGGCGAGGGTCTTGCTTCTCATGCGTATTTACTTCCTTTCCTGCCGGGTTCTGGAGCTTGTTGAGTGCCTTACTCGACAAGACCCTACCAGCTTCTGTACTTTATTGACCTCTTTACTAAAGAAGGCCGACCCGGCGGCCCCTGACACGGAGGTTCAATTGCTGAAAAGAAGACTGTCCAGACCCCGCGCCGTACTCGTCGTCGTGGTGGCCGCGGCGCTTGCCGCCGCGGTAGCGGTCAGCCCATCGTTCGCCGGGTCCGTCCTGACGAGCCAGAAAGCTGCCCATCTCTACCTGACCAACAAGAAAGCGAGCGGGCTCTACCTGAGGAAAAAGGCCGCCGGCAATCTGTTCGTGAAGAAGGCCGAAGCACCGCTGGTCCCTGTCGTCGGAATCGCGGCGGGCACGGCGCCCTTCGAAGCCACGGCGACGACGGCCGGCTACATCCCGACCGCCTTCACCTCGTTTGCGACGAAGGGGAACGCGCCGGCCGTGATCACGTTCTCGGGCCAGGCGACCTGCGTCGCCGAAAAACCGACGGTAGAACTCGCCTGCCCGATACAGATCCTGGTCGACGGGCAGTCGACGGGCAAAGTCAACTTTGCCCCGGCGACGGCCGCCTCGCCGAAAACCGCCGCCTTGATCCACACGGTCACCCAGACCACCGTGCTGGGCAAAGGCGGGCACACGGTCGCTGTCCAGTACGCGGGGGCCGCCAAAGTCAGCTTCGCGCTGAGGGGCTGGAACCTGGCGGTCCAGGCCTACCCGCAGCCCCCCGAAGCACCGGAAGCTGCCGAAGCGCCCCTGGCGAAAACCGGCAAATAGGCGATCGGCCGGGTCTGGATACGGGCCACACCGGCAAGGTTCGGTGTGGCCCGTATCGCGCTTGGCCATCGCGCTCCCCCGCGTCAGCGGGTGGGACGAGCCAGGGAATCGCCGAGAATCAGGCGGGCCCGGTAGTAGAGGGCCTCGTCGACCGAGGACTGGCCCGGGCCACGCTGGGCGGCGCGGTTGGCCCGGTTGGGGCCGCCGACTCCGATCTCGTCGCGGACCAGGCCGGCGAGCCGGCCCCTCGAGGTGAACTTGGTCGTGCTTTTCGAGCTCATCGCGTCTCCTTTCTAGAGTTTGTTGAGTTTGAAAGTCAAGAATAGCAGTCGGCGTGGAAAGGGGCAGATTCGGGAAGAGGGATGCAGATGTCAGACCTTCTCCTCGGCCCGCTGCTTCGCTACGTCTCGGAAACCGAGGCGACGATCTGGGTCGAGACGAGCGAGCGCTGCGAGGTCGAGGTGCTGGGTCGCCGCGAGCAGACCTTCGGTGTCGGCGGACACCACTACGCGCTCGTCCGCATCGAAGGTCTCGAGCCCGGAGGCTTTTACGAGTACGAGGTCTCCCTCGACGGCGAGCGGCGCTGGCCCCTCCCCGGCTCCGACCTGCCGCCAAGCGCGATCCGCACCATCAAGCAGGGCAAGCCGCTCGACATCTGCTTCGGCTCGTGCCGCGTCGCCGCTCCCCCACGAGGAGCCGTACACGAAGACCAAAGACGAGGACGAAAACGGCCATGAGCTCGATGCGCTCCACGTCCTCGCCGAGCAGATGGTCCGCGACGACCGCGAGCAAGTGGCCGGAGCTGCTCTTCCTGCTCGGCGACCAGATCTACGTCGACGAGGGATCGCCGGCGACGCGGGAGCGCATCCGTGCCAAGCGCGACACCGGCCGGCCCCCCGGCGAGGAGGTGACCGACTTCGAGGAGTACACCTGGCTCTACCGCGAGTCCTGGCAGGACCCGCTGATCCGCTGGCTGTTCTCGACCGTCTCCACCTCGATGGTCTGGGACGACCACGACATGAGCGACGACTGGAACATCTCGCGCTCCTGGCACGAGGAGATGGACCGCAAGGAGTGGTGGCACGAGCGCGCGGTCGGCGGGATCATGACCTACTGGATCTACCAGCACCTCGGCAACCTCTCGCCGCTCGAGCTGGACGACAACGACGTGTACGAGCGGGTGCGCGGCAAGCCTGACGCGACCGAGCCGCTGCGCGCGTGGGCCACGGACATCGACACGACGGCAGCGGGGGTCCGCTGGAGCTTCTACCGCGACATCGACGGGGTGCGGGCGATCTTCATCGACTCGCGCGCCGCCCGGGTCCTGACCGACGAGCGCCGCTCGATGTTCGACGACGAGGTCTGGGACTGGATCGTCGACCACGCCAGTGGCGACTTCGACCACCTGCTGATCTCGACCACGGTGCCCTACCTCCTCTCCCCCGGTTTCCACTACCTGGAGGCCTGGAACGAGCGGCTCTGCGACGGCGCCTGGGGCGGCCTCCTCGCCCGCGGCAGCGAGAAGCTGCGCCGCGCGGTCGACTTCGATCACTGGGCCTCCTTCCAGCTCTCCTTCCAGCGCCTGCGCGAGCTGCTCGAAGAGGTCGGCTCAGGCAAGCGAGGCAAGCCGCCGGCCTCGATCGTGATCCTCTCCGGCGACGTCCACCACGCCTACCTCTGCGACGTCGCCTTCAGGCCCGAGGCAGAGATCAAGAGCGCGGTCCTGCAGGCGGTCTGCTCCCCGTACCGCAACCCCCTGGACGAGCGCGAGCGAGGAGTGGTCCGGGCCGGCTTCTCGCGCCCTTTCGGGGCGCTTGCGCATGGCCTGGCGCACGCGGCGGGAGCTCCTGACCCTGGCATCCGCTGGCGCCTGCTCGAGGGCCCCTACTTCGACAACCAGGTCGGGACCCTACGGCTGGACGGCCGCAAGGCGACCGTGCGACTCGACAAGACGGTGGCCGGCGAGGAGCACGAGAAGGCGCTGGAAAAGACCTTCGAGCGTCGCGTAACGTAGGGCGCTCGTTCCGGGCGTGCCCGGAACGGCGAGATGGGGCGGGGCGCCACCCGGCAAAGCGCGCCCCGCCCCGTCGCCCCTTCAGGCGGCTGCAGTTACCTCTGCGTCGTCGTCGTCCTGACCGTCGCGGGGAGTCGAGGCCCCACGATCGTCGGACGGCGGGACATCACCGCTGAAGCTCTTGAGCTGACCGGGACGCAGGTGGACGATCTGACCTTCGCGCAGCTCGAGCTTCTGCAGCTCGGCGCGGGTCAGCTGCGCCCAGACCTCGGTTCCGTCGCCGAGCACGAACTCGACCCGGATCTCGAAGCCGAGGGCGACGATGCGTTGCACCATCGCCTCCTCAGTCCGCTCATCGGCGTCGAGCACGACTTCCATGTCATGCGGCCGCACGAAGTGCTCGCCGAGCCGGTTGACCTCGCCGACGAAGCTCATCACGAACTCGTTGGCGGGGTGGTCGTAAAGATCGTCGGCCGTGCCGGACTGCTCGACCCGGCCCTCGTTCATCACGACCAGCTGCTCGGCGACGTCCATCGCCTCCTCCTGGTCGTGGGTGACGAAGATCGTCGTCACGTGCATCTCGTCATGGAGGCGGCGCAGCCAGACGCGCAGGTCCTTGCGCACCTTGGCGTCGAGCGCCCCGAAGGGCTCGTCGAGCAGCAGCACCTGCGGTTCGACCGCCAGCGCCCGGGCAAGCGCCATGCGCTGGCGCTGCCCGCCGGAGAGCTGGTCGGGGTAGCGCTCCGCCAACCCGTCGAGCTGGACCAGGCGCAGCAGCTCGTGCACCCGATCGCTGATCTTCGCCTTGTCCCACTTGCGGATCTTGAGGCCGAAGGCGACGTTGCCGAACACGGTCATGTGCTTGAAGGCGGCGTAATGCTGGAAGACGAAGCCGACCTCGCGCTTCTGCGCCGGCGTCGCCGTCGCGTCCTGGCCGTTGATCACGACCTGGCCGGCATCGAGATCCTCGAGCCCGGCGATCGCCCGGAGCAGGGTCGACTTGCCGCTGCCGCTCGGTCCGAGCAGGGCCGTCAGCGAGCCGTCCGGCACGTCTATCGATACGTCGTCAAGAGCCTGAAAGTCACCGAAGCGCTTGCGCGCTCCCTCGACTGCGATTCCCATCAGGAACCCTCCTTTGCATTTGAGGTTGAGATGGCTGCATCGCCAGTGATTGGGATTGGTCCACCCTGCGCCTTGGCCTTGCGGCCGCCGATGCTCATCAGCAGCAAGGTGGTCAGGGCGAGCAGGGCGAGCACGATCGCTCCCGCGTACGCGGCTTCCTCGTTGAACTGCTCGAAGGCCTTGGCGACGAACAGGGGCAGGGTTTCGGTCTTGCCCGAGATCGAGCCCGAGACGATCGTCACCGCGCCGAACTCGCCAAGAACGCGGGCCGTGGTCAGCACGACCCCGTAGGCGACGCCCCAGCGGATCGCCGGCAGGGTGACCCGCCAGAAGGTCTGCCAGGTGTTGGCGCCGAGGGTCGAGGCGGCCTGCTCCTGCTCATTGCCGATCTCCTGCAGCACCGGCACGACCTCCCGCACGACGAATGGCAGCGAGACGAACATGCTGGCGAGGATCATTCCGGGGGTTGAGAAGAGGACCTGGATGCCCCATTCGCTCAGGGTCGGCCCGAACCAGCCGTCGTTGCCGTAGAGGAGGAAGAGCGAGAGCCCGATCACGATCGGCGAGATCGCGAAGGGCAGGTTGATGATCGCGTCAATCACAGCGTTGCCCTTCCACTTGTGGCGGACGAGCAGCAGCGCACAGCCGACGCCGAAGATCGTGTTGAGCGGAACGGCGACGGCGACCATCAGCAGGGTCAGCCAGATCGCGTGCAGCGCGTCGGGCGAGGTCATCGCTTCGATCGGCGGCCCGAGCCCGTGCTCGAAGGTCTTGTAGAAGATCATCCCGACGGGGGCGAGCAGGAGCAGGCCCAAGTAGCCGAGGGCGAGGGTGCGCAGGCCCCACTTGGCAGGTGCCCTGGTGGTCATCAGGGACCTCCCCCGACTTGGCTGCGGGAGACGATCCGGTCGATGGCCCGGGAGAGGATCCCGGGCTTATTCTTCGCGCTCCAGCGGACCAGAAGGCTGACGGCGATCAGCAAAAGCAGTGAGATCGACAACAGCACGACCGAGACGGCGGAGGCGCCGGCGACGTTGCCGGACTCGATCTGACTGCGGATGAAGACCGAGGAGACCTCGGTCTTGAAGGGGATGTTGCCCGAGATAAGGATCAGCGAGCCGTACTCGCCCAGCGCTCGGGCGAAGGCGAGCAGCACGCCGGCGAGGATGCCGGGCAGCAGGTTGGGGAAGATGATCCGCCGGAAGACGGTGAAGCCGCCGGCGCCGAGCGAGGTCGCCGCCTCCTCCATCTGCTGGTCCATCTCCATCAGCAGCGGCTGCACCGCGCGGGTGACAAAGGGCAGGGTGATGAAGCAGAGCGCGACGATGATCGCGACCCTGGTGAAGGCGATGTCGAGGCCAAATGGACTATCCGACCCGTAGAGAGTCAACAGCGTGAGGCCGGCGACGATCGTCGGCAAGGCGAAGGGCAGGTCGATCAGCGCGTTGACGGCGCCCTTGCCTGGGAACTCGTCGCGGACGAGGACCCAGGCAATGATCGTGCCGAAGACGGCGTTGATCGCGACGACGATCAGCGAGCAGACCACGGTCAGCTTCAACGCCGCCATCGACTCGGCACCGGTGACCGAGCTCCAAAAGGCATCCAAGCCGCCGCTGAGCGACTCGTCTAGCACCGCTGCCAGAGGCAACAGCACGATCAGCGAGAGGTAGAGGCCGACGAGACCCCTACCAAGACCGGCGCCGACCCCGGGCAGGCGCAAGCCTGCCCGGGGTGGCGCCGAAGGGATGGTTGCCGGGTGACCCTCCATGCTTCCTCGCGGCTAGCCGCTGGTCGACACCCCGAGTTCCTTCTCGATGTCGGCGACCTTGCCGGTTTCATCGTCGAAGAACTCGTCGTTGACTTTGTCCCAGCCGCCGAACTCGTCGATCGTGAACAGGTCCTTGGGGGTAGGGAACTGCTTCGGATCGACCAGCTTCGGGTTCACCGGGCGGTAACCGTTTTCCGCCCACAGTTCCTGTCCCGCGTCCGACCAGATGTAGTCGAGGAAGGACTGGGCCGCTGCCGGCGCGTCCTTGGTGACGGCGATCGGCGTCTGGATCAGGATCGTGCTGGGCGGGATCGTGTAGTCGATGTCCTCGCCTTCGGTCTGGGCTTTGATCGCCTCGTTCTCGTAGCCGAGCAGCACGTCGCCCTCGCCCTGGGTGAAGGCGGCGAGCGCGTCGCGGGCGCTGCCGGGCTGGACGACGGTCTTCTCGAGCAGCGCCTTGACCGAGTCGAGCGCCTCGGCTTCGGACTTGCCCGCGTGCAGCTCTGAGCCGTAGAGGGCCATGATGTTCCAGCGGGCCGATCCGGAGCTGAACGGGTTGGGCGTGATCACCTCGACGTCCTTGCTGAGCAGGTCATCGAAGGACTCGATCCCCTCGGGGTTTCCCTTGCGGGTCATGATCACGACGACCGAGTCCTGGGCGATCCCGTCGTACTGCTGCTTGTCCCAGTCTTTGGAGACGAGCCCCGCTTCGACCAGACGGGTCATGTCACCGGCCTGCGCGAAGTGGACGACAGAGGCGGGCTGACCGGCCTCGACCGCACGGCTCTGGTCACCGGAAGCACCGAAGGAGTTGCTGAAGCTGACATCAGCCCCCTCCGAGGTCCCCTCGAACCCAGGCTCGAGCGCTTCCTCGTAGACGGCCTCGGGGGTCGAGTAGCCGACCACGTCGAGCGAGCCGCCTGAGGAGCTTGAGCTCGAGTCGCTGCTGCTCCCGCAGCCGGTCACCGCAAAGAGGACCAGCGCGAGCAGGGCGGTCACAAAGCCCAATCCGATCGTCTTCCTGCCCTTACCAGGGTTCGTCATCTAACCCTTCCCTTCTTTCTTGATGAAGTTGATTAGGAATGAAGGCGGGCACCTTAGCAGAAAGTCGATCAGCAAAGTCAGAAAGAGATCGAAAAAAAGGGCTAGCGGGCGGCCCAGGCGTCGGGCTGAGCCGCGAGGTCCCGGATATCGCTGGGAAGCTCGCCGGCCACGAGGTCGGCGAGGGTGACGTGCTCCAGGACGGCGCGGAGGCTGGCGCGCACGGCGATCCAGACCTCCTGAAGGTGCTCGGCGTGGCCTTTGTACTCGATGTCCTCGGGGGGGACGACTGCACGTGGGCGATCGGCCCCTCGACCGCGCGGACGACGTCGGCGATCGTCACCTCCTCAGCGGGCTTGGCGAGCCAGTAGCCACCCTTGGCGCCGCGGCGGGCGCGGACGATTCCGTGGTGCTTCAGCTCGAGGAGGATGTGCTCGAGGAACTGCAGCGGGATGTCCTGCGCGTCGGCCAGTCGCTCGCCCTTGACGGGCTCGTCGCCGGCCGCGGCAAGCTCGGCGGCGGCGCGGACGGCGTAGTCGGCTTTTGCTGAAACACGCATAGAGCTAGTTAATCAGGCACTCGGCACGCGGGTTAGCCGCTCGATTCGAGCGCAAGCTCTGCTGCTTCGCGCTGGCGGCGGCGGTGGAGGATGCGGGGGGCGGCGAGGACCGCGCCCAGGCCGATTCCCGCGATCAGGGCCGCAATCGGCCAGACGTTGGGGTCGCCCTTCTGAATCGTGACAATGCCCGAGCCGACGAGGACCAGGCCCAGGGCGGTGCGGATGAAGCCCTGGGGAGCCTTGCTGGAGAGGGCGGCGCCGATGATCACCCCCGGGATCGAGCCGATCAGGATGTTGCCGGCGAGGCTGAAGTCCACGTTTCCGCCGACGATGTGGGCGAGGCCGGCCGCCCAGAGCAGCACGGCCGCGTGGAAGACGTCGGTGCCGACGACTTTCCTGGGCGCCAGGCGGTAGACGGCGATCAGCAGGATCGCGATCACCGTGCCCGATCCGGCCGAGGTGATGCCGATCACGAAGCCCGTCGTCGCGCCGATCAGGACGGCGGCGACTTTGTGGCGGCGTTCGACGTCGAAGCGGTCGCGCTCCTCGACCAGGTTGCGCAGGATCAGCGCCCGCGTCAGGGTGATGATGCCGACCATCAGCAGGGTGCCGCCGAGGACCGCGTAGACGAGCGAGTCGAGCCGGTCTTCGCCGACGTGCTTCTCGATGATCGATACCAGCGCCACCCCGCCGACCGCCGCCGGGACGCTGCCGAGGGCCAGCCACTTGACCAGCTCCATGTTCACGGTCTTCATCCGCAGGTGGCGCCAACCACCGACCGTCTTGGTGACGGCCGAGTAGAAGATGTCGGTTCCGATTGCCGTCGTCGGCTGGATCCCGAAGATCAGGATCAGCAGCGGCGTCATCAGCGATCCCCCGCCCATGCCCGTCATGCCGACGAGCACGCCAATACCGAGACCAAAAAAAATGATTGCCGGGTCCATCGATCGATCTCGCTCCTGACTTTCCTACTTTCTCGACTGGATTGGTCAGGAGCGAGGAGTACGGGAGAATACCAAGGTGCCCGCCATGGTTTCGATCCGCGGCCTCAGCCACTCCTATGGCGAGCTGGAGGCGATCGAGCGCCTCGAACTGGAGGTGCCGGCGCACGGCGTGCTCGGCCTGGTCGGGCCGTCGGGCTGCGGAAAGTCGACCCTGCTCGAGCTGATCGCCGGGCTGCAGCAACCGAGCATGGGCGAGATCGAGGTCGGCGGGAGCAGCGACCCAGCCGAGCGCCTCGCCCGCTGCACCTTCATGCCACAGCGCGACATGCTGCTGCCCTGGCTCTCGGCGATCGACAACGCCGCCCTGGCGCTGCGCAACCGCGGTGTCCGCCGCAGGGCGGCGCGCGAGCAGGCGGGTCTCCTCTTCGAGCGCTTCGGCCTCGCCGGCTTCGAGCGCACCCGCCCGGCGGAGCTCTCTGGCGGGATGCGACAGCGGGTCGCCTTCCTGCGCACGCTCGTCGCCGGCAAGCCGGTGCTGGCGCTTGACGAGCCGTTCGCCTCGCTCGACGCGATCACCCGCGCCGAGATGCAGGCCTGGCTGTCCGAGGCCCTGACAGCGGACCCCCGCACCGCGGTCCTCGTCACCCACGACGTCGAGGAGGCGCTCTACCTCTGCGATCGTGTCGCCGTCCTCTCCGCCCGGCCCGCTCACATGGTCGAGGAACTGAGCGCCCCCGCGCCAAGAGCAGCGGACCGCGACGCCGCGGTCACCGACCCCGAGTTCGTCGCCGTCCGCGAGCGGGCGATGGCCGCCCTGCACAGAGGGGCGCGATGAGCCGCTGGGCACTACCGCTCCTCGTCCTCGCAGCGTTGATCGGCGCCTGGCAGATCGCCGCGAGCAGCGGCGCGCTGGCTGACCTGTTCGGGCTCGAACCGTTTCTCGTCCCCTCCCCCGCCGAAATCGCCTCCTCCCTCTGGGAGAACCGCTCGCTGCTCGCCGAAAACGCCTGGGTCACGCTGCAGGAGATCCTGCTCGGCTTCCTCTGCGGGCTCGCGGCAGGCCTGGCCTTTGCCGTCTTGCTGCGCGTCTCGGCGACGCTGCGCCGTGCCTTCTACCCGCTGATGGTCGCCTCGCAGGCGATCCCGATCCTCGTCATCGCGCCGATCCTGGTCGTCTGGTTCGACTACGGGATCGGGCCAAAGCTCATCGTCGTAGCGCTGATCTGCTTCTTCCCGATCGCCGTCAACGCGGCCGACGGACTGCGCTCGGTCGATCCGGAGGCGACCAAGATGATGCGCACGCTCAACGGCTCCCGCCTGCAGGTGCTGTGGCGTCTGGAATGGCCCACCTCGCTGCCCTTCGTCTTCAGCGGTGCCCGGATCGCCGCCACGTTTGCGCCGATAGCCGCCATCTTCGGCGAGTGGGTGGGCGCCAACTCCGGACTCGGCGTCCTGATCCGGGAAGACAGCGCAAACCTGGAGACGGCGCGGATGTTCGCCGCCGCCGCCATCCTCACCGTAATCGCGCTCGCGCTCTTCGGTTTCATCGCCTTCGCAGAGCGCCGCATCGTCACTTGGCGATAGAAAGCAGGGGATGAGGTTCCCCCGACTGCCGGCGATCGCCCTCGCCATCGCCCTGCTCGCCCTCGCCCTGGGGCTGGCCGCCTGCGGCGAGAAGAGCGACGACACCACCGGCACGGCGACCGAACCGCTCAGCCTGACGCTCGACTTCTACCCCAACCCCGACCACGCCGGCATCTACATGGCGGAGAAGCTCGGCTATTTCCGCGAAGCCGGCCTCGACGTCGAGATTGAGACCCCCTCCGACCCGGCGGCGCCGATCAAGCAGGTCGCCGCGGGACAGACTGACCTGGCGATCTCATACGAGCCCGAGGTGTTGCTGGCGCGCGAACAGGGTCTCGACGTGGTCGCCGTCGGCGCGGTGGTGGACCGCCCGCTGACCTCGCTGATCTGGCTGAAGAAGTCAGGCGTAAAAGGGGTGGCCGACTTACGCGGCAAGACGATCGCCACCGCCGGCATCCCCTACCAGGACGCCTACCTGAAGACGATCCTCGCCCGCGCCAAGCTGACCCCTTCCGACGTCAAGACCGTCAACGTCGGCTACGGATTGCTGCCGGCGCTCGTCGGCGGCAGCGCCCAGGCGATGCTGGGCGGGTTCAGCAACGTCGAGGGAGTTGACCTGCGCCTGCGCGGCAAGGACCCGGTCGTCACCCCGGTCGACAAGCTGGGCGTGCCGACCTACGACGAGCTCGTCCTCGTCGCCCGCCGCGACCGGCTCGAAGAAGACCCGCAGGCGATCCGCCTCTTCCTCGCCGCGCTGGCGCGCGGCACCGCCGCCGCGATCAAGAGCCCCGAAGCGACGACCAAGGCGCTGCTCGAAGCCAACCCGAACCTCGATCCGAAACTGACCAGAGCCGAGGTCACGGCGACGCTACCGCTGCTATCCAAGCGCGGCACGATGAACCCCGCCGAGTGGAAGGCGTTCATCGCCTGGATGAACGAAAACGGGTTGATCGACGGCCGCCCGACGACCGCCGAAGTGCTCAGCAACGAATACCTAGCGGGCGAGATCCCCGATTAGCTCGAAGCCCCCCTCGCGCAGCAGGCTCGTCACCTTCTGCGGGGCGAGCGGGCGTGAGAAGAGGTGGCCCTGGGCGTAGTCGCAGCCGAGCCGGCGCAGCTCCGAGAGCTGCGCCTCGTTCTCGACTCCCTCGGCGATCGCGTCGAGCGAGAGGGCGCGGGCCATGCCGATCACCGCCTCGACGATCGCCGTGCGCTCCTGTTCGACGCCGAGGCCTTCGACGAAGGAGCGATCGATCTTCAGGGCGTCGAAGGGGAAGCGGTTGAGGTAGGCGAGCGACGAGTAGCCGGTGCCGAAGTCGTCGAGGACGAGGCGGACGCCGATCTCACTCAGCGCCTCGAGGGTCGCGGTGGCGCTTGCCGACTCTTCGACCAGGACGCTCTCGGTCACCTCCAACCGCAGGTTGACCGGGTCGAGGCCGGTACGGGCAAGGATCTCACGCACCGAGTCGGCCAGGTCGCGGTGCGCCACCTGACGGGCCGAGAGGTTGACGGCGACGTCGAGGGGTCGCTGGTCGGGACGTAGATCGTGCCAACCGAGCGCCTGGCGGCAGGCCGTCTCCTGCACCCAGCTGCCGATCGGCTCGATCAGGCCGCTGTCCTCGGCGATCGAGACGAACTCGCCGGGGTCGAGCATGCCGCGCTCGGGGTGGTTCCAGCGCACCAGCGCCTCGACGCCGACGATCTCACCGTTGCCAAGGGCGACCACCGGCTGGTAGTGCAGCTCGAGCTCGTCGCGGTCGAGCGCGTGGCGCAGCTCGCGCTCGGTCTCGAGGCGGCGCACGGCGCGCGCCCGCATCTCGGCATCGAAGACCTCACAGCGTCCCCTGCCGCGCTCCTTCGCCCGGTACATCGCCGCGTCGGCATCGCGGATCAGCAACTCGGCGTCGACCGGCTCGCGACCTGTGGGCCGGGCGACGGCGATGCCGATGCTGGCGGTGACGAAATGGTCGGCACCACCCATCGAGTAGGGCTCCGCGAATGCGCCGGCCACCCGGTCGGCAATCGCCAGCGCCTCCTCCTCGTCGGTCAGCCGGTCGACGAGGATGCCGAACTCGTCGCCGCCGAAACGGGCGACGATGTCGCCCGGCCGCAGGTGAGCGCGCAGGCGCGGTGCCACCGCCCGCAACAGATCGTCGCCGGCGTGGTGGCCGATGCTGTCGTTGATCAGCTTGAAGTGGTCGAGGTCGAGGAAGAGGATGCCGACCGGCGAGCCCGAGGCGATGCTGCGGCGCAGCGCGTCACGCAGCGAGTCGACGAAGCTGGGCCGGTTGGGCAGGCCGGTCAGCGAGTCGTGCAGGACCCGGTGACGCAAGGCCTCGTCGGCGCTGTGGCGCTCCAAGGCGTCGGCCAGGACGTTCGCCGAAGCCTGGACGAAGTGGACGTCCTGGGGGGTGAAGTGGGTGGGCTCGGTGGAGTGGATGTCGAGCACGCCGAAGGGACGCTCCTTGCCGGCGATCGGTACCGCGAGGCTGCTGCGCACGCCGAGCACCCGCAGCGCCGGCGGCATCGAGAAGCGCCGCTCGCTCGACCAGTCGTCGACGATCACGTGCAGGCCCGACTCCAGCGCGGCACCGGCGTGCGAGTCGCGAGCGGCCGAGGCGCGGCGCTCCCCGCCTCCCTCCCGCTCCTCTAGCCCAGCGCGAAGGTGTAGGCGCCGCCCCTCGCGGCCCGCTTCCCAGACGCAGGCCGCCTCGACCCCGTCGATCTCGGTCATCAGCGGCACGGCTTGCTTGGCCAGTCGCGCCGGGTCGCCATCCTGGAGCGCGTAGCGACCCAGTCGCGCCACGGCTGCCTGCTGGGCAGCGGCTCGCTTCAGCTCCTGCTCGGCGATCTTGCGCTCGGTGATGTCGTAGAGGACGCCATGCCAGACCTGGGTCCCCTCGGCGTCGGGCTCGAGCACCGCCTCGTCGAGGATCCAGACGGTGGCGCCCTCGCGGGTGATCATCCGGTAGTCGACCGGTGGGGCACCCCCTTCGGCGACCACCTTGCGCGTCTCCTGTTCGAGCGCGCGCTCGCGGTCGTCGGGATGAAGCCGTTGCGCCCAGAGCCCCGGATCGGCCATCCACTCCTCCGGGCTGTAGCCGAGGATCTCCTCGATCTGGGGGCTGACATAACGCCAGCGACCCCGTTCGCCAAGCTCGCAGGAGTAGACGATCGCCGGCAAGCGCTCGACCAGGCGGCGGTAATCCTCCCCGGCCGAGGAGATCTCATCGAGGAACTCGGTTACCCGCTCTTCGGGCCAGCCCTCACCTCTAGAACCACCCTCGCGTGCCATGCGGGCCTATCGGCAAGGTCGATGGTTCCTTGAAGCCTGCGTCTATCTATACAGGCCGATCGTCCACAGCCCGGCGAGGCCGCGGAAGGGCTCATACGGCGCGTAGAACTCCTCGACCTCCTCGACCGTGGCGCGGCGGCCGAGGCGGGCGAGACGACCGACCAACTTCAGGTAGATCAGATCGCCGGCGGGGAGCGAGTCGGGATCGCCGCGGCCGAACAGGCCCAGGCACTGGACGGTCCAGGGGCCTATCTCGGGGATCGAGAGCAGTCGCCGGTCCGCGGCGGGGTCGCCGGGAGCCACCCGCCCGGCGGCGATCTCGCGGGCGACCGCCCGCAGGGCGATCGAGCGGCCGGGCGAGAGATCCATCGAGGTGAGTTCGGCCGGTGCCCGCCCGGCGATCGTCTCCGGCCCCGGCACATCGCGCAGCACGCGGTCGAGCTTTGAACCGCCATCCGATTCAAACCTCGACCGCGCGGCGCCGTTCATCCGCATTCCCCAGCGGCCGACGATGCGGCGCTGGATGACGGCTGCCCGCTCGGTCTCGATCAGCTGCTTGACCACGGCCCAGGCGAGCGCCTCCCAGGCCCAGGGGCGGCGGCGCGGGCGCAGCCAGGGACGGCGGCGCAGAAGCGGCCCGAGCAGCGGGTCGGGGCGGAAGCGCCGGTAGACCTCGCCGAGGTCGTCGTCGACGCCGAGCGCGAAACGCATCCGCTCAACGGCGAGGCGCAGTTGCGCCGGTCCGGCGGCATGGCTCGGCGAGGACGGAAGCGAGCGCGGCTCCGTCAACGCGGCGGGATCGATCGACTCGGCGCGCAACTGCACCCGACCTTGGGCCGGCTCCCAGGCGCGCACCAGGACCGGGCTCTGCTCGACCCGCAGCAGCCGCGAGAGAACCCCGTCGCGAACGGACATCGTCCGATCCTCGCTGCTGTACGCCGGCAGCCGGAAGGGAGAAGGCGGCCGAACCTCTACTTCGAGGCTCTTCACCTTCCGAGCAGGTGCACGTCCACGAGGAAGGAGCGGCTCGCGACGACATTGGGCTGGCGCTTGCGGCGCGGTAGCAACTGTCCCTGCGACTTCTTCGCCACGGCGCTCACGGCACGGACGGCAACCACGGTCGCAGCCCCGGCGAGGACGCCGCCCACAGCTGCCATCGCAGCAGTGCGGGCCTCGCTGCGCAGGGCAACCGCACCCGGCGTCTCGTGCGGCAGGACGCGGACTCGGACTGGCTCAAGCTCAAACTCGCTCACCCAGCCGACTGTAGCGATGCGACCAGCGCCAACCGCCGGTAAAAGCCGGAACTTGCGCCTAAGAACCGCCTACGAGGCGTAGCGTTCTCGAGTTTCCGATCCAACCGTCTGTTTCCGCTTCTTAGAGCCAAATTCTCGCTGTCCTCGGCCCGATGGTGGGGCTCCGCTTGGCTTGGGTGGGATCAGGAGGGGGGGTGCACCATGGATATGCAGTTTTTACGATTATTTGTCGCTATGCCTTTATCCATGCGCTATTCTGAAGCACCATATATATGATTTTTTTACGATAATGGCAGCGCAAGCAAGAAAGAGGAATGCAGTCATCTCCCATCTGCGACGGGAGGGGCGAGATTCCTTGTCGCTGACGAATGATGCCGTTTGGCTGAAGGAGATCACGCCAAATCCGGCGCGCCTGCTGGCCGACATGGCCCAGAAGGGCTATGCACATCGGCTGCAGGCCGGGCGCTACCTGGTCGAGCTCGAAGGAGCAGGGCCTCAAGAAATGCCTTTGGTGGAGGCGCTGGAGCCCCTCGCGGCGACGCTCCTGGACAAGATGCGCGTGCCCTACTTCCTCTCCTGGCATACGGCGCTCTACCACTACGGGCTCTTGGAGCAGCAGGCAACGAGGATCTTCTGTGGCATCCCCCAGCAGAAGAAGTCAGTCCGCTTCGGCAACTTTGAGGTGCGCTTCATCAAAGTCAGCCGCGACAGCTTTTTCGGCATCGAACCGGCGATCGGATTCGAACAGCCGGTCGTGATGGCGAACGTCGAAAAGGCGTTGCTCGATTCCCTGAGTCGCCCTGATCTGACCGGCACCTTCCCGATTGTGATCGGGGCCTTCGAGTCTGCGGTCCACAGAGGGCTCGTGGACGGCGAAAGGCTCGCCGCCTATACGACTCAGCTCGGGAGCCCGGCGCTGACCCGCCGTGTCGGCTTCTTGATGGACCGCTACGAGCTCAACGGTTCCGCGCCCTTGCTCGGACAAATCGGGCCGGAACGGCGCTTAGAGGCATTTAGGCCCGGAGACGATAGGGAGCATGGAGTGGTCGACGAGAAGTGGCGACTTCGGGTGCCTCCCCGGATCCTAGTCACCGCAGAGAATCCCAAGTGAGCTTCACGACTCCGCAACTGGTCAACGACTACGCCCGAAGCACCGGGTTGACGCCTCCTCAGGTGATGCAGCTGGTCGCGCGCTGCGCGCTGGTCAAGCATTTGTCCGAGAGCTACGGCGATCGGTTTGTCCTCAAGGGCGGCGCACTGCTCTACCACGTCTACGGTACGAATCGGGTCTCACTACTGGACACCGACTTCGCCGAGGTTGAGACGAAGGGGATGCCCAACCCCGACGAGATCGAGAAGGAGATTGTCTTTAGCAACCCGGACAACGGCTACAGCCTGAAGACCACGCCAAACGGGACGTGGACCGAGCGCGGAAACCTGGTGAAGGGACAGAACCTGACATTCACGCTAGAGACCTTCCGGCCGGGCCGGCCTCAGACGGGCAGGGCAAACATCTCCGTCGCCTTCCGAAAAAGCGAGCGCAAAGACACGCCCGAGCAGCCACTCACTTTCGACCCTGACGGTCTCCTGAGCGACAACACGCCGTTTCCTATCAGCGGTCTGACTCTGACCGAGGCCGCCGCCGAGAAGATCCTGGCCTGGTGCCTGAAAGAGGAAACGTTCAAGCACTTTGGTGATCTCGCCCTCCTCGCGCGTGACCACCAGATCGCCATCGATCGAGGTCGCGCAATCGAGCTCGTCGCAGCGAAGTTCGAGGACGAGAAAGAGGCGCCGGAGACCAAGGGCCTCTACAAAGACCTCGACTCCCCGGCCGACCTGGTGCCGCGCTTTCTTGACGATCAACGCCTCACCGAGCTGCGGTCGACCTGGTCGGCCGGGATCGGCACGCGCATCTGGCTGCGTCCCAACGAGCAACGAGTCGCCCGCTCAATCGTGGACCCGGCAAACGTCGAGGCACTCGTCCGCGAGTACTGGGGCGAGGCGGTCGAGCAGCTCGGTGTCTAGCGAGGATCCGGCGCCGCCCACTCGCCAGGTCAACCTCAAACGAGGAGGAATGGAGCAAGGCGAACGATCACCTCGTCGCGGATGAGTTGATCCATCGAAGCGAGCTGCTCGACGATCGGGACTGCCCAAGGGCGCGAACCCTCACGAAGGGCTACCGAAAATGTGGCATTCGCTCTTGGCTTGATCTTGCCCTGTCGTCCCTGCTTGTGGACGCAGACAAAACGGCAAAGCGCCTCGCCGTCCTCAATCGCCCGGCCAGGCGGATGGAGGGTGAACTGCTGAACTTTGGCATTGTCGCCACAGTCGATCTCGACCTCGTGACTCATCGCAACCGTGACATGCAATTGGCGGTGCTTGTCGATGCGGTCCAAGTCGTGAAGTTCAGCCAATGGCTCCCATCGCTCGCCGTTGTAGGGCTGCATCGCCTCGATGACCGGTGTTACCGCTGGATCCGCGTGTCGCAGCTTCGACAATCCGCTCCCTCGGGCTGACTCACCCCGTTTGTCGACATGGATGAACTTGTCGGGGTCCGTGAAGATCGGAAATTCGATGCTCGCAAGTGCCTCTTTGGGGAGAGACTCCGAATAGGACGTTGCCAGCCGGTACGCAATGTGGTCCAGGGCAGCACGCATGTTGTGGACGCAGTCACCGATCAACAGCGAGAAGGCTGGCGGGGGCGGTTCGGTGATTAACGCGCGGACGACATGTTCTCCGGAGGTCGGATCGAATCTCCGTCTAGCGCGACAGTGGCGTCGCAGCCAGCGGTCGACATCCTTCTGCAGGGTCTCCCGATGGGATCGTGCTCGACCTAGCTTGAGGAGGTATCCGGGAACTTGGTCTGAACTGGGTAAGGCACCTCGAGGCGTGCGGTCCTTGGCTCGCTGGTCCATTAGTTCGGATTGCCACCGCCTTCTGAAGGGGTAGCGAGCTTGGCGCGCGTATATGCGCCAATCGAACCCGCCAGGTTGAGTAGAAGTTCGGCCTCCTCCTTCCCGACATCAGGAGCCTCGGGGCCCGCATGCGCGATTCCCGGCTCGTTCCCTCGGTAGGCGTAGAGCTTGATAACCATCTCCGTGATGGGCTTAGGAATGTGGTCCTCTCGGGCAAGTCTGCGGAGCTCCTTCACCAGATCCGACCCCCCGGCGAGAGTCAGCACGATTGATTCGATGGCGCACACCGACTCCTTGCAGGAGTTCTCGTGGTCGACTTCGGGGCCTTCGACATAGCGCCTCGCCTTCCGGTAGTGCGTCCGGGCGGCCGAGAAAGCCTCGTCGTCCAAGGTCTGGCCGAAAACCGTGTGGATCTGCTCCTCCAGGACTTTTTGGCTTCGGGACCTCCTAGTTGAGCGCAGAATGACATCCGGGTCCCTGAACTCCGCAACTGCACCAGCTGGTCGCAGAAGCTCAGCGAGGTCATCAACCGCGTCGCCGTGTTGAGCGGCATCCTTGAACTCGCGCGGGTCCAAGAGCGCCTTAACAATGGTTTCGATCTCCGTGGGTAGGCCCGAAGACCCTAGATCCGAGCGATTGGCCCGCGTGACCACATCCTGTGCGTAGTAAAAGCGGGACCCGCCCGACGCTTCGGATACGTCAATCTCGGCGAAGTCGAAGAACTGATCAATCCGGTTCGCAGTCCGGTAGTCGAACGAGTCGACTTCCCCAAGGATCCGACTGGCAAGATCATCGACCTGGCGAGGGCTGAGTTTTCCCATCCCCCTATGATCACGCCCCGGTCGGCTGTGGGACTGATAATCGGAGTGCCATCAGACAGACCGCAGGACCAAGGCCATGATCATCAGCGCTGCACCGATTCTCGGAGTTGCGAAGCCGGTGGATGTCTTCGACGGTGTCGACTATGCACTCGGTGACGAGACCTCGAAGGAACTCCCTCAGCCGACGACGCAGGTTGTCGGCTTTCCGATGTAGACGACTCGGCGCCGGTCACCCAGTTGGCGCGGAGGGTCGCGGCGTAGACCCAATGGTCGTGATGCTGGCAGCCCATCTGGCTCCCGCCCAATCCCGCTGAGGCAGCGGAAACCGTCGACGTCGTAGTAGATCGAACCGTCGGGCTACAACTCGGACCGGGGCATGTAGCCGCCGAGCGCCTTCTCGTAGATCCGGTACCTCTTCACGACCTCGCCGCCCATCCCCTCCATCGCCCGGTTCATCGGCTCGTTGGTCTCGAGGATCCAGCCCATCTCGCCGCCTTCGATCGTGCCCGGCTTGCTGGCGGTCTCGAGGTGCTTGACGTAGAGGCCGGCGGCGACGCCGCTGTGGTGGTACTCGGGCTTGACGCCGAGCGCGAAGACGCGCACCCGGTCGATCTTGCGCTTGCCAAGCAGGAAGCGCAGCCAGCCGAAGGGCAGCAGCCGCCCGTTCGATCTTCGCCATCACCTGGTTGATGTCGGGCAGGGTGAGCGCGGCGCCGATCGCCTCGCCGTCGTTCTCGGCGATGAAGGCCCAGTCCTCGTCGAGCACCTGCTTGAGGTTCTTGGCGTGGAACTCGATCTCCGCTTCGGTGACCGGGACGAAGCCCCAGTTGTCGCCCCAGGCCTCGTTGTAGACCTCGATGAAGCGCCGCATCTCGGCGCTCGAGGTCGCCCTTGTCGATGTTGCGGACCGTCGATCCCTTCGTCGCGCAGCGCCTTCTCCGCGGCGGCGTGGATCGCGGGGTCGAATTGGTCGCCCTCCTTGAGCTCGCCGAGCTCGAGCCACCACATCAGCAGGTCCATCGCCTTGCCGTAGCCGAGCGCCTCGAGCAGCTCCTTGTAGTAGGGCGGATGCCAGTGCTCGAGGATCATCGGATCGCAGCTCGTAGCCCTCGATCAGGATGCCGACCTCGTCGTTGGTCGTGAAGTCCATCGGGCCGAGCAGGCGCGTCGCGGCCGCGCGCCGCGCGCCCACTCCTCCGCGGCGTCGAGCAGCGCCGCGACGACCTCGCGGGTCGTCCACCGCCTCGAAGAAGCCGAACATCCCGTCGCTGCCGCCCTGGAACTCGTCCCAGCGCTGGTCGACCTGGGCGGTGATCCGCCCGACCGGCTCGCCGTCGCGCTAGGCGAGGAAGTACTCGGCCTCGGCGTGCTCGAAGTAGGGGTTCTTCTCCCGGTTGAGGAACTGCCTCCGCTCGAAGATCAGCGGCGGCACCCACGCGGGTGGTCGCGGTGGAGCCGGAAGGGGAGCTTGATGAAGCGCTTCAGCTCGCGCCGCGAGCGGACGGGGCGGATTTCGACGCCTGGCACGGGAGCTCGGAACCTACACTCTCGGCCATGAGCGAAACCGCGAAGGCCCCCGTCGACGTCTTCGAGAAGGCCCGCACCCACGACCGGCTCGAGCAGCTCGAAGCCGCCAAGCAGCACGATCTCCTCCCCTACTTCCGCCTGCTCACCTCACAGGCCGGCCCGGTGGTCGAGATGGAGGGTCGCGAGACGATCATGCTCGGCTCCAACAACTACCTGGGCCTGACCGGCGACGAGCGGGTCAAGCAGGCGGCGCGCGACGCGCTGGAGACCTACGGCACCGGCGTCACCGGCTCACGCCTGCTGAACGGCACGACGCCGCTGCACGTCGAGCTGGAGCGCGAGCTCGCCGACTGGATGGGCGACCGAGGACGCGATCGTCTACACGACCGGCTACCAGGCGAACGTCGGCTGCATCGGCACGATCCTCGAGCCCGGCGACACGGTGATCTGCGACTCCGGCGACCACGCCTCGATCCTCGACGGCTGCAAGCTCTCCGGCGCCCAGCTGCGCCCCTTCCGCCACAACCGCATGGACAAGCTGGAGAAGATGCTGGAGCGGGCGGGCGAGGACGGCGGCGGCGTGCTCGTCGTCGTCGACGGCGTCTTCTCGATGGAGGGCGACGTCTGCGACCTGCCGCGGATCGTCGAGCTCTGCCGCGCGCACGGCGCCCGGCTGATGGTCGACGAGGCGCACGGGGCCGGCGTGCTCGGCGCGCGCGGCGCCGGGGCCAGCGAGCTGTTCGGCCTCGAGGACGAGGTCGACCTGCGGATGGGGACCTTCTCCAAGAGCCTCGCCTCCTGCGGCGGCTTCATCGCCGGCCCCGCCGACGTGATCGAGTACCTGCGGATCTCCTCGCGCTCCTTCATCTTCAGCGCCTCGGCGGTGCCGGCGGCGGTCGGCGCCGCGCTGGCGGCGCTGCGGATGATCCGCTCCGAGGGTCCCCAGCTGTTCGCGCAACTGCTCGACAACGCCGAGTATCTGCGCGAGGGGCTGCGCGACCTCGGCCTAAGGTGGTCGAGCCGGGCACGCTGCCCGACGGCACGGTCGCCACCACGCCGGTCGTCCCGGTGATCGTCGGCGACGACTGGCAGGCGGTGCTGCTCTGGAAGGCGCTCTTCGACGCCGGCGTCTACACCAACGTCGCGATCCACCCGGCGGTCCCGCCGGGCGGCGCCCTGCTCCGCACCAGCCTGATGGCAACTCACGAGCGCGAACACCTCGACCGGGCGCTGGAAACCATCTCTCGCACCATTGAGGACTTTCCTGAGCTTCCGCGTACGTGAGTGGCTATGCATCCCCCTGCGGGGGTAGTTTCCGCCTTGTCCAAAATTGGACAAGGCGGACGCGGCGAGAAAAAGATGCTCTTAGCGACCGTGCCGGGGGCCCATTGCTGAGTTCGGGTTGACGCTCGCCGCCCCGAGCGCGTAGCTTGCGACCTCGCCGCGTATCCGGGACAGGAGGACGCGGCGACGTCAGTTCAACTCAACCGGGCAAGGAAGTTCGGGCCCGGTGCATGAAACCAGTCAATACCCCTATGGGAGGAGCCCCCTGTGGAAGCAGTTTCGATCGCCCCTGCCTCGCCAAGCCCGACCCCGGTGCGCACGCCGCAACATATGCAGGCCCTGGCACGCGCCAACCGGGTGCGGCTCGCCCGAGCGGAGCTGAAGCGATCGATCGGACGGGGCGAGGTGGACGTCGCCGAAGTGATCCGCGACTGCCCGTGGGAGACCGAGAGCATGACCCTGGCCGAGCTGCTGACCAGTCAGCGCCGCTGGGGCCGCACCCGCGCCCGCAAGCTCCTCCAGGCCGTTGCGCTGAGCGAGAACAAGCGGATCGGGACGCTGACGCCGCGCCAGCGGGCACTGCTGACTAGCGCCCTCGGTTCACGGACCAGGGACGCGGTGCTGGTCTAGGAAGGCCTCGGTCAGGGGGCATCCGGGCAGGGGCTCCACTTAACTTCTTTCGGTGGATCGCGGTTGGGCTGTCGCCCGAAGCCGACACCGAAAAAGTACAAGACGTTCCGCCCCTACCCGGATGCCCCTTCTCCAGCGCTTGTTCCCCTACCCGCCTATCCCCTCAAGCCGCCGGCCTTGAAGGAGAGGCCGCCGGAAGCGCGTTGGAAGGCGCGGCGTAAGAAGTAGAAGGAGAGGGCGAAGAACGCGGCGCCGGCGGCTAGGCAGATGGCGAGGATCAGTCCGGCCAGGTAGAAGAGGGCGCCGGTCACCAGGACGAAGACGGTGCCGGCCAGCAGGGTCGTGTGCGAGCGGTAGCCGGCGAAGTGCTCACGGGCCGATACCTCTAGACCGCCGAGGGCGGCGAGGACTACGCCGACGCCGACCGTCGTCGGGCTCTTGCTCACAACCCCGGCGACCAGAGCGATGATGCCGGCGAGCACGCTCAGCTCGGCGAGGGGAAACGACCCCCACGGCGCCGGCGGGCGTTCGTCGGCACGTGGAGCTCTCTTGCTGCTCTTGGGTTTCTCGCTCAACGGCCGCAAGCCGCCCGGATAACGGGCATCCGGAGGAGACCTTGACCCGCCACCAGCCCATCAGCATGCCGAGCGGACCAAGGCGGGGGCGGGAATGCCAGTGGCCGCAACCCGGCTCACCGACATCGGCGCGTGAGATCTGCAACCACTTGTGCTCGGCTGGAGCGGTCAGCATCTGCTCCAGCAGCTCACGGTTGCGGGTCTCGAGCTCGGCCCGATCCTGCAGCTGGCGGCGCGCGACGCCGATCTGGGTCGCGAGCGAGTCGCGGATCTCCTCGAGGTCGCCGAGACCAAGCGTCCGCGGCTCGCGCGAGATAGCCCCGACCGCGGCGTCGACCTCAACGCGGGGAAAGGCGTCGGCGAAGAGCGCGCCGAGCTGAGCCTCGAGACGGCCGATCTGACGGCGCAGCTCAGCTCTGGCGAGTCGCTCGTCGCCATCTACGCGAAGCGTCGCAGTGCGTCTGTCTCGGTCGAGCAGATCCGGCATAGCCCGAAACGAGTGTAGATCACACAACCGATCCAATCGCAATCTTCCGGTTAAGCGCCGATCTCTACGCGGCTTGCAGCGTTGTCGCAACCATCCAGAGCGCCTCGTCGACGGCTATCTGGGGGACGCCGTCGACCTGGATGGCGGCGATCGCTATGCGGCGGGTCGCACGGCTGACATCACGGCCCTCGCCGCTGACTCCGAAGAGCAGCCCGGCCGGGCCACGCTCGTCGGCGATCACCAGGGTCCCGTGCGACAGCTCTCCCGGCCGGCCCTCGAGCGACTCCCCGGGCGCCGAGTCGCGAATGCAGAGCGCCCCTTCGAGCCGCTCGGCATCGAAGGCGCGCAGCGCGATCCCGGTCTCGACCGTGGCGATCGTCAGCGCATCGGCCGGCAAGCCGTGGGTTTTGAAGCCACCGTCCTGGAGGCGATCGAGGGCGAGTTGCTCGACCGGGGTGCGAGTGCGGTCGGGGTCAAGGCCGATCTGACGGAAGAAGACGCGGTAGGCCCAGGGGATCGGCCGTTCGCGCATGTGGATCGCGTGGGCGCCGTAGAAACGGTCCGAGGTCTCACTGAGGCGGCGCTCGACCGGTTGCGGGCTGCGCCCGGGGCGGCCATCCAACTCGATCCAGGAGATCCCCAGCCCGGGGAACTCGGCGGCCACGTGTGGGGCCACCCAGCCGAATGTCGGGGCGGGCTCCCTGCCCAAATCCGAGCCGGCCGCGCCGAGGCCCACGTCAGCTCGCCCCCGCGGCACGGCTGGCACTCAACAGCCGCTCGACCCGTTCGCTCAGCCCGCTGACGTCGAGCTTGCCGATACTGGCGCCCTCCAGCGTCCCCCCCGGATAGACATAGGCAAACGTCGGGCAGCCGCCGACGCGATAGAGGCCGCCAACGGCCCCGTCGCGGTCGTAGCCGACCGGCATCTTCCAGCCCCTGCCGCGGATCAGCCCGCGGACGGTTTCGCGGTCATCGCGGATGTCCAGCGAGAGGAAGCTCACGCGTCCACGGTAGCGCTCGTAGACCTGGCTGACGACGTCCTGCTGGACGACGCAATCGTCGCCCCCTTTGCTGAACCAGAAAGAGATCACCGAGGGCCGGGCGAAGAGGTCGCAGACGCGGATCGCCCCGGGGGTGCGAACCCGACAGGCGGGGGAGCGGCGAGAGCCCGCGGGGCAGGGCACCTCACCGGCAGAGCAATCGTCCTGGGCAATGTTGGCGTCGCCTTCGAGCGTGCCGGCGGCAGCCGGGACGGCGAACTCGGGCAGAGCCCAGCGGGCCGGCTGCTCGTCGAGCCCGAGCGTCCCGCCGCCGCCTGGAACCCCATGGACGAGCGCCACCACGACGATCGCGGCGAACAAGATGCCGGCCAGGATCGAGTAGCGGTCCCTCGATCCTTCCGCCTCCCCCCTGCCCCAGCCCTCCGTCCAGACAAGCGCCGCGGGCAGCGCCACGATCACGCCCAGCAGCGCAACCGCAAGGTCGATCACGGTGACGAAGCCGAACTCGCGCAACATCCCGACGTCGCTGGCGATCAGCACGGCGAAGCCGGCGATCGCGGTAACGCCCGACGCCAGTACCGCAGCTCCCGTACGCGAGTAGGCCTGTCGGAGAGCAGCTTCAAGCTCCCGGCCCGCCCGGCGCTCCTGACGAAAGCGTGCAGCAAGGATCACGCTGAACTCGGTGGCGATAGCGATAGTCAACGCCCCCAGCGCCGCCGACATCGGATTGAGCGGAACACGCGTCAGCCAGAGCACCAGCGCAGACCAACCGGTCGCCAGCACGATCGGAATCAGCGGGACGAGGGCTCGCGACCAAGACCGGTAGACGGCCAGAAGGACCAGCGCGACAGCAAGCAGCCCAACCAGCGTCAGCAAGTAACGGCTGCTCGACAGATCAGAGGCGGCAGATGCTGCAATCACCGGCAGTCCCGCAAGCTCAACCTCTACTCCCGCCGGCGGGCCACCCTTCTCGCCGGGCGTTCCGATCTCGTCCCGGATACGGTCGATCAGGGCCTGCTGGTCGTCCAGTGACTGCGCCCGGATACCGAAGCCGAGCAGTGCGGTCCCGGCGGGCAGCCCGGTCTTGGGATCGACGGTCGCCACCTGTTGCAGGTCATAGGCGGGAATCTGGCCCAACGCCGCGCGAATGCTGCGCCTGGTCAGCGGTCCCTCTGCGCTCGCAGTGAGTCCACCTCCGGTAACGAAGTCCGACAGCGCAGGGCCAGGGCAGACTTCTGCCTCTTGACAGCTCGGGTTTGCACCGGAGAACCCGCCCTCGGCAAGCACTCGTCTCTTAAAGGCAGCCATCCAGCGAATCGTCTCTGGGTCGGTCAGATCTGGCGCCTTGACGCTGACATCCAACTCGCCGGAGACCCCCGTAGCGTCTTGAAGCTCATTCAGTTCGCGCACTGCTTCCACGTTCTGCGGCGCAAGCGCGCGGATGTCGGTCTGGGTTTCGATCTGGGTTCCGACGCCCCAACCGATCACCGCAAGCGCAAGGCCCACCCCAAGAACTCGTAGGGGGTATTCCTGCGCCATCCCAAGAACGCGCTGCAAAAGAGGCGGGAGTGTCGGGTCCCCCGGAGACGCGCGGCGTCCTGTTTTTCGCCCCGCCCGCTCAGCGAGAGAGGCAAGCCGCCCGGCGAAAAACCCAGCGCGCGGAGGGGAACCCGTCGCTCCCGCCTCCCTACGCAGGCTGAGGGCCGCAAAGCCAGCCACGAACGCCAAGCCAAACGCAATAGCTATGCCGACGATGAGAAGCAGGCCGAAGCTGCGAACCATCGGCGTCGGTGAGAGCTGAAGGGCGAGGAAGCCGGCGCCGGTGGCTAGACACGCGATAGCTATGGTCGGCCCACCGCCGGATGCGGCCAGGCGCGCAGCGTCGGTGCCCGGGCTAGCGCCGATTGCGATGGCCTCGTCATAGCGAGCTTGAAGCTGAATCGCGTAGTCCACCGCCAGCCCGATGAGGATCGGGAGCACAGCAATCGAAGCCATGGTCAGCGAGCCGCCGACGAGTCCGAAGAGACCGAACGTAAGCGCCGCAGCAGCGACCGCGATCGCCAGAGGGAGCAACCGCCAGCGCGAGCGGAAGACGAGCATCAGGACCAGCGCCATGACAACCAGGGCCACGCCAAGCAGGACCAGCAGCGCGTCCTTGAGAGCTCGCGTCACCCCATCGATGACGACGGGCACACCGGAGATGACGTACTTGCCGCCATGCAGCTCGAAGCAGCGCTCCGGCTTGCCTTTGAACTTGCACTCCGGACGAGCAACAGGGTCGTGGACGATCGCCTTGATCGTTTCTATGGCTTGGTGGCGTTCGGCTTCGCTCAGGTCGGGCTGCAGGCGCAGGATGATCTGGGCCGAGTGCTTGTTCGGGAAGAGGTAGGAGAGGCGGGCCTTCGGGGTCCCCCGCGACTTGTGCAGGTCGAAGACGATCGCTGCCAGGAAGTCGGGGTTGGAAAGGCTCGGGGCGCTCGTAATCCCGTACTTCGCGGCGACTTCGAGCAGCAGTTCGCGCAGCTGGGCCGGGGGTACCGTGGCGACGAGGCGGTTCAGCTGCCGCTGGATCTGGATCACCGCCTCGTTGAGGAAGGTGGCGGGACCGACGACCGAGCGCACCGGGTCCTGTTCGGCGAGTTCGGCGCACGGCCCCGGGATCGGCTCGGCCCCCTTCGGCACCTTGCCGGAGAGACAGCCCTCGAGCCGCAGCAGCCGGCCCAGGTTCGAGGTCAGGACAAGCCGCTGCAGATCCCCCTCGGCGAGGATGACTACGGGTTCTTCGCCAAAGTCCTGCTTGACCTGCTGCGTCGCCTGATAGCTGGCGGTGCCCGAATCGACCAGCGTGTCGGTAGCCGCATCGGTAGGCAGCTGGGTGGCGACCACGCCAGCTCCAATCGCGAGGAAGATGCAGATGAGCAGCACCGCCCGTGCATGCTTGACGGCCCAGGCCGCAACCGATGCCATCAAGCGCTCCTCGGGCGGGTGGCGCGACGGGAGGGGGTGTTCGGACGGGTGAGTCCGCTAACACCCCCTCCCGTCGCGACAGGACCCGCCCGCCGAGGCCTCAATCCATCGACAGCGGACCGGTCACGTCCGCATTCAAGAACTGATGCACGAACTGGTTTTCCGAGTCGAACAGTTCCTCTTTCGGGCCCGACTCGACGATTTTGCCGTTCCAGAGGACGGCGATGAAGTCGGAGATGCGCCGCGCCGTGTTGAGGTCGTGGCTGATCACCAGGTAGCAGCCGCCGTTCTCGGCGTGGACCTCACGGATCAGCTCGCAGAGCAGCGCCGTGCGGACCGGGTCGAGACCGGAATCGGGCTCGTCGAACATCACGATCGCCGGTTCCAGCACCAACGCACGAGCGAAGCCGGCGCGCTTGCGCATACCGCCGGAGAGCTCGTTCGGCATCTTGTAGATCGCCTCGATCAGACCGACCTCCTTGAGCCGCCGGTTGACGATCTCGCCGATCTCCTCCTCGCTTTTGTCGGTGTGCTGACGCAGCGGGAAAGCGGTGTTGTCGTAGATGTTCATCGAGCCGAAGAGCGCCCCGTCCTGGAACAGCAGGCCGAACTTTTTGCGCACGTCGAAGAGTTCGTCGTCGGTCATCGCGGGAATCGATTCGCCGTGCACGAGCACGTCGCCGGAGTCCGGGTAGAGCAGGCCGACGATGTGCTTGATCAGCACGCTCTTGCCGGTGCCCGACGGGCCCAGCACCATCGAGACCTGATCTTCGGGCAGGCCGAGGTTGAGCCCGTTGAGGATCCGCGCCCGGCCGAACTGCTTGACCAGGTTGATGATCTCGATCGCGTCGGTGCTGCCGTGGTCGCGCTTGCGCCCGGTGTGGAAGCGGTAGGGGTCGGTCTCGGTCGGGTCGACGCCGGGGATGACGAAGTCACGGCCCATCGTCGCGCCGTCCTCACTGATGTAGGGACCGCTGGTCGACGGTTCAGCCGCAGCCTCTTCGGCTAGCGCCTGGCCCTCTTCTTCGTCGCGAATCTGGCTCGGCTCATCCATGGACATAAGGGTACTTAGCCTCCTATTGGCGCTCGCGGGTTGGCACCCCAGAAGACCAGCGTGCCGAGCATCCCGATGATGTGCACTAGAACGATGTTGAGGACCATCGACTTGGCGGTCGCGGTGCCCACTCCGACCGGCCCGCCCGAGGCGGTGTAGCCGTAGTAGCAGCCGACCATCACGATCGCGGTCGCCATGAACATTCCCTTGATCAGGCTGAAGATCAGGTCGGGTGGATTCTGGAACATCCAGAAGATCAGCAGGTAGCCGCCGGAGGAGACGTCGCCGATCTGTTCGACCACGGCCAGGTAGCTGGCCAGGTACATGATCCCGATCCCGACCAGGTACATGAACGGGAAGGCGATCCAGGCGGCGAGCAGGCGGGTCGCGGCGAGAAACGTGACCGGCGGCACCCCCATCACCTCGAGCGCGTCGATCTCGTCGGAGATCCGCATCGCGCCGAGCTCGGCGACGATCCCGGTGCCCACCTTGGCCGCCAGCATGTAGCCGAAGGCGTAGGGCATGATCTCGCGCAGGTCGCACCAGGCCGAGAAGACCCCGGCGTAGGCGGGGGCGCCGTTGGCGCGCAGCAGGTAAGCCCCCTCGATCCCACACTGCAGGCCGAGGATGAAGACCAGGCCCCAGATGATCACCGCGGAGCCGAGGATCAGGATGCCGGCCTGGCGCAGGCTCTCACCGAAGAAGCGCAGGACGCGACCGCTGTAGACGAGGCCGGCGACGCGCGAGCCGAAGCGGGCGATCTCGCCGAAGGAGTCGAGCCAGCCGCGCGGGACGTCGAGCCAGGCGTTCATCGAATCGTCTGCAGGTCGGGGTTCGTCGCCAGCAGGGTCTGGGTGAAGACGTAGTTGAAGGCGAAGACGCCCATGAAGGAGATCACCACTGCCTGGTTGACGGCGCGACCGACCCCGGCGGCACCTCCGGACGCAGTCATCCCCTTGTAGCAGCAGACGATCGAGATGATTGCGCCGAACAGGGTGCACTTGATCACCGAGCCCCAGAGGTCGGTGATCGAGGCGTTGGTGAAGAGCGTTGCGAAGAAGCCGCCGAGCGGCTGGTTGTAGAGCATCTCGGTGAGGATGCCGCCGCTGATGCCGAAGATCAGCGCGTAGATGTCGAGCAGGCCGGTGATCACGATCAGCGCCAGGAAGCGCGGCACGACGAGGTTCTTGATCGGGTCGACGCCGAGCACCTGCAGGGCGTCGAGCTCCTCGCGGATCTTGCGGGCGCCGAGGTCGGCGGTGATCGCGGTGCCGGCGACGCCGGCGACGACGACAGCGGTGACGAAGGGGGCGAACTCGCGGATCGAGGCGAGGACGAAGAAGCCGCCGAGCCGGTCCAGCGAACCGAAGAGGGTGAGGAAGTTGGCCGCCTGCAGCCCCGGCGCGCCGAAGCCGAAGGCGACGGTGGAGACCAGCAGCGGGAACCAGCAGAGCTGCAGGGCGAAGAGGAACTGGCCGATGAACTCCTCGCCGTAGGGGTAGGGCGGCTTGACCGCAGAGACCATCGTCCGTGCGGTGAGGATCATCATGTCCCCTACCTGCTCGAAGAACGACTTGGCGGGTGCGATCCTCCTGCCTATGGATGCGGCTGCTTCCATCTCTCCTCCGGCAAAGCGGGACAGCATCGGGCGGTCCCTGCTCCGAGCTTTCAGTGTATGGGATGGGCCAGCCACCTCGGTTAGCCGAGTGTTGAGATCCGGCTAACCCCGGCGCAATGGGGTTCGGGGCGGGTCGGAGAGGTGGAATCCCCGTGGTATGTTCCGGCCGCTTTGGGGGGGTACCGAAGATACGGTCGGCGTTCCCGCCGGCAGGCTCTCGCCGCAGGTATCGCGGCCGGGTTGCTGACGGTCTCGATCGCCGCCTGCGGTGGCGACGAAGCGTCCTCGGACTCGAACGAGCCGGCCGGCAAGTACCCGGTCAAGATCGTCAGCGCGGAATTCCCCGCCAAGCAGCGACTCGGCGAAACGACCCTGCTGCGACTCGGCGTGCGCAACACCGGCCACAAGGCCCTGCCGAACCTGACCGTGACGATCTCGGTTGGCGGCAAAGAGGGCCGTAACTCGACGCTGCCCTTCGGCTACCGCGACCCGGCACCCGGCCTCGCCCAACCCGACCGCCCGGTCTGGGTGCTCTCGGCGCGCTACCCGAAGGCGAACGGCTCGGCGGAAACGGCCGGAGCCGAAACCGCGAGCCCGAAGACCTTTGCTTTCGGACCGCTGAAGCCGGGTAAGACGACCGAAGCGGTATGGAAGCTGAACGCGGTCAAGAGCGGGAAATACGACGTCTTCTACGAAGTGGGCGCCGGGCTCGGCGGGGAAGCGCAGGCGGAGACCGCGCCCGGGACCGCAGGCAGGCGGCTCCTTCGTCACGCCGAAGTCAGCGAGGTCCCACCGGAAACGGAAGTGAAGGACAATGGTGAAGTCGTTGAAATCGAAGGGAAGTCGCACAGCGGCAAGTAGCGCCCTGCCGCGCTGCTTCTGGCGCTGGCCCTGCCGGCGTGCGGATCGGCCCAGCCGCCCGATGGGAGCGACGCGCTCGGCGGCTCAGGGCGTCGGCTTGAAGCAGATCGGCAGCTTCGAAGCCCGGTCTACGTCACCAGCGCACCCGGCTTCCCGAAGCTGCTCTTCGTGGTCGAGCAGGGCGGGACGGTGCAGGTGCTGCGCAACGGACGCAAGCAGGCGCACCCCTTCCTCGACATCCACGACCTGATCTCTTCCAGCGGCGAGCGCGGCCTGCTCTCGATCGCCTTCCCGCCCGACTACAAGAGCAGCGGTCGCTTCTACGTCTACTACACCGACCGCAAGGGCAGACATCAGGATCGACGAGTTCAAACGCAAGAGCGCGACGCGAGCCGCGCGGGGCTCCCGTCGCGCAATAGTCCGGATACCCCATCCGGTCAACGCCAATCACAACGGCGGCCAGCTCCAGTTCCTCGGCAACTGGCTCTACTTCGGCACCGGCGACGGCGGTTCGGGTGGCGATCCGCCGAACAACGCCCAGAGTCGTCACAGCCGCCTCGGCAAGCTGCTGCGGATCGACCCACGACCAAGGAACCCCCGGCCCGAGATCTACAGCATCGGCCTGCGCAATCCTTTTCGCTTCTCCTTCGACCGGGTGACGGACCCGGGGCAGCCGCGGCTCGCGATCGGGGACGTCGGCCAGAACCGCTTCGAGGAGGTCGACTACACGACGGTCGCCGCGGCGCAAGGTGCCAACTTCGGCTGGGACGCCTTCGAGGGCTTCGATCGGTACGAAGACGAAAGCAGCGGAACGGACGACCCCGGCGGGACCGTCAAACCGATCTTCGCCTACCCGCACAGCCGCGGCGGCAGCTGCTCGATCATCGGCGGTTACGTGGTCGCCGACAAACGCCTCCCCACTCTCTACAAGCGCTACATCTATGCCGACCTCTGCGAGGGACAGCTGCGCAGCCTCGTCCCCCACCTGCACGGAGCGAGCGACGAGCACAAGCTTGGCCTCCGCGTCTCCACCCCCAGCTCCTTCGGCGAAGACGACCGCGGTCGTGTCTACGTCAGCTCGCTCGACGGTCCGGTGTACCGCCTCGTGCCGCGTTAGGGGTCTGCAGAGAAGGCCCCGCGCGGCTACTCTTGGCTGACCAGCCAACTTTGAAAGGGAGCGGTCAGGTGGAGAGCGGAACTGCGGAGCAGAGCAGCACTACGACCAATGGCGCCGGCTCCAACGGCAGCAGCGCCGGCACGATCGAGGTCCTCAATCCGGCCAACGGGTCGACGGTCGGCAGCGTCGCGGTCGACTCCGCCCGAGAGCGTCGCCGCGACCGTCGCGCGGGTACGCGGCAACCAGGCCGAGTGGGAGGCGCTGGGCGTCGATGGCCGCTACCGCTGGCTCGGCGAGCTGCGCGACTGGCTCTTCGACAACCACGAGCGCGTGCTCGACACGATGCAGGCGGAGACCGGCAAGGTCCGCGGCGACACCGCGGCGGAGACCGTCTACCTCACCGACCTGATCAACTTCTACGGGACCAAGGCTGCCAAGTTCATCGGCGACGAAACGGTCCGGCCGCACTCGGCGTTGGCGGCTTCCAAGAAGCTGATGGTCCAGTACCGGCCCTACCCCGTGGTCGGCGTGATCAGCCCCTGGAACTTTCCGCTGGCGCTGGCGCTGGGCGACGCGATCCCGGCCCTGCAGGCGGGCGCGGCGGTGGTCGTCAAGCCCTCGGAGTTCACGCCGCTGGGCCTGGCCGAGATCGTCGAGGCCTGGAAGCGTGAGATCGGCGGCCCCGACGTGTTCGACTGCGTGCACGGAACGGGTGAGACCGGCGGCGCCCTGGTCGACAACGTCGACTTCATCCAGTTCACCGGCTCGGACCGCACCGGCCGCAAGGTGATGGCGCGTGCCGCCGAGACGCTGACCCCGGTCAGCCTCGAGCTCGGCGGCAAGGACCCGATGATCGTCCTCTCCGATGCCGACGTCGACCGTGCCGCCAACGCCGCCACCTGGGGCGGGATGTTCAACTCGGGCCAGGTCTGCCTCTCGGTCGAGCGGATCTACGTCGAGGAGCCCGTTTACGACGAGTTCGTCGCCAAGCTGACCAAGGCAGTCGGGGCGCTGCGCCAGGGCGCCGACGGCAGGACGCCTGAAAAGGACGTCGGCGCGATGACCTCGCCCAACCAGCGGGCGATCGTCGAAGCGCAGGTCGAGGACGCGATCGCCAAGGGCGCGAAGGCGGCCACCGGTGGCAAGAAGCTCGAGGGCCCGGGCGACTACTTCGAACCGACCGTGCTCGTCGACGTCGATCACTCGATGACGGTGATGCGCGACGAGACCTTCGGCCCGGTCGTCGGAGTGATGAAGGTGCGCGACTCCGAGGAGGCGCTGCGCTTCGCCAACGACACGCGCTACGGCCTCGCCGCCACGGTCTTCGGCGAGAAGGGGCGGGCCGAGAAGGTCGGCAGGCGGATCGAAGCGGGTGCGGTCAACGTCAACGACGTGATCGTCAACTACGTCCTGATGGACGTGCCGATGGGCGGCTGGAAGGAGTCGGGGATCGGCTTCCGCCACGGCGAGTACGGGATCAAGAAGTACTGCCGGCCGGAGTCGATAATCGTCGCCCGCTTCGGCGGCAAGCGCGAGCCGACCTGGTACCCGTACACGAAGGCCCGCCGGGGCCTGATCGGCCGTGCCGCCCGCGCTTTCAACGCGCGCGACTGGCGCCGCCGCATCGGCCTGAAATAGCCTTCGCGGCCGATGGCCGACTTCGCCGACTACTACCGCGAGATCTACATCCGGGGACTCGGCGGCGAGCCGCCTGCCATCCCAGTCGCGGTCGAGGAGCTCGAGCAAAGCGCCCGCGAGGCGATGGAGGAGCGCGCCGCCAACTACGTCTTCGCCGGCGCCGGCTCCGAGCGCACGATGCGCGCAAACCGCGAGGCCTTTGGGCGGCACAGCATCGTGCCGCGGATGCTGCGCGACGTCGCCACGCGCGACCTCTCGACCGAGCTGCTCGGGACGCCGATGCCGGCACCTCTGCTGCTGGCGCCGATCGGCGTGCAGAAGGTTCTCCACGAGGACGGTGAGCTGGCGACGGCGCGCGCGGCCGCGGCCGTCGGCGTGCCGATGATCGCCAGCACCAACTCGCACTTCACCCTGGAGGAGATCGCCGAGGCGGGCGGCGAGGCGCCGCGCTGGTTCCAGCTCTACTGGCCCAACGATCGCGACCTCGCGGAGAGCTTCGTCAAGCGCGCCGAGGCCGCGAGCTACGCGGCGATCGTGCTCACCGTCGACACCTTCATCCCCGGCTGGAAGCCGCGCGACCTGCAACAGGCATGGCTGCCCTTCCTCAACGGCATGGGCGTCGCCAACTACTTCCAGGACCCGGTCTTCCGCGCCGCCCTGGAGAAGGCCCCGGAGGAAGACCAGGGCGCCGCGACCGGCCACTTCCTCGGCGTTCAGGCCAATCCGTCGCTGAGCTGGGACGACCTCGAGTGGCTGCGCGAGGTGACCTCGCTGCCAATCGCGATCAAGGGCATCCAGCATGTCGACGATGCCCGCGAGGCCGTAGCGCGCGGGATCGACGGCATCGTCGTCTCCAACCACGGCGGCCGTCAGGTCGACGGCGCGGTGGCCTCGCTCGACGCGCTGGGACCGATCGCCGAGGCGGTCGGTGGCGAGCTGGCGATCCTCTTCGACAGCGGCATCCGCAGCGGCGCCGACGTGCTCAAGGCCCTCGCGCTCGGCGCCAACGCCGTTTGCCTCGGCCGCCCCTACGTCTGGGGCCTGGCGCTCGGTGGGCAGGCGGGCGTCGAGACCGTGCTCAAGATGGTCCTCGCCGAGCTCGACCTGACGATGGCGCTGTGCGGCTACACGCGCCCGGACCAGCTTGGCCCGGGCGCGCTTTCAACGGTTGCCGTTTCCTAGGACGAACGGCTCAGTCGATCCAGGCGTCCAGGTCTTTGCCGCCCGCGTCCCGGGCCTGGATTGTCGCGCCGCCGGAGGGGAAGTTGTAAAACGCTTCGGTGGTGCCTTTCGGGCAGAGGATGCCGCCCACGGTTCGTTCGGCAGTCAGTTTTCCGACTTTGCCCGAGACGAGCAGATCGTCATGAGCGCCGGTTGTGTCGACTTTGATTGTCAGGCCTGATCCCGTCTGAGGCCCGATCTTGTAAACGCAGGAGGGGGCATCGACTTCGTCGTGTTTCCCTTTGAACCAGAGCTTGATTTCGAATCCTTCGGCGCCGTTTTCGCATTCGAAATCGAGCAAGCCGGTGTATGTGTCGGGCACCGGTTTGCCTCCAGCTTCGGCTGTGCTGCCGATGTTGAACTGAAAGTCGCAGTTGTTTGTCACGACTGTGACGTCGCCGATGGTTTCCGATCCCGGCATGCTGCAGACCCTGTGGTAGGGCTTGACTGTGAACTGCGGCTCGGGGACCGTTTGTTCATTGGGGCCCCAGACGGTTATTTCGCATGTGATCGTCTGACCGAAGCCGGTGAAGGTTTCGTCGGTTCCGCTCCCTTCCAGCGTGACTTTTTGTTCTTTCCCGGCTGTTTTTTCTCCCGCTGTGAGATTCGGGGTTTCGCTGCTGGCGCTGGTGCTGGACACGATGAAGGCACCGACCGCGAGCAGGGCAAGGAGGATGGGCCCGAGGGCCTTCGACTTGGAGGTCATTGTCTCGTTCCTTTCGCTTCGTTGGGCGCCGCGCCATGCCCGCGTGATCGGACTGCACCGAAGAGCCAGGCCGGCATCACCCGCGCGCGACGCGGCCCATTGAACAAGAAAAATAGACTATTTACGCACGAAGGCCCGCGCGGCTAGGCGGGCGTCTCAATCTTGGGGAAGAGCGGCGGGACCCGTTCGGTTTTCTGGCCGCCGGGACGCGAGCCGAGATCGGCCAGCTCGCGGGACTCCTCGCCCAGCGCGGCAAGGAGCTGCTCGCTGCTCCGCGGCAGGTATGGCACGAGCAGCAGCGTCGTCACCCGCAAGCCCTCGACGAGGTTGTAGAGGACTTCGTCGAGGCGCTCGGGGTCGGCCTCGTCCTTGGCCAGCTCCCAGGGGCGGGTCTCCTCGACGTAGCGGTTGAGCCGGCGGACCAGCTTCCAGGCCTCCTCCAGCGCCTGGGTCAGCTCGGCCCGGTCGAGCAGCTCGCTGAAGCGGCCGACCACACCTTCGAAGTCCTCCGCAAGCACGGCGTCGACCTGGGCCTCTGGGACGACGCCGTCGCGGTAGCGCTCGACCATCGCCAGCACGCGGCTGGCGAGGTTGCCGAAGTCGTTGGCCAGCTCGGTCTCGTAGCGGGCCTCGAAGCCGGCGGTCGAGATCGAGCCGTCCTGGCCGAAGCTGACCTCGCGGAAGCAGTAGAAGCGCAGCGCGTCGGCACCGAAGCGGTCGATCGCCTCGAACGGGTCAAGCACGTTGCCGAGCGACTTCGACATCTTTTTCTCACCCATCATCAGGTAGCCGTGGATCGCCATCCGCTGCGGCGGCTCGAGGTCCGCCGCCCAGAGCAGCGCCGGCCAGATCACCGCGTGGAACTTGAGGATGTCCTTGGCCATCACGTGCAGGCTGGCCGGCCAGAAGCGCTCGGTCAGGTCCTCGCCCTCGCGGGCGAAGGTAAGCGCGGTGACGTAGTTGAGCAGCGCGTCGAACCACACGTACATGCGCTGCTCGGGATCCCAAGGCAAGTGCATCCCCCACTTCAGCTTCGGCCGCGAGAGCGAGACGTCCTCGAGCCCCCCTTTTATGAATGAGACGGCCTCGTTGCGGCGGAAGTCGGGGACGACGAAGTCGGGCCGCTCCTCGTAGAGAGCTTCGAGCCGCTCCTGAAAAGCCGAGAGGCGGAAGAACCAGTTCTCCTCGCGCACCTTCTCGAGCGGGATCTCGTGGATCGGGCAGGTCTGCCCAGGGCCGAGCTCGCGCTCGGTTTTGAAGTCGGCACAGCGCGGGCAGTACCAGCCTTCGTAGGTGCCCTTGTCGACCCAGCCGTTGTCGTAGACCCGCTGGATGATCTCGGCGACCTTCGCGGCATGGCGCGGATCGGAGGTGCGGATGAAGAAGTCGTTGGTCGCGTCGATGATCGGCATCAGCGCTTCGAACTTGGCCGCGTTGCGATCGGCCAGCTCCTGTGGCGTCACCCCCTCGCGCTCAGCGGCCAGCTCAATCGGCTCGCCATGCTCGTCGGTGCCGGTGAGGAAGAAGACGTCCTCGCCACGCTGACGCATGTGGCGAGCGAGGATGTCGGCCGCCAGCGTCGAGTAGGCATGACCGAAATGCGGCTCGGCGTTGACGTAATAGATCGGCGTGGTGACGTAAAAGCTCATGACTTCGCGATTACCAGGCTATGCGAGGACGAACGCGCCTGGCGACCGCAGGCCGACTACCGCCGACGATGAACCACTACCTCGGCGCTCAAGCGGCTCTATGTCGCCGCCGCCGAGCAACCTCATCGACGCCGTCGACTGGCTGGCTCAGCTCTCTGACCTCAAGCTCTGCTTCGTCTGGTGGGCGTTTTGCGAGTAGGTGGCCCCATTCTGGATCACCCGGAAAGGCGAGACGCGACTCATGCAATCGGCTCAACGTCCGGCCAGAGTCCTCGTCAAACTCGAAACGGATGCCTTTGTCGCCCTCCACAGAGCTGAGAATGAACATCAAGTCGGACAGAAGCTCCGCCGGCAGCTCCGACCCGCGCCCGACAACTAGATAGACGTACGCCTCCGCCAGCGCCTCGTTGACTTGGACGCGGAGAGCCTCGGCAGGATTATTGGAGCCATACCCGTGGTGGCTGACGTGCTTGGCAATCGAAGTGGGTAGATCTCTCAGGAGCGCAGCGCGGGGATGGGCCAGGCTCATAGTGAGGGCATGCCCCAACTCGTGCAGGACAACGTGCTCGATATCGCGAGCGACGTAGTGCGTCGGGAATACCAGCAGGTTCAGGCTCGGATCGAAGATCGCCGCGGTGCCCGACTCGGGGGAGTACCTCGTCCTCAGTTGCAGCCGCTCGTGTGCCGTGAGCTCTCGACCACGGCGTTTGGTCGCAGCCGAAGAAAGCAGTGCATGCGGAATGGTCGGGGCGAAGACGATCCGGGTCCCGCGACGCCGCAATAGGTCGAGATGCTCGGGCGGCGCGAGCGCCAAGACATCCAGATAGCGGTCGATAATGGGGGCTGCGTCCCCAACCAGAATTGCGATATTTCGGGCGAACAGCCGCGACCTCTCCGAAACCCTGGTCCCAGGTCCCGATTCCGTCAGCAGCGAGAACGGGTCACGTTGTGGCCGGACAAGGTCCATATGACTCCCGCCTGCCGTCAACCGCCATGGGGTGATCGTAGCCCGATATCCGGCGGCAATAAGCCGCCCACCCCGCGTTTCCTGTCGATCACTTGCGCGGCTCGCGGCCGGTCAGCGCTCGGTAGAGGTCGTTGGCGCGGGTACCGGTCAGCGCCGCAACGACGCTGGCGGCGGCGCGCGGGCGGGCGCCCGATTGGACCAGGTGACGCAGCGCGTCGACAGCGAAGCCGACGTCTTTGTCGTGATCGTCGGCGGATGCGGGGGCGATGACCAGCACGATCTCGCCCTTGACGTCGCCGCGGAAGCGGCGCGCCAGCTCGGCCAGCGTGCTGCGCGAGACCTCCTCGTGCATCTTGGTCAGCTCGCGGCAGACCGCGGCCGGGCGGTCGGGGGCAATCGCGGCCAGGGCGGCGAGCGAGTCGCCCACCCGGCGCGGCGACTCGAAGGCGACCACCGTCTCGGTCGAGCGCAGCACCCGCTCCATCTCACCGGCGCGCTTCGGCAGGAAGCCCTCGAAGCGCCAGCGGTCGGTGGGCATGCCGGAGGCGACCAGGGCGACCGGGACCACCGAGGGACCCGGAAGCACGGTCACCTCGAGGTTGCGTTCGATGCAGCGGCGGATGAGGCGGAAGCCGGGGTCGGAGATCGCCGGCATGCCGGCGTCGGAGACGAGCGCGACGGTCTCACCGCGTTCGATCCGCTGTGCCAGCTCGATCGCGCGCGGCGCTTCGTTGCCCTCGTGGATCGAGATCAGCTGCGGGGCCGGCCGGATGCCGAGCTTGTCGAGCAGCCCGCCGCTGCGGCGCGTGTCCTCGCAGGCGATGTAGTCGGCGGCGACCAGCGCGTCGCGCACGCGGATCGTGATGTCGTCGAGGTTGCCGATCGGGGTCGGGCAGACGATCAGCGACCCCGGCATCAGCCTTCCTGCTCCGCTTCCAGCTCGATCCGCGCCATCGCGGCGGCGCCGATCATCCCCGCGTCTTCGCCCAGCTCGGCGGCGACGACCGGGGTCCGGTTCATCGGCCGCAGCGCCCGCGCTTCGAGCTCGCGGCGGGCGGGCGCGAGCAGCAGCTCGCCGGCGGCGATCACACCGCCGCCGATCACGATCACTTCCGGCTCGAAGATGTTGGCGAAGCTGGCCAGGGCGACGCCGAGGCGGCTGCCGACCAGATCGAAGACGCTGATCGCCGTCTCGTCGCCTGCCTGGGCCGCAACGGTGACGACCTTGCCGTCGATCTCGCTGCCCCCAGCGAGCAGCTTGCCGAGCGCGGAGTCGGGGTTGCTTTCCGCGACGGCGCGGCCTTCGCGACCCAGCGCGGTGCCGGAGGCGAGGGTCTCGACGCAGCCGTGGCCGGGGCAGTTGCCCTGACAGGCCGGACCGTCGAGCTGGATCGCCACGTGGCCGAGCTCGGCGCCGGCGCCGGTCGAACCGCGGTAGATCTCGCCACCGAGGATGAGACCGCCGCCGATTCCCGTACCGATCGTCAGCATCACCGCGTTTTCGGCGCCGCGCGCCGCACCGAAGAGATGCTCGGCGAGAGCGGCGACGTTGGCGTCGTTGTCGACGAAGGTGGGCAGGCCCGTCCGCTCGACCACCAGGTCGCGGATCGGCAGGTTCTCGATCGGCAGGTTGACCGCCGCCACCGCCAGCCCCTTCTCATGGTCGATCGTCGCCGGGATACCCATCCCGACCGCCTCGATCCCGGGCCGCTGCGACTGTGCCTCGCTGACCTCGCGAACGAGCAGCTCGACCAGCTCCCCCTCGCTCTCCCCAGCGGAGCGCTCGCGACTCTCCCAGACGGTCTTCGAGTCGCCGTCGAGGACGCCGAGCAGCATCTTCGTGCCGCCCAGATCGACCCCTATCGCTTCGGCCTGGCTCATCTCTTTTCGCAACTCTGGGTACGGGCGACCGCGGTCATCGGCATGATCTCTAACTCTTTCATGGCAGGCGATGACGAGCAGCGGCCCCCCGAGCCGCCCGATTACAAGGTCTACCGTGCCCGCCGGGGGTTCCTCTCGCGCTTCCGCAAGCCCGATCTCTCCAGCCTGCGCGAGCGCGACTGGCGGGCGCCAAAAATGCCGAAGATGCCCGACCGGCCCGGGCGCGAGCACGGCCCGCGGCCACCCCGACCCGGCCTGCGACGAGCGCTGAAATGGGTCGGCCTGGCGGCGCTGGGCTGGATCCTGCTCAGCTTCCTCGCCTTCGCGGTCTCCGCCCAGCTGCAGTCCTTCAAGCTCTCCGGCGAAGCCAAGTCCGCCCTGCACGGCAACCCCTTCCTGCTGCCCAGCGCGCAGACGATCCTCGTCCTCGGCACCGACGCCCGCCCGCCCGACACCAAGGAGCCGGGCGCGGCCCCATCGCAGGAGTGCTTCGACCAGCAGGCGCACGGCGACGCCCCCCACGGCGAGTGCTCGTTCGGCGAATTCCGCGCCGACACGCTGATGCTGATCCGCGCCGGGGGCGGCGCCTTTCGCAAACTCTCGATCCCGCGCGACAGCTACGCCGAAATACCCGGCCAGAGCCCGACGAAGATCAACGCGGCCTACGCCTTCGGCGGCGCCAAGGCGCAGATCGAAGCGGTCGAAGACTTCCTCGGGATCGAAGTCGACCACGTCGCGATCGTCGACTTCACCGGCTTCGAAGACCTGATCGACGCGGTCGGCGGGGTCGTCGTCGACGTCCCGCACAAGCTCTGCGCCGACATCGCCGGCGGCGCCGGGGGCGGCCAGGGCGGCTTCACCCTGCGGCTTGGCAAGGGCGAGAACACGCTCGACGGGGAAAAGGCGCTGATCTACTCGCGCATCCGCGAGCCGAGCGAATGCCCCGGCCCGGGCAAGAGCGCCTACACGCTCGGCTACGACGACCTCGACCGCGAGCGGGCCCAGCAGGCCGTGGTCAGCGGCATCAAGGGGCGCCTCACCGATCCCCTCCGCGCCCCCTACAACTTCGTCAAGGGCCCGATCATCGGCTGGGACGCGCCCAAGGCATTCGTCAGCGACATGGGCTTCTTCACGATGCCGCAGCTGATCCTCTCCGCGGCGATCGGCGGCGAAAGCAAGGCCGACGTGCTCTGCAGCGGCGCCAACTCCGGCTGCGAGCCGGGCCCAGAAGGCTCGATCGAAGTGCCGGACAGCGAGCGGCGGCGGGCCGTCAAGAAGCTGGTGGGTTGAGTGGACAGTTTGCCCCCGGATTCGGGGGCAAAGGGTTCAGTCGCCGGTCGTGGCCGTGGCCTTCGAGTCGCTCGACGTGCTCTCTGAACTCTTCGACTCGCCGCCGCTCTCTTTCGACTCGCCCCCCGAGGCGCCGGTTTTCTTCTTCCCGTAGTCGGTGTTGTGGAAGCCGGAGCCCTTGAAGTGGATCGCTACGGGGTGCAGGACGCGCTCGGCGGGGGCGCCGCACTCCTGGCACTCGGTCAGCGCCTCGTCGCTCATCCGCTGGATCACGTCGAAGACGTGGCCGTTGGTGCATTTGTACTCGTAGATCGGCATGACGGTGGGCGATTATCGCAGCCGGTACGGTTCAGCCCATGGCAAGCGCCGGGCAGGAGACGTGCAACACCGAGACCTCGATGGAGGAGATCGTCGCGCTGTGCAAGCGCCGCGGCTTCGTCTTCCCCTCCTCGGAGATCTACGGCGGCCTCGGCTCGACCTACGACTACGGCCACTACGGCGTGCTGCTGAAGAACAACGTCAAGGCCGAGTGGTGGCGGGCGATGCTGCAGGAGCGCGACGACATCGTCGCGCTCGACTCGGCGATCCTCCAGCACCCGCGGGTCTGGGAGGCGTCGGGCCACCTGGAAGGCTTCACCGATCCGCTCGTCCAGTGCCTGGGCAAGTGCAAGCGGCGCTGGCGCGAGGACCATCTGCGCGAGGCGGTCGAGGCGGAAGGCGGCGACCCCGCGGCGGAGCTGCGCTGCCCCGAGTGCGGCGGCGAGCTGTCGGAGCCGCGCCAGTTCAACCTGATGTTCGAGACCCACGTCGGCCCGGTGGCGGGCGAGGGCTCGGAGGTCTACCTGCGGCCGGAGACCGCGCAGGGCATCTTCATCAACTTCAAGAACGTGCTCGGCTTCGCCCGCAAGAAGCCGCCGTTCGGCATCGCCCAGATCGGCAAGTCCTTCCGCAACGAGATCACCCCCGGCAACTTCATCTTCCGCACGCGCGAGTTCGAGCAGATGGAGATGGAGTTCTTCGTCCCCCCCGCCGAAGCCGAAAGGTGGCACAAGGTCTGGATGGAGGAGCGCGAGCGCTGGTACACCGACCTCGGCATCCGGCCCGACCTGCTGCGGGTGCGCGCGCACGGCGCCGACGAGCTCTCGCATTACTCCTCGGCGACCAGCGACATCGAGTACCTCTTCCCGATCGGCTGGTCGGAGCTGGAGGGGATCGCCAACCGCGGCGACTTCGACCTCACCCAGCACGCCAAGTTCAGCGGCGAGAAGCTCGAGTACTTCGACCAGCAGACCAAAGAGCGCTACGTCCCCCACGTGATCGAGCCGGCCGCCGGCGCCGACCGCGCCACGCTCGCCTTCCTCGTCGACTCCTACGAGGTCGAGGAGGTGGAGGGACGCCAGCGCACCGTGCTGCGCCTCCACCCCCGCCTGGCGCCGGTCAAGGTGGCGATCCTCCCGCTCGTCTCCAAGGAGGGCATGCCGGAGAAGGCCCGCGAGATCTTCCAGGACGTGCGCCGCCGCATGCCTGCCGAGTTCGACGAGGGCGGCTCGATCGGCAAGCGTTACCGCCGCCAGGACGAGATCGGCACTCCCTGGGGAATCACTGTCGACCACCAGACGATGGAAGACGACACCGTCACCCTGCGCGATCGCGACTCGCTGGAGCAGACTCGCGTCCCGATCGAGGGCCTGGCCGACGACTTGGCGAACCGCCTCGCCCAGCCCTGGCGCAGCCCGAAGCTGGGCTGAGCCTCAGCCGCCCTCGCGAGACTCGCGCAGGCGCTTCAGGTCGATCTCGTCCTCGGGCCGCCCGGCCGCCTCCTTCATCGCCACGAGGTGATCGAAACCACAGAAGCGGACTCGATGCCCGAACACTTCGTCCTCGACAGCCGCTGAGTTCAGGTCGGCGTACTCGAGGTCTGGGCCGACGAGTTGCATGATGTCCAGGCGTCCACGGCTGGTCACAAGGACGAAATTGCCCCCCATCTCCAGGCCGGCCGCATCCGGCTGGACCACCTCCTCCTCGGCGAACTCCTCCATGCCTAGCACTGAAGCATCGAGCTCCGAAAGCATCGTGGCAAGGCGCTTGAGATTCTCGGGGTCGGGATCGGGAACGATGTCCAGATCCTTGGTCGCCCGTGGGTATCCGTGCGCGCCGACCGCAAAGCCGCCAATGATCACGAAGGCGATGCCGGCCTTCTCGAGGGCCGAAAAAAGCCCCTCGACATCGAGAGGTGAGATCCCCGTCAATCTCGCTCCGCGCGGCCAGCGGCGAGTCTGGTCATCTCTTTGCTGAGAGCCACTGCCTGTTCCACTCGCTGCCCGGGAGTCAGTAAGCGGTAGTCGCGCCTCAGTGCCTCACGACGAGCGCGCTCCAGGTAATCGGCATCCACCGTCTTGCCTTTCTTGCCGGACATTGGCTGAGGATAGCCTCGCTGCCCCACGGATACTGTTATTTAGGACCCGACTGCAAATCACTCAATGCTTTGAGCAAATTTACTCAAGCGTATTGAGCAATTCGCCTCAGTAGGCCAGGAAGCGGGTGACGTCGGCGACATCGACTTCAAGCGCAGAGGCGGTCTTCGCGGGTATGTGCTGGAGAGGCTGCAGCTTCACCTCGCCACCGGGGAAACCCCACTTGGCGATCGCCTTGCCTTTGGCCATGGCAAACGGGTGGAAGATCCCGTTGCGGGTGACGAGCTGGGTGTGCGGCCCGAGGATGTTTTCGCGCGAGGTCCAGCCGAGCAAGACAGGATCGAAGGCGCCGAGCAGACGCGGTGGGGGCAGCTTCTCCGGCCCGGGTCGCTTGGCGAGGCTGACCAGGTCGTCCTCCCCCTCCTCCAGCTCGGAGCCGATCGCCCCCAGGCCGGCACGGGCGTCGCGCAGCGGCAGGCCGGCCCACTTGGCGAGGTCGCGATCGCTTGCCGGCTGGTGGCCCACCAGGTAGCGACGGGCCAGCTCGGCCAGTGCCTTCTCGCGATCGATCGACGGAACCTCGCCGAGCCAGTCGCGCACCAAGACGTAGGCATGCTGCTTGCCGATCATCGGCCCGCGGACGACGATTCCGCGCACGGCGGCGAGGAAGAAGAGGTGAATCAGCGCCTGGCCCTCGGTCTGCAGGCCGGCCGCGTCGATCCGCTCGCGCAACTGGATCCGCGTCAGCGGGCCCTCCTCCGCAAGCGCCTTCTCGATCGTCCGCAATGCCCGCTCGGCCTGCGCCTCGCCGACCCCCTCCTGGCGCAGGCGTCGCGTGCTCGAGGTGAGCAACGGCGGCGTGGTCAGGGACTGCAGCAGCGGGTAGTCCTCGCTGCGAACCAAGTGCAGAGTTCCGCGGTTGAGCCAGGTGACGATCAGTTCGCGCTCCGCCAAAGCGCGCTCGACGTCAGTCGCGGTGAGCCCCTCGGTGCGTGCCCGGATGGCAAGCCTGAAGCCGCGCGGGTCCTGGCCCTGCACGGCGAGCAGCCGCCCGGCGACGGCAGCGGAATCGGCCAGTGGCGGCCCGGAGAGGCCCTGCGCCGTCAGGCGCTCAGCGACGATCGCTCTACTTGGTGATGACTTCAAGCAAGTCGACCACGAAAACGAGCGTTTCGTTCGGACCGATCGCAGGCGGCGCGCCGGTTTCGCCGTAGGCGAGTTCCGGAGGGATGATCAGCTCGCGGCGACTGCCGGCCTTCATCCCCTCGATCCCCTGGTCCCAGCCGGGGATCACTTCGCCCGCACCGAGGGTGAAGCTGAAGGGTTCGTTACGGCTCCACGAGGAGTCGAATTCCTTGCCGTTCTTGTAGTTGACGCCGACGTACTGGACGACGACTTCCTCGCCGGCCTTGGCAACGGCGCCGTTGCCTTCATACAGTTCCTTGACTTCGAGCTTCTTCGGCGGTGGGCCGGTCGGCACCGTGACCTTTGGCTTTTCGGTCAACGATTCGCTCGTCGTCGAGTCGGTCGATTCGCTCGAGCCGGTTGAGGAGTCGCTGCTGCTGCCGCAACCGGCGACCAAAACCAGGCCGGCGCACACAGCGATCATGAGGATCAGCTTCTTCACTGCGGGCATCCTAAGCAAACTTGCCTCAGGCGGGCTTCCCGGCATGGCGCCCGTACGGCAGCCGCCGCGCCTGAGCCGGGCGCAGCCCTGCTGGAACAGAGGCCAATCGACCGTCTATGCTCGCGAGGGATAGGGATGAACCTCGCATCGATACTCACGGAGAGCGCCGAGCGCTCGCCAGGCGCCGCGGCAATCCGCCTTGGCGACGCCGAGTTGAGCTACGGAGATCTGGACGACGGCAGCGCCCGCCTGGCGACCCTGCTGGAGGAGAAGGGGGTGCGGCCCGGGGACCGGGTCGGCGTGATGCTGCCCAACGTCCCGGAGTTCCCAATCGCCTACTACGGGGTGCTGCGCGCCGGCGCCATCGTCGTGCCGATGAACGTGCTGCTGAAGCGCCGCGAGATCGCTTTCTACCTCGAGGACTCGGGCGCCGAGGTGCTGCTCGCCTGGCATGGCTTCTGTGAGGAGGCCGGCGCGGGCGCCGCCGAGGCGGGCGCCGAGCTGATCGAGGTCGAGCCGGCCGCTTTCGCCGCAACCCTTGCCGAGCGCGAGCCCACTCCAGGCCTGGCCGATACCGACGAAGACGACACGGCGGTGATCCTCTACACCTCGGGCACCACCGGCAAGCCGAAGGGCGCCGAGCTGACCCACGCCAACCTGGCGCGCAACGCCGACGTCTCCTCGCGCACGACCTCCGAGATCGCCGCCGGCGACGTCGTCCTCGGCGCCCTCCCCCTCTTCCACTCCTTCGGCCAGACGGTCGCGATGAACGCCTCGCTCGGCGTCGGCGCCTGCCTCACCCTGGTGCCCAAATTCGACCCCGGCGAGGCGCTGGCGACGATGCAGCGCGACGGCGTCACCCACTTCTACGGCGTGCCGACGATGTACGGCGCCTTGCTGCACCACCCCGAGCGCGAGAGCTTCGACACCTCCTCGCTGCGCATCTGCATCACCGGCGGCGCCTCGATGCCGGTCGAGGTGCTGCGTGGCTTCGAAGACGCCTTCGGGGCAAAGGTGATGGAGGGCTACGGCCTCTCGGAGACCTCGCCGGTCGCCTGCTCCAACCATCCCGACAAAGAGCGCAAGGCGGGCTCGATCGGCACCCCGATCGAGGGAGTCGAGATGCAGGTCGTCGACGAGAACGACGAGCCAGTCGCCCAGGGCGAGGTCGGCGAGATCGTGATCCGCGGCCACAACATCATGAAGGGCTACTGGCAGCGCCCCGACGCCACCGAGGAGGCGATGCGCGGCGGCTGGTTCCACAGCGGCGACATGGCCCGCGTCGACGAGGACGGCTTCTTCTACATCGTCGATCGCAAGAAGGACCTGATCATCCGCGGCGGCTACAACGTCTACCCGCGCGAGGTCGAGGAGGTCCTCTACGAGCACCCGAAGATCCGCGAAGCGGCGGTCGTCGGCGTCCCCCACGACCAGTGGGGCGAGGAGATCGGCGCCGCGGTCGTCCTCCACGAGGGCGAGGAGCTGAGCCCCGAGGAGATCAGCGCCTACGTCAAGGAGCGCATCGCCGCCTACAAGTACCCCCGCCTCGTCTGGTTCCTCGACGAGCTCCCCAAAGGCCCCACCGGCAAGATCCTCAAGCGGGAGATCGAGACTCCCGCGTCTGTGTGACCAAGTCACTCAGCCTCAACTGGCTGGCTGGCCAGGATCGCGGTAACCTCCTCTCCCAGTCGCCCCAAGCCGCCCCGACCCAAGGAGAGAGATGAGCGTCGCATCCCAGAGCCTGATGGACAACGTCACCTACGTCGACCTCTATCAGCGCTGGGAGCAAGGCAACTGGAGCGCCTATGACATCGACTTCTCCGAGGACCGCAACGGCTGGGAGGCGCTGAGCGACATCCAGCGCCGCTCGGCGATGTGGATCTACTCGATGTTCTACTACGGCGAGGACCGCGTCGCCGACACGCTCGCCCCCTACATCAACGCCGCGCCGACCGAGGAGCAGTCCTACTTCCTCGCCACCCAGCAGGTCGACGAGGTCCGTCACTCGATCTTCTTCCACCGCTTCTTCAAGGAGGTCATCGGGGTCAGCGGCGACTCGATCGAGCAGACCCTCTCCTCGACCATGCCGCAGCTCAACTGGGGCTACCGCGGCATCTTCGACCGGCTCGACCTGATGGCCGAGGAACTGCGCAAGGACCGCTCGCTGCCCAAGTACGCGCAGGCGATCACCCTCTACCACCTGATCGTCGAGGGCAGCCTCGCCCAGCCCGGCCAGCACTTCATCGAGGACTTCTTCGCCTCCAAAGAAACGATGCCCGGCTTCAGCGACGGCATGGGCAACGTCTCCAAAGACGAGCAGCGCCACATCGGCTTCGGCGTCAAGGTTCTCTCCGAACTGCTGGCCGAAGGCAGCCCCGGTTGGGAGGAGAACCGTGCCGCGGTCATCGAGCTGCTGCGCGAAACGCTGCCCTACGGGCCGGCTGTGTTCTACCCGCCCAACATGGACCGCTCCTACACCGAGTGCTACGGCTTCTCGCTCGAGGACATCTTCTCCTTCGGCCTCAAACTGATCCGCCAGCGCTGGCGCACGATCGGCTACCCGACCGAGGAGATGCCGCCCGGCGTCTTCCCCTTCGACCCCGAGGCCTCGGCCGAGGAGGTCGCCAAGCGCCAGGTGCAGCTGATGGAGGCCGGGGTGCTCGGCCCGCCGGACGGGCCGACGCCGGACTCGTCTCCGGACACCCAGCGCCTCTTCTTCGACGTGGTCAAGCGCACCGCCAATCCCAAGGCGGCCAACGGCTCGCCACTCGTCTACCAGTACCGCTTCACCGACGCGGCCCCCTGGCACATGACGATCGACAACGGCTCGACCAGGGCCGAGCCGGGCGAGGCCCCAAATCCGAACCTGGTCCTCGAGGCGAGCTGGGCGGACTTCATCGCCGTCGGCAAGCCCGAAGCCAAGCCGCTGAAGATGGTCCTGCAGCGCCGCATCCGGCCGCGCGGCAAGATCCGCGAGATAGCGCGGTTCAGGAAGGTCTTCTCCTAGCCGCCGGTCAGGAAATGGGCGGGCGGCTGTCCGCCCAGGGCCGCTCGGCCTCGAGCTGGGCGGCAAGCGAGAGCAGGGTCGCCTCGTCGCCGGGGCGACCGACGATCTGGACCGCGAGCGGCATGCCGTCGGCGGCGAAGCCGGCCGGTACCGACATCGCCGGGTTGCCGAGATGGTTCCACGGCACGCAGTAGGGATAGAAGCGACTCATGCCGAGCACGGTCCAGAGCGCCCCGCGCCCCTCCCAGCGTCGCACCGGCAGCGCCGTGCCGCCCATCACCGGGGTGACCAGCACGTCGTGGTCCTCGAAGATCGCGTTTACCCGCGCCGCATCGGCTGCTTCGGCTCGCCGCGCCGCCTCGAAAAGCGACTGCGGAATAAGCCGGCCGAGCTGGGCGAAGCCCCGGGTGCGGCGTTCGAGCCGCTCGGGGTGCGGCACCTTCGCAAAGTCTTCAGCCGAGCCCCGCAGATAGCGGGGAACCATGTTGTTGCCGATCCCGCCCCAGCTCGGATCGCGCTGCTCGACCTCGTGCCCGAGCGAGCGCATCAGCTCGGCCGTCTCGGCGACGGCGCCTTTGACGATGTCGGACACGGTCGGCGGCGCGGCGGCTCGCGGCGGAGCGACCGACCAGGCGACGCGCAGCTTGCCCGGCGAGGCTTGCGCTGACTCGACAAAGGGCCGCTGCGGGGGCGCGGGCGCCCCCGGCTCCGCCGAGCCACCGCTGACGACGTCGAGCCAGAGGGCGGTATCGAGCACCGTGCGGCTGACGCAGTTGTAAGCGGAAAGCCCGTTCCAGTGCTCGCGGTCGGGAGCGAGCGAGACACGACCGCGCTGCGGTTTCAGCCCGAACAGGCCGCACGAAGCCGCCGGGATGCGGATCGAGCCGGCCCCGTCGGTGGCGAGCGCGATCGGCACCAGCCCGGCTGCCACTGCGGTCGCGCTGCCGCCACTCGAACCGCCTGAGGTCCGCTGCAGGTTCCAGGGATTGCGCGTCACGCCCCAGGTCGCGGTCTCGGTGAAACCGCAGATCGCCAGCTCGGGCAGCGTCGTCTTGCCGACCAGGATCGCCCCGGCCTCACGCAGTCGCCGCACGATCTCGCTGTCAGCCTTGGCCGGTTGGTCGAAGCCGTCGGTGCCGTAGGTGGTGACGTCTCCGGCGATGTCGACGCAGTCCTTGATCGCGATCGGCACGCCGAGCAGTGGCCGCTCCTCCCCGGCCTTCAGCCGGGCCTCGGCCTGCTCGGCTTCGAGCAGCGCTTTCTCGGCGAACACCGTGCGGAACGAGTTGAGCTGTGGATCGAGGCGGGCGATCCGATCGAGGCAGATCCTCACCAGCTCGGCCGGCGAGACCTCCCCGGCCCGCACCATCTCCGCCTGCCGGGCGGCCCCGGCAAATGCGATCTCCTCGCTCATGGCGAGGAGGGTATTAGGCCTTGGCGGGCTCGGGCTCGGCGCTGCCGCTCTCGAAGGAGAAGTCCGGCAGCACGCGGTCGAGCCAAGACGGCATCCACCAGTTCCAGTTGCCGAGCAGCTTCATCGCCGCCGGCACCAGGATCAGCCGCACCAGGGTCGCGTCGAGGGCGATCGCCACAGCGCAGCCGAGGCCCAGCTCTTTGATCGAGGGGACGCCGGTGAGGAAGAAGACGGCGAAGACGCAGGTCATGATCAGCGCCGCCGAGGAGATCGTGCGGGCGCTGGTGGAAAGGCCTTCGGCGACCGCGCGTTCGTTGTCGCCGTGCTCCATGTAGTGCTCGCGGATCCGCGACATGAGGAAGACCTCGTAGTCCATCGAGAGGCCGAAGACGACGGCGAAGATCAGCGGCACGTTGATCGTGTCCAGCGCCCCCTGGCTTTCGAGCCCGAGCAGGCTGTCGAACCAACCCCATTGGAAGACCACGACGAGGACGCCGTAGGCCGCTCCGATCGAGAGCAGGTTCATCAGCACCGCCTTCAGCGGCAGCAGCAGCGAGCGCAGCATCGCCATCAGGACGAGGAAGCTGAGCGCAAGGACGAAGAGGATGATCTTCCACATCGAGCCGCTGATCAAGTGGCGCACGTCGTCGCTGCGGGCGGTCTCGCCGCCGACGTTCACGCTGGCCACGCGCGCCAGCCGGGTCGAGGGCACGACCGAGTCACGCAGGCGGGCGACCAGCGCGGTCGCCGCGTCGGACTCGCTCGGAGCGCTCGGGGTCGCCTGGATCAACACGCTGCCGCCGGCGAAGGCCGGTGGGGCGACAGCGCTGACGCCGGGCGTCGCTTCGACCGTGCGGATGAAGCCGGGGACGGCGGCGCGACCGGCCGGGCCATCGAAGGCGGCGACGATCTGGACGGGATCGGTGCCGCCGCCGACCTGCTGCGAGGCCAGTTCGTTGCCGACCCGCACGTCGCTGTCCTTGGGGAACTGGCTGAGCGCCTGGGTGCCGGTGGTCAGCGAGAGCACCGGGATGGCAAGGAAGAGGAGAACGGCGCTGACACCGATCACGGCGGTCCAGGGCCGAGCCATGACGCTCGCCGTCCAGCGCTGCCAGAAAGCCGACTGGGCGGTTGCCGGACGGTCCGGCCGGCGGAAGACGCGGTGCTTGAAGAAAGCGAGGACCCGGGCCACGATCCCACCCGGCAAGACGCGATCGCCGAGCATCGCGATCAGGGCGGGCAGCAAGGTGACGGCAGTGAGGATCGAGACGGCAACGACGGTCATCGCGCCGAGCGCCATCGAGCGCAGCGCCTGGTTGTCGACCATCCACAGCCCGGCGAGGGAGACGATCACGGCGAGGCCGGAGAAGCTGACCGCCAGCCCCGAGGTCGCCAGCGCCTCGGCGCGCGCATCCTCCTCGCTGCGTCCCGCCCGCCGCTCCTCGCGGTAGCGGGCGAGGATGAACAGCGAGTAGTCGATCGCGACGCCGATCCCGATCATCGAGGCCATGTTGGTGACGAAGACCGAGGTCTCCATGTTCAGCGAGATGAAGTAGATGAGAGCGCCGGTGACGATCACGCTGATGAAACCGAGCGCAAGCGGCAGCACCGCTGCGGCGAGCGAGCCGAAGACGATGAGCAGGATCAGCGCGACGATCGGGAATCCACCCGCCTCGGCTTTGGCGAGATCTTCCTTGGAGAGCTCCTGCATGCCGGCCCAGATCGTCGGCTGGCCGGCGAGGTAGGTGGTGACTCCGCTCTCGGTCGTGCCCGGATCGAGGTCGGCGCGCAGGTCCGTCGCCGAGTCGATCAACATGTCGGAGGAGCGATTGCTGCGCAGCGGCAGCATCGTCGTGCCGGTCCGCTGCAGCTGCGCCTCGCCAAGGCGGGCGGCGGCCGGCAGCAGCGTCACCCCTTCGAGACCGGCGACCGAGCGGCGAACGCGGTCGACAGCTGCGGCGCGCTGCTGCGCGGTGGAGCCTGGCTCGGCTTTGAGCAAGACGCCGATGCCGTCGGCGTCCGCAGCGAAGCTCTGTTCGAGCGAGTCGCTGACCGCCTTCGACTGGCTGCCGGGGACATCGAACCCGCCACCGGTGAGGTGATCGGTCTGGTGCGCGGCGATCGGCAACGCGACGATCAGCGTGACGATCCAGGCGGCCAGCACAAGACGCCTACGGCGTCCCAGGAACCCAGCGAGCTTGGTCATCGAGTCGCGCATTGGCTGGTTAGCCAGCCTTACGCAGCCGGCCCTAGGAGTCTGTGAGGAGGGTCACTCGCCCGCGAGCAGGAACCGGGCGGAGGCTGCGCCGGCCGCGAGGGCGGGGCCGATGTCGCGGTCGGGCTCGGAGAGTGCCTGCAGCGCAAAGCCGTCGGCAACCGCGGACAGGTAGGCGACGATCGCATCGGCTTCGTAGCGCAGGCTGAGCACGCCCTCGCGCTCCTTCGCCTCGAGAACCTCGGCGACGTGCGAGCGGGTCCGATCGAACAGCTGGCCCACCTCGCGCTGGATCTCGGGATTGCGTCGCCCGGCGCTGAACAGCTCGAAGATGAGCAGGAAGAAGGCCGGCTCGTTCTCGATCAGGTCGGTGAGGCTGGCGAGCAGGACGTCGATCACGTCGTCGACGGTCGCCGCGTCGGCGAGCAGCTCGTCGAGGCGAGCAACGCGGATCTCGGCGTCGCGGCGGACGACCTCGACCAACAGCCGCTCCTTGGTGCCGAAGTAGTAGTGAAGGAGGCCGCGGCTGACGCCGGCCTCGCGGGCGACGTGCTCGAAGGTCGAGCCGGCCGCTCCCCGCTGGGCGACGCTGTCGCGCATCGAGTCGATGATGCGCTGCGCCTTTTCCCCGCTCAGCTCGCGCTCTTTGGTCGCAGCCTCCATCGACTCAGTCTAGTGCCACCTGAGGAGACCCAGTCGTCGTCAGACAAGGACGCAGGGAGGCCGGCAAGGGGAGCGCACTGTTGTGCGTGACCCGCAGCCGGCCGACCGAGGACGCCGTATGACGACGACTGGGGCCCTCAGGCGCCGTTGATGCTCGTGGTGGTGGTGTACTCGAACTCCTCCTCGGCGCCGAAGAGAGCGTCCAGCACGGTCTTGCGCGCGTCCTCGCTGACCGCCAGAGCGATCGCTCCGCCGATCAGGGCGAAGAGGATGAGGCGCCCGAGGCGGCTCTTCTTGCGCTTCTTCGGCGCTTTCAGACGCTCTGAGGCCTCGCGCAGGCTCTCCGCCGCCGTGCGCAGGTCCTTCTGCACCTTCTTGTCGCTGCTCACGGCCTTGACCGGGCCCTTGCTGTTGTCGGTCGCTCGACCGTAAGCGCCGCGGGCGGCCTCGAAGGCGTCGCGGAGGCTGTCGCGCAGCTCTTCGTCCTCGATCAGGCGCTGCACGTAGGGGTTCTCACGGGCAGTCGAATAGAGGTCCGCAGCCTGGTTCGCCTTCGTCTTGGTCATGCCATCTCCTCGCTGGATTCTGCTGGGGGGACGCTCAGGATAACTCCAATTCACTTCCCGATATCAGCTCGGCCCAATCCCGTCGAGCAAAACACCGTTGCTGCGGAAGTTGAGGTCGGCGCCGCGGATCCGCCGCAGGCGCAGGTGGGCAAGGTCGGGACCGGGCAGTGCGTAGCGCCTCACGTAAAGACGACCGACCTGTTCGTAGCCGACCTGTCGGAAGCGGGACCCCAGCAACCCGGGTGGAACGGGCGGGGCCGGGCCGTCGGAGACGAAGTCGACTTCGTGCACGCTCCAGGCAAAGCCTTCGGACGGCTGCGCCTGGAAGGAGCCGGTCGAGAGGTAGTAGCGCAGCGACGCCGCTCCAAGCGTCCAGAGGACGATCGCCCGCGGCGCCGTCGGCTCTCCCAGCCGCGCCGCCACCGTGTCCCAGTCGGGCCGCTGCCAGGCCGGCGAGAGGCTGACCCAGACGCAGAAGCCGAGCGAGTAGGCGACGAGGACGGAGGCGACGACCATGCCGCTGCGCCGGGCGCGGCGCGCGGTCAGGCCGATCGCCACCGCGACCAGCAGAGGCACCAGCGCCGGCAGGAGATTGCGCGCGAGGACGTAGTCCTTGCCGGGTGCGACGAGCGCCAGGGCCAGCGGCCCGGCGACGGTCACCGTGGCCAGGGCCAGCATCAACCCTCCCGCTCGCCGCTCGCCGCGATCGGCACGCAGGGTGAGGAGCAGCAGTCCGGCCAGGACGGCGAGGAGGGGGACGATCGCCGGCAGCACGGTCTCGGGCCGGGAGACGATGTCGCCGGTCTCGCCGACGACGAAGCTCACGCCCGCCTCCCAGACCCGGTGGCCGAGGCTGCGGTCGCCGATCCACTCGGCGTGACCCAACGACATCTGGTGGATCGCCAGCGGGGCCAGCGCCAAGCCGGCAAGGACGACGATCCAGAGCCCGGCCACCGCCTGCGCGCCGGCGGCGCCAAAGGAGCCAGACCGCCTCGAGCGCGATCGGGAAGATCGCGAAGTAGTGGGTCGCGAGCGCGAGCGCGGAGAACACTCCCCAGCCGATGAAATCGCGTCGCCGGCCACCGTGCAGGGCGCGGACGAAGTAGAGCGCGGCAACTGCCGTCAACAAGACCAACAGGGCGTAGCTTCGGGCCTCCTGCGAGTACCAGAGCAGCATCGGGTTGACGGCGACCAGCGCCGCGGCGACGATCCCGGCCCGGCGGCCGCGCAGCTCGGCGCCGAGCAGGTAGGCGACCGGAACCGTCGCCACCCCGGCCAGCGCCGAGACCGAGCGAAGGCCGACCTCTCCCGTCCCGGTCAGCTGTGTCCATGCCCAGGCCAGCGCGTAGTAGAGCGGCGGCGCCGACTCGCTGAAGCCGACCGCTTCCATCGCGTGCCAGAAGCCACCGCGCAGCACGCGGCTGGCGGTGACGATCTCGTCGTGGTGATAGGCCTGAACCCCGAGCGTGGCGAAGCGCAGCGTCGCTGCGAGGACGGTCAGCCCGGCGACGATCCAGAAGGTCCGCGAACGCGCCCGCACCGCCTCGCGGAGCGCCTCGTACAACGTCGACAGGTTGCCCCTGCCCAGGGCTTCGGCCGCCTCCATGGTCGCTATCGCTTCAGGGCGGCGTCGATCGCCTTCGAGACCTCGTCGACGTAGACGAACTCCAGCGCGCTGCGCTCGTGCTCGGGGATCTCGGTGACGTCCCCTTCATTGCGCTTCGGCACGATCACGCGTTTGATGCCGGCACGCTGGGCCGCGAGCGACTTCTCCTTGAGCCCGCCGATCGGCAGCACCTGGCCGGTCAGGGTCACCTCGCCGGTCATCGCGACATCGTTGCGCACCGGTCGGCCGGAGACCAGCGAGGAGAGCGCGACCGTCATCGCGACGCCCGCCGAGGGCCCGTCCTTGGGCACCGCGCCGGCCGGGACATGGATGTGGATGTCGTGCTCGGCGCACCAGTCCTCGTCGAGCTTCGGGCGCGATCTCGCGCCAGTGACCGCGCACGTAGGAGAGCGCCGCCTGCGCCGACTCCTTCATCACGTCGCCGAGCTGGCCGGTGATCGTCAACTTGCCCGATCCCGGCATCGCGGTCGCCTCGATGAAGAGCACGTCGCCGCCAGCGGGCGTCCAGGCAAGTCCGGTGGCGACGCCGGGGTCCTTCGTGCGCCGCCGCTGCTCGGCGAAGACGCGGCGGCGGCCGAGCAGCTCGCGCGCCCGTTTCGCCGAGACCTTCACCTTGCCCCTGCCCTTGCCCTCGGCGACGTCGCGGGCGACTTTGCGGCAGATCGTGCCGATCTGGCGCTCGAGGTTGCGGACGCCGGCCTCGCGGGTGTACTCCTCGACGATCGCGGTCAAGGCCGGCTCGGCGAACTCGATCTGGGAGGGCTTCAACCCGTTGGCCTCGATCTGGCGGGGAACGAGGTAGCGACGGGCGATGTGGCGCTTCTCCTCGAGCGTGTAACCGGCCAGCTCGATCGTCTCCATGCGGTCCTGCAACGGGCCGGGGACCGTGTCGAGGACGTTCGCGGTGGCGATGAAGAGGACCTCGGAGAGGTCGAACTCGAGGTCGAGGTAGTGGTCGCGGAAGCTGTCGTTCTGAGCCGGGTCGAGCACCTCGAGCATCGCCGAGGAGGGGTCGCCGCGGAAGTCGGCGCCCATCTTGTCGATCTCGTCGATCATGAAGACGGGGTTGCGCGAGCCGGCGTCGCGCAGGGCGCGGACGATCGTCCCCGGCAGGGCGCCGATGTAGGTGCGGCGGTGGCCGCGGATCTCGGCCTCGTCGCGGACCCCGCCGACCGAGATGCGCTCGAACTCCCGGCCCAGGGCCTTGGCGATCGAGCGCCCGAGGCTGGTCTTGCCGACCCCCGGAGGGCCGACGAAGCAGAGGATCGGCCCGGGCGAGTCCGGCTTCAGCTTGCGCACGGCCAGGTACTCGAGGATGCGGTCCTTGACCTTCTCCAGGTCGTAGTGATCGGCGTCGAGCACCTCACGGGCGTGGCCGATGTCGAGGTTGTCCTCGGTCCACTTCGACCAGGGCAACTCGACCAGCCACTCGAGGTAGCCGCGGATGACGCCGTGCTCGGCCGCCGCCGGCGGCAGTTTCTCCAAGCGCGAGAGCTCGCGCTCGGCGGCCTTCAGGGCGTGCTCGGGGAGCTCGGCCTCCTCGACCCGCTGGCGCAGCTCGTTGACCTCGGCCTGCTGCTCGTCGCCCTCCCCCAGCTCGTCCTGGATCGCTTTCAACTGCTGGCGCAAAAAGAACTCCCGCTGGCCTTTGTCGACTTCGGACTGAACCTGGGACTGGATCTGGCTGCCGAGCTGGACCACCTCGAGCTCGCGGGCGAGGATCTGCGAGAGCCGGCGCAAGCGCGCGGCGACGTCGACCTCCTCGAGCAGCTGCTGCTTTTCCTCGGTGGTGATCCGCAGCGCGCCGGCGATCAGGTGGCCAAGGGCCGCTGGATCCTCGATGTTTGCCACCGCCATCTGCAGCTCCTCGGGCAGATAGGGGATGTGCTCGACGATCTCCGAGAAGGTGCGTTGCACATTGCGGGTCAGCGCCTCCAGCTCGGGACCCGCGTCGATCACGTCGGGCAGCTCGGCAATCCGCGCGACCAGGTAGGGCTCCTCGGCGACGTAGGGACCAAGGCGCACCCGCTGGGTGCCCTGGACGAGGATGCGCAGCGTCCCGTCGGGGACTTTGAGCATGCGGGCGACGATGCCGACGACGCCGACCTCGTAGAGGCCGTCCGGGCCGGGCTCCTCGTCCTCGGGATCGCGCGCGGCGACCATCGCCAGCATGCGGTTGGCGCCGAGCACGTCGTCGACCAGCTTGATCGAGCGCTCCTGACCCACCGCAAGCGGGGTGAGGGTCTCGGGGAAGGTGACCGTCTCCCGCAGCGGCAGCACCGGCAACGCGTCGGGCAACGGCTGGCTGGCGCGAATCGCGTCCTCGGCGTCGAGCTCGGACTCGACCACTTCGAGGACCGGCGTGCCCTCCATCAGTGCCACCTCTCGTAAGCGTGAGTCGGCACTAATCGCGCCCGATCGGCACGCGGCGAGTGTTCTGCGCGGGATCGCGCAGCGGCAGGTCGATCCGCAAGATGCCGTCCTCGTAAGTCGCCTTGGCCTGGTCTGCATCGACGTCTACCTGCAGCTCGACCACACGGCGGAAGGGACCAGAGGGGATCTCGACTTGCTGGTAGACCCGCCCCTCGGTCTCCTGCACCGGCCGTTCCCCGACGATCGCCAGCTGCCTACCGCTGACCTCGATCCCGACCTGCTCGAGATCGACGCCGGCCAGATCGACCTTGACCACAGCTCTCTGGGGATCCCCGCAGTAGTAGACGTCCACATTCGGCGAAAAACCCGTGCTCCTTCGACTTACGTAGGTGGTCCGCCCCCACGCCCCGCCAAGCATCTGATCCATCTCCCGCCTCATCCGGGCGAAGTTCGCAAACACGTCTCGTTCGGGCATAGGCGCACAACATAGCCGCCACAAGGAGGACGCGGGGGTCGCCCCGCCGATGCCTCGCGAAGCGGCCCTGGCGGGAGATTCTCAGCCGCGAAGCGGCTCTTACTTGCACCGCCGCAGGCGGTGCTGGGCACTCGTCGGGGCGACCCCCGCGTCCTCCTATGCAGGGCTGGTCTGAGTTGCCCAGCGAGGCGGGCGCATGAGCAGGACCGGCTGACGCGGGGGAACGAGGCCCTCCGGGCGGTTGGGCCGAAAGGTCGTGCACGGCTCATCGAGCTGAAGAGCGCAGAGCTGATTCTTGCGGAAGTAGCAGTCGTCGCAGGTCGGTGGCTTGGGCTTGCGCGGCACGGTGGGCATCTTGGCAAGGCCGTTGCACTTCCGTGACGCCTGATTCCGCAAAGCGCAACGTTCTTGACACAGAGTCGTCACATCTTCCCCGCGTCTTGCGGGGGTCGGCTCCACCCGTCGCTAACATTGGGGGCGAATGGAGGCACACAACCGCACCAACAAGCTCGCGGCCTCGCCGCAGCTGTTCGAGAGCGAATTCCTCAACTTCTTCTCCCGGGTCCACCCCTCGATCCCGGCAATCATCTTCGTGCCCGTGATCGTCGCCATGGAGTGGCTCGCCGCCGATCAGGGCAAGGCCGCCTGGCAGCTCATCCTGCTCAGCCTCGCCGGGGTCGGCATCTGGACCCTCGCCGAGTACTGGCTGCACCGGCTGATCTTCCACTGGGAGCCCGACAACGCCTTCGGGCGCCGCATGCACTTCATCATCCACGGCATCCACCACGACCATCCCAACGACAAGATGCGGCTGGTGATGCCGCCGGCGGTCTCGATCCCCCTCGCCGCGCTCTTCTTCTTCGCCTTCACGCTGATCTTCGGCACGCCGGCTGCCTACCCGCTCTTCGCCGGCTTCCTCGCCGGCTACCTCGTCTACGACTACACGCACTACTACGTGCACCACTTCGTGCCCAAATCCGACCTCGGCAAGCAGCTGCGCGAGCAGCACATGCGCCACCACTTCCAGGACCACCGCTACGGCTACGGCGTCTCCTCACCCCTTTGGGACGTCGTTTTTCGCACGCTGCCCAAGCAGCGGCGGCGCTAGGCAGACGAGAAAGAGCCCGGCCGGTCGGCGGGCGAATTGGGGTCGCGCGCGCTTTGCGCTTTGCGACGGTGTTGGTGCGCGGCTTTCGCCGCGCTATGAATCAGATTGCATTTCGCCGCCTTTGGCGACATTCGCCCGCCGACCGGCCGGGGCTCTTTCCTGCGAAGCGCTTATGGCCATATAGGTCAAGCAGAGCCAGGGCCAGTGCCGCTATCCAGACGATGGCTGCGACCAAAGCAAAGCGCTGGGCGAGACCGTAGTGGCCACCGAAGCCCTTGCCGGTAAAGAAGAGGGCGCTGAATATGACGATCGCAATGATTCCCGCGCCGAAGGCGAGTAGGTCTGCCCTTCCCCAGCGGGGATCGCCGCGGAAGCGCCAGGCCATCGCGAACACGGACAGCAGCAGGGCAGCACCGCCGAAGAAGTAGGCCCAGCCGTGGGCGTAATGCTGCCAGGAGAGCTCGCCGGCCAGTTCCCGGGCGTGGCAACCAGCATCGATCGTGCGACGACAGTCGGCGGGGAAGGGAAAGCCATCGAGGATCTGCGCCAGGCCGGTGACAGCGATAAGCGTCGGGCCCAGCCGTCCCCGCAAGCTGCGGGGCGCGTCGAGGATGAGTGCACCCGAGAGGGCAATCACAGAGAGGCCTGAAATCGCGACGACGGTGTCGAAGACCCATGGGCTGGCCGCATCCCGCGCGCCAAGAAAGCTGACTGCATCGCGGACCTCGCTATACCCCGGCTCCCACAATCCCCCAAGCGCAACGAAGGCCAGCCAGACCAGCTGACCAGCGAGCGCGATCATCGCCAGGCGCCGAATCGTCACCGCCCGCTCACTCACGTGCATAGGGCATCTATATCGCGAGACGCGGGTGACGGAGGGTAGGGCGATCCACACAGTCCGCGTGTCGGAAACGCAATCACGTCACCTGGAGCGTCAACTCCGTGTGGTGCGAATCTCACCCGAGCGACAGGGGAACGCGCTGCCTGACACTCCCGGACTTTCGAAGTCTGTCTAATTAGTCAGTGTGTAATAGGCCAATTCGGCCAGGTTGCATTTCGTGGTGAAAGTGTCTCTGCGAGACTGCGGTTGGACTGTGCAACACTGCGGTTCGCAATAACTTGCTTACCAGTATTCGGTGCGCAACGTGCGGCCGGACGAAAGGAACGAGATGCCAAGCACCACTCACGTACTCGACGAGGCCCGCGATCTGGTCAAGAAGCGCCTTGCCGAGCTGGACGACGAGCGCAAGCGCCTCGAGCGCGCCCTCGCCGAGCTGGGCGGAAAAGCAACCGCTCGCACCGGCCGCCGCCCCGGCCGCCCGCCCGGCTCCGGGACGAAAAAAGCTGCGGGCCGCCCCGCCGGCCGTCCGAAAAAACGGCGCCGCCGCAGTGGCACCCGTGCCGATCAGGCTGTCGGCCTGGTCGAGGGCAGCCCCGGCATCAGCGCGTCGGACATCGCCAAACAGATGAAAATCAAGCCGAACTACCTCTACCGGGTCCTCGGTGACCTCGAGAAAGAGGGTCGCGTCAAGAAGAAAGGGCGCCAGTACTTCCCCTCTAAATAGGGGCCTAGGTCTAGGGCCGGATCCGGTAGGGCTTTCACTTAACTTTCGGTGGAACGCGGTTGGGCTGTCGCCCGAGGCCGACACCGGAAAAGTACAAGACGTTTCAGCCCTACCGGATCCGGCCTAATTCAAACGCCAATTGAAGGACGGCCTGGCGCCCTTTCGTCGCCGCTGTAGGTGCCGTTAGATCAAGCCCAGGTCGTTGACGGCCTGGCGCTCTTCCTTTAGCTCAGAGATGGTGGCTTCTATCCGGGGGCGGGAGAACTCCGGTACCTCGAGTCCCTCCACCACCTTCCACTCGCCGCTCGAGCAGCTGCAGGGGTGGCCGGCTACTACGCCCTCCTCGATTCCGTAGGAGCCGTTGGAGGGCACGCCCATCGACACCCAGTCGCCCTCGGCGGTGCCGAGGACCCAGTCGTGGACGTGGTCGATCGCGGCGTTGGCGGCGGAGGCCGCACTGGAGGCGCCGCGTGCGTCGATGATCTCGGCGCCGCGCTTGGCGACCCGTGGGATGAACTCCTCGCCGATCCAGGCCTCGTCATCGACCGCATCCCAGGCGTTGGCGCCGTCGACCTTGGCATTGACCAGGTCCGGGTACTGCGTGGTCGAGTGGTTGCCCCAGACCGTCATGTTGCTGACGCTGGAGACCGGCTTGCCGAGCTTGTTGGCGAGCTGTGCGATCGCCCGGTTGTGGTCGAGGCGCATCATCGCGGTGAAGCGCTCGCGCGGCACCCCGTCGGCGTTCGACATCGCGATCAGGCAGTTGGTGTTGGCCGGGTTGCCGACCACGAGGATGCGCACGTCGCTGGCTGCGCCGGCGGCGATCGCCTCACCCTGCGGCTTGAAGATGCCGCCGTTTGCCTCGAGCAGGTCGGCGCGCTCCATTCCCGGCCCGCGCGGACGGGCCCCGACCAGCAGGCCGACGTTGCAGCCGTCGAAGGCGGCCTTGGCGTCGTCGAAGATGTCGATCTTGCGCAGCAGTGGGAAGGCGCAGTCGTCGAGCTCCATCGCGGTGCCCTCGGCCGCGGTGACCGCATCTGGAATCTCGAGCAGGCTCAACTCAACTGGGGTGTCGGGCCCGAGCATCTGGCCGCTGGCGATGCGGAAGAGCAGGGCGTAGCCGATCTGGCCGGCGGCGCCGGTGACGGTGACTTTGACGGGGGTGCTCACGTATTCGTCTCCTAGAAGTCGTGGTTTGAGGTGGTGAAGCTTTAGGACGCCATGGCGCTCTTCAGCCGCTCGTCGATTGCGGCGAGGAGCTCCTGCGTGGTGAGGAACTGCTGGTCGGGGCCGACGAGGAGCGCCAAGTCTTTGGTCATCTTGCCGCTCTCGACCGTCTCGATGCAGACCTGCTCCAAGGTCGCGGCGAACCGCGAGACCTCCGGGGTCTCGTCGAGCCGACCGCGGGCAGCGAGGCCACGCGTCCAAGCGAAGATCGAAGCGATCGGGTTGGTGGACGTCGGCTTGCCCTGCTGGTGCTGGCGGAAGTGGCGGGTGACGGTTCCGTGCGCCGCCTCGGCCTCGACCGTCTTGCCGTCGGGGCTCATCAAGACGCTGGTCATCAGTCCCAGCGAACCGAATCCCTGCGCGACGGTGTCGGACTGGACGTCGCCGTCGTAGTTCTTGCAGGCCCAGACGTAGCCGCCTTCCCACTTCAGGGCGGCGGCGACCATGTCGTCGATCAGGCGGTGTTCGTAGGAGATGCCCTTCGCCTCGAACTCGGCCTTGAACTCGCTCTCGTACACCTCGGCGAAGAGGTCCTTGAAGCGGCCGTCGTATTTCTTGAGGATCGTGTTCTTGGTCGAGAGGTAGACCGGGTAACCACGGTCTAGCCCGTAGCGCATCGAGGCGCGGGCGAAGTCGCGGATCGAGTCGTCGAGGTTGTACATCGCCATCGCGATGCCGCCACCGGGGAAGTCGTAGACGTCGAGCTCGACCGGCTCGGAGCCGTCCTTGGGCGTGTAGGTCAAAGTCAGCGTGCCCGCGCCGGGGACGACCATGTCGGTGGCGCGGTACTGGTCACCAAAAGCGTGGCGGCCGATCACGATCGGCTTGGTCCAGCCGGGGACCAGGCGGGGGATGTTGGAGATCACGATCGGCTCGCGGAAGATGACGCCGCCGAGGATGTTGCGGATCGTGCCGTTCGGCGAGCGGTACATGTCCTTCAGCCCGAACTCCTCGACCCGTGCCTCGTCCGGCGTGATCGTCGCGCACTTGACGCCGACCCCGTGCACCTTGATCGCTTCCGCGGCTTCGACCGTGATCCGATCCTCACTCGCGTCACGGCTCTCGATCCCGAGATCGAAGTAGTCGAGCTCGAGGTCGAGGTAGGGAAGAACCAGCTGCTCTTTGATGAACGACCAGATGATCCGGGTCATCTCGTCGCCGTCGAGCTCCACCACTGGGTTCTTGACTTTGATCTTCGCCGCCATTCGCGCGGCGATGCTATCGATGCGACAATCCGGTCGATGGCCACCGCCGAGCGCAGGACTACCCAAACGCACGAGGTCTTCAACCAGGCGACCCCGTTGGAGGACTACAACTCCTTCGACGCCGATCGGGTCCTGACCGAGGCACTGCAGCGCGAGGGAGGCGGCTGGGCCGAGGAGAAGGCGCGCGAGCTGGGGGCGATCTGCGGCTCCGCCCAGACGATCCGCTGGGGCTTCGAGGCAAACGAGAAGAAGCCCGAGCTGCGCACCCACGACCGCTACGGCCACCGCATCGACGAGGTCGAGTTCGACAGCTCCTGGCACGAACTGATGCGGATCGGGGTCGACCACGGCCTGCACGCAGCGCCCTGGCGCGAGCCCGGGCCCGGCGCCCACGTTGCTCGCGCAACGATGTTCACCCTGCTGATGCAGGCCGAGAGCGGGGTCGGCTGCCCGATCTCGATGACCTACTCGGCGATCCCGGCACTGCGTAGGCAGCCCGAGCTGGCCGAGGAATGGGAACAGCGCTTCCTCTCGCTCGACTATGACGAGCGTTCGCTGCCCGCCGAGCGCAAGCGCGGCGCCCTCTGCGGGATGGCGATGACCGAGAAGCAGGGCGGCTCCGACGTGCGCGCCAACACGACCACGGCGACGCCGCTGAACGGCGGCGGCCCAGGGGCCGAGTACGAGCTGGTCGGCCACAAGTGGTTCTGCTCGGCGCCGATGTGCGACGCCTTCCTCGTCCTCGCCCAAACCGATTCGGGCATCTCCTGCTTCCTGATGCCGCGCTGGACGCCGGACGGCGAGCGCAACGGCTTTCAGATCCAGCGGCTCAAGGACAAGCTCGGCAACCGCTCCAACGCCTCCAGCGAGCTCGAGTTCCGTGGGGCTTGGGCGCGAATGGTCGGCGAGGAGGGCCGTGGGGTGCCGACGATCATCGAGATGGTCAACCACACCCGGCTCGACTGCGTGATCGGCGCCGCCACCGGCTTCCGCGCCGGGGTCGCCCAGGCGCTCAATCACACCTCCCAGCGCGCCGCCTTCGGCAAGGAGCTGATCGACCAGCCTTTGATGCGCAACGTCCTAGCCGACCTCTGCGTCGAATCGGAGGCGGCGACGATCGCGGCGATGCGCCTCGCCCGGGCCTACGACGAGGTCACCGCCGGCGACGAGGACGCAGGCGAGTTCCGCCGCCTCGCCAACGCCGTGCTCAAGTACTGGATGTGCAAGCGCCAGCCCTGGCACGCGGTCGAGTGCCTCGAGTGCTTTGGCGGCAACGGCTACGTCGAGGAGTCCGGCATGCCACGCCTCTACCGCGAGGCGCCCCTCGCCTCGATCTGGGAGGGCTCGGGCAACGTCCAGTGCCTCGACGTGCTGCGGGCGATGGTCAAGAACCCGGCCTCGGTTGAGGCCTTCTTCGCCGAGGTGCTCGAGGGCGCCGGCGCAGAACCCAAGCTCGATGACTACGTCTCCTCGCTGCGGGCCGAGATCCCCGGCGACATCGAGACGATCGAGTCGCGGGCGCGGCGGGTTGTCGAAAAGATGGCCCTCGCCCTGCAGGCCTCGCTGCTGGTTCGCTACGGCGACCCGGCAGTGGCCGACGCCTTCTGCGCGTCACGCCTATCTGGCGACTGGGGCAATGCGTTCGGGACGCTTCCGGCCGGAACCGACTTCGGCCGGATCATCGAGCGGCACCAGCCAATCGGCTAGCTCGGCGCCGGAAGGCGGACCGGATGCACAAGCCCTTGCGCGGCTGCCGGCTACTTGAATTGCTCAGCGGATGTACCCACTATCGATGAATGCGCCTGGTTCGCAGAATCGGCGCGTTGGCGCTGATCCTGGCTGCGCTCGTCGCGCCCGCGCCCGCCGATGCGTCACCCGCGAAAGTCGCCGCTTTGCAATCGGCGCTGCAGGCCCTGCATCTCTACGACGGCTACGTCGACGGGATCGAGGGGCCGCTGACGCGGCGGGCGATTCTCACGCTGCAGCGGCGCCGCGGGCTTGCCATCGACGGCATCCTCGGGCCGCTGACGCGGCGGGCGCTCGGGTGGCGAGGCCGACCCGGTTTGGGCAGCCGCGCGATGCGCCACGGCGATAAGGGTTGGGACGTGGCGGCCCTGCAGTACCTGCTGCAGCGGGTCGGCAGCGGCCCCGGCAGAGCCGACGGACTGTTCGGGCCACTGACCGAAGCGGCGGTGAAGCACGCTCAGGAGGTTGGAGGGCTCGGCGTCGACGGGATCGCCGGCCCCGAAACGCTCCGAGCATTGCGCGGCGGTGGCGATGGTGCAGGCGCCGGCTCGGCGCCTGCGGGCCCGGTGCGCTTCCTGCGCCCAGTCGCCGGCCCGATGGGCGACGGCTTTGGCGTCGACCGCGGCGACCACCTCCACACCGGCATCGACTTCCCCGTCCCGGAAGGGACCCCGGTCGGCGCGGCGGGCGTCGGCACGGTGATCTTCGCCGGCTACAACAGCGGTGGCTACGGCAACCTCGTCGTCATCCAGCACCGGCTCGGCTACACCAGCTGGTATGCCCACCTCTCCTCGATCGTCGTCTCCTCCGGCCAAGCGGTAGACGGCGGCACGCGGATCGGCTACGTCGGCTCGACCGGCCACTCGACCGGACCGCACCTCCACTTCGAGGTGCGCCACTACGACACGCCGATCGACCCGGCGCCGCAGCTGCTCTCGACGGTCGCCGGGCGACTGGCGACGACCTCGCGGCGCGGCCCCTCCGGCGGCTGCGACGACGTCAGCCGCGGCCACCCGGCTCCCCCCGCCGCAGCGACTGGATCGCAGCCGAGCGCCTCTGCGCGGAGCGGTAGCTATCCGGCGGCGTCGCGGAGCGCCCGCCCGACCTGCTCGGCGGTGATCACGCCGGAGAGCTTGCCGTCCGCGTCGACCGCGAAGACGGCGCCGAAGCGGCGTAGGGAACGATTGGCCAGAAGGGTGTCGAGGGGGGCGTCGTCGCGGACTTGGAAGGTGCCGTCGTCGCGCTCGAGGACGTCGGACACGAGAGACGTCGCTCGCGATGTCTCCGGCACCTCGTCGGCTTTGTCGCGGACGACCAGGCCGAGGAAGCGATGGGCGGTGTCGATCACCGGGAACCATGGCCAGCGGTAGCGGAGGAAGTATTCGTCGAGCGCCTGCTCGACGCTGAGCTGGTCGGAGATCGTCACCGGCTCGCGGTCCATTACGTCTGAGACGACCAGCTTGCTGATGCCGCTGGTGATCGCGGTCTGGGCCGTCGCCGCTTTGGCCGAGCCATTGACGACGAAGCCGATCAGGGCCAGCCAAACACCGCCGAAGGCGTAGCCGTCGAGGACCAGCAACAGCCCGCCGACGATGAAGAGGTAACCGAAGGCGCGGCCGAGATTGGCGGCGAAGCGGGTCGCCGAGGCGCGGTTACCAGTCCGCCACCAGGCAATCGCCCGCACGATCCGGCCGCCGTCCATCGGGAAGGCCGGCAATAGATTGAAGACGAGCACGAGGAGATTGATCGAGGCGAGCCAAGCGACCATCGTCAGCAACCCCGAGGTGCCAGCGTCGGTCTCGACCAGCGCCGCTTTGCGAAAGTCCTCCCAGCCGGCGGCGCCGATGCCGATCGCGGTCAGCGCGACGACAAGCAGGAGGGTCACGAGAGGCCCGGCGACCGCCACCTTGAACTCGGTCGCGGGACTGTCGGATTCCCGGTTCATCCGCGCCATCCCGCCAAAGATCCAGAGCTGGATGCTGGAGATGCCGATGCCGTTGCGCAGCGCGGCGAAGGCGTGGCCGAGCTCGTGCAGGACGATCGACCCGAAGAAGCCAATCGCGCTGGCTACGGCGAGCAGAAACGGCATCGAGGCCGAGCTGCTTTCGCCCAGCACGTCGCCGTAGAAGTTGGAGGCCCAGAGGATGACGAGGAAGAGGACGATGAACCAGGACCAGTCCACCGTGATCCGGATCCCGCGGACATGGAAGAGCGTGATTGGTTTGCCGCCGAACATCTTGGCTTCAATGGTACGGGGAGGCCCGGGTGGGGGTTTCACTTAACTTGTTTCGGTGGATCGCCTGTGGGCTGGCGCCCGGAGCCGACACCGAAAAAGTACAAGACGTTTCACCCCCACCCGGGCCTCCCCGTATAACTTCGGGCGATGTCCGTCGACAACGACAGGTTGAGGAGCTGGCTCGAGGAGCTTGAGAAGATCGACAGGCCGTCTGCTTCGGAGGGGGAGCGGCGGGCTGCTGAGTGGTTGGTCGGGCGCTTTGGGGAGCTTGGCGCTGAGGCGCGGATCGAGGCTGAGCCTGCCCATGGCACCTACTGGTGGCCGCTGGGGCTCGGGGCGGCGCTGGGGGGCATGCTGGGCCTGCGTGGGAGACGGCTGCTCGGCGGCGCCCTGGCCGGCGCGGCTGCGGCCGGCATGGCTTCGGACTTCCCGCCTGGCAAGCGTTGGTTGCGCCGCCTCCTCCCCCGCCGCACCACCTACAACGTCCTCTGCGAGCTGGGTCCCGCCGACGCCGAGCGGACTGTCGTCGTCATCGCCCACCACGACGCCGCCCACTCCGGCCTCGTCTTCCACCCCGAGCTCCCCAACATCGCCGACCGCCTGGGGCTGATCGAGCGCACCGACACCAGCCCGGCGTTGATGGCGCCCGTGGTCGGCGGTCCGGTGCTGGCCGCGGTCGGGGCGCTCACCGGCAGGCGCCTGCTCGCCAAGCTCGGCATCTTCCTGGGTCTCGGATCGGCCGCGGCGATGGCGGAGATCGGCTCCCGCAAGGTCGTTCCCGGCGCCAATGACAACGGCAGCGCGGTCGTCTCGCTGCTCGCCCTCGCCGAGCAGCTGAGCGAGCGGCCAGCGGAGAACCTGCGCGTGATCCTGCTCTCGGTCGGCTCGGAGGAGTCCTTCAGCGAGGGCATCAAAGCCTTCGGCGAGCGCCACTTCCAGGATCTACCCCGTGAGAGCGCCTTCTTCCTCTGCCTCGAGTCGACCGGCTCACCGCACCTGCTCGTCCTGCGTGGCGAGGGCTTCCTGAAGATGCGCGAGTACCCGGCCCGCTCGTTGGCGCTGATGGATGGCCTGGCCGAGGAGCTCGAGATCGACCTCTTCCCCAACCTGCGCCTGCGCAGCGGCACCGACGGGCTCGAGCCTCTCGCGGCCGGATATGAGACCGCGGTCCTCTGCAGCTGCACCGACCTCAAGCAGCCCGCCAACTACCACTGGTGGCACGACCTCGCCGAGAACGTCGAGTTCGACACGGTCGCCGACGGCGTCCGCCTCTCCGCAGCCGCAATCCGTCGCCTGGACGAGCGCTGGCTGTAGGCATTGCGGCAGTTCGACCGAGCGCATCCGACATCGACCCCACCAGGGTGTGGTGAATGTCGGATGCGCTGTC
>CAVPRX010000001.1:0-1852916 GCA_963708115.1 uncultured Solirubrobacterales bacterium | reverse complement strand
CATCAGCGGCGACGCAGACGGCGGCACGCCGGCGATCGTCGTCGAGCCGATGGGGAACATGCCCGTGATCAAGGACCTGATCACCGACATGGAGTCGACCCACTGGGAGAAGATCCGCCGCGTCACCCCGTGGCTCCTCCCCCACGGCGAGGCGCCCGAGCGCGAGTACGTGGTCGAGCCCGAGTCGATGATCGACATCACCCAGTCGATGGCCTGCATCCAGTGCGGCGCCTGCGTCTCCTCCTGCCTCTCGATGGAAGCCGACCCCGACTTCATCGGTCCCGCCGCCCTCGCCAAGGCCTACCGCTTCGTCGGCGACCCGCGCGACGCCGAGACCAAAGAGCGCCTCCACGACCTGGCCCACGATCCGCACGGGATCTACGACTGCACCCACTGCTTCAGCTGCGTCGACGCCTGCCCCAAGGGGGTCGCGCCGATGGACCAGATCATGCGCCTGCGCCGCAAAGCCGGCGAGGAGGGGATCGACGATCCCAACAGCGGCCACCACCACGAGCTGGCCTTCGTCGAGATCATCGAGAAGAAGGGCACGCTCGACGAGGTCGCCCTGCCGAAAGAGTCGTTCACCTACGGGATCAAAGGCAAGCTGAAACCGAGCAAACGGGCGATCAAGGAAATCCTCGGCGCGCTGCCGACGATCTTCCGCACGATCAAAACCGGCAAGGTGCGGACCAAGTGGATCGCGCCGCATCACAAGCTGCCCGGCGACGCCCAGGACGAGGTCAAGGCGATCTACAAGCACGCCGAGCAGCACCGCGAGGAATTCAACATCTACATCCACGGTGAGGACGACGTCGAACCGGAGCCAGACGAGCCCACCGAGGCAGCTTTGACGGACGAGGCGAAAGCCGCAACGGAGGAGACAGCATGAAGCTCGCCTACTGGCCCGGCTGCGTCTCGCGCGGCTTCACCCCCGAGCTGCACGGCTCGATGGCGTTCACGGCGGAGAAGCTGGGGATCGAGCTGGTCGAACTCGACCGCGCCAACTGCTGCGGCGCCGGCGTGATCGCCGAGCACAACCAGGAGCTCGCCGACACGCTCAACGCGCGCACCTTCGCCCTCGCCCAGCAGACCGGGCTGGCGATGATGAACATCTGCTCGACCTGCCAGGGCGCGCAGTCAGAGTGCCAGCAACGGCTGGATGCCGATTCCTCCTACCGCGCCCACATCAACGAGGTGCTGAGCGGCCAGGGCCTCGCCTACGAGAAGGGCAAGGACGGCTTCACCAACAAAAACTTCCTCTGGCTGCTGGTCGAGGACTACGGCCTCGAGCGCCTCGCCGAGAAGGTCGCGCGGCCGCTATCCGGCCTGCGCGTCGGCCCCTTCTACGGCTGCTACGTCGTCCGCCCCAAGGAGCGGCTCGGCTACGACGAGTTCCCCGACCGCGACATCTACCTGGAGAAGGTGATCGAGGCGCTCGGCGGCGAGGTCGTCGAGTACGACGGCGCCCGCAAGTGCTGCGGCTTCCCGGTGATCACGATGAACAAAGAGACCTCGCTGCGCCAGGCCGGGACCCACGTCGGCGACGCGATCGACGCCGGCGCCGACTGCCTGGTCACGCCCTGCCCGCTCTGTCACCTCAACCTCGACATGCAGCAGCCCGAGGCGGCCAAGATCGTCAACCGCGACCTCGGCCTCGCCGTCCTGCACCTGCCCCAGCTCGTCGGCCTCGCGCTCGGCGCCGAGCCCAAGCAGCTCGGCATGAGCAAGCACATCGCCTCGACCGGTTGGGTCGAAGAGCGGCTCGCCGCCCCGGCACCCGCCTGAACCGCCCGCCGGGAATAGACTTGCCGCCCTTGGCGGTCACCCCCATCCTGCTGCTGTCCCTGCCACGCAGCGGCTCCACTTTGGTGCAGCGTGTTCTCGCTGCCCACGACGAGGTTGCCACCGCTTCGGAGCCCTGGCTGCTGCTGCCACTGCTGCTGCCGCTGCGCGACGACGTCCCCGCTCCCGGCGGTTGGCAGCCGCGGATCCATGAGGCGCTGAGCGACTTCTCCCGCACCCTCCCCGACGGAGTCGGCTCCTACGAGCGGTCGGTCGGCGAGGCCGCTCGCACGATCTACGCGGAAGCTGCCGGCGGCGCTCGTTTCTACCTCGACAAGACTCCGCCCTACTTCCTCGTGATCGACGAGATAATGCGCACCCTTCCCGAAGCACGGGTCGTCGTCCTCTGGCGCAACCCCCTCGCCGTCCTCTCATCGGTGGTCGAGACCTTCTGCGGGGGCCGCTGGCGCCCCCAGGACTACCCCACCAGCCTCTTCGGCGGCCTGACCCGGCTCGTCGACGGGGTGCGCCGGCACGGCGAGCGGATCCACACGGTCCGCTACGAGGACCTGGTCGGCGACGGCGAGGAGGAGTGGCGTCGCCTGGCCGAGTTCATCGGGATCGAGTTCGATCCAACCTCGCTGGCACGCTTCCCGCAGGTCGAGCTCGACGGCTCGATGGGCGACCCGATCGGGACCAGGGCCTACTCGCGGCTGGAGAAGGGCCCGACCGAGAAGTGGCGCGAGACGATCTCCAACCCGGTTCGCCGCCTCTGGGCACAGCGCTACCTCGACTGGATCGGAGCCGAGCGCCTCGGGCTGATGGGATACGACCACGGAAGGCTCGCCGCCGAGCTTGCCGGCACCGAGATGAGCCTCGCGCACGCCGCCGGCGACGCGGGCGACGCCCTCGGCTCGATCGCCCGCGACGCGCTCAAGGCGAAGTTCTCCCGCAACAGCGCCCCCGTCAGCGCCTGGGCGGAGCTGCTGCGCGGCCACCCGACCGGGGCTCCGGCCTAGGCTGCCGCTGTGGCGTTCCGCCTCGAGATCGGCGCTCGCTGGCCGAACCTGCTCGCCTGGCTGTTCAGCGCCGCGATCGGCCTGACCGTCTTCTCGGGGAACTGGCGGGAGCTCGGCCTGCCGGGGCTCGTCTCGCCCGACCGCCTGATGCTGATCGTCGCCCTGTTCGCGTTCCTGATCTGCGACCCCGCGCTGGGACAGCGTCCCTACGTGCGCCTCACCCCGACCCACGCCGTGCTGCTGATCGCCGCGGCGTTCGCGATCTGCTCGGCGGTGGCGGCGGGGACGATCGGCGATCGCGCGACGATCTTCCCGCTGGTCGACCGCTTCGGGATCGCTCCGTTCGTGCTCTTCCTGATCGGGCCGGTGGTCTTCGCCGGCGCGCAGCAGCGCCGCATCCTGCTGGGGACCTTTCTCCTCGTCGGCGCCTACATCGGCCTGACCGCGCTGTTCCAGGGGCTCGGCGTCAATGCCCTCGTCTTCCCCCGGTACATCGTCGAGCTCAGCACGGAAGTCCAGGCGGGGCGCGCCCGGGGGCCGTTCCTCGACGCCGCCATCAACGGCGTCGCGCTCTTCTTCTGCGCCGTCGCGGCGGCAATCGCCTACGTCTCCTTCTCGCGGACCTGGGTGCGGCGGGTCGCCCTGGCGATCGCGGCGCTGTGCCTCTTCGACCTGATCTTCACCCAGGAGCGGTCCGTGTGGGTCGGTGCGGTCGCGGCGACTCTCTGCGCGGCCGCCGCTGCCCCTGCCCTACGACGCCGGCTGGCCGTCGTCGTCCCCCTCGCCGGCCTGGCTCTGGTTGCCGCTTTTCTCTTCGTTCCCGGGCTCTACGCGCAGACCAGCGAACGGGTCGGCGACCAGCGGACCGAATGGGATCGCCTCAACCTCGACAAAGCGGCGGCGAACATGATTCTCGCCCGCCCTCTGCTCGGCTTCGGCCTCGGCACCTTTCAGGACCGCAGCGGCCCCTACTTCGAACAGAACGAGAACTTCCCCCTGACCAACACCAACGGCGAACTCCACAACCTGTTCCTCTCCCTGGCCACGGAGCTGGGGCTCGTCGGGGCCTCGATCTGGCTGCTCGGCCTGGCCCTCGCTGTCGGTGGGGCGATGCTGGTGCGCGGCCCGCCCGAGCTCTATTCCTGGCGGATCGGCCTGATCGCGGTGGCGGTGATGTGGCTGATCGCCGCCAACCTCGTTCCGATGGTCCAGGCATTCCCGAACCAGGCGCTGTGGCTCTGGGCCGGGGTCGTGTGGCCCTGGCGCTACAGCCGGGTCGAGGTGCCCGCCCCCGCGGCGACTCAGCCGCTGCCGGCGACCTGAGGAGCGGCCGAGCGGTCCGCCCGGGCCTGCGCCTCGAGCAGGTGCACGAGGGCCAGGAACATGCAGGTCTCCGCCCAGCGCATGTGAGGGACGCGGTTGATCCAGTGGCGCCGGCGCTGGAAGTAGAAGAGGCCGTCGTCACGGCGCATGTTGGCCATCGTCCAGTCGAACACCTTCCAGGCCTGCTCCAGGCAGGAGGGATCGTGCTCGGAGGCCAGCGCCAGCGTCTGGATCCCCTGCGCCGCGCACTGGGCGTCGATCGGGTAGGGCTCGTTGTCGTAGTACCTGGGCAGGCCGTCGTCGTCGAACAGGTTGGCGCGCCAGTAGGCCAGGCCGCGATTCCAGGCGGGCTCGGCCCGATCGTCGACGCCGGCATCGGCGCAGACCCGTATCGCGTCGAGCACATAGCCGGTGTGGAAGCCGTCGACCCAGTCGAGGTCCTCGCGCTCGCCGTAGGGCCAGGAGCCGTCGGGGCGCTGGCGCTCGAGCGTCCAGGTCAGTCCCTCCTGGATCGCCTCCCTGTACTCCTCCGAGCCATGGGCGACGAGCCTGGCCAGCAGGGCGCAGACGTGCGTGTTCGCGTTGTGGATCGGGCTGGCGTCGCCGACCAGGTAGCCGAACCGCGCCCCGGGGGGGTCCTCGGTCTGGGGCACGTTGGCGACCAGGAAGCGGGCGGTGCTGCGCGCGAGCTCGAGCAGCTGCTCGTCCCCGTTCGCCTCGTAGGCGTCGATCAGGGCCATCCCGGCGAAGGAGGTGGCGATCGTGTTGGGGTCGGTCTTGGCATAGAAGAAGACGCGCGACTGGGTGTCGAACGGGTAGCTCCAGCAAGCCTCCTCCCAATCCGGCAGCCGCATCGAGACGAGCAGAGCGACGGCCTGCTCGAGCCGCTGGCGCTGCAGCTCCGCGGGCAGGAAGGATTCTCTTGCGTAGGCCGACACCGCCCAGGCGACCGTGGCGGCGTTGCGCGTCGGGGTGATCCCGAGCAGTGGCCGCAGGTCGAGCGGGGAACGCTTGACCACCTGCATGACGATGCGCCGCCCCAGCGGCGTTCGTCGCGGCAGCGAGATGAAGCGGGTCGCGTTCAATCCCTCGTAGGGGTCGGGCCCGATCCAGCCCTGGCGGTTGCCGTGGTCCTCGAGCAAGCGGACCACGCCGTGCAGACGGTCCGTTCGCTCGGCTACGCCACCCGAACCGCGGCCGCCGCCGCCCCGCAGGCGACCCAGAACCCCTCCCAGCCGGGCCCGCTGCTCGGCGCGGACGAAGGCGCGGAATTCCGGGTCCTCCACCCTCGGCACACCCCTCAGGGCGGCGCCGGCGTAGCCGCCCAGGAACCAGAGACCGGAGAGGCCATAGGGCCGGAAGCGCAGCGAGACCATCAGCGAGCGCAGCAGGATCCAGATCAACGAGTAGTGGACGATGTACTGGTAGGTGCCGTGACGAGCGCGGCCGCGCAGCGCTCCCTGCGCGGTGCCGATGTGGCGCAGGTGGCGCACCGAGAGGTCGGCGAAGGTCGCCGTGCGGAAGCCGCGCAGCTTCGCGTAGGTGGTCGTGATCACGTCGGCCCCGAGGCGTTCGGGCATGCCACCGATCGCCTCGAAGCAGGCGCGGCTGTAGATCCTGGCCGGCGCGGTGACGTGGTCCGGCGGGGTGCGCAGCGGCCGCCACTCCTCGCCCTCGCACTCGAGGATCGCCCCACCCGCCATGCCCAGCGAGGGGTCGGCGCCGAAGCGCTCGAGCATCGTGGCGATGAAATCCGGCGGCAGGACGATGTCGCCATCGAGCTTGCCCAGGTGTGTGAACTCCTCCCCCTCGACCTGGCGCAGGCCGAAGTTCCAGGCCCGGTCGGGGGCCGCCGCGGCGAGCCGATCGCCGCTGTCGCTGGTGTAGCCGGCCGGAGTGGAGACGACCCGCATGTAGGGCAGCCGCTCGGCGTGGCGGTCGAGCAGCTCCCTGGTGCCGTCGCTGGAGCCGTCGTCGACGACCAGCCACAGGTCGGGGGGCCGGGTCTGCGCTTCGACCCCCGCCACCACGGCGTCCAGATGCTCCGCCTCGTCCCGGACCGGCGAGACCAGCAGCACTTTCTCCCCCTGACTTTGGCTGTCAAAGACGGCGATGCGGTCGAGCGTATCGAGGCCCGGGCCGAGCATGCTCCGGCGCTAGCGCAAATCGCCGTGAGTGCCGGTCGGCAGCCGATCCATCATCTGCAGCCAGCCGGAGGAGAGCAGCACCTGCCGCTCCTCCTCCCAGGCCGGGTGCACCATCACCTCGACGTCGTCGCGGCGGGCGAGGTCGGCGAGACGGTCGAGTCCCGTGCCACCCAGATCTGGATGCAGGTCGCGCAGGGAGACGAAGCGAACCGAGCGGAAGCGGCGGCGGAGCAGGAGGTTGACCGTGCCGCGGTAGGCACGCTTGAAAGTCGACCGCCGGCCGGAGAGGAAGCTCTGAGCGCGGCGCAGGCTGGCAAGGCTGCCCAGCGAGGGGGCGAGGAGCACGGTCGGGCAGACCTGGACGTGCTGATGGCCGTCCGCGTGGCGGGCCATCCGAGCGCCGGCCTGGGCAAAGGCCTCGAGCTGGTCGGCGACGCAAGAGTCGATGTTTCCCCGAGCCCGCGGATCGAAGAGGAGCCGGCGACGGCCCGGGCCGGCGAAGTAGGCGACGGCGCCCTGCTGACGCCGGCGCCGACCCGGCGGCACATCCGCGGCCGTGAACGGGGTGGTCAGGTTGAGGTGAAGCCCGAGCGGCAGGCCCTCTGATTCCGCGAGAGCGAACCCCCGGGCACTGTCCTCCATATGGACCATCGCCGAGGCGCTGGTGATCGCGCCTGCTCTCCAGCAATCGAGGATCGCGTCGGTGACCTCGGGGCGCAGGCCCCAGTCGTCGGCGTTGACGATCAACACAGCCGCTCAGTCCCAGCCGAAGTCGCGCCCGACGAGCTCGTAGAGGCGCCGGTTGTGCGGCTCGAAGGCCGACCGCAACGCCGCCCGCGTCTCCTCCCCGATCGGCGCATAGCTCCGGGCGTTCCTCGCCGAGAGGTCGGCGGGCGTCTCCACGGCGAGGCCGAGGAACTCCTGCGCCTCGGCGACGACCTCCTCCGGCTCCGTAAAGAGGTCCTCGGCGCTGAGGATGAGGAGGCGCTCGCGATCAAAGCTCTCGAGCCAGCGTTCGAGCTGCTCGGCGTAGCGGCCGCGACTGAGGTAGGAGTGATGTTGGTGGGCGAAGGAGCTGTAGCCCGGCTCCCTTGCGAGCCGCTCCTCCTCCCCGGCCAGCCGCTCCGGCTCGGCCTCGATCGCCCGCTCGAAATCGAGCGCCTCGAAGCCGAGTGCGCACTCATGGTTATGGTGCGAAAACGCCCGGTCGACCGGGTCGCGGAGGAGGACGATCAGCTTGCAATCCGGCAGCACCTCGGCGACGCGCTGCGGGACCAAAGGGTGAAAAAGATAGTAAGGCGTGGACTCACCGCTGACTGCACCCTCCTCGTACCGGTGAAAGTGGGCGCGATACCAGTCCGTACCGCGGTGGAACTCATGGTCGAAAAAGTGAACCTCCTTCTTCGCCGGTGCGGGGACGCGAGGGTGCTCACACAAATATGCGTGCAGCGAGGTCGTTCCCGCCTTCTGTGCACCAATAATCAGGAAGTCTGGAAGAGGACGGTCCGCCGCACTTGCTTTTCGCAGGATGTGTTCGCCCGAACGTCGCACCCTGCCGATCTGCCTGCGCCCGATCTCGAGAGGTGTGCCCATACCCTGCAGGTAAGCTACCGGTCCCCTTGATCGTCATACAAGACGACAACAAGATGTTGGCTCCTCCTCCCACCGTGAACCTGTGGCGGGCGATGCTCTGGAACTGGTGGGTCGTACTGGGCTCGGTCATCGTGTTCGTTCTGATCGGAACCGGCATCGCCCTGCTCCGAACGCCCACCTACACCGCAACCGCACGCCTGGCGGTGGGCCGGATCGACATCACCTCTCCAGGCGCACTGTCGGGATACGCGGTCGCGACCCAGGCGCTGGCTACCGGATACACCCGCACCGCGACCGCGCTGGCCGTCGCGAAGCCGGTGTCCGCCGAAACCGGCATCTCGGTCAAGGACGTCCAGGATCACGTCTCCGCCACCCCCGTGCCGGAAAGCCCGGTCTTCCGCATCGAAGGGACCTCGCCGAACGCCGACCAGGCGGTGGCGCTGGCCAACCACACCAGCCGCTCGCTGATCCGCTACGCGGCGAGGCTCAACCAGGACAACCCCGACAGCCTGCGGCTCTACCGTCAATACAAAGAGGCGATCGTCGATCGCAAGCTGGCCCAGCAGCAGCTGGGCGTCGCCGCCGCCGAAGCGAAAGCCGGCTCGACCCCCTCGGCCGAAGAAGAACTCGATTCCGCGCGGAGTGAAGTCAAGGCGGCGTCGCTGCGGGTCGACGCGATCGGCAAGGCCTACACGGCGAGCGTCCAGAGCCAGGTTGCCACCCAGTTGATCCAGGTCATCTCCCCCGCCACCGAAGCGACCAGCGATCGCCGCTCCACCTTCATGATCCTTGCCTTCATCGGGCTCGTCGTCGGGCTTCTCGTCGGCGGGGCGCTCGCCTTCGTCCGCGAGTCGAGGCTCGAGGCGAAGCCGGCGTCCTAGGAGACGGCGTGTCCCTCCCCACCTTCTTCATCATCGGGGCGGCGAAGGCGGGCACCTCGAGCCTTCACCACTACCTCGGCCAGCATGAGGAAATCCAGATGTCGGCGATCAAGGAGCCGAACTTCTTCTCGGGTCCGCCGGGGGAGATCCCCTTCCCGATCGGCAAGGTCGTCAGCGACCGCGAGGAGTACGAATCGCTCTTCGACTCCCGCTGCGCGGTCCGCGGCGAGGCCTCGGTCGGCTACTCGAACCACCCGCGGCGCAGCGGTGTGCCCGAGCGGATCGAGGCGATGGTGCCCGACGCGAAGTTCGTCTACCTGGTGCGGGACCCGATCGCGCGGACCGCTTCGCACTACCGCTACCGGGTGGCGATGGAAGGTGAGCGGCGACCGATCGAGGAGGCGCTCGGCGACCTCTCCGACCCCTACTGCGTGTACCGCTGTCCGAGCCTCTACGCAACCCAGCTCGACCTCTACCTCGAGCGCTTCCCGCGGGAGCGCGTCCTGGTCGTCGACCAAGCCGACCTGCTCGCTCAGCGGGCCTCTACCCTGGCGGAGATCTTCGCCTTCCTCGGCGTCGATACGGCCGTCGACCCCGCTGCTTTCGGCGAGCAGCTCAACACCGGCACCGACAACCGCGCCTACCCGCTGGCCTACGTCCGGCTGAGGAAAGCGCTGGCGGCGTCGCCGCTGAAGGTGCTGCCGCGGAGCCTGAAACGCAGGCTGCGCGGCTCGCTCGAGCGCACCGCCTGGTCCGAGGTCCCCCCCGCGGAGCTAGACGACGACCTGCGCGACCGCCTCGGGGAGCTCTTCGAGCCGCAGGTGACACGGCTGCGGGCGCTCACCGGGAAGAGCTTCCCCAGCTGGAGTATTTGAGCCTCCGACGGTCGACAGCCCTGGCGACGCTGCTCTGCATCGGCTCGGTCGCCGCCGGCTGCGGCAGCGACAGCCTGCCGCAGACCGCACCGGCGGAAACGGACAGTCGGCCCGCCGCCTCCTCGACCCACTTCCGCTTCTTCTCGCCGACCAGCTTCTGGAACACCCCGCTCCCCGACAAAGCCCCGCTCGATCCCGAATCGGCGCGACTGACGAAGGCCTTCAACGCCGAGATCGAAAGCCAGCAGAGCGTCGGGGACGGCCCCTGGATCGGCACCACCCGCTACAGCGTGCCGATCTACACGGTCGGGGCGCAGCAGCCGACGGTGCAGGTGCAACTGGCCAGCCAGTTCGCGGCCCCGGGCCTGCGCTCGGCCTTCGAGGCGGTGCCCCTGCCCCCCGCTGCGCGCCCCTCCGGCGGCACCGACGGCCACCTGGTGGTCTGGCAGCCCTCCAGCGATCGCCTCTGGGAGTTCTGGCGGCTGCGGCGCACGCCGGAAGGCCCGCAGGCCTCCTGGGGCGGGGCGATGCGCGACGTCTCCACCAATCCCGGCGTCTATGGCCCCGAAGCCTGGCCCGGCGCCACCTCCAACTGGGGCGCATCGGCGACCTCGCTGTCGATCGCCGGCGGGGTAATCACGCTCGAAGACCTCGAACGGGGCGAGATCAACCATGCCCTGGCGATGCCGATCCCCGAAGTGCGCGCCGGGGTCTACTCCTCGCCGGCCGAGCGCGGCGACGGCGAATCGACCGATCCGCTGGCGCTCCCCGAGGGGGCCCACCTGCGCCTTGACCCCAAGCTCGACATCGCCGCCCTGCACCTACCGCGGACGACGCGCCTGATCGCCGAAGCGGCGCAGCGCTACGGCCTCTTCGTGCGCGACGGGGCGAGCGTGGTCAAGCTGATCGCCCAGGACCCCGTCACCGCTCCCCGCAACCCCTACCTGGGGCTCGACGGGTATTTCGAAGGCAAGTACCCCAGCCAGCTGCTCGCGTCCTTCCCCTGGAACCGCCTGCAACTACTGAAGATGGATCTGCATCCCGTCGGGTAGCGAGGCAGGCGGATGATCGTCCAAGGCCTCATTCGGGGGTTGAAAAGAGCGCGCCTGCTGCCGATACGGGCTCCCAGTGGCTTCACGACTGACCTCTCTCCCGCGGGCGCTCTCGGCCCTCGTCGCTCTGGCCTGCGCGGCGTCCGCCTGCAGCGCCCAGCCCGCGGCAGCCGTCTCCGTGTCGGGCGCGCGGGCTCTCGACCGACCGACCGCCGCCGCCTCCTCGACCCACTTCCGCTTCTTCTCGCCGACCAGCTTCTGGAACACCCCGCTCCCCGACAAAGCCCCGCTCGATCCCGAATCGGCGCGACTGACGAAGGCCTTCAACGCCGAGATCGAAAGCCAGCAGAGCGTCGGGGACGGCCCCTGGATCGGCACCACCCGCTACAGCGTGCCGATCTACACGGTCGGGGCGCAGCAGCCGACGGTGCAGGTGCAACTGGCCAGCCAGTTCGCGGCCCCGGGCCTGCGCTCGGCCTTCGAGGCGGTGCCCCTGCCCCCCGCTGCGCGCCCCTCCGGCGGCACCGACGGCCACCTGGTGGTCTGGCAGCCCTCCAGCGATCGCCTCTGGGAGTTCTGGCGGCTGCGGCGCACGCCGGAAGGCCCGCAGGCCTCCTGGGGCGGGGCGATGCGCGACGTCTCCACCAATCCCGGCGTCTATGGCCCCGAAGCCTGGCCCGGCGCCACCTCCAACTGGGGCGCATCGGCGACCTCGCTGTCGATCGCCGGCGGGGTAATCACGCTCGAAGACCTCGAACGGGGCGAGATCAACCATGCCCTGGCGATGCCGATCCCCGAAGTGCGCGCCGGGGTCTACTCCTCGCCGGCCGAGCGCGGCGACGGCGAATCGACCGATCCGCTGGCGCTCCCCGAGGGGGCCCACCTGCGCCTTGACCCCAAGCTCGACATCGCCGCCCTGCACCTACCGCGGACGACGCGCCTGATCGCCGAAGCGGCGCAGCGCTACGGCCTCTTCGTGCGCGACGGGGCGAGCGTGGTCAAGCTGATCGCCCAGGACCCCGTCACCGCTCCCCGCAACCCCTACCTGGGGCTCGACGGGTATTTCGAAGGCAAGTACCCCAGCCAGCTGCTCGCGTCCTTCCCCTGGAACCGCCTGCAACTACTGAAGATGGATCTGCATCCCGTCGGGTAGGTGCGGCTGGGTGGCGCGCGCCTGCGCTTCGGCTTATCTGCGAGCGCCAGCCAGACGCGGGTGTAGCGGGTCCTGGAGAAGCCGCCGACCGGGGTGAAGGTGACGCTGAGCGGCGCGACCACGACCCCGTAGGTCGCCAAGAGGGAACGCGTGCGGTGCCGTGGCTTCACCTTGATCTCGACCGGCGTCAACTTCCCGCTCGGCACGTCCTCGGTGACCCTGCGTTCGATCACCTTGCGGCCCGCGAGCACGACCGAGCCGGGGCCCGGCAGGAGGATTTCGAGCCGCGCCGTGCCGCGCCGCTTGTTCTTCCTCACCTGCCCCAGCCGGAACACGTTCGAGGGAGGCGGCGTCGGGGAGGCAGCCGATCCGCGATGTGCGCTCGCAGAGCCAAGGGAGTCGACCGCCACCCCACAGGGGTGCCGGGCGCCCTCGGCGAAGCGCTGGTCGACGCCCGAGCCGTCGAGGTTAGACCGGCCGATCGTGTCCGACGCGGAGTTGCCCCAGTAGAGGTAGTTCGCGTCCACCGCCACGCCGCAGGGGGACAACGGCGCATCGACGATCGGCGTCGGCGGACCCCCACCGAGCGTGTCCCGCTCGATCTGGCCCTCACCGGTCGCCCAGTAGATGTGGGCGGCGTTGACGGCGACGCCGCAGTTGTCGGTGGTCGCCTCCGAGATCGTCGCGGGGAGGCCACCGGCGAGCGGCGCACTGTAGACGCCGGAGGCGGTGGCCCAGTAGACGCTGGTGGAGTCGACGGCGATCCCGCAACCGTGACCCGCTCCGGGCGACATCCAGGCGGCCTGGACATTCGAGCCGTCGAGCCCGGCGCGACCCAGCTTGCCGCTGGAGTTGCTCGCCCAGTAGAGATGGCCGGCATCGACGGCGACGCCGCAAGCCCAGCCGCCCGGCAGGACGATGAAGTCCTCGTCGACGGCAGAGCCGTCGAGATTCGCCCGGCCGATCGTCCCGTCCCGGCTCGTCCAGTAGACGTGGGAGCCGTCGACGGCGACTCCGCAGCCCGAAGCGAGCCCCGCCAGCCAACCGTCGCCGGGGTTGGCGGCGCCGCTCAACTCCGCCCGCCCGAGCGAGCCGGGGGCGGCGTCGTCGGACCAGTAGACGTAGGCATCTGCCGAGGTCGCCCCCCAGGCGAGAGTGGCGGCAAGCAGGGCCAGCGAGAGCACGGCGGCTCGCGGCGTCCGGCTCCACCTCCCCCTGCCCAGGCGTGAGCGGAGACGGGCGCGCAGGTGGCCGATCCGCTCCCGATCGCGGCGGTTGACGCCCCCACCGAGGACGAGGACGGCGACGTAGGCGAGGGTCCCGGCGGCGAGGCAGAGGGGCAGCGCGACAAGCGACGGGGCGGCCTGCTCGACCGCGTGAGCCGCGCCGAAGCCGGCCGCGTAGGCGACGACGAGGGTGGCACGCTCGCGCAGCGGCCAGGTGCTGCGCAGTGGCCGCGTCAGGTGCCTGCGCAGGGCGAAGCCGTAGAGGACCACCGAGACCAGCATGCCGGCGAGCAGCGCGATCGCGGGACCGGCGAAGTTCATCCCCGGCGTCAAGAGGACCAGCAGGACGATCGTCACGGCGAGGCGGGCGATCGAGACGATGCTGGTCAGGCCCGGGCGGTCGACCGCCCAGAGGGCCTGGGTCTGGGTGATCGCGATCGAGGCGAGGACGGGAAAGAAGAGCAGGAGGACGAGCGCCGGAACGGCGGCGCTGAATCCCGGCCCGAAGATGTCGAGCACGGAGTGCGCCGCCCCGCCGAGCGCCGCCGCGAGCAGCAGCATGCCGATCACTTCGTAGCGGATCGAGTCGATCAGCGCCCGGTCGAAGCCATGGCCATCACCGGCGCTGTGGCGCCCGACCAGCGTCGGGAAGAGGACTTCGGTCACCCTCATACTCGCCTGCTGAACGTTTTTCGGGATGACCATGGCGCGGCTGAACGCTCCGACCGCGGCCACGGGGGCGACCAGCCCTACCGCCCAGATGCCGCCCTGCTGGCTGATGCCGAGCGCCATCTGCCCCGGCGCCGCCTTGAGGCCGAAGCGCAGCAGTCCCGGCAGCACGTCCAGGCCCTTGCGGTATTCGGCCCGGCTCAGTCGTGGGACGGCGAAGCGCCGGGCGATGATCGCGCGGTGGACCAGGGCGATCGCCGACGCCCCGATCGTCGCGATCACCAGCCCCCAGACCGACTTCCAGGTGAGGCCGAACGCGGTCACCAGGACGATGAAGCTGATCGATTCGTTGAGGCGGACGTGGAAGAGCTGGCGCCCGGCCACGAACGCCGAGAGGATCGAGTCGAAGTTCCAACCGGTGTTGGTCACCAGGGTGTAGCCGGCGATCGAGACCAGGGCGGGCGCCAGCAGCTGGGGCGCATCCAGTGGCCCTGGGAAGACGAAGCAGCAGACGATCGCGGTGAGCAGCGCCATCGTCGCGGTCAGCCCGACGGAGAAGGTGAATACCGCGGCGAAGAGCTGCGTCACTCGCGGTTCGCGCGGGGTGAGGTCGGTGATCTCCTTGATCAGGGCCTGCTGCTCTTTGATCGTCGAGAGCACCCAGAGGGCGGCTACGGGAGCCCAGACGAGCGCGAAGTCGCCGATCGTCTCGACTCCGTACAGGCGCGCGGTGAGGACGGTGGAGGCGAAGCCGAGGCCGATCGCCACGCCGAAGCTGAGCGTGCCGAAGAAGAAGCCGGCTCGATAGCTGCCGCGGCGCCCCTTCTGCCGATCGGCGCCGGACGACTCGGCTGGTTGCGATCCGGTCATCTACGACCGGAATTTAACCGCGCGCGGTAGCCAGCCCTTGTAAGCAGGTCGTCAACGTCGAGGCTGCGGCTCAGGGCGGAGAAAGCTCGCAATTGAGGAACAGGACGTTCACGCCTTTGCCGCTGTCGCAGAAGTCTGCGGTCCCGAAGCCGAAGGTCGGTTCGGCGTTGTCGCCGTCGAGCTTGTCGTTGCCGGCGCCGCCAAAGAGCTGGTCGTCGGCGGAGCCACCGAGGATGTTGTCGGCGCCGGCTTCTCCTTCAAGCCGGTCTTCGCCGTTGCCGCCGACGATGTGATCGTTCTGGCTGACGCCCTTGATCAGGTCGTTGCCCGGTCCGCCCCAGAGGTTGTCGTCCTGGTTGCCGCCGGCGATCTGGTCGTTGCCGGGCCCGCCGATCACGTGGTCATCGCCCTTCAGCGAGCAGATCTTGTCGTCGTCGCCGAGGCCGGAGATCACATCGGGACCGTTGGTGCCGAGGATCACGTCGGCTGCCGGCGTGCCGGTGATCGTCGTCACTCCCGTTTCGGAATCGAAGCTGGAGGTGGCGGTGCCCGAGTCGGCCGAGCCACGGCAGGTTTCCGCGGCGGCGGACTGGGCCGCAAGCGCAAGCGTGAAGACGACGGCTACAAACGGAACCCCACGGATCAACGACCTGCCCATGCTGCCTCCCTACTCCTAGTCCAACTTTCGTCGAATCGAGCGATCTAGCTGGATCGTGTGATGTACATATCCGGGTTTAACCCCCTAAGTCAACGCTGGGGGTATGAAATTCGGCCAAATAGTTGCGCCAGCTGCACGCCGGAGTCGCGCACGTCGAACTCGGCGACGACCTTCTCGCGACCGCGCTCCCCCAGGCGCCCCCTCAACTGGGGGTCCCGTGCCAGCCGGCCGAGGGCGGCAGTCAGCTCGTCGATTCGCCCCGGCCGAATCAGCAGCCCGCTGTCGCCGTCGTCGACCAGCTCGGAGATGCCCATCACCCGCGTCGTCACCACGGGCAACCGCATCGCCATCGCCTCCATCAGCACGACCGGCACGCCCTCGGCGAAGGACGGCAGGCAGAACGCGCTTGCCGCCGCGTAGTGCGCGCGGATCTCGTCCTGCCCCACCGCGCCGGCGACGGTGACCGCGTCGTCGAGGCCGAGCTCGTGGGCCCGGTGTTCGAGATCGTTGCGCGAGGGGCCGTCGCCGATCAAAGTGAGGCGGGCGTCCAGCCCCGACTCCCGCAGCGACGCGATCGCCTCGATCAGCAGCGCCTGGCCCTTGAAGGCGACGAGGCGGCCGACGCAGAGCACGCGAAAGACGTCGCCATCCGCCTCCGCAGCCCCGCCGTCGCCGTCGAACTCGGTCGGGTCGAGACCGCAGTGGACGACATGCAGGCGGGGCCAGGCCGCTTCGGGCGCGAAGCCCATCACCTGGCTGCGCGCGAAGTCGCTGATGCAGATCACCGTCGCGGCAGAGGCGGCCTTTTCGGCGAGCCGGAACCGCGAGACGTCATAGAGCTCGTTGGGGCCGTGCATGGTGAAGCTCCAGGTCCAGCGTGGAGTGGCGCCGGCGGCATTCGCGTAACGAACCGCGAGCATCGCGGCGTCGCTCGCCTGGTTCAGGTGGTGCGCGTGGAGGTGGCGAACGCCTCGGCGGCGGCAGTGTCTCCAGAGCATGATCGCCTCGACGAAGTAGAACAGCTGCCAGATCCGCCCCTTGATCCCGGCCGGCCCGCTGCGCAGAGCGTGGGCCAGCGTCACCAGGTAGGCGGCGGGAGAGGCGACCGCGCTCAGGTGGGCGGCGAGGAGCCCGCCGAGCCGCGCCGGCAGCAGCGCGTAGGTGCCCTCGGCCTCGGCGCGGTCGGCCTCCGAAAGGGTGTCCTCGGGAAGCGCACGGTGAACCGAGACGGTCTCGACCCGGGCGCCGGCATCCCGCAACGCCAGCACCTCGCGCTGGACGAAGGCGTGGGAGACGGCCGGGTAGCGGCCGATCACGTAAGCGACCGCGACATCCTCAGCTGACTTTCTCACGACCGTCACCTCATCCACGACCCTTGCGACTAGGGTGGCCGCGATGGCGCGCATCGTAATGCTCCTCGAGAACAATCCCTACCCGCAGGACGTGCGGGTGCGCAGCGAGGCCGAGAGTCTCGCCGCCGCGGGGCACCGTGTCACGGTGGTGGCGCCGCGGGCCGGCGGCCAGCCCCGTCGGGAGCGGGTCGGCAAGGTCCGCGTGCGGCGCTTTCGCCTCCCCGAGACCCCTGCCAGCCCGGTCGGATTCGTGGTCGAGTACACGATCGCGAACGCCAACCTCTACCTGGGCGGGGCGTTGGAGCTGCTGCGAGGGGCCGACGTCGTCCACCTTCACAACCCTCCCGACACCCTCTTCGGCATCGGCTTTCTCGCTCGGCTGCTGGGGCGGCAGGTCGTCTTCGACCACCACGATCTCGCCCCCGAGCTGTTCGAGGCGAAGTTCGGCGAATCCCCCGTGAGCGGCGTCCTGCGCCTCTTCGAGCGCCTCACCTTCGCCGTCGCCACACTGGTGCTCGCCGCCAACGAGTCGCATCGCGAGGTGGCGATCGCGCGGGGGCGGGTGAAGGTGGACCGGATCGAGATCGTTCGCAACGGCCCCCCGCGCGCGGCATTCGAGGCCGCCGGAGAGCCGCGCGGCGGGTCGCTGGAGGATCCCCGCCTCCTCTTCCTCGGCAGCATGGAGAGCCAGGACGGCGTCGACTCGCTGGTGCCGCTGCTGGCGGCGCTCGGCGGACGGCACGGGCTTCCGGGCGCCCATCTCACCGTCGTCGGCGAGGGATCGCGGCGGCTGCCGCTGCGCGAAGCGGCGGCAGCGGCAGGGATGGACGGGCGAGTCCACTTCACAGGGCTCGTGCCCCATGCCGAGGTGCCGGCGCTGCTGGCCGCGGCCGACATCTGCCTTGACCCCGCGCCCCGCACCGAGCTCAACGACCGCTCGACGATGATCAAGGTCGCCGAGTACATGGCCGCCCGCCGCCCGATCGTCGCCTTCCCACTGCTGGAGACCAAGCGCACGGCGGGCGACGCGGTCGCCTATGCCGATGGCGACCTCGAGTCCTTCGCCGCGCAGGTGGCGGCCTTGTCCCGTGACCCCGCCCGGCGCCTCACCCTGGCGCAGCGCGGAGCCGAGCGGGCGGGTTCGCTCGGCTGGGATGCGTCGGAGGCACGGCTGCTGGCGGCCTACCGGACCCTCGAAACGCACTAGCGCGTCCCGCTCAGGACCCTGGTGAAAGAGCGGCGGTCTCCTAGGCGGTCGTTGTCCCGGCCGCTGTAGTAGGTGGCCTGCCGCTCGTCCTGGGGGACCGCCTCGATCTCGTCGAGCAGCGGCATCGTCTGCTCGAAGAGGGTCCAGCCGTAGGCCAGGGCGCGACGGTAGACGTCCTCGACCTCGTCGTGCTCTGGGTAGATCGAGTAGTTGAGCTGGGCGACGATCGGGCCGTCGTCGATCCCCGGCGAGATCTCGTGGATCGTCACCCCGTGGCTGCGCTCGCCGTTCTTCAGCGCCCAGTTGATCGGTGAGACGCCCCGGTAGCGAGGTAACGGCCCGTTGTGGATGTTGAGGGCCCGGCCGAAGCGGGCGATGAACTCGGCCGGCAGGATGCGGTCGTAGAAGACCGAGACCGCGAGGTCGGCCAAAGGCCGGCCGGGCTCGTGCGGCAGGTCCGCCCAGTGTCCCGACTCGACCCAGGGAACCCCGTTCTCGTCCGCCCAGCCGGAGAGGGATTCGGTCCAACCCGGCTCGGGCACGACCGGCACGACGTGCGCCAATCGCCACTCCTCCTCGTTCCGGAACCAGTTCGCCACCCGCGCGGCGAGATCGCCCTTGCCCAGCAGGACCGCCGTCCGCACTTAGTTGACTCCCCGCTTGAGCAGGACGGCCGGGAGCGTGCGCAGCATCAGGCTGATGTCGGTCCACAGCGACCAGTTGGTCACGTAGAGGTAGTCGAGTTTGATCATTTCCTCGAAGGGGATGCTGGTCCGGCCGAGCACCTGCCAGAGGCCCGTAATGCCGGGCGTCAGGTCGATCCGGGTCCGCCGCCATCCCTCCAGCTGACGGTCCTCGTCCTCGACGATCGGCCGCGGGCCGACGAGGCTCATCTCGCCCTTGAGGACGTTCCAGAGCTGCGGGAGCTCGTCGAGGCTCGAGTGGCGCAGGAAGCGGCCGACCCTGGTCACCCGCGGGTCATCGTCGATCAGGAGCCAGCCCGGGTCCTTGCTCTTCGCCAACAGGGCGGCGCGCTGCTGCTCCGCGTCGGTGCACATCGTGCGGCACTTGAGCAGGCTGAAGCGGCGCCCGTAGCGGCCGATCCGGGTCTGGCGGAAGAAGACCGGACCCGGCGAGTCGAGCTTTATCGCGATCGCGATCGCGGCCAGCACGGGTGCGGCGATCAGCAGCATCAGCCCGGCGCCGAGGATGTCCATCGCGCGCTTGAGGAAGCGCGAGGAGCGCGGCAGCACCGGCGGCGTGATGCCAAGCACCGTCACCCCCTCGACGTCGTCCAGCTCGACCGACGGACCGAGCGCGTCGAAGAGCTGCGGAAGCACGCTCAGCTTCACACCCAGCTCACGACAGCGGCAGAGCAGCCCGAAGAGATGGCCATCGTCGTAGTCCTTGTGCGCGGCGACTATGCGCTCGACGCGATGGTCCGCCACCACCTTGTCGAGGTCGAAGTCGTCGAGCGTGCCGAGCAGCGGCAGGCCGGCGTCCGACTGCGTCGCGCCCGAGTGGGAGATCAGGCCGACTGGCTCGACCGCGTACTCGGGGTGCGAAACGAGCTTGCGCGCCAGGGTCTCCACCTGCGGCCCCTCGCCGAGCAGCAGCACCCGTTCGGGCCCCAGCAGCGCGGTGCCGGCGCGCGCCGCGAGCGCTCGCAGGCCGGTGACCACCGCCATCGCGATCACCGCGAAGCAGGCGAGGTCGCTCAGCTGGATGCTGCCCACCGGCGTCAGGCGGAAGAAGCCGAGCAGGAGCAGCGTGCCGAGCAGCATCGCGTGGAAGAGCCACGGCAGATCGTCGATCGGGCCGTGGTTGATCCGCTTCGCGTGGCGGTCGTAGAGGCCGTAGGCCTTGAAGACCACGATCCAGGCCGGCAACGAGATCACCCCCCAGAGGAACTCGCCCGGGTGGGATGAGATCAGCAGCGTGGCGATCGCGAGGCTGATGGAGAGCCCGGCGAGATCGGCGAGGAGCAGCATCCTGCGCAGCTGCGAATCGCGGCGGCTATGACAGCGGGCGACCACCCGCCGGCGCAGGCCGACACCCTGGCGGGAGCCCTGCAGCCGCGGCAGGGCACCCTCGCCGAGCGCGGTGGCAGAGGAGGCGCCGAGGTCGACGTCGACACCCGGCCGGCTCATCCGAGCGCGAGCCTCTGCTTGGAGCGGACGAAGATCTGCTCATCGCCGTCGGGCTCGATCGTGATCTCCGCGCCGCCCTGCTGCAGGGACTCATCGGCGGCCTCGACGAGGCGCACGACGTCTGTCGCCATGCGGGCGCTCGCAACGGTCTCGCCCCCACTCCGGATCGCCCCGGCGAAGTCCCTCAGCTCTTCCATCAAGGGCTCGTGGGTGTCGATCTTCGGCGAGAGGATGTCGCCGGTGCGGTAGGAGAGCTGGTACTCGCCGAACGTCTCCGGGTCTTTGTAGACGACGCCGTGGTCGAAGATGCGCACCGACTCGGGGGCGCCGTCCTCGTAGACGACCATTTTCTCGCTGCCGACCAGCACGGTCCGTCGCAGCTTGCTCGGAGCCAGCCAGCTCAGCTCGACGTTGGCGACGATGCCCGAGGCGTAGGTGAGGTTGATGAAAGCGACGTCGGGGATACCCGGCACGATCGAGTCGCGGCCCACGGCGCGCACGGCCCGGGGCATCTCGTCGAGCCAGTGGAGCAGGATCGAGAAGTCGTGTGGGCCGAGGTCCCAGATCACGCTCACGTCCGGCTGGTGCAGGCCGAGGTTGACCCGGCTGGAGGAGACGAAGAAGATCTCGCCCAGCTTGTCGGCGTCGAGCAGGCCCTTCACCGCACGCACCGGCGGGCTGTAGACGAAGGTGTGCCCGCACATCAGCTTGCGGTCTTCGTGCTCGGCGAGGCGCATCAGCTGCGCCGCCTCCTCGCCTGAGGAGGCGAGGGGCTTCTCGACGAAGGTGTGCTTGCCGGCCCGCAGCGACTTGGAGGCGAGGTCGAAGTGGGTGAAGACGGGGGTCGCGATCACGATCGCGTCTACCTCGGGGTCCTCGAGCAGCGCGTCGACGTCGCTGGTGCGAGCGCTGCCGGGGTAGCGGCGGCCGAATCGCTCGAGGCGCTGCTCGTCGAGGTCGCACAGCCATTTCACCTCCGCGTCGGGCATGTCGGCCAGCACGCGGAGCAGGTTCGGGCCCCAGTAGCCGAGGCCGATCAGCCCGAAGGTCAGCGGAGTCTCGGTCGTCTCACTCATGCTCAGCTGCGTCCATGGCTTCCTCCAGCCCCCGTGTGACATTTGAGATCTCCGCCTCGGCGAGCTCGGCGAACATCGGCAGCGAGAGCTCTTCCTCGCTCCAGCGAACGGCGTTTGGCAGAGGCGGCCGGGCGGCCGCATCCTCGGCGAAGGGCGGCTGGCGATGGACAGCGGGCCAGTAGTGGACGCCACTGCCGATGCCGGCGTCGCCGAGCAGGCCCCGCACGGTGTCCCGATTCTCGACCCGCACCGGAAAGAGGTGGTAGACGCACTCTTCGCGAGCGTCCCCGGCGAGCATCCGGCAGCGGCCTCCGAGCGCCTCGCGGTATGAGGCGGCGACCTCGCGCCTCGCGGCGTTCCAGCCGTCGAGTCGCCTCAGCTTGACCCGCAGCATCGCCGCCTGGATGCCGTCGAGCCGCTCGTTCACGCCGGCTTCAACGTGTACCCCCTTCGACTCCTGCCCGAGGTTGCCGAGGCGGCGGGCTCGCTCCGCGACCTCATCGTCGTTCGTGCAGATCGCTCCCCCGTCGCCGAGCGCACCCAGGTTCTTGCTCGGGTAGAAGCTGAAGGCCGCCGCATTGCCGAAGGACCCGACCCGCTTTCCCCGCCAACGGGCCCCGTGCGCCTGCGCGGCGTCCTCGACGACGGCCAGCCCGTTGCGCTCGGCAAGCTCGCCGATCGCATCCATGTCGCAGGCCTGGCCGTAGAGGTGCACCGGGAGGATCGCCGCCGTGCGCTCGCTGAGAACCGCGGCAGCCGAGTCGACGTCGAGCAGGCCGGTCCCCTCGGCGACGTCGCAGAAGACCGGTTGGGCGCCGGCGTGGCGCACCGCGAGAGCGGTGGCGATGAAGGTGTGCGCCGGCACGATCACCTCGTCCCCCGGGCCGATCCCGCATGCCATAAGGGAGACGGTCAGCGCGGCGGTGCCGGACCCGACCCCGACGCAGTGCTCGACTTCGCAGAACCCGGCGAACTCGCGCTCGAAAGCCTCCACCTCGCTTCCGAGCACGAACCCGCCGTCCTCGAGCACCGCTTCGAAGGCTCCGCGCAACTCGTCGGCGAGCGGCAGGTGGTCGCGGCGGAGGTCCATGAAGGGCACCGGCGCGGCAAGCGTCTCGAGTGCGCCCGCGCTCACGCGCCGCTCCCCGCCAGCGCCGGGTCGCTCGCTGTGTCAGCGTCGGCGTCCTGCCCGTAGAAGAGCAGCCTCGTGGCCGGCTCGTCCGGGTTCGAGAGCACCGCCGCCGCCTCGCTTCGCGAGCGCACGGAGAGCTTCGCGAAGGCAGAGGTAAGGTGGCTCTTCACGGTGCTCCGCGAGACGTAGAGGGTCGCGGCGATCGCATCGTTGGTCATTCCCCCGACGGCGAGCCTGAGCACCTCGCGCTCCCGATGGGAGAGCACTATGGGACGGGCTTGGCGGTACTGCGATCGGGGCAGCGAGATCTGGCCCACGCTGGCGGCGTGCACCGTGGCGACGAGCGCCTCCTCGAACTGACTGCCGAACAGCACACCCTCCGCGTTTGCCTCCAGCGCCTCCCTCACCTGGCTCGTGCTCCGATCGTCGACGAGCACGACGACCGGGACACCCGGCAAGCAGCGCTTGAGCTCGGTGACTTCCTGCCCGACCTCGCTCGCAGCGGGCACGCAGGAGAGGACCACCGCGTCCAATTCCAACCCCGACGATGTGTCCAGGAGGTCAAGAGACTGGACGCTCTGCGCTACGTGTACATCGCCTTTTTCAAGAACCGCGGCGATTCTCCCCATTTCCCCCCGGGCCCTGACAAGCACTGCGGCGGTGAGGGGCGCGGAGGGCATTTGGACGAGGCTAGGCTCCGCTCTTCCAGCAGGTGTTTGCTTCTTGTCTAAATCTGGAATCAAGCATGGATCGGCTACTTTCCCTCCCCAAAATGGAGTAGCTGGGACCCCTTCGAGACCAGGAGCCCTCCCCGTAAGAAACAAGAAGTTATCCCATCCGGAACAAAATTGCTACGCAACTCGTCCAGCGGCCACCCCAGGGTCGCTGAGCCGATGACTACGGCTCGCCGTGGATGCCGGCGCGGCGTGCCAGCCAGCGCGCACCGACAGTGTCGGTGAGCCCGTGGGCCACAATCGAGCAGATGATCGCGATCGCAGCGACGTCGAAGATCAGCTCTCCCTGATCCACCCCCGACTTGAGGACGAAGAGGGCGAAGAGCATCGAGGCGACCCCCTTTGGCCCGAACCAGGCGATGAACCTTCGCTCGGGCCGCGGCAGATCGGTTTTGAGCAGGGCGAGCAGGACCGCGACCGGACGGGCGATCAGCAGGGCGAAGGCGACGAAGACGATCAGCGGCGGGATGCTGTGGTCGAAGCCGGTAGCGACGATCAAGGCACCGAAGACGAAGAAGGTCAACACCTGGAAGATCGTGCTGGCGTTCTCGGCGAACTCGGCGAACCCCTCCGGCACCTCGCGCTCGCTCGCCGCCATCGCGATCCCGCAGACGAAGGCCGCGATCAGCCCGTTACCGATCGTCACTTCGGCGAGGCCGAAAGCGAGGAGCGCGAACCCGACGGCGTAGATCCCCTCGTAGCGCACCGTCATGCCGCCGCCGGGGAGGTGATGGTGCAGGCGACCGCCGAGGGTGCCGAGCGCAACCCCGATCGCCCCACCGGCCAGCGCTTCGCCGAGCAGCTTCGCGGCTTCTCCGCCGGGACTTCCACCCGGCGTCGCAAGGACCAGGAAGAAGAGGACGAAGGGCAGCGCCAGGCCGTCATTGAGGCCCGACTCGAGGTTGAGCGTGTGCCGCACCGCGCTCGGCACGAGCCGCGAGGTGACCACGGCCGAGGTGACGACGGGGTCGGTGGGCGAGAGCACCGCCGCGAGCAGGAAGGCCTCGGCCCAGTCGAGGCTTGGAAAGAGCGCTTTGGCCGCCAGAGCCAGCAGCACCATCGTGACCGGCATCGCGATCGTCAGCGCCCGGGCGACCGGGCTCCAGTGACGGCGCAGCAGCTCGCGCTCGACGAACATCCCGTCGGAGAAGAGGGTGAGGATCAGCGCCAGCTCGATCAGCTCGACGATCGACTGATCGGTCGCGTCGACGTCGACAACTCCCACCGCGGCGAGCCCGATCCCGAACGCCACCGAGAGCACCGAGGCCGAGAGCACGGTGCCGTGGATCACACCCGAGAGCGCCGCGACAATCGCGAGCAGCCCACCGAACAACAGCACCGCCTCGCCAAACCCGATGTCCACGGGCCTCAGCCTATGAGGCCGCGCTCTACGAGCAGCTCGGCCACCTGGACCGCGTTGGTCGCGGCGCCCTTGCGCAGGTTGTCGCCCGCCACCCAGAGGTTGAGGCAGCGCTCGTGGCTGGGGTCGCGACGGATGCGGCCGACGAGGACGTCGTCGCGGCCGGCGGCGTCGACCGCCAACGGGTAGCGACCGGCGGCGGGGTCGTCGACCACGGCGACGCCGGGAGCCTTGCTGAGCAACTGCCGGCAGTCCTCGGGCGAGAGATCCTCGCGGGTCTGCACGTTGACCGACTCGGAGTGACCGGTGAAGACCGGCACGCGGGCGCAGGTGGCAGAGATCCCGACCTCCTCCCCGAGGCCGAGGATCTTGCGCGTCTCGGCCATCACCTTGCGCTCCTCGGTGGTGTAGTCGTCGCCGTCCTTGAACACCTCGACCTGGGGCAGCACGTTGAAGGCGATCCGGTGTGGGTAGACCGAGGCAGGCGGATTCTCCTCGCCCCCGAGCACGGCCTTCGTCTGGCTGCGCAGCTCTTCGATCGCCTTCTGGCCGGTGCCGGAGACCGCCTGGTAGCTGGAGACGACGATGCGCTCCAGGCCGGCGGCGCGGTGGATCGGGCCCAGCGCCATCATCGCGACCATCGTCGTGCAGTTGGGGTTGGCGAGGATCCCCTTGTGGGCGTCGGCGGCCTCGGGGTTGATGCCGGCGACGACCAGCGGCACGTCGTCGTGCATGCGCCAGTAGCTGGTGTTGTCGACGACGATCGCGCCGGCTTCGACCAGCTTCGGCGCCCACTCGGCGCTGACCGCGCCTCCCGCCGAAGAGAGGACGAGGTCGAGACCCTGGATCGTCTCCTCGCGTAGTGCGCGGACCTCCAGCTCCTCCTCGCCCCACTCGAGCAAACGCCCCTCCGAGCGCTCGGAGGCAAACGGAACCACCTCGGAGGCGGGGAACTCACGCTCGGCGAGCACCCCGAGGATCGTTGAGCCAACCGCCCCGGTGGCGCCCAGTACTCCGACCCTGTATCCGCCGCTCGCCATCGATCGACAGGTCTGCGGCTCAGCCGCTGACCGTGGGCCGGTGTGCGCCCATCGGGTCCTCGGCACGGACCGCGTCGGCGCCCAGCTCAAAGGCCTCGTGCAGCGCCCGCACCGCATCGGGGACGCGGTCGGCAGAGATGACGCAGGAGATCTTGATCGGCGAGGTGGAGATCATCTCGATGTTGATCCCCTTCCCCCCGAGCACCTCGAAGACCTTGGCGGCGACACCGGGGTGGGAGCGCATGCCGGCGCCGACGATCGAGACCTTGCCGATGCGCTCTTCGCTGCGCACGCCCTGGCTGACTTCCAGTGCGCCAACCGTGTCGCTGGCCGCGGTCAGATCGGAGCGATCGACGGTGAAGGAGAGGTCGGCCAAGGCGTCGTCGCCGACGGGCTCGTTCTGGATGATCACGTCGACGTTGATGCCGGCCTCGGCCAGCGCGGTGAAGATCCTGCCGGCCACGCCCGGTTCGTCGCGGACGCCGGTCAGCGTCACCCGCGCCTCGCCGTCGGAATGGGTCACTGCGGTTACGAAAGGTTGCTCCACGCTCTCCTGCTCGCTTTCCTCTTCGCTGACCACGAGGGTACCGGGGCCGTCCTCGAAGCTGCTGCGGCAGTGGATCCGTACGCCGTTGTTGCGCGCGTACTCGACCGAGCGCAACTGCAGCACCTTGGCCCCCGAGGCCGACATCTCGAGCATCTCCTCGTAGGAGGCGAACGGCAGCTTGCGCGCGTCGGGGACGATGCGGGGATCGGCGCTGAAGATGCCGGCGACGTCGGTGTAGATCTCACAGACGCTCGCGTCGAGCGCGGCGGCGAGGGCGACGGCGGTCGTGTCGGAGCCGCCGCGGCCCAGGGTGGTCACGTCGCTGTTATCGGTCGAGACGCCCTGGAAGCCGGCGACGAGGACGATCCGGTCCTCTTCGAGCGTCGTGCGGATGCGGTCGGCCCGGACGTCGATGATCTTCGCCCGCGTGTGTGAGGAGTCGGTGACGATGCCGGCCTGGGAGCCGGTCAGGGAGATCGCGTTGTGCCCCATGTCATGGATCGCCATCGCGCAGAGCGCGCAGGAGATCCGCTCGCCGGTGGAGAGCAGCATGTCCATCTCGCGCGCCACCGGCCGCGCGGAGATCTCCAGGGCCTGCGCGACGAGCTCGTCGGTCGTCTTGCCCCGCGCCGAGAGCACCGCGACGACCCGGCTGCCGGCTTCGCGCGCGGCGACGATCCGCCGCGCCGCGCGCTTGATCTCCTCGGCGCCGGCGACGGAGGTGCCGCCGAACTTCATCACCACGATGTCGGAATTTGCTCCATTCATGGGAGGTCTGAGGATAGTCCGAGGCGCATGCAGGCGTGAGTTGTTACCAAATCTTCTCAACTTCGAAACAGAGAGTTCACTGCTTGGGAGTGTCGTTCGGGCAGGGTCCGCTTCCATGCTGGTCGAACCGCCGGCTCCCCAGTCACCCCATACGCCCCTGCGAATCGCGAACCTCGAGGTCCGCCCTGCCGAGCTGCAGGTTCTGGCCGAGGAACGCAGGGTCGGTTTCACCGTGCGCGAGTTCCAGCTCTTCTTCCTGCTCTTCGAACGCATCGACAGCGTCGTGCAGCGGCCCGAAATCTACGAGGCGATGTGGGGTGGCGAGATGCCCCGCCGCAATCGCTCCGTCGACGTGCTGGTCCGCAAGGTGCGGGCGAAGCTAGAGGAAGCGGCACCCGACTGGCAATACGTTCACACCCACTTCGGCATCGGCTACCGCTTCATGCCCGAAGAGCTTCCCTGAGAGGGATCGGGCCGCCCGGAGACCGGCCGTTCGGCAACCGTCGATTCTTCCGGCGAGGCGTCGAACAGCGAGGCTTCGAAGCCGGTTAGGGCTGGGTCCGCCGCGTATCCGAGCGGTTCGAGCCCGAACAGTTCCTCGACGCTGCGCAGGAAGGAGAAGTGGTTGTAGTAGGCGGCTTCTTCGACGGTTCCGGGCGCCAGGTATGGGGAGATCAGCAGCATCCCCACCTGTCCGCCGCCGCCGGTCGGTTTGACCGGCCCGGTGGCGGGCGGCTCGGTGCTCGCCGGCGCCGGAGGGGCCGGCAGGTTCGGGTATTCCGGCGTCGCACAGCAGGAGCTGGCATCCGGTTCCGGGCCCGCCTGGGGCGCCTGGTCGAAGGTGATCGCGATCAGTCCGCCTTCGCTCTGGTAGGCGGGTGAGGCGATGATCTCGGGCACCACGGTTTCGAGGAAGCCCTGGGCGGGGGCGAGGCCGGCAGGCTGTTCGGGGGCGCACGGCGTTTCGCTGCCGTCGTGGCAGGCGTTCGGCACGATGTATGAGAAGGAGGGCGTGCCTTTCGGATCCTTCAGGTCCGTCGCGAGCTGGTCGAAGCCGGCTTCGTGCTGCGCTGCTTCGGGGTCTTCGCCGAGCGCCGCGAAGTAGGCGAACGGCTTGCGCCAGGCAGCCACCGGTTCGGGTTCGAAGTAGGCCTTCCAGGTCAATTTGGCTTCGGTGAGCTGCCCGGGCAGCGTTTTGGTCTCGGCCGGATAGACGCACCCTTCGCCTTCCACCTGGCCTTCGACGCTCACCGCCCCGGGCGCGACCGGCGTGCTTTCGGGGCAGTTCAGCGTCGTCTGAGGCGTCGGGCCCTGGCCGCTGAGCAACGCGATCTCGTTGGCAAGGCCTCCCTGGGCGACGGCGTAGTAGTTGGGAAGCAGCTTGCCTTCTCCGGCCAGCGTTTCGGAGAGGTACGGCGCGGGGGATTCCTTGCCGAACGCTGCTTCGTAGCCATGGCCTTCGAGCACGATCAGGAAGACGTGTTTGATTTCGGGCAGCGGTTCTTCCCCTTCTTCGGGGTCGAAGGGCACCGGGTTGGCGGCAGGAGCCGGTTCGGCCGCCGGCGCTTCTTCTTCGAGCGGCGCTTCCAACGGCGCTTCGGGAGCGGCGGCGAAGCTCGGCGCTTCAGCGACCGGTTCCGGCGCTTCCGCGACGGGTTCTTCGACTTCGGAGGGCGCCGAGCCGCCCATTTCTTCGAGGATGATCGCCGACGCCCCCGCCCCCTGGGCGAGCGGGTTGGTGACCGAGCCGAGCACCACGCCCGCCGCGAGCAGCGCCATCACGGCGATCGCGGCGACCTGCGGCGAGGGCATGAAGCTCCACGGCCCGCCTTTCTCGGGGTCGTCCCCCTTCGCCCCGGCGGGGACATCCGCGGGCGCGACAGGCTTCCCGTTCGCCCTGGCGGCGTCGCGGCGTCCGCGCTCCTTCAGCGCCCCGATCCGATCCGCGACGACGGCCGGCAACGGCCCGCTCCTCGCCCCGCACTGCAGGCAGTAGCGCCGGCTTGCCCCGAGCGCTGTGCCGCAGTCCGCACAGGTTCCGGTCCCTGGCCCCCCGGAACCCGCATCGCCGTTGGAGTTGGTCACTGACAATGCAGTCTCGTGACACACCTGGGGCAACTTGTGAAGATCCTGAGTACGTGTTTTAACACTCTGGTTACCAGCCGTTTACAGATCGACAACACCTCACCTCAGGGGGTCGCGACAATCGCTCTGCCTTGACCGACGTCTCGCTTCCTCCGGTTCCGCAGCCCGATCTAGCGCCGTCACAATCCGCGGCGCCGGCGGTACCGCACGAGCTGGAAATGGCGCCTCCGATCCCGCCCTCGGCGGTTCAGAGTGGGGACCAGTGCCCGTCCTGCGGGGCGGCCCTTGCGGCCGATCAGCGTTACTGCCTCGAGTGTGGACAGCGACGCGGCGATCCCCGGCTTCCCTTCATGGACGCCGTCGTCCTCATGGACGCCGTGCGACAGCCACAGCAACCACCTCCCCCGCCGGCGAAGAAGAAGCGGACGGGCATCTCGCCCAACGCCGCCCTGATCGCGGGGGTCGGCACGCTGCTGCTGGCGCTCGGCATCGGCGTCCTGATCGGGCGCTCGGGCCACCAGGAAGTCGCCCAGACCGCAGCGGCGCCTCAGATCATCAAGGTCGGCGGCGGCAGCGGCGAAGCGGAAGCAACCGCCCCGAAAGGCAAGACCACGACCGGCGGCGGCGCTGCGAGCGCGAAGACCAAGAAGCAGAAAGCGGCCGCACTCAAACAGGCCGAAGAACACCCGGCCGCCGAAGAAGTCCTCAAACCGGCCGGAGACGTGACCCTGGCGGCGCCGACGGTGAAACCCGGCGACAAGTGCGAAAAGGGCTCCGCCGGCTGCGAAGGCGGCGAATTCACCGGCGACTTCTTCGGCGAATGATCTCGATGCCGAAAGCACTGCGGAACCCGCGGCGTGCCGCCAGGGCGAGCTCGAACGGCAGCGCGGCCAGGGCGGCCGCCGGCAACTCCAAGGCCGCCGCGGGGACACCGACGCAGCCGGCCCTCGGCGACGAGCTGATGGTCGACCTCGAACGACGACGCGACCAGCTGATCGCGCGGGTGGCCGAGCTGCAGTGGGACCTCGGCGGCCTCGTCTACGAGATGGCGATCCGCAACCAGGTCAAGGTCGAGGTCCTGGTCAAGCGCGCTGTCGCCCTCCAGGACGCCGACGCCGAGCTCGGCGAGGTCGAACGCATCGTGCGAACGGAGGAGACCGGCACGGCCGGCACCTGCTCCAGCTGCAGCGCCCCGCACAGCAGCGGCGCAACCTTCTGCTGGCAGTGCGGCCAGCCGCTGCTCGCCCAAGTCTCTAGCGACGCAATCCTGCGCCGCTAGCCGAAACGACCGCTTACGTAGTCCCGCGTACGCGGATCGACTGGGTGGCTGAAGATCGTCTCGGTGTCGGCGAACTCGACCAGCGTGCCGGATGGCTCGCCGCTGCCGGCGTCGAGGCTGAAGAACGCCGTGTGGTCGGCGACGCGCGCCGCCTGCTGCATGTTGTGGGTGACGATGACGATCGTGAAGCGACCTTTGAGGCTGTGCATCAGCTCCTCGATCGAGGCGGTCGCGATCGGGTCGAGCGCGGAGGCGGGCTCGTCGAGGAGCAGCACGTCGGGTTCGATCGCGATCGCCCGGGCGATGCAGAGCCGCTGCTGCTGACCGCCGGAGAGGCCGAGGGCGCTGTCCTTGAGCCGGTCCTTGACCTCGTCCCAGAGCGCGGCCCCGCGCAGGGCCTGCTCGACCCGCTCGTCGAGGCCACGCTTGAGGCCAAGGTTGCGCGGCGCCCAGGCGACGTTGTCGTAGATCGACTTCGGAAAGGGGTTCGGTTTCTGGAAGACCATGCCGATCCGGCGCCGCACCTCGACCCGGTCGACGTTGCCCGCATACATGTCGTGCCCGTGGTAGAGCACCCGACCCTCGATGCGGAAGCTGGGGACGGAGTCGTTCATGCGGTTGAGGCTGCGCAGGAAGGTCGTCTTACCGCACCCCGACGGCCCGATCAGAGCGGTGATCTGGCCGCGCCGGATGCGCAGCGAAACGCCGCTGAGGGCCTTTTTCCGGCCGTAGAAGACAGAGACGTCCTCAGCCTCGAAAACCGCTTCCGGCGTTGCCGACCGGTGACCGTTGAGATCCGCGGCACCGGCCTGGGCCAACGGCCCGCTCTGGATTCGAACCCGCGAGGATGGTGCAAGCGGAGCGCCGCTCTGCGTCCAGTCGTGGCCGCTCAAGAGCTCATCTTCCTTTTGCTGCGCGCAAGCATGGCCCGAGCGCCGAGGCTGGCGAAGAGAATCAGCGAGACGAGCAGCAGGGACAACCCCCAGGCCTGGGTGAAGCCTTCGGGGTTCCCTTCTTCCGACAGGGAGTAGATCATCACCGGAACGTTCGGCAGCGCTTCGAGGGGATCGATCGAGAAGACGCCGGGGTCGAACACGGAGGTGGCGAAGATCAGCGGCGCGGTCTCGCCGGCCGCACGCGCCACGGCGAGCACGGTCGAGGTGACTATCCCTCCCAGAGCGCTGGGCAGGATGACGCCGAGCACGGAGCGCCAGCGGGCCACCCCGAGCGCGTCGGCGGCTTCGCGCATGCTGTCGGGCACGAGCAGGAGGATCTCCTGGCTGCCGCGCGCGATCAGCGGCAGCTCGATGATCGCCAGAGCCACAGCGGCAGCCAAGCCCGACTGCTGTTTGTGGTCGACGAGCAGGCCGAAGATGAAGAGGCCGATGATGATCGACGGAAGGCCGTTCATCAGGTCGAGCGTGAGCCGGATCGGGCCGGCGACACGATTGCCGCTGTACTCGACCAGGAAGAGCGCAATCAGAACGCCGAGCGGCATCGCGATCGCCGTCGCGATCAGGACGATCACCCCCGTTCCGAGCAGCTCTGGCCCGATTCCGGTTGGCGCAGCGGTGAAGACGAAGTCGAGGTTGAGTGCCTTGGCGCCACGGGCGACGACCGTGTAGACGACTATCCCGAGCACGGCTATGGCGAGAACCGCAGCGGTGGTGGCACCGTATTCGGTGGCCTTGCTGAAGACCTGACGGCGACGCAGGTTGCCGCTTGGGGTCAGCGGGGCGAGCGGGTCCGGAACGCCCGCGCTCATCGTGCCGTCGCCCCTTCGTAGCTGAATCGCCTGCCGATCCACTGCGCGACGAGGTTCGAGAGCAGGCCGATGACAAGCAGGATGACTCCGAGATAGAAGAGTGAGGACTTGTGCATTTCGGTGAGCGCCCCGGGGAACTGGTTGGCGATCCGGGCGGCAAGGGTGTCACCGGTCTTGAACAGCGACGCGTTGATTTCCGAGCCCGCGCCGATCACCTGCGAGACCGCGATCGCCTCGCCGAGGGCCCGGCCGAGACCAAGCAGCGATGCCGCAACGACCCCAGAGGAGGTTGAGGGGAGAACCACACCCCGCACAACCTCCCAACGGGTCGCACCGAGAGCGCTGGCCCCATCCTGCACGTCCCTGGGCACAGCAAGGAAGAGGTCGCGCGAGATCGAGGCGATGATCGGGATCACCATGATCGTCAGGATCAGGCTCGCGGTGAAGATGCTGGCGCCAGTCGTTTCCGGCGTTCCAAAGATCGGAATGAACCCCAGCGAGCCGTGGAGCCACGGCTCGATGCGTTCATGCACGAAGGGGGCAAGCACCAGCACGCCCCAGAAGCCGAGGATCACGCTCGGGATGGCGGCCAGCATCTCAACCAGCGGCGAGATGACGCCGCGCACACCCGCCGGTGCGAGCAGGCTCAGGTAGAGACCGATCGCGATCGCGATCGGCGCCCCGAGCAGCAGGGCGAAGAAGGAGCTGACGAGGGTGCCGAAGAGCAGCGTGCCGGCGCCGAAGACGCCGAAATTGGGCTGCCAGGTGGTGTTGAAGATGAAGCCCAGCCCGAACTTTGAGATCGCCGGCCTGGCGCCGTTGACGACTTCGTAGCCGATCAGCACGATCACCGCTACGGCGAGCAGGGCGGCAAGGAGACACACGCCGTAGAGCATCCCGTCGCCGATCCGATCGATCTTCCGCAGCCGCTTCGCCGAACGGGCGCTTCGCGCCGGACCAGGCCTCGCCACGCGCGCCGAATTCACCGTCGTGCCGCTCATCGGCGCGCAGAGTAGTGGAGATCGACGAGCGGAAACAGGGCTTATCCCGATTTTCACAAAAGTGAAACAACTGTTCACAGTTCAGTAACAACCGCGAAAGCACCATTACCTTTTTGTAACCACATCCTTCACGAAATTGACACATGTTTGTGACTCCTGGGCCCAATGCTATGCCGCGCCCGGGCTGCACCCTGCGCCCGCCAGATGACATCGAACGAGTCGAAAGGAATTCTCTTGAATCGCATTAGGTTGCTTGGGGTAGCCATCGTGGCCGTCCTGGTCATGGCGACGGGAGCGGCCAACGCCTCTGCCGCAGGCCTTACCGGAGCCGGTTCCACGCTGGTCGCCCCGCTGATGGCCAACTGGATCAACGGCTTCGAAATCAAAGAAGGCATCCCGGTCAAATACGGCTCGGTCGGCTCTGGGGCCGGAATTTCCCAGATCACCGCCCGCACCGTCGACTTCGGTGCCTCCGATGCTCCGCTCACTCCCGAACAGGCGGCCGCCTGCAACGGCTGCGTGCAGATCCCCTGGGGGTTGTCCGCGGTCGGCATCGGTTACAACCTTCCAGGCGTCAAAAAGGGCGCGCTGAAAATCAACGGGAAGGTTCTGGCCAGCATCTACTTCGGCAAGATCACGAAGTGGAACGACCCGAAGATCAAGGCACTCAACCCTGGCCTCAAACTCCCCGGCCTGACGATCACGCCGGTCTTCCGCACCGACGGTTCCGGGACGACCTATGCCTTCGTCAGGTACCTGTCGAAGATCAGCCCAGCGTGGAAGAGGGAAGTCGGCTTCGCGACCTCCGTCAGCTTTCCGACCGGTGTGGGTGGAAAAGGCAACTCTGGCGTCACGTCGACGGTCACCAGCACGCCAGGTGCAATCGGCTACATCGAGGCCTCCTACATCATCGCCGCGGGCTTGGGCGCCGCCGCCGTGGAAAACAAGGCCGGCAACTTCGAGTACCCCAATCTGAAAAACATCGAAGCGGCCGCCGCAGTGGTGACGAAAGTTCCAGCGAACAACGAACTCACCATCTCCGACCCGCCGAAAAAGGCGAAAACCGCTTACCCGATATCGACGTTCACCTACGCGATCGTTCCGCATGACGCCCCCCAGAAGGGCTTCCTGCAGCAGTTCACCAAGTACTGCGTCACGATCGGCCAGAAATACGGTGCGGCGCTCGACTTCGCACCGCTGCCCAAAGTGGTCGAAGCGGCGGCACTGAAAACGATCGCCTCCCTTTAAGGAAGGCGACACCCGACGCCGTGCCGGTCAGGCAAACGCCTGGCTGGCGCGGCGGCGCAGTTCGGCGTTGAGCATCCCGGTCACCTGACTGGGGCTCTCGCCGGCGGCGGGGATCGCGTCCCCGATCAAGCCGCTGGCACGGAAGCCGTAGAGCGGCGCGTCGAAGCCCGCCGCGCGGATCTTGCGGACGAGCTGCACGGCGGAGGGCGTGTCGGCGCCGGGACCGCAGAGCACGATCGCGGTCGGCTCGAGGGCACCGAGAGCGCGCTCCATCCGCTCCTCGCCAAGCTCGTCGGAAAGCATCAGCACGCGGAAGCCGGCACGGCGCAGGGCGAGGTCGAGCGCCTGAGCGTGAACCGCCTCCAGCGCGGAGCCGCGGCTCGAGTCGAGCAGCAGGATCCCGGCCGGCCGCGACGCGGAAGAGGCGAGGCGACGGGCTCCGTGCAGCCAGCCGGTCGCCCAGCGCGCGGCGAACTCCAGCTCCGCTTCACGCTCGGGGTCGGCGGCAAGGGCATCGATGGCGGGAAGCAACATCTCCTCCACGGTCCGCTCCAGCGGCCGTAGCGCGAGGCTCTCCTCGACCGCGCGGTCGGCGGCGTCCTCGTCAAAGCTCTCGAGCGCGACCCGCAAGCTGTCGCCGTTGGCCGGCGCCTCTTGGCGCTGGCGTGCCAGCTCGATCGCCGAAGAGATGTTGCCGGTGGTCGCGAGCGCGTCGCGCAGGGTCTGCAGCTCGACCAGCTCGTAGTTGCGGTGGTTGCCCACGGTGCGCTTCGGCACCGGGTAGCCATAGCGGCGCTCCCAGCTGCGCAGCGTGTTGGGGCTGACGCCCAGCACTTCGGCAGCGGCATTGGTTCGGATTCCCGGCATGCGCAGCATTCTGGCACCGGAATTCCGGGTTTACACCAGTTATGGACAGATTTCGGGAATCTGTCAGCGATCTTGCAAAGACCTGCGCGCGGTCACTCGGGCCGCGGCTCCAACACGCCGACACCCACTGGCTGGCCGACCGAACGCGCCCGCCACATCGCTTCGTCGGCCCTGTGGAGGAGCTGATCGGCGTCGTTGCCGTGCTCCGGACAGGCGACGACGCCCGCGGAGATGCCGATCCGCAGGCCGCCCGCACGCTCGAGGTCGTCGAGCTGGCTCAGCAGCCGCTCGGCCATCTGCACACCACCGACGGTGTCCTGACCCGGGGCCAATACGCAGAGGGCGTCCTCCTCCAGCCGGAAGGTCTCATCGACGAGCCGCACGCTCTCGCTCAGCGCCGCACCGACCACGGCCAGGGCCGTCTGGCGACCGCCACCGGCGTCGTCGTCGCGCGTCCCCGGCCCCTCGACGTCGAAGACGACCAGGGCGAAGGGCTGCTCGTAGCGCCGGTGGCATTCGAGCAGCTGGTCGAGCCGGCGGCGCATCTGGCCGGCGCGAAAGAGGCTCGGATGCTCGTCCTCGACGACCCCGGCGGCCCCGCCGTGCTCCCAGAGCGTGCCGACCGCGGTCGCCGTGACCGAGCCGAACTCCTCGGCCAGTCGCTGCGCCGCGGCAGCGAACAGCTCCCCGTCCCGTCCCGCCATCTCCTCGTGCAGCCGGCCCAGCAGCGAAGCCTGCAGAGTCGAGACCTCGCGGGCGAGCTCGCCCGCGCCAGAACGCTCTCCTGACCCGATGCGGATGCGTGTATCCGTCGCCACGCCGAGACCTTGGCGATTCGGGCGGACGCCAGGCCGCCGAAAACTCGCAAATTGCGGCCTGACACCCGTCTAGGCGAAATGTTTAGTCACTTCTACTAGGCGGGCCTCGACGTCGGCCTGGTGCTCGCTCACCTGGTGTCGAGCACCGAGCCGCTGGCCGGCCGTCCCGTCCTGGTGGAAGGTAGTAGAGCGAAGGCCGCCCTGCCTCGGCCGGGCCACTGGCGACCGAGGCAGGGACGATGCAGTCGAAGTTGGCCGTCCAGGTGCCATTCTGGATCGGCGACCTCCCAGCGTCCAGCTGGAAGATCCCGCCCCGGGGCGCAGCTCGGAGCAGGTAGCAGGGGACCTCGAAGGTCCCCTTCACCCGGCGGGCGATCTGGCCCGGATTCGGTTCGTTTTCGACGCTGAGCACTTGGAAGCTCGGCGAGCTGCCCGGGTGAAATGCCGACCAGGATGGCCGTGGCGGCCAGGCCGATCAAGCGAATCCTCATCGATATCCCTCCGCAGCTCGGGAGGTCGGCCCCCTGCCGGCCCCGTCATCTCGAGACGTGCCGGACCTCGATTCCTAGGCTTCCTACCCCGTAGCGACACGCTCAAACGCCGCCTTTAGGAGGGCCCTAGGATGAAACGACCGTGACCGAGAAAGGCAAGCAAGTCAACTGGCGGGCCTGGATCGTCGGCATCCTGGTCGCGATCGTCGTCATCGTCGCGCTGCAGAACTCCCAGCAAGTGCGGGTCGACGTCCTCTTCGTCACCGTCGATGCGCCTCTGATCGTGACGTTGCTGGCGGCCGTGGCGATCGGCGCGCTGATCGGCTACGTGACCCCGGTGGTCCGTCGCCATCGCCGCGACGAGCGCCGCAAAAGCTAGTCAGCCCGAGAGAGAGCCCAGCGGCACCGCTGACGATCAGTCGAGCGTGCGGCGGCCGGTGAAGGCATTGCCGAGGGTGACCTCGTCGGCGTGCTCGAGGTCAGCGCCGATCGGCAGGCCACTGGCCAGGCGGGTGACGGTGACCTGGCCGCGCAGCTGATCGGCGATGTGAAGAGCGGTCGCCTCGCCGGTGGTGGTCGGGTTGGTGGCGAGGACCACCTCGCGCACGTCGCCGTCGCCGACCCGACGCAGCAGCTCGGCGATCTTGAGATCGCCGGCGTCGACCCCGTCGATCGGCGAGAGGGCGCCGCCGAGCACGTGGTAGAGGCCGCGGTACTCGTGCGTGCGCTCGATCGGGATCACATCGGCGGGCTCCTCGACCACGCAGATCGTTTCCTGATCGCGGCTGGAGTCCGTGCAGATCCGGCAGAGGGGGCCCTCGGAGAGGTTGAAGCAGCGCTCGCAGAGGCCGACCTTCTCCTTCACCTCGCGGATCGCCGCAGCCAGTGCCGCGGCCTCTTCGTCAGGGGCGCGGAGGATGTGAAAGGCGAGGCGCTGGGCGGTGCGCTGGCCGATCCCCGGCAGTCGCGAGAGCTCGGCGACGAGGCGGGAGAGCGGCGCCGGACCCTCGGCGCTCACATCCCAGGAAGGCCCGGCATGCCTCCCATACCCCCGGTGATCCCCCCCATTTTCGAGTTCTGCAGCTCCTGGGCGGCCCGCAACCCCTCGTTGACCGCCGCCTGAATCATGTCGGCGAGGATCTCGGCCTCCTCGGGGTCGATCGCCTCGGGGTCGATCGCGATCTCGCGCAGGGTCAGGTCGCCGCCCATCTTCACCTTGACCATGCCGCCACCGGCGCTGGCCTCGACCACCTCGTCTTTGAGCGACTCCTGCGCCTCCAACATCTGCTGCTGCATCTGCTGCGCCTGTTTCATCAGCGCGTTTACGTCAAAGCCCCCCGGGCCGCCGCGTGCCATCAACCGACCTCCTCAGCGTTGAATTCAGTCCTGATCTTCTCCTCAAGCGCATCGTGGTCGACGCCGTCCTGCTCGGCCGACTCGGCCTTGGCCGGAGCCGCCTCGCCGTCGAACACGTCAAAGGCCGGCCGCACCTTCTGGCCCAGGACCGTCTCCAGCGCCCCAGCCAGCTGCTCGCGCTTATCGGGAGCTTCGGCCTTGCGCTTGTTGAAGGTGTGGTCGGCGGGAAAGCCCACCGTCACGCTTCCCTCGGCAGCATCAAATGCAACCGGCCGCGCACCCTCGAAGGTAGCCGCCAAGGCCGGCGCGGTCTGCATCAGCTGATCTAGAACCGCAGGCCAGACGCTTACTACTTGCTCCATGTCCAGCTGGCCCGCGGGTCCTGACCCCGAGTCGGCGCCACCCGCGGGAGGATCGTCTGCATCTGGCTCTGGGGACCCGGCCGAAGGCGCCTCTTCCGTGGGTGGCGGAGGGGAAGGGGGGGTTCGGACGGGTGAGTCCGCTGACCCCCCCTTCCCCTCCGACAGGACCCGCGGCTGCGGAGCTTCCGTCCCTCCCTGCTCGAGTCTCTCGATGCGTCGAAGAAGTCCCTCGGTGCTGGGATCGAGGTCGGGGCGAGCTGCTTTGAGCAGCGCGATCTCCACTGCCATGCGAGCGTCGTCGCCCTCGCGGACGGCGGTCAGAGCTGCCGATAGCTCGTCGATGGTGCGGACGAGGGTCGCGGCGCCGATTGCCTGCGCCTGTGCGGTGAGACGACCCTCGTCGGTCGCGGTGACGACGAAGGTGTTGGGCACCTCGCCGACCGTCTGGGTGACCAGCAGGTGGCGCAGGTGGGCGAGCAGGTCGCGGGCGAACTGGGAGGGGTCGCGGCCGGAACGGGCCATCTCCTCGACCCCGAGCAGGACGGCCTTGGGATCCTCGGCGATCACCGCGTCGACCGCGCCGAAGAGCAGCTCGGCATCGGCCGCGCCGAGCAGCTGCAGAACATCTTCCAGGCCGACCTCGTTGCCTCCATATGCGACCAGCTGGTCGAGCGTGCCGAGCGCGTCGCGGAAGCTGCCCGAGGCGGAGCGGGCGATCGTCGCCACGGCGCCCTCATCGACCTGGATCTCCTCTGCCGCCGCGACCCGGTTCACCACCTCGGAAATCTGCTCCAGCGAGGGACGCTGGAAGTCGAAGCGCTGGCAGCGGTCGGCGATCGTCGCCATCACCTTGTGCGACTCGGTGGTGGCAAGGACGAAGACCGTGTTCGGCGGCGGCTCCTCGAGCGTCTTCAGGAAGGCGTTCCAGGCCTCTTTGGTCAGCATGTGGGCCTCGTCGAGGATGTAGACCTTCCAGCGGCCGCCGGCCGGAGCGTAGGCGACGCGCTCGCGCAGGTCGCGGACGTCGTCGACCGAGCGGTTCGAGGCGGCGTCCATCTCGATCACGTCGACCGAGGTTCCCGAGGCAATCGTCAGACAGGACTCGCATTCGCCGCAGGGGGTGATCGTCGGACCGCCGCGCTCACAGTTCAGCGAGCGGGCGAGGATCTTTGCCATCGAGGTCTTGCCCGTGCCGCGCGAGCCGACGAAGAGGTAGGCGTGGTGGACCTTGCCCTGCTCGACCGCGTTGCGCAGGGTGCGGACGACGTGCTGCTGGCCGACCACCTCGTCAAAGGAGCCGGGGCGGTGACGCCGGTAGAGGGAGGTCGAATCGCTGGGCGAGGGCACTGTGGCCAGTGTATCCACGGCCCAAGCGCACCTCCCTGGGCGTGTCTGAGCTTTCGGGGTCTATAGGACCCCTAAGCTCAGACACGCCCCCTTGGGACGGCACCGGTAGGTTGCGCCGGTGCCGCCGAGGGCCCGCACCTGGCTCAGTCCCGCCGCCTGGGTCGCCGCCGTCGCGGCGCTGCTGCTAGCGGTCTTCCCCGTCGGCTTCCCCAACTACGACACGATCTACGCGCTCCTCTGGGGCAGGGAACTCGGTGAAGGTCTCGACCCCGACCGCGGCGCCGCTCTGCCCCCCACGCCACACCCCCTGGCCGAACTATTCGGCCTCATCACCTCGCCGCTGAACGGCGGCACGATCGACCTGACGATGGTCGTCGCCTATGTCTCGCTCGGCCTGGTCGGCTACCTCGTCTACCGCCTGGGCTCTCTCTGGTTCGACCGCCCGATCGGCGCCCTCGCCGCCCTCTTCGTCCTCACCCGAGCCCCCTTCCTCTCCAACGGCCTACGCGCCTACGTCGACCTCCCCTACATAGCCCTAGTCCTCGGCGCCCTCGTCATAGAGACCAAACGCCCCCGAGCCGGCTGGCCCGTCCTTGCACTGCTTATTCCAGCTGGACTACTGCGACCAGAGGCGTGGCTCTTCTCGCTCGCCTACCTCGCCTACCTCGCGATACCGATGCTCAAAAGAGAGCACAAGATCGATAAGCAGGAGGTCGTCTGGGCGTGCTTTGCCTTGGCCGCCCCAGTCCTCTGGGCGATCTACGACTGGATCACCGCCGGCAGCCCCACCTACTCGTTCACCGGCACCCGCGAAACGGTCGAAACGCTCGGCCGCCATACCGGCCCGGTCGACCTCATCCTCTACGGGCCGCGTGCGCTCGGCGAAGTGATGCAGTGGCCGGGGATGATCGGCGCGCTGGGCGGCGTCGTCCTCGGCTTTCTCTTCCTCCGCCGCCGCTCCGAGATCGGCATCGCCGCGGGCGTGCTCGCCCTCGGTGCCTTCGCCGTCCTCGCCTGCGCCGGCCTGGCGATCATCGCCCGCTACACGATGCTCGCCGGCGCCGTGCTCGCCATCTTCGTCGCTCTCGCCTTACTCGGCTGGCGCCTGCTGGACCGCGGTCACCCCTGGCGCCGCGCCTGGCAGGTCTTCGCCGCGGTGGTCGCGCTGATGTTCGTCGTCTGGGCGCCGAACCAGTTCGACCTGCTCTCGCAGGTCGACACCGACCTCACCAACCAGGGCAAGATCGAGTCCGACCTCGGCGAGCTTGCCGATTCGGGCGCCTTCGAGCCGCTCTGCCTGCCGATCTCGGTCCCCAACCACCGCGCCGTTCCCCGCCTCGCCTTCGACCTCGAAGTGAGGCCCTCGCGCATCGTCAGCTCCTCGGAGCAGGGGCACCAACCTCATCGCGGCTACTTCCTAAAGCCCGCCGGTCCTTTCGTCATCCACAACTTCATCCTCGACCCCAACGACCCCTCCCGCTTCGCGACTACCGTCCCCCCCGGCTTTCACCGCGTCGCTCGAAACGAGAGCTGGATCCTCTATCGCCACTGTTAAGCAACCCGGCCCAGTCGCCGATCAGGGAAGGCGATGACCAAGTGCATCCTCGCCCTGTGCGCCGGGGTAGCCCTGACCGCAGCGGCACCGCACCACAGCCTCCTCCGAACCCTTGGCGTGCTTCTCTTCTTCGGCGCCGCAGTGGTGCTGGCCATCCTCTTTGCCCGCTCGCTCGTCCAGTCGCTGAAGGCGCGGCGCCTGCACAAAACCCAGCTCCTCGCCGCCCTGATCATTGCGCTGCTCGCCGCGTTTGCGGTTCAGCGCCTGAGCCCCTCCCCAAACGAGGACCAGATCGAACGCGCGATCGGCGTGGCCTCGACCAGCACCGACCCGTCCCTCTGCCGGGACCTGCTCACCCCGCGATACCTGCGGCAGATCACCGGCTCGGGCCCGCCCTTCGCCGACGACATCTGCGCAAGCGAAGCGCCCACCCGCACCGCCAGCCGAGTCGGTATCAGCCATATCTCGGTCGAGGGCGATCACGCCACGGCCCTGGTCTCCTATGCGGGCGGCTCCCTCGACGGCTCAGAGGTCGTGCTGCGACTTGCCCGGGAAGACGGCAGCTGGAAGCTCGACCGGGTGGCATCCTTCGTCCGTTTCGACCGGAGGCACTTCAGCCGTGCGTACTGGCGGCGCTTCCTCGAGCTCGGCGCGCCGGCGCAAGCCGCTGACTGCGCTATCGAGGCGGAAAGGCGCTTCTCCAACGCCGAGCTCGAGCGTGCGCTCTTGCGGAGCGCCCAGCGCACGTTCGTGCCAATCGCCGTCGCCTGCGATCGGCAGGGCACCGAGCAGAGGGTCCTCTCCGCGGTCGCCGACCCACAGCTCGACCTGGGCCGTGCGGGAATCGAGTGCGCCGAACGCAAGCTCGACTCCGCGAGCCAGGCGGAGCTGGTGCGGATCGAGCTGGACACGGTGACGTACGGCGAGCTCGTCCTCTCGTGCGACCGAACCGCATTCGCCGATTCCATCAAGCACCGGCTGACCGCAGCGGGAGATCTCAGCGCCGGGGAGATCAACTGTGTCGTCGAGGCGGTCGCCGACCTGCCACCTGCCGGCGTGATCCGCCTGACCTACGACCAGGCTCGCTTCGCGTCGCTGATCGACGGCTGCCGGGGAAGAGGCTAGCCGCGCTCGACCGCCTCGACCGCGGCGTGGGTAGCGCTGGCCAGGTCCGGGTCGGCCAGGTCGATCGCCGGCGGTAGCTCGATGTGCAGCTCGCTCGAGGGGTCGAGTCTGGCGCGCAGCCCGTTCGAGCGCGAGGCGAGGACGTGGCCGCCGCGGCGGCGATCGGCGGAGATGAAGTGGAGGTGGTAGCCGCTGACCTCGATCCCCTCGACGTAGTCGGGGAAGCGGAAGCCGAGCATCGTTCCCTCGACGTCTGAGAGCTCGAAGACGTGCTGCTCGAGGACGACCTCGGTCAGCGGGCGATAGGGCGGCGCTTGGCGGGGAACCGAGCGGGCGCGGACCAGCTCGAAGTGGCCGTCGAGGCGAATCGCGCACGAGGCCGCCCCCGCCGGGATCAGCTCGTCCAGCTGCCCCAACAGCCCCACGTGGTCGAGCGGACCGCCGAGCGTGCGGTCGATCGCCGGCTCGAAACGGGTCACCACGGCGAAGGGGGTCAGCTCGTCTTCCCCAACCTCCTCGACCCCTCCGTCCACATCGGCCCGGTAGAAGCTCCCGTCGAGGGCGATCATCTCGCCGTCGAGGCCGTTCAGGGTGCCGAGGCCGAGGTCGCCGTGCTCGGCCAGCTCGGCAAAGCTGAGGTCGCCCTCGTAGGCGCCGTCGAGCAGGGCACCGATCGTCGAGGCTTGGAAGAGGACGTGGTGCTCGCGCTCGGCGTGCAGTTCCTCCTCGCGCATCGTCTCCACGTGCAGTGCCCTGATCCAGCGCTCGTCCAGCATGGCGGGGAGTCTTCCATGCAAGCATGGCGGCCATGGCGGCAATCGAACTGCGCGGCGTGGTCAAGAGGTTCGGCCCGATCACGGCTGTCGACGGTCTCGACCTCGACGTGCCCGAGGGCATCTGCCTCGGCCTGCTCGGCCCCAACGGCGCCGGCAAGTCGACGACGATGCGACTGATCACCGGCCAAGCGCTGCCCGACGCGGGCGAACTGCGCGCGCTCGGCCACGAGCTGCCCGGCGACTCGAAGGCGGCGCGGGCCGAGATGGGCGTCGTGCCGCAGCTCGACAACCTCGACGTCGACGTCACCGTCGAGGACAACCTGGCCGTCTACGCCCGCCTCTATCGGGTTCCCGACGTCGGCGCGGCCGTCGACCGGGCGCTCGACCTGGCCCGCCTGCGCGACCGCCGTCGCGACGCCGTCGATGAGCTCTCCGGAGGCATGCGCCGCCGGCTGCTGCTCGCCCGTGGTCTCGTCCACGAACCGAGGCTGATCCTGCTCGATGAGCCCACCGTCGGCCTCGACCCGCAGATCCGCACCGAGCTCTGGACCCTGATCGACAACCTGCGGGCGGGCGGCACGACGATCCTGATGTCGACCCACTACATCGAGGAGGCCGAGCGGCTGGCCGACGAAGTCGCGGTGATGACGCACGGCAAGGTGATCAGCCGCGGCAAGCCCGCCGAGCTGATCGTCGAGCACGTCGGCCGCGAGACGGCCGAGGTCTACGGGCCGCCGGACCGCCTCGCCACCGTGCGAGCCGAAGCCGAGGCCGCCGGGCTCGCGGTGCGCCCAGCCGGCCCGGCGATCGCCATCGTCGGCTCCGAGCGGGCCGAGAACGGGGCGATTCCCGACGACGCCGTGGTCCGCGCCGCCACCCTCGAGGACGTCTTCGTGATGCTCACCGGAGAGGCCGCAGAGTGAGGCGCCTGGAACCGGCGGCGATCAGTGGTGTGATGAGCCGCGAGCTGGCCAACTTCCGCACCTACTGGCGCGGGACGACCTTCTCCAGCGTGCTCGAACCGATCGTCTACCTGCTCGCCTTCGGCCTCGGCCTCAGCGCGACCCTGGTCGACGAAGTCAACGGGGTCCCCTACGTGCAGTTCGTCGGCACCGGCATGGTCGCCACCGCGGTGATCTTCTCCAGCGCCCTGCCCGCCATGTTCGGCACCTTCGTCAAGCACCGCTTCCAGAACACCTACGAAGCGATCCTCGCCGCCCCGGTCGACGTCGAGGAGCTGGTCAGCGCCGAGATGCTCTGGATCGGGCTGCGCGCCAGCGTCTACGGCTGCGTGCCGCTGCTGGTGACGATGCTCTTCGGGCTCGACCCGGCCTGGGGGATGCTGCTGACCCCGTTCTTCTGTCTAGCCACCGCGCTCGGCTTCGCCGGCTTCGGCATCGCGATGGCGGCGACCGTCGCCAAGATCGACCAGTTCAACTACGTCACGGCGCTCTTCGTCACGCCGCTCTTCCTCGTCTCCGGCGCCTTCTTCCCGATCGACGAACTGCCCGAGGGCGTGCAGATCGTCGCGCAGCTCAACCCACTCCACCAGCTGGTCGAACTGGTCCGCGGCGGCGCCTTCGGCTACGAAGCGATCGACCTCGTCCGCTTCGCCGGCCTCGTCGCCTTCGCCTTCGTCATGTGGCGGATCGCGATCAGCCGCATGGAATCGCGGTTGATCGACTAACCGCCGACGGGCCTCAAAGTGGACATATAGGACGCTTTGCGGCCCGTCGGCGGATGTAGGCTGGCGGCGCGCTATGGCTGGTGGATTCAAACGCTCCTCGCGGTTCGGGCTCATCGGCGTCTTCGTCGTCGCCGCGATCATCCTCGTCATCGCCACCACCACGGGCCAGGGCGAAGCCAACCCGAAGACGACTCTGGCGCTGATCTTCGCCGTCCTCGCGGTCTTCTTCGTCATCCTCTTCGCCCTCCAGCGCGCCGACCTCGACCGGGTCTCGGGAGCGGACGCCAAGGACAGCGCCCGGGCCGCAGCCGAAGGCGGTCGCGAGGTCGACAACCCGATGACGATGGCCGAGCCCGACCTGTGGGCGGCGATGGCCGTGGGCCCAATCGACGCCGACGCGCTCAAGGCGCGCAGCGAGATGTGGGAATCGGGGCGGCGCAGCCTGCGACTGGGGATGGTGGTGACGGCGCTGATCTTCGTCGCTGTTCCCGCGACCTACCTGCTGGAAAGCTTCCTACCGCTCTTGATCGGCGCGCCGCTGATCGTGCTCGTCGCGCTCTGGGGCAGCTTCCGGGCACTCGCTCCCGGCGGCGAGATGGACCGCAGCTACGACAACGTCGGCCGGGCGATGGCACCGCTCGGCCTCGAGGTGACCGAACGACCGAAGGTCAACATCGAGACGCGCGAAGCGACGACCGGGCGCGTCGGGCCGAAGGTCCACGGGGCTCTCGTCCTCAGCGGCGAGCGCAACGGGCGCCGGGTCTCGATCCGGCTCGGCGGCGAGCAGCGGAGCGGCGCCAGCGAAGTCAGCGTCGCCGCGCCCACGCCGGAGTTCAGCGCCAGGTCGCGCGACGGCCGGGTGCGTCCCGGCGACGGCGCGCCGGAAGCCCTGGTCGCGGCACTAAAAGAGGTCCCCAACTCGACCCGCTGGAAAAAAGTCACGGTCGCCGGCGGCCCGGAGGGCATCAAAATCGCTCGCAAGAGTGGCGAGCAGTCCGATTGGCTCTGCGACCTCTGGCTCGCCGAGCGACTCGCCAGAATTTGAAAAATGGACCGTGCGGCCGCCCTTCGAAGCGAGGTCCCCAGGCGTGTCCGTCGCTTTTGGCTCGAGCCGGGCTCACCTGCGGCACCCGCGGCATCCGCTTAAGGCTGCTTCCTTCCGGACCTGACCTGATTCACGTGCCCACGTCGCGCAGGACCCGGCCGTCAACGCCGCCTGCGACGCACTGACCCCGAAGGCCGGCCCCTCAGAACGGTATTCGGCCCCGCTAGAGCGGATTGCGGGTTACAAGGCACCGCTGATTCCCCGCCTAGCACGGTCCACTCACGATCCTACCCGGCCACGGGTCGTAGAGTCTTCCCCGCCGTGATCGACATCGACACCGATTCGTTCTTCGTCATCGTCACGATCGCCGCTGTCGCGGCGGTCACCGTCGCAGCCGTTCCCGCCCGCCTCGCGCCGCCCGTCGTCGTCGTCGAGCTGCTGCTGGGGATCGTCGTCGGCCCCGAAGTGCTCGACCTCGCCGGGACCGACAGCTTCATCGAATTCTTCTCCAACCTCGGGTTGGGGATGCTCTTCTTCTTCGCCGGCTACGAGATCGACTTCGCGCGGATCCGCGGCAGACCGCTCAAGCTGGGCGCCTGGGGCTGGCTGCTCTCGATCGCGCTCGCCTACGGGCTCGGCGGGATCCTCGCCGCGGCCGGGATCGTCCTCTCCTTCCTCTACACCGGCTCGGCGATGGCGACGACCGCGATCGGCACGCTGATCCCGATCCTGCGCGACAACGGCGAGCTGAAGACCAAGTTCGGCACCTACCTGCTGGCGGCGGGTGGGATCGGTGAGTTCGGTCCGATCCTGCTGGTGACGCTGGTCCTCTCGACCGCCAACCCATTGCACGAGAGCGTGATCCTGATTGGCTTCGTGGCGCTGGCGCTGGCGATAGCGCTGGTCTCGGTGAAATTCGCCTGGCGCGGCTGGCCGGCACTCGAGCGGACCTTCGAGACGAGCAGCCAGCTCGCCGTGCGGATCACCGTTGTCCTCGTCTTCGGCCTCGTCCTGCTCGCCGGCAAGCTCGGCCTCGACGTCCTGCTCGGCGGCTTCGTCGCGGGGATGATCGTGCGCCTGGCGCTGAAGGGGCACGAGCTGAAAGTGTTCGAGTCGAAGCTGACCGCGGTCGGCTTCGGCTTCTTCGTCCCCTTCTTCTTCATCACCAGTGGCATCGAGTTCGACCTCGGCGCGCTCGGCTCGGTCACGGCGCTGCTCAAGCTGGCGATGTTCTTCTGCCTCTTCCTCGTCGTCCGCGGCGCGCCGGCGATGCTGCTCTACCGCGGCGTCCTGGGGACCCGGCAGCGCGCCGCCCTCGCCTTCTACTCGGCGACCGAGCTGCCGCTCGTCGTCGCGATCACGACGATCGCGATCGAGTCCGGCCACATGAAAGCCTCGACCGCTGCCGGCCTGGTCGGGGCGGCGATGCTCTCGACCCTTGTCTTCCCCTTCGTCGGCAGAGCCCTGCTGGAGCGCGCCGCGGCGGCGGGCGAGACCGGCCCGCCAGGCGATGGCCCGCTCCCCACCGCGGAGCAGGCCGTCGCCTGAGCGAGCTCAGCCGCGGCGGATCAGCTGGCGCTGCCTGTAGACGGTCGCCTGCGCCTTGCCGGCGTGGACCTTCTCGCGGAAGAGCAGCCGCTTGCGCTTGCTGACTTTTCCGCGAGCCTTCGGCTTGATGCGCAGGGCGATCCGCTTGCTCTTGCCCCTGGGCACCTTGACGGTGCGCTTCGTCGTGGCGGGCTTGCGCCTATTGAGCAGCCCCTGCGCGGTGATCCGGCAGGCATGACCGGCCTTTGCCGGGCAGCCGACCTTGACGAAAAGCCGCTTGCCTTTGAGCAGTGCCGAGCCGGCCGCGGTGTTGCTGCTGAGCAGCGAGAAGAGGCGCCTGTCGGAGAGCGAGCCCGAGTTGGAGCCCGACCCCTTGCCACCTGCCCCACCGCCACCGTTGCCACCCTTGCCTCCAGACGCCGATCGCACCGTCAGGCCGACGTTGTCGAAGCGCAAGCTCGTGGTCCCGCTCAGCGTCGAGAGGGCCAGCGTGCTCTGCGCCGTCACGGTCCCGATCGAGAGCCGGTAGGTATGACCACCGACTACCGCAACAGGGGCACTGGCGCCAGCGAAGGCTTCGTCTTCCTCGTTGAGTTCGCCGCTCAGAGCGGTCGTCGAGGTGCCGGTCGTAAGGTCCGACAGGGTGACGGCGTAGGTCGCTTCCGGTTCCACGTCAACCAGGCCACCGGGGTCGAAGGCCTGATCCAGATGTACGTCGGCGTCGGTAATCGCCGCCACCGGCACCGTGAACTGGGGTGAGTTCCAGGTAGCGGTCCCTTTGAACAGGCCGACCAGGTTGAGGGTCACCGTCGTTTTCGCCGCGATCGAACCCGGCGGATTGCCGGTCGTCGCGTCGTAGGCGGCTTCGGACGCGCAGAGCAGTTCGGCGGGCGTGCACGAAGCGCCACCGGCGCTCCACCCTTCCGCCCCTTCGTCGAATCCACTGCCACCCCCGGGGTAGGTGGCGGTCGTAGCGGACGCCGAGCCGGCAAAGGCGAGCAGGGCCGCACAGACCGCTCCGACCAGGATCGTGAACCGGAGTCGAGCTCTCTTCCAAACCATCGAGGTGCTCCTCTCGTGCATCGGGCTGTGCGGGCCGGGGCCCGTGATGGGTCCGCGGATCGCCTTCTCGGTGACTCTGCCCAATTACTTAAAATTAAGCACGTCCACTACCGATTTTTGGACAGATGTACCTGCCCCGTCTCGATCACGGGTCCAGGCCAAGCACGAAGGCGCTTATCCACACCGCCCCCGTAATATCCAAGCCCTCCCGGGCGCGTAGCTCAGTGGGAGAGCGCTCGCCTCACACGCGAGAGGTCGCTGGTTCGAACCCAGCCGCGCCCATCGACGATCCGCGGGGCAGTGCCTGGCTACCCCTCGCCATCAGTAAGCAGATCGCCGAAGTGTTTGTCGAACTCTTCCCGCGACATGCGTTTGCCGCCGACGCGATCCAATATCGCCTCCGCCGAGGTCTCCTTTGAAGGCACCTGTTGCGACGCATACACAGGCTCGACTCCGCGCGCCATCGCTTTGGCGCGAGTAAGCGACCAATCACCGCGCAGCAGATTCGGCACCGAGCTATTGCTGTCTATCCAGGTCGGCAGATCGGCGTCGATGTAGCCGGCGACCACCATGAGGTCTTCGTACCTAGCGACAGGGGAACGGTTCCAAATTCGCTGATGATGTGCGAGCCGGTTGCGGAAGTCGTGCAGCCGCGCGACGGGCCCCTCGACGGTCTCCCGCTTCCTGTCCGGCGCGTGGGGGAATGCGCTGGCGAGATCGGGCCAAAGGCCAGTCAGCTTCTTGGTAACCAGGAACCGCCAAAAGCCGAGGCTCAGCTCGCTGATCATTTGTCCTTCACTCGCGCGCTTTCCCTTCTGCCTCACACGAGCCCGCGCCGCACCGATGACACCTCGCGCCCGATCGCTCAACTCCAGCTCGGGATCATCTAGCCATTCCCCCGATCGACGGAGACGTTGGTGGCGGGCGGCGAGTTGAGCAGCGAGCGTATTTCGCAGCGCGACCTCGAGATGGCCGATCGGCTCCCAGAAGGCCGCCGTGATCGCCGCGTTCCAGCGGTATAGAGCAATCGCCGAAGCGAAGTCGCCATCGCAGAAAGCGGCGTAAGTGCTCATGCGCTGCGCGCTGAAGAGCCTTTCGAGTTGCCTACGCGCAAGCACCATGGCCAGAGGTTACGCGATATATTGTCTGCGAAAGCCCCGGAACGGTCCCTGTGTAGCCTCCTCCGGGAGGCAGGCCAAACCGCCGGGGTTTCGTCTTTTTGCCACCCAATGCCGAGGGATGAACAAGCCGACCTTGCGCAATTTGCTTCGGCATGTGTTGTCTGCGGAACATCACGCAGGATAGTAGCCGCTGTGCAAGCGGCCCTACCGCGCGAAAAGCCTCAGGGCTGCTGGAGGACCGAGAGGATGTTGCCGGCGGGGTCCTTGAACCATGCGACCATCGGACCTGGGCCCCGGGCTATGCCCTTCTCGTCCTGCTCGAAGCCGTCGTAGCGCTCGAAGCTGACGCCCCGCGAGGAGAGATCCTCCACCTCCGCGTCGACGTCGTCGACCTCGAAGTTGAGGATCGTGTAGGTGGCCGGGATGAAGTCCGGTTTGCGATAGAAGAAAACGTCGCCGCCTTTGAGTTTTAGAGCCATGACACCGTTCTCCTCATCGAATACGGCGACCTCCAGACCAAGGGTCTCGCCGTAGAATTGCTTCGCCTCGTCCGTGTCGGGGACTGCAAAGCCGCTCGTTGCTTTGGCGTCAGCAAGCATCAAGGTCACCCTACCCCGAAAGCTCGGGGATGAACCGGTCGATGTGCTCGGCGATCGTGCGGCGGACCCATTCCTGGGTCGCGGCATCGGCCATCCGGTAGCGGCCGAGCAGCATCTTCTGGTCGTCGAGCGGCAGCCCGGCGATCTCCCAGCGCACTGCGAGGCGCTCGAAGAGCAGCTCCGAGCGCCGGTGCCAGGCATCCTCTTGCGTCGTCGCCGCAGTCGCCGGCCCGTCGCCGAGCTTCGCGATCGTGCCTGCGCTGAGCGACTGCCGCAAAGTGAGGACATTGCCCTCGGCATCGCCGTAGTCGACCGTCGGAGCTTTTTGCCGGGGCCTTCGTTGCCTTCGTTTCGCCATCTCGCCCAGTTTGCCAATCAGTCTTCCGCCGCGGGCCGGCGACGGGCTCGCTTGCGTTCTCCGACCAGGCGCTTGCGCTCCAGCCGGCGCTTCCGGGCCGCTCGGCTCGGCTTGGTCGGACGGCGGCTGCGCGGCACGGCAAGGCCCGTCGCGATCTTTTCCGCCAGCCGCTGCAGCGCCAACTCACGGTTGCGCGCCTGGCCGCGCGACTCCTGGGCGACGGCGGTAAGGACGGGGCCGGCGCGCCCGATCAGCCGCGCCCGCTGTGCGTCGTCGAGGGCCGCCGAAGCCCGCACGTCGAACACCGCTTCCACCCGCGAGGCGGTCACGTTGGCGTGCTGACCGCCCGGCCCGGAGGAGCGGCTGGCCCGCAGCTCGATCTCCCCCAGCGGGATCGACAGCCTCTCGTCGACTCTCAGTGCATCTGCCATGACTGCAACGTACCCTTTGAAAACCGTTGGCTGAACCTGTTGCGACTGGAGCGGGAGACAATAGGCGTTCGCCTTGGTTGCGCCCGTCCTACTGGTTGAACACCGTCACCACCCGAACGGGCGCCGTGAGCCCGACCGGGTGGGTTCGGGCGTTCAACACCATCGACCAAGGCACGCCTTACCACAGCACCGGAACGGGGCACGGGCGCGGGGTGATCGCCGTTGCGCACAGCGGAATCTGGGTAGCCAACCGCGGCAGCCGCACGGTCGCCCGGCTCGAGCCCGACACGCTCGAGCTGAGCGCAATCCAGAAATTCTCAAAGACACCGGTCGCGATCACGGCCTGCCCCGAAGCGATTTGGGCGGTCGGGTCGAACGGCTGGCTGTGGCGCTTGTGGCCTTCCGGCCAGCAGGCGGAAGGCGTTGCACGATTCGGCCGGGCAGCAACCGCCATTGCCGTCACGGAAGGGGTGATCTGGGTCTTGCGCAGGAACGGACGGCTCTACGGGCTGGACCCCGCAAGCGGAGAAGTCGCGACCGAACGCAAGGTCCCTCGGGGGGCCAGCCACATGATCGCCCACGACGGCATGCTCTGGATATCGTGCGGCCGCGACCGTCGTCTGGTCTGTTTCGATCCCGGAATCGGACGGATCGGGGCGGGGATCCAGCTCCCGCAGCGGATCAGATGTCTGGCCTTGACCGAGGACGCATTGCTCGTCGGCTGTGCGCGGAGCCTTTCTCGCGGGCGCGGCTGGCTACACACGATCGACGGCCCGGAACAACGCGTCGTCTCCGCCGCGGAGCTTCCCGGCCGGCCGAGGGCAATTGTCGCCAAGGACGGGATGGCTTGGGTGGCCTGCGGCAGCGGTCTGATGGGCCGTGAGGGAACCATTGAGCGCGTAGATCTCCACAGCGGTAAAGCAATCGAGTGGCGGGCGACGGAATGGAAGGTGAGCGACCTCGCACTAATCGACGAAGAGCTGCTCGCCTCGATGCACCTCGAATTCATGGTGCCCGCAAGCGACGGGGGAGGTGGCGGTGCGTAGCCGCTCGCCGTGTCAGGCCAGCGCGTCTATCTTCGCCGCAAGCTCGAAGTCGGCGGCGGTGATACCGCCCTCTGAGTGAGTGGAGAGCGAAACGGTGACCGTGTCCCAGGAGATCTCCAGATCGGGGTGGTGGTTCATCGCCTCGGCCGGCTCGACCAGGCTCTGGACGAAGTTGACCGAGCCGACGAAGTCGCTGCGGCCAAAGCTCTTGCGGATGGCTGAGCCGCTGCGCTCCCAGCCGGGATGCTCCGCCAGCCTCGCGTCCACTTCGGAGTCGTCCAGGGGCGCCATCGGTCCCTATGCTGGCACAACCGGAAGGTCCAAACGATGAGCGACTCCCTCCCCACCCTCTGGCAGATCGACGTCTCGCACTACAGCGAGAAGGCGCGCTGGGCGCTGGCCTGGAAGGAAATCGAGCATCGTCGCCACTCGCCCGTCCCCGGCGCCCACATGGCGGTTGCCCTCTGGCTTACCCGCGGGGCCCACTACACCTTCCCCGTGCTCAGCATCGACGGAGAGCGGATCGGCGACTCGACCGCGATCATCGCCGCCCTGGAGGAGCGCTACCCCGAGCCGCCGCTCTACCCCGCAGACATCGCAGAGCGGCGCCGCGCGCTGGAGCTGGAGGAGTTCTTCGACGAGGAGCTGGGCCCCTATGTCCGGCAGCTCGCCTGGTATGAGTTCGCCAACGACCGGGAGAGCTTTGCGAAGCTGATGGAACAGACCGCCCCCAAGCCCATCGCCAGGTTCAGTGGCCCCACCGCCGCCTACGCTCGCGCCTATACCGCCATTCGCTTCCGCGCCGGCGATGCCGCCGAGGCCGAACGGGGGCGCGCCAAGGTCCTCGCCGGGCTCGACCGGCTCGAGGCCGAGCTCGGAGACGACGAGTACCTGGTCGGGGACCGCTTCAGCGTCGCCGACCTCACCGCCGCCTCGCTCTTCTACCCGCTCGCCGTCCCCGAGGAGGGCCCGCTCAATGCCGACTCGCCTTCGGCAAAAGGCTTCGCCGAGTTCCGCGCCCCGCTCGAGCAGCGCCGCGGAATCAAGTGGGTGAAGGAGATGTTCCGTCGCCACCGCAACCCGGCGAAGGCCACGGCGGGCACTGCCGCCTGACTCAACCCCCGATCGGAGCCCTGGGGCTGGGGCCCCAGAAGACCACCGTCCCCAGCATCCCGATGATGTGGACGAGGATGATGTTGACGACCATCGACTGCGCGGTGGCCGTACCCACGCCGACCGGTCCCCCCGACGCGGTGTAGCCGTAGTAGCAGCCGACCACGACGATCGCGGTCGCCATCACCATTCCCTTGGTCAGGCTGAAGAACACGTCTAAGGGGTCCTGGAACATCCAGAAGATCAGCAGGTAGCCGCCCGAGGAGACGTCGCCGATCTGGTCGACCACGGCGATGTAGCTGGCGAAGTACATGACCCCGATCGCGACCAGGTAGATGAACGGCAGGGCGATCCAGGCGCCGAGCAGGCGGGTCGCGGCGAGGAAGGTCACCGGTTGGATGCCCATCACCTCGAGCGCGTCGATCTCGTCGGAGATCCGCATCGCGCCGATCTCGGCGACGATCCCGGTGCCGACCTTGGCCGCGAGGATGTAGCCGAAGGCGTACGGCAGCGCCTCGCGCAGGTCGCAGTAGGCCGAGAAGAGGCCGGCGTAGGAGGGCGCGCCGATGGACCGGTTGAAATAGGCGCCGAGCACACCGCACTGCAGCCCGAGGATGAAGACGAAGGCCCAGATGACCAGTGCCGAGCCAAGGATCAGGATCCCGCCCTGGCGCAGGCTCTCGCCGAAGTACCGGCCGACGCGCCCCGAGTAGACCAGCCCGGCGACCCGCGAGCCGAAGCGCGCGACCTCGCCGAAGGAGTCGAGCCAGCTGCGGGGGACGTCGAGCCAGCCGATCATCGTCGTGCGCCCCTCACCGGATCGACTGCAGTTCGGGGTTGGTGGCCAGCAGTACCGCGGTGAAGACGTAGAGGAAGAAGAAGACCCCCATGAAGGCGATCACGACCGCCTGGTTGACGGCCCGGCCGACCCCCGCCGCGCCGCCGGTCGCCGTCATGCCCTTGTAGCAGCAGACGACCGCGATGATCCCCCCGAACAGCGAGCACATAAGCACCGAGCCCCAGAGGTCGGTGACCAGCGCGTTGGTGAAGAGCGTCGCAAAGAACCCGCCCAGCGGCTGACCGTAGATCAGCTCGGCGGCGATGCCGGCGGTGAGGCCGAAGACGATCGCGAAGATGTCGAGCAGCCCGGTGATGATCATCAGCGCCAGGAAGCGCGGCACGACGAGGTTCTTGATCGGGTCGACGCCGAGCACCTGCAGGGCGTCGAGCTCCTCGCGGATCTTGCGGGCGCCGAGGTCGGCGGTGATCGCGGTGCCGGCGACCCCGCCGACGACGATCGCGGTGACGATCGGGCCGATCTGGCGCACCGCGATCACCACGAAGAACCCGCCGAGCCGGTCGAGGGCGCCGAAGAGGTTGAGGATGCCCGCCGCCTGCAGGCCCGGGGCGCCCAGGCAGAGGGCAAAGGTCGAGATCGTCATCGGGAACCACGACAGCTTGAGCACGAAGAGGAACTGGCCGACCAGCTCCTCGCCGTAGGGGTACGGCGGCCTGATCGCGGAGACGATCGTCTTGGCGGTCAGGATCATCATCTCCCCGACCTGCTCGAAGAAGGACTTGGCGGGCAGAAGAGCGCGCGTCACAGTTTTCGCCGCCACCAGCTCGTCGCCCGCTCGAGGGGGCTGGCGTCCTGCACCCTTTCGCGCCCTGCCTGCCGTGCCCGTTGCTCGGCGGCCTTTTGGGCTTCCGATAGCTGGGCGATCAGGGTGTCGCGGGTCTGCTCGAGCTCCTCCACCCGGGCGACGTGAGCGCTGGCGCGGCGCGGCGCCGTCGGCAGGTCGCGCGGCAGGTCGCGCGGGTAGGTGGCCAGCTCGGCCTCGAGCCGGGCGATCTGACGGCGCAGCTCGTGCCGCACCTCGATCGCCTCCCCCTCCTCGGTCGGGTCCGGAAGCTCGTCCGGAGCCGTGGCCGGAACGTCGTCCAGGCCTCCCGGCATGCTCGCGCAGGCCGAGGCGACGACCGCCAGCTGGCGCGGGCTGAGGCCGGCGTCGAGAGCGCGGCGCAGCGCATCGGTCGCGATCTCCTCCAGCTGGGCAGCCGGCTCGATGTCATCGGCGACGAACGTGCCCTGACCCTGACGGCTGACCACCAGGCCCTCCTGCTCGAGGCCGGCATAGACAGCCCGCACGGTGTTCACGTTGACCCCGGCCCAATCTGAGAGACGGCGGAAGCTGGGCAGTCGTTCGCCGGAAGCGAGGTGACCGGTGGCGATCAGTGCCCGCAGGCGCCAGGTCAACTGCAGGCCGACGGGAAGCTCGTCGTTCGGATCGATCGAGAAGGGGTTCGGATCGCTCGGCGCCTGCTGTGCCATCACGGCAGCACAATAGTCCAAGATAATGTGCTAGTCAACTAGCACAGTCGGACTTGCCGAGCAAGGCACAGGCTCCACTGGCCCAGCCATTTTCGGTATGCGAAAGCAGCAGGCCGTAGCGTCGGCCAATCGCGGTTGGCAAACCGCACGCGGCGGAGCCACGAGCGCTATCCACGGAAATAGCACTGCCGGGCTGGATTTCCCCGCCGCTCTTATAGACACGCTGCACCTGGTAGCGGTAGAGCGCCCTTTGGTGGCTCTGCGGGATCACCTTCAGCAAGCGCCCGGCGATCGCCGCGTCAGCCCCCTGCATCGCGTCACTCCGCGAGATCGGCGCGCACGAGCATGCCTGGGCGCCCGTGGCAAAGACCAGGGCGCCCAGGACGACGACGATTGCCGCAACTGAAAGTCGCCTCCCTCGCACCGCTCAAATGTAGAGAGAAACGTCAGATTTCACAAATGCACGGCGTTAAAACGATCTTCAGAGCCTTCGCGGTTGTCGTAAAGCTCGTAGGCCTCCGCCGCCTGGTCGAGCTTCATGTGGTGGGTGACGAGCGGCGACGGGTCGAGCTTGCCGGCCTCGAGCAAGCCGAGCACCCGGTCGACGTGGGCGATCACGTTGGCCAGGCCGAGCCGCAGGGTCAGGCCCTTGAGCCAGGCGAGGCCGAGCGGCACCTCGCCCTTGCCGGCGTAAGCGCCGATCCCCGACACGGTGCCGGCGTCGCGAGCGAGGCTGACCGCCATCGCCAGCGGGCCTGGGTCGCCGACCGCATCGACGACGACGTCGACGCCACGGCCTTCGGTGGCTGCGCGAACCGCCCGCTTCGGCTCGTCCTCGCCGAGGTGGAGCGGGACGGCGCCGAAACGCTCGGCCATCGACAGTCGCTCCCCGACCGAGTCGATCGCGAAGACCCTGGTCGCTCCCGCCGCCAGCGCGGCCTGAACAGCACAGAGCCCGACCGGTCCGAGGCCGAGCACGGCGACCGTGTCGCCGGCTCGCGTGCCGGCGTGGGCGATCGCGTGGTAGCCGGTCCCCATCACGTCGCCGGCGAAGAGCGCCACCTCGTCGGACATCCCCTCCGGGACCCGGCGCAGGGTGAGGTTGGCGCGCGGGACCAGCAGCTGCTCGGCCTGGGCACCCTGCAGGTCGCCCAGGTGCGAGCCGTGACCGAAGGTGCGGCCGCGCTCGCAGCGGTGGTAGTCGCTGCGCAGGCAGGCGGCACAGGTGGCGCAGGCGGTGTGGAAGCAGCCGAGCACGCGGTCGCCGACGGCGACTCGCTCGACGTCGGCGCCGGCGGCGAGAACCGTGCCGACGAACTCGTGGCCGATCGTGAAGCCGGGCTCGACCGGCACCCGGCCGTGGTAGATGTGGAGGTCCGAGCCGCAGATCCCGCTCGCCTCGACCCGCACCACCGCGTCGTCGGCGGCGACGATCTCGGGATCGGCCTTCTCCTCGATCCGAACCTCTCCGGGCGCTTGGAAAGTAACGGCGCGCATGCGCCGCGCAACCGTATCCGACGCTGGCTCTAGCCCTAGCCGACGGTGACGCCGGCGACCTGGAAGCGACCCGAGTCGACGCCCGGGTTCGCGGTCTCGGCGATCCGCGCTTCCAGCGACAGCTCGTGCTCGAAGTCGGCCTCCTCGCCGTGGCGGAAGGAGACGTCCTGGTCCTCGAGCAGCTCGATGAAGACCTCGACGAAGCGGGCGTCGAGCTGCTTGCCGGCGACGCGGCGCAGCTCCTGGATCGCCTCGTAGCTGGAGGTCGGGGTGCGGTAGGAGTCGCGCGCGGTCATCACGTCGTAGGTGTCGGCGACGGAGATGATCCGCGCCAGCTCGGGAATGTCGTCGCCTTCCAGGCCGCGCGGATAGCCTTTGCCGTCGATCCGCTCGTGGTGGGCGAGGATGATGTCGGCGACCGGGCCGTAGCCGTCGAGCGAGGAGACGACGCGGGCACCCTGCTGCGGGTGGCGGCGGATCAGCATCCAGTCTTCGTCGGTCAGCGGCACGTTGGCCTTGAGGATCCGGTCGGGGAGGATGAACTTGCCGATGTCGTGCAGCAGCGCGGCGATGTGGACGAGCTCCTCCTCGCGCTTGGAGAAGCCGGCCTTCTGGGCGATCGCCCGCGAGTAGCGGGCGACGGCGGCGCTGTGGCGGGCGGTCATCTGGTCCCGCAGGTCGAGCGTGCGCAGCAGCGCGCTCAACATGCCGACCTGGAAGCTGGCCAGCTGGTTGGTCCGTACCTCGAGCTCGCGAGCGCGTTCCTGCGACTTGATCAGGGCGCCGAGCAGGTACTGGAAGGTGACGAGGACGATGCCGAAGATGGCGACCCCGGCGAGGCCGATCTGGGTGTAGATGAAGGCGACGCCGACCGCCATCAGAGCCGCCGCGAGCTCGGAAGGAAGCAGCGGGATCATCACGGTGCGGATCTTCGGGATGAAGGGGCTGCGTTCGACGTAGCTGGTGTAGGCGCCGATCATCACGAAATTCATCAAGATCCCGCAGGCGAAGGCGCCGAAGACGAAGACGTAGAAGGCGAGGTCGGCCGTGGTGGTCTGGGTCGATTCGAGCAGCTGCTGGAAACCGACCCCGACCAGCAGCGGGAAGGTCATGAAGGTCAGCACATTGACCAGCAGGTCGGGGAACGGTTCGCGGTAGCGGATCCACCCGATCAGGATCGAGATGACGCCGATCAACGCTGCCGGCGTGCCGCCCAGGAAGGCGATCGCGGTGATCAACGCGAGGAAGTTGGCCGAGATCTTCAGGCGAGATTCGGTTTCGATCGACATCACGTCGCTGAACGCCGAGAACGCCAGCAGGGTCGCGAAGAGCTGCAAGTCCCAGTTGGCGTTCGGCGCCTCCAAGACGGCCGCGACGGCGATCCCGACGAAGGTGATCGCCAGGATCCCGGTAACCAACCTGGTGGGTCGCTCTTTATGCATGGATCGCGCCTGGGTCAACCATCGTGTACGACTCAGCCATGAAGTTTCCCGCCCGGCATGCGATTCCTGCGACTGGTGGCCAAGTCCGCGACAACGGCAACTTGCGCTATCAAGGTAAACGCTCGGCATGCGCTGGGCAAGCGGCATGGGACCACCTGGCCAATACGTTGCATTTCCGCAAATAGCGGATCTACTCAGCCCAAAAAAGCAAAGGGCGCCTGTCGGCGCCCTTTGCAAAGCTCATGCAGCACCAACGTCGGTGCTGTCTCAACTGGAAAGTTCTATCGCTTGAAGACCATGTCCATACCCCTTCGTCGAAGCCCGGATCTCTTGCCCCCGCACAAGTTGCCGCGAGGAATGTCTTGATCTGCTGGCAAGTTTGTACCACAACTTCGCGGAAACTTGTGCATCTGCAATGAAACTTGTGCATAAACGTTGTAGGACTTTGACTTAGAAATGAGTAATCCACGCCTGCGCGACCCCCTGCGACGGCCGGCATTCCGCCGCCTGGCGATCTCCTACGGGGTCAACGAGATGGGCGACTGGCTCGGCATCGTCGCCCTCTCGGTGCTCGTCTTCGAGCTGACCGACAGCGCCATGGCCACGGCGCTGCTCTTCATCGGGACCGGCTTCCTGCCGGCGTTGATGACGCCGTTCTTCGTCGCTCGCCTAGAGCGACCGCCGCCCCGCTTCGTGCTGCCGGCGATCTACGCCGCCGAGGCGGCGGCGTTCGGTGTCCTGGCACTGCTCGCCGATCACTTCTCGCTGGCCGCGGTCGTCGCCGTCGCGGCGATCGACGGGGCCCTGGCGCTTACCGCGAAGACGCTGACCCGCGCCGTCACCGCGGCGATGCTCGAGCCGGAGGGCGAGCTGCGCGCCGGCAACGCGGTCCTCAACATCGCCTTCACCGGCCGGCGCCGCGATCGGCCCGGCGATCGCGGGCGCGGTGGTCGCGGCCTTCGGCGTCCAGTCGGCGCTGCTGCTGGACGCCGCCTCCTTCTATGTGATCGGGTGGATCCTGCTGACGGCGAAGCCGTTGCCACAGCCCGAGCCGGACGGGGAGGCCGGCATGGCGGAGCGGGTGCGCGCCGGCCTCGGCTACATCCGCCGCAACCCGACCTTGCGGCGCCTGCTTGCCGCCGAGGCGGGGGCGCTCATCTTCTTCTCGGTCGTCGTCCCGGTCGAGGTGATCTACGCGAAGGAAACGCTCGGGGTCGGCGCAACGGATACGGCATCCTGCTCGCCAGCTGGGGCGTCGGGATGGTCTTTGGCAGCGTCGTCTTCGCAAGCGCTGCGTCGCGCTTCGCTGCCGGTTCTCCTCTTCTTCAGCACGGTCGCGATCGGCGCGGGCTACCTCGGCATGGCGGCCGCGCCGGCGCTCGCCGTCGCCTGCGCGGCCTCGGCCATCGGCGGCCTGGGGAACGGCATCCAGTGGGTTGCGGTGATCAGCGCCGTCCAGGAGCTGACCGCACCGACGATGCAGGCGCGCGTGCTCGGCACGCTCGAATCGTCCGCTTCGGCGACGCCCGGCCTCGGCTATCGTGCTCGGTGGCCTTATCACCACGCAGTGGAGCCCGCGAGCGGCGTTCTTCGTCGCGGGGGCCGGCGTGATGGTCATCGTCCTCGTCTCGGCCGTCGTGCTGGGCAGGAATTGGCCGCTGGACAGCGCAAAAGAACGTCCAGGGAACTTTGACGCCGCCGAGGACGAGATTATGGTGGAGCTAATTCCCGCAGAGGCTCTGCCCAGTCCAGAACGGAGGTCGTGACGTGAGGAAGCTGCGTGCAGCTCTTGCTGTTGTCGGACTGGCGGTAATAGCTCTCAGCCTCGCGTCGTGCGGTGGCGGCTCCGGTGGCAAGGAGGGCGGCACGCTGACCGGCAGCTACGCCTCCTTCCCCGACTACCTCGACCCGACCATCTCCTACACCGCCGAAGGCTGGACGGCGATGTACTCCACGTATCTGCCGTTGCTCACCTATGCCCACGCCAGCGGCGCCGCTGGCAGCAAAGTGGTCCCGGCGCTGGCCGAGAGCCTGCCCAAGGTCACCGACGGCGGCAAGACCTACACGCTGACGCTGCGCAAGGGCCTCAAATACTCCGACGGCACCCCGGTCAGGGCCTCCGACTTCACCGAGCACGGTCGAACGCCTCTTCAAGCTCAACTCGCCCGGCTCGCCCTACTACTCGGGCATCGTCGGCGCGGAACAGTTCGCCAAGACCAAGACCGGCGGCATCTCCGGGATCAAGACCGACGACAAGACGGGCAAGATCACGATCGAGCTGACCCAGCCGCGCGGCACCTTCACCAACGAGCTCGCCCTGCTCTTCGTCGCGCTGGTGCCTCGCCGACACGCCCGACAAGCCCCAGAGCGCGAATCCGCCGCCGGCCACCGGGCCCTACGAGATCGTCAAGTCCGAACCCGGCCGCGGCTGGTCCTACGCCCGCAACCCCGCAGTGGGCGAAGAGCAACGGCAAGCTGATGCCCGACCTGCCTGCCGGTCACGTCGACAAGGTCGAGATCAAGGTCGTCCGCAACGGCGCGACCCAGGTCAACGAAATCGAACGCAACAAGACGAACTGGATGCAGACGATCGTGCCGGCCGACCTCTACAGCAAAGTCAAGGATCAGCTACGAGGGCACCCAGTTCCGGGTCGAGCGTCAGATCAACCTCTACTACTTCTGGATGAACACGACGAAGGCGCCCTTCGACGACGTCAAAGTGCGCCAGGCGGTCAACTACGCGGTCGACTCCGCGGCGCTGGAACGGATCTACGCCGGCTCGCTCGTCGCCGCTCACCAGATCCTGCCCGACGGCATGCCGGGACACGAAACGTTCGATCTCTACCCGAGCAACATGACCAAAGCCAAGGCGCTTTTCAAAGAAGCCAACCCCTCCGACCGCGACATCACCGTCTGGACCGACAACGAAAGCCCCAACAACGAAGCCGGCGCCTACTTCCAAGACGTGCTCACCAAGCTCGGCTTCAACGCCAAGCTGAAAACGATCAACGCCGACAGCTTCACCCAGGTGATCGGCAACGAAACGACGCCCGACCTCGACGCCGGCTGGTTCAACTGGTTCGTCGACTACCCGCACCCGAACGCGCTTCTTCCAACCGCAGTTGGCGGGCGAAAGCATCTCCCCGACCAGCAACTACAACCTCGCCCGCATGAACGACCCGAAGTTGAACGCGAAGATCTCCAAGCTCAGCACCGAACAGCTCGGGCCCAAGCAGGAAGCCGAATACGCGACGCTGGACAAGGAATACATGGAACGGGCTCCCTGGGTCCCCTACGGCAGCAACACGACCTCCACCTTCGTCGACAGCGAAATCGACCTCGACAAGGTGATCTTCAACCCGACCTTCGGCCAGGACCTGACCAGCTTCCAGTTCAAGTAATGACGGGGCGCAGCCCCTGGTATCTGGCCTACAGGCGGCTGCGACGCAACCGGGTAGCACTCGCCTTCGGCGGCCTCTTCGTCGCGATCGTCGTCTTTGTCCTGGCGGCACCGCTGTGGGCCGATCAAGTCGCCCACACGACGCCGAACGCGACGCACACGCTGGAGAAGGTCGAGGTCGACGGCGAGAAACGGGAAGTCGTCAACCGCGAAGGCAAGCCGGTCGGGCCACTCTGGCTCGGCGCCGACGGCAAGTTCTTCCTCGGCGCCGACGGTCGGCTCGGCCGCGACGAGATGGTCCGGCTGATGTATGGCGGGCGCGTCTCGCTCTTCATCGGCTTCCTCGCAACGCTGATCGCGACGCTGCTGGCGACGACCCTCGGCCTGCTCGCCGGCTACTACCGCGGTTGGGCCGACGCGGTGATCTCACGAACGATGGACGTGATCTGGGCCTTCCCGGTGACCCTGCTGGCGATCGCGCTCGGCCTCTCGCTGGCAACCGGCGGCCTGGAGATCGGGCCGCTGCACCTCTCCGGCGGCTCGATCTGGATCCCGATCCTGATCATCGCCTTCGTCTACACCCCCTACATGGCGCGGCCGATCCGTGGCGAGGTGCTCTCGCTGCGCGAGAAGGAGTTCGTCGAGGCCGCTGTCTCGCAGGGCGCCGGGCCGCTGCGGGTGATGTTCGGCGAGCTGCTGCCCAACCTGGCCTCGACGCTGATCGTCTTCTTCACCCTCGGCATCGCCAACACCATGCTGCTCGAGTCGACCCTCTCCTTCCTCGGCGTCGGCGTGCAGCCGCCGAACACCTCATGGGGGACGATGCTCGCCGGCGGCTTCGAGCTGCTCAGCAGCGCACCGCTGCTGACCGTGATCCCCGGCGCGATGCTGCTGCTGACGGTGCTCTCGATCAACGTCTTCGGCGATGGCCTGCGCGACGCGCTCGACCCCAAATCGAAGCTGAGGCTCGAGGCGCACGCCGGCATCGCCGAGCCAGAGGGGACCGCGGTCTGATGGGCCGTTTCATCGTCCGCCGGCTGATCGGAATGGTGCTGGTGCTGTTCGCGATCTCGGTGATCGTCTTCCTGATCTTCAACGTGATCCCGAGCTCGGACCCGGCCCAACAGCTGGCGGGCAGGAACGCGAACCCCCAGCTGGTCGCCAGCATCAACGAAGAATGGGGCTTCGACGACCCGCTGCCGCAGCAGTACCTGACGATGATGGGGAAGATCTTCAGCGGCGACTTGATCTCCTACGAAGGGCAGGAAAGCGTCAACGACCGGATCGTCGAAGGGATTCCCGCGACCCTCTCGCTCTGCATCGGCGCCGCGGCGATCTGGATGTTCTTCGGGATCCTCTTCGGCTACCTCTCGGCGGTAAGGGCGGGTGGGCTGCTTGACCGGGCGCTGACGATCGTCGCCGTGGCGGGCATCTCGATGCCGGTCTTCTGGTTGGGGGCGATCTTCCTCAACTACCTCACCTACCAGCTCGAACTGTTCCCCTCGGGCACCTACGTCCCGCTGAGCGAAGACCCGGTCGAGTGGGTGAATCACCTGATCCTGCCCTGGGTGACGCTGGCGATCGTCTACGTCGGCCTCTACAGCCGCGTGCTGCGCTCCAACATGCTCGACGCGATGGGAGAGGACTACGTGCGAACGGCGCGGGCCAAGGGGCTGAGCGAGCGCCAGGTGATGACCCGGCACGTGCTGCGCAACTCGCTCGTCCCGATCATCACCCTCTTCGGGCTCGACTTCGGCGCCCTGCTCGGCGGCTCGATCCTGGTCGAAGCGGTCTTCAACCTCGAAGGCATCGGCCTCTACACCTACGAATCGCTGACCAACTTCGACCTGCCGCCGGTGATGGCGGTCGTCCTCTTCGGCGCCTTCTTCGTCGTCCTCTTCAACACCCTGGTCGACATCGCCTACGCCTACCTCGACCCGCGGGTCAAGCTGGGGACCTCGGCGCAATGAGCGAGGCGTTGCTCAGCGTCAGCGACCTGCGGGTCGGCTTTGCCACCGAAGGGGGCCGGGTGCAAGCGGTCGACGGCGTCTCCTTCGAGCTCGCCCCGGGTGAGGTGCTGGCGATCGTCGGCGAGTCGGGCTCGGGCAAGAGCGTCACCGCGCAGACGATCATCGGCCTCACCCGATCCGCCAACGCGAGCATCGAGGGCTCGGTGCGGCTCGGCGACAGCGAGCTGATCGGCGCCGGCGAGGCCGAGCTGCGCCGGGTCCGCGGCGAGCGGATCGCGATGGTCTTCCAGGACCCGATGACCTCGTTCAACCCGGTCTACCGGGTCGGCGATCAGCTGATCGAGGCAATCCAGGCACACCGCCCACAGGTGAGCAGGCGCGACGCGCGCGAGCGGGCGGTGGAGCTGCTGGGTTCTGTGGGTCTGCCAAACCCCGAGCAACGTGTCGACCGCTACCCGCACGAGCTCTCCGGCGGGATGCGGCAGCGGGCGATGATCGCGATGGCGCTGACCCTGGAGCCGGAAGTGCTGATCGCCGACGAGCCGACGACGGCGCTCGACGTGACGATCCAGGCACAGATCCTCGAGCTGCTGAGGCGACTGAACCGCGAGCGCGGCCTGGCGACGATCCTGATCACCCACGACTTCGGCGTCGTCGCCGAAATGGCCGACCGGGTGTTGGTGATGCACGAGGGCAAGATCGTCGAGCGAGGCGACCTCGACGACGTCTTCTACGCGACCAAGGACCCCTACACGCGCAAGCTGCTCGGTGCCGTCGTGCGGCTCGACCAGGCGCCGCCGCTGCGCCCAGGCAGGAGCGAGGGATCGCTGCTCGAGGTCACCGACCTGGTCAAGCACTTCCCGGTCAAACGCGGTCTGTTGTTCGACCGCGAGGTCGACCGGGTGCGCGCGGTCGACGGAGTCAGCTTCAGCGTCGATCGCGGCGAGACCCTCGGCCTGGTGGGAGAGTCGGGCAGCGGCAAGTCGACTCTCTCGCGGGCGGTGCTGCAGCTGCTGAAGCCGACCTCGGGCTCGGTCCGCTTCGACGGTCGTGAGATCGCCGGCCTCTCGCGCCGTCAGATGCGGCCGCTGCGCCCCGACATGCAGATGGTCTTCCAGGACCCTTACGCCTCGCTCAACCCACGCAAGCGGATCGGGCAGATCGTCGGCGAGCCGTTGCGGGTTCAGGACCGCGCCTCGGGCACCGAGCTGCGCCGGCAGGTCGAGGAGCTGCTGGGGCGGGTCGGCCTCTCCCCCGAGCACCACGACCGCTACCCCCACGAGTTCTCCGGCGGGCAGCGGCAGCGGGTCGGGATCGCCCGCGCCCTGGCGCTGCGGCCGAAGCTGATCGTCGCCGACGAGCCGGTCTCGGCCCTCGACGTCTCGATCCGCGCCCAGATCCTCACCCTGCTCTCCGACCTCCAGGAGGAGTTCGGGCTGACCTATGTCTTCGTCGCCCACGACATCGGCGTCGTCCGCCACGTCTCCGACCGGATCGCCGTCATGCACGACGGCAAGATCGTCGAGCAGGGCCCCGCCGACCAGGTCTGCGAGCGACCCAGCGACGCCTATACGAAGACCTTGCTCGCGGCGGTGCCAGTCCCCGACCCGCGCGAGAGCCGCGCGCGTCGGGCAGAATTCAAAGCGTGAAGCTCCCCCTCTCGCCGCCGATCAAGCCGCAGCTGGCGCTGACCCGCAAAGAGCTGCCGCGCGGCGAGGAGTGGGCCTACGAGCAGAAGCTAGACGGCTTCCGCGCAATCGTCTTCGTCGACGGTGAGAGCACCTACATCCAGTCGCGAGGCGGCAAAGACCTGACCCGCTACTTCCCCGAGCTGAGCTTCGCCCCGGGCCGTTACGTGCTCGATGGCGAGCTGGTCATCCGCGACGCCGAGGGCAACCTCGAATTCGACGCCCTACAGCAGCGCATCCACCCCGCCGAGTCGCGAATCAACCTGCTCTCAAGGGAGATCCCGGCCGGCTACGTAGCCTTCGACCTGCTCGCCGAGGGGGACGAGGCATTGCTCGACACCCCGTTCGGCGAGCGCCGTGCCCGACTGGAGGCACTGGGAGGGCAGATGAAAGTCGAGCTCTCGAACCTGAGCCCCGATCCCGACCAGGCGGAGCAGTGGCTACGCAGGACCGAGGGAACGATGGCGAAGCAGCTAGATGCGGTCTACATCCCCGGCAAACGCAAGGGCATGGCCAAGATCAAGCGCGAGCGCGAGATCGACTGCGTCGTAATGGGCTGGCGCCCCGGCAAAGAGGAAGGCACGGTGGGGTCGCTGATCCTCGGCCTCTACGACGGCGATGACCTTCGCTCAGTGGGTCATATCTCAGGCTTCAGCGCCGAAGCCAAACGGGCGATGCCCAAGATGCTGGCGCCACTGGAGACCGGAGACAGCGGCACGGCCGAGCCGAGCCGCTGGACGGGAGGACGGGACTTGGAGTGGGTAGCGCTGCGACCGGAGCTCGTCATCGAAGTCGGCTACGACCACGCAGCTACCGGGCGCATTCGCCACGGCGCGCGCTTTCGCCGCTTCCGAGACGACAAAGACCCCCGCGAGTGCACGTTCGACCTCTTGGACGAAGGTTGATCTAGAAGAGCGAGCGCTGGGAATGAGCGGGGTGTCTCCCGCCCGGACTCGCGGGCTTCGCCCGCTCTGAGTATCCGCCCGTTCGGAAGACACCCCGCTCATTCCCTTCGGTGCGGGTTCTCCCCCAGCCTCGAACGGCTCGGGTCGTGAGCTTGCGTTGCTCGGGGCGCATGTTCGAGCGCCCACCCGCGTAGAGCTTCTCGTAACGGGGTAGGAGGTCCGGGCGTTTGGTCTCCAACCAGCCGAAGAAGACGTCGCGGACCTCGCCGCGTAGGTGGAGGGCTACGCCGCCTAGAAAAGTGGCGTCTGCTTCTTTTGCCCGGTCGACTATCGGTTGGACCTGATCGGGGCTGTCGTTGATGCCCGGCATCAACGGGGCTATGAGGACGCCTGAGTCGATGCCTCGTGAGCGGAGCTCGGCGACGGCGTCGAGGCGAGCTGAGGGGCTTGGGGTGTGGGGCTCGGTGGCGCGCCAGGCGTCCTCGTCGAGGGTCGGGACCGAGAGGTTGACCGAGATGGGCAGGCGCTTTGCCATCCGCTCATAGAGGTCGATGTCGCGCAGCGCCAGCGGCGACTTGGTCAGGACGGAGACCGGAGTCTTGGCCTCCTCCAGCGCCGCCAGGATCTCGGGCATGAAGCGGTAGCGGCTCTCGACCCACTGGTAGGGATCGGTGTTGGTCCCCAGCGCCACCAGGTCGCGCTTCCAGCTCGGCCGCGATAGCTCGGCCCGCAGCACCTCCGGCACGTTGACCTTGACGACGATCTCGCGCTCGAAGTCGCGTCCGGCGTTGAAGTCGAGGTAGGTATGCGAGCTCCTCGCGAAGCAGAAAACACAGGCATGGGTGCACCCTCGGAACGGATTGACCGTGTAGTTGAAGCCGTAGCGCCCACCGGGGACGTGGTTCAGCGCCGAGCGGGCGCGCACCTCATGGAAGTTGATCCCCATCGCCTCAGGAGCATCGAAGGTGCGCACGACCGTACCGTCGCCAATCCCGGGCAGGCGCAGGTCGTTCTCCGTTCGCTGCTCGTCCCAGCGCATGCGAACATATGTTCGCATAGAATGAGAGAGTGATCAATGCCCGGCCAGAACCGTCTCCTTCAGGCCCAGCATCAAGCAGCGGCCTGGAGAAAGGAGGTGGATATGGCCGAAGTGGCACTGATCATGCTCCTGCTTCTGCTAATCCTGCGGGTGACGTAGGAACAGGAGACGCCGGGCGGAGCCGTTTGGCTCCGCCCGGTCTTGCGCGCGACAGGCTCACCCATAAAAAAAGGCCCGGCTAAGCCGGGCCTTTTCGGCAGATGGCCGAAGTAGCACTGATCGCGAGGCAGTATAGCCGCGCGTCTGACCACCGGCCAAATATGCCCGGGCATCGAAGCGCTAGGCCTAAATGCTGGAGCCGGTCTCGTCGCGCTTGAAGGTCTCGAGCTGGTCGAGTGCTTTGGCGCGTGCTTTCGAGCGCAGCGGTGGCAGCAGGGCCACCAGGGTGCCGCTCGGGCCGAGTGCCTGCTTGGCCCAGCGGCGGAAGTCGAAATCGTCGATGTGGTCGACGATCTTGCCGTCGGCGAAGCGGAACTTGGCCTGGATGTCGTTGACGACGGGGCGTCCGGTGGAGAACGTGTAGCGGGCGATCCAGTGCGCCGAGCCGGACTCCTCGTCGGCCTCGTGCTCGTGCAGCTCGATCTTCAGGTCGGTGGCGCGGCTGGTCAGCATCCGCCACATCGCGCCGATGTCGGAGCCCTGGAGATCGCCGAAGGCGGGGTCGCGGAAATGGGCGTCCTGGGCATACTCGGCGGTCATCGCCGCGCCGTTGCACTGCCCGAACGCCGTGTAGAAGCGCTCGATCGTCTCGCGGTTTGCGTCAGCCCCCACGCGCCCACCCTACCGTCCAGCTGCTGTCAGGGCAGCTTGCCCGCGATCACGTAGCGCAGCAGGTCGACCACCTGCTCGGCGGTGCGCGCCGTGCCCTGCGCGGCCCGGTCGACCTCCTTCAGCGCGTGGTCGAGCTCGGCGTCGTGCAGGGTGACGTAGGGCTTGCCCAGCGCGGCGGCATAGCCGGCGTCGAAAGCGGCGTTCCACTGGCGGTATTTGTCGCCGAAGCGGACGACGACCAGGTCGGCGGCGCGGATCAGCGTCTGGGTGCGGATCGCGTTGACGCCGGCGCCCATGTGGTCGCGCCAGAACGGCTCGCTCTCCTCACCCAGCGTGCCGACCCCGGCGTCATCGGAAGCAGCGTGATCAGTGACCGGCGCCGAAAACGAAACCGGCAACTCGGCCTCCCGCACCCCGCTTTCAATCCGCTCCCGCCAATCAGAGTGAATCTCCCCAGCCAAATACACCCGCCAGGTGTGGCCCGGAGGGGCGGACACCCCTCCCGAAACACTCAAGCGAGGCTCCCGCCGAGCGTTTCGGGAGGGGTGTCCGCCCCTCCCCCGACCACCTGCTCCTCGAAATGCTTGCTCAGCATCGTCACCTGGCCCTGGTAGTTGGAACCCAGATCGGCGCCGTAGAGGCGCTCCGCGGGGGCGCTGGTGCGCTCCAGAGCCAGCTTGCAGACCGGCTGGCGGTGCTCGACCATGAAGGAGACGTCACGCGCTCGCACCTCCAGCGCAGCGCGGCTGCCGTGGCGACCGCCGATCGGGTCATAGCCGAAGCCGGGATCGAAGAAGCCGGCGTAGTGGGTGCGCAACTCACCCGCCGTCGGGTCATAGGCCATCATCTCGGCGGCGATCTGGGGCGGGATGCAGACGCCCTCGGCCGAGAGCAGTAGGTAAAAGATCTCCGGCTCGAGCACGATCCGCCCGCCGGGCTCGGGGTAGACCGGGTCCCAGTAGTCGGTCCAGCGGTAGGCACGAATCCGCGCGAGGTCGATTGGCAGGCTGTTCTTCTTCGCCCGGTAGCCGACGATCCGGTCGCTGGGGCCAGAGAGGTCGACGCTGAGGAAGAGCCCCTCGGCCAACGCCAGCTCCGACTCGCGCAGCGCGTGGGAGTCGAGGTAGAGCAGCGGGAACTCATCCTGCAGGGCGCGGATCTCCGCGTCGGCGAGCCGCACGTCGCCGCGGGCCAGGCGCAGCTGGTTCAACGAAAGCCCGCTCTTCACCTGGATCGCAAAGGAGCGCGGCACGACCTCTAGGTAGAGGCGGCCGTGATAGCCGGGGCGGATCTCGTCGAAGCGGTGGTGGCGGTCGGTGAGCACCCTGGTGAAAACGTCGAGGCGCCCGGTCGAGCTCTTCGGGTTCGCCTTCGCCCGCACGTCGTCGGGAAGCGCCAGCTCCTCGATCAACGGCACGAGGTAGGGGCGGTCGCGCTCCAGCACAGCGCCATCGCGCAGGTCGACTTTCTGGAAGGCGAGCCCCTCGATCTTCTCTTCGACGGTCGAGTCGACGTCGGGCAGGAAGCTGCAGCGCAACGCCCAAGCGAAGTCGCCCAGGCGCAGGTCGATGCTGGCCGGCTGGATCGCCTCGGGGCGGATTCGGTAGTCGCCCGAGCCGATCCACTCGGCGGCAATAGCCTCGCTCAGGGCCTGCGAGGGCAGCACCCCGGCGGTCGTCCCGCTGCGCGGCTCGGTTGCCGCGCCCCCACTAGTCGCGCTCGCATCGCCCGTCATCTAGACGAGATTATGCGGCGCGCCTCGGCGACACCGAGGTACGGAGTCAGCGCAAACTCGGCAAGTTCCGGGAAGAATCGCTCGAGGCGCGCCGCTTCACCGGCGAGCACACGGCGGCCGAGCAGCGAGGCGATGCCGCCCACCACCGCCTCATCGGCCGCCTCCGGCGGCCGACCGGCACTGGTTCCCCCCGGGGCGCGGTCACGCAGGTACGGCACGAAGCTCTCGACCGCAACCTGAAAGCGCCCATATACACCGGGCCCGGCGCGCAGACCCTCGACCAGCAGCAGATTCGCCTGGCCTGGCTCGGCGGTGAGGCCGGCGAGCGCCGCACCGAGCCCGGCGCACACCCCCAAAGCCCACTCCCCCTCACCCGCGCAGGCGCTCACGACGTCGGCGCGCAGACGCTCGACGGCCTCGTCGTAGGCGGAAAAGAAGCACTCGTCCTTGCTACCGAAGTGGCGGTAGAAGTCGCTCTTGGAAACGCCGGCCCGGCCAGCGATCGCGGAAACGGTCGTTCCGTCGTAACCGTGCTCGTCGAGCGATTCCGCGATCGCACTCAGCAGGCGCTCCCGCTGGTGCTCCGCGATGAACTCCCGGGAGAGGCCGTGGCGACCACGTGGAAGCGGCTTCATGCAGTACTAAAGTCTGCCAGTGCTAAGCGCTTCTTGTCTGCCGACCCGACCGTCAGGCCCGGCTACTCGGCCATACCGGCGCCCAAATAGGGCGCCATCATGAACTCTGTGAGTTCCGGCAGAAGGTCCTCGGCCCGCTCGGCCTCGCCGCGACGAATCTGCTGGTAGACGATCCAGGCGACGCCGCCGACCAGCGTCTCGGCGATCGTGTCCGGCAGCCGCTCGTCCCTTGGCAGCGTCTGCCTTGTCAGCTTGACGAAAACCTCCAGCGAGTCCTCGTAGCGCTTCGTTGTCGCCGGTGTGGCGGAGAGCGCCTCGATCATGCACATCCGCGCCAGCGTCGGCTGCTCGGCGACGAAGCCGAGAAAGGCGGCGAGCCCGGCCTCGACCCGGTCCTGCCAGTCCTCGTCACCGTCGGCGGCTGCTTCCTGAACGCGGCGAAGAACCTCGTCCCGGGCGGCGTCAAAGGCGGCAAGGAAGACCTCCTCCTTGCCTTCGAAGTTGTCGTAGAGCGTTTTGCGGGCGACACCGGCGCGCTTGACGATGTCGGAGATCTTGGTCGCCTCATATCCCTGTTCGGCGGTCAACTCGGCAAGGGCATCCATGATGCGACGCTGCTTGTGCAGCGCGATGAACTCGCGTGGAAGCGCCGGGCGCACGGATGCGGTGGGCCGCTTCTGCGTCTGCCTCTCCTGCGTCCCCCCTTTTCCCCGTGGCGGCATAGAGCAAGGATACCCAGGGGCACCGAATTTCCAATGCACGTCAGCGACTTTTCTGGTACCCTTGGAGGGCCTGCACATTTTCTAAAAGAAACGCGTAGGTTCCTTATGGCACTAGACAGGGTAATGCTCAGCAGGGAGAAACTGGCGGATGCGGTCGGGGACCGCTGGTCAGACTCGGAACTCAGCGAGGCTCTGGCCCTGCTGACCCGTGCCGAGGGTCGTTTCCCGGCCGGGGTGAGGACGCTCCCGGCAGATCTGGTCAAGGCGGTCCAACGGGAGCGCCTGCTGGCGGCGATGATCGGCGCCGCGACCGAGATCGGCTACAACACCCTCACGGTCCAGAACGTGCTCACCCGCGCCGGAATCTCACGGCCGACGTTCTACGAGCAGTTCGAGGACAAGGAAGACTGCTTCCTCGCCGCCTTCGACGCCGCGACGGGCCGGATGCGAGCGCGGATCGAGGCGACCGTCCTCGACGCCGGGCCCACCTGGCGCGACCAGCTGCGCAGCGGCATCGCCGAGCTACTGCGCTTCATCGTGGATGAGCCCGAAGAGGCCCGCATCGTGATCGTCGAGGCGCGGGCATCGAGTCCGGCGGGGCTGCGACGCCGCGACGAGCTGCTCGACCATTTCGCTAACTGTGTCGACGCCTTGGTCAGGGAGGACCTGGACGAACCCCCTTCGGCGATTGCCGCTGCCGGGGTCGTCGGCGGGATCGAGTCAGTGCTCTACGCACGCCTACAGAAAGGCGAGACCGAGGATCTCGACGCGCTCCTCCCCTCGCTGATGTATTTCGCCGTTCTCTCCTACGCCGGCCGCGAGGCCGCCGGCGAGGAGATGGACGACGCGGCTCTCGCCTGAAGCGCCTACCGCTTGCGACGCTTGCTGGAGCGCTTGCTCGGACGGGCGGCGAGCCGCAGGGTGCGCTCGCTCTCTTTCTCGACCGCCTCCCCCATCGCGATCTGGAAGGTCGCCAGCAAGGCACCGGCGGCGAGCGGCCGCATCCTTTCCAGCGCCTCGCTCATCCGTGGCCAATCACGCTCGGGTCGGCCGGCGCGATCGAACGGCTGCCATACCTCCTTGACGAAGAGGTCGACGAAGGCGCGTGCGGCGCCGTCGGCATGGCGGCGCAGTTTCGCCGCCGCCACGACGGCGGCCTCGGCGCCGACTCCGAGCTCGGCAAGCTCGGCGGCGGCGCGCAGCAGTTGGGGACTGATCACCTCGATGCGGCCGTCGGGCAGGGAGCGGAAGATGCCCAGTTTCTCCGCCCGGCGCATCAGCTTGGCGTCAACGGGTTCACCCCAGATCCTTGCCAGCTCATCGGCGTCGACGATCTCCGGCGCCTCGTCTTCGAAGGGGGCGCGGAGGGCGCGGGTGAAATCGAAGATCGCCGAGGCCGAGCCGTCGCCGCTATCGAGGACGCGACGTATCGCCTCGAGGTTGAGGCCGTCCGCCTGCATCTCACGGGTCAGCTCGATCCGCGCGACGTGCTCCTCGCCGTAGTAACCGGTACGGCCACGAACCGTTGGCGGTGGCAGCAGCCCTCGCGTCTGGTGGGCGCGGATGTTGCGGACCGTCATCCCGGTTCGCTCCGCCAACTGGCGGATCGTCATCTGACCCTCGGTGGGCTTGGCACTCTCGGAACCGTTACTACTCATCGCACTGCATGGTAAGTGGCTAGTCGCTAAGCGGCAGGCGCTGGCCGTTCATCTCCCCGGCGGCGTCGGAGCAGAGGAAGGCGATCGCCGCCCCGATGTGCTCGGCCGGGGTGAACGAGGAAAAGTCCCCGTCGGGGTTTTCCTCTTTCACCCGCTGGGTGAGGATCGCGTCGACGACGACGATGTTGGCCGTCGCGGCGGTACCGGCGAAGCCGTCGGCGAGGGCGAGCGTCCAGGCCTCGGCGGCGGCCTTGGCCGCGGCGTAGGCGGCGTTGGAGTTCGACGGCGCCTGCGCCTGCTTAGCGGAGACGAGCACAAAGCGACCGTGCTCAGAGTCGACGAGTGCGCCATGAAAGGCACGCGTGGTGTGCTGGACGGTGCGGATCAAGAGGCCATCGAGCAGGTCCCAGTCAGAGAGCGGCGCCTCGTGCAGCGCCTGCCCCCCGCGCCAACCGCCAACCAGATGCAGCAGCCCGTCAACCCGGCCGAAGCGCTCGAGCAGCGCCGCGCACCAGGCCCGGGTCGCCTCCTCGTCGAGCAGGTCGACCCCACGCCCATCCCAGCGCTCGGCCGGCAACCCCAGCTCAGTCCCGATCTCCTCGGCACGGTCCTGAGAACGATCGGCAGCAGCGACGGTGGCTCCCGCAGCCGCCAGGCACTCGGCCACAACCGGCCCCAAGCCACCACCGATGCCGGCGATGGCGTAGACACGGCCGTCGAGGTTGCCCGAGCTCATCTACATATCTTCTCGCATCGACCGAAACCCGAAGCTTTCCGTCTGAGATATATACGAACATATGTTCGTATGAATACCCAGGCAAAGCCGGGTCAACAGCGTCGCGAACGTTTGATCAGTCGCCGTCGTCAGGGGGACCTCGGCGAGTTCTCAGCAATGGAGTGGTTGGCCAGCAAAGGCGCGCTCGTTTGGATCCCGCTTGGCCATAGCTCTCATGCCGATCTCATCGCAGAATTCAATGGTCGTCTCCTTAGGGTGCAAGTGAAGACGCCCACCTACCGGGTGTCGACACCGACCGGACACATGCGCTGGGCCGTCAGCATCTCGACAAACGGAGGAAATCAGAGCTGGACTGGGCTGACAAAGAAGTTCGATCCTGGCGACGTCGACCATCTCTTCGTTCTGGTCGGCGATGGGCGAAGGTGGTTTATTCCAGCCGCCGTCATCGAGGGTTCCCGAAGAGTGAGCCTCGGGGGAAACAAGTATTCTGAGTTTGAGGTCGAGCGAGGTCAGTCGATCGAAGATCTCGTGTATCTGAGTGACACTCAGATGAAGTCAGACCGAATGCAGGGGGAGTGCCTGAGCGGTCAAAAGGAGCAGACTGTAAATCTGCCGGCTATGCCTTCGCAGGTTCGAATCCTGCCTCCCCCATCTCCTCAAATCCTCGGCCCGCTCGGTGACATCACGAAATCCGAGCGAAAGGTCGCCAGGAGCGGACATGCGCTCCTACGTCAAAAACGTCAAACGACGATCCCGAAGCGTCCTTGTGCAGAGGCCGGCCTGGAGATCGGGGATCGGATGCGAGTCCGGGCGGACGGACCAGGGAGAATCGTGATGGAGCGAGCCGAGGTCGGAGACCTTCTCAACCCGGCGTAACGCCGAGGCGGGCGGCCATCTGCTCGTTGAAGGCGGTGAGGGCCGACATCGGGCGCATGAAGACGGTCAGCTCCTTGACCAGACCCTGCTCGTCTAGCTCGAGAAAGTCGATGCCCTCCAGCTCGCGGTCGCCGACACGGGCTTTGAAGCGCAGGACGACGGTGCGCTCGTCGGCGAGCTCGTCGGTATAGCGAAAGTCCTCCAGGGTGGCGGCGACATGGGTCAGCACCTGGGTCACGATCTCGCGGCCCTCGAAGCCGCGAAAGAGGATCGGGCTGTGCAGGACGACGTCCTCGCGCAGCGTCTCCTTGGCCGCCTCCAGGTCCTTGGCCTCGGCGGCGACGCGGAATGGGTGCGGGGCGGCCACGGGCTCCACTCTACGCCGCTCAGCGCGGCTCGAGCACGAACAGCGCGATGTCGCGGTCGGTGCGCGCCTCGTATTCGTCGAAGCCCGAGTACTGCTCGTTGTGCTTGCGCCAGAGGTCGGCCCGCTCATCGCCCTCGGCGACACGCGCCCGCACCGGCCGCCGATCACGCCCTACCTCCACCTCGGCCTCAGGGTTGGCCTTCAAGTTGAGGGACCAGGCCGGAGTTCGGTTGTGGCCGGCGTTGGAGCCGATCACGACCATGTTCGCGCCGTCGGCCAGGTAGACGACCGGAGCAGTTCGCGCCTGGCCGGATTTGCGACCGGTCGTCGTCAGCAACAGCACCGGCGCCTCGTTGATCTTCCCGCCGATACGCCCACCCGAGAGTCGGTAGAGCGGGATATTCAGTTTGCCGGTCCAGCGCAGGCCGGTAGCGCCCATCATCTGCGACATGCGCGAGTAGAACTTGTCTCCGGAAGGCACGGCGACAGTATGCCGTCAGGAGGCTTCCCGAAGCATTTGAGCCTCTGGAAGATGCTGGAGTTTCTTCAGCGTGTTGTTCTCGATCTGGCGGATCCGCTCGCGGGTGACGCCGAACGTGTTGCCAACCTCCTCGAGGGTCAGCGGCTCCAACCCGGTGAGGCCGTAGCGAAGCTCGATCACCTGCCGCTCGCGCTCGGGCAGGGCCGAGAGCGCCTTGGCCACACCTTCCTTCTGCATATGTTCGCTCGCCTCTTCGAACGGCTCGGCAACCGTGTCATCGGCGACGAAATCGCCGAGCTCGGAGTCGTCCTCGTCACCCACCGGTTTCTCCAGCGAGACCGGCAACTGCGCGACGCGGAGGATCTCACGCACTTCAGCCAGCGGCCAGCGCAGCTCCTCGGCGATCTCGGCGGGCTCGGGCTCCCGACCGAAGCGCTGCACCAGTTGGCGCTCGACGTGGGCGACGCGGTTCAGCTTCTCGACCATGTGCACCGGGATGCGGATCGTCCGAGCCTTGTCGGCGATCGCCCGCGTCACCGCCTGGCGGATCCACCAGGTCGCGTAGGTGGAGAACTTGTAGCCGCGCCGGTAATCGAACTTCTCCACGGCGCGGATCAAGCCCAGCGAACCCTCCTGGATCAGGTCGAGAAAGCTCAGCCCGCGGCCCAGATAGCCTTTTGCGATCGAGACGACGAGCCGCAGGTTGGCCTCGACCATCTGTCGCTTGGCGATCATGTCGCCGCGCTCGATCCGCTTCGCCAGTTCGACCTCCTGGGCGGCGGTGAGCAGGTCGACCCGCCCGATCGAGCGCAGGTAGAGGCGCAGCGAGTCGAGGCTGGGTTCGATCGTCAGGTCCAGCTCCTGTTTGCGCCCCGCACCGTTGGTCGACTCGGCGCGCTGCTCTTTGTAAGCGCTGACACCGTCCTCGGCGATCACTTCGACCCCGTTCTCGACCAGGTGCGCATGGAGACCGGCGACCTGCTCCTTGGTCACCTCCACCTCCTCGAGTGTGGAGGCAATCTGCTCGAAGGTGAGATACCCGCGATCGCGGCCGAGCGCAACCAGCGACTGGAGCTCCTGTGGCCCCGCCGGCTGCTCACTCGAATCCTGATTCAGTCCCTGAGGGACCGTCTCCAACGGCTCGATATCACTGCCTCCACTGCAACCCTGTTCCCCTCCCGGGGGCCGGCCCCATCGCTCCGACCCCCGGGAGTATAGGGAGCAAATCGCCTACGCTTCATGCTCATGGCAACCCACTCCACCACCCCTCTTGCAGCAACCACCCCCGATGTGCAGTCCGGAACCCCTGACACTCAGGTGAGCCTCTCGCGGGTCGGCGTGACCGGAGTCGAGAAGGTGATCCGGGTCAAGGCAGATGGCACCGAGAACCTCTACCACGCGGATTTCGAGTGCTTCGTCGACCTCAATCCGCGCCAGGCGGGTGTCCACATGTCGCGCTTCGAGGAAATCGTCGGTGAGGCGATCGACGAGGTCGTCCTCGGCGAGGCGTTCCGCGCCGAGGTGCTCGCCGCTCACATCGCCCAGCGGGTTCGCGAGCGCCAGGGCGGGCTGCGGGCCGAGGTCTCGGTCACAGCGCGCTACCCGGAGACGGTCACGACTCCGGTCAGCGGCATCAGCACCCAGGAGATCTACGTCCTGCTCGGTACCGCGGTCGACTCGCTGCGCGGCACGCGAACGCTGACCGGCGTCCAGGCCCAGGGGATGACCGCCTGCCCCTGTGCGCAGGAGATGGTCGGCGGCCTCGCCCGCGAACGGCTCGCCGAGCGTGGCTTCGACGCCGAGCAGATCGAGGCGGCGGTCGAGGCCGTGCCGATCGCCACCCATAACCAGCGCGGCATCGGCACCCTCCACATCGGCTGCCCCGAGGGTGGCCCGGCGTGGATCGACGCACCCGAGCTGCTGCGCATAGTCGAGCAGTCGATGAGCTCGGAGATCTACGAGCTGATGAAGCGTCCCGACGAGCTCGCGGTCGTCGCCAAGGCGCACTCGCAGCCGCGCTTCGTCGAGGACTGCGTGCGGGAGATGATTCGCCGGGTCACCAGCGACTACCCGGACCTGCCGGGTGACGCTTTCGTGATGGCCCGCCAGGAGAACCTCGAGACGATCCACCGTCACAACGTCGTCGCCGAGCGCTACGGCAAGCTCGACGACCTGCGGGCCGAGCTCGCCAGCGGCGAGCACCAGCGCCGCCACACGACTATGCGCGAGTGGCTGGAGGCTCCCGCCTCTTAGACCCGCCGGGCGGCGCGGCTGTGCGAGCGCCGCTCTTCCTCCAGGCGGCGCCGTATGCCTAAGAAGTAGTCGGCGCCGCTGATCACCGTCGCGGCGACCGCGACGTAGACGAGCACGTTGACCCAGGTCGGAGCCGGGTTGGTGGCGATCAAGGCGAATATCGCGGCGATCTGCAGCACCGTCTTCAGCTTGCCCATCCAGCTCGCGGCGATCACGACGCCGCGCTCGGCGGCAATTGCCCGCAGTCCGGTGACGGCGATCTCGCGGGCGATGATCACCATCGCGACCCAGGCCTGCAGACGGTTCAGCGAGACGAGTGAGACTAGTGCCGCCGTGATCAGGAGCTTGTCGGCGAGCGGGTCCATCAGCTTGCCGAAGGTGGTGACCGCGTCGCGTGAGCGGGCGAAGTAGCCGTCGAGGCCGTCCGTGAGGGCCGCGAGGGCGAAGACGGCGGCGGCCAGCTCGTCGCCGTTCGGCGTCTCGCCGAGCAGGGCGACGACCACCACGGGCACAGCGAGGATGCGAAGCAGGGTGAGCGCGTTGGGCAAGTTGAGCGGGAACACCGCTCAGTCCGCCTCGGCCGCCGCCGCGTCGCGCTTGGCGAAGAAGTCCTCGCCCTCGATGCTGATGTGGGGGACGAATCGGTCGAGCCAGCGCGGCATCCACCAGGCCCAGCGGCCGAGCAGAACCATCACGGCGGGGACCAGCAGGCAGCGGACCAGGGTCGAGTCGATCGCTATCGCCACCGCGAGACCGACCCCGAACTCCTTCACGATCGGGTTGCCGTTGAGGACGAAGCTGGTGAAGACGCAGACCATGATCGCGGCCGCCGAGGTGATCACCCGCCCGGTGTTGGCCAGCCCTTCGATCACCGCCTCCCTCTCGTCTTCGTTCCGGCGGTAGTGCTCGCGCATCTGGGTCAGCAGGAAGACCTCGTAGTCCATCGAGAGCCCGAAGAGGATCGCGAACATCAGCAGCGGCACGAAGCTGACTATCGGTATCGAGTGGTCGAGCCCGATCAGCGAGGCCCCCCAGCCGAGCTGGAAGACGGCGGTCACGACACCGTAGGCAGCGGCGACGGAGAGCAGGTTCATCGCCGCCGCCTTGACCGGGACGAGCAGCGAGCGGAAGGCGAGCAGCAGGACGATGAAGCTGAGCCCGACGACGATCGCGATCATCAGCGGCAGCTTGTCGGCGATCTGCGTGGCGAGGTCGATGTAGCCGGCGGTTTGGCCGCCGACGTAGGCGGCGGCGCCGGTGCCGCGCAGGGCTTCGGGGATCGTCGTGTCGCGCAGCCCTTCGACCAGGCTGACGGTCTCATCGGCCCAGGGCGCCGATTTGGAGATCACCGTGAAGACCGCGACCGTCCCCGCTTCGTCAAAGCTCGGATCGGCGACCGCAGCGACGTCGTCTGCCGCGCCGACCTTTTTCTCCAAGCCGGGCAGGACCTTCTGGGCTTCCTCCGGCGTTTCGAACTTCGCCGTAACCAGGAGCGGTCCGCTGAGGCCGGGGCCGAAGCCCTTGGTCAGCTGGTCGTAGTTCTGGCGGGCGGTGGTCGACTTGGGCAGGGCGCTGAGGTCGTTCTGGCCGAGCTCGAGCTGGAAGATCGGCAGCGCCAAGACGATGAGCACGGCCAGCGCCGCCAGTGCCGAGCGCCAGGGCCGCCGGGCTACACCGCGTGCCCACTTGCGCCAGCCGTGCGGCTCGCTGTCGTCTGGGTCGGCGCTCGTCCCGGGCACGCGCATCGAGTTGATGTGCGGGCCGAGCGCGCCCAGCATCGCCGGCAGCAGGGTCGCCGCGGCGCAGACGGCGACGACGACCGCGATTCCCGCGGTGAAGCCGAGGGTGCTGACCAGGGGGATGCCGGCGAACGAAAGAGAGCAGAGCGCGATCACGACGGTGAAGCCGGCGAAGACGACGGCGCCCCCGGCGGTCGCGGTTGCGCGGGCGATCGACTCGCGCAGATCCATCCCTTCGGCGAGCTGCAGTTTGTGGCGGGTGACGATGAACAGCGCGTAGTCGATCCCGACCCCGAGGCCGATCATCGTCGCCAGGGTCGCGGCGACGCTCGGGACTTCGATCGCGTTCTCCAGCAGGCGGATGACCGAGAGTGAGATCGCCAGGCCGATGATCGCCGAGCCGATCGGCATCACCATCGCCGTCGCCGTGCCGAAGGCGAAGAGCAGGATGACGATCGCGGCGGCGATCCCGATCGCGTCGCTGATCCCGGTGTCGGGCTTGGAGAGCTGCTGGCCGACATAGCTGCCGACCGAGGGTTCGAGGCCCACCTTCTCGGCGGGGTCGGCTGCGTTCAGCACGGCCTGGGCCTGCTCTTCGGTCAGTTCGCCGGGCCCGACGCCGAGGATCACGGGGATATAGGCGACGGTCTTGTCTTTGCTCAGCAGACCGGCTTCGGCACCCTCTTTGCTGAGCGGGCTGATCGCCGAGTTGACGTAGTGCAGGGCGCCCAGGCGCTTGATCGATTCTTCGATCGCCTGCGCGTACTTAGGCTGGGTCAGCGCGCCTTGCTTCGATTCGAAGGCCAGCGGGTTGCTGCCGTAGGCCTGCTCAGGCAGGTTGTCTTCGAGCAGTTCGGTCGCCCTGGTCGAGCCGGTGCCGGGCAGGGTCAGGTTGTCGTTGGTCTTGTCGCCGGAGGCCTGGCCGACGATCACAAGCACGACCGCGACGATCACCCAGACCGCGATCGTCGGCCAGTGATGGCGCGAGCAGAAGCGGCCGATTGCGTAGAGCGGGGCGGTCACGCGGGGATCATCCCCCACCATCCGGCAGCAGCGCAACGTGCCCACCGTGCCCGGCGGCAAGCCAGGCGTCGAGCGTGCGCGGCGCGGCCGTGTACAGGCGGGCAGCCTGGTCCACGTAGAAGTCGCGGGAGGCGCTTTCCAGCTCGTAGGCGAGGGCGAGGAAGGCAGCCCGGTCCTTGACCTGGGAGAAGTCCAGCGTTTCCGCCTCGACTTCGGTATCGCCACCCAGGCCGCGGATCGCCTTGGTCAGCGCGTCGACGTATTCCTGCTCCTCGGCGCGCAGCCGCCGCCCGAGCGCACGCTCGCGGCCGCGCAGCAGGCCGTTGCCGCGGGTGTAGGCATCGAGCGCCGTCAACTCACGCGAGAGCCCTTCATTCAGGATCGCTGCGTCGGCTGCCCTTTTCGGGATTGGTCTCGGCGCCGTGACCGCTGTCACCGCAACCGGCGGCGACCAGTACAAGCGCCGCAAGGGCGAGGGCCAAAAAGGAGGCGGCGCGACCGAAGCCGCGCCGCCTGCCATAGCCACCTGCTGACAAATCGGTGCCCACAGGCGACAAGCCTATGGGCTGTGGATTGCTGGGTGCGCCAGATGAGCCCTCTTACTTGCGGGCTTTGGCTTTCGACTTGCCTTTGGCTTTCGCTTTGCCGGACGCTTTGGCTTTCCGCTTCGGAAGCTTCTTCGCCGCGCTGTCGGGCACTTCGTAGCCAATCATCGAGACGGACGCCGAGATCGGCTGCTCCTTCGATTTGGCCAGACGTTTGCCGGCTTCGGCGTTGAGCTTCAGGGCCTGCTTGAGCGTGTCGTCGAGCAGCTTCTGCATCGATGCCCAGGCCTGCTCGTCGAGCATCAGGGGCGTCCAACTCAGGTGCCGATCCTCGCGGTCGTCGAACGTACCGTCCTCCATCGCCGCGACGACGTCGTCGACGACGGCCTGGAACAGATCCGCGCTCATGCCGACCCGCACCGACTCGGGCAGCTCGTGCCAGTCCCGATCCGTCAGGTAGGCGCGTGAAGTGGCGCGGTAGTAGTGCTCGACCGCGCCACGACGGGGCTCGGTTTTGACCAGGGTGATGACTTTGTAGTCCTTGAGGACTTTGACGTGGTAGCTGACCTGGCTCAGGCCTTCGCCCAGCTCCTTCGCCAGTTCGTTCGGGCTGGCCATCCGTTCGTTGAGGATCGCCAGGATCTCGGCGCGAAGTTCGTGCGCGAGAGATTTGACCAGATCCTGGTTCACGCCTCTTTTGCTGGCTCTTCCTTTTCCTCTTTTACGACTTTTGGTGCTTTTCGCCTTTGCGGGCATAGGGACTCCTCCGATCGTTGCTGGGTGGCTTAACCACTCCATCGTATTGATCACAAAGGCGGTTTTCCAGCCCAAATGAAGACTATTCGCTTCCTCTCTGCGAAATAGTGGAACTTTCTCCAGTAATCAGCCGGTCCGCCGCATGCGCTCACGCGCAGGGAGAGTTGAGAGGAAGTCCGTCCGAGGAGGGGGTGAAGTAGATGAAGATCGCCGCATCAGAGGCAGTCATCCCGGTGCTTTCCGTTCACAAGTTCGGCTAAGGGCTCAGGCAGAGCAACTAGCTTTGCGGGGCTCGCCCACACTCACGGGTGGGCCCCGCGTGATTCAGTTCGGGCCGATGGTCGCCAAGCCAAAGGGTCCGCTGCCGGGGAACGATCTCCTCGAGCAGCTCGCCGCGGAGATCCATCGTTGCCGGCGTTGCCCGCGCCTGGTCGAGTGGCGCGAGGCCAGCGCAGCAGCCCCGCCGCGCCGCTTTCAGGGCGAGGAGTACTGGGCGCGGCCCGTTGCAGGCTTCGGCGACCCGGATGCCAGGCTCGCCCTCGTCGGCCTTGCTCCCGCAGCGCACGGCGCCAACCGCACCGGGCGCATGTTCACCGGCGACCGCTCCGGCGACTGGCTCTACGCCGCGCTGCACCGGGCCGGCTACGCGAACCAGCCCAGTCGAGCAGACGCGAGGACGGCCTGCGCTTGCTCGATGCCTACGTCACCGCGGTCGTTCGCTGCGCGCCCCCGGCCAACCGGCCAACGCCGGCCGAGCGCGACAACTGCCTCCCCTATCTGGCACGGGAGCTCGTGCTGCTCGGCAATTGCCGGACGATCGTCGCACTGGGCGGCTTCGCCTGGGACGGGACGCTGCGGGCGCTGGGCGAGCTGGGTGCCGAGTCGCCCCGGCCCAAGCCCCGATTCGGCCACGGCGCCGAGGCCGACATCGGCGGCTGGAAGCTGATCGGCTGCTACCACCCCAGCCAGCAGAACACCTTCACCGGCCGCCTTACCGAGTCGATGCTGGACGCGGTCCTCACCCGCGCCCGCGAGTTGAGCAGCTGAGGCCGCTAAAGCGCGTCGGTTCCGCCGGCCTCGCGCCGGGAGATGCCGGCGATCGTCTCGAAGGAAGCCAGCACGACCGATACCGGGATCCCCGGCTCCGAAGACGCCTCGCGACGCTTGGCAGAGCGCTCCTGGATCGCCTGAATCCGGTCGAGAGCAGTCTTCATAACCCGCATCACTTCTCTCCAACCCCGCTCATCGACCGACAACCAGGTTCGGCTCAGGTGCCTGCTGCGCGCATCGAAGGAGCCGGCGTCGAGCGCGTCGAGGAGCTCTTCGATGATCTGCCGGAGCATGTCGGCGCTGAAGGTCGACCGGATCGGCGCCGGGAGCTTCATCCAGTCGAAGTCGTCGAAATGGAGAGCCGGCACACAGGGCTCGTAGAAATGCTCATCGAAGCCACGGCGCGGCACCGTCCGCACCAGCCGGATCAGATTGCGCCGCTTCAGTTCCCGGAAGTGATAGCTGACTTCGGAAACCTCGAGACCGAGTTCGTCGGCGATCTCCGTCGGGCTGGCGATGCCCCTTTCGCAGACTGTCACCCACACATGACCGCGCAGCGGGTGCGTGAAGGCTTTGGCCACTATCGGATCGATGACCTGTTTGAGTTTTTTCCCATGCAAGCTGGCCATGGCGACCCCTCCGTCCCTGTTGCCGTGTGGTTTCCAGTGGTGATGTCACCCTAGTACCGGTTACGGACTTCAGACGATCCTCAACCTCATTCCAGAGCTCCTTCCGCGAGCAAATCGGTACCGCTGTTTTGCTGAAACTCATTAAAGCAATCACGCGGTCCCTAGCGGGACTTCGACCAGAGGATGGACAGATGACAAGACCGAGGATCAAGCGCACGACCGAGCAGATCGAAACGCCAAATGGCGATCTCTACCTGCTGCGGCCCAGCGCCGGAGCCGACATCCAGATCGAGAACCCAGACGCGGAGGGGCGAGCGCTGCTCGCCGCCCTCGACGGGAACCTCAGCCGCGAAGAGCTGGAGGAGCGCTTCGGCGAGGAAGCCGTCAGCGACCTGCTTGCCCAGCTCGAGGAGTTGGGCCTGGTCGAGGACGCCGCGGACGACGACCTGATCCCGGCGGCGGTCGGCCGCCGCTACGACCGCCAGCTCCGCTACTTCAGCGACATCACCACCGGGCCGCCACCGTCGCAGTGCCAGGCGCGAGTTGAAAGTGCCCGAGTCGTCATCCTCGGCGTGGGCGGCCTCGGCGGCGGCTCCGCCCTATCACTGGCCTGCTGCGGGATCGGCGAGATGCTCCTGATCGACGGCGACCGGGTCGAGGAGACGCAACCTGAACCGCCAGATCCTCTATACGGAGCACCGACATCGGCCGGACGAAGGTCGACGCGGCTGCCGACCGCCTGGGCGCTTTCAACTCGCGGGTCCGCCTGGAGACGATTGCCGAGCGGATGGACAGCAAGGACGCTATCGCGGAGGCCATCGAGGGCTTCGACCTGGTCGTCGACGCCGCCGACTGGCCCGCCCACGACATCGAGGAATGGGTCAACGAGGCCTGCTTCGCGGCGGAGATCCCCTACATAACGATGAGCCACTTCCCGCCGGTCGCCCGGGTCGGGCCGCTGTTCGTTCCCGGCGTGACCGGCTGCTTCGCCTGCCAGGTGGCCGCCTACCGCCGTAACTACCCGATGTTCGACGTGGCGATCGAGCAGCGCCGCGCCAAACAGTCCCCGGTGGCGACGATGGGTCCGGCCTGCAGCCTGATCGGCGGCCAGGTGGGGCTCGACGTCATGCACTACCTGACCGGGCTGGCAGAGCCCTCGACCCAGGGCGTCAGCCACATCTACGACTTGCGCACGATGGAGGTCGAACGCGAGCCCGTGGTCCCAGAGCCGAACTGCCCTGTCTGCGGCCACCTGCCGACCGCAATGCCGCGCGGCGAGGGCGAGACGAAGGCGGGGCGTAAGTAGCTATGGCTGCGGCTGCGAGCTACGCCGACGGCTGACCCGACGTCCGATCGAGTCGAAGAAGAGCGCCAGCCAGAGGAGCGGCGCGACGTGGGGATCGAGCAGCGCCACCGGGATCGAAGCGAGGAAGACGGCGGCGATGACCAGGGCGCGCCGCTGACCCTCCCGCGCCTCCTCGGGGGGCATCTTCGCCAGGCCGGCGCGCCGCGCGTCGGTCGCCATCAGCATTCCGACCAGCGTGATCCCGGCCAGGTTGAGCGCGTAGAGGACGATCGCGGCCGCGTCGCCGGCGTGGTCCCCGAAGACCTGCGCGCTGAAGGGAAAGAGGGCGATCCAGCCGAGATAGAAGAGGTTGAGGCCGAGCAGGCGCCCATCGAAGCCGACGACGCTGGAGAAGAAGCGGTGGTGGACCACCCAGAAGCGCCCGATGACCGCAAAGCTGATCGCGTAAGCGATGAGGTCCTGACGCTGTTCCCAGAGGACCTCGTTGAGGTCATCGCCATGTATGTGCTCCGGCACGCTGAGGTTGAGCACGAGCAGCGTGATCGCGATCGCGAAGACGCCGTCGCTGAAGGCGACGATGCGCGAGAACTCGACCTCGTTCTCCTCCCGCCGCCGGACCGTCCGCTCTCGAGACATGGCCCCATGATCGAGACTCCGCGCGACGGAACCGCGATACCTAGAATGACCCCGAGCGCCGGCGTAGCTCAGTTGGTAGAGCACTTCATTCGTAATGAAGGGGTCCCCGGTTCAAGTCCGGGCGTCGGCTCTTGTCGCAGCGCCCCGTGGGCGGCTAGTTGAGCGGGTAGCCGGAGAGGCTGGCCACCTTCCAGGTGCCGCCTTCGTTTGCCAGCGGCATCGAGAGGATGGTGGCGTGGGGCCCGGTGTAGAGGACGAAGCCCTGCTCGCCTTCGATCCGCAGCGAGCGGACGTTCGCCTGTTCGGCTTCGGCCTTCATCGCCGGTATGGCTGCCGGGTTGGTGAGTTTTTCGAGGATCTGCCCGCAGCTCTTGCCTTCGAGCTGCTTGGCTTGCGCGGCGAGTTTTTCGAACGATTCGACAACGGTCTTCGAGAGGTAGTCGCAGGTCGCTGCCCAGTTGCCCTGCGCGCGGGCATCGAGGAAGTTGTGCAGAGCGGCGGCCGCGGCGTCGAATTCGGACGTATCGCCCTCTTCCCCGAATTCCTGGACGCTGTTGTCGCCCCCCTTGACTTTGTAAGGCGCCGAGCCTCCGCCGGAGTCACTGTGAGGCTTGGGGGTGAAGTCGCTTGCGCTGGGACTCGAGCCTGCGGACTTCCCCTCGCTGTCAGAGCCCGAAGTGCTTTCGTCGCTCTTGGCACCGCCCTGCTTCGAGGGTTCCTGAGTCGACTTGGTTTCCGCTGGTGCCTGAGCGGCTTCGGTCGTCGAGCTGGAGCTGTCGCCGCCCCCGCAGGCAGCCAGGCCTACGGCGATCAGCAGCGCAGCGAGCGCCACAAGCAACGTCTTCGGTCCCCCCCTCACTGATCGTCATTCTAGGGAACGCAGAGCGTCGACAAACGCTACGCCCGCCCGTGATGCTTCTTGTGCTTCCGAGCCTTCCCACAGCTCGGCTTCACCACAGGCTTGAAGTCGTAGGGCTTGCCGTTTTGCCCGTCGAAGACGGCATCCGCCTTGTTCTTGCCGGCACAGAGGTTGCGGCTGTTGATCACAAGGCCCTTTTTGCCGCCCTGCATGGTGAGGATGAACTTGGAGACGGGAGCGTCGGGGATCGTTTCAAAGGAGCTTCTGATCCCTCCTTTGAAGGAGTCGATCCGCCCGACGATGTCTACGTCGACGATGCCGTGCAGGGCTGCAACCAGGTCGGGCAGCTTGTGGTTTGAGGAGCGCAGGTAGACAGGACCCTCGACCGGTTCGTCGAGTAGAGGCGTGAATGCCCTGGCGTAGCCGTACTGGGCCGCTTTGGGACAACCGCCCCCGCTGCCGCCGTTGGCCGCGAACTGGACCCGGGTGCAGATCGTCCTGATGTGGGCCTGGTCGAGGAAGGCCGATTGCGGCAGGGTCACAACGGCTTTGCCGATGTTGGCGTCTGCGTTCCTTGCGTTGACAACTGCTTTCAATGCCGGGTGATCGCCTCGTTTGCTGCCGCCGTTCAAGTTGATCGCGAGCTTGGGTTTGAAGGCCAGGCTGGCGCAACTCGCCGCCTGGTAGGGGGTCGAGAGGTCCACCGAGATGTCATCGGCCGGATCGAAGACGTTCAGACTGGCGCCGAAGAGCGTCGCTTTAGCCGAGCTCCGTTCACAGCTCGTCGGGTTGAGGATGAATTCGGGCTTATCTACATAGACGCGCAGATCACGGACTTTCAAGACGATCCCTTTGAGGATGTGGGGGATCGGGTCTGAGTTCTTGCCGTCTACTTCTACTTCGGCGGTCACGGGATTCAGGGTCAGGGCCTCTCTTACGACGACCGTGCCGGCGTCGAAGGGCCCGGCCAGTGCCGAGGTGATCGAGACCACGCTCAGGGGATCGCCGTTGTAGGGGCCACCGAGGTAGAGCTTGCCCGGGACGTAGGTGAGCGAGTCGCCCACGCCTGCGCCGGCGATCGTGTGCCCGATCAGGGAGCCGGCGGGACAGCTCGGGCTCGCCTGCTCCTGGCGGCCGGTCTTCGAGCGGGCCGAAGCGATCGCCGCATCGGAGCATTTGGAGATTCCGGCTAGTTTGCCCAGAACCCCCGGAGGCAGGGTGGAGGAGAACTTAGTCATGTCCTGTTCGCCGTCGTGGCGAATCAGGCGCATGTCGAAGGGCGAGTAGGACTTGGCGTTGTTGTTGACCGAACCGGCCTGGAATTCAGGCTTGAAGGGCGGGATGCCACCCGGTGGGCAGGGACCGCCGTTGACTCCCTCGGTGATTTCGAAGTCAGAGGTGACCGTCCTGGGGTTGCTCGGATCCGAGTAGGGATAGAACTTCGACACGGTGGTGTACTTGCCGCAGGCCGCGGGGCTGATCAACGCCGCCCTAGCCCCTTCCTTGAAGTGGAAGTTGAAGTGGCTGAAGGGCAGCTGGGGGACGTCTTCGAGCGTCGCCACCAGCCGGCCCGTGACCGGGTCGGGGATGACTTTGATCGGCTTCTTGACCAAGATGCCGCGAATCGAGTTGCGCAGCACCATGTAGAGGGCGATGTCGGTGTCGAAGGGGTTCTCGGCGCCGTGTGCGGTCGTTTCGGGGTTGTCCTGCTGGGCCAAGTAGACCGAGCCGGCGATCTTTTCCTGGTTGAGCAGTGGCGTTTCCAGTTCCAGGCTGCCGACCTTCGAGTCACCGGGGCAGCCCTCGCCGTCGATCGAGCCGACCGACTCCTTCGCGTACTGGGCCGGAGTGCAGAAGCCAAGGCCTTCGCCCACCGAGGGGTTGATCGTCAACCCCTCGGGCAGGGTGACGACGGTTTTCTGCGTCGTCGATTCGGCTATCGAGGTGGGGTCGAGTAACCCGTTGTTGGGGAAGTCGACATTCAGGTCAAAGGCCGTGCCCGTCTCTGCCTGGTTGGTCGAGAGCTGGGTTTCGGTCTTCGGGTGGAAGCTGAGCTTCTCGCAGCCGCTGATGCCCACCGGGTTGCCGGCGGAGTCCTCGGTCCGGGCGGTGGCCGAGACGAAGCTCTGGGGGTCCTGCCAGGAGTTGGCGGTGAGCGTCGCGTTGAGCGGTCCCGAGCAGGCGCTGGGCATGGTCAGCAGGGCCGTTTTGGTCGCCGCCACCGGACAGGTGCTTTCGTTGGGATCGCCGCTGAGCCCACAGCGGCCTCGCCGATAGTCGTGGCTGGGGTCAGACGGGTCGCCCCACAGCTCGACCGAGACGCCCGAGACGGCGCCGAACTGGGGAATGTCGAAGGTGTCGGAGCTGAGCCCGTAGTCGCTGTCGCTGCGAACCCGGCCGAAGAGGTGGATGAAGATGCCAAAGCCGCCGGCGTCGAAGCCAAACTCGGCCGGATAGCCCTGCGGCGTGACCATATTGTAGATGGCCGACGTCAGGGTCGGCGTAGCGAAGCCAAAGACAGAGCTCGTGACGTGGACGAGACCAATCGCGGCGGCGTCGGGGCATTTGGTCAGGTTGAGCTGGACCTCGGTGCAGCGCACAGGGGTCGCTTCGGGGTTGATGACGAGCCCGGCCGGGAGGTCGGCGGTGATCTTCTTCGGATTCTCGAGCGGCTCTCCCCGCCTTTCGGTCGTGAACTGAGCGCGGGTCCGCAGCTGGTAGGGGTGGGCGCCAGCGCGGGTTTCGGGGCCGCCACCGCCGTCGAGCAGCGCAGCTTCAAAGCCCTCGATGCCGAAGGGGGCGGAGTCGGAGCCGACCGTCATCTGCACGCTGTCGGAGTCCCCGGGGGCGCCGCCACCCGTGACGGTGGCCCGAGTGGTGAGGACCGGGGGGGCATCGGCGGCGACGTTGACCGGGAGGTACATGTACAGCTGCTCGCCCGGGCGCACGATGGTTTCGCCGCTGCAGCTGACCGAGCTCGCATCGCAGGGGTAGAAGTTCGCTTCACCGTTGTCGAACATTTTGAATTCGGCTAGTCCGGACGGGCTCGTGTTGAGCGTGAGGCCTTCGGGCAGCTCGTCGGTGACCGTGAACGGGCTGCCGTCGGTGGACACGGAGCCGACATTGGTGACGACAACGGTGTAGACGCTTTTGCCGCTGCTGTCGCCGGGTTCGAGGTTGGTCAGCGCGGGGACGGCGGCGACGATCTTCCACGCCGGTCCCGGCGCGGCGGCCCCCGCCGCTGCCGGCAGGCACGCTCCCGGCAGTGCGATCAGGGCAAAGGTGAGGACGGCGCGGCGAAGCCGCGTGCGGGTGGACACTCGCTTTGCCGAGATCACTTGGAACCTCCACGGTTGGTGTGACGTTTGTGCTGTTTGTGCGCCCTCTGGCAGCTGACCTTGCTGCCGCGGCGAACCTTTCGCTTGCCCTTCGGGCACTTGCGGCCCTTGGCAGCGCGGTGGACGTTGCCCGCACCCGAGTAAGCCGCGCTGGCGAGGCTCGGGTCCGGTGGCGGCGCGGGATTTGCCTGGCAGGCGGTGCTGGCACAGCTCGGCGGCGCCAACGTGTGCTGGGCCGCCAAGCCGGCGCCGACCCCGGCGTCATAGACGTCGAAGAGGTGGTCCTTGTCGCTCGGCACCAGCTGCTGTTCGGTGAAGAAGAAGACGTGATCGCCGTTTCGCGAGGCGCCGAGGAACTGGGCGGGTTCGGGGCTCGTGCCGCTGGAGATCAGGTAGATGCAGCCGCCGTTTTGGCTTTCGGATTCGCAACTGCCCGTTCCCTTGGCCTCCCACTCATAGACGTCAGCGACCCCGTCGGTGTCGCCCGGAACCAGGGCGTCGGGACTTTCGAAGAAGGCCCGGTTGCCGTCGGCTGAGAGGTTGCGGGGCTCGGCGGTTTCGCCCGTCTCTTTAGAGAAGAAGTCACCGCCGGTCCCGAACTGGGCCGACCTGCTCGGTGGCGTACCCGTCGGCAAGCAGGAGACGCAGACGATCTCTTCGTCGGGGAAGCTGTAGCGGAAGAACTCGCTGCAGGGCTTACCCTCAAAGTGAGCGCAGCCCAAAGATTGGTTGTCGTAGCCGGTGAGGCTGCGCATCGACCGGAATAGCACCGCGCTGCCGTCGACGGCCACACGGGCGGCGTCTTCGCCAAGGTCGACAAGCCTCCAGTCGGCCTCATCCTTCCCCGCCAGAGATGCGACGTACTTGGTTACTCCGTCGTGGTACACGTAGAGCTTGCAGAAAGACTGCCCGAAGAACGTGCATTGTTCCTGTGAGGTCCCCGGCAGGAGCCCGCCTTCGGCGACGAAGTACGCGTAGGAGCCGTCGTCGGAGATACCGACGAGGCCTTTGACGGCGGCGCCCCTGGGATTGCCTTGGGAGTCGACCGTGAGGTCGGTCAGCTCACCGGTGTCTACCTCGTAGGAGTAGAGATCTTGGCCCTGAGTCGGCGTGTCGAGGGATCCGTTGTCGCAGCTGTTTGCCCCGGTCGAGACGGCGGTGGAGTCGTCGGTCAGCTTCTCGCAGCTGAGGAAGAAGGCTTTCGAGCCATCGGGGGTGATGCCGGCGAAGGTCGCGGGTTTCTCGCCGCCGGAGTCGGGCGTGGTGCGCTGAGAGGCCGAGATCCAAATCGTCCTGGCGCCGTCTTCGCGCACGTAGAGCCGGCCTGCGTCACTGGGTTTGCCCGGTCCACTGACCGCGAAGAAGACTCGCGAGCCGTCACGCGAGAGCGCAGGCCTCACGAGACCTGCGCGGCTGACGCCTTCTGACGAGACGAGGCAGGCGGGACCAGCTTCGTCGTCGCAGCTCGTCGCCGAGCCGGCTGGGATGCGGTCGGCGAGGGTGAGGGCACCGTGGTCGAGCTCGTAGAGGTTGGATTTCCCGGCGACAGCGCCGGGCAGGAGCTGCGACTCGCTGAGGAAGGTCAGGTGGGCGGGGTCGGCCGCGAAGCTGCCGATAGTCGCCCCAAATTCAGAGCCCACGGGGCCGGGCTGGAAGGCGGCGGTGTCGCTGTCGCGCAGGAAGAGCTGCCTGCCGACGCCACCGGGCCCTTCCCCATTGACCAAAGTGGCGGAGAGATCTTCGTTCATGCCGGCCATTTGCCCGATGAAGCCGGGGCGGGTAGGAGGCAGAAGCCCGTCGGTGCTCCAGCCGTCGGGACCGCGAGAAGCGACGAAGGGGATCAGCGAAGAGAGGCCGCCCGTGACCGACAGGCCGCCATTGGCAAAGAAGGTGAAGCGGTCGCCGGAAGCCGAGACCCCAACCCGGGCGATTTTGCCCTGGGCGTTTGAGCCGTGCTTGTCGATCGGCGTCCCCTGCTCATAGGCGCGGCAGTCGGGGAGCTGGACGCCGAAGCCGGTGCGGAACTGGTCGTTGGGGCAGGGGCCGAACGACGAGGTGGTCGAGGAGTAGGTGGCAAAGCTCACGTCGCTCCCTTTGGCGCTTCCGCCCACGCTGGCGGCGACGAAGCGGAAGTGGTAGGCGGTACCCGGTTCGAGCCCGCCGATGTGGACGCTGACGGTGTGTTCGCTTTCGTCTCCTTCGAAACCAATCGGAGCGCTCTCGGGGCTGCTCTGCCCGTAGGAGGCAGAGGTTCCGTACTCAACGTGGTAGGTGGTTTCCTCGCCTTTCGGGTTGATCCGGGCGCTCAAGGTCGCGTCGGCGGTGCCGACGGCTTCTGCCAGCTGGGCGCTGATCAGCGGACCGAGGGTGGTGAAGCTGAGATCGCCGCCTTTGGCCGCGCCTTCGGAATTGACGACAATAAGACGGAAGTGGTACGTGGTGCCGCCGTTGAGGCCGCTGATTTCGGCGTGAACCGGGACCGGACTCGTGCCGGTACCGATGTCAGCCGAGGACTCGGCGCAGGGAGTCGTCGATCCGTAGGAGTCCGAAATGCCGTATTCGAACTTGCATTCGGTGACGGCGAGGCCCTCGGGACTGACACTGCCGTTCAGCGTCGCCCCGGCGCCGGTGACAGCGGTGGCTGCTTCCGTGAACACGACTTCGGGCGTGTCGAAGGTCTGATCGGAGGTCTGATTCCCTCCGCTGGCGCTATTGACGACGACTCGGAAGTGATAGGTCGAGCCAGAGGCAAGGCCGGTCAAAGTAGTACTAACCGGATGATCGCTCGAGTCGGCCGGGATGGCGCCTTCGCACGGTTTGGTGTTGCCATATATGGGGACGCCATTGGAAGTGGTGGTCCCATATTCGAACTTGCATTCGGTGACGGCGAGGCCATCGGGATTGACGGTGGCGTTCAAAGTGGCCTTGGTGCCGGAGATACCTGTCGTCGCGTCGGCGGTGACGCCCGGGACTTTGGTTTCGGCACCGAAGACGGCGATGTCGGCTTTACCCCGATCGGAGATGTAGATGCGGTCGGTCGCGGAGTCGACCGCGATCCGTTCAGCGCTGCCAAGGGCACCAGCCCCGAATTCGAGCTGTTGCGCCAGAGTCGCCGCGTCGTACTGGGTGACGTGTCCTCCGAAGCTGACGAAGAGAAGGTTGGTGCTCGAATCCACCGCGACACCCGTGGCGCCAGAGGGGGCGACTACCGTGAATACTCCTTCTTCGACTTCGCCCGATCCGTTGGCGGGGTATTTGTAGACGCTTCCGCTGCCGTAGCCCTGAACGAAGAGGTCGCCGGCATTGTCGAGGGCGACAGAGCTGGGTCTCCCGACCGTGGCAGAGACGTTGATGCGCGCAAGCTGAGTGCCGGTCGGGCCGAACTCGACTACCGAACTCGAGCCGTAGTCGGCGACGAAGACATTGCCTTTGGAGTCCACCGTAGCGCCCAGAGGTTCGGCGAAGACAGGCCCCGAGGATGGAGTTAGCTCTCCCGCTGCTTCATAGGTTTCGGTGCCGCCATTGCGGACGAACCTCTTCACCGTGTTGTGACGGACGTCGACTACGTAGAGCGTTCCTTTGCTGGGGCTGGTGGCCGAATTGTCGACCGCTGCGCCGCTCGGTTCGTTGCTGAAGGCAAAGCCGGAGATCTGGTACGGGGAGGCAACTCCTGCAGGCACTCCCCCTTCGGCGCCAAAGATGTCGGTGACGTTTGCGCTGCCCCCATCGTTCAAGAAGACGTTGCCGTTCGTCTCGTCGACGGCGATACCGGAAGGCGCGAGGAGCCCGACCCCGATTCCCGAACCGGTTATCGGCGAGAAGCCAAGCTGGAGGCGAGTCGAGACCGCCGAAGCTGATGCGGGGATAAGGACGAGCAGCGCGAAGAGCGCCGCGAGGAAGAGACAGCCGAGCCCCTTGGCCTGGCGCCGGATCGATCCCACAGACGATGCCTTCGCGTGGCTTCTCACTAGTAGTCCTCCCTGTCGTTCTTGCTGGTTCGATGGGTCGTGGCCGACCGGAGGGAGGCCACTGCCTGAGGCCGTGCGTGACGAGACGGAGCGGATCCGCAATACAGCGGATACGATGTCACCGTAAAGAAGGTGGACTGGGGGCGGACGGCCTGGGAGCGTCCTACCGCATGGGAAAAGTGTCGGCCCCCCGAAAAAGCCACCTGCTCGCGCTTGGCATGGCGATCAGGCAGCTGCGTGGCAAGAATGGCCTCTCGCAGGAGCAGCTCAGCCTGGAGGCGGGGCTGCACCGCAACTACATCGGCCGGATCGAGCGCGGCGAACTCAGCCCGACCTTCGAGCCGCTGGTCGAAATCGCCCGGGCGCTGGACATCGGCCCGGATGAGCTGATGCGCATCTACCTGCTCGAATTGAACTGAAGCCGGCACCCTCTCCCCCGCTTTCCCTGTCGTTTCCGTCGCCGGGGTCGCTTTGCTGCGGCCTCCGACTGTTCCCTGGTGAAACCCGACTGGGACAGTAACACGGATACGGTGACACCGTAAACGAAGGATTCCGCAAACCGAAGAGTTGGCGCGGCGCCTGCTCAAGCCGCAGGCCGATGCGTTGCTGTCCCAATCCACCGCGATACCTCTCCTTGTCCCTCGAGCCCTCTGCCGGGGCCGCTTCCCTTTGCGGCCCTGTGCGACTCGTGTTTTCCCTGTCCTGTGTCGCTGGGCAAACGAGCTAGTTCCTTGAACTAACAGTCGCGTTCCCAAACAACGTTGCCAAGATAAACATACGAGTATGGAATTGTCAAGGAACGAGAGTGGTATGACGGCTAGGAATTGCCGCGATCCCGGCTAGGATCGGCACCGATGGCGGAGGGGATTTCGATTGTTCTGGCCGATGACCACACGGTCGTGCGGCGAGCGCTGCGGCTGCTATTGGAGGCGGAGCCGGGCTTCGAGGTCGTGGCCGAGGCGGAGGACGCCGAGGGGGCGATCCGCTACCTGCGCGGTCATAAACCCGATGTCCTGATCCTCGACCTGAACATGCCCGGACGGCCCAGCCTGGAGGCGATCGGGGAGATGCGCGAGGCCTCGCCGGAGACGAGGGTCGTCGTCCTGACGATGCAGCAGGAGCCCGCCTTCGCGCGTCGTGCGCTACAGCAGGGAGTGCTTGGTTACGTGCTCAAGGAGGCGGCAGACGACGAACTCGTCCAGGCGGTGCGCAGCGCCGCCGCCGGCGAGACCTACCTGCAACCGGCGCTGGGGGCGAAACTGGCAGCCGAACCGGAAAGCGCCGCCAGCGACCTCAGCGAGCGCGAGACCGACGTTCTGCGTCTGATCGCCCTCGGCCACACCAACGCCGAGATCGCCGAGAAGCTCTACATCAGCGTGCGCACCGTGGAGACCCACCGGGCCCACATCCAGCAGAAGCTCGGCGTCAGCAGCCGCGCCGAGCTAGTCCGCAGCGCGCTCTCCCGAGGCCTCGTCGAGACCTGAGCCGGCACCGACCCTGAGCCGAAGCTCCCGGCGCCTTCTCTCCAGCAGCATGGCGATACGCTCGATCACCTCTGCGGATTCGCGGTCGAGGCGCGGGCCTGTCACGCGAATCATCTCGATGTCGCCCAGCTTCAGGTTCTCCTGCCGCAGGCGATCACTCTCGAAAGCCTCACGGCTGCCGTGGGTCTCATAGACGTCAAGTTCAACCGCAAAGCGCTCCGCCTGCCAGTAGGTGTCCAGCTCATATCCGAGCTCATTGAAGCCCGTCGACGGGGTTGGGAGACGCGCCTTCTCTACAAGCTCCAGAAACCTCCGCTCCAGCCCGGAGCGGGTGAACGGCGGCGGACGGTAAAGCGCTAGGGCTCGTTGCAGACGACCGGCGCCAGGATGCCCCCCCTGCCCGGGCAAGCAGCGAATCGACCGGCCCGAGGTCGAAGAGGCGGAGCTCTTCGGAGCGCTCGATTGCCCGCCGAAGCCGATTCGCCGGGAGCATCGCCGCAAGGTCGAGCAGAGTGCGCGGGAGGGCGGTAACCGGAATGCCATCGAGGATGGAACAGTCCTCGTCAACCAGACGAGCGTGATGGAGGCACAGCTGGCGCTTGGCCCGGCGGCGGGTGGGCGCTGTTATGTGAATCACACCAGGCCGTTGCCTGAGCAGTCCCCAGAGCCAGGCGGCTGAAACATGGCTGAGGAAAGCGCGTGGCGCACACGCCAGGACCGCCGCCAGGTAGTGGCCCTGGGGGGATAGGTTCGTGTGGCCCACGGCATAGACGCCACGGCGGAGCCGGTGCAGGCGTCCGGCGGACACCGCGCGGGTGACCGCGTTCGCCGAATAGCCGAGCGGGCCGACCAACTGGCGGATGGACACGACACCGTGCTGGCGATTCGCCAGCTCAGCAAGGTTCATTTGGAGGGCGCGGTCGTCTTTTCTGTCGCATAGCGGTAGAAGCGGCGACCGCGGATCGTTTCTCCCCCTATCTCGGAGTGGTTTCTCCGCTCTGAGCGCCGAAATCGTCGTCGTCGCCCGCCGTGGAGACCAGCGGCAGCGATGCCATCACCCTGGTGCCCGCCCCGGGCTCCGAATCGATTTGCAGCTCCCCGCCGGCCAGCTCGACCCGTTCGCGCATCCCGGTCAGGCCAAAACCGCTGTATTCGAGCGTCGGATCGAAGCCCCGGCCGTCGTCGGCCACGAGCACGTCGAGCCGGCCCTCACCGCCGCGAATCCGCAGCTCGGCGTTGGTTGCCGATGCGTGCTTGGCGATGTTGGTCAGGGCCTCCTGCACGAGCCGGTAGACGACCGTTTCAAGCTCAGGATCGAGGCTCGCGGCATCGATCCGCAGGTCGGTCTCCAGATCGACCCCGGCGCTGTGGCGTATCCGCTCGACCAGGTCCTCCAGAGCGGCGACGAGCCCGAGCTGGTCGAGCGTCGCGGGCCGCAGCTCGGTGATCAGCCTGCGCAGTTCGTCGATGTCGCGACCAACGTCGCGTAGGCCCTCTTCGACCGCGCTCTTCAGTCCCTCCGGATCGCCGCTCTTGAGCACTGAGGTGAGCAGCAAGCGGCGAGCCCCCATCCCCTGCAGCACGGTGTCGTGAAGCTCGCGCGCCCAGCGCGCTCGCTCGCGCTCCGCCGCCATCAGGTTCTGGCGTAGGCGCTCCTCGGTGACCGACTGGACCGTCGCGACGGCGGCGGCCGCGCTGGTTGCGGCGGCGGCCAGCAGGCGCTCGTCTTCGGGGTAGAAGTGGGGGCCTTCCTCGAGCCGGTCCAGAGCGACGATCACGCCCAGTGTGCTGCCGCGGAAGTCGAGGGGCGCAAGCAGCGCCGCGGTCGCGTCGATGCCGATGTCCCGTGCCGCCGCCAGCGCCTCCGTCGCGCTCGTGGCCTCGACTGCCACCTGGCGGCCAACGGGTGCAGCACCGCACTCGCCCGCCGCAGCGACCACTTCGCTGCTGCTGCCGTCGTGCAGCAGCACGAGCAGCGAACGGGCACCGACGAGCGTGCGCGCCCGCTTCGCGATCGTCTCCAGGACGCGCAAGCGGTCGGTCTCGCCGCCGACGGCGCGGGCGATCTCGGTCGTTGCCTCTAGTCCGTGCACGGCACGCACCAGGGCGCCTCGCTCCTCCTCGGACTGGCCGTAGAGGCGGATGTTGAAGATCGCCACCGCTGCCCATTCGGCGAGGATCGTCGCCGCCTCCTCGTCGGCCGTATCGAAGTCGCCGCCGCCCTCCTTCTCGCTCAGGTAGAGGTTGCCGTAGACCTCGCCACGCACGACGATCGGGACGCCGAGGGAGCTCTCTGCCGACAGATGCCCATGGATGAAGCGCTCTCGCTCGGGTCCATCCTCGTCGAGGATCCCGAGGGCGGCATGGCGCGCCCCGGTCAGCTCGCCCCCCACCTCGACCACCTCGCTCAGCACCGCCTCGAGGTCAAGCTGGGCGACCAGGCCCCTGCCGACGTCAATCAGCCGGCGAAGACGATGCTCGTCCAGAACATCGCGGTCCACTCTTAAGAAATTACCGCAAATGACGAGAAACGACCGGTGAGCTCCGCGGCCGTGATTAATAGATCAGCGCAGTGTTCTAAGGTCTCGTGATCTTTGCCAGGGGAACAGCGATCCTCGCGCTGGCTGTCGCGCTGGTGCTGGCTCTCGGTTGCGCATCCGCGTCGCCGCAGGGCCAGGTCGTCGTGCACGGAGCGGCCTCTGGCTCGCACCTCAAGTTGAGCATGAGCGGCAACAACCTCGTCGTCCACGGGTGGATGGGCCCCAGGGCCGGGTCTGGGTGTCGCCTCACGCACCATCGCAACCTCGCCACCTGCCGGCTCGCCGGGGCCGGCGGGGTCGAACTCGACATGGGCCCATCCGGCGACTTCGTCGTAGTGCAGGACAAGCTGCCCGTCCCCCTGACCGTCCACCTCGGCGACGGCTCCGACAAATTCATCGGCAACGGCGAGGCCGACACCTGCTACTCGGAAGGGGCACGGCGCAACCGCTGCATCGGCGGCGGGGGCGACGACATCTGCATCACCGGCGAGCGGAACAGCGACTGCGTCGGCGACGACGGCGACGACTACTGCCAGACCGGTGCCGGCAGCGACGGCTGCTGGGGCGGCCCCGGAAACGACATCTGCAAGATGGGGCCGGGCCAGGACGGCTGCCATGGCGAAGGAGGCCACGACGAGCTCTATGGCGGCCCCAGCGCCGACCAGCTCTACGGCGGTGAGGGCTACGACACCTGCGACGGCCTGCCGGGGTGGGGGCGCTCGCACGATTGCGAGACCGGGCCCCAACGCTGACGGGACCCGCCCACCGGCGGATTTCCCCCACCGTGTCGATTTCGCCGTTCGCCGTTCGTCGTAGGGGTAGAGGCAACCCACAACCAGGAGCCCCTCCGGGGCCCGAAAAGGAGACGACGATGCGATTCATGATGCTGATGTACCCGGGGATCGACACCGATGCGGAGAGCTGGAAGCCCAGCGCCGAGGACGTGGGCGAGATGAGCAGGTTCAACGAGGAGCTGAGCAAGGCCGGCGTGCTGCTCTCGCTCGACGGCCTGCGGCCGCCGGGCGACGGCGCCCGGATCCGCTTCAGCGGCGGCACCCCCAGCGTCACCGACGGTCCCTTCGCCGAGGCCAAGGAGGTCGTCGGCGGCTACTGGCTGATCCAGGCGTCCTCGAAGGAGGAGGCGGTCGAGTGGGCCTCGCGCTGCCCCGCCAACGAGGGCGACTTCATCGAGGTGCGCCGCGTCTACGAGATGGAGGACTTCCCCGAGGACGTGCAGGCCGCCGGGCAGCTCTCGGAGAGGCCGCCCGAGCAGACGTGAGCCGCGGCCCCGAGAAGGGCTCCGATGCCGGGCGGGCGATCGAGGCCGTATGGCGGATCGAGTCGCCGCGGCTGATCGCCGGCCTGGCGAGGATGAGCGGCGACGTCGGCCTCGCCGAGGACCTGGCCCAGGACGCGCTGGTGGCGGCGCTGGAGCGGTGGCCTGAGTCGGGCGTCCCGGAGAACCCGGGCGCCTGGCTCATGGCCACGGCGAAGAACCGGGCGATCGACCTGGCGCGGCGCGGCAAGCGCTTCGAGGATCGCCGCGACCAGCTGGCGCGCGAGGCGGGGATGCGCATGGCGATGGACGCCGCCGAGCACGAGGCGGCGCTGGGCGGCCTCGGCGACGACCTGCTCGGCCTGATCTTCACCTGCTGCCACCCACTGCTCTCGACCGAGGCGCGGGTGGCGCTGACGCTGCGCCTGCTGGGCGGGCTGGGGACGGAGGAGATCGCGCGGGCGTTCCTCGTCTCGGAGTCGACCGTCGCGCAGCGGATCGTGCGGGCCAAGCGCACGCTGAAGGAGGCACACGCGCCGTTCGAGGTCCCCCAGGGCACCGAGCTCGACGAGCGGCTGCCCTCGGTGCTGGAGGTGATCTACCTCGTCTTCAACGAGGGCTACGCGGCGACCGCGGGCGAGAGCTGGATGCGGCTCGACCTCTGCGAGGAGGCGCAGCGCCTGGGTCGGGTCCTCGCTGGCCTCGCTCCCAAGCAGCCCGAGGTGCACGGCCTGGTGGCGCTGATGGAGATCCAGGCGTCACGGGCGAGGGCACGCATCGGCCCCGACGGCGAGCCGGTGCTGTTGCTCGATCAGGACCGCGCGCGATGGGACCCGCTGCTGGTGCGGCGCGGTCTTGCTGCCCTGGAGCGGGCCGAAAAGCTCGGCCGCGGCAGCTTCGGCCCCTACACGGTGCAAGCGGCGATCGCGGCCTGCCACGCGCGAGCACGCAGCGCCGAGGCAACCGACTGGGAGAGGATCGCGGCGCTCTACGACGCGCTCGCGCAGCTCATCCCCTCTCCGGTTGTCGAGCTGAACCGCGCCGTCGCGGTTGGGATGGCGTTTGGGCCCGAGGCGGGCCTGGAGCTGGTCGACGCGCTGGTCGGCGCAGGCGCACTCGACGGCTATCACCTACTGCACAGCGTCCGCGCCGACCTGCTCGCCAAGCTCGATCGCTCCGCCGAGGCAAGAGACGAATTCGAGCGCGCTGCCACGATGACCGAGAACTCCCGCGAGCGCGATCTGCTGCGCGAACGAGCACGTGCGGTCAACGCGTGACTGCCGACTAGCCGAACTTCGTGATCGACAGAACCGGCATGACCTGAGCTGAAGCGAGCTTCATTTCCTCACCTCCCCTGTGCGGTATATACACAAAAGTATTTTGAGTATACACAGCCAGGTATTTTGAGATACATCGCGGTCTGCTTCGACCCGGCCTCGACCCATCCGGCCGGGTGCAACAAAACGGAGGGGGTGGGATTCGAACCCACGAGCGCCTTGCGACGCCAACGGTTTTCGAGACCGTCCCGTTCAACCACTCCGGCACCCCTCCAGGGAACTCGGCGCGGCGGCTGATTCTACGGAGGGTGAGGCGATCCAGGTGGGCCTGCGGGAACCGCTGTGTTTTCACCGCTCAAGACCCGCCCGCCCGGCGTCGATGAAAAGGCGTGCAAAGCAAGGAGCAGACCCGAATCGGGCGGTGGTTCGACCTCCACCCGGTGCCGCTGCGCGCGTTTGCGCTCTGCGCGCTGATCTGGGGCGTCGGCTACCTGATCTGGAGGATCGGCTGGAGCGGCGAAGGAGCCAGCCCGGTCGCCTTCGTGATGCTGCTCGTGACCGAGATCTACGGCCTCTGGGCGCTCGGCACCCTGGCCTGGTACTCGTGGTCGCGACCGCCCGCGGTGCGCCCGCCGGCCACGCCGGGGCGCAAGATCGACGTCTACGTGTGCACCTACGACGAGCCCTTCGAGGTCGTCGCGGCGACGCTGGCGGGATGCCGCGCCCTGACCTACCCGCACACGACCTACCTGCTCGACGACGGGCGGCGGCCCGAGATGGAGGAGCTGGCTCGCGTCGCCGGCGCCGAGTACCTGACCCGCCCCGACAACTCGCACGCCAAGGCCGGCAACATCAACGCCGCCCTGCCCCGCACCGACGGCGAGCTGGTGCTGATGCTCGACGCCGACCACGTGCCGATGCCCGACGCGCTCGACGCGATGGTCGGCTACTTCGACGACGAGCGCGTCGCCCTGGTGCAGACCCCGCACGACTTCTTCAACCACGACTCGGTCCAGCACTACGTCGTCGGCCGCCACGAGCAGTCGCTCTTCTACCGCGTCGTCTGCCCCGGCAAGGACCGCCACGGCGCCGCCTACTGGTGCGGCTCGGCGGCGCTGCTGCGGCGCGAGGCGCTGCTCGAGATCGGCGGCGTCGCCACCGAGACGATCGCCGAGGACTTCCACACGACGATCCGCTTGCTCAGCGCCACGGCTGGACCAGCCGCTACCACGACGAGGTGCTCGTCCAGGGCCTCGCCCCGCACGACCTCGACGGCTACCTGCTGCAGCGCGACCGCTGGGCGCGCGGCAACCTCGCCGTCTTCACCCTGCCCGAGTCCCCCCTGCGCGCCCGCGAGCTGCGCCCCGCTGCAGCGCCTCTCCTACTTCGTCAGCCTCGCCGCCTACCTGGCACCGCCGATGCGCCTGCTGCTGCTGGCGACGCTCGGCCTGGTGCTGTGGACCGGCGAGCTGCCGATGAAGATCAGCGTGGTGGCGCTGGCGGCGCTCTGGCTGCCCTCGGTCAGCCTCAACCTTCTGGCCGGCTCGGCGCTGACCCGCGGCTACATGAAGATCGGCGAGACCGCCCACTACGAGCTGATGACGATGGAGATCTACACGCGGGCGCTGCGCTGCATCGTCCGCCCCGGCCGCACCGCCTTCAAGGTGACGCCGAAGCAAGGCGTCGACGGCGGCGGGATCGACGCCGTGCGCAAGCTGCACCTGGTGATCCTCGCCGGGGTCGTGCTGGCCGGCGGGCACGGCGCTGCGCCTGCTCGACCTCGCCGGGGTCGGCCCGCTGCCCGACCTGCCCGGGATCGCCGCGGTGATCGTGCCGCTGCTCGGCCTGATCGAGCTGCGCCGCGTCCTGCGCACTCTCCTCGCCGTCGGCAGACGCCACCAGCGTCGCCAGGTCTACCGCTTCGAGGGCGAGCGCCCCGGCGCACTGCTTCGCCGCAGGCGGCCACATCGGCGGCCAATTGGTCGACGCCAGCGCCGCCGGCGTCGGCCTGGTGCTCGACGCGCCGGTGAGCATCGGCGAACAGCCCCGCCGTCCTGCTCGAGCTGGAGGACGCGACCGGAGAGGCGCACGAGGTCGCCGCGCAGGTCGAGGTCCGCTCCTGTCGTGAGGTCGAGGGCCGCTACCTGGTCGGGGCGACGATCGAGGAGATGGACCCCGCCTCGCGGATGCGACTGATGGAGTGGTGCTACGTCGTCTGCAGCCACGAGCGCCTGCGCGGCCACCGTCCCGCTGCTCGGGGCCCGGAGTCCGAGGTGATCGTGATGCCGCTCGACCCGGCCCCGGCACCAAAGCCGGCCCTCGAGCAAGCCCCGGAAGCCGCCTAGAACGGAGAGGGTGGGATTCGAACCCACGAGGCGGGTTAACCCCGCCCACGCGATTTCCAGTCGCGCTCCTTAAGCCACTCGGACACCTCTCCGGGTTCTGCTCGAAGGGTATTGGCTTCTCTATCGCCGAGCCAGGAAGAACTCGCGCAGCAGCGCCGCGCACTCCTCCTCCATAACCCCTCCCGTTACCAGTGGGCGGTGGTTGAGGGCGGGCTCGGCGAGCACGTTGAGGACGCTGCCGGCGGCGCCGGCCTTGGGGTCGGGGGCGCCGTAGACGACCTCCGGGATGCGGGCGAGGACGATCGCGCCGGCGCACATCGCACAGGGCTCGAGCGTCACGTAGAGGGTCGTGCCGGGCAGACGCCAGCCGCCGAGCGCCTCGGCCGCAGCGCGGATCGCGAGGACCTCGGCGTGGGCGGTGGGGTCGCCGCGCAGCTCGCGCTCGTTGCCCGCGGCCGCAAGCGGCTCGCCGTCGCGGGCGATGACCGCGCCGATCGGGACGTCGCCGTGCGCCTCGGCTGCGCGCGCCCGCTCGATCGCCAGACCCATCAGGTGCTGCTGCGCGTCGCTGGCGGCCCCGTCCGGCATCGATCCGAAAGTATGTGCCACCGACAACTTCAGCGGAGGGCTGGTGTTTCAAGCGGTACGCTCGCTCAGGGCAAAGCCTCCGCCGGCGGCGACAACACAGATGATCCGAAGAGCCTTCCGATACTCGCCGCCGTCGCGCTGCTCGCGACGCGCGATCGCCGTCGCCCCGGCCGGAGCCGCAACCGGCATCTCGCCGGCACGCGAATTCGCTCCCGGACAGCTGGTGCTGAAGCTCAAGGGGCAGCGGAGCGGGCGAACCGTCGACCTCCCGCCCGGAGTCGGCGTGCGACAGGCGGCAGCAGCGCTGCGGCGCAGCCCGCGGGTCGCCTACGCGGCGCCCAACTACATCGCCACCGCCTCGGGCGCGAGGACGTTGCTCGCCTCGGGCATCGCCAATGACCCGGGACCCCTCTCCAGCCCTCCCGGACCGCCGGGCGGATGGGTCTCGCTGCAGTGGAACTTCCTACCCTGGGAAGGGCTACCCACCGCGTCGCTGCCGGTCTCGCCGGGGGGGATCGACGCGGTCGGCGCCTGGCAGAACCTGATCGCCGCCAAGCGACGCGGCGCTCGCGGCATCACCGTCGCCGTCCTCGATACCGGCATCGCCTACCGCAACGACGGCACCCGCTTTCGCCGCAGCCCCGACTTCGCCGCCGGCCAGTTCGTCAAGGGCTACGACTTCGTCGGCCACGACAGCGTGCCCCTCGACGAAAACGGCCACGGCACCCACGTCGCCGGGACGATCGCCGAGAAGACCAACAACGGCATCGGCCTGGTCGGACTCGCCTACCGCGCCAAGCTGATGCCGGTCCGCGTTCTCGACCGGCACGGCAGCGGGCAGGCAAGCGACATCGCGAAGGGCATCCATTTCGCCGTCACCCACGGTGCCGACGTGATCAACATGAGCTTCAACTTCGGTTGCGGCAAGAACGTCCCGGGCATCGACGAAGAACTGCGTGATGCCTACCGGCACGGGGTTGTGACCGTGGCGTCGATCGGCAACCTCGGCTCGGAGGCCTGCGTCTCGCCGCCCGCCACGGGACCGCACACGATCGGCGTCGGCGGGACCACCGAGGGCGGCTGCCTCGGCGGCTACTCGCTGCTGCCCGGCGAGGGGGTCGACCTGCTCGCGCCCGGCGGCGGCTCCCCGGTTCCCGGCTGCCCGTCGGTGTCGAACCGCTCGATCTACCAGGTGACGCTGAAAGCCGGCAATCCGCGCCGCTTCGGCGAGCCGGGAAGCTACATCGGCACCTCGATGGCGGCGGCGCACGTCTCCGGGGTGGCCGCGATGGTCCTGGCCAGCGGCGTCCTCGGCAAGAACCTCTCGCCGGAGGGCAAGGTCAACGCCTTGTTCCACCGCCTGCGCAGAACCGCTCGCGACCTAGGTCTACCCCAAGACCGCCAGGGCGCCGGCCTGATCGACGCCGGGAGAGCTACGGAACCCTAGGTCGTTCTGAACAATGATGACGCTGCATGGAGCGTGATGGGAGACGTTGTTGGGGACGCTGCCGAGCAGGAAACGCCGCGCTCCGGTCATGCCCTTGTTGCCGACGACGATCAGGTCTGCCTTGGTCTCCTCGGCGACGCTGAGGATCGCCTCCGAAGGTGCACCCTCGACCGGGATGGGTCTGCACCTCGATCCCCTCTTTTTTGGCCGCAGCCGCGGCTGCGTCGAGGACGAGGTTGACGTCCTCGCGCGGGCCGATCTCGTACTGGACATCGGACGGAGCGTCCTGCTGCTCGCCCTCGAGGCGTCGTTTCGAGACCGGTTCGATAGGCGCTGACGATGCTGAGCTGGGCGCCGGCGAGCTTGGCCAGGTCGACAGCCTGCCGAACCGCCTCGGCGGCGGTCTCAGACCCATCGGTTCCAACCACGATGCGAGTGAACACGCCGCGATACTCAACGCGCCGCGCGGGCGGCGGATCCTTAGCGGCCCGTTACGCCGCTGTGACGCGCGGGCAGCCCGCGGAAGCCGTCGCCGAGGATTTCGGTCGGAGTCGTGGCGAGGCGGACGATCGCGATCGCCATCGCGGCGACCAGGCAGGCGACCAGCACGAACATCCCGACTTTCCAGTGAATCGGCATTGGCCGAGGAGCCTAGCCGGGGTACGCTGGAGCCATGGAGAGAGTCGCCGACGGGGTCTGGCTGCTGCGGGGTGACCTGCGCAAGGGGATGAACATCTACTTCATCGAGGACGGCGACGGCGTGGTCCAGTTCGACGCCGGCAGCAAGGGGATGACGAAGCAGGCACGGGCGGCGGGCGAGGAGCTGGGCGGCGTCAAGAGGATCGTCCTCGGCCACGCCCATGCCGACCATCGCGGCACCGCGCCCGGACTCGACGCGCCGGTCTACTGCCATCCCGACGATGTTGCGGACGCCGAAAGCGACGCCTCGATCCCTCCCTACATGGATCTCTCGCAGCTGCCGGTGGCGCCGGTGCGCTGGATCTACCCGTTCCTGCTGCGGCGCTGGGACGGCGGCGCGGTGAAGATCGCCGGCACGGTCTCCGAGGGCGACGAGGTGGCGGGCTTCAAAGTCATCCACTTCCCCGGCCACGCTCCGGGATTGATCGGCCTCTGGCGCGAGAGCGATCGCGTGGCGCTGGTCAGCGACGTCGTCTACGTCATCGACTCCGCCCGGCTGAAACCGCTCCCCCACGGCGAGGCCAGCGTCCCCCACCCTGCTTGGGCCTGGGACCACGCCAAGGCGAAGGAGTCGGTGCGAAAGCTGGCGGCGCTGGAGCCGAAGGTCGTCGCGGCCGGCCACGCCGAGCCCCTGCGCGGCGAGAACCTGCGCGAGACCCTCGAACGAGCGGCCGAGAAGTACTGAGAGCCGCCGGTCTCGCCGCGTCACGGGGGGCGGCTGACATAGGTTGCCCTCTCTGATGATCGGGACCTACGTCTCGGCGGCGTTGATCTGCGTCGCCTCGCTGCTCGTCGGGCGCGCCCTGCTCCTCATCTCGGGGCGCAGGTCGTGGTCGTGGCTGGAGCCGGCGGTCGGCTTGGCCGCCGTGCTGACGGTTACCGGCGTCCTCGCCCGTGCCCCCGGGCACGGCACCTCGGCGACGGTGGGCTTGGTCCTGCTCCTCGTCGCTGCCGGTGCGATCGTCTTCTACCTCCGCGCCCGCCACCCCCGGTGGGGATGAGCGCTGGGAGGCGCTGCGGCAGGGGCTGCCGGTGGCGACTTGCAATCGCGCTCGTGCTCTCGATCCCGTTCGCGGTCAGCGGGCGCTGGGGGCTACTCGGGCGTCGGCTTCAACAACGACCTCGGCCTCCATCTCGCCTGGGCCGAGTGGCTGCGCAGCGGCGCCGGACCGGTTCCCGACGCCGGCTACCCGCTCGGCCCGCACGGACTCGCCGTCGCCACCGCGGCAGTGCCGGGCATCGGCCTCGGCCAGGCCTTCGTCGGCGAGATCTTCGCGATCGGCATCCTCACCGGCCTCACCGCGCTGGCCGCCCTGCCAGGCTTCGGCGCCAGCGCGGCGGCTGCTGGCGGCGACGATGGTCGCTGCCTCCTACCTAGGCGCCTCCTACTTCGCCCAGGGCGCTTTCAAGGAGCTGGCCGAGGCCCTCTTCGTCCTCGCCGTCGCGTTAGGCCTGCGGGAGATCGATCGCGCCCGAGCCGGCACGTGCCGGTGGAGAGAGGTCCATATGGACCTCTCTCACCGGCACGTCCGGCTTGGTTCGGTTTGCGTTGCCCTGGCTGGCGCTGGCCGGGGGCATCTTCTTCTCCTACAGCTTTGCCGGCCTCGCCTGGCCGATGGCGACGGTCGCGCTGTGGAGCCTCACCCTGCCCGAGGTGCGGCGGGCGCTGGCGCCGCGCGCACTGCTGGGCTTCCTCCTACGACCGGCGACGCTGCTGACGATCCTCGCGCTGATCGCGCTGGCTACCGCAGCGACGCTGGTCGGGCCCTTCGGCTTCGTCCACAGCTTCAACAAAGTCGCCGGCACGAACACCTACGGGCCCGTCTCGCCCTTCGAGGCGCTCGGGGTCTGGCCGACGACGAACTACCGGCTCGAAGCACCGGGCGGCGCCCACCTGACCGCCCTGGCCGGAGCGATAGGCGTCCTCGCCCTGATCGCCGGCACGGCCTGGTGGCTGCGGCGGCGCGAGCTCGCGGTGCCGCTCGGACTCGGCGCCTGCATCGCCCTCTACCTGGCCGCGCTGCCAACCAGCGGCGACTACTCGCACGCCAAGGCGCTGATGATCGGCGCGCCGCTGGCGATGCTCGTAGCGATCCGGCCCCTGCTCGCCGAGCTCTGGCCGAACCGCGGTCGAGCTTTGGACCGCATACCGGGCGAAAGCTCGACCGCACCCGGGATCACGGCCGGCCGGGGAGTGCGTGTCGCGTGGTCGGCACTCGCGGTGCTGTTCATCGGCGGCGCCGTCTACTCGAGCTTCCTGGCGCTGCGCAACGCCCCGGTCGGGCCGCCCGGGCACGGCGCCGAGCTGCGGGCCTTCCTGCCGATCCTCCGCGGCAAGCCCGTCCTCTACGCCGGCCAGGACCGCTACGCGGCCTACGAGCTGCTCGGCGCCGACACCCACGTGCCGCTGGTCGAGTTCCCCGACCCGGGCGTCGCCGAGAACCCGGAGAAGCCGTTCGACACCGGCGACGCCTACAGCCCGATCGACTTCGACTCCTTCTCGCGCGGCACGCTCGACGGCTTCCCCTACGTGATCACCGGCCGCGCCGCCTGGAACAGCCAGGCCCCGCCCGGCTTCAAGCGCATCGCCGTGACGCCCTCCTTCTTGCTCTGGGAACGAACCGCACGACGTGCCCGAGAACCGCCACGTCCTGCTCGAGGGAACCAACGCCGGCGCTCGCGCTGGCTGCGTCTCGCCGGAGATCCGCATCCTGCTCGCCAACCCGGGGCGCGCCTCGCTCTTCCCCGGCGTGGCGATCGCATCCGAAGGCCCGCTGGGACGAAGGCAGCCAGCTGCAGACCGGCGAGAGCACCGCGCAGACGCTCGCGCTGCCGGCGGGTCGCTGGCACCTCTCGCTCCAGTACTTCTCCCCCTTTGCGCTGACCCTGTCGGCACCCGGCTTCGAAGCACGAGCTGGAGGCGGCGCTGGACGGGCAACGCCCCAACACGATCAGCCTCGCCAACGACGGCCAGTTCTGGCCAGCCGGAACCTACGCCAGCAAGGGCGGGCCGGCGCAGCTTCACCGTGAGCGCCGCCGAGCCCAGCTTCCTACAGCGCCTCAGCGGCTACGACGACGTCGCCTACGTCGGCAACCTGGTCGCGGTCCGCGCCGGCAAGCGCCGCATCGTTCCGCTCAGCGCTGCCTGCAACGGCTGGATCGACTGGTACGAATCCGAAGCGGCGCCCTAAGAGGCAGCTTTAGCTGCCAGGCGTTCGGGCGAAACGCGGACTACGTCCCATACCCATCCCGCCTTCTCCATCAGGTCGATGACGACCGCCGAGAGGTCCACCTGCCAGCGGCCGAGGCCGTGGGTGGCCGAGGTCGGGAAGGCGTGGTGGTTGTTGTGCCAGGCCTCGCCCAGGGTCGGGATCGCGATCAGGGCGAGATTGCGCGACTCGTCGGTCGTCTCGAAGTCGCGGTTGCCGAAGACGTGGCAGAGCGAGTTGATGCTGTAGGTGAAGTGGTGCAGGACGAAGACGCGGACCAGGCCGCCCCAGAGCAGCCCGGTGACCGCGGCGAAGAGGGTGCCGCCGATCACCCAGCCGAGCGCGAAGGGCAGGAAGCAGACCGCCGATCGCCCAGAGCAGGAAGGTGCGGTCGACCCAGCTGATCATCGGGTCCTTGAGCAGGTCGGGCGCGAAGCGCTCCTTGTTGCCGCGCTGGGTGTGGATGAAGAGCCAGCCCATGTGGGCGTGGAAGAGGCCGCGCATCGCGCCGGACCAGCCGTGGCCGTGGTCGACGTGGGGGCTGTGCGGATCCCCCTCTTCGTCGGAGAAGGCGTGGTGCTTGCGGTGGTCGGCGACCCAGGAGATGACCGGGCCCTCGATCGCCGCCGAGCCGAGGATCGCCAGCAGGCCGTGCAGCCAACGCTTCGCCTTGAAGCTGCGGTGGGTGAGGTGGCGGTGGAAGCCGACGGTGATCCCCAGGCCGGTAAGCACGTACATGCCGACGAAGAGGAAGACGTCGCTCCAGTGCAGAGCGCTGCCCCAGACCTGCCAGCCGGCGAGGCCGAGGGCGACGAAGGGAACCAGCGTGACCAGGCCGGTGATGATCCGGTCGCGGGTCTCGTTGGCGACCGGCTGGATGTCTGAGGGGAGTGGTCCCGCACCTGCCATGAGCGGCGATCATACGCCCACCCGGCGCGGGAACGGCAAAAGTCGAAAGCCCTGAGCCCAACCCCGAGGCCGAAGGCCGGACCCTTATAAGGTGCCGCGATGCCTTTCGCCCGCACCGCGCCGCTGCGCCGTGAGATCGAGGCCCGCATCCCGGAGCGGCCCTTCTCGGTCGAGTTCTGGGACGGCACGCGCCTGCCGTCGACCGACGGCGACGGGCCGACCTTCTTCGTCCGCTCGCCGCGCGCCGCGGCGCACGCGCTGCGCGCGCCCGGCCAGCTCGGCCTCGGCCGCGCCTACGTCAGCGGCGAGATCGAGGTCGACGACATGGACGCGGTGATCGAGCTGCTCGACAGCTGGCAGCCGCCCTCGCTGGACCGCGGCGACATCGCGCCGCCTGGCTGCTCGGCGCGGTGCGCGCCGCCGGGCTGACCACGGCCGCCCCGCCGTCCCGCCGCCGAGCTGCGTGCTCAGCGGACGCCGCCACAGCAAAGAGCGCGACGCCAAGGCGGTGCGCCACCACTACGACGTCTCCAACGACTTCTTCGCCCTCTTCCTCGACGACTCGATGACCTACAGCTGCGCCTTCTTCGCCGAGGGCGCGAAGACGCTCGAGGAGGCGCAGGAAGAGAAGCTCGACACGGTCGCCCGCAAGCTGGCGCTGAAGGAGGGCGACCGGGTGCTCGACGTCGGCTGCGGCTGGGGCAGCTTCCCGCTCGCGCGGCGACCAAGCACGGCGCCAGCGTCGTCGGCATCACGCTCTCGCCGCCGCAGGCCGAGCGAGCGCGGCAGCGGGCCGAGGAGGCCGGTGTCGCCGACCGGGTCGAGATCCGCGTCATGGACTACCGCGACCTGGCCGGCGAGCGCTTCGACGCGATCGCCTCGATCGGCATGGTCGAGCACGTCGGCGAAGAGCAGATCGACGTCTACGCGCGGACCCTCGCGGGGCTGCTGGAGCCAGGCGGGCGGCTGCTCAACCACGGCATCGCCCGCCTGCGCCACACCGACCCCGACGCCGCCGCCTTCTCCGAGCGCTACGTCTTCCCCGACGGCGAACCGCTGCACCTCTCGCGCGTGCTGCTGGCGCTGGAGCGGGCCGGCTTCGTCACCCGCCACGTCTCCGAGCACGGCGCCGACTACGCCGAGACCCTGCGCCACTGGGCGAGGCGGCTCGACGAGAACCTCGACGAGGCGATCCGCCTGGCCGGCCCCGAACGGGTCCGGGTCTGGCGCCTCTACCTACGCGCCGCGCGCAACGGCTTCGAGAACGGGTTCTTGTCGATCTACCAGGCGCGCTGTTCGCTGACCTAGCTTAGGGAGACGATCCGGTAGGGCTTTCACTTAACTTCTTTCGGTGGATCGCCTATGGGCTGTCGCCCAGCGCCCACACCGAAAAAGTACAAGACGTTTCAGCCCTACCGGATCGTCTCTATGTCGGGAAGCCGGTGGTGAGATCGGCAAGCGCCCAGTCGGCGCTCGGCTTGGCCGAGCTGATCGACCGTGTAGCTGCCGGTTGCCACGCCGACGACTTTGATCCCGGCGCCGTGGCCGGCTTTGACGTCGCGGGGGGTGTCGCCGACCGAAATGCAGGCGCTGGTCTGGAGCGTGCCGCCGGAGACGAGCTCGCCGCGAGCGAGGGCGGCTTTGGTCACCTCGGTGCGGTCGGCTGAGTCGGAGCCGTAGCCGCCGAAGCTGAAGAAGCGGTTGAGGTGGGCGCGGGCGAGCTTGATGTGGGCGGCGGCCTCGATGTTGCCGGTGACCAGGCCGAGCAGAACACCGCCATCGATCAGCCGGTCGAGCAGCTGCTCGACTCCCGGCATCACCCGGTAGCCATCCGACTCGGCGACCGCATCCGGGAGGTGCTTGAGGTAGCAGCCGATCGCCTTGGCGCGCTCTTCGGCGCTGCCCTCGCGACCGATTACCTCGCGGAAGACGATCGCGGCGATCTCGGGGTCGGTCATGCCCGCGTCGGTGTGCTCGGCAACGTTGGCTTCGACCCCGTAGAGCTCCTCGAAGCCGCGCTGCCAGGCGACGCCGCCGGCTCCCCCGGTGACGAGCAGCGTCCCGTCGATGTCGAACAGACACGGCACGGATGTCGCCCCCCTCACTCACTGAGCAATTCCCGCTGGCTCAGCCAGTAGAGCAGGCCGAGCGCCGGCAGGACGACGATCGCGGCGATGACGAAGACGACCAGGACCGCGTCGAGGGTCGGTCCGGGCGCCGCCGCCTGGTCGATCTTCAGCGAGGTCGGCAGCAGATAGGGGAACTGGGCGACCCCCCAGCCCCAGATCACCGCGACGACGGCGCCGGCGGCAAGCGGACGCAGACCGCGCCGCCGCGACCGAGCAGCAGGGCGAGGACACCGAAACCGCAGAGGACCGAGACGATCACCAGCGGCAGGCCCTCGACGATGAGGCGGTCGTAGACGTAGCGAGCTTCGGCGTGCAGGGCGACCAGGCCGGCAAGGCGACGGCGCCCGCGAGGATGCCGGCGACGAGAGCGCGGCGGGAGAAGTAGCTCTCCATCTCTTCGTCGTCCAGCGCGGTGGGAATCGGCGACGAGGAAGACCGCGGCCAGGTAGGCGCCGCTGAGCGACGAAGAGCGCGCCGGTGAGCAGCGGCAGCGGCGCCGATCCAGCTCGAGAAGGCGTCGCCGTTGCCGTCGGCCGGGACGTTGCCGGCGGCGATCGCCCCGACGACCGTGCCCATGAAGAAAGGGGTCAGCACCGAGGAGAACGCGAACGTCGCCCCCATCGCGCGCCGGTACTCGAGCCGGCTGGATCGACTTGCGGAAGGCGAAGCCGGCGCCGCGCAGGACGATCCCCAGCGCGGCCAGCGCGATCGGCACGTAGAGCGTCGACATGATCGCTCCGAAGGCCTCGGGGAACGCGGTCCAGAGGACGACCAGGATGAAGATCAGCCAGACGTGGTTTGCCTCCCAGACGGGGGTGAGCGAGCGCTGGATCCGCGCGCGCGGCCGCTCGCCCTTGCGCTCGTCGAAGCCGGCGAGCAGGTCCCAGACCCCGGCGCCGAAGTCGGCGCCGCCGAAGAGCGCGTAGAGCGTCGCCCCCGTCCAGAGGATCGCGGCGGCCAGATCGGCGCGGCTCATGGTGCGGGCGCCTCCTGCGGGCCGTAGGGCACCTCTGAGTCGTCGTCCTCCTCGGCTCTGCCAGCGCCGCGACATCGCGCGCAGGACGAGGATCGCGCCCGTGCCGAGGCCGGCGTAGAGGACCAGCACGCCGGCGAAGGCGAACCAGAGCCCCTCCGCCTCGGTCACCGCTTCCTCGGTGCGCATGTAGCCCTGCACGATCCATGGCTGGCGGCCGACCTCGGTGACGATCCAGCCGCACCAGAGGGCGAGGATCGCGCCGACGCCGGAGACCGCGACCGCGCGCAGGAACCAGGGCGTGCTGCGGGATGTCGCGCCGCCGCCACCAGGCCCAGGCCAGCCAGAGGCCGAGCAGCAGCAGCGCCGAGCCGATCCCGACCATCGCGTCGAAGGCGAGGTGGAGCAGCGTGTTGGCGGGCGGTCGTTCGTCGGCCGGGATGTCGTCCAGGCCGGTGACCTCGGTGTCGGCGCTGAAGCCGACCAGGAAGGAGTCGAGGTCGGGGATCGGGATCGCCGCCTTGACCCCGTCGTCGGTGCAGATGCCGCCGAGGTACTCGGTCTGGTGGGTGCCGGTCTCCTGGATGCACTCGAAGCCGGCGAACTTGGCCGGCTGGTGGTCGGCGACTTCGCGCGCCGCGGTGTCGCCGACGAAGAGCTGGATCGGGGTCGCGATGCAGGCGATCGTCAGCGGGATCAGCAGCCCGAGCCGGTGCAGGCGGTCGCGCCGCCCGCGCAGCATCCCGACCGCGTAGATCGAGGCGACGAGGAAGCCGGCGACCATGTAGGCGGCGAGGATCATGTGCGGGACCTCGTAGCTCCAGGCCGGGTTGAAGAGGATCTTGAAGGGCTCGGTTTCGACCACCTTGCCGGCGGCGTCGAGGGTGAAGCCCTGCGGCTGGTTCATCCAGGAGTTGGCGGTGACGACGGAGAAGGCGCCGCCGATCCCGGTGATCACCATCGGCACCCCCGACCAGAAGTGCGCCCAGCCGCCGAGCCGCTTCCAGCCGTAGATGTAGATCGCCAGGAAGATCGCCTCGGTGAAGAAGAAGAGCCCCTCGATCGCGAAGGCGATCCCGAAGGCGTCGCCGAAGCGCGCCATGAACTTCGGCCAGAGCAGGCCGAACTCGAAGCTGAGCACGGTGCCGGTGACGGCGCCGACGGCGAAGGTCACCCCCATCGCCTTCGACCAGCGCCGCGCCAGCCGCATCGCGTCGGGATCGTCGCGCTTCAGCCCCAGCCAGTTGGCGGTGAGGATGATCGCCGGCAGGGCGACGCCGAGGCAGGAGAGGACGATGTGGAAGGCGAGCGTGAACGCCATCAGCTCGCGCGCGGCGAGCAGGTTGGACTCCGACGCCGCGAGCGGGAGGGCGTCGAGTGCCGAGCACTCCTACGGCCTTGGCCCTCGCCTGGCGGTAGCGGCGGATCAGCGCGTTGGTCGAGCTGTCGTGGCGCAGCTTGGGCTCCTCGGCGGCCTGCAGCTCGGGGATGATCGCCACGGCCAGCGCCTTGCCCAGCTCGACCCCCCACTGGTCGAAGGAGTCGATCCCCCAGATCGGCTCCCTGGGTGAAGACGCTGTGCTCGTAGAGGGCGACCAGGGTGCCGAGCGTGAACGGGTCGAGGCGCTCGGCGAGGATCGTGTTGGAGGGCCGGTTGCCCTCCATCACCCGGTGCGGGACGATCTCCTCCGGCGTCCCCTCCGCCCGCACCTGCTCGGGCGTTTTGCCGAAGGCGAGCGCCTCGCTCTGGGCGAAGACGTTCGACATCAGCAGGTCGTGGTGGTCGCCGAGCGGGTTGTTGCTCTGCATGAAGCCGATGAAGTCGCAGGGGATCAGCCGCGTCCCCTGGTGGATCAGCTGGTAGAAGGAGTGCTGGCCGTTGGTCCCCGGCTCGCCCCAGAAGATCGCGCCCGGTGTCGTAGTCGACGCGCGCACCCTCGAGGGTGACGTGCTTGCCGTTCGACTCCATCGTCAGCTGCTGCAGGTAGGCGGGGAAGCGGTGCAGGTACTGGTCGTAGGGGAAGACGCCGCAGGTCTGGGCGCCGAAGAAGCCGCCGTACCAGACCGAGAGCAGGCCCATCAGCATCGGCAGGTTGCCGGCCGGCGGCGTCTCGCGGAAGTGCTCGTCCATCGCGTGGAAGCCGGCCAGCATCTCGGCGAAGCTGGGCGGGGCCGATCGCCAGCATCGTCGAGAGGCCGATCGCCGAGTCCATCGAGTAGCGGCCGCCGACCCAGTCCCAGAAGCCGAACATGTTCTCGGTGTCGATGCCGAACTTCGCCACCTCCTCGGCGTTGGTCGAGACGGCGACGAAGTGCTTGGCGACCGCCGCCTCCTCGCCGCCGCAGCCCGGCCAGCAGCCACTCGCGGGCGGTGCGGGCGTTGGTCATCGTCTCCAGCGTGGTGAAGGTCTTCGAGGAGATCACGAAGAGGGTCTCCGCCGGATCGAGGTCGCGGGTCGACTCGGCGAAGTCGGTGCCGTCGACGTTGGAGACGAAGCGGAAGGTCAGGTCGCGGCGGCTGAAGTGGCGCAGCGCCTCGTAAGCCATCACCGGGCCGAGGTCGGAGCCGCCGATGCCGACGTTGACGACGTTGCGGATCAGCTTGCCGGTGTGGCCGGTCCACTCGCCCGAGCGGACCCGCTCGGCGAAGTCGCGCCATGCGGTCGAGCGTCTCGTGCACCTCGCTTGCACGACGTCGACGCCGTCGACGATCAGCGAGCGCTCGCGCGGCATCCGCAGCGCCACGTGCAGCACGGCGCGGTCCTCGGAGACGTTGATGTGCTCGCCGGCGAACATCGCTTCGCGGCGCGCCTCGACGCCGCGCTCGCGGGCCAGCTCGACCGAGCAGGATCACGTCTCGTCGGTGATCCAGTTCTTGGAGAAGTCGAGGTGGAGGCCGGCGCCGTCGGCGACCAGGCGCTCGCCGCGCTCGGGGTCGGCGGCGAAGAGCTCGCGCAGGTGGGTGTCGCGCGATCTCGGCGTGGAGGCGCTCCAGCGCCGGCCAGGCCTCTCCCTGGCGCAGGGTCGGCGCGGGCGTCGCTCACGCCCGCGCTCCCAGCTGCTGCGGACTCGATCGTCTTCAGCATCTCATCCCACGACTTGGCGAAGGCCACCTTGCCCTCCTCCTGGAGGCGATGGGCCAGCGCCTCGACGTCGATCCCGGCGCTCGCGAACTGCGCCGAGCACCTCCTCGGCGTCGCCGCCGTCGGCCGGCACCGGCTCGCCGACCTCGCCGTGGTCGGCGAAGGCGTGTCAGCGTCGGCTCGGGCATCGTGTTGACGGTGAACGGGCGAGGCGAAGCCCTCGATGTAGAGGGTGTCGGAGGCGTCCGGGTCCTTGGTGCCGGTGCTCGCCCAGAGCAGCCGCTGCGGGCGGGCGCCCTCGTTCATCAGCCGCTGCATGCGCGGCGAGTCGAGCAGCTCGCGGTAGGCGCGGTAGGCCTGGAAGCCGATCGCCAGCCCGAGCCGGTTGCGCAGCTCCGCCGGGGCCTCGTCGGCGACGGCGACGTCCCAGCGGCTCATGAAGATCGAGGCGACGGAAGCGACGTCGGGGTCGAGCCCGGCCTCGATCCGGCGCTCGATCCCACGCAGATAGGCGTCGGCGGCGGCCAGGTACTGCTCGCGGTCGAAGAGCAGGGTGACGTTGATCGGGATGCCGGCGAAGATCGACTCCTCGATCGCCGGCAGCCCGGCCGGCGTGCCGGGGATCTTGATGAAGAGGTTCTCCCGCTCGGCCTTCGCCGTGCAGCCGGGCGGCCTGCTCGATCGTCGCCTGCGTGTCGTCGGCGAGCAGCGGCGAGACCTCGAGCGAGCAGAAGCCGTCGACGCCGGCGGTGCGCTCGTGGACCCCCGCGAAGAGCTTGGTCGCGTCGCGCAGGTCGGCGAGCGCCAGCTCGAAGAAGATCTCCTCGGCGTCGTCGAGCTCCGAGCTGAGCTCGGCGATCTGCTCGTCGTAGGCGTCGCCGCCAGAGATCGCCTTGTCGAAGATCGTCGGGTTCGAGGTCAGGCCGGTGACCGAGAGCTCCTCGATGTAGCCGGCGAGCGTGCCGTCGCCGAGCATCGTGCGGGTGATGTTGTCCAGCCAGAGGCTCTGGCCCAGGTCGTGCAGCTTTGCGGTCGCCTTCATGAGAGCAGCTCCTTTGCGGCTTCGGCCACCCGGTCGGGGGTGAAGCCGAACTTGTCTTGGACGTCCTTCAGCGGCGCCGAGGTGCCAAACGTGTGCATCCCTATCTTGACGCCGGCGGGGCCGACGTAGCGGTCCCAGCCCAGCGTCGAGGCCTCCTCGATCGAGACGCGGGCGGTCACGCTCGGCGGCAGTACCTCGTCGCTGTACGCCGTCCTCCTGGCGGTCGAACAGCTCCCAGCAGGGCAGGCTGACGACGCGCGAGCGCACGCCTTCGGCGGCGAGCTCCTCGTGCGCGGCGACGCGCCAGCGCCACCTCGCTGCCGGTGGCGATCAGGATGAGGTCCGGCTCACCATCGCCGACCCCGTCGGCGATGGTGGAGCCGTCGCGTCCCGTTTCGGCGAGCACGTAGCCGCCGCGCCGCAGCCCCTCGGCGGACGCGTACCTCTCGCGGTCGAAGATCGGCACGTTCTGGCGGGTGAGGACGAGAGCGACCGGCTGGTGGGTGCGGTCGATCGCCACCCGCCAGGCCTCGGCGACCTCGTTGGCGTCGGCGGGGCGGATCACGTCGAGGCCGGGGATCGCGCGCAGGGAGGCGAGCTGCTCGACCGGCTGGTGGGTCGGACCGTCCTCGCCGAGTCCGATCGAGTCGTGGGTGAAGAGGTGGATCACCGGCAGCTCCATCAGCGCCGAGAGGCGGATCGCCGGGCGGGCGTAGTCGGAGAAGGTCAGGTAGGTCGACCAGAACGGCCGCAGCTTGGAGAGCGAGAGGCCGTTGGAGATCGCCGCCGACTCGTGCTCGCGGATGCCGAAGTGGAGCTGGCGACCGTCGTAGGCGCCGGGCTCGAAGTCGACCGCGCCGTCGAAGTCGAGCCGGACCGAGGTCGAGTCGGTCAGGTCGGCGGAGCCGGCGAGCAACCAGGGCACCCGTTCGGCGATCGCGTTCTCGACCTTGCTCGAAGCCTTGCGGGTCGCGAGACCCTTCTCGTCGGGCTCGAAGCTGGGGATGCCGGCGTCCCAGCCGTCGGGCAGGTCGCGCTTCTGCGTCACCTCGATCTCGGCGGCGAGGTCCGGCGTTCTCGCCGGCGTAGGCCGCCAGCTTCGCCTCCCAGTCGGCGCGCGCCTCGGCGCCGCGCACCGCCGACGCCGGCGGCGAAGTGCTCCTTGACCCCGTCCGGGACGAGGAACTGGGCGTCCTCGGGCCAGCCGTAGGCGCGCTTGGTCTCGCGCACCTCCTCCTCGCCGAGCGGCTCGCCGTGGGCGGCAGCGGTGTCCTGCTTGTGCGGCGAGCCCCAGCCGATGTGGATGTCGACGACGATCAGCGTCGGTCGCGCCTCCTCGCCCTTGAACTCCTCGAAGGCGGTTGCGATCCGGTCGAGTGTCGTTGGCGTCTTCGACGCGGACGATGTTCCAGCCGTAGCCCTCGAAGCGCAGCGGCACGTCGTCGCCGTAGGCGAGCTCGGTGTGGCCGTCGATCGTGATGTGGTTGTTGTCGTAGATCCAGCAGAGGTTGTCGAGCTTCAGGTGGCCGGCGATCGAGGCCGCTTCGTTGGAGACGCCCTCCATCAGGCAGCCGTCGCCGGCGATCGCGTAGACGTCGAAGTCGAAGAGCTCGGCGCCGTAGCGGGCGCCCTGCCACTTGGAGGCGATCGCCATCCCGACGCTGGTCGCGATCCCCTGCCCGAGCGGCCCGGTGGTCGTCTCCACTCCCGAGGTCCAGCGGTACTCGGGGTGGCCGGGAGCGCGCGAGTCGAGCTGGCGGAAGCTCTTTATGTCGTCGAGCGAGACCGAAGGGCGGCCGACGACCTCGTAGTCGGGTTCGACCGCCTGCACATCGGCCAGGTGCAGCAGCGAGTAGAGCAGCATCGAGGCGTGGCCGGCCGAGAGCACGAAGCGGTCGCGGTTGGGCCAGATCGGGTCGGCGGGGTCGAAGCGCAGGAAGCGCTGCCAGAGCGTGTAGGCGACCGGGGCCAGCGCCATCGGCGTCCCGGGATGGCCCGAGTTGGCCTTCTGGATCGCGTCGATCGACAGCGTGCGGATCGTGTTGATGCAGAGCTGGTCGATGTCCTTGGCCATGCTGAATCGATCCTATCGCACGCCCGCCGGTCAGGGCTCGATGCGGGTGACCGTGCCGTCGCCGTTGTTGGCTACCCAGACTGCTTCCTTGCCGACCGCGATCGCGCCGGGGTCGGGGCCGACGGAGATCGGATCGCCTTCCGTCTCGCCGCTTTCGATCCCGATCCTGCTGACGCTGCCTTCGGCCGCGTTGGCAACCCAGACGCTTTCGGTGCCGGCGTCGATCCCGCCGGGGCGTTCGCCGACGGCGATCGGCAGCGCCGAACAGGGTGTGGGTCGCGGGATCGACCCGGGTGACCCGGTCCGACGCGGCTGTTGGCGACCCAGACCAGGCCGCCGCCGACCGTGACGCCGGCGGGGCCGCGGCCGCGCAGGGATCGGCGCGCCGGCGGTCGCGGTGCCGAGGTCGATACGCCGCACCGAGCCGGTGGAGGCGCTGCTGACCCAGACCGCGCCGGCGCCGACGGCGAGGCGCAGCGGCGCGGCGTGCGGCGGGATGCCCCGCTTGAAGACCCGTCCGCCGGCCGCGTTGATCGCGGTCACCCCGCTGCCCGACGTCGTCGGCGACCCAGACCCGGCCGCCCCCGAAGACGATCGCGCCGGGGCGGCCGCCGACGTCGATCCTCCCGGTCACCTGCCCGCTGGCGGGGTCGACCCGCAGGACCTCGCCGCGTGCGCGGGCTGGAGACCCAGACCGAGCCGGCGCCGATGGCCACGCCGGCGACGCCCCGTTCGAGATGCAACGGGCTGGCCCGCGACGGCGGCGGTCTCGGGGTCGATCCGGGAGAGGGTGCCGTCCGGTGCGCTGGTCACCCAGACCGCTTGCGGATCGACCGCGAGGTGAAGCGGCGAGCGGCCGACCTCGATCGGCGCCGAGACCGAAGGACTGTCGCCGCCCAGCAGCAGAAATCCCAGCGAGATCGCGCCGACGAGAAGCGCGACCGAGGCGCCCAGCCATTGCTTCGTCCTCGGGGCGAGCCGGCGCCGGTCGGTCGGCGGGGCGGGCGAAGCGCCGTCCAGGGGCACGGTGGGCTGCTCGAGCGCGCTCGGAGAGCACCAGGGTCGTGCCCGGCGTCGCGCCCTGCCGCTCGCGGGCGGCCTCGATCAGCTCGCCGGCGGTCGTGTAGCGCTCGGCGGGATCCTTGGCGACGGCGCGTTCGATCACCGCGTCGAGACCCTGCGGCATCTGGGCTCCGCGGCGGCCTCCCGGCGGGCATAAGGGACGACTCCGGTCAGCGCCTCGTAGAGCACGCAGCCGAGCGAGTATATGTCGGCCGGCGGCCCGACGCTCTCGCCACGCCACTGCTCGGGCGACATGTATTCGACCGTGCCGACGACCGAGGCGCCGCTGAGCACACCGCTGTCGCCGAGCGCCTTGGCGAGGCCGAAGTCGGTCAGGTAGGCACGGTCGCCTTCGAGCAGGATGTTGTGCGGCTTGACGTCGCGATGGACGATGCCGGCAGAATGAGCGGCGTCGAGGGCGGCAGCTACCTGACTCAGCAGCTCGATCGCCTCCGCGGGCGGCAGCGGCCCGGCGGCTTTGATCCGCTTCTTCAGGTCGCCGCCCGCGACCAGGCGCATCGCGACGATCAGCTCGTCGTCCTCCTCGCGGGCGTCGAAGATCGGCACGACGGCGGGATGGTCGAGGCTGGCGGCGAGGCGCGACTCGCGCAGGAAGCGGTCGCGGAACCCCTCGTCGTCGGCGAACTGCCGCGCGATCACCTTCAGCGCGACGGGGCGATCCAGAGCCAGGTGGGTCGCCCGGTAGACGACCCCCATCCCGCCCCGCGCGATCAGCTCATCGAGGCGGTAGCCGGCAAGAGTGGACCCCAGAACAGGTTCTGCCACGCGGCGGTTATATACCGCCGCGTGGCGTCCCCTATCGGCGCCGTCCTAGCGGACCGGCTGCCATGCGATCACCGGACCGATGGCGGTGCCGTCTTTTTCGGAGGCCTCGAAGCCTTCCGCGAGCTGGGTCTGACGGCGGCTGGCGACGTCGATCGCGACCAGCGACTGCTTTTCTTCGGCGGCTACGAACGCGGCAACCCTGCGTCCGTCGGAGGAGAAGACGCCGTTGGTCTTCGAGCCGTCCGGCAGCTGGGCGAGCTTGCGCGCCTTGCCCGGGCCGATCCGCTTCGACCAGAGACCCTGGTCGCGGCGGAAGAGCAGCGTGTGGCCGTCGGGCGTGACGTCTTCGACGTAGGCGGAGCCGACGCCGGCGACCAGCGACTTCACCTTCGAGCCGTTGCGCCGCATCGTGTAGACGTCGGCGTATTCCGCCGGCCCTTCGCTGCTCTCGCCGCGGCTGAAGAGGATGCCGCCGGCGAAGTAGCGCGGCTTGAACTCGTCGATGCCGTTGGTCCGGGTCAGGCGGACGAGGCTGCCCCCCGAGGGACGCATCGAGTAGAGGTCCTCGGCCGTGTTCGCCGGGGTGCCGCTGTCGCGGGCGAAGACGATTGCCCGGCCGTCGGGAGAGAAGTCGGCCTGGTGGTCGTCGGCGGTGCCGCTGGTCAGGGCATGCAGGCCACCGCCCAGCGCCCGCACGCTGTAGAGATCCGCCGCGGTGCCTTCGGAGGCACGGCGCTCGAAGACGACTCGCTTGCCGTCCGGCGAGACGATCGGAGCGGAGTCAAGCGGCGCACCGCTGGTCAGCTGCCGCTGGCCGGAGCCGTCAGGGCGCACCGAGTAGAGGTCCCCAGCACGGACGAAAGCGATAGTCCGCCCATCGGGCGAGAACGCCGGTTCGGTGTCGTAGGGATTGTCGGTCAGCTGGTTGAGGTGCCCACTGCGAACCGCGAAGAGACCGCCTTTGGCGACCCCTTCGACCGTCGACGATTTGGAGAAGACGACGGCTCCAGTCGAGGGCGCCGCGCTCGCCGCCGCCGGGACGGCGAGGCTGAGCAGGGCGAGGGCTGAGATGAGTAGTGATCGGTGGCGCATGGCAATTCCTTTCGTTGGTGGAACCTGCGCCATCGATGCTGCGCGAGCGAAGCGAGCGCGCCAACGACAACAGCGACACGCAGCGGGCCACGTCTGGCCCTGTGCGAGCCACGAGACCGCAAAAACCCGTCTTAGAGACGGGTTTTTGCGGTCTCGGCTTACTTAGGGCGGTCGAGGCCTAGCTCTATGACGCGGGCGGCTATGAGACGCGGGCGCTCGCGGCCGGCGTCGCCGGGGACGTCGAGCTTTGCGGCGAGCGCGTCGAGGCGGCGCTGGGCGGTGCGCTCGCTGACGTGGAGCGCCTCGGCAAGCTCCGCCCGCGTCGCGGGACGACCGGCGAAGGCCCCCTCGCTGCGGTAAGGGGCGACGAGCGCCGCCGCGGTCGCTCGCTCCTCCTCGTTGAGCGCAACCGAGGGCTCGCTCGCCGCGACGGTAGCCCCCGCCCTGCCGGGGACCGGGTCGGAGACTTCCAGCCGGTACTCGCCCACGCTCAGCACGTCGCCGTCGCGGAGGCGACGGGGACGGTCGAGCGGCTCGCCGTTCAGCGCCGTGCCGTTGCGGCTGTCGAGGTCGGTGGCCATCAGCACGCCACCGCGGCTCTCGATCTCGAGGTGATGCCAGGAGACCGCCTCGTCGTCGATGCAGACGTCGGCCTCGGGATCGCGCCCGATCGTGGTCCGCGCCCCCAGCGCGACCGAGCGCGGCTCCGCGCCCTTTCCCGTCAACCAGACCCGAGCGTCCATCGCCACGCGAGCATAGAGTCCTCGCCCGTGGGAGCCGACGACGAGAAGCGAATCGCCGCCGAAGCCGCGGCGGCACTCGTCGAGGACGGGATGACGATCGGCCTCGGCACCGGCTCTACGGTCGCCCTGCTGCTGCCGGCGATCGCCGCCCGCGGACTGAGCGACATCCGTTGCGTCGCGACCTCGGTCGCGACCGAGCAGCAGGCGCGTGAGCTGGGCATCCCGGTCGAGGAGTTCAGCGAGCTGGAGCGCCTCGACATCGCAATCGACGGCACCGACCAGGTCACCCCCGACGGCTGGCTGATCAAGGGGGGCGGCGCTGCCCACCAGCGCGAGAAGATCGTCGCCGCCGCGGCCGAGCGATTCGTCGTCATCGCCGACTCGAGCAAGCCGGTCGACTCGCTGAGCCCCCCCGTGCCGCTCGAGCTGCTGGCCTTCGGCCTGCGCTCGACCCTTGCCCGCCTCGGTCCCGAGGTCGAGCTGCGCGACGTGCCGCGCAGCCCCGACGGTGGCGTCATCGCCAACTACCGCGGCGAGATCGGCGACCCGGCAGCCTTGTCCGCCCGCCTCGACGCCGACCCGGGAATCTCCTCGCACGGCCTCTTCCCCACGGATATGGTGAGCGAGGTGCTGGTCGGGGCAGGCGACTCAGTGAATCGTTTGACGTTGCGCTAGCTCTTCCCAGCTTCCACCCGACTCCGAGGAGACCGAGATGACCGACTTCACCGGGCTGGCTGTAGCCGGCCGGATCGCCACCCCCGACGACTCCGACTGGGATCAGGCGCGGCTCGCCTGGAACCTCGCCGCCGACCAGCGGCCGGTTGCCGTCGTCTTCGCCGAGAGCGCCGAGGACGTCGCCGCCACGGTCGGCTTCGCCGCCGCGAACGACCTCAAGGTCGCCGCCCAGGGCACCGGCCATGGCGCCGCGCCGCTGGCGCCGCTCGACGGGACGATCCTGCTCAAGACCGAGCGGATGCGCGGCATTGAGGTCGACCCCGACGCCGGCACGGCACGGGTCGAGGCCGGCGTGCTCTCCCTCGAGCTTGCCGAGGCGGCGGGCGAGCACGGGATGTGCTCGCTGCCTGGCTCCTCACCCGATGTCGGCGTCACCGGCTACACGCTCGGCGGCGGGTTGAGCTGGCTCGGCCGCCGCTACGGCTTCGCCTGCAACCGCGTCACGGCGATCGAGCTGGTCACCGCCGAGGGCGAGCCGCGCACCGTCGACGCAGACAATGACCCGGACCTCTTCTGGGCGATGCGCGGTGGCGGTGGCGGGTACGCCGTCGTCACCGCCCTGCACGTCGCCCTGCTGCCGATCGACGAGATCTACGCCGGCGCGCTCGTCTTCCCCGCCGAGGTCGGCGCCGAGGCCGTCCGCGTCTACCGCGACTGGGCGGCCGGCGTTCCCGACGAGGTCACCTCGGTGGTCCGCTTCGTCACCCCGCCGCCGATCCCCGACGTGCCGGAGCCGATCCGGGGCAGGCCGCTGCTGACGATCGACGGTGCCTGCATCGGCGACCAGGCCGAAGGCGAAGCGACGTTCGCGCCGCTGCGCGAGATCGGCGAGACGATCATGGACACCTTCGCCTGGATGCCCGCCGCAGGGCTGTGCCGGATCCACATGGACCCCGAGAACCCGGTGCCCGGGGTCGGCGAAGGAGGGACGATCCGCGACCTCCCGGACGAGGCGATCGACGCCTTCGTCTCGGTCGCCGGGCCCGGCTCGGGCTCGCCGCTGCTGCTCAGCGAGCTGCGCCACATCGGCGGAGCGCTCGGCCGCCGGGACGAGAGCGGCGGCGCCCTCTCACACCTCGACGCCGGCTTCGCCATGTACAGCATCGGCATGCCGATGACGCCGGAGCTGGGCGAGGCGATCCCGGCCCACCTCGCCAAGATCGAGGAGACGATGCGCCCATGGCGCGCCGACGGCGGCTACTACAACTTCACCGAGGCCCCCTGCGACGTCGACGCGATCCTGCCGCCGGACGTCTGCACCCGCCTAGGCGAGGTCAAGAGCAAGTGGGACCCCGAGGGACGAGTTGTCGCCAACCACGCCGTCTCTTTGGGCGAGGCCTGAGCAAGGGGCGATTCAGCCCGAGAGGGCCTTCAGCTTCTCGATCGCGGGATCGTCCTTGCCGACCAGGTCGGCAATCGTCGTCGTCGCATCCTCGATGTCCTCCGGCGTTGCAACGGCGATCGCCTCGATGTCCGCCCAATCCTTAGTACGGTCGAAGAATGCCTTGAAGATCACCAGCGAGGCGCAGTCGAGTACTGGAACGTCGCGACCCTCAAGCTGGACCCAGACAACCGAGGCCGCCACCGCATCGTGCAACGGGATGTTGTTGAGGAAGACATCGATCGGGGTTCCATCCCAGTCGAGGCGAGCCTGGCCATCGCGCTCGACCGTGGCGATGTCTTTTTTCCTCACTCGCACTCCCTTCGGCAGCGAGGTGAGAACTGACTTGGCCTCGGCGGCATCGATGAAGATATTGACGTCAAGGTCGCGCGTTCCGCGAGGCTCCTCGACGCAGTAAGCAAGAGCGATCGCCCCGCCGAAGGCGTGAGGGAGGCTAACGTCGGTCAGCGCATCATGGATCTCGAACAGCTTTTCGACCAGCTCACTCATCCAGCTGATCCTTGCCCTGCGATTCGATCCGAAAGGCGCGGATAGCCAAGCTCGGGCCGCGGGCGAAACGGCAGCACCTCGGCCAACTCAAGAACTTGAACGAGGATTCTGCTCGCCCGCTTGACATCCACCGGGGGCTTGCGGGGGGACAGTGTCAGGTCAAAGCCACCGGCCGCCGCCAGCCTGGCGAGCGCGTCCGCGCCCGGCTCGCGCTTGCCTCGCACATAGGCATTGACCACCGAGCGTGGCATTCCAGCTCGCCTCGCAAGCTCTGCCTGGCTGAGGCCGCTTTGGGTGAGTATCTCAATGACCGTCATGGCCATATGTTAGCGGATCCGCTAACTAACTAAGGCTCGATCACGTTGTTCGGGTCGGGCTTGTCCTCGGGGTCGGCCTGGCTGTAGTCGCCGAAGGGACCGTCGCGCTCGCTGACCGCGGCGGAGACTCCCTGCTGCTCGGCTAGCTCGATGAAGCTCTTGGCGTCGGGCGTGTTGCGCATCAGCCCGTCGAGGATCGGGCCGATGGTCTGGGTCGAGGCGAGGCCCATGTTCTCGTAGGCGTGGTTGACGACCAGCTTCATCGCCGCCAGCTGCGAGGCCGGGATCGAGGCCAGCTCGCGGGCGGCCTCGGCGACGGTCTGCTCCAACTGCCCGAAGGGCACCGCGCGGTTGATCAGCTCGACCTCGGCTGCCTCGATCCCGGACAGCGGCTTGCCGGTCAGCGCGTACTCCTTGGCCTTGGTCAACCCAAGCCGGTACAGCCACATGCCGGAGAGGTAGGCGCCCCACATACGCGAGTAGGGCGTGCCGATGCGGGCGTCCTCGCTGGCGATCACCAGGTCGGCACAGAGGGCGAAGTCGCTGCCGCCGCCCACGCACCAGCCGTGGACCTGGGCGATAACCGGCTTCGGCGAGCGCCAGACGCTCATCAGCTTCTGCGTCGGCGCCAGCGCCGGCGCGGTCGCGGCGACGAAGTCCTTGCCCGGGTCCCACTTGCCCTCGGTGGTCAGCGCCTCGTCCCAGTGGTGGAAGCCGCCGCCGAAGTCGTAGCCGGCGCAGAAGGCTCGCCCGGCGCCGCGCAGGACGAGCACCCTCACCGCCTCGTCGCGAACCGCTCGCTCAACCGCGGCCTCGACCTCTTCGGGCATCGGCGGCACGATCGTGTTGAGCGAGTCGGGCCGGTTCAGGGTGATCGTGGCGACCTGGTCGGCCACGCCGTAAAGCAGGGTCTCGTAGTCGGCCGGGCCCGCGTCCGCGGCCGGGCCCGCGCTCATCCCGCCGGTCTCCCGGCAGCGGCCTCGTCGCAGACGACGAGCATGTTGTCGTTCTCGACGCGGCCGGCGGGGATCGACCTGTCGCCGGCCAGCAGCTTGGCGAGTGGCTCCCGCCCGGCCTCGCCCAGCACGAGCCAGAGGATCTGGCGAGCAGCGGTAAGCGCCGGGTAGGTCAGCGTCATGCGCAGGTGGCCCTGGTAGGGGGCGCCGGTCATCGCGACACGGCGGTCGTCGACTTCGAGCACCGAGTCGCCGGGGACGAGCGAGGCGGCGTGCCCGTCGGGGCCGAGGCCGAGGTGGACGAGGTCGAGGCGCTCCGGCACGTGCACTTCGTACTCGGCGGCGGAGAGTTCGAGGTCGCGGCTGGTCACCGGCATCGGCCGCAGCGCCGCCTGATGGTCGATCGAGAGCATCTGAACCAGGTGGGTGAGGTTGCGCGCATCGTCTCCCGGCGGCGCGACCCGCTCGTCGACTTGGAAGAGGTGCGCATCCTCCCAGGGCATCCCCTCCATTTCGCCGAGCAGGCCGATCATCGCCCAAGGCGTCTTGCCGCCGCTCAGCGCCAGGTCGAACTCCCCGCGCGCCTCGACGGCCTCCTGTCCCGCGGCCGCCACGGCTTCGGCAGCGTAGCGCGAGGCAGCGTCGGCATCCGCAAAGATCTTGGTCTCGATTGCCATGGCTTACGTGATCGCCGGAGCTAGGAAGCCTTCTCGTCGTGGCCGCCGAACTGTTTGCGCATGGCGGAGAGCACTTTGTCGCCGAAGTCGTCGAGGCCGCGCGAGGAGAAGCGCTCGTACAGCGCCGCGGTCAGCACCGGCGCCGGCACGCCCTCGTCGATCGCCGCGATCGAGGTCCAGCGACCCTCGCCGGAATCCGAGACGCGGCCGGCGAAGTCCGAGAGGTCGGGGGATTCCTGCATCGATGCCGCGGTCAGGTCGAGCAGCCAGGAGCCGATCACGCTGCCGCGTCGCCAGACCTCGGTGACCTCGGGCAAGTCGAGGTCGTACTGGTAGTACTCGGGCTGCTCCATCGGCGCCGTCTCCGCATCGGCCTCGCGCTGGACCTTGCCGGCGTTGGCGTTCTTGAGGATGTTGAGACCCTCGGCATAGGCGGCCATGATCCCGTACTCGATCCCGTTGTGGACCATCTTCACGAAGTGCCCGGCGCCGTTCGGGCCGCAGTGCAGGTAACCGTTCTCGGCGGGCGAGGCGTCGCCGCTACGCCCGGGAGTGCGCTCCGCCGACTCCACGCCAGGGGCGAGGGTGGCGAAGATCGGGTCGAGTCGCTCGACCGCTCCGTCCGGCCCCCCGATCATCAGGCAGTAGCCGCGCTCCAAGCCGAAGACGCCGCCGCTGGTGCCGCAGTCGACGAAGTCGAGTCCCTTTTCGCGCAGCATCTCGGCGCGGCGGATGTCGTCGCGGTAATAGGAGTTGCCGCCGTCGACGATCGCGTCGCCCGGCTCCAGCACCGCGGCGACGTCCTCGACGGTCTTCTCGGTGATCTCGCCCGAAGGGACCATCACCCAGACGGCCCGCGGCGCGCTCAGCTTCGCGGCCAGCTCCTGCAGCGATCCGGCGCCGTCGGCGCCCTCGCCGGCCAGCGCGGAGACCGCGTCGGCATTGACGTCGTAGGCGACGATGCGATGGCCATCGCGCATCAGGCGGCGGGCCATGTTCGCCCCCATCCGGCCGAGTCCGACGATTCCCAGCTCCATCAGCAGCTCCTCCCATCCTCGATCCGCACTTGCTTCGTCGGCCTACCCTACGCGACTCACCTGCCTCGCTCGGATAGCCTGGCGAGCGATGGCGAAGCACAAGGACGACGCTGCGGCTGACGTGCTGACGATCTTCGGGATCAGCGGCGACCTGGCGAAGAAAATGACCTTCCGGGCGCTCTACCGGCTCGAGGCCCGTGGCAAGCTCGACTGCCCGATCGTCGGCGTCGCGATCGACGACTGGGACGACGAGAAGCTGCGCCGGCACGCCCACGACGCGATCGGCGCCACGGTAGGCAGTCCCGACGAGGACGTCTTCAAGCGCCTCGCCGACCGCCTCACCTACATCCAGGGCGACTACGCCGACGCCGCCACCTTCGAGCGGGTCGGCAAGGCGATCGGCAAGGCCAAGCGCCCCGTCTTCTACCTCGAGATCCCGCCGGCGCTCTTCGCCACTGTGGTTCACGGCCTGGGCGAGGCCGGGCTGACCGAGAACGCGCGGGTCGTAATCGAGAAGCCCTTCGGCCACGACCTCTCCTCGGCGCGAGCGCTCAACGCCGAACTGTGCAAGGTGCTGAGCGAGGATCAGATCCTGCGCATCGACCACTACCTCGGCAAGGAGCCGGTGATGGACATCACCTACCTGCGCTTTGCCAACTCGTTGCTGGAGCCGGTCTGGAACCGCGAGCACGTCGCGCACGTGCAGATGACGATCGCCGAGGACTTCGGCGTCGATGACCGCGGCCGCTTCTACGACGCGGTCGGGGCGATGCGCGACGTGATCCAGAACCACGCCCTGCAGGTGCTGGCGCTGGTCGGGATGGGCCCGCCGACCGGCAACCACCACGACTCGATCCGCGACAAGAAGCTTGAATTCTTCAAGGCGACGCGGACCGCCGACCCGAAGCGCTACGTGCGCGGCCAGTACGAAGGCTTCCGCGAGGTCAAGGACGTCGCGGCCGACTCGACCACCGAGACCTTCGCCGCGGTCGAGCTCGCGGTCGACAACTGGCGCTGGAGCGGCGTCCCCTTCTTCATCCGCGCCGGCAAGTGCATGCCGGCCAAGGCAAGCGAGGTGACGGTCACCTTCAAGCGCCCACCGCCCCTTGGCGTCGGCGGGGGCAAACCCGATCCGAACCAGCTGACCGTGCGGATCGAGCCCACTCCGGGCGCCCGCATCCGGCTCTTCGCCAAGCGGGCCGGCGAGGAGGCCTTCGAGCCGGCCGACCTCCAGGTTCTCTTCGAAAAGGTCCCCGGCGAGGAGCCGGAGCCCTACGAGCGCCTGCTCGGCGATGCCCTCGCCGGCCACTACCAGCTCTTTACCCGCCAGGACACGGTCGAGGAGACCTGGCGGATCGTCGAGCCGCTGCTCGAAGAGCCAGGGCCGGTCTACCCCTACGAGCCTGGCACCTGGGGGCCGAAAGAGGCCGACAAGCTCACCCGCGGCCTCTCCCAGTGGTACGAGCCCTGGCTGCCTGCGTAGCCTTTTCGCGACCCCAATCCCAACCCCTATGCTAGGTTTTCGGATTCCCTAATTAGGGAGACCTAAACCTTTTGATCCCAACTCTTGTCATAGCACTGCGCGAGGGCGTCGAGGCCTCGCTGATCGTCGGCATCATCGCCGCCTTCCTGGTCAAAGAGGGCAGGGGCGACGCGATCAAGCAGATGTGGATCGGCGTCGGGATCGCAGTCCTTCTCTGCCTGGGGATCGCCGTGCTGCTCGAGGTCGTCGGCGAACAGCTCCCGCAACGCGAGCAGGAGGGCTTGGAGACGGTGATCGGGCTGATTGCCGTCAGCGCCGTCACCTACATGATCGTCTGGATGCGCCGCAACGCCCGCGGCATCAAAGCGGCGCTGGAAGGGAGCGCGGGGGCGGCGCTGGCCCGCGGCTCGGCGATGGCGCTGGTCGCGATGGCCTTCCTCGCGGTCCTGCGCGAGGGCTTCGAGACCTCGGTCTTCCTGCTCGCCGCCTTCCAGGACGCCAGCGACACCACGGCGGCCGGCGCCGGCGCGGTGATCGGGCTGATCGCGGCAATCGCGATCGGCGTCGGGATCTATCGCGGCGGGGTGCGACTCAACCTCAACCGCTTCTTCCGCATCACCGGCCTGATCCTCGTCTTCGTCGCAGCCGGCCTGCTCTCGACCTCGCTGCACACCGCCCACGAGGCGGGTTGGTTCAACGACCTGCAGGGACAGGCGGTCGACCTCACCTGGCTGGTCCAGCAGGGAACGATCTCCGGCTCGCTGCTGACCGGGATGCTGGGGTTGCAGCCCCAGCCGACCGTCGGCGAGGCGCTCGTCTACCTGCTCTACGCGGTGCCGATGACGCTCTACGTGCTCTGGCCCGACCGGCTGCGCCGTCGCCGGAAAGCCGTGCACACCAGCGGGGCACCCGTGGAGAGCCCGGCGTGAGACCCGCCTCCGCGCCACAATGACGCCGATCACCCGTCGCCGGCTGCTGGCCTCAGCCGGAGCCGGCGGGGCCGGCCTCGCGCTCGGCGGAGCCGGCGGCTTCCTGGTCGGGCACGAGACCGCGGAGGCAAGCTCCGACGGCACCGGCTCGGTCGCCTTTTACGGCGAGCACCAGGCCGGCATCGACACCCCCGCCCAGGACCGCCTCCACTTCGCTGCCTTCGACCTGGTCGAAGGCAGCAGCCGGTCCGACCTGCGCGAGCTGATGCGCGAGTGGTCGTCGGCGGCAGCCGAGATGACCGCCGGCGAGATGATCGGCAACGCCAACGACATCGAGCTCGCCCCTCCAGAGGACACCGGTGAGACGGTGGGGCTGCTCCCCTCCCGCCTCACCGTCACCTTCGGCTTCGGCCCGAATCTCTTCGAACGACGCGGGTTCGGCCTGCGGCACAAGCGACCGGTGGCCCTGCAGCCGATCCCACCTCTCCCGGCCGACGAGCTCGACGAGGGGGAAAGCGGCGGCGACCTCTGCGTCCAGGCCTGCTCCGACGATCCCCAGGTCGCCTTCCACGCCGTTCGCAACCTGGCCCGGATCGGACGTGGGACCGTGGTCATGCGCTGGTCCCAGCTTGGTTTCGGCCGCACCGCGACCACCAGCCGCAGCCAAGACACGCCGCGCAACCTGATGGGCTTCAAGGACGGCACCGCCAACATCCGCGCCGAGGACACCGATGCGATGCGGCGCTTCGTATGGGTCGGCGACGAGGGCCCTGCCTGGATGCGCGGCGGCAGCTACCTGGTCAGCCGCCGCATTCGCATGCTGCTCGAGATCTGGGACCGCTCGGCGCTGGAAGACCAGGAGCAGACGATCGGCCGCGACAAGTACGAGGGGGCGCCGCTCGGTGGCTCAAAGGAGTCCGACCCGCTCGACCTCGAGGCCGAAACCGGCGGCAAACCGACGATCCCCACCGATGCCCACGTCCGCCTCGCCTCCGCCAGCGCCAACGACGGCGAGCGCATCCTGCGCCGCGGCTACTCCTTCACCGACGGCGTCGACGAGAGCCTCGGCGAGCTCGAAGCCGGCCTCTTCTTCATCTGCTTCCAACGCGACCCGCAGCGCCAGTTCGTGCCGATCCAGCGCCGGCTCGGCTCCAACGACGCGCTCAACGAGTACATCAAGCACGTCGGCAGCGCCGTCTTCGCCGTCCCACGGGGCGCCCGCCAGGGCGGCTACGTAGGGGAAACCCTGCTCAGCTGACGGCACGTTCACTAATCCGACTACTTCTGTAGGTATTTGTTAGGGTCCCCTAACTCTCGTCTTCACCACCGACCAAGGAGCCTCACCCGATGAACCGATTTCCCGTCCGCGCAGTGCTGCTCGTCGCCGGCACCTGCCTTCTCGCTCTCTTCGCAAGCGCCTGCGGCTCCAGCGGCGACGCGCCGAAGGGCGCCAAGACGATGACCTTCGAGCTGACCGACGCCGGCTGTGTGCCGAACTCGGCGAAGGCGCCGGCCGGGCCGATCACCTTCGACGTGGAAAACGCCGGCACCAGCAAGGTGACCGAGCTCGAGGTGCTCGACGGGGACACGATCCTCGGCGAGGTCGAGAACCTCTCCGACGGTCTCACGGGCAGCTTCTCGCTGACCCTGGAGCAGGGCGAATACACCCTCTACTGCCCGGGTGGCGACGAAGAGAAGGGGACGCTGACCGTCAGCGGCAAGCTCAAGACCGAGAGCAGCCCGCAGGTCGAAGAAGCGATCTCGCAGTACCGCGACTACCTGGAGGAAAACACCGCTGAGCTGGTCTCCGCCACGGCCCCGTTCGTCGCCGCGATTGAGGCGGGCGACGTCGAGAAGGCGAAAGCCCTCTACGCCACGGCCCGCATTCCCTACGAGCGGATCGAGCCGGTGGCCGAGTCCTTCGGCGACCTCGATCCCCGCATCGACGCGCGCGAAAACGACGTGCCCGCGAAGGAATGGAGCGGCTTCCACGTGATCGAGAAAGCGCTCTGGGTCGACGACTCGACCGACGGGATGAGCCCGGTCGCGAAGCAGCTCCAGGCCGACGTCGAAGAGCTGCAGCGCAAGGTGAAGACGGTCGATCTGCAGGCGGTGCAGATCGCCAACGGCGCCAACGAGCTGCTCGGCGAGGTCTCAGCCTCGAAGATAACCGGCGAGGAGGAGCGCTACTCGCACATCGACCTGGTCGACTTCGAGGCCAACGTCGAAGGGGCCGAGGCGGCGTTCGAAGCGGTCGAGCCACTGCTCTCCGAAAAGGACCCCGAGCTGGCCAAGGAAATCGAAGCCCAGTTCACCAAGGTCTACGCGTCGCTGAAGCCCTACCGGCGCGGCGAGGGCTTCGTCTCCTACACCGAACTGACCCAGGCCGACACCCGCAAGCTGGCGCAGCAGATCGACGCGCTGGCCGAGCTGCTGTCGGAAGTGCCGGCGCAGATCGTCAGCGGGTAGGTGGGATCCGCCGAGGGACGAAGGTCTCAGCGGCGGGTCCTGTCACGAGGGGAGGGGGTGTTAGCGGACTCACCCGTCCGAACACCCCCTCCCCTCGCGCCACCCGCCGGAGGACGCCAAGCCGGAGACGCGCCTGGAGCTGACGCGTCTGACCGGCACGTGTTTTGGGTTTAGCTGCGAGAGCGTCTGGAGGTGAGGCCCTCGAGGACCACCTCCACTGGGGAGCGTTGTTTGGTGCCGTTCGGCGTATGCCGAGCTCGTTGCATCTGCAGGGCGAAATCGCCGATGCGGGCCGCGGCGCTCCTCTTGCGGCGTGCTTGGCGGACGCCGAGCATCGCGCCGCCTGCCGCTCCGGCGATCGCAGCGCCGCCTGCTACCAGCGGAATCTTTGCTTTGTCCGCTGCGTGACCAGCAGCAGTCGTGGCTTTGCCGGCCGCGTTGCTCATCACCTCAGTAGGTGCCGCTTTCGACGACGAGCTCGTCCGTTTCCGCGAAGAACTCGGTTTCTTCGAGCTGGTTGCGCTTCGTTTCGACGAAGCTTTGGTTTTGGATTTGGTTTTGGTCTGAGCCATCATTTACCTCCTAGTTGTTCCTGCCAAGCTCCCGCTCGCGCTGGTCGGCGCGCTCCTCGTTGAGTTCCGCCTCGACCTTCGCTCGCTCCGCCCGCTCCTCGGCGATTGCCGCCTCCGTGCGGCTGTCCTCTGCTCGCTCACGGTGATGGCGCACGTCCTGATGCTGCGCCTCACCCTGCACCTCGGCGAAATGCCGGCGGCTGCGAGCGCGGCGAACAGCCGAAACCACGATCGCAAGAACGATCAGCGCGCCAATGACTATGGCGATGACTGCAACGGTGGACATCGCTCCTCCTTTTTACATAGACGGACCCTTCCAATGCCCGCCATGTGGGGATCGAAACCAATTTGCGCTCTTCTCTCCTGTGCCACCCGCCGCAGGAGCGCATAGCCTGGGTGGCTGATGACTCAGACCGAGCTGCAAGTCGAGGATCGCGCGGACGGGCTGCTTGGAAAGCTGGGGTTCAGCTCGTGGCGGCCGGGACAGAAGGAGGCGGTCGAGGCGGCGCTCGGGGGGCGCGACTCCTTGATCGTGATGCCCACCGGCGGTGGCAAGAGCCTCTGCTACCAGCTGCCCGGGCTCGCTACCGAGGACCTGACGATCGTGGTCAGTCCGCTGATCGCACTGATGAACGACCAGTGGAAGCGCCTCACCGCGGCCGGGCACCCGGTGGCGATGATCTCTTCGGGGATGAGCGACGAGAGGGCCCGTGAGGCCCTGGCCCAGGTCCGCAACGGAGAAGCACGAATCGTCTACTGCTCGCCGGAGCGCTTCGGCTCGAACGTCTTCCTGGGCGCGATCGAACAGCGGCGGATCGACCTGCTCGCGGTCGACGAGGCGCACTGCGTGTCGGAGTGGGGACACGACTTTCGCCCCGACTACCTGCGGCTGCCCGAGATCGCGCAGCGGCTCGGGCGACCGACCGTGATGGCCTGCACGGCGACGGCGACCGAGGCGGTCGCGCGCGAGATCGCCGCGCGCTTCGAGATGCGCGAGCCGCTAAAGGTCCGCTCGGGCTTCGACCGGCCCAACCTCTCTTTCGACGTCGTCCGCCTCGAAGGCACCGGCTCCAAGGCACGACGGATGGCGCTGCTCGAAGCCGGGCTGGCCGACCCCGCCAACCGCCCGGCGATCGTCTACTGCGGCACCCGCCGCGATACCGACGACGTGGCGGAGGCGCTGCGCGAAGCCGGCCTGCGCGCGCTGCGCTACCACGCCGGCATGGAGGCCGAGGATCGCACCGGCACCCAGGCCCGCTTCATGGCCGGCGAGGTCGAGGTGATCGTCGCCACCAACGCCTTCGGCATGGGGGTGGACAAGGCCGACGTGCGCTCGGTCTGGCACATGGCGATCCCGACCAGCCTCGAGGCCTACTACCAGGAGGCCGGGCGCGGAGGGCGAGACGGGCTGCCGGCGAAGGCGGTGCTGCTGGCGATGAAAGCCGACCTCGGTCGCCTGGTCCGCTTCAACCAGCAGCGCGCCGGCAACCCCGACCTGGCGATCGCCCACGAGCGTGGCTGGCGCGACTACCAGACGATCAAATCCTTCATCTACTCCGAGCGCTGCCGGCGGCGCAGCGTGCTCGACCACTTCGGCGACAGCCAGGCCGGCGCACCGCTGGAGCGCTGCTGCGACGTCTGCGACCCACAGGGCTGGCTTCCCGACCCCGAGACGATCGCGATCCGCCGCAAGCCGAGCGCCAAGAAGGCCGCTGCCCCACCGATCGACCTCTCCGCCGCCGACGCTCCCCTCTTCGAGCAGTTGAAAGCCTGGCGCCTGCAGGCCGCCGACGGCAAGCCCGCCTTCACGATCGCCCACAACTCGACCCTGGAAGCGATCGCGGCAACCCGGCCGGCCAACGACGACGCCCTGCTCGCGATTCGCGGCGTCGGTCCGAGCTTCGTCACCAAGTACGCCCCCGAAGTGCTGGCGATCGTCCACGACCGCCAGCCCTCCGAGGACATCGGTAGGCCTGACCGCTAAGGGGTCAGGTGGATGTTGAACCAGCCTTCGGCGCCGCCAGCGCCGTCGACGGCGATCTTGTAAGCGGTGCTCGCCACGGCTTCGAAGCTCACCGCGCTGCCCGGAGCGCATTCTCCCGGCCCGTTGTCGTTGCTGACTACGGGGCTGAGGCTGGGGAGTTCGGTCCCCAGATAGACGGCGAGCAGCGTGTCCGATTCGGCGCCGCAGGTATCCACTTCGACCGAGCCGCTTTCCGGCGCGGTCCAGCGGTACCAAACCGATGCACCACCGGGGTTGCCGGCGTGTTCGGGCTCGCCGAGCTCCTTCGTCGCCAGCCAGTTGCTCGGAGTGGTTTTTCCTCCCGACGGCAGCGAAGTGGCTTTGGCGAAGTCGTCGTTCGACGGAGGCTGATAGATCCGCAGCAGGAAGCTCCCACTCGCACCACTCTTGCCGTCGACAGCGATCATGTATTTCGTCCCGGCGGTGACCGTGAGACGGACGTCGCTGTTGGGCGCGCCGCATCCGGGGCCCGTCCCAGCTTCGTCGTTGCTCGCAACCGCGGTCAGGCTGTTCACCGAGGTGCCGGTGTAGACCCCGACCAGGGTGTCGAAGCCGCCGCAGGTAGTAATCGCCGCGACCTCGTTCTGGGTCGGGGTCCAGGCGAACCAAACAGACGCGCCGCCGGGATCGCCCGCGTGTTCTGGCTCGCCTTCCTCCTTGGTGGCGGCTTTCGTCGTTGCCGGCACGCCTTCCCGCAGCCCCGATCCTGAGACGACTTTCGCGTTGGCGAAGTTGTCGTTTGCCGGCGCCGCCCAGGCCGCCGCCGGCAGAATCAGCAGCGCAACGCAGGCAAGCAGCCCGATCGATACGGATCTTGAACTCATTTTCCCCTCCCGATTAGTCGATTTTGACCATCGGGATCGACCGTAGCCGGTTCAGCCAAACCGACTGCAGGCTTTAGACGTCATCTCGACCAAAGTTCGACGGGAGGGCGGCCTGTTCGGCCAGCTTGGGCAGGCCGACTCGATCATCAGCGAATCTCAACACTTCCGAGCGCGGCCGCTGCGACGATAAACGGGTGGGTTTCCTGCGGGGATTGGGACGGGGGCGCACGATCGCGCTGCTCGCGGTCGCTTGTCTGGTTGCGGTCGCGGCGTTTGCCTGGCTGAACCGCCCGCGTGACGAACCGACCAAGGCCACGGTCGACGAAGCCGTCCGGTCCTTCCGTGCAAAGGACGGTTCCGGCGGCCGCGGAGGCGGGTCGGGAGAACCAGCGCTCGGTGTCTACCGCTACGCGACGCGCGGCTCGGAGTCGTCGAAGAGCTCGATTCTCAGCGCCACCCACGACTACACAGGGGTCTCGACGATCGCCCTCAGCGCGGGGCGCTGCGGCGCGCGCGAACGGTGGCAGGTGCTGGCCGGGCGTTGGACGGAAGTCGAAGCGTGCGCACCGCACGGCGAGAGGCTCGCGGCGCTGACCGAATACCACGAGTTCTTCGGCTTCGGGCAGGAAGAATCGCTGCGCTGCCACGGCAATGCCCCGGCCGGGCCACAGAGCCTGCAACCCGGTGCGCACTTCTCCAACTTCTGCAAGGCGGGCGATTCCTCGATATCCAGCTCATCGCGGATCGTCGGGGTCGACAGAGTGTCCGTCGGCAAAGAGAGCTTCGACGCAATCCACGTCAAGACGCAGAACACGATCGCCGGCGACTCGTCGGGAACCGCGGGGCGCGAGGAATGGCGGCGGCGCTCGGACGGCCTGCTGCTCCGCCGCTCGGCGGAAAGCGACGTCGACACGAGCGCGGGCGGCGGCAGCCACTACACCGAGCACTACACGATCCGACTCGTCTCAACCCGACCCCGGCGCTAGGTCGGCCCGATCGGCGCCGACCTAGACGTCGTCCCGGCCGAAGTTGGCCAGCGCTACCTGTTCGGCGAGCTTGAGCAGGCCTAGGGTCGAGTGCGGCGAGGAAGCCGTGCTTCGCATCCGCACGTGGGAGCCGTGAGGGCCCCGGATCTCGACGATCGTGCAGATGTCGCCGATCTCGCAGTCGTCTCCGTAGTCGGCTTCGATCGCTTCCATCTGCGATGCGATGTGCTGCCCCACTTTGCTCTGGTCAAGCGGCATCAGTTCGTCCTCCGGCTCGTGGTCTTCGTCACCTTGAAGTAAAGCGGCAGGCGAATTTCACGGCCGGGCGCCACCGCTTGCCACTATGTCCGGCTCGATCGATGAACCGCTTTCGGCACAGGGCGAGAATGGTCGGCGCGCTCTGCGTCGTGGCCGCGCTCTGCCTGCTTTTCGCCGCGCCGGCCGGCGCCGGCTCGTTGGTGCCCAACGGCAAAAACGTCTTCTTCGGGCTCAGCGACACTGGCGACAGCGCCGACTTCGGCCAGTTCTCCAGCGCCCTGCACAAGCACCCGGCGCTGATCGAGTCCTTCCGCACCTGGGGCTCGGACTTCCCCGACTCGATCGAACGCTGGCAGGCGGCGCAGGCACGGCCGGTGCTACACATCACCACCGCCGACAACGGCGACGGCCACGAGATCATCACCCCGCGCGGGATCGCCAGCGGCGGCGGTGACGACTACCTGATCCGCCTCAACAAGCTCTTCTGGGCGAAGAAGATGCGGGCCTACATCCGGCCGCTGGGCGAGCCCAACCGCTGCCTCAACGTCTACGCCGCCTACGACTGCGCGGGCAAGCCCCGCGACGCCGCCCACAGCACCCGCTGGTACAAGCTCGCCTTCCGCCGCATCTACGTGATCGTCCACGGCGGTGGCAAGCGCGAGCAGATCGACGCCCGTCTACACGAAGCGGGGCTGCCGCCACTGCAGAGCGACGTCGCCGGCCTACCCAAGGCGCCGGTCGAAATGATCTGGAGCCCGCTGCCGGCGGGCTCGCCGACGGTCCCCCACAACCGCCCCCGCTTCTACTACCCCGGCTCCAAGTGGGTCGACTGGGCGGGGACCGATTTCTACGCCGACAACCAGGACTGGAAGGCCCTCTTCGGCCTCTACCGACGCTACTCCGACAAGCCTTTCGCGATCACCGAGTGGAGCGTCGACACAGGCGACGACTCCGCCTACGTGCGCAAGCTGATGACCTGGGTCGACCACCACCGCCGCACCAAGATGCTCATCTACTACCAGGACTTCGGCTCGACCAGCTCCTACCGGCTGCAGAGCTCGCCGGTAAGCCTCGGCGTGCTGCGCAACCAGATCCACAACGGCCGCTTCCCCTCCTACGCCCCGTTCCCGCCCAAGGCACCGCCGCCCCCACCGGGCGGTGTCGCCCCGCGGAAGTAGTCAGGCGCCGCCTCTTCCGCTTCGTGTCCGGGGGCGGCTAACGAGCGACAACGCGGTCGGCGAGGCCGCGTTTGAACTCGAACGGCTGCAGGGCGGTGATGCTCGAGTAGCCGACCAGGTAGATGCGGTGGCCGTCGGAGACGACCGCCGTGTAGGTGCCGCGCGGGTAGTGGAAGACCGGGTGGCCACCCTTCATCGTGAAGCCGGTGGTCGAGGTGCCGTCGAACTCGGCGGCGTAGACGATGTCGCCGACCGCGGTCAGCGAGCCGATCACCGAGCCACCGGCTGAGCGGATCCAGCGCGGCACCCCGTTCTTCGCGTTGAGCGCGTAGACGTTGCCGTCGAAAGAGCCGATGTAGACGGTGGGGCCGGTGTGGCCGGTGCTTGCGACCGCTGGACCCGAGTAGACGTAGCCGCCGGTCGAGTAGGTCCAGGCGATCGCGCCATCGTGACGGTCGAAGCTATAGACGCGGGTGTCGTTGTTGCCCGCGTAGACGCGGCCGAAGGCGACGGCGGGGGTCGAGTAGAAAGCGCCCGAGGTGCCAAAGCCCTGACCGAGCGAGTCGCTCTGCCAGACCAGCTTGCCGTTCTTCGCCTCGACGGCATTCATGTATCCACCGTAGTCGCCGACGTAGAGGACGCCGCCGTAGTAGGCGGGCGCCGCCTTCACCGGTCCCCCCAGCCCGGTCGCCCAGCGCACGTGGCCGTTGCGGGTGCTGAGCGAGTAGAGGTTGCCGTCTTCGCAACCGAAGTAGAGGCTGTTGCCGACGACGATCGGCGAGGACTCGGCCCGCCCCGGCAGCGAGTGTTTCCAGATGATCCGGCCGGTGCGGGCGTCGAGCTTGACCACGTGACCGGGAACGAGGTTGACGATGTAGAGGCGGTGCTTGTAGTAGGTCGGCGAGGAAGCGTTGAGGCGGCCGATCCGCCGCTTCCAGAGCTGCTTGCCGGTATTGGCGTCGAGCGCGATGGCGAAGCCGCTGTTGTTGACGAAGTAGAGCTTGCCGCCGGCGATCGTCGGCGGGAACTCGAGTAGCGGGCCGTCCGTGTAGCGCCAGACTTTCTGGAACGGTGGCCGCACGCCCTTCGCCGGCAGGTAGCGGGTGCGGGCGCGGTCGTAGCCGTAGAGCGGCCAACTGACCGTCTTGCGCTTCTGCACCTTCGGCTTCTGCGGCTGGAAGGCGGCCGCTTCGTTGTGGATGTCGGCGGGCCGCTTGAGTGCGTCGTAAGCGATTCCCACGATGCCGCCGATGACGACCACGACCGAGGCGATCAGCGCCACCGTCGCCCAGCGGTGCTCGTGCCATAGCTGCCCTGCACCGATCCGCAAGGCGGTCAGCCGGGCCCTCAAAGGCGGTGCTCTCGCATCTCGCCGAAGCCGAGCCGCGCGTAGATCGGCAGGCCCATCCGGGCCGGCTAGGCCTCAGCCACAGCGCGCCGCTCGGACTCGGATACGACGCCGTTCAGCAGTTCGGTGACCGCGCGCTTGAGCCCGAACATCACAGCTTTCCCGGCAATGGGAACCGTCGGAATCGCCTTCAGCGCGTAGGTGACCTTGGTGCCCCCGTCGCTCGGCTCCAGCGAGACGGTGCCGAGGTGGTCGCGCAGTGGCAGCCCCGACAGCACCTTGTAGGAGAAGCGGCTCGGCCGCTCGTAGACGACCACCTCCTCCCGAATCGGCGGCCCGACCGCGGCGAGTACCCGGATCGCCCCGACCCCGTCGGGTGCCGGATCGCCCTCCCGCTCGAGCGTCGACTTGCGCAACCGCGTGATCTCCGCGTAGCGGCGGTGATCGGTCAGAACGTCGAAGACCACCTCAGGCGGCGCATTGACCTCGCGGAAAAGAGTGAAGCTGGCCACGACGCGAGAGCCTACCTACCCGAGCTTCCAGCGCTGTGGGTCGGTTCCCTCGACCGGGCCGGCCTCTCCCAGGATCGTCAGGTGGTCGAGGCTGGAGAGGACGATCTGCAGGGCCCAGATGCTGGCTGGGCCGTTGACGTTCTCGGGGCCGACGAGGTCGGCGACGATCTCAAAGGCAGTCCTCTCCCCTTCGCCAAGCGAGTCGCGCACTTTGCCGAGCAGCTCACCGACCTGGCGGCGGGCCTCGGCGATCTTCGCCTCCGGGTCGCGGAAGGTGCGGCCGTGGCCGGGCAGGACCAGGTCGACGTCTAGCGGCTCGACCTCATCGAGGCCACGGAGGAATTCGCCGACCGGGTCGGGGCTGTGGCCGTGGTCGAAGAAGAGCACGGTGCGGCCGAGCAGGTGATCGCCGGAGATCATCAGCTTGCGCTCGGGCTGATGCAGGACGACGTGGGACGGAGCGTGGCCCGGCGTCTCGTAGACCTGCCAGGAGCCGAGGTCCGTCTCGACCTCCACGCCGGGGAGCAAGTCCCGGTCGGGCTCGACGATCGCATCGATGCCGTTGTCGTCGTCCTCTTCGCGCCGCTCCCGAAAGCGCTCCAGCGAGGCCATCGGCACGCCGCTCTGCCGGCCGATCTCGATCCGCTGCTCAAGCGCCGCCTGCGGATCGTCGGCCATCAGGCGCACGTGGCCCCACGCCGGGTGCATCCAGAGCTCGCAACCGGCGCCCGCGACGATCGGCGCGGCAAGGCCGTAGTGGTCGGTGTGGGAGTGGGTGCAGACGAGCAGGCGCACGTCCTCGAGCCCGAAGCCGGCCTGGGCGAGGGCGACGTCGAAGCGGCGCAGACCGCCCTTGCCACCGATGCCGGTGTCGAAGAGGACGATGCCGCCGTCGGCGGCGAGCGCCCAGACGTTGCCATGCGGGACGCCCGGCCAGGGCAGCGGCAGCCGCAGCCTCCAGACGCCTGGGATCACCTTCTCCGCGCGGGGCGTCTCGGGCTTCTTGCGCTCGTCCGCCATCGCGCCAATCCTCTCAGGGTCGGACGGATCCTCGCGTGAGGACCGTCAAGCTGGATAGGTTGGCCTAGATGGAGGAGCGAAGCCCCCAACGCGCCGGTCTCGTTCTCGCGGCGCTGATCCTCGTCGCCGCGGTCGCCAACCTCAACCTCGCGGTTGCCAACGTCGCCCTGCCGGACATCGGCAAGGCCTTCGGCTCCGGCCAGACGACGCTCAACCTGATCGCGGTCGGCTACTCGCTCGGGCTGGCGACCTCGGTCCTCTACCTCGGCGCGCTCGGCGACCGCTACGGGCGCAAGATGATGCTGCTGCTCGGCATGGGGCTCTCGATCCCCGCCTCCCTGTTGGCCGGCTTCGCGCCCTCCGACGGCGTCCTATTCGCCGCCCGCGTGCTCGGCGGCATCGCCGCCGGGATGGCCTTCCCGACCACGCTGGCGCTGATCACCGCGCTCTGGTCGGGCAACTCGCGGACCCGCTCGATCGCGCTGTGGTCGGCGATCGGCGGTGCGATCGCCTCGCTCGGGCCGCTGCTCTCCGGCGCCCTGTTGGAGCATTTCGACTGGGGCTCGGTCTTCCTCGTCACCCTGCCGCTGGCCGCCCTCGCCCTCTTCATGGCCTGGCGCTACGTCCCCGCCCACGTCAACGAGACGACCGAGCCGGTCGACAACTTCGGCGGCATCCTCTCGATCCTGCTGATCGCGGCGATCGTGATGGGGATCAACCTCGCCCCGGTCCCCGGTAAGGGAACTGTGGCGGTCGGACTCGGCCTCGTCGCGATCGCGACCGCGGTGGTCTTCGTGATCCGCCAGCGGCGCGCCCGCTCGCCGCTCTACGACCTCGACGTGGCCTCGCGACGAATCTTCTGGGTCGCCGCCTGCGCCGGGATCATCGTCTTCGGCTCGCTGATGGGGGCGATGTTCATCGGCCAGCAGTTCCTCCAGAACGTGCTCGACTACTCGACCGTCGACTCGGGCCTGGCGATCCTGCCGGCGGCGGCGCTGATGGTCGTCGTCGCCCCCCGCTCGGCCAAGCTGGTCGAGGCACGCGGCGCTCGCTTCACCTTGCTGATCGGCTACGTCTTCTGCCTGCTCGGCTTCCTGACGATGCTGCTGCTCTGGAAGCAGGGCATCTCCTACTGGAAGGTCGGGCTCGGCTACGCGCTGATCGGCGTCGGCGTCGGCTTCGCCGGCACCCCGGCCTCCCACTCGCTGACCGGCTCGGTGCCGGTCAAGCGCGCCGGGATGGCCTCCGGCACCGCCGACCTGCAGCGCGACCTCGGCGGCGCGATCATGCAGTCGATCTTCGGCGCCCTGCTGACCGCCGGCTACGCCGCCGCCGCCGGCGCCGCGATCACCTCCTCCCCGGAAGCGAGCAAGGTCACCGAGAACGTCGAAGGCGAGCTGACCAAGTCCTTCTCCAGCGCCGCCGACCTCGCCGAACAGTACCCGCAGTACTCCCACCAGATCGTCGCCGCTGCGAAGACTTCCTTCCTGAAGGGCGATGAGCTGGCCTACACCGCGGGCATCGGTGCCGTCCTGCTCGGCGCCGCGCTCGTCTTCTTCCTCTTCCCGAAGAAGGACGAGGAGGAGGCGCTACTCGCGCAATACGCTGCAGAGGATGCCTGAGGAACGACAGTCGCGGCTCGGCGCGACGCTGCGCGAAGGCGAGCGGGTGACGCCGCTGGAGCTCTTCTTCGACCTCGTCTTCGTGCTCGCGATAACCCAGTGCACGGCGCTGATGGCCCACCACCCGACCTGGTCGGGGCTGGCCCAGGGCATGCTCGTGCTGGGAATGCTCTGGTGGGCCTGGACCGGCTATGCCTGGCTGACCAGCGTCGTCGACCCCGAGGAGGGCGCGGTCCGGCTGGTCATCTTCGGGGCGATGGCGGCGCTACTGCTCGTCTCGCTCTGCGTGCCGGAAGCATTCGGCAGCCTCGCCCTCCCATTCGCGCTGATCTACGGCGTCGTGCGCAGCGCGCAGATCGCCCTCTTCATGCTCGCCAGCCCCGACGACGACGGCCTGCGCCACTCGGTGCTCGGGCTTGCCGTCAGCACCTTGATCGCCGTCTCGCTGCTGGCGCTCGCCTCGCTCTTCGACGGCCTCGCCCAGGGGGCGCTCTGGGCCCTGGCGCTGTTCCTCGACATGGCGGGGCCTTACTTCTTCGGCTCCGAAGGCTGGAAACTGATGCCGGGGCATTTCGCCGAGCGCCACGGCCTGATCGTGATCATCGCCCTCGGCGAGTCGATCGTCGCGATCGGCGTCGGCGCATCCCACACCCTCGACCTCGGGATCGGGACCGCGGCGGTGCTCGGCGTCGCCCTGACCGCGGCGATGTGGTGGACCTACTTCGACATCGTCGCGATCGTCGCCGGTCGCCGCCTCGCCGAGGCCGAGCCAGGCCGCGTGCAGAACGAGATGGCCCGCGACTCCTACTCCTATGTGCATCTCGGCATGTTTGCCGGGATCGTCCTCGTCGCGCTCGGCCTGAAGACGACGATCGGCCACTTCGGCGACCACCTGCACGCGGTGCCGGCCTTCGCCCTGCTCGGCGGCCTGGCGATCTACCTGCTCAGCCACGTCGCCTTCCGCTACCGCCACGTCCACACGGTCAGCCGCCGGCGCCTGCTGCTGGCGATCGTCCTGCTGATCCTCGTGCCGGTGGCGACGGAGGTGCCGGCACTGGTCGCGCTCGCCGTCGTCAACCTGATGATCTGGGCGCTGATCGCCTACGAGACGCGCAGCTACGGCGAGGGGCGCCAACGCGTACGCCGTCCCGAGGCCGCCTCAACTTGATCGCCGCCGGCGCGGGCCGGCGGGGTGCTCGAACTCCTGCATGAGGCCGGCGATCGCGAAGCAGAGGGCGCCGACGATCGTGCCCCAGTTGGCGACGCCGACCGCCAGCGCATCGCCGCTGGAGGGGCGCACGAAGGAGGCCACGGCGGAGACCATGAAGAGAATCGAGCCGATCTGGTTGACGGCGACGATCCACCAGCCGAGGTCGCGGCGGCGCCAGAAGCGCCAACCGCCGATCCCGACCAGCGCCAGGTGGCCGGAGACGAGGAAGAGCGCGCAGCCGACGATGTCCGGTGACCAGACCAGCCGGTCCTCTTCGGCCGCGCTGAGCCCTTCGATGAACGAGTCGACCAGGTTGATCGCGAAGACGATCGTGCCGGCGAAGAGGACGGCGGCGCTGAGCCACGCCAACCGCCGCGGCTCGCGCGACCACCAGCGCCACCGCGTCGGCACGACACCGCCCGGCTCGTCGGGCTCGTTGATCACCTGAACCAGCGAGGCGTAGCCACCGGTGCTGAAGAAAACACCCCCGACCAGGTAGACGGAGAGGTAGACGTCCTCGGCGACGCCGGCCTGCGCCAGCGCGGCGCCGATCGCGAACAGCGAGCCGCCGACGACGAAGGCGGTCGCGGCGACCGCGTTGACGATTCTCAGTCTCTGGCCAGGGTCTATGGGGCGACGAACGTACCCGGATCGGGGCCGATCCGCTGCCCGACGTCGAGGGCGGCGATCTCAGTCATGTCGGCCTCGGTGAGCTCGAAGTCGAACAGCTCGAAGTTCTCGCGGATCCGCTTCGGGGTGACGGATTTGGGAATGACGACGTTGCCGAGCTGCAAATGCCAGCGCAGAATCGCCTGCGCCGGCGTGCGGTCATGACGAGCGGCCACGGCGGCGATCGTCTCGTTGACGAGCAGGTCCCCCTGGGCGAGCGGGCTCCAGGACTCGGTCGCGATGCCGTGCTCGCGATGCCACGCGCGCAGCTCAGCCTGCGGGAAATGTGGGTGGAGCTCGACCTGATTCACGGTCGGCAACATCTCCGCCTCGTGCTCGAGCATCTCGAGGTCCTCGACGCGAAAGTTGGAGACGCCGATCGTGCGCGCGCCGCCCTCCGCGTGGATCTTTTCGAAAGCGCGCCAGGTGTCGAGGGCGCGGCCCTCGCTCGGCACCGGCCAGTGGATCAGGTAGAGGTCGACGTGGTCTATGCCAAGCCTGTCGATGCTCTTCCGGAAGGCGCCCAGGGTCGACTCGTAGCCCTGCGCGGAATTCCAGAGCTTGGTGGTGACGAAGATCTCCTCGCGGGGAATGCCTGAGGCGGCGATCGCCGCTCCCACGCCACGCTCGTTGCGGTAAGCGGCGGCGGTATCGATGTGGCGATAGCCGCTCTCGAGCGCCTCCTCGACCGCGTCCTGGGTCTTCTCCGGCGGCACCTGGAAGACACCGAAGCCAAGCTGGGGAATCTCGACCCCGTCGTGAAGCGTCACCGCGGGGATCGACGTCGCCTGGGTCATCTCGTGCCTCCGTTCCGTCGCTTGACTGGGAACCGCACGGGGCAGCTACCCGACCGGGAGAACGATTATTCCTCGCCGCGTATGGCTAGCTGGTCGCGAGGCCGATGGCCAGCAGCGGGAAACCGGCCATCAGGCCGAGGTAGCCGCCGATCGCGACGCCGGTGAGCGTCCGCGTGGTGCTCGATTTGGCGCCGGCAATGAAGCCAACCAAGAGGCAGAAGGCTGAGATACCGAGGCCGATCCAGAAGACGTCAGGCATGAGCGCGGGCGAGACTACCGGAACCTCCCGCCGACGGGCCTCAAAGTGTCCTATTTGTCCACTTTGAGGCCCGTCGGCGGGAGGAGTTGAGGGGTTTGCGGCAAAACGCAGGGGCATGGACGAAACCCGTGGCGCCAACCAGAAACTGATCCTCGCGGCGATGATCCTGGCGGTCTCGATGACCTTCATCGACCAGACGATCGTCGCGATCGCAATCCCCCAGCTACAGGGCGACCTCTCGCTCTCCTCGACCGGAGTGCAGTGGATCATCAACGGCTACCTGCTCTCGCTCTCGGCCCTGTTCGCCTTCGGCGGCCGACTCGCCGACATCGCCGGGCACAGGCACATGGTCGTGATCGGCGTCGTCATCTTTGCCACCGCCTCGGCGCTGTGCGGTGCGACCCCGACCAGCGGCGCGGCTGAGCCGTGGATCATCACCTTCCGCATCATCCAGGGGGCCGGCGCGGCGCTGATGTTCCCGGCGGCGCTGGCGATCGTCCTCGCCGCCTTCCCGCTGCGCGAGCGCGGCCGTGCGCTGGCGATCTTCTTCGGCCTTGCCGGCGCCTTCACCTCGATCGGCCCGATCGCCGGCGGCTACCTGACCGAGTGGACCTGGCGGGCGATCTTCTGGATCAACGTGCCGGTCGCGATCGCCTCGCTGGTGCTGATCGCGATCTCCAAGCCGAACAACGAGCGCCACCCGGCGCCGCTCGATTACCGCGGCGCGGTACTGATCGCGGCCGGGATGGGGCTTGCCGTGCTGGGCCTGCAGCAGTCGAGCGTCTGGGGCTGGGGCAGCGCCGCGACCTGGCTCTGCATCGCCGCCGGAATTGCCCTGTTGGTCGGCTTCGTCCTCTACGAGCTGCGCGCCAAATTCCCGCTGATGCAGATCCGCACCTTCACCAATCGCGCCTTCGCGGTAGACAACGTGATCCTCTTCCTGCTGATGATCCCCTTCATCCCGCTGTTCTTCTTCGCCAGCATGTACGCGCAGATCTCGCTTGGCGAAAGCGCCTCGGAAACCGGCCTCTACCTGCTGATCTTCTTTGGCGGCTTCTTCGTCGCCACGCAGCGGGGCGGCAGGATCCTCGACGAGCGGGGGGCGCGGCCGACGGTGGTATCCGGCTGCCTGGTCGCGGCAGGCGGCTTCGCCCTCTGGGCGCACTCGCTGCCCGACCTCTCGGTCAGCGCTCAGTGGCCCTTCATCGTCGTCGCCGGAATCGGCGTCGGGCTAGTGCTCAGCCCGGCCAATACCGATGCGCTCAACCGGGTGCCCGGCAGCCGCTACGGCGAGGCGACCGGAATCACGCAGACTGTCCGCAACTTCGGCTCCAGCCTCGGCCTCGCCGTACTCGGCACCGTGCTGATCCTCGAGAACAAGGCGAACCTGGAGTCGACCCTGGGCTCCAAAGGCATACCCAAGGCCCAGGCGGACCAGATCGCCGACTCTGTGACCCAGGGAGGTGGCGGCAGCGAAGCGACCCTGGCCGAACACGCCGGCGCCCACGCGCAGACGATCCTCGCCGCGGTCCAGCACGACTTCGCCCTTGCCTCTCGCACGGTCTTCTACGCGATGGCCGGAGTGATGGCCATCGCCTTCTTGGTCGCGCTGAAATGGATGCCGTCCGGCAAAGCGCCGGAACTCGACTCCTGAGACCTCGCGGTCGAGGTTTGGCTCGCGATGCGGTCCAAAGCTCGACCGCGCCGCTGGTACGTTGGGCGGCGATGGTTCGCCGGATGGCACTTGCGGGCACGACGCTTGCTCTGCTCTGCCTGGGCTCGCCGGCCATGGCCCTTGCCCAGAGCACCAGCGAATCCGCCACCCAGCGCCTGATCAACGCCTACGTGCCGCGGCTGATGCTGCGCGAAGGCGACGAAATCTGCGACACCAGCGGCGAGCAGTACGAGCCGACGACGGTCGACACGGTTCTCGGCAACCCGAAAGTGACCCTGACCGAAGCCGACGCGAGCGGCGACGAAACGCTCGTCAAACGCGCCCCGACGGCCGCCGACATCGCCGGGCTCGGCGAAGGGTTTCACCTCAACCTGCCGGCCGACCCGCTCGGCGACACCTGCGACTACGCCAAAGACTTCGCCAAGCTGAAGCGGGAAGGCAAGGCGCCGGCGATCACCTACGCCCACATCGCGCGGCAGAAGGGACGCCCGGGGCTCGCCATCCAGTACTGGTTCTTCTGGTACTTCAACCAGTTCAACGACCTGCACGAGGGCGACTGGGAGGGGATGCAGATCGTCTTCGAAGCGTCCGACCCCGCTCAGGCGCTGCGCGAAGGCCCCAGCGAAGTCGGCCTCTTCCAGCACGGCGGCGGCGAGAAGGCCGACTGGGAAGACGGCAAGGTCGAGAAGGAAGGAACGCACCCGGTCGTCTACCCGGCGGCGGGCTCGCACGCGACCTTCTACGAACCGGCGGTCTACATCCAGAACGGCCGCAAGGGCTCTGGTGTCGGCTGCGACGACACCAGCTCGCCGCTGCGCCGGCTCGTCGTCCACCCGATCCAGGTGCCGACCCACCCCAGCCCGCATGGCCGCTTTGCCTGGCTCACCTACGAAGGCCGCTGGGGCCAGTGGGAGAAGAGCTTCAACAACGGGCCGACCGGCGCGCAGACCAAGACCCGCTGGCTCGAGCCGATGACCTGGATGGAAGAAATCCGCTCGACCAGTCCGCACCTGCCGGCTGGCGCCGTGCTCGGGCCAACCGTGACCAAGTCCTTCTGCGGCGCCGTCGCCGGCGTCACCTCCTTCCTCAACCACACCCAGGACTCGCCCTGGGTGCTGACGCTCGTACCGATCGTCGCGCTGCTGCTGATCGGGCTGATCGCCTGGCGCACGCGCTGGTGGCCGCTCCACCTCGGCGACCTGCGCCGCAGCCGCGCCTTCGGCCAGCTTCTGCTCGCCTCGGTTGGCCTCTACCGGCGCCACTGGCGCGTCTTCGCGCCGATCGGCCTGGCCGCGATCCCGATCATCGGCGGCTTCGACCTCTTGACCCGGCTGCTCACCGGCGACGCCGGGCGGCGGCTCGACGACAAGGTCGGGCACTCCGGCCTGCACAGCGCGCTCGGTGACATCCTCAGCGGCATCGGCGGCCCGATCGCCTCGGCGATCATCGCCGCCGTGGTAATCGCCGCCGTGCGGCAGATCAACGAGACGGGCGAGGCGAGCTTCGTCGCGTCCTTCCGCAGCATGTGGCAGCGCTTCCGCCGCGTCGTCGGCGCGCAACTGCTGGCGACGCTGGCGCTGTTCGCGATGCTGATCACGGTCGTCGGCATTCCCTTCGCCGCCTGGAAGTACGTCGGCTGGCTCTTCCTCCAGCAGCAGATCCTCTTCGAGGACAAGACGGTCCGCGAGGCCTTCCGCGGCAGCTCTGAGTTGGTCCGCGGCCGTTGGTGGTACACGCTGCGCGTCGCCGCGGTCTTCTGGCTGATCGGCGTCGTCACCGGGCCGGTGCTCGGCTTCGCGCTGATCTTCGCCGACATCTCGTTGATCCTGATCAACGTGATCGGCGCCCTCGTCTTCGCCCTGCTGGTCCCCTACATCGCGATCGGCCGCACGCTCCTCTACTTCGACCTCCAGGTAGCGGCGGAAGAGGTGCCGGCGAAGCGCTGGCGCGAACGGCTCCCGCGCCGCAAGCCCGGAAGCGAAGCGGCCCCCGAGCCTGCGCGGTAGCGTTCGCGGGCGTGAAGCTGCTCGCCTTCAGCGACCTGCACCGCGACCTCGGCCAGGCTGCCGAGTTGGTCACGATGTCGGCCGAGGCCGACATCGTGATCGGGGCGGGAGACTTCGCCTCGGTGCACGAGGGCCTGGGCGAGACGATCGCCGCCCTCGCGGCGATCGAGACGCCGACGATCCTCGTGCCCGGCAACAACGAGACCGAGGACGCCCTGCGTGAGGCGGCGTCGAGCTGGGGCGCCGCAACCGTCCTGCACGGCGGGGGCACAAGCGTCGATGGGGTAGAGTTCTACGGCCTCGGCGCCGGCATCCCGGCAACGCCTTGGGACTGGAGCTTCGACCTCGACGACGAGTCGGCGACCGAGATGCTGGTGGCGTGTCCGGAGGGCGCCGTCCTGGTGCTTCACTCGCCGCCCCAGGGCCATTGCGACTCCAACGGCAGCGGCGACCACTTCGGCAGCCCGGCCCTGCTCGAGGCGATCGAGGAAAAGCGGCCGCGCCTATCGGTCTGTGGCCACATCCACGAGTCGTGGGGCTGCGAAAGCAAGATCGGCGACACCCCGATCCGCAACCTCGGGCCGAAGGGCACCTGGCTAGAGCTTTAGCGCCAGATAGCAAGCTGGGAGATCGCCACTTGCGGGATCGTCGACCTCGAGCTGCTCTACAGCGCCCGCGACCGCGCCACCTATCGAGCCCTGACCGAGGCGCTGCGCGGGGTGCCCCGCGTGGCCGTTGACGATGCGGCCGTCAGTCGAGCAATAGCGGTGCAAGCAATGCTCGCCGAGCGCTCTCAACATCGTGCCGTGCCCCTGCCCGACCTCTTGGTCGCAGCCTGCGCCGAGCAGGCCGGACTAACAGTCCTTCACTACGACGCCGACTTCGACCGGATCGCTCAGCTCACCAATCAGGCAACCCAGTGGATAGTGCCGCGCGGCAGCGTCTCCTGAGCGGGCGCTAGGGCAGCTGCGACCGGTGGGCGGCTGGGCGGTAGAGGCGTCCGTGGCCGCTCGGGTGATGAGCGTGGCGGTGCTTTTTGCGGTGGTGGTGGATCTTCACGCAGTGGAACTTGCCCTTCTTGCGCACCTTGCGCTGCCCCTTGTGGCAACGGTGCCTCCTGTGCTTGACGACCGGAGCCGGAAGGGTCGGCGCAGGCCGTGCGGCCGGAGGCGCTTTGCGACTGACCAGGTGCGCATCGATTCCCGCAGCGACGCCACCGGCGGAGACGTTGATCGGATCGGCCTGGGCGAAGGTGGGCTTTGCGTTGTAGAACTGCTGGAAGTAGTCGTCTTCGATTTCTTCCAGTTCCGGGGTGTCGGGTGAGAACACGACCTTGTATGCAGCGGGCGAAACCCCAAGGAACGAATATCCACCAACGCCGTTGGTGTAGGTGCAGCGGAGGATTTCCGGTTCGCTGGCCCGTAGCAAACAGACGGCAGAGAATCTGACCCCCGCGCCGCTCGCAGAATCGGTGACGGTGCCGGTGATCTTCCCGCCCTTTTTCATTTCAGCGCCGATGCCGCTGGTCCCCGAGCCCGCGGTAACGCTCACCGGGGTGGCTTCGGAGAAGCTGGTTTTGCCTTTGTATATCTGGAAGAGGTATTCACTCGCTTCTTCTTCAGCGAAGAAGAAGACTTCATAGGTGTCCGTGTCCAGACCGGGAATTTCGTAGTCGCCGCTGGAGTCGGTGACGGCACAGTGGCCGAAACCGGTTTCGTCGATCGGGAAGGCACACACCCACAAACCCCCGATGCCGGCTTTGCTGACCGCGTCGATGGCACGCCCTTCGATCCAGCCGCCTTCCTCCAGCACGGCATTGACGTTCGGGGTGTCGTTGCCGTTGGTCACCGGGACCTGGTCCGCCAGCGCCCAGGAAGACCTCGCGTCGAAGTACTGCGGGACGTAGTTGAGGGACCCGGGCCAGAATTCCACTTTGTAGTTGCCGGCGGCGAGGCCCGTGATCGTGTATTCGCCGGAGGAATCCGTTTCCATGCATCCGAAGTCTCCTTCTTCGGGAACCTCCGAAGCGCAGACTTCGACGCCTTCGACCGGATTGGCCCCATCCGTGACCAAGCCGGAGATCGACCCCACCGCCAGAGCCGAGGCTGGCGCGACCAGGACCGCAAGTGCAGAGAATGCGAGCGCCAAGACGCCCACACGGGCAGCTCCCCAACCACGCCTCAAACTTCGTCGAGAACTCAAAGCGCCAGCAGTATATATGGGAATCGCAAAGCGCCCATCCGCCGCCTAGTGCTGCGGGGGCACATCCCCGGTCTGCGCAGCTTCGCCTTCATCAGCCTCCGCCGGGCAACCGGAACCGTCACCGCCTTCGGTCGAACCTCCGGTAGGAGGCGGCGGGACCGATTCAGGGCGTTCTTCGGGCGGCTGCGCTTCCGGGGTTTCTCCACCGGCTCCGGCGTCGATCGGCGGCGAGGCAGTTTCGCCGGGGCCGCGAACGCCGCCGGCTCCCTCTCCGGTCGCGGGGGAAGTGGGAGCACTGCCGGCTTCAGGTGGGCTCGGCAGCGTCACTGCGCCGCCGGCGCCCTCGGACGTCTGCGAGCCGGGGGTGCGGGCGACCTCGACGGCAGCCGGTGAGATTGCGACGGTCCCCTTCGCCGGGGCACCGGCAGGCGCGCCTCCGGGCCGCCCCGTGTGAGGCTCCCGGCCAGAGGCGGGAACCGCGGCGATCGCGGTGCCCTCAGCGGCGGGCGAGCCACCAGCGGGATTCGAGTTGAGCCCACCGTTCTTTGGGTGCTTTGCCGCAGCGACAACCGCGCTGCCCACTCCGACGTCACTCTCGCCTCCACCGCCGGCAAAGCCCAGATTGGGCGTCGGCCACTCGTCTGGCGCATTCAGCGAGACCAGCGGAACGAAGGCAACCAGTGCCGCCACGATCAATACCGTGCCCAGCAAAGAACCAGCCATATAGGTATGTGCCCAGCTTTTCATCCTGGCTCCGCTTCGAGGTCTCACCCAGCGTCGCACCATGGATGAGATATGCCATACCAATTATTTGGACTTTTCCGTGCACCCCCCTGATTCACTCATCAAAACAGGGGCTTTCGCGTTGACAGAAGGAGCTTCCGCACCGACGATGGCGTGCTCATGCCGTCCTCGTCCGCCGTCCGACCCCTGAGCCTCGCCTGCGCGCTCGCGCTCGCCGTCCTCGCCGCGGCGTGGAGCTCCGCGCCCCCGGCGCAGGCCCTGCCGCTCCAGCCCGGCTTCACCGAATCCGTCGTCTTCAACGGCCTGACCGAGCCGACCGACCTCGCCTTCGCGCCGGACGGCCGCGTGTTCGTCTCCGAGAAGAGCGGCCTGATCAAAGTCTTCTCGAGCCTGAGCGCAACGACGCCGACGATCACGGCCGACCTGCGGACCCAGGTCTACAACTTCTGGGATCGCGGCCTGCTCAGCATCGTTCTCGACCCGCAGTTCCCGATCCGCCCATACATGTATGCGCTCTACACGGCCGACGCCGGAATCGGCGAAACGGCACCGCGCTGGGGCCAGCCCGGCGCCACCGCAGATGGCTGCCCGACGCCGCCGGGTGCCACCGACCTCGGCTGCATGGCCAGCACGCGCCTCGTCAAACTGACGCTCAGCGGCAACGTCGCCAGCGGTGAACAGACCCTGATCAACGACTGGTGCCAGCAGTATCCAAGCCACTCGGCGGGAGGTCTTGCCTTCGGACCCGACGGCATGCTCTACCTCACGGGCGGGGACGGCGCGAGCTTCGACTTCACCGACTACGGCCAGGAAGGCAACCCGTGCGGGGATCCGCCGGTCCCGGTCGGCGGCAAACAAACGTCGCCGACCGCCGAGGGCGGCGCCTTGCGCGCTCAGGACTTCCTCACCTCATCCGATCCGACCACCCTCGACGGCAGCCTGATCCGGGTCGACCCCGACACCGGCGCCGCCGCCCCCGGCAACCCGATGAGCGCCAGTTCCGACGCAAACGCGCGGCGCATCGTCGCCTCCGGGATGCGCAACCCCTTCCGCTTCACCTTCCGGCCCGGCACCTCTGAAATCTACGTGGGCGACGTCGGTTGGGGGTCCTGGGAGGAGATCAACCGCCTCCCCCGCGCCGACGACGCGACGGTCGACAACTTCGGCTGGCCCTGCTACGAGGGCGTCGGCCCCACGACCGGGTACGAGGGCGCGAACCTGAGCCTGTGCAAACAGCTCTACAACACGCCCGGCTCCGTCACTTCCCCCCTCTTCACCTACTCGCACAGCAGCTTGGTGGTACCGGGCGAGGACTGCAACGAATCCGGCGGCTCCTCGATCTCCGGACTCGCCTTCTACCAAGGCGGTAACTACCCCGCCGCCTACTCGGGTGCGCTCTTCTTCGCCGACTACTCGCGACGCTGCGCGTGGGTGATGTTCGAAAAAAACGGCCTGCCTGATCCGTCGACGCGGTTGAGCTTCCTGCGCAATATCGACCCAGTCAACATTGAAATCGGGCCCGGCGGCGACCTCTTCGTCGTCGACTTCACCGGCTCGGTTCGGCGCATCAGCTACCCGGGCTCGAACCGGGCCCCGACCGCGGTCGCGGTCGCCCAGCCGCAGTCCGGACCGGTGCCGCTGACGGTCAACTTCGACGGCACGGGTTCGAGCGACCCCGACGCGGGCGACTCGCTGACCTACGCCTGGGATCTCGACGGCGACGGCCAATTCGACGACTCGACCGCGGCCAAACCGACCTGGACGTACACCAGCGCCGCGACGGTCACCGTGCGCCTGCGGGTGACCGACAAAGGGGGCCTCACGGGCACCGCCTCGGTCGTAGTCGGCGCCGGCAACGAACCCCCCCACGCTCAGATCGAAGCCCCGACTACCGCGCTGCACTGGGCGGTCGGCGACACGGTCTCGTTCTCCGGTGGGGGCAGCGACCCCCAGGACGGGAAACTCGGCCCCGCGAGCATGACCTGGGCGCTCATCATGCGCCACTGCGTCACCCTCGAAAGCTGCCACTCGCACTCGATCGAATCCTTCCCCGGCGTCTCGGAAGGGAAATTCACCGCCCCCGACCACGAGTACCCGTCCTACATCGAACTGCGCCTGACCGTGACCGACAGCGGCGGCTTGAGCGACACGACGACCGTGCGACTCGACCCCCGCACGGTCGATCTCACGTTCGCCTCGGAACCGCCGGGCCTAACGCTCGTGGCCGGCCAGCAGAGTGCTGCGGCGCCGTTCACCAAGACCGTCATCGTCGGCTCCCGTAACTCGGTCGCGGCACCGACGCCGCAGACGCTGAGCGGCTCGCGGCTGGGCTTCGCCTCGTGGTCGGACGGCGGCGTCAATACTCACGACGTCTTCGCACCGGCGACGGCGACGACGTACACGGCGACCTACAAACCGGAACCGGCCCCAACGGGCCTTGTCGCCGCCTACGGCTTCGAGGAGACCTCGGGGACCACGGTCAACGACTCCTCGCCGGCGAAAAACAACGGCACCGCCGTCGGCGGACCGCTCAGCACTGCCGCCGGGCGCTTCGGCCGGGCGCTCAGCTTCGACGGGGTCAACGACAAAGTCGAAGTTCCAGACTCCGCCTCGCTCGAGCTCGCGAGCGCCCTGACCGTGGAGGCCTGGGTGCAGCCGAAAAGCTCGCGTCTGCACGCGCCGGTGGTGACCAAGGAAACCTCCAGCTACTACACCTACAAGCTCGAGGCCGGCGGCGAAGTCAAAGGGATCCCCGAGGGCTTCATCTCCAACGCCCCATGGTCCTGGGAAGACGCCGAGGACACCAAAGCGCTGCCCAACGGCACCTGGACCCACCTGGCGATGACCTATGACGGCACCTCGATGAAGCTCTATGTAAACGGGGCCCTGGTCTCCACCCGCACTGCCGCCAAACCGACTGTAGACGGCCTCAAGCTGATGATCGGCGCCTACAAAACCAGCAACTTCTACGAAGGCCTGATCGACGAGATCCGCGTCTACAACCGGGCGCTCAGCGCGAGCGAAGTCGGGGCGGACATGAATGCTGCGGTGGTCTCCTCCGGCCCGACGGACTCGACCCCACCGAGCCAGCCCGGCAACCTCACCGCTGCCGGATCGCTCGGCAAAGTCACGCTCGGCTGGGAAGCGTCCAAAGACAACGTCGGCGTCACTGGGTACGAGGTCTACCGCTCGGCGACCCCCGGCTTCACGCCTGCCCTCGCCAACCGGATCGCCACCCCCGCCACTCCCGGCTACGTCGACACGATCGCGCCAGGCACCTACTACTACCGGGTCAAGGCGAGCGACGCCGCGGGCAACCTCAGCGCTGCCTCGGCGGAGGCCGTCGGCACCGCGACGTCCGACACCACCCCGCCCACGGTCTCGCTCACCGCCCCCGTGGCGGGCACCGTCTCGGGCACGGTGGCGCTAAACGCGACGGCGAGCGACAACGTCGGCGTCAGTGGCGTCCAGTTCCTCGTCGACGGGAAATCGGTTGGCGCCGAAGACACCAGCGCTCCCTACGAACTGCAGTGGTCGAGCGGCTCGGTGGCCAACGGCGCCCACAAAGTGGCCGCCCGCGCCCGCGACGCGGTCGGCAACACGATGACCTCCAGCGAAGTGACGGTCACGGTCAGCAACACGTCGGCCCCAACGGGCCTTGTCGCCGCCTACGGCTTCGAGGAGACCTCGGGGACCACGGTCAACGACTCCTCGCCGGCGAAAAACAACGGCACCGCCGTCGGCGGACCGCTCAGCACTGCCGCCGGGCGCTTCGGCCGGGCGCTCAGCTTCGACGGGGTCAACGACAAAGTCGAAGTTCCAGACTCCGCCTCGCTCGAGCTCGCGAGCGCCCTGACCGTGGAGGCCTGGGTGCAGCCGAAAAGCTCGCGTCTGCACGCGCCGGTGGTGACCAAGGAAACCTCCAGCTACTACACCTACAAGCTCGAGGCCGGCGGCGAAGTCAAAGGGATCCCCGAGGGCTTCATCTCCAACGCCCCATGGTCCTGGGAAGACGCCGAGGACACCAAAGCGCTGCCCAACGGCACCTGGACCCACCTGGCGATGACCTATGACGGCACCTCGATGAAGCTCTATGTAAACGGGGCCCTGGTCTCCACCCGCACTGCCGCCAAACCGACTGTAGACGGCCTCAAGCTGATGATCGGCGCCTACAAAACCAGCAACTTCTACGAAGGCCTGATCGACGAGATCCGCGTCTACAACCGGGCGCTCAGCGCGAGCGAAGTCGGGGCGGACATGAATGCTGCGGTCAGTACGTAAACCGAAGCGAAGCGCGCCTGACAGGATTCGAACCTGTGACCTTCGGTTTCGTAGCCCGAGCCCGTGGACCCGCTGGACTACGTGGGGCCCGGTTTAAAGCGGTTTCCGGCGAATCGAGTCCCGCTGGGATCGGCTGGAATCTGTGGGGCATGTTGCCCCATTTGTTGCCCCAGGAAGCCTTCAAACGGACCGGCTTTCCGTCCTCGATCGTCTCGCCAAAGTCGCGATCGCGATCGACTCCCCCAAGAGCTTCTCCGCCAACTGCCTGACACGGGCGCCGTCATTGCTTCGCAGCGCATCCACCAGTGCCAAGCGCTGCCACAACTCGGAATCCGCAAGCGCCGCCTCGGGCACCATCGGATGGAGCGGCTCCAACGCGAGCCCCCGTACCTTGCCCATGGCGTAGGGCCAAACCACCGGCAGCCCCGGGTAATCGGCGAGCTCCCCCTTCAGCGGATCGGCGGCCCACGATGTCGGAACCCCCGGGACTTCGGGGCCCAATTTCGCCGGGAAGCTGAACTTGACCGCATGGACGAGGAACTCTTCAGCATGCGGCTCGTGGACCCGCCGACGCTCCACTGAGTAAAGGCCCGCTTCGCCAAGGCGGCGTATCGCCCGATGCGTGCCCGCGACATCGAAGCCAAGCCCACTCGCCAGGTCTCGCACCGGAGGCGGCCCGGCCGGGTCAAGCAACTTCAGCAGCACAACCACGTCTTGCCCCTTCAGCATGGCGTTTCATGTTTCGATACGTGAAACAAGGACAAGCCATGTCCTACTCGGCGAGACGACGCAGCGTCTCGGCATGTTCCTTCATGGCTCTGCGAATCTGCCGGCGCAATTCCTCTGGCGTGCCCGGCAACCCGGACTTCAACTCGCCCTTGGCCGTGTCTCTTTTTTGCTTCGGAGTGCGGGGATCCATAGGCATGCAAGGCTAGCTGGAGGGGCAGCGTAAACGTTTCGTTGGTTTATGCCCTTGACTGTCGGGACCGTCCGATAGACATCGGCAAATGCCCGACGCGATTGCCGAGCTGCTCGCCACCGACGCTGCCCGCGTCAAGCTCGGCGCGCGGGGAATCTCGACGGCCGAGGCCGAGCAGCTGCCGCGCAATCGCCACGCGATCATTCGCAATCCTCACAGCGGCGGTCAAGAGGGTGAGCGACTGCTGCTAATCGGCCATACCGATGGCGGTCGCGCCCTCACGCTCGTGATCGAGCGCACCGTCGACCCAACGTCGTGGCTAATCGTCACCGGCTGGACCGCCACCGAGCGCGAGCGTAGAATCATCGGTTGACATGGGAAAAGATCCCTGGACAGACCCCGATCCTCAGCCCGGCGACTTCGACGCTGAGATTGACGGCGCCCGCTCCGATCAGATCGAGATACACGAGGGCAACCCCGACGCGAAGCTCTCGATCATCGTGAGTGTCGAGGGAGACGACGCCAAGCGCCTAGAGCGAATCGCCACCGAGCGCGGCCAGCAGCCGGGCGAGGTCGTCTCCCAGCTCCTACGCAGCGCCTGAACTGCTTAAAGGCTCCGAAAGTGATTCCGAGGCGCGACCTTCGGGTTCTCCTTGGACAGTCCAGATTTGTAGCCCAAGCCTCTGGGTCGGCCGGGCTACGTGGAGCTTGGTTTCAAGCGGTTTCCGGGCGATCAAGTCCCGCTGGGATCGGCCGGAATCTGTGAGGCATGTTGCCCATTTGTTGCCCCAGGGATCGCCAGGAACGCCGAGGCGCTACCGGGCTGACACATCAGGCATCAAGACCTGGGAGCTGCCGTCAGCAGCAACGAGAACAACGGCCAGCCCTTCGTGACAGCGCGCTTGATCTCGTGGCCGGCCGATGAGGTGTCGGCGTCGATGAAGGCGGCACGCTCGGGATAGGCCGAGCGGCCCTCGATTGCGAGGTCGATCGCTTCATCCATGACCTTGGCGGCCGGAGAACGCACATGTTTCGATAGCGAGTGCATTCGCTACATCTTGCCCACGAGTACGGCAATGGCATCAGAGTTGTCGAAATCTGGAAAGTGCATCCCCGGCAAGCCCTTGGCCGCACGAGGGATCAGCTCCTCAGCCTCAATTCCCAGGATCCGTGCCACCTCTGCCCGATATCGCTCATCGTCCCTTATGCGTCGAGCGAGGCGCTCTGCACCGCCGAAATACATGCTCCAGTGGGCTACCACCCCTTTCTCTTCGAGGGAGAAATTGATGCTGACCAGAAAGTCGAAGTCTGGGAGGGCGCCAAAGTCTGGTTGTTCGCCTTCCAGAAACTCTGGCCATCGCTCTTTCAGAACGGCGCAGTTAGACAGGGACCAGATCAGGTGCTGCCAACGGGCAACCAGCCATTTCTGATCTGAAATTCGCGCCATCACCATCGCCCCAAGATCTTGGCCGACGCTCTCTCGCACAGGGGTCACCAGACGTCGCCTCGCACCATTGCGGTTAGAAAACGTCGCAGGAAGCAATACAGACAGGACGGGCCACACTTGTTGATGAAGAGCGAACGCCCCACAGGCGTAGCTCAGCCACCACGTTCCCCAATCGGCCAGCTCTCGCCACGCGGTGTATCCGCTTTCCAGTGGTCGATTCTCCAAGAGATCGATCAGAGAACGCACCTCACGCTCGAAATACTCGGGGGCATAGGCAATCAATGGCAAGAGGCTCGCCAACCGCCGTTGCCATAGGGGAAGCGCCCGGTCGTGTGCGTCCAGCAGTGCCTCTTCATTCGGCTGCTTCTGACGGTTCTCGATTGCAATCGCGTTCATCCCTTCGGAAAGCTCGCGGCGCTCGCGGCGCATGACCTCTCCCAGCCCAATCTGATCGCCAGCTCGAAGTAGAGCCAATACCTCGTCGTGAACCTCGATCGGCGTGTGCCCACTGGGATGCGACCTAAATACCTCTAGCCGCCGTCGTAGATCGCCAAGAAACTCAGCGGCGCCGTCCCGTTTGATTACCCGGCCCCCGGTGGCCTCGATGATTCGGGCGGCGCCGCTGCCGAGATCTCCACGCGCTACCCAGTACAACCCGTAACGGGAGCGGCGGGCGCTCATCAGCTCAGCGATGGCCATGTCCGATCCCGAGTAGCCGAGAACGACAATGCCAAAGCGCTCGAAGATCTCCCGCAACTCATCGGCAATCTCGGCCTCCAACTCCTCCAACTCGCTCGGGGTGTTGCGAATCGTCTCTTGAAGGTAATCGCCGTGCGGCTTCAAGACGTAGCATTGCGCGTGCTCCCGGCGAGGCGCAGAGGACAGGTCCGCAGCACTCGTGATTAGGACCGGCTCGATTCCTCGCGCCTGTAGAGCATGCTCTAGGAGCCGGTCGAAGTTCGTGGTCACGAAGACCTTGATCGCCTCTTCTTCAGCCAAGGCTGCAAGACGCTGATGGGCTTCCCCTGGCTCCCGACCCTCAAAGTGCTTGGCCAAGTAGTCGCGGCGATTAGCTGGATCCGGGGCGATCAGCTCCAGCAAATCGGAATAGCCTTGTTGGTCACGGCCAGTCTTTTTCAGCCAATCCCGCAACTCGTCTTCGCGCGGGGTCTCCTCTGTTTGTTCCTCAAGGCGGTACAGCTCCCCGGCCGCCTGCCAGAAGACCTGTTTTCCGGTAAGCACCCCCGCTTCCCGCGATATCCCGGAACCTAGAAAGAAGGCATGGCTGCCGGGGGCCTCCGCAATCGCAACCGACAGCGAAACAATCGGGTCGAGCGTCATTCGCTATCGGGGAATCCAACGGCGAGAACCGAATATCGATCCGGCTGTATTCCAGCGGCCGCGAGTGCCCTCTCGGCGTCCGCCCTGTGCTCTCTCCTCACGACAACTACCAAGGCCGCAAGTTCGCCCGATTCCGGATCTTGATAACTGCCAAAAGCACGGAATTCCGCAGCAGACTGATCGCTCCCCAGATCCTGTACCTCCTTGGCGATCCCAATCACCATGGTTCCAGCCTGGCTCTCGCCGATTAGATCCGGCCGATACCCATCGATTAGCGGTGGGTCGGGGAAGTGTTTGGAGTCGATTACTTGCGTCGGCGTGACGCCCCCCAGCGGAAGCCGGTCCCGGAGGGCCCAAAGGAGATTGCGATGCTGACTTTCATTCATAGGACATCCTGGGAGCTATCGGTTTCCTTCGGCCTGGAGCCAGACAGGGCGGCTAGCGGACCAACTGCGTGGGGCCCCAGCAGTCAAAGCGCGGCCCCTATTTACGTAGCGGGACAGAGAGGCTCGACTCAAGTCGCTCTAGCTCCTCATCGTTTAGCGCTGCTACATATTTCGCGACCAGCATCACGAACGTGCGTATTGGAATCGTGGAGTCGGCTCGGACAACATTTCTCTGAAAGTCGACGCGCGCGGTGAGGTCGGTACCCGGAACCCGAAGCTCCAGCCACCGAAGATGAGCAATGCGCCAAGCTGCTTGCCCTTGGACGAACGGTTCGAGGTGTTCAGCAAGTGAGCGGGTTGCCGTAGATCGCAGCTCGTGGGACACATTCTCCTCGGGCGTCTCAATTCCCGCCCCAAGGACATCTCCCCCATCGAAAGCAGCTAGACGATCCCGTATATCCGGAAGCGACCTTGCCTTCTGCATTCTTGCCCACTTGCGTCCTATATCCGTGAAATAAGCCTTCCTTCGAATCAGATTCACAGCGAGGGCGTACTGCCCCACCGACCAGTCGAAGGCGCCCGTCAACGAATCGGAATCGAGCGTTGGAACATAGGCATATTGAGCCGTCCACTTCTCAAGGCCGCCGCGGATCATGTCGTTGACTTTTCCGCCGTGCGAATGAGCACCAAGTTGAGCCAATTCATGACCCAAAGCAGTTGCGCTGATAGCGCTGCCAATTTCGGCCCACTGTCGCGGAGAAACCTCTGCAGCCTGATCGAGTAGGGACGCAACCAGCTCAGCAATCTCACGAGGGCTTCGGTCGTTGAGCTCCCAGTCCTCGCTACCAGGGAACGTGTTGACATCATGGCCAGCAGCCATCCAAGTGCTGCGAAGCTCGGACTCAAGATCCAGCGAGGAGATTCGATCGAGGAATGCCTCAATCTTCTGAAGCGAACTCCGAAGGCGGTCGCTCTTCGCAGATCCGGCGGCTTGCTTTGCCTCCCGCCACGACCGAACGATCGATGAAGCAGCGGAGGGGTCTACTACCCCTTTCCCACCGACGACGACCTCTCGAGTCGCCACCTTTGCCTCGTGGTCCTCTTCAACGCTCGTCTCGAAGCAATCAATCGCATTGACCTCGCTGACAAGAACCGCATCGCGCCCCTTCACACTTAGAGCAGCCGCCAAATCAAAGTTGCCATTCCGGGATTGGCTCTCCCGGCGAGCAATATCTAGAAAGAATGGCCGCTCAGTCGCGAGATGATCCAAGTCATCGTCAAAAGACTCATCATTGACTTCGAAGCGCAAGAAAATTGGTCGCTCATCAGCGTCCCGTCTCCTGGCGACTAGGTCCGGAATCCAGGCGTGGTTGAAATATCCAGTCGTCTTGATTTCCGCGCCACCCGAGATCGAGTCAAGGTGCCTTGCGACTAGCTCGTGAACCCTCTGCTGGCTCTCTTCGGGCTGGGAGATCCCTAGCGCCTCCCCAACGGCCTCGGCCAAGCTCATCTCAGTTCCTCCCACTTTGCAGCAATCCAGCTCCTCATCTGACCGTTCAAGACCATCTCCTCCTGACGATCGCAGATTACCCAGACCCAGAGGCGGTCAACTAGGGCGTCAGCCATGGCTTCGTCTAGCGTGTGGCCCGCCGGAATGATCTCCTCTCCGGCCGCTTCGATCGCCTTGCGGACAGCTTCGCGGGAGGCGACCTCCCTGAAGCCAGATCCCTTCCAAGGGCAAGTCGTTGCCCACATGAACTCAAACTTAGGGTCAAGCCCTATTTCCGTTTGTCGTTGCATCGTGGCGCTGTATGCCCAGGCCAGAAACTTCGTAAATTCCGAGGCCTGATTACCCGCATCGGTGTAGTTCTTGGCCTCGACATAGATCTCTGGGCCAGCGTCGCCCTTCTCGTCCGAGTAGTGCCCCCGGAGATCAAAGGACTTCGTCTTACCCTCAGCGAGCAGCGGGAGAATTACCCGCTCGGGGTTCTCATAAATGTCATACGGCATTTGGAACCGCATGGTTCCGTCCAAAAGACGACGAACGCGCTTGACGCCGTTCCGGCCGATCTCCTGCTCAATCTCGGTCATGGGGCCCCGCGGAACCCTAACTGAGTACGTATCGAGTCCTGATGCGCGACGCGAAGAGGGCCGCGCCCCTCCTCGCCGCTGATCACGAAAGACTTAGCGGCGGTGCCTCATCGCCGGGGAGCAGATGCGTGTAGCGGGTCAGCGTGAAGGCGGGCGAGTGGTGGCCGAGGGCGCGGCTCAGTTGGAGGAGGTTCGTGCCTTGGCTGAGGTGGAGCGAGGCGAAGGTGTGGCGGAACGTGTGGAAGCCGGCCCAGGGGGCGTCGACCTCCTCCGCGAGCGGCTTGAGGACGCGGCGGCGGAGGTTCCCGGGCGAGAGCGGGCCGCCTGCTTCGTTGGGGAAGGCGAGGGCGGTTGAGTCTTGATCGGGCTGGGCGGCGAGATGGACGCGGAGCCTCGCCGCGAGCGGCGCAGGTAGGCGGACCTCGCGGCGGCCGTATTTGCTCTTGGGCGGCACGATCCGGTCGCGGACGATGGCGCGGCGGACGCAGACCTCGGGCTCGCTCTGGTCAAGCTGGAGATGCAGGCGCTGGAGGGCGATCGCCTCGCTGATCCGCAGACCGGTGGCGGCGAGAAGCTGGAACAGCGGCGCGTGGCGCTCGGGCGCCATCGCCAGGATGGCGGCGAGCTGGTCGCGGCTGAGGACCTTGACCTCTTCCTCGGGCAGTTGCTCGCGATTGGGCATGGCGAGGCCCTGGGCCGGGTTATGGCGAATCAGGCCCTCCCGCTTTGCGGTCGCCAGCGCGGCGCGCAGCGGGATCACGGCGTTGGCGATCGTGCGGTCGCTGAGGCGCTTGCCCTGCTCCTCCTCGTCCGCGAGCCAGTCCATGAAGCGGGCGAGCGCGTAGGTGCTCACGTCGGCCAGCTTCAGCTTCCGCGGGAAGTGACGGTGGGCGTAGGCGCGGATCAGGCGGCGGTATTCCTCGCGGGTGCTCTCGCGGAAGCCGCGCCTGCCCTGGCCGCGGTAGCGCTCGACCCATTCATCGACGTAACGGAGGAAGCCGATCGTCGTGCGCTCCTGAAGCTCGCCACGGTCGCGGTCGGTCTCGCTCTCGCGCTTGATCCGCTTCGCCTCCTCATAGGTGCGGGCGTGGCGCTTTCGCTGCCTCCCGGCGCTGCGGAAGACACAGACGTAGCCGATCGCCCGCCCTGCGCCGTCCACGCGCTTGAAGACGCCCGGCGTCTTCGTCTTCCTGAGCCGCCGCTTGTCGCCACAGCCTGGATCGACTGCTGGGTCCGACGTATCCTGGGAAACGCTCATGAGCCTCAAACCTCGTGAGCCGGGGGCGGGCCGTTCCACCGGCGCCGCCCCATTTGCGTTGTCGGACAAAACGTTAACAGGAAGATTGGAGCGCTCAGAGGCCTTTCAACAGCTTCCTTTGCAGCTCGTTGTCTACTTCGCACTGCTGCTCGCACTGCGGCTCGTTCTACGGCTCGCACCGCAGCTCGCACTACGGCTCGCATCGCCCGATGTCGATGGCGGCCAGAAGTCGCTTGCCGCCTGCCGTCGGAGCGACGGCGCCGCGCTGACATCTATCTGTCGCACTGGGTTCGCAACGGGGTCCGCACTGGGGTTCGCTACGGGGTTCGCATGGGGGTCCGCACGCCCGACAGCGGAGACTGCCTGAAAACCGCTTGCCACCTGGCGTTCCAGCGGCACGGCCTCGCTGACATCTATATGTCGATGCCAAGCGTTCCCGAACTCACCGCAATCGCCGGGGGGGCTCGCGGTCCGACCCGCTGCGTCAGCCTCGCCGTGGCTCTGCTGATCTTCGCCCTCTGGGTGGACCGCCCGGCCGCCTGATCGGACGGCCGGACATTCGTCGGACCGACAAGACAGATCGGCGGCTGCGACTTTCCGAGGGCCGAGGCAGGGCGAAGGCCCAGCTTCAGCCTCCGTCCTCCCTGTGGCCTGCGCCTCGACCCTCGGGGAGCCGCTCGCCGCGCTCCGACTCGTCGATCAGGCCTTGCGCGGATCGAGTTGCTCGATCAGCTCCTCGCAGGCGCTCTTGGCTCGCTGGTAGCGCTGTTTGGCGCTCTCTTCTTCCTCTTGCAGCAGGCGCGCGCAGGCCGAGCCCTCCAGCACGCACCCAGCTTCGCCGTGCAGGCGCCGCAGCAGTTCGATCAGGTCGTTCGGCGGGATCGTCAGGTCGACAGTCGCGCGGTTGGGCTCCGGTTCCCAGCCGATGTCTTCGAGCAGGCGGAAGTCTTCGCCGAACTCAATTCCCAGCCGCTCGGCCTTGGCGAAGTCCTTCTCCTCGATCGCGACCCAGAAGTCGCCGATGCCGCTGAGGTGGTCGAGGGCAAGCTCGTAGAGCGCGTCTCGGCGCTCCCGGTCGATCGTCGCGGTGGTTTTGCCGGGCACGGGGTCCCCTTTCGTCCAAAGCGCCGAAGAGAGACCCAGGGATGCAGTCCGGCCCCGCCCACGGGCGGTACCGTCTCCATCGCATCGAAGCTTGCTCTTCGGTGCCGGGCCCCGGGACGTTCGCGCGTCGCCGGGGCCGCTATTTCAACTTGTCGCGGCCGAACGTAGGTGGACGGGATGCCCGTCTCAAGGTCTGCCGCCGAACCTCGCTCGGACCTCACATTGCCCCAGGCGTTGCCCCAGAGCCGTTTTCGCGCTCCGGCGGAATCTCTCAAACCTCCGCAAACCCACTCCCCAAGCGGGATTCAGCGAACGCGCCTGACAGGATTCGAACCTGTGACCTTCGGTTTCGTAGACCGACGCTCTATCCAACTGAGCTACAGGCGCGGGTTGAGGCGATCGGGCGCCTCGCTGGGGATTCTATGGGGTCAGCGGCCTTGGAACTCGGCGTGGCCGGGGCCCTTGTCCAGGAACGTCTTGACGGCGGCTTGCAGGTCCTCGGTGGCGAAGAGGTCGCCGGCGTCCTCGCGGACCGCCTGGTCGGCTGCCGGGATGCCGCCTTCGCGGTAGCGGCGGAGGATGTGCTTGGTCATCGCGTGGGCCTTGGTCGGCCCGGCCGCCAGCTCCGCTGCGTAGTCAAGGGCGCGCTGGTCGAAGCCATCGTCCTCGAAAAGGAGGTTGACGACGCCCCAGCGCTCCATCTCCTCGGCGCCGAAGAGCTCACCGCTCATCACGAAGTGGCGGGCCCGGCCGCTGCCGGCGCGCTCGGCGAGGCGCTGGGTGCCACCCATCGAAGGCGTCAGGCCGACGACCTTCTCGACCAGTCCGAACTGGGCCGAGCGAGCGGCGAGGATCAGGTCGCAGCCGAGCGCCAGCTCGAAGGCGGCGGTCAGGGTCAGTGCGTGGGCGGCGAAGACGACCGGCAGCGGCAGCGCTTCGACCCGCTCTACGGTGCCGATCAGCTCGTCCCAGAGCTCGCTCGCCCGCTCGGGGGTGAGGCCGGAGAACTCGTGCACGTCGACGCCTCCCGAGACCGCGCGTCCCTCGGCGCGGAAAAGCAGCGCCCGCGGCGGGTCGGCCTCGACCTGCCCGATCGCGGCCCGCAGGTCTTCCATCAGCTGCCGGTTGAAGAGGTTGAGCGGCGGGCTGTCGAAGCTGGCCGTGGCCAGGCCCGACTCCTCACGATCGAGCCGGACGAGCGTCATGCCCAGATGACCGGTTTCGTGGCCGCGTGTGCCTGGGGGCGCACATGGTCAAGCAGATCAAGGACGCAGGGTGCAGCCTTTGCTGGTTGCAAAGGCAAACCCGAGGACGCAGAGATGCGCAGTGACATGTGCGTCATCCAGGTGCGCGGGGTCGCGTAATCGGTCATCTAAGTGGAGGCTGGCTCGTTGAGCCGCACGTCCCACTGCACAGAGGCCGTCGCGACCCGGGTGCCAGCGCCGTCGACGAGCTCGATCTCGCAGGGGAACCTGACCTTGCCCTCGGCGTCGAGAGTGGCCAGTGCCTCCTCGGCGGGCATGCCCAGCTTGGCGGTCGCCTCGATCGGGCCCTTGGCGATTTTCTCGTAGGAAATCTCCGCGCGCCGGGCGAGCGGCGTCACTTCGCCGAGGCGCTCGGCGAAGGCACCGACGAAAGCCCCGCCCGAAGCCGTCTCGGCCACAGTGAAAAGCGCCCCGGCGTGCTGGGAGCCAACGTGGTTGGTCAGCTCGGCGCGCTCCGGCAGCAGCACGACAGCCTCCCCCGGAGCGATGCTGGTGATCTTCAGGCCAAGATGCCCGGCGAAGGGCACCGCCTGCGTCATCCCCTGCTGCGATCGCGTCGAAGTCGGTCACTGGCGCGGCAGCCTACCGGTCAGGGGACTCGGTGTACCTCGAAGAGATTGGTCCCCAGCTCCTGGTCCGGCATGCCGGCGACGATCGCGATCAGGTCGCCTGAGCGTGCGATGCCGTGGCGCACAGCCAGCGAGGCGCAGTCGTCGAGCAGGCTGCGGACCTCGGTCTCGTGCTCGCTGAGGATCGCGGTGACGCCGAAGAGCAGGTTGAGCCGGCGCACCGTCTCGGGCCGCGGCGAGATCGCCAGCACCGGCACGTTGGGACGATGGGCGGAGACGAGGCGAGCGCTGCGGCCGCTCGTCGTCGGCACGACCATCGCCGCGAGGTTGAGCCGGTAGACGGCGCCGACAGCACTCTGGGCGACCGAGTCGGCGACGTCCTGCGTCGCCTGATCGGTGCGGGTGAACAGCCACTCGCCGTAGGGCAGGTCGGGCTCGGTGGCGCGCGCGATCTGATCCATCACCCGCACCGCCTCGATCGGATGGCGGCCGACGGCCGTCTCCTCGGAGAGCATCACAGCGTCGGTGCCGTCGAAGATCGCGTTGGCGACGTCGGTCACCTCGGCCCTGGTCGGGCGGCGCTCGGTCACCATCGAGGCGAGCATCTGCGTCGCCGTGATCGACGGCTTGGAGCGCCGGCCCGCGGCCCGGATCAGCCGTTTCTGCACCACGGGCACCTGCGCCAGCGGCAGCTCGATGCCGAGGTCGCCGCGCGCGACCATGATCCCGCCGCTCGCCGCGCTCGATGATCTCGTCGGCGTTCTCGGCCGCCTGCTGCTTCTCGATCTTGGCGATCAGCGGAATGTCGGAGTCGAGCGATTGCAGCTTGTCGACGATCGGCTCGAGATCGGCCGCGAAGGAGACGAAGGACATCGCCAGCAGGTCGATCCCATGCTCGACCGCGAACTCGACCCAGCCAAGGTCGCCGTCGGTCGCGGCGCGAGCGGTGACGCCCGGAATGTTCATCCCCTTGTGCGAGGAGAGCGTGCCGCCCACCTCGACCTCGGCGTCGACGCCGCCGTCCTCGGGCTCGCGCACGCGCAGGCGGATCGAGCCGTCCGCCAGGTAGACGAGTTCGTCCTCGCGCAGCGAGCTCACCCCTGGCCAGTCGACCGGGATCGTCCCCGCATCCCCCTCGACGGCCTGCGGCGTCAGCTTCACGTGCATCCCCGTCTCCAGCTCGGCGACGTCGTCGCGCAGCTCGCCGATCCGCAGCTTCGGCCCGGGCAGGTCGCCGAGCACGGCGACCTCGCGCCCGGCGCGTTCCGCCGCGGCCCGGATCGACTCGATCGTGCGGGCGTGCCGCTCGCGATCGGCATGGGAGAAGTTGAGCCGGAAGACGTCGGCACCAGCCTCGACCAAGCCCACCAGGGTGTCGCCGTCCCAGCTGGCCGGACCGACGGTCGCGATGATCTTCGTGCGCCTGCCGTGCATGCGTCACATGACTGTAGAGATTGCTTAATGCGACATGGATTTGTGTAACACTGATCGCCATGACCCAGCTGGCCGATCCCGTGGCGCCGCCCGAGGCCCCGGCCACCGAACGAGCCTCGTCGGCGAGGCGCCTCCCTCCCCTGCCGGCCCGCTCGAGCCCAGCGAGGCGGCCGGCCTGCCCGAGCCACCGGCGATCATGCAGTCGCGGCTGCTGCAGACCCTGCGCTTCAACCAGCGCCAGATCGAGTTCGTCTTCCGCGCCCGGCGCGAGCTGGGCGAAGTCTTCCGCATGCAGGGCGCGATCCCCGGCCCGGGCCCGGTGATCACCAGCCACCCCGACCACGTGCGCTCGCTCTTCACCGCCAAGCCCGAGCAGGCGCCCTCGCTGACCGGCGAGTCGCCGCTGCGGCCTGTCGTCGGCCCCAACTCGGTCCTCACCGCGGTCGGCCCCCGCCACATGCGCCAGCGCAAACTGCTGCTGCCGCCCTTCCACGGCGAGGCGATCGAGCAGTACACGCAGATGATCGCCGACGCCGCCGAACGCGAGATCGACCGCTGGCCGCTCGGCAGACCCTTTGCCCTCGCGCCGAGCATGCAGGCGATCACGCTCGACGTGATCATGGCCGGGATCTTCGGCATCGAGGGCAGGCCCGAGCGCGGCACGCCCGAGCGCTGGCTGCGCATCGCGACCAAGCGCCTGGTCGCAGCCTCGACCTGGCCGGCCGGCGCAGCTCGCCGAGCTGATGAACCTCAACCGCGACGAGCCAGTCGGCCTCACCAGGATCGGCCTGGAGCTGCTCGACCGTCCCGACCTACGCCGTGATCGAGAAGCGACGCCGCGCCGAGGACCTGGGCGAGCGGCGCGACATCCTCTCGCTGCTGCTGCAGGCACGCACCGAGGACGGCGAGGCGCTGAGCGACAAAGAGCTGCGCGACGAGCTGCTGACCCTGGTCCTCGCCGGTCACGAGACGACCGCCAACTCAGCTGGCCTGGACGTGGGAGCGGCTGGTCCGCAACCCGGCCGCGCACGACGCCCTGCTCGACGCCGTCCGCGGTGAGGGCGACCCGGCCGAGCAGGTCGAGGCGACGATCGTCGAGGCGATGCGCTCGCGGCCGGTGATCCCGATCATCGGCCGGCGGGTGAAGGTCCCCTGGCGCCTCGGGCCCTACGCGGTGCCCGGCCGAGACGCCCGTGACTGATGAGCATCCTGCTTGTCCACCACCGCGAGGACCTCTACCCCGAGCCGTTCGAGTTCCGCCCCGAGCGCTTGGCTCGGCCGCAAACCCGGCACCTACGAGTGGATCCCCTTCGGCGGCGGCATCCGCCGCTGCCTCGGCGCAGCGCTGGCGATGGCCGAGCAGCGCGTCGTCCTGGAGGCGATGGCACGCCGCCTCGACCTCGAAGCCGACAACGCCGCTCCCGAGCGCGCCGTGCACCGCAACGTGACGATGATCCCCTCCCGCGGCGCCCGCGTGGTCATCCGCTCACGGCATTCCTGAGCACCGAGCCAGACCCCCAAGGGCGGCGGTATGGTTTTCGGGCCCGGAGAGGTGGCCGAGTGGCTGAAGGCACTCGCCTGCTAAGCGAGTAGGGGGCGCAAGCTCTCTCGAGGGTTCGAATCCCTCCCTCTCCGCTTTCAGCGCGGTTAGTCTCGACGCGTGTCTTCGCGTCCCAGCCGCTCATATGAGGAGTACGAGGAGATCTTCGCCGAGGTCGAGGCGCCGTTTGCCTTCGTCGACCTCGATGCGATGGCGGCCAACGCTGCGGAGATGCTTGGGCGGGCCGGGGGCAAGCCGATCCGGGTGGCGAGCAAGTCGCTGCGCTGTCGAGCGCTGACCGAGCGCGTTCTGCGCAGCGACCCAGGCTTTGCCGGGCTGATGACCTTCACCCTGCCGGAGACGCTCTGGCTCGCCGAGCAGGGGCTCGAGAACCTCTTGCTGGCCTACCCGACCGCCGACACGGGGGCGCTGGGCGAACTGGCGCTGCGCTCGGTCGCCAACCCAGAGGGCGCGCCGATCGTGATGGTCGACTGCGGCGAGCACCTCGACGCGATCGAGTCGGTCCTCGGTGCCGGCGCCGCCCCGGTCAGGGTCTGCATCGACGTCGACGCGAGCTGGTGGACGATGGGCGGAAGGATCAAGGTCGGCCCGAAGCGCTCGCCCGTGCACACGGTCGAGCAGGCCGTCACCCTGGCCCAGGAGATCGACGGCCGCCCGCAACTCGAGCTTGCGGCGTTGATGTCCTACGAGGGACAGATCGCCGGCGTCGGCGACCAGCCGCCCGGGCGGCGCCTGCGCGGCCGTGCGATCCGCTTCATGCAGCGACGCTCCGCCGCCGAGCTGGCCGAGCGACGCGGGGCGATCGTCGCCTCGATCCGCGAGCTCACCCCGCTGAAGATCGTGAACGGCGGCGGCACCGGCAGCCTCGAGCTGACCGCCGCCGAGGACCTCGTCACCGAGGTCACCGCCGGCTCGGGCTTCTACGCCCCCGCTCTCTTCGATCACTACAGCCGCTTCTCGTTGACTCCGGCGGCCGGTTTCGCGCTGCCGATCGTGCGCAAGCCGGCGCCGGGGGTGGCGACCGCCCTCGGCGGCGGCTACCTCGCCTCCGGCAGCGGCGACCCAGCCCGGCTGCCGGCCCCGTGGCTCCCAACCGGCCTGCGCCTCGACCTCGAGGAGGGCGCCGGCGAGGTGCAGACCCCGCTGCTCGGCCCTCCGGCGGCGCAGCTCTCGATCGGCGACCGTGCCTACCTCCGCCACGCCAAGGCCGGCGAGCTGTGCGAGCGCTTCGACGTCCTTCACCTTGTCGAGGGCGGCGAGATCGTCGACGTTGTCCCGACCTACCGCGGAGAGGGCCACGCGTTTCTCTGACGAGTGGACGATTGACCACCGAAAACGGGGGTCAACTGCCCACTCGTCACTCGCCGAGGACGCGCCTCGCGTACTCGTTGGTGAAGACGCGCTGCGGGTCGAGCTCATCGCGCGTGGCCCGGAACTTCTCCCACTCCGGGTAAAGCGGCGCCAGGGTCTCCGCGGTCTGGAAGTGGCGCTTGCCCCAGTGGGGGCGCCCGCCGTAGTCGCGCATGATCTCCTCGACCGCCTCGAAGTAGGGACGCCACTCCATCCCGCGATACTGATGGACAGCGATGTAGGCGGTGTCGCGTTCGTGCGAGGGGCTGAGCAGGGCGTCGTCCCCGGCCGCAACTCGCATCTCGATCGGGAAGAAGACCGGGTAGCGGTTGACGCGCACCCACTCGACCACCCGCCGCGCCGCTTCCGGCCCATGCTCGCGCGGCACGCCGTACTCCATCTCGGTGAAACGGACGCGGCGCTCACTGGCGAAGACGCGGTCGCTGCGATCCGTGGTCTTGCCACCCGAGGCGAGCGCGGCGGCGAGGCGAGAGAGGCCGGGGATCGCCCGCGGGAACCTGCGGCCGGCCGCCGACAATGCCTCCAGCGCCCAGTTCTCGAGCACGATGTCGTTGAGATAGGAGGCAGCTCGGCCGCGCGGCTGCGGCGGCCCCTTGACCCGGTTGCGCTCCAGCACCAGCGCCGAGTCGGCGTAGGGGAAAGTGAAGAGCTCAAAGTGATCGTTGGCTTCGGCGCGCTGGTCAAAGCTGTCGAGCACCTGCTCGCGCGGCTGCGGCGAGTCGACGCGCAGCAGGGTGAAGGCGGGGACGCAGCGCAACGTCACCGCCGAGATCGCACCGAGGGCGCCGACGCCCACGCGGGCGGCGCGCAGGAGGTCGGGCTCGGATCCGTCCAGCTCGCGCACGCTGCCGTCGGCGCCGACCAGCTCCACCGCCTCGACCTGAGCGGAGATGTTGCGCAGCTTCGCACCGGTGCCATGGGTGCCGGTGGAGATCGCCCCGGCGATCGTCTGGCGGTCGATGTCGCCGAGGTTCTCCATCGCCAGCCCGAGCCTGTGCAGCTTCTCGTTGAGGTCGGCGAGAACGGTGCCGGCGCGAACCTTGACCAGGCCCGATGCGGGGTCGGCGTCGATCGTGCCGCTGAGCGCAGCGAGGTCGATCATCGTCCCGTCGGTCAGCGCCGCGGCAGTGAACGAATGGCCCGCACCGGCCACCCTGACCGTTCGCCCTGCGTCGGCCGCGGCCACGACAGCGGCCGCCAACTCGTCGCGGTTGCGCGGCCGGACGACCTCAGCTGGACTGCATCGCTGATCCCCCGTCCAGTTGCGCCAGGTGGCAGCCACGGCTTAAAGCTAGCCCGTCCGGCGTCTAACTCGCAGCCGGCTGGACCATGGGAGACATCAGGGAACGGTAGGCGTAGGCGGCGGTGGCGAGCAGCAGCGCGGCGATCGCCAGGCTCGGCGCGGCGTACCCGGCCGCGCTTGCCACGCCCCCTCCCATCAGCGCCCCCGCCGTCTGGCCTGCCGCCCAAGCCATGTTGGAGAGGCCGGCCGCGAAGCCCTGGTGCAGACCGCTGAGGTCGGCGGTCTCCGAGAGTGTGGTCAGCGCCGGAGCGAAGCAGATGCCGGCACCGAGCGAGCCGAGGATCAGCGCGGCGAGCACCGGGCCGAGCGCCTGCGCCGCGGCTATGCCCACCATCGCGCAGGCGCAGATGCCGATCCCGATCACGAACGGGATGCGGCGACCGACGCGATCCGAGTAGCGGCCGACGATCGGGGCCAGCCCGGCCTCGAGCGCTGCGCCGACGATGAAGCCAGCGGCGATCGCAACGTGCCCACCGCCGAGTTCGTCGATCCGCAGTGGCACCAGCACCTCCACGGCACCGAACATCATCGAGGGGATCGCGACGAACGCCGTCGCCGTGAGGATCGGACGGGTGAGGATCGTCGCACCCACCTCGCGCAGCGGCTGGCGCTCGGGCGGCTCGGCTTCCGGCATTCGTGCGGCGAAAGCGGCGAGCACCACGGCGATGCCCAGCACCGCGCTGAAGACGGCGGCGGTCCCGATTTCAGCCGCAACCGCGCCGAGGATCGGCCCGACCAGCGCACCTGCCACCGCCGTACCCAGGGCCGTTCCGATGATCGAGCCACGGCGCTCGGGTGGAGCGGTCGTGATCAGCCAGGTCAGCGCCCCGGACCAGATCAGCGCCCCCGATACGCCCTGGGCGAAGCGCGCCACATCGAGCAGGACGATCTCGTGCACGAGCCCGAAGACGAGGCTGGAGCAGCCGAGCAGCAGCAAGCCGCCGATCACCGTGCGGCGCGGTCCCACCCAGGTCGCCACCAGCCCGGCGGGCAGCGAGGCGACGAGCGTTCCGGCGGCATATGAGGCGGCGAGAATCCCGGCCTGCGCCTTGCTCAGCCCGAACTCGGCGGCGTAATCGGGCAACAGTGGAGCGATCGCCGCGTAGAAGGCGACGTCGAAGAAGACCATCGTCGACGCGAGGATCAGCAACCGGCGCATACCTGTATCCAATCACCGCGAGACCTTTTTATTCCATGCCCTTCTGTCCATACATTTGCAGCTAGCATCGACACATCGTCTGAGCACCCGGAGGGGTGGCAGAGCGGTTGAATGCGACGGTCTTGAAAACCGTTAGGCGTCGATAGGCGTCTCGTGGGTTCGAATCCCACCCCCTCCGCTTGTAGAGCCGAATCTGGCTCTACAGAGCGGTTTGCAGAGCACCCGCGAGGCCGTCTCTGAATCCGGTTGTCTCCGGCTGAATCCGGTTGTTTGGGTGTCAGAGGGTGGCACGAGGGTGGCACAGCGCGGTCGCAATCAGACAATCCGCTGCGGTCGATAACGTCGCCCGCCGTGAGCCAATTCCCCTCGATGAAAGCCAAGCGCCTTCTTGCGGTCTTGGAACGCAAGCCGCTCAGCTACAGCGTCGTGCGCCAGTCGGGCTCGCATCGCCGCATGGAGGCACCAGGCCGAAAGCCACTCACCTTCGCCTTCCATGACAAGGCGACGATCCCCTCTGGCCTGGTCCGCAAGATCCCTGACCCGAGACGCTGGACTTGCCGAAGACGAGGCCCTGAAGCTACTCTGACGTGGAGGACCAAATGGAAACCGTGCGCGTCATCTATCACCACGAGGCAGACGGCTGGTGGGCCGAGTCCCCCGACGTTGACGGCTGGTCTGCCGCAGGCGACACCTACGCCGAGGTCGTCAAGCTCGCCGAAGAGGGCGTCCCCTTCGCCCTCGGCCAAGACGCCGAACTGGAGCACTACGTTCCAGCAGGCGAGCACGTGGCGGCGTAGCACCCGCCGCCGACAAACCAGCACACGCCTGCCGAGATGTCGCTCTTCAACCTTTATCGACGCCGCTAGGCACGCCGATCCCGGCTATCCGCATGGCGCTGCATTCATCTCTGGCAGGAGACTCCGCAGACCGACTGCATCCTCTCTGTTGCTACCTCCTCGAAGGTCACCTCGCGGCCGCTGCGGCCTGAACCGACGCTGGGTCGCCAACTCAAACTCAAGAAACAGAAGCGGAGCTTGGTTCGTCCTGTGAGGAATCTGCCTCTCTAGATGAATCTTGATCGCCTAGTGCGATCCCAAGCGCACCAATGAGCAGGACCCCCCAGTCAGTCCCGGCAGGAGAGAGACCCAAGCAAAAGAGTCCTGATTGAGCTTGTACGTCAAAAAGGCAAGCGGCAAACCCACAATCAGGCCAAACGCTGCGCTTCCCCATGCCTTCCGCTTTACATCCTTCCCCGCATAGCTAGCAATCTCTCCGGAGATGTGATCGGGAAGTATCCGAAGGGCATCGCTCTCTGGCCCAAAGTTGGGCGAGCTGCGAAGTCAATCTAGTAACTCGATCTCCTCGCGAATGCTGGCGCGACGGCGCGGCCGTCCGACATAACCAAGGCGACCGAAGATCGCGGCGAGCAACTCCGACGCGGCGTGAACTAACGCTTCCATAGAGGAGCATTCTTACCGCGCACTCAAGCCACCGTCGCTCCGCCCAATGGACAAGTTGCAACGCCTTCCTTGGTGCTAAACCGCGTCAACCCTTTCTAGGCTGTCGAGTCGTTCGTTGATCTTCCGCAGTTCGTCAAGGATCTCGTCCTCCTTGCTCTCCGTCACTTTTTGCTCAGAGATGAATCTGTCAGCGACAAAAGCCGTCAGGAGCGCCACGAAACCGATGCCGACAAGCATGATCATCATCGCGATAATGCGACCCCCATCCGTTTCGGGGGCAATGTCTCCATAGCCAACGGTAGTCACGGTAGTCACGGCCCACCAGATGCCATCCCAGGTAGTTAGAACGTGGCCTTCGTGGGTTTCGATGCTGGCAAAAGCCGCGCCGCCAACAACCACGGTCAGAGCCGCAATCAGGGCCGCGTACTTGATCCCGTCGAGAGAGAGCAGGCGTCGGACACTGAATACACGAACCAACCTCAAGAGTCGCGCCAGGCGAAATACTCGTGCAGCCTGCCACGCCGCAGGTGCAAAGGGAGGCGTCAGAAAGACCACCGCGACATCGATGATGTGAGAGCGCAGCCAAACGCGCCGCCTGGGTACCAGCCACATCATGACTGCGAACTCGCTGAGGAATACAGCCCAGGTTGCCCAATTGAGGACAACGCTGACAGCGTGCCAAGGCTGGCCAAAGTGGGACTCCTGAATGACAAGAGTCGGAATAGTTAAGAGCGCCGCAATGATCACCGGCCATTCGAACTGCTTCTGAACTCGCCGACTCCGTTCGTCCACGCCGGTTGCTTCGACAAGTCCGATGTTCTTCCCCCAAGCCGGACGTCAGCGCTGACTGATCGCACTCGCAGACCCCGACCTACCCGCAGAACCAGCGCCGCGATGGCGGCAGTCAAGGGCGCTTGCGCCCGACCCCCGCAGGGGGTTGACGGCCACCCTCGCGGTGCTTCAATGCCGGTAGATCGGGGGCACTCATCGACCGATGCTCAACCCCCTGCCGAGCTGGCGCGCTCTCGCCGCGTGCTGTCCCAGGCCCAGGACTCGCTGAGCCTCCAGTAGTCGCCGCCGTGCTGCCTCCTGGCGTGCTCGCTCGGCTCCTCGTTTTGCCTCATGGCCAAAGGCTTTATTTGGGTCCTTGATGCCGTGCTCTTGGCGGTAGCCCTCGATCTGTGAGACACCGCGATCCCATGCCTTTCGCTTCGCCGGATCGTTCGGCCTCTCCCCCAGCTCGCTCTTGACGTAGGCGGGCGGGGAGATCCGTGCAGCGATGATCGCCAGCTCTCGCCGCTGGGCAAGAACCTGATCGGCGACCGCCAGCTCTCGGCGCGCGGCATCCCCAGTGGGCAGCTCGCGGGCCTGGGCTTCTAGGCGCAGGACCACATCGCGCGACCTTGTCTCCAGGATGTCGATGCGGGCCAGCTCGTCGCGACGCTGGCGGCGCGGACGCGCCTGGGCTGCTTCGCGTCTGACCTCGAAGCCATCAAGGCGCTCGCGCGCTTGTTCGATCCGCTCTTGCGTGTTGCTCCGCTGCCGCTCCAGGCTGGCCTCGCGACTCGCTGCGTTCAGCAGGTCTGCACGTCGAGCAACCAACTCCTCAGTCGGCAGGCCGGAGAACCGCGAGCGCAGCGCCTCATCATGCGCGGCGAGCTGGGAGCGGTCGCGGTCGGCGGCTTCGGCGATATGTGGGATGCCCTCGCGCAGGTGGGGCGAGCCGGGCGCGATCTCCTCGCGGTGGGCCTGAACCTCCGGCGTCGCATAGATGAAGGTCTCCTCGCGGCTGCGCGAGGCGGCGACGTAGAGCTCCTGCTTGTCCATCGAGGGATCAGCCATGACGAAGGCGCGATCAACCGTCGTGCCCTGCGCCGAGTAGGTAGTTACAAGAACTTGATCGAGGTACGCGAGTCCTGGGACCCGAAGGTGGGGTCGATTGAACCCAAGACCCGCAAGTCACGCCGGACGGTGCCAATGCCAAACGTCTTGCGCTCACTATTCCTGGGTCTGCAAAAAGACCACGACGCGAGCAATGCAAGCGCATTCGTGTTCGGCGTCGCCAACAATGAGCCATTCCAAGCCGAGCGGCTGTATCGCTATACAGACCACTACTGGCACAAGGCCGGGCTGACCGAGCGCCTACGCCTTCACCAAGCCCGCCACACCTACGCCTCGTTCATGATCGCGGCGGGTGTCAACCCCAAGGCCCTCTCAACCTTCATGGGCCACTCCTCGATCACGGTGACGTTCGACCTCTACGGGCACCTGATGCCCGGCACGGAGGCCGAGGGCGCAGCGTTGCTCGACGCTTTCCTCAGCGACCAAAGCTGATCCGTCCGGCACCCGGCACTACGCTCCAGTCCATCCCAAAAGGAGGCGGTGTTGACGGAGGTCGGTCAGGTCGTACAGAGTTCTTGCTCGCAATGCGAGGTCGTGGTCCACTGGAAGGCAACCGAAAACGGCAGCGCCTGGGAACCGCTCGATGCACCATCCAGCTTCGTCTGCGATCACTGGCAAGACCACCATGAGGCAACGGGGCGAGCGCGCGTCAACGCCAGCCGTCGAGCGCACGCTGGGTTCATTTCGGCAGAGCTTCTGACCAAGCCACGCGGCCGGGTCCTCCAGGTCGCCGCCTCCCGCTAACGGTCGCAAAGCTGCCACACGGTGGCACAGAGGGTGGCACCGAATCAGGAAACCGCTTGGGCAAGCCGTTTGCAGCGTCCGCTCGTGAACCTTGAAAACCGTTAGGCGTCGATAGGCGTCTCGTGGGTTCGAATCCCACCCCCTCCGCTTTGAAGCATCCGAAGGGCTCTTATTCGAAAGGGAAAGGACGCGGGATCTGGCGGCGCATCCGCGTCGGCAAGGCCACCGCCGCCGACTGCTCTCGGCGGGCGATGTGCTCGTGGTAACGGTTGCGGCGGACGGCTCTGTCGACCTGGGCTGAGAGACGTCACAGGCCCGTTCGCCAATCGACGCTCCGCTGGCGCAACTCGCGCAGAGCGGCACTCAGCGCCGAGCCCGAACTAGGACACGTAGGCCTTGCGCACCATGGCGGCCGTCCATCGGTTCGTGCCGTGGGCCGGGGGGACATCCTTGCGGTTCAGCGCGTCGGCGATGTCTTCGAGAGACTTACCACTCTCAAGCAGCGTCCCGATTTGCTTCCGCCGGGTGTAATCCCGCTGATTGCACTCCGTGTGGGACAGTCGAACGTTGTGGGGAACTAGCTTCCCGCCGGCCGACTTGAGGATCGGGTAGTGGTCGCGCGACGGCGCCCACATGGTGCGCGCCGTCGTGAGCGGATCGAACGCGCCGCGTCCCTTGTGGTGGTAGCACTGCGGCATCTCGCACTTCAGGGCGAGGAGTTGGCCGCGCTCGGCCATCTTCACAAGGACGTCTCCATTCTTTACGCCGAGGTCGCGCAGTTGGTCCGCGATTGATCTATCGGCCACCCGCTGATCCTGACACAAGTACGCGAGCGGCCCCAGCGCGCGTCCGCGATGGTTTCTACCGACGCGTCAGCTGCTTCTTCTTTTCATGCAAGCCCGTCTCCGGCGCGGCTACTGCTCTCGCGTGAAAGCGGGAACATCTGATCCGCAGTGCGAACGCGATCGCGACTAGCCGAGAAGAAGATGATCGAGCCGGGTCTTGACTTCGGGGTTCGAATACCGTCTCATTAGCCCCGCTGCATCTCGGTCAGGAGTGCTTGCACGCTGCGAAAAAGAGGAATGGACCAGAGCGTTGGGCTCTGATGAGCTCGAGCCCCGCTTCTGCGAACCAGGACACGATTTCGGGCTGGGTGCCCAGCGGGCCGAAGTCGCCCAGATGCGGGCGGATGAGGAGGCGCTGGCGCAGGCTTTCGCGGCCGCGCACGAAGCAGGAGCCGACAAAGCGGCCTCCTGGCTTGAGGATTCGAGCGGCCTCGACGGTCGCGGCCCGCGGATCGCCGAAGCAGTGCAGCCCCCAGAAGGAGAGAAAGAGGTCAGCCGTGGCTGAAGGCAGCGGAATCTCGGTCGCGTCGGCTCGCACGAAGTCAGTGCTCGCGAGGTCGCGAATGGCGGCACGCTTACGAGCGCGGCGGAGCATCGCGGGCGAGAGGTCGACGCCGACGTAACGGACGGAGCCATTCGAAGGAATCGCGCGCAGCGCCGGCCCCGCCCCGCAGGGGCAATCGACGATCGTGCCCCCGGCCGGCACCGTGGCCGCCGCGGCCATGCTCTCGTAGTACGGCTTGGTGTCGCCGCCCCAGACGAGCCGGCTGATCCGGCTGTTGAGACGCGGGCGCTCCATGTAAGCGCTGTAGATCGCTCCAAACGGCGAGGCGTAGAAGTCTTCGCGCGCCACCTAGTGAAGACTAGGTTAGAGCGACGGCTCGCGACGTGCGCATGGTCACCCCAACGAGCCGGGCCCACGCAGGATCGCCGCCACGTCAGCCGAACTAGCTGAGATGAACCGTGAGCGGTGGCGGCAGCGTGCGCAGCGTGCAAGCGACGCCTTCGGGCTGGTGCTCTTGCTGGTCCTGACGACGTACGTACTTGCCTCGGTGCTCTCCAACCGCGGTTGGTCGGCTGTGTTGCTGACGATCGTCACCGGCGCCACCTCGGTGATCGCCCTGACCAGCTCCCACGCTCGCCCCGTCTTCGTCCGTCGGGCGCTGATCCTGGCGGTGATCGCGACCGTGCTGGCCATCGTCTCGGCGGCGTTCGGGGGCAGGCTCGGCCTCAACGTCGCCAACTTCATCGAGATCGGCCTCCTGGCGGTGGCGATGGCAGCGGTACTCCAGCGCGTGATTACCTCCGACAACGTCTCCTCCCGCACGATCCTCGGCGCGATCAGCGTCTACACCTCCCTCGGCATCCTCTTCACTTGGGCCTACGGCCTGATCGACCGGATCGAAGGCGGCGGCTTCTTCGGCGCCGACGTGGCCACCAAGGGAAGCGACTTCCTCTTCTTCAGCTACACCACCCTGACGACCACCGGCTACGGCGACCTGGTCCCCGCTGGGCAGGTGGGCCGTATGGTCTCCGGGCTGGAGATGATGCTCGGCCAGGTCTTCCTCGTCACTCTCGTCGCCGGGCTGGTCACTCTCTGGAAGCCGGGCGAAGGGTTGCTACGGCGGCGCCAACGGCGAGGCGGAGGAGAAGCACCGACCGGCGCTTCTCCCTCCGACTGAGCCCTACTCAAACCGGCGTTGCGCGGCTGGCGCGCTAAGCCCTACTCGGAGAGCTCGACGCGCTCGATCTTCTGCTCGTCCACGGGGCGGTCGGAACCGTCGGTCTCCGTCGCCTCGATCGCGTCGACGACCTCCATCCCATCGGTGACCTTGCCGAAGACGGTGTGCTTGCCGTCCAGCCAGGACGCCGCCTCGGTGGTGACGATGAAGAACTGCGAGCCGTTGGTGTTGGGACCGGCGTTGGCCATCGCCAGCGCGCCGCGGACGATCTTGTGCTCGTTGATCTCGTCCTCGAAGGTGTAGCCAGGGCCGCCGCGGCCCGTGCCTTCCGGGCAGCCGCCCTGGATCATGAAGTCCTTGATGACCCGGTGGAAGATCAGCCCGTCGTAGAAGCCGTCGGCGGCGAGCTTGCGGAAGTTCTCGACCGTCTTCGGGGCGTCGGAGTCGTGCAGTTCGAGCACGATCTCCCCGGCATTGGTGTGAAACGTCGCCTGTGACATGGCGCGGACCCTACAGATCAGCCCGAAACCCGCACCGTGACCGGGCGGGAGGCTCCCGGGGCGTAGGGCCAGCGCTCCTCGGCCAGCGCGACGGCGCGCAGGCGGATCTTTGCCGTGCCGATGACATAGCGGAAGCGGTACCGGGCCCGGAAGCGACCGCTGTGGTCGCTGCGAGTGACGAGAACCGGTCGCCAGAGCCGCGCCTCGTTCTCGTAGTACTGGACCGCGACCAGCTTGCCGCGGCGCGGCAGTGGCGCTCCGCGGGCGCGCACGCGGCCCCAGAGGCGCACCGACTGACCGGTGCGGAGGGTGTGCGGGGCGGCGTTGAGAGTCGCGGCACCGCGCACGCGCAGGGCCAGCGCAGGACGGCGCGCGGCCTCCAGCCCGGCGCCACCCCGGAAGGCAACCGTGATGCGGCGCGAGGGGCCGGCGGGCAAGGCGAGCTCGAAGCCACCGTGGGCGCCCGTCCGGACCGTCTCGACGCGAACGTCCGACAGCGCGCCGTGCGAGGGCCTCGAGACGACGCGCAGGCGCCGGCCGGCCAACCCAGCGCCGTCGGCGTTGAGCAGGCGCCCCGAGAGTGCGGCCCCGGCACCGAAGGGCACGGTCACGCTCGAGCCGTGACGACTCCGCCAGCGCAACTTGGCGAAGAGCCGTGTCTTCGCCCCGGGGACCGAGCGAGACGTCTCTCCCCCTCCCGCCGCCGGCCGGCTCGGGCCCACGGGTGGCGGCGTCTTGCGCAGCGCCATCTCGGTGCCGTCGGCGCGTCGCGTCGTGGCTGCGGCATTGCCGGCCCCATCGGTGGCATCAGCACGGAACACGTAGGTACCGGGCTCGAGGCCGTCCGGCACCGTGGCGGAGAGGGTGGCGGTTCCCGGCTCGCCCCCCGGCTGCAGTTTGGTCGGCAGGTCGATCCAGCGCTCCGCGTTGAGCCGCCGGTACTCGATCTCGCCTCCGGCGGGCCCCGAGTGCCCGTCGCTCACCGCCGCGTTGACCGTATGCGGCAGGTCCGGACCGGTGGAGTCGGACACAGCCTCGAAGGCCACCCCGGGAGGCACGTCATCGAGCCGCAGCGGAATTTCGATCGCCGAGCCCGAATCGGCATTGCCGGCCTCGTCGCGCAGCCAGACATGGAAGGCGTAAACGCCTGGCCGCGGGACCGTACGGTCGGCGAGCGAGGAGATGTCGTGAGCCGAGGCAAGGTTGACCCCGGTGTCGTAGCCGGCCGGGCCGGTGATACGCCAGTAGGCGCCGCCGATCGGGCTGGCGGGGCCCTGATTCGGGTTCTGCCAAGAGAAGTCGAAGTTGTCCAGACGACGCCAGCCCTCGCCGCCGGCCAGAACGAGGCTGCGGGGGGATGCAGGCGGGTGATTGTCGATCAAGACTGAGGAGGGGAACAAGCAGGCACTGTTGCCGGCGAAATCGGTCGCGCAGCGCGTAAGCGCATGCGGCCCATCGCTGAAGTTGGTGGTCTGGACCGTCACCTCGGCCGCCGCGCCGGTCGGACAAGGCTGCATCCGGGTCGCCTGCCACGCACCGTCGATCATCGCCTTGGCGCAGGAGTACTCGGTCAGGCCCACGCGGGCACCGTCGAGCAGAGTCTCGCTGTAGCGAATGCCCCCGCCGACGTCGGTATCCCAGTAGTTGACCCGTTGTGCCCCACGGCGCCAGCCGCCGGCCGCCAGATCCGCGCCGGGGTTACCCGGCACAGGCGAGTAGCCGTCGAAGATCGTGATCGCCAGCGCCCGCACGGCCGACCAGGAGTCCGGTTCGATCGAGCACCACTTGTCCTCCGCCCTGGCGCAGAGGAGGCGGTCCTCGATCGCCGGCTGAGGCACCGGGAGATCGGCGGCAAAGGTGCGCGGCGTCACGTCGGTTCCGCCTGCGCTGGCGAACGGGTCAAAGCCGCCGTTCCAGTTGCCGGCCCCGATTCGCTGCTCCATCCCGTCGTGCAGGGCGTGCCACCAAGTGCCGGTGACACGGCTGATGCCGGTGCCGGCCGGTGCCACCCAGCGCCAGCGGGCGTAGCGCGTGCCGGAGACCGTCGAGCCGCCCTTGGTGAAGCTCTTCATGTGAACGCCGTCGAAGGGATCCCCGCCGGACGGCACGCACCAGGAGTCGGAGCGGAACTTGGCCCCGCCGGTGGTGTCCGCCCAGTCCGCGTCGGCGTCGGCGTACCAGCCGCACTGCGCGACGGTGTAGTTCCCTGCCGTCGCCTCGCGCGCCGCCAGCAGTAGCAACGCCAGCGCCAGCGCGATCCCCATCGCGACGATCCGTCCCAGCCCCCCGCGCGTTCCCGACATCGACCCTCCTTCGTTCGAGTTGCAGACGGAGAACCAAGACCTGAGCCGCACGGTCTCTCCCCCCTGCGGACGGATATCTGGGACGGGTTGCGGAGGGCTGCGGGTGCTCGCACTCGCGCTTTGCGAGAATGGCCCCGATGCCCCTGCCGAGCGAAGATCAGATCACCGAGCAGCTCCGCGCCGTCATCGACCCCGAGCTGCGCCGCTCGATCGTCGAGCTGGGCATGGTCCGCTCGATCGAGATCAAGGACGACGGCCGGATCGAGGTGGTGGTCTCGTTGACCACCGCCGGCTGCCCGATCCGCGCCCACTTCGAACAGGCGGTCGCCCAGCAGATCTCCCAGCTAGACGGGGTGACCTCGGTGGCGGTCGGCTTCGACGTCCTCTCCGACGACGAGAAAGGCAACCTGCAGCAGACGCTTGGCCGCAGCAAGCTGCCGGAGGGTGCGCTGGCGCAGGTGAAGAACGTGATCTGCGTCGCCTCCGGCAAGGGTGGCGTCGGCAAGTCGACGATGACCGCCAACCTGGCGGCGGCGCTCAGCGCCGAAGGGCACCCGGCAGGAGCCCTCGACTGCGACGTCTACGGTTACTCGATGCCGCGCATGCTCGGCGTCAACCGCAAACCGGAGGTCAACGGCGAGCGCAAGATCCTGCCGCTGGAGGCAGCCGGCGGAGTCAAAGTGATGTCGATCGGCTTCTTCGTCGAGGAGAACTCGGCCGTGGTCTGGCGCGGCCCGATGCTGCACAAGGCGATCCAGCAGTTCCTCGAGGATGTCGCCTGGGGGGAGCTGGAGTACCTGTTGCTCGACCTGCCGCCCGGCACCGGGGACGTCTCGATGACCCTTTCCCAGCTTCTTCCGCAGGCCAAGTTCACGATCGTCACCACGCCACAGCCCGCGGCCCAGACCGTGGCCAAACGGGCCGCCGACATGGCCGTCAAGTTCGACCTCGAGCTGCTCGGCGTGATCGAGAACATGTCCGGCTTCACGACTCCGAACGGGGAGCGCTTCACGATCTTCGGCGAGGGCGGCGGCCAGCTTCTCGCCGACGAGCTCGACGTGCCGCTGCTCGGCAAGATCCCCCTCTCCGAGCCGCTGCGCGAACACGCCGACAACGGCTCCCCCCTGGTCACCGACGAACCCGACTCGCCGGCTTCGCAGGCGATCCGCCAGGCGGCCCGCGGCATAGTCGCCGCCACGCCGCAGGAGCTACCGGTCCTGCAGGCCACCCCGGCACCGGCCGAAGCGCCACCGGTCAGCGGCATCCCGCTGCCGGTCGTTCAGTAACCCAGAGTCAGCGCGGCTCCCGCCACATCGTCGAGCAGGTCAGGCGGCCGTCTGGCCGCTCGAACTCGCCGAGCTTCACGAAGCCGAGGCGTTCGTAGCGGGGATCGTTCTCGGGATTGCTCGACTCCAGGTAGGCCGGCATCCCCTCGGAGTCGATCCCGGCGAAATTCTCGGCGAGCAGGGCCATCCCGAGACCCTTGCCGCGATGGTCTGGATGGGTGCCGAGCAGGCTCAGGTAGTAGTGGGGCGGACCGGCGGGATGGACGCTTTCCATGCGCTCGAAGAGAGCCAGCACCTCGGCGGCGCGCGAGCCGACCAGGCCTTCCACCATCGGCCTGAGCGACGCCTCCTCCTCCGCGGTCAGCTCAGTCCCGCCGGGCGGTATCCAAATCGACGCGGCGGCGTAGTCGCCGACGAACCGGACCGACGAGTAGCGCATCGCGCTCGTGACGCAGAGACCCCAGACCGCGTCGAGACCACCATCGGGGAACGCCCAACTCCACAACGGATCGGCTTCGAAGGCAGCGACGAGCGTCGCGGTGACCTTGTCGACGTCACGCTCGGTTGCGAGGCGAACCTCCACCATGCGAAGAGCCTAGCTCGAAGGTTCCCCTGGGATAGTCAGTCCTGACCATTACGACCAGGATCGCTCGAGGTCGAAGCGCTTGATTGGGTCAGGTCGGGTCATGACAGGAGCATTCGACGGCCCTAGGCTCGACCGAGATGAGTTGTGACAGCGGCTCGGAAGAGCATCACTCAATGGCGGAGGCGATCGTGTGCGGTGCGGGCACGGCTGGGCTTGCGGCGGCAGCCGCACTGCAGGCCGCCGGCGTCGACGTAACCGTGCTCGAGCGCACCGACCAAGTCGGTGCGAGCTGGCGTACGCGTTATGACGGGCTACGGCTCAATACGCCGGGGTGGATGTCCACGCAGCCCGGCTACCGCGCCAGCCGTCGCCGCTACGGCGAGTTCCCATCGCGAGACGCGTGGATCCAGTATCTCGAGGACTATGCCGCTCACCATCGCATCGATGTCCGCTTTGGCACTCCAGCCCGGCGGCTGGAGCCCGCGAACGGAGGGTGGCATGTCCAGACCGATCGCTGCGACCTGCGGGCGCGCTTCGTGGTCATCGCAACCGGATTCGACCACGACCCCGACTTCCCCGACTGGCCGGGGCGCGACGGCTTCAGCGGCGAGCTAATCCATTCCAGCGCCTACCGCAACCCCGATCCCTATCGCGACCGAGACATCCTCGTCATTGGGCCGAACACGACCGGCTCGGAGATCGCGGCCTTGCTCTCGCGAGGCGGCGCAAGACGCGTGCGCGTGGCATGCAGGACGCCCCCGAACTTGACTACCCGCAAGCTCCTGGGGGCATCGATCAACATCCATGGGCTTGCGCTCAACCGTCTGCCGCTGCGTGTGGCCGATCAGATCGCCTGGCTGGGGCAGCGATTTTCCTTCGGCGACCTTGACCGCTACGGGCTTCCACGTTCGCCCGACGGGGTTGCCACGACTATGCGCCTCCGCCAGCAAGCGCCGGCCTACGACAGTGGGTTCGTAGGCCTTCTCAAGTCCGGACGGATCGAGATCGTCGCTGCAGTTGTCGGGTTCGACGGCCCGGATGTGCTGCTTGCCGACGAGACCCGGATCCAACCCGACGCTGCGATCGCGGCGACGGGCTACCGGCGCGGGCTGGAGCCGCTCGTCGGCCACCTCGGGGTTCTAGATGAAGGCGGCGTCCCGCTCGTCAGCGGCGGCAAGGAGCATCCCTCGGCGAGGGGGTTGTTCTTCAACGGCTATAGATCCGATCTCAGCGGGCAGTTGCGCCTCATGCGTCCCGACGCCCGCGCGATCGCGCGGGCGGCAAGGAAGCAAAGGCCTTAGGCCGCAAGAGCTAAGCGGAAGCCTTGCTCTTGTAGTACTCGGCGTTGATCTCGGCGTATTTGGCCCACTCGGCGGGGAGCTGGTCCTCGGCGAAGCAGGCGTCGACCGGGCAGGCCTCGACGCAGGCATCGCAGTCGATGCACTCATCGGGGTCGATGTAGAGCATCTCGACCGAGTCGTAGTCGGGCTCGTCCGGGGTCGGGTGGATGCAGTCCACCGGACATACCTCGACGCACGAGTTGTCCTTCTGGCCTATGCACGGCTCGGCGATGACGTAGGTCATTCGATGCTTTCTCCTGGTTCGACTTTGCGGTGCGTCGGCTGGGAATCGTCCCTGCCAGGCGCGAACATGCATTTTAGGGATGATGTCCCGATGCTGCTGCTGACGGGGGCCACTGGAAGCATCGGTTCACGGCTGTTGCCGCTGCTGCTGGAGCGGGGCGAGGACGTGCGCTGCCTGGTGCGGGAGCCGCGACGGCTCGGCGCGCACCGGGTCGACGTGCAGATCGCGCTCGGCGACCTCGGCGAGATGTCCGACCCTTACCTGCTGCGCCAGGCGCTGCGCGGAGTCGACACGGTGATCCACCTGGCGGCGACGATCCGCGACCAGCCACCGCACCGAATCGAGGAGCTGAACGGGCTGGCGACGGTGCGGCTGCTGCGTGCAGCCGAGCGCAGCAACGTGCGGCGCTTCGACTTCTTCAGCGCGCTCGACGCAGCCTCGGCCCAGCGCACCCGCTTCTTCCGCGCCAAGTGGCTGGCCGAGCAGGCGATCGCTTCCTCGCCACTGGAGACGACGATCTTCGCCCCCTCGATCGTCTATGACCGCAGCGACCCCTGGGTGACGCTGCTGCGCCGCTTCTCCTTCCTGCCCGTCCTGCCCGTGTCAGGCGACGGACGGGCCCGCTTCCAGCCGATCTGGGCCGACGATGCCGCCCGCTGCGTCGTCGCGGCGCTGGACCGCGACGGGCGCGAGCGCTACGAGCTGGCCGGGCCGGAGACGCTCAGCTACGACGAAATGTCGGATCTGGTCAGCCGCGTCGCCGGGCGGCCGCGCCCGCTCGTCCACGTTCCCCTGCCGATGATCCGCGCCGGTTTGATCGGACTCCGCAACGTCTTCGGCGAGGCCGTGTTCGCAACCTGGGAGGAGGCAGAGCTGATGGAGGTATCGATGACGAGCGAGCGCGGCACCGCAGACGCGGAGGAACTCGGAATAGCGCCGAGAAGGATGGGCGATGTCCTGGCGGAGGCTTAGAGGCACCCTTGCGGTGCTGATAGCGCTGAGCGCAGCCACCGCGGCACTCGGGACGAGCACCGCCGCGGCGCTCTCCCTCGTCCCCCCCAAGCCGAACGTCTTCTTCGGCGTCAGCGACCGGGGCACGACCCAGGAATTCAGCGAATTCACCGAACTGCTCGGCGGCAAGCACCCGGCGCTGCTGGAGACCTTCCACCCCTGGGGCAACAGCCTCAACGCGTCCTACGAACGCTGGCGCGAAACCGGCACCCGGCCGATCCTGCACATCTCGACCGCCGACGACCAGACCCTGCAGGAGATCATCACCCCCGAGCAGATCGCACTCGGTGCGGGTGACGATTATCTGCTGCAGCTCAACGACTTCTTCTTCAAACGCGGGCTGCCCGCCTACGTCAGGCCGCTCGGCGAGCCGAACCGCTGCCTCAACGTCTGGTCGGCGGTCAACTGCGACGGCAGCCAGAAAGGCGGCGAACACACGACCGGCTGGTACAAGCAGGCCTTCCGCCGCATCTCACTGATCGTGCGCGGCGGCAACACGCTGGAAGGGATCAACGCGACGCTCGCCGAAATCGGCCTGCCGCCGGTCAACCGGACCAAAGGGCCGCCGCCGACCGAACTGCCGGGGGCGCCGGTGAGCATCATCTGGAGCCCCCTCCCCGGCGGCTCGCCGCGGGTGAAGGGCAACTTCCCCGGCAACTACTGGCCGGGGTCCCGCTGGGTCGACTGGGCGGGGACCGACTTCTACTCCCAGTTTCCCGTCTGGAAAGACCTCAACCGCTTCTACGAAGGAAAGCAGTGGAAAGGCAAGCCGATCGCGATCGCCGAGTGGGCGGTCTACGGCGAAGACGAACCGCGCTTCGCCAAACAGCTGGTCTCCTGGCTGACCAAACGCCAGCGAGTGCGGATGTTCGTCTACTACACAGGCTTCGGACCGGGCTACAACCCCTACGACCTGAAGCTCTACCCGCGCACGACGAACACGCTGCGCCTGAAGATCCGCCGCGCGACGTTCCTCACCGAAGCCGAATACAACGCCGGCCTCCTCCCCCCGCTGCCACCGAAGCCCAAGAAACCCGTCACGCCCGCACCGGCCCCAGCCCCCTAGCCGCCGACGGGCCGATTCCGGTCGCTATGCGTCCTGTTTTAGGCCCGTCGGCCGGGAGGTGATTGGCCGAGGAGACCGCGGATCGTTTCGGCCAGGTCCCGAGGTTCGCGTTCGATCTGCTCCCAGGTGCACCGGGAAACGCGCCAGCCGGCCAGCTGAAGCCGTTGCTCTCGTCGCCTATCGCTTTGAAACGCAGAGTCGGTGTTGTGGAACCGACGGCCATCAGCTTCGACGATGAGGCCCGCAGCCCGCCAGAGGAAATCGGGCACTATGCGGCGACCACCCACGTAAAGCGTCACGTTGACCTCGGGTCGTGGCAACCGGGCTCGCTCGCACATGCGAAGGAATAAGCGCTCCATCTCGCTTCGGGTCCGCTTCGTCTCGGGATGGATGTCGTCCATCAGCATGCGCAGGCAAGCTACGCCACGCCGCCCCCGGCTGCGCTTGATCAGTTGCCTCACGGCCTCATGGTCGAGGATCCGCAGCACCTCAGCCTCGGCGATTGCCTTCCTCAATTCCCAAGCCGGAACGACAGCAGCTAGATCCAGCAGCGTCCGCGGCACAGTGGTGCACGGAATCCCATGGAGTACGGCACGATCAGGCGGAGTCAGGGACCCATCCCGATGCGCATCGATCCCCTTCGGGATGCGTCCTCGTCGATTCGGCGCGATCACATCGATCGTCGAGCGCGAATCCTCGCGCAGGCCCCACAGCCCCGCTGCCGATCGATGCGAAAGCACCGCACTCGCCCCACCGGCAAGCACAGCAGCCATCAGTCGTCCCTTTCCGCTGAGCGATCGGTAGCCGACCGCATAGACACCGTGATGTACGCGGTGCAGTTCTCGGTTCCCAACCCGGCGTCGCACGGCGCGGCCGTCAAAGCCAAGGCCCCGGAGCTGCTTCATTGCCACAACCCCGTGCTGCCGTGACGCGAGCTCGTCGACTGTCCTCGCCGACGGGCCGATTCCGGTCGCTATGCGTCCTGTTTTAGGCCCGTCGGCGGGGGGCTGGGGCTGGGGGGGGTCACGTCGCTAGAAGTGGTGTAACCGCCACGTAGGGGTCAGAACGAAGTTCCGGCCACCGCGGGCTCCAGACTCGTCGGTTGACCTGCAAGTCGACTGACGAAAGGAAGCACCACGATGGCCGAGAGCCAAAGCATGACGAGCGCCGGGGTCGTAGCCAAGGCCCTGATCGAAGAGCACTCCGACTTCCTGCGCGAGAGTGTCGCGATGATCGCCGCCGAGATAATGGAGGCCGAGATCGCCCGCCAGATCGGCGCTGGCAAGGGAGAGGTCAGCGAGGCGCGGGCGACACACCGCAACGGCTACCGCCCCAGGCCCTGGGCGACAAGGGTCGGGGAGATCGAGCTGGCGGTACCCCGTAAACGCTCCGGGGAGAGCTACTTCCCGAGCTTCCTGGAGCCCCGCAAGCGAAGCGAGAAAGCGCTGCTGGGGGTGGTCATGGAGGCCTACGTGAACGGCGTCTCGACCAGGAAGGTCGACCACCTGGTCTCCGAGCTCGGGATCCGGATGTCCAAGGACCAGGTCTCGCGGATCTGCCGTGAGCTCGACGGTCAGGTCGGGGCCTTCCGCACCCGCCCGCTGGAGGGCGCCTACCCCTACCTGTGGCTCGATGCCAAGCATCTGAAGGTCAGAGATCGAGGCCACGTCCACTCAAAGGCGCTGATGGTCGCTTTCGCTGTGCACGAGAGCGGTCGGCGTGAGGTGATCGGCATCGAGATCGCAGAGTCAGAGACCGAGGCCGGCTGGGCGGCCTTCCTGCGCGAGCTGGTGGCCCGCGGCCTGGAGGGGGTGAGACTGGCGGTCTCCGATGACCACCTCGGCCTCAAGGCCGCGATCGCCAAGGTGCTCGGCTGTCCTTGGCAGCGCTGCACCGTGCACTTCATCCGCAACATGCACGGCCACTGCAAGAAGGGCCAGCGAAACATGGTCTCCGCCGCCCTGCGCGAGGTCTTTAACGCTGAGAACCTCGAGGACGCCGAGGAGCGCTCGGCGTCGGTCATCGAGAGGCTCACCCCGACGGTGCCAAAGGTGGCCGAACTCCTGGCGGGAGCCGAGGAGGATCTGTTGGCCTTCTACCGCTTCCCGGGGGCGCACTGGCCAAAGCTGCGCTCCACCAACAACATCGAGCGCGTCAACAAGGAGATCGCCCGTCGCTCTGACGTCGTCGGCATCTTCCCCAACGACGCCTCGGCGATCCGCCTGGTCGGAGCGCTCCTGATCGAGCAAAACGACGAGTGGCTGCTCACCCGCGGCTACCTCTCCAAGGAGTCGATCGGCCTGGTCCTCGAGGACCAGGCCGAGGCGAACGGAAAGGAGGTGGCGGCCCTGGAGCGCTGAGGAGAAGTGCCGGCGAGTCCGTTACACCACAACTCGCGACTTGACTCTGGGGGCGGTGCGTCGGCATGGGGCGACGCTGGCAGGTGCCCTCGCGCGGGTGGTGCGCTGATTGCGCCAATTTGGCGCAGGCTCAGTACCAGTTGATGCACCGTTCCCCACGGGCAGCTAAACGACGAGGGGCCCGGTTTCCCGGGCCCCTCGTAAAAGCCACTCGCCTGTTGAGGCGAGGATACGCCTGAGCGGCGTGGCTACATCATCCCGCCCATGTCCGGCATGCCGCCGCCGGGCATACCGCCACCGGCGCCGTCCTTCTCCGGCGGCTCGGCGATGATCGCCTCGGTCACGAGGATGTTCTTGGCGATCGAGGCGGCGTTCTGCAGCGCCGACCGCGTGACCATCGTCGGGTCGATGACGCCGGCCTTGATCAGGTCGCCGTACTCGCCGTTGGACGCGTTGAGGCCTTCGCCGGCCTTCAGGTCGCGGACCTTGTTGACGACGACCGAGCCCTCCAGACCGGAGTTCTCGGCGATCTGACGAACCGGCTCCTCCAGCGAGCGGTGCACGATACGGGCACCGGTCACCTCGTCGGGATCGTCGAGCTTGTCGGGATCGAGGTCTGACTGCGCGTTCAGCAGCGCGACGCCACCGCCCGGCACGACTCCCTCCTCGAGCGCCGCCCGGGTCGCCTGCAGGGCGTCCTCGACACGGTGCTTTTTCTCCTTCATCTCGGTCTCGGTGGCAGCGCCGACCTTGACCACAGCGACACCGCCGGCCAACTTGGCGAGACGCTCCTGGAGCTTCTCGCGATCGAAGTCGGAGTCGGTGTTCTCGATCTCCTGCTTGATCTGGTTGATCCGGCCTTTGATGTCCTCGGCGTCGCCGGAGCCGTCGATGATCGTCGTCGTGTCCTTGGAGACGACGACGCGGCGTGCCTTGCCGAGCTGAGCCAGCTGGGTGTTCTCCAGTTTGAGGCCCATCTCCTCGGTGATCACCTCGCCGCCAGTGAGGATCGCGATGTCCTCGAGCATCCGCTTACGGCGATCGCCGAAGCCCGGTGCCTTGACCGAAACACCGGTGAAGGTGCCGCGCAGCTTGTTGACGACCAGGGTCGCGAGGCACTCGCCCTCGACGTCCTCGGCGACGATCAGCAGCGGCTTGCCACCCTGCATCACCTGCTCCAGCACCGGCAGGATGTCCCGCACGGAGCCGATTTTCTGGTTGGCGATGAGGACGTAGGGGTCCTCGAGCACGGCCTCCATGCGGTCCTGGTCGGTGACCATGTACGGGGAGATGTAGCCCTTGTCGAACTGCATCCCCTCGGTGAACTCCAGCTCCATGCCGAAGGTCTGGCCCTCCTCGACGTTGACGACGCCGTCTTTGCCGACTTTCTCGATCGCATCGGCAATCACGTTGCCGATCTCGTCGTCGGCGGCGGAGATGGCGGCGACGCGAGCGATCTGCTCCTTGCCGGCGACCTCTTTGGACTGCTTGTTGCGCAGGTTGTCGACGACGTCGTCGACAGCCTTCTCGATCCCGCGGCGCAGGGCCAACGGGTTGGCGCCGGCGGCGACGTTCTTGAGGCCGTGACGAACGATCGTCTGGGCCAGCAGGGTCGCCGTCGTGGTGCCGTCACCGGCAACGTCGTTGGTCGCCGTGGCGACCTCGCGGACCAGCTGGGCACCCTGGTTCTCGAAGACGTCCTCTACCTCGACCTCGCGGGCGATGGTGACGCCGTCGTTGGTGATCGTCGGCGCGCCGAACTTTTTGTCGAGCACGACGTAGCGGCCTTTCGGGCCGAGGGTGACCTTGACGGCGTCGGCGACTGCATCGACGCCGGCCTGCAGGGCCCCGCGTGCCTCCTCCTTGTACTTCAGCTCCTTGTGAGCCATTGGTTTCCTTCCTCCTTGGTGTCTCTAAGTCCTGGTGGCGGGGGGTCTAGCCGAGCTTGGCGAGGACGTCCGACTCACGCAGCACGAGCAGGTCGTCGCCCTCGACGGTGACCTCGGTGCCGCCGTATTTGGAATAGAGGACTTCGTCGCCATCGCTCAGGTCGAGCGGGCGGCGCGAGCCGTCCTCCTGGATTGCGCCATCGCCGACGGCGATGACCTTGCCCTTCTGCGGCTTCTCTTTGGCCGTGTCGGGGAGGACGATGCCGCTAGCGGTCGTCTCCTCCTCCTCGATCGGCTTGACGATCAGCCGGTCCCCGAGGGGCTTCAGCTTCATCCGTGAACCTCCGTTATGGGTGATTTACTGGTCAAAGTCGTGAATTTCGCGCCTCAGAGCCGTTTCTACGGTCTCCGGGCGTTGGCACTCTACACAGGCGAGTGCCAGCCGCTTTAAAGATAGCGGTACGGCTCAGCCGCTGGCAAGCAGCTTGCAGCCGAGCAGCTTGGCGATGCCGGTGGCACCGTGGGACATCACCCAGTCATGGTTCCACTCGAAGGCCGGGCGAGCGACCGGTGCAAGCAGGTTCATCCACGGCTTCGTCGTCGAGACGTTCCACTCGTAGAGCACCGCGGTGACGCCGCCTTGCTCGTAGAGCCGCCAGCGCCCGATCCCAGCCAGCTCGCCGACCGCATCGGCCTGCAACAGGTAAGGCCGCTCGATGTGCGTCGTCGTCACCTCGAACTCGACCCGGTAGGGCAGGAGGCTCTTCCAGACCATCCGTGAGACGGCGCCGATGCGGCCGCCGTCGCCGCCGTCGCGTTCTTCGACCTCCTCGACCCCCCGCCACCACTCGGGCCAGCGCGCCTGGTCGTAGATCGCCTCCCAGACGGGCTCGCGTGGCGAATCCAGCAACCAGGTGGTGAGAAAAGCGTAGTCGGCCATCGGCCAGCCGCTAGTTGTGGTGCGGCGTCTCCCCGTTGCCGAAGTGCGCTCCGGGGGGCTCGACGATCTGCGAGAAGCGGATCACGGTGACGATGTCGTCGGGGCCGATCGTGCGGCCGTAGATCTGTTCGAGGAACTTGACCTCGTCCTCGAGCCGGCGGAACTCGGGATTGTCGTGCTCGATGTCGCGCGGCGAGAGGTCGCCGACCTTCTTCACCTCGACGTCGTCGATGCAGGCGGCGAAGATTTTCTCGCGCGGGCTGTGGCGGAAGCCGACCGTGATCCAGACGACCTGACCGCGCTCGTACTTGCTGGTCTTGTCGCCGAGCCGGATCGTCGCGGTCTTGCGACCGCGCTTGAGCTGGTCGACGAAAACCGTGGAATAGAAGTTGAGCACGTAGGTCCCGCCTCGCATCGCGCTGCGAGCGTATCTGAAGGGGCGAATGCCACACGTGGACGTTTGTTTGGACTCGGCTGTAGAGAACGCGCGAACGGTCGATGGGAGCCGTGATGAACTCTGCCTTCACTCACACGATCAAGCTCTGCGGCGCAGCCGCCCTCTGCGTCGCCTGCATCCTGATGCTCGCGGCGACGGCCTCCGCCGCCACCTGCGACGGCAAGCACGCGACGATCGTCGGAACGTCCGGCAACGACACGATCGTCGGCAAGAAAGCCAGCGACGTGATCTACGGCGGCGGCGGCGACGACAAGATCTCCGGCGGGCCCAACGGCAACGACACGATCTGCGGCGGGCCCGGGGACGACTCGATTCACGGCGGGCGCGGCTTTGACGCTCTCTACGGCGAAGGCGGCGACGACCGGCTTGCCGGCGACAGCGGCTCCGATCACGTCGAGGGCGGCGGGGGCAACGACGGCCTCAAGGGCGCGGAGGGCAGCGACAGTCTCCTCGGCGGGGCCGGCAGCGACGAAATCCGCGGCGGGAAAGGCCCGGACCGCATGCTCGGCGGCGCCGAAGGCGACGTTCTGATCGGCGAGAAAGGCAGCGACGAAGAGGCCGGCGACGGTGGCAACGACTGGCTCTACGGAGAAAAGGGCAACGACCATCTCGACGGCGGCGAAGGCGAAGACAAAATCGAAGGCGGCCCCGGCGACGATCCCGAGCTTGAAGGCGGTTCCGGCACCGACCTGGTCATGGGCGGCGCCGGCAGCGACAACGCCGGCGGCGGCGAAGGCGACAACGACGTCGTCCGCGGCGACAGCGGCGAAGACACGCTGGACGGCGGCGGCGGAACCCAGGACATCGTCTCCTACGCCAGCGCCACCCGCGGCAGCGTCATCGTCAACCTCGAATCGGGCAAGTCGAAAGGCGACGGACACGACACGCTGCAGGGCTTCGAGGACGTGGTCGGCTCACCGCAGGGCGACGACCTCGTCGGCGACAGCGAAGTGAACCGGCTGGACGGCGGCGTCGGCGACGACAACCTCGACGGCTCTGGGCCTGACGAAGCGTTTGGCGGCGCCGGCAACGACAACTGCGACGGTTTCGCCACCGAGCACTCCTGCGGCACGGAACCGACCCCGCCACCCAACGACACTTTCGTGATTCTGAACCAGGGCCTCGACGGCTCGAGCCTGATCGTGCAGGGCAACGATGCCGCGAACCACATCCAGGTCTCCTACGGCGGCGGTGGCTGGACGGTCTCCGACGACAGTGGGGCCTTCGCCGGCGACGGCTGCGCGGCGGCGAGTGGCAGCAGCGTCAACTGCGCCGTCTCGACCGCAACCGGCCTGGTCGTGATCACCGGCGGCGGCGGCAACGACGACATCTCCGTGGCCGACAGCGTCCCAACCGGCGTCCACGTCCGCGCCAACGGCAACGCCGGCTCCGACTCGATCAGCGGCGGGCCGGGCGACGACGTGCTGGAGGCGGGCGAGAACTACAACAGCCCCGACAACGGCAACGACGCGCTGATCGGCAACGGCGGCAGCGACGTGCTCTACGCCGATCCCGGTGGCGACCAGCTCTCCGGCGGCCCCGGCGACGACCTGCTCGTCTCCTCGGTAGCGGTCTGCCAGGGGCACGCCTATGACGGCGGGCCGGGCGAAGACACCGTCTCCTACGGCCGCTCGGACGCGGCGCTGACGGTGGAGCTGGGCGGCACCGGCGGGCCCGGCGGTTGCGGCAACCCCGACCAGGTCGGCTCCAGCAACGAGAGCCTCGAGGGATCCGACGGGCCCGACGTGCTGATCGGCGATAGCGGCAGCAACAGCTTCCTCGGCCACCTCGGCGCCGACACCTTCGTCGGCAAAGGGGGCAACGACTTCATCGACGCCATCGACGGCAAAGCCGACAAATCGATCAACTGCGGTGGCGGCGGCGAAGTGATCAAGGACAAAGTCGATCCGAGTCCGGTCGGCTGCTGAGCCGCATCACTGACCCGTCGGTACGTACGTAATACGGAGTAGACGGGTGTCTTGCACCCCTGCAGAAGGGTGCGAACCGGGCCGATAGCGAGGCAATGGCGCATCCCCTCGGATCCGGCTTCCCGCGAATCGTCCTCGCCGCGCTTGGCGCTGCCCTCGTCCTCCTGCTCCCCGCCTGGAGCCAGGCCTCCGCCGCCACCTGCGACGGCAAGCACGCGACGATCGTCGGCACGCCCGGCGACGACACGATCGTCGGCAAGAAGGCCAGCGACGTGATCTACGGCGGTGGTGGGGACGACAAGATCTCCGGCGGGCCCAACGGCAACGACACGATCTGCGGCGGCCCCGGTGACGACGTCATCCACGGCGGCCGCGGCAACGACACCCTCGACGGCGAAGGCGACGACGACCGCCTGCTGGGCGAAAAGGGAGCCGACAACCTGATCGGCGGCGAAGGCGACGATCAGCTCCTCGGCGCCAAGGGCCCCGACGACGAGTTCGGCGGAGGCGGGGAAGACGAGCTCCTCGGTGGGCGTGGCCCGGACAAGATGAAGGCCGGCGGGGGCGACGACGTCCTCTACGCGGGCAAAGCCAGCGAGCGGGTCGTCGACGGCGAAGGGGGCGACGACCGCATCTACGGCGGGCGCGGCAACGACACTCTCGGCGGCGGTGGCGGAAACGACATGGTCGACGGCGGCCTCGGCGACGACACCCTGAACGGGGAAGGGGGCACCGACCTGCTGCTGGGCAGTCACGGCCGCGACGACATCTTCGGGGGGGCCGGCGACGAAGACGTACTGCGCGGCGACATCGGCTTCGACAAGCTCGACGGCGGTCCGGGCGAACGCGACATCGCCTCCTTCTCGACCGCCTCCGAAGCGGTGACCGCCGACCTGGCGACCGGCACCGCGCACGGAGACGGTCGCGACACGATCTCCCCGGAAACCGAGGACATCGTCGGCTCGGCCTTCGACGACACCTTGAGCGGCGACGGCGGGCCGAACCGGCTCGACGGTGGCGCCGGCTACGACGACCTCTCGGGCGGCGGTGGCAGCGACGAGCTCTTCGGCGGCCCGGACGGCGCGGACTGCAGCGGCGGCGCCCCGATCGACGGCTGCGAACCCGCTTCTCCCCCAAGCGCGGGGCCGAGCGTCGCCCGCGTCCACAGCATCGACGGCAGCGGCTCGCTCAGCGTGCAAGGGACCCCTGGCGAGGACTCGATCTCGATCGCCAGGCAGGGCTCCGCCTACGTGGTCACCGACGCCGGCCTTTCCTTCTCCTCCACCAATGTCGACGGCTGCGAAGCGATCGGCGGCAATGCGGTCTGCGCGGCTGACGTGCAGACGATCATGGTCGACGCCGGCGCCGGCAACGACTCGGTGAGCGTCGACGGCAGCATCCCCGCGGAGATCGAAGTGCGGATCGAAGGCGGACCCGGTGCCGACCATCTGCAGGGCGGTGCCGGCGGCGACGTGATCGAGGCCGGCGACGACAGCGACCCCGACATCCTCGAAGGCGGGCCGGGAGACGACGCGCTGGTCGGCGCCCGCACCGACCTACCCGTCCCTCACAACAGCGGCAAGAGCACGCTGATCGGGGGTCCCGGATCCGATGTGATGGTCGGCGGCGACCCTTGCGACGGCGACACCTTCGACGGCGGCCCGGGCGAGGACGACGCCAACTTCTTCCGCTTCACGCCCGGCGTGACCGCCGAAATCGGCGGGCCGGTCAGTCGCGCCGGCAGCCCCTGCACCCCCGGCCACATCGACGCCTCGGTCGAGCAGTTGGAGGGCTCCCCCGGCCCCGACACCCTGATCGGCGGCCACCGCGACGACCTGATCGGCCACGGCGGCCGCAACAGGCTGCGCCTGCGCCGTTAGCGCCCAGCGCGACGTGCCATCAAGGCGGGGGCGGGCTGAAGCCCTCCTCGCCGATCAGCGGCACGAAGCGACAGGGGGCAAGCTCCTCTCGCGTCAGCTCGGTCCCGGTGCGGCGGAACAAGGTCAGCAGGTCAGCACCCTCGGCGGCGATCGGCACGACCAGACGGCCTCCGTCGGCGAGCTGCGCGAGCAGCGTCTGTGGCGGCGCCGGGGCAGTGGCGTGGACGGCGATCGCCTCGAACGGGGATCGCTCGGGCACGCCACGCGTACCGTCGCCGACCAGCAGCTCGACGTTCTCTATGCGTAGCGCGCCGAGCGTGCGCCGAGCCTGCGCGGCGAGCGCGGCGTGTCGCTCGACGCCGGTCACGCCGGCGACGAGTCGGGAGAGGACAGCCGCCGAGTAGCCGGATCCGGAGCCGACCTCGAGCACCCGCTCCATCCCCTCCAGCTCCATCGCCTGGCAGATCGCGGCGACGATCCAGGGCTGGGAGATCGTCTGCCCCTCGCCGATCGGCAGCGCCGAGTCGGCGTAGGCGCGGCTGCGGCTGCGCTCGGGGACGAACTCCTCCCGTGGCACCTCGCCCATCGCAGCCAGCACCCGCTCGTCGGCGATGCCGCGGCGGCGAAGCTGGCGCTCGACCATCGAGGCGCGCAAGCTGTTGAAGTCGGTCATAGGAGAACCGACTCCACGGCCACCTAGAAAATGTAGTTGCGGAGTTTCCCCGGGGCCAAGACGGTGACCCGACCGCGGCCGGGGCGGACGATGCCGGATCGCTCCAGGTCGGCGAGGAAGCGACTGACGCTCTCGCGCGAGGTGCCGGCGAGCTGGGCCAGGTCGGACTGGTTCATGCGGATCGTGATCTCGCCGCCCTCGGCTGTGCGCGGCGCCTCTTCGGCGACGAGCTGGGAGAGGACGCCGGCAACCCGGCTGGGCACGGTCTGGAAGGACTGGCGCGAGATGCGCTCGTTGGCTGCGCGCAGCCGCCGCACCAGGGCGCCGACCAGCTTCACCGTGATCTCCGGGTGGCGAGCGAGCAATGCCCGCACTTCGCCCGCCGGCAGCGCCAGCAGCTCACCGTCGCTGAGCGCTTCGACGCTGGCCGAGCGGACCTCGCCGTCGAGCATCGCCAGCTCGCCGAAGATGTCGCCGGGACCGAGGGTGGCGAGGGTGATCGCCCGCCCGTCGGAGTGCTCGCGGGTCACCCGAAAGCTGCCGGAGCGGACGATGTAACAGGCGTCGGAGTGGTCGCCCTCGTGGAAGACCCGCGTGGCGGCCGGGAAGGAGCGCGGTACGGCGACGTGCGAGAAGCTCTCCAGCTCACCCGGCTCGAGGTCGGCGAAGAGCGGCACGCTGCGCAGCAGCTCGACCGGGCTCTGACTCTCCTCCGAATCGGGCACGCACTGATTATCGCGTGCCCGGCGCCCTACGGGGCCCTGAGGACGAGGCGGGCGCCGTGGACGGCGAGGCGATGGCGCTTGTTCCTGCGATGACCCCTTGGCCTGTGCTTGCCTGCCTTGAGACGGCCAGGGCCGGCGATCGCGCTCGTCGAAGGCGTGGTCGCAGCCGAAGCAGGGGAAGGATCGGGCGCGGAGCCGACGCCGGTGAGGCCGATCGGCATCGGGCCTTCGCTTTCGCCGAAGAGGCCCAGCGTCGCTTTCTTGACGCCTTCGCCGAGTGGCTTGAAGCGGACCTGCACGGTGCAGGTGGCAGCCGGAGCGATTTCGATGCCGGTGCAGCTCTCGTCGAGGATCTGAAAGCTGCCGATCGCGCCACCGGCGATCACGGCGATGAACATGCCGCCGGGCATGTTGCCCGTGTTGGTGACCTGGATCTCGCGGGTCACACCGGCAGAGCCGACTTTCGCCACGCCGAAATCGGTTGGATTGGAGGCGGGAGTGAAGGCCGCCCGGCCGCCAATACCGGTCAGATCGGCGCTGAACGAGTACGAGCCGACGCTCACCCGGAACTGGGCGGTGTATTCGACGGCTTCGTGGGGGCCGAAGTACACCCGCACCGAGCAGGATTCGCCCGGCTGCAAGTTGGAGCCGTAGCAAGGGCTGTAGTCGGCCCAGAAGGCTTCCTGCCCCGGGCCGACGATCTGGGGCGAACCGACCTGGAAGGCTTCCGTGCCTGCGTTGCGCAGCGTGAAGTTCGTTTCGCGCGAGCCCCAGTTGAGCGGCTGCAGCCCGAAGTCGTAGCTGCTCGGTTCGATCGCGAGCTGGGGAGCTTCCGGTTCAGCCGGGGGTTCGACGGGCGCGGCGAGGCTGGCGAGGGGACGGACCGCCATCACGGCCAGGATCGTGAAGACCATGGCGAGCAGGACGACCGGGGTTCTAGCGGGCTTGGACGAGTGTCTTAGAGAGGGCATGGACGGCTGATCGACCCCGACCTACCGTTCGCTGAGGACGGGATGAGAAATTTCACCCGACAGGGGTTTGAACGGACCCTCAGGCCTCAGGATCCGCTTCGGGAGCGGTGAGTGCAGCGACATCGGCACGATCGACCGGGCGCCCCTGGCGAGCTTCATCCGGATCAGGTCATCAAGGCCGGCGATTTGGATTTTCACGTCGTCGAGAGCGATCACCAACGCGCGCGCCCGCAACTTGTCGTAGGGGGCGGCGCCGGGCGCATCGTGCAAAACATCGATGCCTCCATACGGAGTCGCAAGTTGCCAGATCGTCGCACGGGGCAGCATCGCCGCGTCGATCTCGATGTCCTCATGGCCGGGGTTGAGCACCCGCGCGTGCAGTGCACGCAGCGCCGCGGCCAGCCGAGCCAAGTTCCGGGGATCGGGCTCTGGAATCAGGTCGACGTCGTTCGTCATGCGGGTATTGCCATGCGCTTGCGTCGCCATCCCGCCGACGACCACGAAATCGACCTGATGTCGGGCGAGCACCTCGAGGATCCGCTCGGCGTCAAGCGGGCCCACATTGCGATCAGCCGGCACGCGCGCGCCTTCCGGCATCCGACAAGCGCCCCGCCAGCCGGTTCCAAGAGCTCGCCAGCTCGAGTCGCTCGGCCGGGGCCCGCTGCCTCATCGCGGCCAGATGGAGTGGGTCATGGTGCCCTTCGAGCGGCACCGACTCCAGCTCCAGCGCCTCCCCCATTGCGGCAAGCAGGCGCTCGACCGTCTCGACAGTGGGCGAGATCTCACCGCGCTCGATGCGGCTGATCGCTCCCTGGTCGGTGCCCGCACGCAACGCCAGGCTACGTTGGCTCAGGCCACGCTGCCGTCGCACCTGTCTTATCAGTTCCGATGCTTTTATAGGCTTAATTATGCCATAAAAGGCATCGATATCTAAGATGCCGAAGCGGTGAGTTTGCGCGGACCGCGGCTGAAGCCGGCGCTGAGCAGTGCCTCCTCGTGGCCGGAGCCGATCACCGCCTCGCCGTCGAGCTTCTCGATCCCGAGCTTCGGCAGGCGGCCTGCCGAGACCGCATCGGCGAGGGCCTGCATGGCGGCGGCCAGCTCGGCATCGCTCAACTTGCCAAGGCGAAGGATGCTGCGACCGCCGCGCTCGACGTAGACGAGCGGCTCGCCGTCGCGAAGCAGGACGTGGGCGCCAGGAGCGCGGGCGGGGCGCCTGCCCGAAGGGGGTTTCGGCCAGGGCAGCGCCGCGCCAAAGGGATTGGCGGGGTCGGTTGCCGCCAAGACCTGGAAGGAGCCGTCGGTTTCGGGCAGCGAGCGCAGCCGCTCGACCGCGCCGGCGAGGGCGAACTGGGCGCCGCCCAGGCCCTCGACGAAGTAGCCGCGGCGGGCGGTGCCGAGCAGCTCGAGGTTGCCGAGCTCGGCGTAGAGGGTGGAGAAGCCGCCGGGCACGCCCTCGGCCAGCACCGTCTCCCGGGTGACGATCCCGTAGCGCTCCAGCATCAGCTCCGCCTGCGCGCGCAGCCTCGCCCCCGGTCCGGGAGCGTCCGCGAAGAGCGGCGCGGTCAGCGACCAGCGCCCCTGCACGGCGGCGCCCGCCCCCGAGCGGCGACGGGCGAAGCGGCGCCCCTGGCGTTCGTGCGCGGGCACCGCGCGCAGCCGCGGTGCCCGCAGCGGCGCGAAGGCGTCGTTGGTCACCTCGCCGGACCACCCCAGATCCCAGAGGGCGTTGTGCAGCTCCTCGGCGGGGAAGTCGAGGTCGGCGAGCAGGTCGAGCCAGAACGACGGCCCGGCGAGAAGCCGCTCGCGGATCGCCTCCTGGGGCGTGCCCTCAGCACGCTCGAGCTTTGAATTGGCCGGCGGTGGCCCGGCGAGGCGCACGTCCTCGCGGAAGTAGAGGGCGACCCGGCCGTCGCTGCGACCGCGCGAGCCGGCACCGATCCAGACCACCTCGCCACTGGTGCAGAGCTCGTCGAGCCAGGCCGGCGAGTAGGCGCCGAGGCGGCGCGGCAGCACGTCTCCCTCCCAGGTCTTGGGCGTCAGGGCAACCCCCTGCAGCGGCACCAGCGCATCGCGCAGCCGGTCGGGGCCGGCGCCGGCGGCGCGGTGGGAATCGACGTTCTGCCAGCTCGGCAGGAAGCGGGCGAAGCGGTCGCGGGCGGCGGGCTCGACTTCGCGGCGCAGGTGGGCGAGACTGGCCCGCCGGACGCGGCGCAGGACGTCGGAGTCGCACCACTCGCGCTCGCTCCCCCCCGGCAGCAGCTCGCCGCGGATCATCGCCCCTTCGCGCTCCAGCTCGCGCAGCGCCGGCGCCAGATCGATGCCGTAGCGCTCGGTGAGCTGGGCTGTCGGGAACGGCCCGTGGGTGCGCGCGTAGCGCCGCACCAGGGCGCGCATCGCGTCCGGGTGGTCTTCGAGGAAGGTCTCGGGCAGGCCGGGGGGCGGCGGCACGCCGAGCGCATCGCGGTAGAGGCCGGCGTCCTCCCCGGCGATGTAGCGCTCCTCGCCGCCGATCCGAACCATGGCGACGCGGCGCTCGGCGACCAGCTTCTCCAGCATCGAGGCGGCCGAGTAGCCCTCCGTGACCCGCTCCGCGCACTCCTCCGCGGTCAGGTCGCCGAGGTTGCGCAGCAGCTGCTGCAGCGCGTCGCGGTCGCCGGCGCGGCCGGCCTCGGTGCGGTGTTGCAGCTGCGCCTCGACCTCGACCAACGCCTCGGGGTCGATCAGCTCACGCAGCTCCTCCTGGCCGAGCAGCTCGCGCAGCAGGTCGCGGTCCAGGGAGAGCGCGGCGGCGCGGCGCTCGGCGTTCGGCGTGTCCCCCTCATACATGTAGGTGGCGACGTAGTCGAAGAGCAGCGAGGAGGCGAAGGGCGAGGCGGTCGGGGTCTCGACCTCAACCAGGCTGAGCTTGCGCGATTGCAGGTCGGTGAGGATCTCGCGCAGCGAGGGAATGTCGAGCACGTCGCGCAGGCACTCGCGATAGGTCTCGAGGATGACCGGGAAGCGGGGGAAGTCGCGGGCGACCTCGAGCAGGCTCTGCGACTTGAGGCGCTGCTGCCAGAGCGGCGTGCGCTTGCCCGGGTAGGCGCGCGGGATCAGCAGCGAGCGCGAGGCGTTCTCACGGAAGCGGGCGCCGAAGAGCGCGGAGCCGGAGAGCTCGCGCACGACCAGGTCCTCGAGCTCATCGGGCTCGACCATGATCAGGTCGGCGGAGGGCGGCTCGTCGGCGTCGGGCAGGTGGATGACGATGCCGTCGTCGGACCAGATCGCGTCCGCCTCGAGCTGGTGCTCCTCGCGGATCTTCTGGCCCAGCGCGAGGCCCCAGGCGGAGTGGACGCGGCCGCCGAAGGGCGAGAGGATGCAGAGCCGCCAGTCGCCGATCTCGTCGCGGAAGCGCTCGACCACGATCGTCTCGTCAGAGGGGACGACCCGCGTCGCCGCCTGCTGCTCGCGCAGGTAGGCGACCAGGTTCTCGGCGGCGCGGCGGTCGAGGTCGTACTCGGCCGCCAGCTCCTTCGGCTCGCGCGAGACCGCCTCGCGCGAGAAGGCGCCGATCGCCCGCCCCAGCTCGGCCGGGCGGCCGATCCCGTCGCCCTTCCAGAACGGCACCGCGCCGGGCAGGCCGGGCGCGGGGGTGACGATGACGCGGTCGCGGGTGATCTCCTCGATCCGCCAGGTCGTCGCACCGAGCAGGAAGGTCTGGCCGGCCCGCGCCTCGTAGACCATCTCCTCGTCGAGCTCACCGACACGGCGCCCATCGGGAAGGTGGACGCCGTAGAGGCCGCGGTCGGGGATCGTGCCGGCGTTGGTGACGACGAGCTGGCGGGCGCCTTTGCGGCCGTGCATCGTGCCGCGCGTGCGGTCCCAGACGATCCGCGGCCGCAGCTCGGCAAAGCGGTCGGAGGGATAGCGGCCGTCGAGCATGTCGAGCACGTTCTCCAGCTGCTCGCGGGAGAGCTCGCCGAAGGGCTCCGTCGCGGTGACGACGCGCTCGACCTCGTCGATCTCCCATTCGTCGAGCGCCGCCATCGAGACCAGGTGCTGGGCGAGGACGTCGAGGGGGTTCTGCGGGATCACCGTCTCCTCGATCGCGCCTTCGCGCATCCGCCGCGCGACCACCGCGCACTCGAGCAGGTCGGCGCGGAACTTGGGGAAGATGCGGCCGCGGCTTACCTCGCCCAGGGAGTGGCCGGCGCGGCCGACCCGCTGCAACCCGCGGCTGACCGACTTCGGCGACTCGACCTGGATCACCAGGTCGACGGCCCCCATGTCGATACCCAGCTCAAGCGACGACGTCGCGACGAGGCAGGGAAGCTGCCCAGACTTGAGCATCTCCTCTACTACAAGGCGCTCTTCGTGGGAGAGAGAGCCGTGATGGGCCCGTGCAATCTCGGGCAAGGGCTCTTGCCCCTCAGCCGCGGGTCCTGTCACCGAGGAGGGGGGGTCCGGACTGTCGCTGGGTTCCTCGCCGGGCGGCGGTGCGTCTCTCGCTGAGTCGGCGGGGCGAGGAACAGGACGCCGCGCCTGTCCGGACCCCCCCTCCTCGGCACCACCCGCGGGAGATACGTGTCCAGCGTGCTCCGTAGCCGGAAGCTCGTCCGAGGAGACTTCAGCTGCAAGCTCGTTCAACCGCTTCGCCAGGCGCTCAGCTGCGCGGCGGGCGTTGACGAAGATGATCGTCGAGTTGTGCTCTTGGACAAGCTTCAGCAGCTCGGGGTAGATCGCCGGCCAGATCGAGCGAACATGGGCGAGTGGCTCTCCCTCCGTCGGGTTGCCATCCGCGTTCGGAAAGCTGGGAGCTCCCGGTTCGGACATGTCCTCAACCGGGACGACGATCTCCAGGTCCAGCTCCTTAGCCACACCCGCATCCACAATCTCGCAATCTCTTTTAGGACCGACCAGAAACTTCGCAATCCGCTCCAACGGGCGTTGCGTAGCGCTCAGCCCTATCCGCTGAACCCCTTGCGCTCCTCCCGCGGGTGGTGCAGCAGAGGGGGTGTCCCCTCCGGCGCGGCGTCCTGTTCCTCGCCCTGCCTGCTCCAAGAGAGCCGCACCGCCGTCCGGCGAGGAACCCAGCGCCTGAGGGGACACCCCCTCTGCTGCGACAGGACCCGCGGCCGAAAGCGCATGGTCCCCAACCAAATGGTCCAACCGCTCCAACGTAAGCGCCAGATGCGACCCACGCTTTGACTGGGCAACCGCGTGGATCTCGTCGACGATCACCGCCTCGACCCCGGTGAGGATCTCGCGGGCGCCGGAGGAGAGCATGAGGTAGAGCGACTCGGGGGTCGTGATGAGGATGTCGGGCGGCGTTTTGCGCATCGCCCGGCGGTCTTTCTGGCTGGTGTCGCCGGTGCGCAATCCGACCGAGATGTCTGCCCCGATCCCGCGCAGCGGCGCCCGCAGGTTGCGCTCGATGTCGTAGGAGAGCGCCTTCAAGGGCGAGACGTAGACCAGCTTCACGCCCTGGCCAAGCTCCGCCGAGCGCGAGAGCTTGTCGATGCCCCAGAGGAAGGCGGCGAGCGTCTTGCCGGAGCCGGTCGGGGCGCAGATCAGCGCGTTGGCGCCGCCCGCGATCGCCTCCCAGCCACCCGACTGCGCAGGCGTCGGCCCCTCGAAAGAGGCCTCGAACCAGCGCCTGACCGGGGCGCTGAAGGGCGCCAGCGGGTCAGTCTTCACGCTTGCTTTCGGGCGAGTGCTCAACCCACCGATCTTACGCTCGGCGCGCCGTCGGCGGAACTATCAGCGGGCGAAATGCATATAGGCATTCCAGGCCGGCTTCGGCTTGCCGTTGCTGAACAGGCCCGAGCCGCCGCAGAAGTTGCAGACGCCCGCGAAGTCGTTGATCGCGAACCAGTAGATGCTCTGCACGTTCCACTTGCGCTGGTTGGCGGTGAACAGCTTGAAGGCGCCCTTCAGTTCCCTGGCCTGACCGGCGAGCCCTTTGGCGAAGCTGTTGTGCAGCTGCGGCGGTTCGGAGCTCCAGCCCATCTCGGTGATCCAGAGACCCTTGCCGACATCATGGTTGCGCTTTAGCACCCGACGGACTTCTTCGATCCGCGAAGTGAGGTTTTTCCAACTGCCGGTATACGGATGCAGAGCGTAACCCTGGAACTTGGACGCGATCCCCGGCGTGCTTTTGTACATCTGTTCGAGAAAGTCCGAGGCAAAGTAGGCCTGCGGGGGGTTCGTGTGAAAAGTCGCCTCGATCGGCCGGGCGAAGAGACCGCCGAGGATGACCTGCGCACCCGGATCGACCGCTTTGATGGCGGCGTTCGAGAGCTTGACCAGCTTTCCGTACTCGGTCGGGTTGGGCCTCGCTACGAAGTACTTGAAGTTGGGCTCGTTCCAGATCTGCCAAGCACGAATCGGCCTTTGCGGAAGGGTCGGGTTTTCGCTCCAGAACGTGCCGTGAGGACCGTAGCGCAGGACTGCCTGGGTGACGAACTGATTCCACCCCGAGCGCTGCTTGCCATTTCGCACCGGAAGGTAAGCGGAGCTGCCGAAGCGCCGATCGATGGGGACCGCCCAGCTCGGCGCACCGGAGAGGAAGGGCAGGACGTTGAGGCGAGCGGTAGCCGCGGCGGCGAAAAACGAGTCGGCGTCGGACCAGTTCCACAGCCCGCCCCTCTGCGGCTGAACGGACGACCAGGAGATCGGTATCCGGATGCTGTCGACGCCGCCGGCTTTGAGCCGTTGGAGCGTTTCCACACTCTGCGATCCCTGCGGCACGACACCCCAGAAATTCACGGGAAGCGCCGCCGCAGAGCTCGCGGCACCAAGCGCACCGAGAGCGGCTATGGCGAATACCGCTAGCCAGACGCGAGCCCGCCGCAGCGGGCGAATCCCGGGGTCAGGCATCGGGCTAGCTCGCCTCAGGAGAGACGGAGGAGCCCGAAGAGCCTGCTGCGTCCGGTGAGTCGGAGGAATCTGGGGAGCCGGGCGTTTTCTGCTGCCGCCGCCGCTTCATCAACACGTACCCGATCGAGCCACCGGCGAGCAGCACGATCGCGATCAGGATCGGCACCAGCGGCGAGGAGCCGCCGCCATCCGAGCCGGGTTCGGTCTGGTTGGCGAGGTTGGCGTTGTTGGCGGTGCTTGGCGCACCCTTGTCGGCCTTGCCTTGGCTACCCTGCTGGGGATTGCCGTTCCCGCTGTCGGACCCGCCGCCCCCCTTTGCCGATGAGCCATTGCCCCCCGCAGCCGAACCCCCATTCGAGGTGTTGGACTTGTGTGCAGGCGAATCGCCGCCGGACGTGGGCTTGGGGCCACCCGACAGGTTCGATTGACTAGGAGGCGCCCCGGTCGGCGTGGGCACCGCGTCCTGGTATTCGTAACCGGCCGAGGAAGCCTGAGCGAAAACCGGCAAGCAGCAGAATGCGAGCAGAGCAAGCGTTGACAGAGCGAGTATCGAGCGGCCCCGGGCGGGAGCCGAAATCTGGCGCGTCCCAAACATGGCGCGGTAGGTTAGAGGAAAGCGCGGCGTTACTTGCGCCGGTCGCCCTGATCGTCGGCCTGGCGCTCGCCGGAGGCGGCTTTGAAGTGGCCGATCGGCACATCGCGGGTCTTGCCGCATGGCTCGTGGTGGTCGCCCTGATCCTGCTCGGCTTCGCCTCGCGCGCGGCGCTGGCCCGGCCGTTCTACTGGGCGACGGGGCTGATCCTCGGGTTTTCCCTGCTGTCTGCAATGTCATCCCTCTGGTCGGGGTCAGTGGAGTTGAGCGTGATCGAGGCGGACCGTGGCCTGGTCTACCTGGGCTTCTTTCTAGCCGCCTTCCTAATCGCCCAAACCGACCAAAGGCGCCAACGTTTCGCTGAAGGCCTGGCAATTTCTCTCGCCCTGGTCGCCCTGCTGGCCCTGGCGAGCCGCCTGCTGCCGCATGTGCTGGTGGTCGACGACTCGTTCAACACCACCGCACGGCTTGCGTATCCGCTCGGCTACTGGAACGCCGATGGCGCGGCGTTCGGGATCGGCGCGGCCCTCCTGCTCTGGACCAGCCGCCACGCAGCCTGGACGGGCCTGCGCTGGCTGTCCGCGGCAGCGCTCCCCGCGGTGCTGCTTGCCCTCTACCTGACCTACTCGCGCGGGGGGCTGCTGACGCTCGCGATCGCCGTCGTCTGCACGCTGGCGCTCTCCAGGGACCGCCTCTGGCTCTTCGGCACGCTCGCGATCGGCGCGGTCGGCGCGCTGCCGGCGGTCCTTGCCGTACAGGCGCGGCGCAGCCTCGCTGACAACATCACCAACCAGGCAGCGGTCGACCAGGGCCTGACGGTCCTGCTGATCCTCCTCGCGGGCATCGCAGCGGCCCTGGCTCTCTTCGCCGCGCTGCGCTGGACCGAGCGACGCGAAGGACGCCTCACCGGCCGCGCGCTGGAGCTCTCTCGCAATACGACCATGCTGCGGGGGCTCGCTGCAGTCGCCGCGGTGATCGCGATCGGTGTGGCGATTGCGATCGGCGGCCGTGCCTGGGACCAGTTCTCAAGCGCCGACGTCCAGTTCCCGAACCAGCCCGAGCAGCACTTCTCCCAGCTCAGCGGCGCCGGGCGCCACGACTTCTACCGCGTCGCGATCGACACCTATGGCGAAAAGCCGCTGCTGGGAAGCGGCGCCGGCACGTACCAGTTCGCGTGGGACGAAAACCGCTCGATCGACCAGCCCGTGCACAACGCCCACTCGCTCTACCTCGAGTCCTTCGCCGAGCTGGGCACCGTCGGCGGACTGCTCGTCCTGGCGCTCGTCGGCGTACTGCTCTGGACCGGGCTTGGCGCTTGGCGGGCAGCGCCCCACCCCCAGCGCGAGCGCTATGCGGCGCTCTTTGCCGCGACGCTCGCCTTCGCCGTCAGCGCCGGGCTCGACTGGTTCTGGGAACTGCCCGGACTCGGCGCGGTCTTCTTCCTCGCTTCGGGCGTGCTCGTGGCAGCACGATGCTCACAGCTGGCCGCCGCGCCGGATCCGGGCATGGTCGCGCGCGGCGAAGAGCGGCGCTTCGGCCTCGCGGTGGCCGGCCTGGCGGTCGCCTGGATCGCGGCGGTCGCCCTGATCGGCCCGCTGCTTGTCGACCGCGAGATCGACGCGAGCCAGAGCGCCGCTGCCGACGGCGATCTGACCAGCGCCATCAGCCACGCAAAGACGGCGCGCTCGATCGAGCCGTTCGCCGCCTCGCCCTACGTCCAGCTCGGTCTCCTGGCGGAGAGCCAGGGCGATTACGCAACCGCGACCGAACACCTGACGCAAGCAATCGACCGCGAAGACCGCAACTGGCAGCTCTACTACCTACGCTTTAGAGTCGAGGAAGAGGCAGGCGACCAGGCGGCGGCCAGAGCCGATCTCGAACATGCCCGACGTCTGAACCCTCTGGAAAAGTGCCTCCGCGGGAGACCGAGCTGTGGGTGATCCCACGATGACGACCAAGGCCCAGGAGACCGCATCGCCCAAGCCCTCGCCGGCGCAATCGCCGGGATCGCAGCCGCGCGGCGGCAGGACCGAGCGGGCGACGCGACTGGGGCTGACCGGCCCCGGCGGAGCGCGGCGGCGGGGCTCGCTGCTGCGGCGGATGCTGGCCACCGGCGACTGGCTGACGATGGTGGCGACGCTCTGCGTCGTCACGGCGGCCAGCCCCGACACCGACGTCGGCACGCTCTTCTGGGCGACGATGTTCAGTCCGGTCTGGGTCCTGGTGCTGAAGCTGCACGGCCTCTACGACAACGACCACCGTCGCATCCGCCACAGCACGCTCGACGAGCTCTCCAGCCTGATCTCGGCGGCGGCCCTGGGCACGCTGGCGCTGGACGGACTGCTGGCGCTGAGCCCGGTCGGGCCGTTGCCGCCCGCCAGCGCGATCGCCGTCGGCCTCGGCGCCCTTGTCGGCGCTTTCGCCTCGCGCGCCGTCCTGCGCTTCTTCTGGCACCGCCTCGCCGGGGCCGCGATCGGGATCGTGGTCGGGCCGGCGGCGGCGATCGCCGTGGTCGCCCGCCGGGTCGCCACCCACCCGGAGACCCGCCTGCACCTGGTCGGGTATCTGACGCCGCGCGGAGAGGAGGCGGCGGCGGCGATGGGCGGCCTGCCCCGTCTTGGCTCGATCGCCGATATCTCCCGCGTCGCCCGCGATCACGAGGTCGAGCGGGTGATCGTGACCGAGCAGGAGATGAGCGAGGCGGCGGCGGAGCGGCTGATCGAGCAGTGCAAGGCAGCCGGCCTGGCGCTCACCTTGCTGCCCCAGCACTTCGGCCTGCTCGGCCCGGGGATCGAGCTGAACCGGCTAGCCGAGCTGCCCGTGCTCGACTTCCGCTTCTCCGATCCACCGCGCTCGACGGAAGCGCTGAAGCGGGTAATGGACGTGACGATCAGCGGATTCCTGCTGGTGCTCTTCTCGCCGGTGTTCCTCGTCAGCTCGCTGCTGATCCTGCTCGACTCCGGCCGCCCGATCCTCTTTCGCCAGCGACGGGCCGGCAAGGACGGCAAGCCCTTCACCGTGCTCAAGTTCCGCACGATGGTGCCGGGGGCCGAGGAGCAGCTGGGCGAACTGGTCGACCTCGAGAAGCTCAAAGAGCCCGCCTTCAAGATCGCTGACGATCCGCGCGTCACCCGCGCCGGCCGCACGCTGCGCCGCTTCAGCCTCGACGAGCTGCCGCAGTTCGTCAACGTCCTGCGCGGCGACATGTCGCTGGTCGGCCCGCGGCCCGAGGAGGAAGCGGTGGTCGCCCTCTATGACGAGCGCCAGCGGATCCGCCTCGCGGTCAAGCCGGGGATGACGGGGCCGATGCAGGTCTACGGCCGCGCCGACCTGACCTTCGAGGAGCGGCTGGCGATGGAGCGCGACTACCTCGACAACATCTCGGTCGCCGGCGATCTGGCGATCCTGCTGCGCACCCCCGCCGCGATCGTGCGCGGCGAGGGCTCACACTGAGACACCCGGTGAGCGCTCCGCCCGAGCTCGAGGTGATCGTCGTCAGCCATGGCGCCGAAGGGCTGCTGCGCAGGTGCCTGCGCTCGCTGGAGGAGCATCCGGCCAAAGGCGGCATGCGGGTCACGGTCGTCGACAGCGGCAGCCCCGACGGGACCCCGGACATGATCGAGCGCGAGTTCCCTGCCGTGCGGCTGATCCGCCGCGACAACATCGGCTTCTCCGCCGCCAACAACCTGGCCCTGCACGCGAGCGAGGCGCGGGCGGTTCTGCTGCTCAACCCCGACACCGAGATCTACGCCGGAACGCTCGACGCCGGCCTGGAGCGCCTCTGGTCAGAGGAGCGGATCGGGATGGTCGGGGTGAAGCTGGTGACCGAGTCGGGGGCGCTCGACCACGCCTGCAAGCGCTCCTTCCCCACTCCGCTCAGCGCCCTCGCCCACTTCACCGGGATCGGCCGCGCCGACAGCGCCTCGGGCGCCCTCAGCCAGTACCGCGCGACCGACCTCGGCGACGACGATCCAGGCGAGGTCGACGCGGTCAACGGGGCCTTCATGCTCTGCCGGGCGGAGGCTGTGCGCGAGGTCGGCCTGCTCGACGAGGGCTACTGGCTCTACATGGAGGACCTCGACTGGTGCCACCGCTTCTGGGACGCCGGCTGGAGGGTCTTCTACGAGCCCGCCGGCACCGCCCTGCACGTCAAGGGCGGCTCCAGCGCGGGCCGCCGGGCACCGCGCCAGGAAATCGCCTTCCACCGCGGCATGGGCCGCTTCTACCGCCGTTTCGACGCCCCCGGGCACAACCCGCTCCTCAACGTGGCGGTCTACGCCGGCATCGGCACCAAACTGGCGGCCAGCCTGGCGATCACTGCGGTCAAGGGCCGCTGAGCTCAGCTTCGCACCGCGGTTCGGCGGCGTGCCTTTCAGGCACACCGTGTTGACAGCCACGTCTGCATGCGATTAGTGTCTTCCTCCACTGTGTTGAATTGGATTAGTAAGAGATGTGAAAAGCAGGCGACAGAGCGCGAGGGTGAGTGCGCGCCTTCTCAGTACCCCTCGACATCGTGCCGCCCGACCCCCACAGAAGAAGAACGGACTAGGGGCAAACGGCACCGGCGGATCACAGCCGACTCCACCCTCTGGCGGGCCGAAGCCTGGGCCGCCTACGCACAGGTCGAGGACGAACTCCAGCGCGCCGAAGCGCGTATGGACAAAACAGGGGACCCGGCCCTGACGTCGGAGGCGGCGGTCGTCCGCGCCGATCTCGACGACGCGCTCGCGGCGATGGCCCCGACGAAGCGAACGTTCGGGAGCGGGCTGAAGCGGTACTACTCGGGGGGCGACATCAGCAAGGCGTGGTCGGCGATCCACCGCGCCGGCGAGTCGCTCTTCGCCGTCTACGAGGAAGCCGAGCTGTACGCCCAGGCGAGCCGCCTGGAAGATCTCGTCGCCGCGCTGCCTGACTCGAAATCATCGGGCAAGGTCCTTGCCGACGCCAGGGTCAAGCTGAAATCGGACACACCGCGCGACAAGCGCACGGTGCGGGCGATGCTGCGCCAGCTCTACCGGGAAGCGATCGGCACGACCGAAGGCCTGCAGGCCGAAGCGCGCGTCCTGCGCAACACGCTGCTCGTCGCCAGCATCGCGCTGGGGCTGGTCGTCTTCGCCTTCGCCGTCGTCAACCTGCTCGACACGAGCATCTTCCCGCTCTGCAGCAAGGTCGAAGGCAAGAAGGTTTGCCCCACCGGCACCATGGCGCACAGCTTCGACGCCTTCGCGGTCGAGCTGGCGGGGATGCTGGGCGGCATCCTCTCCGTGGTCATCCCGCTGGCGACGGGCGAACGGATCAAGACCCCCTACCGAGTCTTCAACCACCAGCTGCTGCTCAAGGTCATCGCCGGCGCCGGCACCGCGCTGGCGGGGATCATCCTGATCCAGAGCGCCTTCACGACGACGATCAAACTGACGAGCACCGCGGCGATCATCGGCTACGCGGTGTTCTTCGGCTTCTCCCAGCAAGCGCTGACCGGGATCATCGACCGTCGCGCAAACGATCTGGGCAAGGAAACGCCGAGCAGGAAAACGGTCTGAGCGGCGCTCAGAAGGGCAGCGAGCCGCCGGCCTCGGCCAGCCGCGGTGCGCGTTCGTCGCGCTCGCTGAGCAGCGGGTCCGCGACCGGCCACTCGACCCCAACCTCGGGGTCATTCCAGGCGATGCCGGACTCGGTCGCCGGGTCATAGGTGCTGGAGCACAGGTAGGTGACGTCGGCTTCCTCGCTGAGCACCGCGAAGCCGTGGCCGAAGCCGACCGGGACGAAAAGCTGACGGTGGGTCTCGTCGTCGAGCTCGTGGCCCTCCCACTGCCCGTAGGTGGGTGAGTCGCGGCGCAGGTCGACGGCGACATCGAAGATCTTTCCCCGCGGGCAGCGCACCAGCTTCGCCTGACCGGGCTCGGTCTGGAAGTGCAGGCCGCGCAGAGTCCCCCTGGAAGAGCGCGAGTGGTTGTGCTGGACGAACTCGACGTCGATGCCCAGCTCCGCCCAGCCGTCGCGGCGGTAGGTCTCGACCATGAACCCGCGAGCGTCGCCGTGAACCTCGGGCTCGAGCAGGACGACGCCGTCGAGCTTCGTCTCCAGGCGGCGCGGCATCAGCCGAGCGCTTTGCCGTACTGCTTCTCGTAATAGGCGCGGTACTCGCCGGAGCGGATCGGGCTCCACCACCCCTCGTTCTCGCGGTACCACCCCACGGTGCGCTCGAGGCCCTCGGCGAAGTGCACCTGCGCCTCCCAGCCGAGCTCGTCGCGGAGCTTCTGCGAGGAGAGGGAGTAGCGACGGTCGTGTCCTGGCCGGTCGGTGACGTACTCGATCTGCGACTCGGCCGCACCGGTCAGCTCGATCACCCGCTTGACCACCTCGATGTTCTCGCACTCGTCGGGGCCGCCGACGTTGTAGGCCTCACCGGGGCGGCCGTTGATCAGCACCGCGTGGATGCCGCGGCAGAAGTCCTCGACGTAGAGCCAGTTACGCACCTGCCTGCCATCGCCATACACAGGCAGCGGGTCACCGTGGATCGCGTTGAGGACCATCAGTGGGATCAACTTCTCCGGGTACTGGCGCGGGCCGTAGTTGTTCGAGCCGCGCACGATCGAGGCCTCGGTGCCGTAGGTGTGGAAGTGAGCGGAGACGAGCAGGTCGCCGGCCGCCTTGGTCGCCGAGTAGGGCGAGGAGGGGTCGAGCGGCGAGGTCTCGGTGAAGGAGCCGGACTCGATCGAGCCGTAGACCTCGTCGGTGGAGACCTGCAGGTAGCGCCCGACTCCCAGCTCGCGAGCCGCGTCGAGCAGCGTGCCGGTTCCGATCACGTGGGTGCGGGCGAAGGCGTCCTGGTCGTCGATCGAGCGGTCGACGTGCGACTCGGCGGCGAAGTTGACGACCGCATCGCAGCCCTCCATCGCCTCGCGCACGATCGCCGGATCCTCGATGCCGCCGACGACGAGGTCGGTGCCCTCGGGCAGGTTCTCGCGGCGGCCGGCGTAGGTGAGCTTGTCGAGCACCCGCACCTCGTGCTCGGCACCGATCAGGCGCGCGTAGGTGGAGCCGATGAAGCCGGCAGCACCGGTGACGAGGATCTTCATGCCGCGGCCTCGGTCTCGGCCCGGCGCTGGGACAGGTAGGCGGCGAGCCCGTCCTGCCAGGAGGGAAGCTCGATCGCGTGCTCGCGCTGGCTTGCCAGCGCCGAGTAGGCGGGACGGGGGGCCGGGCGTCCGAGCATCTCGGTGGTCGCCGACATCACTTTGCACTCCACGTTGGCCTGCTCGAAGATCTCACGCGCGAACTCATACCAGGAGCAACTGCCGGCGGCGGCCATGTGGTGGATGCCGAACTCCACTCCCTCGATCAGGCGGACGATGCCGTAGGCGAGGTGCCAGGTGTAGGTGGGCGAGCCGACCTGGTCGCGGACGACGAGAACCTCGCCGTGGTCGGCGGCGAGGCGCAGCATCGTCTCGACGAAGTTAGGACCGCCGGTGCCGAAGAGCCAGGCGGAGCGGACGACGAAGTGGCGCTTGTTGGCGGCGCGGGTCGCCTCCTCCCCGGCCAGCTTGCTGCGGCCATAGGCGGAGAGCGGCGCGGTCTGGTCGGTTTCGACGTAGGGCGCGCCCTTGCTGCCGTCGAAGACGTAGTCGCTGCCGACGTAGACAACAGAGGCTCCGACCGCTGCGGCCGCCGCGGCCACGTTGCCCGCACCGGCGCCATTGACCGCCGTGGCCTCCTGCTCGGCCTCCTCGGCCCCGTCGACGTCGGTCCAGGCAGCACAGTTGATGACGACGTCGGGACGCTCGCCCTCGATTTTCGCGCCGACCGCATCCGCATCGCCGATGTCGAGCTCGGCGTGGCCGTAGCCGACCACCTGGTGGCCGGCGTTGCCGGCGGCAAGCATCACGTCGCGGCCCAGCATCCCGGCGGCGCCGGTCACCAGCAGCTTCAAGACGGCCTCGCTCGATGTGTCTCGGTCTTCACGAGCTGGACAGGCTAGTCGCTCCACAATCCAGCAAGCGGGACAGCCGAGATGCGATCCCCCATTGGAATCGTGTCGGGACCCAGGTGCAGGAGGAGACCGAGGCGAAAGCGCTCACCGAGTTGGTCGCGCAGTTGGGTGAGCCCGTAGATGTCGCGCAAACGAGGCGTCGCAGAAGCCTTCACCTCGATAGCGACCACATCACCGCCCGCGTGCTCGATCACCAGATCGACCTCGTGGCCGCGCCGATCGCGGTAGTGATAGAGAGTCAGCAATGGACCGAGGTCGCTGACGCTCGCTTGACGGACTACCTCGTTCACGACGAAAGTCTCGAAGGCGCTTCCGGCTATGCCGCCGTCCGTCTCCAGGCGCTGGGCGTCGACCCCGAGCAGAGAGCAGAGCATGCCCGTGTCGGCAAGGTGGAGCTTGGCGGTGCGAATGACGCGGTGACCTAGGTTCGCGTGCCAGGCTGGTAGGCGCACCACCAAGAAGAGTTGCTCCAAGGCCCGCAGGTGATTGGCGACGGTCTTGTGGTCGATACCGAGCTCTCGGCCAATGGAAGAGAGGTTGGTCAGTGCAGCGGAGCGTGCCGCAACCAAACGCAGGACACGCCCGGCTGCGCCCGCGTCCTTGACTGACCCGAGATCGCCAATCTCGCGTCCAAGGATCGAGCTTGCGTAGTCGGCGAAAAACCGGCGGCGCCCAGCGGCGGCCACGTCCGCCGCCTCCGGAAAGCCACCGCGCACGACAAGGTCGGCATAGCCTGGCCTACCGGTTGCCGCTCCGTTCACGTCTGGTGCCCGACCGGCGAAGCTGTTCTCCAGGAAAGCACCCCGGGATCCGACCAGCTCCCTCCTGGAGAACGGCCAGAGTGTGAAATATGCGACCCGCCCCGGGAGCGCATCGGCGATGTGAGGAAGGGTCAAGATGTTGGCCGAGCCGGTCAAGAGGAATCGGCCTCGCGTGCTATCGGAGTCGACGACCTGCTTGATCGCCAAGAGCAGGTCAGGAGCCCGCTGTACCTCGTCGATCGCGAGACGGTCCCCTCCGCCGATGAACCCGGCCGGGTCGGCTCGGGCCAGTTCTCGAGCGCCTCGATCGTCCAGCGAGACATATCGCGCTGGATACTCCTCGACCGCAAGGCCCCGAATAAGCGTGGTCTTGCCTGCTTGGCGCGCGCCAAGCAGGCAGACCACACGCGCTTCGGAGAGCGCGTCGATGAGGAGCGGGCGGATGTGACGAGGGATCAGGTGCATGGGCGCTCCGGCAAGCAAAATCCATCTTGGCAGATTGGGAGCCGCCATGCGGCAGATTGGGAGCCGCCATGCGGCAGATTGGGAGCGCCAGCCCGTGGCTCAGGCGACGAAGGACCAGAGTGAGAACAGAGCCACCAGGACAGCCATGCCGGAGGCGAACAGCGCGACGACCGTCGTCGTGTTCTGGCGGCGCTCGCAGACGATCGCCAGCCAGAGGAAGATCGGAAAGAGGACGGCGATGAAGCGCGAGGAGGACAGGAGCGGATTTTCATCCGGCTGGGAGACGAGTATCGGCACGAGCGAGACGAGAACCCAGGTTCCGTAAGCCACCGGAAGCCGCCGCAGCGCGCCGATGCCCCCTGCCACAGCGAGGGCGACGAAACCGACCTGCGCCACGTTCAGATGGTCGGAGGTCGGCCCCGTGTACGGCCCCGAAACCATCCGGCCCAAGCTCTCCCCCGCCTCGCGCAAGCCCGCCCATATGCCGGTCAGGGGATCGACCGTATGGCGACTGAACAGCGCCTGGGCGTGCTCCCACGCAAATGCGTCGCCGACGGCAAAGTGCAGGTAGGCACTGAAGGCGAGGAGCCCGAGTGGCGCAAGCAGCAGCCAGGCGGCGTCCCACTCGAGGCGATACCGGGGCCTGAAGCCCCGGCTCGCGACCGGCTCGCGGTCGTCTCGCGGCCCGTACAGGTAGAGCAGGGCGACCGGGACGACGAGCAACAGCCCCTGCACGCGGGTTGCCGAGGCCAGCGCGAGAATCGCTCCGACGGTCGCCCAGTGCCCCGTCCGCGCGGCGAGGAAGGCACCGACCGCGAGCAGCAGGAACAGCGACTCGGTGTAGGGGATCCCGAAGAAGAACGCGGTTGGGAAGAAGGCGAGCAGGAGCAGGGCCGGGCGGGCGTAGCGCTCGCCGATTTCGATCACGGTGAGTCGGTGGAGCAGCATCAGCGCAGCGAAGAAGCAGCTCAGCGAGACGAGGTAGGCGACGATCAGGACGAGGCCGGGGCTGGCGCCGAAGCCGCTGAGGATGTGGACCACGCCGGGGTAGAGCGGGAAGAAGGCGGGCGCCTCGTTCGCCGGGGGCAGGCCCGGATGGCTCTGGATATAGCCGTCGAAGGCGATCCCCAGGTAGTGCTGGGCGTCCCACTTCGCCAGCGGCGAAAGCACGAGTTCGAGCAGGCCCTTCGCCGGCCAGGCCCCGAAGGGGTGGGAGAGCAGCTTGGACTCCAGCGGTTCGTTGGGCGCAATCGGAGCGATGGAGACCCACATCGCGACGCCGAAGACCACCAGCCGGCTGGGCCAGAAGGCGCTCCAAGCGGCGCGCGCGCTCGTGCGCCAGTCGCCTAGACGATCTTGATCTCGCACTTATCGCCGACCAGCATCCGCAGCGTCTTCGGCATCCCGTCGCTGCGGGTCAGCTTCACTTCGCGGCCGAGCAGGCTTGCCTCCATGCGAGTTCCGAGGTCTTCGACGACCGAGCCGGAGAGGACTATCGAGTGCTCGATTTCGGAGCGGCAGATCCTCACGTCCTCGCCGATCGAGGTGTAGGGGCCGACGTAGGCGCCCTCGATCCTCGCGCCGGCGCCGATCACGGCCGGGCCGCGGACGACCGAGCCGCTCACCTTCGCGCCGGCCTCGACCACGACCCTCCCCTCGACCCGCGAGTCGGCGTCGATCTCGCCGTCGAGGCGTGTCTCGATCTCCTCGAGGACGAGGCGGTTGGCCTCGAGCATGTCGGCGAGCTGGCCGGTGTCCTTCCACCAACCGCTGACCACCTCTGAGCGGACCTTGTGACCGTCCTCGATCAAGCTCTGGATCGCCTCGGTGATCTCCAGCTCGCCGCGCCAGGAGGGCTCCAGCGCGCGGGCCGCCTCGAAGATCGGCGGACCGAAGAGGTAGACGCCGACCAGGGCGAGGTTCGAGGGCGGGTCTTTCGGCTTCTCGACCAGGCGGACGACGTGGTCGCCGTCGAGCTCGGCGACGCCGTAGGAGCTGGGGTCGGAGACGGGCGTGAGCAGGATCAGCGCGTCCGGCCCGGCCTCGCGGAAGGTCGCGACGAGGCCGCGCAGGCCGTCGGCGAGCAGGTTGTCGCCGAGGTACATGACGAAGGGCGAACCGCCGATGAACTCCTCGGCGGTGAGCACCGCGTGGGCCAGCCCGGCCGGCTTGTCCTGGACGATGTAGGTGATCTCGGCGCCGAACCGGGAGCCGTCGCCGGCCGCCTCGCGAATCTCGTCGCCGGTCTCCGGCGCGATGATGATCCCGATCTCGGTCACGCCGGCGTCGACCAGCGCCTCGATCCCGTAGAAGAGCACGGGCTTGTTGGCGACGGGCACGAGCTGCTTCGCCGAAGTGTGAGTGATGGGCCGCAGGCGAGTGCCCGCCCCACCGGAGAGAATCAGTCCCTTAAGGGGCTCCACGAGGCTGCAACCCTACCGTGGCTACGATAGGCCGCGATGAGCGCCGCAGCGCAGACGAGCAATGAGGCCGAGGCCAGGCACCAAGCCGAGCTGGACGCCCAGCGCGAGGAGTTCCACCGTGAGCTCAGCCGCCGCGCCTTCCGCATCGGCGAACTCGAGGAAGAAGTGCACAAGGTGGCCCAGACGTATGAGACCTCGCTGAGCTGGCGGATCACCAAGCCGGTGCGCTCGGTCAAGACCGTGCTGGCGAAGCTACGCCGGGGCTGAGCCGATGCCAAGAGATGCCCGGATGCTCAAATCGATCCTCCCGCCGCGCCTTTTCGCCTTCCTGCGCCGGCTCAGGGACCTCAGCCGGCGCCTCCGTCAGGAGCTTCACCTCAACCGGCCGAAGGCGCGCCGCGAAGCCGCCCTGCAGGAAGTCGAGGCGCTCGAGTCGCGGCCGACGATCTCGCTGGCGATGCCCACCTACAAGTCCGACCTCGGCTACCTCGTCAAGGCGATCGAGTCGGTGCGGGGGCAGCATTACCGCGAGTGGGAGCTGTGCATCGTCGACGACGGCTCCGGGCAACCCGAGCTGGTCGCGGTGCTCCAGCGCTACGCCGACACCGACCCCCGGATCAAGTTCGAGGCGGCCGAGAACCGCGGCATCTCCGGCGCCACCAACGCGGCGATGGCGATGTGCGAGGGCGAGTTCGTCGGCTTCATCGACCACGACGACGAGCTGACGCCGGACGCCCTGCTGCGCGTCGCCCAGGCCCTGGTCGCGGACCCCGAGCTCGACGCCGTCTACTCCGACTCCGACAAGCTGACCCTGCACGGCGTCCGCGCCGATCCCTTCCTCAAGCCCGACTGGTCGCCCGTCTACGCGCTCGGCGCGATGTACATCGGCCACCTGCTGGTCGTGCGACGCGCGGTCGCCGAGGCCGCCGGTGGCTTCGACTCCGCCTTCGACACGATTCAGGACTTCGAGTTCTTCCTGCGCGTCTCCGAGCGCACCGACCGCATCCACCACATTTCGCAGACGCTCTACCACTGGCGGGCGATCCCGGGCAGCATCGCCGCCGGGACCGACCAGAAGTCCGGTGTCGAGGAGCTCCAGGCCAAAGCGGTCAGCGACCACCTGGGACGGCGCGGCATCGACGCCAAGGCGGTCCCCCACCCCGTGATCCCCCACCGCGCCGTCCTCTCCCCGCGCAACGGCTCCGCGCCGGCGCCGAAGGTCAGCATCGTGATCGCCCAGGGCGGTGGGGATGGGGGCCTGAAGCGACTGCTCGGCTCGCTCTTCGAGCGGAGCTCGTATCCCGACTTCGAGACGATCGTCGTCGGTGGCGCAGGTCATCCCAGCCAGGGCGATGACAGCAGGGTCACCTGGGTGACAAGCGAGCCCGGGCCCTTCCGGCGCGGGCTTGCCAACAACGCCGGCGCCGCGGCAGCCAAGGGCGAGTACCTGCTCTTCCTCGGCGAAGACGTCGAGATCGTCGATCCCGACTGGATCGAGCGGCTCCTCCTCCACGCCTCCCTACCGGGCGTGGGAGCCGTTGGCCCGCTGCTCTCACGCCCCGACGGCCTGGTCGACCAGGCGGGCGTCGCGATCGGGCTGCGCGATCCGGCCAGCCCGATGTTGAGCGGCTTCCCCGCCGACGGCGACGGCTACTACGGCGCGCTGCCCTGCGCCCGCGAGGTCTCGGCGCTCGGCGCCGACTGCCTGCTCGTCGGCAAAGCCGACTTCGACGCCGAGAACGGCTTCAACGAGTTCTACCGCTCCCAGTACGAGGACTTCGACCTCTGCCAGCGCCTGGCGAACAGGGGGCTCAAATCCGTCTATGCGCCGCGGCCGCGACTCGTCAACCACCGCTCGCCGGCGGCGCGGCGCGCCGCCACCGACGCCGTCGACCGCGCCCTCTTCGTCGACTGCTGGTATGACGAGCTGATGCGGGGCGACCCCTACTTCAACCCCGGTTTCGCACAGCAGCTGGCCGACTACGTGCCGGCGGCATGGCGCGAACGCGTCTACCGCGCGACGGCGCCGTTGGGGAAGCGTTAGGGCCAGCGATGAGAGTCCTCTTCATCTACTTCGGCCCGTTCGACGTCAACAGCGGGATCCAGGCCTACCACTTCGGCAACGAGCTGACCGACCTGGGCTGGGAGGTCACGGTCGCCGGGCACGGCGACCCGGCCCGCGCCCTGGTCGTCGGCGAGCCGCGCTTCGAGTGCATCTCCCACGACGACCTCGACCGCAAGCTCGGCGAGATGCGCCGCGACCCGAAGGAGACGATCGTCGTCGGCTGGACCCCGCGCGAGACGGTGCGGCGGATGACGATGGAGGCGGTGCGCCAGCTGGGCGTTCCCTACGTGATCCACCTCGAGGACAACGAGGAGCTGCTGATCGAGTCGGCGACGGGCCGCTCGCTGGCCGAACTGCAGCGGCTGCCGCTGAGACAGCAGGACAGCATCGCGCCGCCGGGCCTGATCCACCCCACCCACCACCGCGAGTTCCTCGACGGCGCCGCCGGCATAACCGTGATCACCGAGGCGCTCAACGAGTTCAACCTTGCCGGGCGGCCGCACGCCGTGGCGCGCCCGGGCATCGACCTCGAGCGCTTCCGGCCCGACCTGGAGGCGCCGCCGCGTGAGGAGTTCGGGCTCAGCGCCGACGACTTCGTCCTCGTCTACCACGGCACGATCCACTACGCCAACCAGCACGAGATGCTGAGCCTCTACCTCGCGGTCAAGCTGCTGCAGCGCCGTGGCAAGCGGGTGCGGCTGGTGCGGCTCGGCCACACCGAGTTCGGCGGCCCCGACCCGCGTTCCTTCCGCGCCCTCGGCGACGGCGTGATCGAGCTCGGCCCGATCCCGTGGCGCGATATCCCCGCCTACCTGGCGCTCGCCGATGCCTACGTCCAGCCCGGGCCCCCCGACGACTTCAACCGCTACCGGCTGCCCTCCAAGCTGCCGGAGTTCCTGGCGATGGGACGGCCGGTTATCTTGCCCCACTGCAACATCGGCAATGACCTGACGCACGGAGAGGACGCACTCTTGCTGGAGCAGGGCAACGCAATGGAGATCGTCGTTCGGATCGAAGAGCTGCTCGCCGACCGCGAGCTGGCGACCCGACTTGGCGCGGGCGCGCGGCGCTTCGCCGCCGAGCAGCTGAGCTGGCAGGCGAACGCGGAAGGGCTTGCCCGCTTCCTGGGCGAGTGCTCGGCCGCTGGGCGGCCGGTGGGTTCCTCCGCATGAGCGCGTCGACCCAGGCGAAGCGCCTGCGGGCGGTGGCGGCACGCTCGCCGCTGCTGCGCAGGGTCGCCGGCAAAGCGGCCCTCTACGCACCTTCGAGCGCGACCCCGGGCGCCAACGCATCGGCCTGGACGATCGCCGACAGCTCGCTCTGGCCGATCGCCGAGCGCTACGACGAAGCCTTCGCGCTGCCGGAGATCTCCTACGGAACGGTGCGCGACTTCGCCGACAGCGCCGACCACATGACCGGCCTGGCCGGAGCCAGCTTCGACATGAAGGACCTGCAGCGCTGCTGGATGGTCAAGGCGATCCTTGGCAACGCCGAGCGCGGCTCGCGCATCCTCGAGATCGGCGCCGGCGAGCCCCTGGTGGCGGGGATGCTCTCCCGCCTCGGCTACGACGTGACCGTGGTCGACGACTACCAGGGCGGCGGCAACGGGCCTCGCGAGTTCAAACGCTTCCAGACCGCCTATCCCGACGTGCACTTCGTCCGCGAGCTGTTCCCGCCCAGCGAGCCGCTCGGCGACGACTTCGCCGCGGTCTTCTCGATCTCGGTGCTGGAGCACGTGCCGCTCGACCAGGTCGCCAACGTGGTCGAAACCGGCCATGCGCTGGTGCAGAAGCGGGGCGGCTGCTCGATCCACGCCGTCGACCACGTGCTGGCCGGCTGGGGCGCCGACGAGCACCGCGAGAAACTCGACCGGATCGTCGCCGGCCTGGGCCTCTCCGGGCAGGATCTGGCGGAGCAGATAAGCGCGATGGAGAGCGACCCCGAGACCTACTTCGTCTCCGCCGAGGCGCACAACCGCTGGCGCGGCGACCTGCCCTACGACCAGTACACGATGCGCCGCATCGGCTCGGTCAACCTGTTCCGCCCCGCCGGCTAGAGCGATCCTTTTCCGGTCACAGCTTTGCAGGGATTTGCTCTGCGCCAGAGCTTGAGACCGACGTAGGTGCTGTTTCGGGACCGCCGGAGACTCGCGTAACATCGAATCATGGTTGACGACAACGAGGTGCGCGAAGTTAAGGTGCTGCCCTTGGTCAAGGCGTATCCGAATCTAAGTCGGAAATACGGCGAGGTCTCCTGCATCGCGGGTTTAGATATGGACACCGGCGAATGGATACGCCTCTACCCCGTCCCATTTAGGTCACTCGAAGACAAACAGCGGTTCCGCAAGTACCAGCCGATTCGCGCAAGCGTTCAACGGCGGGGCGGGGATCGCAGACCGGAGTCTTGGAGAGTGGATGCCGATTCCATCGAAGTAATCGCACCAGTGGTCAGTCATAAGCGAGGGTGGGAGGCCCGTCGGCCTCTTGTCGAGCCTGCAATCAGCGAATCAATGTGCGCTGTTCGGCGCAGCCAGCGGGAGAACGGCACCTCACTGCAAATGTTCCGAGTGCGTGAAGTCTCCGACCTTGTCATTGAAGACGTTGAGCGGGATCCGGAAAAGGGCAGAATGGCAGCCGCATGGGCAGCCCAGAGATCACTTCTCGATACTGGCGAGCTGAAGCAGCAACGCGAGGCTCTTGAGCAAATTCCGTTCCGGTTCCAATATCAGTATCGATGCTCAGACAACGATTGTCGCGGACACCTGCAGTCCATTGTTGACTGGGAGATAGTGCAGTTGTTCCGCAATATTCGAGACGGCGCCGACTGGAAACGGCAGATCCGTAAGAAGTGGCTCGATCAGATGTGTGGCTCCGACAGAGACACGGCTTTCATCGTCGGCAATCAACATCAACATCCCGACGGCTTCCTCGTCCTCGGTGTTTGGTGGCCACCGAAGTCGACGCAGCTATCGCTAGCCGATTCGGGCGATTTCTAGGTCGAGTCCAAGCTGACTCTGCAGGGCCGAAAAAATGACTTGCCGGTGGCAGACCGCCTCGTCATGCTCGACACACATCAACGCAGATCTCTTCTCGTGAATCGTCTCCGCGAGTTCGCGGAGATCATCGGCGCGATCCTCGATCAGAAGCTGTTCGTATCCTGCCCGGCCCTCCGCCACCTGTCCCGACTTGTAGAGGTCCCGGAACTCCTTGGGGTTACCCATGCACCGAAGGTGCAGGTAGTCCACCCCTTGCGCGGCGAGAGCTTCGGCCAACGCCGTCTTGGCGAACCCTCGCTTACGCGAGATTGGCAGCTCTCGCACATCGATCAACCGTTCCACTTCTGCTTGAGCTAGTAGTCGGGCAAAGTCTTCAACCGATCGATACCGCTCGTAGCCAACAGAGCCGACCCAATGCAAGACCGCTCCGTCGCGGGATAGAGGGACATCGACATGCTCAATTGCGACTGATTCGACTAGTTCCAAGGCACTAGCCATTGATAGCTCACGGCCAAAGGCTGCGACCGTCAACTCGCCAATTGAACGACTCGATGGTTCGGTGGTAACCCCGTTTGATGAGGACGACACGACCGCATGGTCGCATTTCTGAGTGACGGTCATTCGCCGAAGTCCGCCCGCGGGACGACTTCGGCGTCGCCGCCGGTCCATTCGGTGAAGCGGTACCAGGCGGGCTTGGCTTCGCGATTGTCATTCAGCAGGCCGGCCGAGTCGCAGAACTGGCAGAGACGGCCCGCGTCGGCCCAGGAGAACCACCAGACCCCGGCGACATGCCAGGCGCGGCGGTGGTTGGTGAGCATCGAGAAAGCCTGGTCGAGCTCACGCGCCTGCCCCCACATGCCACGCTCCCAGCGGGACTGGAAGCTGTCGGAGCCCCAGCCCAGCTCGGTGACGTAGAGAGGGGTGGCGGCATCGTGATGGCGCCGCATGATGCGGCGCAGGTTGCGGATCTGGGGTTCCATCGCGCCGGCGTCGGCCACATAGGGGTGCAGCGCCACCCCGTCGAAGAACGGCTTCACGCCGCCGGCCCGGTAGACGCCGTTGAGAAAGTCGCCGGAGGCGATGTTGGGCGGGATCTGAAGCGGGCGGCCGAAGAGGCCGCCGAGGATCACCCTGGCGCCGCCGTCGGCTTCGTGGATGGCGTGGCCGGCGATCCGCAGGAGCCGCGCGTAGCGCGACGGGTCGGGACGCGGAGAGAAGGTGACGATGTTCTCCTCGTTCCAGATCTCCCAAGCGTGGATCGGCAGGAAGGGCAGTTCGGGGTTTTCGCGCCAGAAGGAGCCGTAGGGGCCGTAGCGTTCGACGGCCTGGCGCAGGAAGGAGGCCCAGGCGCGGCCCGCCCAGCCGCTGCGGACAGGTTCGATCCCCTGGTCCCCGGCGACCCAGGACGGGGTTCCCCAGATGAACGGGAAGACCCGCATCCCGTATTCGGCGGCGAGGCCCACCGAGCGGTCGAAATCCAACCAGTCCGGCGGGGACCAGTAGGGACTCTGCTGCTCGACGCTTGCCCAGCCCAGGGGAAGGCGCAGGCTCTTGATTCCCGCCTCCGCCATCAACGAGTAGTCGGCTGCGCCGGCGGGCGTCTGCGGCGAGATCCCGACCGTGAAGCCGGCGGGTGCCGGGGGTGCGGCGACTGCGGCCGCGGGCATGACGAACAGCGCGGCGATCGCGGCTGCAAGCAATATCGACTTTCGGATCAAAGCATCACCCTGAAACGCTCCCGAAGGGCAAAGTAGCGGCTTCCTACAGCTGCTCGGCTATCCGCGGCGCTTCGCGGTTGAAGACCCAGACGCCGAGCACGCAGACGGTGACGTAGATCAGCGCGGCCGCGATCAGCGGTAGCGGCCCTCCGGCGGCGGCGTAAACCCCTTCGGCGTGCGAGTCGATCATCCAGACGTGAGCCTGCTGGAAGATCGGCGCAAGCGGGTTCACCATCAAGGCGTGACTCATCGCCGGTGGCACGATTTCCAGCGGATAGAGGATCGGCGTGCCGTAGTTGAGCGCAGTCGCTATGACGACCCAGATGATCGTCACGTCACGAAAGCGGACGTTGAGGGCCGAGAGCAGCATCGCCAGGGCGCAGATGAAGATCAGCAGCGGTAACAGGATCAGCGGGAAGAGCAGCCAGGTCCACATCGGCCCGACGCCGAAGCCGAGGAGAAAGCCAAAGACGACGATCATGTTGAGACCGAGGGTGAAAAGCGCCGTCAGGACAACGGCAAGGGGGATGACGAGTCGCGGGAACTGCGTCTTGCGGACGATCCCCTCCTGCGCCAGCACCGAGCTGACCGCCCCGCCGGTCGCTTCCTGGAAGAGGCCGAAGAGGACGATGTTGAAAAGCAGCAGCACCGGATAGTGCGGCACCGTGCTGCCTAGTTTGAAGACCTGGGTGAAGACCAGGAGCAGGACGGCAAAGAGCATCAGCGGTCGCACCAGCGACCAGAGGTAGCCGAGCGCGGTGCCGAAGAAGGTCTTCTTGAACTCGGTCACCGACATCAGCCAGAGCAGCTCGAAGAAGCGGCTGCGGCCGCCGCCGAGGGCCGAGGGGCCGGCGACCTCGCGCAGCTCGGGGGTCGCCGGCTCGGTGCTCATGCGCTCTCCACCTTGGCGTCGATTTCGTGATCGAGCGAGACGACTCCCGCCCCTTCGCCGCCGAAGACGACGAAGTCGAGCACCTGCGGCGAGTGCAGGACGAGGTTGGCGTAGTTGTGGTCGCGGTGGATCCAGCACTTGACCACGTAGCGGCCGGCCATCAGCCGGTTCTCCAACTTGCCGCTCAGCTGCACGCGCTGGCCCGCCTCGAGCCTGTCCGGGATGTCTTTGGGCAGACCGAGGCCAAAGCCGGTCACCTCGACCCCATCGGCGTTGGTGAAGGCGAAGCCGAAGCTCGGCCCCTCGACCTCCCGGTGGGCTTCCAGGGTGGCGCCGAAACGCAGCTCGGAGCCCTTCTCGACATTGGTGATCCGCTCGCCGTCGCGGTCCTCGAGCCAGACGTCGGCGAGGGTTATGTCGGCGACCCCGCCCATGTCGGCATCCAGCCCGCTCGGCGCCTGCTCGAAATTGAGCCGCAGATAGCTGCGCGCCACCTCGCCGGAATCGCCGATCGCCTTGATGTCGCCGTCGTGGAGCAGCATCGCCCGGTGGCAGTACTGCTCGACCGCGTTCATGTCGTGGGTGACGAAGACGACGGTCCGCTCGGAGTCGCGGATCTCGTGGAAGACGTCGGCGCACTTCTGCTGAAAGGAGGCGTCGCCGACGGCGAGCACCTCGTCGATCAGGAGGATCTCGGCGTCGGACTGGATCATCACCGAGAAGGCGAGGCGGACCAGCATCCCCGACGAGTAGTTCTTGATCTTCAGGTCGACGAACTCCTCCAGCTCGGCGAACTCGAGCACTGCGCCGAGGCGGCTGCGCGCGTCGCGCCGGGTCAAACCCATCATCACGCCGTTCAGCTCGACGTTCTCGCGCGCGGTCAGCTCCGGGTTGAAGCCGACGCCGAGCTCGATGAAGGGGGCGAGGCGGCCGGCCATCCGGACCCTGCCGCCGTCGGCTGCGTAGATGCTGGCGAGGATCTTCAGCAGCGTGCTCTTGCCCGAGCCGTTGCGCCCGACGATGCCGAAGAACTCGCCCCGCTCGACCTCGAACGAGACATCGCGAAGCGCATGCAGCTCGCGGAAGTCCTGCTGGTTGAAGGTGGTCAGCCGCTCCTTCAGCGAGTCGACCCTGTGGGTCGGGATGCGAAAGGTCTTCTCGACCCCGCTTACCTCGATCGCGACCGGAGCGCTCATAGCGGGCGGGCCGGGTTGCCGACCACGGTTACGCCGGCCTCGACGTCCTTGGTCACCACAGACCCCGCGCCGACCACCGCGGCGCGGCCGATCGTGACTCCCGGCAGCAGGGTCACGTTGCCGCCGATCATCGCACCGTCCTCGATCGTCGGGCCCGCGATCAGCTCGTCTACCCAGCCATGGCGACCGAGCGCGTTGTCGTTGGTCGTGACCAGGTGCTGGGCGATGAAGACCCCCTTGCCGATTCGGGCCTTGGCGGCCAGCGAGGTCGCGAAGTTGATCTTGGTGCCATCACCCACCTCGACGTCGCGGTCGAGGACGACGCTGCGACCGACCACGCAACCGTTGCCCACGCGGGCGGTCTCCCGCAGGGAGGCCGAGTCGCCGACCAGGGTGTCGTCGCCGATCTCGACATCGCAGTAGATGACCGCGTTGGTCCCGATCGAGCAGCCGGCGCCGATCCGGACGGTCTCGCGATCGTAGGTCGGGGTGCGCGAGATCGCGCCAACAGCACGGGGGCGGCGGCCGATATAGGTGCCGGGGAGAATCTCGGTGCCCGCCCCGATCTCGACCCCCGGCTCGATCACCACGTGCGGGTGGACGGTGACGTTCTCGCCGAGCGTGACGCCGGCCCTGATCACCGCGAACTCGCCGATCGAGGTCGCGGCGCCGATCGAGTCGGACTCAACAACGGCGCTTGGGTGGATAGTCGGCATCGGCGCGGTTTGCCCCGCTTGCGGGGCGGCGGCGATGGTAACGGCCCGCCCCGGCAGGAAGGCCGCTAGCAGCGCGCTGCTAGCGTGCCCGCCCCTGTGGGGATCGATCAATGCAGGCTCATTGAGTTGCCGAGCGTCGAGGACCCGCAGGGGAATCTGGCCTTTGCCGAGGGCGGCCGAAGCGTGCCTTTCCAGATCGCCCGTGTCTACCACGTCTATGGCGTGCCGACTGGCGCAAAGCGTGGCGGCCACGCCCACCGCGAGATCGAGCAGCTGGTCATCTGCCTCCGTGGCGAGTTCGAGGTCGCCGTCGACGATGCCTCGCGTCGCGGCAGCTTCGCCATCGGGGATCCGCGATTCGCCCTCTACCTGCCGCCGATGGTCTGGCACGACTTGACCGGCTTCGCCGCCGATTCCGCCTACTACGTCGTCTCCTCCGGCCTCTACGACGAGGGCGAGTACGTGCGGGACTACGGGGAGTTCCAGCGCCTGGCGCGCGTCTCCCCGGAAGATCCCTAGTCAGCCCGGGGGATCGGCCCACCGAGCCACTCCGCGGCGGAGCGTTGGCGGGTCTCGTTCTTGTCGACGACGATCTCGTCGAGCATGCCGAAACGGACCCCGGCGCGGAGCATCCGCCTGCACTTCGACCAGTCGCTCGGTTCCTCGTAGATCACGTCGGAGAGCTCGGCTTCGAAGAAGCGCAGGCCGGCGTGATAGATCGCGGCCTGCATGCCCCACTGGCCGAGCCTCGGCGGGAACTCCCCCAGGGTCAGCGGCCCGCCCACGGCGAAGTGGACGAGCTGGTGGCCGTAGCAATGCTCCCAGCGATGCTCCTGCGTAGCGGCGAGCAGATGCTCGGTGTGGGTCGGCCGCACGGCGTCGTCGTCGCCGAGGGTGGCGATCCAGCGCCCCTGCGCCCGCGCCAGGCCATCGTTGACGGGCGGTCCGCCGATCGCGTACCAACGCCGATCGGGGTCGTCGGAGTACGGCCCACGAACCGTGCGGTTGTAGTAGCTGACCCGAGGGTCGCCGATCGAGGCGATCGCCTGCTCGGTCTGCGGCGGGGCGCAATCTCCTACCACGATCACCTCGAGGTTCGTGTAGGTCTGCGCGAGGATCGACGGGAGGGCGACGTCGCGCAGGGTCTCGAAGGAGGTGTAGGTCGGGACCAGGAAGGTGACCAGGGGCTCGGACTCTCTGAAGGCAAGCTCGTAATCGTCGCCGGCACGCAATGCCTGGAGGCGGCGGCGGTTGGCCGGCTCCTCGTCGTAGATGTGGCGGGCTATCCCGGCGGCCCGCTGCGCCTCGACCTCGATCTGCCGGGTCCTGCCGTTGACCTGCTCCAGTTCCCGGTGCACCCGCCCGAGATCGCCGTGCAGCCTCTCGATCGAACCCTGGGCGGCGTCGAGCCGCGCCTGCAGATCGCGCAGGTAGGGGCGAGCCGCCCAATCGAGTGCGCGGCGGGGGAAGTTCCAGCGGCGACGGCGAGGGGCCATCCGGCGATGCTAGAGAGGAGTGGCGTCAAGCACGGCATCGGCGACCGTCTCGCACGTCCGCACCGGCAAGCGCGGGTGGAGAGGCAGGCTGAGCGTGGCCGCCGAAAGCCTCTCCGCCACCGGGAAGCTCCCCTCGCCCCAGCCGCGGTCGCGGTAGGCAGGCGAGAGGTGCGGCAGCACCGGGTAGTGGACGAGGGTCTCGATACCCCGCCCCGCCAGCGACTCCGCGAGGCGATCGCGATCCGGGTGGCCGATCGCGAACAGGTGCCAGACCGGCTGCGCCCGCGCGGGCGTCCGTGGAACCGCGATCCCATCCCGCCCCTCGAAGGCATGCAGGTAAACCTCGGCCAGGGCGGTCCTCGCCGCGTTCCATGCGTCGAGTCGCGGCAACTTCACCCGCAGCACGGCGGCCTGGATCTCGGCCAGGCGTGAGTTGGTCCCGGCGGTCTCGAGGCGATAGCGATCGCGCGCGCCGTAGTTGCGCAGCAGGCGCAGCCGCGCGGCAAGCGCGTCGTCGTCGGTGACCACGGCGCCGCCGTCGCCAAGCGCCCCCAGGTTCTTCGAGGGATAGAACGAGAAGGCGGCGGCGTCGCCGAGGCTTCCGATACGGGCGCCCCCGTACCTCGCCCCATGCGCCTGTGCGGCGTCCTCGACGACGAGCAGCCCGTTCGCCTCGGCGAGCTCGCGGATCGCCTTCATCTCGGCCGGCTCGCCACGCAGGTGAACGGGAACGATCGCGGCGGTGCGCGAGGTGATCGCCGGCGCGATCGCCTGCGGGTCGATGTTGTAGGTCCCCTCGAGAACGTCGACCCCGACCGGCAGCGCTCCGGCCCTCGTCACCCCGAGCCAGGTCGCCACCCAGGTGTAAGCGGGGACGATCACCTCGTCGCCGGGGCCGACCCCCGCGGCGCGCAAGGCCAGCTCGATCGCGCTGAGGCCACTGGCGACGCCCACGCAATGGCGAGCACCGCAGTAGCCGGCGAACTCATGCTCGAAAGCCTCCAGCTCGGGGCCGAGCAGGTAGCGGCGAGAGGCGAGAACCCGCGTCAGGGCGGCCTGCATCTCCGCTTCCAGCTCCGGCCCGGGATCGAGGTCGAGGAACGGGATCCGGGGCATCAAGGAGGGTAGGTAGGTTACCCGCGTGGGCGGGGCACACCGACTGAAGGATCCGGCTGCGCTGCTCGCGGCGGCGATGGCTGCCTCGGGGGTGCTGCTCGTCGTACTGGGCTCGCGGCTCAGCTTCTTCCTCGACGACTGGGTCTTCATCCTCTATAAGCGGGACTTCAGCCTCGACGCCTTCCTCGCCCCGGACAACGAACATCTCGTCGCCGGGCCGGTCGCGGTCTGGAAGCTGATGCTCGCCACCTTCGGCCTCGGCTCGGCGCTGCCCTACCGCGTCGTCTCGACCGCGATGCTCCTGCTCGGCGCCTGGTTCCTCTTCGTCTGGATCAGGCGCAGGATCGGCGGCTGGCCGGCACTGCTGATGACGCTGCCGATCCTCTTCCTCGGCGCCGCCTTCGAAGACCTCTTCTGGTTCGCCTCGATCACCTTCCTCGGCTCGATGGCCTGCGGGCTCGGCATGCTCGTCGCGCTCGACCGGCGCGACAAGGTCGGCGACCGACTCGCCTGCGCCTGGCTGGTCGGCTCGATGCTCTTCTCCAGCCTCTGGCTCGCCTTTGCCGTCGGCGCCGTCGTCGACGTCGCGCTGCGCCGCGGCGACCGCGACTGGCGTCGGCGTGCCTTCGTCGTCGCGGTGCCGGTCGTCCTCTACGCGATCTGGTGGCTCGGCTGGGGGAACAACGGCGAAAGCTCGGTGACGCTGCACAACATCGCCACCACGCCGCTCTTCGCGCTCGACTCCTTCGCCGCCGCGATCGGGGCACTGGTCGGCCTGGCGACCCCGGGCGAAGGGCTGCCCTCCCCTCCGGGCCTCGACTGGGGACGGCCGCTCGCCGTCGGGCTGGGTGCGCTGGCGGCCTGGCGGCTCTACCGGCTCGAGCGGATCCCGCGGTCGCTCTGGGTCGTCCTCGCGATCGCGCTTGCATTCTGGATATTCGGCGGGATCGCCGTCAAGCCGGGTCGGGTGCCGTGGGCGAGCCGCTACCAGTACCCGGGCGCGGCGATGGTCCTGCTCGTCGCGGCCGGAATGCTGCGCGGCCTGAAGCTCGACCGGCGCCTGCTGCCACCGGCGCTGATCGCCGTCGCCGTGTCGCTGGCCGGCAACGGCCTCCTCATCCAGCAGTCCTACGACTTCTACCTTGCGACCAGCCGGCTCATCAAGGCGAACCTGACCGCCATGGAGATCTCCCGCAATACGGTCGAACCGGGTTTCTACCTCGAAGAAGAATTCGCCGACACCGGCTTCGACCACATCGACGCCGGCTCCTACTTCTCCGCCGTCGACGCCTTCGGCTCCCCCGCCTACACGATCCCCGAACTGCAGGCCAGCCCCGAGCCGGCCCGCTTCGCTGCCGACAAGGTGCTGCTCAACGCGCTGCGCGTCGGACTGGAAACCGGGGTTCCTGTGCCGGCCGGCGCGGCCGGAGCGAAGCCGGCGCAGCCGGATTCGGAAGGTGCCGTCCCCGTGCCTCCCGACGGCTGCGTCGCGGTTCCCGGCGGCGCCGAAACCCCACTGCTCAGCCTGCCGCCTGGCGGTGCCGTCGTCGTCGCCATCAAGCCCGTCACCGACATCAGGATGCGGCGCTTCGCCACGCCGGCCGGCGATTTCCCGGTCGACTTCGAGACGGGCGTGGGTGCCGGCGAAGCGATCGCGGTCCCGATCCCAGCCGACCTCTCGACCGTGCCTTGGAAGATGCAGCTCGAGGGGGGCGCCGCGACCGTCTGCGGCCCAGAGAGCTAACTCGCCGGTAGCTCGTATGTGCGAGCGATGAAGCGCCCCAGCAGAGGCACCGCGAACGAGTACTTGCCCAACCGATTCTTGTAGATCATGCCGCGCTCGGCGAGGCTTGCCAGCATCTGATTTGCGTTGCTGGGCGAAAACGCCTTCGGCAGAAGCGTCTTTGCCTTCTCGGTCAGTTCGAGGATCGTGAATTCTTCATCCGGGCGATTGAGATGTGCCACGACCCAGAGCAGTTCGCGCTGCCGATCGGTGATCCTCGCCCAGCGCCCGGCAAAGAAGTCAGCATCCAGCTTGCGCTGGATCGCCTCGGTCGGTACGAACTTCTTCTCTTCTTCGGCGTGCTGCCTGATGAAGACGTCGTAGACCTCACGGCCGATGAACTGGATGAAGTACGGATAGCCGGCAGACTCGTGGATGATGACCTCGACGGACTCGGGCGACAGCCTGACCGGACACTCGGCCACCTCGATCGGCTTGAGGATGGCTTCCCGGCTCTCTTCGGAGGTCAGCTTCGTCAACGTCATGACCCGGAACATGCGCTCCGCGTAGGTGCGAGCGTCGACGAGTTTGGGGAACAAGGTCGGCAGCCCCGCGAGAACCAGCATGAAGGGAATGCCCTTCTTCTGGATCGACTGGAACACGTCGAGCAGTACCGACAGCGGGAACTGCTCCTTGGTTGCATGGTCGGAAAGATTCTGTGCCTCGTCGTAGGCGAAGATCACGCGATTCTGTCCTTGGTCGCGCATGTGCTCCCAGGCAAATTCGAGCACCGCCTTGATCTTGTCTGCGGTCAGGCCGGGGGTTCTTTCGTAGACAGCCACGAGGACCTCGTGGGTCAGTGGAACCTCTCGCGGCTGCGATGGCGTGGCGAAGCCGACCTGGCTGCCAACTGCCGCATCCACCACGGTCGTAGACGACGTGATCAGCGCAAGATCGGCCAAGAGCCGTTCGGCGAGGGCAGCCTCGCTGATGCTGGCCGACTCGGAGAGGTCAGCGGTCGCCCAAACCCAGCCATGTTTGATCGCCAGAGGCTTGAAGGTCTCGAGCAAGACGGTCTTGCCAACCCCACGCAACCCAGTCAGAACCAGATTCTCGAGAATCTCGTCCTGCTCCAGGAGGCGATTGAATTCCGCGTACTCGCGTTCGCGGCCGGCCAGATAGGGAGGCATGTGTCCCGCGCCCGGGCGATACGGATTCTTGAACTCGATCGGGTTCACAGTGCTTAAGCCCTTCTCCTAAATTTAGCTTGGTAGCTAAATTTAGCAAGAAGGCTAAGTACTGCTTATCCCGCGGTCGCCATCCAGCGCTCGACGTTCTGCTCGTACATCTCCTGGAGGATCTCGTCGATGCCGTAGCGTGGCTGCCAGTCGGGGTAGTCGGCGGCGAAGTCGGAGACGTCGGAGATCCACCAACGATGGTCGCCGATCCGGTTCTCCTCGCTCAGCTCCCACTGCAGCTCGCGGCCGCTGATCCGCTCGCAGACGTCGATCGCCTCGAGCATCGAGCAGTTGCTGCGCCGGCCGCCGCCCATGTTGTAGACGGCGCCGGCGCGGGGTGCGCGTTGGAAGGACTGGAAGCAGGCGACGAGGTCGGCGCTGTGGATGTTGTCGCGGACCTGCTTGCCGCCATAGCCGAAGACGGTGTAGGGGGTGCCGGTGACCGTGCACTTCATCAGGTAGGCGAGAAAGCCGTGCAGCTGCGCGCCGGCGTGCTGGGGACCGGTCAGGCAGCCACCGCGGAAGCAGACCGTCGGCATATCGAAGTAGCGGCCGTACTCCTGCACCAGCAGGTCGGCGGCGGCCTTGGAGACGCCAAAGAGCGAGTGGGTCGATCGGTCGATCGACATCGAGGTGTCGATGCCCTTGTGGAAGGGATGAGACTCGGGCAGTTCGAGGCGCTTCTCGAGCTCTTCCAGCGGCAGGTGGTTGGGCGTGTCGCCGTAGACCTTGTTGGTCGAGCAGAAGATGAAGGGCACGTCCGGGGCATGCTCGCGCGCCGCCTCGAGCAGGTTGAGGGTGCCGAGCGCGTTGACGCCGAAATCAGTCTGCGGCTCGCGCGCCGCCCAGTCGTGCGAGGGCTGCGCGGCGGTGTGGATCACGGCGTCGAGCTTGCCCCCGAGATCGGCGAAGGCGCGGTTGATCCCCTCGGCGTCGCGGATGTCGAGATCGAGCGAGCGGAACTGGGAGTAGCCCTCGCGCAGCTCCTCGGTCACGTGCGCAGTCGACGCCTCCTCGCCGAAGAAGCGGGCGCGCATGTCGTTCTCGATCCCGACGATGTCCCAGCCCGCCTCGATGAAGCGGCGGACTGACTCGGAGCCGATCAGGCCCCCCGATCCGGTGACTATTGCGGTAGGCATGGCGCAGCAGACTAGCTACTCGCCACCACGGAGGCGACGCAAGAGCGCGCGCAAGGGAGCCATCAAACGCCAGCTGAGACTTTGCTCGTACTCCCGCCTGGTGTCGGCCTCGATTTGCCGGGCGACGTTGACTAATTTCTCCTTGTCTTCCTCGCGCTCGTCGATGCGGGCGAGCTCGGAATCGTGGAGGCGCTTGGACAGCGCGGCGTTCTCCTGCCGCAAGGCGTGGACGTCGAGCTGCGCCCGCCACTCGAGGCGCACCAACCGTGCCATCTCGCGCGCGGACTCGCGCGGCCGCGGGGGACGGTTGGCGAGACCGCCCAGGAGCCCGATCAGCTCCTCGGCGTGACGGCCCGCGTGGTGGTGCGCCATGACGAGGTCGTGGTTGATCGGCCCCATCGAAGCCGAATAGCGCCGCAGATCCTCGGCCAACGTGTCCCGGTCGAGGACGAGCTCCCCCGTCGATCCAGCGAAGCCGAGGCCGTCGGCCTCGATCTGCGCATAGCTCTCCGCGGTCATCCAGCCGTCACCGCCATGCAGGTCGTAGACGTAGACCGCCCGTCCGCAGGCCATCCCCTCCAGGGCCGAGCGTGCGTAGCCGATCACGATGTCGGCTTCCGCCAGCGCCGGACGGACGTCGGTTGTCGAGCCCGCCGCGGCGCCGAGCCGGTGAAGCTCGATCCCGACAGCCGAGCAGGCGCTTTCGATCGTCTCGAGCCGGTCCGGGAGTGAGTAGTTGCTCAGCAGCAGCGCCCGGCGGGGAACCTCGGGCAGCGCTTCGCGTGGCACGAAACGATTGGTGTCGATCGGCTGGCGCATGCGCACGACCTCCACGGGGGTGGCGAAGCTACGCATTCGTGCGGCAACGCGATCGCTCAGAACGACAACAACGCCCACTGCTCCGTCCAGTTGCGGCGGGTCCTGGAGGGCAAACATCGTGCTGTGGACGACGAAGAGCTGGGGAACGCCGGGGCAGCGCGCCGCGATTTCGCCGGAGACGGTTCCGTCCTGGACCAAGGCGGCGTCGAGGTCCGCGGGGATCGAGCCGCCCTCGCTGACCACCTCCAGATCGCGTTCGCGAGCGACCGCCTCGCCCGCACCGACTTCCGGCGCGTAGATCGTGACCTCGTGACCGAGTCGCTCGAACTGCTCGGCAACGGTCAGCAGGTAGGACTCGGCTCCTCCGAGCCAGAGATGATTGGTGGCGAGAAGGAGCCGCATCGGCGGCTCGAGATTATCCCGGCAGCGCGACCCCCTGCTATGAATGCGCGCCAGATGCGGGTCTTGATCACCGGCGGCGCCGGATTCGTGGGTGCAAACCTCGGCGTGGCGCTGGCCACGCGCCACCCCGATTGGGAGGTCGTCGGGCTAGACAACCTGATGCGTCGCGGCTCCGAGCTGAACCTGACGCGGCTGCGCGAGGCCGGCGTCGAGTTCGTCCACGGCGACGTGCGCGAGTCCGACGACCTGGCCGCGGCAGGGAGCTTCGACGCGATGGTCGAGTGCTCGGCCGAGCCCTCCGTCCTGGCCGGCTTCGCCGACACCTCCTACTCGGTGCAGACGAACCTGGTCGGCGCCTTCAACTGCCTCGAGCGGGCGCGCCAGGAGAGCGCCTTCGTCGTCTTCCTCTCGACCAGCCGCGTCTACCCGGTGGCACCCCAGCTCGAGCTGGTCCTGGAGGAGACCGAGACCCGCTACGAGCTGGCCGCCGAGCAACCGGTCCGCGGCGCCGGTCCACAGGGCATCTCCGAGGACTTCCCGCTGCCCGGCGCCCGCACCCTCTACGGCGCCACCAAGCTGTCCGCCGAGCTCTTGATCGAGGAGTACGCCGACGCCTTCGGCCTGCGCGCGGTCGTCAACCGCTGCGGCGTGATCGCCGGCCCCTGGCAGATGGGCAAGGTCGACCAGGGCGTCTTCTCCTGGTGGCTGCTCAGCCACCACTTCGGCAGGCCGCTCAACTACATCGGCTTCGGCGGCAGCGGCAAGCAGGCCCGCGACCTGCTCCACATCGACGACCTGGTCGACCTGGTCGAGGAGCAGCTCGGCGACCCCGAGGGCTGGAGCGGCTCGGTCGCCAACGTCGGCGGCGGCCGCGAGTGCAGCCTCTCGCTGCTGGAGACGACCGCGCTCTGCCGGGAGCTGACCGGCAACGAGGTGGAGATCGGCGCCGACCCCGAGACCCGGCCCGGCGACGTGCCGATCTACCTCTCGGACTGCTCGCGGCTCTTCGCCCGCACCTCCTGGCGACCGCGCCGCAGCCCGCGCGACGTGCTCGCCGACCTGCTCGAGTGGACCGCCTCCCACGAGGATGCCGTCGCCGAGGCGCTCGGATTCGAGAAGGTGTCGCGATGAAGCTCTCTGTGGTCATCCCCGCCTACAACGAGGAGGGCACCGTCGCCGAGACGGTGACCGAGATCGCCGCCACCCTCGACGCGGAGAAGATCGAGCACGAGGTGATCGTCGTCGACGACACCAGCACCGACGGCACCGCCGCTGTCGTGGAGCGGATCGCCGCCGAGCACCCGCAGGTGCGCTGCCTGCCCTCCCCATATGAAAACGGCTTCGGTTTCGCCGTCCGGGCAGGACTGGAGGCCTTCGAGGGCGACGCGGTGGCGATCGTGATGGCCGACGGCTCCGACAGCCCGCGCGACCTGGTCTCCTACCAACGCCTGCTCGAAGAAGGCTACGAGTGCGCCTTCGGCTCGCGCTTCGTGCACGGCTCGAAGGTGAGTGACTACCCACGCTCGAAGCTGATCATGAACCGGATCGTCAACTGGGGAATCCGGGCCCTCTTCCGCCACGGCTACAACGACACCACCAACGCCTTCAAGGCCTACCGGCGCGAGGTGATCGAAAACGTCCAGCCCTTCCTCTCCCATCACTTCAACCTGACCGTCGAGCTGCCGCTCAAGGCCGTCGTGCGCGGCTACAGCTACGGCATCGTGCCGATCTCCTGGGCCAACCGCAAAGCCGGGGTCTCGAAGCTGCGCCTCAACGAGATGGGCAGCCGCTACCTCTTCATCGTCCTCTACGTCTTCCTCGAGCACCACCTGAGCCGCGGCGACTACCGCCGCGAGGGCGCCGGCGAGGCGCCGCGAGGGCGGGCTGTATGGCGTTCAGGTCGCCTCCGGGACGGCGCCTAGATTACCCGCATGCGGCCCGGTGAAGCCACCGTTCGGGGGGGGTTCTGGCGCTCCGCCACGCCCCTGATGCTCGCGGCGATGCTCGCCTCGGGCGTGCTGATAACGACGCTGGCGTCGCGCATCACCTTCCTGCTCGACGACTGGACCTTCATCCTCTACCGGCGCGGCTTCAACGCCGACGCCTTCCTCAAACCCGACAACGAGCATTTCGTCGCCGGCCCGGTCGCCGTGTTCAAGCTGCTGCTGGCGACCTTTGGGATGGGCTCGACCCTGCCCTACCGCGTCATAGCGGCGGCGCTGTTCCTGCTCGGCGCCTGGTTCCTCTTCGTCTGGATCAGACGCCGGCTAGGCGAGTGGCCGGCTCTGATCGCGTTGCTCCCGGTCCTCTTCCTCGGCGCCGCGTACGACGACCTGCTCTGGTTCGCCTCGATCACCTTCCTCGGCTCGATGGCCTGCGGGCTCGGCGTGCTCGTCGCCCTCGACCGGCGCGACAAGGTCGGCGACTGGCTCGCCTGCGCCTGGCTGGTCGGCTCGATGCTCTTCTCCAGCCTCTGGCTCGCCTTCGCGATCGGCGCCGCGGTCGACGTCGTCCTGCGCCGCGGCGACCGCGACTGGCGCCGGCGTGCTTTCGTCGTCGCGGTACCGGTCGCCCTCTACGCGATCTGGTGGCTCGGCTGGGGCCACACCGCCGAAAGCGCCTTCTCGCTGCACAACGTCGCCACCACGCCGCTCTACGTGTTCGACTCGTTCGCGGCGGCGATCGCGGCGCTGCTCGGCCTTGCGACGCCGGTGGAAGGGATCGCATCGCCGGCCGGCCTCGACTGGGGGCGCCCGCTCGCGGTCCTGCTCGGCGGGTTGGCGGTCTGGCGCCTGTACCGGATCGAGCGGATTCCGCGCTCGCTCTGGGTGGTGCTGGCGATCGTCCTCTCCTACTGGATCCTCGGCGGATTCGACGTCAAGCCCGGCCGGCTGGCCTGGGCGAGCCGCTACCAGTACCCGGCAGGCGCGATGGTGCTGCTGGTCGCCGCGGACCTGCTGCGCGGCCTGAAGCTGGAGCGGCGCCTGGCGATTCCGGCGCTCGCCGTCGTCGTCGCCGCAGTCGCCAGCAACCTCCTCTTCCTGCACGAGTCCTACGAAAGCTACGAGCGGACCAGCAGACTCGAGCGCGCCGACCTGACGGCGGTGGAGATCGCCCGCAACACGGTCGAACCGGGCCTGATCCTCAGCGAAGACATCGCCGACACCGGCTACGTCCCGGTGGAAGTCGGCTCCTATCTCTCCGCGCGGGACGCCTTCGGGTCCCCCGCCTACACGGAAGCCGAGCTCAAAGCGGCGCCGGAGGAAGCAAGGATCCCGGCCGACAAGGTGCTGGCGGCGGCGCTCGGGGTCGAGCTGCGGCCCGTGGCGGCACCGCGGGGCGAGGCGCTGGAGGACTGCCGGACGGTGGAAGCCGCCTCCGGGGAAGCGACTGTCGTGACGCTGCCGGCCGGTGGAGCCCTGCTTCGCTCGGGTGGCGCGGGCGAGCTAAGCCTGGGGCGCTTCGCTGACGCTTTTCCGGTGCAGCTCGGCAGCCTCGCTACCGGCGCCTGGAACGAGCTCGCGATTCCAGCCGACCTATCGCCGCGCCCCTGGCGCGCGCAACTGAGCCCAGCGGGCAGCTTGACGATCTGCAACCTGGCGGTAGAGGGAGGTGCCTGAGATGGCGCAGAGAGCCCTGGCCCGCCTGAGCGAACCGCGCGTCGCCTGGGCCGTGCTGGGCTTGGCGATGCTGCTCTCCGCCGGGCTGATCTTCTTCACCACCCACGGCCAGGGCTTCGCGATAGACGAACTCTTCTACTACGGCCGCGTCGCCGACAAGCAGGGACAGCTCGTCCACTTCGCTCCCTTCAGCCTGGAATACCTCTTCGCCCCGTTCAACGGCCACCTGCCGGTCGGCGGGCGCTTCGTCTACGAGCTGGTCTTCGCCACCTTCGGCGCCAAGTACGAGGTCTTCGTCCTGATCAACATCGCTTCGTTGTTCGCCTGCGTCGCCCTCACCTTCGAGCTGGCGCGGCGACGGGTAGGCACGATCGCCGCGCTTGCGCCGTGCATCGTCCTGCTCTTCCTCGGCTTCGCCCGCGAGCAGCTGCTCTGGCCGCTCGACTTCAACACCGCGGGGTCGCTCGCGGCGGGCCTCGGCGCGATCCTCGTGCTCCAGCGGGACGACCGCCGCGGCGAGATCCTCGCCTGCCTGCTGCTCGCCGTCTCGATCGCGATGATCGAGCTGGGGCTCTGCTTCGCGCTCGGGATCGCAATCTGGCTGCTGATCCGGCACCGCGTGGAGGCCTGGCGGCGAGCCTGGATCGTCCTCATACCGCTCGCCCTCTACGCGATCTGGTGGCTCTGGGCACGCAAGTTCGACCAGAGCGAAACGACCGCGGGCAATATCCACCTCTTCCCGGAAACCGTCCTGCACGGGGCCGCCGCCGCATTGGGGGCCCTGACCGGCACCAACCCGATCCTGGCCGGCTCCTACGTCACCACCGTGACCTGGTTCGGCCGAGCGCTGGCGGTGGCGGCTGCCGTGGTGCTGCTCGCCCGTCTCTGCCTGGGCAGGCTGCCACGCACGATCTGGGTCTGGCTCACGATCCTCGGCAGCTACTGGATCTTTCTGGCGGTGGCGGCCCGGCCGGCCGAAGGAGGCCGCTACATCCTCGTCGGCGCCGTGCTGATCGTGCTGATCGCCGCCGACGCCGTCCGCCGCCGAGTCTCCGACGGAGCCGTCGTCGCCTTGCTGATCCTGGCCCTGGTCGCGCTCCCGGCCAACATCGCGCAGCTCACGGAGGGCCGGGCCGACGACACCCTTCACCACGACCCGCCGGTCAGCCACGCCGAGTTCGCGATGCTCGAGCTCACCCGGAACCACGTCGACCCCGACTACGTCGTGACCAGCGACCCGCGCGTGGCGGAAGTCGACGGGGGGCTCTTCATCGGCATTCCCGCCGGCGCCTACCTCGACGCCGCCGCCCACAACGGCTCGATCGCCTACTCGCTGAGTGAACTGCGCGACCAGGACGAAGACCTGCGCCTGATCGCCGATGCCGCCCTGGTCGGCGCCGACGGCATCGTGGCCGAACCGGCGCCAGCCCCGACCCGGCAGACCGAGTGCCGCGCGGTTGCGCTGCCCCGCAAAGCGGAATCCGCCACCTTCACCGTCGCGCCAGGCAAGACCCTGCTGCGCCCCGAGGGCGGCCAGACCGGGCTCTGGCTGGCCCGCTTCGCCGACTCACCGCGCAGCGTCGGCATCGACTATCTCCCGTCCGGCAGCTGGTCGGAGATCGTCATCCCCGCAGACGAAGCACCGGATCCATGGCGCATGACCGTAGACGGTCCGGTCACCGCCTGTTTGCGGCGCTGACGCCTCAGCCCGCTGACGGCGGGCAGACCGAGACCGGCCCATCGACGGTGACCCACCAACGGTCGGTGGCCGAGTCAGTCGGGATCCGCAAGTTTGCCCACATGCCGGGCTGGAGCTTGCCGATTGGAACCGGGGTCCCGCCGGTAGCGAAGCGGCCGACGCTCACTCTCACCGGGCGCTTCGCCAACGAACCGAGCAATACCCCACCACGACGCACATAGAAGAAAACGCTGTGGCCGGACGTCCCATCGCGGGAGCTGGGGCAGGCAGAGGGATCCGCGGGAGCTTCGCTCGGCCGCAGAGCCAGTTCCAACGCACCAGCCAGCGTCGCATCGGCGATTTGCCGAAGATCCAGACTCGAACCGCGGATCTGCTTCAAGGAGAAACCGATAGGGCCGAATTCGTCCACCGCTTGAAAATAGGTGTCGGAAGAGAGCGGCACGTACACGTTTCCACCAGCAGCGATGACGTTGGGGTCGACAACTGGGAAGTAGTCGGTATGCACATGGGGGCGGGCCAGTTCCAACATCGCGTACTCGGCACGCGTATGTTCGGCATCGATCACAGACGAAGCCCGCTCGTCGTAGAACTTCGAGATATTCGGCGGGATCGCCAGCGCCACCACGCAGGCAGCGGCGATCAGCGCCGGACCGGTGATCTTCGCCCCGCGCAACGCCGAGGCGGCGATCAGGAAGATCGCCACCGCGCCGACAAAGAGATAGCGGGTCGAGTCCGGCGGACGGTCGGCAAGCGTGATCATCAGCCAGTAGGTGAGGACGGCGGCAAGCGCGACCCAGAGGCCCATCGGGACCTTGCCAAGCCTGATGCGATAGATCAGACCGACAACGGCAAAACCGGCTAGTACGCTCGCCCAAGGGGTGATCGTGGTGACGTTGGGCGAGATTTCCGCGCCGGTCGGGTTGACACCGAAGATCGACCCCATCACCGCCGCCAGGGCGTTGGTGAAGTCGATCGGGATCAGGCGGACGTTGACCAGTTCCACTTCCGACTGGCCGAACTTGCGCGCCCACAGCCACCAGATCGCGAATAGGACGAGGGGGATGGCGAAGATCCAGACGCGGCGCCAGCGGTCATCGCGGCGCAGCACCGAGATCGCCACGCCGACGCAGAAGGCGAGCCCGACCTCGACCGTGGCGACAGCGAGGACGAGCAGCACGCACGTCGCCACGTCGCCACGCCGGTCGTTGCGTTCCAGCGTCAGCAGCGCGCCAAGCCCGAAAGCGAGCGCCCCGATGGTGTGGATGTTGAAGGGCCAGAGGAACGATCCCTCGCCGTAGCCGAAGAAGAGCAACAGGACGCAGGGGATCAGCGCCGCCAGCGGGCGCACCCGGCGCCGCATGAGGATGAAGAGGAGGAGGACGCTGACGAACACGGCGAGGATCTCCATCACGCGGAAGACCGGGTAGTCGGCGCCGACCGTCAAGAACAAGCCGCGGTAGATCAGTTTGCCGAGGATCTGCAGGTGGCCGTTGTGCGGCGCGAAGAAGTATTCGAGCCCGCCGGTGACCGAGACCAGACCGTCGTGATCGACGAGCCGACCGTAGTAGAAGATGTCGTCCCCGGAGAAGGTCAGATCCTTGCCGGCGATCATCAGCCAGGTGGCGGAGATGCACATCGCCACGCCCAGCAGGATCCAGGCAAGAACCCGCTCGTCGGTCGCGCGGATGCGTTCCATCAACGTCTTCCTTTCGGCAGCATGAATAGGAAAGAACCGGCGGTTTCGACGACGTCGAAGTCGTTGAAGATGTACCGGACGAGCGGCGTTTCCGGCCGCGACTTGTTGCCCAGCCAACCCTCCGCGATCGGTTCGTTGCGGAAGGCGCAGGGACGTGGGCTGGCGCGCATCTGGCGGAGTATGCGTCGCTGTTCACTTTCGTCGAGGGCCAACATCCACGCAGATGGCGCAGAGGGGCGGGGCGGGTCGATCTGGGACCACAGGTAGAGGCTGTCCATGTTCGGGTAGCCGATGAAGTCGGTGCAGCGGTATTGGTGCAGCAGCTCGACCACACGAGCCGCGGTATCGGTCTCGGGAGCCGGAAGACGCAGGCTCGTCGCCCCCGGGAATGGCAAGGCCTCCTGTTCGTTGTAGAGGATGGCGTTCGAGATCGTCGGCTGGACGACGCCGTCGAGGGCGAACTTCGCCCCGAGGGCGACGATCGCGACGCTCGCGACGACACCCAGGCGTTCGAGCGAGGCCTTGCCCCGCGCCGCGCTCCAAGCCCTGAGCTCGACGAGCGCGTCCCCCAGGCAGATGCCGCCCACGGCAACGAACATCACCGCGGCGATCCGCATCTGGCTGCCCGCCACCGGGTAGGTCTGCAGCACCTCGGCGACGGCAAGGGTCGGCAGGAGCGCCCGGATGAACCGCTTCTGAGTCGACTCGGCCGCTCCAGCCGGCGGGATCACCGCCACCCAGGCGAGCACCATGGCGAGCGCATCGGGATTTCCAGGGGCCGGGCCGAGAGACAGTGGCGTCGTCTCCGTGATCGAGAACCAGATCGCCAGGCCAGCTGCCGCCCGCAGCACCCCCGACCACAGTCTCGAGCTGGGCCCGCCGCGCGAGCGCAGCCAAGAGACGAGCCCAGCGGCCGCAATCGCCGCGATCGCCCAGTCGATCGAGGCATTCGTGATCCCGATCTGAATCGCGTTTACGGTGCGGATCCGCAGCGCCTGCGTGACCACCCCGTCATAGACGTCAGCCGGGCCGGAGCCGGTGATGAAGATGACCCCCAGGATCGTCGCGAAAGCGAGGCCAAAGCCCGCCGCCGCACCGAGCAGCCAGCGCGTCGTCCTCTCCTGCTCCCCGTCCCTAGTGGGGTCCTGGCGCAGTGACCAGGTCGCAACCGCAACCGATATCGCAGCGAGCAGCTCGAGCAGGGCGAGGTTGCGAACGAGCACGTTGGAGAGGTCCGGCCTGGTGACGACGAACGGCAGGACGAGGAAGGCGACGACCACCGGCCAGCGCACCCACCGACGGCGGTACAACGGTTCGACGGAGAGGGCCGCGGCGAAGAACACGGCGGCGACCGCGTAGATGCCGAGATTGATCTTGGTGAGCACAAGCGCGGCCAGCAACGCGCCGCAGATACCGCCGAGCATCCAGATTCGCCGGCTGTCGGTGCGGACGACGAGGGCCGTGAAGACCGACAGCAGCCCAACCGCGAGAACCTGGGCGTGCATCGGCTCCTGACTGAGGACGAAGAGGACGCTGAAGGCAACGAGCATCGCCGTCACGCCGAGGGCCACGCGTTCGGTGAGCCGCTGCACGGCGAGCCCGAAAAGGAGGCTCGCACCGACCCAGATGACCATCACGATCGAGCGGCTGGCGTCGGTGGTGACTGCGTGTCCGCTGAGCGAGAAGAGACCGCCGAAGAGCTCGTAGTAGAACGGGCCGAAGGGCGTGTAGACGTCCTTGTAAAGGGCTTCGCCGGCCACGAACGCCTTCAGGGTGACCAGCACGGTGCCCTCGTCGTCGTATTCCGCGAACTGCGTGAAGAGGTAGAAGTAGGCAGCGACGGTCGCGGCGATGGCGAGGGCCGCGTAGATCGCGATGGTGCCCTCGGGAGACCGGGCCAGCTCGATCAGACGGGAGGGCATCCCGCTGGATCGGGATGGCGAGGTGGAGGGTTCGCTCACGGCGCGGGCACGATATAGGTCGGCTCGGTGGGGGCCGCTACTTCTCGAAGCGCAGGAGCGGAACGCGCCAGGCGGCCTCGGCGACGATCGAGCGATCCATCTTGGACTGGCCCGCGCGGCGCTCCCGGAAGACGATCGGCACCTCGACGACCGTGAAGCCGCGCTGGATCGTCCGGTAGGTCATCTCGATCTGGAAGGCATAGCCACGCGAGTGGATCGAGTCGAGATCGATCGCCTCCAAGACCTCGCGGCGAAAGCACTTGAAGCCGCCCGTGAGGTCGCGCACGCCGACCCCGAGCACGAGCCGCGCGTAGGCACTGCCGCCGCGGCTGATCGCGCGCCGCATCGCGCTCCAGTCGCCGACGCCGCCACCGGGGACATAGCGCGAGCCGATCGCCAGGTCAGCGCGCTCGCCCGCCTCGAGCAGGCGCGGCAAGTAAGCCGGGTCGTGAGAGAAGTCCGAATCCATCTCGAGGACCATCCCGGCGCCCTCGGCAAGGACCTGCTTGAAGCCGGCGATGTAGGCCGGGCCGAGGCCTTCCTTGTGCGGCCGGTGCAGGACGGTGACCGCCTCGTGGCGCTCTGCCAGCCGGTCGGCGATCTTGCCCGTCCCGTCGGGCGAGTTGTCGTCGACGATCAATACCCGAGCCGTTGCCGGGACTTTCTCGAGCACGGCCTCGACGAAGGCCTCGATGTTGCCCGCCTCGTTGTAGGTCGGCAGGACGAGCCAGGCCGGACCCTGTCGCTCAGGCTGGGGCATTGGCCGGATGCTATTTGGTGGGGCTAGGGGCGGGCACGCCCGCCCGTGATGTGGACGAAGGCGTGCCAGGCGGGCTTGGCGTGGAAACGTTTGCTTTCACGGAAGAAGCCGGCCGAGTCGCAGAAGTTGCAGTAGTAGCGCGAGTCTTTCCAGGTGAACCAGTACGCCGCCTTGAGGTTGAGGCGGTTGCGGTCTTTGAGCAAGTAGCGGTAGGCGCCACGCAGTTCGCGCGCCTGACCGCCGATGCCCTGCTCGAAGGCGACGACGTTGGGGTCGTTCTGAGAACCCCAGCCCATCTCGGTGATGTAGAGCCCCGCCCCGGCGTCGTGGTTTTCCAGGACGACGCCACGCATGTCTTCGACCATCGCTTCGAGGTCTTCGACGTGGAAGGCATATGGATGCAGAGCGACGTCGTCGAAGTAGTGCTTGATACCGGGGACCTTGTAGAGAGCAGAGAGGAAGTCGGCCGCCGACATGCCGCGCTTGCCGCCCTCGTCGGGTTCGCCGAAGAGCCCGGAGAGGAGGATCTGGGCCCGCGGGTCGGCCGACTTGATCGCTGCGTAGCTGAGCTTGAGCAGCCGCGCGTAGCGCGTCGGCGAGACCGGGTAGGCGAAGTAGAAGAAGTTGGCCTCGTTCCAGATCTGCCAGGTGTGGATCGGCAACGGCCTGCGAATCACGATCCCGTCTTTGTTGGCCGCGGCCGGCGTGTGTTCGGTCCAGAATTCGCCGCCGGGCCCGTAGCGCTTGACCGCGGCGTTGACGAACGCAGTCCATCCCTGCCGCGCCACGGCGCTGTCGATCGGCAGCTTCGTCCCCTTGTGCGAGAGCCAGCGCGGCACCCCGGCGAGGAACGGCAGCACCTGCAGGCCCTGGTTGGCCGCGGTCGCGACTTCCCGGTCGGTGCCTTCCCAGTTGTAGGTGCCACCCTTTTTCTCCTGCACGCTTTCCCAGCCGATACCCATGCGAATGCTGCCGATCCGGCCGGCCCGCATGTAGCGGACGTCTTCTTCGGAGAGGATCGCCTGCGGGACGATGCCGAAGAAGCTGCGCGGCGCCGCCTGAGCAACCCCAGGGGAAGAGAGCGAGACGATCGCGGCAACGGCGGCGACCCCGATGACGATCAAAGCCGTGGCGATCGACGCTTTCCTCATTTTCATGCTCATCTCCTCGGCTCAACCCTGATCGGGCGGCGAAGTCGCGGTGGTCCCGGCCGGCGGCGGAGCGGGACTCTAAGGCTTACGATCGGCGGCAATGCAGGGACCTGACCGAGCGCCCCTTGCCTGCGGCGCCCTGGGCGACTACAACCGCGACCGGGTGCTCGCGATGTCGGCAGCACTGGGCGGCAATCCCAGCCCGGCCCACGAGGACGCGGGCTCGATCCTGCTGTTGGACCGGGAGCCGGTGCGGTGGGGCGAAGGGCGCAAGCGCGGCCTCGGCTGGACCTGCGGCACCCTCTGGCATGGGAGGGCGACCGACTGGGAGCAGGCCTCCAGGGGAGGTGCCTGCGGGCTGGTGATCGAGGGGCGGCGGCGATACCTGCACAGCTCGGTCAGCGGCCTCGGCCCGATCTACTGGATCGACCAGGACGGAGCCACCTACTTCGCCACGCGCATCGACCCGCTGGTCGAGACCTCTACCGCGGCACTCTCAGTCGACTGGGATGCCTGGGCGGCGATCATCGCAATGCGCTACGCGCTCGGCGAGCGGACGCCGTTCGCCGAGATCCGCCGGCTCGGCCCCAGCTCCACCCTGCACCGGCGTTTCGGTCGCTGCCGGGTGCGGGTGCACCGCTGGCCGTGGGCCGAGATCGATCCACACCTCGACCACGCAGAAGGCGCCGAGGCCTCCGCGGCAGCACTGCGCGAGACGCTCGCCGAGCTCGACGGCGAGCTCGCCTGCCCGCTGAGTGGCGGGCTTGACTCGCGCCTGCTGCTCTCCACCGCCGTCTCACTCGGGCGGGCCTCGCCGCTGGCGTTGACCGTCAGCGACGACGAGGGTGCTCGCTTCGAGCAGGAGCCGGCGGAGATGGTCGCGCGGACACTGGGAGTGCCATGGGAGGAGGTCGGTGCCACGGTCGAGGACTACCCGAGGGACTGGGAGGAGCGCGCGCGGCGGGTCGAGCACCAGTTCGTCGACCACGCCTGGCTGGTGCCGCTCGCCCGCCGGATCGAATCCGTGCGGGGACCGGCGCTCGACGGCTTCGCGCTCGACTCGCTGCTGCAGACCGGCGCCCGCTTCCACAGTCCCGAGGTGATCAGCCCACCCACCCCGCGCGCCGGCACCAGGGCCCTGTTCGACCGCCTGCGGCTGTACGGGCTCACCCACGAGGCGCTCGAACCGCGCTTCCAGGTGCCGCTCGTCGAGCGTAGCCGCGCCCAGTTCGAAGCCGCGGTGCGACCGCTCGAGGGCCACCCTTCCCAGCCGGTTCTCTCCCTCTACGCCACCAGGACCGTGCGCGGCATCTCGACCTACCCGAGCGGGCTGCTCGGTGCGGGAGCCCAGGTGCTCGCACCCGCCATCGACGACAGAGTCGCCACGGCACTGCTCTCGGTGCCCTCGGCGGTGAAGCGCGAGGGCTCGATGCACGCGGCGATCCAAGGGCGCATCGAGCCACGGCTGCTGGAAGTGCCGTCGACTGGGGACACCGAGCGCACGCCACCGGTGCTGCCGCGCCGCTGGCGCTCGGAGCCAGCCCTGGCGATGCACCGTCGCCTGCTCCAGAACGGTCCGCTGGCACCACACCTGGCGCCGGAGCTTCTGGACTGGATCAGGGAGCCTGAGCCGGGGGAGCTTTCCCCCCATCTTCGCCTGGGGATGGAGGCGGTGAGCCTGTTCCACTCTTGGTGGGACCGCTACCGGGATCGCCTGCGCGAGGTGGATGCGGCCGATCTGCTCGGCTGAGGGTAGTTCGGCGAGCACCGATCCACCGCCGCAGGGCGCTCAGGCGACGCAGCGGCCTAGTGAGTCGCCAGCTGAGCGTCGCCTCGTATCCGGCCGCGGTCTGCTCGGCGCGACGCTGCGCTCTCGTCGCCACGTCCATCGCCTTGTCGCACTCCTTCTCGGCATCCTCGAGGAGGCCTCGCAGGTACGTGTTCCCGCGCGCGAGGTCGGCCGCCTCGAGCTTCGCCCGCCACTCGAGTCGCGCCAGCCTGGCCATCTCCTGAAACGGAGTCCGCTGCCGCACCTGCGGGGTCGCAAGGGCCTCGATCCGGTCGAGCAGTTCCTGGGCGTGGACGGCGGCGCGGTGGTGCTTGATCACCAGGTCATGGTTGACGGGGCCCATCGTGGACGAGTACCCACGTAGGTGCCGGACCAGAGTCGCGCGATCGGCGACCTCGCCGGTCGCCCCTCCCGCAAAGCCGTCGGACTCGATCGCGGCGTAGCTCTCGGCCGTCACCCAGCCGTCGCCGCCTTTCCAGTCGTAGACATAGGCGGCGCGCCCACACGCCATCCCCTCGAGGATCGAGCGGCCGTAACCGATCACGATCTCCGCTCCGGCAAGCGGCGCGGCGGTGTCCGTCGTGTGCCCGGATGGGGCCCCCAGCCGCATAAGCTCGACGCCGGCCTCGGCGCAGGCGCCCTCGATCATCGCGAGGCGATCGGCGTTGGGGTTGTTGCTGAACAGGAGGGCGCGGCGGGGGATCTCGGGCAGCGGCCCGCGCGGGGAAAAGCGCTCGACGTCAATCGGCTGGCGCATCCGGACGACCTCGAGCGGCGTGGCAAAGCTGCGCATGCGCCGCGCAACCCGGTCGTTGAGCGCGACAACAGCCCCCACCATGCCGGCCAGCTGGGGTGGCGCCTGCAGGTCGAACTTGCTGCTGTGGGCGACGAACAACTGTGGAGTCGCCGGGTAGAGACCGGCGAGCTGGTAGGCGACCCCGACATCCTGGACCAGCGCCGCGTCGAAGCCATCCGAGAGTCCCGACTCATCGACGACCTCGACCCCGCGCTCCTCGGCGGCCGCGGTGCCATCGCCAGGTTCGGAGGTGAAGACAACCGCCTCGTGGCCGAGCCGGTCGAGCTGCTCGGCGACGGTGAGCAGATAGGACTCGCTGCCACCGAGGCCGAGATGGTTGGTGGCGAGCAGGACCCTCATCCTGCTCTCATACTAGGCAGCGCCCAGAGCCGGTAGAGCCGATGCTCTCAGTAGGTCCCGCCGAGCTTGCGGTGATCCCAGGTCGCCGTCAGTAGCGGCTTGAAGTGGATCGCGACACGCTTCGGTGCCTGCGCTTCGAGCGCCGCCTTGGCATCGCCCTGCACCGAGTCGATCCCCTCGGCGTAGCGCACGGTCAGCTCTTCGGCAAAGCCGATCACCGTCTCGAAGTCGCGGTGGATCTCCGCCTCGGCCTCGATCATCGCCCCGCGCAGCTCGCCGTACTCGTGGCCGGTCTCGACCAGCAGCGTCGCTCGCGGGTCGCGTTCGAGGTTGCGCACCTTCTGCGACTTGGCGTAGGTCCAGATCCAGATCTCGCCCTGCCGCGGCACGAACCAGAGCGGCATCGAGTGGGGAAAGCCGCGCGGCCCGTTCGAGGAGACGACCGCGATCCGCTCGGCGTCGAGCAGCTCGAGCAGCTCCTCGTCGCTCAGCTTGATCTGGTCGCGCCGGCTCATCGTCGGGACTCTATGCCGCCGCGGTCGAGGTTTGAACCGGTATCCGCCTCAAACCTCGACCGCGTCCTGGTACGCCGGACGAAAGGAGCGCCTGTAAGCGGTGGGCGTCGTCGCGGTCGCACGGCGGAAGTGCTCGCGCAGCGAGGCCGCGGTGCCGAAGCCGGCGCGCCAGGCGACGTCGTCGATCGACAGGTCGGACTCCTCGAGCAGGCGCTGCGCCTCGAGCACCCGCTGGGAGAGCAGCCAGCGCAGCGGCGTGGTGCCGGTCTCCTCGCGGAAGTGGCGAGCGAAGGTGCGAGGGCTGACCGCGGCGTGGCGGGCCATCGCGGCGACATCGAGGGGCTCGTCGAGGCGTTCGGCCGCCCAACGTCGAGTTGGCTCGAGCGAACCGGCTTCCTCGGCCGGGGGGCGCTTGATGAACTGCGCCTGACCGCCCTCGCGGTGCGGTGCGGCGACCATGCGGCGGGCGACGCGCTCTCCGGCGGCGGCGCCGAAGTCGCTGCGGACGACGTGCAGGGCGAGGTCGATGCCGGCGCTGAGCCCGGCCGAGGTCATCACCTCTCCCCCGTCGACGAAGAGGGCGGCCGGATCGACCTCAACGTCGGGAAACAGCTCGGCGAGCTGCCGGGCATGGGCCCAGTGGGTAGTCGCCCGGCGACCGTCGAGCAGGCCGGCGTAGGCGAGGGCGAATGCGCCGGTGCAGACAGAGAGCATGCGGGCGCCGGCGGCGGCTGCCTCCCGCAGCGCGTCGAGCACCGCCTCAGGCGGACGGTCGAGGACGGCGAAGTAGCCCGGCACCACGACGGTGCGGGCGCCGGCGAGCGCCTCGAGGCCGTGCCGCGGGACAAGCTCGAAACCGCTCGTGGTGGCGACAGGAGCGCCACTCGGAGTGCAGCAGGTGACCTCGTAATACGGCGTCCCCTCAGCAGCCGAGGCGGCGATGAAGACCTGCGTGGCAGCCGTGAGGTCGAAGGCGACGAGGCCGTCGAGGCAGAGGGCAACAACCCGGTGCGGATCGCTCATGGCAGAAATCTATCGAACATTGGCAATCCTGCCACTCGACAGAGGCGGCGCCGACCGCCAGGATCGAACCATGCAAATCGCAATCCTCCTCTTCGAGAAGCTCGCCGCTCAGGACGCCGTCGGTCCCTACGAGGTATTCCGTTGCGTTCCGGGGTGGGATGTCCACTTTGCCGGTCTGCGCACGGGCGAGGTCCGCTCCGAAGGCGGCCTCGGCCTGACCGTCGACCAGACCCTCGACCAGACCAGCGAGGCCGACCTGGTGCTCGTCCCCGGCGGGCGCGGCAGCGACGCGCTGCTCGAGGACGAGGCCGTGCTCTCCTGGCTGCGCGAGATCGATGCGACGACGAAGTGGACGACCTCCGTCTGCACCGGTGCTCTGCTGCTGGGCGCCGCCGGCCTGCTCGACGGCAAGCGAGCGACCTCCAACTGGCTCGCCCTCGGCGATCTGGCCAAGTACGGCGCCGATCCGGTCGGCGGTCGCTGGGTCGAGGACGGCAAGACCATCACCGCCGCCGGCGTGACCGCCGGCATCGACATGGCCCTGCACCTGGTCGGCCGCGAGGCCGGGCCCGAGGTGGCCCAAGCCGTCCAGCTCGGGATCGAGTACGACCCCGACCCGCCCTTCGACGCCGGCTCGCCCGAGAAGGCGCCGACGGCGATCGTCGAGCTGGTCACCTCGTACAGCCGCACCGCTACCTGAAACCCGGCCGCGCCCCAGAGTTGACGTCAAGTCGTCACTCAATTTTTTGATTCTGCGCGCCACGCGCGCGTCGAGGCCACGTAGCTTGGCTCCATGGAGCTCCAAGCGATCGACTCCAACCCAGCGGCGCCGCCGCCAGTCCGTGCTATCGTACGTACGAATAATCCAGGTTACGTACGTACGTATATTCGACTGGAGGATCCTATGGCGCTCAGCGCGTCGAAACTGCGGGCCAACGTCTACCGGTTGCTCGACGAGGTCCTTGAGACCGGCAAGCCGCTGGAGATCGAGCGCAAAGGCGAGATCCTCGTGATTGCACCCAGAGAAGAGAAGGAAAAAGGTTCGAAATTGGACAACCTGCCCCGGCGCGAGGGGGCAATCGTCGGCGACCCCGACGAGTTGATCCACATGGACTGGTCCTCGGAGTGGAACCCTGATCCATATTGACACCCATATCGCGCTGTGGCTCTACACGGGCTTAGCGGGAAAGCTTCCAGCCAAGGCTCGCACTCTGATCGAGGAACGAGCGCCCGTCCTCTCGCCGGTGGCGGTTCTCGAGCTGAGGTATCTGCACGAGGTGGGGAGAGCCCGGGATTCCGTACCGGTCATGCTGGCGGCGCTACGGCAGGACGTTGGCATCGAGGTCACCGATGGATCGATCGCGGAGCTGGGACAGGCGGCAGCGGATCTCTCCTGGACGCGCGATCCCTTCGACCGTCTGATTTCCGCCCACGCGATCGTCGCAAACGCTCCCCTCATCACCGCGGACGAGACCATCCGGGAGCACCTTCCCCTCGCAGCCTGGGACTGAGCCATCGCGACACTGTCCCCGTCGGCTATCTGAGCTGAAGCTGGCGGCCGACCCGGCCGCCGGGAATCGCGACGAGCAGGTGCGCCTGGGGGCGTTCGCGAGCGCTCGTCAAGGTGCGACCATCGGTGCCAAGGCCGAGGACGAAGGTGTGCGACCCACCGCCCTTGAGCTGGAAGGCACGGTGGGCGAGCAGCCGTTTGACCATCCTCGTCCTCGCCACCCGCCGGCGTCCGTGACGGACGACGTAGCGCTGCGGAACCCGGGCGCGGACCAGCATCTGGCCGGGACACGCGGTGCCGACCGGCCACTCGCAGCGCACGCTGATCCGCACCTTGTTTCCGGCCGACTTCGTCCGTAGCACCGAGATCGGTACCGGGACGCCGACCGTGCGGCAGCCGAGCAGCTTGTCTGTGCCGGGCCCGACGTTGAGCGCGTAGACGCAGAGGCGCTGCCTGCCGCTGCCGATGACGGGGAAGCTGGAGTCGAAGCCGTGCGAGGCGCCGGCGCGCGGGAAGAGCGCGAGCAGGTCGGAGCGTTCCTGGGTCGCGATCGGTCCGAGCTCGTACCCGGAGGCGCCGCCTTCGTCGATCTCGCCACCGAGGTAAGCGCTGATCGAGACCGGCGTCTTCGGCGCGTTCGGATCAATCGCCCAGCCGGAGATCTGCACTTGACCCGGAGCCGGAGAGCTGACGACATCGAAGCTTCCCCTCGGATTGTCGCTGGAGGACGCCCCGCCCCCCGCCGTCGCGCCTTCGACGTAGTTGTTGTCGATGTTGATCGTGACTCCGCCGTAGGTCTCGTTGTGACCACCCGCGTACTGGTGGATCCGGTGACCGACCCAGGCCGTCGCCGGTACGTAGGGGTCGGACGCAGCCGAGGCTCGCCCGTTCCAGTTGGCGAACCAGATCTCGTCCGGCTCGAGGTAGGTGGTGCCGTACTTGGCAGCGAGATCCGCGACGCCCGAGGCGCCGCTGCTGTAGACACCGGACTGGTAGCCGAGGGCGTGCAGGCGCGCCGTCCAGGCGGCGAGGAAGGTCAGCGTCGCGTTGCTGGCACTGGAGGTACGCGAGTAACTCTCCATGTCGAAGTAGATCGGGCTGCCTTCGCCAATTCCCGCGATGCGCGCCTGGTCGACCGCGTCGGTCGCCGCTTCGGTCCCCTGGGTCGTAGCGGTAAAGATGGAGGTGCTGAGCTTGGCGCAGGAGCTGCAGCTCGAGGTCGGTGCCTGCAGGCCGACGTAGGTCGGGATCAGGCTCCATTCCGCCGCGGTCTGTTCGGCGACCCAGCTCGCGGTCAGGTTGGGTTGCGAGCAGCCGCGGTTGACTCCGCCGATGTAGACGCCGATCGCCCGGTAGGGCGAGCCGGCCCATGCCGACATCGAGCGCTTCGAAGGGGCCGTGCAGGCGTCGAAGCCGAGCCCGATGTACGTCGCGGTTGAGATGTGAGCGGAGGCGATGCGGCTGACCCGCGCGCGGGCAGCGGCCGCTCGGCTCCTGGCGCCGGGATCGACGAGGATCGCCCGCCGCCGCCCCATCGCGCCGGCCGGGCAATTCTGCGCGGATCCGGGCCTACCCAGATACACGGCCTTGCGGTCGAGGCGCACGCACAAATGGGGGCGCTCGGCGAGCCGGTAGACCGGCCAGCCTGCGGGCACGCCGACCTTCTCACCACGAAAGTGGATCGTCTTGGCGCCGGCGCTCGCAGGCAGAAGCACCGCGAGCGCGAGCAGGCATAGAGCAACGCGCCGCATCTACCCCCCAACAATCCCATCCCGCAAACGTTTCGGCCGACTACGGCGCGGGTCGCAAGAGAACGCTCAGACAGGCACGAGGTCCAGCTCGCGCCAGGGCCCCTCGCCGGCCATCGGCTGGGTGCGGCCCTCCAGCCAGTCGGCCTGGAGGTCGTCGTAGTGGGGGCTGGCGGGGTGTCCCGACTGGCCGGTGAACATCTGCCAGCGCGAGCGGCCGGGGTCGGTCGGGTCGCCGATCATGCGCCAGCTGGGCGCCCAGACGGCCTTATAGGGGTCGTTGGGGTCGTAGGCGATCTGGCTCACGGTCTCCTGAGCGCCACCGGCGCGCAGGCTGCGGTTGAGCAGCTTGCGTAGCAGCGGGTTCGCTTCGCCCAGCGGGTGTGGGAACTCCATCTCGTGGACGTGGCCCCAGCGCCAGCCCTCGGGGTCGGGGCCGAAGCGGTCGCTGAGGTCGTCGAGGGCGCCGGCCAGCGCCTCCAAGACGAGGCCGTCCCAGGAGCGCCCGATCAGCTCCTCGTCACCCTCCTCCCAGAGGTTCATCAGGTGGGAGTGCCAGCGCCACGGCGAGGTGACGTGCGGGGTGAAGCCGTTGTCGGCGCGGTCGAGCCAGCGCTCGCAGAGGTCCCGGTCGCCGATCGCGGCGCGAGCGACTTCGCGCGCCAGCCGCAGCAGGAAGGCTTGGTAGATCGTGCCGGCGATCGTGTCGGGGTCGAGCCGCCCGTCCCAGCTGCGCAGGCGCTCGAGCGCGCTCACCTCACGCTGCCCGGTGGGGCTCAACCGGCCGAGCCGCCTCGCGGCCTCGAGTCCGGGGATCGAAAGATTGTCGGACTGCATCGCCTCGAAGCTCTCGACGTCGTGCTCGTCGCTGGCGCCAAGCAGTTCCTCGATCCGCCGTGCGCGAAAGCCGTCGAGCCAGTCGCTGGTGATGTGGTGCGGGTAGTCGTCGCCGACGATGCGGTTGTTGGCGGTCACCAGGAAGCCGCTCTCGGGGTCGATGACCTCGGGCAGCTCGTCATACGGGACAGCCCCCTCCCACTCGAACTCGCCCTCCCAACCCGGCTTTGGCAGGTCCGGACAGCCCCCCTTGCGCAGTGGCAAGCGACCGATCAGCTTGTAGCCGATCGAACCGTGGCGGTCGGCCCAGATCAGGTTGGACGCGGGTGAGGTATGGCCTTCGAGGCTGGCGACCAACTCCGGGCCGGAGCGGATCCCGTGCAGATCGAACATCCCCTTGAAGGCGGTCGGCTGGTCGAGGGTGATCCAGCGCAGGGCGAGCGGCTCGGCTTCGTCGGCGCCAAGCGCCGCGTTGACGAGCGGGCCGTGGTGGGTGATGCGGATATCGAGCAGCTCGGGCGCGTCGCGGCCCTTGACCACGATCTCCTCGCGCACGATCTCGAGCGGCCGCCACTCGTCTTCGAACAGGTAGCTGTCGCCCTCGACCCGCTCGACGAAGAGATCCTGGACATCAGCCATCACGTTGGTGAAGGTCCAGCAGACGTCGTTGCTCTGACCCATGTAGACGCCGGGCATGCCCGGCAGCGAGGCACCGCGGACGGTGCGGTCGCCGAGCGTGAGGCCGACCTGGTACCAGATGCCCGGCATGCTCTGCGGCAGGTGGGGATCGCCGGCGATCAGCGGCGATCCGGTTGCGCTCAGCGCACCGCTGACCGCCCAGTTGTTGGAGCCGCTTGCCTCGGCGGCCATGCCGATCGAGCGGCGCACCGCGTCGATCTGCTCGGCGAGGCCGAGGCCATCGCCGGACCACGGTTCCTGGCTGACGACCGGGTTGCCCGCCGGGTAGGCGGGGTCGAGCTTCGCCGCCAGCTCGGGGCCGAGCTCTCGGGTCATGTCGGCGCGCAGCAGCTCCTTCTCCCAGTTGGTCGAGAGCCCGAAGGCGAGCAGCTTGCCGAGGCCGAGGATGTCGGCCGGGCGCCAGGGCTCGAAGTCCAGTCGCAGCAGCTGCATCTCGAAGGGCAGCGCCTTGGCGCTCGCCGCCGCCGCGTTGACGCCCTCACAGAAGCGCTCCAGCAGCGCGAGCAGCTCCGGATCGAGGCTCGCCGCCTCGCGCTCGGCCGTGCGCCGCATTCCCAGGGTGCGCATCAGCCGGTCGACCGGCAGCCCCTCATCGCCGGCGAACTCGGAGACGCGCCCAGAGAGAGCACGGCGGTAGAAGTCCATCTGCCAGAGCCGGTCCTGGCCGTGGCAGAAGCCCTCGGCGAACCAGAGGTCGGCCGCGCTCCCCGCCTCGACGTGCGGTACGCCCCAGCGATCACGCCGCACCCGCACGGGACCTTCAAGCCCAGCCAGCCCGATCGTGCCCTTCTGCTTCGGCAGCGGCCGCCGAGCCAGCCAGTGCCAGGCGGCGGCAGTCGCGGCCGCGGCCAGGCCGGTGCCCGCGGCCCCCGCGACAAGTCCAGCCCGCATCATCTTCCCGCCGTTCATCCGCTCACCTTACTGGCTGGCTGGCCAGTTTTGCTTCCGGCGTCCCTTACTCCCAGAGATCGGCCGGCAACCGGCCCTCCGCGCCGAGCTTCTGCAGGTGCGCCTCCATCACCAGGGCGGCGGCGGGACGCAGCTCGGTGGGGACATCGGCCCAGGCCTCGTTCAGCAGCGCTTCCTTCGAGCGCTCGCCGCGCTCCAGGGCGGCAAGCAGGCGGCGCTCGCGCATCTCGCGGTGCTCGATGTATTCGGCCAGCTTCGCCGCCGGGTCGGTTACCCAGGGGCCGTGACCGGGGCAGATCAACTCGATCGGCTCGGCCTGGAGCAGCCGCAGCGACTCCATGTAGGCGGCGAGCGAGCCGCCGTCGGGCGGGACGAAGGTCGACCCTTCTCCGAGCACCAGGTCGCCGCTGAAGCAGACCCCGTCGCCGGTCAGGAAACAGACGTGGTCGGCGGCGTGGCCCGGGGTGGCGATGGCACGCAGCCCGCCGTGCTCCTCCCCACCGCTCGGCAACACGGCCTTGACGCCCAGCCCGTCCGCCCCGGCGGCGTGATCCCCGTGGCTATGGGTGAGCAGAACGACGCCGATACCCCCGCGCTCCTCAGCCGCAGCCCGCACCGCATCGAGATGGCCGGCGTCGTCGGGGCCCGGATCGATCACCGTGCAGGGACCGGACCCATACAGGTAGGTGTTGGTCCCCGTCAGCGTCATCGGCCCCGGATTAGGCGCAACGATCCTCAGAATCTCCGCGTGTCCAGGCGCGGAAGTCCCGCCGTGGGGAGTCATAGAGCCCCGTCCGGTAGGGCTGAAACGTCTTGTACTTTTTCGGTGTCGGCTGCGGGCGCCAGCCCACAGGCGATCCACCGAAAGAAGTTAAGTGGAAGCCCTACCGGACGGGGCTCCCCGGTCACGCAACACTCGCCGCGACTTCCGCGGCGATCGCCTCGCGTGCCTCGTCGGGCTCGAGCACGACCAGGTCCCCGGCGCCGCGCAGGATCTCGCGCACAAGCCACGAGGTCCCTGCGTAGGGCAGCTCGACGACGACCGCGCCGTCGGCCAGCTCCTCGACCACGGTGCGCTCCTCGCGCAGCCAGCGGGCCCGCTCCGGTGAGACCCAGACGCGGGCGACCTGGGCGGTCGGGACCTCGCCGTCGGTCATCCAACCCTCGACCCCGGCGAGCTCTTCGACCTCTTGGCGCGGCTCGTAGCTCTCGCTGCTCGCCACCGCCTCCTTGACGCGGTCGAGCTTGAAGTGCCGGATTCCCTCTTTGGTCAGGTCGAAGCACTCGACGTACCAGCCCTCGCGCCCGTTCTCCAGACGGTAGGGCTCAACCCGGCGTTTGGTGAACTGGTCCTCGTTCTCCTTGTAGTACTGGATCTCAAGCACGCGACGCTCGGCTATCGCCTCGTTGACGACGCGCGCCACCTCGGTGTCGCCGCCGCTGCCGGAGGCAATCTCCAGGCCCTCCTCGGACGGGTCGTGGCCGAGCGCGGCGACGATCTTCTCGCGGGCGCTCTGCAAGCCACCCTGCGGCAGGTGGTCGCCGAAGAGGTCGATGGCGGCGACAAGCGCCTTCGCCTCCAGCGGCAACAGCCGCGCCGGGCGGGCGAAGTTGTCGCCGTAGGGCTCGGAGTCGACCTCGATCTCGTCGCCGAGGACTTCGGCGTAGAGCACGTAGGTACCGCCACCGAAGTTGACGACGTTGAGCAGGTCGATGTCCTCCTGCAGCTCCTCCCCGGTCAGTTCGAGGCGCTGGCGCAGATCGGTGACGCTGAGGCGCTCGCCTTTCTTCGCCGAGTCGATCAGCATCCCGGCGAGGGTCACGAGGCGGGCGAAGCGCTCGGGGCGAATCGCGGCCTCGCCGCGCCCGTTGCTGCGCGAGCGCTGCGGCGCCTCGCGCAGCGGGCGCTCAACGGTCTCGGCCACTTCGAAGTCGCTGCGGTGGCGGTCGTGGAGGAGGTCGAGCCGCTCGCGGGCTTCGTCGCGCAGCTCATCGGGCTCCAGCACCTCGGCGTTCTGGCGCCAGCGCAGCACCCAGGCGATCAGCTCGCGAGGCGAAGCGTAGTCCGTCTCGAGGACCGAGCCCTTGCCGGGGGCGTCGTCGGCCTTGCGCGCCGGGCGCAGCTCGCCGTAGCCACCAAAGTCGCGCTCGATCAACCAGGAGATCCGGTCGCGGACGAAGATCTTCGCGGTGCCGCGGATCTCCCCCAGCTGCCAGTCCGCGCGCTGACCGTAGTCGCGACGGTCGAAGTTCTCCGGCGGGGAGAAGTCGTGCTCGGCCTTGGAGGCGTAGCCGACCTTGCCCTGGATGCGGGAGAGGCGGAAGACCCGGACAGCGTCACGCTCGTGCGAGTGGCCGATCAAATAGAACTGGCCGGAGCGGAAGACCAGGTGGTAGGGATCGACCTTGCGCTTCTCGGTCTCGTCGCGCTCCATCGTGTAGTAGGTGAACTCGATCGTCTTGCGGCGCGAGATCGCGGTCTCGACCTTTGACAGCCGCTGGGAGAGGTCGCGGCCCCCGGCCGACGCGGTCATCGCCATCTCCACCGGAGCCCGGTCGCCCTCGCTGACCGGGTTCGGGTGGCCCCAGGCAACCTGCTGCAGGGCAAGGCGCAACGGCTCGGCGTAGGCAAAGCCGCCGTCGGTGAGCAGCGACAGCGCGGTGCTCAGCGAAGCCAGCTCCTCGTCCTCGAACTTGATCGGATCGAGGTAGAAGTTCTCCGGCGGCAGCGAGTAGAGCTCGGCCTCGAAGAAGCCCTCGCCGGGTTTCTCCACCCCGAGCTGGATGCCGAGGCTCTCCAGCTCGGCACGATCAGCGTAGAAACGGCGCGCGAAGGCGTCGTCGTTCATGTCGCTGTAGCCCTCCACCTCGCGCTTGATCTCCAGCGCCGAGACCGGCCTGCCCTGCGCCATCAGAAAGGAGATCAGCGAGAGCTGGCGGATCAGCTTCTCGGTGTCCTTTGCCACGAGCCCAGGATAGTGAGGGCGACCTGGCGAGCCCCCCGCCCCGGCCGCCGGAAACCCGCATTTTGGCTCATTCGAGCGGGATAGAGTGCGCCGACATGGACATCCTTCGCAACCTCTTCGGCAACGTGACCAACGGGATCATCCGGCTCGCCGTCGCCGCGGGCATCCTCTTCTGCGCCTATCTGTTCATCGTCAAGCCGGTCCTCAACACGACCGAGGAGGCCTTCCACTCGATCTGGTCTCGACCAGATCGGCAAGACCCTCAACACCGTCAACGTCCAGGTCCAGCGGCAGATCCGCCACTCGTTCAAGCTGACCAAGTCGCAGGGCGGCAACCCGCAGCGCCTGATCCACTGCATCAAGCACGCGCATCAGGACGTGAACAGGATCGAACGCTGCACGCGACGTTTCTGAGCGGGCGTCAGGCAGCCTGGCGGGCGCCGAAGTAGGCCGAGCCTGATAGCGCCCGGTCGAAGCCGGACCAGGACTCGCCGGCGGGCAGCTCGCGCTCGAGGCGGTCGAAGCTGCCGAGGCGGCCGCCGAGGTTGTCGATCATGTGGACGAGCACGGCCTCGCGGGTGGCGGGGACGACCGGGGAGCCGTGTTCGAGCGAGCCGTGGTGGCTGAGGATGATGTGCAGGACCGCCTGGGCCAGGTCCGGGTCAAAGCCGGGGATCTCCTCGATCTCGCGGCGCACGGTGTAGTAGCCGAGCGGGATCTCGCCCTGCAGCCGGCCGGCGTCGGTGAGGTCGATCGCCAGCGGATCGTCGTTGTAGGCGACGGTCTTGCCGATGTCGTGCAGGAGCGCGCCGGCGACGGCGACCTCGCGGTCGATCCCGGGGAAGAAGTTGGCGGCGGCGCTGACGGCCTGGGCGACGGAGACGGTGTGCTCGAGCAGACCGTGGCGGTACGCCTGGTGGTAGACCTTCGCCGCCGGCGCGTCACGGAAGCGCGCCCAGATCTCCGCGCGCTCGCCGAAAAAGCGGCCGAGCAGGTCGCGCAGTTGCGGCTCCTGCACGGTCTCGAGCAGCTGGCGCAGTTTGCCCTCCAGATCCTCGAAGGAGACATCCGACTCGGCGGCGAGGTCGGCCGGGTCGTACTCGTCCGGGGAGGCCTCGCGCAGGCCCGAGAGCTTGATCTTCGGCCCCCAGCGATCGCTCATCTCGAAGACGCCGGCGACCTCTACCGGGGTTCCCGGCGCAGCTAGAGCGTAGAGCTCCTCGGCGTCCTCCCAGGCGACCGCCTCGGCGCCGCCGCTGGCGTCGCCGAGCGTCAGGCGCAGCCACGGCTCGCCGTTGCGCTTGCGGCGCAGCTCGCGCTGGCGGACCGCGTAGATGCCCTTCACCCGCTGGCCGTCCTCAAGCTCCCGCAGGCACACCCTGACCGGCTGCGCGGCGGGCTCGGCGGGCTTGGCGAGAGAACCGCCCGAGGTGTCGATCAAGCGCCTCTTGGAACATTTGTGGATCGAGCTGCTCCATCTGTTTCCAAGTTAGAGCGGAGCGCGGACGCTTCGTTACGGCGCGCGCGGTCGCCCTTTGTACCGCTATGCGACACAAAAGGCGACCGCGCTCTCAGAGCACGCCGCCGAGCCAGTGGCCGAAGGCGACGGCGGCGAAGCCTGCCAGCAGCGAGAGGCCGAGGTTGAGCCAGACGAGGTGGGTGTGGCCGGCCTCGGCGAGCCGGTGCGAGTCGAGGATCCAGGTGGAGAAGGTGGTGAAGGAGCCGATGCCGCCACCGGCGACGATCACCAAGGCCTCGCCTTCCAGGGCCACGCCGGCGACCAGTCCCAGCGCCAGCGCACCGCAGATGTTGATCGCGAGGATCCCGTGCGGGAAGGGGTGGTCGGTGCGCGCCGTGATTGCGGTGTCGATCAGGAAGCGGGCGGCGGCCGCGGCTCCGCCGAGCAGGCCGACCGCGATCCAGGCCGGAGCCGTCACGCGGCCTCCTCCGGGCGCCGCTCGAGCGCGATCCCCAGGCGGACGAAGGCGAAGCCGGCGACGAGGGTCGCGCCGATGTAGGCAGTGGCGAGGCCGAGATGACCGGCATCGATCATCTCGAACAGCTCCAGCTGCAGGGTGGAGAAGGTGGTCAGCGTGCCGCAGATCCCGGTGGTGAGGAACGGGTGGGCGAGGCTGTCCTCGGGGTGGTCGCGGAGGCGGGTGACGAAGTAGCCGAGCAGCAGCGCGCCGGCCATGTTTACGGCGAAGGTCGCCCACGGCCACCCGTTCGGCCCGTGCGGCGTCGCCTCGGAGAGGCCCACACGCGCCAGCGCCCCGAGCACCCCGCCGACGTAGATCGCGGCCAGGCGGCGAAGGTCGAATCGCGTCAGATTCACGGCGAGGATCGTAGTTTGCCTCTTCATTGAAGTTCATCGATGAATCGTGGTAGCGTCTGGTTTCATGCCCTTAGCCGACCTGCCCGTGATCGAGTGCTGCACCCCGCTGGCGGGATCCTCGCTTTCCGCCAAGCGCGCGGCCGAGTTGGAGACGGTGATCAAGGCGCTCGCCGACCGTCGGCGCCTGCGGATCGTCAACCTGCTGCTGCGCGCCGGCGGCGAGCCCGTCTGCGTATGCGAGGTGCAGCCGCTGCTGGGCCTCTCGCAGGGAACCGTCAGCCATCACCTCAAGCTGCTGGTCGAGGCCGGAATCGTCGATCGCGAAACGCGCGGCACCTACAGCTACTTCAGCCTCGTGCCCGGTGCGCTCGACTCGGTGCGGGAGGTCTTCGCTCTGAACGGCCGCCCCGACCTGCTGCGCCGCTCGGCCGCCGAGGCGATCGGCGCCTTCGCCCTCGTCTTCGCCGGCTGCGGCGCGATCGTCACCGACACCGTCCACGGCGGCACGCTGGGAGCCGTCGGCGTCTCGCTCGTCTTCGGCCTGGTGATCATGGCGATGGTCTACGCGACCGGTCACCTCTCCGGCGCCCACCTCAACCCGGCCGTGACCCTGGCCTTCGCCCTCACCCGCCACTTCCCCGGCCGCGAGGCGCTCGCCTACATGGCGGCCCAGCTGCTCGGCGCGCTTGCCGCGGCGGCGCTGCTGCTCGCCGTCTGGCCTAGCGAGCCGGCCTCGCTCGGCGCGACCGTGCCCAGCGTCGGCGCCGGCAGCGCCCTCGTCTACGAGGCCGTGCTGACCGCCTTCCTGATGTTCGTGATCATGGCCGTCGCGACCGACACCCGCGCCGTCGGCGCCGGGGCAGCGATCGCGATCGGCGGCACGGTAGGTCTCGATGCCCTCTTCGGCGGCGCGATCACCGGCGCCTCGATGAATCCGGCTCGCTCGCTCGGCCCCGGCCTCGTCTCGGGCGAACTGCATGAGATCTGGATCTACCTCGTCGCCCCGATCGCCGGCGCCGCGCTAGGGGCTCTCGCCTACCAGCTCGTCCGCGGCACGCCGCGGTCGAGCTTTGAACCGCTCACCGGGTCAAGACTCGACCGCGGTGCCCAGGACCCAGCCTGATGGCCCGCGTCCTCTTCGTCTGCCTGCACAACGCCGGCCGCTCGCAGATGAGCGAGGCGCTGTTCGAGCGAGCCGCCGCGGGTCGCCACGAGGCCCGCTCGGCCGGGACGACGCCGGGCCTCCGCGTCCATCCTGAGGTGGTCGAGGCGATGGCCGAGCTCGGCCTCGACCTGTCCAAGCGCATCCCCCGCAAGCTCGACCGCGAGGACGCCGAGTGGGCCGACGTCGTGGTGACGATGGGCTGTGGCGACAAGTGCCCCTACATCCCCGGCAAGCGCTACATCGACTGGGAGCTGCCTGACCCCAAGGGGCGCCCGCTCGATGAGGTCCGCGCCGGCCGCGACGAGATCGATCGCCGGGTCGTCGAGCTGGCCGGCGAGCTGGAGTAGCCGGCCCTACTTCTTCGTGGCGTCCTTCGAATCTTTCCCGTCAGTGTCGACCAGCTCGCCGGCGCGTTTGTCGACGAACTGCGTGAACAACTGCTGGGAGAAACCGAAGAGCAGGGCATAGGCCAGCAGGGCCGACTCCGACCGGGTGCCTGCAGGACTGATCACCAGGTTCGACTGGATGAGCAGAACACCGGCCAGTGCGGTGGCCGCGCCGGCAACCGGCTTCAACAGCACCTGCCAGACCCTCGGGTCATACCGCGAGGGCAGTGATGCGGCGTTCGCCAAGCCAAACGCGATCGCCAGCATTCCACCGATCGCCCCGATCAGAGCGACGAGCGCCAGGTCCCATGGGTGTGGCTCTGCCCCGTCCAGGCAGTGGACCACGCCTTCATCTTGTTCGCTGGAGCAGAGTGTCATCACGCCGACGTTCGATACGTGCCAGAGGGCCAACCCGCAAACGAGAGTGAAGAGAATGCCGGTGACGACGATCAGGTTGTTGCGAAACGCCCGCAGGTTCGCGTAGCGATCGCTGTTGGCGACGATCACATCCCGGTAGGCCCGCTCGATCTGGTTCAGATCGAGCGCCGCATTCGTTGGCTCTTGCGCTTCGAGCGCCTCTACGTGCCCGTCTCGCCTCTTTCCCTTCTCCATCGCGCTCTGGATCCAGGTGATCAGCCACGGCAGGTTCTCCTTGACGGCCACGGGCTGCTCCAACCGCACCAGCCTGACTTCGGCTTCATGGACCGCTTCCCAGGCGGTGGCGATCGCGTCTCCCCTCCACCAGGAAGCCAATCGTTCAAGCGGGCCCTGCTCATCGCCGACCACCCGCCGCGCCTCTTCGAGACTGGACTCGATGGCGGCTTTCGCCACTTTTTGCGACTCGTCAAGCTGACCCGCCACCGCCATTGCGGCATCGAGCCGGTTGGTCAGTTCGCGAAGACGGACAGTGACTTCCGCCCGCCAGAGACTGCGTTGCAATATCGAAGATCTCTCCGCCATGCCTGCGCAGCCTATAGTCAGACTGACTTAACTGATCATCGTATGCAGTGAACTGCGGCGGCGCATCGGCGGGCACGTCTCACCCGACGGGGTCTGGCAGAGTCCACCCCGATGAAGCTCTGTCGATTCGATTCAGGCAACGACAATCCGGCGCTGGGCATCGTCGCCGGCGAGGAGGTCGTCGACCTCTCCTCCGCCGGTGTTCCGCAGGACCCCGCCGCTGCCCTTGCCGCGGTCGGGCAGGACGACCTGGCCGGTTTGACCGAGGGTGCGCCGCGCCTCTCTCTCACCGAGACTCCGCTCCTGGCGCCGGCATCCCCCCGCAAGTACCTGGGGATCGCGCTCAACTACCGCGACCACATCGCCGAGATGGGCATGGAGCCGCCCGAGGTGCCGGTCTTCTTCAACAAGCAGGTGACCTGCGTGGTCGGGCCCGGCGCCGACGTCCACATGCCGAAGGTCTCGACCTTCCTCGACTACGAGGCCGAGCTGGCGATCGTGATCGGCGAGCGCTGTCGCCACGTGCCGGTCGAGCGGGCGCACGAGGTCATCGCCGGCTACACCTGCGCCAACGACGTCAGCGTGCGCGACTGGCAGGGCAAAGCGCAGACGATGCAGATCGGCAAGTCCTTCGACACCCACGGCCCGCTCGGCCCCTGGCTGGTCACCGCAGACGAGCTGGGCGATCCCGACGACCTCGCGATCCGCTGTTTCGTCAACGACGAGCCGCGTCAGGACGCGCGCACCAGCGAGATGGTCTTCGACTGCTTCCAGCAGGTCTCCCACCTCTCCGAAGCCTTCACGCTCGAGCCCGGCGACGTGATCGCCACCGGCACCCCTTCCGGCGTCGGCCTCGGCCGCCAGCCGGTCCGCGACAACCTGCTCCATGTAGGCGACACGGTGCGGGTCGAGATCGAGGGGATCGGCGAGCTGGTCAACACCGTGGTCGAGGAGCCAGACGGGTTCCTCGCCGGCGAGTAGGGCTGTGCCGATGCTGACCGAACGGGTGCAGCGCTGGCGCGAGCAAGGCGCGATCGAGGCGGTCGACGGCCGCAAGCTGTTCGTCCGCCGCCGCGGTGGCGGCGACGGGGTCCTGCTGCTCTTCCTGCACGGCTTCCCCTCCAGCTCCTATGACTGGCGACCGCTGTTGGAGCTGCGCCCGCCCGGCGAAGCGACGCTGTGCTTCGACTTCCTCGGCTTCGGCCTCTCCGAGAAGCCGCGCGACCATGAGTACACGCTCGCCTGGCAGGCCGACGCGGCGGAGGAGCTGGTGCGGCGCTCCGGCGCGGAGCGCGTCTTCGTCGTCGGCCACGACATGGGCACCTCGGTCGCCACCGAGCTGATGGCCCGCGACCTGCGCGGCGAGCTCGGGATGAACATGGCGGGGGCGCTGCTCTTCAACGGCAGCATGCTGCTGCACCTGGCCAAGCCGACGCTCGGCCAGAACCTACTGCGCAGCCGGCTCGGGCCGGTCTTCGCCCGCCTGACCAGCGAGCGCAGCTTCCGCGCCCAGTTCTCGCGCATCTTCTCCCCGCAGCACCCGCTCAGCATCGAGGAGGCGGCCGACCAGTGGTCGCTACTGACCCACGACGGCGGTCAGCGCATCGCCCACCTGACGATCAACTACATGGCCGAGCGGGAACGCTTCACCGAGCGCTGGCACGGCGCGATCCGCGACTGGCCGGGCCCCCTCACCCTGGCCTGGGGGATGCTCGATCCAGTCGCTCGCGTCGAGGTCCTGGAAGGCCTGCGCGAGCTGCGCCCCGGCGTCGAGACGATCGAGCTTCCCGACGCCGGCCACTACCCGCAGATCGAGCAGCCTGAGCTGATCTCCGCGGCGCTCGACGCCGCGCTCAGATCACAGGCTTGACGTCGAGGACCGGGGTGCCGTCGAGCGCCTCGAGGTTGCGTACGCGCATGGTCACGCCCTCGATCGAGATCACCTCGACGGGGTGCAGGCCGATCGGGTTCGGCCGGTCCGGGGAGCGCGTGTTGAACACGCCCTGGATCGGGTTGGCGGGATCGTCCCGTGGACGGGTCTGGAGAACCTCCCGGTCGGAACGGTCGAGCCAGGTGAGGACGATGATCTCGTCGCCCGCCTCGATCCCGTCGAGGGCATCCAGCACGCCCGGCTCGAAGACGATCGCCGCCTCGGGTGCCCCCTCGTCGCCCTGCTTTGGCGCGGCCGCCCGCTCGGTCAGCGGCGACTCGACCCGGCCGACCGGCCTCAACTCGTAGCCGGCGTCGCTCACTCGTCTGGGAGGCCGTGTGGGTGCAAGTGGTCCTCCGCCATCCGTTTGAGGCCGACGCGGTCGATCTTGCCGGTCGGGTTGAGCGGCATCTCCTCGAGGACGACGACCTCCTCGGGCGCCTTGTAGCCGACGCGCTCGCGGCAGGCGACGATCAGGTCGGCGCTCGACGGGCGCTCGGCATCGGGCCGCAGCGTCACATAGGCGCGGACGTTCTCCCCGTGGACCTCGTCGTGGACGCCGACCACGCCGGCGAGGTCGACCGCGGGGTGCTCCATCAGCGCGCCCTCCACCTCGAGCGGGCTGATGTTGGAGCCGTCGTGAACGATCACCTGCTTCTTGCGGCCGAAGAACCAGAGGTAGCCGTCCTCGTCGGCGCGGGCGAGGTCGCCGGAGTCGAGCCAGCCCTCCTGAACCACCTCGGCGGTCGCCTCGGGCGCCTCCCAGTAGCCGGCCATGCGGCTGCGCGAGCGGATCCAGACTCGACCGACCGTACCCGGCTCCAGCGAGCCGCCGTCCTCGTCGCGCAGGGCGATGCTGAAGCCGCCGACCGGCGGCCCGATCGAGCCCTGCTTGATCGGGCCGGCGGGCGGATTGAGCGTGGCAATGCCGACCTCGGTCATGCCGTAACCCTCGTCGATCGGAAAGCCGGCGAGGGAGGCGAACTCGGTCAGCAGCTCGGTCGAGACCTTGTCGGCCCCCGCGCGGCAGATGCGCAGGCAGGTGAAGTCCCCGGGCGCGAGGTCGTGGTCGCGAATCAGCGCCGCCAGGGCGGCGGGGATCATCGCCAGGACCGTCGGCTTGTGCTCGCGCAGGAGCGGCAACAGCTCGTGGCTGTCGTAGGTGCGAGCGACGATCACGCGACCGCCGACGGCGAGCGTGCTCAGCGTCCAGAGGAAGGAGCCGACGTGGGACATCGAAGAGCCGGGCAGGAAGGCGTCCTCGGCGCTGAGGTCGAAGGCCGAGATCGCACTGGCCATCATCCAGCGCAGGGTCTCGTGGGTGTGGGTGACGCCCTTGGCCGGACCGGTGCTGCCCGAGGTGAAGAAGATCGCCGCCGCGCTCGACGGCTCGGGCGGGGCAAGCCCACCCGCCGGCTCGGATTCCAGCAGCGACTCGAAGCGCTGCCCCGTCGCCGGCTCCGAGCCGCCATAAGAGATGACCCCGTGCGCCAGCCCGCCGGCGAGCTCGCTCGCGGCAAGGTCCTCGCCCCGCTCCTCGTGGGCGAGCAGCGCCGACGCTCCACTGACCCCGAGCGCGTGGTCGATCTCGCGAAACGTGTAGCGGTAGTTGAGCGGCGTGGCGACGAGGCCGGCCTTGAAGCAGGCGAGGTAGTGGATCGCCAGGCCGATGCGATTCGGCATCAGCGAGGCGATCCGGTCTCCCGGCGCTAGACCAAGCGCCAGGTACCCACCGGCAAGCCGCAGGCTCGCCGCCTCCAGCTCCCGCCACGTCACCCGCTCTTCGGCCGAGACCATCGCGGCCTCGTCCGGCCCTGCCGCCAACCCGATGGCCAGCAGATCGTGCAGCGGCGCGGCCGGCGCCTCCAGCGGTGCCCCGTCGATCAGCATCGGCAGATCCTAAGCAGGAATCGGGTCTCAGTCGACCAGCTTCACCCGGTAGCGATCGCCGCCATTGCGGAAAAGCGGCCCGTCGAGCGTCCACATATCTAACTCGAGTCGCTCGGCCAGCTCGAGATAGACGGCATCTGATGCGGAACGCCGTCGCAGGTCGGCCGCGATCTCAATCGAGCGGGCCTTGTTCGGGGTCGTGTGGTAAGTCACGTCGATATCGCTGATCGCGATCAGGGCTTCATCGGTCCCCGCTTTCGAGAGGTCTCCGTCGAAACGGTTCCGCGTGAGCGTGTTGGCTATCTCGTAGTGGGCAAGCAGCGGCGAGTGCAACCTGACCCCTTCTTCGGCCCACTGGCTCAGCAGGTCGGTGACCGTTTCGGTATGGCGCTCTTGCAGGACGACCGCAAGCAAGACGTTGGAATCGATGACGACGCCGGAAGCTATGAGCCGCGCTGCTCCTGTTCTTCGCGGCCCTCGCGCACCAGGGCGACCACGTCGAACACCTTGGTCTGGGTTGCCCGTAATGCAGCGGCGCGCTCCATCGCGGCGCGGTGCCGCTCCAGGCGACCCTCCGGCGGGGGAGAGTGGATGCCCTCTACGGCCTGCAGGGCGAGTTGCGCCTGCTCTTCGCTCCACCTCCGGGCACCCTTGCGGGCTTTCTCCCTGGCAGTCATCTCACAGCCACTTTAGCGTCTGCCACCTTTCTGTCTCGGCGGCGGCGTCCCCTCAACCGTACGATTCCTGGGGTGAATCGCCGGTTCTCCGTCAGGCTTTCCGACGAGCTCGCGCAGGGGATCGATGCCCTCGCCCGACGCTCAGGTAAGACAAAGAGCGAGGTGGTCCGCGACGCCTTGACGAGTGCAGGCCTCGGCGACAGCCAGAGCACCCCGAGCCTCGCCGCGGCGCTGAGGCGCGCTGCCGCCCTCCGCGCGCGTCAGACCAAGGTGTTCGACGTGGTCGCCCTGGTGCGCGAAGGACGCGAAGGCTTGGACCGACGCGGCAGTCGACCCCGGAAAGACCCCGCCTGCAGGGGCCGCCGTGAACCGCCTGGCGGCAGGGTCACCCTGGCTTCCAGCGGTAACGACGACGATGGCGAGGGTGGGAATCGAACCCACGACACCACGATTTTCAGTCGTGTGCTCTACCAACTGAGCTACCTCGCCGTAGCTGATGCGCGGGTTGACCGCGCGGTGGAAGGCTAGCGACCGGGGAGACATCGGGCTGCTTGGATTGAGCCGTGACCTGGGCTCGTGCAGGAATCGCGCTTGGCGCAGTGGCCCTGGCAGCGGTTGCGCTGTCCGGTGGGCACCGTGACGATCCGCGGACCCCCGGTGGGCCGACGGGGATGCCTCCGCCGCTTCTTGGCGTGGCGGTGGTCGGCCAGGGGGGACGAACCGCGGCCGTCGATGCCTATGGAGACGTCGTCGACCTGCGAGCGCCGGGGCCCGCGGGGCGACCGCTGGTTGCCGTCTCGGCGGAGCGGCAGGCCGCGGGGTCGGCGTCGCCCGGCGAAGCGATCGTCGCGCGGGTTCCGCTCGGTGGCGGGCGGACGCTGCCCTTCTGGCGCGCCGACTCCGTTCGGCAGCGGTACGTGCCGGGCACCAACGTTCTGAAGACGACCGCGCGGTTCGGCGACCGGCGGGTCGTGGTCGTGCGGCGCGCCGACGGGTCGGGAGAGGTCCAGACCGACCGGAGCTGGCTCTCGCGAGCGCGACCGCTGGGGTCCGGCGCTCCGAACTGGGCACGGGCGATGTACCGGCGCTCGCTGCTGGTGCTGCGGGCGCTGACCGACCGCCACAGCGGGGCTGTCGTGGCAGGCGCCCGCGACGGCTGGGCGTACGTCTGGCCGCGCGATGCCGGCGCGGTGGCGATCGCCCTCGCGTCGGCCGGATATAGGCCGGAGGCCCGGCGGATCGTCGGCTTCCTTGCCGGACTCGACTTGGATGCCGCGGCGCGGTTCGACGGAGCCGGCGCCCCCGTCTCCGGGCGTGCCGCGCAGGGCGACGCGGAGGGCTGGGTCGCAGCAGCAGCGCGGGCCGCGGGGCTGCCGCCCAGTCGGCCTGCCTACGCACGGCGAGATCGGGCCGACTACCAAGAGGGCGAGGTCGGCGAGTACCTCGGCAACGCGATCGCCTCCGGCCAGGGCTCTCACCGCATCGGCTCCATGTTCGAATCCGACGGCGAGCTCGTGCGGATCGCGGACGATCCGGACTCCGGCCTCGACTCCACCGCGGCGTGGGCGGTTCGTCCCTTCCCCCACCCCGCGCTCTTCCCGGCGATCCAGCGCACCCTGCTGCGGTTAGCCGCGGACAACGGCCGCTACGGCATCGTCCCCTCGCAAAGCTGGCATGGGGGAAAAGACCCGTGGACGGCGCCGACGGCATGGACCGCCTGGGGACTGGCCGCCCTCGCGCGAACGGAGGATGATGCGCGCCAAGCGCACGGCGACCGCAGTGCTGCGCTCGGCCTCATGGCCGACCTGCGCCGAGCCGCTACCCCCCTTGGGCTCCTGCCCGAGCGGGTAGACGCCCGCGGCGGGCTCCCAACCTCGACCACGCCCCTCGCCTGGTCCCACGCCTTCGCGATCCTCGCTATCCGCGAGCTATGGCCTGGCCCTCGGACCCGAGTGGCTAAAGCTGCGTGGCGATGATGCCCAGTAGGGCGACGATCGTCGCGCCCCCGAGACCCATCAGCGTGTGCTGCAGCGAGTCGAATCGCGAATCGATTCGGGCAAAGCCGTCCTCGGTGCGCCGTTCGAGGCTCTCGAAGCGCTTGTCGACCGCGTCGAAGCGGTGGTCGGTCTGCTTTTCGATCGCGTCGAAGCGCTGATCGACAGCTTCGAAGCGCTGATCGATGGCGTCAAATCTCTGATCGACCACATCGAACCGGTGGTCGACGTGCGCCGAGAAGTCATCGAGTCGTTTGTCTGTCCAGCTTTCTCTCATTGCCATGCCGCCATTATCGCAGACAAAATGTCACATGTATGTGGCAGAAGTGTAAATCTTTTGGCTGTCTACCGGAGTCAGCGATCGATCGCGCCACTCATCGTCCGCATCAGCTCCAGCGCCCCCGCCTTATGCAGCGGTTCGTTGAGGTTGCCGCACTTGGGGCTCTGCACGCAGGAGGGGCAGCCGGACTCGCAGGGGCACTCGCCGATCAGGCGCCCGGCGTCGCCGAGCAGGCGCTCGAACTGCTCGTAGCCGCGCAGGGTGATCCCGACCCCGCCCGGGTGGCCGTCGTAGATGAAGATCGTCGCGCGACCGGTCTGGAAGTGGACGTTGGTCGAGAGCCCGCCGATGTCCCAGCGGTCGCACATCGCGATCAGCGGCAGCACCGCGATCTGGCCGTGCTCGGTCGCGTGCAGGGAGCCGAGCAGCACCTCGGTCGGCAGCGCGGCGCTGAGCCGGTCGGGCAGCACGTACCAGAGAGCCTGGGTGACGAAGTGCTGCTCGGGCAGCTCGAGGGCGACGATGTCGATCGGCTCCTGCTCGGAGATCGAGACCCGCTGGAAGGCGATCACCTGCTCGCTCACCGAGACTTCGCCGAAGTGCAGCTCGACCCCCGAGGTGGTGCGCTGCTCCCGCACCCGCTCGATGTAGATCTCGGTCTCCTTTTTCGGCCGCGTGTACCAGTCCCCCTCGAAGCCGCTGACGATCGCCCGCCGCCCCTCGACGTCGAGCTGCTCGACCTCGTAGGAGCGGCCCAGGTGGAGGTAGATCGCGCCGGGGTGGATCGTGGTGAAGGCGCGCTCGGCCTCGACCAGGCCGAGCATCTCACCCGAATCGCGCTCGATCACCGCGACCGAGTCCGCCGAGGCAGAGCGCAGCGGGATCTTCGCGGCGACGAAGCCGCTGTCGGCCGGGAGCAGCCGGCCGCCGGCGCGGCGCAGCTCGCCCGCCGCGGTCAGCCGCTCGGCCCGCTCGAGCCAGCCCGCGCCGAAGATCTCGTCGTCCTCGCTGCTCAGCGGCAGCTCATAAGCCGCGGCGACCATGTGCCGCGAGGCGATCTGCTCGCTCTCGTGGTCGAGGATCGCCGCCTCGACCGGCCGGCCGATGAACTCGTCGGGGTGGCGGCAGAAGAACTGGTCGAGCGCGTCGGCACCGGCGACGTAGATCGCCAGGCCGCGGCGCCGGCGCCCAGCCCGTCCCCACATCTGGCGCAGGCTGGCGACGGTGCCGGGGAAGGTGACGCAGATCGCCGCGTCGAGCTCGCCGACGTCGATCCCCAGCTCCAGAGCGTCGGTCGCGACCACGGCAAGCAGCTCCCCCGCCGCCAGCCGCGCCTCGATGTCGCGTCGCTGCTGCGGCGTGTAGCCGCCGCGGTAGGGGGCGATCCGCGCCGCCAGCTCGGGCTTGCCCCGCCGCTGCAGCGCTTCCCCGGCGAAGCGCTGGATCAGCTCGATCCCACGCCGGCTTTTGAGGAAGCAGATCGTCCGCACCCCCTGCGAGACCAGCTCGGCCAGCAGGTCCGCCGCCTCGGAGAGGGCGGAGCGTCGCGTTCCGCTCGCCTTGTCGATCAGCGGCGGGTTCCACATCGCGATCTCGCGCCCGCTGCCGGGCGCGCCGTCGTCGTCGATCAGCTCGAACGGCTCGCCGACCAGCCGCTCCGCCAGCTCCAGCGGGTTGGCGATCGTCGCCGAGGTGAGCAGGAAGCGCGGCTCGGCGCCGTAGGCCCGCGCCACGCGGCGCAGTCGTCGCAGGACGTTGGCGACGTGGGAGCCGAAGACGCCGCGGTAGGTGTGCGCCTCGTCGACGACGACCCAGCCGAGGTTGGCGATGAAGTCCCCCCAGCTCTTGTGGTTGGGCAGCAGTCCGACGTGCAGCATGTCGGGGTTGGTTAGGACGAGGTTGTTGCGGCGGCGGATCGCCGGGCGCTCCTCGCGCGGCGTGTCGCCGTCGTAGATCGCCTCGCGCAGGCCCGGTGGGCGCAGCGCGGCGAGCTTGCGCGCCTGGTCCTGCGCGAGCGCCTTCGTCGGGTAGAGGTAGAGGGCGCGGCGCTTGGGGTCGCGGGCGATGCCGTCGAGCACCGGCAGGTTGAAGGCGAGGCTCTTGCCCGAGGCAGTGCCGCTGGTGATCACCAAGTTCGAGGCGGCGGCTGCTTTGAGTGCCTCGCGCTGGTGCGAGTAGAGGCGCTCGATCCCGGCCCTGCCCAGCGCCTCGACCAGGCCGGAGTCGAGCGAGCGCGGCATCGCCACCGGCTTCGCCTTGCGCTCCGGCTCGCTGCTCTCGGCGACGATGCGACCGTCGCGGCGGGCGGGGTCGATGGCGACAGCCCACGGCGTCTCGAGCAGGCTCTTAGCCACGTATCCGTCCCGCCACCCGCACGGCCTGCAGGGTCGATCGATCGTGGATCCGCAGGACGTCTGCTCCCTCGCGCACCGCCAGCGTCGCCGCCGCGACCGTGCCCCACTCGCGCTCGGCCGCCGGCAGGCGCTCCTCCCAGCTCCCACCCAGGACCTCGCCGATGAAGTCCTTACGCGAGAGCGAGACATAGAGCGGCAGGCCGAGCGTGCGCAGCTCGGCGAGCCGCCGCAGGATCTCCAGATCCTGCTCGGTGGTGAGGTCGAAGTCGAGTCCGGGGTCGATGGCGATCTGCTCCTCGGCAACTCCAAGTCGCGAGGCAACCTCGACTCTCCCCCCAAACCACGACTTGAGGTGCTCGACGACGTCGTCGTAGAAGCGCGGGGGGCGGTCGACTCGCGGCGGACCCTCGATGTGCATCAGCACGTAACCGCAGCCTGATTCGGCCGTCAGCTCGAACATCTCCTCCGAGCCGCCGGAGATATCGTTCACGGCTACCGCCCCCGCCGCCAGCGCCCGCCGCGCCACCTCGACCGAGAAGGTGTCGGCCGAGACCGGCACGCCCGCGCCGGCCAGCCCTTCGATCGCCGGAACCAGCGCCGCTGCCTCCTGCTCAGCGCCGATTGGGGGGCCGCTGCGCGCCGCGACAGCCCCCACGTCGAGCATGTCGAAGCCGGACTCGACCAACGCCAGCCCGTCGGAGACAGCCTGCTCCGGCGTCCCGCTCCGCGCCCCCTCGAACATCGAGTCGGCGGTGACGTTGACGATCCCGGCCGCGACCGGCCGCTCCAGGTCAAGCGTCCGGTCGGCGAGCTTCCAGGGCACGCCGCTACCGTAGCGACCGCACCATGCCACTGCGATGCGTCTACACCGACCTCGACGGGACCCTGCTGGGGCAGGGCGCTTCGCTCTTCCGCGACGCCGAGGGCGGCTTCTCGCTGGCCCAGTCGCGCGGCCTCGAGGCCTGCCACCGGGCCGGGGTCGAGGTGGTGATCATGTCCGGTCGCCGCGAGCCCCAGGTCCATGAGGCGGCTCGCCTGATGGGCCAGACCTCTTACATCTACGAGGCCGGCTGCGCCTTCGCGATCGACGGCGAGACGACGCTGCTGACCGGCGACCTCGTCCCCGACGAGGGGGGCACGATCTACGAGAAGCTCGAGCGAGAAGGCGTCCCGAAGCTGCTCTTCGAGCACTTCGACGAGCGGCTCGAGTACCACTCGCCCTGGCACCACGGCCGCGTCCTCTCCCACCTCTTCCGCGGCAAGGTCGACGTCGAGGAGGCCAACGAGCTGCTCGCCGCTCGCGGCCACGACAACCTGCGCCTGCTCGACAACGGCGCGATCGGCCGCGAGATGGTCGCGATCGACGGGCCCACCCACGCCTACCACCTGGTCCCGAAAATCGTCAGCAAGGCCAACGCCGTCGCCGCCCATGCGCGCGCCCGCGGTTTCGCCCCGGCCGAGTGCATCGCCGTCGGCGACTCGGTCGAGGATCTCGAGGTCGCCGCCGCGGTCGGCCGCTTCTTCGTCGTCGCCAACGGACCCGAGCGGGATCCCGGCCTACGCGCCGCGCTCGCCGCCTGGGACAACGCCACGGTCACCGAGGGGGCGATGGGCGACGGCTTCTACGAGGCGGTCGTATCGACGCTGATGGAGCGCAGCTGAAGACTATGGCTAGTATCGAGATCGTGGAGGAGACCGCGACCGTCGCCGAGCAGGAGTACCTGGAGATCATGTTCTGGCTGGAGGAGGCCGGGCTGCCGATGACCGGCGCCAACATCGCCCGCGCGATGCAGCTCTCGCCCCCCACCGTGCACGAAATGGTCGGCCGCCTCATCGACGACGGCTATGTCGAGCGCAACGCCGACAAATCGCTCGCCTTCACCGGGTCCGGGCGCGAGCACGCCAGCCACATCGTCCGCCGCCACCGCATGATCGAGCGCTTCCTCACCGACGTCCTCGGCATCCCCTGGGACGAGGTGCACGAGGAGGCGGAGCGGATCGAGCACGCGATGTCGCCGGTGCTGGAGGAGCGGATGCGGGCGGCGATCGGCGGCGCAACGACCTGCCCGCACGGCCACCCGATCATCGAGGGCGTGCGTGAGACCGGCGCGCTCTTGGCCGACGTCGAGGTCGGCGCCAAGGTCCACGTGCTGCGCTTCGAGAACGAGGCTGAGGAGCTGCTCCACTACCTCAAAGCGGCCGGACTGGAGCCGGGCCTGGAGGGCACGCTCGAGAGCTCGGACGACGACGAGATCACAATCGCGTCCGCCGACGGCTCGCACCGCGTCTCACGCAGCGTCGCCGAGACGGTCTCGGTCCGCGCCGACCCGGCGCCGCCGCCCCGAGCGGCGATCCCCGAGCAGCTCGTTCTGTCGCGCGACCGTTACGGCCGCTGAGCCCGGCCTCTACTGCGGCATGGCCACCGAGACGATCGGCTCCGAGGTCGGGTAGTCGCTGCCACCGCGCGGCTCCGCGGTCACCATCACGGTATTCACGCCCTGCATGTCGTCGATCACCGCAGTTGCCGTGCCGTCGCGGTTGGGGACGAACAGCGTCTTCGCCGATTCGATCCGCTCGCCGCGCTGAACCCAGGCTTGGAGGACCTCGCTGGAGAGAAGCTGGTGGACGTTGGCCAGTCGCAGCGTCCCCGAGTCGCCGTCGCGGACCATCTTCGCGGTCACCCCGGGTGCGTGACCGGCGGCGACCGTGGTCGTGCCGCTGTCCGAGCCGGAGTCGCGGATCGCGTAGCCGGCCACCCCCGCGACGAGGAGCGCGAGTGCCGCCAGTCCGACGGCGGGACGCAGGCTAAGAGCGCGCATCCTGCCATCGAGGCGAATTCCCGACCGCCTCTGGGCCGCGTCGGCCTCGACTTCGCCCATGATGCGCGAGCGCAGCTGCGCCGGTGGCTCGACCCTCTCCACCGACTCGGGCAGCACCCGCACAGCCGGCCGCAGCCACTCGAGCTCGCTGCGGCATTCCTCGCAAGCGGCCAAGTGCTGCTCCACCTCCGCCGCCTCGCCCGGCTCCAGCGACCCAAGGAGGTAGGCGGCAATGTCGTCACGCCGCGTCTCGTGCTCTCTCTCGTTCATGCCAAGCCCTCCACAAGTCGTCCCCTGATCTTCTCCAAGCCGAGCCGCATGCGGCCCTTGACGGTGCCCAGCGGCACCCCGACCATCGTGGCGATCTCAGACTGACTGAAGCCGCCGAAGTAGGCGAGCTCGATCACCTTCGACTGCTCGCCAGGCAGCTCGTCGAGAGCGCCGCGCACCTCCCGGGCGGTCTCGCGACGCAGCGCCTCGGTGTCGGTGAACTCGTCCGCGGGCCGCTGCTCGAGCACCGCCTCGTCATCGAAGCCGAGCTTCGGGGCCCGGCTGGAACGGCTACGCAGCAGATCGATCGCCCGGTTGCGGACGATCCCCAGCATCCAGGAGCGGACGCTGCCCCGCGCCCTGTCGTAGCGGGCGCCGCTGCGCCAGATCGAGACGAAGGCCTCCTGGGTGACGTCCTCGGCCGCCGCCCGCTCGCCGACGATCCTGTAGGCCAGCGAGTAGGCGGCGGCGCCGTGGCGATCGTAGAACACCTCGAAAGCCGCGGCGTCCTTCTCACCGATCAGCGGCATCAGCTCCTCGTCTGCGAGGCGCTCCGCCTTCTCGCGTCTGACCTTCATCGTCCTCCGTCGGCTCCGAATCGCTCGCCTACTGGATGAACGGTTCTACAGCCTTGAGGACTTCGGCTTCTTCGAGCGAGGGGTCGAAGGCTTCCGGCGACGGTTCCTGCTTGTTCTGCAGGCGGATCGCCGCCGCGTGGCGTGCCTCGACCTGGACGATCGAGCCCGCCGCGCCGAGCACTTCCTTGGACTTGATCTGCGGCGCGGCGCCGTTGTAGGCGCTGACGCCGGTGTCCTCGAAGGTCTGGGCGAGCTCGAGGAAGCCGGCGGTGCCGCTGTAGGGGAAGTCGAACTTCGGCTCCGCCACGGGCTTGCCACCCAGCTTCTTGATCGTTTCGGTCAGCGCCCCGACGTGTTCGTCCTCGTCGCGTGCGACCAGGTCGATCAGGCTCTTCAGTTCGCCGCTCGCCCCGGCCCGGCGCTTCGCTTCCTTGTAGAAGGTCGACTCCAGGTACTCGAGGGTGAGGGCGAAGTTGAGTATGCCGACGTCGCCGCCTTCGGACATCGCCAGCGCGCGGCTGACGAAGGGCGCGACCGACATCGCACCGTAGACGGCGCCCGCGGCCAGCGCCCCCTTGAGAATCACCTCGCTGCGGGAAAAGTCGCCATCCTCGGCTGCGTCGATGTGGACGCCGGCGAGCTCGGGCTGTGCCAGTTCTTGGTCGTTCATCTCGTTCTCCTTTCGCTTCGCTCGCCGGTTCAGCTGACGATGAAGGGTTCGACGGACTTGAGCACTTCAGGCGCACCGGCCGGCACCGCAAAGGCGCCGTCGGGCGTGATCGATTCGCCCAGCAGCGTGTTCAGCGCCGCTGCGTGACGGCCCTCGACGCTGTGGATCGAGAGCGCCGCAGCAAGGACTTCCGCGGCCTTGATGTTCGCCGCCTGGCCCAGGTAGGCAGCGGCGCCGAGGTTCTCGACCGTCCCGGCCAGTTCGAGCACGGACTTGGCGCTCTTCAGCGGGAATTCGGTCTTCGGCTTCGGCGCGGGCTTGCCGCCGAGCTTCTTGACGAACCCGGTGAGCGCGGCGACATGTTCGGCCTCCTCGCTGCCGAACTTGCGGATCGTCGCCAGGTCGGAGCCCTTGAAGAGGCCGCTCTTGATCACGTCGGCGTAGAAGGCGGTCTCGAGGTACTCCAGGGTCAGCGCGTAGTTGAGGATGCCGACGTCGCCCTTGCCGAATTTTTCCTCGATCACGGCGTCGCCGCCGGCGCTCTCAGCGGTTGCGGTGGTCGTGGTCGAGCTGCTGTCGCTGCCGCAGGCGACGAGGAACGCGGCGGCGGCGGAGCCTCCACCCAGCGCAATGAACTTGCGCCGCGAGACTGGGTCCTTTGCCATTCGGGCTAAGGCGTTCGGTTCTTTGGGAACGGCCATGCTGCTGCCTCCTGGTCGCGGTTGGGGTTATCCCCATTACGGGCAGGCAGCCCCGATCGGATCAACCGGGATCGGTGAGCTTCGGAGGGGGCGCTAAGCCGGCGAAGCGGCGCGGACCCGCCCCAGAGCGCGGGCGATGCGGGCCACGCCCTCCGCAATCCGCTCCGGAGGCACGCTGGCAAAGGAGAGGCGGAGGCTGTTCTCCCCGCCCTCGATCATGAAGTCGGGGCCGGCCACGAAGGCGACCCCCTCGCCCTTGGCCTCGGCGAGAAGCGCGCAGGTATCGGTCCCCTCGGCGAGGTCGAGCCAGAGGAAGTAGCCGCCGCCGGGCACGACGAACTCGGCCTCTGGAATCTGCTCGCCCAGCGCCTCGACCAGGGCGTCGCGGCGCTCGCGCAGCGCACCCTTGACGAAATCGATGTTGGCGTCGAGCTTGCCGGAGCGGCAGAGCTCAAGCACCACGGCCTCGGCCAGCATGTTGGGCGAGATGTAGGTCTCGTTGGCGCGCTTGGCCAGCTGAGCGATCTCCGCAGCCGGACCGGCCAGGTAGCCGACCCTGACGCCGGGGCTGACGGTCTTGGAGAAAGACGAGGCATGCACCACGCGGTCGGCCGAGTCGATCTCGAGCATCGACTCCATCGCCTCTCCCTCGAAGGGGAGTTCGCGATAGGGATCGTCCTCGAAGATCCAGAAGTCGTGCTCGGCGGCAAGCTCGACCAGGCGCGTGCGCTTCGCGGCCGAGAGCGTGCAGCCGGCGGGGTTGTGGAAGTTGGGGATGACGTGGGCGAGCTTGATCGGGCCGTCCTGGAGCGCGGCTTCGAACGCCTCCAGGTCGAGACCATCGTCCTCCAGGGGAACTGGCACCAGCTCGACCCCGAGACGCTGCAGCATCAACAGCGTGCGGTCATAGGTCGGCTGCTCGACGACGACACGGTCGCCTGCCTCGAGCAGATGCTCGAACAGCATCCATCCCGCCTCCAGCGAGCCGTTGGCGATCATCACCTGCCCGGCGTCGAGCCCGCCATGCCGCTCGGCCACCCACTGACAGAGCCCAGGATGCCCGATCCCGGTCCCATAGGAGAGCGCCTTTTCCCAATCCTCGGCCAGCGCGGCGGCAGCGGCATCCCGCACAGCCTCACGCGGAAGAATGTCCGCGCTGGGAGCTCCGCGAGCGAATGAAATCGTGTCCTGAGCCATCGCCTCCGAGCCTAGCAACGCCCCCACCTTGCGGGCCCCCTGCCCAAACCGATGGCTACAGCGGGGCGAATCAGAGGCGTGTCTGAGCTTAAGGGGGCATATGACCCCGAAAGCTCAGACACGTCCTGGGTTGTGGAAGGAGCGGGAGCTGGCTCGGCTCGCCACGCGGCAGCATGGGGTTATTGCGCGTCGTCAGTTGCTGGCGCTTGGCTTTGGTGAAGAGGCGATCAAAGTGCGGCTCGACGCGGAGAGGCTCCAAGCGCTCCACCGCGAGGTGTTCGCCGTCGGCCACGCTCGAGTGAGTCGACAGGGTCGCCGGATCGCCGCCGTGCTCGCCTACGGAGATGGGGCGTTGCTTAGCCACCACAGTGCTGCGGCGCTCTGGGGCTTGATGCGACCGCGGGCGGGAGCGATCGACGTGACCGCGCCGGTCGGACGACAGGGAATCCATCGACGGGACGGGATCTGGATTCACCGTGGGCGACTCCATCCCGAGGACCGAGCAAATTGCGCTGGGATTCCAGTCACCACCGTGGCCCGCACGCTGTTCGACCTCGCCGAAGTCGTAGACCTCAAACAGCTTGAATCCGCGTGGGAGGAGGCCGATCGCCTCAAGCTCCTGCGCTTAACCGAGGTAGAGGCCGTCTCTGAGCGCGGCTACGGTCGTCGTGCCCTGCGCCCGATCCGACGCCTCCTCGCCGAAGCCAAAGCGCCTCTGACAACCCGCTCCCCACTGGAGGACCGCTTCGCCAAGTTCTGCCTTAAGCACCTCGCCGACTTGCCCGCGCCGCTCACCAACATCTCGATCCTCGACCACGAGGTTGACGCTTATTGGCCGGGACACCGCCTGGTGGTAGAGATGGACAGCTGGGAATTCCATAGCCACCGAGCAGCCTTCGAGAGCGACCGAGCCCGCGACGCCGCCATGCAGGCAGCCGGCTTTCGAGTCATCCGCCTAACCCACCGCCAACTAGAAGCCGAGGCCCCCCGAATCACCACCCAGCTCCACAAGTTGCTCGGTGCAGAGCGCCCGCCGCCCATCAGCTAGGCATCGATAGAGAGAGCCGGGGGTGTCTGGGCCGCGCGCGGCGTCCTGTTTTTCGCACCGCTAGGTCGGCGAGAGACGAAGACCGCGAGGCGAAAAACCCAGCCGTGGCCCAGACACCCCCGGCTCTCTCCCAACCGAGAGCTAGCCGCGCAGCACTTCGACGGCGATCTTTGCCGTCTCGGTCGGGCTTTCGCCGACCCGCACGCCCTTGGCCTCGAGCGCTTCCTTCTTCGCCTGCGCCGTTCCCGAAGAGCCGGAGATGATCGCGCCGGCGTGGCCCATCTGCTTGCCGGGCGGCGCGGTGAAGCCGGCGATGTAGGCGACCACGGGCTTGGAGATGTCGGAGGCGATGAACTCGGCGGCACGCTCCTCGGCGTCGCCGCCGATCTCGCCGACCATGACGATCATCTCGGTCTCCGGATCGGCCTCGTACAGCTTGAGGATGTCGATGAAGTCAGAGCCGACGATCGGGTCGCCGCCGATGCCGACGATCGAGGAGTTGCCCTCGCCCGCCTGCTTCAGCTCGTTGCCGATCTGGTAAGTCAGCGTGCCCGACTTGGAGACGACGCCGATCTTGCCCGGGTCGAAGAACTGGGCGGGGATGATGCCGACGTTGGCCTTGCCGGGGGAGAGGACGCCGGGGCAGTTGGGGCCGATCAGCCGGACGCCCGCCTGCTTCGCCTTCCAGTAGGTGGTCAGCATGTCGAGCACCGGGATCCCCTCGGTGATCGCGATCACCGTCTCGACCCCGGACTCGATCGCCTCGTCGATCGCCGGTGCGGCAAAGCGGGCGGGAACGAAGATCATCGAGGTGTTGGCGCCCTGCTGCTCGACCGCCTCGCGGATCGAGTCGAAGATCGGCACGCCCTCGACGTCCTGGCCACCCTTGCCGGGCGTCACGCCGGCGACCAGATCCGTCCCGTAGGCCTGGTTGCGCAGCCCGTGAAAGGAGCCCTCGCGCCCGGTCAGCCCCGAGACGACCAGCTTCGTGTCCTCGTTGATGATGATCGACATCAGCCACTCGCCCCCGCCAGCTCGACGACCTTTTGCGCGGCGCCAAGCATCGTCGTCTCCTGGTGCAGGTCGGCCAAGCCAGCCTCGGCGAGGATCGCCAAACCCTGCTCGGAGTTGGTGCCGTCAAGGCGGACGACCAGCGGCACGCCGAGGTCGAGCTGCGCCGAAGCCTCGACGATCCCCTTGGCGATCTCGTCGCAGCGGGTGATGCCGCCGAAGATGTTGAAGAGGATCGCCGTGACCTTCGCGTCGGAGGTGATCACGGTCAGTGCGTCGACGATCGCCTCAGCCTTGGAGCCGCCGCCGGCGTCGAGGAAGTTGGCCGGGGCGCCGCCGGCCTGGGCGACGACGTCGAGGGTGGACATGCAGAGCCCGGCGCCGTTGGCGAGGATGCCGACGTTGCCGTCGAGCTTGACGTAGGTGAGGCCCTTCTCCCGCGCCATCGCCTCCTGCGGATCGTCGATCGACTCGGCGTCGAGCTCGGCCAGACCCTCGTGGCGGTAGAGAGCATTGCCGTCGATCGTGACCTTGGCGTCGAGGGCGACGACCTCGCGGCCCTCGGTGACGATCAGCGGGTTGACCTCGATCAGCGTCGCGTCCTCGCCCGCCGCAGTCTCGGCCAGCTTGGCCAGGATCTCGGCCGCCTCGTCGAGCGCGTCCTCGGCCAGCCCGGCGGCCGCGACGATCGGGCGCGCCTCGACGGCGGTGAAGGGGCGCGTGGGGTCGACGTGCTCCTTGACCAGCGCCTCCGGATCCTCCGCGGCAACCGCCTCGATGTCCATGCCGCCCTTGGCGGAGACCATCGCCAGCAGCTTCTTCTCGCCGCGGTCGAGGATGACCGAGGCGTAGTACTCGGCCGCGATCGCCGAACCGCCCTCGATCCAGACCTGGTCGACCCGGAACGGCCCCTCGCCGTGGGGCCCGACGATGTCCATGCCGAGGATCTCCCCGGCGTACTGCTCGGCCTCGGCCCGGTCGGCGGCGATCTTGATCCCGCCCGCCTTGCCACGGCCGCCGATCAGCACCTGCGCCTTGATCGCGCAGGGGTAGCCGACCCGCTCCGCGGCGGCGACCGCGTCCTCGACCGTGGAGGCGACCTCGCCGCTCGGCACGGCGATGCCGTGCGCGGCGAAGAGCTGCTTGCCTTGATACTCGAGAAGGTCCATTTGGAGAGGAGCCCTGCCTGGGCCGGGCGGCAGCCTATAAGATGCCGCGCCCCGTGCCTCTTCCCGCTCTCAAATCCGTCACCTGGGTGACCACCGATTGCTACGGAACCCTGATCGATTGGGAGAAGGGGATCATCGAGGCTTGCAAGAAAGAGGCCGCCAAGGATGGCTTCAGCTTCGACGAGGGACCTTTCCTGGAGCGCTTCATGGAAGTCCAGGCCGAAATCATGGCCGGCTCCTACGAACTGTACGCAGAGGTTCTGCGTCGCACGATCGTCAAAGTCGCCCGCGAGGTCGGCTGGGAGATCGAGCCCTCGAGGGCCCAGTTCCTCCCCGACAGCGTCGCCTACTGGCTGCCCTTCCGCGAGGCCAACGCGGCGATGGACCGGCTCGGCAAGCGCTACGAGATCGGGATCATCTCCAACATCGACGACAAACTGCTTGGCATCTCGCGCCGCCACTTGCGCACCGAACTGGACCTGGTCGTCACCGCGCAGCAGGTGCGCAGCTACAAGCCCGACCCGGTCCACTTCAAAGAGTGCGCCCGCCGGATAGGCGGCAAAAAAGGCTGGCTCCACATCTGCTGCGACTACACGACCGACGTCGCTCCGCTGTTGAAAATGAAGGTCCCGGTCATCTGGGTCAACCGCCATGGCGAGAAGCTCGACGGCCGCAAAGCACCCAGCGCGACCGTCAAGAACTTCCGTGAAGCGGCCAAAAAGCTCGGCGCCGGCTGATCGGCCCGTCCTAGCCGTCTTCTAGCGTTCCGTTTTCGCAACTTCGCCGCAGGGTGGCGGTTACGACCGTAGGCCGCCCGGAGGCGTCCCCGAATTCGATGGACCGAGTCAGCCAAAGCCGAATGTCCTCGCGCGCCCGCCCGCTCGTTGCGGCGGCCCTGCTGGCCCTGCTCTGCGCGCTCGTGCTCAGCGTTGCCCGTGCCCACGCGCTGGAAGTCGAAGAAGAACCGCCGCTCAATCCCAACTCCGAACCGCCGAGCTTCGTCGTCATCCAGACCGACGACCAGACCCTCGACGAGCTCTACGCCGCCTTCACGCCTTTTCCCGGCGCCGCGGAGATCCGCGCGATGCCGAACACGCTCGAACTGCTTGCCGGGAAAGGCATGACCTTCAACCGCTACTACGTCTCCTACCCGCTCTGCTGCCCCTCGCGGGTCAGCCTGCTGACCGGGCGCTACGCCCACAACACCGGCGTCAAGGGCAACGTGCAGCCCAACGGCGGCTACTTCGGCTTCTCCTTCCGCGCCGCCGCCAGCCACAACCTCGCCACGTGGCTACAGGGCGCCGGCTACCGCACGATCCACATCGGCAAGTTCCTCAACGGCTACGGCGACGAACCGTACGACAACGGAACCGCGGTGCCGCCTGGCTGGGACTCATGGCACACCGTGCTCAACGCCGACACCCACCACTACTTCTACGGCTACACGCTCAACAACAACGGCCAGCTCAGCGAGCCGTATGGCAACTCAGGGACCTGGGAACCGCGCGAATACACCGAACGCGACCCGGGCGGCTGCCCCTTCGCCCCCGAAGAAGGACGACCCTGCCTCTACGCAACCGACATCTTCAACTGGATGGCGCGGGAAGAAATGCTGGCCACGCCGGCCGAACAGCCCTTCTACATGCAGGTCGACTACACCGCGCCGCACGGTGATTTCCGCAAGCCGGCCGGACCCGAGCCGGCGATTCGCCACTACAACTGGTTCAAGGGAGAGAAGCTGCCCCACGACCGCTCGGAAGGGTTCGACGAGGGCAACGTCACCGACAAGCCGAGCTTCATCCGCGAAGCCGAACATCTGACGCCGAACGACAAGCGGACCTACAAGGTCTATTACGAGAAGGCGCTCGAGTCGCTGCGCTCGATCGACGACGGGGTCAAAGAGATCGTCGACACCCTGGGGCAGCTGCACCGCCTGCGCAACACCTACATCCTCTTCACCTCCGACAACGGCTTCTTCTACGGCGAGCATCGTCTGATCGGCGGCAAGTTCCTCTCCTACGAGCCTGCGACGCACCTGCCCTTTCTGATCCGGGGGCCCGGCATCAAGCCCGACACCTCGACCGGGGAGCTGACGGCGAACGTCGACATCGCGCCGACCATCCTCGATCTGGCAGGGGTCGAACCGGACAAGAGTGTCGACGGGCGGTCGATGGTCCCGTTCCTGCGCGATCCGGAACTGCGCAGCCGCCGGCCGATCCTCTTCGAGTCGTTCGTGCAGACGAGCGACGTGGAAGCCAACGGGGCGATCTCCTCGACCGGCGAAGGCGATGGCGGAGTGCCGGGCGGCAACGGCAGCACGAGTGAGAGCGCCGCCCCCAACGCGGCTCATGCGTCGACCACGGCGCAGGCCTCGCTCCTGGCCCCGCCGCTGAACTACGAGGGAATCCGCCTCGGTCCCTACAAGTACATCGCCTGGCCGGACGGGGAGAAGGAGCTCTACAACATCAACAAGGATCCGTACGAGCTCAACAACATCGTCAAAGTGCCGAACTACTACCCGATCCGCAATTTCCTCCACCGGCAGTTGCGGCGCTACGAGAACTGCGTCGGTCGGGAATGCCGCGAAGTGACGCCGCCGCTACCGCTGACCCGGGTGGAATTCGAACGCCTGCGCGCCAAGCGCCAGAAGGAAATCCTCGAACACGAACAGGAACGGGAAAAGGAACGGCGGGAACGGGAAAAGCGGCATCCCGGCAAATAGCCGGCCGGCGCTACTCGATTACCGCAAGAACGTCGCCGCTCGAGACCGCAGCGCCTTCGGCGACGTTGAGGGCGGTGACTTTGCCCGACCGGTGGGCGGCAATCTCGTTCTCCATCTTCATCGCCTCGATCACGCAGATCAGGTCGCCCTCTGAGACCTCGGCGCCCTGCTCGACCGCGACTTTGAGCACGGTGCCCTGCAGCGGCGAGGGCAGCGACTCGCTGGAGGCACCGGCGGCGCCTCCCGCCTTGCGCTCGCGCTTTGGCGGTTTCTTGCCGCCCGTGGCCGGCGCCGCGCCACCCGCCATCGCCTCGCCGATCACCTTGACGTCGAAGAGCTTGCCGGAGACCTCGACCTTGTAGTCGCGGGCGACGACCTCGGCGCCCTCGGGCACTTCGGGCGCCTCGGCCTCGGCCGGCGCCGTCGTCTTCAGCCAATCGCGGTTCTCCATCAGGTCGCGGCAGGTCTCCCCCTTCGCCCACTGCTCGGTGGCGAGGATCGCGCTGTGGAAAGGGATCAGCGTGGTCAGGCCGCCGACCTCGTACTCGTTCAGCGCGCGCAACATGCGTCGCGTCGCGTGCTCGCGGTCGACGTCCCAGACGATCAGCTTGGCGACCATCGGGTCGTACATCGGCGTCACCTCGGAGCCGGCTTCGACCCCGGAGTCGACCCGCACGCCGGGGCCTGCCGGCTCGCGGTAGGTGGTGATCGCACCTGGCGCCGGGGCAAATTTCTTATGGGCGGCCTCGGCGTTGATCCGGCACTCGATCGCGTGGCCGCGCAGCTCGACGTCCTCCTGGGCGACGGTGAGCGCCTCGCCGGCGGCGACAAGCACCTGCTCGCGGACGATGTCGACGCCGGTGACCATCTCGGTCACGCAGTGCTCGACCTGGACCCGCGTGTTCATCTCGAGGAAGAAGTACTCGTCGCCGACCTGCATGCCCTCGACCGTGCCGGCGCCGCGGTAGCCGACAGCGGCAGCCGCGTCGGTGGCGATCTTGCCGATCCGCTCGCGCATCTCGGCGTCGACCTGGGGGCCCGGTGCCTCCTCGATCACCTTCTGGTGGCGACGCTGAATCGAGCAGTCGCGCTCGCCGAGGTGGATCACGTTGCCATGCGAGTCGGCGAGCACCTGGACCTCGACGTGGCGCGGGTCCTCGAGGTAGCGCTCGACGTAGACACGGTCGTCGGAGAAGAACTTCTCACCTTCGCGAGCGGCGCCCTCGAAGGCCTCCTCGAGGTCGTCCGGCGTCATCGCGACGCGGAAGCCCTTGCCGCCGCCGCCGCCCGCCGCCTTGCAGGCGACCGGGTAGCAGGCTTCCTCGGCCTGCTGCTTGGCCGCAGCGACGTCCACAGCGGGCTCGGTAGCGCCGGGGACGATCGGCACGCCGGCCTCGGCCATGATCTCCCTGGCCCGCGTCTTCGAGCCCATCGATTCGATCGCCTCCGGCGGCGGGCCGATGAAGACGATGTCCGCCTCGGCGCAGGCCTTGGCGAAGGCGGCGTTCTCGGCGAGGAAGCCGTAGCCGGGGTGGATCGCCTCGGCGCCGGCCTGCTTGGCCGTCTCGATGATCTTGGCGATGTTCAGGTAGCTCTCGGCCGGGACCGCCGGGCCGATCAGGAAGGCCTCGTCGGCCTCGCGCACATGGGGAGCGTCGCGGTCGATCTCCGAGTAAACGGCGACGGACTCGATGCCCATCTCCTTGAGCGTCCGGGCGACGCGAATGGCGATCTCGCCGCGGTTGGCTATGAGCACCTTCTGAAACACGGCGGCGCAGTCTATTCAGACGACAGACGGAGAGATGGTGCAGCCCCAGCCGCCCTTGCGCTTCGACCTGAACAGGCGCTCAGGAGCGGCGGGCATTGAAGGTCGTGCCGCCCTCGCAACCGGCGCGGCGCTCGTAGACGCGGACGCTGTAGCCGTTGGAGCTGTCGCCATTGATGCCGACAGTGATCCAGGTCGGCGGCAAACTCGATCCTTCCTGCTGAGCCAGTGCAAAGCTGCCCTGGACCACCCCGGAGCCGCCATTCAGAACCGAGACCGCCGGGATCGAGTCGAAGTGGACGGTCTCCAGCGGCGCGCTGTTGGGGAAGGGGAAGTTGCAGACGACCCTGAAGCTCGCGTCGAACCCGGTCACGACCTTCCCGTTGGAGAAGAACTGGACGTTCGCGCCGACGGTGGCGTCGTTGTCGACGGTTGCCTTGTAAAGCTTCGTCGGCGGTGCTGGTGGATCGGGCGGCAGCACGGGCAACGGCACGACCGGTTTCTGCGTCACCGTCGGCCCGCCCGTTTTGACCACAGTCGGCGGACCGGAGGGAATCGACGGCTGGCCCGCGGGCGGGTTCCCAGTGGGTGCCCGGCCGATGCCGGTGATCTGGGTGCCGTCGGTGAAGTTCGCGACCGGGTAGACGATCGGCGTGCAGGTGATCACCAGCGGGTCCTTGAGGACCTTGGCCGCCGAGGTGCCCGCCTTGCCTTTCTTCCCCTTCTTCTTCAGCAGCTTCTTGCCCTTGGCCGTCAGGTTCAACGGGATGACGTGCGTACCCGAGCCGTTGGCGTAAATCGTCACCTTCTTGACCAGGCCCTTCGGCTTCTTCGCTTTTTTCGAGGCGCTGGCGCTTGCCCCGGCCGAGCCGACCGCTTTCTCCACTGCGGTCAGCCGGCAGGAGCCGCCGGTGTCGACCTCGAGGCCGAGTTTCCCGCCGGGGAACACCACGGGCTTCTTGGTGAAGGTGAAGGAGCCGTTGGGCTCGAGCGATTCGAGGATCGCTTTGTAGAACGGGCTGCCGAGCAGGGAGGGAAGCGAGGTGGTGGTGCCGTTGCTCGATTTCACCGTCGGCGGCCCGATGAAGGCGAACACCGACGTGTCCGCGTTGTCGTAGCCGGCGTTGACCACGTTGCCGCTGGTGAACGGCGGATCGGCCACCGAGCTGGAGAAGGTCCCAGTGCGGGTGCCGCTGTAGTCGAGGACTTTCAGCGCGTCGCCTTCGGACGGGGTGAAGTAGCCCGCCTCGGGAACGACCCGCAGAATCCCGTCCAGCGTGGGATTGCCGCCGACGAGGAGGAGGTCGTGCTGAGGGCCGGCAGCCCCCTGTGCCTCGATCGCCAGTGTCCCGGCGGCGCCCTGGGTGTAGTTGCCGGTGATCGTCATGCTGCCGATCCCGTTGCGCGGGTTGACGATGCCGGAGACGTTGTTGACGCTGCCGACGATCGGCCCCAGGCCGGTGATCTGGCCGCCGTGGTTCATCAGCGATGCCGAGAGACTGAGCTGGGCGCCGACGAGGATGTTGCCACCGGTGGCGTCGAGGGTGCCGCCACTGTGGCTCGTCTGCGCAGCGATATCGAGCAGACCGCTGCCTTCCGTGGTGATGTTGCCGGTGATCGAGGTCGCCGAACCGGTGGTCCGGATCGTTCCCCTATTGATCAGGGTCCCGGAGGGGACAGCCAGCATCCCCCCGGGCATCTTGATCGTCTGGCCGGGGCCGACGGTCCCGCTCGCGTTGATTCCCTGCGAGGGCCCGTAGCCCGAGATCTCAGCGGTCGACGAGGCCCCGGTCATCATCAGGTTGCCGCGCATCACCACCGCCGACTGGGGGTTTCCGACGCTCGTGTTTCCGGCGCCTTGGACGAAGTTCCCCGAGTCGATCTGGAGGAACCTGGTTCCGCCGTTGTTGGTGATGTTGCCGCCCGCATCGTTGATGAAAGTGTTTTCGAGCGTTGCCGAGTACATGCAGACCACCGCCGCGGTGCAGGTGGTCGAGAGGCTTATCGTGCCTTTGTTCGTGAACGTGTCATTCGGTGCCGAGTCCGCGCTCCAGACCAGGAAGTCATCGACTTGGAACGTGCCGGTGTTCGTCACGTTGCCTCTGAGCGCGTTGTTGGCGGCGTTGCCGGTGCCAGCGCTGAAGAATTTGCCGGCGTTCGCAAGCGCATCGGGTGCGGCGCTGGACACCTGCAGGAGCGGCTGGGGCCCTCCGGGCGAGATCCCGCCGCAGGAGGTGGTGACCGGGCAGCCGAGCTGGACCGTGCCGTTGTTTTGAACCGAGACCGCGTTGAGCGTGGGAACGGGGCTGTCCTGAAGCTTCAGCGTCTGGCCCGGGCCCACCGTCAGGTCTTCGACGTTCCCGCCGCCACTGAGGATCACCGGGGCGGTGGCAGCGGTGATCGTCGCGTCACAGGTCGCCGTCGGCACCCCGTTGCTCCAGTTGGCTTCCGTCCCGAAGTCGTTGTTTTCGGCGGCGCCGGTCCAGTTGGTGCTGCCCGTGGTGCAGGGCGCGGCCGAGGCCGCAGCCGGCGCAAGCGTCGCGATCGCCGCCGCGAGCAAGAGGACTATGAAAGATCTCGCCACGGCCGCCGTGACCGTATAGGGCCAAAAACCAGGAGTCAACTTCGGCCGTATCGCCGGCACCGTGCGCAGGCGAATATGGTCCTCCCCGTGCTGATCGAGCTTCAGAGTCACTCCACCGTTTCCGACGGACAGCTCGCGCCAGCAGGCGTCGTCGAGGAAGCCGCGAAGGCCGGCGTCACGACGCTGGCGCTGACCGACCACGATGCGATTGCGGGAGTGCCGGAGGCGATGGAAGCTGCCGAACGCGTGGGGATTGAACTGGTCCCCGCCATCGAGATGTCATGCGTGCACGAGTACGCGGAAGACCTGCATGTCTGCGGCTACTGGGTGGATCTGGGGGCGATCGCGCCGGCCTGCGAGCGGGCGCAGCACGAACGGGTCTCCCGGGCCGGAGAGATCGTCGAGAAGCTGCAGGGGGAGGGCTTCGATCTTCACCTCGAGGATGCGGTCAAGGAGGCCGGCGACGCTCTCTCGATCGGGCGGCCGCATATCGCTCGGGCGGCCGGCGCGACCGGCGACCTCGGACCGTTCTTCGAGGAGTACCTCGTGCCCGGCGCCAAGGCCTTCGTGCCGCGCCGTTGGCCGACCGCCGAGCAGGCCGTGGAGACGATCAAGCAGGCCGGCGGCATCGCCGTCGTCGCCCACCCCTACTGGGACATCTCAGAGCCGGCCAAGGTCGAGGAGCTGATCCGCGCCCTCGGCGTCGACGGCGTCGAGACCTTCTACCCGACCCACAGCAAGGAGCAGACGGAGCACCTGCTCGCCCTCTGCGGCGAGCTAGACCTGATCCCTACCGCCTCCTCCGATTACCACGGCCCGACACACAAGACCTTCGCCGAGTTCGGTGCCTACGACACCTACGGCCTCGCCGAGCCCCAAGTCCCGCGCCTGTAGCCGCTGAGCTCGCGCTCAGTCGCGGTGACGACGCAACACGATCACCTTTTCGCGCTTACGCGGGATGCCGCCGGTGGGCGTAAAAGTCACCACGACGCGGATCCGCCCCTTGCCGTGCCGCTTGAGGAAGTGCCTCAGCCGCACCTTGGGCTTGACCGGCAGACCCACCGTCGTCGCCTGGCGCGCGGTCCGCGACAGCCGGCGGAAACCCCTTCCGGTCAGGCTCACCTTCCCAGGCCCAGGCACGCGCACGTAGAGCACCGCGAAGCCGTTGCTGCGTTTCTTCACCAGGCCGGCGAAGTGGAACTTGTTGGACGGCAGTTTCAGGACCGGCGACGCGATCGGCTCCACGCGGGTCGCTTCGGTGCAGGGCGGTGGCGGGGTCCCGGGTTCGCCGAAGCGCACGACCCTGGCGGCGCCTTCCACGACCGCGAAGACGTTTCCGGCGCAGGCCGCCGCCACTCCGGCGACATCGGGTTCGGCGGCGAAGCCGCCGAGGAAGCCACCTTCTTCACTGAAGCGCTCTACCCGTTCGGCAACCTGGTCGGCCACCTCGATCCCGCCGGAGCCATCGGGGGCGAGCGCGACGGGGCCGCTCAGCCCCCCTGACGGAGTTTCGCGAAAGGAGCGGACTTCGCTCCCCCCAGGCGTGTAGACGTCGATGCGTTCTTCGCCGAAGTCGGCGACGAAGAGGTTGCCGCTGCGACCGACGATCACGTCGCGGGGCGAGGGGATCGGCTCGATCGGAGTGCCTGGCGTCGCGCTCACGCCGGCAAGGGTGAAAGGCACAACACGGTTGTTGCCGCGGTCGGCGACGTAGACGGTCGAGCCTTCAACCGCGACGCCCGCCGGTTCGCTCAGTTCGGCCCCGCCGAAGCCAAAGAGGAATTCCCCCGCGGCGGTGAAGACGGCGATCCGGTTGTTGCCGCTGTCGGCCACGAAGGCCCTGCCGCCGCCAAGCGCGACGTCCCCCGGTTGAGACAGCTGGCCCTCGCCAAAGGTCCGCTGGAAGGTCCCATCCCCAGCGAATACCGAAATCCGATCGTTGCCGCCGTCGGCGACGAAGAGATTCCCGTCGGCATCGACGGCAACCTGCTTAGGCGCGCTCAACTGCCCCGGCCCACCACCAAGCTCACCAAAGCTAGAAAGCGGCCCAAAAGCAGCCGCGCCCGCGGGCAACACGAGCACCAAAGCTGCCGCGAGAAGCACAAATCTGATTCCCCACCTCACGCCCCGCAGGTTAGGGAATCGGCTGGTCAGGTCAAGGGGGCGGGATGCCCCTCCACCGGAACTTGTGAGCAGCAAAACCTCGGTCCTGCCGACCAGCGCGGGCGCGGGTTCCGGAGGAGGGGCATCCCGCCCCTCCTCCCCAAGCCGTCGTCCCTAAGCCGTCCCTAAGCAGTAACCGCAGCCGCAGGAATCAGATCCCGCGACTCGAGGTACTCGAGCAGCTTCTGCGCCGACTCCTCGGGCGACTCGTTCTCGGTGTCGCAGACCCAGGCGGGATTCTCGGGAATCTCGTACGGATCGGAGACGCCGGTGAATTCCTTGATCTCGCCGGAGAAGGCTTTCGCGTAGAGGCCCTTGACGTCACGCTCGGCGCAGGTGTCGACCGATGCCTTGACGTAGACCTCGATGAAGCGGTCGCCCATCAGCGCATGCGCCTCGTCGCGGATCTCCGCGTAGGGGGAGATCGCCGCGGTGATCACCGGCACGCCGTTGCGGCTGAGCAGATCGGCGACGAAGGCGATCCGGCGGATGTTGATGTCGCGATCCTCCTTCGAGAAGCCGAGGCCTTTCGAGAGGTTTTCGCGCACGACGTCGCCGTCGAGGATCTCCAGCTTCGAGCCGCGCGCACGCAGCTCGGTCTCGAGCAACCCGGAGATCGTCGTCTTGCCCGCGCCCGAAAGCCCGGTGAACCAGAGAGTGAAGCCCTTCTCGTCAGCCATCGGTACGTCAGTCCTCCTTGTAAGCGTCGATGAGTATGTCGGCCACCTCGTCGCGCGAGAACTCGTGCGGCGGCCTTTCGCCGTTGCCGAGCATCTCGCGGACCTTCGTCCCAGAAAGGAACAGGCGCGCCTCTTGGTCGTGGGGGCACGTCTTGTTCGAGGCGAGCCCCTCGCACTCGTTGCACCAGAAAGTGTGCTCGAACATCAGCGGCTCGATCCCGAGCTCGTCGATGTCGATCGTGTCGAAGATCTTCTGCGCGTCGTAGGTGCCGTAGTAGTCGCCCGCACCGGCGTGGTCGCGACCGACGATGAAGTGGGTCGCGCCGTAGTTGCGGCGGACGATCGCGTGGAGGACGGCCTCGCGCGGCCCGGCGTAGTGCATCTTCGCCGGCTTCACGCCCAGCACCACCCGATCCTCGGGGTAGTAGTTCTCCATCAGCACCTCGTAGCAGCGCATCCGCACGTCCGCGGGGATGTCGCCGGCCTTGGTCTTGCCGATCAGCGGGTGGATGAAGAGGCCGTCGCAGGTCTCCAGCGCCGCCTTGGTCAGGTACTCGTGGGCGCGGTGAATCGGGTTGCGGGTCTGGAAGGCGACGATCTTCTTCCAGCCGCGCGCCTCGAAGTCGGCCTTGTGCTCGGCGGGCGTCTTGTAGCGGCGCATGAAGGCCTCGTCGTGGTCGGGCAGCGCGTCGACCTCGATCGGGCCGGCGATACAGCGGCTGCCCTCTGCGTAGATGGCGGCGACGCCGGGGTGGGCCTCATCCGTGGTCCCATAGACGCGCTCCGCCTCGCTCTTGGCGTCGCGCTCCCAGATCTCCTCGACCTTGATCCGGCCCAGCGGCTTGCCTTCGTCGCTGGAGAGGGCGACGGTGTCGCCGACCTCGCACTCGAGCTCGGTAGCCAGGGTGATCGGGATAGGCCAGTAGTCGCCGTCGACCGTGCGCATCTCGGCACAGACGCGCTCCCAGTCGGCGGAGCCCTGGAAGCCGGTCAGCGGCGCGAAGCCGCCGTTGCCGATCATCTCGAAGTCAGCCGTGTGGCGCTCGTCAAGGGTCAGGGAAAGCTCAGTCATCGTCTCGCTCATGCGGGGGATCTCACCAATCGTTCGGGGAAGGGATGTTCAGAAGGCGTTACCGACTACCTGGGCAGCCGGGTCAGTTGATCCCGCACTCGGTCTTTTCGAGACCCGCCCAGCGCCCAGCGCGCGGCGAGCCTCCCGGCCCGACCGGCTTGGTGCAGTGGGTGCAGCCGATCGAGGGGTAGCCCTGATCGTGCAGCGGGTTGTACGGGAGGTGGTGCTCACGGATGTAGTTCCAGACGTCACGCTCGGTCCAGTCCGCAATCGGGTTCAGCTTCCATAGCTCGAATCGCTTGTCCCAGGCAAACTTCGGGGTCTTGGCGCGACTCTTGGAATCCTCGCGGCGGACGCCGGCGAGCCAGCAGTCTACGGAAGAAAGCGCCCGGCGCATCGGCTCGACCTTGCGCAGGCCGCAGCAGGCGTCCGGATCGCTCTTCCAGAGCTCGTCGCCGTACTGCTCGGCCTGCTCCTCGAGGGTCAGGTTGTGGAAGCGGTCGAACTCGACCCCGAGGTGCTCGGCCAGCTTGTCCCGGGTCTCGTAGGTCTCCGGGAAGAGCACGTCGGTGTCGAGGTAGAAGAAGCGCGCGTCGGAGTTGATCTGGCTGGCCAGGTGGGCCGTCACCGCACTCGTTTTCTGGAACGAGCAGGCGATGTAGTGGTTCTGGCCGAAGGTCTCGAACATCCACTCGATCGCATCGGTCGCGCGACCCTCCTCGAGGCGTGCAGCGACCTCCTCGGCGTCGATCTCCGGGACGGTGGTGACGGCGACGGGGTTCATATCGCGCACTCCCCCTCCCCGCGCTCCACTTTGTAGGGGCTGGAGCGGTTCCAGTCGATGAACTGCTGCATCGTCTCGAGGCTGAACTCGGCCGGCAGGGTCAGCTCCTTGACCTCAGCTTCGAAGCGATCGGCGCCGGCCCGCTCGGCGAAGGCGTTGAACTCCTCGCCGTCGGTGCGCTCGGCCTCATACAGCTTGATCCAGCGCTCGACCGCCTCCGGGACACGTTTGGCGGGCAGGCGAGACTTCAGGCGCGTGCCGAAGATCACCTCGCCCCCCTCGTAGTTGCCGCCGATGTGGGGAATGTAGGCGGGCATCTGCCGCCCACCCACTTTGAGCGAGGCGCCGTAGAAGCCGATGTTGGCGATGTGGTGCTGACTGCAGCCGTTGGGGCAGCCGCTCATCTTGATGTGGATCTTGCGGGTCAGCTCGTCGGAGATCTCCATCTCCTCGACCCGCTGCTTGATCGCCCGGTTGAGGCCCATCGAGCTGGTGATCCCCAATTTGCAGCTATCGGTTCCGGGGCAGCTGACGACGTCGGTGATCTCGCGGGCCCCCGCCTCGGCGAGGCCGAGCTCGCCCAGCCGCTGCCAGACCTCATACAGGGCCTCGTCGCGGACCCAGCGCAGGACCAGGTTCTGCTGCACGGTGCTGCGCGCGTAGCCACCGGTGAACTCGCGCATGATCTCGGCGAGGCCACGGAACTGCTCCGGCGTCAGGTCGCCGCGCTCGATCTTGACCTCGACCGAAGCGAAGCCCTCCTGGCGCTGCGGCTGCACATTGCCCTGCAGGAAGCGGTCGAACTGGGAGCGATCGCCGTTGGGCGAGACCGGCGCGGCGGGAGCCTCGGGGGCCTGCTCCTCCTCGTCGTCGTCGAAGCGCAGGCGCTCGACGTCGAAGTCGCGCTCGTCGACCCAGTCGCCCTCGAGCTCGGCGTCAACCTGCTCGCGGAAGGCATCGATGCCGATCTTGTCGACGAGGACCTTGATCCGGGCGCGGGCGCGGTTGACGCGCAGCCACTCCTGGCGGTCGAAGATCCGCAGCGCCGCCTCGGCGACCTTCATGTAGTCGCCGTTGTCGGCCTCGACGAACTCGTACAGGGTCGGGGCGACGCGGGCCATGATCGAGGTGCCTCCGCCGACGCGGATCTCGAAGCCCTTGACCCCGTCCCTCTCGCGGGCGAGGAAGGCGATGTCGTGGATGCCGCTGATCGCGCGGTCCTCGTCGGAGCCGGTGAACGAGGTCTTGATCTTGCGCGGCATCAGCTGCGTGGTCGGGTGGCGGACGAAGTAGCGGACGTAGGCGCCGGCGTAGGGCGTCGGGTCGAAGACCTCGTCGGCGGCGATGCCGGCCCAGGGATCGCCGGTGACGTTGCGCATCGTGTTGCCGCAGCCCTCGCGCGAGGAGAGGCCGGTCGGGGAGATCTCACGGATCAGCGCCTCCATGTCGCGCAGCGGCACGTGGTGGATCTGGATGTTCTGCCGGGTCGTGATGTGGCCCTTGTTGAGCGGGGCGTACTTCTCGACCACGCTGCCGAAGGCCTCCATCTGCTCCGGGGTGACGCCGCCGAAGGGGAGCTTCACGCGGACCATCTGCACGTCGGGCTGGCGCTGACCGTAGACGCCCTGTTTGAGGCGGAAGCCGATGAACTGCTCTTCGGCGAGCGCGCCGGAGAGGAACTGCTCGGCTTCGTTATCGAAGTCGTCGAACTCGCGCTCGATGATCGGGATGATGTGCCCGGGGACGTTCTCGTACGTCTCCGGGTTCTCGAGCGTGCCGGTGCGGCCCTTGCCGCGCTGCGGCTTGTCTTGGTCTACGACTACCTCCATGCCAAGAAAATAGCAAAACCTGACAGGGATTAGGGTATTTAGCTCAAAGCTGCGTAGCCAGAAGGCCAACTATGGCGGCGAAGCCAGCCACCATGGCCGAGGTCAGGGCGATCGCCCCCTGGACCATCACCCGCTGCATCGCCTTCAGGTCAGCCTCGATTCCATCGAGGCGCTTGTCGACCTTGTCGAATCGCTTGTCGACAGCGTCGAATCGCCGGTCCACAGCGTCAAATCGCTTGTCGACACCGTCGAACCGCTTGTCGGTGTTGACGACGAAGTCCTCCAGACGCGCGTCGGTCCAGCTCTCTCTCATCAAGTGCATGATTGCACCCTAAAAGCTTCGCTGTCACGAGTGGTGCGCAGATTGAAAATCTTCTGCGACGAGATGGGCGCAACTCGACCCCCAACCGGCCGATTCAGCTTTGGGCAGCCTTTTTCCGTGCCTGGAGGATCGATGCGGCCTCGCCCGACTCGGCGACATAGCCGCCCTCGGGATCGAGCGGCAGGCCCGCCTCGTCCCAGCCGACGATCCCCTCGCTCAGCTTCGCCGCGTCGAAGCCGGCCTCGGCTAGCGCGTCGGTCGCCATCGTCGAGCGGGTGCCGCCACGGCAGTAGAGGACGACCGGGCGCTCGGGGTCGAGCTCCGCAGTCCGCTGCGCAAGCTCGGCGAGCGGCAGGTGCTTGGCGCCGGCGATGCGGCCGGCGCCCCACTCGTGATCGGCGCGCACATCGACCAGTTGCGCACCGTCCTCGATCAGTTTCTGGGCCTCGTCGCGGGAGACCTCTCTCGTTTCGTCCGTCGTCATCTAGTCGACGTCCGTCCCCTCGACCAGGAACGCGACCCGCACGTGTGCCCGGTACTCATCCAGGTTCTCCCCCCGGATGCCGGTCGAGACGATGTCCACGGCGCGGATGTTGCGCAGCGTGCCCTGGGCCTGGGCCAGCGCCTGTTTCGCCGCGTCGTCGGTGGACGTTTTCGAGCTGCCGACCAGCTCGATGATTTTCACGACAGCCATTCGAACCCTCCTTTTGACTCCAAATGCCTCTGGACTGTGCCCTTCGCGCCGACTCCCTCGACCAGCGCCGCCCGCTGCCACGGGCTGATGGCCTCTTCGGCCGCCTCCGCCGGAGCCGTCTCTGCCTGAAACAGCTCGATCGCGGTGGCGATTGCCGCCGCCTCGTCCGCACTCGGGCTCCGCTCCATGCCTAGAGACTATTGAGCCAGGAGATGATGGTGCCCAAGGCGCGGGCCAGAGGCCTATCCCCAGGGCGCCGCGATCCGCAGCTTCCACTCGGCTTCGATCCGGTGCGCAACCAAGATCGGGCTGGTGACCTGTTCGAAGCGGGCGCCACCGACCCCGTTTGAGCTAATCGCCCAGCGGCCACGGAAGAGGGCGGAGTCGGAGGCGATCAGCACGCTTGAGACCTGGACCGCGATCTCGGTGCGGACGAGGATCAGCTGGGCAAGAACGGGGCGGATGCTGTTGCGGCCGCGGACCGCGGTGGCATCCGGCGTAATCAGGCAGGCGTCCCTGGCAAAGCAGGCCGTAGCGCCGTCCAGGTCCCCTATGCCGAGAGCGACGGTGAAGCTGCGAAAGCAACTCTCCACGGCCGCCTGAGGGGCCACAGCATCTGACGAGATCGCTCCCTCCACTCGGGTCGCCTACTTCCGCACTCTGCAGGGCTTGAGGAAGGTGCCGGCGAGAAAGGTCCCGTCGTCGAAGGTGACTTCGGCGCGAGCCTGCAGGTGTCCAGTTTCGCAACGGGCGTTGACGTAGCTGTGGCGCACACCTTTGTAGGTCCATTTGCGGCCGATTTTCAGCGAGCCCGAGATCGGGTGGCCGGCGCCCCCGGCAATGCGGGGAATCCTCACTTTGGTCCGGTATCCGTAGACGCCCTTATGGATTTTTTCGATCACGATCGGAACGACGAGCGCGGTCGGCACCGGAACCGTGGTGTAGGCATGCGCGAGCACCGTGTCGTTGCCGCCCTTTTTGGGGCCGTTGAAGATGGTGAGCGGCGAAGAGATCGGGATCGGGGGTTGTTCGGGGAACTTGACGATTGCCCGGCCGAAGCCTTCCCCGACGATCGCTCCCGGGCAGCGGCTCCGGGCGGTGGCCACGTTCGTCGCCTCAATCTGGCCCGGCAGGCAGACCGGCAGGCCAGTCGTCTGCACCGAGCCGTGGCGGTCGAACTCGATCGTCAGCGTTTCCATGATCGGGGGAATCTCACCCGAGATGGTCGAGAGCGTGCCACCGCCATGAAGCGTGATCGGCGCGTCGCGATGCTTCGGCAGCACCGTCGGCGAGAAGCCCCCATCCGCGTTGAGGACGAGGTCGCCGACCCGGATCTTCAAGGCACCCGCGGTTCCGGCCATGACGAGCAAGCCCAACACGAAGGCTATGAAGATCTTCTTCATCGTCGACTCCGGCGGCGGGCGCCGCGCAGGATCGTCCGCAGGGCGTCGACGAAAGCACCGGCGTCGTTGACGCCGGTGCCCTCCCGCTTGAGGCTCATTCCCATCATCAGGGCGACGACCGCGGGGGCGTGGCGCTCGGGATCGTCGATGCCGAGCGCGGCGAGCGCGGCGACGGCGACGCCCTCGTAAGCGGCAAAGCAGCGGGCCGAGACCTCGCGCAGGGCGGGATCGCGAGCGGCCTGGAGGTGCAACTCGAGCTCCGCGACCTGCTGCGGACGACCGGCGCTCTCCGCGACGAGTCGCTGCACCTCGGCCGCCACCTCCCCGGGCGCGGGATGGCGGGCGCGAAGCTCGGCGGCAATGGCCTCCAGGCGGATCACCTCCTCTTCGACGTAGAGGCTGAGGCTCTCGCGCAGTAGCTCCGTCTGGCTGGTGAAGTGGTAGGTGAGCGAGCCGAGCGATACGCCGGCCTCGGCGGCAATGCGCCGGTTGCTCAACGCAGCGATTCCCTCCCGCCCGACCAGAGTGAAGGTGGCACGCAGGATCTGTTGGCGCGTGCCGCCTGCCGGAGGTGCCTCGGTATCGGTTCCAGCGGGCGAGATACCCGCCAGTTTATCACCTGTTTGTTCGAACGAACAGGCTCAGCCGCTACCGGCGTCGAACTTGTAGCCGACCCCGCGCACGGTGAGGACCAGCTCGGGATTCTGGGGGTCGCGCTCGACCTTCTGGCGCAGGTTCGAGATGTGGACGTCGCAGGCGCGCTCGTCGCCGTCGAACTCGGTCTGCCAGAGCTCCTCCATGATCTGGCGACGGGGGAAGACCTCGCCGGCGCGACCGACGAGGAGGCGCAGCAGCTGGAACTCGGAGCGGGTCAGGTTGACCGGCACCCCGCGCACGGTGGCGACGTGGCGGACGAGATCGATCGCGACCGGACCGGCCTCGACTTTGACCGCCTGGGAGAGCGGCGCCCGGTCGAGCTCGCGGCGACGCAGCTGGGCTCGCACCCGGCCGAGCAGCTCGCGCACCGAGAAGGGCTTGGTGACGTAGTCGTCGGCGCCGACCTCGAGCCCGACGACCTTGTCGACCTCGGCGTCCTTGGCGGTGAGCAGGATGATCGGCACGGCGCTGCGCGAGCGCACGTCGCGGCAGATGTCGAGCCCGCTCGGCCCCGGCATCATGATGTCGAGGATCAGCAGGTCGTAGGGGATGCCGTCACCTACCCGCTCGGCCGCCTCGTCGCCGTCGGCGACCGGGGTCACCTCGAAGCCCTCCTGGGCGAGCGCATAGCCGACCGAGTCGCGCACCGACGGCTCGTCGTCGGCGATAAGGATCCGTCCGCTGCTCATGCGACGGGCGTAGGGCTGGGTTGAGCGACGGGAAGGCGGACCCAGAAGGTGCTGCCCTCACCCTCGACGGAGTGGGCGCCGATCTCGCCGCCCATGACGCTGACCATCCGGCGGGCGATCGCCAAGCCGAGGCCGAAGCCCTCCTGCTTGCGCGACTCGTCGCGTCGGTAGAAGCGCTCGAATACGCGCTCGATCTCCACCTCGGGAATGCCTGGGCCCGTATCGATCACCTCCAGAACCACCTCTTTCTCACCGTCGTGGCGGCCGCGAACGGTAACGCGCCCCGGTAGTGGCGTGTGCTTGAAGGCGTTGGTAAGCAGCCCGACCATCACCTGGCGGAGCAGAGTCGGGTCGCCCTTGGCGGTCAGGTCGGGCTCGACCTCGGTCGCCAACTCGATGTGCGAGGGGGTCTCGACCGCGGCGACCGTGTCGGCGATCGCGGCCTCGACGTCGACCACCTCGGTCTCGCCGGCGCCGATCGACTCGACCCGCGCCAGGGTGAGCAGGGAGCGGGTCAGCCGGTTCATCCGCTCGGCGTCCTCGGCGAGGCGGCCGAGGAAGTGGTCGAGCGCCTGCGGGTCGTCCTTGGCGCCTTCCTGCAGCACCTCGATCGCGCTGGAGATACCCGCCAGAGGGTTGCGCAGCTCGTGGGCAGCGTTGGAGATGAAGTCCGCTTCGGCGAGCTCGCGGCGCATCTCGTCGGTGCGATCGCGGGCGACGACAAGGACAGCGCGCTCTTTGGGCAGCGCGCGGGCGGTCATCGCGTAGGCGCGGTCGCCGATCCGCAGTGCCGGGTGAGCGGCGAAGCCGACGTCCGCGGCGCGACTCAACGGCGCCCGCATCGACGCGGGAGGCTGGCCGAGAGGTAGCAAGAGCTTCGCCGCGGCGCTGTTGGAGAAGCGCACGTCGCCCGTCTCGTCGACCACGATCACGGCGTCGGTGAGGCCGTCGAAGATCGCTTTCAGCTTGTTGCGATCGGCGGTCAGCACGCCGAAGCTCTCTTTGAGCGAGGCGCGCATCGAGTCGAGCGCCCGGGCGAGATCGCCGATCTCGTCGCGGCCACCGACCTCGAGGTGGGTGTCGAATGCGCCGGCGGCGAGTTCGCCCGCGGCGCTGGAGAGACGCCTGACCCGGTGCGAGATGCCGACCGCGATCAGAAAGCCCGCGAGGACGCCGAGGGCGATCGCGCCGAGCACGGCCCGGGGACGGTCGCCGAAGAGGTAGACGACGCCGGCCGTCAGCAGCGTCACCGCAGCGAAGGCGCCGACCAGCCAGAGCCTGATCCCGATCCGTCTCATAGGGGGCAATTCCCTTCCATGAAGGTTTACTAACACAATGGCAGCGGCCCCGCGTGGGAGAATCGCCGCATGAGGACGCTGGTTTTCATTCCCGCCTGGAACGAGGCCGACTCGGTCGCGACCGTGATCGCCGATGTGCGCGAGCATCTGCCCGGCACCGACGTGCTCGTCGTCGACGACGGCTCCACCGACGAGACCGCGGCGCGGGCCGCCGGGGCGGGCGCGATGGTCGCCCCCCTCCCCTTCAACCAGGGCCTCGGCGCCGCGTTGCAGACCGGCTACCTCTACGCGCTGCGCGAGGGCTACGACTTCTGCGCCCACCTCGATGCCGACGGGCAGCACCCGCCGGCCGAGGTCGCGCGGCTGCTGGAGGAGGTCCGCGCCGACCGCGCCGACCTGGTGATCGGCTCGCGCTACCGCGAGGATGCCGACGAGTCGCAGACGAGCCGCCGGCGACGACTACCGGCCGACGATCTCGCGCCGGATCGGCACCAGCGTCTTCCGCTTCTTCCTCACCCTGGCCACCCGGCAGCGCTTCACCGACACGACCAGCGGCATGCGCGCGGCGAACCGGCGGGTGATGGAACTGTTCAGCGAGAACTACTCGCCCGACTTCGCCGAGATCGAGTCGCTGCAGCTGGCGGTGCGCCAGGGACTGCGGGTCGAGGAGGTGCCGGTGCGGATGCTGGAGCGGGCCGGCGGCTCCTCCTTCCTCACCCCGGTGCGCTCGGCCTTCTTCATCTTCAAGGGGATGATCGTGCTGCTGGTCGGCCAGTTCCGGCCGCGCAAGGTGGGCACCGGAGCGATGAGCACGGCGCTGCTGATCGCGGCCCAGGACCCGAAGGTCCACCTGACCTCGCAGACCCGGATCCTCGCCGCGGTGATCGCGCTCGCCTTCATGCTGATGATCCTCGAGCTGATCCGCCGCGACCGCCTGCAGGAGCGCTTCAGCGTCGTCTGGTTCGTCGCCGGCCTGGGCATGCTCGCCGGCGCCATCTTCCCGGGGCTACTGGGCTTCGTCGCCGACGCGATGGGCGTCCGCGACACCAACGTCGCCCTCTTCTCGATCATCCTCCTGCTGCTGCTCGGCCTGGCGCTCAACTTCAGCGTGATCATGTCCCGCCAAGCAGCCCAGATAACCCGCCTGGCGCAGGAGCGAGCGCTGGAGAAAGCACGCGAGCAGGCCAGGTCAGCCGAGAACAGCGGCGAACCTACGAGCCGCTCCGGGACTCAGGCCTGATCAGTCTCGACCAGAGCGAGTAGGGATTTCGTCCTCGTGCTTGACGAGGAAGTAGATGAGGTAGCCCATCGACGCGAATAGATAAAAGAGCTCGACCGCTCCCGCGCCTTCCGACGATATGTCGATGAGACTCAGAAGAGCCGGCACGAGGACGCATCCCCCGCAGACCGCGAGGAATCTGACCAGAAGCCCTTTCGGCATCTCGAACATCGTCAACCTCCTAGGAATGTCTTGTCTACGCAGACAAGAAGTAGAGTAGCAAGCACACCGCCCATGAAACCGACGGCCGTCATCCATTCGACACGGTCAGCCGGAAATCGCCAAAGAACGGCGATGGCGCGGGAACAACCCGCCAAGGCGCCAGTGATGACGACTGTCGTTCCAGCGCTGCGTGAGACAACCTCCGTCAGAGTCGCGAACGTGACGATGTGGGTCACAGCCGCCAGCATGCCCCGACCATAGGCGGCCGCATCGCACGCGTGGCGCGCAGAAAGTGACTTTTGTGTGCCGTCTTCGGAGAGGAAGTCAGGCGAGGACTGCGGCGAGCCTGAACGAGAGTGCCTCTAGCGCCAGCTCCTCGGAGACGTTCAAATCGAGGCGGCGGCGGGTGTCCTGGACCAGCTCGGCGGCGCGGCGGGCCTTGCCGGGGTCGAGCCCCGCGGCCTGGGATTGGAGCTCGGCGAGGCGGTCGCGGTTGTAGACGACGTCGGCGGCTCCCGACGCGGCGGCCGCCAAGTCGCGGAACCAGGCCGCGACGAGGTTCAGGCCGAGGTCGAGCAGGTCGGTGCGGCGGCGGCGGCCGGCGCGTTTGGAGGCGTCGGCGATGTCGCGGGCGGAGCGTTTCATCCCCGCCTCTTTTTCCTCCTCCAGCGCCTCGCGCACGGCCGACTCCGCTTCCTCTCCGGCCCGCTCGGCGCTTTTGAGCATCGCGCTCCAGTCCATCGCGACCGCCTGCTCGCGGAGCGCCCGCCCCTGCTCGCCGAGGAGCAGGCGGGCCAGCTCGAGGTCACCGGCGGCGAGGCGAGCGGCGGCGGCGATCTCCTCCGCATCCGTGCCGGCCGCTGCGTCCTCCCTCAGCACCGCTTCCACCGCCTCGGGCGGCAGCGGCGCGAAGTCGACCGGCTGACAGCGCGAGGAGATCGTCTCCAGCAACGCCGCCGGCTCGGCGGTGAGCAGAATCAGGTGGACGAACTCGGGCGGCTCCTCGAGCGTCTTCAGCATCGCGTTCTGGCTCTCGTCCCGCATCGCCTCCGCCGCCTCGATCACGAAGACCCGCTTGCCGCCTTCGTAAGGCCGGTATGCAGAGGCTCTGATCACCTGCTCCCGCACCTCCTCAACCATGTGCTGCGCCCCCTTGGGCGTCAGCCAGACCAGATCGGGATGAGGCGAAGGATCGAGCAGCGCCCGCCGCCGCGCATCCTCACCATCCTCAGCACCACCAGCCAGAATCTCAGCGGCAAAAGCCCGCGCCATCTCTCGCTTTCCAGCTCCTCGCGGTCCCCTGAACAGGTACGCATGCGACGGCCCACTCTTCAGCGCCGCGGACAACGCCATCTCGGCCCGCGGCTGATGGGCCGCCTTCTCGGCGAACGCGCTCATGCGTTCCTCCCGCGGGTGGCGCGGGAGGAGGGGGTGTTCGGACGGGTGAGTCCGCTAAGACCCCCTCCTCCCGCGACAGGACCCGCGGCCACTAAGCCCGATCCCTCACGACGTCCATCACACGCCTGTGAACCTCTTCCACTGACCCTTCAGCGTCAATGACCACGACCCGATCCGAGGCAATCTGGGCGATCTCGTCGTAGGCCTCAGCGACGGCGCGCTGCAGCTCCAGCCCCTCGGCCTCGAAGCGATCCTCGCCGCCGGCCCTACCAAGCCCCACCTCGGGATCGATCCGCAGGTACAGCGTCAGATCAGGCCAGAGACCGTCGATCGTCGTATCGACGAGCGAGAGCACGTAGCTGGTGCCGAGCCCGCGGGCGCCGCCCTGGTAGGCGACGCTCGAGTCGGCGAAGCGATCGGCGACGACGGTGCCGCCGCTCTCCAGGGCCGGCCGCACGACGCGGCTGAGCAGATCGGCCCGCGCCGCGGAGAAGAGCAGTAGCTCGGCGAAGGGGTCGAGCTCCAGCGCAGGGTCGGCGAGCAGCTCGCGGATCCGCTCCGCGGCGTCGGTCCCTCCCGGCTCGCGGATCTCCACCGTCTGCGGCCCAAGCTCCGCGGCGAGCAGGCCGGCCTGCGTGCTCTTGCCTGAGCCATCCACCCCCTCGAGGGAGATGAACAACGCCGGGGCCCCTCAGCCTTTGGCCGCGGCTTTGGCGCGTTTGCGCCCCCGCGTGGCGGTGTCTGCTTTGGACGCTTTCACTTTTGCTTTTTTCGTCTTCGCCGGAGCAGCGTCCTCGTCGCCTACGACCGGCGGTTTTTTGCTCATCGCCGCTTTTGCCGCTTTCGCCGCTTCGCGCTCGGCGCGGCGTTTCTTCATCTCCTGCATCGACTCGCAATCGTCGTTGAGACAGAGGTTCCAGGCGCGACCGCGGAAGGGGACGACTTTGAGCCGTGGCGTCTCGCCGCAGACCGAGCAGCGGTCTTCCAGCTTGAAGACGTCGCCGCGCTGCGGCAGCGGGAAGGTCTGGTCGCAGGACTCGGGGTCGTCGAGCGTCCACCCAGTGCATCCCACAAACCTTTTTCCTGATTTTTTCGCCCGGATGATCCGCAGCATGTGGGGCGAGCCGTCCTCCTTCTTGCGGCCCGCTTCCTCGCAGACTTTGCAGGGGCCGAGGATGCGATCCTCGTCCATCCCTTTCCAGATGACTTTGGCGAGGTCCTCGCGGCTGCCGTCGATCTCGGTCCAGGTCTTGTGCAGCAGGTCGCGGCTCTCGCCGACGACGGCGCCCTTGGTCATCTCGCCACCGGCGATGCGGTCCATCTCCGCCTCCAGCTGGGCGGTCATCTCGGGCGTCGCCATCGCCGGCACGTAGTTCTTGAAGGCCTCGTAGAGGGCGATCCCGGTCTCCGAGGGGACCGGGGGATTGCTGTAGACGTAGCCGCGGTCGAAGAGCTTCTGGATGATGTCCGCCCGGGTCGCTTTGGTGCCGAGGCCGCGCTCCTCCATCAGCTCGATCAGCTTGGCCTGCGAGATCCGCGAGGGCGGTTGGGTCTCCTTGTCGACGATCCAAGGCTCGCCGTCCAGAGCGAGACTCTGGCCCTCTTTCAACGCCGGGATCTCCTCGTCGGAAGAGCGGGCGTAGGTGTAGATGCCGGCGTAGCCCGGGTCGACCACGACCGAGCCGCGGACGAAGTAGGTCTCCGAGCCGGCCTCGATGTCGGCCCGGGTCGACTCGGTGATCATCGGCGGGCTGAAGGTGGCGAGGAAGCGGCGCACGACTAGTTCGTAGACGCGTTTCTTGGACCCATCGAGGGCACCGGGATGAATCGCCTGGGTCGGGTAGATCGGCGGGTGGTCGGTCGTCTCTTTTTTGCCGCGCGTCGGTTTCAGCTCGCCGTCGAGCAGGCCGGACGCGGCCGAGAACTCCTTGACCCTGACCAGCGAGGTGACCAGCTCGCGCAGCGGCAGCGAGGCCGGGTAGACCGTGTTGTCGGTACGCGGGTAGGAGATGAAGCCGTCCATATAGAGGTCCTCGGCGATCCGCATCGCGCTGGCGGGGGTGATGCCGAGGCGGCTGGAGGCGTCGGTGCTGAAGGCGGTGGTGTTGTAGGGCGTCGGCGGTTTGCGCGTGTTCTTGCGCGCGGTCACCGATTTGACGACGCCCGGCCCCTTGGTGCCGGCGAAGGCGGTGTCGGCCTCCGCTTTGTCCCAGAACTTGTCGACGCTGTGGTGCGTCTCAAAGCTCCCGTCGGGGTGCTCGAACTTGGCGAACAGCTCCCAGAACGGTTTGGCGACGTGGGCGCGGCGCTCCATCTCGCGCTCGACGATCAGGCCCAGGGTCGGGCTCTGGACGCGACCGACCGAGAGGAAGTTGGAGCCGAAGCGGCGGCTGGCAAGCGAGACGGCGCGGGTCAGGGTCGCGCCCCAGAGCAGGTCGATGTCCTGGCGCGCGGCGCCCGCGTTGGCGAGCGGGTAGGAGAGCTCGTCGAGCTCGTTGAAGGCGCGCTCGATCTCTTCCTTGGTCAGCGCCGAGTAGCGGGCGCGCTTGATCCGCAGGGTGCCGGCGTCAGCTTCCTCGCGGGTGCCGAGCTCCGGATTGGCGTCGAGCATCTCCTCCAGCGCCTCCAGCCCGATCAGCTCGCCCTCGCGGTCGAAGTCGGTGGCGATCACCAGCTCATCCGCCTCTTTGGCGACTTTCCTGATCGCCTTGACGACGTTTTTGTCGGTCGGCTCCTTGATCAGCTCAGCGTCGATCAGGTCGTGCAGGTCGGTCTTCTGCCAGTTCGAGTAGCCCTCTGGGAAGGCGGGACCGAGCACGTGACCCTTGAGCCCGATCGTCATCTGGTCGACCCCGGCGGCGTCGGTCCAGGTGTAGAACGGGACTTTGAAGGTTTTGTCCGCCTTCGCCTCGTTGCGGCCGAGGATGTCGGCGATCTTCTTGGCGCTGTTGTTCTTCTCGGTGACTATCAGTCTCATGGGGCGGCGAGGGTAGCAGGGGCGTTCGGCGACCCCCGCTGGGCCGCCCACCGCCGATCCTCATAGGATCGGCGCGCATGAAGGCACTCGTCACCGGCGGCGCCGGCTTCATCGGCTCGAACCTGGTCGACGCGCTGCTCGCGCGTGGCGACTCGGTGACCGTGGTCGACGACCTCTCCACCGGCAGGCGCGAGAACCTCGACGGGGCGCTGGCAGCCGGAGCCGAGCTGGCCGAGCTCGACATCCGCGACGCAGCGGCGCTTGCCGGGCTGGTTACGGCGGCGCAGCCGGAGATCGTCTTCCACCTGGCCGCCCAGATCGACGTCCGCAAATCCCTCGCCGACCCCGCCTTCGATGCGTCGATCAACGTCGGCGGAACCGCCAACCTGCTCGACGCGATGCGGGCCGCGGAAGCCCCGCGGCTTGTCTTTGTCTCCACCGGCGGCGCGATCTACGGCGAGGGCGAAGGCAAGCAACTGCCGCTCGACGAGAGCGCCCCGATCGAACCCTTCTCCGCCTACGGCCAGAGCAAGTTCGCCGCCGAGGGCTACCTGGCGCTCTACGAAAGGCTCTACGACTTTTCCGGCGTCAGCCTGAGGCTCGGCAACGTCTACGGGCCGCGCCAGGACCCGCTCGGCGAGGCGGGCGTGATCGCGATCTTCTGCGGAAAGCTGCGGGCCGGCGAACGGCCGACCGTGTTCGGCGACGGCACCCAGACCCGCGACTACATATATGTGGGCGACGTGGTCGCGGCGGCGCTGGCGGCGGCGGAGTCGGCTGCGACCGGGCCGATCAACATCGGCAGCGGGATCGAGACCGACGTGCTGACCCTGGCCCGGCAGCTCGCCGAGATCGAGGGCAGCGAGAGCTTCGAGCCCGAGCTAGCGCCGGCGCGAGCAGGCGAGGTGCAGCGGATCTCACTCGACGCGAGCCTGGCCGAGCGTGAGCTGGGCTGGCGCGCGGAGACCAGCGTTGCCGACGGCCTGAAGCTGACGCTCGACTCCCTCTAATCTCCATCGCATGCCCGCCCAGGCCTATGCCGGCAAGGAGTGCGTCTGCCAGCTCCGCAAGGGGATCTGCGATCAGTCGTGTGTGCGCGACATGCTCGAGACTCCCTTCTACGTCGCCTGCCTGAAACTGAAGGGGCGGTGCTGCCTGGTGGTCGGCGGCGGCGACATCGGCCTCGAGAAGGTCGAGGGCTTGCTCGCCTGCGACGCCGACGTGACCCTGATCGCGCCGGTCGCCCATCCCGAGCTGGAGTCGCTGGCGGCGGAGGGCTCGATCGAGTGGGAGAAGCGCGCCTACGGCGGCGCCGCGGACCTCGAGGGCACCTTCATGGCAATCGCCTGCACCGACGACACCGACATCAACATCGCCGTCTTCGACGACGCCGAGAAGCGGGCGATGCTGGTCAACATCGTCGACGTCCCGCCGCTCTGCAACTTCATCCTGCCGGCGATCGTCCGCACCGGCCCGCTGGCGATCGCGATCTCCACCGCCGGCGCCTCGCCCGCGCTGGCGAAGCGGATGAAGCGCGAGGTCTCCGAGCTGTTCGGCGAGGAGTACGCGCGCCTGGCCGTGATCCTCAACGACGCCCGCGGCTGGGCCAAGGGAACGCTGCCGACCTACCAGGACCGCAAGGAGTTCTTCGAGGGCATCGTCAACGGCAACCCCGATCCGATCGTGTTGCTGCGCGAGGGCCAGGAGGTCCAGGTCCTGGCGCTGATCGAGGCGGCGAAGGAGCGCGCCGCCTCAGCCCTGGCCGCAGGCTGAGACCCTTACCCGCTCCAGCGTGTCGCGCAGGCCCTTGGCCTCGCTGACGCTGAGATTGGCGGAGAAAGCGCTGCGCAGCTCGGCGATCACGACAGGGCGCATCTCTTCGAGCATCTCTTCGCCGGCCGGGAGCAGCGTCGCGTAGCTGACGCGACGATCGGTCTCGCAGAAGGTCCGCTCCATCAGGCCCGCTTTGATCAGCCGGTCGACCAGCTTGGTCAGCCCACCGCGGGTGATCACCAGCGATTCGGCCAGCTCCCCCATCTTCATCCGCCGCTCGGAGGCATCGGCAACCGTGGCCAGGACCTCGTACCAGGGAAGCGGCGGCAGGTCGCCGGATGCCAGCGCCTCCTGCAGGCGCTGGACGATCGCCGAGTGCGTGCGCGTCAGCGCCCCCCAGGCGTCGCCGTGGGGGCTGCCCGTGGAACGCGGGGCTCCGGACTCGACGGTTGCACTCGCCTGCTCGCTCATGAGCCCATGATCCCAGAGGAACTTTGTCGAGTCAATAGTTGACAAGTTAACTACTTCTGCTACGATTGTTTCTGCGGCAACAGTTTATAAGGCAATCACTTCAGAGAGGACCAAGCGATGAGCACCCAGGCGGTTCAACAGCAGATCCCGACCGGCACGTACGTGGTCGATCCAGTCCATTCCTCGATCGGCTTTGCCGTCGTCCACAACGGCGTCTCGACCTTCCGCAGCGGCTTCGGCGCGTATGAGGCGCGACTGAGCGGCGGCGAGAACCCGCAGCTGAAGGGCAACGTCGAGGTGGCCGGAATCCAGATCGACGAGCCGCAGTTGAAGGGCCACCTCCTCTCCCCCGATTTCTTCGACGCCGAGCGCTACCCGCAGCTGCGCTTCGAGTCGAGCGCCCTGGAGGTCGGCGAGGACGGCACGGCCACCATCCGCGGCGATCTCAGTATCCGCGGCGAGGTGCGCGAGATCGAGACCAGCGGTCGCTTCGTGCAGCTCGGAGCAGACCTCGCCGGCACCGCGCGCGTCGGGTTCTCGTTCGAGACCGGCGTCGACCGGCGCAGCTTCGGGCTCGACTGGCAGGCCGAGCTGCCCAGCGGCGGCGAGGTGCTCGACTACGAGGTCGGCATCGCGGTCGAGCTGGAGCTGGTCGAGGAGGCCGAGTAGCGATGAGGGTGCTCGGCATCTCGGGCAGCCTGCGGGGCGGCTCGCACAACAGCGCCCTGCTGCGGGCGGCCGCCGAGCGGCTGCCCGCAGGGGCAGAGCTGGTCCCGTTCAAGCGCCTGGCCGAGATCCCGCCCTACGACGAGGACCTCGAAGTGGAGGGCGTGCCGGAGGTGGTGCGCAACCTGCGCGAGACGATCCGCGGCGCCGACGCGGTGCTGATCGCCACCCCCGAGTACAACCACTCGATCCCCGGCCAGCTCAAGAACGCCCTCGACTGGGCCTCTCGGCCGGCGGGCGAGAGCGCTTTGAACGGCAAGCCGGTGGCAGTAATAGGCGCCTCGACCGGCATGTTCGGCGCGGTCTGGGCCCAGGCCGAGCTGCGCAAGGTGCTGGGGGCGATGGGCGGCCGAGTCCTCGAGGCCGAACTGCCGGTGGCTCACGTGGCCGAGCTGCGGCGAGGGGAGCGGCTGGAGCTGCCGCCCGAGCAGGCAGAGGGCCTAGAGGAGATTCTCGCCGAGCTGGCCGCGGCCGCCGAGCGCGAGGCGCCGCAGCCGATCGCGGCCTAGAAACTTCTGACGCGTTTTGATGCCCATGGGGTCATCAACGCGACAAAAGTTCTCAAGAAGCGGGCAGTGCGAAGAAGGCGATCGCGGCGAAGTGCGCTGCTGCTGCTGCGATTACGAGAGCGTGGAAGACCTCGTGGTAGCCGAAGACGCGCGGGCTCGGGTTCGGTCGTTGGGTCGCGTAGACGACCGCGCCGATCGTGTAGAGGATGCCGCCGCCGGCGACGAGCAGGGTGCCGGCGACTCCCATGTCGTTCCAGAGCCCGGGGAAGGCAATCGCGGCTACGGAGCCGAGCGAGACGTAGATCAGCGCCGCGACCCATTTCGGATGGTCGATCCAGATCGTCTCGACGATGGCGCCGGCGATTGCGCCGGCCCAGACGACGACGAGGATCGCGTCGGCCAGGGGCCCGTCCAGGACGAGCAGGGCGAACGGCGTGTAGGTGCCGGCGATGAGGAAGAAGATCATCGAGTGATCGAGGCGGCGCATCCAGCGGCGCACTTCGGGTCGCGTCCAGTTGACCCGGTGGTAGAGCGCGCTGGTGCCGAGCAGGGCCGAGAGGCTGACCGCGTAGATCGCGACGGCCAGGGTCGCCTTCGGCGTCTTCGCGGCGACGATCAGCGCCGCGCCGAGGACCAGCGAGACGAAGAAGGCCCACTCGTGCGAGACGCCGCGCAGGCGCGGCTTGACCGAGGCGATCGCCTCGGTCGCTTTCTCGGCAGCCGCGTCGCGCGCCGTCTCCAGGCGCTCGCCCATCCGCTCTGCGCCCCTGCGCAGGTCATCAACCATTACCGACAGCGTACTCCGAACTTTTTGCCGAGATTGCGGAGTTGACACCATGTAGGTGCGGACAAATTGCAATAGACCTTGCGAAATCGTGCGTAGAACCGCACGGTTCCGTCCGCCCCAAAGGCAATCCTGGGCAGCTCCCCCTTAAAACGCTTCGAGAGGAGAAGTTCGATGTCCCAGACCGCCACCAGTGCTCCAAAAAACGGTCTAAAGGGCCTAGCGATCGAGCGTCGTTTCTCCTCCCCAGGGACGCATCCCTTCGACGAGATCGAGTGGGAGATCCGCGACGCGGTGATCGGCGATCCCGCCGCGCCGGCCTTCGAGCAGCGCGGGGTCGAGTTCCCCAAGAGCTGGTCCCAGAACGCGACCAACATCGTCGCCCAGAAGTACTTCCGCGGGCAGATGGGAAGCGCCGAGCGCGAGAGCTCGGTCAAGCAGATGATCGGCCGGGTCGCGGGGACGATCTCCGGCTGGGGGCGCGAGGGCGGCTACTTCGCCTCCGACGAGGACGCCGAGGCCTTCGAAGCAGAGCTGACCTCGATCCTGCTCAACCAGAAGGCCGCGTTCAACTCACCGGTCTGGTTCAACGTCGGCTTCGAGGAGACGCCGCAGTGCTCGGCCTGCTTCATCCTCAGCGTCGAGGACACGATGGAGTCGATCCTCGACTGGAACACGAAAGAGGGCCGGATCTTCCGCGGCGGCTCGGGCTCGGGGATCAACCTCTCCAACATCCGCGGCTCGATGGAGCAGCTGAAGAAGGGCGGCACCGCCAGCGGTCCGGTCAGCTTCATGCGCGGCGCCGACGCCTGGGCGGGGACGATCAAGTCGGGCGGCAAGACGCGCCGCGCGGCAAAGATGGTCGTCCTCAACGTCGACCACCCCGACATCGAGCACTTCGTCACCTGCAAGGCCGATGAGGAGAAGAAGGCGGGCGCTCTGCGCGACGCCGGCTTCGACATGTCGATCGACGGCGAGGGCTTCACCTCGATCCAGTACCAGAACGCCAACAACTCGGTGCGGGTCACCGACGAGTTCATGGAGGCCTTCGAAGCCGGCGAGGACTGGAACCTGCTCGCCCGCACCAGCGGCGAGACGACCAAGACCCTGCCCGCCCGCGACTTGATGAACCTGATCGCCAAGGCGGCCTGGGAATGCGCCGATCCGGGCGTCCAGTACGACACGATCATCAACCGCTGGCACACCTGCCCGGAGTCGGGGCGGATCAACGCCTCGAACCCGTGCAGCGAGTACATGCACGTCGACGACTCGGCCTGCAACCTGGCCTCGCTCAACCTGATGAAGTTCCGCCGCGAGGACGGCAGCTTCGACGTCGAGGACTTCGAGCACGCGGTCGACATCGTCTTCCTCGCTCAGGAGATCGTCGTCGGCTTCTCCAGCTACCCGACCGATGAGATCGGCGAGAACGCCAACGCCTTCCGCCAGCTCGGCCTCGGCTACGCCAACCTCGGCGCGCTGCTGATGTCCGACGGCCTGCCCTACGACTCGGTCGAGGGCCGCAACGTCGCCGCCGCGATCACCGCGCTGATGACCGGCCGCGCCTACCGCAAATCGGCGGAGATCGCCGCCGAGGCGACCGGGTCCCTACGACGAGTACGAGAAGAACCGCGACGCCCACAACGGGGTTATGCGGATGCACCGCGACGCCTCCTATGACGTCGACCCGACCGGGATCAAGGGCGAGCTGCTCGAGGCCGCGCAGCGGTCCTGGGACGAGGCGGTCGAGCTCGGGCGAGGAGCACGGTTACCGCAACGCGCAGGCGACGGTGCTGGCGCCGACCGGGACGATCAGCTTCCTGATGGACTGCGACACGACCGGGATCGAGCCCGACTTCTCACTGGTCAAGTTCAAGGAGCTGGTCGGCGGCGGGCAGATGACGATCGTCAACAAATCGGTGCCGCTGGCGCTGAGCACGCTCGGCTACAGCGACGCCGAGGTCGACCAGATCAACGCCCACATCGCCGAGAACGCGACGATCGTCGGCGCCCCCGGCCTCAAGGACGAGCACCTGCCGATCTTCGACGTCGCGGTCGGCGAGCGGGCGATCTCCCACACCGGCCACATCGACATGATGGCGGCGACGCAGCCGTTCATCTCGGGAGCGATCTCCAAGACGGTCAACCTGCCGCAGTCGGCGACGGTCGAGGACATCGCCGACGCCTACACGCGCGGCTGGAAGGGCGGCCTCAAGGCGCTGGCGATCTACCGCGACGGCTCCAAGACCGCGCAGGCGCTGCGCACCGACGCGCAGGACGAAAAGGACGCCGAGGTCGAGGTCGTCGCGCTGCCGCCGGAGCGCAAGCGGATGCCGCGCGAGCGCGAATCGATCACCCACAAGTTCTCGATCGCCGGCCACGAGGGCTACATCACCGCCGGCAAATACGAGGACGGCTCGGTCGGCGAGATCTTCCTCACCGACATCGGCAAGGAGGGCTCGACGATGCGGGGGCTGATGAACGCCTTCGCGACGGCGATCTCACTCGGGCTCCAGTACGGCGTCCCGCTCGAAGACTTCGTGCGCAAGTTCAGCTACATGCGCTTCGAGCCGGAGGGGATCACCGGCAACCCGGAGATCCCCTTCGCCAAATCGCTGCCCGACTACATCATGCGCTGGGTGGCGAGCCGCTTCATCGAGGACACCGAGACGCTCGGGGAACTCGGGATCATGACCAAGGAGGTTCGGGCCAAGCAGGAGGCGGAGACCTCCCAGCTCGGGCTCGGCATCGCCACCGACACCGCCGGCCCCGCCAATGGCGGCAACGGCCACTCCAAGCCGGGCAACGGCACCGGGGCAGCGAAGGCAAAGGCGAGCAGTGGCGAGGCGCTACCTGCCGCGGCGGCCTTCACCGAAACCCCCCCGGTCGTCCCGGCAAAGATGTCCGGCCTCGACCTCGGCCCCGCCTGCGAGCAGTGCGGCGGCATGATGCAGCGGACCGGCTCTTGCTACACGTGCTCCAGCTGCGGCAACAACACCGGCTGCGGCTGAGCCGCTAGAGGGTCGACTCCACGATCCCCGGGCGAGGGAGACTGGCCGTCCTGCAGTCGAATTGATACCCCACGCGCAAGCGCGTGGGGTGGATGAGGAGCGCGACCTACGGCCGCGCGAAATCGGATTGCATTTCCGCCGCTTCGCGACATTCGCCTGCAGGACGGCCAGTCTCCCTCGCTACGCGATCGCCGGCACGGTTCAGGCAACGCAGGCAACCTCAGGGTTCTCAGGCTCATGAGATCTTGGAGCCGAGCAAAGCGCTCAAGAGGAAGCCTCAAAGCTCGGCTGGCTTGAGGGGTGGCCGTGGGGTCAGCTGTCTAGCTGAGGACGACCCGCGCGTTGTGGCGCGGGGTCTCGGTGATTGCTCGCCTGAAGATTCTTTCGGGCTTCGGGTCCGCTGGGCGGATCTGGCGGCGCTTGACCAGCTCTTTCAGCACGACCGCCATCTCGAACTGGGCGAAGGAGGCGCCGAGGCAGCGGCGGACGCCGCCGCCGAAGGGGATCCAGGTGTAGGTGCCGGGCGGGTTGTCGAGGAAGCGCTCCGGCCTGAAGGCCTCCGGCTCGGGATAGATCTCGGGATTTCGGTGGACGAGGTAGACGGACGGGGTGACCGAGACGCCGGCGGGCAGCTCGTAGCCGCCGATCTCGACCGGCTCGGTGAGGCGGCGGATGACGATCGAGATCACCGGCCGCAGGCGCAGCGTCTCCTGGATCGTCGCGGTCAGGTAGTCCTCCGACCCGGCCTCGACCTCAGCGCGGAGGCGATCGAGCTTCTCCGGGTGGCGGCTGAGCCGCTCCACCGCCCAGGCGAGTGAGGTGGCGGTCGTCTCGTGCCCGGCGACGAGCAGGGTGAGGAGCTCGTCGCGCATCTCCTCGGCGCTCATCGGGCTGCCGTCCTCGTGGCGGGCGGCGACGAGCAGCGAGAGGATGTCGTCGCGCTCAGCGAGGTCCCCGGCGCGGCGACGCTCGGCGATCTCGCGGTGAATGAGATGATCGACCCGTTCGATCCGCCGCCGGAAGGGGCCAAAGCTTCGGACCCGCTCGGGACCAACGAAGAGCAGAGGCAAGAGAAGGCGCGGGTTGGTGGTGAGGTCGAGGAAACTGCGCAGGGCATCGCGAAGCTCGGCCATCCTCTCCCCCTCGCCGATGCCGAAAACGGTGCGCAGGATGATGTCCAGCGTGATCGCCTGCATCCGCGGGCGCAGCTCGTACGGCGTACCGCTGGGCCAGCTCTCGATCTCGGCGGCGGCGATCTCGGCCATCGTCTCGCCGTAGGCCTGCATGCGCTCGCCATGGAAGGGCGGCAGCAGCAGGCGGCGCTGGCTCATATGGGGCTTCTCGTCGAGAACGAGGACCGAGTTCTGGCCGAAGACCGGAGCGAGGATCTGGTTGCCCTCGCCGGCGTGGTAGACGCGCGGGTCGCCGGTGAAGACCTGCTTGACCGCATCGGGGTCGGCCAGGATCACCCAGGTCCCCTCGTAGGCGATCTTCAGCCTGAAGATGTCGCCGTAGCGGTCCTGACAGGAGAACAGCATCCGCCGGGCCTGGCGCGACCAGATCGCCGTCTGGACTGGGCGCGGCAGCGGTGGACCAGGCGGAAGGCGTCGCTCCGCCGGCCGGATGACAGCCTGGGGAGCCGTTGTCGTTGCTGCCTCCATCGCGCCTCTTGGCGTGACGGTACACCGGCCCGTGCGACCGCCGTGTGAGATCCGTCATTACTTAACCGAAACTCGACATGGACCGGTGGCCTCGAATCGCATAGTCTGCCGCCCCGTCTTGGCACCTCCCCGGCTGCCGCCGCGCATCGAGCATCGAATCCTGCGAATCGCCTGCGGGCTACCCGACGGCCTGAACCGGGCGATCTTCGGGGCGCCACCGCGGATCGACGGGCAGCAGCTGGCCACGGAGATGCAGGCACTGCGACGGCTGGCGAGCCTGGCCCGGGACGAGTCGGCATCGGCTTACGGCAAGCTCTCCCCAGCCCAGGGCCGGGCCAGGATACGGGCGGGTGCCGCCGCGGCGGCGGGGCCGAAGCGCCCAGAGCCCAGCGTCTTCGACGTGGCGATCCCGGGTCCGGAGGGAACGATCCCGGCGCGGTTCTACGAACCACACGGGATTGGGCTGGAGAACCGGCCGCTGATCGTCTACTTCCACGGTGGCGGCTGGACAATCGGCGACCTCGACACCTGCGACAGCGTCTGCCGCTTTCTCGCCCTCAACACCCCCGCCACGGTGCTCTCGGTTGGCTACCGGCTCGCTCCCGAGCATCCCTTCCCGGCAGCGGTCGAGGATGCCTGGGCCGCTTACCGCTGGGCGGCGTTGGACAACACCCGCCTCGGCGTCGACCCCGCCCGGATCGCTGTCGCCGGCGACAGCGCCGGTGGCAACCTCGCCGCCGCCACCAGCCTGCTGGCCCGCGACGAGGGGGACACAAGCCCCGCGATGCAGGCGCTGATCTATCCGGTCACCGACGTCGGCGGGGGCCAGAAATCGCGCGACACATTCGCCAAGGGCTTCCTGCTTGCCCGTGCGGACATGGACTGGTTCGAGCGCCACTACCTGCCGCCTGACGTCGATCGCGCCGACCCCCGCGTCTCGATGCTTCGCGCCGACGACCTCTCCGGCCTGCCCCCCGCCTACGTCGCCACCGCCGGCTTCGACCCTTTGCGGGACGAGGGCGAGGCCTACGCGGCGCGGATGCAGGAGGCCGGGGTCGAGGTCACCCTTCGCCGCCACCCGGGGCTGATCCACGGCTTCGCCAACATGACGGCGATCAGCCGCACCGCCCACGGGGCGATGATCGAGCTCGCCAGCGCGCTTCGCACGGGTTTGGCTTAGAGACAGGCCTAATACCCCCTGGGGGTATATGTTACGCTGCAAGCCTCGCCCGCTGCCAAGGAGCCCGCATGGACGCCACCGCCAACGCCCACCATCACGCGATGCCCGCCGAGGGAGTGGCGCTGACGGGTGTCGCGATCAGCGCCACCCTGCACTGCCTGACCGGATGCGCGATCGGCGAGGTGGCGGGGATGGCGATCGGGACCGCCGCCGGCTTCTCGAACCTGGGCACGGTGATCCTCTCGATCGCCCTCGCCTTCCTCTTCGGCTACAGCCTGACCAGCCTCCCCCTGCTGCGCTCCGGCCTCGTCCTCGCGGCTGTGATCCCGATCGCCTTCGCTTCGGACACGCTCAGCATCGCGACGATGGAGATCGTCGACAACGCGGTTGTTCTCGCGATCCCGGGGGCGATGGACGCGGGCCTCGACTCGCTGCTCTTCTGGGGCAGCCTCAGCTTCTCGCTGGTCCTCGCCGGCGCTTTCGCGGTGCCGGTCAACCGCTGGTTGATCGCCCGCGGAAAGGGGCACGCCGTCGTTCACGAGACCGGCGTCCACGGCGGGCCACCGGTACGTGTGGTCGCCTACGTCGCCGTCGTGATGGGGATATTCGGCGCCACCGTGCTGATCGCGGAAGCGCTGTCGTGAGCGAAGCCGAGACCCGCGGCTACAGCGCCGACAAGGGGGCCGTGCTCAAGCGCCTGCGCCGGATCGAGGGCCAGGTGCGCGGCATCGAGCGGATGGTCGAGGAGGATCGCTACTGCATCGACGTGGTCACCCAGGTCACCGCGATCCAAGCGGCCCTCGACAAGGTCGCGCTGGAGCTGCTCACCGATCACGCCTCTCACTGCGTGATCGGCGCGGCGAAAGCCGAGCAGCCCGAGCGCACCGAGGAGCTGATGGGCGCCGTCAAACGACTACTACGCCATGGCTGATCCAAGGCCGTAGCCGCCCCTACGGCGTTGGATCACTCATATTGGAGTGAGTCCAGTACGTCGAGGCGCGAGGCGCGCCGCGCGGGCGCGATCGCGGCGAGCACGCCGGCGAAGCCGGCAAAGACGAGCAGCACGATCAGCGAGCCGATCGGGTAGGAGAGCGTGAAGCCTTCGTCTTTCAACGGCTGAGAGATCAGCGCCGCGAAGATCACGCCGAGCACCATCCCCAGGATCGCGCCGATCAACGCGGTGATCACGGCCTCGTAGCGAATCATCGTCCGCACCTGGCGCCGCGACATGCCGATCGCCCGCAGCATCCCCAGCTCGCGGGTTCGTTCGTGGATCGAGAGGGCAAGGGTGTTGGCGATTCCGAAGAGGGAGATGACGACCGCCAGCAGCAACAGCGCGTAGAACAGGTTGACGAGCTGACCGACCTGTTCTTCGCGGTTTTCCTTCAGTTCCTGCTGGTTGAGCACTTCGACGGTGGGGAAGGCGCGGTCGGCTCCCACGGTGAGCGCCGCCTGGACCTTGGCCGCGTCCACGCCCGGATCCGTAAGGACGAAATCGATCGTGTCCTGGGTTTGGGCGAAGGCGCGGGTCATCACCGCCTGGGTGATGACGACACTGCCGAAGACTCCGGCCTTCGAGTCGAACTCTCCCGCGACGTGGAAAGCCGGCTTCGCACCGGTCTGGCTCAGCAGGCGAAAGCTGTCGCCCACTTCAAGATTGTGATCGGAGGCGAACGAGTCCGAGACGGCCGCTTCGTCGTCGTGCAGATCGCGCAGCGTCGCGGGCCCCCCTTTCTTCCATTCGATCGAGACCGCATCGCCGATATCCGGAGTCGCAGCAGTGACTTTCGCCTTCGACCCCCCTCCGAGCAGCTTCGCTTCGGTTGCGCGGATCGTGGCGACCTGGCTCACCCCCGGCACCTTCCGTGCCAGGGTCGCGGCACCGGCCGGAATCGGCGAGAAGCCATCGGTGTTCTGGACCACGAGGCCGCCCTCGAAGTTTTCGTCGATGACCTGGGCCACGGAGCTCTTCAGGCCGGCGGCGAAGACGGTGACGAAGGTGACCAGCGCGAGGCCGATCATCAGCGCCGCCGCGGTGACCGCGGTGCGGCTCGGATTGCGCTGGGAGTTCTCGCGCGCGAGGCGTCCCGTGAGCCGCCGGATGCGCTCCAGGGGCCAGCCTGCGACCGCGGCCAGCGGCGGCACGAGGCGCGGGCTGAAGAGCGAGACCGCGAGCACGATCGCCACCGCGCCGGCGCCCATGAGGCCGGCACGCGTCCCGGCGCCGCCGCTGCCGAACAGGCCGGCGAGCACCATCACCAGACCGGCGAGGCCAAGCAGGAGGGCCAAGGCGAGGTAGGCGAGCCGGCGCCTGCGGCTAGTCGGCGGGACATAGGCCCGCAGGGCGGCGATCGGCGGCACCCTGGTCGAGCGCAGCGCCGGAATCATCGAGGAGACCGCGGTGACCACGACGCCGACGAGCAGCGCGACGACGACCGTCCGCGACTTCATCACCAGCGCGGTCGTAGGCAGATCGACTTCGAAGGCCTTGAGGAGGGCGTTCAGCAGCAGCGCCATGACATAGCCGCCGCCGATTCCGATCAGCGCCCCCAACAACCCGATCGCGAGCGCCTCGATCAGGACCGAGATGAGGATCTGCGGCCGCGACGCCCCCAGCGTGCGCAGCAGACCGAACTCGGTCACCCGCTGGGCGACCGTGATCGAGAAGGTGTTGAAGATCAAGAAGGCGCCGACGAAAACGGCGACGAAGCCGAAGACCAAGAGAATCGTCTGCAGGAAGCCGAGGTTGTCGCGGATTTCTTCCGATCCCCTGTCGGCGTTTTCCTTGGCGGTCTCGACCCGCGCAGAGGGCGGCATGACGCGCTCGATCCGCCGTTTGAGCGTCTCCGGCGAGGCCCCCTTGCGGGCCGCGACGGAGATCTGGTCGAAGCGCCCGACCTTGTGCGTCAACCGTTGGGCGACGGGCAGGGTCACCTGGGCGATGCTGGCGCCGCCGAAAGAGGCGTCGCCAAGGTGGGTGAAGCCGACGAGGCGAAACGAGCGGGCGCTGCCCTGGCCGATCAACTCGATCTTTTCGCCCAGCTCGATGCCCGAGCTTTCAGCCGCCGCCTCGTCGAGGGAGGCTTCGGTGGGACCGCGCGGCGGGTGGCCGTCCACGTAGGTAAGCGACTCGAGGCCGTCCGGCAACCGCGAAGAGATGAACTTCGGGGCGAATTTATTGCCGATCTTTTCGCCTTCGGCGTCGAAGAAGCCGCCCGGAGTGAAGATCGCCCCGGCCGCCAGCTTCACCCCGGCCGTCTTCTGCACCTTTGGCAGCAGCGAGGCCGGGATCGTCGGGATTTCACCGTTTTCCTGTTCGACCGGATTCTTAGCGGTGACCACGACGCTGGTCCCCTTCAGCGAATCGGTGAAGATTTCGTCGAAGGCGGCGAAGATCGTGTCCGTGAGGACGTAGGAGCCGGCCACGAATGCGACGCCGATCACGACGGCGAAGGTCGTTCCGAGCGCTCGTACCCTGCGCGCCCAGAGGCTCTTGGCGGCGAGCCCGGTCACCGGGCTAATCGATCGTCTTCATCAGCTCGATCACATCGTCGGCGGAGCCAGGAGCGGCGTCGTGGACGATGCGGCCGTCGCGCAGGGTGATCAGCCGGTCGGCGTGCGCGGCGGCGGCCGGGTCGTGGGTGACCATGATCACCGTCTGCCCGAACTCGTCGACCGCCTGGCGCAACAGCCCCAGCACCTCCGTGCTCGCTTTCGAGTCGAGGTTGCCGGTCGGCTCGTCGGCAAAGACGACGGCCGGTTTGGAGACCAGCGCGCGGGCGACGGCGACCCGTTGCTGCTGTCCGCCGGAGAGCTCGGAGGGCCGGTGGGTGCGGCGGTCCTCGAGGCCGACGGTACGAATCAGCCGCTCGAGCCACTCGGCGTCCGGCTTGCGGCCGGCGATCGAGAGCGGCAGCACCAGGTTCTCCTCGGCGGTGAGGACGGGCAGCAGGTTGAAGAACTGGAAGACGAAGCCGAGCTTGTCGCGGCGCAGCTTGGTCAGCGCCGCGTCGTCGAGACCGGTGATCTCCTTGCCGTCGAGCGTGACCGTGCCCGAGCTAGGGGTATCGAGACCGGCGAGAATGTGCATCAGGGTCGACTTGCCCGAGCCCGACGGTCCCATGATCGCGGTGAAGCGTCCCTGCTCGAAGCCGGTCGAGACGCCGACCAGCGCGTCCACCGCCGCCTCGCCTGTGCCGTAGCGGCGTGAGATGTCCGTCGCCGTCACCACTTGCCCGTTCTGACTCATAGCGCGCACCGTATCGAGATGAATGGTTGGGCGGGTTGAATCGGTACCGCCACCTAATAGCCTGCGCCCGAGATGGCGCTAGGGGATGAATTCGACGGACTTTTGATCGACCTCGACGGCGTGGTCTGGATCGGGCGGGAGATGGTGCCGGGCTCAGTCATTGCGCTGCGGTCACTGCTCGATGCGGGGGTGGAAATCGTCTTCGTCACCAACAACCCGGCCAAGCCGGCGGCCGAGTACGCGCGCCGCCTGGGCGAGGCCGGGATCGAGATTGGCGCCGAGCGGATTGTCACCGCCGGAGAAGCAACCGCGGAGCTTGCAAACGAGCACGGTGGCACCGCATTCGTGATCGGCGCCCCCGCCTTTCACGACACTGTCGCCGCCAGGGGCTTGCGGCTGCTCGAGGGCGAGGCCGGCCGCGAGGCAGAGGTCGTCCTCGTCTCCGGCCATCGCGGCTTCGACTACGAGGAGCTGCTGACCGCGACGCTGGCGCTGCAACGCGGCGCGGCGCTGTTCGCGACCAGCCACGACCCGACCCTGCCGATGCCCGGTGGCGCCTGGCCCGGGACGGGCTCCATCCTCGCGGCGGTGGAGACGGCAAGCGGTGCCACGGCGACGATCGGAGGCAAGCCCGAGCCCCACCTGTTCGAGATCGCCCGCGAGCGAATCGCCACCGCCGAGCGGGTGGCGATGGTCGGGGACCGAGTCTCCTCCGACATCGAAGGGGGGCGGCGGGCCGGTCTGGAGACCGTGCTGGTGCTGAGCGGCGCGACTTCGCGCGAGGAGGCCGGAGACGCCGACCCGGCGCCGGATCACGTAGTCGAGGACCTGGCCGCGCTGGCCGCGCGGTGAGCGCGACAGTGGCGGAGCCGTCAACCGTCGCGCGACCGGGCGCCGCGTTCGCCGGCGTCTTTGCCGTCACCTTCTCCGGGCTGGTCGCGGTGGGTGCTGTGCTTCCCGTCCTGCCTCGCTACGTCCACGGCCCGCTTGACGGCGGCAACATCGCCGTGGGGGTGGTGATCGGCTCGTACGCGATCACCGGCCTCCTCCTGCGCCCGCTCGCCGGTCGCCTCGCCGACCGTCGCGGCCGCAAGCCGGCGGTGCTGCTCGGCTCGATCCTCGTCGCCGTCGCGGGCTTTCTCTACCTGTTGCCACTCGGTGTGGTCGGCCTGATCGGCGCCCGGCTGATCCTCGGCGCCGGCGAGGGCACGGTCTTCACCGCGGGCTCGGCCTGGATCGTCGACATCGCGCCGCCCGAACGGCGCGGCCGGGTGATCGGCCTCTACGGATTGGCGGTCTGGTCCGGGCTCAGCATCGGGCCGCTGATCGGCGAGGTGCTTCTCCATGCCTCCGGTTACACCGCGGTCTGGCTCTTCGCCGGGGCCGCGCCGTTGGTCGGAGCGCTGATCGCGCTGCGACTGCCGGACCCGTTCCATCCCAAGCCCGCCGAGGACGAGCACCAGCCGTTGATCGCGCCCGAGGCGGTCAGGCCGGGGACCGCGCTGGCGCTCGGCTCGCTCGGCTATGCGACCGTCGCCTCCTTCGTCGTCCTCCACCTCGACCAGCGGGGCGTCGGCCACGGGGCGGTCGTCTTCGGCGTCTTCGCGACGATGGTCGTCCTCACCAGGCTGGTCGGCGGCGACCTTCCCGACCGGGTGGGCCCGGCGCGCGTGGCCATCGTCGCCGCAATAGTCGAGGCCGTCGGGCTGGTGACGATGGGGGTCGCCCACAGCCTCGCCGTCGCGATCGTCGGCGCAATGGCGATGGGGGCGGCCTTCTCGCTGCTCTACCCCTCGCTCTCGCTGATCGTCGTCGACCGCGTCGCCGAGACCAGGCGCGGCGCCGCGCTCGGAACCTTCACCGCCTTCTTCGATGCCGGCATCGGCTTCGGCGCGCCCCTGGCCGGCATCGCAGCCGCCCTGACCGACTACGAGGGCGCCTTCCTCTTCGCCGCCGTCATCGCCCTCGCCTCGTCAGCGATGACGGCCCTAGTGATCTCCAATCGCGGCCGCACACTGCTCGCTGGACGTGCCGGTGCTTAGAGGTCCATATGGACCTCTAAGCACCGGCACGTCTGTCAAGACTCAGGGGCGTTCGGCGATCAGGAGCGCCTGGGCGGCGCGGCCGATGCGGCCGCGCTCGTCGGAGAGAACCGACTCGGCGGTGCCGATCCCACTCGGCTGCGGGAGCGTGGCGGCGTCGACACAGACCCACTCGCCCTCGGGCATCCGCTCCAGGTGGACGCTGAGGTCGACGTTGATAAAGACGAAGCGGCGCCAATCGAGCACCGCGCTGATCCCGTTGCCGACGTCGGCGGCGACCAGGGTCCGCTGCAACGGCGTCGGCTCCTCCCCGGCGACGAGCCGGCATCCCATCCGCATCCAGACCGTCGCGGGCCCAGGCTCGCGGAACCCGCCACGAACCGATCGCCATTCCATAGCCGTGTGGTACCCGACCGACTGCGCGGTCTCGAAGAACTCAGGCACATCCCCGGTCTCGGGGCCGGGCGGCGGCGCAGGCGTGACAGCCACATCATCGGGAATCTCGATCTCACCGCGCCGGATCCGCCAAGCCCGAGCCTTGACCAGCTCACCCGCCTCACCGGAGAGAGTCGCCTCGATCATCTGCACGCTACGCCCCGGCCGCACGAGCTCCGCCTCAACTCGAACAGGCCCAATAGGCACCGGCCGCAAAATCTCAAAGGTCACCCGAGCAACCTGAAACCCCTCCCCACCCCCAACCCTTTCAATCTCCCGTCCCAGCAGAGCCGAAGGCGGCCCAGCATGCTGAGCCTCGGGATCCCAAGGCCCACGCGTCAGCTCGGTGGCAACAAACCCGCCGTCGGCCCTCTCGTAGAACGCATCCACAGCGGCGCATCGTATGGGGAGTTGGGAGTCGCCTCGTCAGAGCCTCGCGAAGCGGCGCACCGGCGAGAGATCCTTGCCGCGAAGCGGCACCAACACCATGAGCGAGCGCAGCGAGCGAATCCAGGCTCCTGACGAGGCGACTCCCAACTCCCCCTGGACACGCTCCGTACCCTTGATGTAGAGCGAAAAGGAGCCAAATGGAGAAGATCGAGAAAACCGACGAGCAATGGCGCGAAGAGCTGACGCCGGAGCAGTACGAGGTGACCCGCAAGGCCGGCACCGAGCGCGCCTTCACCGGCCCATACGTAGACGAGAAGAGCGAGGGGATGTACCGCTGCGTCTGCTGCGGCACCGAGCTGTTCTCCTCAGATACCAAGTTCGACTCGGGCACCGGCTGGCCCAGCTTCACCGAGCCGGCCAACCTCGAGCACGTCGAGCTGCGACCGGACAACAGCCTGCTGATGCGCCGCACCGAGGTCGCCTGCAAGCACTGCGACGCCCACCTCGGCCACGTCTTCGATGACGGGCCGGACGGCCAGCGCTACTGCATCAACGGCTGCGCGCTGCAGCTCGATAAGACCTGAGCCGCCCCCGGACGCGAAGCGGAGGAGGCGGCGTTTTGTCTATTTAACCCCGCCGCCGGCGCCGAGGTAGCTGAAGCGCACGGCAAGCGCGACGGCCTCGGTGCGGGTGTCGACCTCCAGCTTGGCGATCGCGTTACGCACGTGGGTATGCACGGTCGCCGGGCTGAGGCCGAGGCGCTCGGCGATCTCTTTCACCCGCAGCCCCTCGGCGAGCAGCTCGAGGATCTGGCGCTCGCGGGGTGAGAGGTCGAGCAGTTTCTCCACCTCTGAGGGCTTGCCGCCGGCGAAGTCGCCGCCGAGGAAGGTGCCACCGCCGGTAACCGCTTTGACGGCGCGGGCGATGTCCTCGGCCGGAGCCGACTTGAGCACGTAGCCCGATGCGCCGGCGCGAAGAGCCAGTGCAAGCAGGTCGGGCTGGGCGTGCGCCGTGAAGATGATCACTTTGGTCCGCGGCCGGACCTTGAGCACCTCCTTGGTCGCCTCGATCCCGTCGCGTTTGGGTAGCTCGACGTCGATGATCAAGACATCGGGTTCGAGCTCTTTGACCACATCGACGACGTCGCGGCCGTTCGCCGCCTCGCCGACTATCTGCAGCGCGTTGGAATTGGCCATGCGCGATTTGATCGCATCGCGGACAATCTCGTGGTCGTCGCAGAGGACGACTCTCTTAGCGTCGCGGACGCTGGCGTTCATAGTGGGGCGATCCTCTCAGGGCAGCCATAGGAATGCAGAATATTAGGTAGCGTGAATCCGCCTTCCCGATCCTGCCGGTTCTCAATCAGAGCGATCATCGTTCTTCCCACGGCAACTGCCGTTCCATTGAGGGTGTGTACAGCCTGAATCGCTTCGTTATCGGCAGACCGGTACCGACAATTGAGGCGACGCGCCTGGTAATCGGTGGTATTTGAGCATGAGGTCAGCTCCCGGTAGCGCTCCTGGCTGGGGATCCACGCCTCGCAGTCGAGCTTCTTCGCGGCTGGAGCGCCCAGATCGCCGGCGGCGACGTTGACGACCCGGTAGGGGATCTCCAGCTCGCCCAGGATGCGCTCCTCGATCGCCAGCAGCCGCTCGTGCTCCGCGGCCGACTGCGAAGGCTCGACGAACGAGAACATCTCGACCTTGTCGAACTGGTGGACGCGGAAGATGCCGCGCGTGTCGCGGCCGGCGGCACCGGCCTCGCGGCGGAAGCAGGGTGAGAAACCGGCGTAGCGCAGCGGCAGCCGCTCGGCGGCAAGGATCTCGTCGGCGTGCAATCCGGCCAGGGCGACCTCGGAAGTGCCGACCAGGAAGAGCTCGTCCTTCGGCACTTCGTAGATCTGGTCGCGGTCGCCGGGCAGGAAGCCGGTCCCGTAGAGGGCCTCCTCGCGGACCAGCACCGGCGGCACGACCGGCTCGTGGCCCTCGCCGCGGACAAGATCGATCGCGAAGCGGACGAGCGCCAGCTCGAGCAGCACCAGGTCGCCCTTGAGGTAGGCGAAGCGCGAGCCCGAGAGTCGCGCCGCCGCCTCCATGTCGATCAGACCGAGCTCGGTGCCGATCTCGAGGTGGTCGCGCGGCTCGAAGTCGAAGCTGGGCCGCTCGCCAACCTCGCGCAGGACGACCGCGTCCTCCTCGGTCATCCCGTCGGGAGCGTCGGGATCGGGGAGGTTCGGCAGAGCGGCGGCAACCCGGGCGAGCTCGGCCTCGACCTCCTCCAGCTCGGCTTTGCCCGCCTCGATCCGCTCCTTCAGCCCCCCGACGACCGCCATCTGCTCAGCCGCGTCCTCACCGCGCTGTTTCGCTTCGCCGATCTGCTTGGAGAGAGCCTTGCGCTCGGCCTGGGCGCCCTCGATCTCGGGCAGCAGCTCGCGTCGGCGCGCATCCAACGCAAGCAGTGCGTCGATTTCCTCGGCGGCGCCGCGGCGGGCAAGCGCCCGCTTGACCCGCTCGGGGTCGGAGCGGATCAGCTTCAAGTCAAGCATCGAACGATCTCGCTACGGGGAGGGCTGGCCGGGGCGCGGCGATTCTTCGGCTTCGTCGCCCGCATACTTGGCGACGAAGCGGGCCAGCGCTTCCGCGTCGGAGCCGACCACGATGTTCTGGGGCATGATCGCGCCGGAGAAGCCGCCGTTCTGGATCGCGAAGAGAGCATCGTCGTAGCTCTCGGTTCGCTGGTCGAGGTTCGGCCCCTGCGTGCGTGCGCTGCGATTCCCGGTTCCCTGCGTGCCGGCGGCGCTCAGCGTGTGACAACCGCTGCAGTGGGTGGCGAAGAGCACGGCCCCGTTGTAGTCGGGGTCGTTCTTGGAGACCGAGATCCCCTCTTCGCCGAAGCCGCAGGCAGCGAGGGCGAGCGTGGCCACGACGGCCAGGGCGATTGCTAGTACAGGTCGCACGCGGCGCGCATCATATTGTCCCTAGCAGCCGTGAGCACGCCCGACCCCGCCAGCTTCCGTGCAGCGATGGGAATGCTGCCCACCGGAGTGACCGTCGTGACGGCCTCCGGGCCCGACGGTGCGGCCGGCGCCACGGCCAACGCGGTCTGTTCGCTCTCGATCGACCCGATGCTGATGCTGGCCTGCCTCGACCGCGGCTCACGCACGCTGCTGGCCGTGCAGGCGGCCAATCGCTTCGGCATCAGCGTCCTGCACGCCGGCCAGGAGCCGATCGCCCGCGCCTTCGCCAGCAAGGCCCCGGTGGCGGACAAGTGGGAGGGCGTCGAGTGGGCCGAGCGGGACGGCATCCCCGCGATCGACGACGCCCTCGCCTTCGTCGCCTGCGACCTGCGCGACGTGATCGCCGGCGGCGATCACGTGATCGTCACCGGTGAGGTGACCGGGCTGGAGACGAGCGAAGGCGACCCGCTCGTCTTCCACGGCGGCGAGTACCGGCCGCTGGGCTGATTCCCAATCCGAACCTGAAGACAACTCGCTTCCATTTCGTCCGCTACAGTATGCGGCCCTGGTTTGGGAACCAGGAGGGAGAGTTTTATATACTGTGGTGTTTTCAAGAACGGCGGGGCGCGGCTGCTTGCAGGCGTTGGATTGACCAGCCTTGTCATCTCACTGGGGTCGCCCTCAACCGCGCTCGGCAGCGAAACGGCTGATCCATCCCTCGAGAGCATCGCCCTTTTCTCTCCGCTGTTCGCGCAGCCATCGAGCGGCACCAGCGTCACGATCGGGCTGACGGTCGCGCAGACGAGCCCGGTGCGCCCCACCCTCGATCTGCGGGGAAGGAGCATCGGTCGCGACGAGACGGAGGCCTACAAGGTTGAGACCCGTATCCCGCGGATCCCCTGTCCAGGCGAGTACCGCCTCCACGCCGCCACGGAGGACACCAGCAACGGGAACAGCTCGTCCTACAGTGCGCTGCTCAGGCTCTTCAGTCCCTCAGTCCACCCTGCCGGGGCGCGTTGCGGAGGCTCGCCTCCCTCGCTTCCCGGCCACATGAGCGTCCTCATGCAGGACCGTGTCGACCGCCTCTTCCTCGTCCAAGGCGCCCGGTCCAATGCCGGTGCATTCGAAGGAATGCTCTCCCTCTCCTCCGTTCCGGAGTGCGACAAGAGCTACACCCTGGAAGCCATCCTGGACCTGGCCGGCTGGAGCCGCAGAGTCGAGTTCAAGGTACTGACGATCGAGATCGACACGGCCCTGCAGGGAAGGCCGGCTGAAAGCAAGCGATGCTGAATGAGCGCCGCTCGGAAATCGCGGTCGGGCTCCTGCTGCTGACGATCGGCCTGGCGGGACTGGCGATTGCCGGGTCCAGGGAGGTCGTCCTGCGCACTCAACCCCACGTCGTGGTCGACGTCTACAACGTCGACGGCACCGTGCAGGTCTCCGTCAACTGCAGCCAGGCGGTTGCCGTCACGACCGGTGAAGCCTCCGAGCGGGACCTGGGCTTCATGCCCTCTGACAACCGGATCTTCGTCAGCACGATCAGTCACGACCGCCATCCCGCGTGGGGCTTTCGGATCAGCAGCAACGGCAGGGTCTTCTTTGAGGAAGGACGGGGACACGCCAAGACGCCTCTGGCGCCGTCAACGGAGGCAGACGCGGTCGTATTTGCGGAAGCCTTCACAGCCGCGGGCGAACACCTCGGTCCGCTCGGATGTCAGGAATCAGCCGTGGTCTCCAAGAGCGACATCCCGGGCTACGTCCAGTCTCCCGACGACGGCAAGGTCGCGATGGCGAGCGCCGAAAAATCCCCTTTTCAACCACGGCACTTTCCCTATGGCCAGATCGACACGCTCGGGCGCTGGTCACTGCCGATGCTGGCCGTGATGGGTGTCATCGCAGCGATCGCCACGCCGCCGATCCGGCGCCTGGCCTGGGCACACAGGGGAGCCCTCGCCACCGGCGGGCTGGCGATTCTCGGGGCGGGACTCTTCCGAATCGCCGCCCTGCCGTCCCTCCTGATGTTCGCCGGCGCCGCGCTGCTCTTCGCGGTGGCAGGTTTCCTGCTGCTGGGCGAGCCCGGAACGCGTCGCCGGCACCGGCGGCTGGACTGAGCGCTACGCGGCGCGGTGACAGACGGCCTCGACATTGTTGCCGTCGGGGTCGAGGACGAAGGCGCCGTAGTAGCCGGGGTGGTAGATCGGACGGGGGCCCGGAGCGCCGTTGTCGGTCCCGCCGGCTGCGAGGGCGGCCGCGTGAAAGGCGTCTATTTGCTCGGTACGGCGGGCGCCAAAGGCGATATGGGCGCCGATCACGGTCGGGCGCCCTCGTGAGCCGACCCAGAAGAACGGCTTCGGCCCGTGCTCGGTCTCCTTGCCGAAGCCGGCCGACCCCTCGAACTCCATCAGCAGCTCGATCCCTAGCGGCTCGAGGGCCTTTTCGTAGAAGGCTTTGCTGAGCTCGAAATCACTGACCTCGATGCCGACGTGGTCGAGCATGGGCGGCAGACTACTCCTGCGACACTGGATGAGTGGACGCCCACTTTCAGGAGCCCGGCTGGTTCACCAAGAACGTCTTCAACCGCTTCGTCGCGGCGCTGACCAAGCTCGGCATCAGCGTCGCCGGATCGCGCGTGCTCGAAGTCAAAGGACGCAAGAGCGGCGAGTGGCGGCGAACGCCGGTCAATCTCCTGACTTTCGAGGGCAACAGGTACCTGGTGGCGCCGCGTGGCCATACGCAGTGGGTGAAAAATTTGCGGGTCGGCGGCGGCGGTCGACTGGTACTGGGGCGCCGCACCGAGGAGTTCGACGCGAGCGAGGTCGGGGACGAGGAGAAGCCCGCCCTTCTGCGTGCCTACCTGAAGAAGTGGAAATGGGAGGTCGGCGCCTTCTTCGACGGCGTCGGTCCCGACTCTTCAGAGGACGAGCTGCGCCGCATCGGCCCCGATCACCCGGCTTTTCGCATCTCCTGAGGCTAGAAAGCGCCGCTGGTGCCGGCGGCCCTCAGAGCCAAGAAGAGGATCACGCCGCAGCTGACCGCCATGATGCCCATCTCGCGGCGGACTATCGCCAAAGCCAGTGACTCTTGGTGGTCGGTGGGGAGCGATTCGAAGTCGATGTCGCCGAGCTCGCGCTGGGCGGCGCCGGCGCGGGCGCCCTCGGCGAGGAAGGAGACGACGAGCGGCAGGATCCCGTAGAGGTAGTGCAGGTTGTCGTCGGGTTTGTGGTTGGTGAGGACGAGCAGTCCGCCGAGCATCGCCTGGATGAAGACGGAGACCTGGGCCGCCCGCAGCAGGTACCAGAAAGGGATCGACGCGCGGGAGCGCAGCCACGCGACGCCGCCGACGGCGAAGGCCGCGAGGTTGAGCGCAATTAGCGCACAACCGACGACGAGATGCACCTCCGGCATCGGCTTATTTCCGCCTGAAAGGGTCGGGATTCGGCTTGCTGATGCGGAAAATCACTATGTAGCAACTTGTCACAAGGTGGGTGTATAACAGCGGTTGCAGGCGACGACGGCGCGGCGCGAGATGCCCGCCCGGAACGGCCTCCGCACCTCCCACCTCCCACTCAATGCTCAAGTCCTACCTCCCGATCCTCGTCTTCGCCCTGCTCGGCCTCGGCGTCGGCGGCGCCCTGGTGATGCTCAACCACGTGATCGGGCCCAAGGCCTCGCGCGGCGCGACCAGGGCGGAGCAGCGCCAAGGCGAGCCGTATGAGTCCGGGATCCCGGTCGAGCCTTCGCACAACCTCCGCTTCGGCGTCAGCTTCTACCTCGTCGCGATGCTCTTCATCCTCTTCGACATCGAGGTCGTCTTCCTCTACCCGCTGGGAGTCATCCTCAAGGACGCCGACAGCGTCTTCGTCCTCGGCGAGCTGATCACCTTCGTCGTGCTGCTGCTGATCGCCTTCGTCTACGTCTGGCGAAAGGGTGCGCTGAATTGGAGGTAGAGCGCCAGACGATGCGGGATCGGCAGCTTCGCGCCCGCGACATGCTGCGCGGCGACCTCGAGGGCGAGGAGCTGGAGCGCTTCGTCGAGGAGAAAGTTGTGCTGACCAGCTTCGACAAGCTGCTCAACTGGGGGCGGGCGAACTCGTGCTTTCCGCTCACCTTCGGCCTCGCCTGCTGCGCGATCGAGGCGCCGATCGCGATCGTCGGCAGCCCTCGCTACGACCTCGCACGCTTCGGCGCCGAGGCGCTGCGCGCCTCTCCGCGCCAGGCGGACTTGATCATCCTCTCGGGCCGGGTCTCGATCAAGATGGCGCCGGTCGTCCGCCGCCTCTACGACCAGATGCTGGAGCCGAAATGGGCGATCTCGATGGGCGCCTGCTCCTCCAGCGGCGGCATGTTCTCCAACTACGCCGTCGTCCAGGGCGCCGACAAGTTCATGCCGATCGACCTCCACATCCCCGGCTGCCCGCCGCGGCCGGAGGCGGTCCTCTACGGCTTCACCAAGCTGCAGCGCAAGATCATGGGCAACCCTGACCAGGGCTGGCGCCGGCGCTACAGCGCGGCCGGGACCGAGGAGTGGGCGCGCGGTGGGCCACGCAGCGCGCCCAGCCCGGAGGCGGCGGAAGCCTACGAGAGAGCACGAGAGCTGATCCGTGCCTGACGCCCCCGGACTCGAGCTGATCCGGGGTGAGATCGAGCAGGACCACCCCGGCGCGGTGCTCGACACGAGCTTCGACCGCGATCAGCCGGCCCTGATCGTCGACCCGGCGCAGATCCTCGCCGTGCTCGCCTGGCTGCGCGACGCGCCGGGCCAGGGCTATCGCTTCCTCTCCAGCCTGCACGCCGCCGACTACCTGCCGGCCGAACCGCGCTTCGCCGTCCACTACGAGCTGCTCAACCGCGACCGGGTCGAGCGCCTGCGCGTCAAAGCGATGCTCGCCGATCCAGGCGAGGACTCGCTGCCGGAGATCGATTCCTGTGTCGGCCTCTTCCCGACCGCCGAGTTCCAGGAGCGCGAGGTCTACGACTTCTTCGGCATCGTCTTCGCGGGGCATCCGGACATGACCCGGATCCTGCTGCCCGAGGACTATGTCGGCTGGCCGCAGCGGCGCGACTTCCCGGTCGGCGGCGAGCCGGTCACCTTCACCTACAACGAGCGCAACTATGGCTGAGCTCGCCCCGGCAAACGGCGCCGCGGACCTCCAGACCGAGGTGATGACGATCAACATCGGGCCGCACCACCCGGCCACGCACGGCGTGCTGCGCCTCGTCGTCGACCTCGAAGGCGAGGTCGTGCGCGACCTCAAGCCGGTGATCGGCTACGTCCACACCGGGATCGAAAAGTCCTGCGAGGACAAGAGCTACTGGAAGGTCATTCCGTTCGTCGAGCGGATGGACTACGTCTCCTACTTCTTCCAGATGGAGGCCTACTGCGGCGCGGTCGAGCGCCTCGTCGGGCTCGAGATCCCGCCCCGCGCCAAGTACCTGCGGACGATCTTCCTCGAGCTCAACCGGATCCATTCCCACCTGGTCTGGCTGGGCACGACGGCGCTCGACCTCGGTGCGGTCTCGATGCTCTGGTACTGCTTCCGCGAGCGCGACAGGATCCTCGACCTGTTCGAGATGGCGACCGGGCAGCGGATGCATACGCGCTACTTCCAGGTCGGCGGCGTGATCGAGGACATCCCGCGCGGCTTCGAGGCGAAGCTGCGCAGCTTCGTCGCCGACATGCCGATCCGTGTCGGCCAGTACCAGGACCTGCTCGACCGCAACGAGGTCTTCCTCTCGCGCACCAAGGGCACCGGAATCGTCTCCCGCGAGCGCCTGCTCGAGCTGGGCGTGACCGGGCCGCTGCTGCGCGCCGCCGGCGAGCCCTGGGACCTGCGCAAGGCCTTCGACTACCTCGCCTACCCGGAGATGGACTTCAAGGTCCCGGTCGGCACGGTCGGCGACAACTACGACCGCTACCGCGTGCGGGTGGCGGAGATGGTCGAGTCGGTGCGGATCATCGAGCAGGCGCTCGACGGGCTGCCCGAGGGACCGTTCATCGCCGAGGACCGCAAGTACGTCTTGCCGCCGCGCTCGGAGCTCTCGACCTCGATGGAGTCGCTGATCCACCACTTCAAGCTGGTCACCGAGGGCTACCGGGTCGAGGCCGGCGAGGTCTACTACGCGATCGAGAGCCCCCGCGGCGAGCTCGGCTGCTTCGTCCTCGCCGACGGCTCCTCGAAGCCTGCCCGGGTCCACATCCGCGACGCGTCCTTCGTCAACCTGCAGGCCTTCAAGGACATGTCGCTCGACTCCTACGTCGCCGACATGATCTGCAGCCTCGGCATGCTCGACCCGATCCTCGGCGGGGTGGACCGATGAGCCCCGTCGACGGACCCGGCATCGTCAACCCCAATCTCCCGACCGACCGCGCGGTGAGCGAGGGGCGCGTCCCCGAGCGCTCGCCCGAGGCGATCCCCGAGCTGCACGAAGTCGACTGCCCGGCCGAGCTGCGCGAGCGGATCGAGACCCTGATCGGGCGCTACCCCGACAAGCACTCGGTCTCGATACCGGCGCTCTGGGCCGTGCAGCGGCTCTACGGCTGGTGCACCCCGGGGGGGATCCGTCAAGCCGCTGCGGTGATGCGGGTGACGCCCGCCTACCTGGAGTCGGTGGCGAGCTTTTACGACCTGCTCCACACCGAGCCGGTCGGCTCCCACAAAGTCGCCGTCTGCACCAACATCAGCTGCTGGATGCGCGGCGGCGACGAGCTGCTCGACGCCTTCCGCGCCGCCGCCGAGGGACGAGAGGACCTCTTCGTCACCGGCTTCGAGTGCCTCGGCGCCTGCGACATCGCCCCGATGGCCTCGATCGACGAGCGCTACTTCGGCCCGCTGGAGACGGCGGAGGCAAAGACGGCAATCGAGCAGCTGCTGGCGGGCGAGGACGTGCTTCCCGGTAAGGCGCTGGAGAAGCGGCCGCTGGCGGGTGACGCCGGTGCCTGAGACACGGGTACTGCTCGAGCACGCCGAGGATCCGGCGCTGCGCACGATCGACGGCTACAAGGGCTACGGCGGCTACGCGACCCTGGAGAAGGCCTACCGCGAGCTGGAGGCCAACGAGATCCTCAAGGAGCTCGAAGACTCCGGCCTGCGCGGCCGCGGCGGCGCCGGCTTCTCGATGGGCAAAAAGGCCTCCTTCCTGCCGCGCGGCGAGATGGCCAAGTACCTCTGCTGCAACGCCGACGAGTCCGAGCCGGGTGCCTTCAAGGACCGCGAGCTGATGCAACGCAATCCCCACCAGCTGATCGAGGGGATCGCGATCGCGGCGATCGCGGCCGACGCCGGCCACGCCTTCATCTTCATCCGCGGCGAGTACGACTCCCAGGCAGACATCCTCGACGCCGCCGTCGCCGAAGCGTATGAGGCGGGATACCTGGGGGAGAACATCCTCGGCTCACGCCGCGACCTCGAGCTGATCGTCCACCGCGGCGCCGGCGCCTACATCTGCGGCGAGGAGACCGCCCTGCTCGACGCGCTCGAGGGCAAGCGCGGCAACCCGCGCCTGAAGCCCCCCTTCCCCGCCGTGCAGGGCCTCTACGGGGGGCCGACGCTGATCAACAACGTCGAGACCCTCTCCAACGTGCCGCGGATCGTCGCCCACGGCGCCGAGTGGTTCAAGGGCTTCGGGACCGAGCAGTCGCCCGGGACCAAGGTCGTCTCGATCTCAGGTGGCGTGCGCCGCCCGGGCAACTACGAGGTCGAGCTGGGCATACCCACGCGCGAGTTGGTCTACGACCTGGGGGGCGGCCCGCTCGAGGGTCGCGAGATCAAGGCCCTCTACCCGGGCGGCTCCTCCTCGCCGGTGCTCACCGCGGAGGAGGGGCTCGACCTCCCCTACTCCTTCGAGGCGATGGCCGAAGCCGGCTCGATGCTCGGCTCGGGCTCGATCATCGTCGCCGACGACACGGTCTCGATCCCGCACATGGCGCTGCGCACGGCGCGCTTCTACCACCACGAGTCCTGCGGCAAGTGCACGCCCTGCCGCGAGGGCACGAACTGGACGGTGAAGATGCTCGAACGGGTCGTGCGCGGCGAGGCGACTCCGATGGACCTCGACATCATCAGCTCGGTCCAGGAGAACATCATGGGCCACTGCCTCTGCGTGCTCGGCGACTCGATGGCGATGCCGGTCAGCGCGATGGTGAAGAAGTTCCGAGGCGAGTTCGAGGACGTGATCGCCAACGCAGCGGAGGCGAGCCCGATCGCCGCCGCGCAGGGAGTCCCCGAGACCCTGGGAGCGGCAACGTGAGCCGCGCGGTGACGATCGTGATCGACGGCCGCGAGGTCGCGGCGAGCGAGGGCGAGATGCTGCACGACGCCGCCAAGCGCGGCGACGTCGAGATCCCGGTCTTCTGTTACGAGCCCAAGCTCGGCGACCCGGTCGGCGCCTGCCGCATGTGCCTGGTCGAGATCGAGGGGATCCCGAAACTGCAGACCTCCTGCTCGACCCCGGTGCGCGACGGCATGGTCGTCCACACCCGCACCGAGCAGGTCAAACACGCGCAGAGCGCCGTGGTCGAGTTCCTGCTCGTCAACCACCCGCTCGACTGCCCCGTCTGCGACAAAGGCGGCGAGTGCCCGCTGCAGGACATCACGCAGGGCTGGGGCCCCGGCAAGAGCCGCATGACCGATCAGAAGCGCCACTTCGAGAAGCCGATCGAGCTCTCGCCGCTGGTCGCGATCGACCGCGAGCGCTGCATCCTCTGCTACCGCTGCGTGCGCTTCGGCCAGGAGGTCTCCGAGGACTCCCAGTTGCAGCTGCTCGAGCGCGGCGACCGCACCTTCGTCGGCACCTTCGACGACCGCCCCTACGTCGACCCCTTCCACGGCAACATCACCGACCTCTGCCCGGTCGGCGCGCTGACCAGCTACACCTACCGCTTCCGCGCCCGGCCCTGGGACATCGAGCAGGCCGGCTCGGTCTGCACCCTCTGCCCGAGCCAGTGCAACGTCAGCTTCACCGTCCGCGACGAGCAGGTGAAGCGGGTGATTGCCCGCGACAACCCCGACGTCGACGACGGCTGGCTCTGCGACCGGGGCCGCTACGGCTTCGAGATGTTCGCCGCCGAGGAGCGCGTGACCGCGCCGCGGCTGCGCGGCGGGCCGGTCGAGTGGGACGAGGCGATCGCCAAGGCCGCGACCGCGCTGAAGGCCGGCGGCTCCGAGGCCGCGGCGATCGTCGGCGACGCCTCCAACGAGGAGGGCTACCTGGTCCAGCGCATCCTGCGCGAGGCGCTCGGCTCGCCCCACGCCGAGTCGCGCATCTCCAGTGGCCCGGACCGCAACACGCTTCTGCGCCTCGCCCAGCCCGAGCTCTCGGCCAAGGTGCGCGACATCGACGACGCCGACGCAATCCTTCTCGTCGGCTCCGACCCCCTGCACAGCTCGCCGATCCTCGACCTGCGCATCCGCAAGGCGATGCGCCGCAACGGCGCCAAGCTGGTCGTCGCGACCGACCGCCCGACGACCCTCGACGGCGGCGCCGAGGCGGTCACCCGCTACGCACCGGGCAACGCGGCCTCCGTTCTCTCGGAGTTGACGCAGAACGATGTCCTGCGCGGCGCCGACCGGGTCGTGGTCCTCTGGGGAGAGCGCATCGCCCGCGAGGGCGGGGGCGCGACGACCGCCCTGCTCGACTTGGCAGGTGCCCTGGATCTGGCAAGCAAGGAGGGCAGCGGCCTGCTCGAGATCCCCGACCTGGCCAACGCCCGCGGCCTGCGCGAGGCGGGCTGCCTGCCCGACGCCGGCCCCGGTCTCACCGAGACGAGGTCTACGTTTAGTCCCTCACAGGGTCAAAACGTAGACCTCATCGGCAAGAGCACCGAGAAGATCCGTGAGGCATTGGAGTCAGGCGAGCTCAAGGCCCTCCTCCTCTTCGGCGCCGACCCCCTCCGCGACTTCCCGGACACCCCCGCCTGGCAACGAGCCCTGGCGGCCGCCGACCACCTCATCGTCTTCTCCACCTTCGAGAACGCGACGACCAAAATGGCCGACGTCGTCTTCCCGCTGGAGACGCACGCCGAGAAAGACGGCACCGTCACCCACCCCGACGGCCGCCTCCAGCGGGTGCGCCCCAGCGCCTCGCGCCCCGGCGACATCCGTCCCAACTGGGGCGTCCTCGCCGAGCTGGCACAAGCTCTCGGCCACGACACCGGCGTCACCTCCCAACCTTCAGCTTTCACCGCACTCACCGAAGTGATTCCGTTCTACGCAGGCATCACAGACGCCGAGATCGCGGGCCGAGGCGTCCGCTGGCAGGACCGCCCGGCAGCGTCAAACCTCCCGCGGGCCACGGGGGATGACTCCCCAGGCTCGCATTCGCGAGGAGTTCCTGGGGAGTCATCCCCCGCGTCCCGCGAGGGCGCACTTGCCCTCGGCACCTACCGCGACCTGTGGGCGGGCCCGATCACCGAGTTGAACCCCCCGCTGAAGTTCTTGCGACCGCAGCAGCGCGTGGAGTTGTCTCCAGCTGATGCCCAGCGTCTCGGAATCGAAGGCGGCGACACCGTGCAGGTTGCGCAGAACGGGAGCAGCGTGCGGGCCGAGGTCGTGATCAGGGAACGCATGAGCGACGGGGTGTGTTTCCTGATCGAGGGGACCGAGGATGGGAATGCGAACCAGCTTCTCAATGGGTCACCGGTAACGGTGGAGATCAGCAAGGAGCTTGCGTGATCCCACTGGCCGACACCCAGTTCGTCGAAGCGACCTGGATCATGGTCCTCAAGTCGCTGGTGATCTTCGCCGTGATCTTCGGGATCGTGCCGATCATGACCGTCGTGGAGCGGAAGCTGATCGGCCGCTTCCAGCACCGCTACGGGCCCAACCGGGTCGGCCCGTTCGGCCTGTTGCAGCCGCTCGCGGACCTTTTCAAACTGATCAGCAAGCAGGGCTTCCGGCCGGCCAACGCGATCCCGATGCTCTACGTGCTCGGGCCGTTGCTGCCGGTCCTCTCCGGTGTGATGGCCCTGGCGATCATTCCCTGGGGCAACGTGCAGGACGGGGTCGGCCTCTACGGGATCGACGTCCCGATCGGGATCCTCTACTTCTTCGCCGTCGGTTCGATCAGCTTCTACGGCCTGCTCCTCGGCGGCTGGTCCTCGGGCTCGAAGTACAGCCTGCTGGGAGCCATGCGGGGCGCTGCTCAGTTGATCTCCTACGAGGTCTCGATGGGCCTGGCGCTGCTCGGCGTGATCATGATGGGCGGCTCGCTCTCGCTGGTCGACATCGTCGAGGCACAGGGGGCGATCTGGTTCGTCATCCCCCAGTTCGTCGGCTTCCTGATCTTCATGCTGGCCGGATTCGCCGAGACCAACCGCACCCCGTTCGACATGCCGGAGGCCGATGCCGAACTCGTGCAGGGATTCATGACCGAGTACGGCGGGATGCGCTTCGGCAGCTTCCTGATGGTCGAGTACCTGGAGATCATCGTGGTCTGCGGGGTTGCCTCGGCGATGTTCCTCGGCGGCTGGATGGGCCCGGGGCCGGCCTGGCTCGACCCGATCTGGATGCTGGCGAAGATGTTCTGTCTCGTCTTCTTCTTCATCTGGGTGCGGGCGACGCTGCCGCGACTGCGCTACGACCAGCTGATGAGCTTCGGCTGGAAGGTGCTGCTGCCGCTGGCGACGCTCAACGTTCTCGTCACCGCGGTACTGGTGGTTGTCCTATGAGCGAGCAGTTCCCCTACCTGAAGGACGACAGCGTGGTCGAGGTCCAGCGCGGGCCGGAGCCGGGGGGGTCGGCGGCGCCTACCGCGCCTTCGGCGAGACGCTGCGCGGGCTGAAGACGACGATGGCGCGGCTGATCGAGGGGCCGATGACGATCCAGTACCCCGAGGAGAAAACGCCGGTCTACCCGCGCTTCCGCGGCCGCCACAAACTTCACAAGTTCGAGGACACGGGCCTGGAGAAGTGTGTCGGCTGCTCGCTCTGCGCCGCCGCCTGCCCTGCCGACTGCATCCGCGTCGTCGCCGCCGAGAACATCCCCGGCGACCGTGTCTCGGCCGGCGAGCGCTACGCCGCTGTCTACGAGATCAACCTCTCGCGCTGCATCTTCTGCGGCTACTGCGAGATCGCCTGCCCCTTCGACGCGATCACGATGGGCCACGACTACGAGATGGCCGACTACGACCGCGAAAACCTGATCTTCACCAAGGAGATGCTGCTCGCCGAGCCGCTCGAGCGCACGCCGCTGAAAGCGGAGGGCGAGTAAGTGGAAGCGGTGCTGTTCTTCGTCGCCGCGATCGGCGCCCTCGGCGGGGCGATCGGCGTCGTCGCGATGCGCAACCCCTTCTACAGCGTGCTGGCGCTGATCATCCACCTCTTCTCGCTCGCTGTGCTCTTCCTGCTGCTCAGCTCGGCCTTCATCGCCGCCGCGCAGGTGGTCGTCTACGCCGGCGCCGTGATGGTTCTCTACGTCTTCGTCGTCGCCTACGTCGGCGGCAGCGAGGAGTCGGCCTGGGAGCCGATCCCCGGCCAACAATTCATCGCCCCCCTGCTCGGCATCGCCATCTTCATAGAGCTGGCGATCGCCGTCCTGGCCTCATCCCTCATAGCTCTCGGCACCGATGGCCCGGACGTCAAGGCAGGCTTCGGCGACCCCGCAGGCATCGGCTACCTCCTGCTCGAAAAGTTCCTGCTGCCCTTCGAGGCAAGCTCGATCCTCCTTCTGCTTGCAGCTGTCGGAGCCATCGTGCTCGCCGGTCGCAATCGAGAGGGCGAGTCCGCGTGAGCATCGAGTGGTACATCGTCCTCTCGTCCCTCCTCTTCGCAGTAGGTGCAATGGGCATCCTGATCCGCCGCAGCCCGGTCGTCATCCTGCTCTGCCTCGAGCTGATGCTCAACGCCGGCAACCTCGCCCTGGTCGCCTTCAGCCGCATGGTCGGCAACCAGCAGGGGCAGGTCTTCGCCCTGGTCGTGATGGTCGTCGCCGCCTGCGAGGTCGTCGTCGGCCTCGGCCTGATCGTCGCGATCTTCCGCCGCAAGCTGCCGCTCGACGTCGATGAGCTGAGGGAGCTGCGCGGATGAGCGTTACCACCTGGGCCTGGTTGGCCCTGCTGCTGCCGCTGCTCGGCTCGATCGTCATCGGCCTCTCCTTCCGGGCGATCCCGGCGCGCGTCGCGGGCATGATCGGCACCGCCGCGATCGGCCTCGCCTTCGTCTGCGCGATCGCCGCTCTCGCCGGCCTGCTCGGCGAGGACGCCGAGGCGCGCCATCACGCCTCCTCGCTGTGGACCTACGCCGGCGCGGCGGGGCTCGACATCAAGCTCGGCATCTACGTCGATCAGCTCTCGGTCTTCATGCTGCTCGTCGTCACCGGCGTATCGACGCTGATCCACCTCTACTCGTTCGGCTACATGCAGTCCGACGAGGGCTACCACCGCTTCTTCAGCTATCTCAACTTCTTCGTCTTCTCGATGCTGCTGCTGGTCCTCGCCGGCAACTTCGTCCTCTTGATCGTCGGCTGGGCCTTCGTCGGCTTCGCCTCCTACGCGCTGATCAGCTTCTGGTATCGGCGCACGACGGCGACCCGGGCGGGGATGAAGGCCTTTGTGATCAACGTCGTCGGCGACATCGGCCTCGTCCTCGCGGCCTTCCTGATATTCCGCGAGCTGGGCAGCTTCGAGTACGGCGAGGTCTTCGCCAAAGCCCCCGAGGTATTCGCTCGCGGCGAGTGGACGGTGACCGCGATCTGCCTGCTGCTGCTGGTCGGCGCCTTCGCCAAGTCGGCGCAAATCCCCTTCCACACCTGGCTGCCCGACGCGATGGAGGGCCCGACGCCGGTCTCCTCGCTGATCCACGCGGCGACGATGGTCACCGCCGGCGTCTACCTGATCGCCCGCACCCACGTCCTCTTCTATCTGGCCCCCACCGCCGCCGACATCGCCGCCTTCGTCGGCCTGGCGACGCTGCTGATCGCCGGCACGATCGCGCTGACGATGACCGACCTGAAGCGGGCGATCGCCTACTCGACGATGAGCCAGATCGGCTACATGATCATGGGCGTCTCGATCGGCGCCTACGCGCAGGGCCTCTTCCACCTGATGACCCACGCCTTCTTCAAGGCGCTGCTCTTCATGACCGCCGGCTCGATCATCTCGGCGATGGCGAACCGTCAGGACATCGACCGGATGAGCGGCTTCTGGAAGGCGATGCGCTTCACCTCGCTGATGTTCGTGATCGGCGGCCTCGCGCTGGCCGCCTTCCCGCTCACCTCGGGCTTCTTCTCCAAGGACTCGATCCTCGCCTACGCCGAGGCGCGCGGCGGGATGTACACCTGGATGGCGATCGGCGGCTACGTCGGCGCCCTGCTCACCGCGCTCTACACCTTCCGGCTGATCTTCCGCGTGCTGCCCGGCAAGCCCTGCGAGGAGGCCCAGCACCTGATCGACACGGGCGAGCTCTACCACGGGCCGGCGATCAACCCGGCCAACGAAGAGCTCGAGGACGCCGACGTCGGCTTCCCCGGCGCCCACCACCACATCGCCGAGCAGTCGAAGCCGATGGCGGTTGCGATGGCGGTGCTCGCCGTCGGCGCCCTCTTCGCCGGGCTGATCCAGGTGCCGGGCGTCGACAACGTCCTCTTCGGCTTCCTCGACCCGGCCTTCGCCGACGTGCCGCTGAGCGAGATCCACCCGACGGTCGGCGAGGAGTGGCGCGGGCTCGCGATCGGCGCCGTGATCTCGCTGGTCGGGATCGGGCTCGCCTGGGTCCTCTGGGTCGCGCGACCGGAGCTGCCGGGCCTCCTCCGCGCGCGCCTCCGCCCGGCCTACCTGCTGTTCGTCAACAAGTGGTACTTCGACGAGGCGATCGACTTCCTCATCGTCCGGCCTGCGCTCGCGATCGGCCGCTTCGCCAACAACACCTTCGAGCGCTTCGTCGTCGACGGGCTCGTCACCGGCACCAAGGAGACCGTCGGCGAGGCGGGCGCCATCGTCCGCGTCGTGCAGAGCGGCTTCGTGCGCAGCTACGCGCTGCTCCTGATCGCCGGCTTCGCCGGGCTCGCCCTCTACTTCCTGCTGAGCAGCTCATGATCAACTCGCTGCTCTGGACCCCCCTCGCCTTCGGCCTCCTCGGCCTCTTCCTGCCCAAGCGCTTCGCCGGCTGGTGGGCGGTGCTGGGAACCGTGGTGACGGCGGGTATCGCGATCGCCCTGCTCGCCGGCTTCGACTCCGGCGCCGCCGGCCTGCAGGACAGCGTCGACGTCAACTGGATCCCCGGCCTCGGCGTCGACTACAGCCTCGGGATCGACGGGCTCAACGTCTTCCTGGTCCTGCTGACCGCGGTCGTCTGGCTGGGCGGGACGGCCTTCGCCGCCTTCCGTGAGCAGGAGCGCCCCCACCTCTTCTTCCTGATGATGCTGCTCGGCGAGACCGCGACCTTGGGGGCCTTCGTCGCCCAGGATCTGCTCCTCTTCGTCCTCTTCTTCGACCTGATGCTGGTCCCGTTCTACTTCCTCTTCGGCGCCTGGGGCAGCGATCGCGAGGGCGGCCCGACCGCTGCGGCGGCGACGCTGAAGATGATCGTCTACACCCTGATCGGCTCGCTGCTGATGCTGGTCGGGGCGATCGCCACCGCGATCATTGCCGCGGACGGGGGTCAGATCACCTTCTCGATCGCCGAGCTGGCCAAGCATCCGGTCGGCGATGGCAGCCAGCAATGGATCTTCTGGTTCTTCGCCGCGGCCTTCCTGGTCAAGATGCCCGCCTTCCTCCTGCACGGCTGGATGCCCGACGCCTACCGCGCCGCCCCGCTGCCGGTCCTGGCGGTCTTCTCCGGCGTGCTGGCCAAGGTCGGTGCCTACGGCTTCTTGCGCGTCGTCCTGCCGCTCTTCCCGGCTGCGACCGTCCAGTTCCAGGAGGTCGTGCTGATCGTCGCCCTGGCCTCGATCCTCTACGGCTCGGTGATGGCCTTCACCCAGACCAACATCCGCCTGATCGGCGGCTACTCCTCGGTCGCCCAGCTCGGCTTCATCACCGCCGGCATCTTCGCCCTGCGCGCCGATGGCGCCGACGGCGCCGTGCTGCAGATGGTCAACCACGGCCTCGTCGTCGCACCGCTCTTCATCATCGTCGCGATCCTCGCCGAGCGCGGCGGCAGCGAGGACCTGCGCGAGATGGGCGGCATGGCGATGCGCGCCCCGGTGCTGGCGGCGCTCTTCCTGATCGTCACCCTGGCGACCCTGGCGATGCCGGGCTCGGCCAACTTCATCGGCGAGTTCTACATCCTCAACGGCCTCTTCCAGACGAAGATCGTCTTCGCCTTCGTGGCGATATCGGGCGTCGCGATGTCGGCGTACTACGCGCTGCGCCTCTACCAGCGGACGATGCACAACCGCAGGCCGGAGGGGATCGCCTCGCGTGAGATCGGGCTGCGTGACGGTCTCGTCCTCGTCCCGCTCGTCCTCTGCATCATCGGCCTCGCCCTCTACCCACAGCTGATCCTCAAACGCACCGACACCTCGGTTCAGGAATCGGTCGCAGCCGCGACCCGCGGTCCGGCACCACAAGCCCAGCTGGCCAAACGATGACCTTCGACGCTCCCCACATCGACTACGCGGCGCTCTCGCCTGTCATTGCGCTGACCGCAGCGGTCTGCGTCGTGCTGCTCAGCGCCGTGATCAAGCCGCTGCAGCGCTCCGCCCCGGGCCTGACCCTGATCGCGCTGGCGAGCGCCGCCGGCCTCCTGATCTGGAACTGGAACGATCCGACGAACCTCGTCTCCGGTGCCCTCCGCCTCGACGACCTGGCGATCTCGATCTCGCTGATCGCGATCGCCGCGGCGACCTTCGCCGTCCTGCTCTCGATCCGCGAGCCGGCCGCCGAGCAGGCAGGCTCGGGCGAGTACCACGCGCTTTTGCTCGGCTCCGTGCTCGGCATGGTCCTGCTCGCGCAGGCGCAGAACCTGGTCAGCTTCTTCGTCGCGATCGAGACCCTCTCGATCCCCCTCTACATCCTCTGTGCGACCAACATGATCCGTGAGAAGTCACTCGAGTCCGGGCTCAAGTACCTGATCGTCGGCTCGCTCGGCTCGGCGACCTTGCTCTACGGCATGGCCTTCCTCTACGGCGGCTCGGGCTCGACCGACTTCCTCGGCATCTCCGCCGGCATCGGCCACGCCGGCCTGCTCGGCGACCCGCTCGTCCTCGTCGGCATCGGCCTGGTCGCCGTCGGGCTCGCCTTCAAGACCTCGATCGCCCCCTTCCACCAGTGGACCCCCGACGTCTACGAGGGCGCGCCGACGCCGATCACGGCCTTCATGGCCGTGGCGACCAAGGCGGCGGCGTTCGCCGTCTTCGTCCGCTTCTTCGACGTTGCCCTGATCGGCGAGGCGGGCGACTGGCAGCCGGCCCTCGCAGTGCTCGCGGCAGTCTCGATCGTGATCGGCAACGTCGGCGCGCTTGGCCAAGACTCGCTCAAGCGACTGCTCGGCTACTCCGGCGTCGCCCAGGCCGGCTACATCCTCGGCGGCCTGGTCGTCGCCAGCGAAGCGGGGGTCAACGCGATCGTCTTCTACCTCGCCGGATACCTCTTCATGAACCTGGCCGCCTTCAGCGTCATCGTCGCTCGCGAGCGCGAGACTGCCTTCGGCGACGACATCCGCGCCGTGCGCGGGCTGGGGAGCGAGCGGCCCCTGCTCGCCTGGCCGCTGACGATCTCGATGCTGGCGCTGGCGGGCCTGCCGGCGACCGTCGGCTTCATCGGCAAGCTCTATCTGATCGAGGCGCTGGTCGAAGGCGACTACACCTGGCTCGCGGTCTTCATCGCCGTCGGCACGATGATCTCGCTCGCCTACTACCTGCGGGTCGTGGCGGCGATGTGGATGCGCCCTGGAGACGAGACGGCGCCCGGTGCGACGCCCGCGATCGCGGGCGCCTCTCCCGAGGCCGACCCGATCGACCCCGAGGCCGGCCGCCGTCCCTACCTCGTCGCGCCGGCATTGCTCGCCGCGGCGGGCGCGGTCTTCTTCGGGATCGTCCCTCAGCCGTTGGTTGAGTTCGCGCAGCACGCGGGCGCGTCCCTCTTCTAGTCCAGAAGTAGTCTGGCGACAATGGGCGTCCTGCTGACCGCGGTGGCGATCGTCGCCGGGGTCGGCGTCGGCGTCTTTGCCGAGCACCGGCGCCCACAGGCTGCCGGCCTCGCCGCCCGCCAAGCGCTGACGCTGATGCTCTACGTGCTGGTACCGCCGGTGATCTTCTTCAACCTGGCAGCCAGCAAGATCGACGTCGAGCACGGGGTCGGCCTGCTGCTGGGCATCCTCGCGGTCTCGCTCTCGGGCCTGGCCGCCTGGTGGGTGTCGAGCCGCGTGCTCGGGCTCAGTCGTCCCCGCACGGGAGCGGTGGTCTGCGCCGTCCTCAGCGTCAACACCGGCTACCTCGGCTACCCGCTGACCGTGGCGCTGCTGGGCCGCGACCAGCTCACCACCGCGGTGCTCTACGACGTCTTGGTCACGGCGCCCTGCCTGCTGCTCGGCGCCTTCGCCGTCGGCGCCGCCTTCGGCACCAAGGCGGGGGAAGGGCCGCGTGATCGCATCCGCGCATTCTTCACTCGCAATCCGCCGCTGTACGCGGCGATCGCCGGCCTGCTCGCTCCCGACGCCCTCGCCCCCAGCGTCCTCGTCGACGCCTCGCAGATCCTCGTCTTCGCGATGCTGCCGATCGGCTTCTTCGCCGTGGGCGCCACCCTGGCGGAGAACGCCGAGCACGGCGATCTGCCCTTCCCGCCGCCGCTGACCCGACCGGTGGCCGTCGCCCTCGGCGCCCGGCTCGCCCTTGCCCCGGCCCTGTTGATGCTGCTGGCGGCACCGCTGATCGACTTGCCCGCCGCCTACCGCCTGATGTCGGCGATGCCCTCGGGCCTCAACTCGATGGTCGTCGCCCACGCCTACGGCCTCGACATGGAGATCACCGCCGAGGCGGTCACCTGGTCGACCGCGATCGTCGTCGCGGCCGCCCTCGTCTCGTTGCTGCTCTGAGCGCCCATTGCGGCTCTCCTATCCTGGGCGGATGCTCCAGCACGTCACCCTCGAGGTCGCCCCGGAGGACATCGAGCGCTCGCTCGAGCTCTGGGCCCTGCTCGGCTTCCGGCAGGTCGAGCCGCCGCCCGCGCTGGCCGAGACGTTCGTCTGGGTGGAACGCGAGGGCACCCAGATCCACCTCGAACGCAACGAGTCCCCGACCGTCCCTCCGCACGGCCACGCTGCTGTGGTCGTCGCCGACTTCGAGCAGACGGTCGAGCGGCTGCGCGAGGCCGGCTTCGACGTAACCCCGGGGCGTGAGCACTGGGGTGCGCCGAGGGCCAAGGTCGTCGCCCCGGGGGGGCACCAGGTCGAGCTGATGTCCTCCCCACCGGGATAATTCCCAGGAATCTCCGCAGGAGCCATGGCTTTTAATCGTCTGCTCGATTTGCGAGATTGCTGAACAGCCGATGCCGTTCGACGCCAAAGTCCTCGCCGATTCCCTATCCCCCGCCGGTCACCGGCTGACGACGCTCGAGGCCACCTTCCCGCGCTTCGTCCTCGCCGAGTTCAACACCCATCGCGTCTTCTCCCGCAACTCGGCAAGCTCGCGCGCGATCCCGATCGCCAAGCAGCTCCGCCGGGTTCTCGAGGACCCCTACGTCCCGATCGAGTTCGGCTCCAACCAGCCGGGCATGCAGGCGGGAGCCCCGCTCAGCGGCGAGAAGCGGGATGCAGCGGAGCGGGAGTGGCTGCACGCTCGCGACGACGCGGTGCGCCGGGTGCTCGGGCTGGTTGCCGACCCGGATGCGATCTCGGCTGACGACGACCTGCTCGAGGTGCTGGGGCAGGTCGAAGAGGCGATCAGGAACCGCGCCCGGCCCGGCGAGTGGCTGAACGTGCACAAGCAGGTCGCCAACCGGCTGCTGGAGCCCTTCATGTGGCACACGGTGATCGTCACCGCGACCGAGTGGGACAACTTCTGGAACCTGCGCTGCCATCCCGACGCGCAGCCGGAGATCAGGCTGACCGCCGAGGCGATGCGCGCCGCTACCGAGGCCTCTGAGCCCGCCGAGCTCGGCTGGGACGATTGGCACCTCCCCCTGATCCGCCCAGACGACCGGGAGCAGGCGGCCTCGATCGAGGACCTGATCAAGATCTCAGCCGGCCGCTGCGCGAGGGTCAGCTACCTGACCCACGCAGGCAAACGCGACCTCGAGGCAGACATCCAGCTCCACGACCGCCTGCTCGAAAGCGGCCACATGTCACCCTTGGAGCATCCAGCGCAACCGCTGAGCGCCGCGGACCTGGAGACGAACGAGTGGAGCGGCAACTTCCGTGGCTGGCGCCCTTATCGCAAGCTGATTCCAAGCGAGGCGAATCCGCTGGGAAAAGGAGACGCCCCGGTAGGGGTTCCGCTTAACCTTTTCGGTGGGTCGCCGTCAGTCGTCCGCGAGCCCGACGGCGAAAAAGTACAAGACGCTCCACCCCTACCGGGGCGTCTCCTCATCTGAAGGCTGTTCCAATTCCCCAGCGGCTTTTTCCGCCGGCGTGGGCCACGGCTCAGGTTCGCCAGATTTCCAAGCCGGTGGTTTACCGCCCGGCCCCCAGCCAACCAGCAGCACGCCGAGGTAGATGAACCAGAGCAGGGTGAACTGGAAGAAGATGAAGGAGACGGCGCCGAGGGCGATGCCGGCAGAGCCCCAGAAGCGGGTCAACAGACCGGTCCGCATCGCGTAAAGGGACGTGTAGACCATGGCGGCGACGAAGCCGATCTGCCCGCCGAGGCCGAAGCCGGCGGCCAGTGGGCGCAGTGGCGCTTCGGTGATCGTGTCGTTGGCGGCTTCGTTGGCCCGGTCGCTGCCGAGCGCGACTCCCTTTGCCGTCAGCCGCGGCACTTCGTTGGCGACGAAGTCCGAGGCGGCATGCAGGGTGGAGATGCCGCCGAGGATCGCCAGGACGGCGAGGAACAGCGGCGCCGCGATGACGACGCCGACCAACTGGCCACGCATCTGCTCGCTGCGCGCCTTGGCGGCGCGGAAGAGGTAATAGAGCGGAACAGCCAGGAGGCCGACGCCAAAAGCCTGCAGGATGCTGGAGAGAAGCTGGGCGCTGCGGTGGGCATCGACGTTGCGCAGCAGCTCGGATTCTCCGTCGCCGCTGCCGACTCCCTGGCTGGCGACGGCGATCGCCGCGATGATCAGCAAAATCGAGGCGAAGGTCGCCAGCGCCACCGGCCGCGACCAGCGCTCCTCCCAAGCCAGAACCACCGCCTTGTCGGGCCGCAAAGTCGCTCAGCCCCGCTCGTGGAAATAGAACTGAGGCAGCGCGCCCTCGATCACCTCGGCGGTCATCCTCTGCGCAACCTCGAGGTTGCCGGTCCGCACAGCGATGTCATCGAGGGTGACGATGCCCGCGAGGCTATCGCCATCGACCACCGGCAGTCGCCGCACCCGGTGCTGCACCATCAGCGCCGCCGCCTCGTCCAGCTCCATCGCCGGCTCGCCGCAGATCAATGGTCGCGAGGCGTGCTCGCCTACCGGCGTCTCGGGATCGACGCCGTCGGCGAAGACTCTCACCGCGAGGTCTCGGTCGGTGATCATCGCCACCGGCGAGCCGGCGGGGTCGACGATCACCACGGAACCGACGCGGCTATCGCGCATCTGCCGGGCAACTGAAACCGCGCTTGCCTCCGGTCTCGCCGTCACCACCCCGGCGGTCATGATCTCGGCAAGCTGCATGCCCTTACGCTACCGCTCATGGATAGACCGCAGCAGACCCCAGTCGTCCCCCTCGAGGCGGGCGCTGGACCCGACAACCCGCCCTGCCCCGCTTGCGGTGAGCCCCTCTTCGGCTGGATCAACAGCCGCCCCGGGTTGGGCGGGCCGGTGAGCCGCTGCGAGAGCTGTGGACTGGGTGTCGTCGGTGGACCGGGGAGCGCCGAAGAGGCACTGCGTGAGCTCGACCGACTCGGGACCAAGGAGGGCGTGACGATCGTCAACCGGGGGAGCTTCTGCGCCTGGATCGGCGGCGCCGGCTGGGCTGGTCTGGAGCGGGGCAGCCGCTACCTGTTCACGATCGAGGCGGTGCGTCGCCTCGTCGCCGGACGCGACCAGGTCGTCAAGTCGGTCCGCTGGTCCGCCGGCAAAGGCATCGCGACGATGTGGCAGACCCTCTTGAACAGCGCAACCTTCGGCCGCAACGTAGTGGTCGGAGCCTCCAGCCCCGCCGCCAAAACATGGCAGCGAAGAGTGGACTGGACCGTGGTCGTGGTCCTTGCGATTCCCGCCTTCGTCGTGGCACTGCCCCTTGAGCTGGCCGGTGCCGCCACTCGCCGCGGCAGCGCGTTGACCCTGCGTTTCGAGCTTCTCTAGGAGAGGCCTTCCCTGGCCTCGCGGACCAGGGTCACAGCCTCGGGAAAGAGCACCCGGATCGCATCGCGCACCTGCATGGCCTGCTCGTCGCTGCTGCCCGTCAACTCGAGTCGCCCGATCGAGGCGACGGTCATCTCGACCGCTAGGCGGATCGCGTTGTCGGCCCAGGCAACGCGCTGGGAGGACTGCATCTGCTCGCTGAGCTCCTCCATGCGAGAGCGGAACTCGTCGGGGTCGCCAAAGAGGTTGAAGCCCTCCACCCGAGGAATGTAAGCAGACTGAGTCAGTGAAGGCACTAGCGAGTCGGGTTGGTAACCGGCGCGCACGTCTGGCGGCGGCGCACCTGCGCGGTGCGGCGTCCTCAGTCGGCCAAATAGCGCTGCTATTCGGCCTCCCTGCGTCCTTGCCCCGCTTGGTCCGGCGCTCGCCAGCCGTACACACCGGTTACCAACCCGACTCTAAGTCCTTGCATTTGGCGCGCCACGCGCGCGTCGGCGCCACTTAGCGTCGGCCCCATGCGGATCGAGAGGGGAGCGGCGAGCGTCGAGCAGGCCGGGCTGACGGCGCTGATCGCGCTGCTTCTGCTGGCGACGATTGCCGCACTTGCTTCGGGCGGTGAGGTCGACCCCCGGAATGCCCTCGGCAGCGCAATCGGGCGGCGGATCGCCTGCGCCCCCCGGCTCCCCGGTGCATGCCACCACCACCCCCTTGTTCCAGCGTATGGCTGGCCACTGGCCCGCCTCGCTCGTGCCCTTGCTCCGCCCCCAGCAGCTCTACCCGGTCCGCAAGGGCTGCCTCTGGTCCCGGTCGACTTCCGTCGTTGCCGGCGCCAGAGCTGCGCCGTGGCCACGGGACCGCGCATCACCGCGTCGGGACGACGCATCACCGTATTCACCCAGATCGAGGATCGTCGTCCCACGGCTGGCTGGGTCGAGGTGACTTACTGGCTCTATCGCCCGACGATCGGGTGGGACAGCGTCGTCCGCCGCGCGACCCAGGCCGATGTCGAGGCCGCCTCGGGCACTGCGGTCCTACTCAAGGACGACCCGGCGCTGGTCCCGCTAGAGATCCTTCCCGGCCGAGATCACTACGACTTCCCGGCCGGCGAGGAGCCGCCGTGGCGCTGGAAGGTGAAGGCGATCTACCCGGGCTGGTCGAGCTGATCCAATTCGCCGCCATTTGGCGAGCTCAATCGGCCTGGCGTCCTTTTTGCTGGTTGGCTGGCAGATTTAGCCTTGGGGGGAATCCGCCGGCAATGCCTTTTCGGGCGGCGCAGGTCGAGCATTGCACGCCATTGAGTGAGAAGCACCAAGGTCGAACGCCAGACCCCGAGCTGGCGAAAGGTCTCGATGCTGTCGGCGACGTCCCAGCACTCGACGATTCTCTCGCTCTGGAAGCGGTGCGTAGAGACGCCGGCAAACCGCAAGGCGCGTCCCCGGTAGGTCCCTCTCAAGGTCCAATAAGTAGTGACCAGATCGCCCTCTGCAATTTGTCGGTCGAATTCCACGCTGAGGTCTGGACAAAGATTTCGGGGGAGCGCCGTGGAGACGGGAATACTCTTGATCCCCCTGAACTCCATTCGGTTTACGTGGTCTGCAAAGTCTGGGGCGTAGTAATTGGCGAGCTGCGAATCGTCGCCCGTAAACCACTACGAGTTCCCATCGGGCGAACAGCCGCCCTGGCAGTGGCACGTTGACGGTCGCTACCCGGGCTGGTCGAGCTGATCGTCAGTTCCGCACCGGGACCGGCACCTCATCGCGGTCGTCTTCTGCCTGACGAATCAAGCCGCGCCAGTCCGTCGTGCGGAAGACGAGCAGGATCGCGGCGAAGCCGAGCAGCACCGACCAGGCCGCCATCGCTATCTGCGTCCCGACCGAGAAGGAGAGGACGGCCGAGCGCGACGGCCCATGCAGGGTCGCGACAAGGAGCGCCTGCTGGGCGCCGGCCCCGCCGGGCGTGAAGGGGACGATGTTGGCGATCGCCTGCACGCTCATCACCAGCATCACGTTGCCGACCGAGCCGCCGATGCCGAAGGCCTCGAGAAAGAACCAGAAGGCGGCGAAGCGGAGGGCCCAGCCGAACCCCTGCCAGGCTGCCACCTCACGCAAGTAGCGACGCGGCTTGGTGAGGATGACGACACCCTGTCTGACTCGGTCCCAGAAACGTCGCACGCGATGCGCCAGAAGGTAGATCGCGATCGCGATCGCAACCAGCGTCGCGCCCAGCGTGATCAGGAAGACCTGCGGGTGTTCGGCCCAGAAGGAGATCTCGAATGCCGGCAGGTCTGGTAGCTGAGGAGGCTTCGGCAGTAGGCCCTGGGAGATGGCGTAGAGAAGCACCAGCAAGCCGACCGTCGTGTCGAAGACCGTCTGGACGAGAAAGGAAGAGGTGACCGCGGGATAGGAGGAGCCCGGGATCTGGCGCTTGACGAGAAAGACTTTGGTCACGTCGCCGGCATGAGCGGGAATGATCGCGTTGATCCCCGCCCCGGCCAGGTAGGCGGCGGCGAGCTCCAGGTAGGAGATTCGGACCCCTGGGTAGGCGGCGTGCAGGACGTTGCGCCAGGCCCAGGCCCGGGCAAGCTGCATCCCCGCCAGGCAGCCCAGGGCGAGCGCGAAAGGCGTCCAGTGGATGTCCGAAAGGTGCCTGAAGAACGCCGTCGCCGCATGGGCGAAGGCTTCGGCGCTGGATGCGAAGTCGGCGAGTGGCATCGCAGCTAGACTAGCCCGCTCGTGTCAGAGCCAAAGACGACTCCGACCATGCCCGCAGCCCCCCGCGATCCCGCCGATGAGGCGATGTGCGCGCGTGCCCGCGAGCGCTTCACCGGCGACCGCGGCAGCCGCTTCCGGCGCCGCCGCAAGCGCCACGCCGAGCTGCCCAACCTGATCATCATCGGCGGCTTGAAGTGCGGCACGACGAGCATCCACCACTACCTCGGCCTGCACCCGCAGATCCACATGTCAAAGCCGAAGGAGCTCAACTTCTTCGTCGAGGAGCTGAACTGGGACCTCGGCCTCGACTGGTACGCAAGCCGCTTCGACGATCGCTTCAAGGTGCGCGGGGAGTCCTCGCCCCACTACACCAACCTGCCCCGCTTCGAGGGGGTGCCGGAGCGGATCAAGGAGCACTGCCCCGACGCCCGCCTGCTCTACATGGTCCGCGACCCGATCAAGCGCATCCTCTCCCACTGGGTGCACGCGACCGGTGCGGGCTATGAGACCCGCGAGCTCGTGCCGACCCTCTCGGAGCCCGACTCCTCCTACATCCAGCGCTCGATGTACTGGACGCAGCTGCAGCCCTACCTCGAGCTGTTCGACCGCTCTCAGATCGAGGTGATCACGCAGGAGGAGCTGCAGTCCGAACGCGAAGAGACGATGCGCAAGGCGTTCCGCTTCGCCGGCGTCGACGAGACCTTCACCTCCGAGCAGTTCGACCGCGAGTGGGAGAAGTCGAGCGCCAAGCAGGGCGACAAATACCAGGTGATGGAGAAGCTGGTGAAACTGCCCGGTCTGCGCTCCTTCGATCGCAACTTCGACCGCCTGCCCGAGTCGCTGCGCTGGATCGTCGAGAAGGTCGTCCACGACCCGGAGAAGCCCCCGGCGCCGAAGCCGAAGCTCCCCGACGATCTCTTCGAGACTGTCCGCAGCCGCTTCGGCACCGACGTCGCCGGGTTGCAGGAGTTCGCCGGCCGCGAGTTCGCCGGCTGGCACGACTACTCCTGAGTCAACAGACGACCGCGGTCGTCGCTTGTATCTCTATGCGCAACAAATGACGACCGCACTAGGCTCCGGCCTATGCGGCGCCTACTCCCCGATCCCGACACCACCACCGTCGAGGAGCAGCTCGACGGCTACCGGCCCTGGGAGCAGCCGCTCGACGATCGTCCCTACGTGGCGATGAACTTCGCCGCCACGGTCGACGGGCGGGCCACGATCGACGGCGTCTCGGGGCCGATCGGCTCGGCTGACGACACCGCGATGCTGGTCGGGCTGCGCACCCGTTTCGAAGCGGTGATGATCGGCGCCGGCACGATGCGGGCCGAGCGCTATGGCGACATCGGCAGGCGGCTCGTCGTGGTCGAGAGCGGGCCGCGGGGAAAAGTGGACCTGCCGGCGCTGCTGCGCTCCCTGCGTGAGGAAGGCGTTAAGGCACTTTTGTGCGAGGGCGGGCCGACGCTTCACGGCGCGCTGCAGGCCACCGGCCTCGTCGACGACCTCTTCCTGACGATCGCGCCGAAGCTGGTCGGCGGCACCGCGCCGCGCATCCTCGAGGGCGATCTGCCGGGTGTGAAGCCGCTGGAGCTGGCCTGGCTGCTGGAGGAGGGCGGCGAGCTCTTCGCCCGCTACAGCCGCCGCTGAGCACCGCCCCGGTACCGTTCCCGGACCGGAACCGAGGAGAGGACGCCCCACCGATGGACTTCAAGCCGAGCCCCCAGGTCGAGACGCTGCGCGAGCGCATCCTCGACTTCATGGACGAGCAGGTCTACCCGCAGGAGCGGCAGATCATGGAGGGGCTCGACGCCGAGGTGGCGAGCGGCGTTCCCTACCCGAAGGTCCTGGTCGAGATCCGCGAGCAAGCCAAGTCGGCTGGGCTCTGGAACCTCTTCATGCCCGACGAGCGCTTCGGCCCGGGGCTCAGCAACTGGGAGTACGGGCTGCTCTGCGAGGAGATGGGCCGCAGCCCGGCGGCAGCGCCGATGGCCTTCAACTGCTCGGCACCGGACACCGGCAACATGGAGATCCTCGCCGAGCACGGCACGGCCGAACAGCAGGAACGCTGGCTCGAGCCCCTGCTCGAAGGCCGCATCCGCTCCTGCTTCTCGATGACCGAGCCCGAGGTCTCCGGCTCCGACCCGACCCTGCTGCAAGCGCGTGCAGTGCGCGATGGCGACGAGTGGGTGATCGACGGCCACAAGTGGTTCACCTCTGGAGCGGTCGGCGCCGACCTGGCGATCGTGATGGTCGTCACCGACCCCGAGGCTCCCCCCTACGCGCGCGCCTCGATGATCTGCGTGCCGACCGATACGCCCGGCTTCAATTTGGTGCGGCCGATCCCGGTGATGGGCCACGACAAGGGCCCCGGCCACTGCGAGATCCGCTACGAAGGCTGCCGAGTGCCGGTCGCCAACCTGCTCGGCGAGGAGGGCAAGGGTTTCGCGATCGCCCAGGACCGGCTCGGGCCGGGCCGCATCCACCACTGCATGCGGGCGATCGGGACGGCGGAGCGGGCGCACGAGATGATGTGCCGCCGCGCCAACGAGCGCCAGGCCTTCGGCGGCCCGCTGGCCGACAAGCAGTTCGTCCAGGAGGCGATCGCCACTTCGCGGATGGAAATCGACCAGGCCCGCCTCTTGACGATGTACGCGGCGTGGAAGATGGACACCGAGGGCAAGCGCGCCGCCCGCCAGTCGATCTCGGCGATCAAGATCGTCGCCGCGAACATGGTGATGGAGGTGCTCGACCGGGCGATCCAGATCCACGGATCGCTCGGCATGACCGACGACACCCCCCTCGCCGCCCTCTGGCGCTTCAGCCGCATGCTGCGCCTCGCCGACGGCCCCGACGAGGTCCACAAGATGGTCCTCGCCCGCCGCGAGCTCAATCGCTGGTCGAAGCGCGCCGAAGCCGAGGCGGCCGGCGAGCTGGAGCCCAGGCACGCCCCGCGGCCGATCTGAGCAGGTATGTGCATACCTGCTGCTAAGGTATGCACATGCTCAATCGTCGCCTTCAGGTGCTGGTCGACGACGAGCGCTTCGAGCGGCTGGCCCGGGAATCCGAGCGCATCGGGGCGCCGGTCGGCGAGCTCGTTCGCCGGGCGATCGACCACGAGTTCCCCGGCAAGGGGCGCGATGCGGAGCGCGAACGCGCCGGCAGAGAACTGCTGGAAATGCCGCCTCCGCCGGGCGACGGTCCCGAGCCTGACGGGGAGGATCAGAAGAGAGAAATGCTTGACGCCAACATGCGCAAGTGGCCAGGCGCGTGAGGCGCTTCCTCTACGACACCTCGATCTTCGTCTACGCCCTCGGCGGAGAGCATCCCTACAGGGAGCCGTGCCGTGAGATCGTGCGCCGGGCTGCTGCGGGTGACTTACAGGGCGAGGCGAGCGCGGATCTTCTTCAGGAGCTCACGCACCAGAGAGCACGGCGTACGGGGGATCGCCTTGGCGCGGCGAAAGCCGCCCGAAGCGTCGCCACGCTCGCCTGGTGGCATCCCGTAGAGCCCAATGACGTTCAGCGGGGGATCGACCTGTTCGAAACGCACAATGTGCCCAGCGCTCGCGACGCCGTCTTCGCCGCCCTCGCGATCAATCGCGGCATCGACGCGATCCTCACCACGGATCGAGCCTTCGACGGGGTCGATGGCCTAGAGCGGATCGACCCCGCCGATGAGCGATCTGTCGCGACCCTGATCGGCTGACGTCGACAACGAAAAGGGCCGGGCTTTCGCCCGGCCCTTCGACTGTTCAAATTTGCTGGTCCCGATCAGCAGACAGCAATTACTTCGAAATCGGAACGGACAGCGGCTCCGGCGTCGTCCTTGATAGCGAACTGGACGATAGTGCCACCACCAGTACCCGACCGGCGGAATATCTGGGTGCCTGCCCCGCTCTGGGCAGATCCGACAATCGCGCAATTGTTCATCGACTGAGGGAAGACAAGCCGGGGGAAGCCAAGGGCACCCTCGGTGGTTACGCTGATCCCAGGACTCGCGGCGGCAAGCGACTCGGTTTCGGTGGTGTAGTTCACTTGGGCGAACATCCGCTGCGCATACCCGGACGCGTTTATTCCACCTAGCGCAGCGGCATTTGCTGCGTTCGGCACCGGACCGAGGGTCGACTCTTTGACCTTGTCGCCGGTAACCGCGTCGTTAGCGATCTTGGTGGTCGTCACCGCTTCTTTGCCCAGCTTGTCGGCATTGACCGCTTCTTTGGCGATCTTTGGCGCGGTCACGGCATTGTCGGCGAGCTTGTTGGTGGTCACCGCGCCGTCGGCGAGCTTGCCTTCGGTCACCGCAGCGTTTTTGATCTTGCCAGCCGTCACGGCTTCTTTGACGATCTTGCCGGTCTTGATCGAGTTGGCCTTGATTTCGTTGGCGCCGATCTTCTGGACCGCGGCGAAGGCGGTGGCGCCACCGAGGATGAGGAAGACGGCGAGTGACGACATCACGTTTGCGTACGTGAGGTGTCTACGTACTTGCTTCAAGAGTCTCTCCTTGATTGCGGGCGGAGGGAATCGGACGAGCCTCCATGCCCAATTGCAGGGGATTGCGGGACACAATCAGGTCGGTCGGTCGCCGTCAAGCGCATTGGACCAAAAACACCTGGATATAGGGTGATTCAGTCGCGGCGCTCGGCTGCCTCCGCCGCATCGGCCAGACGCTCGACCAGGCGGGCGAAGTGTTCAATGCCGGGATCGACCTTGCCGTACTGGCCGGCGGCGTAGCGGGCGTAGACGCCCTCGAGGATGATCGCCAGCTTCCAGTAGCCGAGGGCGACGAAGAAGTCGAGCTGCGAGAGGTCGCGGCCGGATCGTTCGGCGTAGCGCCCGCGCAGCTCCGCGCGGGTCGGGAAGCCGGGCGCCAGGTTGGCGGGCTGGCCCAGGGCGATCGGCTCCTCCCCGTCCTCCCCGCGGTCCGGCCAGTAGACCATCAGCAGGCCGACGTCGGCGAGCGGGTCGCCAAGGGTGCAGAGCTCCCAGTCGACCACCGCTGCCACCTCCCCGCCCGGGGTGAGGATCATGTTGTCCAGCCGATAGTCGCCGTGAACGATCGTCGCCGGCCCCTGCGCGGGGATGCGCGCCTCGAGGCGCTCGTGCACCGCGTCGATCGCCGGCAGCTCGCGCGTCTTCGACTTCTCCCACTGGCCCTGCCAGCGGTGCAGCTGGCGGGCGACGTAGTCCTCCTTGCGACCGAGATCGCCGAGCCCGGCCGCATCGGGGTCGACCGCGTGGATGTCGACCAGGGTGTCGGCGACGCGCTCGCCGATCGCCCTCCGGTCGGCCTCTTCGGGGAACGCCTCCGCCTCGGCGAGGCCGCGCAGGATCGGCCCCTCGACGAACTCCATCACGTAGAACGGCGCGGCGTTGACGCTCTCGTCCTCGCACAGCCCGGCCACAGGCGCGACGGGCACGGCGGTCGGCCCCAGCGCCGAGACGACCTTGTGCTCGCGCCCCATGTCGTGGGCCGAGCCGAGCCTCTTGCCAAGCGGCGGCCGGCGCAATGCCCAGCGGCGACCGGCAGCGTCGCTGACGCCGTAAGTGAGGTTCGAATGGCCGCCGGAGATCCGCTCGAAAGAGAGCGGCAGCACGGCCTCCGCGACGTTCTCCCCGAACCAGGCCTCGACCCCGGCCCGGTCGATCCCCTCCGGCGCCGCCGCAATGCCGTCGTGGGTGCCTGTAGCCTCGTCGCCCATCGGCTCGCAAGCATATTCCCGACGACGATTCAGGCTCAACCCGTCACTCGCCAACCGGCTGACGATCGGCTTCGCGATCGCCTTCGCCGTGCTGACCGGCCTTGCGGTGATCGGCGTCGCCCGCTTCCTGCAACAGCGCCAGGACTACGAGAACGCCACCGCCCGCTCCTACCAGCGCGAGATCGATCGCCCGCAACCGGCTGGCGCAAGGGGAAAACCCCGCCGGGGCGCGCGCGGCGGTGATCTCCCAGCAGCAGAAGCGGCAGGCGCTGCGCGACGAAATCTCCAGCGAGACGCGCGACACGGCGCTGCTGGTCGGAGCTGGATTGATCGCCGGCCTGACCGGAGCTGCGCTGCTCTTCACCGGGCTGATCTCGTCGATGCGCCGGCCGCTCGAGGACCTCGTCGACGCGTCCGGACGGTTGGCCGGCGGCGATCTCGAAGCCCGGGTCAAAGTCGGCGGCCTCTCAGAGACGGCCACGCTCGGCGGTGCCTTCAACGAGATGGCCGAAGAGCTGCAGCGCCGCGCCGGCGAACGCGACCAGCTCGACCGGATGAAAGACGAGTTCGTCCTCACCGCGTCGCACGAGTTGCGCAGCCCCCTCACCTCCGTGCAGGGATTCGCCGAGCTGTTGCTGCTTGAGCGCGAGAAGCTCAGCCCCAAGCAGGCAGAGACGGCCGAGGTGATCCTCGACAACACCCGCCACCTGGTCCGCCTGCTGAACGACCTGCTCGACCTCGCCCGCAGCGACGCCGGGAGGCTGACGATCCGACCGGAGCAGACCGGCGCGACCGGGCTGATCGAGGACGCCGTGCGGACGATGCGGGCACAGCTCGACACCCGCGGGCAGGTACTGAGCCTGGAGATCGAGTCCGATCTACCTCAGATCGAAGCCGATCGGGACCGGATTCGCCAAGTACTGGTGAATCTGCTTACGAATGCGAACGAGTATTGCCCGCAAGGAGCGAATATCGGGGTGAAGGCGCGCCGTGCCGATGCCGAAGTCGAGATAGACGTGATCGACGACGGACCGGGCATCCCCGAGCAGCAACTGGAGCACATCTTCGAACGCTTCTCGCGCGGCGACGCCGGCGAGACCCAGCGGGTGGGCGGCACCGGCCTCGGGCTGGCGATATCCAAATCGCTGATCGAGCTGCACGGTGGAACCATCGACGCCGAGTCGACTCCCGGCGCGGGTTCGACCTTCCGCATCCGCCTGCCGATGATCGCCCCCGACCGGGTAGAGGCGACCTGATGGCACGGATCCTCATAGCCGACGACTCCGAGACCATCCTGCTGCTCCTGCGCACCCGCCTGGAGATGGAGGGCCACGAGGTGGCGACCGCAGTCGACGGCCAGGAGGTCGTCGACAAGGTGGATGCCGCCAACCCGCCCGACATCCTCCTGCTCGACGCGATGATGCCCGGCAAATCGGGCATCGACGCGCTGCGGGAGCTGCGCGCCGCCGGAGTCGAGACGCCCGTCCTGATCGTCAGCGCCCACACCGAAGGCGGCAACGACACCGACCACGCGGACCTATCGATCAGTGGCTACATAGCCAAGCCAATCGACTTCGATCAGCTCTTCGAGAAGATCGCCGAGCTGACCGGCCCCGCCACCTGAGCGAGGCCGGTCTCCCGGCGGGGAGTGGAGGCTAAGGGGCCGGGTTGTATTCAGGGAAGGTGGGGAACCTGGGGCCGTTACTGCCGGTACCCGTGCTGCTCGCGCCGCCGGGCTTTTCCATCGCCACACAGACAGCAGTGACCGCCATCGTGTTGCCGGCCGAGAATCGTGAGAAGCCAGTGGCCGTCCAACCGGTATGCGACGCGTTCGGGCCGCTGTCGTTGACGAATGCCTCTTCCTCGTTGCTCACAGTCGCGCCACCGCCGATTGCATAAGTAGCGGGGGGGCATCCAGCCGTCGCATTCGTCCCGGTTCGCGAGTTGGGCGAAAGCGGCACCGTCGTCACCTCGTATTGCACGCCGGAGAGAGCTGCCGCGCTGATTCCGGTGAGCGTTTTCTGGTTGATCTGTTTGTCCGTCAGGGAGTTCGCCTTGACCTGACGGCCCGTCAACGTCTTCGTCCTGATCCGATTGGCAGTGATCGTCCGTGGCTTTAGGCGGTTGCCCGGCAGCGAGCTCGGCTTGATCTGCTTGCCGCTGATCTTCCCCGCCGCATAGACGGTGCCACCCAGCGCGATGAAAAGCGCCAGACAAGCGATTACGTTTGAGAAGGAAAGGGCCTTCCCTATTCGAGCGGTCATGAGCCTCCTTAGTGATCTGAAGAGGCTGAAACCTATTGAATACCGAAAGGAAACTCACAACTACCAAAGGGCCTACCCTGGATACCGCCTCAGCTCTTGGCGATCTCCAGGCGAATCTCCTTGCCCTTCAGCTTCGTCCCGTCGAGGAACTCGACGGTGCGGTCGGCCTGGTCGGGGTCGACCTCGACAAAGGAGAAGCGGTGCAGGACGCGGATCTCGTGGATCGCCTCCTCGGGAAGGACGGCGCCCTCGCGCAACGCCCAGCGCAGGTCCTCCTCTTCGATCCCGCTGCGTTCGCCGCGGTTGACGAAGAGCTTGACTGACTTGCCGTTGTCCATCTTCTCGACGGGCACATCGGGCTCGGCGTCCTCGCTGGTCTCCTCGTCGACCGCCTCGGCTTTGTCGGGGTCGACAGGCACCGCCTTGGCGCGCTCGCGACGGCGCGGGCGCGGCGCGTGCTCGATCCGCTCCTCCGGGCTCTCCCACTCGCCGATCGAGGTTTTCACGTCGCGCTCGATCCGCTGGATCTCGTCGCGTTGGGCGGGCGTGACAAAGGTGATCGCGCGGCCGGTGCGGCCGACACGGCCGGTGCGGCCGATCCGGTGCACGTAGACCTCCGAGGAGGCGGGGACGTCGTAGTTGATCACGTGGGTGACGTGCTCGATGTCGAGCCCGCGGGCGGCGATGTCGGTGGCGACCAGCAGGCGCACGCGGTGGTCCTTGAAGGCGATCATCACGCCGTCGCGGACGCCCTGGCTGAGGTCGCCGTGCAGTGCCTTTACGTCGAGGCCTTTGTCCTTCAGCGTCTTCTCCAGCTTCGAGGTGCCGATTTTGGTGCGGCAGAAGATGATCGCCTGCTCCGGTTCTTCGGTCTTCAGCAGCTCGACCAGGCGCGCCGCCTTCTCGTTCGCCGGCACCTCGACAAAAGCCTGGGCGATCGCGTCGACGGTCAGTTTTTTCGGCGTGATTTTGATCGTCTGCGGGTCGTACATGTAGCTCTCGGCGAGCCGTTTGACCGGCGGCGGCATCGTCGCCGAGAAGAGCGCCGTCTGGCGCCCGCTCGGGCACATCCGCAGGATCTTCTCGACGTCCTCGATGAAGCCCAGGTCGAGCATCTCATCGGCCTCGTCGAGGACGATGTAGCGGGCGGCGGTGAGGACCAGCGAGCGGCGCGACATCAGGTCCATCATCCGGCCGACGGTGGCGACGACGACGTGGGCGCCGGCGCGCAGCTGCGCCTGCTGCGATTTGATCGGCGCGCCGCCGAAGACGGCGACGATCTCGACATCGAGGTGCTCGGCGTAGGCGCGCAGCGCCTGGGTCACCTGGATGCAGAGCTCGCGGGTCGGCGTGAGGACGACCGCCTGCACCTCGTCGACGGCGGGGTCGACGTACTGGAGCAGCGGCAGGCCGAAGGCGGCGGTCTTGCCGGTCCCGGTCTGCGCCTGGCCGATCACGTCATGGCCGCTGAGCAGCTCCGGGATCGCTTTCTCCTGGATCGGGCTGGGCTCCTCGTAGCCGAGCTCGTCCAGCGCCTGCTGGATCCCCGGCGCCAGCCCCAAGTCTTTGAAGCCGCTCACTTCGACGGGTCCAAGAGGAGCTTGCCGCTGGTGCGGCGAGCGATCAGGTCTTCGTGTGCGCGGGCAGCCTCTGAAAGCGGGTAGACCTCGCCGACATTCACCTCGAGCTTGCCGGCGGCGACAGCCTCGAGCAACTCCCCGATCATCGGGCCAACCTCTTGCGGTCGCATCATCAGGTGGACGAGCCAGAACCCGATCACCGCCTTGGAGCCGCGCAACAGGGCGGCGGTGGAGACATCGCGCTGCTCGCGCGACGCGATGCCGAAAACGACCATGCGACCGAGCGGGGCCAGCGCCGAGAGCTCGGCGTCGAAGGCATCGCCGCCGCTCATGTGAAGCACGGCGTCGACCCGCTGGCCGTCGTTGGCGGCGAGGATCGCCTCCTTCAAGTCGTCGCTACGGGAGTCGACGGTGGCGTCGGCGCCGAGCCGTTCGACCAGCTCCCGCTTCTCCTCGCTGGAGGCAAGCCCGATCACTTTCGCTCCCGCCTGCTTGCCAAGCTGCACCGCGAGCGAACCGGTGCCACCGGCAGCCGCCTCGACCACCAGGGTTTCACCGGGCTCGATCCGCGCACAACGCCGCACCAGCGCCATCGCGGTAATGCCCTGCAAAAGCAGCGCCGCAGCCTGGTCGTCGTCGACGCCGTCGGGGACCGGCACGAGCATCGCCTCGGGCACGACGATCTTCTCCGCGTAGCCACCAGTGCCAAGAACCGCCGCCACCCGTTTGCCATCGGGGGTACGCCCACTGACCTCCCCACCGGGGATCAGCGGCAGCGACTGCTCGGCCAGATAGTCGTTCCGGGTCGCATGCGTATCGGCAAAGTTGATCCCCGACCGCGCAACCTCAACCACAACCTGCCCCTCACCGGCCTCAGGCTCAGGCAGCTCGACCAGCTCCAGCTTCTCTGGGCCCCCGAACTCCTGAATCTGAATCGCCTTCACGGCGGAGAACCATAGTCGCAGCGACATCCCGGGCCCCGTGCGGGGGTCAGGGGTGTCTCGGCGGGTGCCTCGCGAAGCGGCGCACCGGCGAGTGATCCCCGTCGCGAAGCGACACCAACATAGTGAGCGGAGCGTCAGCGAAGCGAACCCAGGCACCCGCCGAGATACCCCTGACCCCCGCTACCCTGCCGCCCATGTCACTCACCGTAGTCGGCTCAATCGCCTTCGACTCAGTAAAGACCCCCTTCGGGGAGCGCGACCGCATGTTGGGCGGCGCCGCCGTCCATTTCTCGCTCGCCGCCAGCTTCTTCACCGAAGTGCGGCCTGTCGGCCCGGTGGGCGACGACTTCGGCGCCGCCGAGTTCGAGGTGCTGAAAGCTCGCGGCGTGCAGACCGGGGACATCGAGCGGGTCGAGGGTGGGCAGTCGTTCTTCTGGCGCGGCCGCTACGAGTACGACCTCAACGTCGCCCACACCGAGGACACCCAGCTCGGCGTCTTCGGCGAGTTCGAGCCGAAGCTCTCCGACGAAGCCAAGGCGGCCGACACCCTCTTCCTCGCCAACATCCAGCCCGACCTGCAGCGCCAGGTGCGCGCCCAGTGCGCCGCCGCGCGCTTCAGCGGCCTCGACTCGATGAACCTCTGGATCGACACGGCGAAGGACTCCCTGCTCGCCGCGATCGCCGAGGTCGACTGCCTGATCGTCAACGACGCCGAGATCCGCCAGCTGACCGGCGAGTCCAACCTCGCCCGCGCCGCCCGTGCCGTGATGGAGCACGGTCCCCGCGCGGTCGTCGCCAAGCAGGGCGAGTACGGCGCGGCGCTGTTCACCGCGGAGGGCTTCTTCGCCCTGCCGGGCTTCCCGCTCGACGACGTGCGCGACCCGACCGGCGCCGGCGACAGCTTCGCCGGCGGCTTCCTCGGCTACCTCGACGGCTGCGACGGCGAGCTCGACGAGGCGAGCCTGCGGCGGGCGATGGGCTACGGCACCGTGCTCGCCTCCTTCAACGTCGAGGAGTTCGGCACCGAGAGGGTCGCCCAGCTGACCCGCGAGGAGATCGACGAGCGTTTCGCGACGCTGCACGAGATGACCCAGTTCGAGCCCTTGCCCGTCCGTTAACGAGCCGAAACGTCCGAACTGCGAAAATGATCGCCTCGATGGCAGGCGACTCCCTCAGCGTCACCGATAACCGCACCGGCAAGACCTACGAGCTGCCGATCACCGACGGCACCGTCCGCGCCATGGACCTGCGTCAGATCAAAGTCGACGAGGACGAATTCGGGATGCTGGCCTATGACCCGGCCTTCACCAACACCGCATCCTGCCGCTCGGCGATCACCTTCATCGACGGCGAGGCAGGGATCCTCGAACACCGCGGCTACTCGATCGAGCAGCTCTGCGAGCGCTCCAGCTTCCTCGAGGTCGCCTACCTGCTGATCTTCGGCGAGCTGCCGACCGGGCCCCAGCTCGACCGCTGGACCTACGACATCGTCCACCACACCTTCGTCCACGAGGACCTCAAGCAGTTCTTCGAGGGCTTTCGCTACGACGCCCACCCGATGGGGATGCTGCTGGCGGGAGTTGGCGCGCTCTCAACCTTCTACCCGGACGCCAAGCACACCGAAGACCCCGAAGAGCGCTACATGGCGGCGGTGCGGCTGATCGCCAAGGTGCCGACCCTGGCCGCCTTCTCCTACCGCCACAACATGGGCCTGCCCTACGTCTACCCGGACAACGACCTCAACTTCGCCGAGAACTTCCTCTCGATGATGTTCAAGAAGACCGAAGCCAAGCACGTGCCCAAGCCGGCCCTCTCGAAGGCGCTCGACGTGCTCTTCATCCTCCACGCCGATCACGAACAGAACTGCTCGACCAACGCCGTGCGCGGCGTCGGCTCATCCGACGTCGACCCGTACTCGGCAGTAGCCGCCGGAGTCGCCGCGCTCTACGGGCCGCTGCACGGCGGCGCCAACGAGGCGGTGCTGCGGATGCTGCGCCGGATCGGCTCGGTCGACAACATCCCCGCCTTCCTCGAGCGGGTCAAAAACCGCGAAGAGAAACTGATGGGCTTCGGCCACCGCGTCTACAAGAACTACGACCCGCGGGCGCGGATCATCCAGCAGCACATGGAGGAGGTCTTCGAGGCGACCGAGTACAACGCGATCGTCGAGATCGCCCGTGAGCTGGAGAAGCAGGCGCTCGACGACGAGTACTTCACCTCGCGCAAGCTCTACCCCAACGTCGACTTCTACTCGGGGATCATCTACGAGGCGCTGGAGATACCGGCCGAGATGTTCACCGTGATCTTCGCGATCCCCCGCACCGCGGGTTGGGTCGCGCAGTGGATGGAGATGAAGGACGACTCCGAGCAGAAGATCGCCCGGCCGCGGCAGATCTACACCGGCCACCGCGAGCGCGACTACGTCGCCGTCGACGATCGTGACGGGCCGGAGAAAATCGTCGGTCCGCCCGCGCGGCGGCCGAAACGGCCTCGGCGCGGGGCGTAGCGACGAGAGGGGTTGGGGTGTCCCTCCCGCTTGCTGGGTTTTTCGCCTGACACTCCCCGGCCGTCCGAGAATCTGACCTGGGCGAAAAACAGGACGCCGCTGCGCGGGAGGGACACCCCAACCCCTCTCCCACGAACGCATACGCTGCTCGCGTGAGCTGGAAGTTGACGATTCGCCACGGTTCGGACGTGGAGCATGAGAGCTTTGATGAGCTGGGAGAAGCCGTCGAGGCGATGCGGGAGCGGGCTTTGGCAATTCGAGCTGAGGGGCCGGTGAAGGGGGTTTCGGCGCTGCGGGACTTCGGGCCCGAGCAGCAGGTTCATGCTCGGTTGCAGCTGACCGGGAAGGGGCTGTTTCGCAAGCCGGTGGCCGGAGTGGACGTGCGAGGGGACGGGACCTTCATGCCCTTCCGCGGCGGGGTGACGCGCGAAGAGCTCGATCCGTCGAGCCACGACACGCCGTTCGACCTGGTCCGCGAGACTCTCGAACGATGAGTGAGACCGAGATCCCCAAGGGCAGCTACGCCGCCGGGCGGCGCGTCAAGCTGCCCGCCGGCGCCGAAGCCCCCTATGTCGTCTTCATCAACGGCGTCGAGCAGCGCGAGGACGCCGACTACAACGTCCGCGCCGGGGAGATCGTCTTCACCCGCGAGATCGTCAAGGAGAAGGTCGGCACCGGCCGCTGGCTGGCGATGTACCTCGGCCTCTTCGGCACCTACCGCAAGAACGAGACGCTCGACCTGCAGTTCGAGCGCAACGGCAAGACCGAGCTGCTCTCGGACCTGCCGGTCAGCTCGTAGCGGGCCCGCCTACTTGAAGACGTAGAGCAGCACAAAGGCAGTGACCACCCAGATCGCGCCTGCGGCGAGCATGCCCTTGTCTTCGGAGACCATCGCCGCGGTGGAGCGATCGTCGGCGCGGTCGTAGATCAAGTAGAGGTAGCGAAAGATGAAGTAGACGACCGGCGGGATCGTCCACATCATCTTGTTGCCGATGATCGGCGAGTTGACGGCGTAGATCGAGTAGCTGATCACCGTCCCGGTGGTGACCATGGCGACCATCTGGTCGAGGAAAGGCAGCGAGTAGTGCTCCAGAACCGGGCGGCTGCTGGTGCCCTGGTGCAGCTCCGAGACGGCCTCCTGACGCCGCTTGGTGACGCCGAGGAAGAGGGCGACCATGCCGGTGCAGAGGAGGAGCCATTCGGAGGCGTGGGCGTTGACGGCGACAGCGCCGGCCGCCACGCGCAGGATGAACAGCCCGGCGAGCGTCATCACGTCGATGATCACGATCTGCTTGAGGCCGAGGCTGTAGGCCACCTGGGCGATTCCGTAGCCGACGACCATCAGCCCGACCTGCCAGTTGACGGTGGCGAAGGCGAGCGCGATCGCGGCGAGCGCCAGCAACGGCGCGATCGTCATCGCCGCCCGCTCGGAGAGCTCGCCGGCCGCCAGCGGGCGGAAGCGCTTCTTCGGGTGCTTGCGGTCGAGCTCGACGTCGACCAGGTCGTTGACGTAGTAGCCGGCGCTGGAGATCCCGCAGAAGGCGACGAAGGTGAGGAACGCCTCCAGCACGTCGTGCGGCTGGTTGAACTTGCCGGAGAAGAGCAGGCCGGCGAAGACGAAGATGTTCTTGATCCACTCCTGCGGCCGCCCGGTCTTGATCGCGGCGCGCAGCGGCGAACGCCGCGGCACGACCGGTTCGGTCGCTTCCGCAGGGATCGTCGGGTGCTCTGAGGTGATCGTTTCCATTGTGGGGACAGGGAAGGAGCGTGCCTACCCGGTAGGCAATCGCGACAGGGTAACGCTGTCAGGCGACTGCCTCTTCGCTATGGGTCGATGAGAACGCCAGGATTCAGCATGCCGGCGGGATCCAGCTCTGCCTTGGCAGCCCGCAGCGCAGCGGCGAACGGTGCCGGGCGCTGGCGGTCGTACCAGGGGCGGTGATCGCGGCCGACGGCGTGGTGGTGGGTGATCGTGCCACCGCCTTCGATCACCGCCTCCGCCGCAGCCGCCTTGATCTCGTCCCACTGCTCGACCTCGCCCCCCCGGACCGCCGGCGCCATCACGGTGAAGTAGGGCGCCGGTCCGTCGGGGTAGACGTGGGTGAAACGGCAGCTGATCCGCGGTGCGCCGGGGCCGTCCTTGGGGGCGTCGCAGACCTCGGCGACCTTGGCGCGGACCGCCTCCACCGTCGTCGCGTGGAAGTCCGCGAAGCGGTCCCAGGTGATCGCCGTCTCGAAGGTCTCGGAGAGGACGCCGCAGGCGACGAACGTGTCGCGCAGGTAGGGGGCGAGGAGAAAGGCGCTGCGCCAGGCGCCGACGGCATCCGAATCATCGCCGTCGCCACCACCGCTTCCACGCACCTTGCCGGGCACCCCACCGTGCTCCCGCGCAATCGCCAGCGCCAGCTCCATCGGCGCATCAACGGGATGGTGGGCCGACTCGAAGCCGAGCACCAGGAGGCTGTTCTCGCCGCTGCCGGCACCGGTCATGTCCGCCTCCGTCGCGTCGAGCAGGCGGCAGTTGCTCGGATACAGACCCGACTGCGATATCTCCCGCACGGCGCCCGCGGCCGCGAGGAAATCGTCGAACTCGACCCCACAGGAGCTCTTGAACTGGGGCCGCGGTCGCACCCGCATCCAGGCCTCGCCGATCACGCCGAGGATTCCCTCTGAGCCGATCAGCGCCCGGTCCGGCGACGGCCCAGCACCCGAGCCCGGCAGCCGCCGGCTCTCCCAGGTCCCGCGCGGAGTGATCGCCCGCACCGACTCGACCAGGTCGTCGATGTGGGTGTAGAGGGTGGCGAAGTGCCCGCCGGCCCGGGTGGCTATCCAGCCGCCCAGCGTCGCGTACTCGAAGGACTGGGGAAAGTGGCGCAGGGTCAAGCCGTGCTCCCGCAGTTGCTCTTCCAGCCGCGGTCCCGTTGCCCCCGCCTGGATCCGAGCCGCCATCGACTCCGCATCCACTTCCAGCACCCGATCCAACCGCCGCAGGTCCAGAGAGACGAAGGGCCGATCCCCCAGCCGCCCCTCGATCCCACCGACAACACTCGTCCCGCCGCCAAAGGGAATGACCGCAGCCCCCTCGGCCTCGGCCCAGCTCAGCACAACCTCGATCTCCGACTCGTCCTTGGGCAGAGCGACGAGATCGGGCGGATTCGCGAATTCCCCCCGAAACCCCCGCACCACATCCCGATAAGCCTTCCCAAGCGCCCGACTCACGCGCTCGTACTTCTCATCCGTAAACAGATCCCCAAACCCACCAGGCACCTTCAACCGGGACGCCCGAACCTCTACCTCATCGAGCGAAACAGGCTCCTCGACCTCCCCTCCAAACCCAAACCGCTCCCTGATCCCGGCAGCAGCCTCCCGCAGCTCCTTCCCAGAGGGCGCCTGATCCTCATACCCCCACCCCCAGTGCTTGAGCCTGCGCTCAGTCATCAGGGGAGCATCGCAGGCAGGCTGACGAGAAAGGTGGTCCGGAGTCGTCACGCGAGTGCCTCGCGAAGCGGCTCCGCAGAGTGATTCCGGCCGCGAAGCGGCCCCAACACAGTGAGCGAAGCGAACCCAGGCACTCGTGGGACGACTCCGGACCACCCCACCGCCTGCCTACCAGTGCACGCCTTTCATCAAATGCGCAAACGCAACAGCCTCGGTAGTAGGCGCCCGATCAGGCGCCTCGTCGCCCTTCCCTTTGGCCGCCTGCGACTCAGGAAAGAGTTTGTAGGCCGTGTTGAGGATTTTGTCGCTGACCGTCGGCGCGACCGCGTAGAGCAGCTCGCCGAAGGTGCCCATCCGGGTCGCAACCTTCTTCGGCTTGCCGATCATCGCCCCGGCGATCATCTCGGCGGCCTCCTCGGGCGTGATAGCGGGGAACATGTCGTACATCCGCGTCGGCGCGATCATCGGCGTCCGCACCAGCGGCATGTAGATCGTCGTGATGTTGACGCCGTCGTCGAACACCTCGGAGGCGATCACCCGGCTGAAGGCGTCCAGCGCCGACTTCGAGGCGACGTAGGCCGAGAAGCGCGGCGGGTTGGTCTGGGCGCCGATCGAGCTGATGTTGATGATGTGGCCCGACTTGCGCGCCTGCATCGAGGGCAGCAGCGCCAGGATCAGCCGCAGGGCGCCGAAGTAGTTGATCTGCATCGTCCGCTCGTAGTCGTGGAAGCGGTCGTAAGAGAGCTTCACCGAGCGACGGATCGAGCGGCCCGCGTTGTTGACCAGGATGTCGACCTGCCCGTGGTAGGCGAGCACCTCCTCGGCCATCCGCTCGACGTCCTCGACGTCCGACATGTCGCAACGGTGGATGTGGGCCACCCCGCCGCCTGTCTCGATCTCCCTTTTCGTCTCCTCCAGCTTGTCGACGGAGCGGGCGACCAGGAGCACGGTCGCTCCCGCATCGGCCGCCTTGACCGCAGCCGCCTTGCCGATCCCCGAGGACGCGCCGGTGATCAACACCACCTTGCCGCGCACCGCCGCCGAGAGCGAGCGGTCCTTGAACAGGTCGGGGTCGAGGTTGCGCTCCCAGTAGTCCCAGACCCGATCGGCGTAGCTCTCCAACGGCGGCACCTCGATTCCCGAGCCGGCAAGCGCGGCCTCCGCCTCGGTCGAGTCGAAGTGGGTGGGGTAGCTGACGTAGCTGAGCACGCCGGCCGGGATGCCAACCTGGTTCAGCGCCACCTTCGCCGCCCGCTTCGCCGGTGGGAAGAACTTCAGGCCTGTGCGGACCAGGCCGGCGGCCGGGTCGGTGATACCCGAGTCGAGCTGCAGCGCCGCCTGCGGCGCGTCCGCCGCCCGAGCGAAGAGGTTGAGGACCTCGCCCGCGGTCTTCGGCCTCGGGTCGGTGAGGCTGAAGGCGCGCCCGTCGAGCCCCGGCTTGTGGGCGATGTGGTCGATCGCCGCGGCGACGTAGTCGACCGGGACGATGTTGATCTCTCCCCCCTCGATGCCGACGGTGGGCAGCCAGGACGGCAAGACCCGCCGTGCCTGCTGCAGCAGCTTGAACATGTAGTAGGGGCCGTCGATCTTGTCGATCTCGCCGCTGCGCGAGTCGCCGACGACGATCCCCGGCCGGTAGACCCGCCAGGGCCGGCTGCACTGCTCGCGCACGACCCGCTCGGACTCGTGCTTGGTGCGGAAGTAGGGATGGGTGTCGAGGTCTTCGGCCTCCTCGAACATGTCCTCGGTCCAGGTGCCCTTGTAGAGGCCGGCGGCGGCGATCGAGCTGATCTGGTGGAAGCAACCCGCCTCGATCGCGCCGGCCAGCTCAACCGCGTGGCGAGTGCCCTCGACATTGGCGACCTCTTGGGCCTCGGCGCCCGCCGCCATGTCGTAGATCGCGGCCAGGTGGAAGAAGTGATCGACGTCGCCGCGCAGCGTCACCAGGTCCTCCTCGGAGACGCCAAGACCGGCCTGGGCGAGGTCGCCCGCGATCGGCACGACCCGCGCTCCGTCGGCTCCCCAGGCGGTCCGCAGCTCCTCCAGGCGCCCGCGCGAGCCCGCCCGGACCAGCGCGTAGATCGTCCCCTCGCGCTGCAAGAGCTTGGCGACGAGGTTGCGACCGATGAAGCCGGTGGCGCCGGTGACGAAGTAGTTCATCGCTCTTTCATACACTCAATCTACGAATGGCGCAAACGGCGACCGTCCAGATCCAGATGCCCGAGATGGGCGAGTCGGTCACCGAGGGCATCGTTCTCGAATGGCACGTCGCCGAGGGCGACTTCGTCAACGAGGGCGACACGGTGGTCGAGGTCTCGACCGACAAGGTCGACGCAGAGGTCCCTGCTCCGGCTGACGGCGTCATTACGAAGCTGATCGCGTCGGTTGACGACGAGGTGCCGGTCGGGGCGCCGTTGGCTGAGATGGAACCGGGTGAGGATTCAGGCGCCTCGGCCGCGGGTCCTGTCGCCGAGGAGGGGGTGTCCGAGCGTGCGCTGGGTTCCTCGCCGGGCGGCGATGCGTCTCTCGCTGAGGGGTCAGGGCGAGGAACGGGACGCCGCGCCCGCTCGGACACCCCCTCCTCGGCACCACCCACGGGTGATACGTCTGGGAACGGCGCTGGCGACGCCAACGGATCAGACGGAGTTCGGGCGACGCCCGTCGCGCGACGGGTGGCTGAGGACAACGGCGTCGACCTTGCTTCGGTAGCTGGGAACGGCCCGGGGGGCAAGGTGACGAAGGACGATGTGCTGGCGGCCACTGACGGCGGGAATGGAGCTGCCGGGGCAGTTACCGGCGAGGCGAAAGCTTTGCGGGGGCCCGCTGCGATGTTGGCTCAGGCCATGGGTGAGAGTCGGGAGGTTCCTACTGCCACCTCGTTCAGGACCGTGGCGGTCGACACGTTGGATGCGAAGCGCAAGGCGCTGAATGGGCCGTTGAAAGAACGGGGGCTGAAGGTCTCCTTCACCCACCTGATCGCCTGGGCGATCGTGCAGGCCGCCAAGGAATGGCCGGTGATGGTGCGCAGCTTCGAGGAGCGCGAGGGCAAGCCCTTCGCGATCGAGAACGGCCCTGTCAACCTCGGTATCGCCGTCGACATCGAGCGCAAGGACGGCTCACGCAGCCTGATGGTGCCGGCGATCAAGGGTGCCGACGGCCTCGACTTCGCCGCTTTCCACACCTACTACGAGGACCTGATCACCAAGACGCGGGAGAGCAAGCTCACCACCGACGACTTCCTCGGCACCAACATCTCGTTGACCAACCCTGGTGGGATCGGCACCGCCGCCTCGGTCCCCCGCCTGATGAAGGGACAGAGCGCGATCATTGCCGCCGGCGCGATCGCCTACCCGCCAGAGTGGGCGCACGCCTCACCCGAGCGGCTACGGCAGCTCGGCGTCTCGAAGACGATGACGCTGACCTCGACCTACGACCACCGGGTGATTCAAGGGGCCGAGTCCGGCGCCTTTCTACGCCGGATCGAAGGGCTGCTCGAGGGCGAGGGTGGCTTCTACGAGACGGTTGCCGAGGATCTCGGCATCGACGCGGCCCCGCTCGCCGCCGCGCACCCGGCCTCCGCCTCGGCGCCGCCGCTGGGTGCCGCGCAACCGCCGGCGGTCCCCGGTGCGCCGGATGAGGAGCTGCTCGGCGCGGTGCAGGCGGCCACCTCGCTGCTCAAGGGCTACCGCACCCACGGCCACCTCGCCGCCCGCCTCGACCCGCTCGGGCGCGAGCCGCAGGGCGACCCCGCGATCCAACCCGAGAGCCTCAACCTGACGCCGGAGCTGATGGCCCGGGTGCCGGCCTCGATCCTGCGCATCGGCGTCCCCGGCGAGACCCTGCTCGACGTCCTGCCACGGATGCGCGAGGCCTACTGCGGCTCAATCGCCTACCAGTTCGAGCACCTCTCCTCGCACCAGCAACGGACTTGGCTGCGCGAGATGGTCGAGACCGGCGCCCACCGCCAACCACTCGACGACGACGAGAAGCGCCGCTTGCTGGGCCGGCTGATCGACGTCTTCGAATTCGAGCGCTTCGTCGAGAAAGCGTATTTGGGCCAGAAGATCTTCACGATCGAGGGTCTCGACGTGATCGTGCCGATGCTCGACGAGCTCGTCACCCTCGCCGGCCGCGCCGGTGCCGAGGAGGTCGCCTTCGGCATGGCCCACCGTGGCCGCCTCGCCGTCCTCGCCCACAACCTAGGCCGCTCGATCGAGTCGATCCTGGCCGAGTTCGAGGGCTCCAAGCAGATCGAGCAGGTCAAGGCCGTCGCAGCGATTCCCCACGGTGGCACCGGCGACGTCAAGTATCACTACGGCCACCAGGGGATCTACGAGACCCACGAGGGCGAGAAGATCGCCGTACGGCTCTTCCCCAACCCGAGCCACCTCGAGTTCGTCGACCCGGTGGTCGAGGGGGCGACCCGCTTCCTCCAGTCGGAGATCGACGGGGCCAAGCTCGAGCACAAGCCGAAGTACGCGGTGCCGGTGCTGCTTCACGGAGACGCCGCGTTCCCGGGTCAGGGAGTCGTCGCCGAGACGCTCAACCTGCAGGCCCTTCGCGGCTACACCACCGGCGGCACGATCCACATCATCCAGGACAACCAGGTGGGCTTCACCACCGACCCCGAGGACGCCCGCTCCACTCCATATGCGGCCGACATGGCGAAGGGATTCAACGTGCCGATCGTCCATGTCAACGCTGACGACGTCGAGGCCTGCTCCTCGGCGATCCGGTTGGCGATGGCCTACCGCGAGCGTTGGGGGCGCGACATCGTCATCGACGTGATCGGCTACCGGCGCTTCGGCCACAACGAGACCGACGAGCCCGCCTACACCCAGCCGGCGATCGCGGCCAAAATCAAGGCTCACCCGCCGGTCTCCGAGATCTACGCCGAGAAGCTGATCGAGGACGGGACGATCGCCCGCGAGGACGTCGAGCGGGCGCGCCAGGAGCGCCACGATGAGATGTCGGCAGCGCTCAAGGACCTGCGCAAGAAGATGGAGCTGGGCGAGTACGAAGACCCGACCGTGACGACCTCCAGCACCGGCGAACTCGACCGCAGCGCCAGCCCCCCGGTCGAAACGACAGTCGGGGCGGAGAAGCTGAACGAGCTGAACGAGGCGCTGCTCGAGGTGCCGGATAGCTTCACGATCCACCGCAAGCTGCGCAAACCGCTTGGCAACCGGGGCCAGGCGCTGGCCGGGGGTGGAATCGAGTTCGGTCACGCCGAGGCGCTGGCCTTCTCGTCACTGCTGACCGAGGGCGTCCACATCCGGCTAACCGGCCAAGACACCGAGCGCGGCACCTTCTCGCATCGCCACCTCGTCCTCCACGACGAGAAGACCGGCCTCCCCTACTGCCCGATGCAGAACCTCGACGACGCCAAAGCGCCATTCGAGCTCTACAACAGCCCGCTCTCAGAGATCGCCTGCCTCGGCTTCGAGTACGGCTACTCGGCGGCAACCCCGGATGCTCTGGTCCTCTGGGAGGCCCAGTTCGGCGACTTCGCCAACGCCGGCCAGGTGATCATCGACAGCTTCATCGTCTCGGGCGAGGCGAAGTGGGGGCAGACGAGCCGCCTCACCCTGCTGCTCCCGCACGGCTACGAGGGCTCGGGCCCCGAGCACTCGAGCGCCCGCATCGAGCGCTTCATGGCGTTGGCGGCGGAGGGCAACATCCGCATCGCCAATCCCAGCAGCGCCGCCCAGTACTTCCACCTGCTGCGCCGCCAGGCGCTGATCCGCAAGCCGCGGCCGATGATCGTCTTCACCCCAAAGGGGCTGTTGCGGCTCGACCGCGCCGCCGCCACCGTCGATCAGCTGACCAGCGGCCAGTTCCACTTCATCCTCGACGACCCCACCGCGGCCGAGCGGCGCAAGAAGGTCGAGCGCCTCGTGCTCTGCACCGGCAAGGTCTACTGGGACATCGACGCCAGCGAACGGCGTGAGGCGGCCGAGAACGTGGCGATCGCCCGGGTCGAGCTGCTCTACCCGTTCGCCAAAGAACAGCTGAGCGAGCTGATCGCCTCCTACCCCAACTTGAAGGAGATCGTCTGGGCGCAGGAGGAGCCGCGCAACATGGGCTGCTGGAAGGTGATGTCCCGCCGCCTCCCCGACCTGATGCCCGAGGGCGTCGAGCTCGGCTACGTCGGCCGCCCGACCCGGGCGAGCCCGGGCGAGGGCTACTCGATCGCCCACGCGCGCGAGCAGGAGCGGATCGTGCTCACGGCCTTGACTCCTGGTGCCTAGGCGCGCGGGTCCTGTCGGAGGGGAGGGGGGTGTTAGCGGACTCACCCGTCCGAACACCCCCCTCCCCTCCGCCACCCGCGCGAGATGCGCATGAGAAAGCCCGTCCCCGGAAAGCTGTTTGCTCGCGTCAAGGTGCTCTCTTATGTGGAGCTGGCGATCTTTACGGCGCTGATCGTTTTTTGGCTTGTGCCGGGGTTCGAAACCGAGACGATGATCTTTGGCTGGGCGCACGGGTTGGGGTTCATAGCGCTGTGCATCGTCATCTGGATCGCCTGTGTCAGGCGCGAGGCCCCCTACACGCTGCTCGCCGCGACCCTCACTCCGGTCGGCCCGGTGGGCAGTGTGATCGGGATCGAATTGATTGAGAGGCGTGGGTGGGGCATCCGGGATTCTCCGCAAAAAGTCGGGGAAAATCCCGTAGATCCGCTCAAGATGCCTTGACCTCAGCGCTTGCAGGCGCTATAGCTAGACAGTGACTGTTCGTCTCGAACAGTCCCGTTCGAGTGAACAGAGCGCGTCGGCATCCCTCCCTGGCTACCGACGCATAGGTGCAGTGAGGGTCGCGCGGACCCCCTGCCTCCCGCGACCCTCCTGCGCCGCCTTGCGGCTTCAGACGGCGGCGGGGCGGCGCGATGCGGCGTCCTCAGTCGCCTGAATAGCGCTGCTATTCAGGCTCCCTGCGTCCTTGCCTCGCTTGCTCCGGCGCCGTCTGAATCTCGCAAGGTCCGCAACACCGTTTGGAGGATGCCACCGTTTTGGAAATAGGCAATCTCGTTGGGCGTGTCGAGACGTACCTTTGCCTCGAACTCCACATCGCCGGCTTTCACTGTGACTGTTTTTGTCTGACCCTCTTCCAAGTCACCGACGTCGACTACCTCTTCCCCCGTCAAACCGAGGGATTCGATCGACTCGCCGGCGGGGAACTGCAATGGCAGGACACCCATCCCGATCAGGTTCGAGCGGTGGATGCGCTCGAAGGACTCGGCGATCACGGCGCGCACGCCGAGCAGCTTCGTCCCCTTCGCCGCCCAGTCGCGTGAGGACCCCGAGCCGTACTCCTTGCCGGCAAGCACGACCAGCGGCACGCCTTCCTCCGCGTAGGCCATCGCCGCCTCGAAGATCGTCGTCTCCTCGCCACCGGGGAAACGGCGGGTGAAGCCGCCGGCCCGCTCGACCAGGAGGTTGCGCAGGCGGATGTTGGCGAAGGTGCCGCGGATCATCACCTCGTGGTTGCCCCGCCGCGAACCGTAGGAGTTGAAGTCGCGCGGCTCCACCCCCTGCTCGATCAGCCACTGCCCGGCCGGGCTGGCTTTTTTGATCGCGCCCGCGGGTGAGATGTGGTCGGTCGTGATCGAGTCGCCGAGCAGGGCCAGCACCCGGGCGCCGGCGATCGGCTCCACCGGGGGCGGCTCGGGGGGCATCCCCTCGAAGAAAGATGGTTTGCGCACGTAGGTCGAGTCGGGCCAGGTGTAACGGTCGCCCTCCGGCACCTCGACCGCCTTCCAGGTCTCGTCACCCTCCAGCACCCCGCCGTAGTTGCGGGTGAACATCTCCGAGGCGATCGAGCGGCCGACCAGCTCCTTGATCTCGGCCGGGTCGGGCCAGATATCGCGCAGGTAGACCGGTTCGCCCCCGCTGTCCTCACCCAGGGGCTCGCTGGTCAGATCGAGGTCCATGCGACCCGCCAGCGCGTAGGCGACGACCAGCGGTGGGCTTGCCAGGTAGTTCGCCTTGACGTCCTGGTTGATGCGGCCCTCGAAGTTGCGATTCCCCGACAGCACCGCGCAGACCGCCAGGTCGTTCTTCTCGACCGCGGCCGATATCTCCGCCGGCAGCGGCCCCGAGTTGCCGATGCAGGTCGTGCAGCCGTAGCCCACCAGGTTGAACTCGAGCTGGTCCAGGTACTCGGTCAGCCCGGCTTTGTCGAGGTAGTCGGTGACCACGGTCGAGCCCGGCGCGAGTGACGTCTTCACCCAGGGCTTGCGCTTCAGGCCCCGCTGCACGGCGTTGCGAGCGAGCAGCCCGGCGCCGATCATCACCGAAGGGTTGGAGGTGTTCGTGCAGCTGGTGATCGCCGCGATCACGACGCGGCCGTGGTCGAGCTCAAACGCCGTGCCGTCTTCGAGCGTCACCTCGATCTCGTCGCCGCTGCCCTTGCCGATCGTCGCGCTGACGCCACCGCTCAAAGCCGGTCGCGGCCTGCCGCGCTCGTCGTCGTGATCCTCGGCGGGCGGGTCGGAGGCGGGGAAGGACTCATCGCCCGCCTCGTCGATGCCATTGCCCATCTGCTTGGCGGCCTCGGGGTCGAACTCCTCCATCGCCTCGAGGAAGGCCTCCTTCGCCTCGACCAGCGGCACCCGGTCTTGGGGGCGTTTCGGCCCAGCGATGCTCGGCTCGACCTCGCGCAGATCCAGCTCCAGCGTCGCCGAGAAGACCGGGTCTTCGGAATCCGCGTCATGGAACATGCCCTGCGCACGGGCATAGGCATCGACCAGCTCGAGCGTCTCGGTCGGGCGCCCGGTCAGCTCCAGGTAGCGCAGCGTCTCGGCGTCGATCGGGAAGATCGCGCAGGTAGACCCGAACTCCGGCGACATGTTGCCGATCGTCGCCCGGTCGGCGAGCCCGAGCGTGGCCAGGCCGGGGCCGTAGAACTCGACGAATTTTGAGACGACTCCGTGCTCGCGCAGCATCTCGGTCACAGTCAGCACCAGGTCCGTGGCGGTCGCTCCCGGCGGCAGCTCGCTGTCGAGCTTGAAGCCGACCACCTGTGGCAGCAGCATCGAGACTGGCTGGCCCAGCATCGCCGCCTCGGCCTCGATCCCGCCAACCCCCCAGCCGAGCACGCCGAGGCCGTTGACCATCGTCGTGTGCGAGTCGGTGCCGACCAGGGTGTCGGGGTAGGCCTGCAGCGTGCCGGTGCGCTCGGAGCTGTAGACGACCTGGGAGATGTGCTCGAGGTTGACCTGGTGGCAGATACCGGTCGCCGGCGGCACGACGCTGAAATTGTCGAAGGCCTCCCGACCCCACTTGAGGAACGAGTAGCGCTCGCGGTTGCGTTCGAACTCGCGCTCCGCGTTGACAGCGAAGGCACGCTCGTTGCCGAAGGCGTCGACCTGGACTGAGTGGTCGATGACCAAGTCGACGTCGACCAGCGGGTTGATCTTCTCCGGATCGCCACCGATCTCCGCCATCGCGTCGCGCATCGCCGCCAGGTCGACCACGGCCGGCACACCGGTGAAGTCCTGCATCAGCACCCGTGCCGGCTGGTAGGGAATCTCGGCGCTGGGCTCAGCCGCCGCGTCCCAGCTCGCTATCGCCTCGACGTCCTCGGCGGTCGCCGAGACGCCGTCCTCCAAACGCAGCACGTTCTCCAGCAGCACCTTGATCGAGTAGGGCAGACGTGCCACGTCGAAACGCTCTTGCAACGCGTCGAGGCGGAAGACCTCGTAAGACCGGCCACCTACGTCGAGGTCCGAACGGGCGCCAAAGGAGTCGAGACTGCTCACGACTTCATCCTAGGCAAACGGTGCAGGGCCGCTGGCTAGCGCTTGTCGGGCGGATGGCCGTCTTCTACGGCTTTTGCTGCTTTCTGGCCAGCTGAGCCGCTCTGGGCGCGATCTGAGATGGATGGGGTGGCGAGGGCGAAGTGGGACATGGCGCGGAGCTGCAGCGGCGCGACCACCGCCTCGAGCTTGTTCCGCTCAATCGCCTTGACCGTCGCGGCGGCCACCTTGTCCGGGGTCGTGGTTCCCATCCCGGGTGGTGGCTTGGCGCCGGTCTCGGCAAACATGCCCGCCTCGCGGACGAAGCCCGGCGAGACGACCGACACTCCGATCCCCTGCGGGCCCAGATCGGTGCGCAGGCCGAACGCGAAGCCGCGCAGGCCGAACTTGGTCGCGTTGTAGATCGAGCTGCGCGGGCTGGCGACCTTGCCCGAGAGCGAGGAGACGAAGACGAGGTGGCCGCTGCCGCGCTCCACCATCGACGGGCAGAGCGCTCTCGCTATCAGCATCGGCGCCTCGAGGTTGACGCGTAGCGCTCGCGTCAGCTGCTCGGAAGTTAAATCCGTGAGCAGGCCCATCCCCGGAAGGCCGGCGTTGGCGACCAGGACGTCGACCTCCCCGGCATCGGCAGCCAGCTGCTCGGCAGCGCCTGGCTCCGCCAGATCGGCCGAAAGCACCGTATGTCCCTCCCCCGGCAGTTCCGCCGCGAGCGCTTCCAGCGCCTCCGCGCTGCGCCCGCTGAGAACCACCCTGGCGCCCTTTGCGGCCAGCGCCGCCGCCATCGCGCGGCCGAGGCCTCCGGTGGCGCCGGTGAGCAGGGTTGTGCGACCTGAAAGTTCCATCCCAGGGCTGCAAGCTAACAGCCGGCCCGTCGAGAGGAATTCGGGATGAATGTGCGAAGGGCCACAAAATGTTTGTTTTCTATGAGCATCCGCCGGGACGATCGGCTACACTGCCCGCCGTTCCGAACAACCGAAACGCCGAGTCCCGCAAGCCACCTGGCGACGCGGGAGCGGGGGAACCACGTTTTCGGGGCTAACCCGTCCGACATAGGACGGGGGCGCAGGCTCCTATCAGCGCCAGCCCGACAGCTAACCCCGTAGGCCGACGAAGGAGATCGGTTTGCCTAAGAACAGTTCAAAGCTCAAGGCGGGGTTGGTCGCAATTGCGGCGCTGGTGGTCCTCGCCCTCGTACCCTCAGGCGCCAGCGCCAACTGTGGTGGTGGCGGCTTGACCGCTGCCGAAGTCGATATTTGCACTCCCACGCCGAAAGCGCGACTGCTGCCGAACGGCATGCTGATCCCGCCGAAAGCGGCTCCCGCCCGGATCAAGGCCGTCATCGCGGCCGCCAACCGGATCCGCACCAAGCCCTACATCTGGGGCGGTGGCCACGGCCGCTGGTGGGATCGCGGCTATGACTGCTCGGGCTCGGTCAGCTACGCCCTGCACGGCGGAGAATTCCTCGAAAGCCCGCTTCCCTCAGGCCCGATGGAGAACTGGGGCCTGGAAGGCGAAGGGCGCTGGATCACGGTCTACGCCAACTCCGGCCACGCCTACGCGGTGATCGCCGGCTACCGCTGGGACACCTCCGGCGACTCAGACTCCCAAGGCACCGGCCCACGCTGGCACGAAGACCTGCGTGACAACGTCGGCTACATAGCCCGCCACCCAGCCGGCTTCTGAGATTAGAAACACTTCGGGGCAGGGGTGTCCCGTACGCCGCCTCGGCCAACTGGCCGGGGCGGCTTTGTCCTTGACCTCCTGAACTACTCGGATAACGTCATGGTGTAGCTACTCCACCTGACATCCGCCTGGTTAGCCTCACCAAGCACTACGGCGAGGTTCGGGCGGTTGCGGGCATCGACCTGGAGATCGAGGCCGGCGAGTTCTTCACCCTGCTTGGCCCTTCAGGCTCGGGCAAGACGACGACGCTGCGGATGATCGCCGGCTTCGAGGATCAGAGCAGCGGCACGATCGAGTTGGCCGGGCGGGACATGAGCGGGGTCCCCCCGTACGACCGAGCGGTCAACACGGTCTTTCAGGACTACGCGCTGTTTCCCCATATGACGGTCGGCGAGAACGTCGCCTACGGGCTGCGCATCGCCGGCGTCGCCAAGGCGGAGCGGGCGCGACGGCGCGACGAGGCGCTGGAGATGGTCCGCCTGCCCGGCTACGGCGAGCGCAGGCCGGCCGAGCTCTCCGGCGGCCAGCGCCAGCGCGTCGCCCTGGCCCGGGCGATCGTCAACCGGCCCCAGGTCCTGCTGCTCGATGAGCCGCTGGGCGCGCTCGACCTGAAGCTGCGCGAGCAGATGCAGAGCGAGCTGAAGACGATCCAGGGCGACGTCGGCATCACCTTCGTCTACGTCACCCACGACCAGGACGAGGCGCTGACGATGAGCAACCGGATCGCCGTCTTCAACGAGGGCCGGATCGAGCAGGTCAGCTCGCCGGTCGAGCTCTACGAGCAGCCCCAAACCGAGTTCGTCGCCGGCTTCGTCGGTGTCTCCAACCTGCTCGAGCGCGAAGGGGATCGCTTCACGATCCGCCCGGAGAAGATTCAGCTGCTCGACCCGGCGAAAACGCCGAATGGGCTGCGGACCGAACGCGGACGTATCGCCGAGGTCGCCTACGCGGGGATGGTGACCCGCTACACGGTTGCCCTCGAGGCCGGCGGAGAGCTTCAACTCGTACGTCAGAACGTGGAGGGCGCATCGGTTGATGGGCCCGCCGAGCAGGGTACGGAGGTGCTGGTGGGCTGGCGTCCGGAGCACACGGTCGCTGTCCGAGGCAAATCGAAAACAGAGGAGGATCCACCGTGAGGACTCAGGACGCACATCCAGCACGGGCCGCGTGGTTCGTCATCGCCGGCCTGCTCGCCTTCATGTTGCTGATTGCCGGTTGCGGCAGCAGCAACGACAGCTCGACCGGTCAGGAACTGACCAAGGTCGGCAAGGGGGAGGGCTCGCTCAGCCTGATCTCCTGGGCCGGCTACGTCGAACCCGAATGGACCAAGCCGTTTGAACAGAAGACCGGCTGCAAGGTCAGCGACAAAATCGCCGGAACGTCGGATGAAATGGTGCAGCTGATGCGCACCGGCCAGTACGACGGCGTCTCGGCGTCTGGCAACGCCTCGGCGCGGCTGGTCGAAGGCGGCGACGTCGATCCGGTCAACGTCAGCCTCGTCCCCAACTACAAGACGATCTTCAGCGAACTGAAAGATCAGCCCTACAACACCTTCGACGGCGTCCACTACGGCATTCCGCACGGCCGTGGGGCGAACCTGCTGATGTGGAACACCAACGACGTCAGGCCGACGCCCACCTCCTGGGACGTGATGCTGGATCCGAAGAAGGCGGCGAAATACAAGGGCAAGATCAGCGCCTACGACGACCCGATCTACATCGCCGACGCGTCGGTCTACTTGAAGATGCACCAGCCGGACCTGGGAATCGAAAACCCCTACGAGCTGAACGAAGAACAGTTCGAAGCGGCAGTCGACCTGCTCAAGGAACAACGCCCCAACGTCGGCGAATACTGGTCGGAAGCGGCCAAGCAGATCTCGGCTTTCGCCAACGAAGACGTCGAGGTCGGCACCACCTGGCAGTACCAGTACTTCGAACTGACGGGCGAAGGCAAGCCGGTGGCGGCGAGCCCGGCCAGCCAGGGCTTCCTGCCCAAGGAGGGGGCTACCGGGTGGTCGGACACCTGGATGATCAGCTCGCAGGCGAAACATCCCAACTGCATGTACATGTGGATGGACTGGATCGTCTCGCCGCAGGTCAACGCTGAAGTGGCTGAATTCTTCGGCGAGGCACCCTCGCAGAGCCTCGCCTGCGAACACACCGCGGAGAAGGACTTCTGCACCAAATACCACACCGAAAACCCGGCTTTCTGGAAGCGCGTCTACTTCTGGGAAACCCCGGTCGCCGACTGCGGCAACGGGTCCAGCGACTGCAAGGACTACAACGACTGGCTCAACGCCTGGACCGCGATCAAAGGCTGAGCGGCGGACCCTGAGCGATGGAGGCTGGGACGGCCGTGGAGAGGAGGTCGGTGGGCCACAGGCTCGCCGGCCTTTTCCATGGCCGCCCCCGCCTCCAGGCCGGGGCGCTGCTCGCGGGGCCGGTCGGTTGGCTGGTCATCGGCTACCTCGGGTCCCTCGCGGTTCTACTAGTTGCCGCGTTCTGGACCGTCAGCCCACTCAGCGGCGAGCTCAACCAGAGTCTCAGCCTCGAAAACTTCGAAACCCTCTTCAACGAACCCGTCTACCGCGACGTCATCTGGCGAACCGTCCGCATCGCGGCGTTGGTGACCGTAACCGACGCGATTCTCGCCTTCCCGATCGCTTTCTACATGGCAAAGGTCGCGAGCCGGCGCGGCAAGGCGATCCTGATCGTCGCCGTGCTGCTGCCGCTCTGGTCGAGCTACCTGGTCAAGGTCTACGCCTGGCGGACGATGCTGTCCAGCGGGGGGATCGTCAACTGGGCGCTGGAGCCGTTCGGTCTGCACGGGCCAGGCTTCGGCCTCACCGCGGTCTGGCTGGTGATGAGCTACCTCTGGCTGCCCTACATGATCCTGCCTATCTACGCAGGGCTGGAGCGCATCCCGAACTCGCTGATCAGCGCCTCCGAGGACCTCGGCGCCTCGCCCTTCACGACCTTCCGCCGGGTGATCCTGCCGCTGGTCTTCCCGGCCGTCGTCGCGGGGTCGATCTTCACCTTCTCGCTGACCCTGGGTGACTTCATCACGCCCAGGCTCGTCTCCAACAGCCAGTTCATCGGCACCGTCGTCTTCAACAACTTCGTCACCAACCTGCCGCTGGCCTCGGCGCTCGCCTTGGTCCCGATCGTCGTCATGATCGCCTACCTGCTGGTCGCCCGGAAGCTGGGCGCCTTCGAGCACATCTAGCCATGCGGCTCTCGAGACGATCGGCGCTGCTTCTACGCCTCGCTGTGGGGGTTGGCCTCACCTTCATCTACGTCCCCCTGATCGTGGTCGCGATCTACGCCTTCAACGCGAGCAACATCCTCGAGTGGCCACCGCCGGGCCTCACCCTCGACTGGTTCCCGAAGGCGATCGAAGACGAATTCGCCCGCGAAGCCTTCGTCACCACGCTGAAGGCGGGAGCCGCGGCGACCGCGATCGCGATCGTGCTCGGCACGCTCGCCTCACTGGCGGTCGCCCGCCACCGCTTCTTCGGCCGCGAGACGATCTCCTTCCTGGTCATCCTGCCGATCGCGCTGCCGGGGATCGTCACCGGCGTCGCCCTCAACAACACGTTCACCCAGGTGCTGGGGGTCGAACTCAGCCTCTTCACCGTGATCGTCGCCCACGCCACCTTCTGCATCGTCGTCGTCTACAACAACGTCGTCGCCCGCCTGCGACGGGCCTCGGTCTCCTTCGAGGAGGCTTCGGCCGACCTCGGCGCTCACGCCTGGCAAACCTTCCGCTACGTAACGCTGCCAAACCTCAAAACCGCGCTGGCCGCGGGTGCCCTGCTCGCCTTCGCCCTCTCCTTCGACGAGATCATCGTCACCACGTTCACCCTCGGCGCCAGCGAAGAAACGCTGCCGATCTGGATCTTCCGCAACCTCTTCCGCCCCAACCAACTGCCGATCGTCAACGCGGTCGCGGTGATCGTCGTCCTGATCTCGATCATCCCCGTCTACCTGGCCCACCGCCTCACCCGCGAGGAGGGCGGCGCAGCCGCAGCCCGGGGCGGCGGCAAGATCGAGGCCGAGGCGACGGCTGTGCCTTAGAGGTCGTCGCTCAGGCCGGACGGAACGGGTTCTGCACACTCACCCCCGCGTAGTCCTGCCCGTCGCTCAGGCCCTCCGAGAGGACGGTCTCGCAGCCCAGAGCACGCGCGGCCTCGAGGATCGCGGCGTCCCAGTAGGAGATCCGGAAGCGGTGGCGAGTGGCGAGTGCCGCCAGCATCATCTGGGTGGTGATATCCGTGACGGGGAAGCGGAGAAACGACTCGACCAGCTTCACCGTCTGCTCGTGGCTGAGCGGGTCAGGGCGACTCGCCCGCGTCGCCTGAACATAGAACTCCTGCAGAACCTGGACCGAGAGCGCCAGGTCGCGCTCGGCCAGAATCCCGCGAGCCAGCTCGGCCTTGTGAGCCTCCCCCGGGTCGCGAGACACCGCGTAGAGGAGGATGTTGGTGTCAGCGAACCGCACGTCCGTGGAGCTCGTCGCGATCGAGCCGGTCAGCCCCTCGGAACTGATCGATTTCTGCGAGAACCTGGCCTTGCTGGCTCTCCAGCCGCGAGAACTCAGACTCGCGCTCCTCGAGCGAGCGCAGGTAATGCGTCACCAGGGCGCTGACCGAGCTCCCGTCTTCAGCAGCGCGGACCCGTGCCGCCCGATAGACATCCTCCGGAACCGAGACCGTGATATTTTTCATGTGGTTCACAGTTACACAGTAACACAGCCCACCCGGAAATCACTGTCGGGCCAGGCGCTCGGCCTCTTCGGCACCGACGTAGGGAGACAGGGTCAGCTCGACCAAGTCGGGAAGCAGCGACTCGAGCTGCTCGGTGCGGCCGGCGCTGATCTCGCGCACGACCAGCGAGACGGTGCCGCCGACCAGCGTCTCCTCGGTCGCCTCGGGAAGCGGATGCTCGCCGCCGTGCTCGGGCCGCCCCGCCTTGAGGATCTCGACCAGGCCCTGCATCGAGTCGCGGTGGCGGGCGGCGATCTTGCCGCCGGCGGCAACCGGCTCGATCATGCAGAGGCGCGCCAGCTCGGGCTCGCCGGCGAGGAAACGCAGCATCGTCGCCAGCGCCGCGCGAACCTTCTGCGGCCACTCCTCAAAGGCCTCCCCCGCGGCTCGCATCGAGGCGGCGATGTGGTCGGCGACCATCTCGTAGGCGGCGAGGAAACAGGCTTCCTTGTCGTCGAAGTGCTCGTAGAAGGTGCGCCGGGAGACCGACGCGGCCTTGGTGATGTTGGCGACGGTCGTGGCGTTGTAGCCGCGCTCGGCGACCGTGTCGACCAGCGCCGTGACGATCCGCTCACGCTGGTTCTGGACGATGAACTCCCGCGGCAAACCGTGCCGTCCGGCTGGCAGTCGCGGCGAGGAGGCTGCCGCCTCAGCCTCGTCTGCGCTTTTCGCCTTCCCCTTTGCCACGGACCGACGATACCCCAGAGGCGGGCGGTTGCGGCGCGCCTACCGCAGCGGCTGGACCAGCAGCTCGTCCTCGGCGGCGCGGGCGCCGAGGTAGGGCATCGTCGCCAGGTAGATCAGCTCGGGGAGGAACTCCTCGCCGCGTTCGATCGAGCCCGATTCGACTTTGCTGAGGATCGTGCCGTAGACGGCGCCCGCGGCGATTTCGGCCGTACAGCGAGACATCGGCCGCCCCTCGACCTCGCCGCGGCCGCCGTCGAGGAAGTCGGCGATCCGGCGCACGATCCGGTCGCGGCGCGACTGGGCGCCGCCGCCGACGCCGTTGACGGAGACGACGAGGAAACGCGCCCGGGCGGAGTCCTCCTGCAGGTAGCGCATCGCCGCCATCCCGGCCGCCCAGATCCGGTCGTGCCAGGCCTCGCGCCCCTTGCAGGCGGTGTCGACCCGACCGCAGAGATCCTCCATGGCCTCATCGTGGAGGGAGAGGAAGCAGTCCTCCAGGTCGGCAAAGCAGCGATCGAAGTGGGCGCGGCTCACCTCTGCCCGCGCGCAGACCGTTCCGATGTCGACCGCCGCAAAGCCGTGGGCGGCGACCATCTCCACCATCGCGGCGGCGATCCTCTCGCGGGCTGGATCGCGTCCTCTGCGCGGCCCGCTCACATCATCCCGGCCCTGCTCCCTGCCTTTGCTTCGCCTCTCCGGCAAGCCACTAAGCCGCCGCCCGGGCCTGAGCCGCCTCCGCGGCGCGCGCCGCCTCGACCTCCCCGACGTAAGGCGTCAAAGTCACCTGCAGCATCTCCGGCAGCAGCCCCTTGAGATCGTCGACCTGGCCGGCGATGAGGCGCTGGTGAACCAGCCACATCAGTCCGCCGACGATCGCGACCTCCAGTCCCTCGGGCAGCCGGCTCGTGCGCGGGTTGTGCTCGCGCCCCTCGCGCAGCTTCGGCGCGACGCTCTCCAGCATCGACTGGTAGCGGCCCAGCGCCGCTCCACCCGCCGCCTGGCTCTCGACGATGCAGAGCTTGGCCCGTGCTTCCTCGGCCACGACCATCTCCAGGAAGACCTCGAGACCGGTTGAGACCTGATCGATCCAGGGCTGTTCGGTGTCGACCAGCTCGGCAAAGACCTCCGCCGCGGCACCGACGCTCTCGTCGAAGGCCGCCAGAAAGCACTCTTCCTTGTTGGCGAAGTGCTCGTAGAAGGTGACCAGGGCGACCTTCGCCGTTTTTGCGATCAGCTCGATCGTCGTCTTCTGGTACCCGCGCTCGGCGACCAGCTCGGCGGTCGCGAGCAGCATCCGCTCGCGCTGGTTCTGGGAGACGAAATCCCGGGGGATCAGATGTCTCCCCGGGGGCAGTTTCGAGAGGCGTTCCGAGAGCGACCGCGAGTCGGCCATTCCAAGACGGTACCAAAACATATATCTGATGTCTACTTCCCTTTTCTACAGAAAACATGGCGTTCTAGGCAGCTCCGTTTCTAAAAGCTGCTATACCTAGACAAAAGGCTTATGTTTTCGGACATCAACAGCGGCTCGGTAATCGCCTTCCCGGGCCAGCGCGGGCGCCGGCCCCCCCGGGAGCGGATCCTCACCGCGATGCTCGTCGTCAGCGGGGAGCTGGACTTCGAGCGGGTCGCCGTTCGGCACGTGATCGAACGCGCACAGACCAGCCGCGCGACCTTCTACAAGCACTTCGTCGATCGCGAGGACTGCTTCGCGCAGGCCTACGGCGACGCCGGCGAGTGGGTCTACCGGCGCATGATCTCCGCCGCCAAGCGCCAGCCTTCCTGGCGCGAGGGACTGCGCGCGGCGCTGGCCGAGCTGCTCGAGTTCTGCGCCAACCAGCCGGCAATCGCCAAGGCGCTGGTGGTCGAGGTGCACGCGGCAGGCGAGCGGTCGCTCGCCCAGCGGCGCGATTTGATGGAGCGCCTCTCCCACGCACTTGACAGCGCGCGCCGCGAGATCCCTTCTCGCCAAGCTCCACCTCCTATTACGTCTGACTTCATTGTAGGGGCGATCGACACGCTTTTGGCAGCAAAATTGCTCGACGGGGATGCGGCCCGAGCTCCGGAGATGCTTCCCGGCCTGCTCCACTTCGTCGTTATGCAGTTCCTCGGCGAGACCGCCGCCTGGGAGGAGATGACCGCCGCTCCGCTGGCCACATGGCAGGCCCGCCGGGAAGCGGCGGCGCAAGGATCGCCGGAGCGGTAGCGCTCTAGCGCCCTTAGAGCGGGATGTTGCCGTGCTTGCGCTTCGGCTGCTCGACCCGCTTGGACTGCAGCATGCGCAGCGCCTTGACCAGCTTCGGACGGGTTTCGCGTGGCTCGATCACGTCGTCGATGTAGCCGCGCTCCGCCGCCGAGTAGGGGTTGGCGAAGTGGGCTTTGTAGTCGTCGATCAGCTTCTGGCGGCGCTCGTCGGGGGTCGGCGAGGAGCCGATGTCTTTGCGGTAGATGATGTTGACCGCACCCTCCGGGCCCATCACCGCGATCTCGGCGGTCGGCCAGGCGACGTTGTAGTCGGCCAGCATGTGCTTCGAGTTCATCACGTCGTAGGCGCCGCCGTAGGCCTTGCGGGTGACGACGGTGAGCTTCGGCACGGTCGCCTCGGTGAAGGCGTAGAGCAGCTTGGCGCCGTGGCGGATGATCCCGTTCCACTCCTGGTCGGTGCCGGGCAGGAAGCCGGGCACATCGGTGAAGGTGACGATCGGGACGTTGTAGGCGTCGCAGGTGCGGACGAAACGGGCCGCCTTCTCGGAGGCCTCGATGTCGAGCACGCCGGCGAGGAAGGCGGGCTGGTTGCCGACGATGCCGATCGGGAAGCCGTCGAGACGCGAAAAGCCGCAGACGATGTTCTTGGCGAAGTGCTCGTGGACCTCGAAGAACTCCTCGTCATCGACGATGCGGGTGATCACCTCACGCATGTCGTAGGGCTTGGAGGGATCGTCGGGGACGATCTTTTCCAGCTCCTCGTCTTCGCGATCCGGATCGTCGGAGGGGGCGAAGCGGGGCGGCGCCTCGAGGTTGTTGGAGGGCAGGAAGCCGAGCAGGTAGCGCACGTCCTCCAGACAGCTCTCCTCGTCCTCGGCGGCGAAGTGGGCGACGCCCGACTTGGAGTTGTGGCTCATCGCCCCGCCGAGCTCCTCGAACTCGACTTCCTCGCCGGTCACCGTTTTGATCACTTCCGGACCGGTGATGAACATGTGCGAGGTCTCTTTGACCATGAAGATGAAGTCGGTCATCGCCGGCGAGTAGACGGCGCCGCCGGCGCAGGGCCCCATGATCACGCTGATCTGCGGAATCACGCCCGAGCACTGGACGTTGCGGACGAAGACGTCGCCGTAGGCGCCGAGCGAGACGACGCCCTCCTGGATCCGGGCGCCGCCGGAGTCGTTGATGCCGACCACCGGCGCGCCGACCTGGGCGGCAAGGTCCATCACCTTGCACATCTTCTCCGCCATGACCTCGCCGAGGCTGCCGCCGAAGACGGTGAAGTCCTGCGAGAAGACGAAGACGGTACGGCCGTCGATCGTCCCGTGCCCGGTGACGACGGCGTCGCCCCAGGGACGCCGTTTCTGCATCTCGAAGTCGTAGGTGCGGTGGCGGACGAAGGTGTCCAGCTCCTCGAAGGAGCCGGGGTCGAGCAGCTTCTCGATCCGCTCGCGGGCGGTCATCTTGCCCTTCGCGTGCTGCTTCTCCACCGCCTCCTCGGAGGCGGAGTTGACCGCCGCATCGCGCAGCTCGCGCAGGTAGGAGAGCTTCTCCTCGTGGGTGACCGGGTTCTTCTCGCGCATCGCGGCGCGGGAGTCTATTGAGCGCGGTCGTCTTTTGTCCCGCCTAGCGGCAGGAAAGACGACCGCGCTGCAAGCTCAGAATTCGGCGCAGATCGCGACGGCTTCGACGGCCCAGTTTTTAGCCTCTGCGGAGATAGGGGCCGCCGCCGCGGTCCAGCCGGTGCGCTTGGTCGCTGCGTCGACGAACGCCGTCGATTCGATCAAGGCGACCGTCGTGACTTCGGCTCCGGTGATGCGCGCTCCACCGCCGGTGACCTGCTTGCCAGTCGGGCATTGCGCGGTGATGGACTTGGGTTTGGCTTCCGCGTTCGAGGGACTCGTCGCGGTCACGTAGACCACGTTCCTGACCAGTTGGGCAAGGAAGGCCGGGGAAAGGCTGGCGCTGCCCACCGCGCCGTTCTGAATCTTGCCGGCGGTGACCGAGTCCGCCCCCAGCTTCGGGTTGGTGACGGCGCCGTTGGCGATCTTTTCGGTGGTCACCGAGCCGCCGGCGAGCTTTTCGCCGTTGACGGCGCCGTTCTTCAGCTTGCCCTGGGTGACGACTCCGCCGCCGAGCTGTTCGGAGCGGACCGAGCCGTTGGCCAGCAGGCTGGAGCCGATCGTGCCGGGGGCGATCTTGTTGCCGGTCACGGCACCGTTGCGCAGCTTCAGGTTGGTCACCGAGCCGCCCTTCAGTTTGAGCGTCGTCACCGATCCGTTGGCGAGGTTCTGGGTCTTGACCGACTTCTTGCCCAGCGTCGTCGTCGCCGCGTAGGCAGCGCCGCTGAGCGCTACGAAGAGGGCGATGCAGGAGATCGCGTTGGCGAAGGTCAGGTGCTTGCTCAGCTGCTTCAAGTCGGTCTTCTCCTTGTCGTTATGAGAACGGCTGCTTCTGCGGCTCGGCGAGGCGATCGAGGAAGCTCTCCAGGTCGGCCGCTTCGAGGCCGGTCCGCTCGTCGGCGCGGATCTCGACCCGCGTGCCGAAGCCCTTCTCGGCCATCGTCACCTCGACGCCCTCGACCTCGGCCAGCAACTCAGCCAACTCCGGCTCGGACTTCATCAGCGTCCTCGAGGCCTCGATCATTGAGGCCCGCTTCCACCCAACGCCAAAGGTTCCTGCCCCACTTTGCAAGCTGGGCAAGACCTCCCAGGGGAGGACAGACGAAGCAGGAAGGCCTGGGGACTGGCCGGGAGGCAGTATGGCGTCGTGGCGCGGCGGCTGCTGCTGGGGCTGGGGTTCAACCGGCGGGAAATAGAGCACCGCTTAGCGCGGGGACGTCTGCACCTCGTGATGCACGGGATCTACGCGGTCGGCTGGCCGGAAATGACCCGGGAGCGACGTTGGATGGCAGCGGTTCTCGCCTGTGGAGACGGCGCGATGCTGAGCCATCGCAGCGCTGCGGCGCTATGGGGCATCGGCAAGGAGCGGCGGGGCCGCACCGACGTCAGCGTGAGGCGCCGCTGCGAACTCCGGCGTCCGGGATTGCGCGTTCGCGGCCGCCCAACGCTTGCGGAGATGGACATCGCGTCGATCGACGGCATCCCGGTGACCGGGGTGGCGCGAACGCTGGTCGACCTTGCGACCGAAGTCAACGAGATTGCCGTCGAGCGAGCGGTCAACGAGGCGGACAAGCGAGACCTGATCGACCCAGAGACACTGCCCTCACAACTCGGCCAGCACAAAGGAGAGCCCGGCGTGCCGCTGCTTCGGCAGCTTCTAGGCAAACGCACCTTCCGGCTCTCCGACTCGGCTCCGAAGTCGGCTTCTTCGGCTTGGAAGAGCCGAGCTCAAGAATCCTTTGGATGGTCGACGTCGTGGAAACGTGCGACTGCGGGCGGGTGTGGCCAAGCAGATCAAGGACGCAGGGAGCCCGAATAGCAGCGCTATTTGGGCGACTGAGGACGCAGAGATGCGCCGTGCCACGCGCGTCCGCAGGCGTGCGGAGACGCGACGGCGCCCATCTTTAGAAGAAGGCGCCGCCCTTGTATTCGCCGAAGATGTCGCGCATCGCGCCGCAGACCTCGCCGATCGAGGCGTCGGCGGCAAGCGCGGCGCGGATCGGGTGCATCAGGTTGCCCTCGCCGCGGGCGACGGCACGGAGCTCGTCCAGCTTCTCCGTGACCGCGGCCTGGTCGCGGTTCTCCTTGAAGGCCTTCAAGCGGGCCAGCTGGCGCTGCTCGGACTCGGGATCGACGCGGAGGATGTCGACGTCGTCGATCTCGTCGGTGACGTATTTGTTGACGCCGACGATCATGTCCTGGCCCGACTTGTAGCGCTCGTGGTAGGAGTGCGCCGACTCCTCGATCTCCTTCTGCATGAAGTCCAGCGCCTCGACCGAGCCGCCCATCTCCTCGACCTTGCCGATCAGCTCCCAGGCGCGCAGTTCGATCTCGTCGGTCAGCGACTCGACGAAGTAGGAGCCGGCGAAGGGATCGACCGTGTCGGCAACCCCGGACTCGTGGGCGAGCACCTGCTGGGTGCGCAGGGCGATCCGCGCCGAGCGCTCGGTCGGCAGCGCCAGCGCCTCGTCGAAGCCGTTGGTGTGCAGCGACTGGGTGCCGCCGCTGACCGCGGCGAAGCCCTGCAGGGCGACGCGGATGATGTTGACCTCGGGCTGCTGCGCCTGCAGCGTCACGCCGCCGGTCTGGGTGTGGAAGCGGATCTTCATCGAGTTGGGGTCCTTCGCCCCGAACCGCTCCTCGACGATCTTCGCCCACATACGCCGTGCGGCGCGGAACTTGGCGACCTCTTGGAAGACGTTGTTATGGCAGTTGAAGAAGAAGGCGAGCCGGGTCGCGAACTCGTCGATCTTGAGGCCCCGCTCGAGCGCCGCTTCGACGTAGGCGATCGCGTTGGAGAGCGTGAAGGCGACCTCCTGCACAGCCGAGCAGCCCTTCTCGCGGATGTGGTACCCGGAGATCGAGATCGTGTTCCATTTCGGCACGTTCTCGCGGCAGTACTCGAAGATGTCGGTGGTCAGCCGCATCGTCGGCTCGGGCGGGTAGATGTAGTTGCCGCGCGCCATGTACTCCTTCAGCACGTCGTTCTGGACCGTGCCGCGCAACTTCTTGCTGGGAACCCCCTGCTCCTCGCCGACCAGCTCGTAGAGCAGCAGCAGGATCGCCCGCCGGGGCGTTGATCGTCATCGAGGTCGAGACGCCGTCGAGGGGGATCTGGTCGAAGCAGATCCGCATGTCCTCGATCGTGTCGATCGGGACGCCGGTGCGACCCACCTCGCCGTGACAGAGCGGATCGTCGGAGTCGCGGCCGAGCTGGGTGGGCAGGTCGAAGGCCATCGAGAGGCCGGTCGAGCCGTGCTCGATCAGGTAGCGGTAGCGCTCGTTGGTGTCCTCAGGGGAGGCGAAGCCGGCGTACTGGCGCATCGTCCAGAGCCGGTCGCGGTACATCCCCTCGTGGATGCCGCGGGTAAAGGGCGGCTCACCGGGCTCGCCGAGCCGCTCCTCGAGGCCCGGGAGCGACATCGTCCTCGTCGTAGAGGCGGTCGATCTCGATCCCCGAGTCGGTGAAGATCCGCTCGTCGTCGGGCCCGACCAGGGGCGCGATCGTCCGGGCTGCTTCTTCGACGCCGGCTTTGTCGTTGTTGCTGGCCATCAAACGGAGGATATTGGGACCCGCGCGGCGGGCGCGGCGGGACGGTTCAGTCCGAGGCGCCGGCGAGCTGCTCGACGCCGGCCTGCTCGATCGTCTTGCGCAGACCCTCGCGCAGCTCGATCTTCGGCTCCCAGCCGAGCAGGTCGCGAGCCCTGGTGATGTCGGGCTGGCGCTGCTGTGGATCGTCAACCGGCAGCGGCTCGAAGATGATCTCCGAACGCGACTCGGTCACCTCGATCACCGTCTTGGCGAGTTCGAGCAGCGTGAACTCGTTGGGGTTGCCGACGTTGACCGGCGTGTGCACCTCGGACTCGGCGAGGCCGACGATGCCGCGGATCAGGTCGTCGACGTAGCAGAAGCTGCGGGTCTGACTGCCGTCCCCGAAGACGGTGATGTGCTGGTCCTTGAGCGCCTGGCGCAGGAAGGTCGGAATCGCCCGCCCGTCGTGGGCGCGCATCCGCGGCCCGTAGGTGTTGAAGATGCGCACGATCGCGGTGTCGACGCCCTGCTGGCGGTGGTAGGCCATCGTCAGCGCCTCGGCGTAGCGCTTCGCCTCGTCGTAGACCCCGCGCGGCCCGATCGGGTTGACGTGGCCCCAGTAGTCCTCCTTCTGCGGATGGACCTGGGGGTCGCCGTAGACCTCGCTGGTCGAGGCGATCAGGAAACGGGCGCGCTTGAACTTGGCCAGGCCGAGCATGTGATGGGTTCCGTGCGAGCCGACCTTGAGCGTGTGCAGCGGCAAGCGCAGGTAGTCGATCGGGCTGGCCGGCGAGGCCAGGTGGTAGACGAAGTCGACATCCTCGGGGATGTCGACCCGCTCGGTGATGTCGATGTTGCGGAAGTCGAAGGCGTCGTCGCGGATGTGCTCGATGTTCTGCAGCGAACCGGTCTCGAGGTTGTCGACGCAGATGACGCGGTGGCCCTTGCCGAGCAGGTGCTCGCAGAGGTGGGAGCCGAGAAAGCCGGCGCCACCGGTGATTACGCAGGTGCTCATCGCGGCGGATGCTACAGGTGGGCGTCTTCCGACCGCCCGCAAACACAGTGGTACGCAATTTCCGACTTTCTGACCCGTCCACCCGTCCAGGAGGGGGGAGAACCCACCCCCGTCCCACGCTCTACGTGGAATGTTCGGACGAGGGAGTTGAACCGGTGCAGGGGGGAATCGCAACAGCCGGGCGCAAGCGCGCCGCCGTCGAACTCGTCGCCCGCGAGGACGCCGAGCTGAGGCACACCGCTCGCCGTTTCTCACTCTGCGAGGACGACGCCGAGGATGCCTATCAGCGGGCGCTGGAGATCCTCCTCCTCAAAGCACCCAGCGACCGGCCGCGTGAGCTGATCCGCTGGATGAAGACGGTGGTCAAGCACGAGGCGCTGGCGATCCGCCGCTATCGCGAGCGGATGCTGGGACTGGGCGACGACGGAATCGGCGACCCGATCGCCCGGATCGCGTCGAGCGGCGCCGGACCCGGAGAACGCCTCGAGCTGGGCGAGCAGGTAGCCCGCAGCCGCGAGGCGCTGCAAGCCTTGAAGCCTGCCGAGCTGCGCTCTCTGACCCTGCTCGCAGCGGGCTACTCCTACGCCGAGATCGGCGAGATCACTGGATTCAGTCACACGAAAGTGAATCGAACTCTGGCTGAGGGCCGGGAGCACTTCCGGCGCGCGCTGGCGCGAAGCGAGAGTGGCGGCCGCTGTGCCGAGCTGGCGCCGCTGCTGTCGGCCTACGCCGACGGCGAGGCGAGTGACGGGGACCGGGTCATCGTGCGCGAGCACCTACGGGCCTGCGCGGCCTGTCGCACGACCATGCGCGCCTACCGGGCAACCCCGGCGGCCGTCGCCGCCCTGGCACCCGCCCTGCCCGCCTCCCGCTCCCTGCTCGAACGGGCGCAAGAGCTCCTCGTCGGACTGCACTCGCGCCTCCCCGGCAGCGGGGGCTCGGGCGAAACGGGTGTCTCCCAGATCGCCGCCGCCGGTGGGACCAGGGGCGCCGGGATGGCCGCGCTTGCCAAAGCGCTGGCAATCTGCGCCGGCACGGTGGGCGGCGCCGCCGCCTGTGTCGCGACCGGCGTGGCGCCGGCACCGCTCGGAATGGAGCCACAGCACGCCACCCGGGCGAGGATCGAGCGGGTGTCGCCGCGCGCGATCGAAGAGGTGACCACGCCTCCCGTCGTCTACGAACCGGCGGCGGCGGCGGCTGAACCACAGCCACAACCCGCACCGCAACCGGAACCCGCGCCCGAGCCTGAACCGGAATCGCCTTCGGTAGCGCCGGAAACGAGCGAAGCGGGTGCGATCGAGTACGCACCGCCCGCGGAAACCGCTCCGGCGCCGGCAGCTGAGCCCACAGGGGAATCGAGCGACGGTGCGGCCGGGGAGTTCGGGCCATGACGCGCTGGATCGTCGTCGCGGGGCTTGCCCTGCTGGCGAACATGACCAGCCCTGCCTTCGCGAGCCCTCCGCGCCCGGCGGACCTCCGGGTCGTCGGCGGGACTGACGTCTGGCACCCGGAGAACCACTTCTCGCTCGACTGGACCAGCCCGGCGCCGGCCAGCCCGGCGCTTACCGCGACCAACTACCGGGTTCGCAATCCGCAGGGTGCGACGATCGAGGAAGGGCAGCTCGGCCGGACCAGTGACGGGATCAGGCCCCTGATCGTCCCCGCGACACCCGGCGCCTACAGCGCCGAAGTCTGGTTCGAGGACGTCGGGGGCGAGCAGGGCCCAGCGGCAAGCGTGCCGCTGCGCTTCGACAACGTCAGACCCACCGCGAGCCAGCCCCAGCCCGTCGCCGGTTGGATCGGCCGTACCGCCTTCCCCCTCCGCGTCCACCTCGGCCACCCATCCGGTCCGCTGCCAATCTCGGGAATTCGTGGCTACGCGGTCGCGATCGACGCGGCATCTGGTGGAAGTGCCTGCGCCGCACCCGACCGCTGTAGCGACGCCGAGACGACGCTGCGCGGCGGCATCGAAGACGACGAGCTGGCGATCGGGACCCTGCCGGAGGGGATCAGCTACCTCCATGCGGTCGCCGTCTCTGGCTCGGGGATGAAGTCCGCCACAGGCGGAGGGACCGTGCTCCGCGCCGACACCACCGACCCAATCACCCAGCTGGCCGGCCTACCGCCCGGTTGGACGAACCGGACCGTGCAGCTGACGGCGAGCGCCACCGACGCAGGCTCTGGGATGGCGCGCGGCGGAGGACCGGGACCCGCCCCGTTCACGGCGATCCAGGTGGACGGGGGTGCGCCTTCAGTCGGGCTGGGTGGGACCGTCGGTACCAGCGTGGTGGACGAGGGCGTACACAGGATCGCCTATTACGCCCGCGACCAGGCGGGCAACGTCAACGATGGCGCCACGACCAATGGCATTACCGACCGCCCACCGCGGACCGCTTCCGTGTGGATCGACCGAACGCCCCCCGACGTCGCCTTCGCCAACGCCGAGGACCCCCGCGACCCCGAGCTGCTGCGGGTGCGAATTGGCGACCGCCTCGCGGGGCCCGATCCCTCACGGAGCTCGATCGGCATACGCAGGGCCGGCTCCGGCGACCGCTTCGAGACGCTCCCGGCCGCACCCGGGGGCCAGGGTGAACTGCGTGCCCACTGGGATTCCGACGCATTCCCGACCGGCAATTACGAGTTCCGGGCGACCGCATACGACGCCGCGGGCAATGTCACCGCCACGACCCGCCGGCTGAATGGTGGCCCGATGGTGCTCTCGAATCCGCTCAAGGCGCCGACGACCCTGCGTATCGGCTTCCGCCGGCACGGCTTGTTGCGAACGGTTCCCTACGGCCGCCGCGTTCTTCTCAGTGGCCGGCTCATCACCGGCCGGAACTCAACCCTCGGCGGGATGCCCGTACGGGTGGTGGAGCGCTTCGCTGCGGGCGCGCATCCAGCTTCCCGAGCATCGACGGTGACGACCGCCCCTGACGGAACGATCTCGATCCGCACCGACCCCGGACCGAGCCGGACGCTCTCGATCGGCTTCGAGGGCAGCCCGACCCTGGCCCGCTCGACTGCACACACGCTTGAGCTCGGGGTGCGCAGCCGGGTGCACCTGGAGGCTTCAGCGGGCGTCGCCACGGTCGGTGGAGCGCCGCTGATCTTTCGCGGGCGATTGGTAGCCGCCCCGGGCGAGATCCCGGCCGGCGGCAGATCGATCGAGTTGCAGTTCAGGCTGCCGGGTCTGCCCTGGGCCGAGTTCCGCACGGTCCAGACAGACCGCCACGGTCGCTTTCGCTACGCCTACCGCTTCAGCGATGACGACAGCCGTGGCGCCCGCTTCCAATTCCGCGCTTACGCGCCCGCGCAAGAGGACTGGCCGTATGAGCCGGGGGGCTCACGGCCAGTCCTCATAAGGGGACGCTGAGGCGAGGGCCGCTAGCGGAGAGCCGCGACCTGGTCGACCAGGCTCTGCGCACGCGAGGTCGGGACCTCGATTGCTTTGCGGACGCGCTGCTCGACCTCGGTGCGGTTGCGCTTCAGGGTCGTCTCGACCCGGCGCTGCCGCTTGCGTGCCTCGCGCTCGACTTTGTTGCGGGTTTTGCGCGCTTCGGTAGCCGCCTTGCGACGGGCGGTGGCGCCGCGACGCTCGCTGCGCTTGACGGTGCGCCGCAGCTGCGTGCCGTAGGACTTGAGCTGTTTCTGGGCCGCCGTGCGGCCGCTGAAAGGCTCGACCAACTCGGCGACGCGGTCGCTGACCTCGAGCACGGCACCGACCGGCACGTCGACGGCACTTTGGGCCGCGGCGCGAGCCTGCTCGACGCGGGACGAGGCGGGGGTGGTGGTGCTTTTCGCCTGCGATTTCGGTTTAGAGCTTTTGCTGCTTGCTTTAGTGGCTTTGGTTGCCAATGAAGATCATCCCTTCGGGGTGGTTTTGGGGCGTGGGGAGTTCGCGAGTGTAGCGAACATACGTTCTTCCGAACACCTGTTCTAAACCGGCTCCCTCGATGCGTTACGAATTACCCCCATACCCCGCTCCCCTGCTGCCCCGGCGATCGGGTAGCGGGCATCGAGGCCAAGGTCCGCCTCGCCCAGCGCCAACTCACCGAAGGCCACGAAACCGCCCGCCTCGCGAAGGATCAGTTGCGCAGCGGCGGCGTCAACCGAACGGCAGGGTCGCAAGCTGAGCATTCCGTCAAGCCGCCCGGCGGCGACATAGGCAGCGGTGATCGCGATCGAACCGATCACCCGCAACCGGTAGACACTTCCATCGAGCGCCGCAACCACCGGCTGCAGACGTCCCGGCTCGGCCGACTCGATCCCGAGCAGCTCCAGCTTCTCGGTCTCGGCAGCGACCTCGATCTGGCTATCGCCGAGAGTCGCCCCCTCTCCCCTGGCGGCCGCGAAGGCCTCGCCGGCACCGAAGTCATAGACGTAGCCGAACTCGACGTCGGCCATCGAGGACCCGGACGCCACGGCGATGCTGAGGCTGTGCGAGGGAAGCGTGCGACGGGCGTTGAGTGAGCCGTCGATCGGATCGATCACGACCCGGGCCGGCCCCCCATCGCCGAAGACAACCTCGCCACGCTCCTCGGAGACCGCCACGAACGATGCCCCAGCCCCCGCCAGCTGCTCCAGCTCGGCGAAGACCACGTCCTCACAGCGGCGGTCGATGACGAGGCTGCGATCGCCGCCCTCTCCCACCCCCTCGTACTCGGTGCGGGCCTCGCGCCCGGGGGTCTGCTCGAACAGGCGTTGCTGCGCGGCGACGATGCGGCGGCAGATTCCCGGCCAGTCTGCGGAGAAGACATCCATCGCTCGCATCCTATGGAGGCCACTCGGCGTGGCCGTCCCGGTAGCGTTGGATCATGCTGTGCAGCCGCCAGAACGGGATGAACGTTGACTGACGCGGCACTGGCCCTCGCCGAGCCCCAGGAGCGCGCGATCCGCCACCGCTCCGGCCCACTCCTGCTGATCGGCGAGGCGGGGACCGGCAAGACCGAGGTCCTGGCCCGCCGAGTCGAGAGCCTGGCCGCGGAGGGGACTGGGCCGGAGCGAATCATGGTCCTGGCCACGACCCGTGCCACCGCGCAGCGGATGCGCGAGCGGGTCGAGGAGCTGCTCGACAGGCCGCTGGAGGAGCTCTGGATCGGCACCTGGGAACAGCTCGGCGAACGGCTTCTTCGCGATCACTCGACCGCGGCCGGCCTTGATCCCTTCTTCGACATCCTCGGCCCGGCCGAGAGGCTGGCGATGCTGCTCGACCGCCTCGACGAGCTCCCCTTACGAGGCCACGAGATCCGCGGCAACCCGGCGGGCCTGCTCGCCCGCCTGCTCGATCAAATCGATGAGGTCAAGGCCGGCTCCGACCTTCCCGACCCCGAGCTGGCGGAGCTGATCGCGGCCCATGACCGGATCCTCGCCGGCACCTGCAGCCTCGACCGCGGCGACGTCTACCTCACCCTCAACAAGCTCCTCAGAGAGCACCCCGACATCCGTGCGCAGGTCGCCCACCGCTTCGAGTACCTGATGGTCGACGAGCTCGAGGACACGACCCCGGCCCAGAGGGCAATCCTCGCGACGCTGCGGGAAGACAACCCGAACCAGCTATACGCCTTGGACGGAGGAGGCGAGGGGAAGGGGGCATCCGACTGGGTGCTGGGTTTTTCCGCGCCCACGGTCGAGCTCACCTGCCAGTTCCGAGATCCCCCGACCCATTTCTGGTCCTGCACCAACGAACGCGCCCAAGCACAGGCGGTTGCACGCGAGGCTGAGCACTTGATCGCACAGGGAATCGCGCCGGCAAGCGATTTGCGTCCTGGTTGACGATCCGGCCCGGGGCGGACCAGTTGCAGCCGCGATGGAAGAGCGTGGCGTCCCCTTTCACCTCTCCGGACCCGCCGCCCTCTTCCAGCGCCCTGAGGTACGCGACGCGATCGCCTGGCTGCGCGTTCTTGCCGACCCCGGCGACTCGGCGGCGGCAGCGCGGGCGCTGACCCGGCCGCCGGTTGAGCTGCGCTCGGCCGACCTGGCGCGGTTGACGACGATCGCTCGGCGCCGCAAGCTCGACCTCGTCTCGGGCTGCGAGGCGGCGCTCGAGAGCCCACAGATCCCGCCCGAGGCACGCGAGCGGATCCAGTCCTTCCTCAAGCTCTACGGGGTGGCCTCGGCGGCGCTGGAGGAGCGCCGTGCCGACGTCTTCGTAAGGCGACTGATCGAGGCCGTCGGCCTGCGCCGCCAGCGGCTCTTCGCTGCTCAGCCAGAGGTCGCCGAGCGCCTCCTCGGCCTCTCCCGCCTGGCCGAGCTCGCCGCAGCCTGGGCGCGCCGCGAGCCCAACGGGTCCACGCGTGACTTCGTCCGCCACCTCAGCGCCGTCGCCGATGCGGGGGTCGAGCCGGCCGGCGTCGTCGAGCCACCGGCCCCAGGCGCCGTCCAGGGCCACGCCCGCCATGCCGTCAAGGGAATGGAGTTCGAGCACGTCTTCGTCCTCGGGCTGGAGCGAGCGGCCGGAGCCGAGCGGATCGGCCGGCCGGCCCGTACGGGGCTCGTCTTCGCGCGGGTCGAGCGCGGGGACGACGGCGAGAGCCGCCCCTCGGAGTTCTACGTCGCGGAGCTGGCGAAGCGGGGTGCCGAGGAGGAGCCCCACGCCGAGGAGCTGTTTGGCCCCGCCGAGGGCCTGCACGCGACCTACCGGATGCTGCGCGAGGAGATGCTGGAGGCCTCCTGGAAAGCGGGCCGGGAGCTCTCGGAGCCACGGCTGGATACCGCGGTCGACGTCAACCGGGCGATCGCCCGCTACCTGGAGCTGCTCAAGCTGGCGGCGCTCGCCCAGCGGCCCGGCGACGAGGCGACGGAGGAGGCGATCGAGGCGGTCAACGGATTGCTGCGCCAGGTCGCGACCCCCGAGCAGCAGGCCGAGCTCGACGCCTCCTCGCTCGACTCTTACCTGCTCGGCTCCGAGCGGGAGCGGGAGGGCCGGCGCAAGCTGATCGCGCGCTCGCCAGGAGCCATCCTTGGAGGCGTTCCTGCCGCGCCGGGGCGACGGCGCGCTCAGCCTCTCCGCCTCCGACCTCGACCTCTACCTCACCTGCCCGCTGAAGTACAAGTTCCGGCGGGTCTTCGGCATCCCCCAGGAGCCGACGATCAACCAGCGCTTCGGAATCCTCATCCACAACGTCCTCGAGCGCTTCCACAAGGAAGGAGAGGACCAGGGCAGCGAGGAGGGGCTGCGGCGCCTGATCGGCCTCTTCGAGGCGGGCTGGCGGCGCACCGGCTTCGGCAGCAGCGACGACGAGCTGCAGTTCCGCGACCGGGCTCGGGAGGCGATGCGCCTCTACTGGGAGCGCGAGCGGGAGTCCGACGGCGAGCCAGTATGGCTGGAGCGCAAGTTCGACTTCCGCATCGGCGAGCACCACGTGCGGGGCCGGGTCGACCGGGTCGACCGCCTGCCCGACGGCAGCCACGAGCTGATCGACTACAAGACCGGCGAGCGCAAGAGCGAAGCGGCCCTGGAGAGCGACCTGCAGCTCTCCCTCTACCGGCTCGCCGCCGGCGAGGCCTGGGATCTGGACGCCAACACCGGCAGCTACTACTACGTGCTCGACGCCGACAAGGTGGCCGCGCCGGTCAGGCCCGACGACGCCGAACGGGTCGAGCGGACCGTCTTCCAGGTCGGCGAGGGCGTTCTCGGGCAGGATTTCGAGCCGCGCCCCTCGCCGACCGTGTGCGGCTGGTGCGACTACAAGCTGATCTGCCCGGCAGCGGAGAGCTGAGCAGCTAGCTCGACTCGCCGCGTCGCTGCTGCAAGAACTGCTGGAACTCGCGGGCGATCGTGTCGGCGGAGGGTAGGTCCTCGCCCTCCTCGCCGAGCTGCTCGGCCTGCTCCGCCTCGATCCGCTCGACCAGTTCGGCGATTTCCGGATTGGCGGCGACGGCACGGCCGATCTGCTCCTCGTAGCTCGCCGTTTCCTCCTCCAGCTCGGTCGCGTCGACGGCGATCCCGGTCAAACCCTCGAGCCGGCGCAACAGGGCCAGCGCCGCCTTTGGGTTGGGCACCGCGGCGACGTAGTGCGGCACCGCCGCCCACAGCGACGCCGAGGTCATGCCGATCTGGCGGCAGCAGTCGTGGACGACGCCGACGATCCCGGTCGGGCCCTCGTAGCTGGAGCGCTGCAAGTCGAGCTCTTCGACCAGCTGCTCGTCGGAGGCGAGGCCGGTGATCGGCACCGGCAGGGTGTGGGAGACCTCGGCGACCAGCGCCCCCAGGGTGATCACCATCTCCACCCCGAGCGTGTCGGCGGCGGTCGCGATCGTCTCCGAGAAGGTGCGCCAGCGCAGGTTGGGCTCGGTGCCGTCGAAGAGGACGAGATCGCGGTCGGCGCCGGGGATGCGGATCGCGATCAGATCGTTCTGCGGCCACTCGATGCTGCGCGTCTGCCCTTCGGAGAGCACGATCGTCGGCCGCGTCGCCTGGAAGTCGAAGTAGTCCTCGGGGTCTATCTCGGCGATCGGATCGGCGTCGAAGGAGTCGGCCACCGCGCCGAGGGCCGCCGAGGCGGCGCCGGCAGCGTCGTTCCAGCCACGAAAGGCGCAGACGAGGACGGGAGAGCGAAGCTGGGGAACATCCCCATGCCAGGTGAGGGAATCCACTAACTGAGCGTAGCGCCCGACGAACGAGGCCGTAAGCGATGTAGATGGCCAAAGCGGCAAATGACAGTTCTAGCGCGCGCTGCGGGACCTCGTTGGCGACGACCACCCCGATCAGGACGCCGAGCGGGGATAGGACCCCGATCACCAGAGCGTCGCGCAGGTTGAGGTTGCCGTAGGTGTTCTGGCGGGCCGCGCCGACCAGGGCGACGATGACGATCATCAGCAGCGAGGTCGACTCGCCCTCGACCTGGGAGAGGCCGATGAAGATCGTCAGCGCGGGAACGAAGAGGACGCCGCCACCGACGCCGACCAGCCCACCCGCGAGGCCGCCGGCAACAGCGATCAGCACGGCGAAGAGCACGTCCGTGCTCATCTGACGATCAGCTCGATTGCGACAGCGACGAGGAGGGCCGCGAAGAGCAGGGAAACGGCCCGCTGCGGTATCCGCTGCTGGACCGCGGTGCCGATGAGGACGCCGAGGATCGCGGGAATCGAGAGCAGCAGTCCGGTGCCGACATGGACGTTGCCGTAGAAGCCGCCCTGGGCGATCGCGCCGAGCAGGCCGATCAGGACGATCGCGCCGAGGCTGGTGCCGGTCGCCAGCCGCTCCCCGTAGCCGAACCAGAAGACCAGCAAAGGCACGATCACGGTGCCGCCGCCGACCCCGAAGATGCCGCTGAAGATGCCGGCCAGGGTGCCGATCGTGGCGAGCTTCAGGGTCCGCTCCGATGGCATCGCGCGATACTAGTCCCCAGTCTTGTGACGTTGGCCGAGAAATGACGAGACCCAGGCGTCGCCAGACAAGGACGCAGGAAGCCCGAATAGCAGCGCTATTTGGGCGACCGAGGACGCCGTATGGCGGCGATCTGGGGCCGTCATTTCCGGTCTTACGTCGCGAGACTGGGGACTAGCGCCGTGTCTCCCGAATCCGGCAGAGGGGAGCGCGGGCTGGGCCTCGGGCCGCTCGCGCGGCTTCGCGACGACCCCGCCCACGCCGCGATCCTCACCGACGTCGACGGAACTCTGGCGCCGATCGTCCCCCGTCCCGAGCAGGCGGCTGTGCCGGCGAGGGCATCCGAGCTTCTCGCCGAGCTGAGCGAGCGCTATGGCTTGGTCGCATGCGTCTCCGGCCGGCAGGCCGAGGAGGCGCGACAGCTGGTCGGCATCGATCGCATCGCATACGCCGGGAACCATGGTCTTGAGCTGCTGCTCCCCGGCGATGAGGCGCCCCGCCTCGATCCCTCGTTGCAGGGGCGGGAGGGGGACGCGGCCGGCTTTATCTCCAGGCTGGGATCCGCAACGCTGATCGAGGCCGGCCTGCGCCTCGAGGACAAGGGCCCGATCCAGGCGCTGCACTGGCGCGGCGCCGTGGACGACCGGGCAGCCGAAGCGCGGGCACACGAGATCGCCGCGGAGGCAGGACGAGCTGGTTTAGAGCTGCGTTGGGGGCGCAAGGTCCTGGAGCTGCGTCCGCCGGGCGGCGGCGGCAAGGATGCGGCGGTGGCGGCGCTGCTTGCCACCGATGGCCTGACGGCAGCCGTCTACGCCGGCGACGACCGCACCGACCTCGACGCCTTCCGGCGATTGCGCGAGCTGTCTGAAAATGGCGAGCTGGAGACCGCCGTCTGCGTCGGGGTCGTCTCCGACGAGGGTCCGCAGGAGATCGCCGAGGAGGCGGACATGAAGGTCGACGGCCCGGCCGGCTGGCTGGCACTCCTCGAGGCACTGGCAGAGTAGGGCGACGATGCCCTACACCGACCTGCTGCGAACCACCGTCTTCCTCACCGGCGCCGAGGCGACCGCACTGGGAGCGATCACGGCTCTCGCCGCCGGTCGCGACAACGACACCACGACGGTCCTCGTCGCCGCCGCCTGGTGGCTGATCGCTCTTGTCCTCGGCATGTACCTGGGCCGCCCGTCACGCGCCGCCGACGGCGTCCACGACGCCCTCGCCCGGGCCCGCACGGCCACCTCGCTGCCCGAGGACTCGCCCGGCCGGATCGTCGCCCGGCGCCTCTGGCCGGTCGGCCTGACGGCCATCGCCGCCGGGGTCCTTGGCGTGCTCTTCCCCGGGGTCGCGGCGATCGGCGCCGGCTATGCCCTCCTCGTCGCGCTGATGATGCGCACCCGCGAGGCAGCCGTGCTCGGCATCGAGCAGCGCGACGGCGTCAAGTTCTACGTCGTCCCGAACTCCGCCCTGCAGCCGGTCGAGCTGGTCCGCACGCCGGGCCTGCGCAGCGACAGGTTGCACGCGCACTGAGCTACTTCAACAGCTTCTTGAACTCGCCCCAGCCCCTGGTGTTGGCGATGTCCGCCGCCGTCAGCCAAGCCCGCCGGGCGGTGGCCACGGCGTAGGCCATGTTGTCGAGCGTGTCGACGCCGTGGGCGTCGGTGTTGAGGACGATCGTGGCACCGGCTTCCCTGGCGAGGCGGGCGTGGTGCTCGGAGAGGTCGCGGCGGTTGGGATTGCCGTTGATCTCCAGCATCGTGCCGGCGCGCGCCGCCGCCTCGACCACCGCCTCGACGTCGATGTCGTAGGGCTCGCGGCGGCCGATCAGACGGCCCGTGAGGTGACCGATGCAGTTGACGTTGGGGTTCTCGATCGCGGCCAGGACGCGCTCGGTCATCGCCGCGGCGGAGATCGAGAACGAGGTGTGGACGCTGGCGACGACCCAGTCGAGCGCTTCGACCAGGTCATCGGGGTAGTCGAGCGCTCCGTCAAGGCCGATGTTGACCTCCGAGCCGGCGAGGAGGCGGAAGCCGCGCTTGCCCTTGTTCCACGCCGCGACCTCCTCGACCCGCTCCCACAGCCGCTCGGCGGTGACGTGGTCGCCGAAGCCGTGGCTGGCCGAGTGGTCGGTGATCGCCATGTAGGCGTAGCCCCGATCCTGTCCCGCTTCGGCCATCTCCTCCAGGGTGTTGCGCCCGTCCGAGAGGGTGGTGTGGGAGTGCAGGTCGCCGCGGATGTCCTCGACCGCGACCAGGTCCGGCAGCTTGCCTTCGCGCGCCGCCTTCAGCTCGCCGCGCCCCTCGCGCAGCTCCGGCTCGATGTAGGCGTATCCCAGTCGCTCATAGACGGCCTCCTCGCTCTCGCAAAGCGTCGTCTCGCTGCTCTCGGTCTCGGTGATCCCGTGCTCGGAGACGGAGAGGCCGCGGGCCACCGCCTCTTCGCGCAGCTGAACGTTGTGCGCGGCCGAGCCGGTGAAGTGCTGGAGCAGGTTGCCGAAGGCCTGCGGGGCGACGATCCGCAGGTCGACCGAGATGCCGTTATGGGTCTGCGCCCGTACGCCGTTCGGCCCGGGTTTTCCCGCCGCGGCGATCAGCTCGTGGCCGGCGAGGTGCTCGGCCAGCTCCCGCGGCTGTTCGGCGGTGGCGATCAGGTCGATGTCCTTGCAGGTCTCGGCCCAGCGCCGCGCCGAGCCCGCCACCTCAACCCGGTTCGCCGCCGGGTGCTCGCGCAGGGCCTCCGCCAGCTCCTCGGCGATCGGTCGCACCGCCGAGAGCAGCACGCGTCCGGGCCCCTCCCCCGGCTCGCCGAGGCGCTCCAGCGAGGCCAGCACGTTCTCCTCAGCCTTCGGCCCGAGGCCCTTCACGTCGCGCACCTTTTCCGCCTCCGCGGCGGCCTTGAGATCATCGAGCGAGGCGACGCCGAGCTCTTCGAAGAGCAGCCGCGCGGTTTTCGCGCCGACACCCGGGACGCGCGTGACCTCGATCAGGGTCGGCGGGAATTTCGCCTTCAACTTGACCGCGGCGGGGATCTCGCCGGTCTCCAGCAGCGCATCGATCTTTTCCGCCAGCGTCTTGCCGACCCCGGGGATCTCGGTGGCACGGCCCGCAGTAGCCAAATCGGCGACAGAGACTGGGCTTTCGCGGATTGCCTTGGCCGCACTCGAGTAGGCAAGCACCCTGTATTTGACTGCTCCGTCCAGCTCGTAGAGAACCCCCAGCTCTTCGAGGGCGGCGGCGATCTCGGCGTTCGTCATACTCGGCAAACATAAGGGCACGCAACATGGATGGCTGGCGGGGGTTGCCAGGCCTCGCTATACTTTCTGAAGTATTGAGCGCTGAACTTCGACCAACGGGAGACGGATACCAGTGACCGGCAAGCTCACCGACGTGACCGACGGCAACTTCAAAGTCCGACGTTCTGGAGGCCGATGGCCCCGTTCTCGTCGACTTCTGGGCCCCCTGGTGCGGCCCCTGCCGCGTCGTCCATCCGGTCCTCGAGGAGATCGACGCCGAGCGCGACGACCTGACGATCGTCAGCCTCAACGTCGATGAGAACCAGCAGACCGCGGCCGAGTACGAAGTCCTCTCGATCCCGACCCTGCTCCTCTTCAAGGACGGGGCGATCGTGAAGAAAGTCGTCGGAGCGATGCCGAAGCGGCGCCTCGAGGCCGAGCTCGAGCCGGCGCTCGCCTAGCGCGCGGCTCCCGCTCCGATGCCGTTCGTCCACATCCACTGGTTCGAGGGCCGGACCGACGAGCAGAAGGCCGAGATCGCCAAGCGAGTCGAAGCGGCGCTGGTCGAGGTGGCCGGCGCCGCCCCCGAGCACTGCTGGGTGAAGTTCTCCGACTCGGCGAAGACCGACTTCATCATCGGCGAGCCTGAGACTGGTTCTAAGTCCGACTGATCCCGATCCTCAGCTCGCGGCCGTCGAGCTGGGCAGTGGTGCCGTCCTCGCCGTCGTAGGCGACCTCGGTTGCCAGCACCTCGCCGCTGACGTAGCTCTCGTGAGCGCGGGCGGCTGCGAGCAGCTCCTCGTCGCCGCCGAGACTTAGAGCGATCCGGTCGGTGATCTCCAGGCCGGCCTCTTTGCGTGCGTTCTGCACCGCGTGGACGATCTCCCGGGCGAGGCCCTCGCGCCGTAGCTCGTCGTCGAGCTCGAGCTGCAGGGCGACGGCGTGGCCGGCCTCCGCCTCGACCTCGTACCCATCGAGCGGTTGTAGAGAGAGGCTGAGCTCGTCGGCGCCCAGCGCGTGCTCGTCGCCATCGATGTTGATCCCGACCTCGCCGCCCTCCGACATCACCTGGGCGACGTGCGTGGGGTCGAGTGCGGCGACCGCGGCGGCGACCCGCGGCATCCGCTTGCCGAAGCGGGGGCCGAGCGAGCGGTAGTTGGGCTTGACCGCGTAGCTGACCAGCTCCGACTCCTCGCTGACGAAGTCGAGCTCCTTGACGTTGAGCTCGGTCTTGACCAGCTCGGCTCGGGCTGAGATCGCCTCGCGCTCGGCGTCGTTGGCGACGATCACGGCGCGACGCAGTGGTTGGCGCATTTTCGCTTTCGCCTGGGCGCGAGCGGCGCGGCCGAGTTCGACCGTGAGTCGGACCGCCTCCATCGCCGTCTCCAGTTCGGGATCGGCCAGACCCGCATCGGTTTGGGGGAAGTCGCGCAGGTGCACCGAGTCGGGCAGCTCGCCCAGATCCTCGATCTCCCCGCCGGCGAGATTGAGGTGGATCTCGTCGGCGAGGAACGGCGTGAAAGGAGCGAGCAGCGCCGCGGTCTCCAAGAGGCAGTGGCGCAGAGTGGCAAAAGCCGCCCGGTCGCCCTCCCAGAAACGGCGGCGGGAGAGGCGCACGTACCAGTTCGAGAGCTCCTCGACGAACTCGGCGATCTCGCGCCCGGCCGCGGTGCAGTCGAAGCTGTCCATGTGCTCGCTGACGCTCGTTACGGTCGCCTGCAATTTCGACAGTGCCCAACGGTCGAGATCGTCAGACGGCTCGGGCGCCCCACGGAAGTCGCTCGGGCCGAGGTCCTCGGCATTCGCGTAGAGCACCCAGAACGAGTAGGTGTTCCACAGCGTCAGCAGGAACTGGCGCACCGATTCGCCGACCGTGTCGATGGAGAAGCGGTAGCCCGACCAGGGCTGCTGCGCGGTCAGGTAGTACCAGCGGAAGGCGTCGGCGCCGTGGGCGGCGATCACGTCCCAGGGCTCGACCACGTTGCCCTTGCTCTTCGACATCTTCTGGCCCTCGGGATCGAGGATCAGCCCGAGGCAGACGCAGTTGCGGTAGCTAGAGGTGTCGAAGAGCAGGGTCGACTCGGCGAGCAGGGTGTAGAACCAGCCGCGCGTCTGGTCGATCGCCTCGCAGATGAAGTCCGCCGGGAAGCGCTCCTTGAACAGCTCCTCGTTCTCGAACGGGTAGTGGAACTGGGCGAAGGGCATCGCGCCGCTGTCGTACCAGGTGTCGATCACCGACTCGACCCGGCGCATCTCGCCGCCGCACTTCTCGCACTCGACCGTCACCGCGTCGATGTAGGGGCGATGCAGGTCTTCGGGGACCTCGGCCCCGGCGCGCTCGCCCAGCTCGGCGACCGAGCCGGCGCAGAAGCGACCGTCGCAGCCCTCCGCGGCGCACTCCCAGATCGGCAGCGGCGTGCCCCAGTAGCGGTCGCGCGAGAGCGCCCAGTCGACGTTGCTCTCCAGCCATTTGCCGAAGCGGCCGTGCTTGATGTGCTCGGGGTGCCAGCCGATCTGCTCGTTGTTGGCGAGGAGCTGGTCGCGAGCCTGCGAGGTGGCGACGTACCAGCTCGACTTGGCGTAGTAGAGCAGCGGCGTGCTGCAGCGCCAGCAATGCGGATAGGCGTGCTCGTAGACCTGCTCGCGGAAAAGCAGGCCGCGGCGGTCGAGGTCGTCGATCAGCGCGCGGGTCACCTCGGGGGCCTTGACGAACTTCTCCTCGAAGCCGACGACGCGCTTGTCGAAGTGGCCGTCGAGCCCGACCGGGTTGTAGAGGCTGCCGTGGTCGGTCGGGTCGAACAGCGCGTTCTCCGCCGCGACGCGGTAGTCGTCTTCGCCGAAGGCCGGGGCAATGTGGACGAGGCCGGTGCCGTCCTCGGTGGTGACGAAGTCTCCGGCGATCACCGGGAAGCCACCCGGCGCGCGATCGGAGAGGGCGAACGCCGGTCCCTTGTAGTGACGGCCGACCAGCTCCCTGCCCGGGAAGCGATCCGCGATCTCCACAGTCTCCCCGAGGACCTTCTCCACCAGGGGCTCAGCCAAGACCAGCGTCTCCCCTGCGACACGCGCCCGCACGTAGGTGACGTCTGGCGCCACCGCGACCGCCTCGTTGCCGGGCAGCGTCCAGGGCGTCGTCGTCCAGACCAGCAGCGACTCGCCCCCCTCGCCGCCGTCCTCGCTGAGCAACGGGAAGCGCACATATATAGAGGGGTCGGCCACGTCCTGGTAGCCGAGCGCCACCTCGTGCGAGGAGAGCGCGGTGCCGCAGCGCGGACAGTAGGGCACGACCTTGTGGCCCTCGTAGAGGCGGTCGTCGTCCCAGAGCTTGCGCAGCGACCACCAGACCGACTCGATGTAGTCGTCCTCGAGCGTGACGTAGGGGTCGTCGAGGTCGATCCAGAAGCCGATCCGCTCGGTCAGCCGGTTCCACTCCTCGACGTACTCGAACACCGAGGCGCGGCAGCGCGCGTTGAACTCGGCGATCCCGTACTCCTCGATCTCCTGCTTGGAGGAGATCCCGAGCTCTTTTTCGACCTCGAGCTCGACCGGCAGGCCGTGGCAGTCCCAGCCGGCCTTGCGCGGCACCCGGTAGCCCCGCATCGTCCTGTAGCGCGGGTAGACATCCTTGAAGACCCGGGAGAGGACGTGGTGGGAGCCGGGTCGGCCGTTCGCCGTCGGCGGGCCCTCGTAGAAGCTCCACACCTCGGCCCCCTCCCGGTTGGCGAGCGAGCGGTCGAAGACGTCGCGCTCGCGCCAGCGCGCCAGCACCCGCTCCTCGAGCTCGGGAAAGGACTGCTTGGGGTCGACTGGCTTGAAGCCGGACATGAGCAGGTGATTCTAGGAGCGGGTAGCCTGCCGGAAGCATGCCCCCTGTCTTCGACCCGAATGGGAAGGTGGCGTTGGTCACCGGCGCCGCGCGCGGGATCGGCTTCGAGGTCGCCCGCCAGTTGCACCTGCGCGGCGCCTCGGTGGCCGTGCTCGACGTCGATCCCGAGCAGGCCCGCGAGGCTGCCGAGCGGATCGGCGAACGGGCCCTGGGGATCGGTGCCGACGTGACCGACGAGGGCGCGATGCGCACCGCCGTCGCCGAGACGGTCGAGCGCTTCGGCGGCCTCGACGTCGTCGTCGCCAATGCCGGCATCGCGCCGGCGAAGATGGCAACCGTGCGGGGAATCGGCAGCGAGGAATGGGAACGGGTCTTCGAGGTCGACATGCTCGGCGTCTGGCGGACGGTGCGGGCCGCGCTGCCGCAAATAGTCGAGCGCCGCGGGCATGTGGTCGTCACGTCCTCGGTCTACGCCTTCGTCAACGGCACCCTCAACAGCCCCTACGCGGCAGCGAAGTCGGGGGTCGAGTCGCTGGGTCGATCGCTGCGCGCCGAGCTGACGCCGCTGGGAGCGAGTGCGAGCGTGGCCTACTTCGGCTGGGTCGACACGCGGATGGTCCAGGACGCGTTTGAGGCCAACGAGGGGCGGATGGAGACCCTGAATGAGAACCTCCCGGAATTCATGCGCCGGCGCATTCAACCGGACGAGGCCGCCGCAGCGGTGGTACGCGGGATCGAACACCGAGCACCGCGGATCTTCGCGCCGAAGTGGTGGCGCTACGTCTCGGCTCTGCGCGGCATCGTCAACCCGCTGCTCGACCGTCGTCTGGAGCGAGAGGCGGCGATGATCGCCACGGTCCGCGCCGTCGAGAGCGAGGCCGACGAGCAGGGTGCCGCGGCAGTCTCAGCCGCCTCGCGTTAGCTCCTCGAGCAAGAAGACGAAGGACTCGTAGCTCTCGCCGGTGGCGCGGGCGAGGCCGATCTCACAGGTGCGGTTGCTGCTCAGGTAGGCGTCGAAATCGCGGCCCGACAGCTCCGCCGCCTGGTCGGCGGTCGCCGCCGCGGTCAGCTCAGGATGGCTGAAACCGCGGTCGCCCGCGAAGCCGCAGCAGGTCGCCGACGGAGCGACGTAGACGTCCTCGGCGAGGGCATCGGCGAGGGTTCGCAGGCGCGGGGCGAGGCCCATCTGGCGCGTCGCGCAGGTCGGGTGGACGGTGGCCGAGCCGACTTTGCGGGCGACCTCCAGCCGCAGCAGCAAACGGTCGTGCGCCCAGGCGACCGAGTCGAGGATCTGCAGCTCGCCGAGGCGTGCGGCGTTCTCCTCGCTGAGCACCCCCTCGCCGGGCTCGGCGACGGCGTGGGTGCAGGAGGCCGCATCGATCACGACCGGCAGCTCGCCCTCGCCGCTCCAGCGCCAGAGGCGCTCGATCATCTCGTTCGCCTTGTGCCGGTGGGCGTCACCGAACCCCTTCGAGCTCCAGGGCAGCCCACAGCAGCTTCCCTCCACGTCGTCGGGAATAACCACCGGCTTCCCGGCCCGTGCCGACACCTCCACCAGTGCCTCAACTGGGCTCCCGTCAAAGATTCGGTTGGTGCAGCTAGGGACGTAGACAGCGGCGACCACACCTCCGAGGGGAGGGGGTGACCCTCTCCAGACACTCAACCGCGAGCCATTGGCGAGCGGTGTCTGGAGAGGGTCACCCCCTCCCCTCCAGTCCGCAGGGCCCGGCAGACCCTTGCCGCGCTTCGTGCGACGCGCCAGCGGGCCGCCGAGGCGCAGCCCCACGCGCGACGCCTTTTCCACGACGCCCCAGCTCTTCGCTCCGCGCAGGGCCAGCGCTTCGGCCCGTGGCGAGTGCTTCTCCTCGCGCAGTTCCTTGACCAGCTTGCCGGTGTCGATCCCGAGCGGGCAGGCGAGACGGCAGGCGCCGTCGGCGGCACAGGTGTCAAGCCCCTCGTAGGAGTACTCCTCCTCGAGCGCCTGGCGCAGCGGCGAGCCCTCGGGCTGACGGGCGATCTCGCGGCGCAGCACGATCCGCTGTCGTGGCGTCGTGGTCAGGTTGCGGCTGGGACAGACCGGCTCGCAGAAGCCGCACTCGACGCAGGTCGTCGCCGACTCCGCGATCTCCGGCGTCGTCTTCAGGTTGCGCAGATGAGCGCCGGGGTCGCGGTTGAGGATCGACCCCGGGGGCGAGCACGCCGTCGGGGTCGGCGAGCCGCTTCACCCGCCACATCAGCTCGGTCGCCCTCTCCCCCCACTCGCGCTCGACGTAGGGCGCCATGTTCAGCCCGGTGCCGTGCTCGGCCTTGAGCGAGCCGTCGTACTTGCCGACGATCAGCTCGACCAGCTTCGCCATGAACGAGTCGTAGCGCTCCAGGTCCTCCTGCGTGGCGAAGTCCGGGGTGAGCATGAAGTGCAGGTTCCCGGCCGAGGCGTGGCCGGCGACCCCGGGCAGGAAGCCGTGCTCGCCGAGCAGCGCCTGCAGGTCGCGGGCGCCCTCGGCGATCCGCTCCGGCGGCACGCAGACGTCCTCGAAGATCAGTGCCGTGCCCGGCAGGCGCAGCCTCCCGACAAGGCCGTACAGACCCTCCCTCACCCGCCAGGCGAGCTCGATCTCCTCCTCCTCGCGGGTGAACTCGACCGGGCGGATCGTCTCCCGGCCGGCGACGATCTCCTGCGCCTTGGCGACCTGGGCGTCTAGCTCCGCCTCGCTGCCGCCGCCGTACTCGACCAGCAGAACCGCCGACTCGGGCGGAAGCTCTTTCCACTCCTCCGGCGCGCCGACCATGTTCCATGCGGCGGTGATCAGCGCCGGGGCGACCATCAGCTCGACCGCCGTGGCGCCGCTCTCGGTCAGATCCCGCACGGGGGCGACCGCGGCGTCGACGCCGGGGAAGTGGATCCAGGCCGTCGTCGTGTGAGCCGGCAGCGGCACCGTCTCGAAGACCGCCTCGGCGACGAAGCCGAGCGTGCCCTCCGAGCCGACGAGGAGGCGGCGGAAGATCTCCAGCGGCTCGTCGGCGTCGAGGAAGGCGCAGAGCCGGTAGCCGGTCGTGTTCTTGATCGCGAACTTGCGCCGGATGCGCTCGCTCAGCTCGGCGTCGGCGCGGATCTCGTCGCGGATCGCGGCCAGGCCCACGGCCAGCTCGGGCTCCGCCGCGGCAAAGCGCTCGGCGGCGCCGGGGGCGGCGGTGTCGATCATCGTCCCCGAGGGCAGGACGAAGGTCATCGAGCGCACGGTCGAGTAGGAGTCCTTGGTCGTGCCGCAGCGCATCCCGCCGGAGTTGTTGGCGATCACCCCGCCGACCGTGGCGATGTCGGTGCTGGCCGGGTCGGGGCCGAGCTTGCGCCCGTAAGGGGCGAGCACCTTGTTGGCGTGGCCGAGCACGATCCCGGGCTTGACCCGCGCCGCCGCCCCGCCGTCCTCGACGGCGATTCCGCCGAAGTGGCGCCGCACGTCGACCAGGATGCCGTCGCTCTGGCCCTGGCCGCTGACGCTGGTGCCGCCGCCGCGGAAGACGACCGGGATCTCGTTGGCGCGGCCATAGGCGAGGGTCTTGGCGACGTCGTCCGCGTCGTGGGCCATCACCACCGCACGCGGCAGCAGCCGGTAGGGGCTGGCGTCGGAGGCGTAGCGGACGATGTCGCTCGCCCGGCCGAGCACCCGGTCGGCGCCGAGCAGCGCCTCGAGCTCGCCGCGCAACGGCTGGGCGACTCCCCCCGCGAGCGACTCGGGAGCGCGATCGACGGCGGCGACGGTCACGCGCGAGATCCCGCCCAACCAACCATCTAAAAAAGTGACATGCCCGGCTGCACCGGGACTTCGACCAGCTCGGGCCGCGAGGAGACGAGCGCCTTGGCCAGGGCGTCGCGAACCTCGTCGCGGCCGCTCGCCACCTGGGTCGAGACGCCGTAGCCGGCGGCGACCGCGGCGACGTCGAGCACGGGCAGGTCGAGGCCGGGCGCCCCCTGCACCGACTCGACTTCGGCGAACCACTTGAGGATCGCGTACTCGGAGTTGCGCAGGACGAGGAAGGTGACCGGCACGTCGTAGGCGACGGCGCTCCAGAAGGCGCTGACCGCATACTGCACGGAGCCCTCGCCGATCACGCAGACCACCGGCCGATCCGGCTGAGCGAGCTGCACCCCGACGGCGGCAGGGAGGCCGAAGCCGAGCCCGCCGCCGGCGCTGAAGTAGTAGCTGCCGGACCGCGAGAGGCGCAGCTGGTTGCGCAGGGCAAGGGTGCTGGAGGGCGACTCGAGCACGACGATGCCGTCCTCGGGGAAGACCTCGGCCAGCGCGGAGTGCACCGTGGAGGAGTTGAGCGGATCCTCGGCGGGGATTTCGCTCGGCCCCGGGTTCGGCTCGGGCACGGGGCGGGAGGACTCCGGCACATTCTCCAACAACGCCTCCAGGGTCAGCTTCACGTCGGCGACGATCGCGTCGCCCATCGGCGCCCGTGCGGCCTCGTCCGGGTCGCTGGTGATCGCGACCAGCTTCGCCCCCTCGGGGAGCAGCGGGCCGGGGATGTAGGGGTAGTAGGGAAAGACGGAGCTGCCGGCGACGAGGATCAGGTCGTGGCCCTCGAGGGTCTGGCCGACCGGTCCGATCGCCGGCGGCAGCACGCCGCGGAAGTTCGGGTGGCCCTCGGGGAAGCCGAGTTTGCCGCCGCCCGGCGCCGGGGTCGCCCAGACCGGCAGGCGCTGACGCTCAGCCAGCGCGACGGCTGCGTCCCAGCCCCCGCTCGCATCGATGTCCGGGCCGGCGACGAAGACCGGGTTAGCAGCGGCGTCGAGCCGTTCGGCAAGACCCTTCACCGCCTCGGGGTCGGCGACGGCGCGGCCGGCAACGGTGCGGCCGATCGCCTCGCTCACGTCGGCCTCATCGACCTCGGCGTACCAGTCGTCCATCGGCAGCGAGACGAAGACGGGGCCCTGCGGCGGCAGCGAGGCGAGGTGAGCGCCGCGGGCCAGGGCGAGCGGCACATCCTCGGCGCGCGGCGGCTCGTAGGCCCACTTGACCAGCGGGTGGGGCAGGCGGATCGCGTCGCGGTTGGTCAGGTTCGCCTGCAGGGTCATCTGCGCCCGCGTCTGCTGGCCGGCGGTGACCAACAGGGGCGTGTGGTTGGCCTGGGCGTTGAAGATCGCCCCCATCGCGTTGCCGACGCCAGGGGCGGTGTGGAGGTTGGCGATCGCGGTGCGGCCGGAGGCCTGCGCATAGCCGTCGGCCATCCCGACGACGACGGCCTCGTGCAGGCCGAGCACGAAGCGGAAGTCGCCCGGGAAATCGGCGAGCATCGGCAGCTCGGTAGAGCCGGGGTTCCCGAAGATCGTGGTCATCCCTTGGGTACGGAAGAGGTCGAAGCTGGCGTCGCGCACGGTCGTCATGCCGGGGACCCTACCTTTGCAACGCTCAAGCAGGGCGGGTGCGCCTGTCGATAAAGGCGACGTGCCAGGGAAGACCGACAGGCCTCAGCGAAGCGCACGCGACCGGTTCGCGCTGGCCGCGGTTACCGCCACCGCACTGCTCGCCTGGGCAGCCGCCCCGGCGAGCGCCGCGCCGATCCCCACGCGGCTGATCCAAGCGAGCGGGGAAATCGTGCCGCTCCCGGCCTCGGTCCCCCATGAAGAAGGTGACATGGTCGACCGCCGCATCGTTCCCGACCTGCGCTGGCTGGCAGCCAACTACCCGATCTACGTCACCGACGGCTACTCGGGCCCGCTTCCGAACGGCGAACACGTCGGCTGCCACCAGTGCCATGTCAGGAACTCCGACCATTACAACGGGCTCGCGGTCGACCTCGTGCCGCTCAGCGGGACGCCCGGCAAATGCGACGCGAGCTGGGGCCCGATCACCCGCCTCGCCCTCTGGGCCGAGCCGTTCCAGAACAAACCCCGACCGCCCTTCCGCTGGGTCGGCTACGACGGCGATGCCGGCCACGGCTGCGGCAACCACCTGCACCTCTCCTGGGAACACGCCCCGGCCCCGATGTTCCAGTTGGCCGAATGGGTACAGGTCTTCCCGGTGGGCAAGCAGAGCGCCGCAAAGCAACCGCCGCCGAGCATTCCCCCGGCCGCCGTCAAGCCGCCAAAGGGACCGCAGGGCGGCACCGAGTCCGAGCCTGTCGCCGAACCGGGTCCGCGCGGCGGCATCTCCGTCGTCCAGTCCGGCGGCGTCTCTCCCCGCAGCAACTGATCCATAGGATCAGCGGCCGATGCGCCGCTCTCTTGCCATCGCCGCCCTCACCCTCGGGCTCATCGCCGGCGGCTGCGGCGGGCCCGACGACTCGACCCCGGTCGCCTGTCTCGAAGGCCCCCCGGCCTACCTACGCGCCCTACAGGATGCGCCGGGGGAAGTCGAGCTGAGCGGCACGACGCCGATCTCCGACTGCCTCGCCGAGAACCAGACCGGCGGCGACCTGGCGGCGGTCGGCGCGGCGATGCTGACCGCGACGACCAAGCTCAATGTCGAGGCCCGCGGCGAACCCGGGGGTGCGGCGAACCTGCAGCTCGGCTACCTGCTCGGCGCCGCCCAGCGTGGTGCCGGCGGCACCGAAGGGATCCACGCCGAGCTGATCCGCCGCCTCTCCGCCGCCGCCCGCTACAGCCCCGACAACCAGCCTCTTCCCGCCACTTTTCTCGACGCCTACCAGCGCGGCTTCGACGCCGGCCGGGCGCACGGCTGAGTAGGAGCAGGACTGCGAGAGGGTTCTCAGCGCGGCGAAACGATCACCAGGCGTCCGTCGGCGAGCCGGTAGGCAGTCCCGACCGGCCTTCCCTTGCCCCGCGCCTGCTGCTTCGCGGCCGGAACGGGAAGAACGCGGACGTGGGTCGGATTGGCGCCGGAACGCCGCTGGATCCGGCCGCTACCGGGATTGACGGTGAGAGTCAGCCCAGCGATCAGAAAGGCAACCGCGAGGACGATGCCGATGTCGAAGAGGTTGACCAGCCCGTCGAGGGGGTCGCCCGCGTTCTCGGCGATCTTGCCGTGCCGCCCGAGCCCGATCCGGCTCATGACAGCGCCCCGGCTCCCTGCTCGAGCGCCGCTAGGTCCTCGGTGTACATCCGGGTGCGAGCCAGCGTCAGGGCGAAGGCGACGGTGCCGACGAGCAGGCCGACGACGGTGGCGCCAAACGCGTCGCGCAGGTTTTCGGCCAGCACGGCGACGTTGCCCTCGCCCAGCGCGGCGAGCCCCGGCGCGAGTGGGATCAGGGTGCCCATCAGGCCGATCGCCGGCCCGGCCCTGACAAGCAGCCGCGTGCGGTCGAGGCGCCGCTGCACCGCCAGCTCGTAGTTCGCCAGCGCCCGCTCGGTCGCCGCGGGACAGTCGGGGGCGTGAGCCGCGGTGGCCAGCGCGGTAAGAGTCTCGGCGGCAGCCGATCCCGGGGCGCTGTAGGCGTAGTGCGAGGCGTGGGCGGGGTCAGCGATGGCGCGAGCGGTCAGCTCCAACAGGTCGGCGTGGCGCGCCCGTACCCCCCGCCGCCAAAGCTCAGCACCGAAACGGCCCAGCTCGACGGCACAGAGCAGCAGGATCAGCACGGCCGCGACCAGCACCGGGACCCGTAGCGCGGTCGCGATGTCCGCCAGCGCGTTGCCGAGATCGATCGCGGCACTCACGGCAGGACAACCCCTCGCGACCGCTCCAGCTGGAAGCCACCGAGACCGAACAGCAGCGCCGCCGCGCCGATGGCGATCGCGAGCTCCGAAGTCCCGCCACCGTCTGCTCCGGCCCCATGCAGACCGGGGGCGCCGAAGCCAGGGGCGCCGCCCCCGACGAGGGTGCCGGTCACTTCGCGGCCGCTGCTCTGCTGACCGGTCCCGCCGGTCGACGACGAGTCAGCTCCCTCTCCTCCGTCGTTCTCGCGAGCCTCGGCCAGCTCTTCGCCGTGCTTCCGGCGAGCTTCGGACGTTGCGGTGATGGCCGCCTGCTCCGCGTTCTCACCGCGCCTGGTCTCACTGTGGTCGATCGCGTACCCGTTGCGGCGAACCTGGCGCGTGCCGCCGGGCGTCCGGCCCTTGCTCTGCGGTTTTGGACGGCTGAACAGCGGCGCGCCCCTGCCACCGCCACCCGCGATCACCCCGCCCCCCGACTGGCTGCCTTCGCCCTGGCCCGGTTGCGGGACCGCGCTCTGTTGCTTGGCACTGCACGGCGAGGGCGGAATCGGCCAGGCCTGGCCAGCGAACGCCGGGGCCACATAAGCGGTCATCCAGACGCCGTTGGTGTCTCCGCTCGCCTTCCAGCGGATGTGGCCGTCGGGCTGCTGGAGGGAGGCCATGTATGAAAGAGGGTCGTTTCTCCCCTTGACCCATTCGGGAGCTTCGGGATCCTGCCCGGCCGACCAGATCCCCTGTACCGCCCAGGCGGTCGAGGCGACGTTCGATTCCACTTCGCCGGGAAACTCGGGGAAGCCGCCGTCGGAGCCCTGCATGTCGCGCAGGTACCGAAGCCCGTCGCGCTCGGCTTCCGTGTCCGGCCGGCCCGCCGCGCGCAGCGCCTGGATCGCGGCGCCGGTCATGTCGGCTTCCGTACGGCGACCTTTGACTTCGAACGACCAACCGCCGTCGTCGTCCTGCTCGGCGATCAGCCAGTCGGCGGCACGCTGGATCGCGGCCTGCGCTTCGGGCTCCTGAACCGGCGCGAGGGCGACGATCGCGAAGATCGTGTCGTTGATTTCCCCCCGGCCTCCGGACACGTAAGGGAAGGAGCCGTCCGGCAACGCTCGTGCGAGGACTTCCTTGACCAAGTCGTAGCCGGCGAAGCTGTGCGGGTCAGCATCGGAAGCGCCGACCACCATCAGTTCGCGCTCGAACGCGGTCGTCGGGATCGACGGATAGGGGATCTCTTCTTCGAGGCCTTTGTGGAAGTGGTCGACAAGGAACCGGTAGGCGTCAGCGCCGCCCGGTCTCGCCTGACAGCGGGGGTTGATCCCCGCCGCCGCCAGAGCCAGCGCGACCCAAGCGCTGAAGCCCTGACCCGATTCGCTGCCCGAGGCGCCACCGAAACCGCCGTCGGGATTCTGCGCTTCCTGCAGGTAGCGGATCGTGCTGTCGAGCCGTGCCCGGTTGGCCTGGCTCGGCGCACTCGCCGCTGCGGGACCCACGGCGATCACGGCGCAGAACACAAAGGTCGAGGCAAGCAGGCGCACGCCTAACTCGGCACCTGGACCTTGCCGATCACGGCGGTCGAGCTGCGGCCGAGGGTGTCGGTAATCGTGATCCGCAACCGGTAAGTGGCGCCGGGTGGCAGTCGCAGCGACGCCCAGGTCCCGCTCGCACCGCTTGCCCTTGTCACGTAGTGCCCGCCTTTGCGGCCGAGCGTCTTCGAGGAGATAGTCCACTTCGCTATTCCCGCGCCCGCGTCGAGCACGCGCCAGCTGACCCGGACCAGGCCACGCGCTATGCGGCTGCGATCGACGTGGGGAAGCTGCAGACGCACCTGGGCGGGCTCGGTTGCCGGGGACGCTCCGGCGCCAGAGGCCTTTGAAGCGGATCCCGACTGTCCCCCGCCTCCGCCGGCATTCCCCAGCCCGGGTTCTTCCACTTCCGCGGGTGGGGTCCGAGCCAGATCGTCCGGGGGAAGCGGTCCGCAGCCGGTTTTGGTGGGCGGATCGGTCACGCACACGTCGAGGCGGTTCGAGCGGATCGCGCTTTCCTCTCCGCCGGAGCCGGCCACGGTCGCCTTGATCCGGTTCCAGCCCGTTTCGGCGAAGTCGACCTCAGCCCGCCCGTCAGCGCCGGTTTCAACCGTCGAAGAGCTCGCCGTGTCGACCTTCTCGAACCCCCCGGGACCGATCTCCACAGGTGCGACTTCGGCGCCCTCGAAGGGGTCGGCGCCAGTCCGCTCCGGACCGGGCGGTGGGACGCCCTCGGCGCCGTTCTCGTAGACATCGACTTCGACTTCGAACAGCTCACCCAGTTCGGCGCTGGCGGTCAGTGGTCTGGCGCCCCCGGCGTAACCCGCGGGAAAGAGCGCCAGCAACGGCTTTTTCTCGAAGACGTCGTACGCCCAGAGAACCTCGTCGCCCCCGTCCACCTGGTACTGGCAACCGCCGACGTTGGTGAAGACGTTGTTGACGAGCAGCCCCCAGTACTCGCCGAGAGTCGCGTTCTGCCCGTCGGGGCCCCAGCGGGTGATGAAGTAGTCGTCGTAGCCGGGGTACCAGTTGCCGTCGAAGTCCTCGCCGACGATGCTCATCGCGTCAACCGAAGCGGCGGTCGGGGTAGCCGCCGGGGTCGGATGCTTGCCGTTGTTGACCCCGTCGCAGCGATGGGGTGCCGCGTCCGAGAACGCCTTGACGCTGTGGCCTTCGGTCAGGACCGGCCCCTCGAAGAGGGTTTCGCCGCGGCCCTCGATCCGAACGTTGACTTCAGTCGGCACCGCCGGCACCGCGGGCGTGGCGAGGACGGTGAAGAGAAGGGCGACGCTGGACGCCGCAATGAGTGTGCGCATGCCTGGCCCCTTTCCGCGAGGGCGATCGACGTGTGTGGACCGGAGGGAGGTCTCCTGGCTTCCGAGCCTTCCCGCCGCGCCTTCCCAGCCGGTGAGGCCAGTGGCTGCCGCATGGGCGTGCGGCGGGCTTTTGCTCGGTCACAGTGGCGGGCCCGCGCCGGTTTTTCACCGGCTTCCCCGTCCACCGATCCTGATATTCGAACTCAGTCTATTCGTACCTCAGGTAGACCGTGTCGCCGACGTGGATCGTCGTGTTGCGCCTCGCCGTCGCTTTCGTGCCACCGTCGATCGTGACGTTCCATCGTTCGGCGGGGCTTGCCGGAAACCCGTTGATCTGGGTGATCGCCCCTTCGCCACTCGAAGGCAGGAAGCCCGTCACGCAGGACGCCGGCGTCGTGCCGGCAACCGCGGCGTTCAGCACCACCGCCAGGGTCGTGGTCGTCGCTTTCGGGGCCAGCGAGACCGAGCAGATCTTCAACGGCGAGCTGCCGTTGTCGACGACCAGAGCGAGCGAGCCGGTTTCCGCTTCGCCGGTCGCAAATTCGGTCACGCCCTTCCACTGTTCGCCTTTGCTCGGTTTCGGCGGCGTGGCGGTGAACCCACCGCTGCCGAGGGCGCGAACGGCATCCTGGCTTGCGTACTCTTCCGCGCTGCTGCCGGAGGTCCCGTACCTGAATCCGCCCCCGCTCACCTGTTGGGAGATGAGGAAGTTGAGCGGCGTCTTTTTGGCTGGGGCCGTGCCGGTGAGTTCGGCTTCCTGCGGGTCGATCCCGCAAGCTTTGAGTCCCTGCACCGCCCAGGCGTTGGCGTCGGTGTTGACGCCGAATTCCGATTCGAAGGCGCCGCTCGATTTGACGAATTTCGAGACGAGGTATTTCTTTGCGTTGACGATCGCTTCGTTCGTATTCGCGACACCGGCGGTGCAGAGTGCCGCCATCGCGGCGCCGGTCATGTCGGGTTCGGAGGCTTTTTTCAGCGCAGCTTCGTTGCCCGCGGCTTTTTCCCAGGTCCAGCCGCCGTCGGTGTGCTGGTTGGCTTGCACCGCGGTAACCGCCTGATCAAGGACCACCTGCGGCACGCGCTGGGCCCCGGTGGCGGCTTTCGTGTCCGCCAGCGCCAGCAGTCCGAAGACGGTCGCGTTGAAGGTCGAGCCGTAGTACCCGGGGCTTTCCGGCTGGTAGTAGGAGACGACTTTGGCGATCAGGTTCTGTCGCTTCGAGACGCGGGCGGGGTCGATCCCCGCTGCGTAAGCGATCAACGCCGCGCGCTCGAAGTCGGTTGCGAGGGCTCCTTCCCCCGGCCAGCCGACCGCGCCGACGACCCCTTCGTACCAGCTGCGGGCGTCGCTGCTTTCTTTGCCGGCTTTGTTGACGTCGGCGGGGGCAACGCCCGCCGCAGCGAACGAGGTCAGCGCCCAGTCGCCGCCGAAGCCGGGGATTTCGCCACTTTCTTTCTGCAGGCCTTTGAGGTAGGTGACGCCTTCGTTCCTGGCTTTTTCGATCTGTTCGGCGGTCGCGGTCGCCGACGCCACAGCGGGCGCCGACAGTGAGCCGAGGGCCGCGGCGATCAGCGCCAAGCGGCAGGTGATGGGACGCATAGATGGATCTCCTTCTGGTCGCGAGAACAGGGTCCTATGTGTGCGTCAGGCGGCGAGTATTCGGACTCGGACTCGGCGTCCCAAATCAGTGGCGCCTACTCCATACCGTTGCGCGTCAGTCCCGGATTCGCACCGGGTTCCCTCGACCGCTTGACGTTTGCAATCTAATGAGGTGGGCGGCGGTGCGGCGAACGGCTTGGCCAAATCTCCGATAGGTTCGCGTCGACCAAATCCACGGATCGGTGGACGGGGAAGCCGGTGAAAAACCGGCGCGGGCCCGCCACTGTGACCGAGCAAAAGCCCGCCGCACGCCCATGCGGCAGCCACTGGCCTCACCGGCTGGGAAGGCGCGGCGGGAAGGCTCGGAAGCCAGGAGACCTCCCTCCGATCCCTCCACCAAGCCCTCGAGGAAAGGGGTTCACGGATGCAAGCAGTCTCGACTCGACGCCTATCCGCGCTCTGCGCGGCTGTCCTATCTCTCGCCGCTCTCGCAGTGCTTCCGGCCGGCGCCGCGGCAACCTCCAGCCAGGAAGAAATCGATACCGCCGTAGGCAAGGCGGTGGAATACGTGCGCGGCCAGCAGGACCCCCTGACCGGCGAACCATTCGGCTTCGAACACGGCTCCTTCAGCAGCGACTGGGTCGCCACCTCATTGGCTGCGGCGGGAGTCAGCGCCGCAGACGTCCATACCCCCGGCAATCCGAGCCTGCAGGACTTCCTTTTCGACGACTACACCGGCTTCTGGGGCGGCCCGCCGACCAAAGCGGTAACCGACTACGAGCGGGTCACCCTGGTCGCCCATGCAGCCGGCCTCGACCCGGCCCGGCTCTCGGCCGACCTGAATCTGCCGGCGCAGATCGCCGGCAGCTGGAATCCGATCGCCGGCAGCTTCGGCGAACCGAGCATCAACAGCACGGTGTTCGGGATCCTCGCCCTCAGGACCGCTCCCGTGCCCGCCTGGGCCCTGGTTCCCGCGGTCTCCTACCTGCGCCAGCGCCAGCACGACGACGGTGGCTGGACCTTCTCGGCATCGATGGCCCCGGCGGCAAAGGCCGAACCGAGCGAACCCGACATGACCGGGGCGGCGATCGCGGCGCTCTGCGAAGCCGGAGCCCCCGCCTATGACCCCTCCGTTGCCCCCGCCCTCGCCTATCTGCACGGCCTGCTGGTCGATACGACCGGCGCGTTCCACTATGCGTTCGGCGACAACGCCGACGCGACCGCCTGGGCGGTCAGCGGGCTCAACGCCTGCGGTATCGATCCCCAGTCGGCAACCTGGACGACCGCGTCTGGCAAGACGCCGATCGACCACCTGCTCTCGCTTCAGGTTCCGTCGGGCCTCGAAGCCGGGGGCTTCGGCTACGAAAACAACAGCGAAGCGAACCTCTACTCGACCCAAGACGCGCTGCGGGCGATCGCAGGCGGGGTCTTCACTGCGACGCCCCCCGGACAGAGCGATTCGTCGCTGCCAAGCGTCCGCCCGGCGGCGGCTGTCGCGCTCGGGACCCCGGTCCCCCACCTGCTGGCAATCGAACTCGCGCCCGGCAACGTGAGGATCTGCAAGGTGACCGCGCCGGATGGGGCACCGCTGAGCCAGGTTCTCAGCGAGGCCCGGGCGGGTGGCTCCTCCCCCGCCGGCTGCGTGAGCTCGTTCGGGATGCTCGACGGGCGGATCACCGCACTCGACGGCGTCGTTCCCGACGGCGAGGACGAAGCGTGGCTGCTGCGCCTCGACCGTGGCAGCCAGGTCCCCGCCGGGGAGCAACCGGTCCGGTTCGGGGAGACGATCTCGCTGCACATCGGCGCCCTGTCGAGCACGGCCGCGGCGGTGACTACCGGGAAAGGTCCGGTCGGATCCCCCGGGGCAACCGGACCGCGCGGCAAGCGGGGAGTGAAGCGCGGACCTGGCCACAAGGGCAGGGCTCGCTGCAGGGCTCACCGGCGCCGCTCGGGCAAGCGCCGCGCGCACTGCCCGGCCGGACACCGGCACCGCCGCCACGACCGCTCGAATACGCTGCCGGTACCTACGAATCCGTGATGGAGGCCTGACCTTGACTGAGCAGCTCTGGGGTGGCGAGACCACCAAAGCCGTCGACAACTTCCCCGTCTCCGGCGAGCGGGTTCCCGTGCCCGTCGTCCGCTGGCTGGGACGGCTGAAGGGCGCCGCGGCGCGGGTCAACGGCGAGCTGGGAGAGCTGGACGGCGAGCTGGCGGCCCGCATCGCCGACGCCGGCGATGCGGTCGCCGCCGGCGAGCACGACGACCAGTTCCCGGTCGACGTCTTCCAGACCGGCTCCGGCACCTCCTCGAACATGAACGCCAACGAGGTGCTCGCCAAGCTCGCCGGCGAGTCGGCCCACGCCAACGATCACGTCAACATGGGCCAGTCCTCCAACGACGTCTTCCCCTCGGCCGTGCACCTGGCGGCGCTCGACGAGGTGACCCACGACCTGCTGCCGGCGATGGAGGGCCTCCAGGAGGCCCTGGCCGGGAAGGCCGAGCGCTTCGCCGACGTGGTCAAGGCCGGTCGCACCCACCTGATGGACGCGGTGCCGGTCACCATGGGCCAGGAGTTCGGCGGCTACACGGCGCAAGTGCGGCTCGGCATCCAGCGGGTCGAGGGGACGCTGCGCCGCGTCGGCCAGATTCCGCTCGGCGGCACCGCGACCGGGACCGGCCTCAACACCCATCCCGAGTTCGCCGCCAAGGTGCGCGAGAAGCTCGCCGAGGACACCGGCTTGACGATCTCGGCGCCGCTCGACCCCTTCGAGGCGCAGGGCAACCGCGACGCCCTGGTCGAGCTCTCGGGCGCGCTCAAGGTCTACGCCGTCTCGCTCAACAAGATCGCCAACGACCTGGCCCTGATGGGCTCCGGCCCGCGTGCCGGCCTGGCCGAGCTGCGCCTGCCGGAGCTGCAGAAGGGCTCCTCGATCATGCCGGGCAAGGTCAACCCCGTCATCCCCGAGGTCGTGATCCAGGTGGCCGCCCAGGTGATCGGCAACGACGCGGCGATCACCGTCGCCGGCAGCCAGGGCCAGTTCGAGCTCAACGTACGGGTGCCGCTGATCGCCCGCAACCTGCTCGACTCGATCAAGCTGCTCGCCTCCGCCTCACGCCTGCTGAACGAGAAATGCGTCGCCGGGATCGAGGCCAACGAGGAGATGACCGAGCGCCACGCCGAGGCGACCCTCGCCACGGCCACCGCGCTCAACCCCCACATCGGCTACGACCGCGCCGCCGACATCGTCAAGATCGCGGCGGAGTCGGGGCGCTCGCTGCGCGAGGTCGCCCTCGAGCAGGGCGTCGAGCCCGCGGTGCTCGAGGAGGCGCTGGATCATCGCCGCATGGCGCGGCCGCACGAGTAGCGCGGCAAGGATTCGTTCAGCCCGAGCAGCGCGACCGGGCTGCTTCGACAAGGTGCTCGGCGCGGCGCCAAGCCCGTTTCCGCTGTTCGGCGGTTACTGGCAGTGCCCCATACTCGGCCCGGTTCTTCATCTGTAGGAGGGCACGGAGATCGCTACCCAGGTCCTGTCCATCGGGCCTCGCCTTTGACAGCTCCGCGATCGCCTGATTGTGGTCGTCTCCCTGGACATGGTGTCCAAGCGTCTCGCAGCAAATCGTGTCGGACGCGGCGATTCCGGCGTGAATGCAGAGTGTGACGAATGCGTCGCCGATTTCGGCTTCGTCGTCGGCGAACTCCCGAATAGTTGCCGCGGCATCGAGGAACTGGCTCGCCTTGCGGAGCCGTCCAGCGGACGTTCGGTCATCGCATTGCCGAATGCGGGTCGCCATCATCTGCGGCGTCCATCGACAAAGCGACGTAGATCCCGGTGCGAGCCGAAAAGCTCGATTCCGTCGCCGAGCGCCTCTTCTGCGACGGGTATGGACTCAGTGAGCTCATCCTCGGCAAATTCGACGATTCGCGTGTCGTTGCCAGTCCACGCGGTGGCCTCACGTTCAAGCGAAGCCAACTGCTCGCGCCACTCTGGCGCCTCTTCGTCAACCGTGGCCGCGCGGATGATTAGTAGATCGAGGTCACTACCTGGTCCAGCCTCGCCACGCACGACCGAGCCGAAGAGAACGGCGCAGCGGGGAGCCTGCTGCCAACCGGCGATCGCCTCACGCAGGCGCGCGATCAAATCCGCCCGGGTAGCGGCGAGGCTTTCGATGCCCGGCGCGGCCAAGTGCTTCCTGTTCAGCCGATAGAGCTTGGCTCTGCCGGCCTGAGCACGAATGACAACGCCCTGATCGACCAGACGCTCGACAGCCTTGCGAACCCCCGGCTCAGAACCGTGACCCAGCAGTCGATGGATACGACGGCCGCTGAATTCCTCGTCTGCACCGGCGAGCACCGCCAGTACATCACCGTCGAGAGTCGGCGAGACGACGCGAAATGGGTGTGCAAAGTCCATAAAGTATCCCAACTAAAGTTTCTATATCAGAACTATAGTTTGGATACTAACAAATTAGCCCTGCAAGGTGACGAAGCGCTCCTCGGTCAACTCTAAGACCGCGAAGGCGGGGCCCTCGCGGGTGTTGCCGGAGTCCTTGACGCCGCCGTAGGGCATCTGGTCGGCACGGAAGGTCGGCACCTCGTTGATCAGCACGCCGCCGAACTCGAGCGTCGCCGCGGCCTCGAGGCCGCGGCCCATGTCGCGGGTGAAGACGCCCGCCTGGAGGCCGAACTTGGAGTCGTTGGCCATCCGCAGCGCCTCGCCGAAGTCGGCGTAGCGGTCGATCGTCGCCACCGGCCCGAAGATCTCCTCACACCAGACCTTGGCCTCGCGCGGTGGGCTGCCGAGCAGGGTCGGGGCGAGGCAACGACCGTCGTCGACCAACTCGCCGCCGGCCAACAGGTCGGCGCCTTCCGCCACCGCCTCTCCGACCCATTCCTTGACCCGGTCGCGGTCGCCGGGAGAGATCAGCGGACCGACGTCGGTGTCGGGATCGAGCGGATCGCCCACCCGCAGCGCTTTGGCGTTGGCGACGAGCCGCTCGGTGAAGGCGTCGGCGACGTCCTCGTGGACGAGGATCCGCTGAATCGAGATGCAGCTCTGCCCGGCGTGTGAGAAAGCGTGCAGCTTGGCTTTGTCGGCCGCCGTCTCCCAGTCGCCGTCGGAATGGACGATCAGCGGTGCGTTGGAGCCGAGCTCGAGGTTGACCTTCTTGTGGGGGACGCGACTGCGGATATCCCACCCGACCTTTGCCGAGCCGGTGAAGCTGAGCGCAGCGGTCAGCTCGTGCTCGACGATCGCGTTGCCGACCTCCGAGCCGGGGCCCGGGACAACGCTGAGCCAGCCCTGCGGCAGGCCGGCGTCGAGCAGGATCGCGGCCAGCTTCAGCGCCGAGATCGGCGTCTGCCCGGCCGGCTTGAGGACGACCGCGTTGCCGGCGGCGATCGCCGGCCCGAGCTTGTGGGCGACGAGGTTGAGGGGGAAGTTGAAGGGACTGATCGCTCCGACCACGCCGTAGGGGACGCGCAGCATCACGCCGAGCTTGCCCGCCCCGGAAGCCGAGGCGTCCATCGGCACGGTGCCGCCGCTGAGCTTGCGCGCCTCGACGGCGGAGAAGGTGAGCGTGTCGATGCAGCGTTCGGCCTCGGCCCTGGCGGTCTTCAACGGCTTGCCGGCCTCGGCGGCGATCGTCAGCGCCAGGTCGTCGAGCCGTTCGCCGGTTATCTCGGCGGCGCGGTCGAGAACCGCGGCGCGCGCGTGCTGGGGAAAGCCGCCGGACTCGAAGGCGGCGCGAGCGGCAATCGCACAGCGATCGACCAGCGCCGCGTCGCCGCGAGCGACCCGGCCGACTACGGTCCCGTCGTAGGGGCTCTCGACCTCGCCCCACTCGCCGGTCGCCGTCCACTCGCCGGCGGCGAGAAGCTCGTGGTCGACTGCTTGCACCGTCTGCGTCGCCATCCCGATAAGCGTAGTGCAGGCCGAGACTCCCCTTTCCCGAACCTGTTCCCCAGATATGCGACTCCGCCTAACTGCACTTTTCCTCTTCCTCCTCCTGGCCCCCAATGCCCAGGCCGGCGTGCGCTGGGTCGTGATCGGCCACGGTTTCGGCCACGGGGTGGGGATGAGCCAGTACGGCGCCTACGGCTACGCCACTCACGGCAAGAGCTACGGCTTCATCCTCGGCCACTACTACTCGGGGACGACGATCGACAAGCTGGCGGGCCCGCGGATCGTCCGGGTACTGCTCGACGTCTCCGGCGGTGACATCGGCTTCAGTAGCGCCACCAGCGCCTGCGGCAAAGCGCTCGACGCGGACCGTAGCTACGAGGCGCACCGGGCCGGCTCCGCCGTCAAGCTGCGCAGCTCCGGCGGGCGCCCGATCGCCAACTGCGGGCACACCCTGCGGGCCGCCGGCAACGGACAGGTCACGATCGAGGGCAGCCCCTTCCGCGGCGCGCTCGAGGTGGTGCCGACCGAAAGCGATGCCGGCTCACTCAACGAGATCAACGCTCTACCGGTCGACCAGTACGTCAAAGGCGTGATTCCCAATGAGTCGCCGCCCTCCTGGCCACAGGCTGCTCTGCGAGCGCAGGCGATCGCCGCCCGTTCCTTTGCCCTCACCGGCGCCGTCGGAGGCAACGGCTTCGACCTCTACAGCGACACGCGCAGCCAGGTCTACGAGGGGATGTCGAGCGAGACCGCGTCGACCAACGAAGCCGCCGAAGCGACCCGGGGGCAGGTCGTGATGCACGGCGGCAAGATCGCCGAGACCTACTTCTCCGCCTGCTCCGGCGGCCAGACCGAGAGCGTCCAGAACGTCTTCTTCGGCCCGGCCATCCCTTACCTGGTGGGCGTGCCCGACCCCTACGACGGGGCCTGCCCGCTGCACAACTGGAAGCTCGAATTCAGCGGTCCCGAGATCAGCTCGAGGCTGGGCGCTTACCTCCACGGCAAGCTGAAGCAGGTAGTGATCACCAAGCGCGGAGTCTCCCCGCGAATCGTCGAAGCAAAGCTGATCGGGACCGGCGGCGCGACCAAGGTCCGCGGCGATCAGCTCGAGGCAGCGCTGGGCAGCTACAGCACCTGGATGGAGTTCCAGAAGGTGGTGAACGGGAAGGTTGCCGATGGTGGCAAGGGGGGAAGCAAGCCGGGCGGTCCTCCCGGTGGGGTTGGTGGGTAGGAGGGCGGAGTCGCCTCGTCGAGTGCCCACCACCGCCTTCGGCGGTGGAATCTTGTGCCGCTTCGCGGCACGAATCACCTAGCCGGGGCCGCTTCGCGAGGCATCGCCGAGGCGACTCCGCCCTCCTACTCGTCAGCCGTCGGGGTACGGCTGAACCGGGATGCCGTGGTCCTTCTCGCGCATTCCTAGCTCGTAGGCTGCGCCGGCCGGTAGGGAAAGGCGGAGGGGGGGCAAAGCCGGGCGTTCGACGGTCAGCTCCAGGTCCGCTACCGAGCAGTTGATCGTGTTGTGCTCGGGGCCCTTGGGGTCGGCGTAGACCCAGCCGACGAAGTCCTTGTTCGGGGCTGAGACCTTGCCGCGGACGACTATGTCCTTGCCGGGCAGGACGAACGAGCACTCGCCTGCGGACTCCTCGATCTCCACGTCGCGGACCTGGCCGAAGCCGCCCAGGCGATGCGCCTTGCCGTCGAGCATCAGCATTCCTGAGGGGACCCAGGGGGTCGTCCAGGGGCCGAGCTTGATTCGCGCCGCGCCGGCGTCGAAGTAGGTGTCGGGAGAGTCGGCGAAACCGGTGCCCTCCAGCCAGACCCAGCGCTCGGCGTGCTCGCTGCCCCAGTTGTGGCCGATCATCCCCGGCCAGTCGCTGATCTCGATCGCCTCGCCGTCGACCTCGAGCTTGCCCACGAAGCGCGCGTTCGGGAACGGTGCGACGAACTTGGTTTTCGGCAGGCGGGTCTCGTAGAGGCGGTCGGACGGCAGGTACTTGCAGGGCTCGGCGTCGCCGGAGAAGGTCAGCTCCCAGGAGGCCTTGACGGCATCGGTGTCCACGGCGCCAACTGCGCGTCCTGGGCCGATCTCGGCTCCATCGACTTTGATCCACGACCCCTGGGGCACCGACAGCTCGGCCGCCGGCACGGTGACCTTGGTCGCCCGCGGTCCGTCTGCATCGTGATCGAACAGGACGAACCAGATCGAGGCATTCGGCTCGGCCCCGGGCCGCTTGTGAACGGTGTGGCGGATCCAAATCCCCTGCCCCCCACCCGGCCGGCAGGCCTTGATGTAGAAGCTCTCGTAGTGGCCCGCCTTCTCGGCGACCCGCGGAAAACGCGCTCCTTGGTCCATGCTTAGACCTTAATCGTGATCACGTCGCCATCCTGGACGATGTAGTCGCGACCCTCGATGCGAAGCAGGCCACGGTCGCGACCGGCGGAGTAGCCGCCGCACTCGACCAGCGCCTCCCAGCCGATCACCTCGGCTTTGATGAAGGCGTCCTGGATCTCGGTGTGGATCGTTCCCGCCGCCTCCAGGGCGGTGGCGCCGCGCGGCAGCGGTCGCGCCACCGCTTCCTTGTCCTCGCCGGCGGTGAAGAAGGTGATCAGCTCGAGCAGGTCATATGCGGCGCGGACCAGCCGGGCCAGCCCGGAGCCCTCGACGCCATAGGACTCGCGCATCTCCTCGGCTTCGGCGGGGTCCAGCTCGGCCAGCTCGCCCTCGATCCGGGCGCTGACGGCGACCACGCCGGCGCCGACCGCGGCGGCGTGGTCGGCAACCGCCTGCGGCGGCTCGGCGTCGCCCTCGTCGACGTTGGCCACGTAGAGGATCGGCTTCGTGGTCAGGGCCTGCAGGTTGGCGGGCCCGTGGGCGGCGGCATCGGGGACCGGCACCGAGCGGGCAGGCTTGCCGGCGGCAAGCGCCTCGACCACCTGCTCCAGCCAGTCGCGCTCGGCGATCGCGTCGGCGTCGCCGGACTTCGCCCCCTTTCGCACCCGGTCCAGGCGCCGCTCGGCCCCGTCGTAGTCGGAGAGAACCAGCTCGGTCTCGATCGTCTCGATGTCGGCCAACGGGTCGACCCGACCATCGGGATGAGGGACGCCGGAATCGGCGTGGCAGCGGACCACATGGCAGATCGCGTCGGTCTCGCGGATCGAGGCAAGGAACTGGTTGCCGAGCCCCTCCCCTTCGGAGGCGCCCTTGACCAGACCGGCGATGTCGTGGAAGGAGATCGTCGCCGGCACCAGCTCGGAGCTGCGCACGGTCTCGCCGATCCGCCCGAGGCGCTCGTCGGGCACCTGGGCGATCGCCACGTTGGGCTCGATCGTCGTGAACGGGTAGTCGCCGGTCTGCGCCCCGCCCTTGGTCAGAGCATTGAAGAGCGTCGACTTGCCCGCGTTGGGCAGCCCGACGATTCCAACCTTCACAGCGAGAGCGGAACGATCAGGCCGAGGAGGACGCCGAGAACGGCGCCAACCAGGACATCGGACGGGTAGTGCATCCCGAGGTAGGGACGCCCCAACGAGAGAGCAAGGGCAAGAGCAAAGGCGAGCGCACCAAGCGGCTCAACCCGAGTCATCGCCGTCGCCACCGCAAAAGAAGAGGTCGCATGCGCCGAGGGAAAGCTCAGAGAGCTAGGCGCGCCGCCCAATGGCGGCAACCCCTCCAACACAGGCCGAGGCCGCCTGACGATCAGCTTGACCACGTAGTTGAGCCCAATGGCAATCGGCCCCAACGCAGCACAGATCAACCAAGCTTCCCGATTCGACCCATCGAACACCGCCAGCAAGACCCCAACCACAACCCAAACCGCCCCATTGTTCCCAGCCTTCCCAAGAGCCTTGGCAGCTTTCTCCAAGCCGGGAGTGTGGCCGCTGGTCCGCATGAAGCGCAACGTCCTGAGGTCAAGGTTCTCCATGGCCGGCGCAGGATATGGGAGCGAGGGGGTCTCCCCGGGAGTGCCTCGCAAAGCGGCTCCGCAGAGTGGTTCTCTGCCGCGAAGCGGCACCAACATAGTGAGCGAAGCGAACCCAGGCACCTCCCGGGGAGACCCCCTCGCTCCCCCAACCCTTCAGGTCAATCAGAATCAGCCGATGCCCTTCGTCCCAAACTACGAACACAAGCCGGGCCACCACTGCGGTTCCACGGCCCTACGCAACCTCCTCGCCTTCCACGGCGTCGAGATCAGCGAGGAGATGGCGTTCGGGCTGGGAGCCGGCGCGTGCTTCTACTACGTGACGATCGAGGACGCCTCGCCAACCCGCTGGTTCAACGGTCGCACCGCCCGCCTCGAGGAGAACTTCGACGAGCTGACCGGGGCGGCGCTGGAGCTGAGCACCTTCGATCGTGGCGATGACGGAGCCTGGGCCGCCGCCCGCGCCGAGGTCGACTCCGGCAAGCCGGTGCTGCTCCTCACCGACCTCTACTACCTCGACCACTACGGCAACTCGGCCCACTTTCCCGGCCACGCCGTCGTCCTTGCCGGCTACGACGACGAGCTGGCGCACCTCTCCGACACCGGCTTCGAGCAGTTGCAGACGACCCGGCTCGAGAACCTCGACAAGGCGCGCTATAGCCGGCACCCCGCCTATCCGCTCTCCGGCCACATGTTCACGGCCGGGGGCGGGGTCTCTCCCGATCGCTTGCGCGAGGCGATCCCGGCCGCGATCGAGCGCGCCGCGCGGGCGATGGTCGAGCCCGAGTTCCGCGGCTTTTCCGGCCTCGACGCGGTGCGCCGCCTCGCCGAGGAGGCGGGGTCCTGGCCGGAGGCCGCCGCGGATTGGCAGTGGTGCGCCCGCTTCGGCTACCAGGTGATCGAGCGACGTGGCACCGGCGGTGGGGCCTTCAGGCTGATGTACTCGCGCTTCCTCGAGGAGGCAGGTCGCTCCGAGGCCTCCCTTGCTGCGGATGCCGCCGCCGCCTGGACCGCCCTGGCAAACGCGTTCCACGCAGCGAGCGAGCACGACGAGCCCCAAGCGCCTCTCTGGCACCAGATCGACGTGACGGCCAAACGCGTAGCCGAGGCGGAGGAGCGCCTCTGGGCCTCTTTGGACAATCCGTAGTTATCCCCTATGGAGTCCGCCGGCTCCATGGTGTACCGTTTTTAACTGCGGGAGGCGGGTAGTTCTTTTTTTGAAACCCGTCTTTTTGGAGGAGAGGTCTCATATGAGAGGTAAGCGAGGCCCACTTGGGCTGCTAGTGCTCACCGCCGCATTCTTCGTTCTCGCATTTGGAGCATCCAGCGCCCAAGCCGCGTTCGGCATCGCGGAATGGGAAGCGGTTACCTGCAAAGAAAACGTCGACACTCCGGCGGAAGTAGGCCCACCACCAAAAGCGCTCACCGGTGCATTCCCTTTGGCCGAGGATCCGGAACAGTGCAATGACGGCACGCCGGGCAAGTGGTTCACGCAGGCTGCCGGCCACCCTGACTTCGGCATCACCGACTTCACCCTCAACACGCTGACGGGTGAAGGGGTCAACGGGTTCGTCGACGGGTTCATCGAAGAAATCGTCGTAGACACCCCCGAAGGGCTGGGGGTCAACCCCGAGGCGACCCCAGTCAAGTGCACCGTCGAACAGCTGGAGGAAGTGCCCTCGCCGACCTGTCCGCTGGCATCAATCGTCGGCTTCAACTACCTCACGGTCAACGGGCAGTCTCCGCCGTGCTCGGCACCCATCCCCAACCAGTGCGTGAACGTGCGGGCCAAAATCCCCGTCTTCAACGTAGTGCCCTTTGAGGGCGTGCCCTCGATGGTCGGGTTCCCGACCAGCAAACCCGGCGAGCCGACCTTCATCGTCGGCGACCTCGACCCGGTGGACCAGCACGTCATCTTCACGATCAGCGGTATCCACGCACCGGATGCGGAACACCCGCCGATCATCGGCTCGCGACTCGTGTTCAACGGCAAGGCGACGACCGGCCTCACCGAAAACTACCTGACCATGCCGAGCAACTGTGCGGGTGGGCAGACCACCGTGATCCACGTCAAAGCGCACGGGGGTGCGGAGGACAGCGCCAGCTACACGACGGAAGTCGGGGCGGACGAATGCGCCACGACGCCGTTCAACGTACAGCTCGATGCGACCTCGAGCGGCTCCACCGACTCGCCCGAACCAGCGACCGTCGATGTGCTGATGCCGGACCAACTCGAACCAAAAACGCGGGCTAACTCACACCTGCTGACCGCGAAGGTCACCCTGCCCGAAGGCGCCGGCATCAACCCGTCGCTGGCCAACGGGCTCACGCCGTGCACCGATGCGCAGTACAAGCAAGGCACGGATGAGCCGATCGAATGCCCGGCGTCATCGCGGATCGGCTCAGTCGAAGTCGAGACCAAAGCTCTCGACCAACCGCTTGGCGGCGATGTCTACGTCGCCGCGCCGACTAGCCAAGAACCGAAAACCGGCAACCAGTTCCGGGTGTTCATCCATGCTTTCAACACCCGCTACGGCGTCAACGTACGCCTGGTAGGACACGTATTCCCAAACCTGCAAACCGGCCAGCTGACCGTCGTCGTGCCGGAAAACCCGCAGGCTCCGTTCAACTCGTTCAAAGTCAACATCAACGGAGGCGACCGCGGCGCGCTGACGACGCCGGATACCTGCGGACCGCACACCACGGCCGCGAAGTTCACCCCATGGTCACGGCCGGGCGAAGAAGTATCGCCGGGAGAAGAATCGAACCTCCAGTACACCCTCGACAGCAAAGCGGGCGGCGGGCCTTGCCCGAAAACGCTGGGCGATCGTCCGTTCAGCCCGACCTATAACGCCGGCACGCAGCAGACCAAGGCCGGCTCCTTCAGCCCGTTCGACCTGCACATCACGCGGCCGAACGGCGCCCAGGAGATCCGCAAGATCGAAGCGACGCTGCCCCCGGGCATGGTCGCGAAGCTGAAGGGCGTCGAGTACTGCCCCGAGGCAAGTATCGCTGCGGCCGAGAAATCATCGGGTAAAGCCGAGCAGGCAAGCCCGAGCTGTCCGAGCAACAGCCAGATCGGCAAAGTCGACATCGGCGTCGGCTCCGGCACGCCGTTCCACACCCCCGGCACCGCCTACCTGGCGGGCCCCTACAAAGGTGCCCCGATAAGCATGGTGTTCGTGGTTCCGGCCGTCGCCGGCCCCTTTGACCTCGGCACCGACGTGGTCCGGGCCGCCGTGTTCGTCGATCCCGAAACGGCCGAAGTCCACGCCGTCTCGGACCCGATCCCGTTCATATTCGGCGGCGTCAAGCTCGACATCCGCTCGGTCGACATCTCGATCGACCGCAGCGAGTTCACCGTCAACCCGACGACCTGCCGCGAACCGTTCTCGGTGCGCTCGTCGATCTTCGGCGGCGGTAGCGACCCGGCCAACCCGGGCGCCTGGTTCGAATCGAAGCAGTCGAGCGACTTCAGGGCCACCGAATGTGGGGCGCTGAAGTTCAAGCCGAAGTTCTTCCCCAGGATCATGGGTGGCCAGAACGCGACCAGGCGTGCGGCCAACCCGAGGTTCCGGGCGATACTGGAAGCCCGCAACGGTGACGCCAACCTACGCCGAGCGGCATTCATCCTGCCGCGGGCGACGATCCTCGATCAGAGTCACATCAAAACGATCTGCACGAGGGTCCAACTGGCGGCCAACGAATGCCCGAAGAACTCGATCTACGGGAACGCCACGGCGACCTCGCCGTTGCTGGACGAACAGCTCAAGGGCCCTGTCTACCTGACCTCGTCGAGCAACACGCTGCCGGACCTGCTGGTCAACCTGCGTGGCCAGGTGCCGGTCCGGCTGCGCGGCGTGATCAGCTCCGAGCACGGCCGCCTCAAGACCGTGTTCAACAACACCCCTGATGTCGCCGTGAGCAAGTTCATTCTCAATATGAAGGGCGGCAGCAAGGGGCTGCTGGTCAACTCGCGCAACCTCTGCGCCGGCCAGACCAACGGCTTCCTCAACCTGCTGGCACAGAACAGCAGGCGGATGAGGGCAAACAACCTGCGGCTCAACATCCCAGCCTGCCGTGGGGGCAGAAATAACTGACGGCCTGGTGCCGGGGCGGACCTCCCACCGTCCCGGCACTACAGCCGTTCGCTATGTACTGAGCGCATGGCGGAGGGCGACACGATCCTGCGGACCGCACGGCGGATCGAGCTGGCCGTGGGTGGCCTGGAGCTCGGGGTTCAGGCCGGTAACGGCCGCAGCCGGGCAGCAGGCGTAGAGAGGCTCGACGGGCGCCGGCTGGAGCGGGTCGAAGCGCGCGGCAAGCACCTGCTGCTCCACTTCGGCGAGCTGGTTCTGCACAGCCATCTCGGCATGAGCGGCTCCTGGCAGGTCGTCAGGCCCGGCGACCGCTGGCGCAAGCCGGCCTCGGCGGCGTGGCTGGCGCTGGCCGGCGACGCGGTCCAGGCGGTTCAGTTCGGCGGACCGACCCTGCGGGTGTTGAGCGCCGCCCAGCTGCGCCGCGATCCGGTCTTGGCCCGGCTGGGTCCGGACATCCTCGCGCCCGAGCTCGACCTCTCCGCGGCGACCGCCGGCCTCCGCACTTCGCCCCACCGCGAGCTGGGCGACGCGTTGCTCGACCAGCGACTGATCGCGGGCATCGGCAACATCTTCAAGAGCGAGGCCTGCTTTGCCGCCAAGGCGAACCCTTGGTGCGCGATCGATCAGCTACCCGACGACGAGCTCCGGGGGCTGCTCGAAGCCGCCCGACGGCTGATGGGAGAGTCGGTAGAGAGCGGCCGCCCCGATCCCGCCGTCTACCGCCGCGCCGGCCGGCCGTGCCCCGTCTGCGGCACTCGGATCGCTGCCCGCGGCCAGGGCGACGCCAACCGGCGCACCTACTGGTGCCCGAGCTGTCAGGCCGGCGAGAGCCGGGCGAAGTAGGCGAACCAGTTGCCGGAGTGAGTCTCGAAGGCGAGGTCCGCCTCGGCGGCCTGGCGCTTGAGGGCGGCGAGCGTCGTGAAGTGGGGGTCGCCGAACAGCTCGCCGACGACAAGGCGGCCGCCTGGCTTGAGCACACGCCGTATCTCGCACAGCGCAGCCACCGGATCGGGGATCTCCCCGAGTACCGCGGTGAGCGCAACCGCGTCGATTGAGGCGTCCTCATACGGCAGCGCGGTCGCATCGCCCTGGGTCGGGACGACGTTCGCGAGCCCGCGCTCGCCGGCGCGGCGGCTGACGTGGTCGAGGAACTCCTGCTGCAGGTCGAAGATCTCGACCCGGCCCTCGGCCCTGACCCAGCCGGCCAGGTCAAGCGTGTAGTAGCCGGTGCCCGGCCCGATCTCCAGCAGCCGCTCCCCCGGCAACGGCGCCAGCACCGAGCGCAGGCGATCGCGGCTGATGATCGGGTGCGGCGCTTCGACCCAGAAGCGCTGTCCGTAGGGACAGGCGGACGGGTTCTTGCGCCACCACAGGGCGGCGGCAAGCATCGCCAGGCCGGCGACACCGAACAGCTTGCGGGCTCGCATCAGTCCTGCCGGTTGAGACCGAAGCCCACGCTGTGAGCGCCCGAGTCGATGCGCAGGAAGGCGACCTTGCCGACGTAGACCGCGAGGATGCCGTCCTCGGTCTTGACGTCGTGCCAGCCGCCCTTCTCGACCTGCTTGCGCAGGTCCTTCAGCTCATCCTCGCTGAGCCGCACCGCGACGACCTGGCCGCCCTCGAAGCCGATCTCTACCTTCTGCGTGTCCGCCATCAGTGCTCCTCTCCACTCGCTTCGACGATCTCGGTCAGGACGCCGCCCGTGGAGCGCGGCTGGATGAAGGCCACCCGGCTTCCCCGGATGCCGGTCCGCGCTTTGCTGTCGATCAACTCGAACCCCGCGGCGGCAAGCTTCTCCAGAGTCGAGTCGATGTCATCGACGGCGTAGGCGACGTGGTGCAGCTTGGGGCCCTTGCGGGCGAGGAACTTGCCGATCGGCGAGTCGGCGCTCAGCGGCCGCATCAGCTCGACGTGCCCATCGCCGACATCGAGCAGGACAGCCTCGACCCCCTGGGACTCGACCGTCTCGCGATGCGCAACCGTCATCTCGAAGCCCGTCTCGTAGAGCTCGAGAGCCGCGTCGATGTCCTCGACCGCGACGCCGATGTGATCGATCCGTCCGAACATCGGCGGGAGTCTACGTCGCCGGCGATGGCTCGCCCTCGCCGGCCTGCGAGCCCTCGACGCGGAGGATCTCGGCCAGCGCGGCAATCCCGACCTGGAGCTGCTCGGGCGTCGGCTCTTTGGTCGCCAGATGTCGCTGGATCTCGCGGCCGGGCGTGTGGAACGCCTCGGCCAGCGGGGCGCCGTGATTGCGATCGCTCCAGGCGAACATCTCGACCGCGATCGAGGCGCCGCCGAGGCCGACCGCGGCGCGGGCCAGCGGGCTCGGCCGCTCGACCAGCCTCTCCAACACCACCGTGCCGCCGGCGGAGAGCAGCATCATCGGCGCCAGCAGGTTGGAGCCACAGCGATCGTGCTCCTTGGGCACCGAGGCCGGGTCCTCGACCCCCTGCTCGTAGGCGGCGATCGCCTTGTGCTCGACCCCGTGGTAGGCGGCCAGGTCACGGTCGCTGAGAGCGACGACGGCAGGGGCGGCACCCAGCACCTGCACCAATCCCTCGCGCAACGCCGAGCTGCCCAGCCGGCGACGCAGCAGGCTGGTGGTGACCAGCGTCACCCCGATCGTCGCCAGCACCCTCCGATCCTCGAACGGCAGCCGGGCCGCTGGCATCCGCCGTCGCACCAGCGGCAACACCGCCATCGCCTCGACCAGTTTCAGCGGGCCCCGCAGCCCCGGCACCTTGCCCGACCAGCTTCGGCGCCAATTCGGGTTTCCGCTCCGAGGCAACCACAACCTGCCCCTCCTCATCCCGCACCGCAGCCGCCCAATGGGTAGGCCCATGGATCAAGAGGCCGTTGCGCAGGGCCATCCCACCGAGTCGCAGCTTCTCCTCGCTCACAGGTCAGACGATAGAGACGTGCCCGCGGCGGCGGTTGGGCTCCGCCCGCTCAGGACTGCGTCGACGGAACCCAGCCGGGCGGGAACGCGCCGGCCGAGACGTTGCCGCTGCCGGGCTCGAACAGGGTGGAGACGACCTTCCACGCGGGCCGCTCCTCGACCAGGGGGCGAACGTCGCCGATCTGGACGAGCAGGTGCAGGGAGGAGCCGAGCTGGAAGTCGGCGGCGGTCGGCTCCTCGCCCCCGAGCGCGCCCGAGCCCAGCAGCGCGTCGATCGCGTCCAGCTGCGCCGGCAGCGCCTGCAACGTGTCGTAGACCCGCTCGGCGGTGATGTCCAGGTAGCGCCACGAGGCCCGCATCGTCTTGATCGCGAAGTCGACGCCGCCCGGGTCGAGCTGGTCGACACCGGCGAAGGTCCCCATCGACTCGGGGCGGAAGTGCATCGCGCCGAAGACAAGCACGCGGGCAGTGGTCTGGAGCTCCTCCACGATCCCCGGCTCGGCCTCGCGGATCTCGCCGGCGCTCGCCACCGGGTAGAGGCCGGCGTCGGGATACAGCTCGTCGAGGCGGGCGAAGATCGTCGACGTGCCGTGCACCGGCTCGTCGTCCACAAGCAGACCGGGGACCGTGCGGTGCCCCTCGCCGTAGACCTTTTCGACATCGTCTCCCTGCCTGCCGGTTTCGAGCGTGACCGTCTCGTATTCCTGCCCGAGCCGGTCGAGGGCCGCGCTCACCGCCAGGCAGGGGTGCGAGAAAGGGACCACGTGGAGGACGAGCCGCGGCTGCGCTGGCATCGGCGAGACCCTACCGGCGTTCGCCCGGGGAACGTCAGGTCCACGCACGACCGACGACCGCGCAGTCCCGCGCGGTCGTCGGATTCCCCCCTGATTCCCCTTTTAAATCCCGGCCGGAGACCCCCAGTCCAGGCCTCCGGCCGGTGTGTCGGCTCTCCCTGGCTCTAGCTTGGAAAGCCGCCCTCTGAAACACGGCGTCTATGAAGAAGTTGCGCCTGTGGCTAGGTGCTTGATTTGCCGCCGAGAAACCTCTTGCGAAGCGCCTCCAGGCGGCTGCTCAGCTCGGCCTCGAAGCCGCGATCGCTGGGCTCGTAGAACCTCAGCTCCTCCAGCCCCGGCGGCATCAACGGCTGGTCGCTGACGGCGCCCGGCTCGTCGTGGGCGTAGCGGTAGCCCTCGCCCCGGCCGAGCTCCCCGGCGCCGGGGTAGTGCGCGTCGCGCAGGTAGTCGGGGGGCGTCTTGGCGCCGTTCTCGCGCACCTCGGCGCGGGCGCGGCCGAGGGCTTTGTAAGAGGCGTTGGACTTGGGGGCAAGGGCGAGGTAGACGGCGGCCTGGGCGAGGTTGAGCGCGCACTCGGGCAGACCGACCCGGTCGACCGCGCGGGCCGCGGCGTCGGCGACGAGCAGTGCCTGTGGGTCGGCGTTGCCGACGTCCTCGGAGGCGAGGATGACCATGCGGCGGGCGATGAAGCGCGGGTCCTCGCCGCCCTCCAGCATCACCGCCAGGTAATAGAGCGAGGCGTCGACGTCAGAGCCGCGCGTCGCCTTGATCCAGGCCGAGACGAAGTCGTAGTGGCGATCCCCCTGGCGGTCGTAGTCGAGCGCCTTGCGCTGCAGCGCGTCCTCGATGGCGGCGACGTCGACCGGCATTGCCCCTGCGGCGCGCTCCACCGCCCGCTCGAGACCGGAGAGCGCCACGCGAGCGTCGCCGCCGGAGCGCTGCGCCAGCATCGCCAGCGCCGCGTCCTCGACCGGCGGCGGATCGGCCAGGCCGCGCTCGGGATCGGCAAGCGCCCGCCGCAAGCAGCTCCTCCACCTGCTCGTCGGAGAGCGGCTGCAGCTCATATATCTGGGAGCGCGAGAGCAGCGCCGAGTTCACCTCGAAGTAGGGGTTCTCGGTGGTCGCCCCGATCAGCGTCAGCAGCCCCTCCTCGACCGCGGGCAGCAGCGCGTCCTGCTGTGCCTTGTTGAAGCGATGGATCTCGTCGAGAAAGAGGACGGTGTGCCGCCCGTTGGCCTGCCTGCGCTCCCGAGCCCGCGCGATCACCGCGCGGATCTCCGCTTTCCCGGCATTGACAGCTGACTGCTCCTCGAATGCCCCGTCAGCCGCAGCGGCTGCGATCCGCGCCAGCGTCGTCTTCCCAGACCCCGGTGGCCCATACAAGATCGCCGAGTGGGGATGCCCGCTTTCAATAGCGGTCCGCAGCGCGGACCCCTCCGCCAGAACGTGCTCCTGCCCCACAAGCTCATCCAGCTACCGCGGCCGCATCCGCACAGCCAAGGGTGCATCAGCTTCCGGCGAAGCCGGCTGGCGAACTGATTCCTCGTCGCTTCCAAACAGGCGGTCGGGCACTGCGCCGAGTATGACCATGGAGCAGGTTGCAGCTATCGAGAGGGAGCCGGGGGAGGTCTTGTGAGTGCCTCGCGAAGCGGCGCACCGGCGAGAGACCCATGCCGCGAAGCGGCACCAACATAGTGAGCGAAGCCGAAGGCGAAGCGAACCCAGGCACTCCCAAGACCTCCTCCGGCTCCCACCCCACGCCCTACAATCGACCGCATGGAGATCGCCACGCAGCCCCCCGCATCCCAGTCCACCCTTGAGAGCTTCAACCCCGCCACCGGCGAGCTAGTCGGCTCGGTCGCCACGATCACCCCGGACCAAGTCCAGGGAGTCGTCGACGACGTAGCCCGCATCCAGCCCGCCTGGGCCGAGCTCGACCTCGAAGACCCGCGGCGCCTACCTGAAGCGCGCCGCCGACGCCCTGCTCGACGACATCGACGAGCTCGCCGAACTGCTCGTCCACGAGCAGGGCAAGCCGCGCGCCGAGGCCTACACGATGGAGCTGCTGCCGACCGTCGACGCGCTGCACTGGTGCGCCAAGGCCGGGCCGAAGATCCTCGCGGACGAGAAGGTGCGGATGTCCCAGGCCTTCCTGGCGAGCAAGAAATCGCGCTTCACCTATGAGCCGATCGGCGTGGTCGGCGTGATCGCGCCCTGGAACTACCCCTGGTCGATCCCCTTCGGCGAGGTCGCGATCGCGCTGATGGCCGGCAACGGCGTAGTCCTCAAGCCGGCCAGCCTGACGCCGCTGCTGGGCGAGGCGATCCGCCGCGTCTTCGAGAAGGGCGGCCTGCCCGAGGGCCTCGATCCGCGTCGTCCACGGCGGCGGCGCGGTCGGCGACGCGCTGGCGAAGTCGAGCGCCGGCAAGATCTTCTTCACCGGCTCGGTCGAGGTAGGCCGCAAGGTCGGCGAGGTTTGCGCCGGGCAGCTGAAGGGCTCGGTGCTCGAGCTGGGCGGCAAGGACCCGATGATCGTCTGCGCCGACGCCGACCTCGGCAACGCGATCTCCGGCGCCGTCTGGGGCGGCTTCGCCAACGCCGGCCAGACCTGCTCGGGGATCGAGCGCGTCTACGTGATGCGCGAGGTCGCCGACCGCTTCGTCGAGGGGGTCGCCCGCGAGGCGCAGAAGCTGCGGCTCGGCAACCCGATCGAGTGGGAGACCGAGATCGGCCCGATGACCTCCCCGGGCCAGTACGAGATCGTCGTCGACCTGATCGAGGACGCGGTCGCCTCCGGCGCCACCAAGCTCTGCGGCGGCCCCACCCCGGTCGCCGGCCTCTCCGACAAATACATCGCCCCGACCGTGCTGACCGGGGTCACGCACGAGATGCGGATCATGAACGAGGAGGTCTTCGGCCCGGTGCTGCCGATCGTCGTCGTCGACTCCGAGCAGGAGGCGATCGACCTCGCCAACGACTCCGAGTTCGGCCTCGGCGCCTCGATCTGGACCAAGGACCGGCAGAAGGGCGCGCGGATCGCGCGGCGGATCGAGTCGGGCATGGTCTGGGTCAACGACCACTCCTTCAGCCACGGCGCCTGCCAGTGCGCCTGGGGCGGCGTCAAGGACTCCGGCGTCGGCCGCTCGCACTCCAAATTCGGCTTCTATGAGTGCGTCAACGTGAAGATGAACGCCTGGGAGCCAGGCCTCACCCGCGACTTCTGGTGGCACCCCTACGACCAGACCCTCGGCGAAGCGGTACGCGCCTCGGCGAAGATCCTCTACGGCAAGGGCGCGACCCGGACGCAGGCCCTGCGCGAGGGTGCCGGCCCGCTGCTGAAGATCGGCGCCCGCACCCTGCGCAAGCGCCGGTAGCGATTGCCGACTGAACGGTTTACCACCCCATACGGGGGTGAATCGTCCAGTCGAGGGAGAATCCGGCCGATGACTGCGGCAATCGAGCTGATCGGCCTACGGCGGGAATACGGCGAACGCCCGGCCCTGGCCGGCGTCGACCTCGCGCTGCGGCAGGGGGAATCGCTCCTCGTCGTCGGGCCGAACGGCAGCGGCAAGACCACTCTGCTGCGGATCCTTGCCACCCTACTGCGGCCGAACGGGGGCGAGACGCGGGTCTTCGACGCCCTTCTGCCCCGCGACGCGTGGAAGGTCCGCGGCCGGATCGGCCTTCTCGGCCATGACCCGCTCCTCTATCGGGACCTCAGCGGATGGGAGAACCTGCGCTTCCACGCCAAGCTGCACGGCATGCGAGGAGCGGCGGCGGAGGATCGGATCGGATCGCTCCTCGCCGCCGTCGACATGGAGCGCCGCGGCGACGACCGGGTCGCAGAGCTCTCGGCGGGCATGCGGCAGCGCCTCTCCGCCTGCCGCTGCGTCCTGCACGATCCCGAGCTGTTGCTGCTGGACGAGCCCGACTCGAATCTCGACGCCGAGGGTCGCGAGCTTGTGCGGACGCTTGATCGGCCCGGGACCGGGCCGTACGCGCGTGCTGGTCAGCCACGATCCTGAGCGCTACCGCGACGAGGCAGACCAGGTGTTGGAACTCGAGCTCGGCGGCTCAGCCATCGCGAAGGTCGCGGCGACATGACCCCCTCCCGCCTCGCCTTCGCGGCGATCCTCGGCAAGGACCTGCGGGCCGAGCTGCGCACCCTGCAGTCGCTGCCGGCGATGGCGCTGTTCGCGGTCACTACCTTCGTCATCTTCCGCTTCGGCCTCGACCGCACCAGCCTCTCCGGCAGCCTCGCCGCCGGGGTGCTCTGGGTGACCGTGCTCTTCGCCGCGATCCTCGGCATCAACCGCCTCTTCGTCAGCGAGCGCGAGGAGGGTGGCTTCGACGCGATCCGCCTCGCCCCAATCGACCGCAGCGCCCTCTTCGCCGCCAAGGCGTCGGCGCTGCTCGTCTACCTGCTGGCGCTGGAGCTGGTCGTCGTCCCCGTCTTCGCCGTCTTCTTCCTCGACTCGGCCGCAGCGCTGCCGCCGCTTGCCCTCGTCCTCCTACTGGCCGACCTCGGGCTCGCCGCGACCGGCACGCTGATCTCCTCGATGGCGGTCAACTCGCGCGCCCGCGACCTGCTCGCCCCGCTGGTCCTGCTGCCCCTCGTCGTGCCGCTCTCGATCGCCGCCACCGGCGCGATCGAGCCGCTACTGGCCGTGGGCGGTCCCGGTTACCACCGCTTCGGCACCTGGCTGGCGACGCTCGGCCTATACGATTTGATCTTCCTCCTGGTCGGATACGCGGTGTTCGACTTCCTGCTGGAGGACTGAGGCGCGCGGTCGAGCTTTCGACCGCTATGCGAATCAAACCTCTACCGCGCAGACGCATGTACGGCAAAGGCCTGAGACCACTCTCGATCGCAACCGTCGCGGCAATCGTCGCGTCGTTCTCGCTGGTCTTCTTCTACGCGCCGCTCGACGCCGACCAGGGCTTCATCCAGAAGATCTTCTACCTGCACGTGCCGCTGGCGATCGTGGCGCTGGTCGGGTTCGTGATCGGCGGCCTCTTCGCGATCGCGCACCTGCGCAGCGGCAACTCGCGCTGGGACGCCTATTCCTACGTCTCGATCCACATGTCGGTGATCTTCGGCGTCGCGGTGCTGATCACCGGCTCGATCTGGGCCAAGGCCTCCTGGGGGCACTGGTGGGTCTGGGACGAGCCGACGCTGGTCAGCTTCCTGATCGTCTTCCTGATGTACGCGACCTACTACCCGTTCCGCTACGCGATCGAGGACCGCGACCAGCAGGCGCGCTACGCCTCGGTCTTCGCGATCACGGCCGGCGCTTTCGTGCCGCTCAACTTCATGGCCGTGCGGATGGCGCAGAGCCTCGTCCACCCGCGCACCTTCGGCACCGCCAACGGCGGGCTGCCCAGCTCGATGATGCTGACCTTCCTCGTAAGCCTGCTGGCAATCGGCCTGCTCTGGGTGACCCTGGTCAAGTTCGAGCTGACCGCGAAGAGCGCCTCCGGGCAGCTGAAGCGACTGCGCCGCGCGCTCGACGCGCCGGCTCCGGGCGGGCGCTCGCGAGTCGCCCCGGAGGTCAGCTAGTGCTCTCCCTGCTCCTCGCCGCGACCCCGGCGCTGCCGCTCGACGAGGCCGGCAAGTACGTCGCCGGCGCCTACATCGTCTTCCTCGCCCTGATCGTCCTCTACGTGGCGATCATGGCGGCCAAACTGCAGCGGATCGAGCGCGAGCTCGGCGAGCTGGCGAGATTTGCCGAGACGCGCAACGAGGAGCAAGATCGGGAGCGGGTGAGCGCCGATGTCTGAGCTTCTCGCCCTCGGCGTCTCCCATAAGACGGCGCCGCTCGACCTGCGCGAGCGGCTCTCGCTGACCGAGGGCCGCGCGGTCGGCGCCCTGCACGAGCTGACCGCGGTCGAGGGCATCCACGAGGCGGCGGCAATATCGACCTGCAACCGGACCGAGCTCTACCTGATCGTCTCCGACACGGTCGAAGCCGAGTCGACGGCGCTGGGCGTGCTGACCCGACAGGCGGAGATCCGCCCGACCGAGCTGCTCGGCCACCTCTACTCGCTGCGCTCCGGCGATGCCGCCCGGCACCTCTTCAGGGTCACGGCCGGGCTCGACTCGATGATCGTCGGCGAGGCCGAGATCCAGGGCCAGGTCAAACGCGCCTACGAGCTGGCGCTCGTCGAGGGCGCCACCGGGCCGATCCTCAACCGCCTCTTCCGCGGCGCCCTCGCCGCCGGCGGCCGGGTTCGCGAGGAGACCGCCGTCGGCGAGAAGGGCGTCTCGATCCCGTCGGTCGCGGTCGAGCTGGCACGGCGCACGCTCGGCGACCTAGGCGAGAAGCGGGTGCTCGTGATCGGCGCCGGCGAGACGGCGGAGCTGGTCGCCAAGGCCCTGGTGTCGCGCGGCGCCGCGGGCGTCTTCGTCGCCAACCGCCACTACGACCGGGCGATCGGCCTGGCCCAACGCTTCCACGGAGAGGCGGTCCGCTTCGAGGACCTTCCCGAGCAGCTGCAGGCCGCCGACATCGTCGTCTCCGCGACCAACTCCCCCCACCACATCGTCGAGCGCGACGGCCTCGCCCAGGTGATGGAGACACGTTCTGGACGGCCGCTGCTCCTGGTCGACATCGCGGTGCCGCGCGACATCGAACCCGAGTGCCGCGAGGTCGGTGGGGTCAGCCTCTACGACATCGACGACGTGCAGAAGATCGTCGAGCGCAACGCCAGCGGCCGCGAGGGCGAGGCGAAGCGCGCGGAGCCGATCCTCGCCGCCGAGCTCGACCGCTTCGAGCGCTGGCTCGCCTCCTTGGAGGTCGTGCCGACGATCGCCTCGCTGCGCGAGCGCGCCGACGAGATCGTCACCCGCGTGCTGGCCGAGAACGACGGCCGCTGGGAGAGCCTCGGCGAGGCCGACCGCGAACGGCTCACGGCGATGGCAAAGGCGATCGCCTCACGTCTCCTGCACGAGCCGACCCTGAGGATGAAGCGCTCCGCCGGCAGCGACGATGCCTACGCGTACGTCAGCGCCCTGCGTGAGCTGTTCGGGCTGGACGCGGAGACCGAGCCGGAGGGCGAGAGCGGATCGAACGTGACGGAGCTGCGCCGCCGCCAGAGCAGTTGACGATGCGGATCGCCACCCGCGGCAGTGCACTTGCGCTGGCTCAGGCCGGCCAGGTCGCGGAGCTGCTGGGCGGTGCGGAGCTGGTCGAGTCGTCCTCCGACGGCGAGCCCGGCGACAAGGCGCGCTTCGTGCGCGGGGTCGAGCGGGCGCTGCTGGAGGGTGAAGCGGAGATCGGGGTGCACTCCGCAAAGGACTTGCCAGCTGAGATGCCGGATGGGCTGACGATCGCTTCGGTGCCGCGGCGAGAGGATCCGGGTGACGTGTGGATCGGCGTGGCCGACTCGCTCGACGGGGTCCCCGAGGGTGCCAGGGTGGGAACGGCCAGCCTTCGCCGGCGCGCGCAGCTGCTCGCCGCCCGGCCTGATCTCGAGGTGAGCGAGCTGCACGGCAACGTCGACACGCGACTGCGCAAGCTCGCTGAGGGCGATCTCGACGGGATCGTGCTTGCCGCGGCCGGCCTCAAGCGATTGGGGCGCGAGAACGAGGTCTCCTTCGCACTGCCGGGCGAGACGATGATTCCGGCAGCCGGCCAGGGTGCGCTGGTCCTGCAGGTGCGAGGGGACGACGCCGACGCAGTCGAAGCTGCCGCGGCTGTCGGCGACGAGACGGCCCTTCGTGAGCTGACCGCGGAGCGCGCCGTGGTCGCCCTGCTCGATGCGACCTGCGCCACGCCGATCGGGGTCCACGCCCAGGTCGAAGACACACGGTTGACGATCGAGGCCTTCGTCGGCCTGCCCGACGGCAGCGAGTGGATCCGCGACCGGGTCGAGGGCGAAGCGCAGGAGCCCGCCGCGGCCGGAGCGCTCCTGGCCGAGCGCCTGCTCAGCGCCGGCGCCCGAGACATCCTCGACCGCGCGGAGACTTGGAGCAGTGGGCGTGTCTGAGCTTACGAGTCATATAGCCCCCCTGAGCTCAGACACCCCCTCGGGAGTTGGGGCGTGAGCGCGCGAGCGGGTGTCGTCTACCTCGTCGGCGCCGGTCCCGGCGATCCCGGCCTGATGACGGCCCGCTCGCTGGAGCTGATCGCCTCGGCCGACGCGATCTACCACGACCGCCTGATCCCACCGGGGGCGCTCGCCGGCGCCCGCGAGGACGCCGAGCTGGTCTACGTCGGCAAGGCGCCCGGCAAGCCCTCCGTCCCCCAGGACGAGATCGGCGAGAAGCTGATCGAAGCGGCGCGAGCGGGCAAGAGCGTCTTGCGGCTGAAGGGCGGCGACCCGTTCGTCTTCGGTCGCGGCGGCGAGGAGGGAGAAGCGCTGCGTGAGGCCGGGGTCGAGTTCGAGGTGGTGCCCGGTGTCACCGCAGGCGTGGCGGCAAGCGCCTACGCCGGCATTCCGGTGACCCACCGTGATGACGCCTCGGCGGTCGCCTTCGTCACCGGTCACGAGGATCCGGAGAAGCCGGAGACGGCTCTTGACTGGGAGGCGCTGGCGCGTTTCCCCGGCACCCTCGTCTTCTACATGGGGGTGAAACGGCTGGGCGACAACGCCGCCGCGCTGATTGCCGCGGGTCGCGATGCCGACGAGCCCGCCGCTGCGGTCGAGCGCGGCACGACGGAAGCGCAGCGCACCGTTGTCGCAACCTTGGGGACGCTGGCCGAGGCGGTCGAGCGCGAGGGAATCGGCGCGCCGGCGCTGATCGTCATCGGCTCCGTGGTCGGCCGACGCGAGACGCTCGCCTGGCTCGAGCGCCGCCCGCTGCACGGCCGCCGCATCGTCGTCACCCGCGCCCGGGCCCAGGCCAGCGGCCTTGCCGCAACCCTGCGCGCCCTCGGCGCAGAGGTCGTCGAGCTGCCGGCGATCCGGATCGAGCCGACGATCGAGAGTGACGAGGTACGAAATGCCGTCGAGCGAATCGCCGGGTATTCGCTGCTCTGCCTGACCAGCCCCAACGGCGTGCGGCTCCTCTTCAAGGCGATGGACAAGGCCGGCCTCGATACGCGCTCGCTCGCCGGAATGACCATCGCCGCGATCGGGCCGGGAACCGCGAGCGCCCTGGCCAAACGGGGGGTCGTCGCGGACATCGTCCCCGAGCGCTTCGTCGCCGAGTCGCTGGTCGAGTCGCTGCAGACGGTCGAGGTCGAGGGCAAGCGAGTGCTCGTCGCCCGCGCGGCCGATGCGCGCGACGTGATCCCGGAATGGCTCGGCGACCGCGGCGCGCAGGTCGACGTCGTCGCCCTCTACGAGACTGTGCGCGAGTCGCCTGACCCGGCGGCGGTCGAGGCCGCGCAGGCCGCCGACTACATCACCTTCACCTCCTCCTCGACGGTGCGCAACCTGACCGAGGCGCTCGGCGAGCGCTTCCCCGCCGGCGCCCGCATCGTCTCGATCGGTCCTGTAACCAGCGAGGCGGCGCGCGACGCAGGCCTCGAGGTCGCCGTCGAAGCCGAGCGCCACGACATCGACGGCCTGGTCGAGGCCCTGCTCGCCGACGCAAGCCCATGACCGCGGTCGCCTTTTCTACCGCTATGCGGTTGAAATGACGACCGCGGTCAGCTTCGGCGCCCCGCACCGCCACTACCGCCTTACCGACTCGACCAACGCTCGCGCCCGTGAGCTGGTCGAGGCCGGCGCTCCGCACGGCACTGTCGTCACCGCAGCCGAGCAGACCGCCGGCCGCGGCCGCCAGGGCCGAACCTGGACCGCGCCGCCCGGCAAAGCTCTCCTCTACTCGGCGATCCTGCGCCCCCTCGACAAGCGCCACCTGCTGCTACCGCTAGCCGCCCCGCTCGCCGTCTGTGACGCAGCTGAAGAGCTGGCGCCCGGAATCGAGTGCCAAGTCAAGTGGCCGAACGACATCTGGCTCGAAGGCCGCAAGCTCGCCGGGGTACTCATCGAGGCGAAGCCACAAGACAGCTGGGCGGTGATCGGCATAGGCCTAAATCTCTCAATCTCCACGAGCGAGTTTCCTCCCGACCTCCGTGAAACGGCAGTCTCGCTCTTCGACCCGAGCGCGGGGACTCGAGGGGAGGTCTTGGGAGTGCCTCGCGAAGCGGCGCACCGGCGAGAGATTCCAGTCGCGAAGCGACACCAACATCATGAGCGGAGCGTCAGCGAAGCGAATCTAGGCACCTCCCAAGACCTCCCCTCGAGTCCCCTCATTGCGGCAGGAGCCCTGAACCGTCACCTCGACCACTGGGTCACTGCCAATCGGCAGGAGACGCTGGCCGAGTGGCGCTCGCGCGACGCGCTGCGCGGCCGCGAGGTCTCCTGGAACGGCGGCAACGGCGTCGCCGACGGGATCGAGGACTCGGGCGATCTAGTCGTCGTCGCTGCCGGCGGCGACCGCGTCGTCCTCGGCGCCGGCGAGGTCCACCTGCGGCTCTGAGTCGGGCGCCGCGCCGTTCCCGCCGCTGCTTTTTTTCCTCGCCCGCCGAGCCCGTTGTTTGGCCGGTTTCGCGCCGTTCTCGCCCTCGCCCGCCGCGCCGCCTTTGCCCTTTTTGCGTTTGCGACGCCGTTTGCCGCCTTTGGGGAAGTTGCGCAGCAGTTCGCGCGCGGTCGCCGAGGGTTTACGGGCCATGCGCATCCGTGCGCCGCGCAGCACCTCCTCCCCTTCCGGGGTGTGCGAGACGGCGCCGGCAAGCAATGACACCGAGAGACGGCGGTCCTGTTTGCGCGCCGCGTGGACGAGGCGGCGGGCGTTGCGCCCGTGCGCCCGGCCGGAGGAGTTGACCAGCAGGCCGAGCAACCGCTTCGTCTCCGGCCAGCGCTGCACGGCGTACTCTTCGTGAAGTTCCGGGGTGTAGGAGGCGAGCCGCCAGACCCATGCCTGAGCCTGGTCGCGGCGGCCGATCCGTTTGTCGACCAGCGCCTGCAGCAGAGTTTTGGTCCCCGCCCGCTTGTCGTCGCGGCTCCAGGTGCCGACGATGTCGATCGCGTCGTCGAAGGCGTCGGCGTCGCGCAGGTCGGCGATCTCCGCCAGAGCTTTCAACCGCAACTGGGAGTTGCGGTTGCGCTGCACGCAGGTGAGCAGGAAGCGGCGGCGCAGCTCTTTGGTCTTGTCGTTCTGCAGCATCGAGCGGGCGCGGCGCCAGTTCTGCGGGTTGACCCGCGCGCCGGCCAAGGCAGCCCAGGCGTGCTGCTCGGGGTAGTCGAGGTTCTCGACCGCGATCCGCCACAGCTCCCGTTCGAGCACCTGGGTGCGGCGTTCGGAGTCGTCCGAGACAGGGACGATGCGGCGCTCGACGCGCACCCGCCGGCCGCGCCCGCGGCGCACCGGGCCGACGACGATCGCGCCGCCGCGGTAGACGTCGCGGTCGAGCAGGCTGTGCAGGGTGACGATCGTCTCGTCGTGGGTCGTCGCGGGGTGGACGAAGTCGATGACGAGGCCGGCCTCCTTGCCGGGCGCCCGCCGGGTCACGCGGCCGACCCGCTGCTGGTAGATCCGCCGCGACGCGGTCGGCGCCAGGTGCATGCAGATCGTCGCCCGTGGCGAGTTCCAGCCCTCGGCGAGCAGCATCGCGTTGCAGAGCACGTCGACCTCGCCGCGCTCGAAAGCGGCGAGGATCTCGGCCAGTTCGCGCTTCGGCGTCTCGCCGGAGACCGCCCGGGCGACGATGCCGGCGTTCTGCAGCGCTTTGGCGACGTTCTTGGCGTGCTGGACGCCGGCCGTGTAGAGCACGCCGGGCGTCTTCGAGAAGCGCGTCTTGTAGAGGTCGGCGATCGCCACGTTGAAGGGCTCCTGATCGAGCAGCGCGGCCAGCTCCTCCTGGTCGAAGTCCTGGTCGACCTCGCCTTTGCGCAGCGGCACCTTGGCGATCGTCCGCACCCCCGGGCCCGGCGGGATGCGCATGCAGCGCAGCGGCGCGATCACGCCGCGGCGGGCCGCCTGGGCGAGGTCGAAGCGCGAGGTCTGGGTCGGGAAGAGGTCGGCGACGTGGCGGGCGATCAGGGCGCCGGTCGCGGTCATGCCGATGAAGACGGGGCCGGTCCAGGCGCGGATGCAGGCGCTGGTTTTCTCGCCGAGGGCGGTGTGCGCCTCGTCGCAGATCACGATCGAGTAGGCGTCGGAGACTTTCTTGTGGTTGCGGACGAACCACTGGTAGGTCTCGACCGTGACCGGGCCGTCGGGATCGTCGCGGTCGCCGAGCAGCGGCGGCCGCAACCGCTCCTTGTAGCCACGGTCGGAGATCTCGCCGATGAACTGGTCGACCAAGTTGCGGCGGTGGGTGAGGATGAGGACGCCGCCGGTGCGGGTGGCGTCGATGAAGCCGACCGCGGCGACGGTCTTGCCGGCACCGGTCGCGTGCTCGAACCAGAAGCGGCGGGCGGCGCCGGGGTCGTCGGCGGCCTCGGCGACGGCCTCCTCGTCCTCGTCCTCGGCCGGCTCTTCCTCCCAGTCCTGGGGCTCCTCGTCGGGCGCGAGATCCTCCGGCTCCTCGTCCTCCTCCTCGTCGTCGTCGTCGGCCGAGGCGCCATTGCCCTCGGCGACAGGCTCGGCAACCTCGGCGGGGGCGGGTTCGCCGTCGTTGGCGGCGGCCGTCTGCTGCTCGGACATCAGCTCGGTCAGGGTGCCGGAGAGCGCATCGACCTGGTGAGGGTTGAGTTCGGCGCCGTCGCGCAGCTTCGGCGGCTCGTCGGCGAGCAGCCGCTCCAGCCCGAGCAGCAGCGAGAAATCACGGCGCCACTGGATCGAGGGCTCCTCTCGGCCCTCGTCGAGCTCCTTCAGCGCGGCGTCGAGGGCGCGGCGACGGGCGGTACCGGGGGCAAGCGCCTCGGGGCCCTCGCCGTCGAGCAGCAGCGGCTCGCGGGCAAACGCCGCCGCCCGATCGATATCGGCGCCTGAAGGAACTGCCGCCGGCGCGGCAACTTCGCTGGTCTTGGCCATGAAGGCTTGTGCGCTTTCGTTCCCGCAGCGACGCGGTGCGTGCCGTCGGGAGACTTAAACGAGGATGCCGGGAGGTTGGCTCTTCCTTCCCCCTGGCGCACTCGAGCGGCTCGCATACGGCGAACCGGACACGCCTATTGTAAACAGGGAACCCGGATGAATGATTCCTATACGCTCATCCACCGGTGAAACGCTTCGCGCAGTGCCCCCTCGTCGCCGCAGTGCTCTTACTCCTTACAGCCGTTGCGGTCGGCGGCTGCGGGTCCTCCCAGGGTGGTGATTACGGCGGGCAGCACCCCGATTACGCGACCGCGCTGGCCGGCTCACCGGCCCCGCTCGCCGCACTTCACCGCCAGGCCGGCCAGTTGCTGCCCGGTGGCAAGGACGCCTACGAAGGACGGATCGCGGCGCTGCATGGCTACCCGGCAGTGGTCAACGTCTGGGCCTCCTGGTGTGGGCCCTGCCGCTTCGAGTTTCCCCACTTCCAGCGGGCCGCGGCGGACTACGGCAAACGCGTCGCCTTCCTCGGCATCGATACGCAGGACTCAGACGATGCCGCAAACACCTTCCTCGAAGAGGCCCCCGTGCCCTATCCCAGCTACACCGATCCGAGCAAAGAGATCGGCGAAGCCATCGGTGCCTCGCTCGGCCTCCCCGACACCGCCTTCTACGATCGCGGCGGCAAGCTCGTCTACCTCAAACAGGGCCCGTACGACGACGCGGCCGAGCTGCGGGCGGACATCGAACGCTACGCGCTCCCCCGCAGTACCAAAAGCGGATAATCGAGACATGGACCTCTACGTCGCCGTCGCGCTGATCGGGGTGGGGTTGCTGCTGGCGGAGCTGCTGCTCTCGACCGGCGGGGTGCTGGCCGCGCTCGGCGCCGCCGGACTGATCGCCGGCGGCGTGCTGGCCCTCACTGCCGATGCCGACTCCAGCGCCAGCGACTGGGCGGGCCCGGCGCTGATCACCCTCGGTGTGCTCTCGATCGTCAGCTTCTACTTCGTCACCCGCAAGGTGCTCGAGGCCCACCGCGACCAGCCCGTCCGCGGCGGCCCGGAGGAGCTGATCGGTGCCAGCGCCGAGGTCCGCACCCCGCCCGATCCCGAGGGGCAGGTGGCTATCGCCGGCGCGATCTGGCGAGCACGGCGGGTCGGCGACGGGGCGCCGCTGCGACCGGGGGATAGAGTCACTGTCGAGGCCGTCGATGGACTTACCCTCGTGGTCCGACCTGAGGAAGGAGCAACCTGATGGCAGCGCTTGTGGTCTTGGCGGTACTGGTGATCTTCGTGGCGATCGTGCTCGGGTCCGCGGTGCGGGTCCTGCGCGAGTACGAGCGCGGCGTCATCTTCCGGCTCGGGCGGCTGATTGCCACCAAGGGACCGGGGCTGATCCTGCTGATCCCGATGATCGACCGGATGGTGCGGGTCGACCTGCGCACGGTGACGCTCACCATCCCGCCCCAGGAGGTGATCACCCGCGACAACGTCCCGGCCAGCGTCAACGCGGTCGCCTACTTCCGCGTCGTCGACTCCAACCGGGCGATCGTCGAGGTCGAAAACTTCCTCCTCGCCACCTCACAGATCGCGCAGACGGCGCTGCGCTCAGTACTCGGCAAGGCCGAGTTCGACCAGCTGCTCTCCGAGCGCGAGCGACTTAACGAGCAGTTACAGAAAATCATCGATGAGTCGACCGAGCCCTGGGGCGTCAAGGTGACCGCGGTCGAGATCAAGGACGTCGAGATCCCCGAGCAGATGCAGCGGGCGATCGCCCGCCAGGCCGAGGCCGAGCGCGAGCGCCGCGCCAAGATCATCAACTCCGAGGGCGAGTATCAGGCGGCGCAGAAGCTCACCGACGCAGCCGACATCATCAGCACCAACCCGGCCTCGCTGCAGCTGCGCTACCTGCAGACGCTGCTTGAAATCGGCAGCAATCAGAACACGACGGTGGTCTTCCCGCTGCCGATGGACATGCTCGAGCCGTTCCTCGGCCGTTCCGATCATGCTGCCGGGGGGAGCAAGGCCAAAGCCCCCAGCCCTCCACCCCCACCGCCGCCGGCTCAACCCGACGCCGACGACCTCCCCCCCTCCCGCTCCTAGGGGTTCGACTTCACCATGCCCGCACACGTCTGGCGGCGGCGGACACTGCGCGGTGCGGCGTCCTCGGTCGACCGAATAGCGCTGCTATTCGGCTCTCCCTGCGTCCTTGCCCCGCTTGGTCCGGCGCGCGCCAGCCGCGCACGCTCATGGTGAAGTCGAACCCCAGCTCACCAGAGATACGCATCGACCAGCTCTCCGGGCTGCGAACGATCCTCGCCCCCGGCCGGGCCGATCGCCCACACGGGTTCAAACGGGCAGCGGGAGACGAGAAGGGCGCCGAGGGGTGCCCGTTCTGCGAGGGCAGTGAGGGGAAGACGCCGCCCGAGGTCTACGCCGTGCGGCCCGGTGGTGGCAAGCCCGACACTCCCGGTTGGAGCAGCCGCGTGGTGCCGAATCTCTATCCCGCGCTGGGCGACGGTGAGGACGCGGACGCGGCGCCACGCAGCGGCGAAGCCGGCGCCTTTGCCAGCGCCGGCGACCCGCTGCTGGAGTCAAGGCGGGCGGGAGAGCCGGACCTCTTCGCCTCGCGCCCCGCGGTCGGCGGCCACGAGGTTCTGATCAACGGGCCCGATCACGTCACCGCGATGGCGGCGCTCAGCGAGGAGCACTTCCTCGGTGCGATCGCCACCTGGCGCGAGCGGATACGCGCCCACTCGGATGCCGCCTACGTACAGCTCGTCGTCAACGAGGGGGCGGGGGCGGGCGCCTCCCTGCCGCACACCCACGCCCAGCTCTACGCGCTGCCCTTCGTCCCGGCCGCGGTCGCGCGCGAGCGCGAGCGGGCCGGCGCCTACAGCGAACGCACGGCGGGAAGTGGGTTGCTCAGCGACGTCCTGGTCGAGGAGGTGCGGCGACGCGACCGGCTGGTCGCGATCGACGACGAGGCGGCGCTGATCTGCCCTTGGGCCTCGCGCTCTCCTTATGAGCTGCGAATCGTGCCGCGCCGCGCGGTGGGTCGCTTCGAGGACGATACGGAGGGCGCCGCGATGATCCGCACCGCGATGCAGCTCCTCGCCAAGCGCTTCGACGGGCCGCCGGAGCTCAACCTCTGGGTGGCCACCGCGCCCCGCGGCGCCGAGCACTTCCACTGGCACGTCGACATCGCCCCCCGCCTGACGATCAAGGCGGGCTTCGAGCTGGGCACGGGAGTCGACATCAACATCTACCCTCCGGAGCGCGCGGCGGCCGACCTGCGCGAGTGCCTCTGATGCCACCCAACCCACGACCTATCCCGCGCTTCATCGCCGACTCGACCCAGGAGGGGATCCCCCACGGCCGCTTCGCCGAGAGGCTGGTTTCCGAGTTCCGCACCGCCTGCGAGCGGATCGAGGACCTGCCCGAGGGCACCGAGATTCCCGCCGAGGTCGAGTGGTTCCCGGAGCGGGCCTGGGGGGGTCGGGTCTGGGTTCCCGCCACCGCGCGGACCGAGGGGCCAGAGGGCACGCTGGAGCTGTTCGGTCACGTCTCCTACGAGCTGCCGGAGGGCGGTGAGCCGGGCGCCTTCCGCACCGCTGCCGACTTCACCGACGTGCTTGCCGAGGAGAACCCGGATTGGCGCATCGACATCAACGACGACGTGATCGGCAAGTGGCGGGGAGAGAACGGCCGGGCCGGATCCGTGACCCTCGTCTGGGGCCGCCCGCTCGTCCGCGGCGCCGTCGCCGCCAGCGCCGAGCTCGAGGCGGAGACGGTCGACCAGGAAGTGGTCTCCGACGAACGCTTCACCCTCGTCGCCCTCGACGCCCTCAAAGGCTATGGCGACGACGTCTTTCTCGAAGTCAAGCTCTGGAGCCGACGCGCTCAGGAGCTGGCCAGCGAGAGCCTCTACGCCTGAGCCGGGCTAGCCGCCGAGGGCGTCGCGCAGCTCGCGCACCTGCCCGCGCAGCTCGGCCAGCTCGCGCTCGAGGCGCTCGAGCCGGTCGCCCGGGTCGTCGGCGGCCGGGCTCGGCACCTGCCCAGGAGAGACCGCGGCATCGGGGGTCGGAGCCTCCTCCGACGCATCTTCGTCGCCTCCCCCCAGCAACTGCTCATAGCGCTCCTCCTTCTGGCCGGGGCGGCGCTCCAGGCGGGCGACGTGGCCGCGCTCGATCAGCCCCTCCAACGTCTCGTGCACGGAGGCGAGGTCGGCAAAATGATGGAGGCGATCCACGCGCTGCTTCAGCTCGCCCGGAGTCTGGATCCCGCGCAACATCAGCACCGCGAGCAGCGACAGCTCGCCATCGTCGAGGCCGAGCGCCTCGCCCAACAGGTGCCGATACTTGCGCGCCCGGCTGCCGGCTCCACTGGCCAGCCGCGTCCATCCCCGCAGAGCGAGCCGCCGCAGCGCCTCCACAACCGTCGCCTCGTCGTAGTCGACGACAGGATCCCGGTTGGTCGCCTGGCTACAGGCAAGCCGCAGCGCATTCAGCGATAGGGGATAGGCGTCCGGCGTAGTCCGCTGCTTCTCCAGCAGACAGCCGACTACGCGAATCTCGATTGCGTCGGGCTCCATGGGCGCATGCTATTTCGTCGTGCAGGCGCCGCTACGATTCACTCTAGAGGTATGAAGCGAAACGAAAACACCGCCGTGGAGATTGCCGAGGCCGCGCAGCGGCAATGACGCCCGCGGCATTCGACGAGATCCTGCGGACAAGACCTCGTCGACCTGGAGAACCTCGACGCCGCCGAAGGCTGAGGGGCCGAGGGAATACCGAGGGGGGAAGTCGGCTCGTCATCGACGTGCCCGCCAGCCTGCGATCCGAGCCGACGGGATCGGCGGCACCGCAGTCGATTGGTGTTTGCCGAGGTGGGCTCGACACCCGATGACCGTGGCGATGGCTCGTTCAGCGCAGTCCGACCGCCACCGCCTCCTCCCACTCCGGGCCTCGGGGTGGAGGCGTCGGGATTTTCGGCTCAAGCGTCTGAGTTGGGACTCAAGCGCCACGCCAACCAAGATCACCCCAGCCGACGCAACAGTCTTAGCTTCCCAAGCACTCTGATGTGCTGCGCCCTAGAGTGCGAGCGGGATGAACCACCAAAAACAGCGGGGCGGTGGATGCGGGCGATCGGCGCCTCTCATCGCGATCGTGCTCGGTCTTTTGTTCTGCTGCGTGGTTCCTGTAAGCGGCCACGCTGCTTCAAACCCCTCCCCCGAGCGCGCCGTTGAGATGCTGAACGAATGGCGAGCGCTTGTCGGCCTCGCCGCCGTGAGCCACGATCCGGCGCAGTCAGCGGGGTGCGCGGCCCACGCCGAGTACTACCGCCAAACTCAAGAAACGGGCCACTTCGAGGACCCGTCCAAACCCGGATACTCGGAAGCTGGAGCCCAGGCTGCTAGGACCAGCGTGCTCAGCTACAGCGGCGGTGATCGCGGACCGCTTGAGTGGGAGAACGCGGTCTATCACCGCGCGGGTCTACTGAACCCACGTTTGGCCACGACCGGATTCTGGAATGAGCACAATCTCGGCTGCATGGGCACTCTCGACACCGACGACAGCCGCACCACGCGAACCCTGACCAGCTATCCATATCCCTATGACGGTCAGCAGGGGGTCGAGACGACCTTTGGTTGTAATGAGATTCCGAGTCCGTGCTTGGTCGTGCCGGGCAATGACGGCACCCAGCCGACGGGCTTCATTCCTTCGGTGCAGTTCAACGGCCCCTGGCCGCACGTCCCTGACGTGGACGTAGATACGGCTCAGCTCGTGCCGGACGGTGGAGCGCCGGTTGAGATCACGATCGAGAACCTCGCATCGGATTTCGGATTCGCGATGATCCCTCGCTCGCCGTTCACTGAAGGCACTTGGTACACCGCGAGCGCGACCGGCACCGTAGGGGAACTTTCGGAACTAGCACCAAAGGCACTCGAATCTTTTTCGATCAGGTGGCGCTTTCGGACCAAGATCGTCCCCCGCCCGGCGGAGCTCCGGATCGGGGTCTCCAATGGGCGCATCCGGGTAGTAAGCCATAGCCCGGTGCCGGTTTCGCTCTCAGTGCGAGATGGACAAGCTTCCCAGCAGCTCACTCTCTCCGTCGAGCGCAACGAGAAAGGCGTCTACGAAGCCACGGCAGCCACCAAGCTGCACGCAGCCTCCTGGCAAATCTGCGCCAGCCAGGACGTGGATCCCGCGACCTTCTGGCTTGCGGACAGGATCTGCGCCTACGGGCGACCACTCGATTTGCGGCTGACGGTTCTGTACGCGGACGCGAACTTCCTCCGTGTGCGGATCAACGCCCCTCGGTCCGCCTGGGGTCGGGCAGCCAAGGTTCTCTTGCTCTCCAAGCGGGGCAAGGTTCTTGACAAAGCCCGGATCGCGCTCGCCGAGAAGTCGAAATTCGACCTACGCGGACCCCGTGCGCTCCGAGCGAAGCTGCGTGTATCGGCTCGACCCTTTGTGAAGCGGGGCATTCCGCAGAAGGTGCGGCAGATAGTTCGCAAGATCCGCTAAGCGCCCCGGCCGGAGTCGAACCGGCGACCCGCCGCTTAGGAGGGGAGTATTTGTCAAGCCCCGATTTGGCTTGAATCTGGGGTTTCGACCGCAGATAGATGATCCACGACGTCACTCGGTCTGTCGGCGAACCAGGTAGCCAATGCAGACCGCGGCCAGGATTCCCGAGAAGACCATCAACAGACCCCGCGCGTCGACCGTGTAGCCGAAGGCCAGGGCGGTGAGTAGGCCGGCCTGCGCCGGGGGAGGGCCGTGGACGCGACTGGCATCGGACAGGAAGCCATACTCGTCGAAGTCCCGGCACCGGGATTCGTAGGCCGCTCCGCGGTCATTCAGTTCGGCGTAGCAGTAGAGGTCGCCGCGCTGCGTGTTGACAGTCTCCTGCTGGCCGACCGCCCAAAAGATGCAGCCGATCACCGCAAGGGCGATCAATCCGTCGTTTCCGCGGCCCCCGAAGGCGACAAACAGGAAGACCGGAGTCGCGACCGGCAGGGTGATCAGCAGGAGCCACCAGGTCGCTTCGATCTGCTGCGTGTTTGGGATCGCCGCCTTCTCGAAAAGCGCGCCGAACGCCGCCGCGACGCCCTGGCCCAAGGGACCTAGGACCAAAGCCACACTCAGACCGATGAGCGCCATTTTCTGGCTTCCGTCGAGCTGGCTCAACCACCCCGCAAGTCCTTTCTGGAGCGCTTCGTCAGCGACTTCGTCGAGCATCGTCGGGGACGAACCTACATGGAAAATCCTGCGCGATCAATACTCGCATACTGGCAGGGCCGCTCGGAGGTCCTAGGGCAACACAGGCCTCCGGCCCTTGAGATTCCCGCCCTCGCTTCGCGTCAACCCGCGATAATCGGCGCCCTTGCCCCGATAGCTCAGCTGGATAGAGCGACTCCCTCCTAAGCGAGACGGAGGAGAGCACGTTTTCGGCTCTGCACAGCGGTCTGTGTCGTGCATTGTTCAGTTGCGGATTCCCGTCGATTGCCGTGGTTCTCTCTCGGTTTGGGCAGCGAGGACGGCCCGCTGCCCAATGGATTGCATCGTCCGCAGGTTGCTCCGCTACCGTGTCGACATGGTTTCTCGCGACCTGATCGACCAAGCAGGGAAGCTGCTGGCACAGACTGCCGGTGCGGAGTCGAAGGTGATCCTCTTCGGCTCCCACGCACGCGGAGAAGCGGGAGCGGATAGCGACGTTGACTTTCTCGTCATCGAGCCTGTTGTGGAGAACCGCCTCGAGGAGTGGGAGCGTCTGCGGCGCACCCTCCGAGATTTCCCGGCGCCAGTTGACATCGTCGTCCTCGACGAGAAGCGCGCCGAACGGCGTGCAAAGGTGCCGGGAACGATGGTCCATCACGCGCTGCGCGACGGTCGCGTCCTTGCCCACACCTGAGCAGATCGAGGTCGCAGAGTCTCTCGCTCGGCTCGCAGGAATCGACCTTGCGACTGCTGAGAAGCTGGCCCCCGATCCGGAGATGGATGACCGCCCCGTGGGCTTTCACGCGCAGCAGGCCGTCGAGAAGGCCGTGAAGGTTGCCCTGATGCTGGAGGGCATCGACTTTCCAAAGACCCACGACCTTGAATACCTGATCATGCTCGCCGGCAAGCACTCGATCACCATGGAGCCAGAGCTTGAGGCGGCGTCCTGGCTGACCCCCTGGGCCGCGGAATTCCGGTACGACGACGCCCCGATCGAGACCTTGGATCGCAAGCGAGCAATCGCCACCGCCAACACAGCGGTCAGTTGGTGCCAAGAGCTGATTGATGAAACGCGGGAGTGAGACAATCCCCAATCCAGCCCCGATAGCTCAGCTGGATAGAGCGACTCCCTCCTAAGGAGTAGGCCGCTGGTTCGAATCCAGCTCGGGGCATCTCAGCAAAACGGCCCGCGGGGCGGGCCGTTGCTTGCCTTCATTTGCAGCTGGTCTACTAGTGCTTCTTCTGCTTCCGCGCCTTCCCACAACTAGCCCCCACAACAGGCTTCGCGGAGGCCGTCTTGCCGTTGTGCCCCTCGAAGCGGGCATCTGCCTTGTGCGTGGCGGCGCAGAGGTTGGTGCTGTTGATGATCAGCCCCTTCTTGGCGCCTTGCATGTTGACCACGACTTTGCTCAGCGGTGCGTCTGGGATCGTCGAGAAGGTGGCTCTGATGCCGCCGTTCTTGGAATCGATCCTTGCGACTGCTTCGACGTCGACCAAGCCGTGCAGTGCGGCGACGAAGTCGGGCAGGTTGTGGTTTGAGGAGCGCAGGAAGACCTCGCCTTCCAGAGGCTTCTCGAGCAGCGGCGTCCAGGCTTTGGCCTTGCCGTAGACCGCGGCCTCCGGACAGCCTCTGCCTGCGCCTCCGTTCGCCGCGAACTGGACGCGGGTGCAGATCGTCCTGATGTGGGCCTGATCGAGGAAGGCGCTGTGGGGCAGGGTGAGGACGAGGCTGTCGGTGTTGGCGTCTCCTGCCCTTGGCTTGTAGGTGCCGGTGAGGGCCGGGTGGGCGCCTCTTTTGGTGCCGCCCTTGAGGCTCATGGTGAGCTTTGGCTTGAAGCCAAGGCTTGCGCAGCTTGCCGCTTGGAAGCGGGACTCCAGGGCGTGGGCGGAGTCATCCAGGGCGCTGAAGACGTTGAAGCCCCCCGACCAGATCGTCGCTTTTGCCGCTGAGGGATCACAACTGGTCGGGTTCAAGGTGAAGTCAGGCTTGTCTACGTAGACGCGCAGGTCCCTGACCTTCAGTGGGATCCCTCTGAGGATGTGGGGGATCGGGTCTGATGAGGATCCGTCTGCTTCTACTTCGGCGGTAAGCGGGTTGATGCGCAATGCCTCTTGGGTTACGACCGTGCCCGCGTCGAAGGGTCCGGCTACCGCGGGGACGATCGCCACTACCGAGAGTGGCGCTCCGTTCAGAGGCCCTGAGAGGTAGAGCTTGCCCGGGACGTAGGTCAGCACTGCTCCCACTCCCGCTCCTGCCAGCACCCGGCCGATCTGTGAGTCGGCAGGACAAGAGGGGTGTTCTCTCTCTTCCTGTCCGCCGTGGGTTCCTTGTCTTGAGCGTGCTTGGGCGATCGCGGCGGGAGAGCACTGCGCGGTTCCGGCCAGTTTGCCGACCACTCCCGGAGGCAACTTGGCGCTGAACTTGGTCAGGTCCTGGTCTCCGTCGCGGCGCGTGAGGCGCATGTTGAAGGGAGAGTAGGCGCCGGCGTTGTTGTTGATCGCCCCGGCTTCGAAGCTCGGGCCGAAGGGCAGCGCTCCGGAGGGACAGGCTCCTCCGTCGGCGCCGTGTTCGACCTTGAAGGGTGCGGTCACGGTGTATGGGGTGTCAGGAGCTGAGGCCGGGTAGAGCTTTGCCGTGGTCACGTATTCCCCGCACGATGGTGGGGAGACGAGTGGTGCTCTGCCGCCTTCTCTGAAGCGCAGGTGGATGTTGGAGTAGGGAAGGGCGGGGAGGCCGTCGAAGGTGGTTACGAGCTGACCGGTCTGTGCGTTCGGTTCGACCCTTCCGACCTGCTTCACGAGAATGCCGTGTCCCGGTCCTCTGGCCACCAGGTAGAGGGCAAAGAGCGACCCGAACGGGTTCTCGTAGGGCTTTGCCAAGAAGAGCGAGCCATTGATCGTTTCCGAGATCAGCGGCGTGTGGATCTCGATCGAGCCGAGCTTTGATTCATCGGGGCAGCCCGCGCTCGGAGCCGAATCGATCTGCTCGGCCTTGTATTGAGATTCCGAGCACACGCCGATCCCCTCTGAAGCCGACGGATTGAGCGTCATGCCTTCAGGCAACGTCACCTCGATTTTTTCGGGCTCGGTTTCGGCGATCGCTTTGCGGTCAAAGAGGCCTTTGTTGGGCAGGTTGATTTCGAAGTCCAGGCCAGACGGGCTCTCGGCCAGTTTCGTCGTCGCAGAGGCCGCGATCGTCGGTTCGAAGGGGACCGACTCGCAACCCGTCATCGCCGCCGGGTTGCCGCCCGCGTCGACGTTGGGAGCAAGGATTTCGCTGAAGACACCCGGGGCCAAGACCGAGTCTGCCTGCAGGAGGGTCGAGAGCGGCGTGCGGCAGTTGGCCGGCATCGTCAGGTAAGCCAGGTTCGGGGCGTCTGATGTGCCGCCCAGGAGGTTGTCGCCCCGTTCTGAGTCGTGCGAGGGATCCGCTGGGGCGCCCCAGATCGTCTCGGTGACCGAGGTGACTTCAACCGGGATGTCGGAGGCGACAACGTGGAAGCGATATTCGTGTTCGGTGTCGAGCGTCGCGTACTGCTGCACGACGAGGCCGCTGGCGCCGCTCGAGAAGCCGAACTCGGTGGCAACCCCTCGCGGGGGGTCGACGTTGAAGAGCGCACCCTTGATTTCGCCGATGCCAGGGACGACCGCGCGCAGGGTGCCGACCTGGGTGTTCAACGAGCAGTTGGGTACGCCGCCTTCGAACTCCTGGCGGGGACAGGTCGGTATCGCTGCGGGGTTGCCGAAGAAGCCGGGGGGAACGAGTGCTCTGGCGCTGCGCATTTCGCCGCCTTCGGATTCACCTTTGGCGTTGGTCTTCAGGTCGACATGGACGATGAAGGCGTAGGGGTGGGAGCTCGCCTGGCTGGCGATCGTGCCGTCTTGGTTGACCGCGGTGACCGAGGCGCTGCCGGGGGCAAAGCCGAATTCGGCCTGGGCGGCCGCGGGGGCCGCGAGGGTGAGGAGTGCCGCGAGGGCGAGGATGAGCTTGGGGCGTTTCACTTCGCACCTCCACGGTTGTTGTGGGCCCTCTTGTGGTGGCGCTTGGCCTGGCTCTTCACGCAGCGCGCCTTGCCTTTGCGCTTCACCGCGTGGCGACCCTTGGGGCAGCGCCCCGACCCCTTACCGGTGGCCGGGTTGCTCGGGCCCTTGAAGCCGGCCGAGGCAGGCGTCGGATCGCTCGGCGGTGAGACCGAAGGCAAACACGCTTCGCCCTGGCATTCGGCCGATCCGGCTTCCGGCGGGAAGCCGCCCCCTTCGCGGGCGTCATAGAGGTCGACCAGGTTGTCTTCGTCTGCGGAGACGAGCCGCTCGCGGGCGGTGAAGAAGACGTTGCGCCCGCTCGGGTCCGCGGCGAGAAAGTTGGCGTCGGAGCCGAAACGCCCGGCGGAGATCAGCCTCACGCAGCCCGCGGCGCTCGCGCAGCTGCCGACCCCGTTCGGCTCGAACTCATAGACGTCTTCGACCCGGCCGTTGGTATCGAAGGGGCTGAGCGAGTCTTCGCTGTCGAAGTAGAGCCGCCCGGAATCGAGCAGGTAGCGGGGTTGGAATTGGTCGAACCCGGTGATCCTGCGCAGAGTGGCGGCGCCCTTCGGCGGAGCGCCGGTGGGGTTGCAGGAGGGACAGCTCAGATCGCCAGTGGCGGAGTCATAGAGGAATATCTCCGGACAGGTGGTTTCGAAGGTTTCTTCCTCTTTGTTGTTGTTGATCTGGAGGCCGCAGGGCCCGACGTTGTCATAGCCCGTCAGCGGTGCCGTGGAAAGGAAGGCAAGCCGTCGCCCGTCGGGGCTGGCCTCGGCGGTGCGCTGGGCGGGCGAGGCGGCCCAGTCGCTGGCTTCGCCGGATTGGGTGTCGCCCGGCAGGGTGGCGACGAAGATCGTCGCGCCTTCATTCCAGACGTAGAGGTTGTGTTTGCCTGCTTTGGCTTTGGCACCCTGGGCGTTTTCTTCTTCACCGCTGAGCACCGCGGCGTCGACGAAGTAGATCCGCGAGAGGTCTTCGCTCTGTCCGGCGATGCCTTCGAAGCCGCCTTCGCCCTGCGTCAGGTCTTCGCAGGCTTCGACTTCGACCACGTAGAGGCAGCCATCGTCGAGCAGTGCCTTGGAGCCGTCGGCGGAGGCGGTGAGGAATTCGCCGGGGTCTTTGACTTCTCGGGTTTCCCCGCCGTCGATGCGGACGTAGAGCTGACCCGATTCCGAGCTCCAGAAGGCACGCGAGCCATCCTCGGAGATCGCGTGGAAGGCGCTTTTGCCGCCGAAGGAGGCGCCGGGAATCGTCGTCGCGTCGCCGGGGGCGAAGTTGACCAGGTGCAGTTCCCCGCCCGAGCGTTCATAGAGGTTCCGCTTGGCTTCCGGGCCGCCTTCGGCTTCAGGGGTCAGCGTGTCGTTGGCGGCGAAGAAGAAGCGCGAGAAGTCCGCCGAGGCGCCGGCGAATGAGAGCCGCAGGCCGTCGGAGCTGTTGCCGGGCGTACGGTTGAACGGCGCTTCGGTCAAGAACGGCGTCAGCGAGGCGGGTTCGGCGACCGGCTGGGTGTAGAGGTTGCCGAATTCGGCCGGGCCCTCGGGGCTGAGCGGGAAGTTGATTTGTTCGAGCACGCTTTCGCTGAGGTCGGCCTTGAAGGCCATATAGCCCCCGGCGCCTTTGCTCGCCAACCGCGACGGGGTCAGGTTGACGCTCTGCCAGCCCGAGGCGGTGCGGCGGGCTATGTACTCGTTTTCGATCAGCGCGCCCTCGTCGAAGGAGAAGGCGCTGCCCTCGTAGGCGATCGCGTTCCCGTCGGGAGCGCTCTGCATCGGGAACTTGTTGTAGGAGGAGCCGGGCTTGCATTCTTTCTGGCCGCAGCTGCTCTCTTCGGGCTCGGCGGGTATGACCTGGCCGCCGTTCTTCTGCACCGGGGAGACGAGCTCCCAGGCACGGTTGTCGGGCAGCCCCGCGGCCTCGAGCGGGTAGGTGCGAAAGGCCTTCGCGGCGCCCTCTCCCAGGCATTCTTTTCCCGGTTCGCCCGAGGAGCAGTGGCTTATGGCCACGATCCGGTAGTGGTATTCGCTCCCCGGCTGCAGGCCGCTGATCGTCGTCGCCACCGGGATCGCTTTGGAGCCTTCGACCCGGGCCCCGCCCAGCGGCGCTTCGAGCGCCCCGGCGAAGCGTTCCGTCGGTTCGTTTGCCTGGTAGGCGGCGTCTGAGATGTACTGGAAGGCATAGTGGGTCACGTTGCCTTTCGGATCGATGCGCCCTTCCAGCCGGGCCGAGCTCGGGGTCACGGCCGAGACCGACTCAGAGAGGACCGAGGGCGACGCTTCCACCGGCGGCGCGAAGACGTACCCCATCGAGCTTGCGACTTCGGTGTTTGGGGAGGTGCCTTTGCTTTCTCCCCCTGCTCCGCTCGGCGCACCGCCGTAGAGCACGCCCGCCGCCCGGCCCGGCCCGAACACCCGCTCGGGGTCGATCGCCATGGCGCTCAAGTAGTCCCTTTTCGGCGCCACTTCGAGTGCTTCGGCTTCGCTGAAGGTTCCTCCTTCGCAGGGGTTCAGCCGGTGCAACAGATCATCGATGTAGGAGTAGAAGAAGACTTCGCCCGTTTTCGGGTTCACCGTCATCGACCTGATCCCGCCTTTTTTGAAGCTGAACGAGCAGACCGCGGTCGATGGCGTGGCCGGGTCGTACTTTTCGACTCTCGTTTCGGAGGCCGTATAGACGTCGCCGGCCGCGTCGGTTACGGGGTTGGCCGGGAACTTCGCTTCTCCCGCGCCGATGTCGTGTGACTGCCCGGCGTACTCGTACTCGGTGTAGTTGCCTGGGGTTTTGGGCCTGAAGACCATCAGCCGACGGGATGCCCCACTCAGGTCGAAGACGTAGACTTCCCCGGTCGCGTTTACCGCTATCTCCCCAAGGCCGGTCCATACATGTACTTTTCCCGGGCTTTCGGCGAAGGTTTCGCCTGGGTCGGCGAGCTCGCCAAAGCGCGTGATCGCTTCCGAGCCGTCGGCGTTGAAGACTTCGATCTCGGTGGTTCCGGGCGGTTCTCCGCTTGCCCTGAACACGTAGACGTTCCCCGTCGTCTGGTCGACGTCGACGTCGATTCCGTCGCCGGATCCTTCCGGACGGGGCAGGCAGTGAGGATGGCCGGGGTCCCCGTCGGGACCGCAGCGTTCGTATGCGCCCGCTTCGCCGGTGACCTGCCAGGCCTCGCTGAAGCTGCCGTCGGGATTGTAGCGGGCTACGCGGATATCTTGACCAAAGGAAGGTACCGTCGCCGTGTAGAGAGTGCCCACTGGTACGCCACCGGCGCCGGTGTAGTTGACGGCCATCCCGCCAACGCCGCCCAGCTGTACCTTTTCGGGCCACAGTTCCGCGTACTGTTTTTCGGTGAGTCCATTGCTTTTATGCAGTTCCCCCGGGTTGCCGGCGAAGTTACTCACCTGCTGATAGGCGGCAGAGGCAGGGGAGGCCGCGAGCAGCCCGATAACCGAGAGCGCCGCGAGTAGGGCGGCGCTGCGCCTCATCGCTGCGCCCTATGTCGCTTGTGCTTCCGAGCCTTCCCACAACTGGCCCCGACAACAGGCTTCGCGGAGGCCGTCTTGCCGTTGTGGCCCTCGAAGCGGGCATCGGCCTTGTGCTTGGCGGCGCAGAGGTTGGTGCTGTTGATGATCAGCCCCTTCTTGGCGCCCTGCATGGCGACCACGACTTTGGTCAACGGTGCGTCTGGGATCGTCGAGAAGGTGGCTCTGATGCCGCCGTTCTTGGAGTCGATCCGAGCGACTGCTTCGACGTCGACCAAGCCGTGCAATGCGGCGACGAAGTCGGGCAGGTTGTGGTTTGAGGATCTGAGGAAGACCTCGCCTTCAAGTGGCTTCTCGAGCAGCGGGGTCCAGGCTTTTGCCTTGCCGTAGACCGCGGCCTCCGGACAGCCTCTGCCGGCGCCGCCGTTCGCTGCGAACTGGACCCTGGTGCAGATCGTCCTGATGTGGGCTTGATCGAGGAAAGCGCTGTGGGGCAGGGTGAGGACGAGGCTGTCGGTGTTGGCGTCTCCGGCTCTTGGCTTGTAGGTGCCGGTGAGCGCGGGGTGGGCGCCTCTTTTGGTGCCGCCTTTGAGCTTCATGGCGAGCTTTGGCTTGAAGGCCAAAGAAGCACAGCTTGCCGCTTGGAAGCGCGACTCCAAGGCGTGGGCGGAGTCATCGAGGGCGCTGAAGACGTTGAAGCCCCCCGACCAGATCGTCGCCTTTGCCGCCGAGGGATCGCAACTGGTCGGGTTCAAGGTGAAGTTGGGCTTGTCGACGTAGACGCGCAGGTCCCTTACCTTCAAGGGGATCCCCCTGAGGATGTGGGGGATCGGATCGGACGAAGAGCCGTCTGCTTCCACTTCGGCGGTAAGCGGATTGATCCGCAACGCCTCTTGGGTTACCACGGTGCCCGCGTCGAAGGGACCGGCCACCGCTGGGACGATCGCGACAACGGAGAGCGGCGCTCCGTTCAGAGGGCCGGAGAGGTAGAGCTTGCCGGGGACGTAGGTGAGCACCGCCCCCACTCCCGCTCCCGCCAATACGTGGCCGATCAAAGAGTCTGCGGGGCAGGAGGGGTGTTCTCTCTCTTCTTGTCCTCCGTGGGTTCCCTGTCTTGAGCGCGCCTGGGCTATCGCTGCAGGGGAGCACTGCGCGGTGCCGGCAAGCTTGCCGACTACTCCCGGAGGCAGCTTGGCTGAGAACTTGGTCAGGTCCTGATCTCCGTCCCTACGAGTGAGGCGCATGTAGAAGGGGGAGTAGGAGCCGGCATTGTTGTTGAGCGCGCTGGCCTGAAAGTCGGGGCCGAAGGGAAGCGCTCCGGACGGGCAGGCTCCGCCGTCGGCACCGTGTTCGACCTTGAAGGGTGCACTCACGGTGATCGGCTTGTCGGGCTCTGATGCGGGATAGAGCTTTGCCGTGGTCAGGTATTCCCCGCATGAGGGCGGTGAGACGAGCGGAGCCCTGCCGCCTTCTCTGAAGTGCAGCAAGACGCTCGAATAGGGCAGCGGCGGCAGGCCTTCGAAGGTGGTGACGAGCTGCCCCGTTTGGGCGTTCGGTTCGACCTTGCCGACCTGCTTGACCAGGATGCCGTGGCCAGGACCGCGGGCCACCAGGTAGAGGGCAAAGAGGGTCCCCGCGGGGTTCTCATAGGGCTTTGCCAGATAGAGGGAGCCTTCGATCGGTTCGGTGATCAGCGGCGTGTGGATCAGGATCGAGCCGAGCTTGGATTCATCGGGGCAGCCTGCGCTCGGGCTCGAGGAGGCCTGCTCTGCCTTGTATTGGGCTTCAGAGCAGACGCCGAGGCCTTCGGAGGCGGACGGATTCAGCGTCATACCTTCGGGCAGGGTGACTTCGAGCTTTTCGGGCTCGGTTTCGACGATCGCTTCTTTGTCGAGCAATCCCTGGTTGGGAAGCTTCAGTTCGAAGTCGAGGCCCGAGGGGCTCTCGGCCAATTTCGTCGTCGGCTGGGCGGCGATCTTCGGATCGAAGGGAACGGACTCACAACCCGTCATCGCCGCCGGGTTGCCGCCGGCGTCGACGTTGGGGGCTTCCAGTTCGGAGAAGACGCCCGGCGCGAGGACCGAGTCTGCCTGCAGCAGAGTCGTCAGCGGCTTGCGGCAATCGACCGGCATCGTCAGGTAGGGCAGGCGCGGCGCGTCGGAGGTTCCTCCCTGCAGTTCGCCGCCGCGTTCGGAGTCGTGGGAAGGATCCGCGGGGGTGCCCCAGATCGTCTCGGTCACCGAGGTGACGCCGATCGGTATGTCGGAGGCGACGACGTGGAAGCGGTATTCCTTTTCGGTTTCCAGCTTCGCGTACTGCAGCACGGTCAGGCCGGCCGGGCTGGAGAAGCCGATCTCCACGGCGATGCCGTGCGGGGGGGTGACGTTGTAGAGGGGGCCCTTGATTTCGCCGATCCCGGGGATGATCGAGCGCAGTACGCCGATCTGGGTGTTGAGCGAGCAGGCCGGGATGCCGCCTTCGAACTCCTGGTGGGGGCAGGCGGGCACCGCCTCGGGGTTGCCGAAGAAGCCCGGCGGCAAGAGCGCCCTGGTGCTGCGCATGTCGCCGCCTTCGGGCTTGCCTTCGGCGTCGGTCTTCAGGTCGACGTGGGCGATGAAGGCGTAGGGGTGGGAGTTGGCCTGGGAGGCGATCGTGCCGTCTTTGTTGATCGCGGTCACCGAGGCGCTGCCGGGGAGGAAGCCGAAGTCCGCCTGCGCGGCAGCCGGAGCCGCGAGGGTGGCCAGTGCGGCGATCAGGGCGATGAGCTTGAGGCGTTTCACTTCGCACCTCCGCGGTTGTTGTGGCGTTTGTGGTGACGCTTGGCCTGGCTCTTCACGCAGCGCGCCTTGCCTTTGCGCTTCACCGCGTGGCGGCCCTTGGGGCAGCGCGCCTTGCCCTGGTCGGTGGACCGGTTGCCCGGGCCTTTGAAGGCCGGCGGCGGGTCGTTTGGAGGAGAGACCGAGGGCAAACACGCTTCGCCCTGGCATTCGGCGGCCCCGACTTCGGGTGGGAAGCCGCCCCCTTCGCGGGCGTCGTAGAGATCGACCAGGTCGTCTTTGTCGGCGGCGACGAGCTGATCGCGGCCGGTGAAGAAGACGTTACGCCCGCTCGGGTCCGCGGCGAGGAAGTTGGCGTCAGAGCCGAAACGCCCGGTGGAGATCAGCCGCACGCAGCCCGCGGCCCTCGCGCAGCTGCCGACCCCGTTCGGCTCGAACTCATAGACGTCTTCGACCCGCCCGTTGGTATCGAAGGGACTGAGCGAGTCCTGGCTGTCGAAGAAGAGGCGCCCGGAATCGAGCAGGTAGCGGGGCTGGAATTCGCTGAACCCGGTGATCCTGCGCAGAGTTGCGGCGCCCTTCGGCGGAGCGCCGGTGGGGTTGCAGGAGGGACAGCTCAGATCGCCCGTGGCGGAGTCATAGAGGAATACCTCCGGACAGGTGGCTTCGAGGATTTCTTCTTCTTTGTTGCTGTTGATCTGGAGGCCGCAAGGCCCGACGTTCGCGTAGCCCGTCAACGGCGCCGTGGAGCGGAAGGCGAGCCGGCGCCCGTCGGGGCTGGCCTCGGCGGTGCGGCGCTGCGGGTCAACGGCCCAGTCGCTGGCTTCTTCGAATTGCGTGTTGCCCGGCAAGGTGGCGACGAAGGTGGTCGCGCCTTCGTTCCAGGCATAGAGGTTGAATTTGCCTTCTTGGGCTTTGTCGCCGTGCTCGTTTGGTTCTTCGCCGCTGAGCACTTTGGTGTCGACGAAGTAGACATGCGAGAGGTCTTCGCTTTGTCCGGCGATTCCCTGGAAGCCGCCTTCGCCTTGGGTCAGGTCTTCGCAGGCTTCGACTTCGACCACATAGAGGCAGCCGTCGTCGAGCAGCACCTTGCTGCCGTCGGCAGAGGCGGTGAGGAATTTGCCGGGGTCTTTGACTTCGCGGGTTTCCTCGCCGTCGATGCGCATGTAGAGCCGGCCAGATTCGTCGCTGAAGAAGGCGCGCGAGCCATCCTGGGAGATCGCGTGGAAGGCGCCTTTGCCGCCGAAGGAGGCGCCGGGGATCGTCGTCGCGTTTCCCGGGGCGAAGTTGACGAGGTGCAGTTCCCCTCCCGAGCGTTCATAGAGGTTCCGCTTGGCTTCCGGGCCGCCTTCGGCTTCAGGGGTCAGCGCGTCGTTGGCACTGAAGAAGAAGCGCGAGAAGTCAGCCGAGGCGCCGGCGAAGGAGAGCCCCAGGCCGTCTGAGCTGTTGCCGGGCGTGCGGTTGGGCGGCGCTTCGGTCAAGAACGGATCGAGCGAGGCGGGTTCGGCGCTCGGCTGGGTGTAGAGGTTGCCGAATTCGGCCGGGCCCGCGGGGCTGAGCGGGAAGTTGATCTGTTCGAGCACGCTCTCGCTGAGGTCGGCCTTGAAGGCCATATAGCCCCCGCTGCCTTTGCTCTGCAGCCGCGAGGGGGTCAGGTTGACGCTCTGCCAGCCCGAGGCGGTGCGGCGGGCTATGTACTCGTTTTCGATCAACGCGCCGTCGTCGAAGGAGAAGGGGCTGCCCTCATAAGCGATCGCGTTCCCGTCGGGAGCGCTCTGCATCGGGAACTTGTTGTAGGCGGAGCCGGGCTTGCATTCCTTCAAGCCGCAGCTGCTCACTTCGGGCTCGGCGGGTATGACCTGGCCGCCGTTCTTCTGCACCGGGGAGACGAGCTCCCAGGCGCGGTCGTCGGGCAGCCCCGCGGCTTCGAGCGGGTAGGTGCGAAAGGCCTTCGCGGCGCCTTCCCCCGGGCATTCTTTTTCCGGTTCGCCCGAGGCGCAGTGGCTTACGGCCACGATCCGGTAGTGGTATTCGCTCCCCGATTGCAGGCCGCTGATCGTCGTCGCCACCGGGATCGCTTTGGAGCCTTCGACCCGCGCCCCGCCCAGCGGCGCTTCGAGCGCCCCGGCGAAGCGTTCGCTCGGTTCGTTTGCCTCATAGGCGGCGTCTGAGACGTACTGGAAGGCGTAGCGGGTCACGTTGCCCCTCGGGTCGATGCTCCCTTCCAGGCGGGCCGAGCTCGGGGTCACGGCCGAGACCGACTCGGAGAGGACCGCGGGCGCCAGTTCCGGCGGCGGCGCGAAGACGTATCCCATCGAGCTTTCGACTTCGATGTTGGGAGAGGTGCCTTTTTCTTCTCCCCCTTGGCCGTCCGGCGCACCGGCGTAGAGCACGCCCGCCGCCCGGCCCGGCCCGAACACCCGCTCGGGGTCGACCGCCATCGCGCTCAAATAGTCCCTTTTCGGCGCCACTTCGAGTGCTTCGGCTTCGCTGAATTTGCCTCCTTCGCAGGGGTTCAGCCGGTGCAACAAGTGATCGATGTATGAGTAGAAGAAGACTTCGCCCGTTTTCGGGTTCACCGTCATCGCCCTGATCCCGCCTTTTTTGAAGCTGAAGGAGCAGACCGGGGTCGATGGCGTGGCCGGTTCGTACTTTTCGACGCTCGATTCGGAGGCCGTATAGACGTCGCCGGCCGCGTCGGTTACGGGTCTGGCGGGGAATTTCGCTTCCCCCGCGCCGATGTCATGTGACTGCCCCGCGTACTCGTACTCGGTGTAGTCGCCCGGGGTTTTTGGCCTGAAGACCATCAGCCGGCGGACTACCCCGCTTAAATCGAAGACGTAGACTTCTCCGGCCGCATTTACCGCCATGTTCCCGGCACCAACCCATTCATGCAGTTTGTCGGGACTTTCGGCGATGGTTTTGCCCGGGCCGGCGTATTCGCCGAAGCGCGTGATCGCTTCCGAGCCGTCGGCGTTGAAGACTTCGATCTCGGTGGTTCCGGGCGGCCCCGGCGGGCTGGTCGCCCTGAACACGTAGACGTCCCCCGTCGTCTGGTCGACGTCGACGTCGCTACCGCGATTGCTTGCTTCCGGCCGGGGTAGACAGTGCGGATGGGCGGGGGCACCGTCGGGACCGCAGCGTTCGTATTCGCCCGCTTCGCCGGTGACCTGCCAGGCCTCGCTGAAGCTGCCGTCGGGATTGTAGCGGGCTACGCGGAGGAGGCCGAAATGATCCAGAGTGGTGGCATAGAGCGTCCCTGCCGGTACGCCACCGGCGCCGGTGTAGTTGACGGCCATCCCGCCCGTACCGCCGAGCTGCACCTTTTCGGGCCACAATTCCGCGTACTGTTCGAAGGTGAATATCTGAAATTCATGCAGTTCCCCCGGGTTGCCGGCAAAGTTGCCCACCTGCTGGTAGGCGGCGGAGGCTGGGGAGGCGCCAAGTAGAGCAAGGCTGAGGAGCAAGCCTCCGAGTAGCGCCGCAAAGGCGCGCGGCTGTTTGATCTCGCGGCTTGTCTTTCTCATCCTCGCTCCTAGCGATCGGCAGTGCGGTAACGGTCAGTTCCAATCGCCGGCCATTCCTCCGGCTGGCGATGGGTGTGTGCAGTACTACGGGGCGGTCACCGCCCAGGTTCCGTACACGGCCAGATACGCTTCGGCTGCAAAGCCGCCGATTCCAGCGATGAAGGTGCCAGCCGGGCCATAGCTGTCGCCACGCGCGCCTTCACCGTCACTGTCCGCATACAAGCCCCCCGGTTCGCCGGCGACGCTTGACATTTCTTCGTATTGCGCGTAAACGCAGAGGACGCCTTTCGGCGCAGTGGGGTTGGTGAAACCGCCTCTGCAACCCGTGTCAACACATTCCGGGTCTCCGACTTTGCAACCTTTTTCGGGTTTGCCTTCTTCCTTGCCGAATTCTCCATTTTTGAGCTGCGTCGGCGTGAAGACAAAGGCCGCTTTTTCAGCGCCTGCTTTGAGCGGAAGCGCAAAGGAGATGTTGCCCACTGGGCCGGTGTACCATGCGCCAGTGGCTAGAGCGTTCCAGGTCCCGGTCTCGGTCTGACCGGAGGGAAGCGTGCCCCCCGCGGTCCACGGCGAGCCTTCTTTGCCCTGGATGCCCTGGGTGCCCTGTTTGCCAGTGGCGCCGGTATCGCCCTTGTCACCCTTAACGCCGGCGGCGCCGTTCGAGCCGTTGTCGCCCTTGGCGCCAGCGGGTCCCGCCGCTCCCGCAGGCCCGGTGCCCTGAAAGCTTTTGGCGATGCTCTTTACTTCCTTCTTCTGCTTGCTGTTGAGGCCCGCGGCAGCCCAGGCGCCGCCGACCATGGCAAAGACGAGGGCGAGGATCGCGACGGTTAGGCCGGCCTTGCCGAAGGGTTCGCGAAAGCGCTTTGCGGCGCCTTTGTTCCGTGGCGAGAGCATCTGAATCTCTTCTCCTTGTCCCGTGAGCCCCTCTGCCGGCCGCTTCCCTTGCGGCCCTTGTGGCGAGCTCGGTGTGTAGTCCCTGTGCCGTCTCAACCAGACGGTGGCAAGACTGTAAACAAGAACCTTTTTAATGTCAAGGAGAGTGTTTTTGGAGAAAAGAGCGTTGTCCTCGGGTAACTAAAAATCCCCGCAAAGCACGGACTAGGGAACGGGTACCCGGCAGGTACCTGTTGGCGGTCGCGCTTGGCTCGGTCAGCCGCGGTCGGGGCGATCCGGGTACAGCTCGTCGATCGTGACGAGGGCCCGGTAGGGAGCGGCCGCGGCCGCTTCGATCGCTTCGCCGCCGCCCGCCAGACGGTCGACTACGGCGACCACGGAGACGGGCTCGAGGCCCTGCTGCTTGATCTTCTCGATCGCCTTCACGGTCGAGCCACCGCTGGTGACGGTGTCCTCGACGACGAGTACCTTGTCGCCCTCCTCGACGGGGCCCTCGACCCAGCGTTGCAGGCCGTGCTGCTTGCGCTCGCCGCGGACGAAGAAGCCGACGAGATCGTCGCCGGCGGGCACGGCCAGGGCGGCGCACGCAGGTGGAATCGCCGCCGTTGCCGGGCCGCCGACGGCATCCGCCCCGGCGTCAATCGCAGCCGCAGCGATCAGCTCACCGGCGGCGCGGAACCCCACCGGCCGCAACAGCGCCCGCCGCGCGTCGACGTAGTACTGAGCCACCGCCCCACTGGCCAGAGTCACCTCGCCGAGCACCAACGAGTGCTCGCGCAGCTCGGCGAGCAGGGTGCGCTTGGCGGCTTCGAGATCAGCCACGTCGATCTACTGAGCGCTGCTCAGAAGACAAAAATATCCTCGCCGAAGTTGATCCGCTCGTAGATCTCGGGCTGGTCGGCGATAAAGGTTCGGATGCAACCGTGACTGGCGGGGTAGTCGGGCACCGATTCGTAGCCGTGCACGGCGTAGCCGCCGTAGAAGTAGAAGGAGTAGTACATGCCGTGCGAGTTGTAGCCGGGTTCCTGGCGGATGAAGGTGAAGTGGCCGGTGACGGTCGGGGTCGAGGACTTGCCCGAGGAGACCGGGTAGATCGCGAACGGCTTGTCCCCCTTGGTGAAGACGAGGACCTGCTTGGAGAGCGGCGCCTCGAGGTGTTCGCCCGCGCCCGGGTGGACGACCTCGTAACCGCCCTTGCCGGCGAAGACTCGCTTGACCAGGCCCTTGCCGGCGCGCATGCTGCGGCTCATGTCGTTGACTTTGCGATAGGCGAGCACACCGCGTGCCGTCTTGTCGCCGAAGCAGCGCCCGCTGTTGGCGATGTAGCCCATCTTGCGCATCGCCTTCTTGAAGCCGACGACGACGTCCCCGCACTGGCCCTGGTGCAGGGCCGGGAAGCTGACCCGCCAGCTCTTGCGCACCGTGGTGTCGCCCCGCACCGAGTCGCTCGCCGGCAGGTGAGCTGCGGCGGCGTACTTGCCGGCCTCGCGGACGCGGATCGAGCTTTTGAAGACGCCAGCCCTGCCCGAGCCCTGTCTCACCTTCACCGCACGCTTGAACAGCTTGTGCCCGTCGAGGTAGAAGGTGACGTCGACACTCTGCCCGGGCGCAAAGGGCTCGACCATTCCGTAGACGGGCACCGTCCCGTAGATCGGCGCCTTGCCGCCCTTGAGCTTGCCGAGGCTGATCTTCACCGTCGCCTGGTCCGGCGCCTGCGGGGCTTTGCCGGCACCCGGTGAACTTCCGGGTAGCTGCTTCGCCGAAGCGGCGGCCGGAAGCGCCAGCAGGGCAAGGAAAACCAGCGCGCAGACGAGGTGGCGGTTCATCGGCCCGGCATTCTTGCGGATGGCTCGGTTGGTCGGTTTGTCACGTCTTCGTAACAGCGCAGTCAATTGTCTGTAAAAAGAGTGAAACATGGCTTGAAATGGAGGATTCCCCGGCTACTGTCGGTGGCAGCGGAGGGTGAAGCCGTCAGGTGACGGCAACCAGCTGATACCTGGGAGTTCGGCCTCGTAGCCGAATGGGGTTCGAGTCCCCCGCCCTCCGCCATGTGTCTGAGGTACGAAGGTTGGATTGAGGTGCAATATCACGCGGCCTGCGGGGTGACGACCCGCTTCACGATCTGCCTTCGCGTCTCAGACCTCCGAGAGGTCAGGGTCTCGCGGCTCTGGTAGTTTTGGCTTAGGTATCAGCTGGTTGCTGCACCTGACGGCCCGTCTTGCGGGCCGTTTCTTTACTCCGGCTCCGGCGCACTACTGCCCGATCAGGGCCACTGAGTTGTTGAGCATGTGCAGGACGATGCCCGGGACGATCGAGCCGGTCTTCTCGTAGAGCAGGGCGAGGACGAAGCCGAAGGCGATCAGCGGCGGGACGGCGCTGATGCCGGTGAGGGCGTGCAGGCCGCCGAAGATCAACGCGCCGATTGCCGCCGCGGCAAGCCGTGGCAGGCGCGTGCGCAGGCCGCCGAAGAGCATGCCGCGGAAACAGATCTCCTCGCTGACCGGCGCCGCGATCACGATCAGCAGGATCTGGATCGGCACCGAGCCGAACGAGTCGGCGATGTCCTCCTGGTGCGGCGAGCCGAAGATCGCCGCGTAGAGCGCGGCGAAGAGGAGGTAGGCGCCGACGGCCGCCGCCATCCACTTCAGTGCCGAGGGGCTGAAGCGGCGTACGCCGAGCCGTGCCAGCGCCTGCCCGACCGAGGACTCGCCCCAGCGACTCGCGATCGCGATCGGCACCAGCAGGAAGCCCAGCGCCGTTGCCAGTTGGACGACCACATTGGCCGCGGTGCTGAGGTCGCCTTCGCCGGGACCGTCGATGATGACCGCCGGGATCCCCAGCAGGATCCCGGCGCCAAGTGCCAGGAACACCCCGCCGATCGCCAGTTTGGGCCCCCACGTCGCGTAAGGAAAGGCTAGTTTGGGCTTCATGACGCCGGCAGTCTCACAGGTCTCGCGGTCCACGAAGACGCGTCTGCGCTTCCTGCGCCGGCTCGCGATCCTGATCGTCTTCCTCGTCCTGGTGGCGATCGCGCTGAGCCAGTTCACCGAGTTCAAGCGCATCGCCACCGGCATCCTCGCCTCGACCGCGGTACTGGCGGCGATCATCGGCTTCGCCGCCCAGCACACGATCGCCAACATGGTCGCCGGGGTGCAGCTCGCGATCTCCCAGCCGATCCGGATCGGCGACCGGATCTCCTTCGAAGAAGTCGAGGGGCGCGTCACCGACATCACCCTCTCCTACACCTACGTCAACCCAGGCGATGACACCGCCGTGGTGATCCCCAACCAGCTGCTGGTCGAGGGGATCGTCCACAACCTCTCCACCGCCGACACGCAAGCCTGAGCCTCTCCCGGGGCGAAGTACGCTTTCCCCATGACGCAGCGCAATCGTCGCCGCCAGCGGCACCGGGGAGGCGCGGGCGGCAAGCTGCTCTTCGTCGCGCTCGGAGTCGTCGCGCTGCTCGCGATCGGCACGATCGGCGTCGTCAACTGGGTGCTCGACGTCGCCGCGAAGGCGCCCTCGCTCGCCGCCTGCCAACCGGTCGACAAGGGCGGCAACTCGACCCTCTTCGCGGCCGACGGCAGCAAGCTCGGGGTCATCCAGTCCGAAGAAGCACGCGCGCCGATCTCGATCGACCGCATCCCCAAGAGCCTCCAACACGCCACCGTCGCGATCGAGGACCAGCGCTTCTACGAACACGGTGGCATCGACCCCGAGGGCATCGCCCGCGCCGCGCTGAAGAACCTGGAAGCCGGCAAGACGGTCGAGGGCGGCTCGACGATCACCCAGCAGTTGGTCCGCAACCTCTGCATCTCCAACCCGGCCCGCAGCCTCGAACGCAAGATCATCGAGGCGCAGCTGGCGATCGAGTACGCCAAGCGCCACTCCCGGCGGGAGATCCTCGGGCAGTACCTCAACACCGCCTCCTACGGGACGCTCGAGGGCGCGACCGCGGTCGGCGTCCAGGCGGCCTCGAAGATCTACTTCTCGCGGCCGGTCTGGAAGCTGAGCCTGGAGCAGGCCGCGCTGCTGGCCGGTCTGCCGCAGGCGCCCTCCGAATACAACCCGGTCCTCAACCCGCGCAAGGCGAGAGCCCGGCGCAACGTCGTGCTCGGCGAGATGGCCCAGCTCGGCTACGTCTCCCAGCAGCGGGCACAGCGGGGCGAGCGGCGTGGCCTCGAGCTCGACCTCGACCAGGGCTACTTCGACAAGCGCCAGCCCTACTTCTTCGACTACGTCGAGAACAAGCTGATCCAGGCTTACGGGGTGAACACCGTCCGCAAGGGCGGCCTCGACGTCTACACGACGATCGAGCCACGGCTGCAGGACGTCGGGCTGGAAGCGGCGCGCTCGGCCCTCCCCTACCCCGAAGACCCCTCCTCGGCGCTGGTCTCGATCAACCCGACCAACGGGCACATCGAGGCGATGGTCTCCAGCTCCGACTACGAACAGAGCAAGTTCAACCTCGCCGCCCAGGGCCACCGCCAGCCGGGCTCGACCTTCAAGGCCTTCGTCCTGACCACGGCGATCAAGCAAGGGATCGATCCTTACTCGACCTACTACACCTCCAAGCACCTCGATCTCGACCTGCCCCAGTGGGGCCACTGGGAAGTGAGCACCGCGGACGAGGGCTACCTGGGGCGAATCAACCTGCAGCAGGCGACGGTCGCCTCCGACAACACGGTCTTCGCCCAGCTCGACCTCGATGTCGGGCCGGAGCGCGTCGCGGCGACCGCGAAGTCGATGGGGATCGAAAGCGAGCTCGACGGCATCCCAGCCGAGGGGATCGGCGGCTTGCGGATCGGCGTCTCACCGCTGGAAATGGCCGACGCCTACGCGACCCTCGCCTCAGGCGGCATCCACCGCAACCCGATCGCGATCCGCCGCGTTGCCTTCCCCGACGGGCACGCCGAGCGACCCGAACACCCCGACCCGAGGCGGGTCGTGCCCGAAGCGGTCGCCTACGAGGTATGGCGCCTCCTCCACGACAACATCACCGAAGGCACCGGCACCGCCGCCTACACCGGCTGCCCGGGCCAGGGCGGCAAGACGGGCACGACCGACAACTTCACCGACGCCTGGTTCGCCGGCATCCAGCCCAACCTGGCGACCGTGGTCTGGGTCGGCTACCCCCAATCGAACGCGATCGAAATGACCAGCGTCCACGGCACGACCGTCTACGGCGGCACCTTCCCGGCGGAAATCTGGCACTCGCTCTACTCAAACGCCGAAGTCCCCTGCGAGGAATTCAGCCAGCCGAAGACGCCGATCAGCTGGGCCCCGTTCTATGGCCGGTTCACCGCCTCGACGCCGATCCGCGGCGGCTCCAACTCCGCCGCGGAAGGTGGCGAGGAAAGCGAAGCCGAACGGCTGGGCAGGGAAGCCACCGGCGGCTATGACCCCAATGCCTACGCGCCGGGCGCCGGCCAGGAGCCGACCCCCGTTCCGCCGCCCCCGCCGCCTTACGGGTCCGGCGGAGGCGCGGGTGTCGAAGGCGGCAAAGCGGCCGGCGACGGTTGACGCCGCGCCTCTTCTGGGCCGCGATCGCCGCTCTCCTGGCCGCCTTCGCACTGGCCCCCGTCCTCCTCTCCCACGACGTCTACAGCTACGTCGACTACGCCCGGCTCGGGGTGGTGCACGGCCTCAACCCCTACGTCCACCCACCGGCCGCCGCACCGTTCGACCCGGCCTATACCCGCGTCACCTGGATCGACGCGAGTAGCGCCTACGGACCGCTTTTCACCCTCGGCACCTACCCGCTCGCCCGGCTGCCCATGTGGCTCGCCGTCGCGGCGCTGAAGGCGACCGCCGCCCTCTCGGTGCTGGGAATCGCCGTCCTGGTCGCCCGCGCCGCACCCGCGCGCGGCGTCTCGCCGCTGGGCGCCGCGGCATTCGTGGCTCTCAACCCGCTGGTCCTGATCCACGTGGTGGGCGGCGCCCACAACGACGGCCTGGCGATGCTGCTGGCGACGATTGGCATCGTCGCAATGCTCTCCTCCCGCGAGGCAGGCGCAGGTGTCGCTTACGTAGCCGCCTTCGCGATAAAGGCCCCAGCGGCAATCGCAGCCCCCTTTGCCCTGTTGAGCGCCGCTCGACTGAACCATTTACCACCGTATTGGGGGGCAAAAGCTCCATTCGAGCCAGCGAGACGAGCCGTCGCTTGGCTTCTGGCCGGCGCCGCCGGAGCCGCTCTGACTCTCGGCGCCGCCGCCTATGCCGCCTTCGGCTGGAGCTGGCTTGACGCGATCGGCCTGGCCGGCGAAAACCAACACCGCACCAGCCACATGAGCATCCCGATCACCTTCGCCCGCCTAACGGGCCTCGACCCAACCGCAGTCCGCGCTACGGCCCTCGCCCTCTTCGCAGCCGTCTTCATCTACCTCCTCGCCTGGACCTGGCGCGGCAACGACTGGCTCAGAGCAGCAGCCTGGGCAAGCTTCGCCCTCCTACTAGCCACCGCCTGGCTCCTACCCTGGTACCTGATCTGGGCATTGCCCCTGGTAGCTCTCTCGAGAGACCGACCTTTGCAGCTCCTCACGCTCGCCCTGACGGCGTACCAGTTGCCCGCCAGGATGCCGCTGTAGGGGCTGACGGGAGGGCGGAGTCGCCTCCGCTGGAGCCTCCGCGAAGCGGCGCACCGGCGTGAGACCCCTGCGGCGAAGCCGCTCCAACATAGTGAGCGAACCTAGGCTCCAGCGGAGGCGACTCCGCCCTCCCCCTCTTTCGCCTCAGCCGCCTCCTCCTCCGGGGACGCATGCACGATGCCGGTCGGGATCGACCAACCCTCGCGTTTGCCCAGCGCCGTAACCAGGCCGACGTAGAGCAACTCGACCACGGTCAGCACGCCGCGCACCGCGATCGCGATCAGCGAGCCGACCGCGAAGCTGTCGCCCACCGCACCCTTCACCGCCCAGGCAAAAGCCGCATCGCGGATGCCGAGACCGGCCGGGGCGACGAGGGTGACGAGCGCGGCGACGTAGCCGACCGCCTGCGCCGAGCCCACCGTGAGCACTTCGTTGACGGTGAGCGGGATGTCGGTTACCGAGCGCGCCACGCAGTACATCCCCAGCGCGACCACCCCCCAGACGCAGAGGTAGAACAGCGTCATCGTCACGACACCGCGCATCGGCATCACCTCGGGCAGCGGTTCGCGACCGAAGGCGCGCAGCACCCGGTTGGCCAGCGGCCCGAAGACGCGCGGATGCAACACGGCCAGCGCCAACGGAATCAGCAGCAGCACCGCCCAGCGCAGCGGCTGGCCCTGCAGGTCCGGATGGCTGATCAGGAAGTAGGCGGCGAAGACGATCGCCGAGGTGGCGGAGATCGCCTGCTCGTAGACGATGCTGGCGATCGTCACCCGCCGCTTCACCCCTGCCCGCTCGGAGAGCAGCACCCGGCCGAGCACGTAGAGAACACTGCCCGGCACATAGCGGGCGAGGAGCGGCTGCCCCCAGGCGACCTGCGCCCGCCCGTGCCCGATCCGGTAGCCGAGAAAGCGCAGGATCAGGTCCCAGCCAACCGCGCTGAACGCGTAAAAGAGCGGCAGGAAGACGAAGGCGGGAATCAGCCAGAGGACGTGGAAGTGGACGCCCTTGTCCTTGATCTCGGCCCACTGGTCGACCACGGTGAGGACGAGGAAGCCGAAGACGACGACCGCGATGCCGAGCTGGATCGCGAGGCGGACGCGCTTGCTGCGGGGAGGCCGGGTGCCGAAGCGGGCGCCCGCTTCGCCAAGCCTATGTAGGAGTGGTCGGTCCTCTGCCACGTCTGTCGCACCTTAGTGAGATCGGGGGCTGCTACCCGCTACCCGCCAGCGGGGAGAATGAGTGCATGGGCGAGTTCGAGCTCTTGGATCGCATACGGGCGCGCCTGCCGCAACCCGGCCCTCGCGTACTGCTCGGCAGCGGCGACGATGCCGCCGTCACCGCCCCCGGCGGGGTCACCGCAACCTCGGTCGACGCCCTCGTCGACGGCGTCCATTTCCGGCGCGAGTGGAGCAGCCCGGCGCAGATCGGCGCCAAGGCGCTTGCCGTGGCGCTCTCCGACCTGGCGGCGATGGGCGCGGAGCCTGGCGAGGCCTACGTCGTCCTCGGCATTCCCGCCGACCTCGACGAGGACGGCTGCCTGGAGCTGTTGGACGGAATGGCGAAAGTCGCCGAGGCGACCGGCACGACGCTTGCCGGCGGAGACGTAACGCGCGCACCGGTCCTGACCCTGGCGATCACGGTCGTCGGTCACGCCAAGAGCGCCGACGAGCTGGTGACGCGATCCGGGGCGTGCCCCGACGATGCACTGGTCGTGACCGGCGAGCTCGGCGGCGCGGCGGCGGGACTACTGCTTCTGGAGGACAGCACGCGAGCGCGGTCGTCTTTTCTACCGCATAGCGGTAGAAATGACGACCACATGCGCTCGTTGATCGCCAGGCAACTCGAGCCCCGGCCAAGGCTGAAAGCCGGTCGAGAGTCTGGCGGCGGCGGGAGCAACGGCGATGATCGACCTCAGCGATGGGCTCGGTGGCGACGCCGGGCACATCGCGGCGGCCGGCGGGGTCGCCCTGCAGATCGAGGCAGACGCCCTGCCTCTCGCCCCCGGCCTCGCCGAGCTCGCCGAAGCCGCCGAACGCGACCCACTGGAGTTGGCGACGTCAGGCGGCGAAGATTACGAGCTGCTCGCGGCGCTACCCAAAGAGCGACTTGCTGACGCAGAAGCAGCGGTCGAGAGCCATGGGGGGCTGACGCGGATCGGCGATGGTCATAGCCGGCGAAGGGGTTGAGATCAGGCTGCCTGGCGGCGAGCTGCTGAAGCCGAAGGGATTCGACCAGCTGGATTCATCGCCGCCGCGGTGAGCAGGGTTCGCACGCCCCGACGGCGCAGCATGGCCTCCGCCACCAGCTCCGGCTGGGGCTGATACCGACCGTCCTCGATCAGGCTCTTTAGATGTAGCTGCTGCGTCATGAGCTTCATATCGGCTCCATACCCAGCAACCTTAGTTCTTGGTACTAGCACATCCGTCCAAGCCGGCATATGCGCCTGCCGGACTACTCTTCGTCTATGCCTAACGGGTCCACGCGAATCCTGCTGGTCGACGACGAGCAGTCGGTGCAGACTCTGCTCAGCTACCCACTGCGTAAGGACGGCTACCACGTCACCTCGGCGCTCGACGGTCGCGAAGCGCTGGAACGCTTCACCGAGGCCCGCTTCGATCTGGTCGTGCTCGATCTGATGCTGCCCAAGCTCGACGGGGTGGAGGTCTGCCGGCAGCTGCGCCGCCACAGCCAGGTGCCGATCATCATGCTGACCGCGAAAGGCAGCGAGACCGACAAGGTGGCCGGGCTCGAGGTCGGCGCGGACGACTACATCACCAAGCCCTTCTCGATGCGCGAGTTCCGCAGCCGGGTGAAGGCGGCGCTGCGCCGCTCGCGGATGGTCGCCGACCCCACCGAGGAAGACCCGATCGAGCACGGCGAGCTGAAAATCGATCCCGCCCGTCGCTCGGTGACACTGCGCAAGGAGGAGGTCTCCGCCACCTACGTCGAGTTCGAGATCCTCGCCGCGCTCGCCCGCTCGCCGGGCAAAGTGCTGAGCCGCGAGACCCTGCTCGAGCACGTCTGGGGAGACTCCGACTACCGTGATCCCCGCACCGTCGACGTGCACATCCGCCACCTGCGCGAAAAGCTCGAGACCGACCCCAAGCAGCCCGAGTATCTGTTCACGGTGCGCGGCGTCGGCTATCGCTTCAGAGAATGAGGGGGCTGCGTCTCACCCCGCTCGGCAGCAGGATCACGACCGCGTCGCTGTCGATCGGAGCCGGGACGTCGATCATCGTCTATGTATGGGTCGTCGTCATCGAGGGCGACCACAGCGCCGGCGGGCCGATCCTGGTCGGCGCCCTGTTCGCCCTGCTGATGGCTCTCGGGGTCGGCATCTACTCCGCCCAGGTGGTCGCCCAGCGGGTGAAGCGAATCGAGGACGCGGCGCGCGACGTCGCCGACGGCGACTTCGCCGCCCGCATCCCGGTCGACTCCTCGGGCCAGCTCGGCCAGCTCGCCCGGACCTTCAACGAGATGCAGCGCCGGCTCGCCGAGCTCGACAGCGCCCGCAAGCAGTTCATCGCCAACGCCTCGCACGAGCTGCGCACGCCGATCTTCAGCCTCGGCGGCTTCGTCGAGTTGCTCGACGAGGAGGACCCGAGCCCGGAGGAGCGGGCCGAGTTCGTGCGCACGATGCGCCAGCAGATCGAGCGGCTGACGAAGCTCACCGGCTGACCTGCTCAACCTCTCCCAGCTCGACGCCGGGCGGGATCGTGATGGCGATCCACAGCGTCGACCTCAGCTCGCTGGCGCGCGACGTGGCGCGCGAGTTCGGTGCCCGCGCCGACCTGCGTGGGTCGCGCCTGGAGCTGCGCACGCCGGACCGGCCGGTGATCGCCGCCGCCGACCCCGACCGGGTGCGGCAGATCATCCGTATCCTGCTCGACAACGCCCTCACCCATACGCCCGAGGGCACCAGCGTCACCGTGACCATCTACTCCGTCAACCAGCGCGCCGAGCTGACCGTCTCCGACGACGGCACCGGCATCCCACAACGGGCGCAGAAGCGAATCTTTGAGCGCTTCTACACCGCCGACTCCGCCGGCGGCTCCGGGCTCGGCCTCGCGATCGCGCGCGAGCTGGCGCAGCGGATGGACGGTCGCATCGCGATCTCCTCCAGCCGCCGCTTCACCGCCTTCACGCTCGACCTTCCCCACGCGCCGCCCGGAGCGCCGGCGGCGGTCGCCGCCGACCCGGCGAAGGCCACCGCGTGAGCGCGCGGGCGCCTTACTGACGGTATGCGTAAGAAAGGCGCCCCGCTCGCGGTGGCGCTGCTGGCTCTGGCGCTGCTCGCGGGCTGCGGCGGCGACAACGCCGACAGCTCGGGAACCGGCTCGGTCGAAGCAGACGAAGACGACGACCCAGGTCGTCGTGCAGACGGCCAGCGAGGGATTCGACGCGGCCGAGGTCTACCGCGATGCCTCACCCGGCGTGGTCACGATCCGCTCGATCTTCGACGAAGGCGCCGCCGAAGGCTCCGGCTTCGTCCTCGACACCGAGGGCGGATCGTCACCAACGCCCACGTCGTCACCGACGGCGAGGGCGAGCGACCGCAAGGAGGCGAAGGCGGTCTTCGTCGAGTTCCCCGATCGCAACGTCGTGCCGGCGAAGATCGTCGGCTTCGACCCCTTCGCCGACGTCGCCCTGCTCGAAGTGGAGCCAGACGGCTTCGCTCTCCACCCGCTGGAGCTGGGCGACGATCGCGACCTCGTGGTCGGCCAGCCGGTCGCCGCGATCGGCAACCCGTTCGGCGAGCAGTCAGTCGCTCTCGGTCGGGATCGTCTCGGCGATCGACCGCTCGGTCGGCTCGCTCACCCAGTTCCAGATCGAGGGCGCGATCCAGACCGACGCATCGATCAACCCCGGCAACTCCGGCGGGCCCCTGCTCGAAGCCGCCGCCCGCGTCGTCGGCATCAACCAGCAGATCGAGACCAACTCCGGCGCCAACAACGGCGTCGGCTTCGCGGTGCCGATCTCGGCGGTGAAGCGCTCGCTCGCCCAGCTCGAGCGCAAGGGCAGCGTCGAATACGCCTACATCGGCGTCTGCACCCAGGCGCTCTATCCCCAGCTCGCCGCCAAGCTCGGCCTCGACACCGACCACGGGGGCCTGCTGGCCGAAGTGATTCCCGGCGGCCCGGCCGACGAAGTGGGCCTCGAGGGCGGCGACGAAAAGGTCCGTTTCCAGGGGATTCCATACCAGGCCGGCGGCGACACGATCCTCGCCGTGGACGGCCATCCGGTCGTCGAACCGGACGATCTCGCCCGCTTCATCTCCGGCTTCCAACCCGGCGAAAAGGTCAAAGTCGACGTGCTCCACGACGACGGCGATAGGGAAACCGTGGAGATCACCTTGAGTAAGCGCCCGGTCGCCGAACCCGGCGGTTGAGCAGCCTGCCCGTCGTCCAGCCGCCGTTGCCTGTAGAAATCGCCGATGCTTCAGGAAGTCTCCCTCGGCCAGAAGTCCCTCTCCGACTACACCCACATCGCTGGGAAGGAGTTGAGCGAACGAATCCGCGAGTTGGCTGAGCCGCTCAAGGGACAGCGCGTGCTCCACGTCAGCGCGACTGCCTTCGGCGGCGGTGTCTCGGAGATCCTCTACACGATCGTGCCGCTGATGCGGGACGCCGGGATCGACGCCCACTGGCACGTGATCTTCGGCAAGGAGGAGTTCTTCAATGCGACCAAGCTCCTGCACAACTCGCTGCAGGGCGCCGAGGAGACGCTGAGCGATGAGCAGTGGGCGGTCTTCGACGAAATCAACGCGATAAACGCGGAGGGCCTCAAAGGCGAGTGGGACACGATCATCGTCCACGACCCACAGCCGATCGGACTGCGCCGCGGTGCCACCGAGCAGAGCCGCAACTGGGTCTGGCGCTGCCACATCGATCTCTCCGAGCCGAACCCGGCGCCGATCGCCCGCCTGCAGCCGCTGATCGAGGAGTACGACGCGACGGTCTGGCACATGCCCACCTACGTCCCGAACGGGATGAACGGCCACAACGGCATCCGCATCGTGCCGCCGGCGATCGATCCGCTCTCGCCGAAGAACATGGCCTTTTCCCCCGACGATGCCGCCTACGTCTGCAACCAGTTCGGGATCGACGTCGACCGCCCGCTGATCACCCAGGTCTCGCGCTTCGATCCCTGGAAGGACCCGATCGGCGTAATTGATGCCTACCGCGAGGTGACCGCCGCGATGCCGGATGTACAGCTGGCGCTGGTCGGCTCGATGGCGACCGACGATCCCGAGGGCTGGGACTTCTTCCAGCAGACCGTCGAATACGCCGACGGCGACGAGGACATCAAGATCCTCAACAACCTCAACAACGTCGGCGCCATCGAGGTCAACGCTTTCCAGTCGCAGTCCGACGTCTGCCTGCAGAAGTCGATCCGCGAGGGCTTCGGCCTGACCGTCACCGAGGCGCTCTGGAAGGGCCGGCCGACGGTGGCCGGCAACGTCGGGGGCATCCCGCTGCAGATCGAGGACGGCACCAGCGGCTACCTGGTCAACTCGCCGGCCGAGTGCGCGCAGCGCTGCCTCGAGATCCTTGCCGACCCGGAGCTGGGCAAGCGACTGGGCAAGGCCGGCAAGGAACACGCCCGGCGCGAGTTCCTCTCGCCGCGCCTGTTGCGCGACTGGCTGCAGCTGCTGACCGAGCTCGACGAATAGGCGTCGGCGGGCGGGTAGGCTGAGAGGCCGATGCCCGACTCCGATCCGCTGATCATCGTCTCCAACCGCGGGCCGGCCCAGTTCGAGCGCGACGAGGAGGGCGAGCGCACAGTCCAGCGCGGCGGCGGCGGCCTGGTGACGGCGCTCTCCGGGCTCGTCTCACACCGCGAGGCACTCTGGATCGCCTCGGCGATGACCGACGAGGACGTCGCGGTGTCCGAGGAGCGCGGTGGGCCGGTTGAGCTCTCGATCGACGGGATCGACTACAAGGTCCTGCTGGTCGGCAGCGACCCCGCCGCCTACGACGGCTTCTACAACGTGATCGCCAACCCGATCCTCTGGTTCATCCAGCACTACCTCTGGGACCTCTCCAACGCTCCCGACATCCGCCAGGAGGAGCTCGACGCCTGGGACGACGGCTACCAGGCCGTCAACGGCGACATCGCGCGCGCCGTGCTCGGCCAGATCGAGGGACGCGAGCGGCCGCTGGTGATGCTCCACGACTACCACCTCTACACGGTGCCGGGAATGATCCGCGCCGAGCGGCCCGACGCCTTCCTGCACCACTTCGTCCACATCCCCTGGTCGCAGCCGGACAGCTGGCGGATCCTGCCCGGCCGTATCCGTGAGGCGATCTTCCGCGGCATGCTCGCCAACGACATCATCGGCTTCCACACGCACGCCTACTGCATCAACTTCATCCGCTGCTGCGACGAACTGCTCGAGGTCGACGTCGACTACGACAGCTGCGTGGTGCGCCACGCCGGCGGCGAGACCCGCGCCCGCGCCTATCCGCTCTCGATCGACGCCGAACGCCTGCGTCGCGCGGCCGAGTCGCCCGAGGTTGCGGCAGCGGAGCGCGAGGTGCTGGAGCGCCGCCGCGAGCACCTGATCATCCGCGTCGACCGCGCCGACCTCTCCAAGAACGTGCTGCGCGGCTTCACCGCCTTCGACACCTTCCTCGCCCAGCACCCCGAGTTCCGCGAGAAGGTCACCTTCATCGCCCACCTGCAGCCCTCGCGCCAGGACGTGCCCGAGTACGCCGAGTACCTGGAGAAAATCGAGGCGCTGGTCGCCGTCGTCAACCACAAGCACGGCACCACCGACTGGATGCCGATCGACCTCAAGATCTACGAGAACTTCCCCGAGGCCGTCGCCCGCTACAAGCACTTCGACCTGCTGATGGTCAACTCGATCTTCGACGGGATGAACCTCGTCGCCAAGGAGGCGCCGGCGGTCAACACCCGCGACGGGGTCCTGATGCTCTCCGAGAACACCGGCTCGCACGAGGAGCTGGCCGACTGCGTCCTCTCGGTCAACCCGTTCGACATCCAGGAGCAGGCCGACGCGATCCACCGGGCGCTGACGATGGGACCCGAAGAGCGCAAGCTGCGAGCCCAGCACCTCAAGGAGATCATCTACTCGCGCAATCCCGGCGACTGGGTCGACGAGCAGTTGAAAGACATCGCGGAACTTCGCGAGGCTGTTGCGTAGTAGGAGGTCGGAGTCGCCCCGGGAGGTGCCTATGTTCGCTTCGCTCACGGATTTGGAGCGGCTTCGCCGCTAGAGAAACTCTGCGGAGCCGCTTCGCGAGGCACTCCCGGGGCGACTCCGACCTCCTCTTCATAGCTTTAGGGGGGCGAGCTCCGGATGCTGGGGACTTAGAGCTGCATGGGATTGCGCATCCGCTGGCAGCTTGCGGCAAAGGGGGCTGCCGTAGTGCTTGCTGCGCTCGTTGCGCTGCAGCTCGTTCCAGCTCTTCTAGAGCCACCAGCTCCCGAACCCTTGCCAGCTGACGTGGGCCTACCGCGGGTGGTGGCTGCGCCCAAGCTGAAAGAGCGTCAGCCGAAGAGGCATCTCGGGCGGGTGGCGTCGGATGGGGGTGTCTCGCTCCGGGCGGAGCCTTCGGAGGGCGAGGCCTCATCCCACCGACGGCGTGGTCCCTCTGCCCGGAGAAGGTCGCAGCCCAAGCGAGGCACCCCCATCCGACGACAGGACCCGCCCGCCAAGGCCCCCGTCCCTACGGTCCTTCAGCCCACCCCACAAGCACCTCCACCCGCCCCCGCTCCCGCGCCTCCGGACGACGGGTCCATGGAGTTTGCTCCCCGCTAGCTATAGTCCGACGCCGTTTTGGCCGCACCACGCGAATACGAGCTGGTTCTGATGCTGGACCCGGGGCAGGATGCCGCGGGTCGCGACGCTGTCGCCAACGAGGCGAAGAGCCAGATCGAGGCCGCCGGGACGCTGAAACACGAGAACGTCTGGGGCCTGCGCAAGATGGCCTACGAGATCAACAAGCGCAACGAGGCCGATTACCGCTGGTTCCGCTTCGAGGCGCCGACCGAGTTGCTCGAGCAGCTCGACCACAACCTGAAGATCGCTGACGGTGTGCTGCGCTTCCGGATCTTCAAAGTCGACGCGGACACCCCCGTGGTGGTACCGCCGGCAACCAGCGCCCCCGGTCCCGCGGCATCCCGCGATCGGCCTTCTCAGGGCGCGCCGCCGGCGGCCCCCGCCGACAGCGAGTCCGAGGCCGCTGCACCCGAAGCGCCTGCTCCGGTCGCCGTTGCGGAGCCGCCCGCAGAGGTGGAGCCCGCCGCTGAGACGCCCGAGCCGGCGGCCGAGGCCGCTGAGCCCACCGCTGAGCCTGAGGCCCCCGATGCCCCGGCCGAGGACGCCGAGGGCGAGCCCGGCGACTCCGCCGCTTAGTTCCTCTTTTCGCGCAGATTCCGGCTTCCGGGGGGAGAGTTGCGCCGCCAGCGCTCTTAGACTGGTGTCTCAATAAACGATCTTGAGGAGTGAGAGCCGTGGCGGCTTCGAACATCAACGTGGTGGTCATCACCGGGAACCTGACCCAGGACCCCGAACTGCGCCATCTGGGCAGCGGAACGGCGGTCTGCGAGCTGCGGGTTGCGGTCAACAGCCGGCGCAAGGACGGCTCCGACCGGCGAATGGGTCGACAAGCCCAACTACTTCAATGTGACCGTCTGGGGCGCGCAGGGCGAGAACTGCGCCAACTACCTCTCCAAGGGCCGTCCAGTCGCGATCGAAGGTCGCCTCGACTGGCGCGAGTGGGAGGCCAAAGAGGGCGGTGGCAAACGGCAGGCGGTGCAGATCATCGCCAACTCCGTCCAGTTCCTCGGCTCGCGCGACGGCAACGGTGGCGGAGGCAACGGCAACGGTGGCGGCTTCACGCCGCAGAGCGATACGCCGGCCGACACCTCAGCGACTTCGACGCCGCTCCGGCCGGCGGTGGCGGGGGCGGTAGCGACGACGACATCCCCTTCTAGCTCGACGTTGAGAGCTGCCGGATAGGCACAGCAGCCGGCAGCTCTCACATCTGTAGCATCGCGGGCCGCAATGGCCCGAGCTAGAGAGAACAGTGGAGACGCACCCCGCCGCGGACGGCGTGGAGCGGACCGTGTCAGGCCGCGCAAATACACGCGGATCAATTCCGAGGCGGTCGACTACAAGGATCTCAACCTGCTGCGGCGCTTCCTCTCCGACAAGGGGAAGACGCGCGGACGGCGGGTAACCGGGCTCTCGCGCAAGCACCAGCGGCAGCTCTCGGTGGCGGTGAAGCGGGCGCGCGAGATCGCCCTGCTGCCCTACGTCGGAGAGCGCTGATGGCACAGGCGATCCTCCTCGAGGACGTCGAGAGCCTCGGGCAGCGCGGCGAACCGATCGACGTCTCGCCCGGCTACCTCCGCAACTACCTGATCCCGCGCAAGCTCGCCGCACCGGCTACGCCGGGCGCCCTGGAGCAAGCGCAGCAGCGCCAGGCGGCAACCGAAAAGGCCGAACGCCTGCGGGCCGAGCGGGAAGAGCAGGCGGCCTCGCTGCTTTCCAAAACCGTGCTGACGATCCATCAGCGCGCGGACGACGGACGGCAAGCTCTTCGGCTCGGTCGGCGCCAAGGAGATCGTCGATGCGATCCGCGAGGCCAGCGATCTGCGCATCGACCGTCGCAAAGTACGGCTCGAGCAGCCGATCCGCGAGATCGGCACCCACATGGTCGAGATCGAGCTCGCCGACGGCACGGTCGCCTCGGTGAAGACGATCGTCGCCGAGGAGAGCTAGGGCCCTGGGCTTCGCGGCGTTAGGCTCCGCCAGGTGGCCTCGCTGCGTTTTCCAACTCGCCTGACCCGCCGCGCCAGGGCGCGAACGCGGTTTCGCTGGGGACGGTCGGAGCGGGCGACGGTCGGTCTCGCCGCAGTCGCGCTCGGTGGCGCCGGCACGGTCCTCGTCGGTCAGTTCGGGCGCCTGCTGCGCCGCCGCACGCACGAGCGCGAAGACGGCGAGCCGCTGGTCGAAGCAGCGCCGGCGGCGGCTCTGGACACGGTCGGCGTCGCGGTGAGCGGCTATGCGGCGACCCCGCGCAGCGAGACGGTGCTGTTCAACCTCCTAGCCGGCTTCCTCGGCTCCTTCGCGCTGGTGCGAGTCTCGACCTGGGGCATCCGCGACCAGTGGTGGCCGTTCCGCGACGTCAGCGTCGGCGGGCGCCACATCCACCACTTCGTGCCGGGGATCCTGCTCGCCTTCGGCTCCGGCACCGCGGCACTGCTGACCGACGACGAGGCCCAGGAAGACCGCCTCGCGATCGCGATGGGCGCCGGCATGGGCCTGACCTTCGACGAGGCGGCGCTGCTGCTCGACCTGCGCGACGTCTACTGGACCCGCGAGGGCCTGCTCAGCGTGCAGCTCAGCCTCGGCGCAACGGCGATCCTCAGCATCGCGATCCTCACCCAGCGCATGCTGCGGCGAGGCGAGCGGCAGAAGGAGGCCGCAGGGCGAGATCCCCCCGGCCGACTTCTAGACCTGTGTGGCGAGAAAACCGATCAGAGCCACCATCGCGCCGCCGCAGAACTGGATCATCAAACGTTGCATGGCGTAGAGCCGGTCCATCATCGCTTCGAAGCGCTCGTCACTGCGAGTCTCGAGCTTTTCGAAGCGTTCGTCGATTCGGTTGAACCCCGCTTTCATCTCACCTCGAACCGCACCGAATTCTTCTTTCATCTCGCCCCGGAGGGCTTTGAATTCGGTCCTCACCTCCAGGCGTAGGCCATCGACCTTGCCGTTGAGGTCGTCCATCCGGTCGTCGGTCCAGCTCTCTCTCATCGCCTCCATTGTTGCACCGTAAACGTTGCGGCGTCGCGAGTGGCGCGCTGATTGAAAATCTTCTGCAACAGCATCCGCGCGGAAGATTCCTCCGCCATTTGCAGACAGGCTTCCCTTGGCCGAGCGTGCACTCTGGTTTGCTTGGCCTCGGGACGAATCCGCCGCCCCGGCCCCTTAACTAGACGTCGATGCCGCAGCCTTCCGCAACCCACGTTCCGCCCCAGAACATCGAGGCCGAGGAATCGGTGCTGGGGGCGATGCTGGTCGCCGAGCCGTCGCTGAGCCGGGTCATCGACGAGGTCAAGCTCAACGCCGAGGACTTCTACCTCGAGAAGCACGCGGCGATCTTCCGCTGCGCCCACGACCTCTACGCCGCCTCGAAGCCGGTCGACGAGCTCAGCGTCAGCGAGGCGCTGGTCCAGCGCAACGAGATCGAGGAGGCCGGCGGCAAGCACTACGTCTCCGAGCTGGCGGCGAAGGTGCCGGCGGCCGGCAACGCCAAGCACTACGCCGAGATCGTCCAGCAGAACTCGCTGCTGCGGCGGCTGCTCGGCGCCGGCCAGGAGATCCAGGGCTGGGTCCACGAGCGCGACGGCGAACCGCGCGAGCTCTCCGAGCGGGCCGAGAAGCTGCTCTTCGAAGTCGCCCACAAAGAGCAGGCGAGCGACTTCCGCCATGCTCTCGGAGATCCTCCATGACGAGGTCGACCGGCTCGAGAAGCTCTCGACCGGCGAGCTCGAGCTGACCGGCACGCCCGTCCGGCTTCCGCGACATCGACGCGATCACCGGCGGCTTCCAGCCCGGCAACCTGATCATCGTCGCCGCCCGGCCGGCGATGGGCAAGAGCGCGATCGTCGCCAACATCGCCGAGAACGTGGCGGTGAAGCGGGGACATGCCGGTCGCCTTCTTCTCGCTCGAGATGTCCGAGGTGGAGCTCGCCCAGCGCTTCATCGCCTGCCGGGCGCGGATCTCCGGCGACAAGCTGCGCAAGGGCCAGGTCGCGCAGAAAGACTGGCCGAAGGTGGTGCGGGCCTGCAACGAGCTCGAGGAAGCGCCGCTCTGGTTCGACGACTCTTCCGACCTCGGCCTCCTCGACCTGCGGGCGAAGGCGCGGCGACTGCACGCGCAGGACCAGGACCAGGGCGGGCTCGGGCTGATCATCGTCGACTACCTGCAGCTGATGCGCGCCGACGACCTGCGCGCCAACCGGGTCGAGCAGGTCGGCCAGATGAGCCGTGGCCTGAAGATCCTCGCCCGCGAGCTCGAGGTACCGGTGCTGGCGATCTCCCAGCTCTCGCGCGCACCCGAGCAGCGCACCCCGCCGAAGCCGATGCTCTCCGACCTGCGCGAGTCGGGGTCGATCGAGCAGGACGCCGACCTGGTCGCCTTCCTCTTCCGCGAGGACTACTACCGCGACCCCGAGGACGAGCCCGACGGGCTGGCAGACGTGATCATCGCCAAGCATAGGAACGGCCCGATCGGCTCGCCGAAGCTCGTCTTCCTCGACCGCTTCCCCAAATTCGCCGACTTCTCCGGCCACGAGCGAGCCGGTCGAGCAGCCGGCCGGGGAAGGGCCGCCGCTGGAGGACAGCCGCCGGCGCCGGGCCTGAGTTCTGATGCCCGCGATCCCGCGCAGCGAACCGTTCGCCGAGCTGGCCTGTCCGCTCGGCGTCTGCGACGGCTCCGGCTGGATCCTCGGACCCGAAGACGTCGCCCGGCCCTGCGAGTGCCGGGAGCCGCGGCTGAAACGGGGGCGGATCCGCGGCGTCGCCTCGGCGATCCCGCCGCGCTACCGCGGCGTCTCCTTCGACCGCCCGCCGGTCAGCGACATGGCGCGCGACATGAGCACCCGTCACGTCGTCAACGCCGTGCAGAGCTTCGTCGACGATCTCGACGAGAACCTCGACCGCGGGCAAGGGGCTGTGGCTGTTGGGCGACACCGGCACCGGCAAGACGACGCTGGCGATGCTGGTCGGCGAAGACGGCCCTGGCGGCGGGCAGGACGGTCGCGATCTACTTCACGCCGAAGCTGCTTACGCAGATCCGCCAGACCTACCAGGCGACCGAATCCGAGGACGCCTACGACGCCTTCTTCAAGCGGCTGACCTCGGTCGACCTCCTCTACATCGACGACCTCGGCGCCGAGCGCCATACCGACTGGGTGGTCGAGCAGCTCTACGCGCTGGTCAACGAGCGCTACGAGAACCAGCGCTCGATGCTGGTCACCAGCAACGCCGCGCGGGACGTCGAGGAAGGGCGCAAGCAGCTCGAGGATCAGATCGGCTCGCGCACGGTCTCCCGCCTGATCGAGATCTGCGACGACCCCCTGCCCCTGTTCGGCGCCGGACCGGCGCGAGCAGGCGCGCGCGGTCGAAGCGTAGAACCCGGCACAATCCCGCGGTCGTTATGCCAGGAATTGTCATAGTCGGCGCCCAGTGGGGCGATGAGGGGAAGGGCAAGGTCGCCGACCTGCTCGCCGACCGCGCCGAGCGCGATCGTCCGCTTCCAGGGCGGCAACAACGCCGGCCACACGATCGTCCGCGACGGCGAGGAGTTCAAGTTCCACCTGATCCCCTCCGGGATCCTCTACCCGGACAAGATCTGCGTGATCGGCAACGGGGTCGTGCTCGACCCCGCCATCCTGCTCGGCGAGATCGACGGGCTGAGGCGCCGCGGCATCGACGTCGGCAACCTGCGGATCTCCGCCAACGCCCACCTGATCATGCCCTACCACGTGCTACTCGACACGGCGGGCGAGGTGAAGCTGGGCAAGCTCTCGATCGGCACCACCCGGCGCGGCATCGGCCCCTGCTACGCCGACAAGGCGCTGCGGCTCGGGATCCGGGTCCAGGACCTGCTCGACGAGAAGATCCTGCGCAAGAAGATCATGGCCGCGCTCGAGCCCAAGCAGCAGGCGCTGCGCGAGCTCTCGGTGCAGCGGCGCAAACTGCGCAAGGAGGCCGGCGAGGGGGCGCGCGAGGGGGCCGACCAGTCGGTCGCCGACGGCGCCCGACCCGCGCCTCGACCTGCACGCGATGACCGAGGAGTACACCAGCCTACGGCCACCGGCTCGAGCCCCACATCGCCGACACCGCGCGCCTCTGCTGGGACGCGCTCGACGCCGGCCGCACGGTCCTCTTCGAGGGCGCCCAGGCGACCCTGCTCGACCTCGACCACGGCACCTATCCCTTCGTCACCTCCTCCAACCCGATCGCCGGCGCGGCGACCGTCGGCGCCGGCGTCGGGCCGACCGACATCGACGAGGTCTGGGGAGTCGCCAAGGCCTACGCGACGCGGGTCGGCGCCGGGCCCTTCCCGACCGAGCTCGACGACGAGGTCGGCCGCCACATGCTCGAGCGCGGGCACGAGTACGGGACGACCACCGGGCGCGAGCGGCGCTGCGGCTGGATCGACCTCGTCGCCCTGCGCTACGCCGTGCGCCTCAACCGCATGAGCGCGCTGACGATCACCAAGCTCGACGTGCTCAGCGGCATCGACCCGCTGCGGGTCGCGGTCCGCTACCGCTCGACGCGAGGGGGCGATCTTCGACACGCTTCCCCTACCACCAGTCGATCCTCCACTCGGCCGAGCCCGAGTACGAGGAGCTGCCCGGCTTCGATGCCGACCTGACCGCCTGCCGCGAGCGAGGCCGACCTGCCGGCCGAGGCGCGCGCCTACCTCGACTTCATCGCCGATTTCGTCGGCGTCCCGATCCGCCTGGTCGGCGTCGGCCCGAGCCGCGACCAGGTGATCTGGATCGGCGGAGAAGCCGGAGGTGCTTTAAAGTCGTGGTGTGGCTACCGGTAGACGCACCGCTAAGTTGAACGAGCGGCTGCCCCGGGGCCGTCATGGGCTACCGCGGGAGGCGGTGACGGAGTCCCAGCAGCGGCGAATCCTGCAGGCGATGATCGAGGTCGTCGCCGAGCGTGGCTATCCCGAGACGCGCGTGGTCGACGTGATCGGCGTCGCCGGCGTCTCGAGAAAGACGTTCTATGAGCTGTTCGCGAGCAAGGAGGACTGCTTCCTCGCCGCCTACGACGTCCTGCTCGGCAACCTGCTCGGCGACACGGCGCGGGGATTCGAGTCCAAGCCGGGCTCACCATGGGCCGAGCGCGTGGCGGCGGGCCTGGCGGAACTGCTCAAACACCTCGCCGAGCATCCCGACGAGGGTCGCTTCGCGATCGTCGAGGTGCTGGCGGCGGGGCCGAAGGCGCTTGCCCGCCGCGACGCCGCCCTGCGCCAGTTCACCGGGTTTCTCGACGCCGGCCGAGCCGAGACCTCGGTCGAGCTGCCAGGCATCACCTCGCTCTCGCTCGCGGGCGGCATCAACGAGCTGCTCTACAGCGAGATCCTTCACGGCGCTTCCGCCCGCCTTCCCAGCCGCCTCCCGGACCTGATGTTCTGGATCACGCTGCCGTTCCTGGGTCCGAGGGGGCCGCAGAGGAGCGCGAGCGGGTGCGCCTCTCGATGCTCGAAGGCTGATCCGCGGCCTGCAAAAAAGCGCTCTTTTGCCCAAATGCGTGGGTTTAAGAAAAGGCCAGGGCTGGTAGTTTTGCCAGCGGAGGCATCGAATCGTGCTTCAAACCGGCTTGCTCTCAGACGGGCAGGGCCAAAAAGGAGAGAGAAGAGCATGCGTAGAAACTTGATGTTGGCACTCGCCCTGGCAGCAGTGCTGTCGCTGGGCGTAGCAGCCGTCGCGAGCGCGGTAAGCATCACGCTGCGGGCGGGCGATCTGGTCACCACCTTTGGCGGCACCACCTCGCCGAAGGCGCTGTCGAAGACCAAGTACACGCCGGTCGTCGCAAACCTGTTCGGCAAAATCTCGACCAGCGACGGGACTCATCCGCCGGCATTCAGGGAAGCGGTTGTCGACATCGACAAGGACGTGAAAGTCAACGTCAAGGGCTACCCGGTCTGCAAAGCGGGCGAACTCGAGGCGCGCGACACCAAAGCCGCGAAAAAAGCCTGCGGGAACACGATCCTCGGCGAAGGCAAGGCGGAAGCTGAGATCGCCTTCCCCGAACAGAAACCGATCAAGGTCCCGAGCCCGCTGCTCGTCTTCAACGGCGGCGAAAAGGGCGGCAAGGTCACGCTGCTGATCCACACGTTCATCACCGTGCCGGCACCGACGGCGATCGTCACCACTGTGACCATCGCCAGGAAAGGCACCGGCCTCCACTCGATCGCGAAAATCCCGGTGATTGCCGGTGGCAGCGGATCCGCGCTCAGCTTCAGCTTCAAGCTGGGGAAGACCTACAGCTACAAGGGCAAGAAGGTTGGCTACTTCGAAGCCAAATGCCCGGACGGCGTCTTCAAGGTGAACGTCCCGAGCTCGGTCTTCAAGAACGAAGCCCATACGCCTGGACAGGAAGCCGTGTTCAACCTCAACGGCAAACTCGCCGTGCCCTGCACGCCGAAGGGCTAGTTACAAGGACACAGGAGGCTTCGTCTAAGACGAGAGCCTGAAAGGGGCGGCCGAAAGGCCGCCCCTTTTCTTTACAGAGACAGGCTCGCTTATTTCTATCTTTTTTTATAGCTTATCTTACGTAAGCTATAATCTTCTATGGAATGAAGGCCCCCGGCGCCCTCTCCCCACTCACTTTGGAAGCAGCGAAGCTGCTTGGCGCCAACGTGCGCCTCGGGCGGCGGCGGCATCGTTGGACGGTGGCGGAGCTGGCCGAGCGGGTCGGGGTCAGCGAAGCGACGATGCTGAAGGTGGAGCACGGCGACCCTGGGGTACGCCTCGGCATCGCCTTCGAGGCGGCGGCACTCGTCGGCGTCCCGCTCTTCGATGAGGATCGATCGCGGCGGGTGCTCGAGGCTGCCCGTCTAGAGGACCGGCTCGCGGTGCTGCCGCAACGGGTTCGCCGTCCGGCCGAGGTCGACGATGACTTCTGAGCCCAAGGAGGCGTTCGTCTGGGTCTGGCTGCCCGGGGCCGAGGAGCCGGTGGTCGCCGGTCGCCTCGATGTCGTGGGCGATGTCATCGCCTTCACCTATGGGCGCAGTTATCTGGGCCGCAACGAGCAGATCGCGCTGTACCTGCCAGAGCTGCCGCTGCGCCGTGGGCGAATCATGCCGCTGGTCGGGACGATCGCCGGCTGCATCGCCGACGCCGGCCCGGATGCCTGGGGACAGCGGGTCATCCTCAACCATCGGGTCGGCCGTGGCGGCGAGGACACCGCGGAGCTCTCCCCCCTCACCTACCTGCTCGATTCCGGCTCCGACCGGATCGGTGCGTTCGACTTCCAGGCTTCCGCCGCGGAATACGTCCCGCGTTCACGCGGTGAGGCGCAGCTCTCAGAGCTTGCCTCGCTGGCCAAGTCCGCGCGGAGGGTGGAGGAAGGGATTCCGCTCTCACCCGCTCTCGACCAAGCGCTTCTGCATGGCAGCTCGGTCGGTGGCGCCCGCCCCAAGGTCCTGCTGAGAGACGGCAACCGCCGCCTGATCGCAAAGTTCAGCTCGACCACCGACACCTTCGCCGTCGCCAAGGCCGAGTTCGTCGGGATGGAGCTCGCCCGTCGCGCCGGCATAAAGGCGGCAAAGGTCGAACTCACCGAGGCACTCGGCAGGGACGTCCTGCTGGTCGAGCGCTTCGACCGACCGCCCTCGGGGGGCCGCCGTGCGCAGGTCTCGGCGCTGACGATCCTCGGCCTCGACGAGTGGGGCGCCAGGGCCGCGAGCTACGAGGCGCTCGCGGACCAAATCCGGGGGCGGTTCACTGGACCGAAGGCAACCCTGCGCGAGCTCTTCTCCCGCCTTACCTTCAACATCCTGTCGGGCAACACCGACGACCACGCCCGCAACCACGCCGCCTTCTGGGACGGCGCAGAGCTGACGCTCACCCCCGCCTATGACATCTGCCCACTCCCCCGCGCCGGCGGAGAGGCGTCGCAGGCGATGGCAATTGGCCGTGACGGCTATCGGCTGAGCCAGGTCGCCGCCTGTGTAGCCCGCGCTTCCACCTATCTCCTGACTGAGGAGGAGGCCCGCGAGGTCGTCGACCGCCAGGTCGAGACGATCGAAACGGGCTGGGACGAAGTCTGCGACCTCGCACGCCTCAGCGAAGTTGACCGTCGTCGTCTCTGGAGAGGCGCCTTCCTCAATTCCTACGCGATCGAGGGCTACTGAAGGTGAGGGCGCATTGAAGCCTGCTAAGAGCGCTTTGCACTAGCTGGGCTCTGCAATTTCCTGGCTGATTTTTTTGCAAGTTTCCAGCCGAAATCCTTGCAAAGTTCCAGCTATTTTCCCTACAATCTTCCAGCAACGCTACCCAAGGACTGTTAGGAAGCCAAATGGCATACGCCCCTAGGATCGCGGACTCTGAGCTGCAGGAACGGCTACGTGCCGCCGGGGCGGTCCTCATCGAGGGAGCAAAGGCTTGCGGAAAGACCGAGACGGCCCGTCAAGTCGCTCGTAGCGAGGTCCTCCTCGATGTCGACAAGGCCGCCCGCGACGCGGCGGAACTTAACCCCGGGCTGGTTCTAGAGGGCGACATCCCGCGGCTTATCGACGAGTGGCAACTTGAGCCAGGGCTCTGGAACCACGTGCGCCGTGCAGTTGACGAACGAGTCGATCCTGGTCAATTCATCCTCGCCGGCTCCGCCCAACCCACCGACAATGAGACCCGCCATACGGGTGCTGGCCGGATCAGTCGCCTGAGGATGCGGCCCATGTCCCTCTATGAGGTAGGAACCAGCAACGGAAAGATCTCGCTGGCGGCGCTGCTCGATAGCCAGGGCGACGAGGCCAGCAACCCTGGCCTCGAGCTAGAGGATCTGGCGACGGCGATCTGCCGCGGTGGATGGCCTGCCTTTCGGGAGCTAGAGCTTCCCGACGCCCTAAGACAGGTCCGCGACTACCTCAACGAGATTCCCCGCGATGCCCAACGCCTCGGCTCACGTCACAGAATCGAGCGAGTGACGCGACTCATTCAGAGTCTTGCCCGCAATGTTGCCACCCCGGTCACGGCACGGACCCTGGCCGCCGACGCCAGCCGACCAGAGGATCCAATATCCGACGATGCTGTCGCTGACTACCTCGGCTCCTTGACCTCCCTCTTTGTAGTGGAGGATCAACCGGCTTGGCAGCCTCACTTGCGTTCGCGATATCGGCTGCGACGGGCAGCCAAGCGCCACTTTGTCGATCCGTCGCTAGCCGTCGCGGCCTTGCGGGGCGAGCCCAGCGCCCTGATGCGTGATCTCAACTTCATGGGGTTGCTCTTCGAGTCGATGGTAATCAGGGACCTCAGGGTCTACTCGCAGGCCATCGACGGCGAAGTCATGCATTACCAGGACAGCAGCGATCTCGAGGTCGATGCGGTCGTGCAGACAGGAAATTCCTGGGGCGCTTTCGAGGTCAAGCTAGGTGGCGAGAAGCGAATCGAGGAGGGTGCCGCCACTCTGACCAAATTCAGAGAGCGCATCGATACTTCCAAGGTGGGCAATCCAGCTGCGTTGGCCATCATTGTGGGGACCGGCTATGGCTACATCCGCAAGGACGGAATCCGCGTTATTCCGGTTGGGTGCCTGGGACCGTAATCCGGTCTCCTCCACAATGCCTTCGACTCCTCCATTGGAGTCTCGATGCGGATAGCTGTGGGATCGTTAGGCGCCATCGGGCTAGACGAGACTTGCGCTAGAAGGTCGCCTGTCTCGCCACTGATGGCCGAGATCGCGAAGGGCCTCACGTCCCGCCCGGGCGGACCGAGGGTCAGACTCCTCAGCTAGGTCGAGTGCGACCCCGGCCTTGGAAGGGCGGCAAAGGTCGAGCTCACCGAGGCACTCGGCAGGGACGTCCTGCTGGTCGAGCGCTTCGACCGACCGCCCTCGGGGGGCCGCCGTGCGCAGGTCTCGGCGCTGACGATCCTCGGCCTCGACGAGTGGGGCGCCAGGGCCGCGAGCTACGAGGCGCTCGCGGACCAAATCCGGGGGCGGTTCACTGAACCGAAGGCAACCCTGCGCGAGCTCTTCTCCCGCCTTACCTTCAACATCCTGTCGGGCAACACCGACGACCACGCCCGCAACCACGCCGCCTTCTGGGACGGCGCAGAGCTGACGCTCACCCCCGCCTATGACATCTGCCCACTCCCCCGCGCCGGCGGAGAGGCGTCGCAGGCGATGGCAATTGGCCGTGACGGCTATCGGCTGAGCCAGGTCGCCGCCTGTGTAGCCCGCGCTTCCACCTATCTCCTGACCGAGGAGGAGGCCCGCGAGGTCGTCGACCGCCAGGTCGAGACGATCGAAACGGGCTGGGACGAAGTCTGCGACCTCGCACGCCTCAGCGAAGTTGACCGTCGTCGTCTCTGGAGAGGCGCCTTCCTCAATTCCTACGCGATCGAGGGCTACTCGAGCGTGGGGCCGCATTGACCACGCCGACGGACTAGTTACACAGACATAGGAGCTTCGTCGCAAGACGAAGCCAAAAAGGGGCGGTCGAGAGGGCGCCCCTTTCTTTGGCCTATACGGTACGTGTTAAGTTCACTAAAGAAACGGACGTGGGTTCAGCCACGCTTCCCAGGGATCGAGGAGAGAGAATGCGTAGAACTCTAGTGCTGGCGCTGGCCATTGCAGCGCTGCTGACTGCTGGCTTCGCGACCGTCGCGGCCGCAACCAAGGTCACCTCCCGTGTCGGCAACCTAGTACTCACCTTCGGCGGGAGCACCTCCCCGAAGAAGCTGCCGCGAACCACGTACACGCCGATCACCTCGACCATCTTTGGCAAGATCGCAACCAGCGACGGGACCCATCCCTCCGCTTTCAGAGAAACGACCGTCGATATCGACAAGGACGTAAAAGTCAACGTCAAGGGCTACCCGACCTGCACCGAACAGCTGCTGACGGCACGCAACACGGCCGCGGCGTTAAAAGTCTGCGAAGGCGCCGTTGTAGGCCAAGGCATCGCACATGCCGAGATCAAGTTCCCCGAACAGAAACCGCTCCCAGTAACCAGCCCGATCACCATCTTCAATGGCGGCGAAAAGGGTGGCAAGGTCACGCTGCTGATCCACACGTTCATCACCGTGCCGGCACCGACGGCGATCGTCACCACGGTCGCGATCACGAAGAAAGGCAGCGGTCTCCACACGGTTGCCAAGATTCCAGTGATTGCCGGTGGCAGCGGCTCGGTGCGTGACTTCAGCTTCAAGCTGGGCAAGACCTACTCCTACAAGGGCCAAAAGGTCGGCTACGCGGAAGCGCGATGCCCAGATGGCGTCTTCAGGGTGAGCGTGCCGACCACCATTTTCAAGAACGAAGCCAAGGAACCGGGCGCAGCAGCGCAAACCATGCTGAAAAATGTGAGGCTGGCCGTGCCCTGCACGCCGGAGGGTTGACAGAGTCCCTGCTCATCATCAGGGGCGAAAAGGGGGCGGCAAGGTCACGCTGCGAAAGTCCCGGTCATCGCCGGCGGCAGCCGGCTCCCTGCTCGGCGTCAAGTTCAAGCTCGGGAAGACCTACTCTCATACGCCTGGACAGGAAGTTGCGTTCAACCTCAACGGCAAACTTGCCGTGCCCTGCACGCCCAGTGACTAGATGCGTAGAGCCCTGACATTGCTACTGGTCATGGTTGCTACCGCCTTGGCGGTAGCAACCACCGCGAGCGCGGTGAGTTGCACGCTCAGCTCTTGCCCTGACCCTCGGGAGCTAGTCGCGACCTTTGTCTCGCCTGGGAAGCTGCCAAGGAACGACTATGTGCCGGTCACCGCGAACGTATTCGGCAAAATCGCGACCACCGACGGCACCCATCCTTCCGCTCTCCGCGAAGCGGTTGTCGACGTCGACAAGGACATCAGGGTCAATGTCAAAGGGCTTCCGGTCTGCCACCGCGGATCCAGAGATATACGCGTAGGCAGCAGCGGGCTGGAAAGGCTCTGCCGCAGCTCCATCATCGGCAGAGGCGAAGCACGGTTCGAGATCGCCTTCCCCGAACAGGAACCGATCAAGATCAAGAGCCCGCTGTTCATTCTCAACGGCGGCAAAGAAAACGGCGAGGTCACGCTGGCGATAGTCACCACTGTCACCGTGCCAGCGCCGACGGAGACCGTCATCACGGTCACGATCACGCGAAAAGGCAGCGGAATCCACGCGATCGCGAACGTCCCGGTTATCGCCGGCGGCAGCGGTTCCCTGCTCGGCTTCGACTTCAGGCTCGGGAAAACCTACGAGTACAAAGGCAGGAAGCTTGGCTTCCTTGAAGCCAAGTGCCCGGACGAAGCCTTCAAGCTGAGCGTCCCGAGCCTTCTCTTCAAAAATGAAACGCGTGAGCCTGGGGTCGAGGCGACGGCGAGTCTCAATGGTCGTTGGACGGTGCCCTGCACCCCGGTGAGCTAGTAGCTACTCCGAAGAGGTTGTGCCCCGGCCGCCACATGGGAGGTGAAAGCGGCCGAGGCACGTCTTTCGGTGGCGGTCCCGCCCCGTAGCGCCATCTCGACCCTTGCGCTCACCCGCCTCCTAGCCCGCAAATCTCTTCCGGATTGCGAGCCTAGCATATATGTTATGGCCTAATTGTCGCGGTAGCGGGAGGCTGGTCAGCCTTCCGTGCCGAAACCGACCCTCGCCCAACTTGGAGCTGCAATCCGCGCCCTACGAGAAGAGCGCGCTTTGAGCATCGAAGCCCTTGCCGGCGAGGCCGAGCTGCACACGGTCTCCGTGTCTCGGATCGAGAACGGCAAGCAGAATCTGACTTGGATGGCCTTGTCGAACCTCGCTTCCGTTCTCGAAGTGGAGATCCTCGATCTCGTTCAGCTGGCCACCGAACAGCCAGGTAAATGACGGAGCGTCCGTTCAGTGCGTCAGCCGCCGTGGGGCTGAGTGCCTGATCACGGCGCCTTCGCCGAGTCCTTCAAAGCTTCAAAGGCGCCCAGACCGACCGTCATCTTGATCGGTTTCTCACCTGATTTAGCCATGCGAATTTTCGCCTGCTCCTGTTCGTGAGAAAGGAATTCGGCCAAGGATTCAATGCTCGCGATGACGCTTTCCCAGCCTTGCCCATCCAGACTGATCAACGACCACGCGAAGTAGCGATCCTCACGGGTGTCGAAGGTTGCCGACATCATCGCCTCTTGGATTGATGCGCACAGGCGCTCAAACGAATTCCAACTCATGGTGCCTACGAGCGCACTCGGAGCATCCGCGCAGGGGTCATAGCCGTGAATCACGGGCTTGGTTGCGCGGTAGAACTGCTCCCTTGCTCCGCGTCTTGCCCCCCCGGTTTTTATCTCCCCTTTCGCCACCCAGCCCGAACCCTCGAGTCCCTTGAACCGGCGACTTATTCCGGGCTTGCTCGCCCCTCCGAATTCGCGATGGAATTGCGTCACGCTGGTTTCTCGCTTGTTCAGCTCCGAAACGATCTCCATTTGCACGTCGTCGCGGAGGATGGGTGCGAGGCGTTCCGGAAAGCCGAACATCGGTTCCCGTGAATACTCGACAAGAAGATCACCCATCGCTGGTAACAGCCAAGCGCTAGGGGATTGGAACCCGATCAGAAAGATATCCGCCCGGGTCAACGCCTCTCCGGTAAGGACAGAACGACGACGTGCGTCCTCTTGCTCCTCGTAAAGGCTCACAAACCGGGCATCGAGGGCAGCGATGGATTGCTTCCAGCCCTCCTCGTCCAGCAAGAACGTGTCGCAACTCAGCTCGCGCCGGCGGCGAGCCTCCTTGCTCGACGCTTCGAGCGTTTGGCGTAGCATCGGAGCGATCTGCCTGAATGAGTTCCAGCTTGCAGTGACCCTCACCGAATAGGGGAGCAGCGCCCAGCTCTCGGCGTCCATGAACGGCAGTTCTGTTGCTCGGTAGAAAAGCTCGGTACCTCCACGCCGGTCCCCCCCTGGACCTTCCTTGTGGATCAACTTAAGCCAGTCTTTGTCTGCCAGCGTCCTGAAGTTCTGATTGATCCGCGTCGGTGAGCCGCCCCCGAACTCCCGGTTGAACTGCGGGGCGCTCATCACGCGCATGTACAGCTCGACGACGATCTTCATCCGAAGTTCGACAGCAAAGACCACCGCGAGCCGGCGCAACCGCTCGCGCGCATTAGTTCCGATCGCAAGTCTCGCCGCCATACGACGCTCTCCTAGTGCTCTTCCTTCACTGAGCGCCCGAGTTTAGTCGCATATCGAGACGAAACCATCCAAGTCCCTAAATGTCTCGTCTCGGGTAGTTTACTCAAGTTATTTTGCGTCAAAATCATGGGAGGTGAGAGCATGAAGATCGCCACTTGTCAGCCAGCAATACCTGCTGTTTCGGTCACCAAGGTCGGCTAACCAGCCGAATCCAGCGGGTTTTGGGCCGGCACCAGGCTGAACTGCCTGGGGCCGGCCTTCGGTTTGCGAACGCTGATTGCCGGAGTCTGGCTTTTTGAATGCCACTACGTGAATTGATCGATTCACATCGCAGCGCTTAGCTTCCGCCTCATGGCTCTGGACGCAGGGACCGTCAAGACCGGGACCCAGGGCGGCGGATCGACTGGCCGCCATCCTGGGCTCAGCCGGAGAACGCCCATATGAGCGAGGCAAGCGGTTCTAAGGGGGACGCGATGAGTGACGGCTACGAAGAATTCTGGTCGACTCTTCCTGAGAAAGTTCTGCATCCCGTTCGGGTGCAGGTCATCGAAGCGCTTTGGTGGATAGGAGAGCCGCTTTCGGCAATTGCCTTGGTTGATGTTCTCGACGGCTTCCTGAGCATGTGGGAGGCCGCGCACCATCTACATGTCCTACACGCGCTCGAAGTCGCAGAGCCTTCCCCCCTGGATGCAGATAGCGCTACATCACGAAACGACCTCTTCGATGTCCCTTATCGACTTACAGATCGAAATTCAGGGAAAGGCGCTTGATGGCTTCTCAACGCGCCGTTCCGCCCAAGTACAGCCCTGAGCTGGTCGAACGAGCCGTTTTGGAAGTCGTCATCGACTTGCATCCCGCCGTCATGACAATGGCTGAGCTTTTACTGAGGATCGCCGGCGACCCGCAGGACGGCCGGGAGATCGACACGATCGCCTGCGCTGTCAGTGACTTGAGAGGGGTGCGTTTGCTCCAGGATGATCACAACGAGAGGGTTGAGCCGACACCGGCCGCCCTACGTGCCGCGGAGCTCTTGCTGAGGTGATCAAGCCTTGACAGGTATCGGTACGGATAGAGTTCCCGGATGGGAGGCTGCTACGGGTCGACGGGGACCTTTGGAGCAGAGGCAAGAGTCTGGATCGCCGTTTCACTACGGCATCAGAGACGCCCCGTCATAACGCCTCCGAGTGCCGAAATCCCCAACAACCAGCCTGCGGACCCGTCTTCTGGCACGCCTTCCCGAGATCGAACAAACGGCGCTCACGCGAGTCTGCGCGATTGCCGACCCACGGGAGGTGACTGATCCCTCCTATTTCGATGGTCTCCGCCTCGCCGTCGCGGCCGCCCTTGACTATGGTCTGGCGGCGATCGATGCGCCCGGGGATACCTCGGACCCGATTCCAATCGTCCTCCTCGCCCAAGCCCGTACCGCCGCTCGTGGTGGGGTAGGCCTCGATATCGTCCTGCGCCGCTACACCGCCGGGTACGCTCTGCTCCGCGAATTCCTGATCGACGAGGCGGGCGATGGAAAAGTCGGCGGAGCGGACCTGAAACGCCTACTTTGCTCGCAAGCGGCGTTCTTCGACCGCCTGGTGGCCGACGTAAGCGCGGAGCACCACCGGGAGCTCGAGAGTTCTGGCGATTCCGCCAAGGAACGGCAGGCAAAGCGCGTCGAACGGCTCCTCGGCGGCGAGACGATCGACACCGCCGACATTCCCTACGACTTCGACGCTCACCACATCGGCGTAGTCGTGGCAGGCCCCTTGGGAGGTGAGGCGATCCGCGACGTAGCCAAGACTCTCAACCGCCGCCCGCTCATTGTCTTCAACGAGGCAGGGGGCCTGTGGGCATGGCTCGGTGGTCGTGAAGGGCTCGATTCCCGGGATCTCTACGAACTCATCTCCGACAAGGATTGGTCCGCCCGCGTCGCACTGGCCATAGGCGAGCCGAGCCTGGGTTTGTCCGGCTGGCGGATCACTCACCAGCAAGCGCGCGCGGCACTACCAATCGCCAGGCTCGGCGCTCAGACCATCGGGCGTTACGCAGATGTAGCAATTCTCTCCTCGGCGGCACGCGACGATCTTCTGGTCAACTCTTTGCACCAGATGTTCCTTGCCCCGCTTGAAGCCGAGAGCGATGGCGGCAGGGTCTTCCGCGAAACGTTACGGGCCTTTTTCGCCTCGGGGCATCAGGTCTCCTCGGCCGCGGCTGTGCTCGACGTCAAGAGACACACCGTCACAAGGCGCCTCCGAGCCATAGAGGAGGCGCTCGGCCAGCCACTCAGCGTTTGCGCAGCCGAGCTCGACACCGCGCTGAGGCTGGAGGAGGTACTGGGACGATCAGGCATGACCACACTGGCCACCTGAATGGCCACGTTGGCCCGGCGCAGCAGTACTCGCTGGGACAGGATGGTGCGGTCGTCTAACCAGCCGTCAGGCAGCATGGCCGCCTAGTCCTGACGAGCAATACGAAAGGACCATCGATGAGTAGTTCTGTGTCTTTGAAACATCGTTCGGCGGGGCACAATGGAGCGTTCCTCCTCGCGACCCTGGCGGTAATGGCTGGAATGTTCTGCGCCGTCTTCGCCGGACCTGTTCAGAAGGCAAATGCCGAAGAAGCTGCGAGCGGTTTCTGTCCAACCAATGGTTACATGTTGCTCGACCCAGCCTGGACGGGCATCTATCGCTGCGATGCACCCGACAATGTCAGTGGCTACAACCGAACGTGGTCGATAATCTTCACGCAGGAACGGGCTGGCTGTGTCGACTACGCCGATGTCTGGCATAACCTGATCGACAGCTGGAAGTGCTTTCCAAAATACACTCAAGGCTCGATCTCCATACGTCAGGACGGTGGATGGTACCGCGGCGTAATTCGGAATAACAACACTAACAACAGCGGATGGTTCCACGGCATAGTTTCTTGGAAACAGTAACGCAACCGCACCGTTAAAAGTGATGTTCGTATCGACCACAAGAGGCCAGCGCCTACGCGCTGGCCTCTTGTGGTCAGTGTGCTTGTCGGTTGCCGTTATCGGGTGCGGTTCCGCCGCTCATGAGACCTCGCCGCATCCGCCTCCCTCAGAAATAGGGGCCGAGCCTTCATCGGCTCCGAGCGACCCCGGCGCCATTCCCGTCGTCCACCGGGCAGACTCACTTCAGCGTTCGCACTTCGCGCTACTACGAGGCACGCCAGAGGGCCTGCCCCTTCGCATCGCGCGGACGTTGCCGCCCGGCGGTGGAGTTGGCGCGAACTGGCGGCTCGCCCAACGCTTGCCGACGCTGATTCCGGCGGCCTGGGTGGTTCCAGGGCGCGGATACCTGTGCATGATCGAAAGTCCCCCGGAGGGAAGCGTGGGATTTTCCTGCACCCCCACCGGCTATGTGCTCAAGCGGGGCACGTACAGCGCTACGGTTCCTCCCCACGACCAGCCGCGCCCCCGGAGGCGAGTGATCGTTGGTCTCGCGCCCGACGGCGTGCGCAAGGTACTCATCCATACGGCGGGGTCACCTCCACGAAGCAGCCGGGTTACCCAGAACTCCTTCGCGTTAGAGGACGAAAGCACTCGCCCCCCGGAATTCGTCGAACTCGTCCGCTCCGGCTAGCGACGCCCCTTAGGCGCTACCTCTATTTGCCCTGTTCGAAGGTGTGCTGATAGCTCGTCGCCGGACCGCTGCCGTAAATAGGCTGGAAGGACGCCTGCGGTTCGCAGCCTGGGGCAGGGACGGTGGAGGAACTTTGCTGTTCGGCAAAGGCGTAGTGCTTGAGCCGGTTGAAGAGGTTCGTCGCCTGGGCGACGTCGCCACCGGTACGTTCATTGAACGCTTTTTCGTTCGGGGTGTTGGAATCGAGGGTCGCAGTAATACCCGAGCTGCACTGGCGAGTATCGAAGCTGAGTAGGCCCTTTGCCAATCGGCTGTAGGCGTTGGGCTGGCTGTAGGCGTTATTGCGGTTGGTGGTGGTGCGGTTGGGGTAGGCGGCCAGCGTTTCAGGCCCGAGCGGACCGAGCAGGCGGAGGTAGTGGATCTGCTTGCCCTGTGAGCTGAGATGGACCGCATTGGTCGCCGCCGCAACGTTCCCCATCAGCGAGGTGACCTCTCGCTTGTAAAGACCAAGGCCGGTGAGGATCGGGTTGAGGTTGCGCAGGAAGGGATCGAGCGCGCGCAGCAGGACAGGGAAATCGCCACGGAGGAACTTGCGCAGGGCGGGCGAAGCCGCTGGGAGCCCGGTCGATGACCGTTTCCAGGCCTTCGAAGAGGCCCTTGGCCTGCGGCGCCAGGTTCGAGAAGGCGACCAGGGTCGGGGAGAGCTGCTTCGGCCGCGGGGACCAGCTGACGGAAGAGCGGATCGGAGTTGAGCGCGAATTCCCTAAGCCGGTTGAAGGTCAGCCTCTGCTCGTCCTCGAAGGTCGGGAAGGCGCGGAACAGGGCTTCGATGTCGCGGTCGCGGGCGGCGGTCGTCCGGAAGACGGCGTTGGAGTTGCGGATCAGGCCCGCCAGCTCGCCTTGGCGACCGCGCAGGGCCTGAAGGGCGACGGCGCCGTTGCTGAAGAGCTGCTTGACCGCGACCCGCTGCGTGTCGAGCACGCGGAAGACCTTGTCGAATTCGGTGAAGAACGGTTCGAGCTCGGCGAGGGCGTTGGAGAAGGACTGGCCGCGGCCGGCGATCGCGACCGCGCCTTCCTGCATCCATTCCTGGAAGGCCGCGCGCGTGCGCGGGTTGAAGGTGCGGAAGATCTCATCGAGCTGAGCCGATTCGGCGACGTTGGCACTTGCCAGCGTGCCGCCGTCGGGCAGCTGAGGCCCATCTGCGTTGCCCGGGGTCAGTTCGACGTAGGTCTCGCCGAGCAGGGTCTTGGTGCGCAGGATCGCCCGCGTGCCCCGCGGGATCGGCGCGTACTTGTCTTCGATGTCGATCGTCGCCTGCGGCCTGCTGGCCGTCGGGCGACTGTTCGATCGTTCTGCACTTTGCCGACCGAGACGCCGGAGATCCGCACGTCGGACTGCTGGGCAAGCTGGGTCGCCTCGTTGAAGGGGACCTTGATCTCGTAGGGCTTGGCCTTGAACGGCGTCGGCCCGCCGAAGGTGATCCAGAGGAAGAGCAGGATGCCGAAGCACGACAGGGCAAAGCCGGCGATGACGAGGAGCTGCGCGGTGCTGGGGGCTCGCTTGCTCATTCTTCGCTGAATTCGCAGTGGCCGGACGGGGTTTCGGCGGGAATTTCTTCAGGACTGGGAATACGCACACCTTCGAGAAGAGTCCGCAGGTACGGCTTCAGCGACTGAACGCTGCCATCGGGACGCGTAAACGGCCGGGTGAAATTGTAGGCGAGGTAAGAGCCGTTGCAGGAGAGCGTCGCGACGCCACGGGTTATCGGGCCCCCGGCGTCGGCGAGGTTGAAGGTTGCATTTATGTTGTGGTTCAACCAGGGCAGGTAGAAGAGGAAGCTCTCCCTGCTGCCCTTCGGCTTGTAGGCGAGCTCGTTGAGGAGGCTGTTGATCGCCCCCAGCGAGGTGCCGAAGTTGCTGACCGAGGTGTTGAGATCCGAGGAACCTTCGTTGAGGTGGGTCGAGCACCGGACGGATCTGGCGGGTGAAGGGACGGATCTGGTCGCGGATCGGCGCGGTCGTCTGCTTGAAGAGCTGCTCGTTGGCCTTGAAGGCGGGTACCGATGCCTGCGCCTGTGGGATCAAGCCGATGAGCGCCGGGCGAGCCGCGGTTGAGAACCGGTCGGAGCTGGCCAGCGCCGAACGCAGGGCGGTGAGGGTCGAGGGGAACTCGACCAGCGATTCCTGGAGCGCCTGCTGCTGGTTGGCGAAGTTGCCGAGGGCGCCCTTGGAGGCGCTGACGAAGCGTTCCAGCTCGGAGTCGTGGCGGCCAAGTTCGGTCGTCAAGAGGCCGAAGTCGTGGATAACGTGGGAGAGCGCAACGCGGCGCTGGGCGACGGCCCGGTTGAGGTCGGCGATGTAGTGGGAGAAGGGCTGGAGACGGCGGAAGGCGCCGGAGAGCTGGCGGCCGCGGCCGCCGATGCCCTGGGCGCCGCCGGCGACGAGCAGCTGCAGGTACTGCTGCGTGTCGGTGTCGAGGGTCGAGAGGAGCGCTTCGAACTGGATGCTCGGTTCGGTGCGCGAGAGCGGGAAGCGGTAGCCGCTTTCGACGTGTTCGCTGCCGCTGCCAGGTTCGATCTCGACGGTCATGTCGTTGAGGTTGGTTTTCGGGCGCAGCAGCAGGCTGGCATTGGGATGGATCAGCTTCATGTACTTGGGCTCGATATCCATGCCGATCACGGCGTGGCCGTCTTCGAGGTCGACCGAGGAGATCTTGCCGACCTGGATGCCGGCGATCACCACTGCCTGCCCCTGCCCGGGGGTGACCGCCTGGGCGTCGCTGAAGTCGGCGCTGAGGTGGGCGAAGTCTTCGCCGACGAGTGGCGCCCACGAAGGCAGCGAGGCTTTCTGCTGGGTGAAGATCCACAGCGTCATCACGATCGCGAGCAGGGTCAGGACGATGATCGCGATCGAGTCTTTGCCGCGCCCGCGCGACTGCCGCGAGAGCGAGGCGCGGAGGTGGCGCAGCCGACTCACTTTGGGCTCCCGCTCGCTCATGGGCCGCTCACCGCCGTAAGGCTGGGTGGACCGACCTGGCCGAGCTGGCCGTTGACGTCGGGGACGGGCTGGGTCGAGCAGCGCACCTCGGGCTTCTTCGGTGGACGCCCGCCAAGTTGCGGCTGCACTCCTTCAGGCGCCGCGACTACGTTCGCCCAGTCCTGTTTGTCGGTGCTGAGGTTGCCCGAGGGGTTCTCCTGCTTGACCAAGGTATCGCCACCGCCCGGTTGCACCCGCAGGTAGGGACCGTTGCCGTCGAAGTTCTGGCTCACGCCCGGCGAAGTTGGCCAGGTAGTAGAAGAACTCGCGGTAGTTGGGGCCGGTCTGGAAGCGGTCTTCGATCGTCTGGTTGCCGGCCGGCACGAAGACCCGGCTGGTGCAGAGGCTGATGCGATTGCTCTGCGGGATCGTGTTGGCTTTGCCGGCCTGGGCCGCGCCGGAGAGCCCCGGTGCCGATTCCTGCAGCAGCCTGGCGACGCCGCCACCCTCCTTGCCGGAGAGCAAGGGGCGGGTCTGGGCGAGCCACGGTTTCGCCGCGGCGATCAGGGCGGGCAGCTCGGCGACCGCGGGGCGGAACTCGATCGCCCAGGCGCGCAGCGGCGGCAGCGTGCTGTTGAGGCTGGCCAGCGACTTACGGCCGATCCGCAGCGTCGGCGCCAGCCGTTCCACCGTCGTCGCGAGGTTCTCCGACTGGGCGGCAAGGGCGCCGGTGAAGGTGTTGAAGTTGACGATCAAGCCCTGCAGGTCGGCCTCGTGCCTGACGAGCGCGCCGAAGGTCCGCCCGGTGCCGGCGACGAGACGGGAAAGGTCGCCGGGGCCGGTGCCGAGCAGGGCGTTGGTTACCTGGGCGCTGTAGCGGCCGGCGTCGCCGCCGTAGATGAAGGCGCCGTTGAGGCCTTCGGCGCCGGTCTTGCCTTTCACCTCGGGCAACTGGGTCGCGTCTTCGGCGGCGGTCGGCTTTTGATTGAGCGCGGTGCCCAAGCCCTCCAGCAGGCGGCTGAGGTCGGCCCGCACCGGCGACTGCAGCGCGGTGAGGATCTCGTCGAGCTGGACGCCGGTCGAGGTGCGGCTGACCGGAATCGTCGCACCGCTGTCCATGTCGGGCGCACTGGGACTGCCGGGGTCGAGGTCGATGAAGAAGTTGCCCTCGAGGAAGATCCGCGGACGGATCGTCGGCGAAGGCGTCGTCGTGGATCGGCCGGCCCTTGCCGTCGACCGTGAAGGTGACCTTCGTGTTGTCGCCGTCGCGGCCGACTTCGATCACTTTGCCGACGTCGACCCCGGCGATCCGCACCGGCGAGTTGGTCGAGATGTTGACGCCGTTGGAGAAGGTCGCGTTGAGCGTGTAGCCGTAGCCGGTGAAGGGCACGTGTTTGGTGAAGGCCAGGTAGGGGCCGATGGTGAAGACGAGGATGAAGATCACCGCGATCGCGGCGTTGCTCGGCCGCCACTTGAAGCGGCTGTCGGTGGCTCCGACCCTGGTGTCGCGCTCCGGCAGGCGTCCCATCAGCCTTCGCCTCCCCGCGTCGTCGTGCCCCAGAGTTCAGACGCACGTCCGATGACCGTTTCGCCAGAGGTATAGCGCTCGTTGCCGGCTTCGCAGGTTCCGTTCTGGCCGGTTTCGGGATAGGGATTGAAGTGGAGGTGGTTCTTCTTTTCGGGGCCGTTGGCCGGAGCCGAGGAGGGTGCCGACTCGGCGTTCGGTCCACTCGGCGGCTCGAAGACGATCGCGCCCAGCCAGTTGCCGTTGCCGTTCGATTCGCTGAAGGCGTCGGCCAAGTTGTTGAAGACGAGGCTGAGGTAGTTGCAGGTGGTCTGGGCGGGGGCGATGTACTTGATCGTCGGGGCGAGCACTTCGTTGGTGTCGGTGAGCAGTTCGAGGCCGTTGAAGACACCCGCCTCGCCCTGGAAGTCAAGCAACGCTTCGGCCGTCGGGGTCAGCTGCGCGTACAGCGCCGGCGAGCGGTTGAGGGCGGGGATGCCGGCGCGCAGGGCGGCGTTGATCGTCGGCGAGGTTTCGCCGAGGGCGCGGGCGCCCGGCCTGAGCGCGGTGAAGAAGCGGCCCGAATCGCGGAAGAAGGGTCGCAGCGCCGGCAGGTCGGCGGTCACCGATTCCAGGGTCGGCGCCCCTTTTTCGATCGTTTCCTGGATGTAGGGGCGGGAGACGCGGGCGAAGGCGGCGAAGGTGCGGTCGAGGGCGACGAACATGCTCGCCTGCTGCTCGGCTACCGGGGCGACCGTGGCCGAGAGGTCCTCGAGCGCTTCCCAGAAGCCGCCGAAGTTGGTGCTCGGATCGACCAGCACCTTCAGAACGGGTTGGCCATGTTCGGCGAGGCTGCGCAGGGCGCCGAAGGCGGCGTTGATCTGCGGGCCACGGCCGGCGAAGGCGTTGCCAAAGCCGGCGTTGTTGCGCTGAATCGCGGTTCGGGTCTTTTCGTCGAACATGTCGAAGAACTGGTCGATGTCGACCGGTTCGGGCCTGGCCGCGGAGAGCGGGATCGTTTCGCCCGCCGCCAGGCCCTTGCGTGAGTCGCCAGGCACGATCTGCAGGTACTTGAGCCCGAGCGGCGATTTGGGGCGGATGATCATCGTCGAGTTGTCCGGGATCGGTTCGGCGCCCTTGTCGAGGCTGAGGTCGAGTTCGGCGGCGATCGCGCCGTTGCCGACCTGCACCGGCTTCACTTCCTTGACCACGCCGACCCGCGAGCCGCCGATCCGCACCTCGTTGCCTTTGACCAGCGCGTTGGCGTTGGGAACGCGCGCCTTGAGGTTGTAGGTGGAGACGAAGGGGAGGCCGTTGTTGGCGTTGTAGGCGAGGAAGACGGCGACGATCACGATCAGGACCGTGACCGCACCGACGATCACGGGGCTGCTCGCGACTCCCTGTATGCCGCTGCGGTTCCTCATGGGCCCAGGAGGTAGTCGAGGAGGGCACGTTGGGGCGCGGCGGATTTCGCGCCGGCGCCGAGCTGTTCGCCTTCGCCCAGGCTTGGGGCGGCCTTCGGGGTGGATGCCCGCGGGACCGGAGTCGGCGATACGGAGGACGCTGCGCCCGCCGACGTACCCCCAGTCTGGCCGCCAAAGGTTTCCTGCATCCGTCTGTAGAGCGCGAGTGCGTCTGAAGACGATGCGCCTTCTTCGCTGGAACCAGGTCCGTTGAAGGCCGCCGAACAGCCGCTGGTCGGCGCCGTTACGTAGTCGATGCAATTGGTCAGCGCCGTGAGGCTCCGAGTGAAGTGCCCGTACTGATCGAATTCGTTAGTTGACGCAGCGCTGTTGTAGATCAGGTCGGCGAGTCCGTCGAAGCCCCCGTTCTTCCTCGTGCTGACCAGGAACTGGGCCAGTTCGGTGGTCGGTGCGGCGCCACTGGTGGCGAGGTCGCGGAGCTTCAGGACGACGGGGTCGGTGGCGCGGATCTTCGGGCCGGCAACCTCGCCGGTGGCGCCGAGCGACTTCAGGGAGACGGTCGAGGCAGCCGAGAAGGGGGTCAGGGCGCGGGTCGCCTGGGTCAGCGCCGGGGCGGCCTTGGCCAGCTGTTCGGCCACCGGCGTGCCGGCCTTGGAGAAGTATTCGAAGCTGCCCATCGTCTGGCGCAGCTCACGCAGGAAGGCGGGGAGCTTCTGCAGCGAAGCTTCCAGCGCGGGGCCCTTTTCGGTGCTGGCCTGAGCGGCGGCGCCGGCGTTGGCGAAGAAACCGGCGACGCTGCTGCTCTGGCGCGAGAGCGGACCGAGGATTTCCTCGGAATCGGAGGCGAGTTGGGCCAGCTGATCGCGCTGGGAGTTGAGGATGCCGAAGACGCGGTCGGCGTCGCGCAACACCGGGTTGGCGCGCTTGACGGCTTCCTCGATGTCTTCGCCGCGCCCGGCGAGGCCGGCGCCGAGTTCGTTGAGGATCAGTCGGAAGCGCTGCGCGTAGGTCAGCTGGTTGATGTTGTTGATCAGGTCCGGATCGACGCTGGTGCTGTTGTTCTCCAGCGGCAGCAGGTACTGGCCGGCGCCCGGCTTCCCATCTGCGATCTGCTTCAGCTCCGGCGCCGGCTTCGAGCCCGGCGCGCGCGGCAGGGTGGGCGGCAGTCGACGAACTTCTCGCCGATCAACGACTGCGGCCGGATCAGGCAACTGGCGTCGCTGCGGAAGTCCTGGAAACCGGGGTCTTCGATCTTCATCGCGATCACGGCCTTGCCCGGCACCGCCTGCGCCTTGCCGTTCTTGTAGCTGTCGACCTCACCCGGCATCGTCACCCCGACCGACTCGATTTCGCCGACGGTCGCGCCGGCGACCCGTACTTCCTCGCCCGAGACCATGAAGCCACCGCTGTCGAAAATGCCGCGGACGACGTAGCTGCTGCTGCTGGAACCGCCGCCGGAGATCAGCACCACGACAACCACTATCGCGGCGACCAGCCCGGCTGCGAGTAGCCATTTCCTCATGGTCCGGGTGGCGCGTCGGCCGGGTCGCATGCGGACGATGGACTTACACCGGAGCCGGTGAAGGGCGGTTCGGTGAAGGGGTTGGAGTTGTCGGAGGCGGACTGGGTTCCGCCTCCAGGGCAGGGACGACGAACGGCGGCGGAGCTGCCGAAGGCGTTGAACTGTTCGCTGGGCGTAATCGGTTCCAGCTTGCCGCTGCTGCTGTTGCGTTTGAACAGGTTGAGCGCCAGCTGGGCACGAGCGTAGTGCCCGTTGCCGTCGTAGTAGCCGGTGATCTGACCGAGCTTGCCGAGCCCATTGAAGATGTCCGGCGCATAGGCGCGGGCGAAGTTGAGCGTCGGCTGGAAGTCAGCGATCGCCTGTTCGGCGTGCGGGAAAGCGCGCGAGGAACGTTCCTGCACGGCCGGCAGGAAGCCGAGCGTTTCGGCGCTGTCGTTGGCGAAGCCTTCGCGGTTGACGCTGAGGCGCAGGTTCTTGAAGACCGGCACGGCTTTGGAGAGGACTGGGCGCAATTCGCTCAGGAACGGCGCCAGGTTCTTGGTCGCCGGCTTCGCCGTTTCGACCAGCGGATCGAGGTCGTCGAGCGCCGCGCGCAGGTTGACGAAGGTGGTGTTGCTCTGGCGCATGAACGGCGGCAGCAGCCGCAGCGTCTGGTCGAGGGCTTCGTTCTTTTCGGCGATCGCGCCGAAGGCGGTGCTGGCGTTGGAGATCGCGCTGGAGAGCTCGTTGCCGCGCTGCGCGACCGCCGTGGAGAGCTTGCTGGAGCTGACGACGAACCGTTCGAGCAGGTCCTGGTCGGCGTTCAGTTCGCCGGGTGAAGGCCGACGCCCGGTTCAACGCGGGGCCGAAGTACTTCAAGGTCTGGTTGGCGTCCTTGCCCCGGTCGGAGAACTGTTCCGCGTTGCCACGGATGAACTGGCCCAGGGCACGGCGCACCGGCGTCGGGAAGGTGTTGAGGAACTGGTCGAGGTCGACCGCGGTCGTGGTCGAGCCGAGGCCCAGGGTCGCCCCTTCATCGAGTGCCGGGCTGCTGTTCGGCCCCGGGCTGATCGAGATGTAGTGGTTGGCGACGCCGGAGAGCGAGGTGGCGCGGATGACCGCGGTCGTGCCCTCGTGCAGCTCCTGGTCGACGCTGACTTCGATCTCGGCCAGGTTGTCGTCGGTCAGGTTGATGCTTTCGACCGAGCCGACCGCCTGGCCACCGATCAGCACCTGGTTGTCGGGCACGAGCTGGGCGGCATTCTGGAAGATGAGCTTGTACTTGTGCCCGCCACCGCCGCCAAGCAGGATGACAGCGAGGGCGATGACGACGATCGCCAGGGCCGCAATGGCCGCAATTCGCGCGGGGGCGACCCCCCGGCTTTTCGTCGGGCTTTTCTCCTCGCCTAAGGAATTAGCAGCCACGGATCGTCGCTTGCGGTTCCCCCGCCTCCATACCGGGAAAACAAGCTGCCGAATCGTATCCGAGCGACCAGCCACCAGGCATGCCCCGTGCCTGGCTTAACTCGAAGTCAACGCGTTGCATCTGGGCATATTCGCGGACCGGCTAGACGTTGAGCTTGGGCAGCACCCGCTCCAGGCTTCGCGGCAGCCACCAGACCCTGTCGCCGAGGAGCAGCATCAGCGCCGGAAGGAGGACGATCCGGACCACGGTCGCGTCAAGCAGCACCGCCACGGTCAGGCCGACTCCGAGCTGGCTGATCGTCGCGATCGGAGCACCGGCGAAGGCGACGAAGACCGCCATCATGATCGCCGCGGCGCCGGTGATGACCCGCGCGGTCCGTTCCAAGCCGAAGTCGATCGCAGCGGCGTTGTCGCCATCGCGGTTATAGCTCTCCCGCATACGCACCAAGAGGAAGACCGCGTAGTCGATCGAGAGCCCGAAGACGACGCCGAAGATCGCCGTCGCCCCAACCGCATCGACATAGTTGCGGCCGCCCAGCGGCCAATCCTCGGGCAGGTTGAAGAGCAGGGTGAGGATGCCGAAGGCGACGGCGACGGTCGCCAGGTTGAGGCCGACCGCGATCGCGGCGAGGGGAATGGCGCGGAGGACGAGGATCAGGACGAGGAAGGTCGCGAGGGTGATCGCGGCGACGACGATGGGGATCCGCTCACGGGTTATGTGGCTGTAGTCGTTGAGCTGCGCGGCCCCCCCGGCGACGCCGGTTTCGAGGCCGGCATCCCGGCCCAGGTCTTCGGCCTCGACCTGGAGCCGCTTGTTTAGGGCGATCGAGCCGGGCGAGTTGAAGGTGAAGCGGGAGATCACCAGGATCGCCGCCGCCTGGCCGCCGCCGCTCAGGTCGATCGCGGTCGCGGTGCGCTCGCGGGCCGGCGGCCGGGCGCCGTCGAGCGCCGAGAGGACGAAGTAGCCGGAGTCGAACAGACCGGGCGTAGCGCGTTGCAGGCGCTTCGTCTGACGGTTCAGCCTGGCGTTGCTCGAAAGCACCTGGACGGTGGCGCGGCGCAGGCCGGTCTGCAGAGGAAGGGAAGCGCTGTAGCCCTTGGCGAGGTTCTCTTCGAGCGACGACGCGCCATCGCGCAGACGCGTGATGCCGCTTGCCAGAGCGGTCGCACCGGCGCCGAGGCGGGCAACGCCGCTTTCGAGCCCGCCGGCGGCGCGGGCGAGGCGAGCGGAGCCGTGGGCGAGTTTTTTGCCAGCGCCTTCGAGTTTCTGCAGCCCGTCGGAGAGCCGCGTCGCGCCATCGCTGAGGCGCTTGATCAGGATGATCCCCGAGACCAGCCAGTCGGTCACCTGCTTCGCTTCTTCCGCATCTTCGACCAGCCCCGACTGCAGTGCCGTCAGTTCGGCGGGCAACCCGGCGTAATCGGGGGCGTAGGCGGCGCCGCTGGCCGGATTGGTACCGCTGACCGCGGCGAGCGCATTGCGGACCGCATCCAGGGCTGGGGAGAAGTTGGGGTCGGTCTTGCCGGTCGTCATCCCTTCGAGCTGTTGCAGGGCCGTCTTCAACTGCACTTCGGCGTCTGCCGCCGGACCCTGCAAGCGCGGCAGCGTCTGGTGTGCGTCCTCTTCGAGCGACTTGCGCAGGCGCCGCGAGCGACTCAGCGCGTTGTGGCGCAGGTTCGGGGCGAGGCTCTGCAGGGCGAACTTCAAGTTCAGGCCGGCGATCGCGGCGCGGTGCTGGGCGCCCGCCAGGCGACGCGTGCCGTCGGCGAAGATCCCCAGGGCGTTGACCGCTTTTTCGCTGCCGGCACCGGCCTGCGCGAGTCCGGAGGCAAGCAGCGTGGCGCCGCTGGCCGCTTTGCCGGAACCCTCGGCAAGCAGGCCGGCGCCGTAGCTCGCTTTCGAGATCCCGCCGCGCAGTAGGGCAACTCCGGATGCGGCCCGGCCCAGGTTGCGACCCAATCGCCCCAGCTGGGCAAGCGGGCCAGTTTCGGTTCCGCCGGCAACCAGGGTGCCGACCCGTCGCAGCGGCGCCACGGCCCGCGAGATCTGCGCGGGGCCGACCACCGTCTGCACGCCGGGAAGAGCGGCGATCCGGTGCTGCCAGCGACTCAGCGCCGCCAGCCGGCTGGGTTCGGTGACGGTGCCCTGGTCGGTGCTGGCGACGATCACGAACGGCGCGTCGTATCCGGGGCCGATCGCTCGCTCGATCGTTTCGAAGTCCTCCCTGATCGGGTCGTCGTGGGCGAGCTGAGTCTGGCTCGGCGGCCCGGTCTTCAAGCCCACCGCCGGCGCCGCCAGGATCAGGACCACGACCCCGATCGCGATCGCAACCGGTGCCGGGCGCCGCAGCGCCGCGCTGACAATCGTCATCAGACGCGAACGGCCTTCGCCCGGCGCGGGCCCGATTCGCCAGCGATCGACGTTGGGGCCGCAGAGGATCAGCACCGCCGGCCCGGCGACGACCGCGACAAGGACGCTGAGCGCGACGACGATCAGCAAGGTCGCAGCGAGCGAGCCGAGCAGCGAGCCGGGGACGATGAAGAACGCCACCAACATCGAGAGCATCAGCGTGCTGCCGGCGAAGACGGTGGTGCGCCCGGCGGTGCGCCGCGTCGCACGGGCAGCGTCGTAGGGCGTGGCGCCGTCGGCCAGCTCTTCGCGGAAGCGCGAGACCATCAGCAGCGCGTAGTCGACGCCGAGCGCCAGGCCCATCATCGTGCAGACGACGAGGGCGAAGGCGTCGACGCTGAACCAGTTGGTCAGGATCGAGAGCAGCCCGCGCGAGGCGATCACGGTTACGGCACCGAAGGCGAGCGGTATCCCCGCCGCGACCGGCGAGCGGAAGACGAGCAGGAGGACGATCAGCAGGATCGGCAGCGCGATCAGCTCGCCGCGCCTGGTGGCGGCGATCGAGTCGTCCTGGATCGCTCGCGAAAGCGTCGCGTAGCCGGTCTGGGTCGAGCGAACCGGTGGCTTGATCTTCGTTTCGAGGATCTGGTTCAGTTCCGGGACCGTCTCGTTGACCGCCTCGTCGGTGCCGACGTGGAAGTCGGCGATCACGATCGCCTCCCGTGGCGTCGGGCGGAGGCGCTGCACCGCCCCCAGATCCCAGGGAGAAAGCGTGGTCACGTCGGGATTGCGGCGCAGGGTGCGAATCAGCGACGGGCCCTGCTGGTCGAGTTGCTTCGCCGGCCCGCGCAGCAAGATCACGAACGGCGCGCTGTCGCCGAAGTGCTCGCGCAGCATGCGGTTGGCGCGGGCGGAGGAGGTGCCCGGGATTTCAAGGCTGGTCGGGCTGAGCTTTCCCTCGACCCCGGCGCCGAGGGTCCCGAGCGCGACCACCGCGAGCAGGGCCACCGCGAGCACGCGCCGGGGATGGCGCAGCAGGATCGGGCCGCGGCTACGGCCCTCGCTCCGCGCCGGCTTCCCGCGCGCCCCACCCTTCCTCCTCCTCAAACCCACCGTGCTAGTTTGATGGTCGGGGACTACGGAGGGGGCTGAAGATGCGGAAGACTCTGTTAAGAACGCTGGTCGCGGGAGCTGCTGTCGCTTTGCTGGCGGTGGGGGCCGCGCAGGCGATCACGCTGCGCGTCGGCGACATCATCATCACCGGCGATGGCGGCTTCACCCCGACCACCCTGCCCAAGAGCGAGAACGCGCCGATCAAGCTGTACGGGCACGCCAAGTTCGAGACCACCGACGGCACCCGCCCCTCGCCGCTGCGCACCCTGACGCTCGAATTCGACAAGCACGGCGCGGTCGAGACGCGCGGCCTCGAAAAATGCACGATGGCGAAACTGGTGGCAACGACGACGAAGACCGCCCGCAAGCTGTGTCCCGACGCGATCGTCGGCACGGGATTCGGCACCGCGCTCGTCGAGTTGCCTGAACAAAAGGGGATCGAAGCCTCCTCGCCGCTGACCCTCTTCAACGGCCCGGTCGAGCACGGCAACCCGACCGTCCTCGGACATGCCCACATCGACTACCCCGGACCGACGACCTACGTGATCCAGATCGAGATCCAGAGAGTCCACCATGGGCGCTACGGATTCAAAACGGTCGCCAACTTCCCCCGGATCGTCAACGACTACGGCTCACCGATCTCCGGCCACCTGACGATCGGCAAGGAATGGATGTACAAGGGGCAGCGGCTCAGCTACGCCAACGCCCACTGCGCGGACGGACGGCTTCAGGCGAAAGCCGAATTCAGCTTCAAAAACGGCGACTTTGTCCAGGGCACCATCTTCAAACCCTGCAAGGTGGAGAAGTAGGCGCCGTTCCGTAGCCGGCGCTACCCTGGTGGTACCTGGGTGTTTAGAGGGGGGACGATGCGAATACGGCTACTGGCGATCGGGGCGTTTCTTGCAGTTGGCGCTGTCCTGCTCGCCGGTTCGGCCGGAGCAGCGACCGTCCGGGTCGGGACGCTCGTCCTGCACGCCGATGGCGGCTTCGAGCCGCAAGCGCTGCCGAAACGGACCTACGCACCGATCCACTTCCAGGGATACGGCGAAATCAAGACCACGAACGGGTCGATGCCGCCCGCCCTCGAACACATCAAGCTCGACTTCGACCACGACGGGCACCTGACCACGGCGGGGCTCGCCGCATGCGAGCCCTCCCAGCTCGAAGGAGCGACCACCCAGCAGGCTCGTCACCGCTGCGACGCCTCGATAGTCGGGACCGGGCGGATCGGCGCCGAGGTCAGCCTGGCGGGCATCGCCCGTCTCGAACTGCGCTCGCCCCTCACCGTTTTCAACGGCCCGCGTCGCAACGGCGACCCGACGGCGATCATTCACGCCCAGGCACCCTTCCCGGTCTCCGAAACCTACGTGATCGTCGTCCCGATCGAACGGCGTCAGGGCACCTACGGCTACCGGGTGACGTTCGACATTCCGCCGATCGCGGGGGGCTTCGGCTCGCTGACGTACATCAGCGCGAAACTCGGCCGCCTCTACAAAGTCCACGGCCAACAGCGCAGCTACGTCTCCGCCCGCTGCTCGGACTACATTCTCCAAACCCAGGGCTACTTCTCCTTCGCTGACGGCAACGTCATCTACGGCAGCGTCTTCAAGACCTGCCGGCCCAAGGGCTGACCCGCCCACAGCGGCCGGGTTCCTATAATTGCCGACCCCGGGCCGCTAGCTCAACTGGTTAGAGCAGGAGCCTCTTAAGCTCAAGGTTGAAGGTTCGAGTCCTTCGCGGCCCACTCGCCCCAGCGGCTATTCGCCGAGCGAACCTGCTGAGGTCCCGCCGAGGCCGAGTGGGTTTTTCAGCTGTTCTTTGCCCACTTCTTTCTGCACTTTGGCGAGTTCCTGCTTCTGTTTGTCGTATTTCTTGCCGCGTTCGCGGAATTCAGCCAGCTGTTTTTCGATGTTCTTGGATTCCGCCTTTGAGGAAGACTTGGCCGCCGCCTGCTTCGTCGTCTTGTCGCCGGCGGCGAATTCGCTGTTGAAGTACTGATAGATCGCCAGGGTGCTGAGCGAGCCGAGGCTGGGGCTCTGTTCGGCGGCGATCTTCTGCGCCTTGGTCGCCTTGGCGACGTTTTCTTCGGATTCGAGCAGGCTGGTCGACGATTCTGCCAACCGGAAGAAGGTCCCGGCCACCAGCTGTGCCGCGGTCGCACTCGGTTCCTTGGCCTGCTTCAGGTAGCGGCTCCAGGCTTCCGAGCCGGCTTCGAAGTCTTTGAGCGCTTCGGTGGGGACGACGGGGACTTCGGTTTCCGAGACGACTTCGATCTGCGAGTTGCCGCCGTTGATGCGGGCTCGGGTCAACTGCAGCAGCAGCTGTTCGTTGTCGGGTTCTTTGACCAGCCGCGCTTCGATCCGTTCGGCCTGTTCGTCGAACAGCTTGCTGGCGCTGCTGCTGCTGCTCGAGCTCGCCAAACAGTTCGCCGATGTTGACGGGCCCGACGACGAGGAAGAGGCTGCCGCCCATCAGCAGGGCGAGAATCGCGTAGACGACCCGGACAACGTGTTTACGTTTTCCCCGGGTATCGAATACCAACCGCCGCTCGCCGCTTGACGCCATCAGCCGGTCATCTCTCCTGCGTTGAGGGTTTTGCCGTTCCTCCCGCCGCCCTCGGCCTGTCGAAGGCGCGTGCAAGCAAGATACTCAACTCGTACAAAGCAAGTAGGGGAACCATCTCGATCAGCATCGAGACCGGGTCGACACCCGGCAGCGCCGCGGCGACGATGGCCATCACCAAATAGGCGTAGCGGCGATTGGAGCTGAGCTGGGCGACGCTGACGATTCCCAGCCGGGTGACCGCGAGAATCGCCAACGGCATCTGGAAGATGATTCCCCCGGCGAGCATCGTCATCGAGAAGAAGCTGTAGTAGTCGCGCGCCCGGACCTGGACGTTGAACTGGTTGTCGTTGAAGTTGAGCAGGAACTTGGCCGCGGCCGGCATGACGACGAAGTAGGCGAAGGCAACGCCTGCCAGGAAGAGCACCGGGGCCATCAGCATGAGCGGCAGGGCGGTGCGCCGCTCGGTGTCGCTGAAAGCCGGCAGGACATAGGCGTAGGCCTGGTAGAGCAGCACCGGCAGCGAGAGGATGATCGCGCCGTAGGCGGCGACCGTAAGCGTCGTCGTGAAGGGCTCGGTGACGCCGAAGGTGATCAGCTGCTTGTGACCGCTCGGCAGCGGGCCGGAGGCGATTTCCAGCAGCAGGTGGTTCTGCCAGAAGCAGAGCGCGAGGGCTACGCCAAACGCGGCGGCGCAGACGATGAGGCGGCTGCGCAACTCATCGAGGTGCTCTACGAGGCTGAGCTGGTCTTCATGGGAGACCGGCCGTACGCGGCGGGACATCCCGTGCCGGCCTCAGGGCTGCTTGTGTGCGACGGGCTCGGCCTTCTCGTCTGCGACTGGGCCAGGGTCTCCGGCTGGGATCTCACGCTGCCTGGGAGGCTCCTCGTCGTCGTCGTGGTCGCCGCTGACCGAGCCACGGAACTCGCGGATGCCCTTGCCCAGTGAGCGCCCCAACTCCGGCAGGCGTTTCGGACCGAAAACGATCAGGGCGATGATCAGGACGACGATGATCTCTAGGGGACCGATGTTTCCAAGCATCGACCCATGGTAACGGGCGCTGGGTGCCCGGTGGACCAAATCGAATTGTGGGTCCCGCCTACCCGGTTCTGGGGTTTTCTGCAATTGACGCGGGAAACCCCGGATTAAACCTCTGTCTCGTGTGTTCGATAGTCAGGGCATGAAGAACGCGAGCCGCACAGAGACGAAGATCGAGGCTGGACTTCACGTCTGCCCCGAGTGCCGCTCGAAGCTGGTGCAGCCGACCCGCTGGGAGCAGACGGCAAAGCGGGGGCACTGGCGCCTCTGGCGGCGCTGTCCCGAGTGCGAGTGGCACTGCGACGGCATCCACGGCGAGAACGAGATCGACGCTTTCGACGAGGCCCTCGACGACGGCGCCGAGGCGCTGGCCGGTCAGCTCCACGAGCTCGAACGAGAGAGCATGCGAGCAATCGCCGAGACCTTCACGACCGCACTCGCCGCGGACCTGATCACCGCCGACGACTTCCGCCCCTAGGCGCAGGCGTCTAGCTGTAACGCTGGACGACGCCGTCGGCGACCAGGTCAAAGAGCTTGCGACGTTCCGCGTCGAAGCCGGCCGATCCGAGCCGGCGCTTGCCTTCGGCGACCAGCTCCAGCGCACGCGAGCGAACCTGCCTCAGTGCCCCGCTGGACTCGATCCGATCGCAGATCCGCACGGCAGCGTCGGCGTCGAGTGAGCGCAGGTCGACGGAGCCGATTCCCGGATCCCGTTCGACGGCGAGAATCAGGGGAAGGGTCACGGTGCCATCAAGCAGGTCCGTTCCCCTGGCCTTTCCGGTTCGCTCGGGCGGCCCGGAGACGTCGAGCACGTCGTCGAGGAGCTGAAAGGCAAGGCCGATCGCGGCGCCGAATTCGCCGAGGGCCTCTTCGTCGCGACCGAGCAGGCAGGCAGATTCAAACAGCGTCGCGGTCTTGAGGCGGCAGCGCTGCAGGTAACGACTCTCGCTGACCGAGATGTCGTACGCATCGCGGCGCTGGGCCAGCTCGCCGCGGGCGAGCGCCACCGAAGCGCCGGAGAGCAGCTCGATCGCGCGCAGGTCCCCCGCGGCGGCGAGCAGGGCAAACGCGCGTGAGAAAAGCAGGTCCCCGGTCGCGGTCGCGCGGTCGCGTCCGGAGGTGGCGGCGACGGTCGGCTTGCCACGGCGCAATGGCGCCGCATCGAGGACATCGTCGTGGACCAGCGTAGCCATGTGGATCAGCTCGATCGCCGTCGCCGCGCGGATCGCCTCCTCGCCCCCCTCCTCCCCGGCGCAGAGCAGGACCAGCAGCGGTCGTAGACGCTTGCCTCCCGCCTCCAGGGTCATCGCCGCGTCGGCGGCAAGCTCCTCTCCGTAGCCGGTCCCCTGTTCGCGCAGCATCTGCTCGACCTGGCCGAGCCGGGTCGGCAGCCAGCGGCTCGAAGCGTCGAGGACCGCGGTGACCGGCGGCGGTACCGCCGAGTGGCGCGTCACTCCCCGGTGCCGGCGACGCCGCTGTGGATCGCCAAGATCCCGCCGGCCGTCAGCAGCCAGCGGATGCGCTCAAAGCCGGCGGCGTCCATCTTGGCGGCCAGACCCTCTGGGTCGGGAAAGCTGTGGACGGACTCGGCGAGATACGAGTAGGCATCCGGATTGGGCGTGAGACGGCCGAGAACCGGCACGATCCGGTCGAACCAGAGCGAGTAGAAGGTGGAGAAGGGAGGCCGAGCCGGCTCGGTGAACTCCAGGATGACCAAGCGCCCCCCCGGCTTCAACACCCGCGCCATCTCGCTGAGACCCCTGTCGCGGTCGGCGAAATTGCGCACACCGAACCCGACGGTCACTGCATCGAAGCGGCCCTCGTCGTAGGGCAGCTCCAGCGCATCGGCCCACTCAAACCGGACCGGGACCCCGCGGTCGGCGGCCTTCTCCCGTGCTAAGTCGAGCATCGGCTCCGAGAAATCGCAGCCGATGACCCGGCCGCCCGGCGAAACGCGACTTGCCAGCTCGAAAGCGAGGTCGCCGGTGCCGCAGCAGACATCGAGGACGGAGTCCCCCGGCCCCACTTCCGCCCGGTCGGCGGCGCGGACACGCCAGGCGTGGTGCAGGCCCGCCGTCATCACCGAGTTGAGCAGGTCATAGCGACCGGCGATCCGATCGAACATGCGGTTGACCTGCCCCGCGAACTGGGCGGAGTCCCTGGAAGGTTTAGTCGAGTGAGGAGAGGAAATCGGCGAGCTCGTTGAGCTTCTTCGGCGGTAGGTCGCGGAAGGAGGGCATGATACCCGGGCCGATCTCCACCGAGCGGACGATCGCGGCGCGCGGGATGCGCGCGGCGATATGGGTCAGTTCGGGGCCCGGCCCGTTGTTGCCGTTCTCGCCGATCTTGTGGCAGGCGAGGCAGCCGGATCCGGCGACGACCTCCTTGCCGGCCTCGTAGCGGGGCGCGACTTTCATGTCGATCTCGGTGGGCGAGCCGCCGGTCGCGCCGAGGAAGGTGAGATAGGCCATCGCGGCGATCGTCAAGATGCCGGCGGTCGTCGCGATCGGCCGACGCGCCGGGTTGCGCTCGGGGCCGCGGTCATAGAAGGGCAGGAGGAGGAGCAGGACCATGCAGATGGTCGGGATGCCGATCGTCGCGATCGGGACCAGCTCCGGCGGCTTGATCACGCGCAGGACCTCGAAGAGGAAGAAGAAGTACCACTCGGGGCGCGGCACGTAGGTGGTCGTGGTCGGATCGGCCTTCGGACCCTGCTCGGCGCCGAGCACGATCGACATCGCGATGATCACGCCGACGACGATCAGCATCATCGCCGAGTCCTTCAGCACCGCGTATGGGAAGAAAGGCTTGCCCTTCTTCTTCAGCAGCTCGTACTCCTCGAGGTATGCCTGCTTGTCAGCGGGCTTCACGGATGGCCCCCGTCCGCCCCGTTGCCGCCGGCATTCAACCGCGAGACCGGGGCGGCGACCTTGGGCTTGTCGGCACGCAGCCACGGCGGCGCCGTGGTGCCCAGCTTGACCACGAGGTAGAGGTGGGCGCCGATCAGGGCGATGATCGCGCCGGGAACGAGCAGCATGTGGATCGCGTAGAAGCGCGACAGCGTGGTCGCGCCCAGCTCAGGGCCGGCTCGCAGGAAGTCGCTCAGGTAGGGGCCGACGACCGGGCCGGTGCCATTGATGTTGATCCCGACCACCGACGCCCAGAAGGAACGCTGGTCGAAGGGCAACAGGTAGCCGGTGAAGGCCATCGTCATCGTCAGGATCAGCAGGACGACGCCGATCACCCAGTTGAGCTCCCGCGGGTACTTGTAAGCGCCGAAGAAGAAGGTCCGCCCCATATGGAGGAAGACCAGGATGACCATCACGCTCGATCCCCACTTGTGCATCCCGTGCACGAACTGGCCGAGGAAGACCTCGTTGTTGATGTGCGAGATCGAGGCGTAGGCCTGGGTGGTCGACGGCGTGTAGAACATCGCCAGGAAGACCCCCGTGATCGCCTGCGCGACGAAAGCGATGAGGGTCGCGGAGCCGAGCGTGTAGAACCAGTTGGTCCCCTTCGGCACCTTGCGGTAGAGCATCCCGGTGAGGAAGCCGGAGGCGGCGGTGCGCTGATCGACCCAGGCGAGGACGTCCGCGGGGGCGTCTTTGGCCTTGTCGCCGAGGCGCTGGGCGTCGGAGGGGCGCTCGGGTGGCGCGGTCTTCAAGTCGGCCGGGGCGGCTGCCTTGGCGCCATTGCCCTGGCCCGGCTTGGCCGGTTTGCGCAGCGGGGCTGGGATCAGCGAATCGAGCTTCATGGCGCCGGGAAGGTCGAGGGACGCGGCGGATAGAGATATTCCCAGACCCCGCCGGTGAACTCGCCGGGATCGCGGGCGCGTACGGGCTCCAGCTGCGAGGTGACGCTGTAGCGGGGACCGAGCTCGACCTGGCCATTGCGGATGCGCGCCTGGAACTGGTCGAGCGGACGGACCGGCGGGCCGCCGATTCGTTTGCCCTGGAAGTCATAGACACCGCCGTGGCAGGGGCAGATGAAGTTGCCCGCCGCCTCGACGAAGCGCACCGGACAGCCGAGGTGGGCGCAGCGGTTGGAGACCGCGACGATCGACTTCGGGTCCTCGCCGAACAGCTTGGAGCCCTTGCGCACGTAAGCCGTCGTCTTGCCGGCGTCGCCGATCCCCTCGGTTTCGGTGAAGACGACCTGGCGATAGGTGTCCTCGACGAAGTCGCCGACCGGTCCGACCGCCTCCCAACGCTCCTTGCCGCGGTGGAAGATCGGCGCCACCGCGAAACCGATCGCGGGCAGGACGACCGCGGCCCCGGCGACGCCGCCGAGGCCCTGCGCGGCAATCGTGAAGGCGCGGCGGCGAGTCATCGACTCGCCCTCGAAGTAGCCGGGGGGGTCGGGCTTTGCCCGCTCAGCCGGGCTCGCGCCCTCGACACCGTTTTGCTTGTTCGCCTCGTCAGCCATGTTCGCCACGTGCAGGACCGAGAAGTTTATTGGCTCGGCGGCGAGACCGAAGTCGCGGGGGTCGCGAGCTGGGCATTTGTGTACAAGGGATTAACGCCTGCAGCGGTCGAGCTGCGCCGGGTGGTATAAGCGCCAGGCGTGTTTACTCGCCGCCGGGAGGAGAGGCGGACGCCGCTTTCGCTGCGGCGTCCATGGGTCGTGCTCGTCGCGGCTCTAGTCGCGATTGCCGTACTTGCCGTGCTCGGGCTGGGCGTCGAGGGCAAGCTGCGGCCTACCTCGCTCAGCGTTCCCGGGACCGACTCGGGCAAGGCAAGCGCGCTCGTCCACCGCTACTTCGGCGATACCGCCCCGTTCGCGGTTCTGCTGCAAGGGCCGCCCGCCGAGCTCGATCGCCAGGGACCGGCGCTGATCCGCAAGCTGCGCACCGACCCGGCTGTCTCGACCGTCTCCCCCTGGGACAAAGGGAGCGTCGGGAATCTGCGCCCCAGCCCGCGCAAGGCGCTGATCCTGATCGATTTCCACGTCAGCGCCGAGGAGGCGGTGAAGAACACCGTCCCGTATCTCGACCGGACGCTGGAAGAACAGATCAAACCGCCGGTGACCGCGTCGGAGAGCGGCTACGCCAGCCTCTCGCGCGCCTTGATCGACGAGGCGGTGCACTCGACCGACCGGGCCGAGTTGATCGCGATTCCCTTCCTCCTGCTGGTCCTGCTGCTCGTCTTCCGCTCGCCGGTCGCCGCGGCGATTCCCCTTGCCTTCGGTGCGGTCGCCGTGACCGCCTCGCGGGGCATGCTCGCGATCGCCGCCAACTGGATCGCGATCGACGGCTTCGCCCTGACCGTCTGCTCGATGATGGGCTTGGCCCTGGGGGTCGATTATGCGCTCTTGATGGTCTCCCGCTTCCGCGAGGAGCTGGAGACCGGCACGCCGCCCCTCGAGGCGGCGAGGATGACCCGACGCACTGCCGGCCGCACGATCGCATTTGCCGGCTCCACTCTCTTCCTGGCGATGCTGGTGACGCTCTTTGTGATGCCGGGCACGCTGCTCCTCTCCCTGGCCGGAACGGCGATCATCGTCACCGCGATCAGCGTCCTCGTCGCCGCCCTGATCGGACCGGCGTTGCTGGTCGTCACCGGTCACAACGTCAACCGTTGGCGGATCGGCGGCAACGGCGGCGGCGAAGGAGTGATGGTGCTGGTGCGCGGCGCCCTCAGCCGGCCACTGCTGGCGGCGATCCTGATCGGCGTGGTCGTGATGCTGCTGGCGATTCCGGCACTGACGCTGAAGACGGGGCCGCCGAGCGCCGAACAGCTGCCCTCCTCCAACCCCGCCCGCCAGGAAGCGGAACTGCTCGCCGATGCGATCGGGCCCGGCTGGGAAGCCCCCTTCGTCCTCGTCGCGGTCTCCGAAAATGGCCCGATCACCGAAGCCGACACCCTCGCCGCACTGGCACGCTGGCAGCGGCGGATCGCCGACGATCCGGGCGTACAGGCCGTGATCGGCCCAGCCCAGATCAAGAAGCAGGTCAAGCCCCTGCAGCAGACCGGCAACGACCTGCTCGCCGGTCGCGGCGAAGCCAATCCGGAACAGCTGACGACGCTGGGGAAGAATCTGGGCAAGGCGGCTGACGGCGTAGGGCAGCTTCGCTCCGGGCTCTCCAAAGCGAGCTACGGCGCCGGGCTGCTCTCCAATGGAACCGGGCAGGCGGGCGAGGGAGCGAAGCAGCTCGAAGGCGGGATCGGCCAGGTGGCCGGCGGCGCGGCGGAAGCCGTGGACGCGCTCGGCCGCCTGTCCAAGGGCTCGGGCAGGCTTGCCGAAGGACAGCAGAAGGCGCAGCTCGGCGGGCTCGCGGTCAAGCAGGCGTCGGAAGTCGTCTTCAACACCGTGAGCAACCGGGCGCTGGAGCAGGCACGAGAACTCGCCACGGACCTGCGGCGACGCGCGGCGAGCGATCCCTCGCTCGCCGCCCAACAGCGAGAAGCCGAACGGGTGGTCGAATCGCTGACCGTCGCCGCCGGCGAAGCACACCGCCTGGAAAGCAAGGCGACCAGCCTGAACAAAGGCCAGGAAAAGCTCGCCGGCGGTGGGGCCGAACTGCACGAGGGCGCCGCGCGGCTCGCGAAGGAAGCGGGACCGTTGCCTGAAGCCCTGGGCAAGCTCGAGGGCGGCGCGTCGCAGCTGGTCGACGGGTTGGGCCAGCTGCGCGGCGGCGCCGATTCGCTCGAAGAGCGCCTGGCGGAAGGCTTCCACCGCTCTCGTCCGCTGCAGAGCAAGCTGCAGGAAGGCCACGTCGAAGTGTCGGTCAGCGCCCGCAAGGTCAACCGCAAGGTCGACCGCCTGCGCCACAACTCGCCGGGGATCTTCAATTCCGGCTACTTCGTCCTCTCGACCCTCGCCGGGGCGCCGGAGGAAGAACGCAAGCGCATATCCAGCGTCGTCGACATCGAAAACGGCGGGCAGGCCGCGCAGATAGTCGTGATCCCCCGCTACACCTTCAACACCGCCGGCTCGACCGCGCTGAACGAACGCCTCAAGAAGGACGCCGTCGGGCTGGCGGCATCGACGGGGGCGACCACCGGCGTCGCCGGAGCCGCCGCCGAACTGATCGATTACACCAACGTGATCTCGGAACGGATCCCGATCATGATCGGCGTGATCACGCTCGCCACCTTCCTGATCCTCGTCATCATCCTGCGGGCGCTGCTGCTGGCGGCGCTCGCGGTGGCGCTCAACCTGGTCACGGTCGCCGTCGCCTTCGGCGTCCTAACCCTCCTCTTCGACGTGCCCGAGGGGTGGCCGCTGGGTGGCCACACCTATGTCGACGCGATCGGCGCGGCGGGAATCTTCGGGATCATCTTCGGCCTCTCGATCGACTACGCGGTGTTTCTGCTGATGCGGATGCGGGAGCACTACGAGAACAACGCCTCCAACAAAGAGGCGATCGTCTTCGGCCTCGACAAGACCGCGCGCGTGATCACCGGTGCGGCGGCGATCATGATGGCCGTCTTCGTCGCCTTCGCCGGGGCAGACATCGCCACGGTCAGCCAGCTCGGCACCGGCCTGGCGGTGGCGGTGCTGCTCGATGCCACCGTGGTCAGGATCGTCCTGCTGCCGGCGCTGATGCTTCTGCTCGGAGATCGGGTCTGGTGGCTACCGCGCCCGCTGGAGAGAATTCTGCCCGAGATCGATCTTCATGGCTCGCGGGCGGGTTAGTACATTCGCACGGCATAAGAACTCGTGTATTTTTGATGGCAGGGTGAGGACAGGGGGACCGGCCGCCGTCGTGCGTAGCCAGGTCCAGTCAGCGTAGACAGGAGGGTTCGGACGTGGGAAGCTCAGCAACGGTGTCGTCTCTACTCAAGCTCGGCCTTGCCTTGGTCGTGGCGCTGCTCGTGGCAGTGCCCGTCGCGCTGGCTGCCACCCCCGAACAGCAGGAATACGCCGACCAGGTCGAGCCGATCTGCAAGGCCAACTCGGAAGCGAACTCGCGCATCCTCAAGGGCGTCAAAGCCCAGGTTCAGAAGGACGAACTGGTCCCGGCGGGAAAGCGCTTCATTCAGGCTTCCGGGGTGCTGGGCAAGACGGTGACCCAGATCGCCAAGGTGCCTCAGCCCGCAGCCTACGCGGCGAAGCTCGAAAAATGGGTCGGCTACTTGAAGAGCGAGAAGACCTACCTGCAGCAGATCGGCAGCAAGCTGAAGGCCAAGGACAAGTACCACGCGCAGAAACTCGCCGTGAAGCTCAACAACAACAACAACAAAGCCAACAACACGGTGATCAGCTTCCCCTTCAAGGAGTGCCGGATCGACTCCTCGAGGTTCCTCTAAGTTGCGGCGGGTCGGGCTGGTTGCGGTCGCCCTGCTGGTGACCCTGGCCCTGGCGGGGATCGCAAGGGCAGAGGTCCGGCAGGAGGGGGACATCATCGTCAACATCGACGGGGGCATCTCGCCGCAGACGCTGCCGAGGACGGGTATGGCGCCGGTGGCGGTCACACTCGACAGCACCTTCAAGTCGGCCGAAGGCTTGGATCCGCCGCCGCAGCTACGCACGATCTCGGTGGGGATCAACCAAGGCGGCACAATTTTCGATCGTGGACTGCCGACTTGCCGCGTGCGCCGGATTCAGCCCACCACGATCAAGGCCGCGACGGCGGATCTGCGGCAAGGCGATCGTCGGTAGCGGCCATGTCCAGGTGCGGGTTCACCTGACGAACCAGTCGCCGTTCACGTTCAAGGGACCGCTGCTCGTTTTCCACGCAAAGGCCTCCGGCGGGCACAGGCGGCTGCTCGCGCAGGTCTACGGGCGCAAGCCGCCGTCGGCCTTCGTGCTCACCTTCAACGTGCTCGAAAAGCAGGGCACCTTCGGCACGGTGATCAAGACGACCCTGCCGAAGCCCGCTCGCCAGTGGGCCTACGTCACCCACTTCGACATGAAGCTGCACCGGGTCTACACCTACCAGGGCAAGAAGTACAGCTTCATCAGCGCCGGCTGCGCCGCCCCTGAAGGATTCCCCGGCGCCGTCTACCCGTTCGCCAGGGCGAACTTCGGATTCGCGGAAAACAAGCACGTGGTCGAGACTTTGATCCGCGACTGCACCGTCAGCTAAAGACGCGCCCTGACACTGCGCATTTCGGCGTCCTCGGTCGGCCGTCTTCGGGTCACGCACTGAAGTGCGCTCCCCTTGCCGCCCTCCCTGCGTCCTTGAACTGCTTGGTCAGGTCGCGTCTTTCGTGATCTGATGGATCGCGTCTTCCCATGCCGCTGGGACCTCGTCCTCGCGGCCTTCGGTGTGGAGTTGGGCGCAGGTGCTGATCAGGTCAGCGAGCCTGTGGACGGCCTCGGTGTCGCCGAGCGCGGCGAGGCGTTCGATCCCCAGCGCGTAGAGGTAGTCGCCGGCGAGCAGGGCGAGGTCGGGGTCGTGGCCGGCGAGCAGGCGCGGCTCGCCGTAGTGAAGGAGGTAGCCCTCGCGCACCGCCTCGATGACCAGTGCGTACTCACCCGCCGGCGCGAACGCCGCAGCCTCGTCTGGATCGATCACGTGCGGGGAGATCGGCGTGTCCTCGTCGCGAAGTTGCTGGGCGAGCTGCTGCAGTGCGACGCTCATCTGAAGCGCCTCCTCCAGCGACTCCGCTGCCGCTTCCAGCGTGCGGTCGATCGCCTCCTCGTCGTGGGCGAGCGAGACGAACCATGCCTCGAACTGCGAGGGCGGCGGGTAGATGCCGCGCTCGAGCATCGCCCGGCAGAAGCGGGCGTGACGCGCGAGGTCGCAGGCCGACGCCACAGCGAAATCGGTGATGGGTTCGGGGCTGAAGAAGAGGGTGAGCAAACCGGGGGTCGAGGCCGGGTGCGCCGGGAGGCCGCGGGTCAGCTCCGCGAGGCCGGCGGCCAGGCGGTCGGTGAGCTGCTCGAGCCGGTCGTAGGCGGCGGCGTCGAGTCGCCGCAGCGTCGCCAGCCCGGCCGCCACGGCCAGCGGGTTGCCCGAGAGCGTCCCCGCCTGATAGACGTCGCCGGCCGGCGCGATCCGTTCCATCGTCGCCGCCGGGCCACCGAAGGCCGCCGCGGGGAGACCGCCGCCGAGGACCTTGCCGAGGACGGTCAGGTCGGGATCGAAGTCGTAGATGCTCCTGGGCGCCGCCGCGGGCGACGCGGAAGCCGCTGATCACCTCGTCGAAGATCAGCATGGCGCCGGCATCGCGGGTCGCGGAGCGGAGGAAGCTCAAGGAAGCCGTCCTCCGCGAAAACGACGCCCATGTTGGCCGGGATCGGCTCGAGCAGCAGAGCGGCGACCGGGTGCTCTTCGAGGGCGCGCCGCGACCGCCTCGCGGTCGTTCCAGGGAACGACCACCGTGCCGGCCGCCTGCGCCGCGGTCACTCCCGGGCTGCCCGGGATCGCCAGCGTCGCCAGGCCCGAGCCGGCGTCGGCAAGCAGGCCGTCGGAGTGGCCGTGGTAGTGCGCCGGCGAACTTGACCACGACCTCGCGACCGGTCACGGCGCGGGCGAGGCGCACCGCCCCCATCGCCGCCTCGGTGCCGGAGCTGGTCAGCCGCAGCATCTCCACGGACGGGATGCGATCGACCACGGTTCTCCGCCAGCTCGACCTCGGCCGCGGTCGCCGCCCCGTAGCTGGTGCCGCGCGCCGCGGCCTCGTTGACGGCCGCGACCACATCGGGGTGGGCGTGGCCGAGGATAAGCGGGCCCCAGGAGCAGACCCAGTCGACGTAGCGGTTGCCGTCGGCGTCGACCAGCTCGCAGCCCTCGCCGCGATCGATGAAGATCGGCTCGCGGCCGAGCTGCCGCATCGCCCGCACGGGAGAGTTGACCCCGCCCGGCATGACCCTCAACGCCCGACGGTACAGCTCCGCCGACCGATCGTAACTACGAATGTTCAGCGTCCCACCGCGCGTAGTCGTCGGTGAAGTAGTGCAGCCGGATCTTCTTGTACTCGGTCGAGGAGTAGAGCGTGGCGCGGTCCTCGGGGCCCATCCCGCACTCCTCGGCGATCGAGTCGAGGATCGCGTCGCACTCCTCCTTCGAGCGGCCGTGGGCCATGGTGAAGACGCTGTACGGCCAATCCTCGTAAGTCGGCCGCTGGTAGCAGTGGGAGATGCCCCGGAAGGAGGCCATGCGGCCGCCCGTCTCCATGATCTCCCCCTCGGGAACCTTCCAGACGCCCATGCCGTTGGCCGAGAAGCCGGCGCGGCGGTGGTAGAGGATCGCCGCGACGCGGCGCAGCAGCTTGCGATCGACCATGTTCCGCAGCTGCTCCAGCAGCTCGTCGGTCGTGATCCCCAGCTCTTCGGCGGCGGCGTCGTAGGGCCGCTCGACCGCCTCCATCGGACCCTGCATGGCCTGGATCGTGGCGACGTCGCCCTCGTCGTAGGGCTGCCGCTCCAGCTCCCGCGGTGGCGCCGCTTCGACCGCGGCGGCCAGCGCATCGGTGCCCTTCTCCATCTCCAAGTTCATGTTGATCTTGAACAGAGTCAGGGTGGGCAGCTGGCGCATCGACTCGGCGCCGGTCTCGCGCATCAGCGCTTCCAGGCTGCCCGCCATGCCCAGCTGGGAGTCTGGGGGCACGGCGATCGTGAACCAGAGGTTGAAGTCGTGGGTGCGCAGGTAGTTGTGGGAGACGCCTGGATGGGCGTTGACCGCGGCGGCGGCACGCTGGGGGTTCTCGGCGTCGACTTTGGCGGCGACCAGCATCGACTCGTAGCCGAGCGCGCGGGTGTCGAAGATCGGCGTGATCTCGCGGATGATCCGCTCGTCCAGCAGCCGCCGGGTGCGGGTGAGGACATCGTCGAGCTCGAGCTCCGCCTCGGAGGCGAGCAGGGCAAAGGGCTCACGGTCGAGCGGAAAGCTCGACTGCAGCAGGTTCATCAGCCGCTTGTCGGTCTCGTCCAGCGGAATCGCCGCGCCGCCCTTGCGGGAGCGGGCCTTCGACTGGGGAACTTTCACCGGAGCCAAGCTGCGGCCTCCTTCGCGTAGTAGGTGACGATCGCGTCGGCGCCGGCGCGGCGGATCGAGGTCAAGCGTCTCTACCACCGCGGCGCGCTCGTCGATCCAGCCGTTGGCGGCAGCCGCCTTCAGCATCGAGTACTCGCCGGAGACATGGTAGGCGGCGAGCGGGGCGCCGGTCTCCTCCTTGACCCGCCGGACGACGTCGAGATAGGGGGTCGCGGGCTTGACCATCAGCATGTCCGCACCCTCGTCGAGGTCGAGCAGAGCCTCCCGCACCGCCTCGGCGGCGTTAGCCGGATCGAGCTGGTAGCCACGCCGATCGCCGAACTCGGGGGTCGACTCGGCTGCCTCGCGAAAGGGACCGTAGAAGGCGGAGGCGTACTTGGCGCTGTAGGCGATGATCGGGGTTCCGGCGTGGCCCTCCTCGTCCAGCTGGTGGCGGATCGAGCCGACACGGCCGTCCATCATGTCGCTGGGTGCCACCGCGTCGGCGCCGGCCTCGGCGTGGGAGATCGCGGTTTTGGCGAGCAGCTCGACCGTAAGGTCGTTGTCGACCTCGCCGTCGCGGAGGAAGCCGCAGTGACCGTGCGTGGTGTACTCGCAGAGACAGACGTCCGTGATCACGGTCAGCTCGGGGTGGGCCTCCTTCAAAGCCCGCACCGCCATCTGCACGATGCCCTCGTCGTCGTAGGCCCCGGTGCCGGTTTCGTCCTTGTCCGCCGGGACGCCGAAGAGGAGGACCGCTCCGATCCCCGCGCTGGCGATCTCGGTCGCCTCGGCGACCAGCTCGGAGATCGAGAAGCGCTCGATGCCGGGCATCGACTCGACGTCCTCGCGGACGCCCTCGCCGGCCACGACGAAGGCCGGCTGGATCAGATGCGCCGGCGACAGCTCGGTCTCGCGAACCAGGCCGCGCAGGGTCTCGGTGCGGCGCAGGCGTCGCATGCGGGTGCTTGGGAACTGCATCGGGGCGATTCTACGGGGACCGGATAGCGTTCCCCGCCGTGGAGGCACGGGGGCTGGTCAAGAGGTACGGGGACAGAGAAGCTCTCAAGGGCGTCGACTTCGCTGCCGATCCAGGGGAGCTTGTGGCGATCATCGGGCCGAACGGGGCCGGCAAGACCACGCTGCTTTCGATTCTGGCCGGGACCGTGAAGCCGGATGGGGGTGCAGTCAGCTCGCCCAATGGCGACGTCGGATGGGTGCCGCAGCAGGCTGCGCTCTACCGGCGCTTGACGGTTGAGGAGAACCTGCTGCTCTTCGCTCGTCTGGAGAAGCACGAGGACCCGCGGGGTGCGGTCGAGGAGATGTTGGAGCTGACGGGGTTGCATGAGCGTCGTGCGGAGATCGTCGCCAAGCTCTCCGGCGGTAACCAGCAGCGGATCAACATCGCGATCGGACTTCTCGCCCGTCCCGTCGTGCTCTTGCTCGACGAGCCCAGCGTCGGGCTCGATCCGCGCCAGCGGGCGCGCCTCTGGGAGTTCGTCTCGGGCCTCGCCGGGCGTGGCACGACGGTGATCTTCTCCACCCACGACATCCAGGAGGCCGAGCGCTACGGGCAACGGCTGCTCGTCCTCGCCGACGGGGAGAGCCTCTTCGACGGCTCCTCGGATGGCCTGCGCGAGGCGGTTCGCGGCGAGACTCCCGAGGCCGCCGGGCGCGACTTCGAGACCGCCTTTGTCGCCTTCCTTCAGCACCGGGGCCACTGACTCGTGCGCTGGCTGCTGCTCAAGGACCTGCAGATCCTGCGCCGCTCGCCGCTGCAGGCGGTCCTGCTGATCGCCTACCCGATCTTGATCGCCCTGCTGATCGGCTTCGCGATCTCGCGCGAACCCGGCAAGCCCCGGGTTGCGTTTCTCAATGAAATCCCGCCTGGGGCGCGGATTGCCGGCGGCAACGGCAAGCTGCCGGCGGTCGGGGTCAACGACCGGATCTGCAAGCAGGTCGAGTGCGTCGACGTCAGCGGCCGGGCGCAGGCCGAAGCGAAGGTGCGAGACGGCGACGTGCTCGCCGCGCTGATCCTGCCCAGCGACCTGATCGATCGGCTCAACTCGCTCTCCACCCTGGCCCCCGAAACTCCCGAAGTCGATGTGATCGTCAACGAGGAGGATCCGCTCAAGGCGCGGGTGGTCGACGACCGCATCACCGCCTTGCTGGCCCAGGCCAACCTCTTCATTGCCAAGCAGATCGCCAAGGAAGGCGGCCGCTATCTCAACCTGGTCGTCGACGGCGGCGATTTTGACGTGCTCGGCCAACCGGTCGAAATCCTCGGCCTGCGTGCCGTCGCTTCGATCCTGCAGTCGCTGCGGCCGGCCGTGCCCCCTTCGCAGCGTGCCGAGCTCGACCGGGTGATCCGCTTCGCCACTCTCGCCCGCGACAACCTCGATGTCGCGGCGCCACTGATCGATCGGCTGGCCCAGCCGATCGCCGTCCGTAAGCAATCGGTCAGCGCCCCCACCCCCCCGCTGGAAATCTTCGCGGTGGCGGTCGCGGCGACGCTGACCCTCACCTTCGTCACCCTCCTCCTCGTCGCCGGCTCGCTGGCTCTGGAGCGCGAGGAAAACACCTTCCCGCGCCTCACCGGCGGGCTGCTCTCGCGCACGGGCCTGCTCGCTGAGAAGGTCGGGCTCGGGGTCGTGGTCGGACTGGTGGTGACGCTGCTGATGCTGGCGGGAGTGCAGCTCTTCGTCGGGCTCGAGTGGAGCCGGTTCGGGCTCTGGCTGCTGGCGATCCTCGGCGGCGGCGCGGCCCTGGCGGCGGCCGGTGCGGCTCTGGGAGCGGCCGCACGCGACGTCCGAGCCGTCTCCCTGCTCGCCTTCATGATCTCGCTGCCGGTCGCGTTGCTCTCGCTCGTCCCCTCGGGAGCCGTCGGCGCTGGGCTCTACGACGGCATCCGGGTGGTGACGGCGCTGTTCCCCTTCAAGCCAACGCTGCAGGCGATGACCGCGGCACTCGACTCGGCTGGATCGGGGATCGGCGGGCCTCTGCTTCACTTGGCGGTCCTGATCGTCGCCTACGGCGCGCTCGCGCGCTTCGCGCTGCGTCGCTTTGCGACGGTCTGAGGCCGGCGTCCGGTAGGTGTCCGTCAGGACTGGTGCGCGGCGGAGGCGTGGTAGAGGTGCGGCGCTATCCAGCGCGTGCCTTGGCAACCCGGCGACTCGGGTGAGGTTCCCGGCCCGGTCGAGTTGCCCCAGCGCCCGGGCCAGCTCACCCAGGATGGGCCGAAGTCCCTCCACTCGATCGAATCCAGCTCCGTCCCCGTTCCGTCGGCCTCGTCATCGAGCTCGGTCTGCGCCTTCCTGGGTTCGAAGTAGTTCGCATGGGAGCCGCGCGCGACGTAGACGACGGGACGACCGTCCTCCAGCTCGAGCTCCCACCACCACCGCGCGCCGCCGGACTTGTGCTGAGAGCAGGTCATGCAGACGGGGACCCCACCGCCATAGCCGACCTGCACGAACTCCCAGTCGCCCTCGTGTTTGCCGGCGACGAAGAACATCTTCGGGTTGTAGAGGTACCAGAGCCAGTACTGCGCCCATTCCAGGCCGCCGCCCTTGACCGTCTGCCTGTAACCGACCTTTGCCAGATCTCCTTCCTGCAGCCTGGCCTCTTCGGTCGGAAGCCTGTCGGTCGGCAAGACCATCCGCAGGCCATCGTCCGGTAGGGAATCGAGCGAGATGCCCTTGGTGCGATGTTCATCGGGGGGCATGACTATCCCCTCGCCCACCTCTTCCACGCTCTCGACCGCGAGCGGGTGGTATTTCTCGGTGGAGTGAAACTTGAAGATCGGCTCGTGGCCGTCGTCCAGCGCCATGGTTTGGGAGAACCTATAAGTCCAAGATCGTCAATGCAAGGGCATGGGCGCTTCAACGAGGTGGTTGCACCTCCTCCCTAACCGACCCATCGCGGGTAGGGTCAGCCCATGCGAGTGCTCTTCATCGGCGACGTGGTCGGCGGCCCCGGTCGGCGCGGGCTCAAGGCCGCCATGCCCGAACTGCGCGAGCGCTACCGGCCCGACCTGACCATCGTCAACGGCGAGAACTCGGCCGGGGGCATGGGGATCACCGAGAAGACCGCCAATTTCCTCTTCGACGCCGGTTGCGACGTGATCACGACCGGCAACCACGTCTACCGGCATCGCGAGGCGTACGAGTTCCTCGACAATGCCGAGCGGGTGATCCGGCCCGCCAACTACCCCCACGCCAACCCCGGCAAGGGTCACGTCGTGGTCGAGTCGGCCGGCAAACGGGTCGGCGTGATCAACCTCAGCGGAGCGGTCGGTCTCGATGTCGCGCGCCTGCCGTTCCACGAGGTCGACAGCATCCTCGAGCGGATCGACGCGGACCTCGTCGTCGTCGACTTCCACGCCGAAGTCAGCAGCGAGAAGGTTGCGATCGGCTGGCACCTCGACGGTCGCGTCGCCGCCGTCTTCGGTACCCACACCCACGTCCCGACCGCCGACGCGCGGGTCTTGCCCGGCGGCACCGCGTTCATCTCCGACGTCGGCATGACCGGCTCGCGGACAAGTGTGCTCGGGGTCAAGCCGGCTCAAGTGTTGGAGCGGATGACCACTCAGATGCCGGTCAGGTTCGAGACGGCGGAGGAGGACGTCTGGGTCATGGGGGCTGTGGTCGAGGTGAACGAGTCGGGGTTGGCTGACTCGATCGAGCAGATCATGGTGCCTGCTCCTACCGGCTCGTAGCTGGGCTGCGTTGCAACGACCAGTCGGAGAGACACCGGGGTCAGCTTCGTGAGTGCCTGGGTTCGCTTCGCTGACGCTCCGCTCACGGATTTGGTGCCGCTTCGCGGCTGGGATCACTCGCCGGTGCGCCGCTTCGCGAGGCACTCCCGAAGCTGACCCCGGTGTCTATATCCACTTCGCCTCGGGATGCGAATGCAACCAGGAGCAGGGGGTAGAACCAGACTATGTAGAGGTAGAACCAGTGTTGGGCCGTTAGCTGGAGCGAGATTAGGAGGGCTGCCGCTAACGCGGCTACCTGTACTAGGGACTTGCGCCTCGGGACGAAGGCAAAAGCCAGGGACATGAGGCCCGTTGCGACGAGGATTGCGATGCGCAACGGTTCGAGGCCGCCTACCTGACCCCAGATGCTGAATGGGGAGTCGCGGTCTGCTTGGTAGGCGATCGTTCTGTCGTAGAACGTGTGGAGGCCTGGGTCTATTGCCGGCCAGAGGATCAGCAGGGCGCCCGTCAGCAGGAAGGTCGCGGAAAAGATGGCGATCGTTCGGGGGCGGACTCGGTAGGTGGCCAGCATCGGAACGAGGAGCGCCGGCGCGAACTTGGTCAGGGTTGCCAGCGCCGCGGCGATGCCGCGCACGGCGGGGCGAGCCAGGGCCACTAGGACGGCTACGAGCAGTGCCGCTACGAGCGTGTCGTTGGAGTTCGACTCGAGGGCGTAGGTCGTATAGGGGTAAGCCGCCCAGCCGAAGGCGAGGGTGGCGGCGAGCTTGCGACCGGAGGGTCCGGGGCGGATGCGCAGCCCGAGCCAGATCAGCAACGCGAAGGTGGCGAGGTCGAAGGCGACCGCCGCACCGTGAGCGGCGGGGAGATCGTCCCAGCTGCCGTGCCAGGGCCAGATCGCCTCGAAGGGGACGTAGGCGATGTAGTTGACGGGGCCGTAGGTGTCGCCCTGGGAGACATCCGGCGGGAAGTTTTCGTAGAGAGGTTCGCCGTGCGCTATCCGATCGGCGCCGACGACCCCGGCGTAGCCGACGTCGATCGCGCCCGAGTCGGCCATGTTGAGACCCACCCGAAATCCCATCAAGAACAGCGCCGCTACGAGCAGCCAGGCCGCAGGCCAAACCGGGCGGATGCCCTCTCCTCTCCCCCGCAATCCGATCCACAGCGCTCTACCCAACAGGTACAGCAGCACCGGGTACTGCAGCGGGACGGACACACCGATTTCAGCCCGGTTGAAGAAGTAGTTGGAGACACCGAAGCCCAACAGCACCAGCAGATCCAGCGTGGCCACCCGCCATGGTCTTCGCCAGTCGAGCAGCCCAACCAGAAACAGCGCACACAGCGGCAGGAACACGTAGGGGGCATTGAGCTTGTGGCCGAAGGCTCCCGAGTAACCCCGCGCCATCTTCCACAGCACCTGGTACCCGGTCCACGACTCGGTGACCTCACCGCCCTTCGGATCGACCAGCACCAGCGCGACCTCCTCATCGCCGGCGAAGTAAGCAACCTCCCAGTGCCCTTCGACCTTCGAAGCGCTATGCGTCAACTCCCCGTTTTCGCGGCGCTCCTTGACCACGTTTGCGTCCCGGTTGGCAACCCGAACCACCTGCCCCTCGCTCACCTCAGCTCCCCAAGCCGTTGCCGGAACCAACAGCGCAGCGACCGTCGCGAGGGTGATGGCAGCGAGAACAGGGCCTCGGGTGTCGCCTCCGGAGTGCCTCGCAAAGCGGCTCCGCAGAGTGATTCCCGTCGCGAAGCGACACCAACATCGTGAGCGGAGCGTCAGCGAAGCGAACCCAGGCACCTCCGGAGGCGACACCCGAGGCCCCCACCCCACCAACCCCATCACCCAATCCCGAAGTGCTCGAGCACAACTCCCGCCACGTCGCGCAACGCCCACTGCTCGCGCTCGGCCGGGTCGTCCGGGCCGCAGCCGACGAAGAGCAGAGGGCCGAGCGAGTCGCCGGCGTGCAGTGAACCGTGGCTGCCACCGCCCGCGTGGCTGACGCCACCCCAATCGACCGCCTCGTAGCCGAGGGTCAGCGAGACGATGAGATCGCCGGCGTGCGGTGCGGTCAGGGCGGCGAAGACACGGGCGAAGGGGTCCGGGTACTCCTCGCTGGAGATCCGACCCTCGCCCACAACGGCGTCGAGGACGCCGAGGTTCCCCTCGAACTCCCAGCCCACGCCACGCAGGTCGGTCACCTCGTCGCCCGGACGGAATCTCAGCCAATCCCCGCGGCGCTCCACCACCGCGGTCCGCCCGTCGAGGCGACAGACCAGGTCTACCCCTTCGGTCTCCGCCAGCCGCTGCCTCACCTCGTCCAGGTCAGCTCTCTCGCCCTCCCCGGGCAACAGGTAGACGTAGGCAGCGCGGCCGGTCGGGCTGACCGCCAGCTGCGCCAGCTCGGGTCGATCGTCGGAGGGCGCCAGCACCGTCCACTCGCGGCCGAGCAGCTCGGCCAGGTGCAGGCCGCGGCTGACCGGGGTCTGCGCGTGGTCGGCGAGGAGAATCACGGCGTGGTCGGCGAGGAAGGCGTCCAGCCCACCCCCCGCCTCGACCAGCTCGGCGAAGCAGTGGTCGGCCTTGGCGATCGACTCGACGCTCGCCTCCGGCCCGTGCCGGTGCGAGTAGTTGTCGTTGTCGGCGAGCGAGAAGAGCAGGAAATCGTAGGCGTCCTCGCGCTCCAGCTCGGCGGCACAACAGGCCGAGTAGCCGTCGCGGTTGCCGGGAATCGAGGTCGACTTGCAGGGCACCTCGCGGCTGGCGTAGAGGTCCCCGTAGAAGAGCTCGGCCGGGCCCCAGGTGTGATGGCGGAACTTGAGCCGGGTCGTCTCGACCGCGCGGCGCAGCAGGCCCTCGAGCGAGACCTCGTGGCGGTGGCGACCCCGGTAGATCAGAAACGGCGTGCAGGCGGTGCGCACGCCGGCGTCGTCGAGCCGCTCGAAGATGGTCTCGACTTCGGGGTTCAGATGGGCGAGGTTCATGTTGTAGACGAGGTCGTAGAGAGCCCGGAACACCCCGACGGCCCGCGTCGCCTCCAGCGAGGAGCCGTACTCGACGTAGCGCTGCTCGAGCCGGTGGAACCAGTTCATGCCGCTTATCCAGTGCTGGTCGGCCGCTACCCCGGTGACCATCTCGGCGCAGGCGACCGGGGTCACCGAAGGAAAGCTGGAGACGCAGTCTCCGACCAGGACGCCACGATCGAGTAGCTCGCCGAAGGTGGGCGCCCGGCCCTCCTCGACCGCCCGTTCGAGCATGTCGGTCCGCAGCGAGTCGACGTAGGTCAGGACCAGTTTCTTCGGCGCCACGCCATGATTCTGAACGTCTGTTGCAGCGGGAAGCCGCCGCCGGACGCGGAGCGGAGGAGGCGGCGCCTGATCTGATGTCAGCGCAGCACGCGCAGGCCGGCGTGCTTGCGCTGCGCGCGGCGGTGGCGAGCCGCCCCCAGCCAGACCAGCGCGACGATCACCAGCAACGTCAGCACGGGCAACAGCAGGGCCGCGGCGGCGACGATCAGCGCTGCCAGGGCAACGAGGAAGCCAAGCGCGCCGCCACCGCCATTTTCGCGGCGACTGGCACCGCTGACCACGTCGCTGATCACGATGCAACCGAGGGCCGCACCGATCGCGCCAAAGACTGCGCCGAGGAGACTGCTCAGATCGGCGGTTCCGGAGAGCAGGAAGCCGACGATCAGCCCGATCACGGCAGCCAGCAGGGTCATGCGGCCACGCGCGGATCCGCGCGTGCCGGTGGTGCCGGCCAGCATCCCGATCGCGATGCCGATGCCGAGCTCGAGCCCGGTGCCTTCGAGGAAGCTCACGACGAAAACCTACACTTCGGGGATGGAAGAGACGCCACACCGCCGACGCGCCCACACCAGCAGCCGCGATCTGGCCCGCTACGCCGGTCTCTTCGCCGCCCGCACCGGGGTGATGCGGTCGTCGGCAATGCGCGACCTGATGGCGGTCACGGTACGGCCCGAGGTGATCTCTCTGGCCGGGGGTCTGCCCGATACCTCGACCTTCCCGGCGGGGACATTCGCCGCGCAGATGACTCGGATCGCGCAGAAATCGACGGCGGAGGCGCTCCAGTACGGGCCGACCGAGGGCTTCGCCGAGACGGTCGACTGCATCCTCGAGGTGATGGGTGCGGAGGGGATGCTGCCCGACCCCGACGACGTGATCGTCACCACCGGCGGGCAACAGGCGATCGACCTGATCTGCAAGACGTTGATCGATCCGGGCGATGTCGTCATCTGCGAGGCGCCGACCTATCCCGGCGCGGTGCCGGTCTTCTGCAGCTACCAGGCGGAGACGATCCAGATCGACTGCGACGAGAACGGGATGGGCATCGAGGAGCTCGAAGCGGTCTTGGGGCGCCTCGACCGCGAGGGCAAGCGGCCCAAATTCGTCTACTCGGTGCCCAGCTTTCAGAACCCTGCCGGGGTGACGATGTCGATCGAGCGACGACAGCGGCTGGTCGAGCTGGCGCGGCAGCGGGAGCTGCTGATCGTCGAGGACAGCCCCTACGGCCTGCTGCGCTTCAGCGGCGAGCCGCTGCCGCCGCTCTACCAGCTCGACGGTGGCGACTTCGTCATCTACGTCGGCACTTTTTCCAAGATCCTCTCGCCAGGGATCCGGCTGGGCTGGGCGGTCGCGCCGCCGCCCGTCATGGAGAAGATCGTCCTGGGCAAGCAGGCCTCCGACCTCTGTAGCTCGACTCTGACCCAGCATTTCGTGCGCGAGTACTTCGGCGAAGGGCGCTGGCGCGAGTACATCGCCGACCTGATCGAGATCTACCGGGGCCGGCGCGACACGATGGTCGAGGCGTTGCGCGAGCACTTCCCTGCCGAGGCGACCTGGACCGAGCCCGAGGGCGGTCTCTTCATCTGGGCGACGCTGCCCGAGTACATCGACACCAGCGACCTCCTCGCCAAGGCGCTGCGCGAGGACGTCGCCTTCGTTCCCGGGCAGGCGGCCTACGTCGACGAGAACCGCGGTCGGAGCTCGATGCGGCTCAACTTCTCCGGCGTCGGCGAGGAGGAGATCCGCGAGGGGGTGCGGCGGATCGGCAAGACGATCGCCGAGCAGGTCGAGCTGTACGGCGCCTTGACATCGAATTCCGCCGCGCCATCCGCTCCCGCTCAATCGCGGGAATCAGACGTGGACGCGACTGGGCTCCCGCGTCCGGGCGAGGCGGAGCCGGGGAAAGAAGGGGGCGACGTTCTTCCCTTTCGCAAGACGGGCGAAGGGGCGGCGTGAAGGTCGCCGTGCTCAAGGGCGGGCGATCGCTGGAGCGCGGCGTCTCGTTGCGCTCGGGGGCGCGGGTCGAGGACGCCCTGCAGCGGCTCGGGCACGAAGTCCTGCCGATCGATGCCGGTGCCGACCTGGTCAAGCGGCTTACCGCCGGTCGGCCCGAGGTCGCCTTCATCGCCATGCACGGCGTCGGCGGCGAGGACGGCACCGTGCAGGAGCTGCTCGAGATCCTCGGCATTCCTTTCACGGGGCCCGGTGTGGCGGCCTGCGCCCGCTGCATCGACAAGGTCCTCGCCAAGGGAGAGCTGCGCGACAGCGGCGTCCCCACTCCGGACTGGTTCGCCTTCAACGAGACGGCCTTCCGCGAGCTCGGCGCAGCCGACGCCCTGAGCGAGCTGGAGGAGCGGCTCGGCTTCCCGCTGGTGGTGAAGCCGAGCCGTGGCGGCTCGGCGCTGGGCGTGAAGTTCGCGGCGAGTTGGTTCGAGGTGCCCGAGGCCCTGATCTCGGCTTTCAGCTACGACAGCCGCGTGCTGCTCGAGCGCTTCGTCGACGGGCGCGAGCTTGCGGTGAGCATCGTCGGGGGTGAGCCACTGCCCGTGGTCGAGGCGATTCCCAGCGATGGCGACCGCTACGACTTCGAAGCACGCTACGAGATCGGCCGTACCGATTTCGTCTGCCCGGCAGAGCTGGGCGAGAACGACTCCTCGGCGGTCACCGCGGCGGCGCTGGGTGCGTATGAGGCGCTCGGTTGCTCGGGGTTCTGCCGCGTCGACCTGATTCTCGGCGCGGACGGGCCCCAGGTGCTCGAGGTAAACGCGGTCCCCGGCCTCACCGACACCAGCCTCCTGCCTCAGGCGGCCGAGGCGAGCGGGCTGACCTTCGAGGAACTGGTCGAGCGGATCCTCGAGCTGGCGTTGAAGCCCGCAGCGGCCTAGGGCCGCTCAGGACGTTCCTTCGGCGAAATCGTCGGGCGTGACCTCGTCGAGGAACTCTTTGAATTTGTCGACGACCTCCTCGGTGTCCTCGACCTCGTGCTCGAACTCGATCGCCGACTCCTCGATCACCTCCTCGGCGGCAAAGATCGGCGCCGAGACGCGCACGGCGAGCGCCAGGGCATCGGAAGGGCGCGAATCGATCTCCAGCTCCGAGCCGTCGATGGAAACGGTGATCGAGGCGTAGAAGGTGTTGTCGCGCAACTCGGTGACGGAGACCCGCTCGCACTTGGCGTCGAGCTGCTCGAGCATGTCGGAGAGCAGGTCGTGCGTCATCGGCCGCGGAGTCGAGGCACCCTGCAGCTTCATCAGGATCGCCGCTGCCTCCGGATGGCCGATCCAGATCGGCAGAAAGCGATTGCCGTCAACCGTCTTCAGCAAGACGATCGGCTGCTTGCCGACCATGTCGAAACTGACCCCGTAGATCTGCATCTGCTGCAAAATTCGCTCCGCGCCGAGGTGGATCGCCCATTATAGGTACGGCCCTGGGCCGTCCACCGGGCGAATCGATGCGGTGGCGCGGCAGTGGGCGATCCTGGATTCGAACCAGGGACCTCGTCCTTATCAGAGACGCGCTCTAACCAACTGAGCTAATCGCCCGCGAGGGGGTCGATGATAGCGAGCCAAGCTCGCTATACCCACGCCTCGACTTACCCTGACAGCCGCTGAGCTGGCCAATCAGCCAGTTTCAAACAGTGTCGCTACACTCTAGCGGCGTAGCACACACCCCGGATGGAAGTGCGGACGAATGTGGCCCAGCAGCGTCAGATAAATATCCGGCTGGAGGACTCGGATTTCGAGGCGCTGGAGGTCGCGGCCTTCATCCACCGAAGGTCGGTCCCCGACGAGCTGCGTGCTGCCGTGGTCGATCACCTTGGAAGAGCACAGAGCGATCCGCGCATGGCAAAAGCCGAGTCCCTGCGGGATGAGCCACCCGGAGAGGCCGCCTCGGAAGATGGTGCTGTCAGCTCCCTCGATGCAAGGAGGCGGGGAAGGCCGAGGCGCGATGCCTGATCGCCCCCGTCCCCCAGCGGCAGCCCTCGTCACGTGGCTTGCGATCGTCGCGGATGCCATCGCCCTCGTATGGCTTTTCCGCTCAGGCCAGCCCTTGATTTTCAAGGACGTTGCCGGTGGGATCGACATCCTTGGCGTCTACACGATCCTGGTGTTCTACCTCGGTAGGCGCTGGGAATGGGTGCGGCTCTCGACCCACTTTCGGAAAGCTGACCGACACAACAAACTGGCTTCAGCCACACGGGCCTCGTCGCCAAATGCGGCAAACCGGCAGGGTGCGCGCAGCGAGGCCGCCTAACGGACGCTCAGGCTCGTTTGCGAGCCAGCTTGCGCGCCAACGAAAGGGCCTCGTCGAGGTCGGCGAGGCGGATCTCGACCGAGACCTCCCCCCCACGCGGACGCACCTTGACCTCGTGACCGAGCGCGCTCTCGAGCTTGTCGGCGGCATCGCGCAGCGCTGCCGCTTCCTCAGCCCCAATCGCCCGGCGGTTGCTCTTCACCTGTTTTGGCTGGCTAGCCAGCTTAACTCTGTTCTCGGTCTCGCGGACGGACCAACCGCCCTTCGCCGCGTCACGGGCGAGGCGGCGACGCACGTCGTTGCCGGAGACGCCGAGCAGAGCACGGCCGTGTCCCTCGCTGAGCTCACCGGACTCGAGCAGGGCGATCGCCTCGTCGGGCAGGTCGAGTAAGCGGATCAGGTTGGAGACGGCGGGGCGGCTGCGGCCGATGCGGCGGGCGAGGTCCTCTTTGGAGAGGCCGAGGTCCTCGACCAAGGCCGCGCAGGCTCGGGCCTCCTCGACCGGGTTGAGGTCCTCGCGAACCATGTTCTCGATCAACGCGACCTGCAGACGCTCGGCATGCTCGGAGTCGCGCACGATCGCCGGCACCTTCTCCAAGCCGGCCTGCTGGGAGGCACGCCAGCGACGCTCGCCGGCGATCAGCTCATAGCTGCCGTCGTGGAGGGGGCGGACCAGGAGCGGCTGCACGACGCCGCTCGTCTCGATCGATGCGGCCAGGCCGGCCAGTGCATCGGCATCGAAGTTGGTGCGGGGCTGTTTCGGGTTCGGCTTGATCAGGCCGACCGGCAGCTCGCGCAGCTCGCCGACCTCCTCGCCGGCGAGGCTCTCCGGCAGGATCGCCGAGAGGCCGCGTCCCATGCCTCGTTTTGCCTTGCCGCTAGCCACGGCCGACCAGCTCCTCCGCCAGCGCCTGATAGGCGGTGGCGCCACGCGAGGCGGGGGCGTGCTCGGTTACGGGGATGCCGTAGCTCGGTGCCTCGGCGACCCTGACGCTGCGCGGTATGACCGTGTCGAAGACCATCTCGGGGAAATGCTCGCGCAGCTCTCGCTCGACGTCCCGAGCAAGGCGCGTGCGCTCGTCGTGCATGGTGATCAACAGGCCCGACACGTTCAGCGCCGGGTTGAGCTCGCGGCGAATCATCCCCAGCGTGTCGAGGAACTGAACCAGCCCCTCCAGAGCCAGGTACTCGGCCTGCACCGGCACGATCACGCGATCCGAGGCCACAAGAGCGTTGACGCTGACCGGTCCCAACGAGGGGGGGCAATCCAGCATCGTGAAGGCGAAGCGCTCGCGCAGCGGGCCGAGCCGTTCGCGCAGGCGGGTCTCCGAGCCGTCGAGGCGGGGAAGCTCGACCGCCGCCCCGGCCAAGTCGCGATTAGCCGGAACAAGCCAGAGGTTGTCCGGCCCTGCCGGCCGGGCCGCCTCCGCGACCGAGACGTCGCCGATCAGGCAGTCGTAGGACGAGGGGTGCGCGTCCCTATCCCCACCGAGGGCCACGGTGGCGTTGCACTGGGGGTCGAGGTCGACCAGCAGGGTCTGGGAGCCCGCGGCGGCGACGCAGGCGGTCAGGTTGACCGCGGTCGTCGTCTTGCCGACGCCGCCCTTCTGGTTCGCCACCGCGTAGACAAGGCCCATGGGCGCAGACTATTGAGCTTGGGTGGTAGGGGTCGGGGGTTGCTGCGGGAGGTGCCTGGGTTCGCTTCGCTCACTGTGTTGGGGCCGCTTCGCGGCAGTAATCACTCTGCGGGGCCGCTTCGCGAGGCACTCGCGCAACAACCCCCGACCCCTACTTCAGGCGCATTGTCAGCCGCGCGGGCGCTTCTTGGCCATGCCAGGGCGACGTGGGAGGTCCTCCGGCGTGGGGCTGAGCTTGCGTAGGACGTGCAAGTGTCGATGCTTGCTGCCGGCCCGGTCGCCCACGTCGAGGATTCGCTCGGGCTGCATCGCGAGCTGGTCGGCGGCTCTTTCGAGCTGTTGCTCCTCGTCGGCGTCGCGTTTGCCCTTCCAGGCGATCAGGACGCCGTTCTCCTTGAGCAGGGGGGAGGCCAGCTCCGCCAGGGTCGAGAGACGGCCCACCGCTCTGGCGGTGACGACGTCGTAGGAATCGCGGCGCTCGCCGGCGGCGATCTCCTCGGAGCGAGCGTTGAGGACTGTTGCGTTCGAGATCCCGGCTGCGTCGATCGCTCGCTGGATGAACTCGCACTTGCGGCCGACCGACTCGATCAGATCGACCTGGGATTCGGGCAGCGCAACTGCCAGCACAAGGCCAGGAAACCCAGCTCCAGAGCCAATATCGGCGATTCTCCCGGCTTCTCCGAGCTCCTTCACGTCGAGTCCCGTGAGGCTGTCGGCAACATGAACCCTCCAGGCCCTGCCTGGGTCGGTCACCGAGCTGACCGAGGCTCGCTCCACGGCCAACAGCTCGAGCACCTTCTCCAGCGCCTCCCGCTGTCGCGGGTCCAGCCGAGCGGTTGGGTCCGGGCTCACTCCGAGACGAGCGGCGCTACGACCACGCAGCGGCGTGGCTCATCGCCTTCGCTGTAGGTCTCGACGCCGGAGCGCTCTTTGAGGTGTTCGTGCACGACGCGCCGTTCCTGGGCGCTCATCGGGTCCATCTCGACCGTGACACTCCCATCCAGTGCCTGGTCGGCAGCCCGGTCGGCCCGCGCGGTGAGCACCTCGCGGCGCCGCTCGCGATAACCAGAGACGTCGAGCACGACCCGCTTGCGGTCCCGCAGCCCCCGAAATGCCGCTTGGAAGCAGAGCAGCTGCAGCGCATCGATGGTCTGGCCCCGTTTGCCGATCAGCAGCCCGTAGTCGTCATCGCCCGAGATGACAGCCTCAATGCGCTCGTCGTCCTCCTTGATCTCAACCTCACCGTCAAGGTCAAGCTCATCGAGAACGCCCTCCACAAGCTCCTGAACCCGCTCAGCGGGCTCCTCAGGCCATTTACTCTCATCACTCACAGGCCGCACCCTATTCCAGCCTGCAGGCTAAGGGGAGCCATCCCCTTCAGCTCAACAAGAGACGGCGTGGTCACAGGCGGCTGGGGAAAGACCCCGAAAGTGCCTCGCAAAGCGGCTCCGCAGAGTAACTCCAGTCGCGAAGCGACACCAACATCGTGAGCGGAGCGTCAGCGAAGCGAACCCAGGCAGCTTTCGGGGTCTTTCCCCAGCCGCCTGGAGGAGCTTCCGTTAACGCCGCCGCTTCTTCTTTTTGGGTGGTGGAGGAGGCGGCTTGGCAGCTGCGATCGCCTCGGGCGTCGCCATTACGGGAGCCGGGATGAAGCGTTTGAGCGCGTACTGCTGGCCGATCGTCCAGAAGTTGGTCGTGATCCAGTAGAGGACGAGGCCGGCGGGGAAGCTGATCACGAAGGGGACGAAGATGAAGGGCAGGACCAGCATCATCATGCGCTGGCTTTTATCGGCGGTGACCGCCATCACCAGGCCGGAGATCAGCTGGGTGCCGATGTAGAGGATCAGCAGGGCGATCAGTTCGCCGCCAGTCGCCTTGGCGGTCAGGTCGTGGATAAAGAGGAACGACGCTTCGCTGCCGCAGTGCCCCGCTTCGCAGCCGATATCGTCGGGAAGCTCGTTGCGAAGGACGTGGAAGAGGGTGATGAAAACCGGGAGCTGAGCGATCAGCGGGATACAGGAGGCGAAGGGGTTGACTTTGTTCTCTTTGTAGAAGGCCATCATCTCCTGCTGCATGCGCTGCTGATCGTTCTTGTACTTCTCTTTGAGCTCTTTCAGCTGCGGCTGCAGGGCCTGCAGGGCTCGCATCCCCTTCAGCGATTTGTAGGTGAGCGGAATCAGCAGCGCCCGGGTGCAGATCGTCAGGGCGATGATCGCGCCGCCCCAACTGAGGCCTGCGTCGTCGTGGAAGAACTTGAGGACGCCGTTGGCGACGTCGACCAGCGGCTGCAGGATGTCGGCGGTCGGCATCACGAGTGGGCCTCACGGTGATAGTCGGAGGGATCGACCGGCCCCACCCTCAACGTGAAGCGGTCCGGAACGGGGTCGAAACCCCCGTGGCTGAAGGGGTTGCAGCGCAGCAGGCGCCAGCCGGCGAGCAGTAGCCCTCTGATCGGCCCGAAGCGGCGAATCGACTGGGCTGCGTAGGTGGAGCAGGTCGGCTCGTAGCGGCAGCGCCGTGGCAGGGCGGGCGAAACGAGGCGCTGGTAGGCGGCGATCGGTGCCAGCAAAAGCCGTTTCACGTGGAACGCCTCCCCGCGCCGGCCTGCTCGAGTGCATCTTCGAGGCTCGCCTTTGCCCCCTCGGTCCCGTCGCGCTCGATCATCGCGGCAATCTCGGAGCGCGCCACCAGAACGAAGTCGTGACGAGGCGGAAGCCGGTCGGAAAGGCTCCAGAAGGCCTCACGCAGGGTCCGCTTGACCCGGTTGCGATCGACCGCCCCGCCGACCTTGCGACTGACCGAGACGCCGAGGCGCACGTCGCGTGCCTCTTCGTCCTTGCGAGGGAAGCTGTAGAGCACGAGGTAGCGCGTAGCGTGAGAGGAGCCGTCGCGGTAGACGCGGTCGAACTCGGCACTCCGCGAGAGGCGCCGTCGCTTCGCCGCCATCACTCGAACCCGGCTGGGGGAACCGTCATCCCGGCGTGAGGCGTTTCCGGCCTTTGGCGCGACGCCGCTTCAGGATCGCGCGGCCCCCGCGCGTCCGCATCCTCGCCCGGAACCCGTGGGTCTTGGCCCGCTTACGCTTCTTCGGCTGATAGGTGCGCTTCATTGGGCGTCGCAGTATACGGAGGCGTCCGAGAATCATTTCTTCGGCATTTGCGACTCGCCCAGATTCGCGCCGAAGGGTCGCCGCTATGGTCGCTCGCCGGTGCCCGACGACTCGCCTGCACAGGACCTCGACGCCCTCTGGGAGGACGCTCAACAACGCCTGCGACGGGCCGTTCCGGAGTCGACCTTCAAGATCTGGCTCGAGCCACTTCGAGCGGTGGGCGTCCAGGGCACGACGCTCTATCTCACCGCCCCCGACGGGATCCAGACCTGGGTCGAGCGCCGCTACACGCCGCTGCTCCGCGAAGCGCTGGCCGACATGGCCACCCCGCTGACCGAGATCGCTTTCTCCGACAGCGAGGAGGGGGCGGGGGGCGAAGCAGAACGGCCGTCCTCGGTGGAGCTGAATCCCAACTACACATTCGAGCGCTTCGTGATCGGCGAGGGAAACCGGGTGGCCCACGCCGCCGCCCTCGCTGTCGCGGAGACGCCGTCGGAGGCCTACAACCCGCTCTTCCTGCACGGTCCTCCCGGTCTCGGCAAGACCCACCTGCTTGGCGCGATCGCCAACTACCTGCAAGTCAATGCCCCCGGCCTCAGCGTGCGCTACACCACCGCCGAGGGCTTCACCAACGAGTTCGTCGCCGCGCTGCGGGCCAGCGGGGCCGAGAAGTTCAAGGCCCGCTACCGCGACCTGGACGTCCTCCTCGTCGACGACGTTCAGTTTCTGCAGGGCAAGCAGCACACCGAGGAGGAGTTCTTCCACACCTTCAATGCCCTCTATGAGGGCGGGAGCCAGCTCGTCCTCTCCGCCGACCGGCTTCCCAGCGAGCTCTCGACCCTCGAGTCGCGACTGCGCGATCGCTTCGAGTGGGGCCTGACGGTTCCTGTCGGCCCCCCCGACCTCGCCACCCGCCTCACGGTCCTCCAGCGCCTTGCCCGGGAGGCGGGCCTCGAGACGGACGGCGACGATGCTCTGTCGGAGCTCGCTCGGCGGATCGACGCCAACGTGCGCCGTCTCCACGGCGGTCTGACCAAGGTCATCGCACACGCCTCGCTCACCGCCAAACCGCTCAGCGCCGAGCTGATCGCCGAGCTGATCCCCCATCTTCCCCAGGCGAGCGGGCCGACAACGGTGGAGGAGATCCAGCAGCAGGTCGCGGCTGCTTTCGGCATCTCCCGGGCGGAGTTGGTCGGCAGCAGCCGCGCCGCTACCCCGCTCCGCGCCCGCCAGATCGCGATGCTGCTCACCCGGGAGGCAACCGACCTTTCCCTGCCGCAGATCGGACGCCTCTACGGCGGTCGCGATCACTCGACCGTCCTCAACTCACTGCGCCGCGCGGAAGCGACACTCAGCGGCGACTCCGCCCTCGCCCGGCAAGTCGCCGAGTTGCGCTCTTCTATCCACAGCCCCCCGGGCAACCCGGCCTGACCGCCGATGACACTGTAAGAATCAATGCCTTCCACAGCTACCTCCACAGCCAGAAAATCCCATGACCATGCCGATTTTCGATGCTTTTGGCTGTTTCCACAGGTACTAACTCAACTCAAGAGGACATCAGTCATTTGAAGCTGACCACCAAACGCGACCAGCTTGTCTCAAAGCTTTCGATCGTCTCGCGAGCTGTCTCAACCCGCGCCGCAACCCAAGCCCTCTCCGGCATCCTCCTGACCGCTTCCGATGGCAGCGTCGCGCTGGCGGCTACCGACGGAGAGATGGGATTGCGCACGGTGCTGGAGGCCGAGGTCGAGGGAGCCGGCACCGTCCTGCTTCCGGGTCGCCTCCTTTCCGAGCTCGCCCGCTCGCTCGCCGACGAGAGCGTCGAGATCGAGCTGCGCGAGTCCGAGCACGACGTCGAGATCCGCAGCGGCGGCTCCAGCTTCCACCTTCGCGTCCTGCCCAGCGAGGACTTTCCCAACTTGCCGGATCAGGGGGACGAGCCGTTGAAGATCCCGGCCCCCGCCCTCGCCGAGACGGTCGACCTCGTCGCCCCGGCCGCATCGCGTGACGACATGCGGCCTGTCCTCACGGGGGTGCTGGTCACCGCCGCCGGCGAGGAGATGACGATGGTCGCCACGGACTCTTACCGCCTCGCGGTCAAGCGCACCGAGCTGGAGGGTGCGATCGGCGGTGAGCTGGAGGCAAATATCCCCGCCAAGGCGCTGCGCGAGCTGGGCCGCCTCGTCGGCGGCGGCGAGGTCGAGGAGGTTGCGGTGAGCCTGCTTCCCAATCAAGCCGTTTTCAAGGCAGGGGCGATCCTCCTCAACACGAGGCTGATCGATGGCCAATTCCCCAACTTTCGACAACTCCTCCCGGAGTCCTACGAGCACGACGTCCGGCTGCCCCGGCCAGAATTCCTCGAGGTCGTGCGGCGGGTGAGCCAGCTGGCGCAACGCAACGCGCCGTTGCGGCTCTCGTTCTCGCAGGGGGAGCTGAAGGTGTCCGCATCGACGCCGGACGTCGGCGATGCGGAGGAGACGATGCCGGCCGCGTTCGAGGGCGAGCCGCTGGAGATCGGCTTCAACCCGGAGTTTCTCCGCGACGGGATCGAAAGCGTCGCGGGCGACGAGGTGGTGTTGCGACTGATCTCGCCGCTGCGGCCCGGCCTGCTGCAGCCGGTCGACAACGAAGACTTCCGCTACTTGGTGATGCCGATCCGCCTCAACGTTTAGATGGCCACCTAGGGCGTGTACCAATGCTGGTCACCGCCGTCGAAGCGAGGCCGCTGCGCAGCCTGAGCGACGTGCGAGTTGAGCTGGGGGAGGGGATCGTCAGCCTGATCGGCCCCAACGGCGCCGGCAAGACCAATCTGCTCGAGGCCCTCTACTTTGCCCTGACCGGCCGCTCGTTCCGGACCTCGGACAGGCGGGAGTTGATCCCCTTTGGCGACCAGCTCGCCCGCGCTGAGGCGGTGGTCCGCAGCGAGGACGGCGTCGAGCACCGCTTCCTCGCTTCGATCAGTCGGACCGAGGGACGACGCCATCTCCTCGACGGCAATCCCGCCGAACCGGCAGAGCTCGCTCGCCATCGCCCTCCAGTGGCCGTCTTCTCGCCCGATCGCTTGACTCTGGTCAAGGGCCCACCGGCCGAACGACGCGCCCACCTCGACCGCTATCTGGCCGCTCGTTGGCCCTCTCGGGGGGGTTTGCGCCAGCGTTACGGCCAGGCTCTGGCCCAGCGAAACGCGCTGCTGGCGCGGTTTGCCGGCGGTCGCTCTGGCGGCGACCTCGACATCTGGGACGCGGCACTGGCCGAGGCGGCGGAGGCCTTGATCTCCGGCCGCGCCGAGGCTGTCGCCGAGCTGGCCCCGTTCTTCACGGAGGCCGCGGATGACCTCGGGTTGGCGGGCGGCGGCGCGATCGAGTACGCGCCGCGGGCCTCGGGTTCGGCCGCGGAGATCCGGGCCGGGCTGGCGGAGCGCCGCGATGCGGATCTCCGCCTCGGCCGCTCGTCGTGGGGACCTCACCTCGACGAGCTGAAGATTGCCGCCGGGGATCGGTCCCTGCGCCGCTACGGGTCGCAGGGTCAGCAGCGGGCTGCTCTCCTGGCCCTGCTTTTCGCCGAGCGGGAGGCGCTTCTGGCAGCCCACCGGGTTGCGCCGCTGCTCTTGCTCGACGACGTGATGAGCGAGCTCGACCCGCCCCGCCGCGACCGGCTTGTCAAACGTCTGGTCCGTGGCGGCCAGACCCTGGTCACCGCAGCGGCTGAGGAGTCGGTTCCCGCGCCCGCTCGCGAGCGCCGGGTGCGGATGCCGCTCGCCATCGCCCGCTCGGCTGCGGCATGAGCCGCCGTCGCGTCCCCCGTCCCGCTTCGGAGGCGTTTCGCTCGGCACTCCGCCAAGCCGCCCCGAAAACGCGCCTCGCGGCCGTGCAGTCGGTCTGGGAGGAGGTCGTCGGCGAGCGGGTGGCGGCGATGGCGCAGCCGGCATCCGAACGACATGGAGAGGTGACGGTTGTCTGCGCAGACCCGGTTTGGGCGCAGGAGCTCGACCTGATGCAGGAGCAGCTCCAAAGGGGCCTGCGCGACCAACTCGGCGAGGATGCGCCAACCAGTTTGCGCTTTCGCGTGAAAGACGCCCGCAACTAGCCACATTTTACCGTGATTTGCAGGGCTTTTTTTATTTGTGTGCAGGCGTTCCAGGGGCTTGAACTGGTATCCTTATGTCAACTCGAATTTCGCCCCGACCAGGCGCGCGGAGAGTGCCAGGCGGTCGGGGTTTTCTGTGAGACGCGGAAAGGACCAGTTGCCCGATACGAATGAGAGCGCCGCTGGCGCTGCGGCGAAAAAAGACGACTCCTACGGCGCCAAGGACATCACCGTCCTCGAGGGCCTGGAAGCGGTCCGCAAGCGGCCGGGTATGTACATCGGCTCGACCGGACCGCGCGGACTCCACCATCTCGTCTACGAGGTGGTGGACAACTCGGTCGACGAGGCACTCGCCGGGCACTGCAGCGCGGTCCGCGTCGTTCTCCACCCGGATGACAGCTGCACCGTCTCCGACGATGGCCGCGGCATCCCTGTCGAAGAACTGAAGAAAGAGAAGCGACCTGCAGCCGAGGTCGTGCTGACGACGCTGCACGCCGGCGGCAAGTTCGGCGACGGCGGTGGCTACAAAGTCTCCGGGGGTCTCCACGGCGTCGGCGTCTCGGTCGTCAACGCACTCTCGTCACGGCTCCATCTGGAGATCAGCCGTGGCGGCAGCGTCTGGAGCCAGGACTACGAGCGTGGCAAGCCTCAGAACCCGCTGACGGCGGGCGCGACGGCGAGCGAGACCGGCACGACCCTGACCTTCCAGCCCGACCCGGAGATCTTCGAAGAAGTCGAGTTCGACTTCCAGACCCTGGCCGACCGCCTTCGCGAGACCGCTTTTCTCACCCGCGGCTTGAAGATCGAGCTGGTCGACGAGCGCGGCCAGACCAACAGCGTCACCTTCCAGTACGAGGGGGGAATCGAGGACTTCGTCCGCCACCTCAACGAGAACAAGGACGAGGTGCACCGCAAGGTGATCTTCTTCGAAGGCGACAAAGAGGAGGGGCAGGTCGAGGTGGCGATGCAGTGGAACACCTCCTACCAGGAGTCGATCTTCAGCTTCGCCAACAACATCAACACCCACGAGGGCGGCTCTCACCTCTCCGGCTTCCGCGCCGCCCTGACCCGCACCCTGAATGCCTACGCGCGCAACAAAGGACTGCTGAAAGAGAAGGACGACAACCTCGCCGGCGAGGACGTGCGCGAGGGCTTGACCGCGGTGATCTCGGTGAAGTTGCACGACCCACAGTTCGAGGGTCAGACCAAGACCAAACTAGGCAACCCGCCGATCCGCGGCCTGGTCGAGGAGACGGTCAACCGCAAGCTCGGCGAGTACTTCGAGGAGAACCCTGCCGATGCGCGACGGGTGATCGGCAAGTCGATCGACGCTTCGAGGGCCCGCGCCGCGGCACGCAAGGCACGCGACCTGACCCGCAAGTCGGCGCTGGAGAACTCGACCCTGCCGGGCAAGCTCGCCGACTGCACGGTCAAGGACCCGAGCCTGGCCGAGATCTTCGTGGTCGAGGGAGACTCCGCGGGTGGCTCGGCCAAGCAGGCGCGCGACCGCAATACCCAGGCGGTGCTGCCGCTGCGAGGCAAGATCATCAACGTCGAGAAGAGCCGCATCGACAAGGTCCTGGCTAACAACGAGATCCAGGCGCTGATCACGGCGATCGGCACCGGCGTCCACGATGAGTTCAACATCGAGGAAGCGAGGTACCACAAGATCGTGATGGCGACCGACGCCGACGTCGACGGCGCCCACATCCGCACCCTCGTCCTCACCTTCCTCTACCGGCAGATGCCGGAGCTGATCGACGCCGGCTACGTCTACATCGCCAAACCGCCTCTCTACCGGGTCAAGCAGGGCAACCAGGAGACCTACCTCGAGCGCGAGTCCGAACTCGAGGAGCTGTTGCTGCGCGACAAACTCGAGGACTTCCAGCTGATCGACGCAAGCGGCGACGCGAAGAAGCTGACTTCAAGCCGCTGGCAGGCTTACGTCCGGCGCTCGAAGGAGTACGAGGGCTGGGGCTCCTCCCTGCAGGCGGAGTTCGGCCACGAAACGGTCCGCTTCCTAGAGGAGTCGAACTTGCTCGACGAGGGTGTGTCCAGCGTCTCTGCGGCAGCCAAGCTGCTCGGTGAGAAGACGTTGGAGGGAGCGCCCTTCGACACCGAGGTGATCGAGGTCTCCGACGAGCTGGTGGTCGTCAAGGCGATCGAACGCAAGAGCGGGCTGGCGCGGACCCACCGTCTCCCGGCGGCGCTCTTCTCGCACTTCGACTACCGCAAATTCACCGAGGTTCACGAGGCGCTGCTCAAACAGGTCGGCCGGCCGCCTTTCGAGATTCAGCTGGGCGAGCGACGCAACATCGCCCTCTCCTTCCAGGCACTGCGTGGAGCGGTGTTGGAGCTGGCCCGCCATGGCGTCCAGTTGACCCGCTTCAAGGGACTCGGCGAGATGAACGCCGACCAGCTGCGCGAGACGACGATGGACCCCGCGAGCCGCACCCTGGCCCGGGTGACGCTTGAAGACGCCACCGCGGCGGATCTGATCTTCTCGATGCTGATGGGGGATCAGGTTGCGCCCCGGCGCGAGTTCATCGAGGCGCACGCGAAGGAGGTTCGCTTCCTTGACGTCTAGAGCCAACCACTCATCCAGTGGGGCGACCGGCTGATGGCCCTCGAGGCTCTCACCGGGCGCATCGAGGAGCGCGAGCTCGAGAAGGAGATGCGCTCGTCCTACCTCGACTACGCGATGAGCGTGATCGTGGGTCGGGCGCTGCCCGATGCCCGCGACGGCCTCAAGCCCGTCCACCGGCGAGTGCTCTACGCGATGCACGACGTCGGCCTGCAGCCCACCCGGGCGTACCGCAAGTGCGCCTTCATCGTCGGCGAGGTGATGGGCAAGTACCACCCGCACGGCGACTCGGCTATCTACGACACGCTGGTACGGATGGCGCAGGACTTCTCCCTGCGCTACCAGCTCGTCGACGGCCAGGGCAACTTCGGGTCGATCGACGACGACCCGGCCGCGGCGATGAGGTACACCGAGGCGCGGCTGACGCGGCTCGCGACCGAGCTGCTGCGCGACATCGACGCCGACACGGTCGACTTCGGCCCCAACTACGACGAATCGACCCAGGAGCCGCTGGTGCTGCCGGCCCGCTTCCCGAACCTGCTGGTCAACGGCACGTCGGGGATCGCGGTCGGGATGGCAACCAACATCCCGCCGCACAACTTGCGTGAGGTCGCCGCCGCGGTCGCCGCCTACATCGACGACCCCGAGGTCGACCTCGCCGGCCTGATGGAGCACGTCAAGGGTCCCGACTTCCCCGGCGGCGGCATCATGAGCCGCGAGGGCATCCGGGACGCCTACGCCTCCGGCCGCGGCAGCATCAAGGTCCGCGCCCGCGCTCACGTCGAGCCGCTCAAGGGAGGCAAGGAGGCGATCGTCGTCACCGAGTTGCCCTTCACGGTCAAGAAGCTCGGCGACGGTGGCCTGGTCACGAAGATCGCCGACCTCGTTCGCGACAAGAAACTCGAGGGGATCTCAGACCTCCGCGACGAGTCGGACGGCTCCGGAATGCGGCTGGTGATCGAGCTCAAGCGCGGCGGGCCTCCCGCCAAGGTGGTGCTGAACAACCTCTACAAGAAAACCGCGATGCAGACGACCTTCGGCGCCAACATGGTCGCGCTGGTCGACGGAGTGCCGAAGACGCTGAGCCTGCGGGAGCTGATCCACCACTACGTGGACCACCAGCGTGAGGTCGTCACCCGGCGCACCCAGTACGAACTGCGTCGCGCCGAGGCTCGCGCCCACATCCTCGAGGGGCTGTTGGTCGCGCTCGACAACCTCGATGCGGTGATCGCGCTGATTCGCGGCTCGTCCGACCCAGACGCGGCACGCGAGGGCCTGATCACCAAATTCGAGCTCTCGCGTGAGCAGGCCCAGGCGATTCTCGACATGCGCCTGCAGCGACTCACCGCGCTCGAGGCCGACAAGGTCCGCGCCGAGCATGCCGATTTGATGGAGCGCATCGGCGAACTGCGGGCGATCCTCGGCGACGAGGCGAAGGTGATGGCGCTCGTCAAGGAAGAGCTTGCCGAGATCGTCGAGTCCTACGGCGACGAGCGGCGCACCGAACTCGCTCACTTCGAGGGCGACGTCGGGATCGAGGACATGATCGCCGACCAGCAGATGGTCATCTCGCTGACCGCCTCCGGCTACGTCAAGCGCCTGCCGCTGGCCACCTACCGCCAGCAGCACCGCGGCGGCGTCGGGGTGATGGGGATGAACATGAAGGAGGACGACTACATCGCCCACCTCCACATCTGCTCGACCCACGACTACCTGCTCTTCTTCACCAATAAGGGCAAGGTCTACCGGCTCAAGGTCTACGAGCTGCCGGAGGGGTCGCGCACGGCGAAAGGGAGCGCGCTGGTCAACCTCCTGCCTCTGCGTGACGGCGAGAAGGTGATGGCGGTGATCCCGACCCGGGACTTCAAAGAGAACAAGTACTTGGCCTTCGCGACCGCCAAGGGTCAGTTCAAGAAAACCGAGTTCCTCGCCTACAACACGCCGATCCGCGCCGACGGCATCATCGCGATCAAGGTGCGCGACGGCGACGAGCTGGTGCAGGTGCGGCTGACCTCAGGCGAAGACGACATCCTGATGGTCTCCAAGTCAGCCCACGCCGTGCGCTTCTCCGAGGGCGAGGCACGGCCGATGGGACGCGACACCTCCGGCGTGAAAGGGATGAACGTGAGCGCCAAGGTCGGCGGCGAGGCGAACCGGGTGCTGGCGATGGACGTCGCTCGCGACGACACCGAGCTCTTCGTCGTCACCGAGAACGGCTACGGCAAGCGCACCTCGATCGCCGAATACCCGCGCAAGGGCCGCGGCACGAAAGGCGTCCAGACCGCCAAGCTGACCGAGAAGAAGGGCGGCCTGGCCGGTGCCCTGATCGTGCGTGAGCACCAGGAGCTGCTGTTCATCTCCCAGCTCGGCATGGTCCAGCGGACCTCGGCAAGCGGGATCTCGCTGATGGGCAGGCCCACGCAGGGGGTGAAGGTGATGAACATCAAGGACGACGACCGGATCAGCGCCGTCGCCCTCGTGGTCGAGTCCAGCGAGGCGCCGGCGACCAACGGCGATACGCCCCAGCAGGACGAGCTCAGCGAGTAGCGCTTGCCCGCTGTGGCCCCTGTCGCTACTATGTCGGATAGTGCGACATGAGCCCGACATACGTGTAAAGACCGGGAGATGACCATGCCCGACCTTCTTTCTAACCCTGACCGAGAGCAACTTGAGCGGCTGGAGGATGAGATCGAGCGCTGGCAGACGGCTCTTCACAATGACCTTGTGACCACTACCGAGCGCGCAACGCCCGAGCATCCCATCGACTCGGCCTATGTGGAGAGATTCAGAGAAACAGCGCAACGACTGTCCTCACGGGTCCACAAGGAAGTCCCACCAGATCTCGACCCCGAAGCTCTTGCCGAGATCCGCGGGCACATCATTGATGGGCTGGAGGCCCTCAATGAGCTCGATGAAGAGCGACCGCTAGACAGCGTCGACAGCTTCGTCGTGCATGCGGAGTCGGTTCGGCACATAGTGCGCGACGCGCTCGACGGACAGCCCGACGGCAATGAATCAAGCGCCAAAGAACTCCTCGACGGGCTGTACAAGCAGTTGCCGGGAGTCACGCGCAAGCAGCTGGGTGAATTGGTCGGCGTTGGTGAGAGACAGATTCAGCGCTTGGCGAAAGATGAAGGGTCGAGCCCGTCTCGGCGTCTTCAGCTTGTCGCGCGCCTGGTTGCGTTGCTCTGGCGCGCTTGGACGCCACCGGGAGTCCTCGCTTGGTTCTACAGAAAACGAGCCGACCTGGACGGCCGTGCGCCTATCGACGTCCTCGAAGATCCAGAATATGAGCGAGCACTGACCCTCGCCACGCGCCGCGGTCGGGCCCAGCATGGCTCGTGAGCCAAAGCCGAGGCCCGCTCAGTTCGCTGAAGTGGCGTTCCGCTACTCGAACTACGACACGCCCTTCTGGGTCCGCCCCAATTCAGAACCAGGTCGTTGGCACTGGGTCGGCGACGGAGCGACTCAATATCTGAGTACGACGGTCGACGGCGCATGGGCGGAGTTGATTCGCACAGAGGAACTTCGCTCCGAGCAGGAGATCGAGCTTGTACGCATGCCGATGTGGGTTGCCGAAGTGCACGTTCAGCGCATCGCCGACTACAGCACCTTTGAGAAGGCCGAAGCGTCGGGCTTTCCGCCCGACGCCCTGATTGACGACGATCATTCCCGCTGTCGAGAAGAGGGGAGACGGCTTCGCGAAGGAGGCTTCCAGGGGGTCGTAGCGCCTTCTGCGGCGCTGTCAGGCAGTAACAATTTGACGCTGTTCGGACCGAGAATCGCCGCAACTTGGAAGCTGAAGCCACTTCTGGCATCGTCAATTCCAGCGATGAAGATCGCGGTTGGAGCACCGCCTGAAGGAATCGTGGAGCGAGTGCGCCACAGAGGCGAAAGGCACATGCCCTACGAGAAATTTCGCGCAGCCGCTCACACCCGCCGCCGATCAGGCGGCGACCGGTAAGTACTGCTGCCAGGCCGGGGGGATGTTGGGGCTGGCTACCTGGATGAAGATGCTGGGGCCCGGGGCCTTTGGCGACTTCTTCGGGTGCATCTGAATCTCATGGGGTAGGCGGTTGCCCTTGCGCCGGTTGCAGCTGGCGCATGCCGCGACGATGTTTCCCCAGACCGATTTGCCGCCGCGACTGCGGGGGATGACGTGATCGACCGTCAGCCCGGATTTGGTCGAGCCGCAGTACTGGCAGGTCCAGGCGTCGCGGGCAAGCACGGCGCGCCGGGTGATCTTGCGCCTGTGCGCCTCGCGCGGCACCCGCACGTAGCTGACCAGCCGGATCACGTCGGGCCGCTCCATCGTCATGTGCTCGGAGTGGATCGCCCCCTCGCGCCGCTCCAGCAGCTCGGCTTTCTCCTTCAAGAGCAGGACAGCAGCGCGTCTCAACGTGCATACGTTGATCGGCTCATACGTCGCATTCAAAACAAGGACGCGTGCCATCTTGCTCGGGAATTCTACGCAGGCGCTCTAACCGATCGGGTACGAGCCCAGGATCCGCACGCTCTCGGCCTTCGCTCTCAGCGCCTCCAAGGCCTCGGCGATGGGCCTGTCGTCCGCCGCCCCTTCGAGATCGCAGAAGAACATGTAGCGGCCCAGGCCCTGGCGTGCCGGGCGCGACTCGATCCGGCTCAGGTTGATCCCGCGGCTGGAGAACTCCCGGAGCGCATCGACCAGCGCTCCGGGGTGATCCTCGCCGAGCTCGGAGAAGACCAGCGAGGTGCGCGACGGCCCGCGACCTTCCACCTCGGTCCCGCTTGCCGCGATCCAGACGAAGCGGGTGACGTTGTCGTCCTCGTCCTCGATCCCTTCGCGCAGGACGGTGCAGCCGTAGAGGTCGGCGGCGGCGCGAGCGCCGATCGCCGCCCAGGGCCGCACCGACTCGCCGACCATCCGCACGGCCTCGGCGGTGCTGCTGACGCTGCGCCGTTCTACCCCGGGCAGATTCGCCCGCAGGAAGCCGGCGCACTGCGCGAGCGGCTGTGGATGGGAGAGGACGGCCGCGACCTGCTCCAGCTCGACTCCCTCGCGAGTGATCAGGTGAGCGTGGACGCGAAAGTCGTACTCGCCGACGATCGTCACCGCCTCGGTGTCGAAGGCAAGCGTGTCCAGCGTGCTCCGCACCGACCCCTCGATCGAGTTCTCGAACGGCACCAGAGCCCGCTCAGCCTCGCCCCGCTCAACCGCCACAATCGCGTCGTGGACCGTCGCGGTCCGCATCGCCTCCACCTCTACACCCGCGGGGGTAGCCTCCCGCAAGGCATCTTCCGTGAAGGTTCCGGCGGGCCCGAGAAACGAAATCTTCACTAGATGCGGGGAGGCTAAGGGCTCGCGAGCAACGCGCTCGAAGCCGGTGGGTACGCGACTAGCGCGGTGGGGACGGTTCCGATGGAGCCTCGCAAAGCGGCTCCGCAGAGTGATTCAAACCGCGAAGCGGTCAAACATAGTGAGCGAAGCGCAGCGAAGCGAACCTGGGCTCCAGCGGAACCGTCCCCACCGCGTCTCATTCGAACACGACCGTGTAGCTGGCTTCATTGTTTTCCGACACTTCCTCCCCAGGCACCGGTTCCGCTTCGACTTCCAGCGTCACTTCGCCTTCCGGGGCGGGGGTGAGGGGGATGGTCGCCGTTTCTTCGGCCCCGGCTTCGATGCTGCTGATGGTGCCGGTCAAGGTGTTGCCGTTGGCCGTGACCGAGACGGTGATGCCGTTCTCGGTCGATTCGCCCTGGTTTTGCACCGTCACTTCGACTTCGGGCGTTTCTTCCGCACTCACCGCGGTGCTTCCTTCCGGCGTCAGTTCGGTCCCGTTGATGCTGACCCCGATCAGGCCGAGGCCGTGGACGCCTTCCGTTTCTCCCGTGGCGGCGCCGCTGACCGAGGCGAGCGCCGTGCTGACGGCGCTTTCTTCCAGCCAGGTCGAGCCTTCGGGGACGAATTCGCTCCTCGGCACGTCGTCGCCTTCGATGCCGTTGTCGGCCAGCACCCCGTCGATCTCAGGTCGTGCCACCGACGCGTAGACGACGTCGCTGGCCGCCAGCACGTTCATCTGCTTGGCGATTATTTCGGTCGCTTTCTTCGAGCCCGCTTCGCCCAGCGCGGTGCTGACTTTGTCGGCGATTTCGGTCATCGCCGCGCCACGCAGCTCATAGACGAGCTTCAAGGCGTCCTGGGCGCTGCCCATGTCGCCCGGGGTATCGAGGCCGTCGACCCGCGCAACGTAGTTGTCCATCGCGCTGCGGTCGGCGTTGACCTCGGCGACGAACTCGGTCACCGAGAGGTTGCCGGGGTCGGAGAGCTTGCCGAAGAAGGACTTGCTGGTCTGGTCGGTCTCGTCGATGATCTGGGTGACGTTGCGAGCGTAGTCGCTCAAGGCTCGGTGCTTGCGGGCGCTGAGGCAGCCGCGCACGCCGAGCACGATCAGGATCAGGATCAGCAGGCCGGCCCCGAGGGCGAGCCCCCGCCGCAGCAGGATCTGCTGTCGTTCGGGACGACGTGGCGGGCGCGGTCGGCGCCCCGGCCGAGATGCGAGCGAATCCTCCAAGAAGCAGGGAGTATGTCGCAGGAGGAAGCGGAATCACGGCGAAGTCGGAAGAGCGATGGTCGGCTCCCTCGTTCTCAACCGCTTCTTGATCGAGCGCCGCATCGGCAGCGGCGGCTTTGGCGTCGTCTACGAGGCCTGGGACGGACGCCTCGAGAGGACCGTCGCGGTCAAGGCGATCGAATCCCGTGGAGAGGCCGGACAGCGGGTGCTGCGCGAGGCCCAGGCGGCTGCCCGCCTCAACCATCCCGGCATCGTCACGCTCTACGAGATGGGCGAGGAGGACGGCAACGCGCTGCTCGTCACCGAGCTGGTCGAGGGCAGCACCCTGGCCGGGCTGAGCCGGGAAGGGGCGCTCAGCGACCGCGAGATCGCAGAGATCGGCGCCGATCTCTGCGAGGCGCTCGACCACGCCCACTCGCGCGGCGTGGTCCACCGCGACATCAAGCCGCAGAACGTCCTCGTCGCTCCCGAGGGGGAATTCCGCGCCAAGCTGATGGACTTCGGCATCGCCCGGCTCGCCGACGGTGCCGCCCTGACCGCGCCCGGCGACGTGGTCGGCACCCTCGCCTACATGTCCCCCGAGCAGGCCGAGGGACAGACCGCCGGCCCGGAAGCGGACGTCTACTCGCTGGCCCTGACCCTTTATGAGTGCTGGGGCGGCGAGAACCCCAATCGCCGCGCCACGCCCGCCGCAACGGCGCGAGCGATCGGCGGCCGCCCACGCCCGCTGCGACGCCTCCGCCCCGACCTGCCGCGCGAGCTCAGCGACACGATCGACGCAGCGCTGCAGCCCCGCCCGTCCCGCCGCCCCGCCCTCGACGAGCTGGGCAGCGCCATTGAGGACTCGCTGGAGCACCTCGCCGACGACCTGCCCCCGGTCCACGCGCCGTTCGGCCTGCGCGTCGGCGCGGTGGCTGCAGCCGCGATGCTCGGCGCCTGGCTGGCGCTGGGTCACCTGGCCGTCCTACCCTAGGATTTCCCGATCAGCGTTCTACGCAGCCTCGAGAGTCGGATCGAAGGCCTCGTCGAGGGGGTCTTCAGCCGCGCCTTCAGCTCGGAGGTCCAGCCGGTCGAGCTGGCCCGCAAACTGGCCAAGGAGATGGACTCCCACAAGACCGCCGGGGTGGCGCGGGTCTACGTCCCCAACGAGTACACGGTCTACCTCTCCGGCAAGGACCGCACCCGCCTGGAGGGCTACGAGCGCTCGCTCGAGCAGGAGCTCTCGGGCTACCTCCTGGAGCACGCGCGGCGGCGTAGCTACGACCTGCTGACCCGGCCGACCGTCGCCTTCGAGACCGACGAGCGGTTGCGGCTGGGCGAGTTCGGCATCCAGACGCGGCTGGTCAAGCCTCCTGCCCACGAGGGCGAGGCCCCGGTCCAGGGGGAGGAGGGCCACACGATGGTCTACTCGGCGGTGCGCGATGCGCCACCCCCGGCTGTTGCGCCCTCGCATCGCGCCGAGGTGACGACCCGGGGTGTCGTCACCGTCGACGACCGGCGCTATGTGCTCGATGGCGAGCGCTCGACCGTCGGCCGCTCGCGCGACGCCGACTGCGTCCTGCGCGACCCCAACGTCTCCCGACACCACGCCGAGCTGCGCCGCTCGGCCGGCGGCGAGTGGACGATCGCAGACCTCGGTTCGACCAACGGGATCAAGGTCAACGGGCGCCGCGTCGGCTCGACCCGGCTCAAATCAGGCGATCAGGTCACCCTGGGAACGACGACCTTCCGTTTCGACATCGAGCAGTAGACGTAGTCTGCGGAGCGCGTGGCCTACGACCCGATCAGCGTCGCCCTCAAGTTCGGCTTCCTCGCCGTCCTCTACCTGTTCCTGCTCTGGATCGCACGCAGCGCGCTCAAGGACCTGCGCGGCACGGTCGCGCCGGCGCCCGACTCGACCGGCTTCCATCCGCTGCCCGCGTTCGAGGGCTCCGCGGCGGGTGCCGACGCCTGGCTGGTGGCCCTGCGCGGCGGCGGCCTGCGCGAGGGCGAGCGCTTCGATCTGATCGGCGGTCTCTCGATCGGGCGTTCGCAGGAAGCCGACCTGCGGATCGACGACCGCTACGCCTCCGGCCTGCACGCGAGGATCTTCTCGCGTGAGGGTCGGTCTTATGTCGAAGACATGAGCTCCACCAACGGCACCCTGCTCAACGACGCCGACCTGCACGGCGAGGCGGAGCTGCTCGACGGCGACGTGGTGCGGATCGGCGACACCGAGCTCAGGTTCGAGGCGGGTGTGACCTAGTGCTGCGCGTCGACGACCAGGCTTTCCGCACCGACACCGGTCGCCAGCGCAGCGAGAACGAGGACTCGCTCTTCGTCCGCGCGCCGATCTTCGTCGTCGCCGACGGCATGGGCGGCGCCCAGGCGGGCGAGGTCGCCTCGAAGACCGCCGCTGACGCCTTCGACCGCGACCTGCCGGAGGGCCCACCCGGGCGCTTCCTGCGCGAGACGATCGAGGAGGCCAACCGGCGCATCAACGAGCTGGCCCGCGCCGACCCCTCCAAGGCCGGGATGGGCACGACGATCACCGCCGCGATCGTCGACGCACAGGCCGAAGAGGTCGGCGTCGGCCACGTCGGCGACAGCCGCGCATACCGCCTGCGCCGCGGCAAGCTCGAACGCCTCACCCGCGATCACTCGCTGGTCGAGGAGATGCGGCGAAAAGGGCAGATCACCGACGCGCAGGCCGAGGATCATCCGCAGCGCTCGATCATCACCCGCGCCCTCGGGCCCGAGCCGGAGGTCGAGGTCGATCTGCAGACGGTGCCTGCCGCCCCGGGCGACCTCTTCCTGCTCTGTTCGGACGGGCTTACGACGATGGTCTCCGAGGACCGCATCGCCGCGGTCCTCTCCGCTGCCGGTTCGATGCGGGAGGCGGTGCGGACGCTGGTCGACGAGGCAAACGGGGCCGGGGGGCGGGACAACATCACCGCGCTGGCCTTCCGTCTCGGCGACGCCGCCGCCCCGCTCGGGGAGGCTCCCGAGGACGCGACCCTCGTCGGCGCCGCAGCCGAGGAGGCCGGCCTGACCGCGACTGAGGTCAGGCGCCGCGCGGCCGCGGCCGCGGCACAGGAGCGGCGCGACCGCCTTGCGACGAAGTCGCCGCGGCGCGGCCTGCGCATCGCCAAGGCGCTCGCGCTCGTCGCCGTGCTGGCCGCGGTCGCCTTCGGCGCCTGGTACGGCAACCGGCAGGCCTGGTTCCTCGGCACCGACGGCGGCGGCCGCGTCGGCCTCTACCGCGGCCTCCCCTACGAACTTCCCTTCGGCGTGAAGCTCTACGAAGAGCATTACGCGAGCCCGGTTCAGACCGGGGCGCTGCCGACCAGGCGACGCGACGCGGTCACCGGCCATGACGTTCGTTCTCGCGAGGACGCCGTCTCGCTGATCGAAGACATCGAACGCAGCCAGGGGATTCCTTGAGGAGCGCAGCCCGAAACCGGGAGCTCGTCGCCCTGATCCCGGTCGCCCTGCTGCTCAGCGCCGGCTTCGCCGCGGTCTTCGCTCAGGAGAACGCCCGTCTCGGCAACCTCAGCCTCGTCTACGGCGCTTACTTCCTCGCCGTCTGCCTCGCCACTCACGTCTTCCTGCGGATGCGGCTTCCCAATGCGGATCCGTACCTCTTCCCGCTGGTTGCCTTGCTGACCGCGTTCGGCCTGGTGATGATCTACCGGATCGACGAGGGCCTGGCCCGCGACCAGGCCAACTGGTTCGTGCTCGGCCTGATCCTCTTCGCGCTCACGATCCAGCTGTTGCGCGACTACGACGTGCTCGAGCGCTACCGCTACACGATCGCCGCGGTCGGCCTGCTGCTGCTGCTGGCGCCGCGATTGCCCGGCGTCGGGGAACAGGTCAACGGCGCCTATCTGGGCGTCAAGCTCGGCCCGCTCGCCTTCCAGCCGGCCGAGTTCTCGAAGATCTGCATCGTCATCTTCCTCGCCAGCTACCTGCGTGAGAACCGCGAGGTGTTGATCGTCGGCGCGCGGCGGGTGCTGGGGGTGACGCTGCCGCCCCTCAAGCACCTCGGGCCGCTGCTGGTCGTCTGGGGGGCATCGATGTTCATGCTCGTCTTCATCCGCGACCTCGGCAGCTCGCTGATGTTCTTCGCCGCTTTCCTCGCCTTGCTCTACGTGGCGACCGGGCGCTTCTCGTTCGTCGTCATCGGCATGGCCCTCTTCCTGGTCGGCGCCTGGTTCTTCGCCTCGACCGTGCCCCACGTCCACGACCGGGTCGAGATCTGGCTCGATCCCTACAACGACCCGACCACGAGCGGGTACCAGATCCTGCAGTCGATCTTCGCCCAGGCCGACGGCGGTCTCTTCGGCAAAGGCTTCGGGCAGTCGCTGATCACGATTCCAGGAACCCACGCCGCGCTGCTGCCGGCCGCGCAGACCGACACGATCTACTCGTTGATCGTCAACGAGCTCGGTCTCTTCGGCGCCTGCGGGGTGGTGCTGATCTACCTGCTGATCACGGCCCGCGGCTTCAAGATCGCCCTGCTCGCCGACGACGGCTTCTCGAAGCTGCTCGCGACGGGCCTCACGGCCGTCTTCGCGATCCAGGCATTCGTAATCATCGGCGGCGTCACGCGGGTGATCCCGCTGACCGGTGTCACCTTGCCCTTCATCAGCTACGGCGGCAGCTCGATCGTCGCCAACTTCGTCCTCCTCGCGCTGCTCCTGTTGATCTCCGACCGCGCCCGCCGCGAGGCGAGCGCCCCGCGCGGCGCCTTTGCCCTGGAGGGTGGTCGGTGAGGCGATGAACCGCCAGATCGTCAAGCTCTTCGGTTTCATCGTCGTTCTCTTCGCGGTCCTGGTCGGCTTCACGTCCTGGTGGGCGGTCTTCGACGCGAAGGCGCTGAGGGACAAGGAAGCCAACAAGCGCCCGCTGCTCGAGCAGCAGCAGATCAAGCGCGGCCGGATCCTCGCCGCCGACGGGACGGTGCTCGCCCGCTCGGTGCCCAAGGGGCACGGCGACAGCCTCCGCTACGTGCGCCGCTATCCGCAGGGGTCGCTGTACGGGCACCCGATCGGCTACAGCTTCGTGCGCTATGGCGACAGCGAGTTCGAGAAGTACCACAACGACGAACTGGTCGGCGACGAATCCGAATTCGGCTCGATCCTCGACCAGCTCCTGGGGCATGACCAAGAAGGCAACGACATCGTCACCAACATCGATCCCGAAGCGCAACGGGTTGCGATGGCTGATCTCCAGGCCGAAGGCCTTGGCGCCGTGGTCGCGATCGAACCGAGCAGTGGCCGGATAAAGGTGCTCGCCTCCAATCCTCCCTACGACCCCAACCGGGTCCCCTTCGAACTCTCGAAGCTGCTCGAAAACGAAGTCGAATCGCCGCTGTTCGACCGCGGCACCCAGGGTCAGTACCCGCCTGGGTCGACCTTCAAGGTGGTGACCGCCGCCGCCGGTCTCGACAGCGGCACGATCACGCCGGAAACGGCGATCGACGCGCCGGGCGAACTGGACGTCCAGGGCCAGCCACTGCAGAACGACTTCACCGAGGACTTCGGCCCGATCACGCTCGACACGGCGCTGACCAACTCGGTCAACACCTGGTTCGCTCAGCTGGGCGAACAGATCGGCGAGGAGACGCTGTTCGAATACATGGACCGCTTCGGCTTCAACTCGACCCCGGCGATCGACCTGCCCGAGGACCAGGTCTACGAGAGCGGCATCTATGAAGACGGGCAGCTGCTCGGCCCCGACGACCCGATCGACATCGCCCGCGTCGCGATCGGCCAGGAGCGCCTCCTGGTCACGCCGCTGCAGATGGCCGAGGTCGCCGCCGCGGTCGCCAACGGCGGCCGCCTGATGAAGCCGCAGATCTGGAGCCGCGTCGTCGATCCCGACGGGCGCGTCGTCAAGCGGCTCGACCCGTCCCAGTACAGCCACCCGATCGACTCTCAGACCGCGGCCGAGCTGACCACGGCGATGGAAGGGGTCGTCAGCGAAGGGACCGGGACCAACGCGGCGATCTCGGGCGTGCCGGTGGCCGGCAAGACCGGCACCGCGGAAACGCCTTTCAACGACAGCTGCGGCGGCGGCACGGAAGAGAACCAGGCATGGTTCATGGGCTTTGCGCCGGCCGATGACCCCAAGATCGCGATTGCCGCGTCGGTCGAGTGCACGACCGCCTTCGGCAACGACGCAGCAGCGCCGATTTTCCGCGACGTCGCCGAAACCATTCTCAACGGAGGGAGCTGACAGTGCCGCCTGAAGTTGGCGAGGGAAGCACAATCGACGGCCGCTACCGGTTGCTGCGCCGGATCGGCTCGGGGGGGATGGCTGACGTCTGGCTGGCCGACGACCCTCATCTGCAGCGCCGCGTCGCGCTCAAGATCCTGCACCGCCGCTTCGCCCAGGATCGCGAGTTCGTCGAGCGCTTCCGACGTGAGGCGGAGGCGGCCGCCGGCCTCTCGCACCCCAACATCGTCGCCGTCTTTGACCGCGGCGACATCGAAGGCACCTACTACATCGCGATGCAGTTGCTCGAGGGACGCTCGCTGAAGGAGCTGATCGACCAGGGGTTGACGCCGGAACAATCGGTCGGGCTGATCCGCCAGGTGCTCGAGGCGGCCGGCTTCGCCCACCGCCATGGGGTCGTGCACCGCGATCTCAAGCCGCAGAACGTGATCGTCGACGATGACGGCAAGGCCACCGTCACGGATTTCGGCATTGCCCGCGCGGGCGCCTCGGAGATCACCCAGGCGGGCTCGGTGATGGGCACCCCCCACTACCTCTCTCCCGAGCAGGCCCAGGGACAGGCCGTAACCGCCGTCTCCGACCTTTACTCGATCGGGGTGATCCTCTACGAGGCCCTCGCGGGCCGCGTGCCGTTCGAGGCCGACTCGGCGATCGCGATCGCGATGAAGCAGGTCTCACACACGCCGCAACGGCCGAGCTCGATCAACCCGACGGTCTCGCCCGCTCTCGACGCAGTCGGTGATGCGCGCACTCGAGAAGGACCCGGGCCAGCGCTTCCAGAGCGCCGAGGCCTTCATCGCGGCGCTTGACGCGGCGCTGCGCGACCCGGGCGCCGAAGGCGGCGGCACCGCTGCCTTTGCGCCTCTGCCGCCCCCCGTCGTCGCGCCTGGCGAGAGCCCGGTCGACCCGGAGGACGAGGAGGACCGCGGTCCCAGGAAGTGGATCTGGCTCGCCCTTGCCGCCGTGCTGATCGGCGCGCTCCTCGGCTTCGCCTTGACTCGCGACACGAGCACCGATGTCCCCGCCGTGACCAGCAACCCTCGAACGTCGCCATCGCCGTGCTCGAACAGAACGACTTCAAGGTCGGCACGATCAGCCGCGTGCAACGCGAAGTGGCGGTCAACACGGTGCTCGAGCAAGACCCGCCGGCGGGCAACGCCTCGCTCGACTGCGCCTTCCTCAGCTTCTTCTGCTCGAAGCCGAAGGTGGCGCTGACGGTCAGCTCCGGCCCGGGCAGCGCCAAGGTCCCCGGAGGCCTGCCGGGCTTGAGTCAGGAAGAAGCGGAAGAAAAGCTCGAAGGCGCCGGCTTCGATGTGCGGTCCGAAAAGGTCAACTCCGACCAGGTCGAAGCCGGCCAGGTGATCCGCTCCGAACCCGGTGGAGGGACGACGGCGACCCGTGGCTCGACCGTCGTCCTGACGGTCTCCAAGGGGCAGAAGCTGGCCAAGGTTCCGGTGCTGGTCGGTACGCAGCGCTCGGTCGCCGTGCAGCAGATCCGCGGCCGCGGCCTCACGCCCGGCGTCGAAGAAGAAAAAGCGCCAAGCCGGCGGGCCTGGTGATTCGCCAGTCGCCGAGCGCCGGCTCGGAGCTGCCGCGCGGCTCGTCGGTCTCGATCGTCGTCTCCAAGGGCGAAAGGGAGACGAAGGTGCCAAACCTGATCGGCAAGGAAAGGCGGGAAGCGGTGGAAGCGCTGCGTGCCGCCGGCCTGGTGCCGACCGTCGAAGAAGAAGAAACCGAAGTCGCCCAACAGGTGGGCCGGGTCACCGACCAGTTCCCCACGCCCAGCTCCGAAGTCGAACCCGGTTCCGAAGTGACCGTCGTGGTCGGCAAGCAGGCGAAGGAAAGCGAAGCGGAAGCCGAATGAGGGTCGCGGTTCTCTGCGGCGGCCGCTCCTCCGAGCACGACGTGTCGCTGCGCTCGGGAGAGGCGGTCGCTGTTGGGCTCGAGCAGGCCGGCCACGAGGCGCTGCTGGTGACGATCGGGCGGGATGGCGGTTGGAGCTTCCGCGGTGCGCCGGTGGAGCTGATGCCGTCCGCCGGCCTCTTCGACGCCGACGTCGCCTTCCCGGCGCTCCACGGCCCCTTCGGCGAGGACGGCAGCGTCCAGGGGGTGCTCGAGTGGCTCGACGTCCCCTACGTCGGCTCCGACGTGCTCGCCTCGGCGATCTGCATGGACAAGCTGACCCTGAAGCGACTCTTCGCCCATGCCGGGCTGCCGCAGGTGGAGTTCGTCGCCGCCGGCGAGGCAGGCTGGCGCGAGCGCTGCGAGGCGATGGGCCTGCCGCTCTGGGTCAAGCCATCGCGCCTCGGCTCGAGCGTCGGCATCAGCCGTGTGGAGAGCGTGGGGGAGGAGCTCGACGCGGCGGTCGACCTGGCCCTGCGCCACGACCCGCGGGTGATCGTCGAGGCCTCCGCCCAGGGACGCGAGGTCGAGTGCTCGCTGCTCGGCAACGAGCAGCCAGAGGCTTCGCTGCCGGGCGAGGTCGTCACCCACGGCGCTTGGTACGACTACGAGACCAAGTACAGCAACGGCGGCATGGAGCTGATCGTCCCGGCGGCGATGGACGACGCGCAGACGGGCCGCCTGCGCGAGCTCGCCATCGCCGCCTTCCAGCTCGGCGGCTGCGCCGGCCTCGCCCGCTGCGACTTCTTCGTCGAGCCCGACGGCACGATCCTCGTCAACGAGATCAACACCATGCCCGGCTTCACCGAGACGAGCGTCTACGCCAAGCTCTGGGAGGCCAGCGGCATCGCCTACCCGGACCTATGCGACCGTCTGCTCGAGCTGGCGGTGGAACGTCACGCCGCGGCGCGGTCGCACGAGTTCTGAGCACCAGTACAAACATGTCGGTTCGCTAAGGGGCTGGTGAGTACAGATATCCTCTGTCTCGTCCGGGCGCTATTGGGCAAGGTGAAGGATCGAGTGTGGCGGGCGGAACTGAGCTATGACTCCAACGCTTTCGTTGAGCGGCAGCTTCTGCCATTCGGACCTCGACTCCCTCTGCGAGGAGCTGGCGCATCTGCGCCGCTGGCCGAGCGACGAGCCCAGCCGCATCGATCTGAGCGAGCTGGGCGCGCTCGAGCCGACAACCCTGGCCGTCCTACTGGCGGCGCTTCGTGGGCTGAGGATGCGTCAGGCCTGGGACCCACTCGCCGGCTTCGTCGCCCCCGAGTCTGGCCACGCCACCCGCTGCCTTGCTCCGGCTGCGCTGCGGGCGCTGGTCACCGAAGGAGTCGGCCACTGGCAGGCCGACGGCGGCGAGGAACCCGCGGTCCTCGGCAGCGAGCCGTTCGTCGGCAACAGGGGAGTCGACCGTGTGCTGGCGAGCCTGCACAACAGGCTCGCGGCGGAGACCGATTGGAGCGCCAGGTCGTTGCGCGCTTTCAGCACGCTCGTCTACGAACTGACCCAAAACGTGATCCAGCACTCCGGCGACCGGGGCGGTGTGGTGGTCCTCGAGGTGCTCCCCGCCCGCGGGCGCGTCAGCCTCGCGATCGCCGACAGCGGGATCGGGGTCCAGTCCAGCCTCGTCCAGAACCCCGAGTTCAGCGACATCGGAGATGACCTGACGGCTATCAAGACCGCCATGGGTCCGCGTGCCAGCGGCGAACCGGGAACCGGGGGCGGCATGGGCCTCTACCTCGCTCGCCTGCTCGTCCGCGACAACGGTGGGAGGTTCCTGTTGCGCTCCGGCGATGCCTCGCGCGAAGAGTGCGAGACAGTCAGCGACCTCACCCAGCTTCCCCACCTGTACGGGACCTTGATCTCGATTGAGCTGCGCACCGACCTTCCCCTCGACTATGGCCGGATTGAAACCTCGCTTGGCCTGCCGGTGCGCCAGCGTGACCTCAGCGCCGCGACCTAGGCACGGCCCGCGACCTGCGCGACCAGCGAGCCGCTGGCGACCCCGGCCCGCTGCCGGTAGATCGCCTCGGCGCTCGCCTCGGACATGCTCGCGATCAGGTCTATCACCGCCCGTTCGCTGCTCGCCGCCCCTTTGGCTGCCTTGGCCCGTTCGGCGAAGAGCGGTGGAAGCAGGTGGTGTTCCCCTTCCCGACCGCTTCGCGGTACATGTTGAAGAGCGTCTCGACGATCTGCTTCTGGCCGCGCTGGATGACGGCGAGGGAGGGACGGTCGATGACGTAGAACCAGGTCAGGCGCTTGAGGACCTTCACCTGATCGACGAGGTCCTCGTCGATCGTGAGCTCGACCCTCTCATCGTCGATCCCGCTCAACCGTGGGGCTGAGATGTAGATGCCGATCAGCTTCGAGCAGAGCTGGCGAAGGTTGACGCGTTCGTCGGTGCGCCCGACGAAGGGAAGGCTGATCGAAGAGACCAGGCCGTCGGTGAAGAGCCGGTCGGCCGCCTCGACGAGCCGCTCGGCGTCGCGCTCCTCCTCGCCCTCCTTCGCCTCGGCGGCCCAGTCCCGGAGGTGGTCTTTGAAGCGATCCAGCTCCGAAGATCCGCGCCCGCTGAGTCGCTCCAGGGGGACCAGCCCTGCCCGGTAGAAGTCGTCCATGTCGTGCACCGCGTAGGTGACGTCGTCCGCCCAGTCCATCAGGCAAGCCTCGAGCGTGCGCTCGCCGTCCGGGTAGCCCCGCCGCGTCCAGTCGAACGCCTTGCGGTCGCCGTCGGTGTAGGCGCCCCACTTCGTCCACCGCCCCGGTGGGTCCTCGGCGCGCAGCCACGGGTACTTGAGGACACCGTTCAAGGTGCGGCGAGTCAGGTTGAGCCCGATCGGCGCGTCGTCCGTGCTCGCGGTCGCCGTGCGCAGCGCGAGCCGGGTGATGATTCGAAACGATTGCGCGTTGCCCTCGAAGCTGGCGTGCCGCGATGTGTCCTCGAGCACCTTCTCGGCGAGGTGACCGAACGGCGGGTGGCCGAGGTCGTGGGCCAGCGCCGCCGCGGAGGCCGCGTCTTCGTCGAGACAGGCGACGAGCCTCGATGCCGGCTCGTCCAGCTCATTCCGTCCGTCGAGCACCTTCAGCCGCTGAGCGAGCCCCCGGGCGACCTGGGCCACCTTGATCGAGTGGGTGAGGCGGCTGTGGAAGAGGTGGCCGGCCTCGGGGCTTGCGACCTGGGTCACATGGCCGAGGCGGAGGAAGGCCGACGAGTAGAGGATGCGATCGCGATCGCGCTGCGCCTCGCTGCGTACTGTCGCCGCAGGTTCGGGGACCATGCGCTCGTCGAGCGTCTGCCGAACCTCCTCAGCGGGGACCGTCAGCCGCGCGACCACGATGGCGACCCAACCTCGGAGGGGCTAGGGCGTCGCTGTGACGGTTGAGCTCGCGTAGTCGATCTGGACCTCGCCGGACTTGTCAAGGCCCATGAGCGCCACCGACATGACAGTCGACCGGCGCCCTTCCGCCGCGAGGTCGCGCAGCTCACGAATCGTCCACGCCGTTCCGGGCTCCGCCGCCGCGATCACCGCGCGGATGGAATCTTCACCGGCACGCACCTCGTCCCCCAGCTCGGCCAGCGCGACTTCGGCCCCATCCTCCTGAAGGATCGTCTCAGGAGTGGTAGCGGTCATAGTCGTCATATAGAAAAGATAGTCGTTCCTGGCCCGGATGGAAACTTAATGCATACCCAACCGGCTCAGACCTCCCATTCTCCGCATAACCCACCGTTCCTGCACGGTATGTGTGGACGTTCATCCGAGCAGCTTGATGTCGCTGATCTCGATCTGGTAGCGGCCTTCTTGGTCGCGGGCCGGTGAGGCTTTGGTGAACCAGAGTAGGAAGTAGGTCGAAGGCTGGCGGACATTGAGGTCGATCTCCTGGGTTCCCTCGGCTTCGCTCACGTCGCCGACCGGTTCATCCCAGCCGGTGATGTCCGAGGGGGGGCCGGCGGGTGCGGCGAAGACCTGGGCGTCCCAGCCGGGGGTGGGGGTGCGGACGATCATTTTCTTCGGCGTCGCCGGGGAGCTGGCCGTGACGTATATGCCCACGCCCGGGTCCGGCCCGGTCTTGGTGCCTTCGAACGTTTCGGAGTCGTAGTGCTCGGTTTCCCAGGCGGTCCCGGTCGGGTCGCCGTCGGCTGCCAGTTCGACCTTGCTGCCGATCTCTTCGCCGTCGCCCTGGGGGTCGTAGTCGGTCGCCCCCGAGATCGAGACGTTGCCGCCTTTGCCCTTGTCGGCACCGCCGCCTCCGAAGCCGCCGTTGGAGATCAGCTGAACTGCGAGCAGGGCGCCACCCCCGACCAGGAGCAGGATCGCGATCGCCGCCCACGACCAGCGCGCGCCGCCCGAGAGCTTTCGCTGTGGCGGCGGCACCGCGTCGAGCACGCTGGTCGCCTCACCGGTGGTCGATCCCGCCCGCGCCGCCTCGACCTCGAGTGCGGTCTCGAGGTCGTCGATCATCTCGGCGATCGACTGGTAGCGCTCGGCCGGGTCCTTGGCCGTCGCCCGCTCGACCACCAGCGCGACGGCCGCGGAGGCGTCGGGCCGGCGCCGCTGCACGTCGGGCAGTTCCTCGTTGACGTGTTTCATCGCCACGCCGACCTGGCTGTCGGCGTGGAAGGGGACCTGACCGACCAGCATCTCGTAGAGGACGACGCCGAGCGAGTAGATGTCAGAGCGCGGGTCGACCGCTTTGCCCATCGCCTGCTCGGGGGCGACGTAGTCGGTGGTGCCGAGCACGCGGCCGGTGGCGGTGACGCCGTCCTGTTCGAGCTGGCGTGAGATGCCGAAGTCGGTCAGCTTGGCCCGGCCCTCCTCGTCGATCAGGACGTTCTGCGGCTTGATGTCGCGGTGGACCATGTTGCGCGCATGGGCGACGCCGAGGCCACGGGCGACCTCGATCGCGTAGGCGATCGCCTCCTGAGTGTCGAGGGCGCCGACCCGGCCGATCCGCTGCTTCAGCGTCTCCCCTTTGACGTACTCGAAGACGATGTAGGGGTAGCCGCCGTCCTCGCCGGCGTCGATCACCGAGACGACGTTGGGGTGGGTCAGCTTGGCGACCGCCCGCGCCTCTTGGCGGAAGCGCTGCAACTGGTCCTCCTGCTCGGACATCTCCCGGTGCATCACCTTCACTGCAACCGGCCGATCGAGCGTGTCGTCGCTTGCGAGGTAAACAGTCGACATGCCGCCACTGCCCAGTTTTGCCTCCAGCCGGTAGCGCCCAGAGAGGACGGTTCCGATCATCGAACTGGAAGGGCGGGAGCTCATCTAAGTCGTACGGATGATCCTTCTACCGTACGACCGATCCGTTTCGCCCCCGGGTAGTGGCGACGCATCGATTCGACCGCCGCACCCTCGTCGCCCGGTGCGACCACGAGGCAGAAGCCACAGCCCATGTTGAAGACATCGCTCATCTCGGCGTCGGGGACCGAGGCGCGCTCCTGGATCAGCTCGAAGATCGGCGGCACGGGAAGTGGGTCGTCGATCTCGTAGCCGACCGGCGCGGCGAGGCGGAGCAGGTTGCCGAGGCCGCCGGAGGTGATGTGGGCGAGGCCGCGCACCTCGACCCCGGAGCGCAGCAGCTCCAGCACCGGCTTGACGTAGATCTCGGTCGGCTCGAGCAGGACATCGCCGAGCGGCCGGCCGAGGCGCCCTTCGGGGTCCTCCTCGAGCGGGAGCCCGTCGAGGGCGGAGCGGGCGAGGGTGTATCCGTTGGAGTGGATCCCGGAGGAGGGCAGGCCGATCACCGGGTCGCCCGGCTGCACGGCGGATCCGTCGACGATCGCGTCGAGGGCGACGGTGCCGAAGCAGGCGCCGGCGACGTCGAAGCCGCGCACCATGTCGCCGAGCTGAGCGAGCTCGCCGCCGGGGATCTCGATCCCGGCCAGCTCGGCGCCGCGGGCCAGGCCGACGCCGATCTGCTCGCAGACATCCGGGTCGGCGCGCTCGATCGCGATGTAGTCGAGCATCGCCAGCGGCTCGGCGCCGACGCAGATCACGTCGTTGACGTTCATCGCCACGCAGTCGATGCCGACCGTGTCGAAGCGCCCGAGCTGCTCGGCGAGCAGCAGCTTGGTGCCGACGCCGTCGGTCGACAGCGCGATCCCGGTCCGCTCGTCGAGCTTGATCACACTTGCGTAGTGGCCCGGCAACGGCACCTGCCGCGAGGGGCGCCCCAGCTGGATCGTCCCCAGGGCGCGAACCAGCCCGGCGACGGCAGAGTCCGCCGCCCCCTGGTCGACCCCAGACTTCGCGTAGGCGTCCGCGTCGCTCACGCGGGCGATTCTTTCAGGCGCTCCGGTAGATCGGGTGCGGGCTCGAAGATGTACTTGTGGCCTTTGCGGCGCCGGGTCAGCAGACCACGTTCGGCAAGACCGCGCAGATCGGAGCGCGCGGTCTCGTGGGACACCCGGTGGCTCATCGCGTGACTGTCGAACGAGTAGGACGCGTCGGCCTCTCGGGTTGCGTCGATGAGCAGCGCCAGCTGCCGCCCGTTCAGGTCGTCATCGGCTCGCAGCATGCGCTCGATGCCCTGCACTTCGGAGATCTTGCGCTGCAGATATACGTGTAGGTCCTCGATTGCCCGCTCGATTACGCCCAGCTGGTGGATCAGGAAGTAGGTGGTGTCGCCCTGGTCGGTCTCCGTTTCCATGAACGCCCGCGCGTACTGCGCCGGCGCTTTGCGGATCAGCCGCGAGATCGGCAGATACTCGGCGAGCCAGTAGCCGCGGGTGTGCATCGCCCAGAAGAAGAGGATCCTCGCCGTGCGGCCGTTGCCGTCGGCAAAGGGGTGGTCGTAGGCGAGCCAGAAATGAAGCAGCACCGCGCGCATCACCGGATGGATGAACTGCCCCTCCTCACCGCTCTCGTTGGCGAACCTGCAGAGCTGCTCGATCCGCTCCGGCAGTTGCTCGGCCGGCGGTGGAACATGGATCGGTTGCGCGTCGTCGCGGTCGAAGACGGCAACCCGCGGCTCTCCGGGGCGCTGCAGGCGGCCGCCGGCCGCCGGATCGTCGAGGGTGCCCTCGGTGACGATCCGGTGCAGTTCAAAGATCGACGCCGGGCTCAATGCCCCGTTCATCTCGTCGCGCATAAACCGCAACGCCCGATAGTTGTTGACGATCATCAGCTCGCTACGGTCGTTCGGCTCCCGCCCGCTCCGCAGCAACTCCTTGGCGACCACGCGGGAGGTGGTTGCGCCCTCCAGCTGACTGGACCGGATCGCCTCCTCCATCAGTGAGTTGACCAGGAAGCGCCGTCCTGCCCGCCGCTCGGAAGTCACCACCTCGTCCATCGCGACCTCTCCGCCGCACCGCTGGTCGATGTGGTGCAGGCTTCGCAGCATGCTGTCCGGCAGGCTGAAGCGGAATCGGTTTCCGTTCGAGTCGGCCAGGGGAATCTCGCGCAGTTCGAACTCCCTGGCGGTCTTGACCTGCAGCCACCATTGCTCGCTGCTCAGCCCAGCGGGAGGGTCGAGATGGCGCAGCTTGTCCCAGTGGAGATAGCGCTCCCTCGTCCTCGGGTCGACCGGCGCACCGATCGTGGCGACCAGCGCATCGGCATCGAGCTTGTCTCCCAGCTCATCGATAGACGGTGCTTCGGCTACGTACATCGCAACTCCAAATCAACTCCAAGTTTCTCCAAGATTTGGAATTGTAGCCGAACTCCAAATCAACTCCAAGTTTCTCCAAGTTTGGGAGTTAGCTGCTATTACCGGAGTTTTACAAGCACCGCAGCCGCCAATCCAGCCCGGTAAGCCGCATACGGCCATAGCGCCCGGTCGCGCTCGACCAGGCCGATCAGGCGCTGGGAGGCGAGGGTGGAGGCGAAGGAGGCGACGACGCCGATCGCCATCGAGCGGCGCAGCGAGGGGGAGGCGCCGCGCCGGCGCAGGCGCTCGCCCTTGAGGATCGTGGCGCCGACGATGATCGGCAGGGCGATCGTGCGCGAGAGCAGGTTCGCCTGGTCGCGCGAAAAGCGCCGCCAGCGCGCCGCCGCGAGGGTGACGCCGTTGCGTGAGACGCCGGGGGCGAGCGCCGCGGCCTGGGCGACTCCGAGGACCAGGCCGTCGGCCGGCGTCGCATCCCCACGTCCCCGCTGCTGTGGCCGTGTGTCGGCGATCAGCATTGCTGCTGCGCCGGCAAGCAACCCGATCGCGGTGGCCTTGGGGCCGCCAAGTCGCTGCTCGATCGGGCGCTCCAAGCCGTAGCCGACGACCGCGGCGGGGAGGAAGGAGAGGCCGAGGACGAGGGCGCGCTGCCCGTCGAAGGCGCGCAGCTCCTCGAGGATCGTCTGCCGCTGGCCGATCAGCAGCGCCAGCGCAGCACCGCCGTGCAGGGCCACCTCGAAGCTCTTGCGCACCTCCGGATCGATCTGCTCCCAGTCCCACCCCGCCAGCCAGGGAACGAGGACGATGTGCGCCGAAGAGGAGACCGGCAGCAGCTCTGCCGGACCCTGGACGATCCCCAGCACAAGCGCGCGGGCGGCTGGGATCCGGCCGTCGGCCCCTCCGCTCAGAGGGACTCCGCGGTCCCGGCCGGCTCTGCGTTCGCGACCGGCTGTCCGTCGCCGGGCTCGTCTTCGCTGCCGCCTCGCCGACGACGCCGGATCAGCAGGTAGACGATGCCGCCGACCACGGCGGCCAGGACGACGTAGTCGAGGTAGCCGAGCTGGTGGCGCCAGTGCTCCCAGTTGTCGCCGACGCTGCGCCCGATCAGCGCCAGCATCAGCACCCAGGGGATGCAGCCGGCGAGGGTGTACGCGGTGAAGCGCCAGAACGGCATCTTCGCCACCCCGGCCGGCAGCGAGATGAAGGTGCGGACGATCGGCAGCATCCGCGAGAAGAAGACGGTGGCGGCGCCGTAGCGCGCAAACCAGTCATCGGCCCACTTCAGGTGCTTGGGGCTGATGTGGATCAGCTTGTTCTTCTCCAGCAGGTCGAGACGCCCGTAGTAGCCGACCGCGTAGGCGATCCAGGAGCCGGCGACGTTGCCAAGCACGCCGGCGGCGACGATTCCGAACAGCGTCATGTCGCCTTCGGAGACGCTGAAGCCGGCGAAGAGCATGATCGCCTCGCTCGGCACCGGGATGCAGGCGGACTCGAGCAGCATCAGCACGAAGACGCCGATCACGCCCGCCGAGCCGATGAAGTCGGTGGCGACGTTGACGATCGGGTCGACGATCTTGTCGGAGAAGCTGGCGAGGACGATCAGCATGCGCGAAGGCGGGATTGTAGGGAGCGGCGCCCCCACCATCTAAACTCGCCAGGTCGTCATGCGCCGCTTGAACCACCCCGTCTACCGCACTCGGCTCCTCCAGGCGGCAGCCGACGCCCTTCTCGTCGCCCTCGCCTACTACCTGGCGTTCCGGCTCCGCTTCCTCGACAGGACCGACCTTCCGCACCGCTACTGGGTCCTTTTCGCCCAGTCGGTCGGCTTCGTCGCGCTGATCGAGGTCACGGTCTTTGCCGCCTTCGGGCTCTACCAGAAGTGGTGGCGCTACGTCAGCGGTCGCGACTTCCTCACGATCGGCCGCGCCGTTGCCGCCGCCAGCGCGATCGTCGTCGTCCTCTTCACGGTGCTGAAGCCCTTCGACCATGACCTACCGCGCTCGGTCGCGGTGATGGACTTCCTGCTGACGCTGTTCCTGGTCGCCGGTGCTCGCCTCGCCGTGCGCTTGATCGTCGAGCGGCCGACCCACGGCCACCGCCTGCCCAAGCACGAGGTGCTGGTCATCGGCGCCGGCTCGGGCGGCCAGATGGTCGTCCGCGAGATGCACCTCAACCCGAACCTGGGCGCGACCGCGATCGGCTTCGTCGACGACGACGCGCGCAAACAGGGAATGCGGATGCTCGGCCTCAAGGTGCTGGGGACGACGGCTGAGATCGAGACGATCCTCGACGAGACCGAGCCCGACGAGGTGGTGATCGCGATCCCCTCGGCCCCCGGCACCTTGCGGGCCAAGGTCGTCGCCGCATGTCGCGAGCGCGAGATCCGCGTCCGCACCCTGCCGACCGTGTTCGAGCTGCTGCGCGGCGGCGTCCAGCTCAGCAAGCAGCTGCGCGAGGTGCAGGTCGAGGACGTGCTCGGTCGCGACCCGATCGTGGTCGAGCTGGACCGGGTGGGCGCTTACCTGCGCGACCGCATCGTCCTCGTCACCGGCGCCGGTGGCTCGATCGGTTCCGAGCTCTGCCGCCAGATCGCCCGGGTGGGGCCGCGGCTGCTGGTGATGCTCGACCACGCCGAGGACAACCTCTTCGAGATCGAGCGCGAGATGGTCGACGAGCGCCACTTCTCCAACGTCGAGTCGGTGCTCGCCGACTGCAGGGAGCCACACCGGATGCTGGAGACGATGCAGCGCTTCAAGCCGAGCGTCGTCTTCCACGCCGCCGCCTACAAGCATGTGCCGCTGATGGAGGCCAACCCGTTGGAGGCGGTCCGCAACAACGCGATCGCGACGCGGATCACCGCCGAGACCGCCGCCGCCTCCGACGTCGAGCGCTTTGTCCTGATCTCGACCGACAAGGCGGTCAACCCGCAGACGGTGATGGGGGCATCCAAGGCAATGGCCGAGTGGATCGTCGAGACGGCTGGCCACAAGCACCCCGGCACCCGCTTCGCCAGCGTGCGCTTCGGCAACGTGCTCGCCTCCTCGGGCAGCGTCGTGCCGATCTTCCGCGGCCAGATCGAGCGCGGCGGTCCGGTCACCGTCACCCACCCGGAGATGACGCGCTTCTTCATGACGATCCCGGAGGCGGTCCAGCTGGTCATCCGCGCCGGCGACATCGGTGCCGGCAAAGGCGAGGTCTTCGTCCTCGACATGGGCGAGCCGGTGAAGATCGTCGACCTGGCGAACAACATGATCCGCCTCGCCGGCTACGAGCCGGGTGCGGAGATCGCGATCGAGTTCACCCAGCCGCGGCCGGGGGAGAAGCTGCACGAGGAGCTGATCGGCAGCGGCGAGGAGCTGCGGCCGACCGCCGCGAAACGGATCCACCGCACGGTCCGCACGGCGCCGCTCGACACCGAGTGGGTCGAGTCGACCCTCAACTCCCTGGAGCACTTGGTGATGGCCGGCGACGAGGCCAATCTCGCCGAGCGAGTGGTCGAGTTGATCACTGCGCAGGACGGGGACGCGGCGGCAGTCCCCCTCGACGGATAGCCTCTCGCAGCCAACCTTGGAGCTGATCAAGGAAATAGGCGCTTTCGCGGGTCTGCTCGCCTTTCTCGGCCTGGCCCTGCTCGCCTTGCTCTCGTTTGCCCAGGGGCGGGACATCCGCCGCCTGCGCGAGTGGGCCGGGTCGGCGCCGGAGCGCGACGCCGAGCGCAAGGACTCGACTTCGGCGGCGGCGGCTGAGCGGGCGGAGGAGATGCGCAAGCTGGAAGAGGCCCGCAACGCGGAGCGCCAGGCGGCCGACCTGCGCGAGCATCGTCGCGAGCGGCGCGAGGCCGGGCTGCCCGAGCTTACGCGCAGCGAGCGGCTGCGCGAGCGCTTCTCACGCGGCGACGGCGGAAGCGGCGGAGGGGGCGGTGGGCTGCGAGCCCGGCTCGGCGACCCGCGCTACCTGGTCGGCCTCTTCGTCGTCCTCGTCGTGATCGCCGGCGGGGCCGCCTACGCGGTCTCGCAGGGCGGCGACGAAGGGTCGAGCGGCAAGGGGGGCGGCAAGCAGGTCTCCCACGCCCTCAAGTCGAGCGAAATCGAGGTGACGGTGCTAAACGGCACGGCGGTGGAAGGCCTGGCGGGTACCTACGGCGACATGGTCGAGCGCCGCGGCTACCAGCTCGGCGCGGTCACCAACAGCCGCTCGAGCTTCGCCGACAGCGTCGTCATGTTCCAGTCGGGCGAGGGAGCCGCGGCGCACCGGGTGGCTGACTCGTTGGAAATCTCGCGGGTGCGGCCGATGACCTCGGAGATCGCCTCGCTCTCGGCCGGCGCTCCCGTCGCGGTCGTCGTCGGCGAAGACAATGCGTCGACGACGGGTTAGCGCCTCGGCAGTCGTATTCGCCCTGCTCGTCGTCGCAACGGTTGCCGCCTTCGCCTGGTCGCAGCGCCTCAAGCGCGACCCCCTCGTCCTCGACCGGGTCAGTTTCCTGCCCGTCCCGCCGCTCCCGCTCCATCCGAAGGTGCGGCCGCGCGGCTTCACGCCCAACGGCGATTGCCACTTCGACCGCATCCGCATCCGCTTTCGCGTCACCCAGTCCGACCAAGCTGACGTGCAGATCGTCAAGCCGGGGGGCAAGCTGATCGTCACGCTCGCTCGCGACACCTACCTCAAGCGCTACCACTTCTTCACCTTTTACTGGGACGGTCGCGAACGTAACGACGGAATCACCGACCCCGGCCGGTACAAGCTGCGGGTCAAACTGTTGGGGCAGGACCGGACGCTGGTTCCCGGCGGTGTGATGCGCCTGCACCGCTCGCCGAGCAGGCCGGCGAAGAGCTGCTCGAAGGGGCCGAGGGGTTGAGCGACTTCCTCGCCGCGGCCGGCGTCTTGGTCGCAGCCGGCGCAGCCGCCGCGTCGATCGTGCTGCCGTCGAGCCGGTCGCGCTCGGTCGCCATGTTGCTGGCGCTCGTCCTCTTCCCGGTCCTGATCCTCGGCGACCAGTGGCACTCGGCCCAGATCGTCGACCTGCGCGACAGCTCGGCCCGGCTGGTTGCGCTGGGGATCGCCGGGCTGGCGGCTGTCGCGGTCCTCGCGGCTGCCTTTCGTCGCTGGCCGACCCTGCTGCCGCTGGTGATCGTCGCCGCGCTTCCCTTCCGCATCCCGCTGCATGCCGGGGGCGATACGGCCAATCTGCTCGTCCCGCTCTATCTCGTGATCGCGGGGGGCGTGGTCTCTGCGGTGCTGAAGGTGTGGCGCGAGGGCCGGGGTGCCCCCCTCCGGGAACCCGCGCTGGGGGGGCCTTCTGGGTTCGTTTCGGGGCGAGCTCACAAGTTCCCGGAGGGGGGCACCCCGGCCCTCCTCGCCTGGGTTCTGGCCGGAGTCGTTGTTCTCTACGCACTGCAGACGCTGTACTCGCCTGACTTCTCCAAATCGCTTCAGAACGTTTGCTTCTTCTTCGTGCCGTTTTCGTTGGTCTATGCCCTGCTGCGAGATGTGAGCTGGAACAAGAAGCTGCTGGAGCTCGCCTTGTGGGTGGTAGCTGTCGAGGCTGTGGCGTTCGTGCTCGTGGGGTCAGTTGAGTACGTGAGCCGGAGCTTGTTCTGGAACGACCAGGTGATCAGGTCTAACGAATTCCACACCTACTTCCGGGTCAACTCGATCTTCTGGGACCCGAACATCTACGGGCGGTACTTGGCTTTGGTGATCGTGGTGGCAATGTCCGCGTTGCTCTGGGCGAAAGAGCGTCGAACGATGGCGGCGCTGACTGGCCTGGTAGCTGTGCTCTGGCTGGGGCTTGTAGTCACCTTCTCGCAGTCCAGCTTTGCGGCGTTGCTGGCTGGACTGGCTGTGCTCGCCGCGCTGCGATGGAGTTGGCGCTGGACGCTTGCGGCCGTCGGGGTGGGAGCTGTCCTGGCTGTCGTCATCGTTCTCTTTGCGGGAGGCGTTTCAAAGCTCAGCCCCGACCGCATCAACTCCGACACCGGCGGACGCGGCAACCTGGTTTCGGGAGGAGCGAAGCTGTTCGAGCAGAGACCCCTCTGGGGCTACGGAGCCGGCAGCTTCCCCCGTGCCTACCGCGAACACGCAGCAACCAAGAAAGCCCCCGTCTCGGTATCCCACACCGAGCCCGTAACCGTCGCAGCCGAGCAGGGGCTCATAGGCCTTTTCGCTTACGGCTCCCTGATCGTCGTGGCCCTATGGACCATGGCCTCTGGGTTGACCCCTGGCAGAGAGGGACGAGGTGTCCCCCTCCGAAAACTTGTGAGCTCACCCCGAAACGAACCCGAGAGGCCCCCCCAGCGCGGGTTTGCGGAGGGGGACACCTCGTCCCTCCGGATAGCCCGGGCAGCAGTCCTCGCCGCTTTCGTCGCGCTGCTGGTCCACACGATGGCCTACGCCGGCTTCTACGAGGACCCGATCGCCTGGGTCCTGCTCGCAGTCGGCGCCTCGCTCGCCGCGCTCCCGGTCCGCGCCGAGACGTAGCCTCCCAGCGTGTCGGGCTACCTCCGCCGCCTCGCGACGACCGGCGCCGCCTACACCGCGGCGAGCGTCTTCTCGAAGCTGATCGCGGTCGCGCTGCTGCCGCTCTACACGCGCTATCTGACCACCACCGACTACGGCGCCGCCGAGGTGATGTTCGCCGCCATCGTCTCGGCCAGCATCATCGTCCGCTTCGGGACGATCGAGGCGCTGCTGCGCTTCTACTACAAGGACGACGAGGAGCCGGCGGCGGTCGTCGCGACCTCCTTCGCTGCGCTGTTCTGGGTTTCCACCGCAGCGGCGTTAATCGCGTTGCCCTTCGCCGGGCCGATCGCGGAAGCGCTGCTCACCGAAGAAGCCGCCATGGTGGCATCGCCCGCCGAGCTCGGCCGGATCGCGATCGGTGGCCTCTGGGTGCTGACCATGTTCGAGTACCTGCTCACCCTGTTCCGGCTCGAGGAGCGCGCCCGCGCCTTCTTCACGACGACGATCCTCAACGTGCTGGCGACGATCGGGTTGACCGTGATCCTCGTCGTCGGCCAGGGCGAGGGCGCCCGCGGCCTGCTGCTCGGCAGCTACGCCAGCGGCGCCGCCTTCGTCCTCGGCTTGATCTTCATCCAACGACGCCGCCTCTCGCTCTGGATCGATGGGCCGCTGCTGCGCCGGATGACCCGCTTCGGCCTGCCGACGATGCCGGCCGAGCTATCTCTCTACCTGCTCAACTTCGTCGACCGGATCGTCATCGTCCGCTCCGTCGGGCTCGCCGAGGCCGGCCTCTACTCGCTGGCGGTCAAGTTCGCGCAGGGCGTCAACGTGCTGGTGCGCGGCTTCCAGCTCGCCTGGCCGCCACTCGCCTACTCGATCCGCGACGACGACGAGGCCCGCCGCACCTACGCTGCGGTCGTCACCTGGTTCGTCACCGGCTGCGCCTTCGTCGTCACCGGCATGTGGCTGTTCTCGCGCTGGATTGTCCGGCTGCTGGCCGCGCCGAAGTTCTTCGACTCCTACGAAGCGATCGGCCTGATCGCCACCGGCGTCACCCTCTACGCGCTCTACATGGTCCTGGTCGTGATCCTCGGCCGCACCGGCCGCACCGAGTTCAACTTCCCGGCGACGCTCGCCGCGCTCGTCGCCAACCTCGCGCTCAACCTGGCGCTGGTGCCCTCGCTCGGCATCGTCGGCGCCGGCCTTGCCCTGGTCGCTTCCTACGTCGTCGTCGTCGCCCTGATGTACGTGTTCACCCAGCGGCTCTTCCCGGTTCCCTACCAGTGGGGACGCCTCGCTCGGGTGCTGCTCGTCTCCGCCGCCCTGGTGGGGCTCTGCGAACTGCTGCTGCCGACCGAGGGCTTCCTCGGCCTCGCCGCCAGGATCGCGCTCTGGCTCGCCTACCCCGCCGCGCTACTCCTCAGCGGTTTCTTTACGAGCGAGGAGCGCGGCTGGCTGGCCCGGCTCCGGCATCCGGGTGAACTGCTCGAAGGCTTCAGGAAGCTCCGTGGTAAGCCGGCAGCGGTCGACGGCCAAGTCTCAGAGGTATACGAGGCCGAGCGCATCGACGAGGACTCTCGCCTCTAGACGTGCCGGTGGATAGAGGTCCATATGGACCTCTATCCACCGGCACGTCCGGCGCGGTCGCGGAGGCTCTCGCCGCGGCTGGGACATAGCGCCTGCCGGGCGTGTGCCCGGTAGATGGCTGCCGGCTGGTTGGGGAGGACCGTGGCGGCCAGGGCGCGGAGGGCGTAGGACCAGGCGGTGAGGACGCGGACTGCGAGTGCCGCCGCCCGCCCGTGGTGCTTTCGCATGTACCTATCGCGGTTGCGGTGGAATTCGACGATGCGGGGCAGGCCGGCGGCGAGGTCGGTGGAGAGCTGGTCGTGGTGGACCGCCTCCGCCGCGGGCACGTAGAGGGTGCTCCAGCCGGCGCCGGCGAGGCGCTTGCAGAAGTCGCACTCGTCGTAGTAGACGAAGAAGTCGGGATCGAGATAGTCGACCTGCACCGCCGCCTCGCGCCGCACCATCAGCGCGCTCGATTGCGCCCAGTCGACCCGCGCGAGTGTCGTGCCCCTTGCTTTGCACGGTGAGCAGACGGTGGAGGAAGAAGGCGCCGGCGAGCGCCGTGCTCGACCCCGGGGAAGCGCCAAGCGCAGGCGACGGGGGAGACCGCGGAGTCGAGCAGCTGGGCGCCCGCCGCGCCGGCCCGAGGGTTGGCGTCCAGCGCCGCGATCAGTGCCTTCGCCGCACCCGGCCGCAACTCCGAGTCCTCGTTGAGCAGCAGGCAGTAGCGCCCCTTCGCCTCGGTCAGCAGGTCGAGTCGTTCTCGGCCTTGCCGCGCGCCGCTCGAGGGCGATCAGGCGGATGTCGCCCCCCGCGCTCGCACCGCCTCGGCCGAGCCGTCGTCGGAGGCGTTGTCGAGGACGAGGATCTCGTGCTCGACTCCCGCTGGGTGGGTGCGCTGATCGCGCTCAGGCAGGCGAGCAGGAGCTCGCGGCCATTCGTGTTCACGACGCAGTAGGAGAGCGTGGGTTCCACGCTCGCCACCATAATCGCCCGCTATGCAGGACAAGATCCGCGTCCAACTCGTCGACCCCTCGGCCTTCACGCCCCCTTACGACCGCGCTCTTGCCGCGGCGCTTGCGCGCGGCGGTGCCGAGGTCGAGCTCTTGACCAGCCGCTTTCTCTACGGGCTGGTCCCCGCGGCGGAGGGCTACCGGGTGGAGGAGTGCTTCTACCGCCGCAGCGCCGCCCGCGGCCTCGACGCCCCCGCCCGGCGTGCCTTCAAGCTCGCCGAGCACCTTCCCGACATGCTGCGCTTCCGCCGCCAGGCCGACGCCGACGTCATCCACTACCAGTGGCTGACGGTCCCCGGCCTCGACGCGAGGCTGCTGCCGCCGCGGCGCCGGGTGATGACCGCCCATTACGTCCTGCCGCCCTCGCCGAGCCGCCGGCAGCTGGCCAGCGCACGCCGGGCCTTCGGCGCGATGGACGCGGTGGTCGCACATTCCGAGCACGGCGCCCGCCGCCTGCGTGACCAGGTCGGCCTCGACCCAGGCCGTATCCGCGTGATCCACCACGGTGCCTTCGACTACCTGACGCGACTGCCGGAGGAGAAGCCGCTGGCGCCCGAGCTGGAGGGGGAGGAGGGCCCGGTGATCCTCTTCTTCGGCCTGCTGCGGCCCTACAAGGGAATCGACACCCTGCTCGAGGCCTTCGGCAAGATCGAGGGCGCCGAGCTCTGGATCGTCGGCAACCCGCGCATGGACACCGAGCCCCTGGAGCAGCTCGCCGGCGAAGTCCCGGGCCGAGTCCGCTTTCTCACCCGCTTCATAGAGGACGCCGAGATCCCAGCGATCATGCGCCGCGCAGACGTCGTCACCCTGCCTTACCGCGACATCGAGCACAGCGGCGTCCTCTATGCCGCCCTGGCCTTCGGCAAGCCCCTCGTCCTAAGCGCCGTAGGCGGTTTCCCCGAGATAGCCGAGCAGGGCGCCGCTCTCCTCGTCCCTCCCGACGACCCCACCGCCCTCGCCGCAACCCTGAGCGAGCTGGTCACCGACAACTCGGCGCGGGCTCAACTCGGCGAAGCCGCCGCCCACGCAGCATCCAGCTCCTACTCCTGGGACGAGGCAGCGCGGCAGACGCTCGCCCTCTATGCGGAGCTGCTGGAGCCGCGACGATGATCGCCGTCGCGCTCATCTTCTGGCTCAGCGTCGCCCTGATCCTCTACACCCACCTCGGCTACCCGCTCGCCCTCTACGCACTTGTCTCCCGCCGCCGCAAACCGACCCTGAATCCGAGCACCTGGGACGAGCCGCCGCGCGTCTCGCTGATCGTCGCGGCGTACGACGAGGAGGAGGTGATCGCGGCCAAGGTCGCCAACGCCCTCGCCCTCGACTACCCGCGCGACCGACTCGAGCTGATCGTCGCTTCCGACGGGTCCACCGACGCCACGGCCGAGCGCGCCCGGGCCGCCGGCGCCGACCTCGTCCTCGACCTACCTCGCGGCGGCAAGGTCACCGCGCAGAACGCTGCCGCCGAGCGGGCCGCCGGCGACATCCTCGCCTTCTCCGACGCCAACAGCAGCTGGTCGCCCGACGCCCTCCGCCACCTGATCGAGCCCTTCGCGGATCCGGCGGTCGGCTACGTGTGTGGCCAGGTGCGCTTCCTCGATTCCGACGGAGACAACGTCGAGGGCTCCTACTGGCGCTACGAGATGGCCCTGCGCGAGCTCGAGTCCGCTCTGGCGGGAGTCACCGCGGGCAACGGTGCGATCTACGCCGTGCGCCGCGACGCTTACATCCCGCTGTCGCCGGCCGGTAGCCACGACCTCTCTCTACCGTTCCGGCTCGCCAAGCAGGGTCGCCGCTCGCTATACGTGCCATGGGCCGGCGCCGAGGAGAAGATGGTGCCGACGCTGGAGGGCGAGCTAGCCCGCAAGCGGCGGATGATGGTCGGGCTTTGGGACATCGTCGTCGGCGAAGGGATGCTCCGTCCCGGCGGCTACCCACCTCTCTACGCCTTCGAGATCGTCTCGCACCGGCTGCTGCGCTACGCGACGCCGTTCCTGCACCTGGTGGCGCTGGTCGCGAACGTTGCCCTGCTCGGTCAGGGCTGGGTTTACGCCGTGACGTTGCTCGCCCAACTCGGGCTCCTCATCGCCGCCCTGCTCGCCAAGGCGCTGCCCCTGGTGCCGCTGCGGATCGCCCGCTACTACGTGCAGACCACCACCTCAATCGCGCTTGGCCTCTGGGACCGCATGCGTCACGGTGCACCGGGCGCCTGGGACAAGGCCGAGGGAACCCGCTAGTCGTGCCACGCGCCCTCGACATCTTCATCGCGACCCTCGCCCTGATCGTCCTCTCGCCGGTGCTCCTGGCCGCCGCGATCTGGATCAAGCTCGGCAGCCGCGGGCCGGTGATCTACCGCCAGCGCCGGGTCGGCAAGGACGGCGAGGAGTTCGAGCTGCTGAAGCTGCGCACGATGGAGCAGGGCTCCGATCCGGTCGGCGTCGGCAAAGTCGTCGCTCGTGACGACCCCCGGGTAACCCACGCCGGCCGCTTCCTCCGCCGCACCTCGCTCGACGAGATCCCCAACCTGGTCAACGTGCTGCGGGGCGAGATGGCGATCGTCGGCCCGCGTCCCACGATCCCCGCCCAGGTCGTCGACTACACGCCGCACCAGCACCGTCGTCACGAGGTGCGTCCCGGGCTGACGGGTTGGGCGCAGGTCCAGGGCCGCGCCGGGATCCCCTGGGAGCAGCGGATCGAGCTCGACGTCGAGTACGTCGACCGGCGCAGCTTCGGCCTCGACCTGCGCATCCTCGTCAAGACCGCCTGGCTGCTCGTCACCGGCCACGGCCTAGCCCCGGACTGAGATTTGGTGCCGGGACCGCCGAGCATGTACATAGGCTCACTCGATGGAGTGGATCAAGAAAGTCGGCTCGCGAGCCGCGGCGGATGGCGGCTGGCGAGACGACTTCCCTCTCAGTCACGATCTTCCTGACAGCCTCAAGATCGACTGTTCGGACCTGCGGCTGCCAATCCATCCGATGTTTGCCGTGCGACTCCGTGTTTTCGTCGAGTGGCATCGGCTGGAAGGCCGCAAGATCGAGGTCGTTCCGCCAGTTGAATCAGTGACGAACAAGGTTTTTCGCCAGTTGCGGATCGATCCCGAACTCAACGCTGACGAGTCCGGAGAGGACGTGGACACGATCTTGCCAGTCACATTTCTCGCGAATGAGGACGAGGTGGAGGAGATTGCTCGGCAGACGCGGGAGATCCTCGAGTATCAGCTGACAGACATCTCGCCTCTAGGGCAGGCTGCATTCATGGCGGTGGCCGAGCTGTGTGACAACGCGATTGACCACGGGAAAAATGCGCTGGGCGCTTACGTTGCGGTCCGCCGCATCGTGGAGCCACGCCGGCAAGTCTCGATCGCGATAGGTGACTTGGGGATGGGGATCCCCGAGCACATCAGGCAGCGATATCCCGAGTGGAGCGATGACGGATATGCGATCGCCCACGCCACCAAACCTCATGTGACCGGCACCGGAAACCCTCATCGAGGCATCGGCTTCTCAGAGGTGCTCGAGGCCGCCCTCACGCGATCGCTGCACGCCGGCCGAATGGACATCCATTCGGCCAATGGATTCTTTCGCCTCCAAGTCGTCCAGCAGACCCACAAGGAAGAGGTGTTCCCCGCCGCTCACTTCAAACGGGGTACCTGGATCGCCTATGACCTGGTCTCTGTGTGACGGCCGTTCAGTCATCTACTATCGCAATACGCAATGCACGAAAGGGGATAGCGAATGCCGCATCACTACGCGCTTACTCAGCACGGAAGTACGCTCGCAACCCGACCTTTCGGCAAGAGGCTCCGCATCAAGATCACTGAGGAAGCCACTGGGTGCGATTGCCTTGAGTTGGATTTTTCTGGGATATTGAGCGTTAGCCACTCATTTGCGGATGAGCTGGTCGCTCAGCTTGCAGAAGAAGCCGAAGCTGAGATCGTTGGGTTCGATGTGACGATTTCCCGCACGGCACCGGAGGTCGAGGATGTAGTTCATCGTGCTCTCGATCGCCGCGGGGTCAAGCTTGCGCAGCTCGCCTAAGACCTCCTTTGGCGTTGAGTAGGGCCATAGAATCGCGCGTGGGCGAGCTTCCAGAAGTCAGCCTTCGTCCCTTCGAGCCCGGCGACGCCGGGGCTGTGCGGCGCTGGTTCAACAACCCGGAGGCGACCAAGAGCCTCATGGAGCAGCGCGACGGCTTCTCGCTGGAGCAAGCCGAAGGCTGGGTGGAGCGGGCGATCGACGGTCCTGACGAGGACCGCAAGTACGCGATCGTCGTCGAGGGCCATGACGAGCCGGTCGGCTTCACTGCCCTTTACGGCCTCTTCCGCCAGACGGCGCCGGAGCTGGGGGCGCTGATCGGCGATGACGTGCGCGGCAAGGGCGTCGGCCGCCGCGCCGAGGCGCTGACCATCGCCAAGGCCTTCGACGAGTTCGGCGCGCACCGCGTGTACGGGCGCATCCCGGCCCGCAATGAGATCGCGAAGAAGACCGTCAGCAGTCTCGGCTGGGTGTACGAGGGGACGATGCGGGGCCACCTGCGCGGTCCGGAGGGCGTCGATGACTGCGAGGTCTGGGGCGTGCTGCCCGACGAGTTCCGCGCCGCCGCCGCAGACCTTCTGCCGTGAGCGGCGACCGCGCGAGCGCCGAGCTGATCGCCGACCGCGGCGCGGCGGCGGAGAGCGACGAGTTCTTCCGCTCGCGGCCCTTTCTCGACGCCGAGGGCGTCACCCACACGCTGCGGATCGAAGCCGGTGACTCAGAGCTCGCCGCGCCGCTGGTCGTCCGCGAGATCCCCGGCACCGATGCGCTCGACGCGATCTCCCCCTACGGGTACCCAGGACTCGCCTATACCGACCGCGGTCGAGCTTTGGACCGCATACCGGGCGAAACCTCGACCGCACCGGCGCTCGATCCGGAGATCGTCGACTTCTCGGCGACGGGACTCGTCTCGGCGTTCATCCGCCACACGCTCCGCAATCCCCCACTCGCCGGCGCCGCCGAGCGCAACGTCGTCCAGATCGCCGACCCCCTGCTGCCGCCGAAGAGCCGCTCCAGCGACCGCAACCGGATCAACAAGAACCGCCGCGCGGGTTACGAGGTCGATCTGGTTCCCGGCCCCGAGACGAGCGTCGCCCAGCGGGCCGGCTTCCTCGCCGCCTATGAGCAGACGATGCACCGCACGGCCGCCGCCGAGCGCTACTTCTTCGGCGCCGCCTACTTCGACCGCCTGCTCGAATCCGACCGCTCCTGGCTCGCCCTCGCCACCGCTCCCGCCGGCGAGGTCGCCGCCGCCTCGCTGACCGTCCGCAGCGACGGCTTCCTCCACTACTACCTGAGCGGCAGCGCAGATGCCCACCTGCGCGACTCGCCGATGAAGAACGTCCTCGCCGCGCTGGTCGAGCTCTCCACCGAGCTGGGCCTTCCGCTCAACCTCGGCGGCGGCATCTCCCCGCGGCGACCGGCTGGAGGAGTTCAAGCGCGGCTTCGCCAATCGCGAACAGCCCTGGCACACCTCCGAGATCGTCTGCGACCGCGACGCCTACGACCGTCTCTCGGCCGGCCACGACCCAGGCGGGTTCTTCCCCGCCTACCGGGCGTCCTAGCTCTTCGGTTCTACCGGGGTTGGGCCTTTGAGGGCGAAGGCGGTCGCGGGCTCGCCGCCGTAGCGTCCCCAGGTCGCCTTGCCGAAGGCACGGATCGCGTCGAGCGTGATCGCACCCTTGTATTCCGGGCAGCCGATCAGGTTGGTCCAGGTCGTCGCGGCGACCTCGTAGTCCATGTTGGTGTTGGGGAAGAGCAGCGTCCCCCCGTACATCGTGTCGTAGACGCCCTTCAGCGCGAGCTGGTCTTCCTCGGGCAGCTCGGGGCTGTACTGGATCTCCATCCGGCCGTGCTCGAGCGAGTGGACGATGTAGATTTCGCTGGGCATTTCGCTGTAGGCGCCGTCGGCCTGCTGGTAGGGCGGTTCGACGTGGTTGCCGGAGGTCGGCGGGCTGGTCTTGTAGTCCGGCGTGGGGGCGCGTCGGAGAGATGTGGGTGTGGCCCTCGTCCTTGAGGCCCAGCCGCAGGTTGCAGCCGGCCTTCTTCGCCGCCAGTTTCAGATTCGCCACCTTGACAGCCGGGGGCGCCGTGCCCTCGCGTTCGTCCGGCTTGGCGCCGTTGGTCGAGCCGCTGCGCCTGATTGATGTGCGCTTCGCCGCTCGTCGCCACCGCCCGAGCCGGCGATCAGCGCGACGATCCCGGCGACGACGAGGAGGCCGATCAACCCGGCGACGCCGTAGACCGCGTACAGCCGCCGTCTCTCCGACTTGTGCCTGGCCGGACTCGCGTTCCTGCCGCGCTTGGCGGAGCCGCTCCCTCTCTTCCTCCCTGCGATTAGCCATGTTGCGCCCCTTATCCTGCCACAGGAGCGGCTGTCTCGCCCGTTGCCGTTCGCCGCCGGGCCGCTGCCGACACCGGCCCAGACCTCGTCGAGGAACTGCGCCAGCTCTGCGTTGAGGCGCTCGGGGCGCGTCCGCCACTCGAGGATCGAGTTCGCCTCGACCAGTCGCGCCCGGCGCAGCTCCTCGATCAGCATCCCCGAGTCGCTGAACGGGTGCAGGGGATCGCGCGGGTGACCGACGACGAGTGCCGGGCGGTCGATCAGGAGGCGCTGCTCGCGCGGCGGCGCGGTCTCGCCGAGCAGCAGCCCCTCGAGTACGGCGATCGAGGGACCGGGTCGCCGCCGTGCCCAGTCGAGGCCGATGTCGAGCATGTAGTTGGTGCGCGGGATCAAGCGAGGCGAGGCGCGAGCTGAGCTCGACCGCCGGCCTGCCCACTCGCAGCCCGAGCAGGATCGGGCGAAGATCGCGGCGACCGCCGCCAGCGCGTTGTCGAGCACCGGCATCTCGATGAAGAGCCCCTCGACCCGCTCGGGATGGCGAACGGCCAGCTCGAGCGCGACGTTGGCGCCGAGCGAGGTGCCGCCGACCACCGCACGCTCCAGCCCGAGGTGGTCGAGCAGCGCCACAACCTGCTCGGCGAAAAGCGGCATCGAGTAGAGCCGCAGGTCGTCGGGCTGGTCGGAGCGACCGTGGCCGAGCAGGTCGACGCAGATCACCCGGTTGCCCCGCTCGGCCAGTGCCGGGCCCAGCCGGTCGAACATGCGCCGGTTCATCAGCAGGCCGTGGACGAGGACGATCGGGTGCTCCCCCTCGCCGTACTCGTCGAAGCCGATCCGGTGTCCCTGGTAGCTCAGCTCGGCCATTATCGCCACCAGTCTAGAGATCTGTGGCTAATTGCTCGCGTCGCCGACCGGGTCGGCGAGAGTGCCCCGGGTCCGCTCCCAGGGCCGCGAGGCGCGCAGCGAGCCGAGCACCGCGCGCGTCGCCGGCGCCCGGTTGAGCGCGTAGAAGTGGATCCCGGGCGCGCCGGCGATCAACAGCTCGGCGCACTGCTGCGCCGCGTAAGCGACGCCGAGCTCGAACTCGGCTTCCTCGTCGCCGTCCGCAGCGGCGAACGCCGCTTCCAGGCGCGGCGGGATCGAGGCGTCGCAGAGATCGCAGATCCGCTTCGTCTGGGCGAAGCTCGCGACGGGGATCACCCCGGCGAGGATCGGCACCTCGATCCCCACCTCCCGCGCGGATTTGACGAAGTCGAAGTAGACCTGGTTGTCGAAGAAGAGCTGGGTGATCAGGAAGGACGCGCCCGCCTCGACCTTGGTCTTCAGGTAGGCGAGGTCGGTGTCGAGGTCGCGCGCCTCGGGGTGGACCTCCGGGAAGCAGGCGCCGCCGACGGCGAAGTCCCAGCCGTCACCGATGAACGCGGTCAGCTCCGCGGCGCTCCCCAGCCCGCCCTCGGGCTGGACGAAGTCGGGCTGTCCGCGCGGCGGGTCGCCGCGCAGGGCGAAGACGTTCTCGATCCCCGCCGCGGCGATCCGGTCGAGGGTCGCCGCGATCCCCTCGCTGCTCTCGCCGACGCAGCTCAGGTGGGCCATCGTCTCCATGCCCGAGGTCGTCCTTCAGCGCCCGCGTGATCTCGACCGTGCCGTCGCGGGTCGAGCCCCCCGCGCCGTAGGTGACCGAGACGAAGTCGGGCTCCAGCTCGCCCAGCGAGCGCGCGGTCGCGTACAGCTGCTCGGTCGCCTCCTCGCTCTTCGGCGGGAAGAACTCGACCGAGAAGAGCGGTCGCTTCGAGGCCAGGATCTGATCTATGCGCATCGAGGCAGCGTAGCCAGGTGCGGCGCTACGCGGAGGCCTTGCGCCGGTCGACGCGCGCCTGGAAGATCGCCTGGATGTCCTCCAGGTGCTTGCCTTTGGTCTCCGGCACCAGCGTCCAGCAGAAGATCAGGGTGAGGACGCCGATCCCGCCGTAGAGCCAGAAGGCGCCGCTGCGCCCGATCGCTTCGATCAACAGCAGGAAGGTCAGCGAGACGATGAAGTTGAAGGTCCAGTTGGCCATCGTGCCGAGGCCGGCCGCCTTGCTGCGCACTGCGAGCGGGTAGATCTCCGCATTGAGCAGCCAGAAGATCGGCCCGAGGCTGACTGCGAAGGAGGCGACGTAGAGCATCAGGCTGGCGATCGCGACCACCGAGGAGAAGGTGCTTCCCCCGCCGCCGACGAAGGCGCCGCCGAGCGCGAAGAGCGAGATCGACATGCCCGAGACGCCGATCATCAGCAGCGTGCGCCGCCCGGCGCGGTCGAGCAGGCGCAGCGCGACGACGGTCATCGCGACGTTGATGACGCCGACCCCGACCGCGGCGAGGATCGACCCGGCCGAGGAGTTGACGCCGGTGAATTCGACGATCGTCGGCGCGTAGTAGATGACCGTGTTGATCCCGGTCACCTGCTGCAGGATCGCCAGCCCGACGCCGACCACCAGCGCCGCTTTGACGACCGGCTGCAGCAGCTCGCGCCAGGCGCCGGGCTTCTCGTCGATGCTCTCTTTGATCTCCTCGATCTCGCGGTCGATCGTGTCCGGGTCGTCGACGCGGATCTTCGCCAGCGTCGCCCGCGCGGCGAAGTCGTCGCCGCTCATCACCAGCCAGCGCGGGCTCTGCGGCATCCGCAGCATGCCGAAGGCCAGGGCCAGCGCCGGCACCACGCCGAGGCCGAGCATCCAGCGCCAGCCTTCGATCCCGTCGAAGGCGAGCCCGACCAGGTAGGCGACGAGGATGCCGATCGTCACGGCGAGCTGGAAGAAGCTGACCAGGCGGCCGCGGCTCTCCGGTGGCGCCACCTCGGAGATGTAGACGGGGGCGGCTGCCGAGGCGAGCCCGATCGCGACGCCGATCACGATCCGGGCGATCACCAGCACCTCGACCCCCGGCGCGGCGGCGCTGGCCAGCGCCCCGGCGATGAAGACGAAGGCGGCGAGCAGGATCATCAGGCGGCGGCCGTAGCGGTCGGCGGCGGGACCGGCGAAGGCGGCGCCGCCGACGGCGCCGATCGGGACCGCGGCGACGACCAGGCCCTGGGCGAAGCTGCCGAGATCGAAGTCGCCCTTGATGAAGAGCAGCGCGCCGGCGATGACGCCGGTGTCGTAGCCGAAGAGCAGCCCGCCGAGGCCGGCGATCGCCGCCGTCAGCACGACGTTGCGCCGCGCTCGGCGCCGTGAGGCCTCCAACCCGTCGCTCATCCCGGCGGCGACAGTATCGATTTCAGCGGACTTTGCGGGATCGTTCCCCGCCCACCCCTAGACGCCGCCTGGGCGGCGGGCTAAGTTGATCCTGCGACTGGGAAAGACAGGCCCCGCGGAAGCCAGCGGGACACCGTCTTGAAGGTGGCGCAAAGAGCTTCTAGCGCGAAGGCTACGCGCGGGCAGGCTTTGGGCGCCGTCCCCGGTCGCTTTTCTGTTCCCGGGGCGTTTCGGAGGGCTTTCGCGTCCGGCTGCGCGTCTAGCTTGGGCGGCGGTCATCGGGAGCCTGCCTCCGATGACCCGCGTACCGGGGCGCACCTGGGAGTCGGCGTTGCTTGGCTATCCCGGACTTGCCCAGCAACTAGCCCGCCCACTCCCATACCCTCTTCGCCATGACCGATGAGCTGCGCTACGAGCGGATCGGGGCGGCTGCCGTGCTGACCATTGACCGCCCGGCACGGCGCAACGCGATCGACGCGGCCGCCGCGGAGGCGTTCCGCCAGGGACTGGTGGACTTCGAGGCCGACGAGGGTGCCCGCGTGCTCGTCCTCACCGGGGCCGGCGGCGAGGCCTTCTGCGCCGGCGCCGACCTGAAGGCGATGGACCTCGAAGTCGATCATCCCGACGGCCCGATGGGCCCGACCCGCCTGACCCCCGCCAAGCCGGCGATCGCCGCGGTCGACGGCTGGTGCCTCGCCGGTGGGGTCGAGCTGGCGCTCTGGTGCGACCTGCGGATCGCCACGCCCCAGTCCACCTTCGGCCTCTTCGAGCGCCGCTGGGGCGTGCCGCTGGTGGACGGTGGCACCCAGCGCCTTCCCCGCGTCGTCGGCATGGGCAGAGCCTTGGAGCTGATCCTCACCGGCCGGCCCGTCCCCGCCGAGGAGGCCCACCGGATCGGCCTGGTCAACGAGGTCGTCGAGCCCGGCAAGCATCTAGACCGAGCGCTCGAGCTGGCCGAGCGGATTGCCGGCTTCCCCCAAGAGACGATGCTCGCCGACCGCCAGGCCGCGATAGAAGGCTTCGGCCTACCGTTGAGAGAGGGCATCGCCCTGGAGCACAAGCTGGGCCGCGAGACCCTCCATGTAGCCGTCGAGGGCGCTTCCCGCTTCGCCGGTGGCGCAGGCCGCCACGGCGAGGGTGTCTAGAGGGCTCTAGCTCTCGCGTGTGACCCGGCGCATCTCGTCTTCGGCGGCTTCCGGCCCCAGGTAGGGCATCAGCACGGCAAAGACCAGGTCCGGCAGGATCCGCTTCAGCTCCGGGCCGCGGCCGGCGCGGACCTCGTCGAAGATCATCGAGGTGGCGCCGCCGATCGCGAAGCGCGCCGTGTCGGCGGGCAGCTCCTCCCCCTGTCCCGACCAGGAGCGCCCCTGCTCCAGGAAAGGGGTGAAGCGGGTCAGCATCGCGCGGTAGCGCTCGCGGGCGTCGTCGCCCGCCGCGGTCACCTCGACCATCGCCATCCGGGCGATGTCGGCCTCCATCGCCAGCAGCCCGACCAGCGCTCCGAGCCCGGCGGCGATCTGCTCCGGCCAGGGCTCGCCGGCGGCCGCCTCGAAGGCCGCCGTGACGTGCGCCACGAGGACGTTGAAGACCGCGTCGTAGGCCTCGAGGAAGCAGGCCTCCTTGCTCTCGAACATCTCGTCGAAGGCGTCCTGCGAAACGCCGGCGAACTCGATCACATCGGCCACGGTGGTCGCCTCGTAGCCTTTTGCCGCGGCCATCTTGACCATCGCCTCGAGCAGCCGCTCGCGCTCGGAACGAACCTCGTAAGCGCGGGGCAATCCTTCACGGCCGGGGGGTCGCTGTGGATTCGAAGTAGATGGCGAATCCATCGCAACCCAATGTAGGGCAGGTCCGGCGAACTGTCCAACCCTATTTTGCAGACAGAAAGCTCAGGCGCGCGCGGCCTGCATCTCGGCGCTGGCGGCATTGGCGCCGAAGTAGGGCAGCACGGCGAAGTACATGAACTCCGGCAACAGGTCGCGGAAACCGTCGGTTGCCCCGGTGGAGAGCCGCGAATGGACGATCGCGTGGACGCCGGCGACGATTCCCTCCGGAGCTATCTGAGGGGGCTCCTCGGACTCCTCCGAATCGTCCCTCGCCAAATCGATGAAATCGGCCGCTCTTTTCATCGCTTCGGCCCGTCTTGCCAGGGCTTCGGGACCGGCTGCGTGGACGCCGACGATCACCCCGCGGCCGAAATCGGGCTCGGCGTCGAGCTCGTCGAGCAGCGCCCCGAGGCCGGCCCGAAGCTTGCCGCGCCACGATTCCTCGCTCGCCGCGGCGCGTATCACCAGCGCTTCGAAGCGCGCGATTCCCATTTCGAGCGCCGCCAGGTAACAGCCGTCCTTGTCGGCGAAGTTGTCGTAGAACGCCTGCCGGTAAAGGCCGGTTCTGTCCAGAACCGTGCGTACCGAGGTCGAGTCGTAGCCCTCGGCGCCAACGGCCTCGAGCATTCCCTCGAGAATCTTTTCGCGCTTGGGAGAATTCACAAGCTCGAGCTTGGGAGAGTGGGGAGCTAATTCCACTGCCCTGATGCTGCCGGTCCCCTCAGCCCCTGCCTGGACGTTGGTTGCGGCCCGCTTCCCCATTGCTGCCCCTTCCTCATGATCTAGGGAACAGGTTGTCTGGACTCCGGTACTGTAGCGGTATATCGAGAATCCGTCCAGCTTGAATCTCGATCGGCCCGGAGTAGCCTGACTTGCGTGGCTGAACGTGTACCTCAGGCAACCAGGATGCCCCCCGGAAGGCATCCTCTGCCTCGTGAGTTCATCACCCAACACCAGCGCGCCCGCATCATCGCGGCCCTCGCCGAGGAGACGGTAGAGAAGGGTTACCGGGCGGTCACTGTCGCGGATATCGTGCGGCGCGCGGGCATCGCCCGCAACACTTTTTACGAGAACTTCTCCTCCAAGGAAGACTGCTTCCTCGCCGCCTCGGAGTTCGCCGTCAAAGAGGCGCTGCGCCGCGTCGTCGACGCCGCCAGCAGGGTCGACAGCTGGCCCGCCCGGGTCAACTCCGGCCTCGCCGCCTTCCTCCACTACGTGGCGACCGAGCCGGCGCTGGCGCGGACCTGCATCGTCGAGGCCCTCTCCGCCGGCCCCGCCGCGGTCGAGCGCTACGAACGCTCGATCCAGGCCTTCGTGCCGCTCTTCCGCATGGGCCGCAAGGTCGCGCCGAACGGCGAGGACCTGCCGGGGACACTCGAGGAGACGATCGTCGGAGGCGTCTTCTGGATCATCTACCAGCGGATCGTGATGGGGCAGGTGGAGGAGATCGAGCAGCTTCTCCCCGAGCTGGTCGAGTTCTCGCTCACCCCGTACGTCGGCGCCGAGGCCGCGAAGCGCACGGCAGCCGAACAGCCGTCCAAAGCGACCGGCTGAGCCAGGGCAGGGATCGGGGGTCCCATGCACTAGTGCCGACCACCGAGATCCGCGAGGAGACCGGCAGCTCCGAGCGAGCCGAGATCGTCGCGGCGCTGATCGAAGTCGCCGCAGAGCGAGGCTACGGCGAAACGACGATCGAGTTGATCCTCGAACGCGCCGGGCTCGACCGCCCCGCCTTCGACCGCCACTTCCGCGGCAAGTACGACTGCTTCCTCTCTGCCTGGCAGGACCAGAATGAGGAGTGCCTGGGGACGATGGTGAGGGCCTATGAAAGCTGCGAGGAGTGGCCCGACCGCCTGCGCGCGGTCGCCTACGAGGTGATCGCGGGCCTGAGCCACGATCCCGGCCGCGCTTCATTCGGGGTCGAGGTACTGGCCGCCGGCGATGCCGCCCGCGCCCGTCGCGACATGACGATGCGGGTGATCGCCTCGCTGATCGACGCCGGCCGCCAGGAGATGGACGATCCCGACTCCGTCCCCCATACAACGGCCGAGGCGCTGGCCGGCTCGGCCTACGGCCAGATCTACTCGCGGGTGGTCCGCGGCGCGGTCGAGGAGCTTCCCGATCTGGTTCCCCAGCTGATGTCGGCTGCGGTGATGCCGTATTTGGGTATCGAGGCGGCTATGGCCGAGTTGAGCCGCGAATCCGCCGTGTCAGAGGGATATGCTCGCGGGGTGGCAAAGAAACGCGCCAAATCAGAGAAAGCGCCAGTTGACGGTGCGGAGGACTATCCGCCCGAGTTGGCGCGTCTGCCACCGGGCCGTCACGGGCTACCCCGGGAGTTTGTCACTCATAACCAGCGAGAGCGCCTGATCGCCGGGATCGCCGAGGCGATCGCCGAGCACGGCTACTCCGGTACGACGATCGCCCACATCACCCGCGCCGCCGCGGTCTCCCGCCGCACCTTCTACGAGCACTTCTCGAGCAAGGACGAGTGCTTCGTCGCCGCCTACGACACGGTGATGAAAGAGCTGCGCGAGCGCGTCTCAGCGGCCTTCGAGCAGAGCGATGACTGGCCACACGCGATCAAGGCCGGGATCGACGCGATGCTGCAGTTCCTCGCCGCCGAGCCCAACCTCGCCCGGCTCTGCATGGTCGAGGCGCTGGTCGCCGGCCCGGCCGTGGTCGAGCGCTACGACGCGGCGATCCAGAGCTTCGTCCCCTACTTCCAGGAGGGCCGCGAGGGGCGCCCGCCGGAGGTCCTCTCGCGCCTCTCGCCGACCACCGAGGAAGCGCTCGTCGGCGGCATGGTCTCGCTGATCTCCCGCCGCATCATCGCCGGCAAGACCGAGGAGCTGGAGAACCTGCTCCCCGACCTGGTCGAGTTCACCTTGACTCCGTACCTCGGCAGCGCCGAGGCAGCGGAGATCGCCAAGAGCTGAGCTCTTAGGCCTCCGCGACGGCGGCGCGGATCTCGGTGTCTAGCGACTGCGCCGCGCCGCGAGCCGCCTCGGCGAAGTCCTCGCCGGAGGAGGCGTAGATGATCGCGCGCGATGCGGCGATCAGGAAGGCGTCGCTGCCGGCATCGCGATTGGCTGCCACGACCGCGGCCACGTCACCGCCCTGGGCGCCGACGCCGGGGATCAGGATCGGCGTCTCAGCGGGGATGTCCTCGCGGATAGCCCGCATCTCGTCCGGGTAGGTGGCGCCGACGACGAGCCCGCAGTTGCCCGCCGCATTCCAACTGCCGGCGACGGTGCGGGCGACGTGGCGGTAGAGCGGCACCCCGTCGGTGAGGAGGTCCTGGAACTCGCCGGCGCCGGGGTTGGAGGTGCGGGCGAGGACGAAGATCAGCTTCCCGCCCCGCTCGAGGAAGGGAGAGAGCGCCTCGCCGCCGAGGTAGGGGTGGACCGTGACCGCGTCGGCGCCGAGCTGGTCGAAGGCGGCGGCGACGTAGCCGGCGTTGGTCGAGCCGATGTCAGCCCGCTTGGCGTCGAGGATCACCGCGGCGTCGGGGGCGGCGGCCCGGATCGCGCCAATCGTCTCCTCCAGGGCTCGGAAGCCATCGGCACCGAGCGCCTCGTAGAAGGCGGAATTTGGCTTGTAGGCGCAGGCGAGCTCGGCGGTCGCCTCGACGATCCGCCGGTTGAACTCGACCACCCGTTCGGCGGGTGAGGCACCTGGCGCAAGCGATTCGGGCAGGCGGGCGGGGTCCGTGTCGAGGCCGACGACGAGGTGCCTTCCGGCGGCGAAATGGGCTCGCAGCAGCTCGGCGCAGGAGTCGGGCTGGTCCACGGTCCCAGCCTAGTCGCCCGCGGCTACTCCTCGCCGAAGAGCTGCAGGAAGGCGAGGTGGGTGAGGTCGTTGAGGAGGAGTTGGGCACCCTCTGCGCGACCGGCGGCGATCTCCAGGCTGAGCGCTTCCTCGATCGCGCCGATCACGAAGCCCGCGGTCATCGGGTTTGCGTCGGGGCGGGCGCCGGGCTCGTCGCGGACCGAGTCGAACGCGGCGGTGAGGCGCTTGACTTGGCGCTGGTGGGCGACCCAGGCGCCGCCGCGCGCCGCCCGCACCTCGAGCAGCAGCGCTTTCGCCCGCAGCGGCTGCTCGGCGATGAAGCGCAGCAGCTCGGTCAGGCCGGCGCGGAAGCCCTCGCGCCAACCGATCGCTTCGCGGCAGGCCACGAGCAGCTCGCCGGCGAGCTGCTCGGCCGTCTCCTCGTAAGCCCGCGCGAAGCAGGCCTCCTTGCTGCCGAAGCGGCGGTGGAAGCGGTCCTGGGTGATGCGCGCGCGCTCGGCCACCTCGCGCACCGTCGCCTTCGCGTAGCCCTTCTCGCCGACCGTCAGCAGCATCGCTTCGAGCACGTCCTCGTCGCCGCCGCGGTCGGGCTCGACATCCTCCCAAGAGCGAACGGCGCGGAGTGGCCCGGTGCTTCCATTCGGGACACCATAGCTTATGTTTGGGAACTTTCCCAACTCCATGTACCTGTTTCGTACCAATGGGAACTAGCGCTATCCTGGGGCCTGTGCGAGCCCTGCCCGGAAAGGAGAACCGGCAGCCTCCCGGCCCCGAGCCGGTCAGCCGCGATGCCGCTGCAGCCGATCAGCGACGCCGCATCCTCGAGGCCACCGCCGAGCTGATCGCCGAGCAGGGCTACCAGGAGACGACGATGGAGGAGATCGTCCGCCGCGCCAAGGTCGGCTACGCGACCTTCTACAAGCACTACCCCGACAAGGAGGCGGCTTTCCTGGCGCTGCTCGATGCGGCGACCGAGCGCACCGTCAGCCGGGTCGAAGACGCCTACAAGCGCGAAGAAGGTCCCTGGACCGACCGGGTCGGGGCGGCGCTCGGCGTCCTCTTCGAAGACGTCGCCGCGCATCCCGCCGCCGCCCGGGCCGCTCTGGTCGAGGCCGTCGCCGCCGGCCCCGAGGCGGCGGCCAAGCACGAGGCTGCGCTGAAACGGCTGGCGCCGCTGCTGCGGCCCGGGCGCGAGCTCAACCCGCGCCAGGCCGAGTTGCCGGAGAGCCTCGAGGAGACGCTGGCGGGGGGGATCGTCTGGGTGCTCGGCCAGCGCCTGATCGCCGACGAAGCGGACAAGCTGCGCGGGCTTCTGCCCGAGACCCTCGAGTTCGTCCTTCGCCCTTACGTAGGCGAGGACGAGGCGGCGCGGGAGGCCGGCGAGGTCGCCGACGCGATCTCGGCGTAGTTTGCGAAGCGACGTAGTCTGACGGCCCCTTTATACGTCTTTATATGGATTTTTCTTATAAAGCCCTGATTGTCAAAATGCGAACGGCCCGCCGAAGCGGGCCGTTCGAAAAATCGGGAAAGCCGGTGCAGCGCTGGCTCCGATATCGCGCTATCCACTATAGCGCCCCCGGAGGGAATCGAACCCTCTCTTTCCCGATTGCGATATCGGATGCCGGCGTCCACCGGCGGGGGCGACCGCCGCTCTCGCGGCCCTTCGACGCTAGATCGTCGCGACGCACGTGTTGTGCGCTAGATGTGACTTTCCCCCGTAGGCATTCGCATAAATGGCAGCCGAAGAGCTAGGACCGCTCCCCGCCGGCCGTCACGGCTTCAGCCGTGAGCAGGTGGCCCACCACCAGCGTGAGCGGCTGATCGCCGGTCTCGCCGAGGCTGTCGCCGAGAAGGGCTACGCCGCGGTCACCCTGACCGACATCGTCAAGGGGGCGAAGGTCTCCCGCCGGGTCTTCTACGCCAACTTCGAGAGCAAGGAGCAGTGCTTCCTGGCCGCCTTCGAGGTGGTCGTCGACCATCTACGCGAGCTGGTCGCCGCGGCGGTCGAGGGGATCGAGGGTTGGTCTGAGCAGGCGGTCGCCGCGACGCGGGCTGTGCTGAGCTTCCTCGCCGTCGAGCCCGACCTCGCCCGCCTCTGCCTGGTCGAGTCGCGCGGTGCCGGGCCTGCGGTGACCGCACGCTTCAACGCGGCGGTGGGGGAAATGGCGCCGTTGCTGCGCAAGGGCCGAGCCGAGCGTCCCGAGGGCGCGCGCCTCCCCGACTCGACCGAGGACTCGACGATCGGCTCCCTGGTCTCGCTCGCCTTCCGCAAGGCCGCTGCCGGCGAAGCCGAGCAGCTCGAGGACCTTCTCCCCGATTGCGCCGAGCTCGCCCTCCTGCCCTACCTGGGCCCCGCCGAGGCCGCCCGCCTCGCCCGCCAAGTGGCGTAGCCCGGCCGGGCTACGCCACAGCGTTTGGTACCCCCTCGTCCCTCCAGGGAACGCATCTAGGAACGCCTTTTCTCTTTTGGGAACTTTCCTTGACAACTCCGTGACGGGGTGCTTTCCTAGCCGTGTCGTCGGTACAGACAGCACCTTCTAGGAACTGACTGCAACCGCTCGGCGGAAACAGGGAAATACATACCGAGCTCGCCACAAGGGGCCGCAAGGGAAGCGGTCGGCAGAGGGGCTCACGGGACAAGGAGAAGAGATACAGATGCTCTCGCCACGGAACAAAGGCGCCAAAAAGCGCTTTCGCGAACCCTTCGGCAAGGCCGGCCTAACCGTCGCGATCCTCGCCCTCGTCTTTGCCATGGTCGGCGGCGCCTGGGCTGCCGCTGGTCTGAACAGCAAGCAGAAGAAGGAAGTAAAGAGCATCGCCAAGAGCTTCCAGGGCACTGGCCCTGCGGGAGCCGCTGGTCCCGCGGGCGCCAAGGGCGACAACGGGGCCAATGGCTCCAGCGGCGCAAAGGGTGACAAGGGCGATACCGGCGACACTGGCAAACAGGGCATTCAGGGCAAAGAAGGCTCTCCCTGGACCGCCGGCGGTACCTTGCCGTCCAAAGCGACCGAGACCGGCACCTTCGTCATTTCAGAAGGAGGCGGCGAAGCCGCAGCGGAGATTTCCTTTCCGATTCCGCTGGCCAGTTCGCTGGGGGCAAGCAAAGTGCACGTGATCACCGCCGACGGCAGCAAAGAAGTCCTCCTCAACGAATCGAGCCTCGCAAACGAAGAAGTAGCCCCGACCGGTTGTGGCAGTGCGCTGTCGCCCGCGGGGACCGTCGAAAACCCGAAGGCTGCCGCAGGAAACCTCTGCGTCTATCTCGGCGGCGGTATCAATCTCGCTACCAGCGTTTCCACTGGTTCCAACCTGATCATGCTTCCAAGTGTGACGTGCTCATCCCTCGGATGCCTCCCTGAATTGGGAGGCCCCGCGAACGGCAACGGCGCCGCAGTCAGCGGGGCCAGGGTGGAGTTGAGTGGCGCCCTCCATGCAAGCGGCACCTACGCGGTAACCGCTCCCTAGCGATACGCCCCCGCCGCCGGGCCAGAGGTATGGCCGGCGGCGGGTGCGCCGTGTTGCGCGCCGCTACCGAGAGGAGTGAGGATGAGAACGTCAAGTAAGAAGCCAGATAGGACGCTCAGCCGGCCCAGCCGCCTCGCGGCGCGACTCGGCCTCTTCGGCACGTTGCTCCTCGTCATTGCTCTCTTTGCGGCATCGCCCGCCCCGGCTGCCTACCAGCAGGTCGGCAACTTCGCCGGCAACCCAGGGGAACTGCATGAAAGCGGTGGTCTCTCCGGCTCCGAATACGCGGCGCTGTGGCCCGAAAAGGTGCAGCTTGCCGGGACCGGCGGCATGGCTGTCAACTACACCGGGGCCGGCGGCGTGCCGGCGGGGACGATCTACGCGGCCACCTACACCAACGGCGACTCCTCCGGAGTCATGGTCGCCCGCTACAACCCCGACGGGAGCTTCAGCGAGGCCTGGCAGGTGCTCGGCGAAGCAGGCGAATACGAACGCTGCGGGCCCGACGGGGAAGCGGCCCATCCGCACTGCGCCGCCCGACCCAACGGTGGCAGTGCGTATGCAATCGACGTGGATGTCGACCAGACGACCGGAAACGTCTACGCGTTCGATTGGACGGGGCAAATCGTCGGAGACACCGAGGTCGAAGTCTTCAGCGCCGACGGCTCGGAAGCGATCACGCGCTTCGGCGAAAGGGCGGCCTCTGGCGAGATTCCCGTGGAAAGCCCGGCAAAGCTCCACTCAGGAAACCCCGGAGCGGGCGGAATCGCGGTGAACGCGGCCGGTGAAGTCTATGTCTTCGATTTCTTCAACGGCGGCAATTTCCCCCACCGGCTGATGGTGTTCAAGCCGAAAACCCCGGGCGACTACTCCGAATACGAATACGCCGGCCAGAAACGCGACTTTGGCACCGGGGCGTCGGAATTCCCGTCGAAACCGGTCACCGACGCCGCCGGCGACGTCTTCGCTGCCAACGAAGACACCGTCGAAAAGTACGAACCGGCCAAATCGGCGAGCCCGATCTGCAGGTTCAAATTCAAAAAAGGCGGGATCACGGCGATGACGGTGAACCCGAAATCGGGCGAGGTCTTCTTCTACTCCTACGTGGACCACAAACTGCACCGGCTGAACCCGTGCGACTCCGAAGGCAAATTCAGCGAAGCCGAAGCGGTCGCGATCTCGCCGCCGCGCCAGCGCCTGGCGGCAATGGCGGTCGACCCCGAGCGCGTGTACGAGGCGGGCCGGGCGGCGGGTGCGCTCTACGCCGGCGCGGCGGATCCTGAAGGGGGAGAAACCAAAGGGGAAGCACGAGAAAGCTCGATGGGCTACGTCTTCGCCCCGCCCAAAGAACTCGCCCCCGAAGTCGTCTCGGAGTCGGTCTCGGCGGTGACCGCCAGCTCGGCCCGCCTGGAAGGCGAAGTCAACCCCAGGGGAAACCCGAGCCGCTACTTCTTCCAGTACCTCAGCGATGCCGCCTACCAGGCAAACGAACCCGAAGACCGTTTCGCGGGGGCAGGCGAAGTGCCGCTGGGCGGCGGGCGCCTGGAAGGCTCGGCGACGCTGCCGGTCGCCGATGCGATCTCCGGCCTCGCCCCCGACACCGCCTACCGCTACCGCATCGTGGCGAGGAGCTTCTGCTCTTCGGCCGACAGCGAAAAAGTCTGCGAAGGCACCGGCCAGGCCAAGAGCTTTGCCACCTACCCGCTCGGCGGTCCCGGCCTGTCCGGCAACCGCGCCTATGAGCTGGTCTCCCCGGCCGAAAAGAACGGCGGCCAGGTCTTCCCGGCAGACCCGCAGATCTCCAGCTGCCACCCGACCGAATGCAAGCCTGGCGCCGCCTACCAGCACTTCCCGATGCAGAGCACCGCCGACGGGGAAGCGATCTCCTACGAGGGCAACGCCTTCTCCCCCGGCGAAGGCGCGCTGATTGAAAACCAGTACATCGCCCACCGCGGCGCCACGGGCTGGCAGAGCGCCAACATCACCCCGCCGGCCCTGCAGAGCAAGGGGAGGAAGGGCTACATGGCCTTTGACCCCGGCCTGCACCTGGGCCTGCTCGAACAGGCCAACCCCCCGCTCAACTCCCTGGCACCGCCCAAATACGCCAATTTCTACACCCAGCCGACCGCCGCCCCGCTCGCGCTCGACCCGCTGCTCACAGAAGCACCCCCCCACCGCGAACCCGTCGACTGGGACCTCCTCTACGCCGGCGCCTCGACGGACCTCTCGCGGATCTTCCTCGAAGCCAACGACGAGCTGAACGGCGAAGGCGGCGGCGGGGAAGAAGCGAAGCACAACCTCTATGAATGGTCGGGCGGGCAGTTGCGAGCGGTCAACATCGGCCCCGCCGGGGAAACGGTCCCCGGTGCCCACTTCGGCGCCGACATCAAGACCCAGTACGCGATCTCCGCCGACGGACGCCGCGCCTTCTGGTCAGACGAAGCCGGCCAGGTATACGTGCGCATCGACGGCACGGAAACGCTCGAAGTCAAAGACCCCGGCAGGTTCAGCACCGCCTCTAGCGACGGCTCGAAGGTCCTGCTCGACGACGGCTGCCTCTATGACATCGAAGTCGAAGCCTGCGAAGACCTGACCGGCGGCGAAGGCGGCTTCGTGGGCCTCGTCGGACAGAGCGACGATCTCTCCCACGTCTACTTCGTCGACACCGCCATGCTCAGCGGCGAAGAAGAAAACGAATACGGCGCCAAAGCCCAGGCGGGCAAATTCAACCTCTACAGCCACTCGGCGGGCACCACCACCTACGTCGCCACGCTGTCGGCCGCCGACAACGCCAACGGCAACGGCGACTGGGCCGCCAGGCCGGCGTGGCGCACCGCTCAGGCCAGCCCCGCCGGGCGCTGGCTCGCCTTCCTCTCCCAGGTGCCGCTGAGCGGCTATGACAACGTCGGGCCTTGCGAATACGTGGCCGATCCCGGGATCCTCGTCGACTCACCCTGCGTGGAGGTCTTCCTCTATGACTCGGCCACCGGCAAGCTCGCCTGCGCCTCGTGCAACCCCGCCGGCGCCCCGCCGCTCGGCGCCTCGGTGCTGCGGATAAACCGCTCGGTGATCAAGGCGCAGCGCTACCTGACCGACGCCGGGCGCCTCTACTTCGACAGCCAGGACTCGCTCACCCCCTTTGACACCAACAAAGGCGTCGAAGACGTCTACCAGTTCGAACCGAGTGGGACCGGCGGCTGCGCCCGGCCCACCGGCTGCGTGGCGCTGATCTCCGCCGGGCGCTCGGGCGTGGACTCCAACTTCCTCGCGATCGACGCGAGCGGCAAGAACGTCTTCTTCACCAGCCGCGGTCAGCTCGTACCCTCCGACAAGGACAGCCTGATCGACCTCTATGACGCCCGCGAAGGCGGCGGCTTCCCCGTAGAAGCGGGGTCGAGCGAGTGCCAGGGGGAAACCTGCCAGCCCTCGCTGCCCGCTCCCGAGAGCCCGACGCCCGTCTCCTCGGCGCTCCGTGGTGCCGGCAACGTGGTCGAGGGGAAGCACAAGAAGCACAAGAAGCACAAGCACAAGAAACACCGCCGCCACAAACGCCATCACAATCGTGGAGGCGCAAGGTGATCCGCCCCAGGCTCCTCGGCCTCGCCCTCGCGCTCCTCGCCCTCGCGCCGCCCGCCGCCGCCCGGGCGGACTTCGGCTTCGTTCCCGGCCACTCCTCGGCAACCGCGCTCGAACGCGACGGCACGGTCGACACCCAGGCCGGCTCCCACCCCTACTCCTACACCGTGCACTTCGAGCTGCGCACCGACGCCGAAGGCAGCCCCGAAGGCGGCGAAATGCGCAGCGCCCGGGTCGAGCTGCCTCCTGGCTTCTTCGGCAACCCCCTCGCGGTGCCACGCTGCCCCCGGCAGGAGTTCGAGGGCGGCATCCCCGGCTGCCTGGTATCCACTCAGGTCGGGGTGCTGCGGGCAAACCTGCCCGGCCTCACCGAAACCTCCGGCCCCATCTACAACGTGGTGCCGCCGCGCGGCATCGCCGCCGAGCTCGGCTTCTCCAGCCCGGCCGGGCTGGTCGTGCTGCAGTACGCCACGCTCAAAGGCGCCGAGGAGGGCTACCGCGTCAGCGTCTCGGCCTCAGACCTGCCGGTCGGCGCCAGCGCTGTGACCGAGACGATCTGGGGCACCCCGGCCGATCCGAGCCACGACCCCGAACGCGGCGGCTCCCTGCAGGGCGCCACCTCCGACGCGGCGCTCACTCCGTTCCTCACCATGCCCACCTCCTGCGAGTCGGTGCCCGAGACGTCGATCTTCGCCGAGTCCACGCTCGCCCCTGGCATCTTTGCCTCCGAAATCGCCCCCGCCGTGGACGCCGGCGGCAACCCGGTGCCGATGACGGGCTGTGAATCGGTGCCCTTCGCGCCGGCGATAGCCGCCGCGCCGACCACTCGCCTGGCCGAGAACGGCAGTGGCCTGGACTTCGAACTGAAGCTGCCCAACCACGGCCTCACCGATCCCCAGAGCATCGCCGAAACCGAGCCCGAGAAGGTCGAGGTGACCCTGCCCGAGGGAGTGACGCTGAACCCCTCCGCGGCGGCGGGGGTCGGCGTCTGCTCAGAAGCCCAATACAGATCCGAGCAAGCCGACACCGGCCCCGGGCAGGGCTGCCCGGAAGCCTCCAAGCTGGGCTCCTTCACCGCCCACACCCCGCTCTTGGAAGAAACGATCGAGGGGTCGCTCTACCTGGCGGCGCCCTATGCAAACCCATCGGGCAATCTGATCGCCCTCTACCTGATCGCAAGAGCGCCCGAGCGTGGCGTGATCGTCAAGCAGGCCGGGCGGGTGCAACCGGATCCCAGGACCGGGCAGCTCGTCACCACCTTCGAGGGCCTGCCGCCGCTGCCCTACTCCGACTTCAAGCTGCACTTCAGAGAAGGCGGCAGGGCACCCCTGGTCTCCCCACCGGCCTGCGGGGGATACACCACCACCGCCAAGCTCTACCCCTTCTCAGACCCCACTCACCCCTACACCACCACTTCACCTTTCAAGATCTCGCACGGGGTCGACGGTGGCTCCTGCCCGTCGGGCGGCACGCCGCCCTTCAACCCCGGCTTTGAAGCGGGCACGCTCTCGAGCACGGCGGGCTCCCACTCGCCCCTCGACATGCGCATCACCCGCAAAGACGGCGACCAGGACCTGACCAAGCTCTCGACCACCCTGCCGCCGGGCCTGCTCGCCTCCCTGGCGGGGGTCGGTAGATGCTCAGACGCCCAGATCGCCGGGGCGGCCTCGCGCACCGGGCCACACGGTGGAGCCGAAGAGCTGGCGAGCCCCTCATGTCCCGCGAACTCCGTGATCGGCCACACCCAGACCGGAGCCGGCGTCGGCTCGGTCTTGCTCTACGTACCGGGCACGGTCTATCTCGCCGGCCCCTACCACGGGGCTCCGCTCTCGGTCGTCGCCGTGGTCCCCGGAGTCGCCGGGCCCTTTGACGTCGGCACGATCGTCGTGCGGATCGCGCTGCGCTTCAACCCGCGCAGCGGCCAGGCAGAAGTCGACGGCTCAGCCTCGGACCCGATCCCCCACATCCTGCGGGGCATCCCGCTGAAAGTCAGAGACATCCGCGTCCACATCGACCGCCCCGATTGGACCTTCAACCCGACCTCGTGCGCTCCGCTTGCAACCAAGGCCACGGCCTGGGGCGGGGGCTCTGACGTCTTCAGCTCGCTCGACGATTCGCCCTTTGCCCTCTCGGCGCGCTTCCAGGCCGCAGACTGCGCAAGCCTCGGCTTCAAGCCGAAGCTCTCCCTGGCGCTCAAGGGCGGCACCAAGCGCGGCGGCCACCCGGCCCTCAAAGGCACCTACAAGCCCAGAAAGGGCGATGCCAACCTCAAGGGGCTGGTCTTGCGCCTGCCCCGTTCGGCCTTCCTCGACCAGGCCCACATAAGGACGATCTGCACCAGGGTGCAGTACGCGGCAAACGGAGGCAACGGAGCGGGCTGCCCGGCCAAGTCGGTCTACGGCAAGGCAAGGGCGATCACCCCGCTGCTCGACGAACCGCTCGAAGGACCGGTCTACCTCAGATCCTCAGACCACAACCTTCCCGACTTCGTCGCCTCCTTGCACGGCATCGTCGACGTCGAAGCGGTTGCCCGCATCGACTCAAAGAACGGTGGGATCAGGGCCACCTTCACCGAGCTCCCCGACGCCCCGATCACCAAGGTCGTGGTCGACATGCAGGGTGGCGCCAAGGGCCTGATCGTCAACTCGACCGACCTGTGCGCCGCCACCCACAAGGCCGACGCGCGCTTCGAGGGGCACAACGGCAGGCGGAGCGCTATCGGGCCGGTGGTGGGGGCGAGTGGTTGCGGGAAGGCGAAGCACAAAAAACACAAGACGCATAGGGGGCAGCGATGAGGCACGCGCATTCCGACCCACACATGGCCGTGTCTTTGCGCACGCGCATCGGCCTACTCCTCGGAGCGATCCTGACCATTGGGCTCCTTGCGGCATCACCCGCAGCGGCCTTTGAACAGGTCGGCACCTTCGCCGGCAGCGCCACTCCCGTCAAAGAAGAAAAATTCAGCGAAGACGTGCAGCTCGGCAGTGTCAACGGCATGGCGGTCAACTACACCGGGGCCGGCGGGGTGCCGGCGGGGACTATCTATGCGGCGACTTTCCGTGAAGGGTCGACGACCCGTGTGGCCCGCTACAACCCCGACGGGAGCTTCAGCGAGGCCTGGTCGGTTCTCACTGAGGCAGGAGAAGAAATAAACGAATCTGAAGGTAAGCCCCCATACGAACGCTGCGGCCCTGATGGCGAAGTGATCACCCCGGAAGAAGGCGAACCGACCTACGCGAAATGTCCGACCGTGCCGAAAGGAGGTTCGAGGAGTGTCGACGTCGACGTTGACCAGGCGACCGGGAACGTCTACGTATATCCCGCAATCGGCAGTCCCCCCCCAGGGACGAAGTTGATCACCGAGTACACCCCCGACGGCTCGGAAGTGATCACGCGCTTCGGCGAACGGGCTGGGGAGGAACCCACGGAAGCAAGTCCGGGGAAGATCCACCGCGGCGCGACCGGAGGGGGCCAGATCGCGGTCAACGCGGCCGGGGAAGTCTACGTCTTCGATGTCAACGACCCAGACAACTTCTACCACCGGCTGATGGTGTTCAAGCCGAAAACCCCCGGCGATTACACCGAATACGAATACGCCGGGCAGAGCAAAGACATCGCGGCGGGGTTCATCTTCACGACGAAATATCCGGGGATGCCGGTCGTCGATGCGGCCGGCAAGGTCTATGTGGCCGGTGAAGACTTCGTCCAGGAGCTCGACCCGGCCCATCCGGCCGACCCACCCCTGTGCGAGTTCAAAGTCAAAAAAGGCGGCATCACCTCGATGACTGTCAACCCCAAAACCGGCGAAGTCTTCTTCTACGTCTATAAGGACCAGCGCGTCCACCGGCTCAGTCCCTGCGAAGAAGGCGAATTCACCGAAGTGGAGTCGTTCGTGCGGACTCCGGAAAGGGCCCACATCTATGCGTTGACGTTTGACCCCGACCGGACGTTCGAGGTGGGGCGCCCATCCGGTGTGCTCTACGGGGGAGCCCCCGGTCCGACTCCGGGCTTTGGCACCGGCGGCCCCGGCGAACCCGGTCAGAGCTCGCTCGGCTACGTCTTCGCCCCGGGCAACGAATCGCCGCCCGAAGTGGTGGCGGAGGCGGTCTCGATGGTGACCCAGACCTCGGCCCGCCTGGAAGGGGAAGTGAACCCGAAAGGCATCCCCAGCCGCTACTCCTTCCAATACATCTCAGACACCGCCTATCAGGCAAACGAACCGGCCGACCGCTTCGCCGGCGCCGGCGAAGCGCCGGTGGGTGGAGGGCCGATCGAAGGCGCCAAAACGCTCCCGGTCGGCGATGCGGTCGGCGGCCTTTCGCCCGACACGCTCTACCGCTACCGCCTCGTCGCGGTCAGCCACTGCCGTCCCGCCAAACCCGCCGAAGAGTGCGTGAGCACCGGCGCGGAGAAGACCTTCCGCACCTACCCCCTCGGCGGCCCGGGCCTGCCCGACAACCGCGCTTATGAGCTCGTTTCCCCGGCCGAGAAGAACGGCGGCCAGGTCTTCCCCGCCGATCCCGGCCCCAGCAGCTGCCTGCCCGCCGGCGCCGAATGCAAGCCGGGCTCTACCTTCAACCACTTCCCGATGCAGAGCGCCCCGAGCGGCGATGCGATCGTCTATGAGGGCAACCCCTTCTCCTTCGAGGTCGGCGCGGTGATCGAAAACGAGTACATCGCCCGCCGCACCGCGGCGGGCTGGCAGAGCACCAACCTGACCCCGGCGCGCCTGCAGAGCAAAGCCGTCGGCGGCTTTTTGGGCTTCAAGGCCGACCTCAGCGAAGGCGTGCTCGCACAGGACGGTTTCCCGCTCACCGCCGAAGGACCGCAGGGCTTCGGCAACCTCTACCGCCAGCCGAGCGCCGATCCGGCCACGCTCGACCGCCTGCTGAGCCAGCCGCCTCCCAACCGCCTTCCAAACAGCACCTCCGACGGCCTGCGCCTCTCCTTCGCCGGCGCCTCGGCGGACTTCAGCCGGATCTTCTTCAGCGCCAACGACGCGCTGAGCGAAGAAACCCCCTCCGCACCAGCGGCGCTCGACGGTGGGCTGAACAGGCGCAACCTCTATGAATGGTCGGGTGGCGCCCTGCGCCTGGTCAACGTCTTCCCCGGCAACACCACGACGGCTCCCGGCGCGGTCTTCGGCTCGGGAGTGCTGCTGAAAGGCGGTAGCCCGGGCACCTCCGATGAAGCCACCGCCAACTCGATCTCCCAAGACGGCCGGCGCGTCTTTTGGAGCGACGAAGCCGGTCAGGCCTACGTCCGCGAAGGCGGCGAAGTCACCCGCGAGCTCACCGACCACGCCGGCAAATTCCTCACCGCTTCGCGCGACGGCTCGAAGGTGCTGCTCTCAGACGGCTGCCTCTATGACCTCGCCGCCGAAGCATGCCTGGACCTCACGCAGGGCAAAGGCGGCTTCGAGGGCATCGCGGGACAGAGCGACGACCTCTCCCACATCTACTTCGTCGACAGTGCCGTGCTCACGGGCGAAGAAGAAAACGGCCACGGCGACAAAGCCCAGGCGGGCAAACACAACCTCTACGCCTGGGCGGGTGGCGCCCCGACCTTCATCGCCACCCTGCTTCCCGCGGACAATGCGTTCACCGCGACCGGGTGGGACTGGGCGTATTCGCCGCTCCGGCGCACCGCCGAGGCCAGCCCCGGCGGTGGCTGGCTCGCCTTCTCCTCCAAGGCCCGGCTGACGGGCTTCGACAACACCGGTCCCTGCATAGTCCCCTCGGGCACCGAAAACTACAAACCGGGCCCCTGCGCGGAGATCTTCCTCTACCAGGCCTCCACGGGCGAGCTGCGCTGCGCCTCCTGCACTCCCAGCGGCGCCGCGCCGGCAGGCGACAGCGTCCTGCGCCAGCTCGCCGGCGGCAACGCCGCGCTGCCCCAGCCCCACTACCTGACCGACTCCGGGCGCCTCTTCTTCGACAGCTCCGACTCGCTCAGCCCCGCCGACACCAACGGGCGGGTCGAAGACGTCTATGAGTTCGAGCCCGGCGGGGTCGGCAGCTGCGAACGGGCGGCGGGCTGCGTGTCGCTGATCTCCGCCGGGCGCTCGGGCGTGGACTCCAACTTCCTCGCCGCCGACCCCTCGGGCAAGAACGTCTTCTTCACCACCCGCGACAAATTGGTCGGCACCGACAAGGACGAGCTGATCGACCTCTATGACGCCCGCGAAGGCGGCGGCTTCCCGACCCAGGGCGCTCCCGCCGAGTGCCAGGGGGAAGCCTGCCTGCCCGCGGTCTCCCCGCCAGAGAACCCGACGCCCGGCTCGACGAGCTTCAGGGGTGACGGCAACGTGGGCGAAAAGAAGCACAAGAAGAAGAAGCACAGGCACAAGCGCCACGCCCACAAGCAAAGGAAAGCCCACCGCAACCACGGAGGCTCAAAGTGATCCGCCGCGCCGCAATCCTCGCCACCCTGGCCCTCGCCACCCTGGCGGCCCCCTCAGCCGCCCAGGCCGGCTTCGGCTTCGTCCCCGAGACCGCCTCGGTCACCCCCTTCAACAAAGACGGCACGATCGACACCCAGGCCGGCTCCCACCCCTACTCCTATGTCGTCCACGTCGATCTCAAGACCGACGCCGAAGGCAAAGGCGAAGGCGGGGACATGCGCAGCGCCCGCGCCGATCTGCCCCCCGGCTTCTTCGGCAACCCCCAGGCGGTGCCCGCCTGTCCCCACCAGGAGTTCGAAGGCGCCACCCCCGTCTGCTCGGTCAATACCCAGATCGGCGTCCTGCGCGCGATCCTGCCTGGCTTCGGCGAGATCAAAGGCCCCCTCTACAACGTCGTGCCCGCCAGGGGCTTCGCCGCGCAGTTCGGTTTCGTCGGCGGTGCCACCGGGCTGATCTCGATCCAGTACGCGACGCTGAAATCAGAAGACGGCTACCGCGTCGGCGTCGTCGCCCCCGACCTGCCGCTCGGCGTCATCTCGGTCACCGAGACGATCTGGGGCACCCCCGCCGACCCCGCCCATGACCCAGAACGCGGCTCCGCCCTGGAAGGGGGCGACTCCGACGCCGCCCTGACCCCCTACATCACCCTTCCCGCCCAGTGCCGCACGCCGCTTGAGACCGTGCTGCGCGCCGACTCCGTCCTGGCCCCGGGCGTCTTTGCCGAACTGATCGCCCCCACTGTTGATGCGGGGGGGCACCCGGTGGCGATGTCGGGCTGTGAGTCGGTGCCCTTCGCGCCGGCGATCGCCGCCGCGCCGACCACCCGCCTGGCCGAGAACGGCAGCGGCCTCGACTTCGAACTGAAGCTGCCCAACCAGGGCCTGCTCGAGCGCAAAAGCCTGACCGAAACCGAGCCCGAAAAGATCGAAGTGACCCTGCCGGAGGGCATCACCCTGAACCCCTCCGCCGCCGAAGGGATCGTCACCTGCTCAGAAGCCCAATACAAGGCCGAGCAGGTCGGTACCGGCCCCGGGCAGGGCTGCCCGCAGGCTTCCAAGCTCGGCTCGCTCCTGATCCACACCCCGCTGCTCGCAGAACCGGTCGAAGGCGCCCTCTACCTGGCGGCGCCCTATGCAAACCCATCGGGCAACCTGATCGCCCTCTACCTGGTCGCAAGAGCGCCCGAGCGCGGCGTGATCGTCAAGCAGGCCGGCAAAGTCGAGCCCGATCCAAAGACCGGGCAACTCGTCACCACCTTCGAGGACCTCCCGCCGCTGCCCTACTCAGACGTCACGCTGCACTTCAGAGAAGGCGGCCGGGCACCCCTGGTCTCCCCACCGGCCTGCGGGGGATACACCACCACCGCCAAGCTCTACCCCTTCTCAGACCCCACCCACCCCCACACTGCCACCGCACCGTTCAATATCGAGCGCGGCGTGGACGCCGGCGCCTGCCCCACCGGCGGCACGCCTCCGTTTACCCCGGGCTTTGAAGCGGGCACGCTCTCAAACGCCGCCGGTGCCCACTCGCCCCTCGATATGCGCCTGACCCGCAAGGACGGCGACCAGGACCTGACCAAGTTCTCGACCACCCTGCCGCCGGGACTGCTCGCCTCCCTGGCGGGGGTAGGCAGATGCTCAGACGCCCAGATCGCCCAGGCCCAAGGAAGGACCGGGCCACACGGTGGAGCCGAAGAGCTCACCAGCCCCTCCTGTCCGGCCTCCTCTGTGATCGGCCACACCCAGACCGGAGCCGGCGTCGGCTCGGTCTTGCTCTACGTCCCCGGCACGGTCTATCTCGCCGGCCCCTACCACGGGGCACCACTCTCGGTTGTCGCCGTGGTCCCCGGAGTCGCCGGGCCCTTTGACGTCGGCACGATCGTCGTGCGGATCGCCCTGCGCTTCAACCCGCGCAGCGGCCAGGCAGAAGTCGACGGCTCCGCATCGGACCCGATCCCCCACATCCTCAAAGGCATCCCGCTGAAAGTCCGCGACATCCGCGTCCACATCGACCGCCCCGGCTGGACCTTCAACCCGACCTCGTGCGCTCCGCTTGCGACCAAGGCGACGGCCTGGGGCGGGGGCTCTGACGTCTTCAGCGTCATCGACGATTCGCCCTTCGCCCTGAGCGCCCGCTTCCAGGCCGCCGACTGCGCAAGCCTCGGCTTCAAGCCGAAGCTCGCCCTGGCACTCAAGGGCGGCACCAAACGCGGCGGCCACCCGGCCCTCAAAGGCACCTACAAGCCCAGAAAGGGCGATGCCAACCTCAAGGGGCTGGTCTTGCGCCTGCCCCGTTCGGCCTTCCTCGACCAGGCCCACATAAGGACGATCTGCACCAGGGTGCAGTACGCGGCAAACGGAGGCAACGGAGCGGGCTGCCCGGCCAAGTCGGTCTACGGCAAGGCAAGGGCGATCACGCCGCTGCTCGACGAACCGCTCGAAGGCCCGGTCTACCTCCGCTCCTCCAACCACAACCTGCCCGACTTCGTCGCCTCCTTGCACGGCATCGTCGACGTCGAAGCGGTCGCCCGCATCGACTCCAAGAACGGTGGGATCAGGGCCACCTTCACCGAGCTGCCCGACGCCCCGATCACCAAGGTCGTGGTCGACATGCAGGGTGGCGCCAAGGGCCTGATCGTCAACTCGACCGACCTGTGCGCCGCCACCCACAAGGCCGACGCGCGCTTTGAGGGGCACAACGGCCGCCGGAGCGCTATCGGGCCGGTTGTCGGGGCGAGTGGTTGTGGCAAGGCGAAGCACAAAAAACACAAGACGCATAGAGGGCAGCGATGAGGGGTACGGGTACCGACTCACCACGGGCGCGCATCGGCGCGCTTCTCACGGCGATCCTCGCACTCGGCCTCCTCGCGGCTACCCCGGCCTCTGCCTTCGAGCAGGTAGGCACCTTCGCCGGCAGCGCAACTCCCGTCGCCGAAGAAAAATTCAGCGAAGACGTGCAGCTCGCTGGTATCGGTGGCATGGCGGTCAACTACACCGGGGCCGGTGGGGTGCCGGCGGGGACGATCTACGCGGCGACCTGGGCGGAAGATCTCCGCGTAGCCCGCTACAACCCCGACGGGAGCTTCAGCGAGGCCTGGATGGTCCAACGCAAGGAACGAGAAGAAATAAACGAATCTGAAGGTAAGCCCCCGTACGAACGCTGCGGTCCTGACGGCGATCCCACCTATCCACACTGCGCCCCAACCGCGAATGACTTACCCAAAAAAATCGACGTCGACATCGACCAGACGACTGGGAATGTCTACGTGTTCGACGGGGCGTCCCTGGGTGCCAAAAACCTTCGGGTCACCGTCTACACCCCTGATGGCTCGGAAGCGATCACGCGCTTCGGCGAGGCGGCCGCCGCAGGCGAAACGATCGCCGCAAGTCCGGCGAAAATCCACGAATCACCAGGCGTGGGCAACATGGCGGTGAACGCGGTGGGCGAAGTCTACATTTTTGACACCAGAGCCTTTGCCCCAGACAACTTCTACCACCGCCTGATGGTGTTCAAGCCGAAAACCCCCGGCGACTACACCGAATACGAATACGCGGGGCAGAGCAAAGACATCGGGGCGGGGCCGATCAACACGACTGAATACCCGACGAAACCAGTCACCGACGCTGCCGGCAACATCTACACGGCGACGGAAGAAACCGTCGAAAAGTACGAACTGGCCAAATCGTCCTCGGTCCCGGTGTGTCAGTTCAAATTCAAAAAAGGCGGCATCATCGCCCAGACGGTCAACCCCGAAACGGGCGAAGTCTTCTTCTACACCTCTAAGGACAAGAAGGTGCATCGCCTCAGCGCCTGCAACGAAGGCAAATTCAGCGAACTTGAGGCGTTCAAAGTGGCGCCGGAGAGGGACTATCTCTACGGGTTGGCGTTCGACCCGACGCGGCAGTTCGGCCCGGGGCGCTCGGCGGGAGTGCTCTACGGCGGCGCCTCGGGGGCGCAGTCCGGCTCTGGCGGCGAACCAGGCCAGAGCTCGCTCGGCTACATCTTCGCCCCGGCAGAAGAAAACGCGCCGAGCGTCTCGGCGGAGTCGGTCACCGGTGTGGACTCGACCTCGGCCCGCCTGGAAGCCAAGGTCAACCCCGAAGGCACCCCCAGCCGCTACGGCTTCCAGTACCTCGACGACGCCACCTATCAGGCGAACGAACCCGATGAGCGCCAGTCGCTGACAGTCAGCGCAACCGGCGGTGTCTTCGGCCTCGGCTTCGAAGGCAAGCGGTTCGGTGGGCCAGCCACGGCTACGCTCAGCGCGGGTTCGAAAGTCGCCACCGGCCTTCGCACCGCAACCGGTACGGCCACGCTAAGCGCGGCCAAAGGCACGGGGGACCTGAACGGCGCCAGCGGGAAAGGCACGGTCAGTTCGGGCTTGGCGACGGTAACCGGAGTCACCCCCGAAGTTGGCAGCTTCGCAGTCGGCCAGACGATCAACGGGGAAGGGATCCCTGCGGGCACCACGATCGCTGCGGTCAAACCCGAAGGCTCGTTTGAGGAGCTGACGATCTCCGCCGCGGCGACCAAATCGGTCGCCCACACCTTGTTGCGAAGCGGCACCACGGCGCTCACCTCGCTTCTCACCAGCGAAGGCAGCTTCGAAATCGGTCAGGCGATCGAAAGCGCCGGCATCCCGCCCAACACTACGATCACGGCCGTCAAAGCGGGCGAACTGACCCTCTCCAAGCCCGCCAGCGGTCCCGCCACCGGTGTCCCTCTGCACGCCGGCTCGACCACCTTGACCTCGGTTGCCTCCGGCATCGGCAGCTTCGAAGTCGGCCAGGCGATCGAAGGCGAAGGCATCCCCTCGGGCAGCAAAGTCACCTCTGTGGGCGCGGGCAAATTGACGATCTCAAGCACGGTGACGAAACCCGGTGCCAGTATCGCGATCTCCTACCCGGGCCCCTACCCGCTGGCGATCGACGAGCGGGTCGAGGGCACCGGCATCCCGGCGGGCACGACGATCACGGCGATCGAGGCGGGCAAACTGACCCTCTCCAACCCCGCAACCGCCTCAGGCACCGGCGTCCTCATCCACGCCGGCCTCCCCGCCAATGCCCCAGCCGCCCAGGTGCAGGAAGCACTCGAAGGACTCGCCACGATCGGCCCCGAAGGCGTCCAGGTAAGCGGCGGGCCGGGCGACGAAGCGGGGTCCAGTCCCTATGAGATTCTGTTCACCGGGGCGCTTGAGAACACCGACGCCCCTCTGCTCCAAGCCGATGGCACCGCCCTCAGCGGAGGCGCGGCGACGGCGAGCGTCAAAGGTCAGCACGATGGTGGCGACGGCTTTGCCAAAGGCGCCGCCGAAGTGCCGCTGGGCGGCGGGCTCTTGGAAGGCTCCGAATTTCTCCCCGTCGCCGATACGATCGCCGGCCTCTCCCCAGACACCGGATACCACTACCGCGCGATCGCCACCAGCCATTGCTCTACGAGCGATGAAGCCAAAGTCTGTGAGGGGGAGGGAGCGACGAAGAGCTTCCGCACCTTCCCCCTTGACGGCGCTGAGCTGCCCGACCACCGCGCCTATGAGCTCGTCTCCCCGCCCGAGAAGCACGGCGGCCAGGTGCTGCCCACCGAACCCACGCGCAGCAGCTGCAGCCAGTCCGAATGCAAGCCGGGCATCACCTTCACCCAGTTCCCCAGGCAGAGCAGCCCCGACGGGGAAGCCCTCGTCTACGAGGGCACGCCCTTCTCCTTCAGCGAAGGCGGCCTGAACGAAAACGAGTACCTCGCCCGCCGCAGCCCCACGGGCTGGCAGAGCACCAACCTGACGCCACGGGCGCTGACCAGCAAGGGCAGCGGCGGCGGCTACCTCGCCTTCGACACCAGCCTTACCCAGGGCCTGCTCGAACAGCGCAACCTCGCCCTGACCACCGAGGCCCCGGCCGGATACTCCGACCTCTACCGCCAGCCGACCCTCGACCCGCTGTCCCTCACCACGCTGCTGAGCGAAGCGCCGCCAAACCGCCCACCAGGCGCGAGCTCCGCCGAACTGAGGCTCACCTACGCCGGCGCCTCTACCGACCTCTCGCGGATCTTCTTCGCCGCCAACGACGCCCTCACCCCCGATGCCGAAGGCGGCGAAGAAGCGAAAGTCAACCTCTATGAATGGTCGGCAGGGCAGCTGCGCCTGGTCAACATTGCACCGGGCAACGCCGAAACGATCCCCGACGCCGCCTTCGGCAGCCCGGGAGCCCAGGCGATCTCCGCTGACGGCTCACACGCCTTCTGGAGCTCGAAAGCCGGCCAGCTCTACGTGCGGATCGACGGCTCAGAAACGCGCAAGATCGAAGACCCCGGCGTCTTCCTCGCCGGCTCGGCCGACGGCTCCCGGGTCCTGCTCGACGACGGTTGCCTCTATATGCTCCAGAGCGAAGCATGCGAGGATCTGACCGCGGGCAAAGGCGGCTTTGAGGGCGTCGCCGGCTACAGCGAAGACCTCTCGCATGTCTACTTCGTCGACACCGCGGTGCTCAGCGGCGAAGAAGAAAACAGCCATGGCGCCAAAGCCCAGCCCGGCAAGGACAACCTCTACGCCTGGCACGCGGGTGCCGTCGCCTTCATTGCCACTCTTTCGCCCCGGGACAATGAACCTGGCCTTACTGTGTCCGTCGAGAACGCAGCCGCGGATTGGGCGACCCGGGCCGTGCAGCGCTCCGCCGAGGCGAGCCCGACCGGGCGTTGGCTCGCCTTCCAGTCCGTCGCGCGGCTGAGCGGCTTTGACAACACAGGTCCTTGCCAGCGCAATAACACCACTCACGAAATCTTCAGCGTCCCCTGCACCGAGGTCTTCCTCTATGACTCGCTGACGGGCGATCTGAGCTGTGCATCCTGCAGCCCCAGCGGCACTCCGCCGCTGGGCGCCAGCCATCTTCGTCGTTTCGGCGGTCCCAGCCGTCAGGCGCGCTACCTGACGGATGCCGGCCGCCTCTACTTCGACAGCCAGGACTCGCTCAGCCCGCTCGACACCAACAAACGGGTCGAAGACGTCTACCAGTACGAGCCCAAAGGGGTGGGTACCTGCGTGCGCGAAGGCGGCTGCCTCTCGCTGATCTCCGCCGGGCGCTCTGGCGTGGACTCCAACTTCCTCGCGATCGACGAAAGCGCCAAGAACGTCTTCTTCACCAGTCGCGACCAGCTCGTCCCGGCCGACAAAGACCAGTTGCTCGACCTCTACGTCGCCCGCGAAGACGGCGGCATCCCATTCCGCACCCCGCCGGAGGAGTGCCAGGGGGAAGTCTGTCTGCCCGCGGCCGCGACGCCTGAGGACCCGACGCCTGCCTCCGCGAGCGTGCACGGCGGCGGCAACCTCGGCGAAGGGACGCCCAAGTGCCGCAAAGGCAGGGTCAAGAAGCACGGCAGGTGCGTCAAGCGCCACTTCGGAAAGCACCGCAAAGCCAAGCGCAACCACGGAGGTGCCAAGTGATCCGCGCCAAGCTCCTCGCTTTCGCCACCGCGCTCCTCGCCCTGGCGGTGCCCACCACGGCCCAGGCCGGCTTCGGCTTCGTCCCCGGCCAGGCCTCGGTCAGCGCCTTCGAACAGAACGGCACGATCGACACCCGGGCCGGCTCCCACCCCTACTCCTACGTTGTGCACTTCGATCTCAAGACCGAAGAAAGCGGTCAGACCGAGGGGGGGGAAGTGCGCGACGTCGAAGTCGACCTGCCTCCGGGCTTCTTCGGCAACCCCCAGGCGGTGCCGCGCTGCTCCCAGCAGGAATTCGAGGGCTCGGTCCCCAGCTGCTCGCCCAACACCCAGGTCGGGGTGCTGCGGGCGATCCTGCCTGGGTTCGGGGAAACCAAGGGCGCGATCTTCAACGTCGCCCCCCCACGGGGCTTTGCCGCCGAGCTCGCCTTCGCCAGCGGCGCCTCGGGCCTGTTCGTCTTGCAGTACGGCTCGGTCCGAAGCGAAGAAGGCTACGGCCTGCGGATCGCCGCGCCCAACCTGCCGCTCGGCGCCAGCTCGGTGACCGCGACTATCTGGGGTACCCCGGCCGATCCGAGCCACGATGTCGAACGGGGTTCCCAAGCGGCCGAAGGCGTGGGCGCCCCGGTCGCCTCCGATGCCCCGCTCACCCCCTTTCTCACCATGCCCACCTCTTGCGGGGTGGCGCCGAAAACCACGATCAGGGCCGACTCTAGGCTGGCTCCCGGTGTCTTTGTCGAAGAAACCGCCCCCGCCGTGGACGCCGCCGGCAACCCGGCGCCGATGAGCGGTTGCCAGGTGGTCCCCTTCGCGCCGACGATAGCCGCCGCGCCGACCACCCGCCTGGCCGAGAACGGCAGCGGCCTGGACTTCGAACTGAAGCTGCCCAACCACGGCCTCACCGATCCCCAGAGCATCGCCGAAACCGAGCCCGAGAAGGTCGAGGTGACCCTGCCCGAGGGAGTGACGCTGAACCCCTCCGCGGCGGCGGGGGTCGGCGTCTGCTCAGAAGCCCAATACAAATCCGAGCAGGCCGACACCGGCCCCGGGCAGGGCTGCCCCGAAGCATCGAAGCTCGGCTCCTTCACGGCCCACACCCCGCTCTTGGAAGAAACGATCGAGGGATCGCTCTACCTGGCCGCGCCCTATGCAAACCCATCGGGCAACCTGATCGCCCTCTACCTGATCGCAAGAGCGCCCGAGCGCGGCGTGATCGTCAAGCAGGCCGGCAGGGTGCAACCGGATCCCAGGACCGGGCAGCTGATCACCACCTTTGAAGACCTCCCGCCGCTGCCCTACTCCGACTTCAAGCTGCACTTCAGAGAAGGCGGCCGGGCACCCCTGGTCTCCCCACCGGCCTGCGGGGGATACACCACCACCACCAAGCTCTACCCCTTCTCAGACCCAACCCACCCTTACACGACGAGCTCTTCCTTTGCGCTCGATCACGGCGTGGACGGCGGCGCCTGCCCTACCAGCGGCACTCCGCCCTTCAACCCCGGCTTCAGCGCCGGCACGCTCTCAAACATCGCCGGCTCCCACTCGCCCCTCGATATGCGCATCACCCGCAAAGACGGCGACCAGGACCTGACCAAGCTCTCGACCACCCTGCCTCCGGGCCTGCTCGCCTCCCTGGCGGGGGTCGGCAGATGCTCAGACGCCCAGATCGCCCGGGCGGCCTCGCGCACCGGGCCACACGGTGGAGCCGAAGAGCTCGCCGCCCCCTCCTGTCCAGCCTCTTCTGTGATCGGCCACACCCAGACCGGAGCCGGCGTCGGCTCGGTCTTGCTCTACGTACCGGGCACGGTCTATCTCGCCGGCCCCTACCACGGGGCACCGCTCTCGGTCGTCGCCGTGGTCCCCGGAGTCGCCGGGCCCTTTGACGTCGGCACGATCGTCGTGCGGATCGCCCTGCGCTTCAACCCGCGCAGCGGCCAGGCAGAAGTCGACGGCTCCGCATCGGACCCGATCCCCCACATCCTGCGGGGCATCCCGCTGAAAGTCCGCGACATCCGCGTCCACATCGACCGCCCCGGCTGGACCTTCAACCCGACCTCGTGCGCTCCGCTTGCGACCAAGGCGACGGCCTGGGGCGGGGGCTCTGACGTCTTCAGCGTCATCGACGATTCGCCCTTCGCCCTGAGCGCCCGCTTCCAGGCCGCCGACTGCGCAAGCCTCGGCTTCAAGCCGAAGCTCGCCCTGGCACTCAAGGGCGGCACCAAACGCGGCGGCCACCCGGCCCTCAAAGGCACCTACAAGCCCAGAAAGGGCGATGCCAACCTCAAGGGGCTGGTCTTGCGCCTGCCCCGTTCGGCCTTCCTCGACCAGGCCCACATAAGGACGATCTGCACCAGGGTGCAGTACGCGGCAAACGGAGGCAACGGAGCGGGCTGCCCGGCCAAGTCGGTCTACGGCAAGGCAAGGGCGATCACGCCGCTGCTCGACGAACCGCTCGAAGGCCCGGTCTACCTCCGCTCCTCCAACCACAACCTGCCCGACTTCGTCGCCTCCTTGCACGGCATCGTCGACGTCGAAGCGGTCGCCCGCATCGACTCCAAGAACGGTGGGATCAGGGCCACCTTCACCGAGCTGCCCGACGCCCCGATCACCAAGGTCGTGGTCGACATGCAGGGTGGCGCCAAGGGCCTGATCGTCAACTCGACCGACCTGTGCGCCGCCACCCACAAGGCCGATGCACAGCTCGAGGGGCACAACGGCCGCCGGAGCGCAATCGGGCCGGTGGTCGGGGCGCAATGTGGAAAGAAGCGGAATCACAAAAGGCACTAAGCCAGATTCATCGGTAGGCATCTGGAATAGACATCTGGGAGCGGGGTGAAGCGCGATCGCGATGCGCATCGAAGAGATCGGCAGGAGCCTGACCGACCGCTTGCGCGAGCGCCGCGCTGAGATCGAGCAAGCGGCTCTGACCAGGGTCTACTCGGTCTCCGGTTCCGTCGAGGGCTCCGACCCCGAGTATCTCGATGGGCTCAGGGCGGCAGTATCGGCCGCCCTCGACTACGGCATCGAAGCGCTTGAGCGCAGCGAGGAGCGGCCGGCGGCGATCCCCACCGCGCTGCTCTCCCAGGCCCGCCTCGCCGCCCGCAACGACATCGAGCTGGACACGGTCCTGCGCCGCTACCTCGCCGGCCACACGCTGCTCGGCGACTTCCTGATCGAGGAGTCCGAAAGAGGCGGCAGCCTCAGCGGCACCTCGCTGAAGCAGCTGCTGCGGCTTCAGGCAACGGCTCTCGATCGCCTCCTCGCCGCTGTCAGCGAGGAATACGCTCGCGAGGGAAAGGTCCGCCCGGGCTCTGTCGAGCAGCGCCGGCTCGAGCGGGTCGAACGCCTCCTCGCCGGGGAGCTGATTGACGCTGCCGGGCTGGCCTATGACTTCGAGCACCATCATCTCGGCGTGGTCGCGCGCGGCGCCGGGGGCCTGGAAGCGATTAACGGGCCTGCCAAGTCGCTGGACTGTCGCTGCCTCATCGTTCAGCCCGATGAGAGCACGACCTGGGCCTGGTTCGGTGGCCGTCGCAAGGTCGACGCCGAGGAGCTCAAGCGCCATGTCGCGGAGAACTGGCCGGCCGAGGTTGCCCTCGCGATCGGTGAGCCGGGCCTGGGTTTCGCCGGCTGGCGGTTCACCCACCGGCAGGCCAGGGCGGCCCTGCCGATCGCCCAGCGCGGCGGCAGAGTTCCCACACGCTATGCCGACGTCGCCCTGCTTGCCGCGGTCCTCCAAGACGATCTCCTCGCCACCTCGCTGCGTGAGCTCTATCTCGTCCCGCTCGCGACCGCGCGTGACGGCGGCGCCGTGCTTCGCGAGACGCTGCGGGCCTATTTCGAGGCTTCCCGCAACGCTTCCTCGGCCGCCGCGGCGTTGGGCGTGAGTCGCCAGACGGTCAACAGCCGCCTGCACGCGGTCGAGGAGCGCCTCGACCTCTCGCTCGACTGCTGCACCGCCGAGCTGGAAGCCGCGCTGCGCCTGTACGACCTGGCGACCTCGCCGGCTGCTTGAGCCTGAGTAATTGCGTGGCCAACACCTTTGCATCTGTCCGAAAGTTCTTACATTCACCGTGTCACATTGGCAAGGCGCGCGACTCGTACCTGTCGAAAGAATGGACGCGGACTACACACTGTTCATTGCATCGATCTGGTGGCGCGAGCAGCTACTGGGAAGGGGACGCCAAGTGAGTTGCTGGAGGAGAGATCACGTGAGGATTCCCAGCCTCGGTTCGGCCGGAATCACCCAGCCGGCCAGGCGTTCCCGCCGCTTCGGCTTGCCGCTGGCAGTACTTGCGGCACTGCTCCTTTGCGCCGGCTCTGCCCAGGCAGCCGGCGCCCCGGACGTTCCGATCGAACCTGCCTTCGAAGAATCCACCGCCGGCCCCAGGGAACCCAGTGCCTCCAGCCAGTTGCCTTTGGGCGAAGTTTCCTCATCGTCCGAAATCTCTCTCAAGCCCTCCAAAACAGAGCCATACACCCCCTGCCCGCCGGAAGGCAAGATGATCGTCGAATGCGGCTTGGTGATCGAACCGAAAGCCGAAAAAACCAAATACGGCTTCGTCGAACCGGGCGGCGGGCCGCTACTCGAAGGCAGCGGGGAAGGCGGCGCCTGGTCGGCCAAAGACCTTCAAGAAGCCTACGCGATCGCGACCTCAGCCGGCGAAGGGTTGACGGTGGCCATCGTCGATGCCTACGGCTATGAAGCGGCCAATACGGATCTGAAAAAATACCGTGAAACCTACGGCCTGCCCCCTTGCCTGGAAGAACCGGGGAACAAAAACGCCTGCTTCAGGAAAGTCAACGAAAAAGGCGAAGAAGGCAACCTCCCACCACAGGGACTCGAAGGCTGGCGGCTGGAGACGGCGCTTGACCTCGACATGGTCTCCGCCGCCTGCCCGAAATGTCGCATCCTCTTGGTCCAGCCGAGCGGTGAATTCCCCGCCGAAATGTCAGCCGGCGTGGAAACCGCGGTCAAACTCGGCGCCGTAGCCGTTTCCAACAGCTACGGCTACCCCGAAAACAATGAACTCGCCTGCCCCAAACAAAACGGCTGCACCGAATTCACCGCCGCCTACAAACACCCGGGCATCCCGATCGTCGTTTCGGCCGGGGACTCGGGCTTCGTAAACGAACGCTGGGCCCAATACGAACTGGCGGGCACCGCCAACTTTCCTGCCGCCTCCCCCGACGTAATCGCCGTCGGTGGCACCGAACTTGAAAAAGCCGAAAACGCAAGAGGCTGGTCAGAGCACGTCTGGGCCCCCAGCGGCGGAGGCTGCAGCCTCCGCCAGTCAAAGCCCTCCTGGCAAACCGATCCGGGTTGCGCCAAACGGATGGGCAACGACGTCGCCGCGGTCGCCGAAGGCGTCTCGGTCAGCTTCAACGGAGGCTGGTGGCGGATCGGCGGCACCAGCGTCGGCGCCCCCTTGATCGCCGGCATCGAGGCGACGCAGAGCAAAGCCGTAAGGGAAGAAGCCGCTGCCGCCTTCTACCACCGCAATCTCTATGACGTCAGCAGCGGCTTCAACGGCGTCTGCCACGAAACCTATCTCTGCGGCGCCCAGGAAGGCTATGACGGCTCGACCGGCTGGGGCACCCCGGTGGGCACGCTTGAAACGCTGAGCGGATTGCAGGTCAGGACCGGCGTGGCGAAGAACGCCCCCGGGCCGGCATCGACGACCTTGAGCGGCTACGTCTACCCCGGCGGCACCGAAGCGAAATACCACTTCGAGTACGGGCCGAGCGAATCCTATGGCACCTCCTTGCCCGCTTCGCCGGTCTCGGTCGGCTCCGGCACGCTCTGGCAGCCTGCGGTGCAGAAACTCACCGCCTCGCTGCCCCTCGGCACCTACCACTACCGCCTGGTCGGATCTAATGCCTCCAAAACGGTCTACGGCAAAGACCACACCTTCACGACGATCCCCTGGACCGATCGCGAAACCCCCAACCACAACGCGCTCGGCAACGACCTCCTCGGGATCTCCTGCACTTCGGCCACCGCCTGCACCGCGGTCGGCTTCGGCAACCAGACCCCGAAGACGAACAGCCCCATCTACCAGGCTTCGATCGGCTCCAAAGGCTCAGGCGAAGGGCAGCTGAGTGAACCGACCGACATCGACACTACGGTCAGCAGTGCGTTCGGCCGTGTGGTGTGGATCCTCGACTCCGGCAACAACCGGGTCGAGCGGCTCAAATACAGCAACGGCGAATACCTCGGTCAGTTCGGCTCAAAAGGCTCGGGCGCCGGCCAGCTCTCCTCGCCGCGGGCGATGAGCCTGGCGCCGACCGGATACGTCCTCGGCAATGGCGAGGAACTCGAGGCCTTGGTCGCCGATACCGCCAACAACCGGATCGTCGAGTTCAGCAGTAAAGACAAATTCATCCTCGCCTTCGGCAAGGACGTCAACAAAACCCAGGTCGAAAAAGGCGGAAGCGAAGCACAGCGAAACGTCTGCACTTCCGAATCGGGTGATACCTGCCAGGCAGGTAAAGCCGGTTCCGCCAACGGTCAGCTCTCAGGCCCGCAGGGCGTCGCGATGACCAACGCGGGCAACATCTGGGCCTCAGATACCGGCAACGGGCGCCTGCAGGAATTCACCACGGCGGGCGAATTCATCAGGGTCGTCGGCTCAAAAGGCTCGGGCGAAGGCCAGCTGGGCGAACCGGGCCGCGTCACGATCGACAGCGGCAGGGTCTACGTCGCCGACCACGACAACCGCATCGAGGTCTTCAAGACCTCGGGCGCCTTTGTGCGCCAGTTCGGCGGAACCGGCTCGGGCAACGGCCAGTTCTCCAACCCAGGCGACATCTCCGTCGGCCCGTCGGGCAACATCTGGATCTCCGACACCGGCAACAACCGGGTCCAGATCTTCAATTTCTCCGGCGAATACATCCGCCAGTTCGGCTCGGCCGGCTCCGGCGAAGGCCAGTTCTCGGGCCCGATCGGCGTCGTGGCCGACTCCGATCACACCGACATCGAATCGTTGCAGGAAAGCGAGTCACTCGTCACCGACTCCGGCAACGGCAGGGTCGAGAAGTTCCTCACCCCGGCCGCCGTTCCGATCGCCGAGCGCTGGGACGGGAGCAAATGGGCAGAACAGACGATGCCTGCTCTGGGATCCACCGAGGGCTACCTGACCGACGTCTCTTGCGCCTCGGCGACTTCATGCACCGCGGTCGGCTACACCCGTTCCAACCTCAATCCGAGCCGGCCGCTCGCCGAGCGCTGGGACGGGACCAAATGGGAAGTGCAGATGGTTCCCAACACGGGCGAAGGCTACGGCGAAGGCGAACTGGAAAGCGTCTCCTGCCCGACGTCGAGCTATTGCATCGCCGTCGGCTGGGCCGAAACCTTCGGCTACCAACGGGCCGCCTTCGTCGAGCAGTGGGATGGCAAAGAATGGACGATCATCTCCACGCCCGAACCGAGCGGGTCCGAACAGCTCGACTACTGGAAGCTGACCGACGTGTCGTGCACGTCTTCGACTTCATGCACCGCTGTGGGTTGGGCGTCATGGGGAAATGCATCGACGTTCGTCTACTCGCGCAAGACCCTCGCCGAGTACTGGAACGGCACCAAATGGGTCATCCAGAGCACGCCGAATCCGAGCACGATCCCACCTTCGATTGCAAATCTGGTCGGGCCTGAGAACGAGCTGAAGGGTGTGTCATGTGTATCGGCCAACGCCTGCACCGCGGTCGGCTCCTATCTCCAGCTGACCGAACCGGAAGCAGAACAGTTCGAGTTCTTCCGCAAGACCCTGGCGATGAAGTGGAACGGCTCGATCTGGTCGGTCCAATCGACGCCGCAGCCGAGTGGCGTCACGGCCAACGAACTGGAAGACGTCTCCTGCGTTGCCGCCGACTCCTGCGTGGCGATGGATTTCGCTTCGGGAAGCCTGACCTTCGCCTACGGCCTCAGCGGCTCCGCCTGGTCGGTTCACGAGACCAACGAACCGTCCGGAGGGGGCGAGGTGAGGATGTTCAGTGTCGCGTGTACGAGCGCGAGCTATTGCACCGTTGCCGGGGCGGAGCGACCCAATGGCGACGTGGACAGGACCCGGGTGAGGGTCCTGGCCCTTCCCGCGATCGAAACGGAAGCAGTAGGCATCAGAAGCACAGAAGCGAACCTGCACGCGGCAATCAACCCGAGTGGCGTCAATACGTCCTACACGTTCGAATGGGGCTCCACCAGCTCCTACGGACACTCCGTGCCTGTCTCCGCCGAAGGCATCGGCTCTGGAACGGAAGTGGTCAAAGTGCAGCAGCTCATCAGCGGGCTAGGGCCAGAAACCCAGTACCACTACCGAGTGGTCGCGACAAGCGGTCCCTATGAGCGGCACAGCAGCGATCAGGTCTTCACCACTAAAGCGATGCCGCCCCACTGGTACGGCTGCACCAAACAGGCCGCCGGCAGATACACGAGCAGCACCTGCACCACCGAAGGCGCTCCCAACGAATGGGAATCGGTGCTCCTCAAAGCAGGCGAAAAAACCACTGTCACCGCCAAAGGCAACCCGATCGCCTTCACGGCGACCATCTCGGGCGTCAAAACCGTCTTCTCCTGCGAAACCGAAGTCAGCTCGCCCTCGCTTGAAAACCCCAGCGGCGGCGGCAGCGGCCTCGGCAACGCCGAAGTCAAATACAAAGGCTGCAAACCCGAAGGCATCGCGGCTGAAAAAGGCTGCAAAGTCGAAACCACCGCCAACTTCGCCTCCAAAATGGAACTGACCATGGTCGAAGGCAAAACCAACGTCGTGCTCAAACCCACGGGCACCAACTTCGCCAACTTCAGCTTCTCTGGCTGCGGCATCGCGGCCCTGAACGGCCTCTATGAATTGAAGGGCACCCTCCGCGGGCTCTACTCCAACAGCACCTCGAAAATCGAATTCAACGCTGAAACCACCGCCGAAGGGCTGACGCTGAGAGGCCAGAAAACTACGGCCGTCGGCTCGATCGGGCTCGAAACGACCGGGGCCGGGAGGATCAGGGCGGAATCGGAGGTGCGCTGGTACGGCTGCACCAAACAGGCCGCCGGCAGATACACGAGCAGCACCTGCACCACCGAAGGCGCTCCCAACGAATGGGAATCGGTGCTCCTCAAAGCAGGCGAAAAAACCACCGTCACCGCCAAAGGCAACCCGATCGCCTTCACGGCGACCATCTCGGGCGTCAAAACCGTCTTCTCCTGCGAAACCGAAGTCACGGGGGCATCGCTTGAAAATCCGAGCAGTGGCGGCAGCGGCCTCGGCAACGCCGAAGTCAAATACAAAGGCTGCAAACCCGAAGGCATCGCGGCTGAAAAAGGCTGCAAAGTCGAAACCACCGCCAACTTCGCCTCCAAAATGGAACTGACCATGGTCGAAGGCAAAACCAATGTCGTGCTCAAACCCACGGGCACCAACTTCGCCAACTTCAGCTTCTCCGGCTGTGGCATTGGGGCCCTGAACGGCCTCTATGAATTGAAGGGCACCCTCCGCGGGCTCTACTCCAACGCCTCCTCGAAAATCGAATTCAACGCCGAAACCACCGCCGAAGGGCTGACGCTGAGAGCCCAGAAAACTACGGCCGTCGGCTCGATCGGGCTCGAAACGACCGGGGCGGGGAGGATAAGGGCGGAATGATTTGCCTGCTGGTTATCGGCCGTTCCATGTCCTCCGGCGCTCTCGCACGAGGCTTTTCGGCGGTCTGAAAACCACTCACTATCTTCAGGTACCGGCGGTATCCTTACGTTATGGTGAGCGAGGAAAGAGCCGCGAGCCGACGGTTGCCACCGGGTTCGCACGGGATCCCGGCAGATCTCGTCGCGCGCAACCAGCGCGAACGGCTGGTTGCGGCGATGACGGAGGTCTGCGCCGAGCGGAGTTACGCGCAGGCTTCCGTTGCCGAGGTGGCCAAGCGGGCGGGCGTCTCCTCGCTGACCTTCTACAAGCAGTTCGCCGACAAGCGGGATTGCGTGCTGGCTGCCCACCGGCAGCTGCTGGGGCGGCTGCTCGAGGCGGTCGACCGGGCGTGGGAGGAGGAGAGCGATCCTGGGGCTACGCTGAGGGCAACCGTGCGAACGGCCCTCGCCCTTTTTGCCGCCGACGCGCCCTCGGCCCAACTGCTGACGATCGAGATCCTCGCCGCCGGCCCAGAGGGTGCGAAGCGGCACGACGCGATGGTCGAGGCCTTCGCCGAGCGGCTGGGAACCGACTGGGTCCGCGCCGCGGGCATGCTGTCCTTGGTCGGCAAACGCGTCGTCGCCGGCGAAGCCGCTCGGTTGCCGGAGCTTGCGGACGAATTCATTGCGCTTGGGGGAGAGATCCAGCGTCCCAGCTCTTGAAGGGGCCATGCAGGCCGCCACCGCATTAAGTGACCATGGTACGGTGACCGTGGTCATGTCTCAAGCCCCGAGAGAGATCACCGCCAGTCAGTTCAAGGCTCGTTGCCTGCGCCTGCTCGACGAGGTCGCCGAAACTGGCGAGACGCTGGTCGTCACCAAGCACGGCCGGCCTGTCGCTCGGGTGGTGCCACCGCTCGGTCCCGATGACATGCGCGGCAGCGGCAAGATCAACATGACCGACGAGGAGTTGATCTATTTCTCGATGGGGCCATGGGACATGGAACAGGACTAGTGATCGTCCTGGATACCCATACGCTGCTTTGGCGCATGCTCGAGCCGGAGCGAGTGAGCGCAGCCGCGAAGGAGGCGATCTCCGCCGCGGACGCGCGGGCGATCAGCGCAATCACGTTCCAAGAGGTCGCCTATCTGGTTGCCCGTGGCAGGGTCGACCTCTGCAAGCCGGCCGGACCATGGCTCGGCGATGCGCTCGGCTCGATCGAAGCGGTTGCGCTCCCCGCCTCCGCGTCGATCGCCCTCTTCGCCGGCTCACTCGACCCCCAGGCCTTCCACGGTGATCACATGGACCGGCTCATCTACGCAACGGCGGTCGAGCACGACGCTCGTCTCGTCACTGCCGATAAACGCCTGCTCCAGTTCGATCCTGAGCGGACGGTCTGGTAGCGACGGGTTCGTCACAAAGCCGGTCCGAAAGATTTTGCATCTGCGCACCACTCGCGCAACGTGTTGTCTCATAATCTGAGACCATGTACAAGGTGATACTCAGAGAGGCTAGGTTATGCTAGGCTGGTTTAGCGAATGTCTTTTGATCTCTACGACTGGCCAGTCCGAGACGAGTTCCTCAACCGAGACGAGGATCTGGCGCGCTTGGAGGACTGGTGGGAGGGAGGGGATCGCAACGCTCTGGCGCTGTTCGGCCGCCGCCGGGTCGGCAAGTCGTGGCTGCTGCGCGCCTTTGCCCACCGCAAGCCCGCCCTGATCATGGTCGCCGACCAGGGCGCTGCCGGAAAGCAGCTGGCCCGCTTCGCCACCGCGCTGGAGCCGCATCTCGGCGTTCGCCCCGACCTTCCCGACCTACCCGCCCTTTTTCGGGTGCTGTATCGCCTGGCTGCTCAGGAGCGGGCGCTCGTTGTCCTCGACGAGTTCCCGTATCTGCTCCCGGGTACCGAGAGGGCGAGGCGGGAGGTTCTCTCGGGAGTGCAGGCGGCAATGGAGGAGGAGCGCGATGCCTCGCGGCTGAAGCTCGTGCTCTGTGGCTCGCACATCGGGCAGATGCAGACCCTGCTTGCCGAGGAAAGCCCGCTTCGCGGTCGCCTCACGCCTCTGTCGACAGCGCCCCTGTCATTCGACGAGGCCCGACCCTTCCTCGCCGGGGCCGGGGAGCCGGAACGGCGCCTCGAGAGATTTGCCGTCGCCGGCGGCATGGCGATGTACCTCGTCGAGTTGGGGCGGCAGACTTCACTGCGCACTGCGGTCTGCCGATCCATCCTCGATCATCGCGGGCCTCTGTTCAACGATCCGCGCGAGATCCTCGAGGAGGAGTTCCGCCGGCCGGGCATTTATTTCTCCCTGCTCGAGGAGTTGGCAGTGAGGAAGCGCGGTATGGACGATCTGACGAGCGCCCTGCGAACCCCGCATTCCTCGCTTGGTCCCTACCTGACGGAGTTGACCAGGATGCAACTGGTCGGCAAGTTGACCTCGCTGACTGCCCAGCGAGACTTCCGCTACCAGTTGAACGACAACTTTCTCCGCTTCTGGTTCCGTTTCGTCTTTCCCTACCAGGAGAGCCTGAGGTCGGGTCTGCAACCCGCCGATCACTTCGACGCGGAGATCGCGCCGGCTCTCCCCGAACATGTGGCACCGGTGTTCGAGAGCCTCTGCCGTCGCTGGGTGCGAAGCAGCCTGGGGGGGCGCGCAACCCTGGTGGGTCCCTGGTGGGGCCGCGCCCTGGACCGGCTTCGCGTCACGGAGGAGCGCGGCAGCGAGGAGATCGACATCGTCGGCGCGGTGCGGTCGCGGGTGACCGTGGTCGGCGAGTGCAAGTGGACGAGCGGGCGGATGACCGCCAAGGTTCTCGACGACCTGGAGCGGTTCAAGCTTCCGGCTCTGCGCCAAGCCGGTGCCCGCTTTGCCGGCGGAGGTCCGAAGATCCTTCTCTTCTCCAAGAGTGGCTTCAAGGACAGCCTGGGGGACATGGCGGCCGAGCGCGACGACGTGCGCCTGATCGGTTTGAACGAGCTGGTTGCGACAGTTTCGTCACGGAGCTGACCCCAAAGATTTTGCATCCGCGCATCACTTGCGCAACGTATTGTCTCATAGTCTGAGACCATGTACAAGATGAGAGAGAGCTGGACCGACGAGCGGCTGGACGATTTCCGGAGTTGGTCTACGCCGTCCTCACGCTGGGGTCGTCGACGGTTGCCGGCTGGGCTGCGGTGATTGCCTTCGTGATCACCCGAACTTGACGCGGATCGGCCTCCGCGGCTATATCCCGAACTCCACCCACAGCGGGTAGTGGTCGGAGATGTGCCAGGAGGCTTTCTGGGGATCCATGTCCGCCAGCAGGTGCTTGGTCCACTCGAAGCGGCCGGCGTGTTCGGCGTCCTTTTCGAAGTTGAGCGTCAGCTTCGCGTGCTTACCCTTGTTGAACCAGGCGATCTGGTCGTAGTAGTGGGGCTTGTCTGGGTCATCGAAAACCGTGCGAGAGAGGCCCTGTAGCTCCGCCGGCGGCTCGAGCCCGGTCGAGGTGAGGGCCTTGAAGTTGGCATCGTCCTTTCCGGCGATGTTGAGGTCGCCGAGGCAGATCAGGTTCTGGTTGTAGTCCTCGGCGGTGCGTTTCGCCCAACCGGCCAGCCAGTCGGCGATTTCCTGTAGTTCGTTCGTCCTGTCGGCCCCGCTGTCGCCCCAGTCGATGTGGAGGGTGACGAGGATGAAGGTCTGCCCGCCGGAGACGAAGCTGACCGCGTAGGGCGTGCGGACGAACTGTTCCTGCAGCGCCCTTTTGCCGCCCTTGCGGTCATCTTCGGGGATGACCAGCTCGGCGGCGAGGCCCGAGGGGCGCACACGGCGCGTGTCGAAGACGAAGGCGAGACGCTCGTTATTGCCGTCCGGGGGTGGATTGACGTCGGTGATGATCAATCCCCATTCCGGCCCTAGCGCCTTCAGTACGTGGCGCAGCGCCCGCAGGTTCGAGCGAGCCTCCTGGACGGCGATCACGTCGAAGCGGGAGAGGACCGCGGCGATCGCCAGCGCGTCGGCGAGGTTCCGTTTCGGGTCGTCTTTGTCGCTCCGCGCCCAGGTGTCGGACATGCCGCCGAAGGCGCGCACGTTCCAGGTCGCGACGAGCAGGTTGCGGTCGATGAGCCTCGGGCGGACGTCGCTGTCGAGCCCCGCTTCCAGCGCCGCGACCTCCGCTTTTACCTCCGCCGGCGGTTCGAGGATCGCCGGGTTGTCCTTCTTCGGGTCCTGCTTGATTTCGAGCGCCGGCATCGCTCAGGCGTAGGTGAGCAGCCGCAGCTGCGAGAAGTCGAGCGTTTTGAGCGGTTCGCCCTCCGGCCCGTGGACGAAGACGTCGACCGAGGCCTTGGCTTTGCCCGCCTCGACGAGTCGTTTGATCGCCGGCGTCACGGTGACGATCCGCGGCGCCGGCTCGAGGTGGTGGGGGAGGCGGTAGTCGAACGGGTCGCGCTCCTCGGGCACCTCGCAGTGCCCCGCCTCGCCGTGGCAGCTGCCGTGGCCGAAGATCCAGATCGAGCCGGCGTAGGCGGGATGGTCGATGCCCGCGTCGCGTTTGAGGCCGCGGCCGGCGCCGATGTAGACACGGGCCTCGAAGCTCGGGCCGGAGTGATCGACCTCGTAGAAGGCGAGGTCGGCGCGCGCGAAGTGTTGCTCGGGCGCCGGCAGCTCCAGCGGTTTGCTGCGGTAGCGGTCAACCACGGCTGGTCCCCGGGACGGCCGCGGTGCCGGCGGCGTAGTCGTAGCCGAGCGCGGTGATGTCGAGCGTCTGGCGCACCGTCATCGGGAACGGCGGCAGGGCCGTGTCGAGGTAGGCGGCCGGCAGCCTTGCCCCCGGGTGATCGAGCTGCCACAGGTACCAGAGGCGGTCGATCATGCAGTGGTGCGCCCAGAAGATCGGGTCATAGCCGGCGACCGAGATGTCCCCCATCGTGCCGCCGATTTCGCCGTGCACGCCGTTGTGGATGTTCTCCAGCTGATTCTGGAAGGTGAAGTAGTCGCGGTTTTCGAACGCGTCTTCGACATCCGCGGTATCCGGCAGCCGGCTGCCGCGACCGAACTGGCGCCAGGTCCGCGTCTCTTTTGGATCGCGCCGCCCGGCCGGCTGGATCGGTGAGGAGACCAGCGGGTTTTTCGTCCCGGCTGGGGTGCGGCCGCGGCTGTAGGCGGCGGGCAGCCCTTCGGCGTGGTTCTGGGTCCAGTTCCACCAGGGCAGGGTTACGCCGGGAACCCGATCTTGCAGCGACTTCTCGAAGAAGTAGAGGTAGGCGCGGTGCCAGGGGAGGAAGAACGGGCTGCCGTGCTTGCAGTACATCGGCAGCGGCAGGCCGTGGATGCCGGCCCAGTACTGGTAGCCGCGATCGTCGCCGATTTTCTGCGCCAGGGTGATCGCTTGGCGGAGATCGCCGAGCTGGCCTTCGCTGAGGCGCCGGACGCTGCGGCGGTGGCGCAGGTGGACCGGGGCGCGGGTCGCGCTGGGAGAGGCGACGGTCACGTTCGCCTCGCGAGCACCGCGCGCCGGCCACCGCGTCGTTGCCGGCCCGGGCGCCGCTGGGCGGTCAGCCGGCGCAGGCGGGCGCTGGTCAGGCCGGCGGCGACGAAGGCCACCGGCGCCAGGTTCAGCGCCGTCTCCTCGACCGGTATGCCTGCGATGTGGGCCAGCATCGGGCGGCACCCTCTCACAGCCTTGCGATTAGCGCAAGTCTTTTAAAGTAAACGTCGCGGTTCGCGATTGGATTGCGGCGCCGTCCCAAATGGAACTTTTCGTAGGTTGAATTCGACGCTTCGATATACGAACATACGTTCGCATGACGTCCCTCGTATCCGAGTTGCCGGTTGCGGTCCTGGCGGGCCGTCTCGGCCTGCCGGAACGAGAGGCAGGCAGCCTGGTGGAGACGCTGTGCCGGTTGGGGATCGGCACGCTGGGAGAGCTGGCGACACTCTCCCCGAGCCATGTTGCCGACCGCTTCGGGCCGCCCGGGATGCGCGCTCTGCGCATCGCCTGTGGCGAAGACGAGCTGCTCCCCGTCAGCGTCCACGGCGCCTGGGACGAGCTGGTCGAGGAGATCGAGTTGCCCGAGGGGACGGCCGGTAGCCAGCTGGAGCGCGCGCTGGAGCTGCTGGTCGATCGACTGCTCGCCGCGCCGCGGCGCAAGGGGCGTACGTTGCTGGGGTTACGCCTCGGCGCCGGGTTGGGAGACGGCGGCAGCTGGAGCGTCGCGCAGGGTCTCGGACGGTCGGTGGCTTCCGCCCGAGCCCTGCGCGCCCTGCTCCTGCCCAGGCTGGAGGAGCTGCCGGCGCCGGCGGTCTCGCTGTGGCTGCGCGCGGTCAGGCTTGGGCCTCGCGCGGCGGAGCAACTCGAGCTCGCCGTGCGTGGAGATGAGTCGCGCCGCCACCGCCTCGCCGGCGCCCTGCGCGAGGTCCGCGCCGCCCAGGGCGCCGACTCGCTGCTCAAGATCCTCCCTGTCGACGCCGCCTCCCGCTTCCCCGAGCGTCGCACGATGCTGACGCCGTATCCGGTTCCCGGGCGATGAAGTGGTTAGGAACTTTTAGACGAAGGTTCGATGACACGCAGTTTGTCGAGCGGGGCGAAGATAATTCGTTCTGCGCCACTGAGTTTGGGCTCAAGGATCTCAACCATGGCGACCTCGGGCCTATAGAGCTCCAGAACGCCCCCTCGCGCACCCGCAGGAGCCTCGTCTATGGGCTCAGTCAGCTCGACTATGTCGAAGGGGGTGATTTTGTGGGCTATTGCCATGGCTCTTTCATGCTACGTGGTGGGGTAGGCAGTTACCAGCCTCGGCGCAGCGCCTTCAAAGGGGTAATGCCAGGAAAGAACCACGAAGGTGCTGCGACCGTTGAGCGTGAGCTCGGGCTGCTGTTCGCAGACAATGCCGAACGGCGAGCGGTCGCGGATCTTCTCGATTATGGATTTCTGTGCGGCTTCCGCGAAGGTCTCCCAAACGAGCTCTCGATCATCGGGGTAGATGCGGAAAACACGGCTCCATTCTGGACCGTGTCCTTTCATCCCCAGGATCCAGTCCAACTTGGGCTGCTCGAACCAGGCATCTGCAGAGCGGGGAAGCGGGTCTCCAATTTTCGGTGGCCATGGCACGGCTCCGACGCTAGGGATCGAGGTCGCGCGCGTGTGCGACACAGGCAAATTCTTCGAGCCAGTAGTCACACAAAAGTGGGTCGAGGGCGATGACGCCGGGGATTCGCCGGCTCTACGCGCCGCGGCGGGTGGCGGTCGAAGCCGACCCCGAGGGGGTGCCGATGGCGGTCGAGCGGGTCGAGGTGGTGGCCGTCCGCGAGGAGTGGGTGGTCGAGGACCGCTGGTGGACACCGCGGCGGCTGTGGCGTCACTACTTCGAGCTGGCCCTCCTCGACGGCAGCGACGTGGTCGTCTTTCGCGACAGCGTCAGGCGCTGGTACCGGCAGCGTGCCTGATGACCGCCCCATACATAGAGCTGCACGCCCACTCCGCTTTCTCCTTCCTCGACGGGGCCTCGACGCCGACCCAGCTGGCCGCCGCCGCGGCCGATCGCGGCTACCCCGCCTTCGCCCTCACCGATCACGACGGGGTCTGGGGGTCGATGGAGCTCGCCCACGCCTGTAGGGGGCTCGGCGTAAGAGCCATCACCGGGAGCGAGGTGACCGTGGCGATGGGGTCGCGGAAGGCCCACCTCACCCTGCTGGTCGAGAACGCGCTCGGATACCGGAACCTCTGCCGCCTGCTGAGCGAGGCTCACTCGCACACCCGCGACAACACCGGGCGGACCGCCATGCAGCCATGGGTCGAGCTGGAGCAGGTCGAAGCGCGTGCCGAGGGCCTGGTTTGCCTGTCGGGTTGCGCGGGGGACAGCGTGGTGGCAGGGACCTGGGCTCGCGGCGATCCAGCCGCTGCGGCCTCGTCCGCTCGTCGCCTGCTCGCTGCCTTCGGCCGCGATCGCTTCCGCGTCGAGCTGCAGCGGCCCTACTGGCGCCACGACCGGGCGCGCAACCGCTGGCTCGCCGGTCTCGCCGAGCGCCTCGGCGTCCCCTCCGTTGCGACCGGCAACGTCCACTGCCACGCTCGCAGCCGCACCCACCTGCAAGACGTACTCGTCGCGGTGCGATCGGGGACGACGCTGGAGGCCTCCGAGCCACTGCGGCGCGGCAACTCTTCCTCGGCCCTGGCTTCGCCGGAGGCGATGGCGAGGCGCTTCGCCGAGCACCCCGAGGCCGTTGCCGAGACCCTGCGCCTCGCCGAGCGGCTCCGCTTCGACCTGACTGCGGACCTGGGCTACAGCTACCCCGGCTCCGAGAACCCCGACGCGGACCGCGAGCTGGCGGAGATCTGCAAGGGCCTGCTGGCCGAGCGCTATCCGGATCGGGCGGAGCTGGCGAAAGCCGACGCTCGACTCGAGGAGGAGCTGCGGACGATCCGAATCCGTGGCCTCTCCGGCTTCTTCCTCCTCCACCGGGACCTGCTCGAGCTGGCCCGCGAGGTGGCGCTGGAGGTGCGCGGCCCCGCGTCGGCGCGCGCGATCATGCCGCCGGGTCGCGGACGCGGCTCCAGCGTCAGCTCGATCGTCTGCTTCCTCACCGGCCTCTCCCACATCGACCCGGTCGAGAGAGACCTCTTTTCCGGCCGCTTCCTCAATGCGGAAGTCAACGAGGACACCGTCGCTCCCGACATCGACCTCGACTTCCCGCGGGACATCCGCGAGAAGCTGATTCCCCGTGTGCACGGCCGCTACGGTGCCGACCGCTCCGCCCTGGTCGCCGCTTTTCCCACCTACCGCCCGCGCGGCGCGGTGCGCGACCTCGGCAAGGCGCTGGCGTTGCCGCCGGCGGAGATCGAGCGGGTCGCCAAGACGCTCGGCTTCCACGAGAGCAGCGGTGAGATCGAGCGCGACGTCGCCGCCGCGATCGGAGCCGACCGTGCCGCCTCGCACGGCTGGCGGGTCCTGATCGAGCTCACCGGCGAGGCGATGGGCCTGCCCCGCCACGCCTCCCAGCACTCCGGCGGCATGGTGATCTCCACCCAGCCGCTGATCGACGTCTGCCCGGTCGTGCCGGCGGCGATGGAGGGGCGGCAGATCGTCCAGTGGGACAAGGACTCCTGCTCGGACGCCGGCTTCCTCAAGATCGACCTGCTCGGATTGGGGATGCTCTCGGCGGTCGAGCGCTGCGTCGAAGAAGTCGACCGGACGCGGGGAAAACGGCTCGACCTCTCGCGGATCGACTTCGAGGACCGCGAGACCTTCGAATCGATCCGCGCCGCGGAGACGACCGGCGTCTTCCAGATCGAGAGCCGTGCCCAGATGCAGATGCTGCCCCGCACTTGCCCTGAGAATCTGAACGACCTCACTGTGCAGGTGGCGCTGGTCCGCCCGGGGCCGATCCAGGGGGGCGCGGTCCATCCGTATATAGAGCGACGCAAGCGGTTGCGCGAGGACCCCTCCTACGAGATCCCCTACGAGCACGAGCTGCTCAAGCCGGCGCTGGAGGAGACCTACGGCGCGATCGTCTACCAGGAGCAGGTGCTCGAGGTGGCGATCGCTCTCGCCGGCTTCTCCCACGCGGAGGCGGACGGATTGCGGCGGGCGATGAGCCGCAAGCGCTCCCAGGAGGCGATCGAGAAGTTCCACAAGCGCTTCCTCGCCGGCGCCGCCGAGCGGGGGGTCGCCGAGCGGATCGCCGAGCGGGTCTGGCAGCAGGTCCAGGGCTTCTCCGGCTTCGGCTTCCCCAAGGCTCACTCGGCCGCCTTTGGCCTGCTCGCCTACCAGTCGGCCTGGTTGCGGATCCACTACGCGCCGGAGTTCCTCTGCGCGCTGCTGAACGAGCAGCCGATGGGCTTCTACCCCCCCGACGCGCTGGCCCACGAGGCGCAGCGACGCGGCGTCCGCCTGGCCCCGCCCGACGTCAACCGCAGCCGCGTCGTCTGTCACGTCGAGACCCCCCGTCAACCACCGCGGTCGAGGTTTGAACCGCATAGCGAGCCAAACCTCGACCGCGGTTCGCCGGTTGCCGAGCCCGAGGTGCGGGGTGGAATGGTCGTGCGGATCGGGCTCGGCTATGTGAAGGGGGCGCGCGAGGAGGAGATGGCGAGCCTCGTCGCCGGGCGCCGGCGGAGTGGGTCCTACCGGGGGATTGCCGACCTCGCCTCGCGTTGTGGGACCAGCCGCGATGGGCTCGAGCGCCTGGCCTGGGCGGGTGCTCTCGATGATCTGGCCGACGGCGATCGGCGGGTGGCGCTTTGGGAGGTCGGGGTGGTCGGGACTGGCCGGCGCCACGCAAAGGCGATGCAGATGGCGCTGCCACTGCAGACGCCCGAGACGCCCGAGCTCGGGCGGCTCGGCTCGTGGGAGGAGATGATCGCCGACTACCGCTCGACCGGGATGACGCTGGGCGAGCACCCGATGGCGCTGATGCGCGATGGCCTCGACTCCGCGCTGGCGCGCAGCACCGACCTGGAGAAGATCGACGACGGCGCGGTCGTCGAGGTGGGCGGGATGGTCGTCGCCCGCCAGCGACCCGAGACCGCCGGCGGGATCGTCTTCGTGCTGCTCGAGGACGAGCGCGGCACGGTCAACCTGATCGTGCCGCCACCCGTATACGACCGCCACCGGGCCGAGGTCCGCACCTCGCCACTCGTCCGCGCCAAGGGCCGCCTCGAGCGCTGCGAAGGCACGACCAACGTCCTCGTCTCCGAGGTGCGGGAGCTCGAGCGCACCCAGCTGCGCGACGTCGCCCCTCCCGGCCACAGCTGGGGGCGTCGCGATCGCGAATCGCCCAAACGTCCAAAGCGGAGTACGCACTCGATTGATCAGGATTAACTTAGGCCGAAACGGGTAAGGGCGGGCCGCTTGCTCGTCCGCCCGTTCAGAGCCTCAAATCGAGAAAAGGAGAGATGGATATGACCCAGTCGATTCAGTCCAACCCGCGGCGGCTGAGGCGAACGGTGGTGCTAGCGATCGCGATGTTCGCTGTCCTCACTGCTTTCGCCGCAGCTGCCCGCGCTGCCAACTACGTCGCGCTCGGCGACTCTTACGCCGCCGGCCCGATCATCCCCAACCAGATCGCACCGCTCGGCTGCCTCAAGTCGGATCACAACTATGCCCACCTGGCGGCGCCGACCATCGGCCTGACGCTGCGCGACCCCAGCTGCAGTGGGGCGACGACCGTCGACATGACCAACCCGCAGAGCACCGAACTGGGCACCAACCCGCCGCAGTTCAACTCGCTCGACGCGGAAACGACGAGAGTCTCGCTGACGATCGGAGGCAACGACATCGGCTTCTCCGAAGTCGCTCTCAGCTGCATCACGGTCAACCCGTTCAGCACGCCCTGCAAAGACAAATACACGGCGGGCGGAAAAGACCAGATCGCCGAACGGATCGCGGCGACGGCGCCGAAAGTCGCGGCGGTGTTGCAGGGCATCCACACCCGCTCGCCGTCGGCGAAAGTCTTCGTCGTCAACTACGCGGCGATATTCCCCGAGACGGGCTTCGGCTGCTGGCCGCAGATGCCGATCGGTTTCGGCGACGTTCCCTACCTGCGGGCGAAGGAGAAAGAACTGAACGCGATGCTCGCCACGCAGGCGGCAGCCAACGGGGCCACGCTGGTCGATTGGTACAAAGCCAGCATCGGCCATGACGCCTGCAAGGGGTCCTCGACGCGCTGGGTCGAGCCGGTCGTGCCGAGCAACCCTGCCGCGCCGATCCACCCGAACCTGGCCGGGATGACGGGGGCCGCGGCGATCCTCGGACCGGTCGCCAAATAGCCAAGAACAGGATCTAGGCGAGCTGCGGCTCAGGCATCGGGAACAAGGCGAGGAATCGACGGGCCTCCTTCTTTGGCCCGTCGATCTTCGCCGCCCCCGACTCGAGCGCGACATCGAGGGCGAGCTGGCCGGTGAGCAGTGCCGCAAGCGTGCCGGCGTCGGTCTCGATCGCCGCGGCTGGTGCCTCGGGGGCGCCGCGGCCGAGCTCCAGCTCGCCTGCGGCGATGCCGACGTGGAAGCTCTCCTCGCCGAGTCGCAGCTCGTAGCCGGCCTCTAGCTCGCCCGCAGCCTCCGCGTCGAAGAGCGAGCGCAGCGCCAGGACGATCGAGCTGGCGCCGATCTCGCGGTGCTCGGGCGGGACCGGCGAGCGGGCGCCCCAGGCGCCGAGCTGGGTCACGACCGGCTCCAGCTCCCTGCCCCACTCGGTCAGCTCGTAGACCTGCGACGCCGCCGGCGGCGGCAGTTTGCGACGATGGACGACACCGGCCTGATCCAGCTCGCGCAACCGCTCCGAGAGGATGTTGGGGCTGGCGTGGGGAAGACCCGCGCGCAGGTCGGTGAAGCGCTTCGGGCCGAGCAGGAGCTCGCGCACGACGAGCAGGGCCCAGCGCTCGCCGACCAGGTCGAGGGCGTAGGCGAACCGGCACGCCTCCCCGTATGAGCGCTTCGTTGCCATGACGACCAGTCTAATCGCTTGATACAAATTTGCAACCAAGTAGTTGTGTTTAACAACCATTTGCTAGGGTAGCCGCCACGGTGACCCACGACACGAAGGAGGCGGCGAGATGAGCGTCGACGCAGCAGCAACCACCGGACCGGACACGAACGCCGCCGAGGACAGGAGCCGCTGGCTGGCGCTCTACGTGCTCTGCGCGGGGATGCTGATGATCGTCCTCGACATCACGATCGTCAACGTCGCCCTGCCCTCGATCCAGGACGACCTCGGCTTCTCGCAGAGCAACCTCGCCTGGGTCGTCAACGCCTACCTGGTTCCCTTCGGCGGTCTGCTGCTGCTCGCCGGCCGTCTCGGCGACCTGCTCGGCCAGCGCCGCATCTTCCTCGTCGGGCTCGTCGTCTTCACCACCGCGTCGCTGCTCTGCGGGATCTCCCAGACCCAGGAGATGCTGATCGGCGCTCGCTTCATCCAGGGCGTCGGCGGCGCGCTGACCTCGGCGGTGATCCTGGGGATGATCGTGACGATGTTCCCGGAGCCGCGCGAGCAGGCGAAAGCGATCGGCGTCTACGGCTTCGTCGCCTCCGCCGGCGGCACGATCGGCCTGCTGATCGGTGGCGTGCTGACCGAGGCGATCGCCTGGCACTGGATCTTCTTCATCAACCTGCCGATCGGGATCGGCACCTTCCTGATGACCCGCCGCTGGTCGCCGACGGGAAGGGCCTCGGCTTCGGAGAGGGCGCCGACATCTTCGGTGGAGTGCTGATCACCGCCGGCCTGATGCTCGGCGTCTACACGATCCTCGAGGTCGCCGAAAACGGCTGGCTCTCTGCCCAGACGCTGATTCTCGGCGGAGTCTCGCTGGCGCTGGAGATCGCCTTCGTGCTGCGCCAGGCGCGGATCGCCAACCCACTGATGCCGCTGCGACTGTTCCGCTCGCGCAACGTCTCCGGCGCCAACGCGCTGCAGATGCTGCTCGTCGCCGGGATGTTCTCGACCTTCTTCCTCGGCGCCCTCTACCTACAGGAGATCCTCGGCTACGACCCGCTCGAAGTCGGCCTTGCCTTCCTGCCGACCACGCTCGTCATGGGCACGCTCTCGCTCGGCTACTCGGAAAAACTGATCATGCGCTTCGGCCCGCGCAGCATGCTGATCCCGGGCATGGTCCTGGTCGGCGCCGCGTTGCTGCTCTTCGCCCGCACGCCGGTCGACGGCAGCTACCTTGCCGACCTGCTGCCGCCGCTGCTCCTCTTCGGCGTCGGGGTCGGGATCTCGTTCCCCTCGCTGATGACGCTGGCGATGTCCGGGGCGACGCCCGAAGACGCCGGCCTCGCCTCTGGCGTGGTCAACACCAGCGCCCAAGTGGGCGGCGCGATCGGCCTCGCGGTCCTCGCCACGCTCGCCGCCGGGCGCACCGACAGCATGCTCGCCGACGGCGCCTCGCATGCAGCGGCGCTCAACTCGGGCTTCCACCTCGCCTATGTGGTCGCCGCCGGCCTAGTCGCGGTCGCCCTCGCGATCGCGATCTTCATCCTCCGTTCCGAACCGATGCCCGACCCGGCGGCGATGGCCGAAATGGCGGACGGCGCGCCGTCCGAGGAGGCGCACGGGGCCGACCGCGAACCCGCCTACTCGGAGGCAGGCTAGAGCTTGAAATCGGACGAGTGAACCTTTTGCCCCCTTATCCGGGGGTCAACTTCCACTCGTCCCATCCGTCGTCCAGGCTCCTAGCGGCTAGCCGGCGGCTTCGGCGCGGCGCAGGCCGCCGCGTGCCCAGAGGCCGAAGACGAGCGGCAGGGCGATGGCTACGGCGAAGGCGAGCGCGACCACGGTCGGGTCGCCGGAGATGAAGCCGCGCCCTGCCTCGAGCAGGGCGGTGATCGGGTTGATCGAGGCGACCGCGTGGATCCAGCCGCTGAGCAGGTCGAGCGGCACGTAGACGGGGGCGAGGAAGAGAACGAGGAAGGTGGGGAACTGCATCAGCGGCCCACCCTGGATCGAGCGCACGCGCATCGCCACGCCGGCCGCCCACAGCGTCGCCGCCAGGTTGACCAGGATCGCGAGGACGTATAGGCCGAATATTTCCCCGCCGCTGCCGCCGATTTCCATCCCGGCGACCAGCGCCACCGCGGTCAGGATCGTCCAGGTGATCAGCGCCCGCACCAGCGCCGCCATCGCGTAGCCGGCGACGATCCCGCGCCGGTCGGTCGCCGCCAGCAGGTAACGACGGGAGAAGCCGGTCTCGAAGTCGCGGGCGATCCCGAAGCCGGTGAAGACGCCGCCGAAGGCCGCCGACTGGAGCAGGACGAAGACGAACTGGAAGGCGGTGTAGCCCCCTTCGAAGTCGAACCCGGGGGCGCCGGAGATCGCCGAGAGGCCGCCGGCGAAGGCGATGAAGAAGAAGAGCGGGAAGACGATCCCCGGCACCAGGAAGGCCGGGTTGCTGAGGAAGTTGTGGATGCTGCGCCAGGCGACGGCGAGGGCGATCTTGCGGGTCACGTCCTCACCAGCCTCGTCTTCAGCGCCGCCGAGGCGGCGAACATGCCGATGACGAGGATCGCCGCGGCGATCCCGAAGCCGAGCGCCAGGTCGCCGGCGTTCCAGCCTTCGATCAGCAGCGAGCGGAACGCCTGCAGCAGGTAGGAGACCGGGTTGACGCTGGCGACGGCGTGGAACCAGTCGGTCTGCAGCAGGTTGAGCGGCAGCGCCATCGTCGAGAGGAAGAGGAAGACGAAGAAGACGGGAAAGAGTCCCTGGACCGCCTCGCCCGAGCCGGTGCGCAGCGCGGCGAAGAGGCCGATCGAGCCGAAGGCGACGGTGATCGTCACCGAGAGGGCGACGATCACCAGGGCGCCGCCGAAGCCGGCGGCGAGTTCGGCCCCGGCGATCAACCCGACCGTGAGGTAGACCGCGGCCTGGACGAGGCCGAGGACGACGGCTCCGGCGAGCAGGCCGCTGAGCAGCGCCGCGCCGCGCAGCGGCGTCAGCGCCAGGCGGTTGAGGAAGCCGGTCTCGATGTCGCGGGCGAGGTCGGTGCCGGCGTTCATCACCGAGAACAGCGCCCCCTGCATGAACGGCACGGCGAGGGCGAAGGTGAGGTAGGAGTCGGTCGGGAAGCCGGGCAGGTTGGTGGCGTCTTTGAGCCCGCCCGAGTTGACCGCGAGCAGGAAGAGGGGAAAGATCAGCGCCGGCACGATTGACGCCGGCTGGCGTAGCGTGCGCAGCACCGAACGGCGGGCGAGCTGACCGACCTGGGTGCGCAGGCCGCCGCTCACGTCCGCACCGCCTCCATTTCCTCGCTGCCGGGCTCGGCCTCCTCGTCCCCGGCACCCTCCAGCGAGCGCCCGGTCTTGGCGAGGAAGACGTCGTCGAGCGAGGGCGCGTGCAGTTGCAGCTGCTCGATCGCGATCCCCTCGGCGTCGAGGGCGCGGACGACGTCGGCGAGCTGCGACTCGCCGCCCGCGAGCAGGACGGAGGCCCCGCCGCGGTGCGTAGCGCCGCACCTCTCGCCGAATGGCTGCAGCGCCAGCGCCACCCGTTCCTGGTCGCCGGGATCGCGGGGGACCGCCTCGACCGTCGGTCGGCCGATTTCGGCCTTGAGCTCGGCCGGCGTGCCCTCGGCGACGATGTGGCCATGGTCGATGATCCCGACCCGGTTGGCGAGCGCGTCGGCCTCCTCGAGGTACTGCGTGGTGAGGAAGACAGTGACGCCGTCCTCGGAGGCGAGCCCCGCGACCTCGTCCCAGAGCGCGGTGCGGCTCTGGATGTCGAGGCCGGTGGTCGGCTCGTCGAGGAAGAGGATGCGCGGCCGGTGGACAAGCGCCAGCGCCAGGTCGAGCCGCCTTTTCATCCCACCCGAGTAGCCGCCGACTTTGCGGTCGGCAGCCTCGGAGAGGCCGACGCGGGCGAGCAGCTCACGCCCCCGCTCGACCCGCTCGGCCTTGGCCAGGCCGTGCAGCGCAGTCTGCAGGCGCATGTGCTCGCTGCCGGTAAGCAGCGGATCGAGCGCCGCCTCCTGCAGCGCGGCGCCGATCGCGCCGCGGACCTTTGGCCCTTCGCCGGCGATGTCGAAGCCGGCGACGCGCGCGGTTCCGGCGGTTGGCGGCAGCAGCGTCGTCAGCATCAGGACGGTGGTCGACTTGCCGGCCCCGTTCGGGCCGAGGAAGCCGTAGATCTCGCCCGGCGCGACGCGCAGGTCGATCCCGTCGACGGCCCGCGGCCCGTTCTTGAACTCGCGGACCAGCCCTTCGACTTCGATCCCGGCCTGCTCTGCGACGTCTGCGCTCATCTCACACCAGCCTTTGCGTGTTGCGGGCAAAGCTCAATAGTTGAGGTTTACCATGATTGAGATTAGTATGCATCCCGATGGGTGAGGCGAAGGCAAAGCGTGGGCGCGGGGCGGGCGTAAAGGACCCGGCTGCTGAGGCATGGGGCCTGCTCACCGGTCTCGTATACCCGCCCCCGTTCCTCCCTATCGTGCGCGAGCTCGGCCTTCGGCCGGCCTCCTTCGGCGCCCTCCGCGCGCTCGCGGAGCCGCGGACGATGAGCGAGATCGCCGACGTGCTCCATTGCGACCGCTCCAACGTCACCGGCATCGTCGACGGCCTCGAAGAGCGCGGCCTCGCTCGCCGCACCCCCTCCGGGGGCGACCGCAGGGTGAAGCTGATCGAGCTCACCGCCGACGGCCGGCGCCTGCGCGCCCGCCTGATGCGCGCGGTGGAGAAACCGCCGCCCTGGCTCGACGCCATGTCCGCGGCTGATCAGCGCGCTTTGCGCGACCTGCTCGCTCGGGCAGCAGCAACGTCTGAGGCGCACTCGCCTTGACGGTTGCCCGGCGCGGCGTAGTGTGAGCGGCGGGATGGCCCCCGAGACCCGATACGCGCGCAGCGGAGAGATCGGCATCGCCTACCAGGTGTTCGGCGAGGGCGAGGTGGACCTGGTCCTCGCCTTCCCCTTCCTATCGCACCTCGACCTGATCTGGGAGAACCCGCTGCTCTCCCACTTCCTGCACCGCCTCGGCTCCTTCGCCCGCGTGATCGTCTTCGACCGCCGCGGCGTCGGCCTCTCCGACCCGGTGCCGCGCCCGGCGACGCTCGAGGAGCGGATGGACGACGTTCGTGCCGTGATGGATGCCGCCGGCTGCGGGCGAGCGGCGCTGCTCGGCATGTCCGAGGGCGCGACCATGTGCATGCTCTTCGCCGCCACCTACCCCGAGCGCACCTCGGCCCTCGTGCTCTGGGGGGCGATGGCGCGCTCGACCGCCGCCGCCGACTATCCCTGGGCTCCTCCGCGCGAGGCGGTGCAGGAAGCCCAGGACGAGCTGATCGGGCCGATGTGGGGACAGGGGACGACGATCGAGATCTTCTCGCCGAGCATGGCCGCGGAGCCTCGCGCGCGCGAGTTCCAGGCCCGCGTCGAGCGCCAGGCGGCCAGCCCGATGCGGGTCCAGCAGCTGCTCGAGATGTTCCTCGACACCGATGTGCGCGGCGCCCTGCCGTTGATCCAGGCGCCGACCCTGGTCCTACACCGGCGCCAGGACCAGGCGGTCAACTACCGCGCCGGGCGCTGGCTCGCAGAGCAGATCGACGGCAGCTCCTACGCCGAGCTGGAGGGGAGGGACCACTTCCCCTGGGTCGGCGACAGCGAGGCGGCGCTGGCGGCGATCGAGGAGTTCCTCACCGGGGTTCGTCCGGCACCGGTTTCCGAGCGGGTGCTGGCCACGGTCCTCTTCACCGACATCGTTGACTCGACCCGGCTCGCCGCCAAGCTCGGCGACCACCGCTGGCGCGACCTGCTCGAGCGGCATCAGCAGCGGGTCCGCGACCTGCTCGGCCGCTACGACGGCCGCGAGGTGAAGACGACGGGGGACGGCTTCCTCGCCGTCTTCGACGGTCCGAGCCGCGCCGCCCAGTGCGCGCGGGCGATCGCCGACGAGATGCCCGAGCTGGGGATCGAGGTGCGGGCCGGGCTCCACGCCGGTGAGGTCGAGCTGATGGGCGACGACGTCGGTGGCATCGCCGTCCACGTCGCGGCCCGGATCGCCGCTCTGGCCGGGGCGGGAGACGTTCTCGCCTCGCGCACGGTCCGCGACCTCGCCGTCGGCTCGGGAGTCGAGTTCGAGCCCGCCGGCCGCCACGCCCTCAAGGGCGTCCCCGACGAGTGGGACCTCTATCGCGTCGCCGGTTCCTGACCCACCGCCCAGATCGCCAGCGGCGGGGGGATCAGCAGGAAGGCGAGGGAGGTGAGCTCGGCGATCGCGTCGGCGGTGTCGAAGTTGTCGAGGTGGGTGGCGTGGAAGCCGAGGTGGAGCGCGGCGGCGAGCAGCCAGGCCGAGCAGGCCGCCCGGACCAGGGTCGGCTGCAGCGTCCAGGCCGCCCAGGCGAAGAGCACAGTGAAGCCGAGGTAGAGGCCGCCGACATCGGTGACCAGGTGCTCGTTGTAAGGGGGGATGCGGTCGACCCAGTGGGCGAGGAAGGGGAAGTCGCTGTAGAAGGCGTGCGGCGCGAGTGCCGCGGGGATGCCGACGGAGGCGGCGGAGAGGACCAGAATTGCCAGAGCGATACGAGCGGTGCTCGGCGCGCGCATCTGCTCGCCGCCCCGCTCAGGCATCGGCAAGCCACTGCTCGAAGGTGCGACCGCCGGCCGCCGCATCCGGATTGCAGAGAGCCCCTTCGCGCAACGGGCGACCGATCGGACCGACCATCGGAAACCGCAACGGAAGCGCTCTATGGCCCGCCCGCCGCCAGGCTTTGGCCAGCTCAGACAGCGTCAGCACTTCGGGGCCGGCGACGTCCGGGAGCCGGCCGGCCGGCTCGGCGTGGGCCGCCGCGGCCAAGCGTTCCGCCACCACCGGCGGGTCGATCGGCTGGAAGCGGGCGCTGCCGGACCGGACGATCCCGAAGCGCGCGTCCTGCTTGAACAGGTAGTCGATCAGCGTGTGGAACTGGGTCGCGTTCAACAGGCTCCATGGGATCGCGCCGGCGGCGATCGCCTCCTCCTGCTGGACCTTGACCTTGTAGTAGGCCATCGGCACCCGCTCGCAGCCGACAATCGAGACGCCGACGTAGTGCCGGGCGCCGGCCTCCGCCCCGGCGTTCAGCAGCCGCTTCGTGCCCTCGACCATGACCGGGGCCGCGCGCCGCGGCGTGCTCGAGTTCGAGGCGTCGACGATGACCTCGATGCCGGCGAGCGCCTCGGCCAGGCCGTCGCCGGTGGTCAGGTCGATACGACGATGCGACGCCCCGTCCGGCAGCTTCCGCGGCGCCGTGCGGCTCAGCGCCAGCACCTCGTCTCCCCGCGCGGCCAGCTCAGCCACCAAGGGCTTGCCCAGGACTCCGGTCCCGCCGACCACGGCCACCTTCATGGCTGCTCAGACTAGCTGGGGCGGGCGGAAGAGCTCGGCCGAGGGGATGCCGATCACCTCGCCACCGAAGCGCTTCTCACGTCCGTAGACGACCCAGGTGGTGTCGATTTCGCCGATGTCGAGGTCGAGTCGCAGCTCGTCCGCGTGCTCCTCGACGTGCTCCATGTGGGTCAGGCCGGAGTCGTAGCGACCGGCGAGCAGCTCTTCGGCGACGATCGGCTTCGAGGCGACGTCGATCACCTCCTCCCACCGCGAGAGGTCGACGTATCCCTTGGTCGCCGGCACGATCCCGAGCGAGCGCGGTTTCTCGACCTCCTTGCGGCTGAGCAGGACCAGGTGCTTGGTCGGGTAGATGAAGGTGTCGACGACCCAGACCTCGGTCCAGTATTTCTCGGTGATCTCGTGCACCTTGGGGTGGGCGCTGCACTGGACGAGGAAGGCGCCGGGAGTCTCGCGCAGCATCTCCAGGCCGACGAAGAAGTCGACGATCAGCTCGATCCCGTAGTCCTCTATCCCCTGGAACTCTGCGTAGCGTTCCACCGCCCGCTCGTGACAGGTACCGGTTGGCCCGAGGGTGATGAAGGTGACCGCCATCGGCCACCAAGGATACTCAGGTAAAGCTGATTATCTAGACGAAGCGCTTGACGAAGTCCAGCGAGCGGTCGGCGATCTCGCGCCAGCCGGTGTCGATGGTCAGCGAGTGGCCGCGGTTGGGCATCTCCGCCAGCTCAGTTACCCCTGGGTTGCGCTGCTGCTTCTTGAAGGCGGCGTTGCTCATCGCCGGCGGTACCGCGTGGTCCTTTTCGCCGGTGAAGATCAGCAGCGGGCCGCGGTCCGGGTTCTCCGTGTCGACCCTGGTCTCGGCGCTGGGATTGAGATTGGCCAGCGCCGCCTGGAAGATCGGCAGGCCGGGGGCGGCGACGTGGAACTCGTCGTAGAGCGCCTTCGCCTCGGCAGCGTCGACGGCGTTGGCCCAGCCGTAGCGGAACTGGTCGGGGGTGAGGGTGACGGCGCGGCCGCGGTTGAGCGGGTTGCGGGTCACCGGCAGGGTCGCGCGCAGGGCCGCGATCGGCAGCGGCAGCACGCCTTTGAACGGCGCCGGGTCGACGGCGACCGTGGCGGCGGAGATGCCGCGCCCGGCGATGTTCTGCGCGATCAGCCCGCCGAAGGAGTGACCGACCACGGCGGGCTTCTTGTTCAGCGCGCCGATCACCTCGGCCATGTGGTCGGCGACCTGCCCGACCGACTTGCCCGCGAAGGCTTCGGGATTCGCCCGCGCCTCCTCTACCGACGCCGGGTCGTCGGGCCAATCGGCGGCGACCGGCGCGTAGCCCGCCTCCTCGAAGAGGGTCACCCAGCGCTCCCAGCTGCTCGCCAACAGCCAGAGCCCGTGGATGAACACGACCGGGGTGCGGCCGCCTGCGTTTGCCGCCTCGATCTGACCCGCCTCGCGCTCGGTGATCGTCGCCATCGTCTCGCCTTTCTGGGGACTTGCCTGGAGAACAGAGATCGGTTGAGGATTCTGACCTAAACGACTGGGGGAGGCGTGCCCTCGGCGCTGGCGGAGAGCGTCTCGTCCCAGCCGCAGACCAGGCAGGCATGGCGGAACGCCGAGCGGGCGAACTCGAGCGCGTAGGCATGGGGGTCGGGGGCGGCGCGGACGTCGTCCCAGTCGAGCACGTACTCGCCGAGGTCGTCATGCCAGCGGGCGCCCTCCGGCTCGAGCGCCGCGCCCTTGAACCCGTCCGGCGCTGGGTGCGCGTAGGCGTAGAAGGCCGCCTTGCCGTAGCGCCCATCGCCTGGCCACCAGCCCAGCGCCACCTCCTGGGAGTCCATCGCGTTGCGCATGATGAAGTCGCCCGAGGGTGGCTCGGCGGGGAGGCCGGAGAAGAGGCTGACGGCGAGGTCGAAGGAGCCCCACCAGGCGTTGATCGGGCTGGAGCGGCCGCGGTAGGGAGCGCGGAAAGCGGCAAGGACAAGGGCGGCCTGGGTTGCCGCTGCGAAGTAGGCACCGACCTGATCAGGCTCGTAGGTCGCGTGTTCGTCGTCTTGGTCGAGCGGGACCGTCCAGGTGACCTCCTGGGGCGTGGGGTCGATCGGCACCGGGCCGCCGAGCTCGGCGACGGCGGCGAGCAGCTCCCGCGTCACCTCGCCGACCGCGCGGTGTGGGGTGAGCGGGATGCGCCGCGAGCGCCCGTCGCTGTGCTCGGCCCGCGCCTCGTGGCTGTGCAGGTCGAGCGCCACGACCAGCGCCCCCGAGCCATCAGGCGCCGGCAGCGGCGCCGTCTCCCATCCCCGCGCGGTCAGGCGCAGCGCCGCGTGTTGCAACTGCGGCTCGGCCGGCGCCAGTTCGGCCGCGAGCTTTCCCAGCACCTGGGTGTGGGCGTGAAGCGTGTCGCAGGTTGCCGTCCAGTCCTCATAGGACACGGCTGGCCACGACGAAGACGGCATTGGACGAAGATAGCGCCAGGCGAGTGCCCGCGCCCCACTCCGTCCGGCATCCCGGGCGGGCGCTATCCTCCACGCTTCTTGAGCGGTTCGAGAAGAAGCGCAGGACGATTCGCCACCGCAACGGCGTTCATCGCGGTGGCTGCCGCCACGCTTGCTTTTGCGGCGAGCGCCGCCGCCGCGCCGCCTTACCCGGAAGCCGTCGTCCTCGTCTCGGGGTTCGACACCCAGACCCCGTTCACGACGCCGGATCACTCCTGCAACGGCAAGGAGGGCGAAGCCTGGGATCCGCCGACCGGGGTCGCGGCGGCGCTGAAGACGGCGGGGAAGAAGGTCTTCACCGCCCCGGTTCGGCAGGCCGGTGGCAACGGACTCACCCCCTGCGACCCCGACGGCCCATCGCCGCCGCAGTCTGACTACATCGACTCCAACGGTGCGGTCGATGCGAACGGCGCGGCCCTGGCCGGGTTGCTGGCCTTCCTTCGCGACAACTACGGGGTCCAGCGGGTCGAGCTGGTCGGCCACTCCGACGGCGGCCTCTGGTCGCGCTCGGCGATCACCCAGGACGGCGCCTACAAGGGTGTCTCGGTCCTCTCTCTGACCACCCTGGGCACGCCGCACACCGGCTCGTTCATCGCCGACCTCGCGATCGACACCGAAGGCGCCAAGTGCGAAAGCGAAAGCGAGTTCTTACGCCTCCTCTGCCTCGCCCTGCGGACCTCGGTCGAAGCGATCATCGACGACATCGGCCAGACCGCGACCGAAGAGCTGACCAACGACTACCTGGCCACCTGGAACCCGTTGCAGACGATCGGCAAGTGCCCAGTCACCGGCATCGCCGGCACCTTCGTCGGTGGCGGTGGCAGGGAAGCTCCTTACCCCTACTACGTCCCCGACGACGGCCTGGTCGGCGAAGCGAGCGCGCTCGCCCGCAGCGCGAAGGACCTCGACGAACACACGATCCCGGCGCCGCCGATCCCCAACTTCCGCGTCGGCGGCACCTACCCCGTCGTCCACGGCGCCTCGATGAAGTATCTGAGCGAGGAATCGCTGCTCAACACCGCGGCGATCTCCGCCAAGGTGGTCGAAGTCGTCAGCGAAACGCAGCCCTCGGGGCCACTCTGCAACGTGGCGAGCGGCGCCACGGCGTCGGTGATCCCGGCCACCCCGTCGCTGCGCTTGCCGCTGACGCGTCTGGTCCTGCCCACGCGCCGCGGCTACCTGCCGGTCCCGAACAAGGAGGACGCGGTGATCGTGAGGCACGGCGTCCACCTGACCTGCGGCACCCGCGGCGCGCTTCCCCTGGCGCCGCTGCTCGGCGACGAACGCCTGCGCATCGGCCAGGCGCTGACCTGCGGGCAGCGCCTCCTGGCGCGGGGCGGCGCGAAACCACGCGCCGGTGCGCTGCTGATCCGCCGCGATCCTAGCCGCGACGTGATCCTGCAACTGCGCGGGGACGGGGTGCGGCTGCGTGTACGGGGCCCGCGCCCGCAGGCCGTCTGGGTGCTGCACGACGGCCCCGGCAAGTGGACGCCGCTGCCCCTCGACCGCTTCGGCCGAGGGGCCCTGCCGAGCCGCGCGTCGCGCTCGGCGCTGCGGATCCGGGTCAGGCCGCAACCCGGCGCGCGGATCTGGACGGCAACCGCCGTCCTACGCCACTAGTCCTCCGCCTCTTCCCCGCTTGACTCCAGCGCGTACCACTCGGCGCCGAAGGAGTCGATGTCCTGGCCCTTCGCCTCGCCGGGCTTGGTGTCTGCGGCATAGGTGTAGAGGGGGTGGCCGGCGTAGGTCACCTGCATGGTGCCGTCGCTGCGTTTGGTCGTGCCGAGCTTCGACGCTTCGGCGCCACTCGTTGCCTGCGGCTTGCCGCTCGTGGTCAGCGGCGGCCAGACGCCCGCGCAGGCTCCGTAACAGGCTGACTTGGTGCCCTTGTCCTTGTGGAAGTCGTAGAGGGTGAAGCCTTTGGAGTCGACGAGGATCGCCGTGCCGAGCTCGGGGCTCTTGGCTACTGCGACCACGCCATCGCCACGGGAGGCAGCTGCGCCGCCTCCCGTTTCGCTCTTGGCGCTCTGCGTCGTGCCGGTTTCGCCGCCCCCCGATCCGTAGGCACCGCCTTCGCCGGAACTGGAGCTGTCGCCACCGCAGCCGGCCACGGCGAGCAGTGCGCCGATCGCGAGGATGGCGATGGCTGGAAGGGTCTTGGTCACGGGACTGCCTCCTGAGTTCGCGGGTGCGGCGACGTGCCGCGAGGTTTTGCCCGGAGTACGGAGGGGGGTCCAGCGAGGTTCAGGCCGGCGTCAACTGGCGGCCCGCGCGCGAGGGCAGCAGCAGGGCCGCGGCGCAGACCATCGCGAAGGCGGCGCTCTGCAGGGCGATGCCGAGCGGGTTGGCGGAGAGGGGGTCGCCGAAGACGAGCACGCCGCCGGCGATCTGGCTGGCGTTGGCGACCAGGCCGATCAACCCGATCGCCTCGATCGCCTGGCCTCTCTGCAGCGCGGCCACCGTCGTGTACTGGGCCAGCGCTCCGCAGACGACGATCAGCGCGACCCAGGGAGCGATCAGCGCGAGCGAGATCTCACCGACGCCGAACAGGCCCTTGATCGCGATCCCCGCGAAGGCGATCAGCGTCCCGGCGAGCGCGGCGAGGAGTACCCCGTGGCGCTGAGCGAGCCGCTGGGAGCGGTGGCCGAGGGCGAGGCCGCCGGCGAGCATCGCCAGCCCTCCCTCGAAGCCGAGGATCGCTCCGGCCGAGAATTCAGAGTGGCTGCCGTGCAGCTGCGGCACGGTGACGGCAAGCAGCGCGAGGCCGCCGCCGCCGAGGAATAGGGCCAGCCATTGCCGCCGCTCGACCGGGTCGCCGAAGAGCCGCTGCGACATCACCGCCAGCAGCACCGCGCCGCCGGCGAGCACCGCCTGCACGAGTGAGATCGGCGCCATCGAGAGGGCCGCGACGTGGATCAGCCAGGCGACCGCGGCGAGCCCCCAACCGGCTGCGAACCAGCGCGAGCCGGCCAGAGAGCGGGCGCTCTGCAGCGGCTGCCGCAGGCGGACCGGCGTGGCGTGGTGACAGCCCCGGTGCTTGAGCAGCGAGGCGAGGTTCGTCATCAGTGCCGCGACGAGCGCAAGTGCGATGCCGGCCTCCACGGAGTCTCCCGGCCTACCGCTGCCCGACGACGTCGCGCGCCCGCGCTACCGCGGAGGCTGAGGTATGGCAGGCCTTGGCGATCGCGTTGTCGGCGCGGTCGGGAGCACGGCGAACCTCGAACTCGAGCAGGCCGGCCCGGCGCACTTTGACGCGGGTGTCGTTGTTGCAGTCGGCGGGCGCCGCCGCGAGCGCCGCATCGCCGGCCCGCTCCCGCCTGCAGGTGAGGCAGAAGTTGCCGTCGGCAGCTGTAGTCCAGGTTGCCGGCAGTGGCACCGCTGCGCCGTCGAGCTGGCTGACGGAGACACCGCAGCGGTCGCAGGTCCACTTGGGAGCGGTGGCGGGGGCGGCAGCGGTCATCGGGCTGCTTTCGCCTTGGGGCGGCGACGGCGTCGTCGCGGGCGCCCGGACGGGCGCTGCCCTTGCCGCTGACCCGGCTGCGAAACCGGCTTGGGGAGATGACCGTGGCCCTGGTCGAACTCCTGGACGAGGCCGAGTGCGACGGCCATCTGCCGGACTTCGGCTGCCTGGTCGGCGAGGACGAAGCTGATCCCGGTGCCGCGGGCGCCGGCGCGGCCGGTGCGGCCGACCCGGTGCGTGTAGGAGTCGCGGTCGTCGGGGGCATCGAAGTTGACGACCTGTGTGATCCCGTCGACGTCGATCCCGCGCGCGGCGACGTCGGTCGCGATCAGCGCGTCGACGTCACCCCGCTCGAAGCGGGCGAGAGCGCGTTCGCGCTGGCCCTGGCTTTTGTCGCCATGCATCGCGGCCGCCTCCACCTGGTGTTTGCGCAGGCGTTTGACCAGCCGATCGGCGCCGCGCTTGGTGCGGACGAAGACGAGCGTGCGCCCGCCCTTCTCGCCGCGCAGGTGCTCGACCAGCCGGTCGAGCTTGGCGCTCTGCGAGTCGACGGCGAGGAAGCGGTGCTCGATGTCGGCCTTGTCAGCTTTGCTTGCCTCCTTGGTATGGCGGCGCGGGTCGCTCGTGTAGGCGGCGGCGATCTTGCCGGTTGCGCCCTCGAGCGTCGCTGAGAAGAAGAGCGTCTGGCGGTCTTTCGGCGTCTGGGCGACGATCCGGTCGACGGCGGGCTTGAAGCCCATGTCGAGCATGCGGTCGGCCTCGTCGAGGACGAGGACACGGACCTGGCTGAGCGAGAGCGTGCCGCGCTGAATCAGGTCCTCGAGCCGGCCGGGCGTGGCGACGACGATGTCGGCGCGCTTCGCCGCGGCGCTCTGCGGGCCGAAGCCGACGCCGCCGTAGACGGCGGCGATACGAAGTTGGCGTGCCTTGGCGACCGAGGACAGCTCGTCGACGATCTGGCTGGCCAGCTCGCGGGTCGGGGCGAGGACGAGCGCCGAGAGGTGCTTCGCTCCGGGCTCGACGCTGTCGACCAGCGGAACGCCGAAGGCGAGGGTCTTGCCGGACCCGGTTGGGGATTGGACCAGCAGGTCGTGGCCGGCGAGCGCATCGCGGATGACCATCTGCTGGACGGGGAAGGGTTGGTCGATGCCGCGCTGCGAAAGCGCGCGCACGACGTTCTTGGATACGCCGAGATCGGCGAACGACATGATTTTGTGAGCTCCTTTTTGAGCGAATAGGGGAGATCCAGCGACCCCTAAACGCAAAGACAGCGCACGGAGGAAACGGAACCTCTCGGGTGGCAGTGGGCCAGACCCGACCTGCAAACCGTAGCAGTCCTTTTGCGATCGGCACTATGCGTGTCGATTTCGGGCTTGACCGTTCGTCGTAGGGGTAGAGAGCCAAACAGCGACCAAGGAGGCCAGCATGGGAAAGATCGTCGTAACCGAGTTCGTGTCCCTCGACGGAGTGATCGAGGCGCCGGGTGGAGGCGAGGAGTACCGCCACGCCGGCTGGACCTTCGAGATCGACCGAGGAAAAGAGGGCGACGCCTTCAAGCTCGACGAGCTGCGCGAGGCCGAGGTGCAGCTGCTCGGCCGGGTGACCTACGAGGGCTTCGCCGCCGCCTGGCCGACGATCGAAGACGAGGCCGGCTTCGCCGAGAAGATGAACGGGATGCCGAAGTACGTCGTCTCCTCGACCCTGCAGGAGGCGAGCTGGAGCAACTCGACCATCCTCAGCGGCGACGTCGCCGAGGAGGTCGCGAAGTTGAAGCGCGAGGTCGACGGCGTGATCCTCGTCGCCGGCAGCGCCCAGCTGGTCCAGACGATGATCGAGCACGACCTGGTCGACGAGCTGCGCTTGATGGTCTTCCCGGTCTTGCTCGGCGAGGGCAAGCGCCTCTTCGGCGACGTCAGCGAGAAGAAGCCGCTGCGCCTGGTCGGCTCGCAGACGCTGGGCGACGGAATCGCCCTGCTCACCTACGAGCCCAAGTCACGGTAGAAGCGGACGAGGTCCATGTTTGACCCCTCATAGGGGTTCAACATGGACCTCGTGTCGCTCGTCCTATCTGTGCGTGCTCTGACCTACCTGCGTCGTCAGGGTTGCTTTCGGTGCGCCGGAGGCGACCTTGGCTGCCTTGACGTTGAAGCGCAGCGTCCCTTTGCGCAGCCCGGAGACTTTGAGCACGGTGAAGGTGGTGCTGGTCGATTTCGTCACCGTCAGTTTGCCCGGCTTGCTCGAGGCGACCGCAAGGAGGCCTTTTTTGCCGACTAGGCGCAACCCGTTGACCTTGAATTTGTCCAGCGGGCTGGCCCAGGTGAGGGTGATCTGCAGCGTCTTCGTCGCGGCACCGACGGTAATGCTGTGCAGTTTGCTCTGACCCTGTTTGAGCAGGTCGGTGAACTGGCGCGGCGGGGTCTGGCAGGTGAGCGCGGCGCCGATGCTGTTCATTGCCGCTTGCAACTCGGTGGTGTCCTCCACCGGGAAGTACTTGCCGTGGGTGTCTTTGGCGATTTTTTTCAGCCGGGCCTGATCGGGCCCCGCCGAGATCCCCGTGCCAAAGCCGATCACGTAGGTCGGCACCTTGTGGGTCAGGTGCCCTTCGTTGTAGGTGCCGACGTCGTGGCCGCCGTCGGTCAGGAAGACCCGCGCGTCGGCGCCGGGATTGTCGGCGTCGGACTGGGCGAAGGCGCCGTTGTAGTCAGTGGCGCCGTTGTCGGCTTTGATCGCCCCGTCGAGAGCGCTGCGCATCGCGGTCGCATTCGCTCCGACGGCGCCGGGTGGGAAGACGGTGGCGGCGGCCGGGATCGTGAGGATGCCGGGCACGTCGATTCCCGAGCCGAACTCGACCGCGCCGAGCTGCGTGTTCGGCGAGAGGTCGTCGATCAGCAGGCTCATCGCCTGTACCCGCAGGCGGTCTTTGTCGGTGATTTCCATCGAGCCCGAGTCGTCGATGATCGCCTCGATGTTGCTCGCGCTCTTGCAGCTCGACGCGCTCGTGGTCGCCGCGGAGGCGCCTGGCGCGGCGATCAGGCCCATTAGAAGGAGCGCGACTGCCCCCGGTCCCAGCAGCAGCTTTGCGACTCGTCTCATCTGGTTCTCCCCAAATCGAAGGTTTCGAGCGGTCAGCCTAGCGCGGGTGACAGTGGGTTCCACGCATATTGCGGACGTTTGTCGCAAGGGCTCGGCGATGCCTGAGAAGCTCGCTCCGGTTGTCACTGCCGCCGTCGCTGTCTCGTCTTCCCTTCAAAGCGACGAGAGGAGGAATCATGAAGGTGCTGGTTGCGGGAGCAGCGGGAGCGATGGGAAAGCAGTTGCTGCCCAGGCTTGCGGCGGGCGGTCACGATGTTGTCGGGATGACCCGCAGCGCCGCCAAGGCGGAGACGGTGCGCGATCTCGGCGCCATCCCGGTCGTTGCCGACGCGCTCGATGCCGATCAGGTGGCGCGGGCGGTCGCCGAGGCCGAGCCCGAGGCGATCGTGCACGAGCTGACCGCGCTCTCGGGCTCGCTCGACCTGCGCAACTTCGATCGCGACTTCGCCGCCACCAACCGCTTGCGGATCGAGGCCACCGACCACCTGCTCTCCGCGGGACGCGCGGTCGGCGTACGGCGCTTCGTCGCCCAGAGCTACGCCGGTTGGCCATTCGCTCGCAGCGGCGGGGCGGTGAAGGGCGAGGACGACCCGCTCGATCCGGAGCCGGTCGCCTCGATGCGTCGGACCCTGGCGGCGATCCGCCACCTGGAGGACGCGGTCACCGGCGCGGATTGGACGGTCGGGATCGTCCTCCGCTACGGCGGCTTCTACGGCCCCGGTACCTCGCTCGGCGCCGACGGTGAGAACACCGAGATGATTCGCCGCCGGAAATTCCCCGTGGTCGGCGACGGGGCCGGCGTCTGGTCCTTCGTCCACATCGCCGACGCGGCCGACGCGACCGTCGCGGCGCTCGAGCGTGGACAGCGCGGCATCTACAACGTCGTCGACGACGAGCCGGCGCCGGTGCGCGAGTGGCTGCCGGCGGTGGCGAGCGCGCTCGGGGCGAAGCAGCCTCGCCACGTGCCGCGCTGGGCGGGCCGGCTGTTCGCCGGGGAGGCCGTGGCCGTCATGATGACCGAGGTGCGAGGTGCGTCGAACGCGAAGGCGAAGCGCGAGCTGGGCTGGCAACCGGCTCATCCGAGCTGGCGCCAGGGAATCGCGGAGGCGGCCGCTTGAGCGACTCCGACGAACAGCTGCTCGAGGAGCTGCGTCCCGGCGCCTTCGCGGTCGCCTACCGGATGCTCGGCAGCGTCAGCGACGCCGAGGAAGTGGTCCAGGAGGCGCTGCTGCGCTTGCACGCGGTGCTGCAGCGGGGCGAGGAGATCGCCTCGCCCCGCGCTTACGTCGCCACGGTGGCGACGCGTCTGGCGATAGACGAGCTGCGCTCGGCGCGGGCGCGGCGGGAGACCTACGTCGGCGAGTGGCTGCCCGAGCCGCTGGTCAGCGAGCCGATCGAGGACCCCGCGAGCCAGGTCGAGCAGGCCGATTCGCTCTCGGTCGCCTTCCTCGTCCTGCTCGAGAGCCTGACGCCGGAGGAGCGCGCGGTGTTGGTCCTGCACGACGTCTTCGACTACGACTACGGCGAGGTCGCCGAGGTGATCGGCAAGAGCGAGGACAACTCGCGCCAGCTCGCGGTACGGGCAAGGCGCCACGTCGAGGAGCGTCGGCCTCGCTTCGAGGGTTCGCGCCGCCGCCGCGAGGAGTTGGGCGAGCGGTTCTTTGCCGCCGCCGAGCGCGGCGATCTCGAGGCGCTCGAGTCGCTGCTCTCGCGCGACGTGGTCCTGCGCGGTGACGGTGGCGGCAAGGTGCCGGCGCTGGCACGCCCCCTCCAAGGCGCCAACCGGGTGGCGCGGGCGCTGGTCAACTGGGGCCGGCAGGGGGCCGGCAGCGGCGCCCACATGCGCCGCGCCGAGGTCAACGGCCAACCGGGGGCGATCGTCGCCGACGGGACCGGGGCAACGCTCGCCGCGATGTCGGTGGAAGTCGGCGAGGACGGGATCGTCGGCGTCAACTCCGTCGTCAATCCGGAGAAGCTCGGCCACCTCGGCCCGGTCGGCGACATGCTCGCGCTGCTCCGCCGCCGGCCGTCCTGACGCAACTCGTCGGAGCGAGGATGCAGGGCTAAAGCACGCCCGCTCCTCGCCGATAGTGGGTAGGCGATGGCGCGGACGACGAACGGCAAGGAGGCGCTGCGGCGCTCGGGCTCGGAGGCGCGGGCGCTCGGCGGGCTGACGGTCGCGGGCGCCGGCCTGGTGGGGCTCTCGCTGGCGCTCCCGCATCCCGCGGTCGCCGACCTCGGAGCGCTGATCCTGATCGCTGCGGCGATGCTCGCCGGCGGACTTCTCTGCTTCGGCTTCGCTCGTCGCGTGCAAGGCTGGGCGATCCACGCGATCCTCGCCGGCATCGTCGCGCTGACCGGGCTGCTGACCTACGAGAGCGGTGTGGCGGCGGGGCAGTATGGAGCGATCTTCGTCTGGGCGATGCTGATCGCCGCGTACTTCTTCCCGCGCCGCCTCGCGCTCGCCCATCTCGCCTGGCTGCTCGTCGTGTACGCGATTTCCCTGGCGGTGGTCGGCAGCACCGCCGGCTACTCGGTCTTCACCCGCTGGATCTTCACCGCGGTGTCGCTCTCGGTGGTGACGCTCCTGACCAGCGAGATAGTCGCCCGCCGAACCCGCGCCGACCAGCGGGCCCGCAGCTTCTTCGACCTCTCCCACGACATGCTCTGCACCGCCAACATGGACGGCTACTTCGTCGAGCTGAACTCGGCTTGGGAGCGCAGCCTCGGCTACAGCGACGAGGAGATGCGGGCGAAGCCGTTCGTCGACCTAGTCCACCCCGACGACCGCCAGCGCACCGAAGCCGAGACAGCCGGCCTCTTCGACAGTGGTGTGGAGACGGTGGGCTTCGAGAACCGCTACCTGGCTAAGGACGGCAGCTGGCACTGGCTGCGCTGGAGCTCGACGCTGTCCGCCGACGAGTCGCTGGTCTACGCCCGCGCGACCGACGTCACCGAGCTGAAGCGGGTCGAGTCCGAACGCGAGGATCTGCTGGTCGAAGTCAAGATCCTCGCCGCCAGCGACGCGCTGACCGGGCTGCCAAACCGCCGCACGCTCGACGAGCAGCTGCCCCGTGAGATGGCCCGGGCTCGCCGCTCCTCCACGTCGCTGTGTCTTGCGATCCTCGACATCGATTTCTTCAAGGCCTACAACGATGCCCACGGCCACCTCGCCGGCGACGGCATGCTGCGCGACTGCGCCGAGGCCTGGGACGCGGAGCTGCGGGGAGAAGACATCATCGTCCGCTACGGTGGCGAGGAGTTTCTCGTCCTCCTCCCCGGCGCCTCACTCGACCAAGCGGCCGAGACGGTCGAACGGCTGCGGGCGGTGACGCCCGACGGGCAGACCTGCTCCGCCGGCCTCGCCTGCTGGGACTTCATCGAGAGCGCCGAGGACCTGCTGGAGCGGGCGGATGTGGCGCTCTACGCCGCCAAGGACGCCGGCCGCGATCGCCTGGCTTTCTAAGCGCTAAACCGGCGCGGTATTCCTTTCGGCCCGAAGAATTCTCGAAGATTTTTCATTCTGCGCACCACCCGCGCGCATGGTTCTGTCTGAGTACAATCATGCAGACGATGAGAGAGAGCTGGACAGACGAGCGGCTTGACGACGGCTTCGACCGGGTGTCGGCGGACATCCAGTCTCTACGCGACGAGACGGGCGGTTTGCGACAGGAGATGCGCTTGGAATTTGGCTCCGTTCGGCAGGAGATCGGCTCGGTGCGTCAGGAGACCGGCTCCGTTCGGCAGGAGATCGGCTCGGTGCGTCAGGAGACCGGCTCCTTACGCCAGGAAATGAACGGTCGGTTCGAGCACCTGGAGAGTCGCTTCGACGATCTGCAGCGCACCCTGCTGCAGGTGGGAGGCGGAATGATCGTCGCCCTGCTCGGGATTCTCGCCACGCAGCTCTAGCGTCAGGGTGAGAGCAGCGTGGCAGCCCAGCTATCGCCGTCGCGCTTGAAAAGGCGGCGCTCGTGGAGCCTGTCTTCTCCTTCGCTCCAGAGCTCGACGACGTCGGGTCTTACGCGAACGGCGCCCCAGTCGGCGGGGCAGGGGATCGGATCCTCCGCCGTCTCGGCCTTCAGCTCCTCGAGCCGGGCCCGCAAGGTGTCGAGATCCTCGATCGTCTCGCCCTGGCGCGAGACGAGCGCCTGCAGTTGGTGGCTTCGCGGCCGCTCGGCGAAGAGCTCCTCGGCCAGCTCGCGCTCGGCGACCTCCGCTCGGCCCTCGATCCGCGCCTGGCGACCGAGCGCCGGCCAGTGGAAGACGAGGGCCACGCGGGGATTGGCGCGCAGCTCCGCTGCCTTGCGGGTCCAGAGTGCGGTGGTGAAGACCAGGCCCCCAGGCTCCAGGCGCTTGAGCGAGACCACGCGCGCCGAGGGGCGTCCGTCGCCGCCCACGGTCGCGAGGGTCATCGCGGCCGGGGCCGGAGCGCTGGCATCGGCGGTCTCTTCGAGCCAGCGCCCGAGGGTCTCCACCGGGCCGCTCACTCGATCTCGCCTTCCCGAACCGGCGCGGCCGATCTCCGCCCGCGGGTCGCGAGTGCGCCGCAGAGCGCGAACAGCCCGGCGCTGATCGCGAGGCTCGTCGTCGTCGGATTGGCGAGCGCGGCGATCCGCGTCCACGGCTGGCTCACGTGCCCCTCGAGCACGAGGGCGAGCGAGACGTTCTGGAGGAAGTCGCCGGCCGCCGCCAGCGGGCCGAACCAGACGAGCACCGCTGCGGCCTGCTCCAGTCGGGGCTTGCCGGCCTCGCGTGCCCTGCGCGCAACCGCGGCGCAGGCACCGGCGAGGAAAAGCCCGTAGCCGATCAGGAAGGGCAGGTCGAGGCCGAGCTGCCACCACATCGCGGTCCTACCGGCATCTCCCCATTCGGAGAGGATCTCCTGGCTGCGCGCGACCGTGCCGGCGGACTCGAAGGCGATCAGCGTGGCGCCGTGGTCGGCCATCGTCCGCATCGCCGGCAGCATCGCCGCGCCGAAGAGCAGGGTCAGGGCGGCGAGCATCCAGAGTCGTCGCTTGGTCCCGGCGGCGCGGAACAGCTTCGGTATCGCGTCTTGCTTCATACTGGGATTAGTATCATCATTCGAATTACAAGTCCAATCTGAATGACCGCCAAACCAAAAAGGGAAACCCGCGCCGAGAAGCAGGCCCGCACTCGGGCCGAGCTGCTCGCCACCGCCGCGAAGGTCTTCGCGCGGCGTGGCTACGACGGCGCTTCGGTGGAGGAGATAGCCGAGGAGGCCGGCTACTCACACGGGGCCGTCTACTCGAACTTCGACGGCAAGGCCGATCTCTTCCTCGCCGTCTTCGAGGACTACATGGCCGAGCGCGCCCAGGAGCTTGCCGCCACCCAGATCGACCTCGACGCCGACGCTCCTCTGGAGGCGCGCGCCCGGGCTCTGGCCGACCAGTGGATGGAGCGCTTCGCCCGGGACCGCGAGTCCTTCGTCCTCCATATGGAGTTCATCGCCCATGCAGGCCGCGACCCCGAGCTGGCCGGCCGCTTTGGCTCGCGCTCAGCGTCCCTGCGCGAGGCGGTCTCCCGCTACATCGCCGGCTACCAGAAGGAGTCGGGAGCGACGCTCTCGATGTCCCCCGACGACCTAGCCCTCGTTATGCGAGCCCTGGGCATCGGCCTGGCGGTGGAAGCGCTGGTCAGCCCCGACGACGTGCGCCCCGATCTCTACGGCGATTTCGTCGAGCAGCTGGTCGGCTTTCAGCGCGGTCGCTCAGACAAGCGCCACGAGTAGCGCCAGCTCCAGCCACTTGAAGTGGCAGTCGACCGCGTTGAAGCCGGCGTCGCGCAGCCAGCTCAGCTGCTCGCCGAGGTCGGCGAGGCGATCGCTCGGGTCGTCCTCGGTACGGCCGACCTCGCGGCGGAAGCGCTCGTGGGTCTGAGGCGAAGCCGAGCTGACCAGGTCGAGGTTGGCGAAGATCCCACCCGGCACGAGGAGCGCCTGAACTTCGCCGAACAGGGCCCGCTTGCGCTCGTCCTCGAGATGGTGAATCGCCAGCCCGGAGACGACTGCGTCGAATGGGCCCTCCACCGGGAGCGGCAGGCCGAGCTCGTGGGCGTGAAGCTCGACCATCGGGTCGGCGGCGAACCGATCCGCGGCGCGGGCGAGCATCGGCTCAGAAGCGTCGAGCCCCACCGCCCTCGCTTCGGGGTGGCGGCTGCGCACCAGCGCGACCATGCGCCCGTCGCCGCAGCCGAGGTCGAGGAAGCGCTCGACCCGCGAGGGAAGCGCCTCCAGCAGCATCTGCTCCGCCGTCTGCCGGTGCGGTATCTCGCGCGAGAGGTACTCGGCGACGCGACCCGGATCGGACCACTCGCTGGGCGCCTTGCTCATCGTCAGAAACCGGGCGGATGGCGGGCGACGAAGCCTTCTGGGTAGGGCAGCGCCGGGTGCCAGCGCGGGCCGGTTCCCCGCGCGTCGCCGACCGTGTCCCAGCGCAGCCCGGCGATTACCGCGTAGGCATGGCCGGCGTTGGCGTAGACCGTCAGCAAGCGTCCCGGCCCCGGCGCGCCCCAGGACTCCAGCTGGCCCGAAGTGAGCGGGGTCGCGAGGAAGCCGCCTCCGGCAAGCGCGTAGCTGACCGCCCCGGAGCAGTCGTACCCGCGTGAGTACCACGAGCCGTGGCCGCCGCCCCAGATGTAGGGGCGGCCGATGATCGTGTTGGCCGCGCTGATCGCCGCCTTGATCCGCTGCGGCGCGCTCGGCGGGGCGAGGGCGACCCCGCTGAGCAGGACCGCGCTGCCGGAGGCGGCCCGGTCCTCCAGCTTCGCCATGGTGCGGGGCGTGATCGTTTCCCGTTCGGCTGCGGGGCGAGGGACGTAGGAGCCGTTGGTCCCGGCCGAGGCGGGCGGCATTTCGGAGGGCTCGAGATGCTTCGGAGCTGGCTTTGGTTCGGGCGCAGGTTCGGGAGTCGGCGCCGCCTGTTCCGCCTCGGACGGGTTCTTCGGCAGCACGTCGTATGGGGGCTGCGCACGCGGCGGCTTCTCTTCGGCGATCCGGCTGTGCGTGGGTGGGTGGACCTCGGCGAGGGGAGCCGCCGACTCGCCGCTACCGCCGCAGCCGGACGAGGCAAGGGCAGCGCCGGTTGCCGCAAGCGCCGCCACCAGGAGGATCGCGCCGCGCTTCAAGTCTCGCCTTGCTCCCCGTCGAAGTAGCCGACCTCGTCGCCGCGCTTGAAGAAGGCGCGCAGGCCGCCGCCGTGCGGCAGGCGCTCGCCGACGCCGATCTTGTCGGAGTCCGGATAGACGACGACGTCGGGCCGGCCGTGGCTCGAGACCGCCAGGAAGGTCGCGGTCTCCTCTCCCCGGTTGAGGATCTGGTGCGCCCCCTCCTCGCCGAGCTCAAAGCGGATCGCCTCACCCTCTTCCAGCTCGCGAACTCCTTCCGGCGTGCGCAGGCTCGGCTTCCCGGAGAGCACGATCACGATCTCCTCGTCGGCGTAGTGGAAGTGGTACGGGTAGGCAGCCTCGCCTGGCGGTAGCTCCCAGAGGCTGGCGCCGATCAGCTCGCTGCCGAGCTCGTAGCCGATCCGCGCCCGCTTCGATCGGAACCCCTCCGGCCGCTTCCCCTCCTCGAAGCTGGGCCTGTAGATATTGGCCATCGGGGAAGGGTAGGCGACCGGGGCTAGGAGCCGATCAGCTCGAGGACCTGACGCTCTATCCGCGCACCGGCCTGGGCGGTGTCGCTCACGTTGCGCCGTTTGCCGCTGCGCGGCGAGGGTAGTTCGGCAGCATGAAGCTGCTCTTCGCGCCGATAGGGATCATCGCCGGGCTGCTGGCGGGAATGGTCGCCCAGAAGGGCTTTGATCGCCTCTGGGCGATCTTCGACGAAGAGGAACCACCCGAGCCAGACCAGCGAGACGCCTCCTACCCGAAGCTGATCGCGGCCCTCGTGGTCGAGGGTGCGGTCTTCCGGCTGACCAAAGGCGTGGTCGATCACGGCGTGCGCAGCGGCTTCGCGCGGATGACCGGAACCTGGCCGGGCGAGAAGTCAGCTGAGGGAAGCGCCTCTTAAACACGTGCCCGGCTGAGTACCCCTGATCGGTGCGGCCGAATCAATCGGTTTTCAAGTAGCGGACCGGGGTATTTCCACGGTCCGAACGAAAAAGGCGAAAGGAACTCGACATGAGCATTCTCGACAAGCTCACCGGCAGAGCCAAGAAGGCGGCCGGTGACCTCACCGACGACGCCTCGCTCCGCCGCGAAGGCCGGCGTGAGGAGAAGAAGGGCGAGAAGAAGGAGGAGCTGGACGACGCCCAGGAGAACGCGGATCGCAAGGCCGAGGAGGTAGCGGACTTAGAGCGGAAAACCTGAGCGACTTCCCAGTTGGGGCGTCGAGACCGCAAAACCCTTCTCGTACACGGGTTTTTGCGGTCTCGACGAGTGACAGCGCGCGGGCGTAGGATCGGGCGATGAAGCCGGTGACTGTTTCCACTGTGGTGGCCAGGCCTGTGGCTGAGGTCTATGACTTCCTTGACGTGCTGGCGAACCACGAGAGCTTCACCGATCACGTCCTGATCAAGTGGAAGTTCTCCGGGCCGGCACGTGGTGTTGGCGCCAAGGCGGAGGCCAAGGCGAACACGGTCGGCTCTCAGGACTGGACCGATTTCGAGGTCGTCGAGGCCGAGCCGCCGGTCAGGATCGTCGAGGAGGGGGTCGGCAACGGCGGCAAGCGCCACACTCGAGGCACCTACCGGCTCGAGGAGCTGCCCGACGGCAAGACGAAGGTCTCCTTCGAGCTGGAGTGGCTCGAGACGGCACGGGCAGAACGTCTCATCCCGCCGATGACCCGCGCCTTCATGCGCCGCGTCAACGCCAAATCGATGCGGCGCCTCGCCAAACAGCTCTCGGCCGGCTGAAGAGGGTCCGGCTCAGAGCCCGGTCGGGTGGCGCGCCGCGAAACCGCGCGGTTCGACCCGTTCGGTGTGCCAGCGCGGGCCGCTCACCCCCGGCAGGTCGTCGCGAGTGTCGAAGCGCAGCCCGGCGATGACCATGTAGACGTGCTCCTCGTTGGCGTAGACGGTGATCCAGCGACCGCTCCCGCCGAGCCCCCAGTAGGCCAGCTGTCCCGAGACCATCGTCGTCTCGAGCAGCCCGCCGCCGTGCAGGGCGAAGCCGACCGCGCCCGAGCAGTCATAGCCGTGAGTCGTCCAGCTCTGATGACCGCCACCCCAGACGTAGGGCCTGCCGGCGATGTGGTTGGCGGCGGCGATCGCCGCCTTCACCGCGGCCGGCGCGTTTGGCGGCGGAACCGCCTGACCGTCGACGACGGTCGCCCCGCAGGTGGCGCTGGTTCTCGCCACCCCGGTCGAGGCCGGGATGCAGCTGTAGCCCCAGGGGACGGCCTGCCCGGAGGCGCTCGGCGCACCGATGGCGGCCACGGAGCCCGCGACCAGCAGGGCCAGCGTCATCGCTTTGCGTTTCAGGTTCAAGGCTCGGAAGGCTACGCGAGCGGGGCAACCGCGGTCGTCTTTTCTACCGCTATACGGCATAAAAGGCGACCGCGCTCCCAGGATCGCGCCCGCGGCTACTAAGCCGAGAGGTGCTCGTGGACGAAGCGGACGACCGTTGCGCCCTCGCCGACGGCGGTCGCGCAGCGCTTGATCGAGCCCGCGCGCACGTCGCCGGCGGCGTAGACGCCCGGAACGCTGGTCTCGAGCAGGCCCTTCGCGCCCGCTTCGGGGCCGGTGAGGACGAACCCCTTGGAGTCGCGGGCGATCGTGTCGCCGAGCCACTCGGTGCAGGGGGAGGCGCCGAGAAAGAGGAAGAGGAAGGAGAGCGGCACCTCCGCCCCGTCGGTGAGGGTGACGGCGTCGAGCTGGCCGTCCTCGCCGTGCAGCGCGGCGATTTCGCTGCGGTCGCGGACGGCGACGCCGTAGCGCTCGAGCTCCTCGATCAAGTAACTGGACATCGTCTCGCTGAGGTCGGCGCGGCGGTGCAGGAGGGTGACCAGGGCTCCGCCGCGGGCCAGCCAGACGGCGGCCTGGGCGGCCGAGTTGCCGCCGCCGACGACCCCGACCCGCTGTGCGCCGCAGAGGTGGGCCTCCGGAGGTCCGGCGGCGTAGAAGACGCTGATCCCCTCGTAGCTGTCGAGCTCGGCGACCGGCAGGCGGCGGTATTCGGCTCCGGTCGAGAGCAGCACCGCCCGGGCGACGATTTCGTTGCCTTCGTCGAGCTTGACCACGTGTCGCCCGTTGCCGGTCTCCAGCGAACGGGCGCGGTAGGGCGTCGCCGTGCGGGCACGGAACTTGCGCGCCTGCGTAACCGCCCGGCTGGTCAGCTCGGAGCCGCTGATGCCGGCCGGGAAGCCGAGGTAGTTCTCGATCCGGCGCGAAGTGCCCGCCTGTCCGCCGAGGACCGTGCTCTCGATCACCAGAGTGTCGAGACCCTCGGAGGCGCCGTAGACGGCGGCGCCGAGCCCGGCCGGCCCGCCGCCGACGACGAGCAGGTCGACCTCCTCGCGCTGCGAGAGCTCCAGCCCGATGCCAAGCGCCCGCGACAGCTCGCCGTTGCTCGGCCGCCGCAGCTGATGGCCGCCAGGAAGGCGGACCAGCGGCAGGCTGTCGGTTCCGGCCTGCTCGACCAGTGCCGCCGTCTCCACGCTCTCGGCCGGATCGATCCAGGAGTTTGGGAGCCTCAGGCTCTTGGCGAAGTCGAGCAGCCGGCGGGTGTCAGCCGAGTCGCGTGGGCCGACGATCTCGATCCCGATGCCCTCGCGCTGCTGCAGCATTTCGCGCCGCTCGACGAACGCCGAAAGCAGCAGGTCGGAGAGCGAGCCGTCGTCGAAGAGCAGCTGCCGCAGCTCTTCGCGGTCGACGGCGATGTAGCGCATCGGCTCGGTCACGACGGCGGTGAGGAAGACGGTCTGCCCGGAGAGCAGGTTCATCTCGCCGAGAAAGCCGGAGTCGCCGTGGCGGACGATCTCGTGGCCGGCGGCATCGATCACCGCAACCTCCCCCTCGACTATCGCGACGAACGGATAGCTCTCGTCGCCGATCTCGAACAACGTATCGCCGACTTTTGCCCGCCGTTCCTCGCCATGCTCGGCCAGGGTCGCCAGCTGCGACTGGGAGAGCACACGACTTGCCGGACCGGGCACCCGAACAAGGCTACTCACACGCGTGCCGCGCCTTTACGGGGAAGCCGAGACGACGCAGTCGTCTTTGTCGGTCATCGCCGGCGGGTGCGTGTTGGGGAAGGCTCCGAGCAGGGCGTCGGCGATCAGCCTGCTGCGTGCCGCGTAGCCCGGTGAGGTGAAGTGGATGCCGTCGGGAATGAACCAGGCGTCCTTGACGTCGGCGATCCAGTTGTAGATGCGCATCCGCGGGTAGCGATCGCACGCTTCGAGCAGCGCTTCGTCCCACGACCTCATGTTCTTCTCTGCGTAGGGCCCGCTGGTGACGAGCGACTTCACGTTTACCCACAGGACCGGTTCGTTGCCGATCGTGGACATCATGCTGTCGATCCGGTCGGCGTAGGTGAACCTCGAGCCGACCGCGACGTCGGCGGCCTCGTTCGTCCCCAGCGCCAGCACCCAGCATCCTTTGAACCCTTCGTTCTTCCATGCTTCGGCAACTTCCTGGGCGTTTGGTTCTCCTTCGAAGCTCTCATAGGTCGAGAGCGCCCCCGCGATCGCGAAGTGTTGCGTGGTGGCGCCGACCCGCGCGTGCTGGGCGCTGATCTGCTGCTTGCGATCCGGCAGGTAGTTGTCGGAGACGAGCCCCTCCGAGGTCGAGTCGCCGATGTGGATGACGGCTTTGCATGAGGTCGCCAGCGGTGCCTGCCGCACGTTCCTTACGGTGACGGTCTTGGCGACGGGTTCGGCGCCGATCGCGTTCGAGTTGCTCGAGACGCCGACGCCCGCGAGGCCGGCGAGAGCGATCGCGACGACGAGCGCGCCGGCGGTGAGGACTGCCCAGCCGCGTGGCGTAACCCGCTCTCGTCGCCATCCCCCGGCTTTCCACTGTGCCCACAACCTGCCCAGGGCGCCGTGGCGGACCGGGTTCTCGACATAGCGCCAGGAGAGCTCCGCGACGGCCAGGATTGCGGCGACCTGGAGAATGGCCCGCAACAGGTCGGGACCGTGTGCGGCCTGGGGTGAGGTGAGGACAATGATCGGCAGGGTCCAGAGGTAGATGCCGTAGGAGCGTTCGCCGATCCAGCGCATCGGTCCGCAGCCGATTACGGAACCGAGCCGAGAGGCCGGGTGGGCGAGCGAGGCGACGGCGAGGACCGAACCCAACCCGAGCACGGCGAAGCCGCCGCGGTAGAGGAACGGTGAGAACTCGGTGGTGCGCCAGAACATCAAGCCGATCACGGCCAGGCCGGCTACGCCGGCCGCCTCAACCATCCATCGCGCCCGCGGCGCGATGCGTGGGTGCAGGCGGCGGCTCGGCCAAACCATCGCAAGGGCCGCGCCGATCAACAGCTCGAGCGCCCGCGTGTCGGTCCCGTAGTAGACCCTCGACGGGTCGAGCGAGGGGTGGTAGAGAACCGCCATCAGGATCCCCGAGCAGAGCGCCGCGATCAGGGTTACCCCGGCGAGGCGGGGCCGGACTCCGGTGGTGTTCTTCAGCTCGGGGACGAAGCGCAGTCCCGCCATCAACAGGAACGGCCAGAGGATGTAGAACTGCTCCTCGACCGAGAGCGTCCAGAGATGGTTCAGCGGTGAGGGTGGGGCGAAGCGTTCGAAGTAGGAGACGTGGTGGAAGATCAACCACCAGTTGTTGACGTAGGCCGCGGCGCTGAGCGCGGCGGTACGGAAGTCAGCGGGCTGGTGCGGTCCGATGACCGTCACCCACGCCGTCACCACGATCAGCATCAAGAAGAGCGCCGGCAGCAGGCGGCGGGCGCGGGCCAGCCAGAATGACTTCAACTTCATCCCGCCCTTGCTCACCTGGTTGAGCAGGATGTCCGTGATCAGGTAACCGCTGAGGGTGAAGAACACACCCACCCCGAGCAGCCCGCCTTCCGCCCAGCCGAACTTGAGGTGGTACAGCATCACCCCGATCACGGCGATCGCGCGCAGCCCGTCGAGGCCCGGCATGTAGCGCCGCCCTTGCTTGACCGGTTCGGGCATGGAAAGCAGACCATTGCAAGTAATTGCGGGGTTGAGCAAATAAACGCGTCACATGGGCAAGGTCCTGTACACCCGCCCGCGTGGGCGCGTCGCCGGGTCGGATCAGTCGCCCGATGGCAGGCGGCGGAGGCGTTCAAAGCGTGCGAAGACCTCGCTCAGCTCGACATCCAGCCCCCGTGCCACCCGCAGCAACGAGACGAGGGTCGGATTGGCGACTCCACGCTCCAACTTGCCGACGGTCGGAGATTCGGTGTTCATCCGGTCGGCCAGCTCCTCCTGAGTCAAACCGGCCTCGCGTCGCAGCTCCTCTACCGCCTGCCCCAGGGCGGCGTGATCTGGCGATCGCGGTTTGACCTGACGGCGGGGAGGCATGGCCAAGAGCAGCCTTCCCGCATGACGGACAACAGGTTAGGTGATTTAGTGCCTAACAGGGCGACGATGAAACCCGATCCCGTACCGGTTCACCGCCGCGAGATTCTCTTAGGATATATATTGCCTAACGTGAGCGACAGGGAGGGCACTTTCCCGCCTCCCACGGGGAAGAAGGGGGCACCGAATGAGCGGACCAGCGCGAAACAGGGCTAGGACTGGACGCCTTGAGCGCCTGGTCCGCTCAGCCGGTGCCTCGCAAGCCAAACCCGGCGCTCGAAACCCGACGCTCGAGTTGTTCATGACTCAACTGGCAGAGTTCGCGCCGGCCCGGGGGAAACCGATTTCCCCACGAAGCCACCTGGTCGCCGATCTCAGGTTCGACTCGCTGGCCTTCAGGCAACTTGGTGTGCTGCTGTCCGAGTACTACGGGGTGGGCGGTCTTTCCACAGACTCAATGCGCGCAGAAGGACGCCTCACGGTCGAAGAATTCTTTCGCTACCACGTCCTCGATGTTCTGGGCATCGGGCCCGACCGTCGACACGGCGTCCCGATCGACTAGTAGGCGCGCCAGCTGCGCCTTTAGTGCGAGTATCCGCGTGGCTCGCGCCACACGATGGAGGCCCACAAATCATATGAGCGCTTCGAGCAGGGGCATCAGGTAGCGACCGGCGAGGAAAGCCACCTCGGTCCGCACTACGGACGGAACGTGGCAATGGTCGTCGCCCTGATGGCGGCCTTCCTTTCCGTCGCTGTGTTCCTCTCCAACGAGGCGGTGAAGGAGGTCATCACCGGCGAGACCCACCGCGCCGACGCATCCGCGCGGCTGGAGAGCAACCGGGTCAGGATCGACATCGCCAAGGGCAACTCGGTGCTGCTGCGGACCCTCGCTGCCGGCAGTCCCCTGCAGCGCCAGGCAGCCATCGCGGCCGATCGGCACGAGGCCCGCGTGGTCGAGGAGCTGGCCCCGATCGACCGCCACCTCAACGCTCAGATTCAGAGCCACGTGCACCACACCGACGATGCAAACAGCCAGCACGTCCTCTACGAGCTCGCCGAGGTCGGTCTCCAGGTCGGCATCGTCCTCGCCTCGGTCTCGATCATCGCTCGCCGCCGCTGGCTGCTTGGCGTGGGCGGTGCCGCCGCAACCGCCGGCGTCGTCCTGCTCCTCGCCGGCATGCTCGTCTAGTTCCCTCCTTAGCCACCCAAATGGACAAGAGCGGAGGCAGATCCGCTCCGCTCCAGATGTCTTGTTGTGGCAGGCGGCTACACGGGGTGGCCGAAACGTAGGGGATGCTCAATAAACAGCGCCTTACCTATGCAAACGTCGTCTCGACCCTCGCCCTCTTTCTCGCTTTGGGAGGTGGCGCTGCCTATGCGGCGGGCAAGATCCACTCGAGCGACATCGCCAACCGTGCGGTCAAGGCCGCCAACCTGGCCCCTGGCGCGGTTCATACCTCCAAGGTCTCCAAGCGGGCGATCACCACTGGCAAGCTCGCGGTGGGGGCGGTGCGGAGCAATCAGATCGCCGATGGGGTGGTCAGCTCGAAGCAGATCGGCAACGGCGTGGTCGCTCCCTCGAATCTCCAGTTCCCGGTCTTCTACGCCGCCAGTCCCAGCGGTGGTTCGGCTCCCGTCACCGACGGTCCCAGCCCCTACCCAATAACCGACAACACCTGGACCCAGAACCCCGGCCAGATCGAGGTCGTCTTCGGCGCCGCGACGGCGACGCTCGCCTACGACGGCTCGGGGCCGGGCTCCTGCCGGGTGTTCTTCGAAGTCGCCCTCAACGGCCAGCAGGTCGGCGGCGGCGAAGCCTCGACCGAATCGACCGCGCTGAAGACCGTGGAACAGAGCGTCGGCGCTCAGCCCCAGATCGACCCGCTCACTCCGACCGCCAACAAGCTGACCGTCAGGACCGCCTCCAACGAAGGGTGCACCTCGGACTCGAAGATCGACTCGGCCCGCTTCAGGGTGCTTGACTTCGGCTAAGGCTCAGACGGCCTCCGCCGGGGCTCGGTATGGGCCCGGCTTAGGTCGTTGTGTGCCGCCGGGGAGCGCGAGCCGCAGGATCGTCCGTTGCACCATCCCGAGCTGCTGCAGGAACGGTCCGGTGTTGTAGGGCAGCCCGTAGCGCTCGCAGATGTCCTTGACCTGCGGTGCGATCTCGGCATAGCGGGTGCTCGGCAGGTCGGGGAACAGGTGGTGCTCGACCTGGTAGCCGAGGTTGCCGCTGGCGACGTGGAAGAGTGGCCCTCCCTCGATGTTGGCGGCGCCGGTCAGCTGGCGCACGTACCAACCGCCGCGGCTCTCGTCCTCGACTTCCCCGGGGTCGAAGGTGTAGGTCTGGTCGGGGAAGTGGCCGCAGAAGATGATCGAGTAGGACCAGACGTTGCGGACCAGATTCGCCGTCGCGTCCGCCGCTGCCGTCGACCGGAACGCCTGACGCCCTCCGACGAGGGCGCCCTGCAGCGCGCTCGCCACGCCGCCACGGCGCCGCCGCCTACGCCCCCGGCGGCCCTTGCCACTCCGCGCCTCGAGCGCAAGGTCGAGCGCCCCCATCGCCAGCCCGCTGAGCAGCGGCCAGGCGATGTAGTCCTTGACGATCTGGCTCTTCGCCTTTTCGCGAATCCCGGCCAGCTCCCGCTTGATCTGGGCCTTGGACTTCTGGCCCGCGCGGATCGCCTCGAAATCGAGGTCATGGACGGCGACGCCCCACTCGAAGAACGCCATCAGCAGCAGGTTGTAGAGCGGCTGGAAGAGGTAGACGGGGTGCCACTTCTGCAGCGGATCGATCCGCATGATTTCGTAGCCGAGGTCCTTGTCCTTGCCGCGGATGTTGGTGAAGGTGTGGTGCACGTAGTTGTGTGAGTGCTTCCACGCCTCCGCGGTCGAGGCCGTGTCCCAGTCCCAGGTCGAGGAGTGGATGCGGGGGTCGTTCATCCAGTCCCACTGTCCGTGCAGGACGTTGTGGCCGATCTCCATGTTCTCGAGGATCTTCGCCGCGGAGAGCGCCGCCGTCCCCGCCAGCTTGGCCGGCCGGTAGCGGGAGGCGAGCAGCAGCATCCGCGAGATCACCGCGAGCCGGCGGTGCATCGCGATCATGCTCTCGATGTAGCGGCGATCCCGCTCGCCGAGGTCGGCGCGGACCCGGTCGCGGATCGCGTCGAACTCGCGGCCCAGAGCGTCTATCTGCTCGGAGGAGAGCCTGGCCAGCGGGCTCTCGACCTCCATTGCGGTCGTCGTCATCGTTCCCTTTCGTCAGCTTTCAAAGTGCGATCTCGATTGGCCCCTCGGGGGCGTTGACGCAAGTTCGGACCATCTCTCCCTCGCTGCCGTGGACCTTGCCGGTACGCAGGTCGCGCACCCTGCCGGAGCGGAGCTCTCCGACGCAGGTGTGGCAGATGCCCATCCGGCAGCCGAAGGGCAGGATTGCCCCCGCCTCCTCGCCGGCCGCGAGGATCGGGGTCGCGCCGTCACACCCGGCCTCTACCCGGCTCTTGGAGAAGCGAATCGGCCCGCCCTCGCCGCCGCCCGGTTGGCCACCGATCATCGGCTGGAAGCGCTCCAGCTCGAGCATCTGCGGATCCCCCTCTAGCTCCCAGTGCCGGGTCAGGGCGGCGAGCATCTCCGCCGGCCCGGAGACGAAGGCGTGGCGCTCTCGCCAATCGGGGCAGAGCTGGTCGAGGTCGGCGGGGGAGACCCGGCCGTGCTCGGCGGTGAGGCGGAGCCGCAGGTCGAAGCCCTCGTGGGCAGCGCCGATCGCGCGCAGGCGATCGGCGAAGATCACCCCGTCGGCGGTCCGCGCCGAGTGGATGTGGACGACGTCGCCGACCGCGCCGCCGCGGTCAAGGCTGCTCAGCATGCTCATGATCGGCGTGATGCCGCTGCCGGCGCTGATGAAGAGCAGCTTCTCGGGGGCGGGGTCGGGGAGCACGAAGGTCCCTTCGACGCCACCCAGGCGGACGATTTCCCCGGGCCTCGCGTCCCGCACCAGGTAGGGCGAGACCACGCCGGCCTCGACCAGTTTCGGGGTGATGCTGATGCAGCCGTCGGCCCGTCCCGGGTCGGAGGTGAGCGAGTAGGCGCGCCAGTGGTGGACCCCGTCGACGACGACCCCGATCCGCAGATACTGCCCCGGCCGGTGGCCCGTCCACTCGAAGCCGGGGCGGATCGTCACCGTCGCCGCCTCGGCGGTCTCCGCCTCGATTCGCTCGACCCGGCCGCGCAGTTCCCGGGTCGACCAGAGCGGGTTGATCAGTTCCAGGTAGTCGTCGGGGAGCAGTGGCGTGAACAGCGCGCGCACCGCGCGGAGGGCTCGCATCCTCAGCTCGGGAACCTGTGGGGTAGCGCCTCGCTCGGCCATCGGGACCCAAACTATGACATGGATCGATGTAACAATTGTGTGCCTGCGCACACTTCGTCGCTATGGCGAGACGCGCTGGGTAAGGTGCGCGCATGGGAGATCCAAAGCTGCCGCTGACCGGAGGGTGCATGTGCGGTGGGGTGCGCTTCGAGGTTTCCGAGCCGCTGCCCATCGCCCTCTACTGCCATTGCAAGCGTTGTCAGCGCCGCTCCGGGACGGGCTTCTCGGTCACCGCCCTGACTGCTCCGGGTTCCTACCGCACCGTTTCCGGCGAGGACCTGATCCGCTCCTGGGACCCCGGCAACGGCGGCTGGATCAAGTCCTTCTGCGGGGAGTGCGGCAGCCAGATCTCGACCAGCAATCCCGAGGACAGCGCTTTCGTCGCTGTCCGCATGGGCGCTCTCGACGAGGATCCCGGCATCCGCCCGAGCGTCCACCAGTTCGTCCCTTTCGCCGCGCCCTGGGCGCCGGTGCCGGACGACGGACTGCCGCGCTTCCCCGAACGGTTCGGCGCTACGCCCCCCGAACCGGCTTGAGAGCTCTGCCGTCGGCGCTCAGTCGCGGCGCTCGTTGAGGCGCGCCGCCCGCGTCGTCAGGTAGTGCTGCTCGGGAAGGCTGTTGGTGCGGTTGGCGGCTATCCGGTACTCGGCGATCGCGCCCTCGGTGTCCCCGGACATCTCCAGCAGGTGGGCGCGGGTCGCGTGGAGGCGATGATGGCCTTCCAGGCGTTCGTCCAGGTTCTCCAGCAACGAGAGTCCCGCCTGCGGCCCGTCGACCATCGCAACGGCGATGGCGCGGTTGAGGGCGACCATCGGGTTGCCGGTCATCCGCTCTAGTAACCCGTAGAGGCCGAGGATCTCGCGCCAGTCGGTGTCCTCGGCGCGAGCGGCCGTCGCGTGCTCGGCCGCAATTGCCGCCTGCAGCTGGTACTCGCCGACGGCTCCCTTGCCGAGCGCATCGGCGAGCAGCGCGACGCCCTCGTCGATCGCCGCCCGATCCCAGAGCATCCGGTCCTGCTCTTCCAGGGGGATCAGCTCGCCGTTCGGCTGGGCGCGGGCGGCGCGGCGGGAGTCGGTGAGCAGCATCAGCGCCAGCAGCCCGGTGACCTCTGGGTCCTCGGGGAGGGTGAGACGGACGATTCTCGCCAGCCTGATCGCTTCGGCCGAGAGCTCGGTGCGGGCCAGGTCGGGACCGCTGCTCGGGAGGTAGCCCTCGTTGAAGATCAGGTAGACGACGCGGAGCACCGAGCGCAGCCGCTCGGGCCGCTCGTCCTCGGCCGGCACCCCGAAGGGCTCGGCGGAGGCTTTGACGCTCTGCTTCGCACGGCTGATCCGCTGCGCCATCGTCGCCTCGGGAACGAGGAAGGCGTTGCCGATCTCGGCCGTGGTCAGGCCGGCGACCGCCCGCAGCGTCAGCGCGATCGCCGAGGCGGGGGTCAGTGCCGGGTGGCAGCACATGAACATCAGGGCAAGCGTGTCGTCGTTGGCGGGGGGCGCCTCCGCTTCGGCCGGGTCCGCCCCGCTCAGCTCTTCGCGCCCACGCCGCGCCGTCTCGCTGCGGATGCGGTCGGTCATCCGCCGCGAGGCGACGTGGATCAGCCAGCCGACCGGGCTCTCCGGCGTGCCCTGCGCCGGCCACTGCGTGGAGGCGGCGATCATCGCCTCCTGCACGGCGTCCTCGGAATCGCTGAAGTCGCCGAAGCGCCGCACGACCGCGGCGAGGACCCGCGGCGCGGCCTCGCGCAGCAGGTCCTCGGTCGCCGCCGCTCGTCTCACGCTCATGCTCAGTGCTCGATCGAGCCCATCACCTCGCGGACCTCGATCGACTGCTTGATCGGGACGCTCCCGGGACCGGGCGCCGCCGACCCCCTGGCGGCGATCTCGATCGCCCGCTCGGTCGACTCGACGTCGATCATCCGGTAGCCGGCGAGCAGCTCCTTGGACTCCGGGAACGGCCCGTCGGTGACGACCGGCGCGCCGCCGTCGGAGACGACGAACTTGGCCAGCTCTGGCGTGGTCAGGGCCTGCGCCTCGACCAGCTCGCCCCGCTCCCGCAGCTCCGCGTTGAGGTCCTTCTGGTAGGTGATGTGGGCCTCGATCTCCTCCGGCGCCCACTCGCTCATCGGCGGGACGCCCTCGGGGACCCCTCCATAGTTCTGCAGCAGCATGAACTTCATCCTTGCCTCCTTTTCCGTCGCGCCCGTCTGGCGCGTTCACCAGTCTGTCGGAGTCGAGGACGAGTTCTCGACATAAGCTCGCCGGCCCGCAGCCCGGGGCGCGTCAGCCTCCCGGCTCGCGTTGCTTCTGACGGAGCGCCTCGCGCGTGGCATAGAGGGCGGGGAGGGCGGCGGTGTCCTTCGGCCGACCAAGCTCCTCCTTGGAGGCGATCACCTCGTCGAGCGTGATCACGCGAACGGAGATATCGCCGAGTGTCAGCTCGATCGTCACGACGTCCTCGAACCCACCGATCGCCGTGGCATGCGGAACGACGTCCAGCGGCCCCGCTTCGGTGTCGAAACGTTGAGACTGCCACCCGAGGAAGTCCGCGCCTTCCAAGGAGGCCTCGCCGTCGCCATCCGGCGAGCGGGCACCAAGGGAATTGAGGGCAGCGGCGAGGCGCTCGGCGTTGTCGAGCTCCCGCCTGGGCATCACGTCGAGGTCGAGCGTGACCGTCGGATTGCCCTGCAGCCATGCCGCTACTGCACCGATGACGCAGAACTCGACCTCGTGGTCGACCAGCGAACGGAGGAGCTTCTCGGGGTCGAGTTCGGTCACACCTGCCCCCGGGCAAGCTCATGTAGGCGGGCGTAGCGTCGGAGAGCCCGGAGACGCTCCTCTGGCGCGAGCCGGAGAAGAAGCTCGGCCAGCTCGACGTCGTGCGGGTCAGGCATAGGCTCGACGCCGATCCTCACCCGCTGGCCACACGCCATTGCGAGCCGCTGGAGCGTCTCCCAGGAGGGGGTTGCGGCGCCCCGCTCGTAGCGGGCGACGGCTGGCTGCGACGTCCCCGCCCGGCGTGCGAGCGCGCGCTGAGAGAGACCAGCGCCAAGGCGCAGCTCGCGCACGAGCACGTTCGGGGAATCCATGCCGATACGATACCTCATCAGGTATCGGTGTCATTGTCAGCTACCGTCCGCGACCGGCTGAAGACTCCCGCTCGATGGTGACCAAGTTCCTTCGCCGGGCGACGAAGAGTGGCCGCAGTGCGCCCGCACCCGCACGGCGCCCGCCAGCCCCTGCCCGGCGGGCCAGCTCCTACTACCTGGTCGCGGGGGTGGCCCTGGACGAGGAGCTCGAACGGCTGCGGGCGCTGCCGGTCTTCGCCGATGGCCCACTCGCCAAGCGCAGGCCCGAGCTGAAGGTGCGGCGAGCCGGCAAGCGTCCGAACCGCCTCGGCTTCGCCGTCCCCACCGAGTTCCGCCTCTCGGTCACCGCCCACCCCGGAATCCGCCCCGGCGACATCCTGGAGACCCTCCTCCACGAGCTGGTCCACCTGCACGTGGGCCGCGCCGCCGAGCCCCATGGGTGGCACGGTCGGACCTTCAAGCAGGCCCTGGCGACGGCGATGAAGCAGGCCTACGGAATCTCCATCCGCCTCCCGTCGAGCACCCGCCACGGCACCTACGCCGAGGCGATCGAGCGGGCACGGTCACAACGGAACGGGACCGGGGGCGAGGACGGCCGGATCGTGGCCCGGGCGGACGACGGCTCCGCCGTCGCGGAGCGCGCGTAGGCGATCGGCTGAGGCTGCCTGCGCGGCGAAGTCGTCGGCGAACATCGGGAAGCGGTGGTCCTCCAGTCCCGACGCGTAGTGGGTGACATCGGCGCCGAGGACGAGCCGCTCGCCGACTTGGACAGACTGGTGGCCGGGCGTGTGGCCGGGGGTCGACAGCAGCTGGATCGAGCCATCGCCGAGCAGGTCGTGGTCGCCGTCGACGAGCACGATCTGGTCGGCGATGGTGCTGTAATCGAGCGGCAGGAAGAAGTTCTTGGCAATCGCGTCCGCGTCTTGGCCCGCCTCCCACTCGCGCCGCTGCACGAAGACGGGAACCGAGGGCGGCAGCAGGGCCAGCCCTCCGGCGTGATCGAAGTGCAGGTGCGTCAAGACGACCTTGGTGATCGTGCTCGGGTCGACCTGCTCGGCGACGCTCTCCTCGAGCTCGAGCTCGAAGAGGGCGAGCGAGTCGGGCTGACCGTAGTGCCGCGGCGCATCCTCGACCGCCGCCGGGTGTAGGCCGGCGTCGACGAGGATCCGCTCCTCGTCGGTCTCGATGACGTAGGCGGGGATGGGAAAGCGGACCTGCCGGTCAAGGTCGTCGTCGCGGCGCCAGATGCCGGCGGCTGAGGTGAACCACCCGGCGTTGAGCATCTCGACTTTCATCGCCGGCAATTATCATCGTCGCGACCACGACCCCGACAACACGGGCCCCGTCCTCTACGCCGAGTCGGTTCTACCGCAGGCTCAGGCCTCCAGCTCCAGCACCACCTCGAACTTCTCCACGGCGACGCGCTCCCCCATGTCGTTGTCCCCGCTCGGAGGCGACATCGAGTTCAGCGTCTCGTCCCCCTGGCGGTAGTCCTCCTCGCTATCGAAGAAGGCGATCGCCATCGTCTTCTTGCCCTCGGCGTCGTTGAGGATCATGAGCTTCTTGGCCGGGAGCCCTGGCGGCGGCCCACCCTCGGCCTCGTTTCGAGCGCTGATCTCGGCGGCAGCCTTTGCGCCGTCGCCGCCCTTGAACATCGCCACTCGTGCATACATGTTGCCCTCCTCGTTTGGGGTCTCTCCGATGTGAGGATGGCATGCTCAAATAGGCGCACGATCATTTGGGTCCAGCGGACAATCCGGCTCCAGGCGCGACCGCGCGGCTTTCACCTGGTCACGGCCGAGGTGCTCGACGCGCTTCCCGAGCTGGGGGAGATCTCGGTCGGGATCCTGCACCTGCTGATCCAGCACACCTCGGCCTCTCTGGCGTTGAGCGAGAACGCCTCGGCGGATGTGCGGCGTGACTTCGAATCCTGGTTCGACCGCGCGGTGCCAGAGCGCGCGCCGTACTGGACGCACACCCTGGAGGGCGACGATGACATGCCCGCCCACGTCAAGGCGGCGCTGCTGGGCTCGTCGCTGACGCTGCCGGTGACCGACGGCCGCACCGCGCTAGGGACCTGGCAGGGCATCTTCCTGTGCGAGCACCGCGACCACGGCGGCTCACGCTCCCTGGTCGCTACCGCGTGGGGGGAGGAGGCCTAGTAGGGAGTCGAGGGGGCGGCTACTGGGCGCGAGCGCAAGAGGAAGGTTGTCGCCTGCACGGCGAGCGCCGCCACCGTTGCGAGGGCGAAGGCGGCGGCAGTGGCCAGCGTGGGCAGGGCAACCGCAAGCACGAAGCAGAAGGCGGCGAAGCCGTAGAAGCCAAAGAGGAAGTTGCGCAGCAGAACGCCGACCTGGGCGACGCCCCCGTGGGCGTGGGTGAAGACGGCGAGGACGCTGGTGATGATCGGGAACGGCGCCAGCAGGCCGCTGAGGTGGGGGCCCAGAGCGCCCGAGACAGCGGTCAGCGCGAGCACCAGCCCGAGCGCGGCGAGGCCCCGGGCAGGGAGGTCCCACCACGGCAGCGGGGCGGCGGCCTCCGCCTGGGGGGACACCGGCGGCAGCAGCCTCAGACCGAGCGCGAAGCAGGCCGCGACCAGGGCCAGCGACAGGGCCGGCGGCGGCTGTATCGGGCTCAGGATGGCAACGCAGAGCAGGAACGCCGTCCAGCCGCAGAGCACGCTCGGGGCCGGCCTGGCGGCCACCGCCACGCGGCCGTAGACGACCACGAAGGCGGTCAGGGCGGCCAGCCCGAGCAGGGTGCCGGCCGCGGCGTCGGCGCCGAAGCCACGGCCGTGGAGGAGGGTCTCGACCAGCAGGATCGGTCCGGCGACGACAGGCAGCCCGCCGAGCACGCCGGCAACGGCCACTCCCCAGCGCCGGCCGGCCAAGGAGACCGCGACCACGCAGAGCGGGGCAAGGAAGATCTTCGCCACCAGCAGCGTCACCGCGGCAGGCTCGCAGATCGGCGCCGAGCGGAGCGTCGGTGGCTCCCGAGCGCCCCCCTTGACTTTCAGATAGTGACGTTATACAAATAACATCACTATCACTTCAGCGAACGACAAAGCAACCGTCCCTCGCCTCAGTCGGGTTGAGGCAAAGGCGGAGACCCGCCGTCGCCTGCTCGAGGCAGCGGAGCCCGTGTTCAGGCGCGAGGGCTATCACCGCGCCTCGCTGGATCGGATAGCCGCCGAGGCCGGCTTCACCACCGGCGCCGTCTACTCGACCTTCGACTCCAAGGCCGACGTGATGCTGGCGCTGCTCGCGGCGCGGGCCGAGCGCAGGCGCGCGGTTTGGACCGAGGTTCTCGACAGTGCGTCGACCGTGGAGGACTTCGTCACCGAGATCGCAAGGCGCTACTCCCGAGAGCTCGTCGCCGAACGCGAGTGGCTGGCGGTGGCGAGCGAGTTCATGATCGTGATCGGTCGGGATGAGGATTTGCGGGCTCGCTACGCCGCTCAGCACGAGGCGAGCCTGGCGGCGTTCGCCGCCTCGATCCGCGCCTGGACGCAACGCAACGGGGAGCAGCTGGCGATCCCGCCACGGCAGGTGGCGACGGTTGTGGCCGCGCTCAACCGCGGGCTGGTGCTGGAGGGGCTGGTCGCGCCAGCCGAGGTGCCGGAGGAGCTGATCGTGGAAGCGAACCTGATCCTGCTCCGCGGCGCGGGCGGCGGCACGGAGCCCGAGGTCGGAGGATGATCGAGCGGCTGCGCCGCGTGCCCCAGGTCGTCCGGGCTCTGCGTGTCGTGAAAAGGCTTGAGTCCCATGACCAGTGGAGCGTCGAGCGGCTTCGCGCGCACCAGCGGCAGCGCCTGCTGGCGATCGTCCGGCACGCTGCCGCGAACTCGCCCTACTACCGCGAGCGGTTCGCTGGGATCGAGCTGACCGACGACCTCGACCTGGGCGCCCTGCCGACCCTCGACAAGGCGGCGATGCTCGAGAACTTCGACGATCTGGTCGCCGATCGGCGGCTCACCCTGGCCGGCGTCGAGCAACACCTGACGGAGATGAAAGGCGCCGATTCGAGCACCGACCCGATGCTGTTCGGCGAGTACCGGGCGGTGGCTAGCGGCGGCACCAGCGGGCGGCGCGGGGTGTTCGTCTACGGCAAAGCTGACTGGCTGGAAACCCTGGCCGGCGTGGGCCTCTGCTGGGGCTCCTACTTCGACTTCTCCCCGCGACTGCCGCGCCGCCGCTTTGCGACGATCGGTGCGGATCACCCTCTTCATATGAGTGGTCGCTGGAATCGGAGTCTCGACGTCGGCTTCCACAACATGCTGAGGCTCGACGCCCGTGCTCCGATCGGCGATCTGGTCGCAGCGCTCAACGCCTTTGGGCCCGAAGGCATCAACACCTATCCGTCGATCGCCGCGCTGCTCGCCGAGCGGCAGCTTGCCGGTGAGCTGAGGATCGAGCCACGGGTGCTCGGAACGAGCGGCGAGGTGCTCACCGCGGAGATGAGGGACCGGATCGTCGCTGCCTGGGGTAGCAGGCCGTTCAACTACTACGGCGCCAGCGAGGCGGGGTTGATCGCCACCGAGTGCGACCGCCACGCCGGCCTGCATGTGCTCGAGGACCTGGTTCAGCTCGAGGTCGTCGACGAGGACTACCGGCCGGTCCCTCCTGGCGAGCCCGGCAGCCGCCTCTTGCTCACCAATCTCTTCAACCGCACCCAACCGCTGATCCGCTACGAGTTGAACGACCTGCTCACCGTCTCGCCGGATCCCTGCCCCTGCGGCCGCCCCTTTCCGCTCTTGAAATCGATCGAGGGCCGCAGCGACGACGTGCTCGAGCTGCCGGCTGTCGAAGGCGGCACGATCAAGGTCCACCCGCTGACGCTGCGCAGCCCGTTGGCAGGAGTCGGCGCCCTGTCGGAGTACCGAATCGTCCTCAGGGCAGGCGAGCTGCACGTAGACGCCGTGCTCGCCGGCACCGACGGGCAACAGGCGTGCCGCGAGATCGAGACGGGCCTAGGAGCAGCGCTCACCGAGCGAGGCGCGAAGGTGCCACCGATCCTCGTAGAGAGCGTCACAGGGATCCCCCGGCACCCAAACTCCGGCAAGCACAAGCTGATCGAAGTTCAGGGGGCGTAGGCAGGGCTGCCTTAGACGTGTCGCGTGATTTCGGCAAGGGGAAATCATCCGATGCGCGTAAGGATCGAAATCCCAGGTGCCCTCGGGCGCCTCGAACAAGTCGTTCAAGGCCATTGCGCAGACCGTCATACTCGAACGTGCGACCAACGAGGCAGGCGTCTTCTTTCTCCGCGGCATAGCATCCAATCCTTGGCGTGTTGTGCCGGACGTATGAACTGGTTCAAGGAGCTAAACCCAGCGGTCCAGGCCGCCCTAATCGCAGGAGCAGTCGGGGTCCTCACGGCTCTTGTGACGGCTATTGGTACTGCCACCAATATCGCCTTGAAAGATCGGCTCGATCGCAGGGCGACGGCGTCCGCAGCACGCGAGCTACAGCGAGACCTCTACCGTAAGTATGCGGACCCTTTGACTACGGCCGCCGAATCGCTCTATTGGCGGCTGCGGGAGATATTTGAGTCCGGGCGGAGTGGATACCTTGGGCCCGATGGTGGGCTCACCAGTTTTGAGCGATACAAGGCGAGTAGCACTCTGTATCGCGTCGCAGCTCTCTTGGGCTGGAGAGCTGCGCTTAGGCGAGAGCTGACGCTTAGTAACGCTCAGCCCGATCGCTCGGTTGGTCCAATGAGAGAGGCGCTGGACGGACTGGAATCTGCGCTTGCCGAAGGAAGTCATATCGAGCGAGAAAAAGCGATCGGGCTCGCTGCGCTTTGGGGTATCGAGGGAATCGCAGCTGATACGGCGGGTCAAGACATCGACGTCGTTGTAGATCGCTGCCGACACCAAAACGGTGTGGGCTCGGTCGCAGATCTCGATAGCGAGCAACGGAACCTCTTGCTCAGGGACGTCGCGGACACGTTGATCATGAGGATCGAGCACCAGGGGGTTTCGACGGAGATCATCGCCGGCACTTCTGACGAGGCGATCGCTGCTCTCTCAGTCAGACAGGCGTGGATCTACCGTGACTGGCAGGACGCAATTGGTGATTGGATGCTTCGTGAGAACGCTGCCGGCGCACGTAGGTTTGACGTCATGGGCTACCGCACGTTCTCTGACATAGAGCGCGAACCGACGAACGGCGACGCCGCATGGATGGAGCTTCTGCGCGCACTAACCGACGAATTCGAGCTTGGTGATGAGCGGCAAGACGCCCGAATAGCTCAGCTCCGAGGAGTCTTCGAAGCAGCTGCAAACTTGATTGTCCAGTTCCACGAAGCTGAGCCCGACCGGTCGTCGGTTGGCAAGGCCACTCTCACGGCTGTTCGGAGAACGCTCTCCAATGCCGGCAATTCCTGAATGCTCCGCCTGTGCCGGCTCACACTGCTACGTGGGTAGTAGACCATTTGTGCGACTTGAGCAGACGGAGTGTCAACGAGACTTTCTCGCAGATTTCATGGTCGCCGACGTATAACGAGCCTAGAAAAAGGCGTCGAGGGAAGGAGCAAATGGCATGGATCCGGTGCTGCATACGGAGAAGGTGAAAGGAACGACGGCGGATGAGCTGCGGATTGGCGTCGCGTCGTGGGACGAGATAAAGAAGGGTGGCTCGGGAGAAAAACTTGCGCTGAAGTACGCGTGGCCGGACAAAAATGGGCGCATCGCGCGTGGCGGTGAGTTGCCGGTGTCGGTGCTTCCGCAGAGCATCGAGTTCGCTGTGGCCAACGAAGCAATCGACATAGCCGATGTACTCGAAGCAGTCGCGCGCGGATGTCGAAGGCGCGATACTGCGGCTGGTGAAGCAGGCTAAATGCCGCGCCCCGAACCCGTACAGCGCGTCTGTGGCGCACAGCACGAGTCTGATGGGTCCGAAGTGTTCCGTGTTGCTTGTCGCGAAAGCGCCGCCCGTAGACTTGTTTTGGCCCGGATCGCCCCCCGCTGCCATCCGATCGTCGCGACCCATTGGCCTCGCAGCTCGGGCCGCAGGTGGCGATCGAGCTGGTAGCGATGGGCCTCAAGGGTGCGGCGGTCAAGCCGAAAGTGCCGGCTTGCAGGAGCTTCAAGCGATGGGCCTAACCGGACGGCATTTGAACCACGACGCCCGCGTGCGGATTGACGCCCTGCATCCGACCGCCCGACTGGCGAATGGCCCTGAGCGGCGCCCTTAGTTAATGAACTTTCGCGCCGATTTGCGCGAGCGCTATTTAGATGCCCGCTGCGGTCAGTGCAACGGCACCCGAGGACCCGCCGGGAGGAGAGGGCCAGTAGCCATGCAGTAATTCTAGCAGTCGTTTTTGTCGTTACCAGAGGTATCGTGCCGCCGGTGAGCCACCCATGATCTTGATCTACGGCAGCATGTCCGAGACCGTCGGTGGTTGGTCGACCTTCGTCCTAGCCTGGCTGGGCATCCTCGCATTCGTCGGGACCGTCTGGGGGATCGCTCTGTCCCGGGGCGATGCACGGCGCGCTCGGACTCTCGATTACCTTCGTCGTCTCAGCGACGAGGAATTCGCCCGGCTCAACGCAAAGGTGTTGACCTTTTTGTGGACGGCGGACACCAATGCCTTCTCACCTGGCGCCAAGTACCTCGGCGGCGTCTCCCAGGCCACGAAATCAGAGGTCGGAAAAGCCTTCGAATCTCTAAATATCGAGACTCAGGCCCAAGTGAGACTCGTGCTCAACTTCTACGAGGAGGTGAGTTGCTCCTATCGCGAAAAACTCCTCGACGAGGGCCTGGGGGCAGTGATGCTAATCCCCACGATCGCTTACGGGTGGACCATCGCCGAGCCGTTCATCTCCTACGAACGGGACCTCGAACGGGACCCGAAATCGCCCGAAGTCGCTGAAGGCATGATGGTGGAACTAGAGAACCTTAGCGGGGAGTGGGACCCTGCAAAACCGAGGAAGCGGGACCTTGCGGACCGCCTCGACGGCACTCGGATGTGGGTTCTCTATGCCATTGCTGTCGCGCTGGCTATCGCTGGCTTGATCGCAACCGCCGTCACGGCAGTCGCCCACGACGTTCCGGGCACGGTCAACGCATTTCTCGTCGCCATGGCCGCGGTGTTTGCTGTTCTCGCCTTTGTCGCCCTGGCGCCAGGCATCTCGGGGGCCTCGTCCACCCGAAAACTGCTGTTGACCGCTGCGATTACGGGAACGGTGGCGCTGACCCTGACGACCGGCCTGACCGTCGCTCTCGATCTAGCTCCTTCGACCGGCCCGCCTGGGCCGAAGGGCAAACCCGGGTCAAGCGGCGCCGCGGGCAGTCGGGGTTCGGTCGGCCCGAAGGGGGCCCGGGGACCGCAGGGCAAGCCGGGTCGGTCCGGAGCCAAAGGTGCTCGGGGTCCTACGGGCAAGCGGGGCCCGGTGGGCCCGCGAGGCCCAAGAGGGTACCCGGGCATCGTGGGGTCCTGACTCATTGAGGCAGTCGGACGCTTTGTGCCCTCGACAGCCGGACAGCGGCGCGGTCGCTCAGTGTGGTTCAAGGCGATCCTGGGCCTAACCGGACGGCATTTGAGCCAAGGCGCCGCGGCACGGATTAGGGCGCTTCACAATTCGCCCGCGCAGCATGTCCTCTCAGCTCGCCCAGATCCGCTGCCCAATGGACTTGAACTTGCTGACTGAGAGCTGCCCTCGTTCGTTTCGTGCCCTTGAGCCGGGTGCCACCAGAGCATCTCTGACTGCTCGGCGATCGGCTTCGTAGATCGCCGTAGGGTTGTAGCGCTCGTCCAATAGGACGAGGAGCACGGCATCCCACTCCTTCTCGAGGTCGATGCTGCCTAGGCGCTGGCCGGGCTTGGAAGCGCTAGTTAGCCGACGTCCCTTGATCTGCAAGAGTTGCCCCCGTCTGGGGTGGTGCGAATCGCATCGTGCCCAGTCTGTCGGACAGGCAGAAGCTCGATGCCCAGGACTCGGGCGGCTTCATACTCAACAATCTCACCCGTGATCCCAAGCGGCTTCCCGTTAGCTCGTAGTACTCAAGTGCAAGTGGCTTGATCTCGCCTATGAGTTTGAAAAGCCGTTTCGACGATGCCACCCCGCCTGTCCCTGCTTCACTTGCCGGTCGTGCCCGATGGGAGATTTTGGCCGGAGGGCGGCGGAGACTGAAAGAACCGCTTGTCTAGCACATCGGCCAGAGAGACAGCATCAGGTCACCTTTCGATTCAAGCGAGGGAATACCTGTGACTGGCAGATAGTGTAGGTGCGTGGACATCCCTTCACTTGGATTGAAGGACCGGAAGACCCTGGTGATCTTGGGAGCTGGAGCAACCCGCGGAGCATCGTTCGTTGAACTTGACGCTGCCGTTCCCCCGCCGCTTGACCAAGATTTCTTCCAGGTTCTCCAGATGTCGGCCTCGGGGCGGTCAGACGAGGGGCGCAAGCTCATTGACCACGTGAGAACCGTCTACGGTCCCGCGCTCAATACTGGCCTGGAGACCGTCTTCAATAATCTGGATGCCGCGCGGATTTTCCATCAGAAGTTCAATGTGACCAGCGGACGCATTTTGGAAGAGCCGAAGCGGCTTATCGATGCACTGCGCACCGTATTGCCGGAACTTCTAGGAGAGAGCATCACGGACTCGTGCAGTACGCATGGCGCTATAGCCAATCGTCTATATGTGGGTGATGCCGTTGTCTCTCTGAACTACGACTGCGTGATGGACGACGCTCTGCGAACTCATGCAGGTTTTCGTTTCGATCCCGAGCGCGGGGGATATGGCCTAGAGGTGGCCGAGGGTGCCAATGACTGGCGAAGACACGGCAAAGGGAAGCGAGCGCAAGGGTCAATTCAGTTGCTCAAGCTCCATGGGTCGCTCAATTGGCGAGGTCCATCCGTTCCCCTTCGCCTTCGCGCTGAGCCTTACAAGCCAGTTGCCAATGGCGTGATCGCGCCCCCGTTGACCAACAAGCCAGTCACCGATCCGCCGCTCAGCCAGATCTGGCGAAGCGCGCGGACCATTGTCGGCAGGATGCGCCGCCTCGTGATCGTCGGGTACTCCATGCCGTCGGCCGATGGCCTAGTGCGAACGCTCCTGGCAACCGACCTCAGCGAGTACTTGGAGGACATCGTCTTTGTTGATCCCAGCGAGAATGCTCTTGCGCGCCACATCGACTTCTTCGGGCGGGTCGCTCCCAAGGCAAGAATTATCACCTTGCGATCAATGAGGCAATTCGAGTCGGTCCTGTGAAGGATCTCGGATGCTCAGCTCCACTGAATGTTCCGCTTGTGCGCCGACCTCTCTGACCCTTTGGGGCATGTCACCTATCCCCGAATGGGGTTCTCTGAGACCAGCCCATCCCGCAGGGCGATCTTGATGAGATGCGCCGAATAGAGCAGAAGCTGGGTGGCTCTAACAAGTACGTTGATGAACAGCCACCGCGACAGCGGCACATTCGACAATGCCGCCAGTTTTCGGGCCTTCTTTCGATCCTCGTGGAAGTAATAGCCGTTGATCCAGAGGTCGAGTACACGCTCAGGCTGTAGCGTTTGACCATTGACCAGAAACGCGATGTCCCCGCGGGTCATGGACTTCTTCCACTGCTGTCGCGCCAGCGTCAGGTGTTGAACGAGGTGCTCACCCGTGATGTGGCGATAGGCGACCCCGAAGACCCAGTTCATAAAGACCGGCTCCCCCTCCATCGTGAACTTGCGGAAGTCCAGTAGATACGACCGGAGGTTTTCCTCGTCTGGCTGGTGGTAGTTCATTGCCACCGGCTGGTTCAACTCCCCTTTGATCTGAAGAGATGACTTCAATTCCTCGTCTTCGATGATCTTCCGGGTCTGCAGTTGATCGGCGAGGTAGACGAAGCGACGAAGGGTCTCGGTCGGGGGCTCGTGCGGGGCAGCCATGCGCTGACGGTAGCGGCCACGTACTACCGAAACCCAGCCTTCAGCTCGGAATTGAAGGCACTGCTCGCCCGACTCGATGCCGAGCGCGATCTCGATATCGTGATCGTCCATAAGGTTGACCGCCTCTGTCGCGTACGCAGCCCGCCTCGATGCTCCAGAACCCCTACTACGTGGGGATCGTGCGCTATGCCGGGGTCGAATACGAGGGCAGCCACGAGCACCTGATCGACGAGCGCACCTTCGCCCAGGCCAAGACGGTCTTGACTGCCCACGCCAACTCCTCCGAGAAGGACCGCAAGCACCATCACTACTTGAAGGGATCGCTCTACTGCGGACGCTGCGGATCACGGATGAGCCTCACCTACGCCAAGGAAACGGCGGGCGCTATCCCTACTTCTTCTGCCTCGGGCGCACCCGAGGCACCGGCCGCAAGCAGCCCTATGTGCCCGTCGACCTGATTGAGATGGCGGTCGAGCGCGCTTACGGGGAGGTTCGCCTTCCAGGCGATCAGGTCGAGCGGGTGCGCGAGAATCTCGGAAAGGCGTTGGCCGGAATACGCGAGCAGGCCGAAGCCGAGGTCACTCGCCAGCGCCAGCGGCTTTCCAAGCTGGGCGAGGAGCGCGAGAAGCTGCTTCACGCCTACTACGCCGGGGCGGTCCCGGTTGACCTTCTGCGTAGCGAGCAGGACCGACTATCGACCGAGACATCGCAGGCCGAGCGGCACCTCGAAGTCGCCGAGGCCTCGTTCACCGATGTCGAGGACACGCTTGGGAAGGCGCTCGACCTGCTGGCCGATTGCCAGCGCGCCTACCTGGCGGCACCGGGGCACTTGCGCCGCCAGTGGAATCAAGCGTTGTTCGAGCGGCTCGTTGTCTACGACGAGCGGATCGGGGAAGCCAAGGTCGCCGAGCCGTTCGCCACGCTCGCCAATCCCAAGCTGCCAGCAGCGCTGAATGGCGTAGCTCTCACTGGTAGCGGCTCTTCTTCTGGCGGTGGTTCGAGTAAGGGGCTTCTAGTGGAGCTAGCCGGATTCGAACCGGCGACCTCTTGGGTGCGATCCAAGCGCTCTGCCAACTGAGCTATAGCCCCTCGTGCGTGGCTGGGAGGATCGTCCCAGAGGCCACGCAAGCGCAAGGATAACCACATAGTCTTTAGGTTCCCCAGGGATCTGCAATGGGCATTCTCGACGACGCGATCAAAGAGCACTTGGAGCTGAAGCGCCAGCATGGGGCCGCTGACGACGAGCTGAAGCAGCTCGAGGACGAGGCCTTTGGCGCTGCGGAGCGACCTGGCGACGAGGAATCGGCGCCGGATCCGCTTGCCGAGGCGCCGACCGAATTCATGTCGCAGCCCGATCTGGAGCCTGAGGCGGCCGCCGAGGCAGCGCCTCAGCAGGCCGCGCCCGACGCTGAGGCGGCGACGGGACGCCGCTCGGGGCGGGCCGAGATCGCCGACCTGCAGGAGGCGCCGCCCTCCAAGCCCGAGCAGAGCGCTGCTGAGCCCGAGGCTCCCGCCGAGGAGGAGTCGCCGGCGATGGAACACGAGGCTGTGCCCGAGCCGCCGCCCGCGCCCGAGATCTCGGCCGGCCCGACGACGGAGGAGCGTGAGGCGATCGCCGAGCAGCCGACCGAGATGTTCGACATCGAGGAGGAGCTCGCCGCCTCGAAAGCCGAGGCGCCATCCGAGGAGGAGCTGGTCGAAGAGGAGATGGAAGAGCCGCGCCTGGCCCCGGTCGATCCGCTCGCCGGCCTCGACGACAACGCTCCCGAGCCGCTCATCGAGGACGACGAGGACGACGACTTCTGGGACGAGAAGCGCCTCTCCGACGAGCTCGACCAGGCACTGGAGGCGCCGGTCGAGGTCGAGGAGGAAGAGGAGGACGCGGTCTTCAAGCCCGAGCCTGCCCCCGAGGCGGAGCCGGAGGCCGAGAAGCCGGCGCCCGGCCCCGACGAGGACGTGCTCGAGGAGACTCCCGACTTCCTCGAGGAGGCCCCCGAGGACGACCAGCTCTGGTTTGAGCAGAAACCGCCGAAGGACTTCGACTTCGACGATTGACATCGGGGGGGCGCGTCGGCGGTCTCCCCACCAGAAATCAACCACTCAAGATTTCTGATCTAATGCGCTTGAGATGGAGCTCAAGCACACCCGCAAGTTGCTCGTCACCTTGGCCGCGCTCTTCGCGCTAACCGCGCTCGCGCCGTCGGTCGCGAGCGCGACAACGAGCCCGGCGCCGGGCTACGGGCAATTCACAGGCTGCCCGAACCCGGCGGAAGCCACGACGGAATTCTGCTTCCACACGGTCTTCACAAACGGCGAACTCCAGGTCGGGAAAATCGAAATCCCAATCAGCAATCCGATTACATACAGCGGCGGGATAACGCCGAGCGGCAACGTCGTCTTCAACGCATCTGGCGGCATGCCGCCAGTGCCGCAGAGCGTTCCTGGCGGACTCGTCGGCCTGACCGGCCTCACCTGGCTCCCCACAGTGCTCAGCCCTTCCGAACTGGAAGTCGACGCGGACATCGAACTCGCCGGCACGCCCAGTCCACCGTGGCCGGAAACACTCTCGCTGCCGATCAAGATCCACCTGACAAACCCGGTGCTCGGCGAAAACTGTTACATCGGCTCGAACTCCAATCCAATCGTGCTCGACCTGATCACCGGCACCACCAGCCCGCCGCCGCCCAACAAACCGATAACCGGCAAAGAAGGCGAAATCTCGCTCACACCCAACGAAGTGCTGGATATCGAAAGCGGGACCTACGTCGACAACTCGTTCGCCGCTCCGGGGGCAACTGGCTGTGTGCTGACGCTGTACGAATACATCCCGATCTCGCTCAACGGCTTGATCAACTCCGAAAACGGCCTCCCCGCGGCTGCGGGAACCAACAGGGCGATCCTGGGCTTCGACACCGAACTGGTCGAATCAGCGATCGTCTACCCGTAGCGCCAAGCCGCTAGCGGAGCCAGCCGGACGTCCCTCGAGGCTGCTCACGACTTGTTTCACAATTGGCACACTTACGTTCCCACCTGTGACAGTTGTCTGAGTAGCCTAAGCGGAGATGGCTCCGCTGAAGCAAAAAGGGGATCTGGCCGAGCTCAAGGTCGCGGCGGATCTGGCCGCTCGGGGCTGCTCGATCTCCTTCCCCTTTGGCGAGGACTGCGACTACGACCTTGTAGCTGACTTCGAAGGCGTCCTCCACCGCGTTCAGGTCAAGTACACCGAGTCAGACCGAAAAGTCATCGTCGTGCGGTGTAGGTCGCATTCACTCACCGGAGGCAGGGTTCGACAGACAAAGCTCTACACGGCTGAGACCATTGACTGGATCGCTGTCTACGACCGAACCTCAGATCACTGCTACTACCTTCCCGCTAGTGAGTTGGGCGCTGGAAGGAGCATGCTCCACCTTCGTCTGGTTCCTGCCCGTAATGGCCAGCGCATAGGCGTTCGGGACGCTGGCGAATACGTCGATCCCGATTTCAGTCAAGATCCGAGGATGGAGCCAGCGGGGCTCGAACCCGCGACCTCGGCGTTGCAAACGCCGCGCTCTTCCAACTGAGCTATGGCCCCCTCGTAGCTCAATTGTAGGCGCGAAACCGCAGCGCGCCCGACCCCACCCCAGCTACCCCGCCAACCCAACCGGCGTGAGCAGGGCGCGCCCGGCAAAGCCGACCGCATGGTCGTCCACCTCTTCGTAGTCGCTGCGCAGCGGCGGCAGCTTGCGCAGGGACCAGATCACCTCTGCTCCTACCCAGGCTGCGTCGCGGGCCTTTTCGACGTTCCAGATCGCGACGACGTCGTCCACCGGGTTGAAGGCGAGGTCGAGCTCCTTCAGCAGCCCGGTCATCATCCACGCCTTCATCTTCTTCTCGACCTTTGCGATCAGGCCGTTTACCGACTGGTAGTCCGTGTGCTCCGGTCCGTCGTCGCTCGGCTCGACGCCGCGCGCCGCGCATGCCTCACAGACGACGATCGAGAGGTCGTGGTTGATGTGCGCATTCATCCCGGCCAGGGCAAACTGGACCGGGGCGATGCCGGTTGCGAAGCGCGCCTCGAACAATGGCTTCCAGGCGTGGAACGGATACCCGGCCGGCAGCGTCGCGCCGCCGCCCGCCGCGTCGAACGCGGCGAAGTAACGCGCGGCGAAGACGACGTCGAGCGCGGCGAGGAAGCCGGGTGCCGCCTGGTGCTCCGCCGGCACCGCTTCCTCTACCTGTTGCGTCACTTCGAGGTAGAGCTTGTTGAACCACTTGACGCCGTCGCTGGGCGGCAGCGCGACATCGATCGCCTTGAGGCGGGCGAGTACGTCGGCGACGGTCTTCACAGGGGCGGCCATCTGGGCGCCACAATAGCGTCGCCACTCCGCATCACACAGCTTTGACTTTGCAATCCAGGTTCGTTTAGGCTGGCACGCCATGATCGCCGACCTGCACGCGCACTACCCGATGCGCGTCATCAACGAGATGGACCCGGAGACGACCGCCAGGTTGATGAAAACCCCGGGACCGACGATCCGCGACCGCGTTCAAGCGCTGGTCCTGAAAATCGCCAACCGGCTCGACAACTACCCCAGCTGGGATGGGACCTACCGGGTAACCCCCGAGACCCTGCGCGAGGGCGGAGTCGGGTTGGCGATGTCGGTAATCCTCGGGCCGTTCGACGAGATGGATCTCGACACGCACTACGCCGCCGCGCCCGAGGCCGGCTACTTCCCACACGTGATCGCAAGCATCGAAGCGGTCGAGCAGGAGGTGGCGACGCACGACCGCTCGCAGCTGCGCCTGGTCCACAACCGCGGAGAGCTCGACGACTGCATCGCCGGCGGGGCGACGGCGCTGGTCCACGCCGTCGAGGGAGGCTGCCTGCTCGGCGACACCGACGCCGAAATCGAGGCCAACTGCGCCGAGCTGGCAAAACGGGGCGTCGGCTACGTCACCGTCGCGCACCTCTTCTTCCGCCAGGTGGCCACCAACGCCAACGCGGTGCCGTTCATGCCGGACCCGGTCTACGACTTCTTCTTCCCGCAGCGAGGCAAGGACAGGCTCACCCCGCGGGGTGAGGCGGTCGTGCGCGGCCTGGTCGAGAACCGCATCCTCATCGACCTCAGCCACATGGACCCGGGCGGGATCTGGGAGACCTTTGCCCTGCTCGACGAGGTCGACCCCGACAGCGAGGTGCCGGTGATCTCGACCCATGCCGGCTACCGCTTCGGCAAGCAGCAGTACATGTGCGACGAGGAGATCGTGGGCGAGATCAAGCGCCGCAAGGGAGTCGTCGGCCTGATCATGGCCCAGCACCAGCTCAACGACGGGATCCGCAAGAAAGGCGATTTCACCGAGACGCTCGAGGAATCGCTCGAGGTCATCTGCAAGCACATCGACAAGATCGCCGAGATCACCGGCGGCTATGAGCAGATCGCCCTCGGCACCGACTTCGACGGCTTCATCAAACCGAGCATGGGTGGGCTCCAAGACTCGGGGGACCTGGCGCTCCTGGAGGCCGCGCTGATCGACCGCTACGGCAAGGAGAACGCCGAGCGGATCACGTGGAAAAACGCGCTCGGGGTGCTGCAGAGGCTGTGGCCCGCCTGAGGCGGATGCCGGTGTGAACGCCCCCGAGCCAAGCCCGGACGGCTTCCACCACCCCGCCTCCGAGGGGGACCTGGTGGAGTTGGTCAAGACCGCCTACCGGGAAGGCCGGCAACTGCGCGTGCGCGGCGCGGCCCACTCGCCCTGCGACGCGGTCTACACCGACCCGGCTGGGACGCGCCCCAACCAGGTCGACGTGCAGTCGCCCCCACCCGGCCCGAACCTCAACCTGATGCTCGACCGCTACCGCGGCTGGCGCGTGCGCGACGAGGCCCGCAAGCTGGTCGAGGCGGAGGCCGGTATCCATCTCGGCGCCGACCCCAGCGACCCGACCGGCACGGCGAGCCTCGAGACCAGCCTGCTCTGGCAGCTGGCGACCGAGAAGGGCTGGGCCTTGGAGGACACCGGCGGCATCACCCACCAGACCGTCAGCGGCTTCACCGCCACCGGTTCCTCCGGCGGCTCGCTCACCTACTCCGCCAACCGCAACCTCTGGGGCTTCCGCATCGTTGACGGCCGCGGCGAGGTCCACGAGGTGACGCGCGACGACGCCGACCCGGACCTCTTCTACGCGATGTGCCCGAACCTGGGCCTGCTCGGCATCGTCTCCACGATCACCTTCGAGTGCGTCGACGCCTTCGACATCGTCGGGGAGGAGGCGACGACGACGGTCGAGACCTGCCCGGTCGACCTTGTCGGGGCGGGCGCGCCCGGCCGCCCCTCGCTCGAAGCCTTTCTCCGCGACACCGACTTCTCCCGGCTGGAGTGGTGGCCGCAGCGCGGGGCAGACCGGGTGCTCACCTGGCAGGCGCGGCGGATCGCGAGCGAGCCCGGCTTCAAACCCAAGCCCTACACCCAGTTCGGCGACGATCCCGAAACCCAGCAGCGCCTCTTCGGCATCCTCTTCACGATCATCGGCAACCTCGGTGACCTCTCGCGCGCCAAGGCAAAGCTGGAGGACGACTTCGAGCAGCTGGAGAAGGTGCTGGCGCTGCTCGGCCGCGAGGACCTCGGCACGCTGGGCGAGCTGCTCGGCAAGGCGCTGGCCGCGGCCGCCGAGCTCGGCGTCGACGCGGCGATCACCGTGCTCGAGCCCGCCGCCGGGCTGATCGAGCGCGAGCTGCCCGACTTCTTCCCCCGCCTCGTCAACCTCTTCGTCCCCCTCGATGCCGACAAAGACGGCGCCGAGAAAGGCAAGCCGCAGTCGTTCCAGGACTGGGGCTGGCACGGCCTGCCGATGGACAACCAGGCAAGCGACGTGCTGATGCCCACCGAGTTCACCGAGGCCTGGGTCCCACTCTCCCGCACCCAGCAGGTAATGCAACTGCTGCGCGAATACTTCGCCGCGGCCGGCGAGGACGACGCCGAGGCTCTGCGGCGCACCGGCACCTACGCCTGGGAGCTGTACGCGGTGATGCCGGAGCGGTTCTGGATCAACGCCGCGCACAGCAGCGGCGAGGACGAGTGGCGCGGCGGCGCCCTGCGCATCGACCCTTACTGGTTCGCCGAGAATGCCGCGAACCCGGCCGAGACGCTGTTCGCCGGGCTCTGGGGGCTGCTGCGCGAAGCCGAGATCCCCTTCCGCCTGCACTGGGGGAAGTTCCAGCCGCCGGTCGCGGCGGGCGACCGCACCTGGGTCGACTTCTTCCGCGCCCAGTACCCACGCTGGGACGACTTCCTAAGCCTGCGCGCCGAGCGCGACCCGAACAACATCTTCCTCACCGATTACTGGCGCGACCGCTTCGGGCTCTGGGAGGAGCCGGCACCGCAGCCCCGGACCGCAGCCTAGGCCGTCCGCTGGTCACTTTGCCCACGGAAACGGTGGGGAAAGTGACCAGCGGGCTACCCGTTCGCGGCCCGCGGCAGGTTCTGATCGGCGTGGTAGCTGCTGCGGACCAGCGGTCCGGAGGCGACCGACTCGAAGCCCATCGCGTAGGCCTCGCGCTCCAGCGCCTCGAACTCCTCGGGGTGCCAGTAGCGCTCGATCGGCAGGTGGTTCTCGGTCGGGCGCAGGTACTGGCCGACGGTCAGCACCTGGACGCGGTGCTCGCGCAGGATGCCGAAGGTCTCGACCATCTCCTCGAAGGACTCGCCCAGCCCGACCATCAGCCCCGACTTGGTGACGACGTCGGCGCCGCCCATCTCCTTCGCCATCCGCAGCACCCGCGCCGAGCGCAGGAACTTGGAGCCGCGGCGCGCCTTCGGGTAGAGGCGCGGCACCGTCTCGACGTTGTGGTTGAAGACGTCGGGCCGCTCGTGGATCACCTTCGCCAGCGGCATCTCCTGGCCGCGGAAGTCGGGGGTGAGGATCTCGACCTTGCAGCCGGGCGCCTGCATGCGGATCGAGCGGATCACGCCGACGAAGGCGCTTGCCCCGTAGTCGGGCAGGTCGTCGCGGTCGACCGAGGTGACGACGGCGTGGCGCAGCCCCATCTTCTTGACCTGGTTGGCGACGCGCAGCGGCTCCAGCGGGTCGTTCCAGGTCGGCACCCCCGTCTGCACGTTGCAGAAGCCGCAGCGGCGGGTGCAGACGTCGCCGAGGATCATGAAGGTCGCCGTGCCGCGCTCCCAGCACTCGCCGACGTTGGGGCAGTTGGCCTCCTCGCAGACGGTGTGCAGGTTGTCGCTGCCGATCTCCGCCTTCAGCCGCCGGTAGGTCGGTCCGCCTGGCGCCGGCACCTTCAGCCAGGGTGGCTTGCGGGCGCGGCGGAAGGGGACGGCACCGTCACCGTCGGCCGCGGTCCCGCCCGGCTTGGCGCGGGAGCGGGTGACGTGGACGCGCTCGGCGGCCGGCGAATCGTCGGCGATCGTCTCGGGAGGACTCGTCATGCGATCCCGAGCCTAGCGAGGTCGATTCCCAGGGCCGCGGGCTCGGTCTCCACCGGCGCCCGCTCGAAGACCTCTCCGTAGCGTGCGACGAGGGTGTCGGCGAAGGCCGAGAGGTCCTGCTCGGCGCCCAGCTCGCGGCCGAGCGAGGTGACCCGGCAGTTGTCGATCCCGCAGGGGACGATCCACTCGAACGGCTGCAGGTCGTTGTTGACGTTGATCGCCAGCCCGTGCGTGGTGACGCCGCGGCTGACGTGGACGCCGATCGAGCCGATCTTTCGCGCCGCGCTGGTGCCGGCTTCCGGCCCCGGCGCTTCTCCCTCGGTCCAGACGCCGGTCAGGCCGTCGATCGTGCCAGCCGCGACGCTGTGCTCGGCCAGCGCCTCGATGGCCACCCGCTCCAGCCTCCGCACATACTCGTGGACGTCATCGCCGTAGGGCTTCAACGAGACGATCGGGTAGGCGACCAGCTGTCCGGGCCCGTGGTAGGTGACCCGGCCGCCGCGGTCGGTGTCATGGACTTCGATCCCCTGCATCTCGTACCACTGGCGCTGCATCGGCAGCTCGTCATCGGTGGAGCGGCGGCCGCGCGTGTAGACGGGGGAGTGCTCGAGCAGCAGCAGCACGTCGGAGACCTCGCCCTCCTGGCGGGCACTCGCCAGCCAGCGCTGGGCGACCAGCGCCTCCTCGTAGGGGACGAGCCCACACCTGACGACCAGGATTTCATCGCTCACCCTTGAAATCGTCGCATGCCGCCGCCCTATCCTTCGGCTTTCCGCTTTATGGCCCCACTCCAGTCAAAGCTCCTCCGACCCGACTGGCTTCCGGCCGTGGCGCTCAGCGCCGCGCTGGCCGCGGCGATGTTCGCCTGGAACCCTCAGGTCGGCGACCTCGCCGCCCAGGTATTCCGCACCGAGTTGTTCCAGCGCGGCGGCCTGGCGATCTGGAACGGCAGCTGGTACGGCGGCCACTACACCCTCACCTACAGCGTCCTCTTCCCGCCGCTGGCCGCCCTGCTCGGCCCCCGCCTGGTCGGGACCGTCGCCGTGATTGCCTCCTCCTACTTCTTCGATCGTCTCGTCCGCGACCGCTGGGGCGAGGCCGCCCGCTGGGCGACGCTCTGGTTTGCCGCCGGCGTGGTGACGCTGCTCGCCGACGGCCAGCTCACCTTCGCCCTCGGCGTCTCCTTCGGCCTCGCCGCGCTGCGCTGCCTGCAACTGCGCAGGCCGGGTCCGGCGCTGGTCGCGGGGGCGGCCTGCGCGCTTTCGAGCCCGGTCGCGGCGGCCTTTCTCGCCGGTGTGATCTTGGCCGGCACTCTGCCGCGTGATCGCCGCACCCACCTAGCCGCGATCTGGGTCGCCTGTCTTGCCCTCGCGCTCGTGCTCGTCCCCAACCTCGCCTTCCCCGAATCCGGCGAATTCCCCTTTGCCTTCTCTTCTTACGTGGCAATCCCGCTCTGGTGCGGCGGGGCGCTGCTGCTGACCCGGGGCTTGGCGGTGGAGGAGAGGCAGCTGCGCCGCGTGCTGATCGCCTACGTGCTGGCCGCGACGGTGCTGGTGCTCGCCCCCAACCCGATGGGCGGCAACGCGGTCCGGCTCGGCGCCCTCTTCGGCGGCCCTGTCCTCGCCGCAGTGATGCTCGCCCACCGGCCGCGCCTCTCACGCGCCTCGATGTTGCTGCTCTCACTGGCGCTGGCGGGCGGCCTCTACTGGCAGGTGACGGCGAGCGTCAACCAGATCGCCCGCAGCGTCGGCGACCCCTCGACCGCCTCGACCTACTTCACGCCAGTTGCCACCTGGCTACATGGCCACGACGGCACCGCCGCCCGGATCGAGGTGCCGCCGACTGCAAATCACTGGGAGTCGGCGTACCTGGCACCCGGCTTCGAACTGGCCCGCGGCTGGCTGCGCCAGCTCGACACGACCCGCGACGACGTCTTCTATGACGGGGAAGACACGCTCACCGATCGCGCCTACCGCGCCTGGTTGCACGCCAACGCGATCCGCTACGTGGCGCTGCCCGACGCACCGCTCGACTACTCCTCGGTCGCCGAGCGCCGCCTGATCCTCGGCAACCCGCCTTACCTCGAGCCTCGCTGGCGCGACGCCCACTGGCGCGTGTATGAAGTGCGTGACCCTGCACCGCTGGTCCAACCGGTCGGCACTGGAGCAGCCCACATCCGCTCGGTAGGCCACAGCGGCTTCGCCCTCGACGTGACCCGCCCCGGCGAGTTCCTCGTCCGCGTCGCCTTCACGCCCTACTGGTCGATCGAACGCGGCAACGGCTGCCTGGTCCGCCACGGCGAGTGGACCCTGGCCCGGGCGAGCCACCCCGGCATCTTCCGCGTAGCGGCCGACTTCTCGCTGGGCCGCGCCTGGAATGCCGTGACGGGTGCCAGAAAGACCTGCTGAAAGGAGACCAAAGGAGGCGCGGTCGAGGTTTGAACCGCATAGCGGTCGAAAGCTCGACCGCGGTTGGTTAAAGGGCGAGTGACAAGGGCTCTTCGAGTAGCGCCCTGACCCGGGCCAGGAACTCGGCCGCGGGAGCGCCGTAGAGGATGCGGTGATCGCAGGCGAGGTCGACCTGCATCAGGTGGGCGGTGGCGATCTCGCCGTCGCCGACGACCGGCTGCTCGACGATCGCGCCGACGGCGAGGATCGCCGCCTGCGGCGGATTGATCACGGCCGAGAAGCCGTCGATCCCGTACATCCCCAAGTTGGAGACGGTGAAGGTCGCGCCGGAGAGCTCCGGCGGCGTGATCTGCCCTTCGCGCACTTTGCCGGCCAGCGCCCGCGACTCGGAGGCGATCTGCCGCAGACCCTTGCGGTCGGCGTCGAACACCGTGGGGACGACGAGCGCATCCTCGGCCGCCACGGCGACCCCGACGTTCACGCGCGAGTAGAGCTCGAAGCGCCCGTCCCGGTAGGCCCCATTGGCCCGCGGGTGCTCCCGCAGCGCCAGCGCACAAGCCTTGACCACCATGTCGTTGAAGGAAGGCACGACGTCGCCCGGGAGGGCGCGAGCCTTGACCATTTCCCGCCCGGCAACCGCCTCGCTCATGTCCACCGTTGCCCGCAGGTAGAAGTGAGGCGCAGTCGCCTTCGACTCGGACATCCGCCGCGAGATCACCTGCTGCGTCTTGGACAGCTCTTCGTAAGACACCTGGCCCTTGGCCGTTTCAGCCGCGGGTGCACCCGCGGAAGAAGCCCGCTCGACATCAGCTTTCACTATGCGACCAGCTGGCCCGGACCCGTGAAGCCGGCTCAGATCGAGACCCTGCTCATCAGCGAGGCGACGAGCTAGCGGGGAGGCTTTGACCCGGTGCCCGTCGCCGTCGGCCGGGGCGGTTGCCTCGGTGGTTTGAGCTTCTACTGGCTCAGACGCTTCTCCCGTGGGTGGTGCGGGGGTGGGGGGGGTCGAGGACGGACCGTGGCCCGCCCGCAGCGCCCCCCCCACCCCCGCGACAGGACCCGCGGCCGAGGGGCTGGTGCCTTCCTCATCCGCAACCGAACCCCCCGAACCCTCGTCCGAATCGCCAACCCGCGCTATCGGAGTACCGATGGCCACCGTCTCACCCTCGGGCACCAGGATCTCCGTAAGCGTCCCAGCGATATCGGCTTCATAGGCCATGTTCGCCTTGTCGGTCTCGATTTCCACAAGCTCATCGCCCACCGCGATCTCATCCCCGACAGCTTTGAGCCACTGCAGCACCGTCCCCTCCTCCATCGAGTCAGACAATCTAGGCATCACCACGTCAGCCATTGGCGGCCCTCTCGAATGCGTTACGAAGCGAGGATTGGGGGTGCCTCGACAGTGCCTCGCGAAGCGGCCCCGGCTGGGTGTTTCCCGCCGCGAAGCGGCACCAAATTCCACCGCCGAAGGCGGTGGTGGGCAGCTGACGAGGCACCCCCAATCCTCGCATTACAGGCTCCCCTCCAACGCGGCCAATGCCGCCTGCACCACGTGCTCCTCATGCGGAATAGCCGCCTGCTCCAGCCGTTTCGCGTAAGGCATTGGCACGTCGGCACCGGTCACCCGCTGCACCGGCGCGTCGAGATAGTCGAAGGCCTGCTCGGTGATCAGGGTGGCCAGGTTGGCGCCGACCCCGCCGTGCGGCCAGCCCTCCTCGACGATCACCGCCCGGTTCGTCTTGCGCACCGAGGCGAGGATCGTGTCGAGGTCGAGCGGGCGCAGGGTGCGCGGGTCGATCACCTCGGCCTCGATCCCGTGCTCGTGCGCGAGCGTGCGCGCCGCCTCCTCGGCGACGTGGGCCATCTTGAGGATGCCGACGATCGTCACGTCGCCGCCCTCGCGCCGCACAGCCGCTTCGCCGAAGCGCAGCACCTCGTCGCCATCCTCGGCAACCTCGCCACGGGCGCCGTAGAGGCTCTCGTGCTCGATGAAGACCACCGGGTTGTCGTCGCGGATCGCCGCCTTCAGCAGCGCCTTGCCGTCGGCCGGGGTCGAGGGGCAGGCGACCAGCAATCCCGGCACCTGCAGGAAGAGCGCCTCGAAGCTGTGCGAGTGGGTGGGGCCGAGCTGGTGGCCACCGCCGCCCGGCATACGGATCACCATCGGCACCCGCGCCTGGCCGTTGAACATGTAGGGGATCGCGGCCGCGTGGTTGAAGATCTGGTCCAGGGCCAGCAGCGCGAAGTTGACCGTCATCAGCTCGACCACCGGCCGCAGCCCGCCCATCGCCGCGCCGACCCCGGCCCCGACGATCGTGTTCTCGGAAATCGGCGTGTCGCGCACGCGCCGCTCGCCGAACTCCTCCAGCAGCCCCTCGGTCACCTTGAAGGCGCCCTGGAAGACGCCGACGTCCTCGCCCATCACGAAGACCGCCTCGTCGCGCCGCATCTCCTCGGCCATCGCGTCGCGCAACGCCTCCCGCATCCGCAGCGTCGCCATCAGCGCTCCCTCTCCCAGAACTGCTCGCTCTCCTCCGTCTCTCCGTTGATCGCGCGCTCCTCGACCTCTCCGGCCACCTCGGGCTCGGTCCCCTCCTGGGCGTCGCCGTCCTCGGCTGGGTTGGGGCGCGGCCGGTCGGGCTGGCCGGCGTAGGCGGCGCCGGCCTCGGCCAGCTCGCGCGCCGCCGCCGGCATCTCCTCTTCCTCGCGCTCGCCCCGGTGCGGCTCCGGGCTGCGCTCGTCGACCGCGTACCAGCCGCTCTGCTCGTCGACCACGTAGAGGTTTTCGTAGAGGCTGTCGAGCGCCGGTTCGGGCGAGGCCTCGGCTGCCTCGACCGCTGCCTTCACTTGCCCGTCGGCCTTCTCGCGGACCTGCTGCACCTCGCGCTCGCCGAGCACGCCGGCCTCGGTGCAGCGCTGCGCGAAGAGCTCGATCGGGTCTTTCTGCTGCCACTCCTCGACCTCCTCGCGCTCGCGGTAGACCTCGGGGTCGGCGGCGGAGTGGCCGCGGTAGCGGTAGGTGAAGGCCTCGAGGATGGTCGGGCGGCGCTCCTCGCGCGCCTGGCGGATCCCCTCGGCGACGCCCTCGCGCACCGCGATCACGTCCATCCCGTCGATCCGCTCGCCGGGGATGCCGTAGCCCTCCGCCTTCTTGGAGAGGTCGGTCTGGGCGGAGTGACGCTCGACCGAGGTCCCCATCCCGTAGAGGTTGTTCTCGACCAGGAAGAAGACCGGCAGCTGCCAGAGCGCCGCCAGGTTCATCGTCTCGCCGAAGTTGCCGGTGTTGGAGGCGCCGTCGCCGAACATGCAGACGGTGACCGCGTCCTCGCCCTTGTACTCGGAGGAGAGGGCCAGCCCGGCGGCGATCGGCAGGTTGCCGCCGACGATCCCGTAGCCGCCCATGAAGCGCCGCTCGCGGTCGAAGATGTGCATCGAGCCGCCGCGCCCGCCGCTGGTCCCGCCGACCCGGCCGAACAGCTCCGACATCACCCGCTCGGGGTCGGTGCCGCGGGCGATCGCGTGGCCGTGGGTGCGGTAGGTGCCGATCAGGTAGTCCTCGTCGCGCATCACCGAGGTGGTGCCGACGATCGTCGCCTCCTCGCCGATCGCCAGGTGGAGGAAGCCGCCCGCTTTGGCCCGCTGATACTGCCGCCCGGCCTCCTCCTCGAAGCGGCGGATCAGCGCCATCCGCGCGAGCAGCTCATAACAGGTGGCGGCGTCAGGCAGTTCGGCCATCGACGCTCACCTTAGCTCGCCGCTTCCACCGCCTCCTCCAGCCGGTCGTCTCCCCAGAAGACCTCGTCGCCGACGAGCAGCGAGGGGACGCCGATCACCCCCCGCTCGGCGGCCTGGTCGGTCGCCTCGCGCAGGGCGTTCTTGACGCTTTCGGTGCCGGCGGCTTTGCTGACCGCGTTGGGGTGAAGCTCGCAGGCGGCAGCCGAGATCAGCACGTTGTCGTGTTCGCTCAGGTCGCGGCCGGCGGCGAAAGCCTGGCGGAAGGCGGCGAGGGCGAAGGAGACGGTGCGGCCCGTCTGCTTGGCGAAGGTGGCGACGCGCATCGCGAACAGCATGTTGCCCGGCCAGGGATCGGGCCAGACCAGCGGCGCCAGGCTGAGCTCCCTGGCGCGGCGCTCGACCTCGGCGATCCCCTCCTCGCGCCCGGGGCCGTTCGCCCACGATTCGCGCCCGAAGCGCTGGAACAGCCCGCCGAGCAGGACCGGTTGCCACTCCGGCTGCTCCAGCTCGGCGTCGGTGAACAACCCGCTGATCCGTTCCGCGGTCAGGTACGCGTAGGGGGAGCCGAGGTCGAAGTAGAAGGTTGCGCGCGCACCGGTCAAGCGTGCGTCGCCCACTTGTCCACGGCGCGCGCCGCTTCGAAGATCGCCTCGGAGATCGTCGGATGAGGATGGACGATCCGCGCCAGCTCCTGGTAGCCGCCCTCCAGCGCCATCGTCGCGACCAGCTCGGCGATCATGTCGCAGGCGCGGTTGCCGACGATGTGGGCGCCGAGGATCTCGCCGTACTTGGAGTCGACGACGAGCTTGACCATGCCGTCTTTGTCGTCGTAGACGGTCGCGCCGCCGACCGCCCCCAGCTTCAGCTTGCCGACCTTGACGTCGTGCCCGGCCTCCTTCGCTGCCGCCTCGGTGAGCCCGACGCTTGCGACCTGCGGGTGGCAGAAGGTGGCACCGGCGACGAGGTTCTGGTCGACCGGATGGGTCGCCACGCCGGCGGCGTGCTCGACCGCGACGACACCCTCGTCGGAGGCCTTGTGGGCGAGCGCCTTGGCGTGGACCAGGTCGCCGATCGCGTAGACCTTCGGATTGGAAGTACGGCCGTACTCATCGACGTCGACCTTGCCCCGGTCGGTCAGCTTGACCCCGGCCGCCTCCAGCCCGAGCCCCTCGACGTCGGCGGAGCGGCCGCCGGCGACGCAGAGGTAGTCGACCTCGGCCGAGTTGTCGCCGTAGGAGAGCTTGACCGAGCTGCCGCCCGCCTCGATGTTCTCGACCGGGGCGCCGGTGGAGATCGTGATGTTCTGCTTTTTGAAGGCCCGCTCGACCACCCGCGCCATGTCCTTGTCCTCGGCGGGGAGGATCTGGTCGAGCATCTCGATCAGCAGCACCTCGGTGCCGAAGCGGCCGTAGGCGGAGGCGACCTCGCAGCCCGACGCGCCGGCGCCGACGACCGCGATCTTCTTCGGCTGCTCGGCCAGCGACCAGGTGCCCCAGGTATCGAGGACGCGGTCGCCGAACTCGACGCCGGGGATCGGCAGCGCGACCGAGCCGGTGGCGAGCACCACCGTGCCAGCCTCGTAGACGTCGTCACCGACCTGGACATTGCCCTCGGCCGTGAGCGAGCCGTCGCCCTCGATCGTCGTCACCTTGTTTTTGTCCCAGAGCATCTTTACGCCACTGGAGAGTGAGTCGGAGACGGCAGCGCGGCGCCTGCCGAGAGCGTCCCAGTCGACCGAGACGTCCTTGGCGACGACCCCGAGCTCGGCGCTGCCCCGCGCCTGGTCGTAGATCTCGGCGCTGCGCAGGACGGTCTTGGCCGGGATGCAGGCGTAGTTGAGGCAGCGGCCGCCCGGTTTGTCGCGCTCGACGACGGCGGTCTTGCGTCCCAACTGCGCCGAACGGATCGCCGCGACGTAGCCGCCGGGACCCCCACCGATAACGATCGTGTCGAAGGATTCAGCCAAGAAGTCGAGCCTATAGAACTGCGGGCGCCTGCTTCCCCGTCACTCGGGCTTGCGCTGCCCCGGCACCCGCCGGGCGAGGCGTCCCACCGGCTCGACCGCTTCCTGCAGCGTGCCGATCGTGCTCTCCAGCCCGTCGACTGCGACGAGGATCCTCTCCATCAGAGCGCTGAGCCGGTCGATCGTCTCCGGCAGCTGGGCGACGTGGCGCTGCACCTCTACCAGGTCCGGCATCGCCTCGGCGATTGTCTTCATGTCTTCCTGCATGGAGGGCAGCACCTCGGTCTCGGCGGAGACCCGTTCCAGAGCTGCCGAGACATCGGCCAGGCGAGCGGTGTGCGCGACGATCTCGCCCATCATCTCGACGATCTCCGGCAGCGCGTTGAGTGCCCGCAGGGCGTCGCCGGGACCCATGGGGATGCTGCCGAGCGAGATCGGTCCAAGCCGGGTCACGCGTCAGTCCCGGCTCGGCATCTGGATGCGGGCCATCGCCTTGACCATGAAGTAGAAGAGGCTGCCGGCGACGACGAGCAGGCTGAAGGTCGCGGCGAACTGGGCGAGCGTCGACACCTGCACGGCGAGGCCGAAGACGGCGCTGAAGATCAGGAAGACGAGGATCAGCTGGAAGCCGAGCACAGCCCAGTAGCGGGCGCGCCACATGCCCCAGGCCATCACGCCCATGATCAGGGCGGGTGCCAGCACTTGGGCCAGCCGCGGTTTGTCGCCTTCGACCTCGACCCCGGCCAGGTAGCCGGCGAGGATCGAGATCGCGACGAGCGCGGCGATCACGGCGCCGATCGTCACCACCAGTGGCCGCTCGCCCTCGGCCAGCGGCGCGAGGTTCCTCCGCGCCTCCTCGTTGCGTTCCTCGGCGCGGGCGTAGCCCTTCTCCATCCGCTCGCGCGCGGTGGGGGCATCGGCGCCGCGCTGCTTGCGCTTGCGCGGGGTGGAGGGGTCAGGCACCGGGGGCCGCCTCGCCGACCGCGGCAAGGGCTCCGCGCAGCGCTTCGGCAACCGCCGTGGGGTCCTCCGCGTCGCGGACCGCCCGCACCACGCCGAGCCGGCGCGCTCCGGCGGCGACCACCTGCGCGGCGTTCGCCGTGTCGATGCCGCCGATCGCGAAGAAGGGGTGGGGTGCGCCGGCGGCGGCGTGCTTGACCAGGCCGAGCCCGACGCCGGGCCGTCCCGCTTTGGTCGGCGTCTCCCAGATGGGACCGACGCTGACGTAATCGACGGGCGCGCCTGCGCTTGCCGCCAACTGCTCCTCGGAGTGGGTCGAGAGGCCGACGATCGCGTCGGGGCCGAGGGCCTCGCGTGCCTCGGCCACGGCGACGTCGTCCTGGCCGACGTGGACGCCGTCGGCGTCGCAGGCCCGCGCCAGGTAGGGGTCGTCGTTGACGATGAAGAGGGCGCTGTAGGTGTCGCAGAGGCGGCGGAAGGTCTGCGCCGAGCGCTCGATCTCGTCGCGCCCCAGCTCCTTCTCGCGCAGCTGGACGATGTCGACTCCGCCGCCCAGGGCAGCGTGGAGCAGCGCTTCCGGGTCGCGCCCCCCGGGCATCGCCTCGCAGACGAAGTAGAGGCGTGCGGTGCGCAGCCGCTCGCGTCGCAGGGGACCGTGCCCCTCGGGCATCGCCAAGCTCATACGCCGATTATGGCGGGGCGTGTCTGAGCTTAGGGGTGTATACGCACCCCTAAGCTCAGACACGCCCCCAAGTGAGGGCCGTGGAGGGGTAGCATCGGGGGAGTAACGGGAGCCGTTGGCGCCTTCGGGCACCGAGGCTGAGAGGGCGGCATCGAGGCCGCCGACCGTCTGGACCTGATCCGGGTAATGCCGGCGGAGGCAAAGGTGAGCAGCAGCACTGAGCGGAGCTATGACGCGGTAATCGTCGGAGGCGGTGTCATCGGCCTCTCCTGTGCCTGGCGTATTGCCCAGCGTGGCGCGCGGGTCGTGCTCATCGATCGCGCCGATCCGCCCGCAGGGGCGACGTGGGTCGCGGCCGGGATGCTGGCCCCGGTCGGCGAGCTCGCCTTTGGCGAGCCAGAGCTGCTCAAGATGACCCTGGCCGCGGCGCAGCTCTACCCGGACTTCGTCGCCGAGCTGGAGTCGGCAAGCGGGGTCTCCACCGATTACCGGCGCGACGGCGCCCTGCACGTCGCGCTCGACCGCGACGAGGCCGCGGAGCTGCGCCGCGTGCACGAGCTGCAGCGCTCGCTCGGCCTTGGCGCCGAGTGGTTGCCGCCGCGTCGCTGTCGCGAGCTGGAGCCCGGCCTCACGCCGTCCTTCAACGGTGGAGTGCACGCTTCGAGCGAGGCCTCGGTCGATCCGCGGGCGCTCTCCGAAGCCTTGCTGTCGTGCCTGGAAAGCGAAGACGTCGTGTTGCTGCCGGAAACCGAGGTCGAAGCTGCGTTGCTCGACGGCGACCGAATCGCCGGCGTGCGCACCGAGAGCGGCCGTGAGCTGCCCGCCGCCGCCGTGATCCTCGCCACCGGAGCGTGGTCGGCGCAGGCGCGCTGGCTGCCGGATTCCGCCCGCCCGCCGGTGCGCCCCGTCAAGGGCCAGATCCTCGAGCTCCGCGCCCGCGACGGCGCGGCGCCCTGTCGGCGCATCGTCGCCTCCGAGCGCGTCTACCTCGTTCCCCGCCCCGACGGTCGCCTGATTGTCGGAGCGACCGTCGAGGAGCAGGGCTTCGACACCGCGGTGACGGCGGGCGGCGTACACGAGCTGCTGCGCGAGGCCTACCGCCTGCTGCCCGAGGTCGCCGAGATGGAGCTGGTCGAGGCAACCGCCGGGCTGCGGCCGGGGACGCCCGACAACCTGCCGCTGATCGGCGCCAGCGGCGTCGAGGGTCTGCTCTGGGCAACCGGTCACTACCGCAACGGGATCCTGCTCGCGCCGCTGACCGCGAACATGCTGGTCGAGGAGCTCGAGGGGGCGCCGGTATGAGGATCGAGCTGAACGGCGAGCCGCGCGAGCTGCCGGCGGGCGCGACGCTCGCCGATGCGGTGCGCGAGAGCGGCGCTGAGCGCGAGGGTCGCGGCGTCGCAGTGGCGCTCGACGGCGAGGTCGTGCCGCGTGCCGAGTGGGACTCGACGGCGCTCGCCGAGGGCCACAGCGTCGAGGTGCTCGCCGCGATCCAGGGCGGCGCCGAGACCTGGGAGCTGGGCGGCCGCCAGTGGTCCTCGCGGCTGATCGCCGGCACCGGGGGCTTCCGCTCACTGGAGCAGATGGAGGAGGCGCTGGCCGCCTCCGGCGCGGAGATCGTCACCGTCGCCCTGCGCCGCATCGACCCCGCGGCGAAGGGCTCGGTGCTCGACGTGCTCGACCGCCTCGGCCTCTTTGCCCTGCCCAACACCGCCGGCTGCTTCACCGCCCGCGACGCGATTCGCACCGCCCGCCTCGCCCGCGAGGCATTCGAGACCGAGTGGATCAAGCTCGAGGTGATCGGCGACGACCGCACCCTCTACCCGGACGCGGTCGAGCTGCTCGAGGCCGCCGAGACCCTGGTCGGCGAGGGCTTCACCGTCCTCCCCTACACCAACGACGACCCGATCCTCGCCCGCCGCCTCGAGGAGGCGGGATGCGCCGCGGTGATGCCGCTGGGCTCGCCGATCGGCTCCGGTGCCGGCATCCGCAACCCCTACAACGTCGCGATCGTCGCCGAACGGGCGGCGGTCCCGGTCATCCTCGACGCCGGCATCGGCACCGCGTCGGACGCGGCGCTGGCGATGGAGCTCGGCTGCGACGCGGTGATGGCCGCCAGCTCGATCTTCGGCGCCGAGGATCCGGCCGCGATGGCACGCGCCCTGCGCGGCGCGGTCGAGGCCGGCCACGCCGCCCGCCGGGCCGGCCGCATCCCCCGCCGCACCCACGCCGAAGCCTCGACCCCCGAGGAGGGGCTGCCCGAGCTTTCCTGATCGGATTACCATGGGCCGCACGCCCCTGTAGCTCAGTTGGTTAGAGCGGCGGCCTTTTAAGCCGCGCGGCGCGGGTTCGAATCCCGCCGGGGGCACTTCTGTGCCAGGCGACGCCCCCGTCCTGATCCTCACCGGGCCTCCAGGGGTGGGCAAGACGACGATCGCGGCGCGGCTCGTCGCTCGCTTTCCTCGTGCGGTCCACCTCGAAGCCGATCACTTCTTCCGCTACATCCGTGCCGGCTATGTCGAGCCGTGGCGGCCGGAGTCGAACGAGCAGAACCGCGCCGTGATGGGGATCGTCGCCGACGCCGCTGACGGCTACGCGGCGGCCGGCTACTTCACCGTCGTCGACGGGATCATCATCCCCGGCTGGTTCCTCGAGCCGGTTCGCGACGCGCTGCGCGCTGCTGGGCATGGGGTCGATCTGGCGATCCTGCGCGCGCCGCTGTCCGCCTGCCTCGCGCGGGTGCGGCAGCGCGAAGGCATCCCCAGCATCGACCCCGAAGCGATCGAGCGCGTCTGGCAGAGCTTCGCCGAGTGCGGCGAGTTCGAGGAGAACGCAATCGACCTCGGCGACGAGAGCCCGGACGAGGTGGCCGACCTGCTCGCCCGGCGCCTGGAGGGGGGATCCCTTGCCGCCTGAGCACGACGAGCGCCTGCTGCGCGTCCCTTGCGACGTCGAGGCCGAGGACGATGTCCGCCTCGAACGGATCCACGGCGAGGTAGAGCGCGGCTTCGACGCGCGTCCGCCACTTCCCCACGATCCTCGTCGACTGCGAGTTCTGGGCTCCACTGCTCGCGGCAGCTGTCATAAACACGAGTGAAAAAAATCACCAGATAAATATCCGGTGGTCATGGTCTGTTGAATTATCGCCCGATGGGCGCGAGACTGCCGGCGTGCCCAGCGTCGCTCAGTGCTTCACTGAGAACTTGAAACATGCCCTCTCCCGCTCGTCGCTCACCCAGGAACAGGTGGCGGCGCGAGCCGGGATCGATCGCACGCAGATGACCAAATTGACGAAGGGCACGCAGGTCCCCCGGGTCGACACGATGATCAAGCTCGAGGCTGCGCTTGGCTTGGAGCGAGCGGCCCTGATCAAGGGCATCGTCTGGAATCCGGGCGGGGGTCCCAGCGGCGAGTTCAAGCTCGAGCGGTAGGGCAGAAAAAAGGCGGTCCGCCGAAGCGGACCGCCTGAAAACGAGGTTGCCGCCGGACATAAACGGCCCCGCCCCCACGTGTGCCCATCATAACGCCCCGAGCGGGAGTCGAACCCGCCAACCTCGCTTCGTGGGGGCGAGGCCCGCGTCCGGCGGCCGGGGCGTTGCCGCGGCCGCGACAGGCCCGACGCTACTTAGACAACTGTCACGTGTGGTGCGCTAACTCAAAAAGTTCTGTGACAGAAATCAGTGGCGGAAGTGGCGGTGCTTGGTGAAGACCATCGGGATGCCCGCCGCGTCGCAGGCCTCGATGACCTCGCCGTCGCGTTTGGAGCCACCGGGCTGGATCACGCAGTTGGAGCCCGCCTGGATCGCCAGCTCGGGCCCGTCGGCGAAGGGGAAGAAGGCGTCGGAAGCGACGGCTGAGCCGGCCAGCAGGCCGCCGGCATCCTCGCCACGGGCGTCGCGGCACTTCTCGACCGCGAGGCGGACCGAGTCGACGCGGCTCATCTGGCCGGCGCCGATCCCGAGCGTGGCCCCGCCCTTGGCGATCACGATCGCGTTGGAGCGGACGTGGCGGACCACGGTCCAGGCGAAGAGCAGGTCGCTCCACTGCCCCTCGCTCGGCTCGGTCTTGGTCACCGTCTCCATGATCTGGCGCGGCTCGGGATCGCCGTCGCGATCCTGGATCAGCAGGCCGCCGCGGACCCGCTTGACGTCGCGTTCGGCTGGATCCTGCTCGCGCCGCTCCTCGTCGCAGAGGATGCGGATCGCCTCCTTCTGCTGCAGCACCTCCAGCGCGCCGTCCTCGAAGCCGGGCGTCAGCAGCACCTCGACGAAGTTCTCGTGCAGCGCCTCGGCCAGGGCGACGCTCACCGGCCGGTTGACTGCGATCACGCTGCCGTAGGCGGAGACCGGGTCGCAGGCAAGCGCCTTTCGGTAGGCGTCGAGCGCGTCCTCGCCGATCGCCACCCCGCAGGGGTTGTTGTGCTTGACGATCGTGCAGGCGGGGGGCTCGAAGTCTTCGTTCAGCCGCCGCGCCGAGTCGAGATCGAGGACGTTGTTGAAGGAGAGCGCCTTGCCGTGCAACTTGGCCACGCCGGAGAGGATGTGGCTGCGCACGCCGACCTCCGAGTAGAGCGCCGCGCGCTGGTGCGGGTTCTCACCGTAGGAGAGGTCCATCTCCTTCTCGTAGGAGACCGTCAGGTGTTCGGGGAAGTCCTCGTAGGAGGCCGAGAACCAGCGGCTGATCGCGGCGTCGTAGCGGGCGATGTGGGTGAAGGCCTCGTTGGCGAGCCAGTGGCTGGTCGAGGCCGAGACCTCGCCGCCGCTCTCCTCCATCTCGGCGCAGACCGCGTCGTAGGACTCCGGCTTGACGATCACGGCGACGCCCTCGTGGTTCTTGGCCGCGGCGCGGATCATCGTCGGGCCGCCGATGTCGATGTTCTCGACCGCGACCTGCGGATCGACCTCGTGCGCGGCGACGGTCTCCTCGAAGGGGTAGAGGTTGACGCAGACCAGGTCGATCGGCTCGATCCCCTCGCGCTCCAGCGTTGCCATGTGCTCCGCGTCGGCGCGCCGCGCCAGCAGGGCCGCGTGCAGGCGCGGGTGCAGCGTCTTCACCCGGCCGCCGAGGATCTCCTCCTGGCCGGTGAACTCGGACACGTCGGTGACCTCCAGCCCGGCCTCGCGGAGCGAGCTCGCGGTTCCGCCGGTGGAGAGGATCTCGACGCCCTGTGCCGCAAGCGTCTTCGCGAAGTCGGCGATTCCGGTCTTGTCGGAGACCGAGATCAGCGCCCGGCGCACCCGGATCGCGCCGTTGGAGGCGGTCTCGGATCGGGTGTCGGCGGAAGCCTCAGTCATCGAGTACGACGACCCGCGGGTCGCTCGCATCGATCCTAGCCCGACCCTGGGCGATCATGCGGATCGCCTCCGGATACAGCTCGTGCTCGACCGCGTGGATCGCCTCCTCCAGCCGGGCCCGGTCGCGACCGGGCGGCACCGGCACCTCGCGCTGCACGATCGCCGGCCCGGTGTCGACCCCCTCGTCGACGAAGTGAACCGTGACGCCGGTGACCTCGACCCCCGCCGCCAGCGCCTGCCCGATCGCGTCGAGGCCCGGGAAGGCCGGCAGCAGCGCCGGGTGGATGTTGACTACGCGGTTGCGGAAGCGGGCGACGAAGCCAGGGGAGAGCAGCTGCATGTAGCCGGCGAGGACGACGAGCTCGGCCCCGCGTGCCTCGATCCACGCGGCCATCGCAGCGTCGCGCGCCTCCCGGTCCCCGTACTCGTCGCGGGGGAAGACCGCGGTCTCGACCCCCGCCTCGCCCGCCCGCTCGAGTGCTCGCGCGCCGGGCTTGTCGGAGGCGACGCCGACCACCGCGATCCCCTCACGCCGGTGCAGCGTGTCGAGGATCGCCTGGAGGTTGGTGCCGCTTCCCGATGCCAGGACGACGATTCGAAAGCCACTGTGGCTCATGCGGTCGTCCTTTGTGTCGCTATGGGAGACAAACGACGACCGCGCTATCGAGTGACAGCAATCTGCTCCAAGGCGAATTTCCCGTTGGCGTCTTCCGGGTCGCCCAACGGGTACCGCCCGGTGAAGCAGGCGTCGCAGTGGTCCTCGGGCGGGGTGCCGATCGCCTCGTAGACGCCCTCCATCGAGAGGTAGGCGAGCGAGTCGGCGCCGAGCTCGTCGGCGATCTCCTCGATCGTCCGTTCGTGGGCGATCATCTCCTCGCGGGTCGACATGTCGACGCCGTAGTGACAGGGGTGGCGGATCGGCGGTGCGGAGATCCGCAGGTGCACCTCGCTGGCCCCGGCGTCGCGCAGCATGCCGACGATCTGCCGCGTCGTGTTGCCGCGCACGATCGAGTCGTCGACGACGACGATCCTCTGGCCGGAGACGATCTCGGGCAGCGGGTTGAACTTGAGCCGCAGGCCGCGCTTGCGCAGCTCCTGGCCGGGCTGGATGAAGGTGCGGGCGACGTAGCGGTTCTTGATCAGGCCGTCGTCGCGGGGCAGTCCCGAGGCGCGGGAGAAGCCGGCGGCGGCGGGGTTGCCGGAGTCGGGCACCGAGATCACCAGGTCGGCCTCGGCCGGCGCCTCGCGGTAGAGGATTTCGCCCATCCGGCCGCGCACCTGCTGCAGCACCTTGCCCTCGAGGCGGCTGTCGGGACGGGAGAAGTAGATGTGCTCGAAGACGCAGTGCGCGGGGCGGCCGGCCTTGACCACCTGGCGCGTCTCGAGGCCGCGCTCGGTCAGCGAGACCATCTCGCCGGGATGCACTTCGCGCATCAGCTCGGCGCCGACGATGTCGAAGGCACAGCTCTCCGAGGCGACGACGAAGCGATCGCCGAGCCTGCCCAGCGAGAGCGGCCGCACCCCGTGCGGGTCGCGGAAGGCGACGATCGCCCGCTTGGTCATCACCACGGTCGAGTAGGCGCCCTCGAGGCGCGGCATCACGTCGGCGACCGCGTCCTCGACGAGCTTGCCGTCGTGGGAGGAGATCAGCGCCGCGATGATCTCCGAGTCCGAGGTGCCGCGGAAGGAGATCCCGGCCTCCTTCAGCTCGCTCCAGAGCTCGACCGCGTTGGTCAGGTTGCCGTTGTGGGCGAGGGCAAGCTCGCGGCCGTCGTCGCGCCAGACCGGCTGCGCGTTCTCCCAGGAACCGCCGCCGGTGGTCGAGTAGCGCACGTGGCCGATCGCCATGTCGCCCGCGAGCGCCCGCAGCTTCTCCTCGTCGAAGACCTGGGAGACGAGGCCGGAGTCCCGCATCGTGGTGATGTGGCCGCCCTCGCAGGTGGCGATTCCGGCCGACTCCTGGCCGCGGTGCTGCAGCGAGTAGAGGCCGAAGTAGGCCAGGCGGGCGACGTCGTGCCCGGGTGCGTATACGCCGAAGACGCCGCATTCCTCGCGCGGCGAATCGCGATCTATCTGCTGCCCCTGGGGCGGAGTCAAAAGCGCGTGTTCCTCGGTTAGGGAAAGGACGTGACGCGCAGGCAGACTGCCTACCCCGGCAGGGTAGCAGCGGGACAGGACCTGCTTCAGCGCTCTCGGCCCGGCAGCTTCAAGGTCAGCTTGCGCTCCACGACCCCATTGACGACGTCGGTAGCGCGGACCGTCAGCTTCGCTCGCAGCGCCCGCCGCGGCACGAGCCGGTCCAGCCGCCCTTGTACCGATCTCGGCAGCGGCAGCTTGAAGATCGCCGCCCTGGTGGGGCCGATGCTCCTGCCCCTGCCTGCGCTGAGGCCGGCCGTCACGCGCCGGCCACCTTTGCCGGAGCGCATGGCCGCGCCCCGGTGGGATTTGCGCCGGACTGCCCAGCTGACCTGACCGAAGGCTTCCACGGGCGCCGTGTATGCCAACTGGACTTCGACCAAGATGGACCGCTGTTTGACCGCGGCGGAGACGATGCCGATTTTCTCGCTCGGACAATCCGTCTGGTAGGCAGCGGTCCAAGAGCACTCGTCTTGCGTCTCGTCCCCGTAGTAGTCGTGGTCTTGGTCGGGCTCGACGATTGCCACCACAGGGACACCGGTCTGGCCGAGGGTTTCGTAGCGCCGCGTCGAGTTGAGCGGAAAGTCGCCCTCGACGACGCCGGCCAGGCTCAGCGGATCGTTGCGGCAGACGAGGGTCTTCTCGGGGCCGTACAGGCCGATATGGTCGAGCTCCAGGGCGGGGATCCGGGTCTGGAATTCATTCGTGCCGGACGCCACCGTCTCGATCGCACTCTCGCCGGCTTTACGGTAGCTCTGGGATTCTTCCGGCCAACGGAAGACCGCCAACTGCTGTGCGATGGGGCCCAGCCCGGGACCGACTTCGACCCGCCAGCGAGTTATCACCCACCCTTCCCCCTGAGGAACCTGCGGGTGTGGCGGTGGCAGGCGGTTGCTGGCATCGCCGATCAGGGTTGAGCTCTGAAGGACGTCGTCGGCGGCGCAGCCGTTGCCCACTTCCTCGAAAGCAAGAGCGTTCGAGGGCACGAGGAAGGCCGTTACGGCAACGAGCGCGGTTCCCATTCGCAAGCGCATGCGGCTGACCCTATGAGGCGGCGAGCAGGTAGTCGAGGGCGCGGTGCAGGCCGGCGACGGCCGACTTCAGCGGCGCCTCGTCGCCGGCTGCGCGGGCGCGGATCAGGGCGCCCTCGATCGTCGAGACGACCAGGCCGGCGAAGGTCGTGGCGTCCTTTGGGCTGACGCCTTCCTCTTCCAGTGCGGCGGCGATCGGTGCTTCCCAGCTCAGGAATGCCGCCGTTGCGGCGGCGGCCAGGGCGGGGTCCTCGGGGCGGGCCAACGCCGCGGCGGCGACCGGACAGCCGAGGCGCTCGGGCCTGTCTTTGACCCGGCGGCGGAATATCTCGCCGAACATCGTCAGCGTCTCGCCGAGGCCGCGCTCGCGCAGCGAGCGTTCGATCCCGGCGCGGATCTCGACCCCCTCCAGCTCGGCCGCCTCGACGGCGAGCTGACGCTTGCCACCGGGGAAGTGGTGGTAGATCGACCCTCGCGGCGCCCTGCCGACCTCGGCCACGTCACGCAGCTCCATGCCCGCGTAACCCTTCTCGGCGAGCAGCTTCCGCGCTCCGTTGAGCAGTCGCTTTCGCCCGTCCCGGGCCTTCGGTTCGATCGCTCTCGCATCCGCCAGTCGCGTTATGCCCACGGTCATAGTATAGTCGCGGCCACCGATGTATGACCGCGGACATAGAGCGGCCGTCTTCATCGCCTCCGCCGGCGCCTTCGTCGCCTTTCTCGACACGACGATCGTCAACATCGCCTTCCCCGACATCTCGGCGTCCTTCGCCGGCTCGGGGCGCGACGCCCTCTCCTGGGTGCTCGACGCCTACTTCGTCGTGATCGCGGCGCTGCTGATCCCGGCGGGCGGCCTCGCCGATCGCTTCGGCCACAAGCGGATCTTCCTACTCGGCGTCGCCGGCTTCACCACCGCCAGCCTGCTCTGCGCGATTGCCCCGACCCTGCCGCTGCTGATCGCCTTCCGCGTCCTGCAGGGAGTCGGCGCGGCGCTGATCGCCCCCGCCTCGCTGGCGATCGTGCTCGACAGCTTTCCGGTCGAGAAGCGCTCGACCGGGGTCGGGATCTGGGGAGCCGCGGCCGCTGCCGCGGCGACGACGGGTCCGACCCTTGGCGGCGCGCTGGTCGAGCTCGCGGACTGGCGCCTCGTCTTCCTCGTCAACCTGCCGCTCGGCGCCGCGATCGTCTGGGCGGGCAGCCGCCGGCTCGCCGAGCGGCCGGTCCGCGACCACCGCCTGCCCGACCTGCCGGGTGCCGCGATGCTGGCGCTCTCGCTTGCCCTTTTCACGCTCGGCATCGTCGAGGGCAACGACTGGGGATGGACGGCGGCGGCGACCCTCGGCTGCTTCACGGCCGGGGCGGTTCTGCTCGGGATGATGATCGCCCGCAGCCGCAGTCACCCGCGACCGATCGTCGAACCGGACCTCTTCGCGCACCGCTCCTTCCGCATCGGCAACCTCGGCACGCTGCTCTTCTCCGCCGCCTTCTTCTCGATCGTCCTCGGCAACGTCGTCTTCCTCACCTCGATCTGGGGCTACACCGTGCTCCAGGCGGGCCTCGCGACCCTGCCCGGCCCCGCCTGGACGACGATCGTCTCCGGCCCGGCGGGCAAGCTCGCCGACCGCTTCGGCCAGCGCGCCGTCGTCGTCCCCGGCACCGTCCTCTTCGCCGCCGGCGTCTGGGTCCTGCGCTCGGCCGGCACCGAGCCCGACTGGCTCGGCCTCTGGCTGCCGGGAGCGACGCTGACCGGCATCGGCATCGGCCTCGCCTTCCCGACGCTGGGCTCGGCCGCCGTCCGCGACATCCCCGTCGACCGCTTTGCCACGGCAAGCGCGGTCAACGCGGCCTTCCGCCAGGTCGGTGCGGTGCTCGGCACCGCGATCCTCGTCGCCATCGTCGGCGAACCGGCGAGCCTCAGCGCCGCGCTCTCGGTCTCCGACAGCGCCTACCTCTTCGCCGCGATCGCCGCCCTGCTTTCGGGTGCGGTCACGCTCGGCTTGCGCCCGGAGCGCAAGCTCGCCACCGGCTCGCCCGCTCCTCAGCTTCTGCGCTTCAGCTCGCGCTCGCCGTCGCCATAGGCGAGCCACCAGTCTTCCACCGGAGCATCGAAGAGCTCGGCGAACGCCTGAGGTGCGGACCCGCCTTCATACGTATCCCAGGAGTCGACGGTCAGAACGAAAAGCTTCAGCCGTTTCCTCTTCTCCAACCAGTAGACGATCGCGCGATTCTCCAGCCGGGGAATGAGGTCCCATGCCTCCTTCAGGAAATCTGGGGAGCGATCGGCAAGACCATTCCAGATGTCGTCCTTTTCTTCCTGCAGGCAAAGCAGCACCCAGGCCGCAACCCGCCCTGGTGATCTGAACAGCTCATCTCGATGCGGGAGCGGATTCAGGGTGTAGAGGAGGAAGGTGTCCCGACTCCACCGCCACGAGGGATCGTCGACTGCGCCCAGCAGCGGGTGATCGGAGTTCCATGCCTCGGTCGGGTCGTCCATCAGCGATGCTTGAGAGGACACGCCGACGAGATTGGGCCACTCCGGAGGAAAGCTGGCCAGGCTCAGCGGATGCCCGTTCCTGCTTGGGAAGTGCTGGAGGGACTCCCAGATCATCACCGGCCGAAAGCCGTTGCCCAGCGTCGCCCCCACCGTGGTGGGGGGGAAGCTGGTTCCGTGCCATGACAGGGCTCGACCCCCGTAGGTCTGGTTGATCGTCCTCAGCCACGGCGCCACGGTCACCTCCGAGCCCCGCCAGTAGAGGTGAGAGCGATCCCAGAGCTCCGCTTCGTCCAGCGCCGGGAATTGCAGAGCCTCGAGCTGACGGCCTTTGTCGCTCGTTGGATACGTCAACCAGGCGACGGACTGGAGGTTCTCCGGGACGCGCCCTATTTGACTTGCGTTCGAGAGCGCGAGCGGCGAATCCGGGTTCTCGCGGACCATCTCAAAAAGCAGCTCCTCGGCCCGATCCATCACCCAGTCAAGTGCCTTTTCGGCCAGCTCGCTTGGCCTGAAGCTGTTGCGGTGGACCGCGAGACGACCTGCCGCGTCGCTGGTCCAATCGAGTTCGATCATAGAGTTCTGAACTCGTCCCATGAACCGGTGCATATGGGCCGACACCGCCTCCAGGTCGGTCTCAACGCCAATCCCGTTCCAGCTCATCGAGACCATCTCGCCCACCGGCAGAGCGGCATCGCCATCTGCGTGCGAACGGACCCGGTACTCGCCCGTGGCTGACTGCTCCACGTCCATGTACGCGAATGAAGGTCCGCAGCAGAGATCGAAGTGCCCGCGGTAGATCCGGTAAGAGCCCAGCTTGTCGGGCAAGTCCCCTTCGTGGGTGGTGATCCTGAACGTTTTGTCGGCCCGCTCGTTGAGTTCCCCCAGGTGGTGTCGGGCGTGGTCGCGCTCCGCTTGCTCGCGCAGCGGGATCAGCTCATGCTCCTCGTCGCCCCCGTACCGGTCCTCCTGATCCACGAAGGCGGGTGCCACCAGCAGGATCTTGGCGATTTCGCTTCGATCGGCCCAGCCGATTTTCATCGATCGAGAGATGCCGAACTCCGGGGCTTCGAACGAGAAAGCGCAGGGAGTGCGCATGACGGTGCGTCCGAGATAGTCGGCCAGCTCCCGGGCGAACTCCTCGATGCCTTCCGCGAGTAGCTCTGGCTTGATCGTCAGCGCTACTTCCGTGCCGTGGAGGGCTTTCGGCTCCTGTTTGAGTTCGCCGAAGTCGGCAAGCCCCGACGTGGTGAAGGTCCACCCGGGCCCGTCCGATCCTGCCTCGGTCGAACGTCGGGTTTGAACCGTCAAGTCCGATCCGAGGAGAAAGTAGGACAGCACGCCGATGCCGAAGCGGGCGGTTCGCCCGACCATGAAGCCATGCCCTTCGCAGGCACGCTCCAATGCGCGGATCTCGTGGTCCCCGGCCGTGCCGCCGACGAGGAACCGCGAGCGGATGATGTCGCGCGACATCCCGGTGCCCGAGTCCCTGCAGCAGAGCTCGAGCCCGTCTCCGCGGCGCCGCAGGGTGACCGCGACCTTGTGCGTTTGGGCGATCGCCATCGCGATATCTGGATCGCTGGGGTCGTCGCACATGAGCCGCTGGCGCGCAATCTGCTCGCGGACCGCGTCGAATGCGTTCTGCAAGACCTCCCTGAGGGCGGCGAGCTCCGAGCCGTAGAGCTCGATTCCGCCGACGAGCTCAATCAGCTTTTGAGGATCGGGTTTGAAGGTGCCGTCGATGTACTCGTAGGCGTCGCCGCGAGGCTCGATCGTCGCCTTGACGCTCGAGTCGAGCGACCAACGATGCGGAAGATCCTCTTCGCGATTCGCCATCCGGTGAAAGTCCATCGCGTCGGCCAGGCGGCGGCAGCCCGCCAGCTCGTGATTGACCGCCTCGATCGTCGTCTCGATCGCGTAATGCGTCAGCGCGTCGGAGGGGTGGGCTTCCAGCACGAAGTGGTTGCCTTCCTGGACGAAGGAGATCTCGCGATCCTTGCGCCAGAAGATTGCGCTGTCGGCTTCGACGTCTCTGTGGGCGAAGAGGATTGGCGGGGTTCGCTCCGGGTCGAAGTCGAGCACGTCGGCGACTCGCAGGACGCAAGCGCAGTAGCGGAGGTGAAGCACCTCCTCGCCTATGAGGTGCGGATTGAACGTCCGCGCTTTGAGCTCGTCGACGCCGAAGTGGTGGCTCTTGCAGAGCAGGATGAGATCGTCGAGGAAGGTCGGATAGAGCCGTTTCGTCTCCTCGCCGAGATTGACGCGAATCCAGCTCTCGCTCCAGTCGTTGTGCCGGTGGCGTACATAACCGGCGATCACCTGATCCGCGAGGCGGAGCTCTTCGACGGTTGGCCTGCCGGCGGAGATCGGCGGCACGCGGCCGTCCCACTGATCGTCTAGCCATGCTTGGAGGTCAGCTGCTTCGGTTTCGCTCAGTGAGCCTGTTTCACCGGTGAGCAACAACATGTAGTTGGCCTTGACCTTGCCCAGCGGAGGCGTCATGCCGATGTCGTGCAGATAGGCGCTGAGGAGGAGCATCGTCAGGTCATAGGGGGATATCTCGGCGAGCAACCCCCCAGCCAGGCTCGCCATACGCTCGGCGACCCGCCGGGAGTGCCGGGAATCGTGCAGGGTGAAGTTGCCGGGCATCGTGTCGCCGTGGTCGAGGATTTCCTCGACGTCCGGCAGGATGCCCTCGACCGCGCGCCTCAGCGCGGGTGGCGCGTCAGCCCTGCTCTCCAGCTCGATCCACAGTTTGGTCCCTTGCCAGGAACGCCCTTGGTCGCCCTCCACGGTCGGAAGAGTATCCCCCAATCCGGGCGATTCGAGTTGGTGATTACGCGGCGGCCGGCTCCGAGTCCCGCCGGGTCAGGCTCTCGCCGCTCTCCGGATCGAAGAGGTGCAGCTTCGACGTATCCGCCCATAGCTGAGCCCGCTCGCGACGCTTGATCTTGCTCGCCGGGTCGAGCCGGGCGACGATCTGCTCCTCGCCCTCGCGCAGGCCGGCCGCCCCGGTTTCGCCGATGCTCTCCTCGGCCAGGTCGGCGAGCTGCTCGGACTCGACCCCTTCGGACTCGACGTGGAAGTAGGCGTAGAGGTCCGATCCGAGCGACTCGACCAGATCGATCTCGGCCTCGATCGTGACCCCGCGCCCGCGCTTCAGCTCGTCGTCGATCATCGCGGCGTCCTCGAAGCTCTCCGGCCGCAGCCCGGCGACCACTTGGCCGTCGCCGCGCTCGCGCGCCTCCTCGGGTAGCTCGGCCTCGCCGATCGGCAGCACAACCTTGCCGCCCTTGATCTCCGCCGGCATGAAGTTCATCGCCGGCGAGCCGATGAAGCCGGCGACGAAGAGGTTCGTCGGGTCGTCGTAGAGCTGGGCCGGCGGGCCGACCTGCTGCAGGGCCCCGGCCCGCATCACCGCGACCCGGTCACCGAGCGTCATCGCCTCGACCTGGTCGTGGGTGACGTAGACGGTCGTCGTCTCCAGCCGCGACTGCAGTTTTGCCACCTCGGTCCGCATCTGCACCCGCAGCTTGGCGTCGAGGTTGGAGAGCGGCTCGTCCATCAGGAAGGCCTTCGGGTCGCGCACGATCGCCCGCCCCATCGCCACCCGCTGCCGCTGTCCCCCGGAGAGGTTGGCCGGGCGGCGGTCGAGGTGCTGGGTCAGGTCGAGCGTCTCCGCGGCCTCCTCGACCTGGCGGTTGATCTCCTCCCTCTCGACCCCCGCCAGCTTCAGCGCGAAGCCCATGTTCTCGCGCACGGTCATGTGCGGGTAGAGGGCGTAGTTCTGGAAGACCATCGCGATGTCGCGATCCTTCGGCGCGCGGTCGTTCATCACCTCGCCGCCGATCTTTACCTCGCCTTTGGTGATGTCCTCGAGCCCGGCGATCATCCGCAGCGCCGTCGACTTGCCGCAGCCCGAGGGCCCGACGAGGATCATGAACTCGCCGTCGCCGATCTCGAGGTTCATCTCCTTGACGGCTTCCTGGCCGTCGGCGAAGACCTTGGTCACTCCATCGAGGCTTATCTCTGCCATTGGGTGGCTCCTTATCCCTTCACGGCTCCGGCGGTGAGGCCGGAGACGATTCGGCGCTGGAATAACAGGACGAAGACGATGATCGGCACGGTCACGACGACCGCCGCCGCGGCGATGCTGCCGGTCGGCTGGGTGAAGGACGACTCGCCGGTGAAGAAGGCAAGCGCGGCCGGCACGGTGCGCGACGCGTCCGAGGAGGTCAGCGAGATCGCGAAGAGGAAGTCGTTCCAGGCGAAGATGAAGACGAGGATCGCCGCCGTGAACATGCCCGGCGCCGCCAGCGGCACGATCACCTTGGTGAAGGCCTGAAACGGGGTCGCGCCGTCCACCTGCGCCGCCTGCTCCAACTCCCAAGGAATCTCGCGGAAGAAGGCGACGAGGACGTAGATCGCCAGCGGCAGCGAGAAGGTCAGGTAGGGGATGATCAGCCCCGGATAGGTGTCGTAGAGGCCGATCGCCCGCCACATGTCGAAGAGCGGCCCGACGGTTGAGATCGGCGGGAACATCGCGATCGCCAGCGCTCCGGCGAGGATCACCCGCTTGCCGGGGAACTCGAGCCGCGCGATTGCGTAGGCGGCGAAGGAGGCGAAGGTGATCGCGATCACCGTCGTCGACAGCGCGATCAGGATCGAGTTGATCAGCGGCTTGATGAAGGGGCTGTCGTCGATGCCCCCTTCGAACAGGCTCTTGTAGTTGTCGAAGGAGATCTCGCTGGGCAGGAAGTGCCCGTCGGTGACCGCGTCGGTCGGCTTCAGTGAGATCGAGATCAGCCAGACGACGGGGACCAGGGCGACCACGATCACGGCCAGGATGGCGATGCTCCACAGCGCGTAGTCACGGCTTCCACGTTCCATCTCAGCTACCCGGCCTTCCTTCCTCGACCCGCGCGCCGAAGCCGCGCACGAAGACGAACGCGATCAGGAAGACGCAGATGAAGATCAGCACCGAGACTGCCGAGCCGAGCCCGAGGTTGAGGCGCGAGATCAGCTGGTTGAAGCCGAGGATCGAGACCGATTCGGTGTCCTGCGCACCGCGGGTCATGATGAAGATCGTGTCGAAGACGCGGAAGGCGTCGAGGGTGCGGAAGAGCAGCGCGACGAGGATCGCCGGCTTCATCAGCGGCAGGGTGATGCGGGTGAAGCGCTGCCACGCCGTGGCCCCGTCGACTTTCGCCGCCTCGTAGAGCTGGCTGTCGATCGTCACCAGCCCGGCCAGCAAGAGCAGCGCCATGAAGGGCGTCGTCTTCCAGACCTCGGCCATGATGATCACGGCGAAGGAGCTGAAGCGACCGCCGAACCAGTCCATGTCTTCGGCGATCAGCGGCAGGTTGTTGACGAAGCCGGTGTCCGGCGCGAAGGCGAACTGCCAGGCGAAGGCCGCGACCACGGTGATGATCCCGTAGGGGATCAGGACCGAGGTGCGGACGATGCCGCGGCCGAATATCGCCCGGTGCATGACCAGGGCGATCGCCATGCCGAGGACGAGCTCGATCGCGACCGAGGTGACCATCACGAAGACGGTGTTGAAGAGGTCGGTCCACCAGAGGTCGGAGCTGAGGATGGCGGTGTAGTTGTCGAGCCCGACGAAGCCGCTCTGGTCGGGGAAGCGCAGGTCTATCTGCTGCAGCGAGAGGACGATTGCGTAGCCGATCGGGTAAGCGGTCACGGCCAGCATCGCGATCACCGCCGGGGCGCACAGCATCCAGGCCAGGCGGTGCTCGGAGCGCGTCCGCTGGCTGCCTGCCGGGTGCTGTTGCACGCTCGCCTCCATCAGAACAGCCCTTCGTGCTTGACCGCGTCTTCGAGGTTCGACTTCAGTTCCCCGTAGATCGAGCTCGTGTCTTCGGGGTCGATCTTGTCGGGGGGATGGAGCGTGCGCTGCAGCGCCAGCGAGACGTCCTGGTAGGCGGGCGTCGTCGGGCGGGGGCCGGAGTCCTCGATCGACTTTTTGACCAGCTGCGCGAAACCGGGGTAGGCCTCAGTCACGGTTTTGGTGGAGTAGAGGTCGGACCGCGAAGGCGGCAGCCCGTCCAGTTCCGTCGCGGTCATCTGGCTTTGGCCATTCGCCAGGCAGGCGGCGGCGTCGAAGGCGACGTCCTTGTGCTTGGAGAAGGAGCTGACGGCGAGGTTGAAGCCGCCCAGCGGGGGTTTGCTCGGCCGTTTCGCATCGACGCGCGGAAAGCGGGCGTAGCCCATCTCCCTGCCGATTTCCGGTGCTTCGGCCTGGGCGCTCGCGTAGGCGAACGTGTAGTTGGTCATGAAGGCCGATTCCCCCGCCTCGAAGGCCAGCCGGGAGCTGTCCTCATCGGAGGTGGAGAGGCTCGGCGGGGCGGCGGAGGAGCTCGCCAGCCGCCCCATGACCTCGAGCGCCTTTTCGGTCGGGCCCTGTTTCAGGTCGACCGTTTCCGGCCCCGAGAGGATCGGCGTGCCGGCGCTTTCGATCAGGGCGTTGGCCCAGACCATGAAGCCCTCGTAGCGGTTGGCCTGGACCTGGATCGTGCCGGAGCGCTCGGGCCCGAGCTTTTCGGCCTGGTCGATCATCTCGTCCCAGGTGCGCGGCGGCTTCGGCACGAGGTCTTTGCGGTACCAGAGCAGCTGGGTGTTGGTGTTGAAGGGCGCCGCATAGAGCTTGCCCTCGAAGGAAGCGGTCTCGATCACGTTGGAAAAGACCTTTTCGGTGACCTGCTTCTTCAAGGCCCCCTTCCACTCTTCGACCCAGCCGGCGTTGGCGAACTCGCCGGTCCAGATCACGTCCATGCCGACGATGTCGATCGAGGGGTCCTCGGCGCCGAGGCGGCGGACCAGCTGTTCGCGCTGCTGGCTCGCGTCGGTCGGCAGGAATTCCGCTTCGACCTCGTAACGGCCGCCTGATTCCTTCGAGCAGCGTTCGGCGACCGTCTCGATCGTGCCACCCGGCTGGATCGCGACGAACCACTTCAGCTTGGGCGGGCCGGCCTCGGCGCTGCCGCCGCAGCCACCAAGGGCGACGACCGAGGCCACTGCCCCCAAGCAGATCAGAAATGAGGTCAGGGCTGAGGTCGTCACCCGTGGTGTCACTCTCGTTCCTCCATCGTTCACCCCTGCTACCGAGGTCGCAGGGATGCACAGAGAGAACTGCCCGGTTAGGCGGCGTTTAAACGGTGAGCGAGCGCCAAGCGCTCTCGGCGGCGCCGAGGGCGATGGTGAGGCTGCGGTCGCCCGCGGCGATCTCGACTGAGTCGCCGCCGACCTTGCCGAGCATCAGCACTGCGACGCCATCGCCCCCCAGCGCTTCGAGCCTCTCGCGCTCACCGCTGATCACGAATCCCCCCGAGCCCTCGCCGAACAGTGCCTCCTCGGGTGAGCAGCCGCGCTCGCGCAGGTGCTGGAGGTCGACCTCGCAGCCGAGGCCGGCGCCGATCGCGCACTCCGCCAAGGCGCAGGCGAGGCCGCCGTCGCCGGCGTCGTGGGCGGAGGCGAGCTTGCCGGCGCGCACCGCGGCACGCACCGCCTCGCAGGCTGCAGCGACAGCGGCGATGTCGGGCTGGGGGAGGCCGGCATCGAGCTCGCCGCGCTGCTTGGCCAGCTCCGAGCCCGCAAGCGAGGGTTCGAACGGCCCAAGCAGGGCGATCGCGTCGCCCTCGCGGGCAAAGGCGCTTGGCGCGGCCATTGCCGGGTCGGGCAGCTCGCCGACCATGCCGACCACCGGGGTGGGGTAGATCGGGCCTTCCGGGCCCTCGTTATAGAGGGAGACGTTGCCGCCGACCACCGGCACGCCGAGCGCCTTGCAGGTCTCGGCGAGGGCGCTGACCGCGCGATCGAGCTGCCAGGCGGGGACCGGCTTCTCCGGGTTGCCGAAGTTGAGGCAGTTGGTCAGGCCGAGCGGCTCCGCCCCGGCGCAGGCGAGGTTCTGGGCGCACTCGAGCACCGCCTCGACGGTGCCGGCATGGGGGTCGCAGGCGACCCGCCGCCCGTTGCCGTCGATCGAGATCGCGATCGCGCGATCGGCCTCGGGGATCGCCAGGACCGCCGCGTCGGCACTCTCCGGTCGCCGCGCCGTGCGCGAGCCGACGATCGAGTCGTACTGCTCGAAGGCCCAGCGCTTGGAGGCGATGCTGGGGGCGGCGAGCAGGGCGAGCAGCGTCTCGTCGGCCGAGGCGGCGAGGTCTAGCGTCGCCCGGTTGCCGTAGATCCAGCCCTCGGGCTCCGCCGGGCTGAGGTCATACAGCGGGCAGCCGTCAACCAGCGCCTTGACGGGCATCTCGCCGACGACCTCGCCGTCGCGCAGCACCCGGACCAGGCCGTGATCGGCGATCGCGCCGATCTGCGCGGCGCCGGTCTGCCATTTCTCGCAGACGGCGATCACCTCGGCGACCCGCGCTGGCTCGACCACCGCGAGCATCCGCTCCTGCGACTCGGAGACCATGATCTCGAAGGGCTCCATGTCGGCCTCGCGCAGCGGCACCCGCGCCACATCGAGGTCGATCCCGACCCCGCCCGCCGAGGCCATCTCGCTCGCCGAGGAGGTGAGGCCGGCGGCGCCGAGGTCCTGCAGGGAGACGAGCAGGCCCTTGCCGAGCAGCTCCAAGCAGCACTCCAGCACCTTGGACTCCTCGAACGGGTCGCCGATCTGCACCGTCGGCCGCTTTGCCGCGTCGCCCTCGCCGAGCTCGGCCGAGGCGAGGACCGAGGCGCCGCCGATCCCGTCGCGCCCGGTCGAGGCACCCATCAGGACGACGGCGTTGCCGACCCCGGCCGCCGCCGCGCGCACCATCTCTGACTGACGGGCGATCCCGACGCACATCGCGTTGACCAGACAGTTGTGCTCGTAGGGCGCCTCGAAGTAGATCTCGCCGCCGACGTTGGGCACGCCGATCGAGTTGCCGTAATGGCCGATCCCGCGCACCGCGCCGTCGAGCAGGTGGCGCGAGCGCACCGAGTCGAGCTCGCCGAAGCGCAGCGAGTCGAGGATCGCGATCGGCCGCGCGCCGAGCGCGAAGACGTCGCGGAGGATGCCGCCGACCCCGGTCGCCGCGCCCTGGAAGGGCTCGACTGCGCTGGGGTGGTTGTGGGACTCGACCTTGAAGGCGATCGCGTAGCCCTCGCCGATGTCGACGGCGCCGGCGTTCTCGCCGGGGCCCATCACCACCCGCTCGCCCTCGGTCGGCAGGCGCCGCAGCAGCTTGCGTGAGTGCTTGTAGGCGCAGTGCTCGGACCAGAGCAGGCTGAACATCGCCAGCTCGACCCCGTTCGGCTCGCGGCCGAGCTTCTCGACGATGAGATCGAACTCGGAGTCGGTCAGGCCGAGCTCGCGATGCGGCGAGCTGTCGGTTGCCGCCGCGCTCACACCCGCGCTCCGGCGACGGCGTCGAAGATCCGCAGCCCGTCGGTCGATCCCGTCATCGCGTCGACCGCGTGCTCGGGGTGGGGCATCAGGCCGAGCACGTTGCCCGCCTCGTTGCGTACCCCGGCGATGTCGCGGGCAGAGCCGTTCGGGTTCTGCCCGGGCGCGTAGCGGAACGCCACCTGCCCATTGGCCTCGATCTCGTCAAGCATCTCCTCCGGCGCCCAGTAGCGACCTTCGCCGTGCTTGGCCGGGATCGAGAGCCGATCACCCTCTGCGTCGACCAGCTCCACCTGGCGGCAGACGAAGCGCATGCTCTCGTTGAGCAGCAGGGCGCCGGGGAGGAGGCCCGCTTCGCAGAGGACCTGGAAGCCGTTGCAGATCCCCAGCACCGGCCCGCCGCCCGCGGCGAACTCCGCCACTGCCTCCATCGCCGGCGAGAAGCGGGCGATCGCTCCCGCCCGCAGGTAGTCGCCGTAGGAGAAGCCGCCGGGGACGACGACCGCGTCGATACCGCTCAGGTCGCGCTCTTCGTGCCAGATCAGCCGCGCCTCGCCGCCGCTCAGCTCGCAGGCGTGCAGGGCGTCCCGCTCGTCGCAGGAGCCGGGAAACTGGACGACGCCCCAGAGCATCAGGCGCCGTCGATGCTCTCGATCTCGAAGTCCTCGATCAGCGGGTTGGCGAGCAGCTTCTCGCAGAGCGCCGGAAGCTGCGCCGGGTCCTCGGCCTCCAGCTCCACCATCCGCCCAACCCGCACGTGCCCGATCCCCTCGAAGCCGAGCGCCGGCAGCGCCCGCTCGACCGCCTTGCCCTGCGGGTCGAGGATCCCCTCCTTCGGCCGGATCAGGACCCTTGCCTTCGGCATCTAGAAAGAGCGCTCCGTGATCCGCTCGTAGGCCTCGACGTACTTGGCCCGCGTCTGCTCGATCACGTCGGCCGGCAACTCGGGCGCCGGCGGCTTGTGGTCCCAGCCCTCGGCGTCGGCCCAGTCGCGCACGAACTGCTTGTCGAAGGACGGCTGAGTCTTGCCCGGCTCGTAGCGGTCGGCGGGCCAGAAGCGCGAGGAGTCCGGCGTCAGCACCTCATCGCCAAGCACGATCTCGGCGCCGGCGTGGCGGCCGAACTCGAACTTGGTGTCGGCGAGGATGATTCCCCGCTCAGCCGCGTGCTCGGCGCCGCGCTGGTAGACCTCGATCGAGATCCGCCGCAGCTCTTCCATCAGCGCCCGGTCGCCGACGATCTCCGCCGCGCGGTCGAAGTCGACGTTCTCGTCGTGGTCGCCGATCTCCGCCTTGGTCGCCGGGGTGAAGATCGGCTCCGGCAGCTTGTCGGACTCGAGCAGGTTGGGCGGCAGCTCGATCCCGCAGACCGCGCCGCCGGCCTTGTATTCCTTCCAGCCCGAGCCGGAGAGGTAGCCGCGCACGACGCACTCGACCGGGTACATCTCCAGCCGCCGCACTCGCATCCCCCGTTCCATCGCTTCCTCCGGCACGTCGGCGGAGAGGAAGTGGTTGGGGACGATGTCGCCGGTCAGCTCGAACCAGAATTCCGAGATCCGGTTCAGCACCTTCCCCTTGTCGGTGACCGGCGTCGGCATCACCACGTCGTAGATCGAGATCCGGTCCGAGGCGACCATCAAGAGGTCGTCCTCCCACTCGTAGATCTCGCGCACCTTGCCCGAGGAATGGAGCTTGAGGTCGGCAACGCTTGGCATTAAGCCGATGCTAACCATCGGCGAAGCGGAGCATCGATCCGCCCGGCTCTGACATGCTTGTCCGCAGCGATGCTGCCACCGGAACCGAAGAGCTCCCCATTGGTACAGACGTTGCGCTGGTCGTTCCGGCCGTTGCCCTTCATGCAGGAGTGCCGCGAAAAGTACGGCGACAGCTTCAGCGTCAAATTCGCCAGCTTCGAGCGGCCGATGGTGATGATCTCCGACCCGGCCGCGATCAAGGCCCTCTACACCGAGCGCTCGCACGGCCTGCCGCCCGGCCGCGAGATCATCCTCACGCCGATAGTCGGCCCGCGATCGGTGCTCGTCACCGAGGGCGCCGACCACCTCGCCCATCGCAAGCTGATGCTGCCCGCCTTCCACGGCGAGCGGATGCGCTCCTACGAGCCGATCGTCAACGAGATCGTCGATGCCGAGATCGACTCCTGGCCGCTCGGCGAGGAGTTCGCGATCCACCCGCACATGCAGGCGATGACGCTCGAGGTGATCCTGCGCGTCGTCTTCGGCGTCGCCGAGGGCCCCCGCCTCGAGCAGCTGCGCGTCCTGCTGACCAAGCTCCTCGAGGAAACCTCCTCGCCGTTCACCCAGCTGATCGGCCTCGCTTCGCGGCGCTTCGGCGGTCGTGGGCCCTGGGCGAAATTCGAGGCCCAGCTGAAAGCCGTCGACGAGTTGCTCTACGCCGAGATCGCCGCCCACCGCGCCGCGGGCGAATTCGAGGATCGCGACGACATCCTCTCGGTGCTGATGCAGGCCCGCTTCGAGGACGGCGAGCCAATGGGCGACTCCGATCTGCGCGACCAGTTGATGACGCTGTTGCTCGCCGGCCACGAGACGACCGCGACGGCGCTCGCCTGGACCTTTGATCTGCTGCTGCGCCACCCGCGCGAGCTGGCCCGCCTGCGCGAGTCGCTCGAGGCGGGCGAGGACGACTACCTGCGGGCGACGATCAGCGAGTCGCTGCGCCTGCGCCCGGTCGTCCCCCTCGCCGGTCGTCGCCTGAGCAAGGAGCTCGAGGCCGACGGGCTCACCCTCCCGGCCGGCACCGACGTAACGCCGGCGATCTGGCTCGCCCACACCCGCGCCGACGTCTACCCCGAGCCCTTCGCCTTCCGGCCCGAGCGCTTCCTCGAGCAACAGCCCGACACCTACGCCTGGATCCCCTTCGGCGGCGGCATCCGCCGCTGCCTCGGCGCCGCCTTCGCCGAGTTCGAGATGCGGATCGTCCTGCGCGAGGTGCTGACCCGCTGCGAGTTGCACAAGGCCAACTCGAGGCCGGAGAAGATCGGCCGCCGCAACATCACCCTCTCGCCGAAGGACGGCACCCCGGTAGTCCTCAGCGGGCGCCATCCGGCGCGCGAGCTGGTCCCCGCCTAGCCGCGGCTCGCCAACTTATGTTGCGTTGATGACCCCATAGGGTCATAAAGGCGACAGAAGTTGCGGCTGCGGCGGGCCTCAGCCGCGGGCCGCCGGGTGCTCGTCGGCCCAGCGCGCGATCGTGCCCGAGCCGGAGATGACTTCGCCGTCGTCGAGGATCAGGATCGGCACCTCGTTGGTGCCGCTCAGCTCCTTGATCTCCGCCCGCTCCTCGTCGCGGCCTCCCCAGGTCCACGGCATCAACCGGTAGCCGCCCACCGTGCGCAGCTCGTACTTGTAGCCGGCCGCGTCGAGCGCCTTGCCCGCCTTCGCGCAGGGATGCGCAAACCCCGGCCCCGTTTTCTTCTGCCCGCAGGTGTAGAGGATCATCGCCGGCAATCCTACCCAGGCTTCAGCTCCTGGCCGGGTGCTACGCTCGTAGCACCATGGTGGAAGTCGCGACGAGAGAGTTGAGGAATGACACCGCCGGTGTTTTGCGCCGGGTCGAGGCGGGAGAGACCGTCGTCATCACCGTGCGGGGAAGGGCAGTCGCTGACCTGATTCCCCATCGGCCAGACGAGCCGCGCTGGATGCCACGCGAGGAATTGATCGAGTTGCTGAAGACTCACTCCGCCGATCCCGGCTTGCGCGACGATCTAGAGCGCCTCGCCGGCGAGACGACGGACGACCTCGGCCCGATTCTGTGAGCACCCCGTCGGCGCTCCGTGGCCTGCTCGACACCTCGGTCTTCATCGCGATCGAGAGCGGGAGGGACCTGCGATCGGGGTCGATGCCACTGACCGTGGCAGTGTCGGCTGTTACCAAGGCAGAGCTTCGTGCCGGCATCTTTGCTGCGGACGACATCGAGACCCGCGATCGACGAATCAAGACCCTCGAACTCGTGACCCGAATCCCTCAGTTCCCGGTCGATGACGAAGTCTCCAACGCCTGGGCTCAGATGCGCGCCTACCTTGCCGCCTCCGGCCGCCGCGTGGACGCCAACGATATGTGGATCGCTGCGACCGCCGCCGCCCACGAAATCCCAGTTATCACCCAGGACACCGACTTCGACGCACTCAACGGTGTCGCGGGCCTGACCGTAATTCCGGTCTGAGCTAGCCCCGCAGCGCTTCGAGTCGCTCGAAGATCGCCGGGATGTGGCCGAGGTAGGCGTCGTAGTCGAAGACCGCGTCCAGGTCGAGGTCGGGAGCCGCTTCGGCGAGCAGCTCACGGAAGTGCGTGCCGGTGTCCCAGGCGCGCTGGGCGTTCTCCTGAACCACGCGGTACGCGTCGTCGCGGCTGAGGCCCGACTCGACCAGGGCGGTCAGGGCGCGCTGGCTGAACAGGGCGCCGTGGGTCAGCTCGAGGTTCTCCTTCATGCGGTCGGTGCGGATCGTCATCTCGGCCGCGACCTTGGCCGCCAGGTCCTGCATGTAGTCGAGCCCGATCGTCGCGTCGGGCAGGATCACCCGCTCGGCGCCGGAGTGGGAGATGTCGCGCTCGTGCCAGAGGGCGATGTTCTCGAGGCCGGTCTGGGCGTAGCCGCGCAGCACACGGGCCAGGCCGGTGATCCGCTCAGTGCGGATCGGGTTGCGCTTGTGCGGCATCGCCGAGGAGCCCTTCTGGCCGGCGGCGAACGGCTCCTCGACCTCGCGCACCTCGGTGCGCTGCAGGTTTCGCACCTCGGTCGCGAAGCGCTCGAGGCCGGCGCCGGCGATCGCGATCCGCGAGGTCAGGACAGCGTGGCGGTCGCGCGGGATGACCTGGGTGGCGACGTCCTCGCGCTGCAGCCCCAGCCGCTCCATCACCCGCGCCTCGATCGCCGGCGGCACCGATGCGTAGGTGCCGACCGCGCCGGAGAGCTTGCCGAAGCGCAGCTGCTCGAAGGCGTCGGTCAGCCGGGCGAGGTTGCGGTCGGCCTCGAAGGCGAAGCCGGCGAGGCGCAGGCCGAAGGTCGTCGGCTCGGCATGGACGCCGTGGGTGCGCCCGACGCAGAGCGTGTCGCGCTGCTCCAGCGCCCGCTCGATGAGGGCGTCGCGGTAGGCGCGGGCGGAGGCGAGGACCACCTCGCCGGCCTGGCCCAGCTGCAGCGCCAGCGCCGTGTCGAGCACGTCGGAGGAGGTGAGGCCGTAGTGGATCCAGCGCCCCTGCTCTCCCACTGATTGGGCGACGACGTCGACGAAGGCGGCGACGTCGTGGTCGGTGACCCGCTCGCGCTCGTTGACCGCCTCGACCGTGAACGCCGCGTTCGCACGCGCCGCCTCGGCCGCCTCCTTCGGCACCACACCCTCCTCAGCCCAGGCCTCGGTTGCCGCCAGCTCGACCTCGAGCCAGCACTCGAGCTTGCGCTGCGGGGACCAGACCTCGCCTATCTCCTTACGGGTGTACCGAGATATCAAGCGTTGATTATCCGCACGGCCAGCAGGCCGGCGTTCTTCGCCCCGTCGATGGCGACGCAGGCGACCGGCACCCCCGGTGGCATCTGCACTGCCGAGAGCAACGCGTCGAGGCCGCCGAGGCTCTTGCCGAGAATCGGCACGCCGATCACCGGCAGGTCGGTGTGGGCGGCGGCGACGCCGGGCAGCGCGGCTGACATGCCCGCGCCGGCGATGATCACCCGCAGCCCGCGCATGCGCGCGCTGTGGCAGTACTCGCGGACCAGCTCGGGGTCGCGATGGGCGCTCATCACCCGCACCTCGTAGCTGACGCCGGCCTCGTGCAGGGCCGCTCCCGCCGGCTGCATCTTGGGCTTGTCGTTCTTCGAGCCCATGATGATCCCGACGTGGGGCTCGTCGACCTCGATCTCCTCGAACGCTTTCTCGACCGCCGGCATCGCGGTCGCCCCTGCGCTCGGCTTCGGCTCCTCTGAGATCTCGCTCATCTCTTCCTCTCTCGGTTCTAGGGTCATCTAACTGGGCACCCGCTCGACCGCGCGAGCGGCGATGTCGGAGCGGATCTGCATTCCATCGAAGGCGATCCGGCCGGCTGCATCGTATGCACGATCGCGGGCCTCGGCCGGCGTCGGCCCGAGCGCGGTGACGTTGAGCACGCGCCCGCCGGCGGTGATGACCTCGCCGTCCCGCTCGGTCGTGCCGGCGTGGGTCACCTCAGCCAGCTCCGCGGCCGCGGCGAGGCCGTGGATGACGTCCCCCTTCGATGAGGACTCGGGGTAGCCCGCTGAGGCGAGGACCAGCGTGACCGCCCAGTCTTCGCCGAACTCGGCCCGGGCGCCGGCCAGGCCGCCCGGCTCGCGCGCCGCCAGGCAGAGCTCGAGCAGGTCCGAGCGCAGCCGCGGCAGCACCGCCTGCGTCTCGGGGTCGCCGAAGCGGGTGTTGAACTCCAGCACCTTCGGCCCTTCAGGCCCGACCATCAAACCGGCGTAGAGGACACCGTGGAAGGGCACCCCGCGCGCCGCCATCGCGGCGAGCGCGGGCCGGTGCACCGCGTCGACGATCTCCTCGACCTCCGCCGCGCCGAAGCCCGGCACCGGCGAGTAGCTGCCCATGCCACCGGTGTTCGGTCCCTCGTCGCCGTCGAAGATCCGCTTGTAGTCCTGCGCCGGTGCCAGCGGCACGACGTTCTCGCCGTCGCAGAGGGCCAGCAGCGAGAGCTCTTCGCCCTCGAGGAACTCCTCCAGGACGACGGTCGTCTCGCCGAAGCGCCGCTCGCCGAAGAAGACCTCGATCGCCTCGCGTGCCTAGGCCTCGGACTCGCAGATGATCACGCCCTTGCCCGCCGCCAGGCCGTCGGCCTTGAGCACCGCCGGGTAGGAGGCGCCGGCGAGGTGCTCGAGTGCCTCCTCCCGATCGGTCAGGACGGCGTAGGAGGCGGTCGGCACGCCGGCCTCCGCCATCAGCTGCTTGGCGAACGCCTTCGACCCCTCCAGCTCGGCGGCGGCACCGCTCGGCCCGAAGGCGGCGATCCCGGCCGCCTCCAGGGCATCGACCAAGCCGGCGACCAGCGGCACCTCCGGTCCGACCACGACGAGGTCGACCGCGCGCTCGCGCGCCGCGGCGACGACCGCCTCGACGTCGCCGGCGCCGACCTCCGCCAGGCACTCCGCGTCGGCGACGATGCCGGCGTTGCCAGGAGCACAGAGCAGCTCGGGGAGCGGGGCGAGCGGGCAAGTGCCCGCACCATCGCGTGCTCGCGACCGCCTCCCCCTACGACTAGAACCTTCAATTGTCGCCTCGGTCTAGAGGGAGTCGGAGAGCTCGTCGGCCGGCATCGCCGTCAGCGTCTGGCTGGTCATAGTGCCGCGCGAGCCCAGCTCGACGGAAACCTTGGCCATCGTCTTCTCATCGGGAGCCTCGACGATCGTGACGAAGTCGTACTGCCCCAGCGTCGCGTACTGGGCCTGGACTTTCGCCCCAATCTGTTCGACCTCCTTGTTCACCTCAGCAACCCGTCCGGGGTTGTTCTTCAGCGTCCGCACACCCTCGGCGGTCAGGTTCGTGAGCATCACATAAGTAGGCATCGTTATCTCCTCTCGGCGGGGGGACTTCGAGCCTACGTCAATAGGGCCATGCAGGGAAGGGAGTCGGGAGCCCCCTCCGGGAACTTGTGAGCTCGCCTGCCACTGAATCGCAACCCGCGACCGTCGCGGGTTCGCGGAGGGGGCTCCCGACTCCCTATCCGTCGTAACCGACGTGGACGTGATCGCAGTGATCGCTGCGGGCAAACGCGGGGCCGGGACCATCGACGTCGTAGCAGTAGATCAGCTCCGTCGGCATCGCCGGGGCAGGGAGCTGGGAGAGCGTCGTCGCCAGTTCGCCGCAGGGCGCCGTGGGCGACGTGTCGGTGCAGGAGACCCCGTCGACGGAGGCGATGTCCATCGCCCGGCCGTAGTAGTGGTTGGAGACGTTGCCTTCGGTGGTGTACTGGGAGTGGTCGGAGCGCAGCGCCGAGATCGTGATCTGGTGCGACTGCGTGATCGCGCCGAGCAGGCCGACGATGCGGGGATCGATCGCGCCGCTGTCGAGGTCCTGTTTCTCCAGTTCGTTGGAGAGGGTCAGGTTGCTCCAGTTGATCGGCGCGATCACGGCGTTGGGCAGGGTCAGCGCCCAGTCGACCGTGCTGGCCTTGCACTTGCCTTCGATCTGTTCGGCTTCGCCCAGGACCGCGTCGACGTACCACTGGGCGTGGTTGTGTTCGAACAGGCCCGCCCGCAGGCCGCCCTGCGACCAGATCATCCGCGCCAGGGTGGCGGCCGAATCGGCCGGGTCCCCGTGGCGGATGCGACCGTCGCCGTCGCCGTCGACCGCGTAGGCCTTCCACTCGCTGCCGACCAGGCCGAGCGCGCTGTGGCGCTGAAGTTCCGCCTTCGACATGCCGTGGCCGAAGTTCGACTCCAGCCGGGCGACCGCGGCAAGCGCCCAGACGCCGCGCCGGCCGAGGTCATAGCGGGCGGCGGCGCTCTCGAAGGCGTTGAGGTAATCGACAGGAATTCGCTTGCGCCAGGGCTTGGCCGCGTTGCAGCTCAGCACGGTCAGCTTCGGCGTCAATTCGAACGCTCCCGAGACGCCGCCTAGCTGGCCGTAGCACTGGGCGTTGGCGAGCACCTCGGCGACGTACCAGTCGGCGTGGTTGTAGGCGAAGACGGCGGTGTACCAGTCGGTCGGCGCTCCGGCGGCGCGCAGGTAGCTGGCTGCGGCGAAGATCGCGTCTTCGGGGTTGAACGGATCCGCGACCCCGTCGCCGTTGGCATCGACCCCGTAGCCGGCCCAGGTTTCAGGCATGAACTGCATCCAGCCGACCGCACCCGCCGAGGAGACGTTGAGGTTGGTGCCGAAGGCGGTCTCGATCCCGTTGATCGCGGCGAGCACGCCGGCGCCCTGGGGGCCGAGGCCGTAGGCGGTGGCGGCGCGCTGGTAGATCGGCACGAGGACCGCCGGCACGCCGGACGGCGCGCAGCTGGAGCCGGGCAGGAGGGGGACGGAGAAGGAAGGAGGCACAGCGGGCGCTTCCTTGGCGCCATCTTCGCCTTCCGCTGCTTCCGCAGCCTGTGGCGTCACCCCGGCTTCGGGCTTCGCCGTGATCCCGCCACCGCTGTTCTGCGCCAGCGCCGGCGACGGTTCCGGGGCGGCGAGGCTGTCGCCCTGCTCGACGGCCGGCGCCGGGGCCGGCGCTTCGGTCTGGCTGGCTGGAGCGTCGCTTTCGCCGGCCGGCGTCCACGGCGCGATCGTCGCTTCGGCCAGCGCCCCCGGGGCGGCGATGGCCAGCACCGCGAGGACCCCGGCGAAGATCGCTCCCAGCCGGCGCATCAGCCGCGAACGTCCGTGATCACCCAGGAACCCTGTTTTTTGTTCAGCTCAAGCCGCAGCTCGCTGGTCAGGCCGACCCGCAGCAGCGAGACGCTGACCGTGTAGGCCTTGCCGGCACGGGGGCCGGGGACGAGGTTGACGACCCGCGCCTTCGGCACCTTGGCATCGGCGGGAAGCCGCGGCGGGCGTTCGCCGAGCGCCGTCGCCAGCTCCGCAGTCGCGGTCTCGCCGAAGACCGCCTTCGCCCGTGCCGGGCGCTTGCCGATCTCATAGAAGACGAAGGCTTCGGAGAAGCGCTGCGCCACCTTCATCGCCGCTGGGCCGGCGGGGACCGGCTTGGCGCTTGAGGTCGTCGCCCCGGCGCCTTCATCGGAGGGCGTCGCTTCGGTGCTCGTTTCCGCGGCGCTTTCGGGCGCTTCGGGTTCCGGCGCAGTTGCGTCGCCGCCGGCAGCCTCTGAGACGCCGACACCCTTGCCGACCTTGAAGTTGGGCGAAACGCCATGCAGGGCCGGTCCCTGTGGCTGCGCGGTGCTGGGCCGGGGCGCGGCGGTGGGGGCTGCGGCAGGCGTCGCCACCGCGACCCGCTGGGGCAGGGCATCTTCGCCAGGGCGCAGCAGCACGCCCGCCACGACTGCGGCCACGACGATCGCAACCAGTGCCGCTGCACCGGCGCTGCGACCGGACGGGGTCCAGCCCGCGAAGCGCTCGCGCAGCGGCCAGAGCAGGCCTCGCTCGACCGACCAGGCGACGCGCTCGAAGGGCCAGCGGACGACGTCGGCAAGGCCTCTGAGGAAGCGCACGCTGCGCCCCTTCGGATTCCCGTTGATGTGACGTCGTCTCAACATCTGTCTGAAGCGCACACAGCTTACGTCGGATTTACTGCACTTTTCCTAAAGTGCCGGCGCCTGGATTGCGCTTCCCAGCTCAAAAACCAGCTCACCGTCAGAAGTATCGACCCGCACCGTGTCGCCTTCTGAGAACTCACCCTCGAGGATCTTCAGCGCCAGCTTGTCAACCAGCTGTTTCTGGATCACCCGCTTCAGCGGTCGAGCGCCGTAGGTCGGGTCGTAGCCGAGGTTGCCGAGCAGCGTCCGGGCGCCGTCGCTCAGCTCGATCTCGATCCCGCGCTCGCGCACCCGCCCGACCAGCTGCTCGACCTGCAGCGCGACGATGCGGCCGATGTCGGCCTTGGAGAGGCGGTGGAAGATCACCGTGTCGTCGATCCGGTTGAGGAACTCGGGCTTGAAGGTCGCCGCCAGCACCTCTTCGATCTGCTCGCGGATCTTCTCATCGACCGCCTCGCCGACGATCCGGTCGCTGCCGACGTTCGAGGTCATGATCAGCACCGTGTTGGTGAAGCTGACCGTGCGCCCCTGACCGTCGGTCAGCCGACCGTCGTCCATGATCTGCAACAGCGTGTTGAAGACGTCGGGGTGGGCCTTCTCTATCTCGTCGAGCAGCACCACGGCATAGGGGCGCCGCCGCACCGCCTCGGTCAGCTGCCCGCCCTCCTCGTAGCCGACGTAGCCGGGCGGGGCGCCGATCAACCGCGCCACCGTGTGCTTCTCCATGTACTCGGACATGTCGAGGCGGACGATCGCCCCCTCGGAGTCGAACATCAGCTCGGTCAAGCTCTTCGCCAGCTCGGTCTTGCCGACGCCGGTCGGGCCGAGGAAGAGGAAGGAGCCGATCGGCCGGTTGGGATCGGAGAGGCCGGCGCGGGAGCGGCGCAGCGCGTTGGACACCGCCTCGATCGCCTCGTCCTGGCCGATCACCCGCTCGTGCAGGCGTTCCTCCATGTGGATCAGCTTCTCGACCTCGCCCTCCATCAAGCGGCTGACCGGGATCCCGGTCCATTTGGCGACGACCTCGGCGACGTCCTCCTCGGTCACCTCGTCGGCGAGCATCGAGCCGCTCTCGGCGTGCAGCTCGGCCAGCCGCGCCTCGCCCTCGGCGACGCTCGTCTCCAGCTCGGGGATCTCGCCGTAGCGCAGCTTTGCCGTTCCCTCCAGGTCGGCTTCGCGCTCGGCCCGCTCGGCTTCGCGCTCGGCCTCCTCGAGCCGCGCCTTGGCGGATTTGATCGCCTCGATCGCCTCCTTCTCGTTCTGCCAGCGCGCTTTCATCTCGGCCGAGCTCTCGCGCAACTCCGCCAGCTCTGCCTCGAGTGCCTCCAGGCGCGCCTTCGAGGCCTCGTCGGTCTCCTTCTTCAGCGCCTCGCGCTCGATCTCGAGCTGCTGCACGCGCCGCTCGACCTCGTCGATCTCGGTCGGCATCGAGTCGATCTCGATCTTCAGCCGCGAGGCGGCCTCGTCGATCAGGTCGATCGCCTTGTCGGGAAGGAAGCGGTCGGCGATGTAGCGCTCCGACAGGGTCGCCGCGGCGACGATCGCCGAGTCGGTGATGCGCACGCCGTGATGGCCCTCGTAACGCCCCTTCAGGCCGCGCAGGATCGCGATCGTGTCGTTGATGTCGGGCTCGCCGACGAGCACCGGCTGGAAGCGCCGCTCCAGCGCCGCGTCTTTCTCGATGTGCTTGCGGTACTCGTCGAGCGTCGTGGCGCCGACGGCACGCAGCTCGCCCCGCGCCAGCATCGGCTTCAAGAGGTTGGCGGCGTCGACCGCGCCTTCGGCGGCCCCGGCTCCGACGATCGTGTGCAGCTCGTCGAGGAAGAGGACGATCTGCCCGGCGGCCTCCTGGACCTCGGAGAGGACCGCTTTCAGCCGCTCCTCGAACTCGCCCCTGTATTTGGAGCCGGCCAGCAGCGAGCCGATGTCGAGCGCGATCACGCGGCGGTCGCGCAGGCTCTCCGGCACGTCGCCGGCGACGATCCGCCGCGCCAGCCCCTCGACGATCGCCGTCTTGCCGACGCCGGGGTCGCCGATCAGCACCGGGTTGTTCTTGGTGCGCCGCGAGAGAACTTGAATGACGCGGCGGATCTCCTCGTCGCGGCCGATCACCGGGTCGAGCTTGTCGGCCTCGGCCTCGGCGGTCAGGTCGCGGCCGAATTTCTCCAGCGCCTGGACGCTGTCCTCGGGCGTGGGGGAGGTGACCTTGTGCGGACCGCGCACCTCGGCCACGGCCTTTTCCAGCGAGCCGCGGTCTGGGAGGACGTCGGCGACGCCGGAGCCCTTGTCGGTGAGCGCGAGCAGGACGTGCTCGGTCGAGATGTACTCGTCGCCGAGCTTGGCCATCTCGTTCTCGGCCTGCTGCAGGACTTGGATGAAGGTCGAGGAGGGACGGACCTCGGTGGCCTCCGCCAGCTTCGGCAGCGCCTCCACCTCTTGCACCGCGCGGGCGGTGACGGCGTCGACGTCGGCGTTCAGCTTCTGCAGGATCGGCACGACCAGGCCGTCGTCCTGGCGCAGCAGCGCGACCAGCAGGTGGGCTGGGGTGACCTCGGAGTTGCGGCGCTCGGCGGCGAGGGCCTGTGCCGCGGCGACCGCTTCTTGGGACTTGAGCGTGAACCTGTCGGGCTGCATCAGATTCCTTCCCTCGATATCCGTCGTTCGAGCTCGGCCGCGTGGCGGCGCATGCGCTCCAACTTGGCTCTCATCCGCTCGACCTCGGCTTCCATTTCGAGGACGATCTCAACCCCTGCCAGGTTCATGCCGGTGGAAGTCAGCTGCTGGATGTGGCGCAGCCGCTCGACGTCCTGCTGCGAGTAGAGGCGGGTGTTCTTCGCCGAGCGCTGCGGCTCGATCAGACCGCGCGCCTCGTACATCCGCAAGGTCTGCGGGTGCATGTGGGCGAGCTCGGCGGCGACCGAGATCATGAAGACGCCCTGGTCGCCGTCAACCGAGATCTCGATCCGTTCGCGGCGCACCGCGCTCATCGCGCGGCCCTCCGCAAGAGCTCGGCGCGAGGGTTGTCGCCGTCGAGCGCCTCGGCCAGCTTGTCGACCGCTACCCGCTGCTCTTTGGTGAGCTCCTGCGGCATCTCGATCTCCAGCCGGTAGCGGATATCACCGCGGTCCTTGGCACGCGGCTTTGGCGGTCCCTCGCCACGCAGCCGTTGGATCGTGCCGTGCTTGGTCCCGGCCGGCACCTTGATCTTCTTCGTCCCGTCCAGGGTCGGCACCTCGATCGTCGCCCCGCGCAGCGCCTCGGCGACAGTGATCGGCACGCTCACCTCGAGGTGACCGCCGTCGAGCCGCTTGAAGATCGGCGAAGCGGAGACCCGCGTGACCACGTAGAGGTCGCCGGGCGGGCCGCCACGTGGGCCGGCCTCACCCTTGCCGGCGAGGCGAATCCGCGCGCCGTCTTTGACCCCGGCCGGGATGTTGACTTTGTAGCGTTTGGTCTGCCGGGTCAGGCCGGAGCCGCCGCAGGTGGGGCATGGGTCTTCGATGATCTGGCCGGCGCCGCCGCACTGCGGGCAGGGCTGGCTGATCGAGAAGAGCCCCTGGCTCTCCGCGTCGATGCCGCGCCCGCCGCAGCGCGGGCAGGTGACCGGGGCGGTGCCCGGTTTGGCGCCGCTGCCGTGGCAGGTCGTGCAGCGCTCTTCCTTGGGCACGCTGACGCTGACCTGGGCACCGTTGACCGCCTGGTCGAAGCTGAGGCTGAGCTCGGTTTCGAGGTCGCGCCCGCGCTGCTGCTGAGCCTGACCGCGGCCGCCCCCACCGCGACCGAAGAGGTTGGAGAGGATGTCGCCGAAGTCGGCGCCTCCGCCGCCGCCGGGAAACCCGCCACCGGCGAACGGTCCGCCGCCGGGTCCTCCTGGGCCGCCGAAGCCGCCGAACGACCCGACCTGGTCGTACTGCTCGCGCTTCTCGGGGTCCGAGAGCGTGTCGTAGGCGCCCTGGACCTCCTTGAACTTCTCCTCCGCCGCCGCATCGTCGGGGTTGCGGTCCGGGTGGTATTTGCGGGCCAGCTTGCGGTAGGCCTTCTTGATCTCGTCGTCCGAAGCCTTCTTCGAAACCCCGAGAACCTCGTAGAGATCGCTCGCCATCCGCCCCCCTACTCCGCCACCACCACGCGGGCAGGTCGGATCAACTGCTCGCCAAGGCGGTAGCCCTTCTGCATCGTCTCGACGACGGTACCCGACTCGACCCCCTCGGCCGCGAGCGTCGAAAGCGCCTCGTGAACCTGAGGATCGAACTTCTCCCCGGTCGGGTCGACAGCCTCGATTCCGTTCTTGGTCAGCGTGTCACGGAGGCTGCGAAACACCAGCAGCACCCCATGCGCCAACCCATCCTCCGAATCCCCCTCCGGATCCAACCCAGCCACCTGAAGCGCCCGCTCGAGATCATCGAGAACAGGCAAGACGCCCAAAAGAACTTCAGCTTTCCCCCTCCCCGAAGCGGCAAGAACCTCAGCACTCATCCGCTTCCTGAAGTTCTCAAAATCAGCTTTAGTCCTCTTAGCGAGGTCGAGGTACTCATCCCTCTCCCGCTGCGTGTCAGCTAGCAGCGCATCGAGGTCTTTCTCGACTTGCTCCTGTCCCGAGGAATCATGCTCCCCATCCGTGGGTGGTGCGGGGGAGGGGGGGGTCGAGGACGGACCGTGGCCCGCCCGCAGCGCCCCCCCCTCCCCCGCGACAGGACCCGCGGCCGAAGGCTCCCGTCCCTCGTCAGTAGGACCCGCGGGCCGGGGCTCGTTGGTCCCTTGATCGTCCTGGGCAAACGTCACTTGTCGTCACCCTCATCAACGACCTCAGCGTCAACGACCTCCTCCTCATCGTCAGAGGAGCCCTCGCCGTCAGCAGAAGCACCGTCGCCGGAAGCCGCAGCCGCCTCCTCCTGCGCCGCCGCATAGATCTGCTCGGACACTTTGGTCATCGCCGCGGTGAGCGCCTCGGTCTTGGCGCTGATCTCCTCGGCGCTCTCGGAGGTGAGCGCCTCGCGCACCTCTTTGATCGCCGCCTCGATCTCCTCTTTGTTCTCGCTCTCGATTTTGTCGCCCAGCTCCTCGACCTGTTTCTCGGACTGGTAGGCGAGGCTCTCGGCCATGTTGCGGGCCTCCGCCAGCTCGCGCTGTGCCCGGTCGTCCTCTGCATGTGACTCGGCGTCGGAGACCATGCTCTGAATCTCCTCGTCGGAGAGGCCGGAGCCGGATTTGATCTCGATTTTCTGCTCTTTGCCGGTGCCCAGGTCTTTGGCGGTTACGTGGATGATCCCGTTGGCGTCGATGTCGAAGGTGACCTCGATCTGCGGCAGGCCACGCGGCGCCGGCGGGATCCCGGTGAGCTGGAACTTGCCCAGGCTCTTGTTGCCGCTCGCCATCTCGCGCTCGCCCTGCAGCACGTGGATCTCGACCGAGGGCTGGTTGTCGTCGGCGGTCGAGAAGATCTCCGACTTCTTCGTCGGGATCGTCGTGTTGCGCTCGATCAGCTTCGTCATCACGCCGCCTTTGGTCTCGATGCCGAGGGTCAGCGGGGTGACGTCGAGCAGCAGCACGTCCTTGACGTCGCCGGCCAGCACGCCGGCCTGGATCGCGGCGCCGACGGCGACGACCTCATCCGGGTTGACGCCCTGGTGCGGGTCTTTGCCGGTCAGCTCCTTGACCTTCTCCCGCACCGCGGGCATCCGGGTCATGCCGCCGACCAGGACGACGTGGTCGATCGTCGCGTCGGCATCGCCGAGCGCCTGTTTGACCGGGCCGACGACGCGGTCGAGCAGACTCGCGGTCAGCTCGTTCAGCTTCGAGCGGCTGAGCTTCATGTCGAGGTGCTTGGGCTGTCCCTCGACGGCGGTTATGAAGGGCAGGTTGATCTGCGTCTCCTGAGCCGAGGAGAGCTCGATCTTCGCCTTCTCCGCCGCCTCGTAGAGACGCTGCAGCGAGTTCTTGTCGGCGGCGAGGTCGACGCCCTGGTCTTTTTTGAACTCGGCGACCAGCCACTCGACGATCGCTTTGTCCCAGTTGTCGCCGCCGAGGTGGTTGTCGCCGGCGGTTGCCTTCACCTCGAAGACGCCGTCGCCGATTTCAAGCACCGAGACGTCGAAGGTGCCGCCACCGAGGTCGAAGACGAGGATCGTGTGGTCGGCCTCGCCTTTGTCTAGCCCGTATGCGAGCGAGGCGGCGGTCGGCTCGTTGATGATCCGCTTGACCTCGAGCCCGGCGATCTTGCCGGCGTCCTGGGTCGCCTGGCGCTGGTCGTCGTTGAAGTAGGCGGGGACGGTGATCACGGCGCTGTCGACCGCTTCGCCGAGCTTCGCTTCGGCGTCGGTCTTCAGCTTCTGCAGGATCATCGCGCTGATCTCGGGCGGGCTGTACTGCTTGTCGCGCACGTCGACGCGGACGTCGCCGTTGGGGCCGGCGACGACCGCGTAGGGGACGATCGTCTCCTCCTCTTTGACTTCGGCCTCCTTGCGGCCCATGAAGCGCTTGATCGAGAAGATCGTGTTCTCGGGGTTCATCACCGCCTGGCGTTTGGCGACGGTGCCGACCAGGCGATCGCCGGAGTCGGTGAAGGCGACCACCGACGGGGTCGTGCGTCCGCCCTCGGAGTTCTCGAGAACGGTCGGCTCGCCGCCCTCCATCACGGCGACGCAGGAGTTGGTCGTGCCCAGGTCGATTCCGATCGTCTTTCCCACTTCGTGCGTACCTCCAGGAGTTTTGTAGTGACTGACAGAGAGCCGCCGAGCGGACTCTAAAAATCTGAGTCTGAGTATGGCAGATTTTTCCTAGATTTCAAACGTGGATGCTCAGAGTGCCTATATTGGTTTGGCGCGCAGTGGCAGTGGGCACATCAGGGGGAGCGCCTCGACCAATCACGGAATGAGGAGGAATCTCTTGAGTCACACTCACGCACCCACTCGCCGCGCCTGGCTGGCGGCGCTCGTCGCGGTGTTCGCGCTCGCCCTGTTGCCGGCGATGGCGTCCGCTCACGGGCGCGGTCACGATCGGGGCCACGGCCACAGCCACGGCAAAGTGGCCCACCGCGGTCACGGGCACGGCCACCACGGCCACGGCGGCCATCATGGTCATCACGGCAACGGCCACCACGGTCACCACGGCGAAGACAAGCGCGACCTGACCGTTATGACCCGGAACCTCTACCTGGGCTCCAGCCTTGGGCCGGCGCTCGAAGCGAAAACCTCGGAAGAATTCGTCGCAGCCGTCGCGCGGATCTACGCGACGGTGCAGTACACGAACTTCCCGCAGCGCGCCGAAGCGATCGCCGATGAGATCCAGGCAAAGGATCCGGACCTGATCGGCCTGCAGGAGGTCACGAAATGGACGACCGGCGGCGTGAGCCCGCCCCCCGGCTACGACTTCCTCGCCATCCTGCAAGGCGATCTCGAAGCCCGTGGGCTGCACTACTCGGTGGGGTCGATCGCCCATAACGCCGACATCGGCCCGGCGCCGCTCGTGTCGGAAACCTGCCCAGTCCTACCGGGACCGCAATTCACCTGCTCTGTCCAGCTCGAAGATCGCGACGTGATCCTCGTCAACGACGACACGCCCGGACTGACCTGGAGCAACCCGCAAAGCGGGCGTTACGCCACTCAGCAGGCGATCGAATCCCCGGTTGGTCCGCTGTCGTTCGACCGCGGCTGGGCGAGCATCGACGCGAGGCTGAAGGGTCTGCCCTTCCGGTTCGTGGACACCCACCTCGAAACCGAGGAATCGCCGCTCGTGCAGCAGGCGCAGGCAGAAGAATTCCTCGCCGGCCCCGGCAAAGGCGGGACGATCGTCGCCACCGGCGATTTCAACTCCGCGTCGGACGGCTCCACGACCACCTCCTACGCGCAGCTCACCGCACCGGGCAAATTCCGTGATGCTTGGGACGAGGCACAGCTCGGCCCCGGCAGCTCGTGCTGCCAGGAATCGAACGCCATACCGCAGCTTGCGCCGGGGCAGCTGAACAACCCGGTCTCGACGCTGAAAACCAGGATCGACCTGATCCTCAGCCGCGGCGCCGCCCGCTCGGACGGAGACGAGGCCGAGCTGATCGGAGACACGCCGTTCCAAGCGGAACCGCCCTTCTGGCCCTCCGACCACGCGGGGGTGATCGCCACCATTCATCTGGGTCACTGACCCAGCTCACCCCCGCCGACGGGCCGTCTCGACCCATCGGCGGGGTGTCTTGAGACCCTTCCGGTAGGGCTGAAACGTCTTGTACTTTTTCGGTGCCAGGCTGCGGGCGTCAGCCCATCAGCAATACATCGAAAAAGTTAAGTGGAAGCCCTGCCGGAAGGGTCTCAACTCTCACCTGCCGTCTGAGCAACAAAGGCGGCCACTTCTTCGGCCTGCTCTTCGTTGAGGATGCCGCCCGGCATCCGTCCCGGCGTGGTCGTGCCGTCGACGCCGTTTTCGATCGCGCCGAGGACGCGGCCTTCGGTCGCTTCGATCGTCTGCTTCGCGTTCGGCCCTTCCGGCGGGCCCGAGGGGGCGAGCAGTTCGTCGAGGTCCGGCCCGTAGTTACCGTCGGTACCCGCCGCGTAGAGCGTGTGGCAGGTGCCGCAGTTGGTATCGAAGAGGCTCTGCCCGGACTTGAGATTGGCCGGAACGGGCTCGGCGTTGGCCGCGTCGCCATCGGCGCGGAAGACCAGCCAAGGGATCACCGCGGCGAGGACGACCACCACGATCGCGAAGACGATGAAGGTCTTTTTGCTCATTTGCGCCCGGCACGGTACCACCAGCACATCCGGCGTAGGTCGCACTCTCCGCAACGCGGTTTCGGCCGGCAGACCTCGCGGCCGTGTCGAATCAGGTTCATGTGCAGCTCGTAGGCGTCCTCGGGGGGCACGATCGCCAGCATCTCGTCGTGCGCACGCTCGAACGAAGCCTTCGGCGGAAAGAGCCCGAGGCGCCCGCCGACGCGGTGGACGTGGACGTCGACGGGGATCTCCGGGATGCCCCAGGTGAAGATCAGCACGCAGGCCGCCGTTTTGCGCCCCACTCCCGGGAGTGAGAGGAGGAACTCGAGCGACTCCTCGCGCGGCGCGGTCTCGGTCCAGTCGAGATCGGGATGGTCGCCGAGCTGCTCCAGGATCGCCTGGATCCGCGGCGCCTTCTGCTTGGCCAGGCCGCCAGGGCGGATCGCCTCCTCGAGCTCGTCGAGCGGCGCGTCGCGCACCTCCTCCCAGGTGGGGTAGCGCTCGCGCAGGCGGGCGAAGGACCGGTCGCGGTTGCGGTCGTTGGTGTGCTGGGAGAGCACCGTCTTGATCAGCTCGGCGATCGGGTGCCCGTGCGGTTTGCCCAGCGGCTGCCCGTACATCTCGCGCAAGCGGTCGCGGATGGCGCGCACGCGCCGCTTGTCAGGCCGCTTCCAGCTCACGGCCGGGACCCTATTCGGCGCCTATGCTCCGTCCCGTGGCGAACGCGATCGAAGCGGGGGAGCTGGTCCTCGACGGCATCCGCGTCTTCTACCGGCGCGTGCCGGGGGAGGGGACGCCGGTCGTCTACTGCCACGGCAACCCCAGCCACGGCGAGGACTGGGTGCCTTTCATGGAGCGCGGCGGGCCGTCGATCGCGATTGACATGCCGGGCTGGGGTCGCTCGGACCACCCGAGCCCGGACCGCTTCGACTACTCGATGTACGGGCTTTCGGCTTTCCTGGAGCGCTGCCTCGACGAGCTGGGGGTCGGGCGGCGCAAGCTCGTCGTCCACGACTGGGGCTCGCTTGCTTTGATCGGCGCGCAGCGGCGCCCGGATCTGATCGAGAAGCTCGCGATCCTCAACGTGATCCCGCTGCTGCCCGGCTACCGCTGGCACTGGGTGGCGCAGATCTGGCGCCGCCGTCCGTTCGGCGAGATCGCCAACGCCACGACCACCCGGGCCTCGATGGCGCTGACCATGCGCCAAGCCATGGGGAATCGCCGCCCGACCGCCCGCCGAGCTGGTCGACGCGGTGTGGGACCACTGGGACAGGGGCACCCAGGCGGCCATCCTTGCTCTCTATCGCCATGCGGACCCCAGCCGCCTCGTCGCCGCGGGCAGGAACCTCGACAAGCTCACCTGCCCGGCGCTGATTCTCTGGGGCGACCGTGATCCCTACATACCCAGCTCAAGTTCGCCCAAGCCCACACGGAAGCCCTTCCCAACGCCGAGGTAGAGATCGTTCATCGGGCGCAGGCCACTGGCCCTGGATCGACGATCAAAGAGTCATAGACCGCGTCCTCAGCTTCATCAACTAGCACCCGTTAACGGGCCAATTACAATTGGATGATGTCTCGTGCCCTTCGTGCGATTGGGTCGCGCCTGCCCCAGGGCTGGGGCGATTTTGGTCGCCAGATCGGCATCCTGGTCGGCGTCGACGTCGCCTACGAGCTGGTCCGTGGCATCGCCGACGGCCAGCGCGCCGAGGCGATCGCCCACGGGCAGCAGGTGATCGACATCGAGCGCTCGACCAACACCCTGTTCGAGCCCAGCCTGCAGGCGTTCTTCCTGCCCGCCCACTGGGTGGTCGACCTCGCCAACCAGCTCTACCTCAACGCGCAGTTCTCGATCGCGCTCGGCTTCCTGGTCTGGCTCTACCTCTTCCGCAACGAGTCCTATTACTTCGTCCGCAACATGTTCGTCGTCTCGATGGGGATCGCGCTGGTCGGCTACACGCTGTACCCGACCGCGCCGCCGCGGATGTTCCCCCAGCACGGCTTCGTCGACACGATCACCGATTTCTCCAACGTCAACCACGACTCCAGCCTGGCCAAAGTCTTCATCAACCCCTACGCGGCGGTGCCGAGCATGCACTGCGCCTTCGCGCTGATGATCGGCGCCACCGGCGTCAGGGTCTGCCGCCACTGGATCCCCAAAGCCTTCTGGGCCGCCTGGCCGCTGTTGATCGCCTGGGTCGTGATCGTCACCGGCAACCACTACTGGGTCGACGTCGGCTTGGGCTGGATGGTCGCGGTCACGTCGGCGCTGGTCGCCGCTCGCCTGCTGGCCCGTGCGCGGCCGGAGGCGTGGGGCTGGCGCAGCCGCTTCTCGCCGCAGGAGATCGAGGCTTAGCCTTCCTCTCCGCCATTCCCGGCAACGGATCGTCTAGCCTCAATGCAATGGATTCTTCGGCGCCTCCGAGCGCCCCGAGCAATCGCCGCAACGGGCGCCAGGCCCGCAACGGACAGGAGCTTCGCTCCTACGCACGGGAGCGGCTGATCGAGTCGCGGCTGACCCCGAATGCGATCTCGGTCGCCGGCTTGATCGGCAACCTGATCGCCGCCGCCCTCGTCACGCAGCGCCTCTTCTTCCTGGCCGGGATCGCCTTCATCCTCGGCTCGGTGATGGACACGCTCGATGGCCGCTACTCGCGGATGTCGGGCAAGGGGACGCTGTTCGGCGCCTTCCTCGACTCGACCCTCGACCGGATCGAGGAGGGGATCGTGCTCGCCGCGGTCGCCGGCTACTTCGCCGCGACGGGCGACGATTTCGCCGCCGCGATGTGCGTGGTCGCGGTGCTCGGCTCGCTGATGGTCTCCTACACCCGTGCCCGTGCCGAGGCGCTGGGGGTCGAGTGCAAGGTCGGGTTGGCGACGCGGCCCGTGCGGGTAGTAATACTCTCGGTGGGCTTGGTCTTCGCCAAGGGCGCCGGGCTCGGCGATTTCGAGCTTCTGGCGCCGGCGGTCTACCTGATCGCGGTGCTGACCATCGTCACGACGATCCAACGCGTATGGCACGTCCGAAACGAGCTATCGAGAGAGGCCTCGCGGCCGCCCGAGCTGTAACCAGTCGGAACGGTGGGTTAGTTTGCCCACCGGCCAGATCGAGAGAGGAACTTAGAGCTTCATGAGCGAGACGAACGGAGCAAACGGCAACGGCGTCGCCCAGGCGGACGAGAAGGTCCGCGTCGCGATCGTCGGCGTCGGCAACTGCGCCAACTCCTTCATCCAGGGCATCCAGTACTACAAGGACGCCGACCCGGCGGACGAAGTCCCGGGTCTGATGCACGTCGACCTCGGCGGCTATCACGTCCGCGACGTCGAGTTCGTCGCCGCCTTCGACATCGACTCCGAGAAGGTCGGCAAAGACCTCTCCGAGGCGATCTGGTCGGGACAGAACGACACGATCAAGTTCGCCGACGTCCCCGAGCTGGGAGTCAAGGTCGAGCGCGGCATGACTCACGACGGGCTTGGCAAGTACCTGAAAGAGAAGATCACCAAAGCGCCGGGCGAGACCGCCGACATCGTCGGCATCCTCAAGGAGACCAAGGCGGACGTGCTGGTCTGCTACCTGCCGGTCGGCTCCGAGGACGCGGTCAAGTGGTACGTCGAGCAGGCGCTCGCCGCGGGCGTCGGCTTCGTCAACTGCCTGCCGGTCTTCATCGCCCGCGAGGACTACTGGGGCAAGCGCTTCGAAGAGGCCGGGTTGCCGATCATCGGCGACGACATCAAGTCCCAGGTCGGCGCGACGATCGTCCACCGCCAGCTCGCCCGTCTCTTCCACGACCGCGGCGTGCGCGTCGAGCGCACTTCGCAGCTCAACGTCGGCGGCAACATGGACTTCTACAACATGCTCGAGCGCGAGCGGCTCGACTCGAAGAAGATCTCGAAGACCAACGCGGTCACCTCGATCATGGGCCACGACCTGCCCGCCGAGGACGTCCACGTCGGTCCTTCCGACTACGTCCCGTGGCTGACCGACCGCAAGTGGGCGCACATCCGCCTCGAGGGCAAATCGTTCGGCGACGTACCGCTCAACCTCGAGCTCAAGCTCGAGGTCTGGGACTCGCCGAACTCGGCCGGCGTCGTGATCGACGCCGTGCGGATGATCAAGCTGGCGTTGAACAACGGCATCGCCGGCCAGCTCGACGGCCCGTCCAGCTACTTGATGAAGTCGCCGCACAGTCAGCGGCCTGACGACGAGGCGCGCGAGCAGACCGAGGAGTTCATCGCCAAGCACGCGCGCGGCAAGTCGCCGGCGCCCTCTCCGGTCGAGACGAAGGCCTAGCGAGAGCCCGCCTTGCGGCGGGCTCTTATGCTTGCCCTGTGCCGGTGGAGCCGCTCTCGATAGTCCAGGTCACGCCCCACCGGCGCGGCACCGCCAACCGGGTCAACGAGTTCGTCGCGCGGGTGTCCGAGGAGCTGGAGCGGCGCGGCCACCGGGTGCAGCGGGTCTTCGCCGGCGACTCGACCAAGCGCCTGCTCGGCTCCAACCCGCCCGACATCGTCCACGTCCACGAGCCGTTCGCACCCAGCGTCTCCTCGGCGGCGCTGCGCCACTCCTACTCGCTCAACGTCGCCACCTTCCACAAGCCCCAGGAGCGGGTGCTCTCGACCCAGGTGGCGCGGCCGCTGGTCGAGATCTTCTTCGGCCGGCTCGACGCCCGCACCGTCGCCACGCCGGCCACCGGCGAGCTGCTGGAGAGCTACTTCCCCGGGCCCTACGAGCTGGTCGAACCGGCGGGGGAGGGACGCGATTGGGCTGCCGTCGCGGCTGAGTTCGAAGCGATCTACCGCCGGCTGCTCGCTCGTCGGCACGACCCGACGGGCAACCCCGAGGTGCGCCGGCGGATCGCCCCCCGCCCGCTCATCGAGGTCGACCTGCACATGCACACCGACCACTCCCCCGACTGCGCGACGCCGGTCAAGGTTCTGCTGGAGACGGCGCGCGACCGCGGCCTCGGCGCAATCGCGATCACCGACCACAACGAGGTCTCCGGCGCGCTGGAGGCGCGGCGCATCGCGGCCGAGATGGGCGGCATCGAGGTGATCGTCGCCGAGGAGGTGAAGACCGCCGAGCAGGGCGAGGTGATCGGCCTCTTCCTCGAGGAGAAGATCCCGCGCGGCATGACGATGGCGGAGACGATCGCGGCGATCCGCGACCAGGGGGGGCTCGTCTACGTTCCCCACCCGTTCGACCGCTTCCACTCGGTCCCCGACTACGAGCACCTGCTCGACATCGTCGAGGAGATCGACATCCTCGAGGTCTTCAACCCGCGCGTGGCATTGACCGCCTTCAACGAAGAGGCCGAGCGTTTTGCCCGCAAGTACCGGATCGTCTCCGGCGCCGGCTCCGACAGCCACGTCGCCCAGGGGCTGGGCAGCGTGCGGGTGCGGATCCACGAGTTCGACGGGCCGGCCGAGTTCCTCGAGGCGATGCGCGATGCCGACATCACCCGCAAGCACAAGAACCTCGTCTACGTGCAAGCGCTGAAGCTGCTGCAGACCGCGGGGCGGCCGAAGGCACCGAAGCGCAGCGTCCCAGACGCCAAGCCGGTGCGGGGCGGAAGGCCGCGTAAAAAACGCCGCTCGGTGGGCGGACGGGCGAGCAAGAGCTGATGCAGGAGGCTCGTTCGAAAGGAGCCGCGCCCGAGCCGTCAAAGAGATCGCCGAGCATGCCGGCGACCGACGACGAGATAAGAGAGAAGTACCTGGAGCGAGCGATCCGCGAGCTCAACCAGATGACCCACGCGCTGCAGGAGTGCCCGCACTGCCCGCGCGGCAAGTTGATGCCGGTGCTGGGCTCGGGTCACCCGCAGGCCGACGTCTTCATGATCAAGCACGCCCCTGGCGTCGCCGAGATCGAAGAGGGGGTCGCCTTCTACGGCCGCGCCGGCAACGCGCTGATGAAAAGCTTCAAACGGCTGGGAATCGACCCCCTGGTCGTCTACGGCACGCTCTGCGTCAAGTGCCCGATCGCCGAGCCCGACCTGGCCGCCGAGGAGTGCATCCGGCGCGTGGTCGAAGAGTTGGCGATCGTGCAGCCGAAGATCGTCGTCGTAATGGGCGAGCCCGCCCTGCGCGTCCTCAACGGTCTCGATATCCCCCTCTCGCGCAAGATCGAGCCGCGCGAGGGCGAGATCCAGGCCTTCACCCCGACCATCGACGCCCTCTATACCCCCGACATCGACGAGTCGCTCGACGAAGAGAACGCCAAGCAACGCTTCTGGCGCTCCTTCAAGACCCTCGGCGACTGGTACGAGGACCTGCCGCCGTACTAGGGGGCGGCGGCTTCGGCCACCGCGGCCATGGCGTCGATCTTGGCGCTGGCCAAGCCTCTGACCACGATGGTGTCGAGGGCGGTGTAGGCGGCTAGCTTCTTTTTGGCTGTGTCGCTGTCGGCGGCCGCCACGCCCACCGTGCCCTCGGGCTCGGCTAGGCGGTCGAAGTGGTTGCGGTAGCCGGCGTGGAGGTCTCGGTAGAAGGACTCCTCCTTGGCGAGGCGCTCGGCGGCGTCGGGGCCGACGGCGGTGCGGACGTAGCCGAAGACCGGCGGTGACTCGCGCCCCGCTCCCTCGGCACCGGCCTCGACCTGGAGTCGCGCGCGGGCGGCGAACTCGGGCGTCATCCAGTTGAAGAAGGCGCCGTCGAACTCGGCACCGGCCAGGGCGCACATCTTCGGGCCCATCGCGGCGAGGACGAGGCGGACGCCGGGCAGCGCCTCGCGCAGCTCGGGGAGGGACTCGCGCATCCGCGTCAGCGGCTTCTCGGAGAAGCCGGCGCCGACGCCGAGCCAGAGCCTCGCCCGGTCGAGGCCGAGCCGCTCGATGTCGGCGGCGATCTCCTGCGGCGGCGTGCGGTCGAGCGCGATCACCGCGACGCCGAGCTCGACCTCGGGCGCGGCGGCGGCGAACTCGGCAAGCGTCTCCAGCCCCTTGGCGCCGGGGTGGTCGTTGGACCAGACCGAGTCGTACCCGAGCTCGGCGCAGCGAGCGGCGAGCGGCCTTGCCACCTCCGGGTCGAGTCCTGCCGCGACACCGAAGCCGCGACTCATGACGTCTTCTCCAGCAAGGCGACGCACTCGATATGCGGGGTCTGGGGGAACATGTCGACCGGCTTCACGCGGCGCAGGGTATAGCCCGCCTCGACCAGTTGCGCGGCGTTCGGCGCCAGCGTGGTCGGGTTGCAGGAGACGTAGACGATCCGCTTCGCCTCGCACTCGAGCACGCGCCGGACGATCTTCTGCGAGAGGCCGGGGCGGGGCGGGTCGAGCAGCACGACGTCGGGCTTGCCGGCCTCCTCGACCAGCGGCCGCACGCCCGTGCGGGCGCTGCCGGCCATGAAGCGGGCGTTCTCGATCCCGTTGCGCTCGGCGTTGCGCTCGGCGTCGGCGATCGCGTCGGGGACGATCTCCAGCCCCCAGACCTCGCCGGCCTTGGCCGCCATCGTCAGGCCGATCGTGCCGATCCCGCAGTAGAGGTCGAAGACCCGCTCGCCGCCGCTCAGCCCCGCGTACTCGGTGGCCACCGAGTAGAGGCGCTCGGCCATCTCGGTGTTGGTCTGGAAGAAGGCGTTGTAGGACATCTCGAAGTCGAGCCCGCAGAGCTGCTCGCGCAGCATCTCCTCGCCGAGCACGCCTGTCGGGCCCTCGCTGCCTCCCGAGCCGTCCTCGACCACCGTGTGCAGATCGACCGGGGGCTTGGGGAAGCGCTTCTGTGTGGTCACGAGGCGGGTCTGGATCTGGCCACTGCGCCGTCCCTCGCGCACGACCAGGTTGGTGAGCACGCCGGTGCCCGCAGGCCGGTCGTAGGGGGCAACCGATTCCTCGCGCGCCCACTTGCGCACCTCGTTGCGGGCGGCGTTGCCGCGCTCGGAGGCGAGCAGGCAGTCCTCGACCCCGACCACCAGGTCCCAGCGGCCACTGGCATGGAAGCCGAGGACGGTCTCATCGTCGCGGGCGCCGAAGGAGTATTCGAGCTTGTTGCGGTAGCGCCACTGTTCCTGTGCCGGCTCGATCTCCTCCAGCTCGAAGCCGTCGAGCCCGCCGATCCGCCGCAGCGCCTCGTCGACCTGGTCGCGCTTGTGGATCAGCTGCTGCTCGTAGGCGAGGCCCTGCCACGGTGCGCCTGGACAGGGCTCGCCTTCGTGCAGGCAACGGTTGGCGACGCGGTCGTCACCGGGCCGCAGCAGCTCGACTGCCCGCGCCTCGGCGAAGCGGCCCTTCGGTTTGGTGATCTCGGCCCGGACCAGATCGCCCGGCAGGCCGCCGGAGACGAAGACCACGTAGCCGTCGACCCGGGCGACCCCCCGCCCGCCGAAGGCGAGCGAGTCGATCTCGACCTCGAGCAGCTCGCCGCGCCGCGGCCGTGTTGCGGTCCCGGCGCCGCTCACCTAGCCGAGTTTCTTGCGCGCGCGGCGCGCTGCCTGGGTCGCTTGTTTGCGCACCGGCGCGGTACGGCCGCCGACCTCTTTGCGCGCTTGCGTGACCAGCCGCTCCAGCTCTTTGAGCAGGCCGTCGGTCTGCCGGCGACCGCGTTTGATCATGTCGGAGACCATCTTCTCGGCATCGCCGCGGGTCATCCGCCCCCGCTTGACGGCGTCGTCGACGACCTCCTGCAGGCGGTCGCGGCTCAGGGTCACGCTGTGTTCAAGGCTCTCGCGGAACTGCTCGACGCTCTTGTCGAGGCCGGTGACGTTGCTTCGGCTAGCCGATTTTTTGGCGGCTTTTGCTTTTGGTTTCGCTTTGCCTTTGGCTTTCGATTTCGAAGCCGGTTTGCGAGCGGACGCTTTTTTGGCGCGCGTCCCGGCTTTCGCTTTTTTCGTCGCTTTGCCGGACGACTGTTTTTTCGCGGCCATGCTCAGTTGCCTCCTGTCTCGCTTGGGGTTCGGGCGTCGAGACCGCAAAAACCCTTCTCGTACACGGGTTTTTGCGGTTTCGCCGACTGACTATCTCATTACCTTGGCGTGGGGGTTGCGAAACGGGCCTCGACCGGGGCGTGGTCGGAGAGGCGCAGGGCACGGTTGCCCTCGTGCAGCTCGCGCCGCTCGGGGGGCCACTGGTGTGGGGGTGTGACCACATCGAGGCCGCGGACGAGCAGATGGTCGATCGCACGCGGCGCGGTCGGCGCGACGAGGTCGAAGCGCTCGCGCAGCTCCTCGAACACCGCCGGATCCTCGGCCGGGCGCAGGTTGAGATCGCCGCCGAAGATCAGCGGTGCCCTTCCGGCCCACTCGCATGCCGCCTCCGCGGCGCGCAGCACATCCTCGGTGGCCAGCTCGGGCCGGTCGTTGGTCGCGTGCAGGTTGGCGACGCAGACGCCCGAGATGGTGCGGGTGAACGCCATCGCCCGCCGCTCGGGCTTGCCTTGGTGAATCGTCAGCTCGCACCGCTCGGCGATTCCTCCACTTCGGATCAGGGTGAGGTTCGAGCCGCCCTCGCCCGAGGCGATCAGGTCGGGGTTGGCTCGGGCGGCGAGGGTGCGCACGGCGCTGAGCGAGTTGCGCGAGGTGAGCGCGCCGTGCGCCTCGGCCCCGCAGGCCTTCGCCAGGGGCTCCCAGTAGCGCGGCGGGCACTCCTGCAGCAGCGCCACGTCCCACTCTTTTCCGGCCAGCATGCGGCAGAACTCGGGCAGCAGGTTGCGGTTGACCTGAACGTGGGTCTCGTTGCGCTCGCTGATCCTCAGCAGCCGTGAGCGCCAGGTGCGCAGCGTCGGGTCGGGCGGGAAGTCGCGCCCGTGGAAGAGGTTCCAGGAGATAGCGGTCAGCTCCACGGTCGTAGTATCCGCGGCTTGGCAAAGCGCGACTTCCTCACCGGCGAAGAGCTCGGGGCCTTCGAGCTCTCCGAGCTGCTCGACCTCGCCGCCGAGCTGAAAGCCGACCGCGACGCGGGGCGCGTTTCGGGTGCTATGCACTCAAAAGGTGCCCCGGACGCCCCGCTGGCCGGGCGCAGCATCGCGCTGGTCTTCGAGAAGCCCTCCACGCGGACGCGAATCTCCTTCGAGGTCGGCGTCGCCGAGCTGGGGGCGACGCCGATCGTCCTGCGCGGGGACGAAATGCAGCTCTCCCGCGGCGAGTCGGCCGGCGACACCGGCCGCGTGCTCTCGCGCTACCTCGACGCGATCGTGATCCGCTCCGGCTCCCACGAGGCCGTCGCCGAGCTGGCCGCGGAGGCCGAGGTGCCGGTCGTCAATGCGCTCACCCCGCTCCACCACCCATGCCAGGCGCTTGCCGACCTGCTCACCCTGCGCGAGCGCTTCGGCGACCTGCACGGGCTGCGCCTCGCCTACGTCGGCGACGGCAACAACGTCGCTCGCTCGCTCGCGATCGCCTGCGAGCTGGCCGACGTCGAGCTGACGGTCGCCGCCCCATCGGGCTACCAGCTCGAGGAGGGGCACGGGGTGAAGCTGACCGAGGACCCGCGCCTTGCCGTCTCCGGCGCCGACGCGATCTACACCGACGTCTGGGTCAGCATGGGGGACGAGGAGGAGGCCGAGCGCCGCCGTGCCGACCTCACCCCGTTCCGCGTCGACGCCGACCTGCTCGGCGCGGCCAAGGACAGCGCGGTCGTCCTGCACTGCCTGCCTGCCCACCCCGGCGAGGAGATCGCCGCCGATGTCCTCTACGGCCCGCGCTCCGCCGTCTGGGATCAGGCCGAGAATCGCCTCCACACGCAGAAGGCGCTGCTGCGTACGCTGCTCAGCGAGTAGGCATGTACCCGGAGATAACCCTCGGCCCGCTGACCCTGCAGACCTTCGGACTGATGTTTGCGCTTGCCTTCCTCGCCGCCGGGGCGCTGATCGCGAAGCGGCTGAAGGAGATCGGCAAGCCGGTCGACTGGGCCTATGAGATCGGCTTCGCGGCGCTGATCGGCGGCGTCGTCGGCGCGCGCCTCTACTTCATCGTCCAAAATTGGGACAGCGTCGTGGACGACCTGCTCGGCAGCCTCTTCGGCGGCTCGGGGCTGGTCTGGTACGGCGGCGCGATCGGCGGCGCCCTCGCCGTCCTCGCCTGGGCTTGGTACCGCGACTTCCTCCGGTTGGCCCTGCTCGACTTGGTGGCGCCGTCACTCGCCCTCGGCTACGCGATCGGCCGGATCGGCTGCCAGCTCTCCGGCGACGGCGACTACGGCAAGCCGTGGAACGGGCCCTGGGCGATGTCCTACCCCGACGGCACCGTCCCCACCGATCACACCGTCCACCCGACCCCGATCTACGAGACGCTGGCGATGGGGTTGGGGGCGTGGATGCTGTGGCAGCTGCGCGAACGCTTCCGCGCCGGCGTGCTGTTCGCGGCCTACCTCGTCTACGCCGGCACCGAGCGCTTTCTGGTCGAGTTCTTCAGGCGCAACAGTGACGCCGCCCTCGGCCTGACCGGTCCCCAGCTGGAGAGCCTTGCAATGATGCTGGCCGGCGTTGTCTGGATCTGTGTGGTGCGGCAGCGACACGGGACCCTGTCTCGCGGGGCTGCTGTTAATCTTGCGCAGAATACTTTGAGTTAAACGAGGAGGCGAGTGGAGTGGACGCAGTAGAGACCGGTAGCGGGGGTGCTTCAGACGCCGCGACGGTCGGCGCGCTGCTCGACACCGCGACGGAGACGATGGCGGCGGCGGGTTGCGAGGACCCGGCCGGCGACGCCGCGGCGCTTGTCGCCAACGCGCTTGGGATCAGCGTCGAGGAGCTGTCTCGCGACGGTTCCGGGGAGGCTTCGCCGGAGCTGGTCGCGGCGATCGAGGCGGCGGTCGCCCGTCGCGCCGACCATGAGCCGCTGGCCTACGTGCTCGAACGCGCCCCCTTCCGCGACCTCCAGATTCACGTCGACCCGCGCGTGCTCTGGCCGCGCCGCGAGACCGAGCTGCTGGTCGAGGTAGGGACTGAACTGCCGCAGGGTGCCCGCGTCCACGAGGTCGGCACCGGCTCGGGCGCGATCGCCCTGGCGCTGCTCTCCGAGCGCCCTGACTTGCGCATAACCGCATCGGACCTCTCGCCGGAAGCGGCCGAAGCCGCCCGCGAGAACGCCGAGCGCCTCGGCCTCGAGCTGGAGGTGGGCGTTGCCGAAGGCCTGCCCGAGGGGCTGGAGGACGTCGACCTCGTCATCGCCAACCTGCCCTACGTCACCGACGAGACGATCGACGAGCGCTCGCCGGAGATCAAGCGCGAGCCGAAGATCGCCGTCACCGGCGCCTGCGGCGCCGACGGGCTGGGCGTGATCCGCGGCCTGATCGAGGAAACGCCGAGCGGTTGGAAGCTGGCGATGGAGCACGACACGCACCACGGGCCGGCAATGCGGGAAATGCTGGGCGAAGCGCGGACGCTGACCGACTACATGGGCGGCGAGCGCGTCACCGTTGGCATCGCTCCCTAAGGGCCTATCCCGATAGGGATTGCACCCCTGGATACGGCCCAGGACACTGCGCGGATTCGCCCCCGTCGCGAATCCCATAGGCCCTGAGCGCGACTTTCGCGATCAGCTAATACGGTTGAGCCATGGCTGACTCGACCACGCGCGCTGATCCCGCTGCCGGCGACACCGAGGCCCAGCGCCTCGCAAAGGCCGAGCGCCTGCGGACGGAAGGGATCGACCCCTACCCCTTCTCGTTTCCAGATCGAGACCGGATCGAAGACGTCCTTGCCGCGCACGACCCCACCGTGCTGGGGGAGGGCGAGCACCCCGAGCACACGTGCCGGATCGCCGGACGCGTCGTCGGTGAGCGTGGCCACGGAAAGACGCTCTTCTTCGACGTCCGCGACCTGACCGGGACGATCCAGGCCTACGCGCGGGTCGACGCGCTCGGCCAGGAGGCGTTCGACCGGATCGAGGATGTCGACATCGGCGACCTGGTCGGCGTCGACGGCCACTTGCACGTGACCAAGCGCGGTCAGCTGGCGGTGGCGGTGGCCGAGTGCACCCTGCTGGCCAAGGCGCTGCGCGACCCGCCCGATCTCTTCCACGGCATCTCCGATCCCGAGGTCCGTTACCGCCAGCGCGAGCTCGACCTGATGGCGAACGAGGACTCGCGCGAGATCTTCAAGCTGCGCGCCAAGGTCGTGAAGGCGATCCGCGATCACCTCGACGAGCGCGACTACGTCGAGATGGAAACGCCGATCCTGCAGCGGATGACCGGTGGCGCCGCGGCGCGCCCGTTCAAAACGCACCACAACGCGCTCGACCGCCACCTCTTCCTGCGGATCGCGACCGAGCTGTACTTGAAGCGGGCGATCGTCGGCGGCTTCGAGAACGTCTACGAGCTGGGCAAGTTCTTCCGCAACGAGGGGATGTCGCCCCAGCACAACCCCGAGTTCACGATGCTCGAGTGGTTCGTCAGCGGCGTCGACTACCACGGCGTGATGGACGTGGCGGAGGGGATCGTCTCCGACGTCGCCCAGCGGGTGCTCGGCACGACAAAGGTCGAGCGCGACGGCGAGACGATCGACCTGGCGCCGCCCTGGCCGCGGCTGCGGCTGCAGGATCTGCTGCTGGAAGAGACCGGCGTCGACATCACCAAGGCGAGCCGCGACGAGCTGGCCGAGATCGCCGGAGACGATGCCGAGCCCGACGACGACTGGGCGGCGCTCGTCGACACGCTGCAGGGCAAGCTGATCGAGCCGAAGCTGATCCAGCCGACCTTCATCATCGACCTGCCGCTGGCGATCTGGCCGCTGGTCAAGCCGGTCCCCGAGCACCCGCAGCTGCTTGCGGCGTCCTTTGACGGGATCGTCGCCGGGATGGAGATCACCGGCGGCGGCACCGACGTCAACGACCCGATCGAACAGCGCCGCCACTTCGTCGAACAGCGCGAACGGCAGGAGTCGGGAGCGGAGGAGACGCCGCACGAGCACGACGAGGAGTTCGTGCGGGCGCTTGAATATGGGATGTTGACGGCGAGCGGCTCCGGTCTCGGCGTCGACCGCCTGATGATGATCCTCAGCGGCGCCAAGACCCTGCGCGACGTGATCCTCTTCCCCTCGATGCGCGAGGCCGCTGGAGACCCCGCCGCCGACGGGCCTAAAACGGACGCATAGCGACCTGTTTTCGGCCCGTCGGCCGTTATTTCTCGATCTGGACCAGGCGCTCGGGCTCGTGCTCGACCTGCAGCGTCGTGTGGTGGATGCCGAACTCGCGCTCGATCAGCTCGGCCAGCTCGAGCCGGGCGCGGTGGCAGTCCGCGTCGGGCTCGACGGTGACGTGCGCAGAGAGCGCCGGGAACTCCGAGGTCACCTCCCAGACGTGCAGGTCGTGGACCTCGACGATGCCCGACTGGGCGGCCATCAGCCGGCCGATCCGTTCGGGGTCGATCCCTTTGGGGGAAGCCTCGAGGAAGATTCGCCCCGATTCGCGCAGCAGGCCGGCGGCCGAGCGCAGCATCAGGCCGGCGACCAGCAGCGAGGCGAGCGCGTCGGCTTGGTCGAAGCCGGTCAGCAGGATCACCGCGGCGGCGATCGCGGTGCCGACGAAGGCGTAGAGGTCGGTGAGCAGGTGCTGGAAGCTGCCCTCGACGTTGAGGCTCTGGCGGTTGGCCTTGGCGAGCGTGGCCGTCGCCGCCAGGTTGACGACGATCCCGGCCAGGGCGACGGCGAGGATCAGGCCGCCGTCGACGGCGGGGGGATCGAAGAGGCGCCGCACGGCCTCGATCGCGATGATCGTTGCCAGCACCAGCAGGGTGATCCCGTTCGCCTGGGCGGAGAGGATCTCGACCCGTTTGAAGCCGAAGGTCATCTGGCCTTTGGCGGGGCGCTTGGCGAAGTTGATGGCGACGAGCGAGAGGCCGATCGCGGCCGCGTCGGTGAGCATGTGCGCCGCGTCGGAGAGCAGCGCCAGCGAGTTGGCGATGATCCCCGTCACCACCTCGGCCGCCATGAAGCCGAGGATCAGGACGAGGGCGATCGTCAGCTTGCCGCGGTCGGCATCGGCGGAGGCGCCGTGACTGTGGCCGGCGTGGGAGTGGGAGTGACTCATCGCCCACCCATCGTAAGAGCCGCGCCGCAGTTCAGAAAGCCGCGTGGAGCATGCCGCCGTCGATCGGGATCACCGTGCCGGTGATGTAGGCGGCGCGATCGGAACAGAGGAAGGCGACCAGGTCGCCGTACTCCTCGGGTCGGCCGAGGCGCCCGGCGGGGACGTCGCGCTGGGCGGCGGCTTCCGCTGCCTCGATCGAGCCGTAGTTGGAGGCGAGGCGCTCGGTGGCGAAGCGGCCGGTGGCGACGGTGTTGACGGTGATCCCGTCGGCGGCGACCTCGCGCGAGAGCGTCTTGAGGAAGCCGACCGCGGCCATGCGATGGGCGTTGGAGAGGTTGAGCCCGGCGATCGGCTCGCGGGTCGAGCTGGAGCCGACGTTGACGACCCGCCCCCAGCCACGTTCCTGCATGCCGGGGACGACGGCGCCGGCGAGCACCCGCGGGGCGAGGACGAGCGAGCGGTAGGCGAGCTGCCAGTCGTCCGTCGGGTGCATCAGCGAGGTGCCGAGCGGCGGTCCGCCGGTGTTGGTGACGAGGATGTCGAGCGGTCCCAGCGCCGCCTCGACCTCGCCCGGAATCTCGGCGAGGCGATCGAGGTCGGTGGCGTCGGCGACGAAGGGGGAGACCTCACCCTCGATCGTCGCGGCCGCCTCCTCGGCGCGCCCCTGGGAGCGGCTGGTCACGGCGACGTGCGCACCTTCGCGGGCAAGCGCCTCGGCGATTCCCTGTCCGATCCCCTGGCTGGCGCCCATCACCAGCGCGACCCGCCCGTTCAGATCGAGGTCCACGCCCGCCACCAATGCTCGAACTGCTTCACGCCGATAAAGTAACCGAGCAGGGCGCCCGTAGCTCAGTGGTCAACGGTCCCTTCACGGGGACCAAAGAGCGTCGGTCTTTCAAGCCGAAGGTCGCGAGTTCGATTCTCGTCGGGCGCATAGGGAGGGAGTGCCGGCAGATGCCGGCCTTTTCCTTTTGTGGAGCCGAATGCTCGGCTGGCGAGTGAATTGGCGTGCCGCGCGCGTCCCGGCGATTCCGAGGCGTTCCGGGGCATCGTGGTCACATTCTGGTCGCATCTTCGCTGGCGACGAACTTGTCGGCGAGCTTGGCAAGGTCGGCCATCGACACGTTAAGGGCGGTGGCAATTCCTCTAACCGTGCCCCAGGTTGGGTTGGCTTCACCGCGCTCGATCAGCGAGAGCGTTTTAGGCGTGATGCCTGCTTGTGGAGCCAAGGTCTCCTGGGTGACATCGCGCTTCTGCCGCAGCTCGCGAATTGCCTGGCCCAAGGCGGGCTGCGGCTGCGGGGTTTGGCGTGGATCGCGATTCAAGATATGTGTTTGAAAGCTGCTAGGCTCGGGCCTCAAACATAAGTGGGGCCGCGCGAGTGGAGTCGCCGGCCCCGTGGCGACGGGTCAAGCGGAACTCGCCCCGTCGCAGCGGGAACGGTAGCGACCTACCGGCTCCAAGAAGCGGCCCCCGGCGGCGCATGAACGCCAACCGAGGGCCTGACCACAAGGAGGCAAAGCTCCTCATGGCTGACTCGAACCCTACGGATTGCGCAGAGCGCCAGCCCGCTGGCGAGGACTCGAAGGCTGAGCGCGTCGTGCTGGCGTTCCTACTCGAAGAACATCCATCCCAACTGACGATCCCCGAGTTGTCGCGAGCGCTGAACGCCCATTCCAGCTTCAGCAGCGACGACGCTGTTGAGCGGGCCGTCCGCGAACTCGTCGGAGCGGGACTGCTCTATTGCCAGGGCCGGTTCGCTCTGCCGACTCGCGCGGCCCTCTACTTCGCCCGGCTGGAGGCGGACTGATGCCTGCCGACGTTGCACGCCAGTTCGGCGCAAATCTCCGGGAGGCCCGTCGGCGATCTGGCCTCAGCCAGGAAGAGGTGGGATGGCTCGCGTCGCTTCACCGGACGGAGATCGGCCTGCTTGAGACTGGGGCTCGCACCCCGCGCATCGACACCCTGGTCAAGCTCGCGGCGGCTCTCGGTATCCGCATCGACTGCGCCTTGCTGGCGGGCATCGAGTGGACGCCCGGGAGGACCGAAGCCGGGGCGTTCACGACTCGGCGCGCTGAGCCACGGTGAGCTGGCGAATTTGGTCACATCGACCCAACGACCAAAAACAAAGCCAGAATGAGACCAAGACCGAAGCCAAGCTCCAGCGAGCAACAGATTTATGTGTTCTCGGAGTCAGGCCAGGACTCGCCGTAGCTCCAACCCGGCAGCTACTCCAGTCCCTCCAAAGCACCAACCCCGAACACACGACACACTGGGAACCCTCCGGTTCGACGCCTGGGCAGCACCTTCTTGATGCACAAGGTCAGCAAAAAGATCGAGGCCGGTTTCCTCCGCGCGGCCGGCGGCCGATTGTGGCACGGCTGCGCCGTGCTGACGGCCGCGCGTATGGCCGCCCGGACTCCTTTGACCTTCGGTCTCTGGACTACCCCAAATTAGGGCTTTCGGCGATCCGGGCGATGCATTTCGCCAGTTCGCGCGACAGAGGGGGCATGGAGAGGAAACGCCCTCAGATCCGACCTTTTTCACCGAGCGAACCCTCGCCGCCTATCTCGCGGTTTCGGACCGCACGATCCGCAACTGGATCAAAAGGGGAGAGTTGCCCTCCTACAAGCTCGGCGCGGCCCGTCGGATCGACCCAGCCGATGTCGATTCCTTCCTTAGGGCTCGCAGGGAGGAAGGACCGTGAGGCATCGCGAGTCTCCGACCAAACGCCGCAACCCCTCCGGCGAGATCGTGTGGACGGCCCGATACACCGGCCGAGACGGCAAGCGCCGTTTAGCCAAGCCGACCTGGAACAGGAGCAAGGGCACCTTCGCCCGCAAAGCGGATGCTCAGCGTGCGATCGACGAGGCATACGGGGTCAGTGACCGCCCCGACACCCTCGGTGACTACGCCGCCACCTGGACCGAACGCCACCCACGCGCAGAACGCACCAACGCAACGTACGACCACCGGATCAGCCGAATCCTCGACGTGGAGGTCGAGGGCATCCCGCTCAAGGACTGGCCGCTACACGAGCTGCGCCGCCGCCACACCCTCGCCCTGGTCGATCACATGCTGAGGAACGAAGGTCGAGCAACCACCGGTGCTGTGGGCATCCTCCGCTCGCTCTCCGCAATGGCCGAGGATGCAATCACCGACGAAGTCTGCGACCTGAACCCGTTCAAGGGCATCCGCATCCGCGCCAACGACCCAAGGGCGCAGAAAAAGCCCCGCCCGATCCGCGTCTTCAGCTTTGAGGAGATGCACCGCTTCGCCAAGGCGGCGGGACGCTACGAGGCAATGGTGCGCGTCTTTACCGACACCGGCCTGAGACTGGGGGAGGTCCTACCCCCTGTGCCGCGAAGACTTCGACGGCGAGACGCTACAAGTCCGCCGCACCGCCCACGAGGGCAGGATCCTCGAGGGAACGAAGACCGACCACGGCGAGCCCGACGCCGGCCGCGTCGTCCCGGTTCCCGCGACCCTCGCCTGGATGCTCGAAGTCCAGATCAACCTCAACGGCCCCGACTGCGAGCTGCTCTTCCCTGCGCCGCGAGGCCGCCTATGGCGCGAGAGCAACTTCTACCGCAACCTCTGGAAGCCGACCCAGGACGCCTCTGGCCTAGACATCCGTCCCCACGAGTGCCGCCACAGCTACGCCACGCATTTGCGCGCTGCTGGCATCAATGATGCGGACCTTGCTGAGATGGCAGGACATCGGGTGGAGACGATGCTGGCGCGATATACCCATGCGGTGGGAGACAGTGACGAAGCTGTTCGAGCCACGATTGGGTAGGGCCCCCTTTAGATCCTTATAGGGGATGTCCTCGGTACAGTCACGGTCGTGTCAGTGGAACCAACGTCGCCAGTAATACGTCGACCGGGCGTGGATGTCGGCATTGAGTTTGAGGCTCAGATGCTGATGAACGTTCGTGCGGCCCTTGAGGGCCATGCGAAGGAATGCCCGGAGAAACCGAAGGTGATCCTTCTAAACCCTGGCAATCACTCCCTTCTCGGCTGGGATGAGGTGCTGGGGCTTCCAGTTTTGCCTGATGAGCGAGCTAAACCTATGCACGCGCGTCTTGTATGTGGAACCGGTCGCGCTGGATATTGCGAGGAGGGGGAAGTGGTTTGGAATGAGGATGGAAAGGCGTATGTCTTCGTGCCGACCAAGGAGACTTAGTCTCCGTCGTCCTCGAAGTCCTCGCGAGAAAAGAGGACTCCTCCAAAAAACGCAGTTAGCTTGAACTTCAGATGTTTGGCAGCTTCCTCCGAGAGCTGCGCTATTCCCCGTTCCTCAAGGTAGTCATGGTGGATCGTGATGACCCCGTAGAGCAGGGCTAGGCTCTCCGGAAAGTCCTGCTCTGCAATAGGCGGCAAGTAGAGATAGTTGACCAGGTGATCATAAGTTCGAAGATCCTTGAGGGCCGCCTCTTTGACAGCTCCCTTCTCAACCAGATGCTCGACGCTTAGGACGGGCGCCAGCATCCGAACGGGGTGGGCGTAGCCCTCCGCCCCCTGTGCATGGATGCTGCAGGTGGGGCTAATCAACATGCCGAATCCTGGCTCGAAGGGACCTGAAAGGAACTTCCGCCGTCCCTCTTCATGGTCAACTGCATCAGGCGGCATCGGATATCCCAAGGGGATGTCTCTAAATAAATCCCCTTGCCTGATGTACTCGCTCCGGTCGGCGTAATACGCCTGATCGGATGGTCGATGCTCCCATCCCCTTAATGACACCGGGCCACGCTATCGCGCGGCCCGGTTGGGACTTCAGGCAGCGTAGTCGCCTTGAGAAAGCGCCCGCCGCTTACTTGGTTTCCGCCGTTTCGCTGGCATCTCCGTGGCTGGAGCAAACTCGCTCCACATTTCTTCTCTCATCCGATCGACGTCCTCCTTCAGGAAGCGCCGGAACCCGGAGCCAGGTAGGCGGACAGCTTTCAGCGTGCCTTTCTTCTCAAGGTTTCGGACGGTGTTCTCATGAACGCCAAGCTCCTTGGCGGTCTGCCTGACATTTAGAAAGTCGATGGTGCTCATTCCTAGCCCTCCTTCTGGATGGACACGGGAACTATAGCCGCTTTAGGCTCTTTGTAAACCTTATTGGGAAAATTGACTTTCAAGAGAATAGCTACCTTGTAGACTTTGTGTTATCCTTGATGGACCGTTATTCGAAGAAGGAGATCGCTTTGTCTAGTTCAAACGACGCACCGGGGATGAAGGGCAATCGCTCTAGAACTGAGTCCGGGCCACTTCGGCGCAAACGCGCTGATACGCATGTAGGCACGATTGAGCAGCGCTACGGCCGCGACTTTGACGTTCGCAGCGACATGGAGCTTGGCACCCTGCTGCAGCGCGAAGGCAAGTCCTCCCTGAACGACCTGCTGCACGACGAGTAGCGCAGCCTGCGCTGGCTGGATAGCTAAAGGGGAACGGCAGGATGCGAACCGCGAATGAGCTCAGTAAGAAGGTCCGAGTTCCCGAATACAGGGTGCCCGGACCTGGGAGCGAACCCCCGCCCGCGTACCTGACTGTGCCCGTGACTGTCGCCCGAAAGGCGATATCCGTCTATCACGAAGAAGGTGCGTCGGCAGCTCGCGGCTACCTTCGCTCAAGCAAGGTTGGAAAGTGGGCGAATCACTCCAACCCCAGCATGGCCACCTCCAATAGCAATGTCCTTTCGGGGTTTGATGCCTATGTCATTGCAGACGCTGCGGATGGGCGGGCAGCGAGGGGATTGGCGCGAAGCACGGTGCTCGTTTGGCCGGCCGGGTCATTGAGGGTGCGACTTGATGTGATCCTCTCGGATGGCAATGGGCTCGCCGCCCGAGCGCTTTTTTGGGATGGCCCGGACCTGACTGAAACCCAGGCTCCACTAATTGCAGCGCCATATGCCGCCGCCCTTGAGCAGCTCCACCCCGAAGCCTCACTGACCTCGATCGGTGTCTGGCAGGCGCGTCGTCAGACACACATCGAGGTGCCAATCGGAAGTGCGCTGCGCGAAGTTCAGGCCGCACAGCGCCTTCAGTTCAGTCTCTAGCGAATCGCTCTTTCGGAACCCTGTCCCTCAAATAGTTAGGATCGGCCAAACGTTCTAAGCGCTGGGAGGCGTCGATGGAAACCGAGGAGGGCGGTGCAGCCGCAACGGCAGAGGTCCCAAGCGTGCCGGTGTTCGGCGTTCGCAAGAAGGCGCGCGCACTTGCGGCAGAGGTCACCGAGCTGCGAGCGCAGCTCGACCGACTTGGCGGGCTCACGGTGATCGAGCTCGAAGAGAAACGCGATGCGCTGCAGGCTGAGACCACCGCCCAGCGCGAGCAGATCGAGGCCGAGAAGTCTGAGGCCGCCGCTGCGCTCGACCAGCAGGCCGCCGAGGCAGGCGCAGTGCTGAGGGCCGAACTCGCGACGGCGACCGAGGAGAAAGCCTCGCTAGATCAGCAGCTCGCCACTCTGCGAACGGAGGTCGTAGTCACCGAGGAGGTCGCGCTTCTCCAGGAGGCAGGCATCTACGAGTACCAGCACCCGCTCGAAGAATCGGTCGAATACCAGGACGCGCTGAAGTCGCTTCGCGAGCAGATCAAAGCTATGGCCAAACGCGACGGCGGCGCAGTTACCGGCAGCACCGATTGGTCTGTCAACGGCTCCTTGGCGCAGGGCCGGAAATTGGTTCGAGATTTTTCGAAATTGCTGCTGCGGGCCTACAACGCCGAGGCCGACAATCTTGTGCGGGGCTTGAAACCTCACAAACTCGACGCGGCGCGAGAGCGTCTTGCCAAAGTCGCGGCGACCGTCGAGCGTCTCGGGCGCGTGATGGACATTCGCATCTCCCCCTCATATCGCCAGCTTCGAGATCGCGAGCTGGCCCTCACTGCCGACTATCGCCAGAAACTCGCTGATGAGAAAGAGCTTGAACGCGAAGAACGGGAGAGGCTCCGTGAAGAGCGAAAAGCGCAGCAGGAAATGGAGCGGGAGCGAGCGCGACTGGAAAAGGAGCGCCAGCACTATCTGAACACCATGGAGGCCCTCCGAGGAAAGGGGGACGAGGACGCGGTCGCCCGGCACGAGGCCGAGCTCGAGAGAATTCAACGAGCGATCGAGGATGTCGACTATCGCGCCGCAAATATCCGAGCCGGCTACGTCTACGTGATCTCGAACATCGGGTCCTTTGGTGAGGGTGTCGTCAAGATCGGCCTCACCCGCCGCCTAGATCCCGAGGTACGGGTGCGCGAGCTAGGTGACGCATCGGTCCCCTTTCGCTTCGACACCCACGCTCTCATGTTCTCCAAGGACGCGGTGGGAATAGAGGCGAGCCTGCATCAGCGATTGGCCGATCGACGGGTCAACCGGATCAACATCCGTCGTGAGTTCTTCTACGCAACTCCCGAGGAGGTTAAGGCTCACCTGCTTGAGGTTGCGGGTGAGCTGCTCTCCTACGAGGACACCCCCGAGGCACTCGAATTTCGGCAAAGTCAAAACCTCGCCGGGGAGGAGACTTCAACAAGCGAGGACTCCGCAGGAGAAGGTGCCGAGCCACCGATTGAGCCGACTCAACCGGCCTGAGTTACCCAGGTGACGACTCGTCGTGACTTGGTCTCTGGATCCCTCCGATGTGATCGAATCTCTGTCGGTACCAAAACTGCAGGAGGGAGACGCTAGTGGCGGTAGGTCAAGATCAGTTCAAGCCGGGCCAGCGCCTTGGCGACTTCGAGATCCTCGAAGAAATCGGCCGCGGCGGCATGGGCTCGGTCTATTTGGCGGAGGACATGCGTCTTCGCCGCAAGGTGGCGCTGAAGGTGATCTTGCCCGAGTTGGCAGACCAACCCGACTTCCGTCGCCGCTTCGAAGCCGAGGCGCGGGGAGCGGCGGCGATTGAACACCCGAACCTAGTCCCGGTCTACGCCGCTGGGCTGCTCGACGGCCACCTCTTCCTAGCAATGCGCTTCATCGCTGGTCAGAACCTCAACCAGGCGCTCGATCAGCGCGGCCCGCTCGCCCACGACGCCGCATCCGCGATCCTCAGCAAGGTCGCCGGCGCCCTCGACGCCGCTCACGTCGCCGGCCTGGTTCACCGCGACGTCACCCCGGCCAACATCCTGCTCGAAGGCGAGCTCGGTACTGAGGGGGTCTTCCTGACCGACTTCGGCCTCGTCCGCGGCCTCGACACGGGCGAGACGCAGCTGACCCGAACCGACCAGGTGATCGCCAACCTCGACTATGCGGCGCCCGAGCAGATCAAGGGCGGGCGGGTCGACGCGCGCACGGATGTTTATGCGCTCGGCTGCGTGCTCTACCGGATGCGCAGCGGCGAGCGCCCGTTCCCGGGTACCGACACGCAAAAGATGTGGAAGATCGTCAACGACCCGGTGCCGGCGATCGGCCGCGAGGGTGACCTGCTCGACGCGGTGATTGCCCGCGCCACCGCCAAAGACCCCGAGCGCCGCTACCCCTCGGCTGGGGACCTGGCTCGGGCTGCGGCTGAACCCGGGGAGGCGCTGACCGCGCGGATGCCGGAGCGGAGCGTCGCCACCGGCCCCGCCGCCGCGGGCTATTTCGAAGCAAGCGAGGGAGGGGGCGCCGCCACCACCCAGGGGCTCGGCACCGCCCGCGAGTCGCAGACGGCGGTGCTGGTCGGCTCCGCGCCCGCCAGGACAGGCCGGCGCCGGGTACTGGTGATCGGCGCCGGGGCGCTTGCTGCTCTTGCCGGAGTAGCCGTCGCCGCGGCCATGATCACCGGCGGTGGCAGCAACCCGGCGGCGCAGACCGTGGTGCGTGAGAAGACTGTGACCACCTCCGAGCCAGCGCCGGCAACCACGAGCGAAACCGAAGCCGCGCCCGAAAACACCACCGCTAGCGAAGCGCAAGCTGAAGCCTCTGCTGCGCCCGGACTTGAGAGCTTCGACGGCCGCGCCTATTCGGGCCTAGCTCCGGTCGGATGGGAACGCGAGCTCATCGACAAGCCGGTTTCGAACTACTACGAAAACCTCTGGCGCGAACCCGAAGACCCCGAAAGCACCTTCATCCGCATCGACGGCGGCAACCCGGCCACCAGCGAATCGCCGCTCGCCGCCAGCGAACCGCTGGTCGAAGAAGTGCGCCAGGATCCCGAATACCGTGAGATCTCCTACGGCCCCGACTACAAGGAAGGGCGAGAAGCCGCCCGCTGGGTGTACGAACTTGACGGCGACAAACGCGCCGACTACTTCTTCGTCACCTGTGGTCAGGGCATTGCCAGCGTCGGCTCGACCAGTCCCGAGCGCTATCCGGAACTAGCGGCAATGTTCCGCGAAGTCGCCTTTTCGACCCTGGTTCCCTGCGAGTAGAGCAAAGGAGGGAACGCAGCAGCAGGCGCTCAGTCGCCGACGCCGTTGTGAAAGCGCCACACCGCCTTGCGGCGGTGGTTGACGGTCCACTTGACGATGTAGGTGCCGACCGAGGAGGGGGCGGCGGTGAAGATCTGATTCTTGCGGCCCGCCTGCCCGGTTTCGCCGAGCCAGCAGCGGTGGTGGGAGTGGTGGAGACGGTGCCAGCAGACCCGGTAGGGGGTATGGGAGCGCTGACGGTCGATAAAGACCAGGGCGAAACCGTCGCCGACGATGAAGCTGTGGTCAGGGCCAATGTAGCCGCGGGCGTAGCCCTCAAAGCGCTTACCCTCGGCGCCAGCGACGGCGGCGAGGGAAAACACCCCAACGACAGCCAGGGTCAGTAAGTGACGAAAGCGCACTCAGCGAGCCTAGAAGACCCTGGGCACATCCGCCAAAGCATTCTCAATCAAGGGGGACCGGGTCCGTCAGTCGATCTTCTCTACCAGCTCGACAATTATGCCCTCGGGACCGCGGACGTAGCAAAGGAGATAGGTGTCTTTGTAATTCTCCACCTCGCCGACGAGCTTGGTGCCGCGGGCTTGGAGGCCGCCAACGGCGGCGTTGATGTCATCGACGATGAATGAGATGTGGCGGATGCCCGGTGCGTTCGCTGGCGCGTGGCTATCGCTGTCAGGGCTCGGCGGCGAAAGGAATTTCGACAGCTCGACTTCGGCGTGCCCATCCGGGGTTCGCAGCATCACCATTTCCGCGTGAACGTCGTCGAGCCCGATGATGCGGCCTACCCAGTCTCCTTCGATCTGGCCTTCGCCTCGTAGCTCCAGCCCGAGCTGAACGAAGAACTCCGTTGCGGCCGGGAGATCCTCGACCACCACGCCTATATGCGCCATGCCTTGGATCGTCATGGGCCGATGGTCTCATTTCGGTCGCGTCGGCGCAGCAATCTCACTGCCCGCGCGGGCATCGCGTCTTTTAATTCCTGGTCAGAGCGCCAATCCTCCGTACGACGAATAGCTTGAGGCCTCGCGACGGAGAGCGATAGCTAGAAGAAAAGTGATTCGCCCCGCCGGGTCGGATGCGGTCTTAGGTCGTCTTCCCGCAGAAACTTTGGGCCTTCGGCTGCGAGTTCGTCCATCAGCTGCTCGCGTTGGTAGTAGCCGCTAGCGATGCGCCGCTCAATTGCGGCCTCTAGTAGAGCTATGTCGAAGGCTCTGCCGGGACTGCCGCCGTTGCTTCCGGCCAGTTCTGCTTCAACGTACTCGACCCGCTTGCCGTCCGTAACGGCAAATCGCCACTTACGACCATCGAGGCCGGGATTGCCAATCTCCCTGTCGAACACGGCTGCCACATCGCCGGGAACCTCGCCGCGCTGGAACTTAACAAGCGCTTTCTGGATCAATTCGCCGTTCATGACATGAGAGTAGCCGTGTGGTTCGACGTAGCTGGCCGATACCGTGCGCGCATGAGCACCTGGCCGCCAACCGCCGAAGAAGTAGAGGACCTGCCGGTCGATGTATTGGCGATTCGCCTTCTCAGGTATGTCAGTGAGTCGGGGAAGACGACGCTTAACAACGTCGGGGCCAATCTTCGAGCAGATCGCGAAACGACGCTAGGCCATCAGCATCAGCCCATGATCGGCGAGGCGTGGCACTGGCTCGTCTCCAATGGACTCATCACTGAGATTCCGATGGAGTCGGGGTGGTTCATTCCAAGTCGTCTCGGCGAGAAGCTGATTAACGAGACGTCCGAGAAGGCCCTTCAACACATCCACGCCGAACAGCGCATTGCGCTTGACTTGCACCCCCGTATTCAGTCGAGTGTCCGGTCGCAGTTCCTGCTTAGCGAGTATGACGCGGCGGTCTTTATCGCGATGCGAACCGTTGAGGAGCGCGTTCGAGAAGTCGCGAAAGCGAGCAACTCCGAGGTCGGCGTCAAGCTGATGCGGCGGGTTTTTGGGGCAGATGGGCAACTCCGCGACGACCAGGTCGATTCCGGGGAGGCGGATGCTCAGATGGCACTGTTCTGGGGAGCAATTGGGTTCTTTAAGAACCCCGCCTCGCATCGTCGTGTGGACTACGACAGCCCAACCGAGGCGTCAGAGGTCGTGCTGCTTGCTGACCTGCTCCTTCGGATTCTGGATCGAATCGAGGCTGACGCGCCGTAGTTTTCTCGCGCAAGCCATCGGGCCGGTCGATGTTGGCCGTGTTCTCTGGTGGTTTGGGTAGGCTCGCACCGTGGATGACCAGCACGTAAAGGTCAGAACCCCGTGCGATAGGTGCGACGGCAAGGGGACGGGTTCCCGGCTACTCTGGGGTCACGGGCGGCTACGAGATCGGCGAGGACGCTGGCACGGAGCCATGTCCCGATTGCGGCGGCGATCAGTACACGACGACCGACTGGATGACGATGGAGGAGTTCCGCAGGCGATACCCGGCGGACTCAGCGCGCTGAGTCCGCCTCAGCTTCGATGCCCTCGATTCTGGCTAGATAGCCCGCCGCCTCAGCCTCGGATATTTCACCACGAGCCTGAGCTTCCTCCAGGGTGTTGCGCATTGAGGCCAAGATCTCGGGGCTTTCGCGCAGCTTGTCGCTCAGGAGCTTGGAAAGACGATCCTGTGGCGACTCAGGCATTAGGTCGAGCCTAGCCCATCCGCCCTAGTTGGCACGGTTGGCGTATGGACAACCCTGTTATGTGGACGGACGAAGCTCAGGTTTACTTAGTGGCGGCGCAGCTCGTCGTTCTGATCGTTGCCGCAATCTTCACCTGGCGACAGGTAAGCCAAGCCCGCGAGCAGGTCAAGGAGGCCCGCGAACTTCGGGAAGAGCAGAACCGTCCCTTCGTTGTCGTGGACATTCAGTCGGATCCCGGCTCCCTGGTTTACCTCGAGGTTGTGAACATGGGAACGTCGCTTGCTCGGGACGTTCAGATCGAGATTGACCCTCCCCTGACGAGCGCGATCGACATTCCGGTTGGCAAGCTGAAAATGCTCAACGAGGGAATTGCCACGCTCGTCCCCGGCAAGAAGTATCGGACGTTCTTCGATCAGGGCTTTAGGCGCAACGAAGACTCAGACCTGCCGATGAACTATGTCGCCACGGTTACCTACACCGACGAGAAAGGCAGGCGCCCCTTCAAAGAGACGATGAATCTCGACCTCGACCTTTATATGGACATGACGGAAGTAACTCGGCACGGTTTACATGACATTCATAACCAGCTGGAGAGAACCCGAAAAGTCCTCGAAAAGTGGACCTCGGGAACGGGCAGCGGAGTACTCGCGCTAAGCCCAGAGGAGACCCGCGCCGAGAACGAGCGCCGTCGGGCCGTGATGGAGGAGCGCGAACGCAGGCGCGAGGCCGGAAAGGGCTAGGGCGGCAGGGGTATTAGCCAGCGAGATCCCGCTCGGTGGTCACATTCCGGTCGCATCGACGCCGCGATTCCGCTGCTCATGCGGGCGACGCGCGTCCTTTCAAGCCGAAGGTCGCGAGTTCGATTCTCGTCGGGCGCATAGGGAGTTGGGCCAGGGCAAGCGGCTCGCCGCATTGGGCGCGGCTTTGCCTTAGGCGCCGGTTATTGGGGAAACACGGCTGCTGCCGCTCAGTCGCCGACGCCGTTGTGAAAGCGCCACAGCGCCTTGCGGTGGTGGTTGACGGTCCACTTGACGATGTAGGTGCCGACCGAGGAGGGGGCGGCGGTGAAGATCCGGTCCTTGCGGCCCGCTGGCCCGGTTTCGCCGAGCCAGCAGCGGTGGTGGGAGTGGTGGAGGCGGTGCCAGCAGACCCGGTAGGGGGTATAGGAGCGCTGATGGTCGATGAAGACCAGGTCGAAGCCGTCGCCGACAACGAAGCTGTGGTCGGGGCCGATGTAGCCGCGGGTGTAGCCCTCAAAGCGCTTGCCCTCGGCGCCGGCAACGGCGGCGAGGAAAAACACACCAGCGACAACCAGGGTCAGTAGGTGACGGAAGCGCACTCAGCCAGCCTAAAGGCCCCAGGCACATCAAGAGAAGGCGGGGAACCGGGCCCCGTCAGCCGATCTTCTCTGCCAGCTCGATGATGATTCCCTCGGGGCCGCGGACGTAGCAGAGCCGGTAGCTGTTCTCGTAGCGCACCAGCTCGCCGACGAGCTCGGTGCCGCGGGCTTGTAGGCCGGCGACTACGGCGTCGATGTCCTCGACGAGGAAGGAGAGGTGGCGGAGGCCTGGAGTGTTCGAGGGCGCATGCGGGTCGCCGCCTTGGGTTGGAGGCGAGTGGAACTTCACCAGCTCGATTTCTACGTCGCCGTCCGGGGTTCGCAGCATCGCCAACTCGGCCTTGGTCCCGTCGAGCGCGATGATGCGGTCTACCAACTCGCCCTCGACCTGCCCCTTGCCTCCCGGCTCCAGTCCCAGCTCGACGAAGAACTCGATTGCGGCCGCCAGGTCGTCGACCACGATCCCGACGTGTTCCATCTTTTTGATCGCCATGTGCTCGATGGTAGGGAGGCCAGCGATCTGGCGGCCGCATCGCCGCGCCAATCCCGCTCCTTGCGCGGAGGACCCTCCTCCTTTCAAGCCGATGCAACACGCTAAGGTCGCACCCGGCCCGTCGAGACGCTTGACGTAGTTCCGACTACTTCGAAATCGAAACTCCATAATGCAATCCCTCGTCCTCTGACCGTGGCGGAAAGGCCCGGCAATCAATTTGGCTGGCGCGCCCATGAAGCCGTACAGTCCTGGACCGCCAGCGTCGACGCCAAGGCGTCGATCGTCCTTGTCGTTGAGGTTGCTGTAGCTGGAGCGGCAGTGCACACCGTTGTCGGCTCGCACGATGACCTCGGCCGAGCGGGCGGCCTGCACCTCGTCGTTGCGCTTCTTGCTCTGATCGGCCTCGGCCTCGCTGTCGTCTGCGCCTTGGCAGTCGTCTTTCCCCGGCTTGCCCGCCGGCGGGCAAGCGCGGCCCCGCCGAACGGCCTGCTCTATTTCGGCCACCTGCGACAACACTCGCCGGACTCGATCTCCCTCGCTTTGAAGACGATGGACGCCGGTGCTGAGCGCCGCCAGTTGGCCGAGCAGCTGAACGTCACCGCCAAGGTAGCCTGGCGCAAGCACAGCTGGCTGCAGGCGTCGTTGGCCTTCCTGGCGCTCGGTGCCCTGGGGCTGTTGGTCAGCTTGCTCGCCTATCCCGAACCGCGAGAGACAGGAGCGCCTGTCAGGGGACATTCGTCACACGTACCGCACTCTCGAGACGTTCTGCGCGCTGCACACAGACCGGTTCCCAAACCGAAGCCCGTTATTAGCGGAAATCGAGTCCCGGGAAGACTTCCGGATCAGTAAGGTTCCCGCCCCTTTGCCGACCGCGCTTGCCAATCCATCCCTCGATCGTGTCGGTCGCAGTCCGGGGCTGACCGCGTTCGAGCGGGATGTCCTACCCGGCTTCACGCGCTGGCTGGTGGCGGAGATAGAGCGTCGTCGCCCTGACGTCCTGATCCCGGTCGAGACCAAAGGGGCGCGGGTGCTGGAGGCGGCGCTGCGCTACGCGGCGGAGGAGCTCGGAACCCCGATCGCCGTGCCCGTCCTCTACGGCATCGCCCTCGCCTACATCGACCGGGCTCGGCTGGCCGAGCTGCGCCTGCTGATCGTCGACGACGCGGTCCGCACCGGCGCCAACCTCGAACACCACCTGGAGCGGGCGCGCAACTACGGCGCCCGCGACGTGCAGGCGATCACCTGCATAGGCGACAGCTCCCAGGAGCACGACGACGTCGAGTGCTATCTCAGCGTCGACGAGGGCGTCTACCAACAGTACGTCTCCCAGCTCGCCGAGCTGGTCGTTGTCAGAGGGCTGCCGCCGGAGGTCGACCACCACATCTTCGAGGTCCGCCTACCGGTCCGCGTCGCCGGGGCATGGGAAGAGCTGCAGCGGCTGCTGTCGCGGTTCGGGACGCTGACGATCGACGGTCCCGAGTCGAAGCGCGAGGAGATCCTGGGGATGACTCTGCATTTTCCGCGCCTGCCCGCCGGCAAAGCTCACGCGGAGGGCGAGCGCCAGGAGATCGACAAGCTGCGTTTCTTCCCCGACCTCGCCAACAACTGCTTTTACGCGATCCCGGTCAGGTTTCCCGCCCTGCGGCTGCCGGTCGGCACAACCGCGACCGCCATCGTCCCGAAGGCAGAGGCCCGCGCCGAGGTGGAGAGGCTGCTGCCCCGCTCGACCAACCCGGCCCACCTGCTGATCGAGGAAGCGCAAACGCTGAACGCGAAAACTCTCTTCCGGGCGATCTCGACCGGAGCGGAGCTGGAGTCGATCATCGGCTTCGCGGCGGTCCTGCGTCGGCGCTTTCCCGGGGCCGAGATTGAGGCGCACCCCGAATCCTTCGCGCGCCTCTACGGTGCGCCCTGCGGGGCTCGCGTGGCCGCGAGGGTTTCCGACGAGCTGCGCGCGCCCGGCCCGTCCGCGGCGGACGCGGAGGCGCTCGCCGGCGAGGCCGTCGAGCCCAGGTTCCTCGATCGGGAGGTGATCGACACGACCAGGCGGATCGTCGCCGAGCTGCGGAGGATGTACGAGAGCCACCGGGCCGACCCCAATCACGATCCCGCCCAGCGCGTCGGGCTCTCGATCCCCGAGATCGTCGCCTACCTGGGTGACGCCGATCGCCTGCTGGTCTCGCGCTGCATAGATTTCGGCATGGCGATGACCACGCTCGTGCCCTTCACCGGTTTCGAGCAGGACGGCGACACATGCGTGCAGCGCAAGTACCGCGTCTCGGAGGGTCCGCGGGGCGGGGAGCTCGAGGAGTTCATGGACAGGGGCGACGCCCGCGTCGAGGTCTCCGAGCAGACTGCGGCGCTGCTCTGCCACAACCTGATCGAGCGCTGCGAGACCGGGCGCAGCTCCGTCACTCCGAGCGAGATGGCTCTGCTGGTCGCGATCATGCGGCCGCTGGTCCTCGCCGACCAGTCGATTCCGTTGACTGTGCGGCCGGCCGACGACCACGTCTTCGAGGAGGACGAGGAGCCGCCGGACCTCGTGCCCCAGGTGATGCTCCGCGACGACGAGCAGCCCGTCTGCCTCGACGAGCGGGCCTCCTCCTCCAGCTACCTCGACGCCCCCGCCGACGGTGCGGACGGCCGCCTGATGCCCTCGCCCCTGTTCAAGGGCCTCTATCTCGACGGCCGGCTCGCCGTGGCGCTGCGTCCGGGCGTCGAGGTGATCGAGGCGAGGATGAAAATTCTGCTCTCCCTCCTGAAGCCGCTTGCCCCCGAGGATCGCGACCCGCTGCTGAGGGGCTGGGCGATGAGCACCGACATGCGCCTCGGCCTGACCCACGTGCGCCACTCCCTGGACACGGCCCTGGGGCTGCTGGAGAAGCCGCTGCGCCTGATCCGCCGTGCCGCTCCCCACGTCCCCTCGGGCGGGCTCGCCGCTGACGTCGACGCCTGCCGCAAGGCGGCGGAGCGTAAGCTTGAGCTGCTGCGCGAGCCCTGGGAGAAGCCCGCCAAGGAAAAATGGGAACGTCCATCGCTGAGGCTCGAGCGAGCGGCGGTGAACTCGATGGCCGCGCCGCTGAAGCCGCTCAGCCTCTATCAGCTGCCGGGCGCGCTCGGCGGGCTGATCGATGCTCTCGGCCTGCTGGTGGAACGGCTCGATCAGGCTTCGGCCGAGCTGTGGCTCGACGAGGGGGATGACGGGCAGGGGGCGAGCCGGGCCGCCGACCTGGCGCTGGGCATCTCCGCCCAGGTCCGCCAGCGCCTCACCTCCCTCAGCGAGGACCCGGCGGACCGGACCGCGGCGCCGCCGGACGCGCGAGAGGCGGTTGAGCTCGCCGCTCGCGAGCTGCTCGGCACCGTGCGTCTGGTCAAGGCGTTCCTGGCCGCCGTCACCGGCGTCTACCGCGGTCCCCGCGATGCCCGGCTGGCCGCGCCGGAACTCGACAAACGCAACTCGTCGGTGCTCTCGCTGGATATCGCCAGCTCGCGCCTGCACGAGAGCGAGCATCCCCAGACGCACAACCTCTGGAAGAACGAAGGCCTCGACATCGCCGCCCAGTGGGGGCGCGCCCTGTGCGGCCGCGAGGGGAAACACCGCGAAGGAGACGACCTCTGGTTCGAGTTCGCCGTGGGCGACAGCGCGGTGATCGCCGCGGCCTGCATCCAGGCCCAGGCCGCCGCTCTCGACTCGACCGAGATCGACGCGATCTCCCGCACCTTCCACGCCGGAGTCGACGCCGGCGAGCTCGAGCAGGGCAGCCTCGGCAGCACCAACGGCCCCTGCATGGACCGGGTCACGAAGATCGCCAAGGCCGCCGATCGAACTGCCAAGACGACCCACGTCTTCGTCTCACCGGACGCCTGGAAGCACTGCTCCGCCGGTTTGCGCGACGGCGACGTGCGAGTCGCGGAGTGGGAGGGTGAGGTGCGCCTGGACGACGAGCGCACGACGATGAGCCCGATCGCGGTCGACGCGGAGCGGCTGCTGCGGCTCTACTGCGAGCGACTGGCGCAGCTGGCCGAGATGATCGGACCCCAGATCGAGGCTGCGACCGAGGCCGAGAGGCCGATCGAAGCGACCTCGGCTCGCGCCGCAGCAGACGAGGCCGGCCAAGCCGCGGCCGGCTGAGCCAGGGGTCTAAGCGCCGGCGGACGTCGACCGGCGCCGCAGCAGCTGCAGCAGCGCCCACTCGTTCATCGTCCGGGCGCCGAGCGTCGCCGCGATCTCCCAGGAGATCATCTCTTCGACCACTCCCGCGTGCAGGCCCCGCTGGGAGAGGCTCCCGTCCACCCGGCTGAGGACCCTCTCCGGCACCGCGGCCGCGAGCCCGTCGCCGACGTCCCGGGCGGGGACCGGTCGTCTCGCCGCGAGGGTCCGTAGATAGACGGCCTGGCCTGGCGTCATCTCGCGGTGGGCGCGGGCTCGTCCAGCGGCTCGGTTGAGGGTCCCGCGGCCCGATTCGACATCGGCCGCAAAGCGCGCTGCATCGCGCAGGCAGAGCGCTCGCTCCAGTCCCAGCCTGACCGCGGCGTCGGCGTCCAGCCCGCGCTCCGCCGAGGCGTCGAGGAAGCGCTGAAGGCGGGCGGTGGGCTCCAGCCTGAGTACCTCGGGCGCGTTGCCTCCCCCCCCGAGCACACGGAGATGCGGAGGCGTACGGGTGGATGCGGACGACGGCACAGCGTCAGCGTACGGCTTAACCCGGACATATTTGTCAAGCTGTACGGATGTGTCCGTACAGCGCCGAAACGGTCTCGGTCAGAGCGCCCAAGCTCGCGAGCCGTCTGCGCGTCCAGCTCAAGCTGAGCGGGCGCAACCTGCGCGATCTCGCCGCCAGCAGCGGTGTCAACAAAGGCACGATTAGCTCCTGGACGCAGGACCCCGAGGACGGCAAGGTGCGATCGGTGCAGATCGAGGCGGTGGCGAGACTGGCACGGGAGCTGGGGGTCGATGTCGAGTTCCTCCTCGACCTTCCCCCCGGCGGCCACCCTCCGGTCCAGGCGATCGAGGGCGATCTCCTCGGCCGCGTCTCCTCTCTCTCCACCCGCGCGGCGGAGCTCGAAGATCCCGCCGACGAGCTGAGCGAGGCGCTCCAGGAGAAGCTCGGACACGTCACCCGACTCTCCTTGCTGCTGTCCGAGTTGCGCGAGCTAAGCGCCGAGGCGCGACGGATCGCGGCGCAACCGCCGGACCCGCCGGACCCCTAGGCTTGGTGTTGTGCCGACGAGTTGACGCAGAGGCTGAAGCGGACCAGGGGGCCGGTCGGGCTCTGGGGCGCTTTCGTCGTGCGTGCTCCTCCTCACCGCCGGCTCCGGCGCGCAGTTTGAGTGGAGATTGGCTGCCTAGAGCGATCCCCAGTGCCCCTCCCAGGAAGCCCGCGACGATTACGACCGCTATGACGGCGGTATAGACCCCAAACAGAAGAAGGGCTCGGCGAAAAAGCCTGCACGTTCGCGTGCCCGTTACCTGCTTATTTCCAGCAATTTTTCTGCGGCGAGCAAACCGGGGTGGGGCGTAATCAGATATATCTGATACTGTAGCTCCATGACGCGCTTGAGCGCAACCGAGGTGGCCCGGGAATTTTCCGCTGTCGTCAACCGCATCGGGGCCGGCGAGGAGATCGAGGTTGTGCGCAACGGCGTGCCGGTCGTCCAGATGAGACCGGCCAACTCAGGACATCTGGTCTCGCCGGCAAGGTGGCGAGAGCTGATGGATTCCGCGCCTTCGCCTGATGAGGACTTTGCGGGCGATGTCGAAGCTGGGCGGGAGGCCATTGGCCCGCCGAGTGGCGCATGGCCGTCCTGATAGATACCACTGTCCTGGTCGACGCCGAGCGGCGGGGACAGTCGCTGGATCAGGCGATCGGCGACCAGGACCGGGCGATCAGCGTCATCACGGCCAGCGAGCTCCTGCATGGGGTGCATCGCGCCCAGACGGCTTTGGGTCGGGCTCGCCGCTCCGCGTTCGTCGAGCACGTGATCTCTGCGATCGAGCCATTGCCGATCACGACCGTGATCGCCCGAGCGCACGCGGAAATCTGGGCGGAGCTCGAGAATGACGGCAACCTGATCGGAGCCCACGACCTCTGGATCGCCGCCACGGCTCTGAGTCATGGCATGGATGTTGCGACTGCAAACACTCGGGACTTCGGGCGAGTACCTGGCCTCAACGTGGTGCCCGTCTGAGCGGCGCTCGACCTTCAATAATCTGACCTACAGTGTTGACCTTCGTTAGTGCCTACAAGGCTGCATCAGGGGGGTCCGGTGTCGGTAAGGTCGGGCCGTGGCCTACTGGCTAAAGATCGGGTACTTCACCGACTCTCAGGAGGCCGCTCCTGACTACTGGCTGAAGCGCACCTGGGTCAGCGATAGTCCTGGCCGGGTATCTCCCCGGTGGAAGACCTTCGAGAAGCCGCGAAAGGGACAGGTCTATCCGCCTCACGGACCTCAGTACGAGGTTGGCGATCGTCTCGTGGTCTATATCACCGAGAAAGGCGTCTGCCCGGCAATCCTCGACGTCATAGCCCAGCCGCGCTGGGACCCCGGATTCGTTGACGCAGAGTCGGGTCGAGGAGATGGCAGGGAATGGGGGGTCGTGACGACAGTGGAAGGAGTTTGGAGCTCGAGCCTGGGAGACGCTCCGCCACTAGAGGACATCGGGGTGACGAAGGCCCGTGTTCAGCGCCACGGCCATATCTCGCTATCGGACTCGGAGTACGGAGAGGCTGAGGCTCTGATCGCAAAGCGCCGGCGCCGGAAAGGTCGCCCAAAGCCGGTCACTAACGTCCAGGTGCCGGTCGAGCAGGGGAGCGTCGAAGGCTACGACGTCATGCCTTCAAGCACCGTCAAGCGAGCGGAGCGACGGGAGGCCAGGTTGGTTCGGGACTACTGCTCTTTCATCCAGTTACAGGGAGACGACGTGGCCCGGAACAAGCTGCTGCCGCAGGGCGCATCGCACCCTCTGTACAGCGACATCTTCAACAACACGCGGGGCCAGTTGATCGAGGCGAAGGCAGGGCTGACGCGAGGTGACATTCGGATGGCGATTGGCCAGCTGGCCGACTACGGTCGTTATGTGCCTTCTGGCTCGGCGCGTGCGGTCTTACTCGATGCCAAGCCGAAGTCCGATCTGCTGGCCCTGCTCACCTCGCAGGGGATCGCTGCAATCTGGCGCAACGGGGACGGATTCAGCGACAACGCCGGAGGGAGCTTTGTATGAGCAAAAGGGGGTTGCAGCGGCGTAGCGACGGTTCGCGCTCCGCAGCCGCGGGGCGAGATCGCCCAGCATCGACGCGTGCGGGCTCCATGGAGGAGGTTCGCTCAGCGCTTGTATCTAGCCTCCGCGAGCGGCTGTCAGAGCTTCAGGCAGCTATTGCGACTCGGGTGTACGCGATCTCCGATCCCCGCGACGTCGCCGACCCTGCTTATCTCCAAGGCCTTAACGCCGCCCTCGCCGCAGCCATCGATCATCGGCTCGCGGTGCTCGAGGCCGGCGAGCGCCACGCCCTGGCCGTTCCCATGGCCTTGCTCGCACAGGCCCGCCTGGACGCACGCGACGGCGTTTCCCTCGACACCGTGCTGCGTCGCTACCTGGCCGGCAACGCCGTTTTCGGGGACTCCCTCGTCGAAGAGGCGGAGCGGGCCAAAGTTCCGAGCTCGGCTCTTCGTCGTCTACTCGGTGAGCAGGCGACGCTCGGCGATCGTCTGCTTGCCGCGATCAGTGCCGAGTACGGCCAGGAGGCGAAGAATCAGCCCAGGAGCGCCGCAGAGCGGCGTCGCGAGTGCGTCAAAAGCCTGCTCGCCGGCGAACTCGTCGATCACTCCGAGCTTGGCTATGACCTCGACGCCCACCATCTCGCCCTGATGGCCAAAGGTGAGGGGGCGGAGGAGCTGGTCCGTGGGCTCGCGAGCACGCTCGACCGTCGCCTGCTCGCTGTCCGCCGCGAGGAGGAGCCGATCTGGGCCTGTTGGTTGGGTGGCAGGCGCCAGCTGACGGCCGAGAAGGTGCTGCGAGCGCTCTCCGATGTCGGCTCGGACGGCGTGTTCATAACCGCCGGCGAGCCCGGCGAGGGCCTTTCGGGGTGGCGGTTCAGTCACCTCCAGGCCAAGGCGGCGCTGCCGGTCGCCGAGCGAAGGGGCCAACCCGTCCTCCTCTACGCCGACGTCGCCATGCTCGCGTCGATCCTTCGCGACGACCTCATCGCCGGCTCATTGCGTCAGCTCTACCTGGCGCCGCTTGAACAGGCAAAGGACGGGGGCAAAGTCGCCCGGGAGACGCTACGCGCCTACTTCATGGCAGAGCGGAAGATCTCCTCGACCGCCGCTGCGCTGGGGGTCGACCGACGCACGGTGAGGAATCGCATTCGTGCAATCGAAGGGCTCATCGGCCGCTCCTTGAAGGCCTCGGCAGTGGACCTGGAGATCGCTTTGCGGCTAGACGAGTAGCTCTCGATTTCTTCGCAGTGTGGTTACGTCAAGCCACACGGGCCCTTCCCACTTTGCTGCATCTCCGTCGAGTAAATCTCCAAATGGGGGAAGCGACGGCCGCCCCTTGTCGGGAAGGTAGGAGCATGAGCCGGTACTCGATTCACGTCATCGCGTTTGCGGTCGGGTTGGCGCTGTTCTTCGTGCCCGCCGCCCTAGGTAGCCGCGAGGTGGCGCGAGTCGGCAGCCTCTACCTCGCTGATGACGGTGGCATTTCGCCCTCGAGGCTTCCAAAGCATGCATACGCCCCGATCACGGCGCACCTCGTCGGGGAAATCGGCACCGTCGACGGCAGTCATCCGCCTGCGCTCCGAACCGTTTCCCTCGACATAGACAGGACGATTGACATCGACGCGGTGGGTCTGCCGACCTGCAATGCGAATCAGATCGAGGTGCGCACCACCGCAGCTGCCAAGAGCGCCTGTGGCAGCGCCATAGTGGGGTCGGGTAAGGGCGAAGTGGATGTGGCCTTCCCCGAACAGGCGCCATTCTCGGCAGTTGGGCCGATAGTCCTCTTCAACGGCGGCGTTCATGGGCGGACCACGCTCGTTCTCCTCCACGCCTACGTCGCCGTACCGGCGCCGACCGCCATCGTCACGACGGCCACGGTCACCCGCATCCACCGCGGTCGGTTTGGCCTTCACATAGAGGCCCAGATCCCAAAGATCGCCGGCGGTGCCGGCTCAGTCACGAAGTTCGAGCTGAAGGTCGGTCGCAAGTTCACCTATAAGGGCCAGAAGAAGAGCTTCCTGGTGGCAAGCTGCCCGACCGGCAGTTGGGTGACCAAGGGAAATGTTCTATTCGAAGACCAAACCAAGCTTGGCTTGACCCACGTCTTCCCCTGCACTCCCCAAGACTAAGCTCACGACTCTACGCTTTCACCGCTGAGTTCAGTTGCCGGATGGTCCGCTGCCGTGTGGCAGCGTTTTGGTCGTCCACCCCGGGGAACGGAAGCAACGGCGGAGGCGCGGCCCGGAATCCCCCGCGAATAGCCCGCCGGAGCCGCATCAAGACGCCCGGCAGACCGGATGACGGCCAAGTACCAAAAGCTCGATTCCGCTTGCCAATGGGGTTTCCAGCCCGGTCGAGACGCCTGCATGTTTTGGAAACACCATCTTTTCCTTGACGTTTAGAACACTCTCTGTTTCAATCACGCACAGTTCATGTACGAAGTAGTTCAGTCGCACGGTCGCCATGCAGGGAAACCGGAGTTAGGTGGCCGGAACAGGGAAAAGAGCCACGGAGGCCGCAAGGGAAGCGGCCGGCAGAGGGGCTCACGGGACAAGGAGAAGAGATACAGATGCTCTCGCCACGGAACAAAGGCGCCAAAAAGCGCTTTCGCGAACCCTTCGGCAAGGCCGGCCTAACCGTCGCGATCCTCGCCCTCGTCTTTGCCATGGTCGGCGGAGCCTGGGCTGCCGCTGGTCTGAACTCAAAGCAGAAGAAAGAAGTCAAAAGCATCGCTAAAAGCTTTCAGGGCACCGGTCCTGCAGGAGCGGCAGGACCCGCTGGCGCCAAGGGCGACAACGGGTCCAACGGAGCCAATGGCTCCAAGGGCGACACCGGCAACACGGGTACCGCCGGCAAAAACGGTGAAAGCGTCAAACTCGCCGCCGCGACCAAATGTGGGGCGCCGGGGGGCACCAAACTGACCGTTGGCGCCGAATCCAAAGAAGTCTGCAACGGCACCACCGGCTTCACCGAAACCCTTCCTTCGGGCGAGACCGAGACCGGAACTTGGACCGTTCTCCAGAGCGGAAAATGGGGTTTCCCGGAAGCGCTGACCTCGATCTCCTTCCAGTTCCCGTTGCCGGAAGGCGCAAAAAACGCAGCCTTCGTCTTCAACGTGGTGGATATCGAAAAAGAACTGTACGGAAAGCTGGAAGAAGAAGGAGAACTCACCACGGCAGGTTGCAAAGTGGGCGAACCGGAATGCATTGACACCGGCTGTCGCGGTAGCGCCGCCGAGCCGAGTGCTCCTGCGGGGGTTCTCTGTGTCTACACGAAGTTTGAAAGCTACGAAGGCACTTCCGGCAAACGCCTGAGGGCGCAGGTAGTTGGGGAATTTAACCCATTCGGCTATGGCCCGTCCGGTACCTACCTGCTCGGATTCAACAGCGAAAACCCGGAAGCATTTGTGAGTACCGGCGGAACCTGGGCGGTTACCGCACCCTAGCGATGGCAATGCCCTACCCGCCGCCGGGCATTCCGCCGGCGGCGGGCGCCGCCCGCCGCCTCACCCGGACAGGAGCACGATGAAGCAGACAGGTCACAGCTCGAGGCAGATTGCTTCCCTCTCAGTACGTCTGACAGCTGCGGCTGCAGCATTCCTTGTCAGCGGTGTTATTTCGGCTGGGCCGGCCTTGGCGGCCTATGAGCAGGTGGGGAACTTCTCGGGTACCCCGGGACTTTCCACGGTCCCCATAGATGAGGTAGGAGCTCCGGACCCGTTCTCCGAAGAAGTGCAGCTCGGCGGAGTCAGCGGTATGGCGATCAACGTCGGCGGTGCCGGCGGCGTCGCTCCCGGCACGTTGTATGCGGTAGGAGAAGCCAACACCATGGTTGGTGGTGTTGGTCTTCACATTGCCAAGTTCAACCCCGACGGACAATTCCGGCTGATGTGGACAGTCGAAGGCAAACGCTGCGGCCCGGAAACCGCACCCGCCTTTGTCGCTTGTCACAGCCAACTTGGAGGATCCTCCAGAACCGACGTAGCGGTAGACCAGGCAACGGGCTACGTATACGTCATGAAATCCGGGAACGGAGGAATCCCGTTGGCCCCGGCGCTCACAGTGTTCAACCCTGACGGCTCGAAAGAAATCACCCAGTTCGCCCCGTTCGCGAAAGTCGGTGAAACGACTGCGGCTACCCCGGAAAAAGTCCACCAGCCTGGTGGCATAGCGGTAGCCGACGACGGCACCGTGTACCTAGCCGACTACAACGAATACGGCAACTACCGCCGGGTGATGGTCTTCGAGCCGCAGAGCCCCGGCGACTACGAGCACTACGTCTACGCCGGCCAGGAAAGCGATCTGTGGGCGAGCACAAAATTCGGCGCTCCGCTTCCACTTCAGCCCCGCTTAGACAACGCCGGCGCCCTCTACGGACACAACGAAGAAGAAATCTTCAAGTTCGAGCTCGACCACCCCGAAGGCCCGGTCTGCACCTTCAAATTCGCCAAAAGCGGGATCACCGCGGCGACGGTCAACCCGGTCAACGGCGAAGTCTTCTTCTTCTCCTACCAGGACAAGAAAGTGCACCAGCTCGCCCCCTGCGACGAAGAAGGCAAATTCGTCGAAAAGGCGACGATCGGGCTCTCGCCAAACCGGAAATTTCTCAATGGCATGGCGGTCAACGGGTCGCTGCAACTCGAAGCGTCGCGGCCGCCGGGCGTGCTCTACGGCGGCTCTCCGGACTTCGAAGGCGGCCTCCCATGCAAACCGATCGAAAAAAATCTCACTGGATTGAACTTGTGCGAATCCGCCATCGGCTTCATCTTCGCCCCGCCCAAGGAACTGGCGCCCTCGATCTCCTCTGAGTCGGTCTCGGCGGTGGACCCCTCCTCGGCCAGCCTGGAAGCGAAGGTAAACCCCGAAGGGACCCCGAGCCGCTACTCCTTCCAGTACCTGGGTGACGCCGCCTATGAGGCAAACGAACCCGAGGAGCGCCAGGCGCTGACGGTCGCTGCCTCGGGCGGCGTCTTCGGCCTGGGCTTGGAAGGGCAGCGCTTCGGCGGGGCGGCCACCGTGACTCTCAGCTCGGGCTCAAAAGCGGCCACCGCGCTTGCCACCGCGACCGCCACGGCGACGCTCAGCGCCGCCACCGGCACGGGAGACCTGAACGGGGCCAGCGGGAAAGGGACGGTGATTACGGGTTCCACCACGATCACCGCGCTTAGTACCACCGTTGGCAGCTTCGCGGTCGGAGAAACGATCAACGGGGAAGGCATCCCATCCAACACCACGATCACCGCGATCAAACCCGAAGGCGCCCTGCAGGAGCTGACGATCTCCGCCGCGGCGACCAAATCGGCCGCCCACACCACGCTGCGCACCGGCACCACCACGATCACCTCGCTCACCACCGGCGAAGGCAGCTTCGTGGTCGGCCAGGGGATCGCCGGCGAACTCATCCAGGAAGGCACCACGATCACCGCGGTCAAAGCAGGTGAGCTGACGATCTCAAAGCCGGTCGAAGGCCCCCAGACGGGCGTCACCCTAAAAGCCGGCTCCACCACCCTGACCGCCGTAAGCTCCGGCATCGGCAGCTTCGAGGTCGGTCAGAGGATCGAAGGCGAAGGCATCCCGCCGGTCACCACGATCACCGCGGTCAAAGCGGGCGAGCTGGCGATCTCAAAGCCTGCCACCAAACCAGGGACCGGCGTGGCGATCTCAACCCCCGGTCCCTACCCACTGGCGGTAGGGGAGGAGGTCGAAGGCCCGGGCATCCCAGCGGGCACGACGATCGCCGCCCTCAAACCAGGTGAGCTGACCCTCTCCAACCCCGCCACGGCCTCGGGCACCGGCGTCCTGATCCATGCCGGCCTGCCCGCCGATGCGACGGCAACCCAGGTCAAACACGCCCTCGAAGGGCTCCCCACGATCGGCGCCGGAGGTGTCGAGGTGAGCGGCGGCCCGGGCGATGAAGCGGGATCTTCTCCCTATGAGATCGTCTTCACCGGGGCGCTGGAGAACACCGACGTCCCTCTTCTCCAAGCCGACGGCTCGGCCTTGAGCGGCGGCGCGGCCACGGCCACGGTCGAAGGCGAGCACGACGGCGGCGGCGGCTTTGCCAAAGGCGCCGCCGAGGTGCCCGTGGGCGGAGGGCTGCTGGAAGGCTCAGCGCCCCTGCAGGTCGCCGATGCGATCTCCGGTCTCTCCTCGGACACCACCTACCACTACCGCGCGATCGCCACCAGCCACTGCTCTCCGAGCGACGAAGCCAAAGTCTGCCTGGGGACCGGGGCGACGAAGAGCTTCCACACCTTCGCGGCCAAATCCCCCGGCCTGCCCGACAACCGCGCCTATGAGCTGGTCTCCCCGCCTGAAAAGCACGGCGGCCAGGTGATCCCCGCCGAACCCACCATCAGCAGCTGCCGGCACGAATGCAAGCCCGGCTCCACCTTCACCCTCTTCCCGATGCAGAGCTCTCCCACGGGCGATGCGTTCGTCTATGAGGGCACCCCCTTCTCCTTCACCGAAGGCGCCCTGAACGAAAACGAGTACCTCTCCCGCCGCAGTCCGCAGGGCTGGCAGACCACCAACCTGACCCCGCGGTTGCTGACCAGCAAGGGCACCGGCACCGGCGGCTACCGGGCCTTTGACACCGACCTCACCCGGGGAGTGCTCGAACAGCGAAACCGCGCCCTTCTTCCCGAGGCGCCGGAAGGATACTCCGACCTCTATCGCCAGCCGACGAATGACCCGCTGGCCCTCGCCCCGCTGCTCACCGAAGCACCGCCCAACCGCCTGCCGGGCTCCGGCGGACTGAACCTGCTCTACGCCGGCGCCTCGCCCGACCTGGAGCGGATCTTCTTCAGCGCCAACGACGCCCTCACCGAAGACTCCCAGGGTGGGCCCGAAGCCAAGCTCAACCTCTATGAATGGTCGGCCGGGCAGCTGCACTCGGTCAACGTCGCCCCCGGCGAGGCCGAAACGATCCCCGGCGCCGCCTTCGGCGATGGGGGCTCTCGCAACGACTACGCGATCTCCGCTGACGGCTCCCGCCTCTTTTGGAGCGCCAAAGAAACCGGCCAGCTCTACGTCCGCATCGACGGCAAAGAAACCCGGGCGATCGAAGCCCCCGGCAAATTCCTCGCCGCCTCCGCCGACGGCTCTGAGGTCCTGCTCGACGACGGCTGCCTCTATGAGCTCGCAAGCGAGGAATGCGAGGACCTGACCCAGGGCGAGGGCGGCTTTTTGGGCATCGCCGGCCGAAGCGAGGACCTCTCGCATATCTACTTCGTCGATACCGCGGTGCTCGACGAAGCAGAGAACGAGCATGGTGCCGGCGCCCGGGAGGGCGAGGCGAACCTCTACGCCTGGGACGCGGCCTCCGAAGCCACCACCTTCATCGCCACCCTGCTCGCCGGCGGCAGCGACGCTTGGAGCGAGGGGCCACAAACCCGCTCCGCCGAGGCCAGCCCCGCCGGGCGCTGGCTCGCCTTCACCTCCCACGTGCCACTCACCGGCTTTGACAACACCGGCCCCTGTGTGCATGCCGGCGGGGAAACTCGCATCACTCCCTGCCAGGAGGTCTTCCTCTATGACTCATCCACGGATGAGCTGAGCTGTCCCTCCTGCGGGCAAAGCGGCGCCCCGCCGCTGGGCTCGAGTCGCCTCCACCTCTATGGCGGCCCCGGGCGCCAGGCCCGCTACCTGCTCGACTCCGGCCGCCTCTACTTCGACAGCGAAGACTCGCTCAGCCCCTTTGACACCAACAAAGGGGTCGAAGACGTCTACCAGTACGAGCCCAAAGGCGTGGGCAGCTGCGCGCGCCAAGGCGGCTGCACGAGCCTGATCTCCGCCGGGCGCTCGGGGATCGACTCCAACTTCCTCGGCATCGATGCGAACGGCCGCAACGTCTTCTTCACCAGCCGCGACCAGCTCGTCCCCCAAGACAAAGACGAGCTGATCGACCTCTACGTCGCCCGCGAAGGCGGCGGCATCCCCGCCCCCGGGGAGACGGGGGAGTGCCAGGGGGAAGCCTGCCTGCCCTCGCTGCCCCCACCGGCAAGCCCCACGCCCGGCTCTTCGAGCTTCCAGGGCCCCGGCAACGTGGTCGAGAAGAAGCAAAAGAAGAGGCACAAGCACAAAAAGCGCCACAAGCAAAAGCGCGCCCACAAGCAAAAGCAAGCCAGACACAACCGCGGAGGTGCAAAGTGAGCGCGCTCGCCTCGATCTGCCCCGAGTTGACCGCCCGCACTGACCTCTGCGCCGGCATGCACAAGGCCGATGCTTGCTTCGCGGGGCACAACGGCAGGGGCTTCGTGGCCAAGCCGGTGGTGGGGGCGAGTTGCGGCAAAGCGCGGAAGGGATCGAGCAAACGGCATCGCCCGAGCCACTAGGGCGACTGCCCAGCCGGCACGGCCTCTCTCCACAGGAGGTCGAGTCCGACCAGCGCCGTCGCATGCTGGCCGCGGTGGCGGTTGCGCTCGAGCGGCAGGGCTACGCGGGGACGACCGTGTCGCAGGTGCTGGAGGGCGCCGGAGTCTCCCGGCGCACCTTCTACGAGCAGTTCGCCGACAAAGACGACTGCCTCCTGGTCGCCTATGACGATGCCGAGCGGCGCGCCTGGGCGCAGGTGGTTGCCGCCCTGGCCGGCGAGTCGCGCGGCGACTGGCCGCAGCGGGTCCACACCGCCGTCGGTGCGGCTATGGACTTTCTCGTCGCCGAGCCCGCCACCGCGCGTCTCTTCACCCTGGAGGCGCGGACGTTGCCCGCTCTCGCCGAGCGGCAGCGTGGTGCGGCCGAGCGGATCGCCGCGATCCTGCGCGCCGGCAACCGGGCGCAGTCCGGTCCCGACGACCTGCCCGAGGCGACCGAGCGCACCCTCGTCGCCAACGTCACCGCCCTCGCCGGTTCCTACGTGCTCACTGGTGCAACCGAGCTGTTGCCGGGCATCACGGCGCAGCTGGCCGACCACCTGCTCCTTCCCTACCGAGAGGGCGAAGCCGGCGCGGCAGTGGCCTCGGCCGCGACACGCGGCCCCAAGTAGGGGACGAGCAGGGCGAACTCCAGCTCGGGCTGGAGCTCGGGCAGGTTCTCCGCCCGCCCCTCGCGCAGCTCGTCGAAGATCAGCCCCGTGACGGCGCTGATCGCCATCAGCGCGGTGTTCGCCGGCAGTTCGGGCTCCGCGTCGCGTGAGTCTGTCTCGAGCAGGGCCGCGAAGCGCGTCAGGTCCGTCCAGTGGCGTCTCCGCGCATCCGCACCGGCAGTCGAGATCTCGACAATCGCCGTCCGCGCCAATGCCGGCTCGGCGGCGAGCAGCTCGACCACCGCGGCAAGCCCTTCCTTCGCCCGGTCGCGCCAGTTGCGCCCGCCCCCGCAGGCAGTTTCGGCAGCGTCGAGGATCGTCCCGATGGCTCGGTCATAGGCGGCGAGGAAACACTCCTGCTTGTCGCTGAAATGCTTGTAGAAGGTGGTGCGTGAGACGTCCGCCTCGGCTATGACGTCGGCAACCGAGACCGCGCGGTAGCCCTTGCTGCCGGCGACATGGACCATCGCCTCGACGATCGCTTCGCGCCGCGTCGGGCTCTGGTCCATCCCACGCTCCAATATAGACAATAGGGTACGTCACTATACCGATCAATGTACGGATAAGTACAGAGCGGCTGACCACCGTCGGCTTACCCGTCGACGGCTGATGCGCGTGTAGCTATGTGGCTACGAAGCGCTCGCTGCGCTCGCGGACCCCGGCGACGATCTCCCGCACGAGCGGCTCGGAGTGCTCGGGCCCCTGGGAGAGAGATTCGGCTGCGCTCCGCACCTGCTTCACGAACGGTTGCATGCGCTGCTCCAGGAAGCGAGGGGCAAAGCCGATTTCGCCGGCGAGCTGCTGCCAGGCCGCACGGTTCGACCTCCTCCAGCTCGGCCGCGCCGTCGATCGACATCGCCAGTCGCTTGGTCGAGCTCCGCATAGGCCGCGGTGGAGAGCAGGTCGTAGAAGGGGGCGAGGCTCGGCGCCGGTGAGTCGTAGAGCAACGAGTAGTTCTTGCCGTGCGCATCGCAGTTGCCGATCAGGACGTTGAAGACCAGCGCCAGCCAGAGCTGCTGCCGGTCGCGTGCCGGTGCGCTCGACTCGTCGTCGATCAGGGTCATCGCGTCGCGCACGCTCGGGCCCGCCTTCGTGCCTGGTACTTCTCGACGTAGAGCTTGCCGAGTGCCTGGCAGAAGTCCTCCTGGTGGAGGCGGCGGATCGGCTCCTGAGTGAGGTCGCGGTCGTATCGCGTGACGATCAGGAAGGGCAGGCCCGAAGTCGTCTCGGCTCGCTCGACCGCGGCAACCTGGAGCCCGACCTCGGCGGCGAGCCGCATGCAGAAGAACTCGTTCGCCACCAGGCCGGGGAAGCGTGCAGGCTCGGGCTTGAGGATATGCGTCGTCGGCCTCTCCGAGCCGTGCGGCAGGGCGAAGCTCTCGTCGACCGCGACCACAGGCAGCTTGCTCTGCGCGCCGGCCAGGGACATTCGCACCTCGCCCTCCTCGTCGACCGCGAACGGGCGCTGAGGCAGGTCCGTCAGGATCTCGTCGAGCTTCTCCGCGGAGAGGACCTCGAGGCTGCCCGGTGCGGGTGGCGACTCCGTCTGGCCGGACGGCAGGACGGTCAACGCGCCGGCGACATCGCCACCGAAGCGCTCTAGCAGCTTGTAGTCGTTGGCGGCCGAGATGCCGGTCGCCAGCGCCACCTGCCGGCGCACGTCCTCCTCAGGCAGCAAATTGCCGAAGAAGGCAAGGCAGTCGCGGTGCGGATAAGCCTTCGCCTCTCAGCGGCAGGTTCAAGCGAGAGCGGCGGGCCGTTGTCCTCGACGTAGGAGCTGCCGTAGCGGAACTGGAGGTTGCCGTTGTCCTTGCGAAGCAGGACGCCGGCAGGCCTGCCGTCGAGGTAGACGTCAAGCGTCGGCTTGGCCACGCGCCTCGACTCCCACGTTCAGGCCGAGTGCTCGCGCCGCGTTCAGTGCGATGCCGAGCCGGACGGTCTCCTTGCCACCCTCGAGCTGGCCGATGACCTTGCGGTTGACCCCGATCGAGAGGGCGAGGTCGTCCTGGGTCAGGCCGAGGTCGCCCCGGCGTGTACGGATCGCGCTGCCCAGCTCAGCCGGGGAGTTGATGCGTTGCATTGCCTCAGGGTACAGTAATGGGATCGATCGGTCCCATCAGAGTCGTTTTTGGCTGATTGCCAGCAATATGCGACCGATAGATCCCATAGCCGCACTCCTCCGTACTGGAGAGGCGAGATGCGACCGATCGGTCCCAGCTCAGGCGTCCGTCAGGCGTCGCCGGCCATTGGCCGCGGCAGGTAAGCGCACCAGACGGCGAATACGGCGACCGCCACGGCAGCGCCGAGCCAGTGGGCGCCGACCAGGACGAAGAGCAGGCTGGGGATGCCCGCCAGAGCGGCCCGGAGCAGGACGGGCGCCTCGGGCAGACCGACGACGCGCGCCGTCAGCCAGGCGCAGGCCATCCAGGCGAGGGGGCCGACCAGCCAGCCCCAGCTCGCGAAGAACCCATGCGAGAAGACGAGCCCGAGCAGCACCGAGAGCACCGCCACGGCCACCACCTGCACCACCGCCACGCGCCAGAGGATCGCCGAGTCCACGCTGCCGATTCTTTCAGGCGATCGCTACTGGAGGGCGAAGACGACGTGGACGGTCGCCGTCACCGTCGAAGACCCTGGCTTCGTGGGCGGCGCCGGCTCGGCGGCGGCGCCCTTCTGGGTGGCCTGGGGTTGATTGGGGACGACTTCGGAGCCTTCTTCGATGCTGATCGCCGGCCCAAGGGTCGCCCCGGCCCGGGACGCGAGGCCCGCGGCCTTCGCCTTCGCCTGGTCGAAGGCGGCGAGCAGCGTGCTTTCGTAAGCAAGCGCGGGGTCGCCCGGGAAGAAGCGCGGGCCGCTGGTGCCGGTGGCCCCCGCCGCCACTGCGGCGCTGACCAGCTCGCCGGCTCGGTCCGGTTGGTGCAGGGTCACCGAGATTCCCTCGCTCGCCCTGTAGACGGTCCGCTTGTCGCGGATGACTTTGCGGACCGAGATCTGTCCGGTCGTGACGTCGCCCGCACCGACTCCCGGGATGGTCTCCACAGCCGCGATCACCGCTCGCAGGCGAACCGCGACGATGCGCAGCGCCGCCACTCGCGAATCCCGTTCCTTGGCCACCTGGAATCCCAGGCCGGCGGTGTCGTTCGGAACCTGCTGCGTCGCCGAGCCATTCACCGTGACCGTTCGGTCCAGTGCGGCGGCGGACGCCGGCACGAGCAGCATGCAGAGCGCGAGCAGCGCAAGGGGCAGGCGTATCCGCATCAGGCAACGTCCCCGTCGGCCGCGGCGCGCAGCGCGGCGATGTCGAGCTTGCGCATGCCCAGCATCGCTTTCATCGCCCGCTCGGCCCGGCCCTTGTCGGGATCGGCGAAGAGCTCTTCCATCCCGGTCGGCACGACCTGCCAGGAGAGGCCGTAGCGGTCCTTCAGCCAGCCGCACGGTCCTTCCTCGCCGCCCTCCGACAGCTTGGTCCAGTAGTAGTCGATCTCCTCCTGGGTCTCGCATTCGATCGCGAAGGAGACCGCCTCGTCGAAGCTGAACTCGGGGCCGCCGTTGATGCCGACGAAGCGCTGACCGTCGAGCTCGAACTCCACCGTCATCACCATCCCCGCATCGCGCGGGCCGGCCTCGGTGTAGTGGGTGACGTTGACGATCCGCGAGTTCGCGAACACGCCGACGTAGAACTCCGCGGCCTGCTCGGCCTCGGTGTCGAACCACAAGTTGGGGACGATCTTCTGCAGCATGGGCGCCACCTCCTGACATTCCGATACCCGATTGACGGTGGACTATCCTCCCTGATCGGTCCCAAGCCCGGGCGGTTAGCTCAGTTGGGAGAGCACCTCCCTTACAAGGAGGGGGTCACTGGTTCGAGCCCAGTACCGCCCATCTCTGGAAAGTGCTGCTTAGGCGGGGTTTCCGCATTATAGGGTCGTGTCATTTGGGGTCCGAAAGGGCCAAAATGGTTGCGCTTTGGTAGCGCTTCGCGCATCACTCGCCTTCGTCGTCTTGGAACCGAGCTGGCAGATCCGCTTCTTCCAAACCCGGTCCAACATGAACTGTGGGATGAAGTGGTGGCGTTTTCGCGTCAGGCTCCGCCGTGGGCGAAGGCGCTTTCGAGAACGCTTCGAGGTCGGACACTCGAACTAGGATAGGAAGTCAGGCCACGGGAATCCGAGGTCGCCAGCGACTACTTGATGCCTTGTCTGGCGGCAATTGTTTGGGCCGATCCAGTTGGTCATCAACTAACCGAGAAAAAGAAGAGGAACAGATGTCAGAGACGACCGCCGCCGCCCGCAACCTAATCACGGACCGCTTGCGTGATCTAGGGGCCGAGACCCAGCAGTTGGAACGAGCCCTAATGGGCCTGGGGGCCGAGCACTCGCGGCCCCTGGCACCCAAGCCCAGGCGCAAACGATCCGCTGGCAAGCGCGGCCGTCGCTCTCAGGCGCCTCGCGGCAAGCGCCGCGAACAGCTGCTCGCAGCGATCAAAGCCAAGCCGGGCGTCCGGCCCTCGGAACTCGCCAGCGAGATCGGTGTCTCGCCAAGCCAAGTCCACAGCCTAATCGCCAAGGCCCGCGCCGAGAAGCTAGTTGTCAAGGAAGGCGCCGGTTACGCGCTAAAGGAGTAGACAGCCCAAGGCTACCTGCGTTGTCGCACCCAGGGGGCTGGCAATCGTGAGTCCTGCTGACGCTGATCTGCCTTCCTGAAAATGGAGCTGGGCTGGATGTCCAAGCAGCTCGGCTACCGTCCCAGTCGCCGACGCTCGGCAAGTTCTCGTCCAGGACGCATGGACTTCTGGGGTTGGGGTTCTCGGAACTAGAGACGCCACCAGTTGCGAGCGGTCAAGGGACCTCGAAAATTTCGGCAGCGCAACGAGCAGCGTATGTCGGTTCGACTACAGCTCCGTTCATTCGAGCCAAGCCCAGAGCGCCGGAGCTCGTAGAGCACGTCGAGGATCTCTTTGCGATCTTTGTCGCTGGACCTGCCTCTCATCCCGATGACCAGCTCCTCGGGGTCAGATGGTCGGGTGCAAGCTGAGGATCTCTGATAGAAGATCCTGCGTGGCCTGTCGATGCACTTCCGGGGTCTTGCATTTGATTGAGGCCATCAGTTTCAGAATCTGGTCAACCGGGTTCCTACGGTGCCCAAGTAGCGCCTCCATACGCTTCGTCAGCGAGTTAGGTGGCGAGCAGGTAGAGCTTTTCGGTCGTTCCCCTCACCGGATCGCGTTTGCCGGCTGCCCTGAACGCTCCCAGCGATTTGAGGCGGTGCATGTGGTAAGCGATCGTGCCGAGGTACGTCTCCCCATCAAAGACCTTGACAAGGTCGGACGCTGACAGCGGGTAGTCGATCCAAAACATCGATTCGATTATTTGAATCTGGATGGGATGGAGGAGACGCACGCAAAGCGTCACCCAGAATTGGTCCGGGTCGTTTCCCTCGGTCACTTCTCGCTCTTTGCGGGTCGCCAGTCGATTCCACTGCAAAGCGTTCCAAGGGGAACTGAGAGCGTGCTCGCGAGCTTGATGATTGTTCCGAGCCTGGGTTCGCGACGCCCCCGCTCAAGCAGGCTGATCTCGGTCCGGTGAAGAGAGGTTTGAAAACTGAGTTCTTCCTGGGAGAGTTTCGCGCGAAGCCGGCAGGCACGGAGGTTTTTGCCGAACGTCGCGGCAATGGAGCTCTTTGAAGAGCGTAAATCCCCCTTCTGTTTGTGGGCAGCCGATGCCATGCGCGGGCAGCGTAGGCGCTTGTAGTCACCCGATCACGTCGCATTTCACGACAAAGTGAGATCGCACCCCGAGGGTTGCATTTGCCGCAGAGCACTGCGCCGAACTCCCAGCCACGAGACCGGGAGTCCGGCTCAATTGCCGTAGAAATGCGGAATTAGCCGGACTTCGTTACGGAAATCACCGGCAGAGTCGTGTGGGTCGCTATGACCTTCATCGGTCCTCACCTCCCTTATAGATACTCTAGATTATTTGAGTAAAGCGCAAACGCGACCCATTTAGATACGTGCTCGGTTTCATCTGGATAAGCACATAGACTCTGGGCGCTCAGGCAGAAGCGAGCTATTCGGAGGGGATCAAGTGGCGGCGAGAGTTGCGGTTGGGATCAAGGACCGGGTGGCCTACTTGCGGCGCTTGTCTGTCGTCTTCGCCGTCGAGCTTCGGCTGAGAATCGTCACCGAGCTTTCTATGCGGGAAATGAGCCCGAAGCAGTTCCATCAAGAGTTCGGGGGTAGCTCAGAGTCCCGCATCAGAAAGAACTTCGAAAAGCTCGAGGAACACGGCTGGCTTCGCCGCTTCCGGACCGAGGGACCGGGGGGCAGCCGCCGTGGAGCGACCGAGCATTTCTATCGGACGACCGAACTCGCCGTCTTCGATGATGAGACTTGGGCGCTGTTGCCGCTTTCCATCCGGATTTCTTTCAGCTGGAGAACTTTCAAGCAGCTAGGAGAGCGATTTCGATATTCGATGGAAAACGGAACGTTCGATGCCCGGCCAGATCGGCATCATTCATGCACGCCGCTCTTACTCGATGAGCTTGGCTGGGGCCGCGTGACCGCAGCTATAGATGCCCTGTTCTTATCCAGCTTTGACGAGCAGGGTGACGCCAAACTTCGAATGCATCACTCCGGAGAGGCACCAATGGTTGCGGGCATCTCCCTTGTCGCGTTCGAAGCTCCGCCACCAGGCGAGGAACGAGCGGAGTCCAGTTTGGTGGAGGCAAAAGGCCCGTTAGCTCCATTCCACCTGCGCCTTTCGAAAGTGCTCAAAGACGAAGTATGCCTTCGTATCGTGGAGGAGACGAACCAGCGAGAGATGAGTGCCGCGCAATTTCATCGCGAGTTCGGCGGTTCCCGCAGCGGCATTCACTGGCGGTTCAAGCTTATGGAGGATGCGGGTTGGGTGAAGCAGATCAGAACGAAGACGAAGGGAAAGTGCCGAAACGGCAAGGAGAAATTCTTCCGCGCTGCCGGACCCGCAGTCTTTGATGATGGCCCTTGGGCCGATGTACCGCCCTTGGTCGGAGAGACGGATAGCTGGAAAACCTTCGAACAGCTCTCCGAGCACGTCAAAGAGGCCATGAAGGCGGAGACCTTTGACGCTCGTACTGACAGATACCTCACTTGGTCACTTCTCCTTCTGGACCATGAGGGCTGGGAGAAGCTGGCAGCAGCTTGTAATGCGCTACATGGCTTCATCCTCGATGAGGCAGCCAAAGCCAAGGAACGCATGGCCCGGTCAGGGGGCAGGCCTGTCTGGATGACTGTCGGGCTGGCGATGTTTGAATCTCCGACCAACTCGATCAAAGAGTGGTGAGGCGCTCAAAAAGAGCGTATTTGCGTAGCATGGATTCCCTTGGGCGGCAGCATTGAAGGAGGACCACGCGAAGCTCGCATACGACGCATTCGCTCCCGCCTATGATGACTTCACCAGAAGTCTTGACTATGAGGGATGGCTGGCTGAAGTACTGCCACGCCTAACCCAGTACGGACTGACGGGTCGGCTTTTGCTCGATGTCGGCTGCGGCACTGGCAAGAGTCTCATCCCGATGCTCACGCGAGGATGGGAGGTAGTCGGCTGCGACATTTCGCCAACAATGCTTGAGATCGCCCGAGAGAAGGTTGGCGATGTCGTTCGACTTGAGGTGGCAGACATGCGCAAGCTGCCGCGCTTCGGCAGCTTCGATCTCGTCTGGTCGCTGAACGATTCTGTGAATTACCTAGTTAATGCTGGTGATCTGGAGTCGGCGCTGAACTCCATGCGCGAGAACCTTGCGGTTGGCGGTCTTCTGGTCTTCGACATAAACACGGTGTTGACCTACCGCACCTTCTTCGCCGAACGTTTGGTGGTCGAGGAAAGGGGACTACGCTTGATCTGGAATGGCCACGCGAGCCGCGACCAGCTCCCGGGCTCGATTTGCGAAGCGACTTTTGAAGTCGAGAGACACGGTGTCGAGTGCAAGGACATGCGCCACACCCATCGCCAACGCAATTTCTTTGAAGCGGAGATCCTTGATGCTTTGGAGGCCGCCGACCTCGAATGTCTAGGAGTCTTCGGCCAAGACACCGAAGGTTCACTCCATCAGCCGGTGGATGAAACCAAGCACGTGAAGATGCTCTATTTCGCCCGGGCATCTCGCGGTAAATCGGCGCCAAAATTTTGAACTGAAATTTCAGTATTGACGCCAGGCGGAGGACGCGAATAGGGTCCCCGCCTCAGATATACCGATGCAGTATTACGGTAGTACCCAACTAGCGAGAGGGATGAGTAATTCCTCGCCCAAGAAGTGCGATCTGCTTGTCGAGCAGGAACTTCTTTCGGAAATCATCATCCTGCACCCCGACCGCCTGACCCCTGAGGAACTGATCCGGTGGATGAAAGACAGGCCGAGCCATGCGGATCGCATCGCGACGCTGACTCTCGATGCGCTCTTGGTGCTCGAACGCTCTGGCTTAGTTCGCCAGAACGGGAAGGTAGTCGAACCGACACACATCGCCCTCCGCGCGGATGAGATTTTCAATGCCTGACTTCTTCGTCCCGATCCCTTCCCGTCTAGTGAGCGGAGGGACGCAGGGACTGCGACTACCGAGCAGTACGGAGGATGGACAACTTGGTCTTGGCCGCAGTTGCCGTTGCTTGATCATTTCGCAAATGGTGCCTTGGGCATGGGGCCATGGCTGCAAAAAGCCAATCCCCTTCTCGGAAGATCATGCAGCCCAGATTGGTCGGCGCTGGTTCCCCCATCGCCGTACACCTCTGCGGATCTTGACTCACTCGACGGGGGAGCGGCGTCGTGACCAGTCAGGGCGACGAAATCAATCCCCGAGAGCTAGAAGCACTTCCTGCTTCGCGTTCCTATCCTTGAACTGGTTGTAATGGACAGCGGACGAGCATTGTTCCCAGAAGAGATGGCCTACGAGCTGCAAGCGCGACCTGGACCTTCGTCATGACCGGCCAGAGCGACTCGCCGGACGAAATCAACTGGGAGCGCGTCGCTAGAACGGAAGCGCACCCATTACGCCTTTCCATCCTCGATCTGCTCGCGATGGACGGTGGACGGACCTTGTCCCCAAAGGAGACCGCCTATGAGCTTCAAGTACCACTCTCGAGGGTCAACCACCACATCACCACGTTGTGCCGATCCGGTCTTATCCACCTTGTTCACCAACATGAGATTGGAGGATCTATTGAGCATTTCTACTGTCTCCCGGGTCACCCTGCCGAAGATCTCTTTGAGCGGCTGAAGGAATGGCGCGAATCGTACCGCCGACGATGAGCCCCTCGAATTCCAACTGGGCCGAGAGACAGCCACTCCTCTTCGGCGCTCCTCGATCCGAATCGTCGAACCACGGATGTTTCAGCCATGCGAGGGCACTAGCCGATCGCCTGTCTGCCCAAGGTTCTCATGTGTCGCGAACCTTGCTGCTCATCACTGTTGCGATGTTCATGGTTGGGTTCTCCGCTCCGGCGCTGGCCGCTAACCGCCAACTGGATAGCCCAGGGCGCTCTGCGGCGAAGGGCGAGTGCCGGGTTGGAGCACCCGCGCCTCATTGGATCGGTGTGCTGGGGATATTGAGCTTTATCGACCTCAGGGTGCCGGCAACGATCATTGGCTGTGGCCGATCCGGCGCGGGGCCTCTGGAGCTGGTGGCCTTCGAGATGAAGTCGAGGACGTTTTGCTTTGGCGTCCTGCCTCTCAGGCTGGGCAGCATGCAAGGCGGAGAATGCAAAGCCAGCGGGGCGACCTGGGAATCGGTGTGTGCCGGCCTCTGTATTACCTCGGCGTCAGGGGGCGGATGGACTCGTCGACGAGGCTTTCGCGTGACCGTAGTCAGCGGCCTGGCTCCTCCAGCTCTGTCAGCCGTTGAAGTGAGCGGCGGACGGGGGGGTCGACATCAGCAGGTCCCTGCTGTTCTCGGTCGGATGACCGGAGCACTCCTGGAAAGGTTCGAACAGCCAGAACCATTCCTTGTCTTCGGCGCTGTACTGCCTACCTGTGTCGCGGCTCGAACTGTGAGCGCCGTGGCGCAGGGGGAAGATGGCCAGGTGGAGTCAAGCGGACGCCCCATCCCAGATGTGTTCCGTCACCCTTGCCATCCGCCGCCTTTTTCGCTGCGCTATTGACAACGCGGGTCTGGGCTCTCTGCTTTAACTAAGGCTCGCTTGGGTCAGGGCAGGAAGGCGCCCCATGTCTGCCAGTGCACTCAGGTGTATAGGAGTGACTCCTAGGCATCATACTTTTTAGTAAGAAATTTTTTAGCGTATAGATTCAGTCGCACCTGAAGTTAAGCACTCATAAAGGCATTGCAACGTACCCTTGTGCGACTGACCTGTTACCGCATAGGCTCGCCCGGCCGGAGGCAGTTCATCTCTGGCGATTGATTCAGAAGCACGGACCTCGTCCGTCTCAAAGCCGGGAGGCAAGAATTGAGTTCGAAGGTAGGGGTTGTGGGGAGTCACGTGCGTTGGCTGCTGGTGTTCACCGTAATACTGCTCATCAGCTCCACGGTGCCAGTTCTCGCCGAGGAACCGCCGGAAGCGCCTTCCGAACCCACGGGCTTCACGCCGCCGACCAGCAAAGAAGAAGAAGTCGCGGCCACTCAGGTCCCGGATGCCGGCGAGATCTCCAACGCAATCGGCGAAGCGGAACGCGAAGAAGCCGAACAGAAAGAGTGGCTCTCTTCCCCAGAAGCCAAGGAACAGCGCGAAGACTCCCAGCTTGCTTTTGCCGACGTCTCCGCCGGGGAATCCGAAGAGCTCCTAAGGAGCCTCTTTAGCGAACAGCTCGAAGCTCTGAACAGCGATCCGAGCAGGTTCCTCAGCGACGCCCAGCTCGTCCGGCCCCTCGGTGAATCCGGCGCCGTAGTCAAAGACGAAGGCGAAGGCTCGCTCCTCGAAACGACGGTTCCGGTGCGCACCGAAGACGAAGAAGGGCAGCTGGCCAAAGTTGACCTCTCCCTCGAATCGACCCCGGAAGGCTTTCACACCGAAAACGCGATCTCCGATCTCGTTCTGCCCAACTCGGCCGACGAACCGATCCAGGTGGGCGAAGAAGGTGTCGAAATCGCCCAAAGCGGAGCCGCCGACAGCTCGGCGAACCGCTTCGGCGATAAGAACCTCTTCTACCCCTCGGTGCTCCCGGACACCGACCTGTTGGTTGCCGGCAATAGCTTTGGAGCCGAGCTATTCGACCTGCTGCGATCCAAAGAAAGCCCGGAGGACCTGCGCTTCGATATCGGGGTTCCCGAAGGGGCTGAGCTGCGCTCAGACGAACACGGGGGAGCTGAAGTCGTCCGGGAAGGGGAAAGGCTCACGCTGATCCCCAAGCCCTACGCGCTCGATGCCCAGGGAACCGAAATACCGGTGCAGCTCGAAGTCGAAGGTGCCTCTATCGTCGTACACGTCGCACACCGAGAGGGCGACTACGCCTATCCGGCACTCCTTGACCCGATCGTCGAGGACTGGGTCAACCAGGGGAGCAACTGGTACGGCGGAAACAACTGGGCAGCGCTCAGCAATGGAGCCTGGCAGTGGACCAGCAACAACTCCAACATCCACCACGACATCTGCTGCTGGGAAGGCTCCCATGCCGGCCTGCTGACGATCTTCGAACCTGCCTTCTACGGCCCCGAACAATTCGGCCAGTGGGCCTACCGCACCCGCAATGAAAAGGTTTACATCACCCACGCCTGGCTGATCCCCTTCAACCGCGCAGACAACGGCTGTGGCTCCCAGCAGCCCCATGACTACACTGGCCTCTGGAATCCGGGTGACAAATGGGCTCCGATCTGGCTCGACTACGCCAAGACCTACGGCAATCTCAGCGGCGATGGCGTCGGCCAGGCCTTGGTCATCGGCGAGGGAAGTGGGCCACCCGGGGTGTGGCTCGCCTGCCAGCGCACCCTCTATGCGGGAGGAGTAGGCATCTGGCTGAACGACGACTGGGGGCCAGTCATCTCGCCGACTGGCATTCCTTCGGGATGGTTCAGCGACACCGACTACCTGAACATCGACATCTATGCCGGTGACGAGGGTCTCGGTGTCCATCGGGTCACGATCACCCCAGAAGGGAAACCGGTGATCCAAGATAACGTCGGCTATTGCACGGGCCTCTACGGCAGTTCTTGTCCCACCAACTACACCGCGCATTTCGCGGTCACCGGCGACAGCTTCGGCGAGGGGATCCGGACCACGGGCACCGTCGCCGAAGATCCGACCGGCAAGACGGCAGGTACCCAGTTCACGACGAAGGTGGACCGCACGCCGCCCGAAGTCGCCTTGAGCGGGCAACTGGCGAAAGCCACCGAAGAGGAAGTCGGATTCAGCGAAGCCCAACCGCCGCAGAGCAAAGAGCCGCCACAGGAAGACGAAGACGACCTAAGCCTGCCCGTCTACAACTTGAAAATCGAAGCCAAAGACGGGAGCACCGCGACGAATCTGACGAAGCGCTCGGGCGTCAAGAACATCGAAGTCTTCCTCGACGGCAAAAAACAGGAAGTCCTCTGGTCGGCACTTGCCTCGTGTCCGGGAACGAGCTGCTCGATGAACAAGACCTACCCGCTGAAGCTGACCGGGCTCCCAGCGGGCGAGCACAAACTGGAAGTCATAGCCGTCGATTTCGTTGGCAAGAAACGCGAACGCAAGATCGAATTCGAATACATCCCCGCGACCGGGATGAACGACGAATACGTCATGCAGCACTTCCCGTTGCCCGACGGGCAGGGTTCAGAGGCCGAAGAAAATCCCACGGGTCCCGAACTCGCGGTCAACGTGATGAACGGCAACCTCGTCTACCACGAACGCGACATCGACGTCGAAGGACCCGCCGTAGACCTCGAAGTAGAACGCTTCTACAACTCCCAGCTTCCCGACGCCCAGAACACCGAGTGGGGCGACGGCTGGACGTTGGCGCAGACCCCAGACCTCGAACCGCTCAAATCAGAAGGCTCGCCGAACCCCAACGAGGCCGACCTTCTCTCAAACAGCGGCGCGCTCCAGAACGACATCGCCTTGCCGATGAAAGCAGGAGAAGAAAGGTTCAACCCAGCACTGCGCTCGACCGTGACCAAGAAGTCAGACGGCGGCTATGAGCTCACCGATGAGACCGGCCAATCCTCGACCTCGGTCTCCTTCAATGAAAACGGTCGCACCGAGGCCCGCCTGACCGACGGCTATGCCAAGGTCGACTACGCCTACGAAGGCGGCTCTCTGGCCGAAATAGCGGTCGATGATCCGGCAAGCGCCGGAGGCGGTCCACCTGGGGAAGCCGAAGACGCGCCCGCCGCCGACATCCCCGCCTATGCCGAATCCTTCGGCTCGCTCGGATCAGAAAACGGACAACTCAAAGCGCCCGGCGATGTCGCGGTCGACGGCCAGGGCAACCTCTGGGTCCTCGACACCAACAACAACCGGATCGAGAAGTTCAACTCCAAAGGCCAGTATCTGGCGAAATTCGGCTCTACGGGATCTGGAAACGGTCAGTTCAAACGCCCGGCAGCGATTGCAATCGCGCCCAACGACGACCTCCTCGTCGCGGATGCAGGCAACACCCGGATTGAGAGGTTCAACCCTGCAGGTGAATACGTAAGCCAATTTGGCTCCAAAGGCTCGGCAAACGGGCAGTTCGGGGGAACCATCCTCGGCACCGGACCTGAAGGGCTTGCGATCGATGGCGCGGGGAGCATCTGGGTCGCCGACACCGTCAACGGCCGCATCGAGAAGTTCAACTCCAAAGGCGAATTCCTCAAAGCCGTCGGTTCGAAAGGGACCGGCAGCGGTCAGCTGACCCAGCCGATGGGGATTGCTTTCGATGCGGGAGGAAACCTTTGGACGGCTGAGTACGGCAACAACCGCTTGACGGTCTTCAACGGCGCTGGCGAATACCTCGGCCAGGTCGGCTCAGCAGGCAGTGGGGATGGCCAGTTCAACCACCCCGACGCGATCGAGATCGACAGCCACGGCAACGTCTGGGTCTCAGACCAGGACAACAGCCGCGTGGAGCGATTCGACGTGGCCGGGCAATACCAGGGTCAGTTCGGTGCCAAAGGCTCTGGCGCGGGTCAGTTCAGCTTCGTCTACGCGGCCGGTATCGCCTCTGATGATTCCGGCGCCATCTGGGTTACCGATCCCAACAACAACCGGGTGCAGAAGTGGGTCATCCCCGAATACCTCTCCACCTATACCGACGTGATCTATGACGACGCCTTCGGCTCGTCAGGATCTGGGGATGGACAGCTGAGCGCCCCCGCCGACATCGCGATCGACCAAGCCGGCAACAGCTGGGTCGCCGACAGGGCAAACAACCGGATCGAGAAGTTCGACTCCAAAGGCGAATTCGTCTCGAAATTCGGCTCCTCGGGGACCGGCAACGGCCAGTTCAAGAACCCAACCGCGGTGGCGATCGACTCGGCCGGGAACATCTTGGTGCTCGACCGGGGCAACCAGCGCGTCGAGAAGTTCAGCCCGGCGGGCGCATACCTCTCCAAATTCGGCGCCAAAGGGACGGGCAACGGGCAGTTCGAAGGCAGCACTATCCTCGGTACCGGCCCCGAAGGGCTGGCGATCGACGCCCACGGCAACGTCTGGGTGGCAGACACCCAGGGCGGTCGCGTCGAGAAGTTCGGCCCCGAAGGCGAATTCCTGAAAGTCGTGGGCTCAAAAGGCTCCGGCGCGGGCCAGTTCGGCAAGCCGAGCGGCATCGACATCGGCCCCGGCGGCAAGGTCTGGATAGCCGACTGGCAATACAACCGCGTCTCCGTCTTCAACAACGCCGGCGAATACCTCAGCCAGTTCGGCTCTGAAGGCACCGCCGGCGGCCAGTTCAACCACCCCGACGCAATCGACGTCGATGCCAAAGGCAATATCTGGGTCGGCGACCAGGGCAACAACCGCGTTCAGCTCTTCGATCACGACGGCAAATACGTAGATCAGCTCGGCAGCAAAGGCTCGGGCGAAGAACAGCTCAGCCTCGCCTCCCCGATGGGCATCGCCACCGACGGAGCGGGCGGCGTCTGGGTCACCGACACCGCCAACAACCGCGTGCAGAAGTGGGTGGCCGGCAACCACTTCCCCGATCCCGAAGAAGAAGCGCCCGAACCCAACGATCCAGCCGTCGAAGTCGATGTCTCCGCAGGCCTTGTCGATTCCGTCGTCGGCGAAGAGGCGGGCACCCACGAATACGCGCACGCAGGCGCTCTGCTGACCGCGCATGCTGGCCCCGAAGGAGAAACCAAATACACCTACGACACCGCGGCCCGAATGACCAAAGTCACGTTGCCCAACGGCACCTGGGGCGCGATCACCTACAACCAGACCTACGGCCGCGTCAGCTCCGTGACGGTCGATCCTGCGGGCGCCGCTCCGGCGAAGAAAACGGAATTTGAATTCTCCGACGAACCGCGCCGCACGGTCGTGATCTCGCCGGACGCTCCGCACGTCACGTATGACATCGGTGCTGACGGATCGGTGCTCAAGTGGTGGAATGCGCTGCAGCCGCCGATCTTCGACGACATCGCGGGCACCATCTATGACAACCGCGGCAAAGAACTCTGGGCCGGCGATCACAATCTCTCCATCCAGGCCCACTCCGAGGAGGGGATCGCCTCGGTCAAGGTGATCGCCGGTGGGAACGATCTGGTCGATGAAAAGACCTGCGAACAAACCGGAGCGCCGGGTATCGAGTGCACCACCGAAATCGATGAATGGGTGACCAGCACCGAAGAGCATTCCCCCGGACATCTCGACCTCGAAGTCATCATTACCGATCGCCTTGGACAGATGGCAGCCGAACGATTCTGGGTCAACATCCCACCGCCACCTCCACCTCTGGCGCCGGGGACGCCAATCCCGCCGAAATTTCGCGATATCGCCAAGTTCCGCGATGAATTCGGACTAGATGTCGTCGACCCGGTCGCCAATGAGATCGAGCTCAACGAACGGATCTTCAACCTGATCAAAGCCTGGTACGAACCGGAAACCCCTGAAGGGCAAGGTGCCAGAGCGACGATGGAACGCTGGGGGGTTCCGCTGCGACCGAGGGATGTGGCGGAGTTGGAGTATCGCGACTGGTATGTCGAACAGAATGGTCCCAAAATCCAAGCGTGGGGGGAAGCCAATGCCCCGAATACCTATGCCGGCTTCTGGGTCGACCATCGAAACGGGGGCGTCTTGAGAGTCGGGTTCACCTCGGATCAGGCCTCCAGCGTGTCCTCGCTTCGTGGATCTGGCCAATTGGTCGCAACTGATCGGATTGGCGAATTCACCACCGCACCAAGCCATCCGATCAGCGAATTGGTCTCGCTCCAAGGCGCGATCGGGACGAGCGACGGTGCCAGCGGTGGTTCGCTCGCCGGGCAGATCACCAGGGCTGGAATAGATATGGCCAAAAACGTCGTGAAGGTTGGCGCGACCAATGTCGGGAACGTCTCAGCCGGGCTCTCATCTCACTATGGGGCTAGCGCGCCAATCAGCGTCTATGCCGACTCAGGCAGCTCACCAAGTTCCCGCTACACGAACGAAGGCACGATCAAGGGCGGCCAAATAATCGGACAGCTCACCGGGGAAGACGCCATAGGAAAGCATTACACGCGATGCACCGCGGGGCCCACGGCGTGGGAAAAGGTTGGGACCAGCCCAACCGGCCAACCAGAAATTGCGTACTTTTTGCTTACGGCCGGTCATTGCTTCAAAGAAGGGGTGCCCGTGCTCCGCTTTCACGATTCCGAAACCCTGCATACCAAAACCACGAAGATCGGTGAACAGCGTTCTCGGCACTGGCAGATCTATTCTGATCCTCAGAAATTCGAGGATGACGGCGAGGCAATTCGCCTTGAAGGCGGGACGCTGATCGGTCCAAAGATCGTCGGAGGTAACGCGTCACAAGGTGCTGGTCTAGCGGAAATCGGGATGCTCGTGTGCGAGTCCCTGGGCTTCCGCGACAAAGTGGAATGTAAGCCGATTACAGGTCCTGCAGAAGTGATGCCTTTCTATGCTGGGCTAAAAGATTCTGGCCCCTTCTGGCAGATCCCTGTGAACATTGTTGAGGAACATGGCGATAGTGGATCGCCGGTCTTCTCTCCGAGTACGGGCAAAGTTGTGGGCATGAATGTCTTCGGACCCCCGTCTACGTTTACGCCCCTCCTACCACCGCCCCTTCCAGAAAAAGGCCCCTATCCGTACTTTCATCCTAGCCGCAGCCAGGCTCCCGGATTGTTGAACGAGCCGTTTATGGGCGAAATGCATCTGGTGAAAGAATAGGTGGATTCGGTGCGCTGCGATAAAGTAAATGCGAGTGATCTGGCACAACAAACGACGATGAGCGCAATCAAAGGCATAGGCGTCTGGGCGTTAGTTCTACTCGCTCTAGCTCTTGTGGCACCAATGGCTGCGCAAGCAAAGCTCGACCAAGAAGGATGTCGGTATCCGGTGTCGGTCGACTACGCAGCACCGCTTAGGCAGATGGCGCCTATCCATCGCCCGCCACAAACCGGGCAGAACGTGCCATTTGCGCCTAGGGGGGTCACGGTCCGTGTTCCAGTCCCCACGGTTCAGGCTGGAGCCGGGGATGTGGGCCTAGAACTCACTCATGGGTCGAAGTCGTCCGTATGGCTTAACTGGACCGTTGTCAGCCATCTCAGCCGAGTTAAGGCGAGTGGCGCTGTCACCAAGGTGCTTAGGACAAAGATCCAACGTGTCATTCGTCTCCGGGCAGGACAACCCGAGCTATCAACCTTCCAATTCGCGGTGTCAGGACGGCCGGCTTTTTACAAGGTCGACTCAACCTTTTTCGATGCCTCTGGGAGACATCTCGGCGAATATGCGGAATACTTCCGCGTACTCAAGCGTCGCAGCGGTTTGCGTGAGTCGGTGTTCCCTCGAATGGCGCACGGTGGCGACGTTCTGGTGACCAGGACCGAAAACATCGGCACTACCCCAATCGGTCTTGGGAACGACTATGTGGTCGAGCGCTTCGAAGAAGGAAAATGGACGCTTGATCCAGTGACGCCTAAAGGCTTTGCGGGGATTTCGATCGTTTTGTTTGGCGGAGTCACGTACGAGTGTCACTCGCTTAGCCTGCCGCGGGATATGGCGCCTGGGCACTACAGGTATCGCAAGGAAATAGAAGGTTCCCCGGCGGGGAGGGCTAAGCGCGATATATCCGCTGACTTTTTCGTCGTGCCATAGGTGGAGCTTCCAAGCGGTAAGGCGGTTCGGTTATCCAGTTCGCTGCGGGAAGGGCTTTCGGGGGTCCATTGGAACCAAGGCATTGGACCGGGCCAAATGAACCATCCGACTTCGCTGGTGTTGACGCTGAGCATCCCTCGGCTGGTTCGTTGCGGCGTGCGGCGCAAGACCTCACATGCCGAACTCAGACCCGGACCCGCCTTCATTTCTAGAGGAGGATGAGGAGGAGTTCAGCCCGCTCTGAGTGACCGCTCTGCCTGTGCTCGAACTACCTGGAGAACGCGGACGGGCTGGCGTCGGGATTGCCGGCAAGGGCTGCCCCCCCGACTCGGCGCCGACCTCAATGCCAGTCTGTTTTCCCGACACCCGCGCATCCGCAGGCGAGTTGGATACCGGTGAAGCGGGCTGCGCGGTCGACGATTTCATAGCTCGCGGCGCTGCTTTCTGGGCTCGCTCGTGGGCTATGGGTTTTTGTTCCTTGCCGCCAACTGGAGCCGCTGCATTTGGCTTGGGCAGGATGTCTATAAGTGCGTGTTGCTCTGACGAGGGAATGAGGCGGGGGGCGCTTCTCGCCGACGGTTCCTTGGCATGACTTTGTTGACCTAAGGGCTACGGGCGGATCTCGGCTGCAAGCTCGCGAGCCTGCTCCCGCAGCCGCGCGAAGAGTTGATGCCCGCGATGGGCGACCTGATCGTTGAGGAGAGTCGTCTCATCCTCGTTCACCTCGGCCAGGAAGCCGAAGCGGGTACGTACCCTCTGGCAGATCAGCTCGGGGTCACTTGCCAAGTCGCGGGGGACGAGGCCTGAGATATCGTTCCAGCGGAAGTTTTCCGGCTCGATTGCGGCGAGGAGTGCATTCGGGTCATAGCGAGGCTGTCCGCGCCGGTCCGTCCAGGCCTTGAGAACGGCGAGTCGCCGGACGAGGCGCTCATCGAAGGGGCGCTGAGCCCAGAGGTCGAGGTCGTAGACGTCCTTGCTGGAGCCGCCCTGGCGGCGGTTGCAGGCCATGATCTTCTCGCCGATCATCTCGTAGGGGTCGAGGCCGAAGAGCTGCGGCAGGCCGCACTCCTCGCTGGCTTTCGCGAAGTAGGACTGCTCTTGGAGTGTCAGGTCGACAGGCTCCAAGATCGGGTCTAGGCGGTAGGAGATCTGCAGCTCGAAGGCGCCCTCGCCGCCATCGTGGCGGTACTCGACCGTGCCGCTGAAGTTGTCGTCGCTGGAGTAGCGAAAGTGGGGGAGGGTGAACTCGATCCCGTAGTAGGGCTGGGTGGGCTGGAAAGCCGCCTCGACCGCCTCCTCGAAGCCGTTCTTGTGGGTGGCGTCCAGATCGATGTCCTGGGAGAAGCGCCCGGTCGAGCCGAAGATGCACTTGCGAAGCGCGGTGCCGCCCTTGAAGAGCAGCGGTCCCGGCGTCTGCTCTCCGGGCGGATAACCCACCTGGGAAATCATCAGCGACTCACCTCCTCCCGCAGGGCCTCGGGACTGACGTTGAGCTGCACGCGCCAGCGAGGCAGGATCTCACCGCGGCGCCCGTGGACGCGGGTGCTGCCGAGGTGGATCGGCGGGGCACCTCTTCTAGCGTTCGCAAGTTTGGCCAGGGCTGGGGACACTTCGTGGCCGAGGATCTCGAGTAGTGCCGCGATCCGACGGGCCGCCGCGACTCCCCGGCTTCCCATCTCCGCCAGCTCTGCAAATCGTCGCCAGTCGGCCTGCTCACGACTGCGGTCGACGATGCGCGCAAGCCCGAAGACACCCCCCACGCGCCCGGGCGTGGTCGCGCCGTCGAGAAGTACTCGCTCGACCCCGGCGAGACGGACGATGACGCCGTGGCTCTCGGCAAGCTGGCTGCCCTCGAGCTGGAACGCTCGCCTTGGAACCAGGGTGATTGCTATATCTCGCCAGCCGGCCGGCGCCGTGGTTCCAACCGAAACGCATACCTGCACCGCCTTGGGACGGTCGGGGATGAGATTGTGCTCGTACGCCGCGGAGGCGAGCGCGACGTAGTAGGGGACCTTCCAGCTCGTCAGCGCGACCCAAGGGTCGGGCACCAGAATCCCAGCACTCTCGCCCAAGAGCGGTTCGTAGTGGCCGGCGCGGGTCCGGTGCAACCAGCCCTTCATTACGAGCCGAGAGGTGACGCTGTAGGTGCGCTTCTGCGGCCAGTCGAGCGCGCTTGAGATCTCTGCCAGGCTGACGCTCTTGGGCCTTTCGACCTCGAGCCAGCTGACGAGCTCCGCCTCGCGACGGCTCAGCGTTCGGGTGAGTCCCAGCTGGCTGGATGAGGCAGTCATGGCGGTAAAAGTATAGGGCGTTTTCTCCGAAATCACGAAAACTCCCTATACATCTACAGCCACCATCGGATCGGTGTGTCCGGGCGCTCGTGCTTACAAGGAGGGGGTCACTGGTTCGAGCCCAGTACCGCCCATCTCAGCTCGTCGGCGGCTGCGCCTGGCCGCTGCCGACCCCGATCTTCAGGCCGGTCTCGCGCTCGGAGACCTCCCAGAGGCGAGCGATCGCACGCTCCATGCCGAGCCGCCGCAGCACCGGCTTGCGGACCGGGGGGCCGTTGTTGATGAAGAGCGGCCCGTAGAACTGGCCGCCGCGTGCCCCGGGATCGGTCGCCGCCCGCAGTTGCGAGAGCGCTCCCTGTGCCGGTGACATCCCGGTCGAGCCGGCGAGTCCGTGGAAGAAGCGCTGCGAGAAGCCGCCGTCGGTCTCCGCGACGCTGACCGCCTGCAGGTCGGTGTTGGAGAGGCCGGGGTGGGCGACGAGGCTCGCAGCCGGCGCGCCCGCCTCTCGGAGCTTGCGATCGAGGCCGAGGCCGAAATGGAAGTTCGCGAGCTTCGCCTGGCCGTAGGCCCGCCAGGGTCCGTAGCGCCCGTGCAGGTGGGGATTGCCGGGATTCACCGCCCTGCCCATGTGGTGGGCGGTGCTCGTCACCGTGACGATCCGCGCCGCGTCCGCACGCAGCAGCGCCGGCATCAGCAGCGCGGTGAGGGCGAAGTGCCCGAGGTGGTCGACGCCGAGCTGCATCTCGAACCCGTCCATGGTCTTGCGCTCAGGGATGCCCATCACGCCGGCGTTGTTGACGAGGAGGTCGATCGAGTCGTGGCCGGCGAGAACCTTCCCGGCCGCCTCGCTGACAGAAGCCAGCGAGCCGAGGTCGAGCTCGACGATCTCGAGCGAGGCGCCCGGCGATCCACTGCGGATCCCCGCCTCGGCCTCCGCTGCCTTCTCCTGGTTGCGGGCCGCCATGATCACCTTGGCACCCGCTCCCGCCAGCGCTCGCGCGGTCTCGAGACCGAGGCCGCCGTTGGCGCCGGTGACGATCGCCGTGCGGCCGGTCAGGTCGGGAATGTCCGCGACGCTCCAGCTCACCGGACTCGCTCGCCTGAGTGAACGTTCATTCACCCACAATATTGAGCGCCGGGGTGCCGTTAGCCTCAAGGGCGATGGCCGACCCACTCCTGGCTGCTGACGAGCACCGCGATCTCCCGCCCGGGATAGCTCAGGCGCTCGATCTCTTCTCCGCGCCCCTGCCGAGCGATGGGATCGACGTCCAGCGTGGCTACCTCGACCTGCTGGGCGCGCAGGACCCCACCGGGACGCATCCCGGCCAGCGGCTGATGGTGAGCCGCGTGCTGCCCTTGGTCTACCAGCGCTTCTGGCGGCCGTTCGGTGTTCGGCTGCTGATGGGCTTTACCGGGCCGGGAACCGAGGAGGAGCACCGGATGGCGCTGTCGATGCTCTCGATCGGCACCGGCGACCGGGTCCTCGACGTCGCCTGCGGCCCCGGCAACTTCAGCCGCGATTTCGGCCGCGCCGCGAGCGAGGGCCTTGTCGTCGGCATCGACGCCTCGGCCTCGATGCTGGACGTCGCCGTTCGCGATACGGCAAGCGACAACGTCGCCTACGTCCGCGGGGACGCCTCAGCATTGCCCTTTCGCGACGCCGGCTTTGACGCGGTCTGCTGCTTCGCGGCGCTGTATCTGATCGAGGAGCCGATGCTGGCGCTGGCGGAGATCGTCCGGGTCCTCGCGCCGGGCGGCCGGGTCGCGCTGCTGACCAGCTGCAACCGGGGCCCGCTGCCGACCGGCGTCACCAGCCACGCCGTGCGCCGGCTGAGCGGTGTGCGGATCTTCGATCGCGATGAGCTGAGGCGCGTGCTGATCGACGACGGCCTCATCGAGGTCGACCAGCAGGTCACCGGCCTCGCTCAGTTTCTCTCAGGACGAAAGCCGGAGGTGGAGTAGATGGGACACATGGGTGGCACCGCAGACGCGGAGATCGACGCTCCCCTCGACGAGGTCTGGGCAGTGGTCGAGGACGTGCTCATCGCGCCCGACTGGCAGGGTGGCCTGGAGGCGATCACGGCGCTCGAACACGACGACGAGGGGCGCCCGACTCTGGTCGAGAGCGTCAGCGACATCAAGGTCCGGCAGGTAAAGACCCAGGTGCGGTTCAGCTACGAACCGCCCACCCGCCTCTCGTGGAGCCAGGAGAAGGGCGATCTCAAGTCGGTCGAGGGGTTCTGGCAGCTGGAGGATCTCGGTGGGGGACGGACGCGGGCGACCTACTCGCTCGACGGCGACCCGGGGCGAGTGCTCGGCATGCTCATCCGCGGGCCGGTCGAGGCTGCTGCCCGGGCGGTGCTGGTCAACGCCCGCCCGGGCGAGCTCAAGGCACGCGTCGAGGCTGGTCGGTGAGCGAGCGGGATCTATCGGTCGTCGTCTTCGGCGCCACGGGCGTGACCGGCCGTCGCGTCGCCGCCTACCTCGCTGAGCGGGCCGGGGAGGTGGGGGCGAGCTGGGCGGTCGCCGGGCGCGATCCCGCGAAGCTGGAGCGCGTGCTCGCCGAGATCGGGGTCTCGGCGCCCGAGATCATCGTCGCCGACGTCGACGACCCGGCTTCGCTGGCGGCGATGGCGTCCCGCACCCGGGTCGTCCTCGACCTCGTCGGTCCCTACACGCTCTATGGCGAGCCGGTGATCGAGGCCTGCGTGGCCAACGGCTCTCACTACGTCGACCTGACCGGGGAGATCCCCTTCGTACGGCGGATGATCGACGCCTTCCACGACCGCGCCGCGGCGGCCGGGGTGAAGATCGTCGAGATATGTGGCTTCGAGGCGTTGCCGCCGGACCTCGCTGTGCTGCTTGCCGCCGAGACCGCCCGCGAGCGCTGGGGCGAAGAGCTCACTGCGGCGGACGTCGACGTCGTCACCAACCAGCCGTCTGGGCGCCTCGGGCTCGCCGACCTGATCTCTGGCGGGACGCTGCAGAGCATGGCCGAGGCGGTCGGCGACGAGGACGCCGCGGCGGTGGCCGACGCCGCGGCCCTGATCCCCGACGCGGCGACCGCCGATGCGGTGCGGCGGCGCAGCCCGATCGCCCTCTCCCCACGGGTCAACGCCCGCGGCGACGCGGTCGCACCGATGACGCCCATCGCCTTCATCAATCCCGCCGTAGTCCACCGCACCTGGGCGCTGCTCGCCGCCGAGCGCGGGGGTGCCGCGGGTGAGCCGCTGCGCTACCGCGAGGGGATCGGGATCCCCGGCGGCGCGGCGACCCTGCCTCTGCGCTACGTGGCGGCGGGGGCGCTCGCCGGGATGCAGGCAGGGTTCCGCGGGCTCAGCCGGTCGCGCCCCGTGGTCAGGGAGCGCTCGGCCGCACTGCTGCGCAGAGCGCTGCCGTCCTCTGGCTTCGGGCCCTCCGGCGACCGCCTCGAAGAGTGGTCGTGGCAGCTGACCGCCGATGCGCGTACCGCCGGCGACCGCTATGTGCGAATCGATGTGTTCGCGGAGGGCCACCCCGGGTACCTGACCACGGCCAAGCTGCTCGGCGAGGTCGGTCTGCTCCTCGCCGAGCAGGGAGGCACCCCCGAGCGCGGCGGCTGCCTCACTCCCGCCACGGCCCTCGGCACCGGCAGCCTCGATCGCTTCGAGCGCGCCGGGGCACGCTTCACGGTCTCCTCGTGATCGATCAGGCGTCGGCGCGGAGCTGAGGCGTCACGGTGCCGCCACGCCGCCGCTCGGCCTTGGTGACGACGTCGAAGAAGACGTCGTTGCGACCGCGCCGCATGCGGTAGGGGAAGAGGCCGCGGGAGCGGCGGTGGGCGGCGGCGATCGCCCGGAAGCCCGCCTCGTGCGCCCGGCTCCAGTGGATCCCGAAGATCTCCCGCACCCGTGGCGGCAGGGTCCCTTTGATGATGTGGTTCTGGACGGCGAGGTTGCCCCGTGCCGCCGCGGGCACGGGTTGGCGGAAGGCCACCAGCGGCGCCATCGCCAGCCCGTGCTCGGTCGCCTGCAGGTCGGGTGCGGCGAGCTTGCCGTCGAACCAGGCCTTGAACTCGACGTGGCTGCCCGGCACCTCGCGAGCGCGGCAGGTCGAACAGCTCGCCGAAGCGCACGTAGTCCTGCCAGAGGCGCTCGCGCTCATCCGGGTCAAGCGGACGCACCAGCGTCTCGTACATCTCCCGGCCCGAGTCGGCGATCACCGCCAGGGTCCAGAGCATCAGCTCCGGGTCGAAGGCCGAGTAGGGCGTGCCGGCCGGGTGGGTGCCGGCCGCTTCGGAGAGCTCCCCCTTGATCGTCTCGTGCAGCCGGTGGACTTTGGCGAGCACCGCGTCGGCCTCCTCGCGAGTGCCGAGGAAGACCGTCTCCTGGATCTTCGCCGTGCGGGCCAGGCGCTCGAAGGGACGGTCGCCCGAGCGGGTCGAGAGCATCGTGCCGGTGTAGGTGAGCGGTTCGAGCGCTCCGATCAGCAGCGCCCGCTGTCCGTAGAGCAGTCCGACGGCGCGCGCCCCGTGGACCCGGCGCGCCATCGAGCGCCCCGGCGGGAAGTAGTGCTCCTCGGCGTTCCGCTCAGCCTCCACTGAGCGGGGATGCTACTCCGGCGCGGGCGGCTCGGAGGAAAGCACGACGGCTGCCGGGACGGAGCTCGGCAGGTGCTTCTCGCGCAGCTCGTGCGCGGCGAAGATCTCGTCGAGGTCCTCGCGGGTCAGCGTCTCGCGCTCGAGCGCGTTGGCGGCGAGGTCGTCGAGGCACTCGCGGTTCGCGGCCAGCAGCGCCCGGGCGCGCCGGTAGGCCTCGCGCGCCAGCGTCATCGACGCCAGGTCGACGTCGCGACGGGTGCGATCGGAGAGCGCGTAGTTGTCGGTCGGCAGCGCGATCGGCGGCGCCCCGTCGGCGTCCAGCGCCACGCCCATGCCGAACTCGGCGACCATCTGCTTGCAGACCAGGTGCACGCGGTGCAGGTCGTCGACGGCGCCTGAGTAGGACTCGTGCATGACCTCCTCCTCCGCGGCGCGGCCGCCGAGCAGCGTCACCAGCTCGTCGAGCAGCTCCTCGCGCGACTTCAAGTAAGTGTCTTCCTGCGGCGAGTGGCCGACGAAGCCGAGTGCCGGCCCGCGCGGCACGATGCTGAGGATCTCGGGCGGGTCGAGGCCCAACAGCCTGCGGCAGAGCGCGTGCCCCGCCTCGTGGTAGGCGACGATCCGCCGCTCCTTCTGACTCAGCCGCCGCGCCTGCTGCGAGCCGACCGACTGGCGCAGCAGCGCCTCGTCGAGGTCCTCGCGCGCCATCGCCTTACGTCCCGCCCGCCCGGCGATGATCGCCGCCTCGTTGAGCGCGTTGGCGAGCTGGGCGCCGGTCATCCCGGTCGTCTTGCGGGCGACGTCGGTCAGGTCCAGATCGGGGCCGAGCGGCTTGCCCTTTGCGTGCGCCCTCAGGATCGCCTCGCGCCCGTCGCGGTCGGGCGGGGACACCAACACCTGACGGTCGAAGCGCCCCGGCCGCAGCAGCGCCTTGTCGAGCTTGTCGACGTAGTTGGAGGCGGCGATCACGATCACCGTGCCGGGGTCCTTCTCGAAGCCGTCGAGCTCGACCAGCAGCTGGTTGAGCGCCTGCTCGCGCTCGCTCGAGCCGCCATCCCCACCGCCGCTGCTGCGCGCGCCGCCGACCGCGTCCAGCTCGTCGATGAAGATGACGGCCCGGCCCGACTTGCGCGCCTCCTTGAACAGGCGCCGGATGCGGGCGGCTCCCCTCCCCACGAACATCTCCACGAAGCTCGATCCCGAGGCCGAGAAGAAGTCGACGCCGGCCTGCGCGGCAACCGCCCGCGCCAGCATCGTCTTGCCGGTCCCCGGTGGGCCGAAGAGCAGCACCCCGCGCGGCGGCTGCGCACCGAGCGCGGCGAAGCGGTCGGGGTCGCGCAGCCACTCGGCGACGTCCATCAGCTCGTCCTTGGCGGCGTCGACGCCCTGCACCTCCTCCCAGAGCACCGGCTCGGTCTTGCTGGCCTTGACGGTTTCGGGCTTGGTCGTGCCCATCGTGCCGCGCAGCAGCGTCACGAAGATGATCAACAGGCCGAACATGAAGAAGACCCCGAAGACCGGGTACCAGTCGAAGAAGAATTCCTTGATGTCGGTGGCGGTGAGGGCTAGGACCAGATGCATGAACCCCCCAGGGGTCACTGAAGAGTGTCCGGGGAAAACCCCAACCGTCCAATCGCACATACGTCCGCCGCCCTTGCGCAGGCGCGGATCACGCCTGGTGGACTCCTTGCGTCAGAGCTCGCGTCGGCTGACGATGCCGCTCTGCAGGGCCCGCTCGACCAGGGCCACGCGCTTCTGGTTTTGCGGCTTCTCGCCGACCTCGAGCTTCTCGAAGAGGGCCCGCATGTGGGTCTTGACCGCATCGACGCTGAGGTGCAGCTCGTCGGCGATCGCCTGGTTGGTGGCGGGAGTGGCGAATGGGTCCTCGTCCTTATAAGGGCGGCAGAGGGCGAGCAGGACGCGGCGCTGAGCGGGGGAGACGGTTGCCGCGGCCGGTATCTGACTGGCGGCGACGGTCGCTTCCGGCGCGCCCTCGCCCGGACGGCGGAAGAGGACCGTGGTCCGACCGAAGCGCAGGGTGTCGCCGTCGCGCAGACGCCGCCGCCCGTCGACCCGCTGCTCGCCGACGAAGGAGCCGTTGCGGGAGAGGCCGTCGTCGAGCAGCGTGCACTCGTCGCGGACCACCTCGATCTGGGCGTGCAGGGCCGAGACCTCCCCGTCCCAGTCGAGTCGCACGTCCGCCGACTCGCCGCGTCCAACCCAGAGCGCCGCCGCTCCCGCCTCGACCGTGACGATTCGCTGCGCGCCACCGCCGTCGCGGAAGACGAGGAAGGGCCGGCCGCGCCGTTCGGCATCGATCTGCGCCTTCAGCTCGGGCGCGCTGGTCTGGGGGCGGTCGTTCATGGGGTGAGGGATACCACCCCTTGGGCTTCTGGGCGTGGGACGGGTTCCGGGCGAAGCTGATCCCAGCCCCGAACCCACTCAAAAGGAGATCCCAATGTTCCGCACCCGCATCGTCATCCTCGCCGCCGCCCTCGCCAGCCTCGCCCTGATGCTCGCCCCCGCGGCCGGCCTGGCCAAGGCGCCGGTCAAGTTCGGCGCCAAGCTCGACCCCACTGTCCAGCCCTCCAACTCGCTGCCCGGCCTGCAGTGCAACCAGGAAAGCCTGGTGCAGTGCACGATGGTGCAGAACGAAGCCTATGGGCGCCCGGACGGTGGCGAGCTCGCCCCCCGGAGCGGCACGATCAAGAAGATCCGGCTTATCGCCGGCGGCTCGGGGGTCTTCCGGCTCCAGATCGCCAAGGTCAAGCGCTCGACCCTGTTCGGCTCGAACGAAGCCAAAGTCGTCCGCGGCGGCCCGAAGATCGCCTACCAGGGCCAGACCGAAGCCAACTGGGAAAGCGACAACTACCGGGTTGAGTCCTTCAACGTCGACATCCCGGTGAAGAAGGGCGAGCAGCTCGCCATGTACACGAAGGGCAGCACCTCGATGGTCCGCTGCTCCTCAGGTGGCGACAACACGCTGATCTACCTCAACGGCAGCTACTCGCAGCAGCCGTTCAGCCCCGCCACCGACACGGATGGCTGCTGGATCCTGATCGAAGCCGTAATCCGCTAGCCCCAGGGACGTGCCGGTGGAGAGAGGTCCATATGGACCTCTCTCCACCGGCACGTCCGCTGCTCGTCAGCTGCGTACGACCTGCGAGCCGCCGACGATGGCCTCGGTGCCGTCGTCGCCGAAGACGATCCAAGCCTTGTTGCCGCCGTCGTAGTCGGGCGCCCAGAGCTTCAGCGTCGCCGGGCGGTCCCAGACCGTGACCTCCTCCTCGCCGGTCTCCTCGAGGCCGCGCCAGATCCGCACGAAGGGGTTGCCCTCACGCTCCTCGCCGATCGTCGTCGGCTCGCGGTGGCCGGGATGGACCCGCGTGTCCGGCGGCAGCTCCATCAGCCGCATCACCGAGGCTTTGAGGTCGGCGAAGCCGCTGGCACCCGGGGCCATCGTCCCGCCGACGGTCCCCTTGAAGAGGACGTCAGCGGTGAAGACATCGGACCCGTCGACGAGGAAAGCGAGGTGCCCGGCGGCGTGGCCGGGGGTGTAGATCGCCTCGATCTCGAGCCCGCCGGTTGTGAACACGCCGCCGTCGGCGATCGTCTCGCCGACCTCCTCCTCCAGCTCGGCCGCGGTCTCGACATGGGCGACCAGCGGTGGGTTGCCGATCCGCTGCCGCGCCTCGGCCAGGCCGGCGACGTGGTCGCCGTGGGGGTGGGTGACGAGGACGTGGGTGATCTCGATGCCGTCGCGCTCGGCCCGATCAAGCAGCGGCCCGAGGTCGTCGTTGCCATCGATCAACACACCCTTGCCGCCCGCCTCGTCGGCGACCAGGTAGGCGTTCGACAGCCACGTCGGGTTCTCGGTGCGCTCGATGATCACGGCGTTGCGGAGTATTGCGGTTTTGCCAGCAGCGCCTGGACGTCACCGATCCGCCCCTCGCGGAAGCCCACCTCCGAGATGGTCAGGTAGAAGACCCAAAGGCGGCGGAAGCGCTCGTCGTAGCCATGCGCGCGCAGCCGATCCCAGGCGGCAAGGAAGCGCTGCCGCCAGGCGGCCAGCGTCGGCGGGTAGTCGGCGGTGATGTCGGCGGACCAGATCTGGCGCAGGCTGGTCACCCGCGCGAGGCAGGAGGCGATCGTCGCCTTCGAGGGCAGGCATCCACCCGGGAAGACGTGCGTGTTGGCGAAGCTGCGACTCGCCTTCTCCACCTCGTAGAGGTCGTCGGCGATCGTGATCGCCTGCAGGAACATCAGGCCGCCAGGGGCGAGCAGGGCGTCGCAGCGGTTGAAGAACTCATCGAAGTGCTGCCAGCCGACCGCCTCGATCATCTCGACCGAGACCAGCTTGTCGTAGCTGCCGCGCAGGTCGCGGTAGTCCTCGAAAAGCACGGTAACGCGATCGCAGAGGCCGGCCTCACGCACCCGCTCACAGGCCAGGCGGTGCTGCTCCCAGGAGATCGTCGTAGTGGTCACTCGGCAGCCGTGCTCGCGGGCGGCGTGAACGGCCAGCCCACCCCAGCCCGTGCCGATCTCCAGCAGGTGATCGTCGGGGCCGAGCTCGAGCTTGGCGCAGATCTGCTCCAGCTTCGCCAGCTGCGCCTCCTCGAGGCTCGCGCCGGGTCGCTCGAAGTGAGCGCACGAGTACATCATCCGCTCGTCGAGGAAGGCCGAGAAGAGCTCGTTGCCGAGGTCGTAGTGAGCGGAGATGTTCCTGCGGGCGCCGCGTCTGCTGTTCTTGGGAACCAGCTGGAGCAGTCGGTGCAGGAGGCCGCGCAGCCGCTGGATCACCCGCCTCAGCCGGCTGCGCCTACCCGCCTCGCGCGCCGCGATCTGCAGCAGCGTGACCAGGTCGTCGGTCTCCCAGAGTCCTTCCAGGTAGGTCTCGCCGAGCCCGAGGCTGCCCCGCAGCGGCCCGCGCCAGGCGGTCGGATCGCGGATCGTCACCTTCGCCCGTAGCTCCGCGCCCTCCGGCCCGAACCGCCGCAGCCGTGCGCCCTCGGCGATCTCGATCTGGCCAGCGCGGACGCGCCCGAGCAAGGCCGACACCACGGCTCTCGCGAGGCGACTCCTCACGGTGAGAGGAAGCCTTTCGGCCGCCTTCCCTCGGGATGGGGGAAGTATCTGGCGCCCTTCAGCTTCAGCCGCAGCGCCTGCGCGTAGATCCGCCCCACCACCTGCAGCGACATCGCCGGGTAGCGGGCCAGCATCTTCGTCAGGACCGGGCCGCTCAACTCGCGGCGCCGCATCGAGAGGGTGGCGTCGAACGCCTTGGCGCCCTCGCCGAGCGGATTCGAATCGATGTGGACGAGCAACTCATCGCCGGGCTCGGTGGCCCGCAGGGCGTAGGTCTGATCCATGCCCATCAGCGGCGAGACGTGCAGCGCCTTGCCGAACTTCCCGCTCATCACCGACCCGGTCCGCTCACCACGCGTCATCACATAAGGATGACTCTCCCCCCAGGGGATGTTGTTGACGTCGGCAACCACCGCTTCAACCCGCTCTCCGGCCCGGTCGAAGCAGTAGTAGAAGCAGACCGGGTTGAAGACGTGGCCGAAATAGCGCAGGTTGGCCAGCAACCGCACCGGCCCCTCGGGTCTGGTGCCGGCCTGGCGCTCGACCGCCTCGCGCGCGCACTCGGCCAGCGGCCGCTCTGGCTCGCCCATGTAGTCCTCACGGCGGAAGTGGGCGGGCGCGGCGCGCCGGGCCGACCAGAGCGGGAAGGGGTCGAGCACTGCGGGCAGCTCATCGAGGTCGAGGTAGGCCATGAAGAGCCGGTAGCGGAAGCTGTGCTCGACCGGCCCGAAGCGGCGATGCCGCAGCCAGCCCTCATAGATAGCTGAGGCGGTCATGCCGCCAAGACCTCCTCCGGGGCCGTAGCGATTCCCTCGCAGGCGCGCTGGGCGCTGCGCACGCCGTCCTCGTGGAAGCCCCACCCCCAGTAAGCACCGCAGTAGTGGGTCCTGCGCACGCCGCTGATCTGCTCGTGCCGCGCTTGGGCGCGCAGGCCCTCCGGCGTGTAGACGGGATGGTCATATGAGATCCGCCGGATCACCTTGGCGGGGTCGATCGCCTCGTCGCGGTTGAGCGTGACGAGGAACTCCCGATCTGCACGCAGGCGCTGCAGGTTGTTCATCCAGTAAGTAACGGTAGTGCGCCCGACCGGCCTCTCGGGCAGGTGGAAGTTCCAGCTCGACCAGGCCGCGCGCCGGCGTGGCAGCAGCGAGGTATCGGTATGGAGGACGGCCTCGTTGCGCTGGTAGGGGATCGCGCCGAGAACATCGCGCTCGGCCTCGCTGGGGTCGGCGAGCATCGCCAGCGCCTGGTCTGAATGGGTCGCGATCACCACCTGGTCGAAGTCCTCGCTCTCACGTCCGTCGGCCTCGATCCGCACCCGGTCGTCCAGGCGCTCGATCCGCCGCACCGGGGCGTTCAGCCGCACCCGGTCCTGCCAGGGGGCGGAGATCGCCTCCACGTAACAGCTGGAGCCACCCTGCACCGAGCGCCAGCGGGGCCGGTTGCGCAGGCTGTACATGCCGTGGTTGTCGAAGAACTCGGCCATGAAGCCGGCCGGGAAGCTCCACATCTGCTCGGGGTCCGCCGACCAGACGGCGGAGACCTGGGGGACCACCAGGCGCTCGACGAAGTGGCGGGAGAAGCCGCGCTGCTCGAGCCACTGGCCGAGCGAGGGGGAGCTGCCGTTGGTCCCGATCAGCATCCTCGCCTCGCGGTTGAAGCGACGCCAGTCGCGCAGCATGCCGAGGAACGCGGGGCTGATCAGGTGGGAGGGGCGGGCAAAGAGGCCCCGCGGCGTCCCCGCGTACTCGAACCCGCCCTGGCCGTCGGATACCGAGAAGCTCATCCGTGAGGCCTGCGTGGCGACGCCGAGCTCCGCCAGCAGGCGTTCGAAGCTCGGGTAGTTGCGATCGTTGAAGACGATGAAGCCGGTGTCCACCCAGTGGGGCCCGTCCGGCGTATCGACCCGGATCGTGTTGGTGTGGCCGCCCAGGCGCGGCCCTGCCTCGTAAACGGCGATTTCATGCTGCCGGTACAGCTGGTGCGCGGCGACGAGCCCGGAGATGCCGCTGCCGACGATCGCAATCCTCATCGAACCCCATTACGTGCGGGACGCTCAATCGGTTGCGTCACACGCCCAAGCGGCGCCCAGACAGTCGCATCTCGAACTCGGTACGGCCGTGGGGGCCGCCAGATTTGAAGCGCGACACCGGGCGAGCTACCTTGTGGGAAGTTGACGTGATCGCGCTGACGGCTGACACGCGCATCGCCTCCGCCGCCCCAGCCGGCGCGGGACAGAGTGGCGCTCCTTTGCCGGCAAAGGAGCTCGAGATAAACCCCGGACCCGCCCCTTGAGCAAGCGCCCGGCGGGGGCGCTTGCGGGTATGGCCATGATCCTTCTCCTCGCCTCCCCGGCGGCGGCGGACGCCACGGCCGCGCGACACCGTGATCGAGGCGCCCAGCGCCGGCACGGCGCTGATCTCGGCCAGCGCTGAGGCGAGCCGCTACCCGATCAACGACGGCAGCGGCGAAACGGTCGCGATCTCCGTCACCGAAGCCTGTCAGGCCGCCTGCACGGCGGTGGAACCGCAGCAGATCGCCAACTTCCTCGGCACCCTGATCCACGGCTATGAGATGGAACTGCTCACCGTCCAGCTCGACACGCCCTCGCAGATCGAATTCGATTGCGGCTACGGCGCCGAGGCCTGCTACTACGGCGGCGAAAACAAGATCGTCCTCAGCGGCGACGACACCCCTGCACCGGAAGGGGCCAGCCGCGAATTCGTCCTCGCTCACGAGTACGGGCACCACGTCGCCCAGCATCGCGAAAGCCCGCCGCCCTTCCCGGCGGCGATCGACTGGGGCACACCGCGCTGGTCGAGCTACGAGCACGTCTGCCAGCGCTCCCGGGCGGGGGCGCTTTTTCCCGGCAACGAGGGCCTGCACTACTTCCGCGATCCCGGCGAGGCGTTTGCCGAGAGCTTCGCCCACCTCCGCTTTCCCGAGAGCGACGTCCCGTGGCGCTGGCTGGCTGCCCTGACGCCAGACGCGGCGGCCTTCCAGGCGATCCGCGAAGACACCCTCGAACCCTGGCTGGGCCGCAGCGCCTTCAAGCTGCGGGGGCGCGACGCCGCCGCGCCGCGGCGGGCCGGTGGTTCGGGCCTTCAGGACCCCGCTCGACGGCATCGTCAGCCTTCGCCCGGCGGGCCGGCCGCGCTACGAGCTCAGCCTGCTGAACCCGGCCGGACGGGTCCTGCGCACGTCACGCAACGGCCTCAGCTTCGGGCATCAGCTCAACTACACCGTCTGCGGCCAGTCCCGACTGCGGGTCGCGATCCGCTCCTCCCGCCGCTCCGGCGGAGCCTTCAAGCTACAAATCCAGCGACCCTGAGATAATCCCCGCTGGGCGATCCCCTCGCCCGTCTTCAGGGGGCGTAGCTCAGTTGGTTAGAGCGCCGGCCTGTCACGCCGGAGGTCGCGGGTTCGAGTCCCGTCGCTCCCGTATCGAGACCCCGAGGATCTCAGGTGTCGAGACAATTATGTCCACCTGAAAAGAGTGGCAAATGGTGTTGAGTGTGACGAGATAAAAAGCTGATGTCAGCGTTTGCTAATAGTTCGGCCTGTCTCGCACCGTGACTCAAGCCTCCGGCGCCAGAGCGTCGCCGCCAACTGTGCGCTCGGCCTGTGCAACCAGATCCGATAGCGGCACTTCGAGTGCGGCCGCAAGCTTGAACAGGTTGCGGAAGCTCGGGTTTCTCAACCCGCGCTCGATCTCGCTGACGTAAGTGCGATGCATTCCGGCAAGGTCGGCGAGCCCCTCCTGAGAGAGACCGTCGATTTCGCCCCGCCGCGTACGAATCGCTTCGCCAAGAGCCTTGAGAGCCACCTCCGACACGCGCCGAGCCTGCCAGCTATTTCGTTATGAGTCTACAGAATATAAGTAGCTAGTCACGGCGCCCAAAACCCCATATTGATGCGTACCTATAAAATCCTCGCACTAAACCTAAAGGTCAAAAAAAACACCAATAGAGCGCTCGGGTAATTTCTTGACTATCCCCTGACACACATAGTGTGTCAGTAACGGCGGCGGTAAGGCGAGTAAGAGTTAGGTGTTGGTTAGCCCACCGGGCTGAAGGGTTTGCGCCGTAGCCCTATGCGCGGCGGGCTATGTAGACGGCCTTGGAGTGGACCAGTTCCTCGACCGGCTGCTTGGGAACCGCGTCAAAGCCGTGGCCGTAGACATCGAGGCACTCCAGGCCCGCCCCCTCCAGCTGTGCGCGCACCTCCGCTTCGGGGAAATGGCGCTGGCGGTGGACGTGGGTCTCGACGTCCGCACCGTCACTCGGCCTCGATTTCGAAACGTGCTTCGCTGATCGAGCCCGGTGGCGTGTCGGCTGAGCCCTGGCCGCGCCAGACCAGCTGCCGCCCGCCCCGCTCCACCCGCTGTTCTTCGGCGAAGAAGGTGCGGTAGGCCTGCAGGGTGTTGACGTCGAACATCAGCAGTCCGCCGGGGGCCAGGTTGGCTCGCATCCCGCTCAGCGCTTCCCCCAGCTCCTCCACGCTGAGCAGATAGTTGATCGCGTCGTCCAGTGCCCAGACGAGATCGAACTCGCCGAATTTCGGCAGCTCCCGCATGTCCGCCACCGACAGCTGCGCCGCCCCGCCGGCCTTCGCCCGGGCCAGCTCCAGCATCGAGGGCGAGATGTCGCAAGCGGTGACCTCCCATCCCCGCTCGAGCATCGGCAGGAAGCTCTTCCCGGTTCCGCAGCCGACGTCGAGCAGGCGCCGCCCGCTCAACCCGTGGCCGCGGGCCTTGGGAAGGATATTGCCCAGCCACAACTCGTAGTCGTGGTGGGCGGTGAAATCGTCGTAGACCGGCGCGATCGCCTCATAGGCCTGCTCGGCCCACTGGCTTCCCGGCTGGACTGCTGCTGCTGCATCCACGCTCCCGATGACCAATGAATGTTCGACATGGTTTCATTGATCAAATCTGCTAGTCTGATCCGATCGTGGAGGTCCGTCGTCTCGATCATCGGGTTAGCAGGGGGGTAGATCCGAGCGAGTCCTGGGACTGGGACGAGGTTCACCGGATCTGCCTCCGCTTCGCCTTCCGCTATGCGAAGAGCCGAACAGAGGCGGAGGACATCGCCCAGGATTCGATGGTGCGAGCCTGGCGGAAACGGACGACGCTGCGTAAAAGCGAGGCGCGCAAGTCGTGGCTGGCGACGATCGTCCGCAACGAGGCGCTGCGCGAGTTCGCTCGCAAACGCCCGGCGCCGACCGACACGATTGAAGCCTGGCAGGGCAGTGACGACGAGCGCGTCCTGGCCACTGTCGAACGGGCCGACCTGCACGCGGCGCTCGAGCGCCTCAACAAGCGCGACCGGCAGCTTGTACGACTTCGCTACGACGAGGATCTGACCCAGGAGGCCATCGCGCATCGCCTCGGCATCCCGCTCGGCACGGTCAAGGTCCGCCTGCATCGCGTGCGCGCCAAGCTGCGCCGCGAGATCGGCGCTTTCTAGAGACCCGGGGAGGCGGGCGGCCGGCGAGGCGCGGGGCCTCAGCCGGCCGCTGCTCGCCGCATCTCCGCAGTCGCGGCGCCGGGGCCGATGTAGGGGACCAGCATCGCGAAGAGCAGGTCGGGCAGCAACTCGGGCAGCCGCTCCGCTCGCCCGGCCAGCAGCTCGTCGAAGATCAGGCCGGAGACGGCGCCGGCGGCCATCAACCCGATGTTGCCGGGCAGATCGCGGTCGCCGGCCAGCTGCTCGCCTTCGGTGAGGTACTCGGTGAACCTGGTGATCGCGTCCCAGTGTCGTTGGCGGGCGTCGGAGCCGGCCGCGGCAACCTCGACGATCGCCGTCCTCGCCAGCTCGGGATCGAGGGCGAATAGCTCGACCACGGTTGCCAGGCCGATCCGCATCCGGTCCAGCCAGGGTTGTTTGGCGTCGCACTTGGCGATCACTTCGCCGAATACCCGCTCGACCAAGAGGTCGTAGGCGGCGAGGAAGCACTCGTGCTTGTCCTCGAAGTACTTGTAGAAGGTCGTGCGGGAGACGTCGGCCTCCTCGATCACGTCGGCAACCGAGGTCGCCTTATACCCCTTGCGGCCGACCACCTGAATCATCGCTTCGAGGATCTGTCGACGTCGCGTTTCGCTGCCTGCCATCGGCCCGCCCGTCAGGGTTGAACTATCGGGTATATGGATCATAGCGGCAACGTGTACGTAGGCGTTTATCGAGTCAGCCTCTCGACCTCCCTTGCTGCCGCATCCGGGCCGATATACGGGACTAGCGTGGCAAAAAGCACGTCCGAAAGCAAACTCGGGAAGCTCTTCTGCGCGGCCGGCAACAAGCTCGTCGGAGATCAGTCCGGTCACCCCGCCGATCGCCATCCGCGAGGTATTGGCGGGCAAGCTGCGGCCGTCGGGGGCAAAGTCCCGACCCTCCTCGAAGAGCGGGGTAAGGCGCTGTATCGCCGCCCGGTAGCGGCGCTGTGCGGCAGGGCCGGCGTTGCCGATGTCGACCAGCGAGAGCCGCGCCAGCGCCGGCTCCTCGGCGAGCGCATCGAGCAGGGCGGCGAGTCCCGCCGCAGCCCGGTTCGGCCAGCCTTGCTCTGAGTCATAGGCGGACATCACCCGCCGCACCAGGACCTCGACCGCGTTGTCGTAGGCGGCCAGGAAGCAGGCCTCCTTGTCCTCGTAGAGCTCGTAGAACGTCGTGCGGGAGACCCCCGCCTCTTTGGTCAGGTCCCCCACCGTCATCGCGCCGTAGCCCTTGGCCGCGACGACGCGGACCGCCGCCTCGAGCAGGCGCTCGCGCTGCGAACGCGCAACCACCTCCGGCGGCAGCCGGTGACGTCCGCGCGGAGGGCGCCACCGGTCCCCCACCCCTGCCCGCTCCACTCCGGTCAGCCTCCGGGTGAGCTCAGGGGCCTAACGCGGGTCATCCGCGCACACGGATGACGTCGCATGCCGGCGCTGGATCGCCACCCCCGGTCTTGCGGGTAGTAACCACTACCCGCTTCGCCCGCGTGCGGCGCCCAGCTTGGCCTGCGACGTCCCCGTGCACACGCCTGACCCACGTCAGGCCCCTAGGCTCTTCTCGGCTTGGCGCGACTGGCGCAGCGCCTCCTCCTGGCCGAGGTAAGGAACGGTCGTGATGTAGACGATGTCCGGCAGCAGCTCGCGCAGTCGCTCGGCGTTGCCGGCGAGGATCTGGCCGACGATCAGCGACTCGGCACCGGAAAGCGCCGCGCGTCCGGCGCTGGAGGGGATCGCTTCCTCCTCGACCGGATCGTCGCGGCCGCGATCGAGCAGCGACTGCAGCACTCGCTTGCCCGAGGCGTAGAGCTCGAAGGCGCGATCGCCGGAGGCGGGCGCCTCGACCAGCGCCATACGGGCGAAGGCGGGGCGACTGGCGAGCAGATCGAGGAACTCGGCAGCGGCGTCGCGGACCATCGTCGCCCACGGTTTGTCGGGCGAGTAAACCGAGACGATGCGGCCCATCGCGTCGGCGAGAGAGACCTCCATAGCGGCGTGGAAGCAGTCCTCCTTGTCCTTGAACAGCTCATAGAAGGTGGCGCGGGAGACGCCGGCCGGCTCGCAGATGTCGGCGATCGTGGTCGCGCTGTAGCCCTTCGTCGCGCAACTGTCGGCCATCGCGACGAGGATCCGTTCCCGCTGGGAGTGGGCGACGAGTGGCTCGGCCAGGTCCTCGCGTCCCGCAGGGAGGTGTTCCTTCTCGATCAACCCGCTGAGGCTCACGATAAACGCGATTGTACACCCCGGGCGGCACTCTGTGGACGAGTCAGTACCGGATTAACAATTCGTCTCCGGCTGGGAACGGACCCGGAATCCGGTCTGACGTCCACTGTACATCCGGGCGAGAGCGCTACCGAAAACTTCGGACCGCTGTACAACGACCTTTGACCGCGCTGTCGCGACCATTTGACTATGCAGAAGACGCTCCGTCAGATAGTCGCCTTCGGTGGGGGTGGGTTCTCGATGGAGTCGGGCAACCCGCTGCTCGACGACTACGTCCTCGACCTGAGCGGGTCGGAGCGGCCGAGGGTCTGCTTCCTCCCTTCGGCCAGCGGCGACGCCGATCACTACATCGTCCGCTTCTACCGGGCCTTCTCCGCCGATCGCTGTGAGGCCAGCCACATCTCGCTCTTCCGCCGCGAGCAGGGCCCCGAGGATCTCCGCGAGCACCTGCTCGAACAGGACCTGATCTATGTCGGCGGCGGGAGCGTCGTCAGCCTGCTCGGCGTCTGGCGGGCGCACGGGATCGACTCGATCCTGCGCGAAGCCTGGGAGCGCGGCGTCATCCTCTGCGGCCTCTCGGCCGGCTCCCTCTGCTGGTTCTCCGACGCGGTGACCGGCTTCCACGGTGCGCCGCGGCAGGTCGAGGGCCTGGGGCTGTTGCCGTTCAGCAACTGCGTCCACTATGAGCGCGACTCCAGTCGTCGCAACGCCTACCACGACTTTCTCCGCTCGGGCATGCGCTCTGGCTACGCCGCCGAGGACGGTGCCGCGCTCCACTTCGTCGGCACCGAGCTGCACCGCGTCGTCGCTTCGCGACCCGAGGCGCGCGGCTACCGGCTCGACACGATGGGCGAGCGCGTGGTGGAGATGAGGATCGCCACCGCCTACCTCGGCAACCCGGGCCCGGTTCCGCTGACCCCGCTGCCGGAGGCGATGTCGACTGCAGTGGCTGCCTGATGGACCGCGGTCGTCTTTTGTACCGCTATGCGACACAAAAGACGACCGCGGTCGCATGATCAGCCGCGTACTCGCCCTCGGCGGCCACGACTTCACCTCGCGCCCTCCCGACCGCGCCGTCTGCGAGTTGATGCTGCGCCTGGCGACGACGCGGGCCGGTGGGCGACCGCGGATCTGCATCCTGCCGACCGCCAGCGGCGACACCTCGGAGCAGATCGGCCGCTTCTACTCGGCCTTCGGCGAGCGTCCCTGCGACGTCTCCGACCTCTCTCTGTTCCGGCTCGGCAGCCGTCCGATGGAGCTCCGCGATCACATCCTCGAACAGGACCTGATCTACGTCGGCGGCGGCAGCCTGCTCAACCTGCTTGCGGTTTGGGAAGCGCACGAACTGAGTGCGATCCTCAGCCTCGCCTGGCGAGAGGGGATCGTCCTCGCCGGGCAGAGCGCCGGCGCGATGTGCTGGTTCGAAGCGGGCATCACCAAGTCCTCGGGCAAACCCCTGCCCGGCGCCGGCCTCGGCCTCCTGCCGGGCAGCCTCTGCGTCCACTACAACAACGAACCGGACCGCCGCACCGCCTACCTCGACGCGGTCTCCAACGGCATGCCGGGCGGCTACGGCCTCGACGACTACGCCGGCCTGATCTGGGAGGGCACAGGACCCCCTTCAGCAGTGACCGCCCAAAGAGGCGCCCGCGCTTACAAAGTCAGCAAGGGCGAGGAGGGAGCAGTCGAGGCCCCGCTTCCCGCCCGCTTCCTCCCCGCGCCAGCTCCCGCAGCGCTTCGGGAGGACATCGCGGAGTTCAGGCGGATCACGGCGATGCGCAAGAAGGCGGGGTGGCTCGGATAGGAGGGATCGGGTGTCCCTCGAACCGGCGGATACTCAGAGCGGGCGAAGCCCGCGAGTCGGGGCGAGGGACACCCGACCCTCTATCTCAACCGCCCATTCCCGCAGCCGGTGGCTTGGTCGCGTCGCCGCCCCCTTCGCCCGGGCTCTCCCGCGCGATGTAGTCCTCGGCCAGCAGCAGGTTGTCCTTTGAGCGCTCGACCACGTTCAGCAGGTCGCTCATCAGCGCGACCTCCTCGACCTGCTCCTTGACGAACCACTGCATGAACTGCTCGGCACGGTAGTCCTTCACCTCGCGCGCCAGCTCGAACAGGGCGAAGATCTCCTCACCGACCCGTTTCTCCTGCTCGAGCGCCTTCTTGACCGGCGTCGTCCCGTCCGAGTAGCTCGTCTCCTGCGACTTGATGTCGGGGATGTGGACCTCCTCGCCGACGTCGAGCAGGTACTGGACCATCATCATCGCGTGCTCGCGCTCCTCCAGCGCCTGCCGGTAGAAGAAGTGGGCGAGGCGAGGCAGCGTTTCCGCGTCGTAGTAGACGGCCATCCCGACGTACTGCTGGGAGGCGGCGAACTCGTTGGCGATCTGCTCGTTGAGCGCTGCGGGAAAGCTTTTCTCGGGCATCGGTTTCCTTTCAGTCGGCGGGGTGACGACGTAGCCGAAACTCGAATTCGGTGCCGAAGGTGCCTGGGGCTTCGGCAGTCCGCCCAGCGGAAGCCGGTCGGCGTCAGCTTGGGGAGGAGCGGGCTGGTCGGCAGGTTGGGCGGCGGATCGGCTTCGTTGTAGCCGCGCGGCGCGGTGTCGTTTGGCGTGTCGGGGTGGAAGAGCGAGGCGAGGACCTGGATCTGGCCGCGGCCGGGACCGAGCTCCCACTGGCCACCGCCGTAGGCGCCGATGCCCCGTTCGGCGCAGTAGTCGTAGGTTTCGCACAGATCGCGCAAGCCGCCGATCCGCGAGGGCTTGATGTTGACCATCCTTGGCTGCCAGGGCAGCGCCTCGATGTCGGCGATCGAGTGGATCGGCGCGTCCCAGGTGAGCCGGTCGCGGACGGGCTCCAGCAGCGGCCGCGTCTCCTCGGTCACGTCGGGGTCCTCGAGCCAGGCCTCGGGGAAGGCCTCGATCAGCTTGCCGTACAGCTCCGGGTCGGTCTCGACGTCGACCACGGTGCCTTTGTAGAAGCCCTTCAGGTCGAGCGAGTCGACGGCGCCGGTCTCGACCAGCGCGGCGATCAGCTCGTCGGTCCAGTCATTGACCGGGTCGAGCTTGAAGCGCAGGCCGGGGTAGGGGTCGAGCTTGCGCCGCAGGGTCTCGATCGAGGAGGGCTCATCGGGGCCGCCGGCGAGCCGCATCGAGCAGACGAAGTCGACCGGCCGGGGCTCCCGCTTCAGCGCCTTCGCGATGCCGATGCCCGCCTGGCGCAAGGCCAGATCGAGCGCCGCCGACTCGAAGGCCCAACGGCGGTAGCGCCGCGAGACCTCGCGCTGCGGCTCGGCCGGGAAGGTGTCGACCCCGCCCATGAATTCGCAGAACTCGCCCAGTGTCGCGTAGCCGGTCAGGTCGAGCGTCGCGCCGGCGTCCTGCAGCGCGACGTGGTCGAGGGCGTCGTAGGTGACGTCCTCGCCAAGCCCGTCCTCGCCGCCGCCCCAGATGTGGATCACGGTCGAGAGGCGTTCGAAGCCGGGGATCGTGTGCTCCAGCCCCTGCAGCTCGTATCCCTCGATCTCCAGGGGCAGGTCGGCAAGTAGGTCGAAGGTCGGCATGAGGCGCACCCTAGCGAGGTGGGCACACTGGCAAAGCCGATGAAGCACACCCGCCACGGCTACTGGCTCGAGGAGGCTGGCGAGGTCTCAGCTCTGCCGGGGCTTGCTGGGGAGCGTGAGCGCCGATGTCCTTGTGATCGGTGGGGGTTACACCGGGATGTGGGCTGCTTGGCAGGTGAAGCAGCTCGAGCCCGGGGCGAGCGTTGTCTTGCTCGAGAGCGAGATCTGCGGTTACGGGCCCAGCGGGCGGAACGGGGGGTTCTGCAACGTGATGTGGTTCTCGCTGCCCAACATGCGGGCACGCTGGGGTGATGCTGGGGGGCTGGCCGTGGCGCGAGCGTCGCGTGAGGCGATCGCGGGGGTCGAGTCCTTCTGCCGCGAGCAGGAGGTCGACGCCTGGTTCCGCCGCGGTGGCTACCTGCAGGTCTCCACGGCGCCGGCTTACGACGGGATCTGGGACGAGGCGCTGGCTGCCAGTCGTGAGCTGGGGGAGGGGGACGCCGTGCAGCCGCTGTCTCCCGCCGGGGTCGCCGAGCACTGTGCTTCGCTTGCCTTCCGCGCCGGTGCCTTCTATCCAGATGCAGCGACCGTGCAGCCGGCCCGGCTCGCCCTCGGCCTGCGCGCGCGCTTGCGCGAGGCGGGTGTCCATATATACGAGCGCTCGGCCGTTCGCCGTCTCACCGCCGATTGGAGCTTTGTCCCCTCTATAGGGGGAAAAAGTGTCCAACGTCGGCCGGGAGGAGGGGCTATTGCCGAGGCCGATAGTGGCTCGGTGCGGGCCGGCGCGGCGATCGTCGCGATCGGCGGCGCCGCGAAGGCGCCCGGGGCGCCGCTGCGCAACGCCCTCACCGTCACCTCCTCCCACATCGTCCTCACCGAGCCGGTTCCCGACTTGCTCGAGGAGATCGGCTGGACGGGCGGCGAGTGCATCACCGACAGCCGCGCCTTGATCGACTACTTCCGCACCACCCCGGACGGTCGCATCGCCTTCGGCTGGGGAGGGGGCAAGATAGAGATGGGCGCGCGCCTGGGCGGCAGGGCCGAGCTCGATTGCGATGTGGTTGCGGGTGCAGCCGCCCGCCTGCGCGAGTACTTCCCGGGGATCGCCGGGCGACGCCTGACCCACGCCTGGGGCGGCCCGGTCGACGCCTCGCCCACCCATCTACCCGTAGTCGTCCCTCTGCGCGGCGGCCGCGTATTCGCCGCCGCCGGCTACACCGGCAACGGAGTAGGCCCCTCGTACATGGTCGGCCAAGCCCTCGCCTCCTTAGCCCTGGACCGCCGCGACGACCACTCCCGTCTTCCCTTCATCGACCCCACTCCCCGCCACGTCCCCCCCGAGCCCTTCCACTGGCTGGGAGGAGAAGCGATCCGCCGAGCCCTCGTCAGCAAAGAGAACGCCGAGCTCGCCGGCCGAAGGCCAAACCCCATCAGCTCCCTGGTCTCCCAGCTCCCAAAACTCGTCGGCTTCCACATAGGCCGGTAGTAAGAGGGCCGGGGGTCGCTCTGGGGGAGCCTCGCGAAGCGGCTCCGCAGAGTGATCCTCAGCCGCGAAGCGGCTCAAACATCAATCCCGCCAAAGGCGGGATTCCCGGCTCCCCCAGGGCGACCCCCGGCCCTCCCCCGAACCAAACTAAGCCGGAACCACGAGCACCGGCCGCTCGGTCTGATGCAGCAGCTTGTAAGGGGTCGAGCCGAGGATCGCGCCTTTCAGGGGTGCTTTGCCCGCTCCGCCGACGACGATCATCCGGGCATCGCGCTGCCGGGCGACGTCGAGCAGTGCCTCTGCGCCGCGCTTCGGCACCAGCTCATAGCTGACCTCGACCCCGTCGGTCTGCACCTGCTGTCGCGCTTCGCCCATCAGCTTCTCGCCGAATTCCTCGATCGCCTCCTCGTGTTCGGCGATCTCTCCACCCCAGATACCCGGCGGGGAATAGCCGAAGACGATCGCGACGTCATCGCCCAGGCCCTTCGCCAATTCCACCGCCCGCGCGAGTGCCGCCTTGCTCGAGCCCGACCCGTCGTATCCGACGACTATCGAGCCCATCTCAACTCTCCCCTCCGGAGGCGATGCCGCCGCTCGTGGGCTCGGATTCGCCCTCGAGGAAGCCCGGCGGTGCGACCTCCCTCCGCTTGTGGAAGAACTCCGGCACCGCCCTCCACTGCACCGCCATCAGGATGAAGCCGAGGATGAGGAAGAAGATCGCGATCACGAGCGGTGGACCGAGCCCAAACCAGGAGTTGCCCGATTCGGAGTTGGCCGGATCCGCCAGTTCGATCCCGTTCTTGATCAGCAGGTAGAAGAGGATCGCCGAGCCGAAGGCGGGCCCGAGGCCGACGAAGAAGAAGTTCTTGACGCTGCGCAGCAGCTCGTGCCGGTAGTAGATCGTGCAGGCGATCCCCGTGAGCCCGATGTAGAAGGAGATCATCAGGCCGAGTGCCGCCAGCGAGTCGAAGAGGATGTCTTCGCTGACCAGGGTCAGGCCGACGTACCAGACGATCGACGCGGTGCCCATCGCCAGGGTGGAGACGTGGGGGGTGAGGAAGCGGGGATGCACCTTGCCGAGGCTCTTTGGCATCGCGTTCGCCCGCGCCATCGAGAGCGTCGTGCGCGCCGTCGGCAGGATCGTCGTCTGGGTTGACGCTGCCGCTGAAGAGAGCACGGCGATGATCAGGATCTTGTCGAGCGGCGAGCCGAACACCTCCGTGCCGAGCGCGCTGAGCACGTCTTCCTGATTGGCGACGAGGCTGTTCGACCCCGGCATAGGCCTGGGCCGCGACGGCGACGATCAGGTAGACGCCGAGCAGGATCAGGGTGCTGACCACGGTCGCCCGCCCCGGCGCCTCATCGGGGTTCTCGGTCTCCTCGTTGACGGTCGCCGTCGTATCCCAGCCCCAGTAGATGAAGACCGCGAGCAACATCCCGGCGGAGAGCTCGCTGGGGCTGAGGATGAACGGGTTGATCCAGGAGAGGCTCGGGTCGATCGAGCCGGGCAGGCGCGTCGCCGCTGTAGACCTTGACCAGGGCGACGACGGCGAAGGCGGCGAGGGTGACGATCTCCGCCGCCAGCAAGCCGACCTGGGTGCGCGCCGAGAGCTCGATCCCGATCAGCACGATCGCGGTCATCATCGCGATCCAGAGCACGCCGACCAGCGTCACCGCCACGGTCGATGCTGCCGCCGAGTCCCAGCCGAAGAGCAGGAAGGTGTAGAGGCCGGCGATCTGCGCCAGGTTGGCCATCACGATCACGTCGGCGACGACGATCGTCCAGCCGGCGATCCAGCCGAGCTGCGGCCCCATCGCCTTGGTCACCCAGGAGAAGCTGGTGCCGCAGTCGGGGTCGGCTTTGTTCATGTAGTAGTAGCCCGCGGCGACGAGGAACATCGGGACGAAGCTGATCAGCAGGATCGCCGGCGACTGCAGGGCGACGGCGGCGGCGATGAAGCCAAGGGTTGCGGCGAGGCTGTAGCCGGGCGCGGTCGAGGCGACCCCGATGACGACGCTGGAGACGAACCCGATCGCGTTCTTCTTCAGGCCCTTGTCGCCACCGCTCGGCGTCCCGGCGCGGGGCCGGTCCGGGGGTCGGGGTCGTTGCGCTCTCCATGGATACGACGGTAGGGCGTAACGCCAGCGTTCCACAAGTGGCAGATGTCCCAAACCCCGGCACCTAATTTGTACGTTTTGTATAAGGGATCTCGTCTGGCTTGACCCAACGAACACTTGAATGCGAGAGTGGAGCAGGGCTAGCTTTGTCCAGAACGTCGTAGGACGAAAGGAGAATCGCATGGCCATCGCGTCGCAATCGACCGGGGCAGTCGATACCAGCCTCCAGGAGCTGGCCATGCGACATCTCTGGATGCACTTCTCGCGCATGGGCTCCTACGGGCCCGACCACGAGATCCCGATCATCACCCGCGGCGAGGGCTGCTACGTCTACGACGAGCACGGCAACCGCTACCTCGACGGGCTCTCCGCGCCTCTTCTGCGTCAACGCCGGCCACGGCCGCACCGAGCTCGGCGAGGCGGCGGCGCGCCAGGTCGAAGAGCTCGACTTCTACACGCTGTGGAGCTACGCGCACCCGCGCGCGATCGAGCTGGCGGCGCGGATCGCCTCGCTCGCTCCCGGCGACCTCAACCGCGTCTTCTTCACCTCCGGTGGCTCGGAGGCGGTCGAGTCGGCGCTGAAGCTGGCCCGCAACTACCACCGCATGCGCGGCAAAGGCCAGAAGCACAAGGTGATCGCGCGCGAGATCGCCTACCACGGCACCTCGCTCGGCGCCCTCTCGGCCACCGGCATCACCGAGCTGCGCTCGCAGTTCGAGCCGCTGCCCCCGGGCGGCTGCCACGTGCCCAACACCAACGCCTACCGCTGGCCCGAGGACCGCCACCCGCTCTGGGCGGCGACCGCGATCGAGGAGCGGATCGTCTTCGAGGGCCCGGAGACGGTCGCGGCGGTGATCCTCGAGCCGGTCCAGAACGCCGGCGGCTGCTTCGTCCCGCCGGACGGCTACTTCGAGCGGGTGCGCGAGATCTGCGACCGCTACGACGTGCTGATGATCTCCGACGAGGTGATCTGCGCCTGGGGTCGCCTCGGCCACTGGTTCGGCTGCGAACGCTTCGGCTACGTCCCCGACATCATCACCGTGGCCAAGGCGCTTGACCTCGGCCTATGCGCCGATGGGCGCGGTGATCGTCTCCGACCGCGTCGCCGAGCCCTTCATGCAGGGCAACGCCTCCTTCGCCCACGGCTTCACCTTTGCCGGCCACCCTGTCGCCTCGGCGGTGGCGATGGCCAACCTCGACGTCTTCGAGCGCGAGGATCTCTGTGGCCACGTGCTCGCCAAGGAGGCCGAGTTCCGCCAGATGCTGGAGACGCCTGCACGACCTGCCGATCGTCGGCGACGTGCGCGGCGCCGGCTTCTTCCAGGCGATCGAGCTGGTCAAGGACAAGGAGACGAAGGAGAGCTTCGACGACGAGGAGGCCGAGGACCTGCTGCGCGGCTATCCTCTCCGGCGAGCTCTACAAGCGCGGCCTGATCTGCCGCGCTGATGATCGCGGCGACCCGGTGATCCAGCTGGCGCCGCCGCTGATCGCCGACACCGAGCAGTTCGAAGAGATCCACGACGTGCTGCGGGGTGTACTCACTGACGCCTGGGAGCGGGTCCAAAGCCGGCGCCGGCTCAGCGGGCTGGAGCCCGAGGCGCGCGCTAGGCACGCCGATGCTCACCGTGCAAAGCCTGCTCGACGAGGTCGGCCTCGACCTTGCCGCGGGTACGGGCGCGGCCGAGGCGCCGCTGCGCTGGATCCACATCTCCGAGCTCGAGGACCCGACCCCTTGGCTCTCCGGGCGGCGAGCTGATGCTGACCACCGGCATCCCGCTCGACAGCGCCGCCAAACAGCGCGCCTATCTCCGCCTGCTCGCCGAGCACAATCTCGCGGGGCTCGGCTTCGGCACCGGCTTCAACCACAAGAAGCTGCCCAAAGCCCTGCTCGAGGAGGCGAAGAAACGCGACTTCCCGCTCTTCGAGGTGCCCTACTCGACCCCGTTCATCGCGATCACCGAGAAGGCCTTCGCCAAGCTCGTCAACGAGCAGTACGAGGTGCTGCAGCGGGGCATCGCCGTGCAGCGCCGGCTCGAGCGGCTGGTCTTGGAAGAGCGTGGCCTGGAGGAGATCGTTGCGACGATCGCCTCCGCCGTCGGCGGCACCGTGGCGATCCTCAACAACCGCGGCGAGCGCATCGCCGGGCGCAGCTTCCGCCGCGAGCTCTCCGCCGAGGCGGTCAACGCGATCCGCGACGAAGCGCTCGAGCCACATCGCCGACGGGCACCCATTCGTGCCGACTCACCCATCTGTGGCGGGCCGGGCTCTAGCCCACCCGGTGATCTCGCCGGGTGGGGGTCCGCCTCAGGCCTGGGTGGTGATGGTCCGCGACTCGGGCGGGCTGGGCGATTTCGAGCGCCTCATCCTGCAGCAGGCGGTCGCCGTCGTTGCGCTGGAGCTGATGCGCCGTCGCGTCGCTCGCGAGACCGAGCGCCGCCTTGCCGGGGACGTGCTGGCGGGCGCGCTCGGAGGTCGACTGGATCCCTCCGAGCTGCGCCGCCGGCTCGAGCCCTTCGGGATCGGCGACGAGGCCGCCGTCCTCGTCTTCGATCTCGACGATCCGGCTGCGGCCGAGTCGGCGCTGGAGCGGGCCCTTGCCGCCGACGCCTGCCCGGCCGTCGTCGCTCCCCACACCAGCGGCAGCCGCGAGCTGCTCTGTGCCGTCGTCGACGCCGCCGACCGCGACCCGGTCGACCTTGCTTCCGAAGCACGGCGGGCGCTGATCAAAGAGCGCGGCGCGGTGCGCGCCGCGGCCAGCCGGCCGGCGCCGCCGGAGGAGCTGCGTCACTCCTTCCACGAGGCGCGCTGTGCGCTCGAGGCGACGGCGTTCTCCGAGAACGGCAGCGGGCCCGAGGTGGCGTCCTGGCGCGACCTCGGTGCCTTCACCCTGCTGCTCTCGATTCAGGACGACGACGCGCTAGGCCTCTACTGCGACAGCGTCCTCGGTCCGATCGAGTCCGGCGACGAGGAGTACGGCGGCGAGCTGCTGCGCTCGCTGGAGGCCTTCATCGAGCAGAACGGGCAGTGGGAGCGGGCGGCCCGTGAGGTCTACTGCCACCGCCACACCCTGCGCTACCGGATGCGCAAGGTGGAAGAGCTGACCGGGCGCGATCTCTCGCGCGCCCACGACCGCATCGAGTTCTGGCTGGCGCTGCGCGCCAGGGAGCTGGTCGGGACGTGATCGTCGGGGTCCCCAAAGAGGTCAAGCCCGACGAGTACCGTGTCGCGATCACCCCAGCCGGGGTGCGCGAGATGGCCGAGCATGGCCACCGTGTTCTGATCGAGGCCGGGGCAGGCGAGGGCAGCGCGATCGCCGACGCCGAATTCGAATCGCAGGGCGCCGGCATCGTTGCCGACGCGGGCGCCGTGTTCGGCGAGGCGGAGATGGTCCTGAAGGTGAAGGAGCCGCAAGCGGCCGAGATCGAGATGTTGCGGCGGGGCCAGCTGCTGTTCACGTACCTGCACCTTGCGCCCGACCCCGAGCAGACCCGCGGCCTCTGTGGCGCCGGTGCCACCTGCATCGCCTACGAGACCGTCGAGGACGCCGACGGGCGGCTGCCGCTGCTCGCCCCGATGAGTGAGATCGCCGGCAAGATCGCCACCCAGGCCGGCGCCTTCATGCTCGAGAAGCCGCTCGGTGGGCGCGGCATCCTGCTCGGCGGCGTGCCCGGCGTGGCGGCGGCCAATGTGATCGTGATCGGCGGTGGGGTGGTCGGCATGAACGCCGCCACGATCGCGATCGGCATGCAGGCCGACGTATTCGTCTTCGACAAATCGATCGACCGCCTGCGCGAGCTCGACGTCGACTTCGCCGGCGCCTGCTCGACCGTCTACGCGACGACCCTCGCCGTGGAAGAGATGCTGCCCCGTGCCGACCTGGTGATCGGTGCCGTTCTGGTCCACGGCGCACGTGCCCCTTATGTAGTGCGGCGCGAGCAGCTGGCGCTGATGAAGCCGGGTGCGGTCCTGGTCGACGTCGCAATCGACCAGGGCGGTTGCTTTGAGACCTCGCGTCCGACCACCCACCACGACCCGACCTTCGAGGTCGATGGGATCACCCACTACTGCGTCGCCAACATGCCCGGCGCGGTCCCGATCACCGCGACCAAGGCGCTCACCAACGCCACCCTGCCCTACGCGCTCGCGATCGCCGACAACGGGGTCGAGGGGGCGATCCGGCGCGATCCGGGTCTGCGCCCGGGGGTCAACGTGGCCGCCGGTCAGGTCACCCACCCGGCAGTAGCCGAGGCCGTAGGCCTCCCCTGCGTGTCGGTCGAGCAAGCCCTTCAAATCGACGAACCCCCCGCCGACGGGCCTCAAAGTGTCCAAATAGGACGCTTTGAGGCCCGTCGGCCCAAGAGCGTGGAGGTGCGGGAGTGATGGCGACCAAGACGAAGCTGAGGAACTTCATCGGCGGCAAGGCTGTGGAGCCGGCCGAGGGCGGGATGGAGGATGTGGTCAATCCTGCTACCGGCTCGGCGATCGCCGAGGCGCCGCTCTCGACCAAGGCAGACGTCGACGCCGCGGTTGCCGCCGCCAAGGGCGCCTTCGAGGGCTGGGCAGCGACGCCGCCGGGCGAACGGGCGCGGGCGCTGCTGCGGATCGCCGACATGATCGAGGAGCGCGGCGAGCAGATCGCCGACCTCGAGTCGGCCGACGCGGGCAAGCCGCGCGGCGCCGTGCTCGAGGACGAGGTGCCGGTGATGGCCGACAACCTGCGCTTTTTCGCCGGCGCCGCCCGCTGCATGGAGGGTCGCGCCGCGGGCGAGTACATGGAGGGCCACACCTCCTTCATCCGCCGCGAGCCGATCGGCGTCGTCGGCCAGATCACCCCCTGGAACTACCCGCTGATGATGGCGATCTGGAAGATCGGCCCGGCGCTCGCCGCCGGCAACACGGTCGTCCTCAAGCCGGCCGAGACCACGCCACTCACCACGCTGCTCTTCGCCGAGTGGTGCGCCGACCTGCTGCCGCAGGGCGTGCTCAACGCGATCGGCGGTCATGGCGAGCCCACCGGGGTCGAGCTGGTCACCCACCCCGACGTCGAGATGGTCAGCCTGACCGGCTCGCCGCCGACCGGCAAGTGGATCGCCAAGGCCGCGGCCGACAGCTTGAAGCGCGTCCACCTCGAGCTCGGCGGCAAGGCTCCGGTCGTGATCTTCGACGACGTCGAGATGGAGACGGCGCTGGAGACGATCGCCGGCACCGGCTACTACAACGCCGGCCAGGACTGCACGGCGGCGACCCGCGTGCTCGCCGCCAAAGGCGTTTACGACGACGTGGTCAACGGCCTCGTCGGTGAAGCGAAGGGTCTGGTGCTGGGCGACACGCTCAGCTCCGACACGACCCTCGGCCCGCTCAACTCCCAGCGACAGCGCGAGCGGGTCGAGGGCTTCCTCGAGCGCAAGCCCGGCAACGCCGAGCTCGTCACCGGCGGGACGCAGCCGGATCTGCCCGGCTACTTCCTCGAGCCGGCCGTCGTCGCCGGGCTCGAACAGGACGACGAGATGATCCAGAAGGAGATCTTCGGCCCGGTGATCACGGTGCAGCCGTTCAGCGACGAGGCCAAGGCGATCGAGTGGGCCAACGGCACCCGCTACGGCCTCGCTTCCTCGGTCTGGACCCGCGATATCGGCCGTGCCATGCGCGTCGCCAACGCGCTCAAGTTCGGCTGCGTCTGGATCAACGACCACATCCCACTCGTCTCCGAGATGCCCCACGGCGGCTACAAGGAATCCGGCTACGGCAAGGATCTCTCCATGTACGCGCTGGAGGACTACACCGAGATCAAGCACGTGATGATCAATCTGGAGTAGGCCTCTGGTTGTTGCAAAGAATTTACATTTCTGCCACCCACATGTGACATTTTGTCTGAGACAATGGCAGAATGGAGGCCATGAGGGAGAGCTGGACCGACGACCGCCTCGACTACCTGAATCGCCGGGTGGACGACGGGTTCACGAGGCTGGACGAACGCTTCGGTTTGTTCGAAAAGCAGATCCTCGAACGCTTCGACCAGGCCGAGAAGCGCACGAACGAACGCTTCGACCAGGTCAACGAACGCTTCGACCAGTCTGAGAAGCGGATGAAAGAGCGCTTCGACGAAGTGGATCGCCGCCTAGATCTTGCCGACAGGCGGTTCGAGCAGATCGACTCTAGGTTCGCGCAGGCGGACTCGCGGTTCGAACAGATGAACGAACGCATGCTCGAGCTGCACCGGCTGATGATCCAAGGTGGCATCGCCATGTTCAGCACGGTGGTCCTGGCCTTTGTAACCATCTTCGCGACACAGCTCTAGGCACGTCCGGCTTGGATCGATACCCTCGCCTGGTGAGGATTTTGGGCAGGGGACTCGCGCTCGCCGCGGCGGCGCTCGCGACTGTCGTCTTCATCGCCGCCGCGCCGGCCGAAGAAGAAGACGTGCCGCGCTGCCATGGTCGGCGGGCGGAGATCGTCGGCACCGATGGGAACGATGTTCTGCGAGGCACGCCGGAACGCGACGTGATCTGGGGCGGGCCAGGAAACGACGAAATCACCGGCAGCCTCGGCAACGACCTGATCTGCGGCGGTGGGGGGGACGACCTGATCCACGGCGGTCGCGGCAACGACGAACTCTACGGCGATGCCGGCACCGACCGGGTGATCGGCGACCTCGGCGACGACAAGGCCTCTGGTGGCGCCGGCGATGATGACGAGGTGGCGGGGAGCCTCGGCATCGACACCCTCAACGGCGGGCCCGGCGACTTCGACCTCGTCCACGGCGACTACGGCTACGACCGCATGGACGGGGGGCCTGGAAACGACGACATCGCCTCCTTTGCGACGGCGATTGCTGGGGGCAAAGGCAGCGGCGTCTGGGCCTCGCTGGCGGCGCACAAAGCGCGCGGCGACGGCCACGACCGCCTCTACCGCTTCGACGATCTCGAAGGCTCGGCGTTCCGCGACACGCTGATCGGCACCAAGAGTGGCAACCGGATCAACGGTGGACCGGGAGACGACACGCTACGTGGCGGCGGTGGCCCTGACGAACTGGTCGGCGGCCAGGGAAGCGACGCTTGCTTCGGCCCCGCCGGGGTCTCTTGCGGCAGGGAAGCCTCGCCGAAAGCCTCCGCCTATGTCCAGCTCGACCGCGCCAAAGGCGGTGGGGGAGGCCTGCAGATAGTCGGCGGCGAAGGCCCTGACGACTTCACCGTCGCCTTCGACGAAGCGACCGAGTCCTTCGGCATCACCGCCGCGAAGGGCATAGCGATCGGCCCCGGTTGCGCCCGGCTCGGCGCCGACCCCAAGCAGGTCAACTGCTCTGCCGCCGGGCCCGCCCGCTGGGTGATGGCCGACCTCGGGCCCGGCAACGACTCGCTGCGGGTCGAAGGCTCGCTCGAGGCCGCGGCCAACATCCGCCTCGCCGGCGGCTTCGGCGACGACACGATCAAGGCCGGCCCCGAGGACGACCTGCTCCAGGCCGGCCCCGGCGCCGACAAGCTCTATGGCGGCGACGGGTCGGACGGCCTCGTCGGCGGCCTGCCCGGGCCGACCTTCTTATATGGGGAAGGCGATGGCGATCTGATCGCTGCCGGCGGAGGCTGCGCGGGCGGAGCGATCGTCGGTGGCGAAGGTCGCGACGACGCCTCCTTCGCCGAGACCCAGGCCCACCCGGGCCTGCTCTACATCTCCTTCCTCGCGCACAAAGCCTGGATCGACACGCTGTTTAAGGAAGGGCGCTGCCACCCGGTGCGTCTTGACCCCTCCGACGAGGACATGGAGGGCTCCTTCGACAACGACGTCCTGATCGGCGACGGCGGCCCCAACGCGATGCTCGGCCAGCCCGGCCAGGACCAGTTCTTCGGCGAGGGGGGCGAAGACATAGTCGACGCCCGCGACGGCGTCCGCGACTTCTCGATCCAGTGCGGCACCGGCTTCTACACCCACCCGCCAAAGCCAAAAGGCTCCAAGGGCCCAGCCCCAGAGCCGGTGCTCCACGGCACCCCCGCGGGTCGCGCCCTCACCGACTCGTTCGACCCGACGTCGCTGCTCTGCAGCGACGTCGTCGTCGGCGAGCCGGTTGCGGGCTTGAACAACGGCGGCTGAGCCTATTTAGCCGTCCCTGCTCCGGCGGCTTCACCGAGGTGGCGCATCGGTTTTCGGGGGTAGCGGCCCGAACTCTGCCCACAGGCAGCATCTGACTGCCTCCGACTTCGAGAGCCCCGCTTCCTCGGCACGGCGCTCCAGTGCCGCAAGCAACTCTGTGTCCATGCGTATCTGCAGTCGCTTCATCTGCCCACCGCTTTCCCCGGCTCAATGTAGACAACTAGTCGCGAGTGTATAGCGCCACGTGCGTCCTGCGCGCCATCAGACCATCTATCGGATACCGACCTTCTCTTGCCCAGGGCCTTGAAAGGGGGTCAAGCGCCCGCGAAGCTTGACTTTCAGACACACGTGTGTCTTAATGCCCACAGCATTCAGGAAACACGGATGTCCGTGTTCCTGAGAGCCACAGGGACAACATAACTGAGCTCGCCACAAGGGGCCGCAAGGGAAGCGGTCGGCAGAGGGGCTCACGGGACAAGGAGAAGAGATACAGATGCTCTCGCCACGGAACAAAGGCGCCGGAAAGCGCTTTCGCGAACCCTTCGGCAAGGCCGGCCTAACCGTCGCGATCCTCGCCCTCGTCTTCGCCATGGTCGGCGGCGCCTGGGCTGCCGCCGGTTTGAACTCAAAGCAGAAGAAAGAAGTGAAGAGCATCGCTAAAAGCTTCCAGGGCACCGGCCCTGCTGGAGCCGCGGGACCCGCGGGCGCCAAGGGCGACAATGGGTCCAACGGCTCGAACGGCGCCAACGGCGACATCGGCCCGCAGGGTCCCGAAGGCAAACAGGGCAAAGAAGGCAAACAGGGCAAAGAAGGGTCGCCCTGGACCGCGGGCGGCACTATTCCTTCCGGAACGACGGTGGCTGGCACCTGGGATGCCACCATCAGCGGAACTTCCTTCCAATCTCCGGTGACGTCGATTTCCTTTCCCCTTCCCGTCAAAGAAGCGCGCGACCACGCGGCGTTCGTGCTCACTGCTAAACAATTGAACTCGGGCGAACGCGGCAGGGAAGAACTTACGCCCACCCAATTCCAATCCTGCAAAGTCAAAGCCGAAAATCCAGCTTGCATTGACACGGGCTGTGCTGGCAGCGCGGCCGAACCGACTGCTCCAAAAGGTCAGCTCTGTATTTATACGGCTCAGGCGGAAGGCACTGGCGCCAGTGACTATTTGTATGCCCAAAGCAACGGTGGTGCCTCCCCAATCACCGACAGTTACGGAAAATACGGAACCGCCATCGTTCCACTCACCGGCTCATACGAACCCGAAATGGCCTTGTATGCCTACGGAACCTGGGCGCTAACCGCACCGTAAGAAAGCCGGGACAAACTTCAAACACCTTGGAGAAGCAAAATGGGGAGCTCGAATGGATACAGGAATAGCGCAATGACACATGTCGACGGCAATACGCAACGGGTGACAGTTCTCTGGGCCTCTGTGGTCATTGCGCTCTGCTGCGGACTTTCCTTCAGCTCCCTCGCCTCGGCTTCCTACCAGCAGGTGGGCAACTTTGCCGGTGTTCCCGGCCTTCTGAAGAAATACGAAGACCGAGACGAGTTCCCCGAAAATGCCCAGCTGGGCGGCCTCAGCGGCATGGCGGTCAACTACACCGGTGCCGGCGGGGTGCCGGCGGGGACGATCTATGCAGCGGGTGTTTCAGGGGTCGCGGTCCCAATGCACGTCAGCCGCTACAACCCCGGTGGCAGCTTCAGCGAGACCTGGGAGGTCTTGAGCCAGAAAGGGGAAGAAGAAAGGGAAGCGGAAGGAAAATCACCTTACGAACGCTGCGGCCCCGGAGGAGAAGACGCGCACCCACATTGCCCGCCACGACCGGGGGGCGGAGCTAATAGAGTCGATGTCGATGTCGACCAGACGACCGGGAATGTGTACGTATTCGAGCTGAAAAGCACCTTCCCCAATTTGACCGGACGTTTCGGCATTACGGTCTATTCGCCCGAGGGCGATGAGGTAATTTCACGCTTCGGCGAACTGGCGTTGTCGAACGAAACCATTGCGGAAAGCCCCGAAAAGATCCACAGCTCCCTTGGTGTCGGCCCAATTGCCGTGAACGCCGCCGGTGAAGTATACGTCTTCGACTTCGACTCCCAAGGCAACTTCTATCACCGGTTGATGCTGTTCAGGCCGAAAACCCCAGGCGACTACAGCGAATACGAGTACGCCGGGCAGAGCCACGATGTTGGTGCGGGGCCGCTGGGCACGACGGAATTCCCGACGAAACCCGTCATTGACGCCGCCGGTGACGTCTACGTGGCAGGCGAAGGCTACGTTGAAAAGTACGATCCGTCACAGCCCTCCGGCCCGGCGGTATGCAGCTTCAAATTCAAAAAAGGTGGAATCACGGTAATGACCGTTAATCCAAAAACGGGCGAAGTGTTCTTCTATTCCTACGTGGACCATTTGTTGCACCGGCTGAATCCCTGCGAAGGAGGCAAATTCAGCGAAGCCGAAGCGATCGAAATCGCGCCGACGAGACAGGGTCTCGACGGGATGGCGGTGGACCCGGAGAGGCAGTTCGACGACACTCGCCCGGCGGGCATCCTCTACGCGGCCGCCGCGGATGGAGCGGGGGGGGAAACCAAAGGCGGACCCCCCAACACCGAATCCGAAGCCTCGATGGGCTACATCTTCGCTCCGCCGGCAGAAGCGTCGCCGGCGGTCCTATCCGAGTCGGTCTCGTCGGTGACCCCGAGCTCGGCCCGGCTGGAAGGGCAGGTCAACCCGAAGGGCACTCCGACCCGCTACGCCTTCCAGTACATTTCAGACGCCGCCTATCAGGCAAACGAACCGGCGCAGCGCTTCGCCGGGGCGCTTGAAGCACCCGCGGGCGGGGCGCGGATCGAAGGCTCGAAAGCCGTCCCGGTGGCGGCGGCGATCAGCGGCCTGCAGGCCGGGGCCGAGTACCACTTCCGCATCGTGGCCATCAGCCACTGCTCCTCGGGCGAACCGGAAAAAGAATGCGTCGGGGAAGGCGCCGGGCGGGTCTTCCGCACCTACCCCGTCGAAGCCGGCGGGCTGCCCGACCAGCGCGCCTATGAGCTCGTCTCCCCGGCGCAGAAGAACGGCGGCCAGGTCGTGCCCGCTGCCCCCGAAGTCTCCAGCTGTCTCGTCCACGAATGCAAGCCCGGCGCCGCTTACAACATGTTCCCGATACAGAGCGCCCCCGGCGGCGACGCGATCGCGTATGAGGGCAGCGCCTTCTCCTTCGATGAAGGCGCGCTGATCGAAAACGAGTACGTCGCCCACCGCACCGCCTCGGGTTGGCAGAGCGTCAACCCGACCCCGTCGCGGCTGGCGAGCAAAGGCCACGGGGGCTATCAGGCCTTCAACGCCGACCTCAGCCAAGGCGTGCTCGAACAGGTCAACTTCCCGCTCAGCCCCCTGGGCCCGCCCGACTTCGGCAACCTCTACACCCAGCCGAGCGCCGAACCGGCCTCGCTTGCGCCGTTTTTGAGCGAAGCGCCGCCCAACCGCGAACCCGGGAATAGCCCAGACGAGCTGCGGCTCTCCTTCGCCGACGCCTCGGCTGACTTCTCGCGCTTCTTCTTCAGCGCCAACGACGCGCTGACCGAAGACGCGGAAGGCGGCCCGGAAGCCAAGACGAACCTCTATGAACGCTCGGGCGGGGAACTGCACCTGGTCAACGTCGCCCCCGGCGACGCAACGACGATCCCCGGCGCGTCCTTCGGCGGCAAAGGCGTCTTTCACGCGATCTCCGCAGACGGCTCGCGCGCCTTCTGGAGCTCGGAATCGGGACAGCTCTACGTTCGCATCGACGGTGAAGAAACCCGGGAAGCAACCGATCACGCCGGCGAATTCCTCGCCGCCTCCGCCGACGGCTCCAAGGCACTGCTCGACGACGGCTGCCTCTATGACGTCGAAGCCGAAGCCTGCGACGACCTGACGCAGGGCAAAGGCGGCTTCGAAGGCATCGTCGGACAGAGCGAAGACCTCTCTCGGATCTACTTCGTCGACACCGAAGTCCTCAGCGGCGAAGAAGAGAACGGGCACGGCGACAAAGCCCAGGCAGGCGAATTCAACCTCTACGCCTGGTCAGAGGGCGAAACCGCCTTCATCGCCACCCTGCTCGCCAAAGACAACCCGAACGCCGGGGGTGACTGGGCCGTGGCGCCGCAACTGCGCAGCGCGGCGGCAAGCCCCGACGGGAACTGGCTCGCCTTCGTCTCCCAGGCGCCTTTGACGGGCTTCGACAACACCGGTCTCTGCGAAGCCAACTCTGGGACCGAAGAATTCTTCGTGTCGTCCTGCAGGGAGGTCTTCCTCTACCAGGCCCAGACCGGCGAGCTGCGCTGTCCCTCCTGCAACCGCACCGGCGCGCCGCCGCGCGGCTCGAGCCACCTTCTACAGCTACCCAAGGCCGCTGCCCTGCCCCCGCCCCGCTACCTGACCAACTCCGGGCGCCTCTTCTTCGACAGCCAGGACTCGCTCAGCCCCTTCGACACCAACGGGCGGGTCGAAGACGTCTATGAGTTCGAGCCGGGCGGAGTGGGAAGTTGCGGGAGCGAAGCGGGCTGTGTCAGGCTGATCTCGGCCGGGCGCTCGAGCATCGACTCCAACTTCTTCGCCGCCGACCCGAGCGGAAAGAACGTCTTCTTCACCGGCCGCGACAAGCTCGTCGCCGCCGACAAAGACGACCTGGTCGATCTCTACGACGCCCGCGAAGGGGGCGGCTTCCCGCCTGATGTCGGGGCCGCCGAGTGCCAGGGCGAAGCGTGCTTGCCCTCGGTCTCCCCGCCGAACGATCCGACGCCTGCCTCGGCCGGCTTCAAAGGCCCGGGCAACCCGGCCACGGGCAAAGGGTCGGGGCGCTGCCCCAAGGGCCGCCACGCGGTGAAGCGCAAAGGCAAGGCGCGCTGCGTGAAGAGCCAGGCCAAGCGTCACCACAAACGCCACAACAACCGCGGAGGTGCGAAGTGAAACGCCTCAAGCTCATCGCCCTGATCGCCGCACTGGCCACCCTCGCGGCTCCGGCTGCCGCGCAGGCGGACTTCGGCTTCCTCCCCGGCAGCGCCTCGGTGACCGCGATCAACAAAGACGGCACGATCGCCTCCCAGGCCAACTCCCACCCCTACGCCTTCATCGCCCACGTCGACCTGAAGACCGACGCCGAAGGCAAGCCCGAAGGCGGCGACATGCGCAGCACCAGGGCGCTCTTGCCGCCGGGCTTCTTCGGCAACCCCGAGGCGGTGCCCGCCTGCCCCCACCAGGAGTTCGAAGGCGGCATCCCGGCCTGCTCGCTCAACACCCAGATCGGCGTACTGCGCTCGATCATCCCCGGGATCGGCGAAATCAAGGGCCCCCTCTACAACGTCACCCCCCCGCACGGCATCGCCGTGGAGATCGGCTTCTCCAGCCCGGCCGGCCTCGTCGTCCACCAGTACGCGAAGCTCGACACCGAAAAGGAATACCGCTTCCACGTCGTCGCCTCCGACATCCCGCTCGGCGTCACCTCGGTGACCGAGACGATCTGGGGCACCCCCGCCGACCCCTCCCACGATCCAGAACGCGGCGGCGAACTGCAGGGGGGCACCTCCGACGCCCCGCTCCTCCCATACCTGACGATGCCGGTCGATTGCCGCAAGCCGCTCTCGACCCTGCTGCAGGCCGACTCGGTGCTGGCGCCGGGGGTATTCGCGGAGCTGGAGGCCCCCAACGTAGATGCCGCCGGCAACCCGGCGGCGATGAGCGGCTGTGAGTCGGTGCCCTTCAACCCGACGATCGCCGCTCAGGCGACGACGAAACTGGCCGAGAGCCCCAGTGGCCTCGACTTCGAACTGAAGCTGCCAAACCAGGGCCTCACCGACAGAGAAGGGATCGCCGAAACCCAGCCGGAGAAGATCGAGGTCACCCTGCCGGAGGGGATGACGCTGAACCCCTCGGCCTCGGAGGGAATCGGCGTCTGCTCCCAAGCCCAATACAAAGCCGAGCAGATCGAATCGGGCCCCGGGCAGGGCTGCCCCGACGAATCGAAGCTCGGCTCGATCCTGATCCACACGCCGCTGATCTCAGAATCGATCGAAGGCTCGCTCTTCCTTGCAAAGCCCTACGAGAACCCCTTCGGCTCGCTCTTCGGAATCTACCTGGTGGCCAGAGGACCGGGCCACGGCATCCTGGTAAAGCAGGCCGGCAAAGTCGAACCGGATCCAAATACCGGCCAGCTCGTCACCACCTTCGCCGGCCTGCCCGCCCTGCCCTACTCCGACATCCTCCTGCACTTCCGCGAAGGCGGCAGGGCTCCGCTGGTCTCTCCGCCCTCCTGCGGGGAATACGTGACCACGGCAAGGCTTTACCCCGCCTCAGCTCCCGACACCCCTTACACCGCAAGCGCACCCTTCAAGGTCGAACACGGCGCCGACGGAGGAGCCTGCCCCTCCGGAGCGCTTCCCTTCGGCCCCGGTTTCGAAGCCGGAGCGATCAACAACAACGCCGGTGCCTACTCGCCCTTCAACATGCGCCTTACGCGCAGGGATGGAGACCAGGACCTGACCAAGTTCAGCGCCAAGCTGCCTCCCGGTGTTGTCGGCAAGTTGGCGGGAACCGCGCAGTGCTCTCCGGCGGCGATAGCGCAAGCGCGCTCAAGGCAAGGAACCCACGGCGGCCAGGAAGAGCGCGAACACCCCTCCTGTCCCGCCGACTCCCAGATCGGCCGCGTTCTCGCGGGAGCCGGAGTGGGAGCCGTGCTCACCTACGTCCCCGGCAAGCTCTACCTCGGCGGCCCGCTCAACGGTGCGCCCTTGAGCGTGGTCGCGATCGTCCCCGCCTTGGCCGGTCCCTTTGACGCGGGCACCGTGGTGACCCAAGAGGCGTTGCGGATCAACCCGCTTACCGCTGAAGTCGAAGCAGACGGCTCCTCTTCAGATCCGATCCCCCACATCCTCAAGGGCATCCCGTTGAAGGTCAGGGACCTGCGCGTCTACGTCGACAAGCCGAACTTCACCTTGAACCCGACTTCCTGCGATCCCTCCGTCGCCATGGCGACGATCTGGTCGGGAGGCTTCAACGTCTTCAGCACCCTCGATGACTCGGCCCACCAGCTCGACTCGCGCTTTCAGGCGGCAAGCTGCGCATCGCTCGGCTTCAAGCCAAGACTGGCGCTGAAGCTTAAGGGTGGCACCAAAAGAGGCGCCCACCCGGCCCTCACCGGCACCTACAAGCCAAGGTCAGGGGACGCCAACACCCACCACCTCGTCCTCACCCTGCCCCACAGCGCTTTCCTCGACCAGGCCCACATCAGGACGATCTGCACCAGGGTGCAGTTCGCAGCAAACGGAGGCAACGGAGGGGGCTGCCCAGCGGCCGCGGTCTACGGCAAAGCAAAAGCCTGGACCCCGTTGCTCGAGAAGCCACTTGAAGGCGATGTCTTCCTGCGCTCCTCAAACCACAACCTGCCCGACTTCGTCGCCTCATTGCACGGTTTGGTCGACGTCGAAGCTGTGGCCCGCATCGACTCGAGGAACGGCGGCATCAGGGCCACCTTCAACACGATCCCCGACGCGCCGCTCTCCAAAGTGCTCGTCAACATGCAGGGCGCCAAGAAGGGGCTGATCATCAACTCGACCAACCTTTGCGCGGGCACTCACAAGGCCGATGCGCAGTTCGAGGGGCACAACGGCAAGACGGCCTCCGATCGCCCTGTTGTAGGGGCTAGTTGTGGGAAGGCGAAGAAGCAGAAGGCAAAGGGGAATCGCAGGGGGCGCGGACGATGAGCCGCGCCGTGGCGGGGGATGAGCGGCGAAGCCCAGCATCCGGATGAGTCTGCAGACGCTTTCGAGCCAGCCCTAGCCCGTCTCCAGATCCGCATCGAGACGGCTTGCGCTTCCGAGGCCAAGTGGCCGGCTCAGGTGTCCGCGGGAATCCGCGCTGCCCTGGCCTTCGCCTCGGCGGAGCCTGCCGCAGCGGAGGTTCTGACCAATGAGGCGATGGCCGGCGGCAAGGCGGGCTTCGTCCGCTACGACCGCATGATCGACCATTTCGCCGCCGCGCTCCGGCCCGGACGCGCCGAGCGCCCGGAGGGCGATTGGCTGCCGGAGATCACCGAGAAGACGATGGTCGGTGGCGTCGCGATGCTGATCGCCCAGCGCCTCACCTTCGGCCGCCAAGCAGAGCTCCCAGCGCTCGCCCCGGAGGCGATCCAGTTCGTCCTCACCCCCTACCTGGGCGCCGCCGACGCCCGCCAGGTCGCCCTCGGCGAACCAGGCTGACCAGCACGCCGCTAAAGTTGATCGTTCCGCCCGGATAGCTCAGTTGGTAGAGCACTTCCATGGTAAGGAAGGGGTCACGAGTTCGAGTCTCGTTCCGGGCTTCCGCATCGGCCTGAGCGGGTTGTCGCGGGCACCTCGAGTCCAGTGACTTGGGGGGCCTATGTAGACTTCCTACATGGCCCCCCCTCGGATGACTGCCCAGACGCTGGCGGTGCTCGCCCTACTGCTCGAGGATCCCACCGCCGAGTGGCACGGCTTTGGTCTCATCGATCGGACGAAGATCAAGAGCGGGACGCTCTACCCGATCCTGATTCGCCTCGAGAAGGCGGGTTGGCTCGAGAGCCGGCTGGAGGACGTCGATCCCCACGTCGCCGGCCGGCCTCCGCGTCGGCTGTACGTGCTGACCGGTGAGGGGGAGCGGTTGGCCCAGGCGGGGCTCGCCTCGCACATGGAAGCGCTCGCGCCAGCGGCGGCACGCCTGCCGCTGGTACCGCGGGGTCGGATGGCGTGAACGCTGACTGGTTCGTCCTGTCGATCGTGGGGGCGGGTCTGGCCGCCGCCGCCCTCGCGGTGGCCAATTCTCTCATCGCTGGAGAGGTCCGGGCCTGGCTTCCTCATTTGGCTCGCAACCTGGTGCGCTCGGCAGCGCGGCGCCTGCCGCCGGATACGCGGGCCCGCTACGAGGAGGAGTGGCTGGCGGAGCTGGCTGCCTGGGAGGATCGGCCGTTGTCGGCCCTGGCCAAGGCGGCACATCTCAGGTGGAACGCGAACAGCATCCGCGAGTCCCTCGACGGCGTTGTGGTCAAGAGCGAGCGGCTCAAGCGAGTGGTTGATATCTGCTCCGCCTTTGCGCTGCTCTCTATCCTCTCGCCGCTCCTGATCGCGATCGCGATCGCGATCAAGCTCGAGTCACGCGGCCCCGTCTTCTTCGACCAACCGCGAACCGGCCGAGACAACACCACCTTCAGATTGATCAAGTTCCGCTCGATGTACGTGGAGACCTGGCGGGGGCGCACGGAGGAGATCGCCGACCTCGATTGGGACGAGGGCGTCATGTTCAAGATCCGCGAGGACCCACGCGTCACTCGCGTCGGTCGCCTCCTGCGTCGCTACTCGCTCGACGAGCTGCCGCAGCTCTTCAATGTCCTGCGTGGCGACATGACCTTCGTCGGCCCCAGGCCTTTGGTCTTCCCGGAGGAAGAGCAGGGCTCCCGGGTTCGCCCCGGCCTCACCTCTCGCCCTCTCCTCCGCGAGCTTCGCCTGTTGCTGCGGGAGTTGTTGGGCCGGTGAGCTGGCCAGGCAGCCAGCCCGACCGGTAGCCTGCTCGCCCCATGGACTTCTCCCTCACCGACGAGCAGAACGACTTCGTCGCCGCGATCCGCGACTTCTGCGCGCGCGAGGCCGGCACGCAGGAGCAGCGCGAGAAGCTGACCAACGGCTACGAGCTGCACCACAACTTCGACCTCTACAAGCAGATGGCCGAGCTCGGTTGGCTCGGGGTGACGATCCCCGAGGAGTACGGCGGCTCCGGCGGCTCGATGCTCGACGCCTGTCTCTTCATGGAGGAGACCTCGCGCGGCCTGGCGCCGATCGGCGGCTACGCGACGACGCTGATCGTCGCCGGCGCCACCCAGCGCTTCGGCACGGACGCGCAGAAGCAGGAGATCCTCGGCGGCATCGCCGCCGGCGCGGTCGAGGCGATCGCGATGACCGAGCCGGAGGCCGGCTCCGACGTCGGCGCTCTCACCACCTCGGCCGAGCGGGTCGCCGGCGGCTTCGTCCTCAACGGGCAGAAGGTCTTCATCTCCAATGCCCACATCGCCGACCACATCCTCGTCGTCTGCCGCACGACCAAGGGCGAGTCCAAGCATGACGGCCTCTCGATGATCTGGGTCCCGCGCGAGACCAAGGGGCTGGAGATCGTCCCGATCAAGACGATGGGCGGCAGCGAGACCAACACGCTCTACCTGACCGACGTCGAGGCGCCGGCCGATGCCCTGCTCGGCCAGGTCGACCAGGCCTGGACGCAGCTGATGGCGGGGCTCAACGTGGAGCGGCTGATCCTCGCCGCGACGATGCTCGGCATCGCCCAACGCGCCTTCGACGACGCGCTCGCCTATGTAAAGGAGCGCAAGCAGTTCGGTCGCCCGATCGGCTCCTTCCAGGCTCTCCAGCACCGCCTCGCCGACATGGCGACCGAAGTCGAGTCGGCCCGGCTGATGACCCGCTGGGTCGCCACCCTGACCGACGAGGACCCCGGCCGGATGCTGCCGCGCGAGGCCTCGATGGTGAAGCTGCACGTGACCGAGGTCGCCAAACGCGTCGCGGTCGAGGGGATGCAACTGATGGGCGGCTACGGCTACTCCTCCGAGTACGACATGGAGCGCCTAGTGCGCACCACCATGGTCTCGACCATCTACGGTGGCACGAGCGAGATCCAGCGCACGATCATCGCCAAAACCCTCGGGCTCTGAGACTCGCGGGGCACGTTTTGGGTGCAGAGCACCACTAACGTGCCCCGGCGGGGGGAGTGAGAGCTGGCCGCAGGGCAGCGAGGACGGCCTCCGGTTCGTCGAAGACCTGCCGGTAGGACAGATGCACGACCTCGTAGCCCAGCCTTTTCAGCCTGAGGTCGCGGGCTCGGTCGTTCTCGAAGGCCTGCCGGCCTCGATGGGCTCGATAGCCGTCGGTTTCAACGATCAGTCGCGCCTCCACCCAGCAGAAGTCGACCGCCATCGCTCCAATTTGGATGTTGACTGCCGGCTTTGGCAAGTGGTGGCGGGTGCACAGCCAGAGGAATCGACGCTCCAGCTCGCTGCGTGTGCCATCCGACGCGATATCCGGTCCGGTCGGGAGGCCGAGGAAGTCGGCCTGGCGGATGGCACGTCGCAATTCACCTGCGGAGACCGCACGACGAAGATCGACGAGGGTTCGGGCCGGTGAGGTGACGGGAATATCGCGCACCTTCGTGATCTCGGTCGGCTCGAGCGACGCTGGTCGATGGATTCGAATGCCCTGTCGCTTGCGCTTTCCGCCTCTGCTCGGGATTGACGCATCCACCACGCCGAAACGGGGCGGCAGCAGTCCCCAAAGCTCCGCCGCGCTTCGATGGCTGAGGACCGCGGTGTGCCCCAGGGCAAGCACCGCCGCCATCCACCGCCGCTCAGCGCTCGGCGCGACGTGGCCGACGGCGTACACGCTCCTGTGCAGCCTATGAAGGCGACCCGCTCGCACCCGTTCACGCACAGCGGTCGTGGAGAGCCCGCAGTCGCGCAGCTGCTCGATCGTGACCACGCCGTGTTGGCGCCCGGCGATCTCGGCGACGCGGGCGTCCGGGGCACGTTTTGGGTGCATACCACCTAAAAGGCGCCCCGCGCTCGGACTCTCCCCCTGGGCGCCGGGAAACCACCCAGTGAGCGAGGAATCCCTGGGCGCCGCAGAGCGCTATCCTTCAGCTCAGCCTCGTGCTTCGGCCCGGGGTTTTCTCTTGTAACGGCGTCCTTTCGGCAACGAGGAGAACATGGCTCGCGGAGATGTCCGCATCGCGGTAACGCTGGCTTGCGAAGACTGCAAGCGGCGCAATTATCAGACCAACAAGTCACGGCGAAATTCGCCGGACCGAGTCGAGCTGCGCAAGTACTGCCGCTGGTGCGGCCATCACACGGCGCACAAGGAGACGCGGTAGAGCCTCATGGCGAAAACGCGCGCACAGCGCAAGGCGGAGAAACGCGCCCGCGAAGCCGAAGAGCAGAAACGCTCCGGCCCCGGCGGTAGCCGCAAGTCCGACTCGCGGGCCCAGCACGACACCCAGGTCCCGGTCTCAGGCGACGTCGCCGAGATCGAGGCGGTCGAGGCTGGGATCGCGGCCGGCGCCTCCGAAGCCGATCTCGAAACGCCGGACGCACCGAAGCCCCGCAGCCTGCGTCGTGCCGAGGCGAAAGAGGCCAAACAGGCCGAAAAGCGCCAGCGCGAGGAGCAGAAGCGCCGCGAGAGCGAGCAGCTCGCCAAACGCCAGAAAAAAGCGCAGGCCGAGAAGCGTCAGCGCGGCGGTGTCATAGGCTTTCTCGTCTCCTGCTGGGCGGAGCTGCGCAAAGTTCAGTGGCCGGACCGGGACACCCTGGTCCAGGCAACGGCCGTGACGATCATCTTCGTCGCCGTCGCCGCCACCTACCTCGGCGTCCTCGACTCCGTCTTCAGCCTCCTCATCAAGCAGATCCTTTAGCGGGATCCCAAGACAAAGGCAACCTCCAGATGTATCGCTGGTACGTGATCAACACCTACTCCGGGCACGAGAACAAGGTCAAGCACAATCTCGAGCACCGGGTTCAGACGATGGCCCAGAACCGCAACGTGCGCCAGGTCGTGGTGCCGACCGAGCAGGTGATGGAGGTCAACAAAGAAGGCCAGAAAGAATCGAAGGAGAAACGGACGATGCCCGGCTACGTCCTGGTCAACATGGAGATGACCGACGACGCCTGGGGCCTGGTCAAGAACACCCCCGGGGTGACCGGCTTCGTCGGCTCCCGCAACAAGCCGGTGCCGCTCTCCAAACCGGAGGTCGACCGTCTGCTGCACCGTGAGACCGCCGAGCGCCCTCGGACCCAGGCCCAGTTCTCGATCGGCGAGTCGGTCAAGGTCATCTCCGGCCCGCTCTCCGATTTCTCCGGCGAGATCGCCGAGATCAACGAGGACGCCGCCAAACTCAAGGTGCTGGTCTCGATCTTCGGCCGCGAGACCCCGGTCGAGGTCAACTACGACCAAGTGAAGAAGATCTAGCCCGGCCCGCTACCCTCTCCGATCCCGATGGCGAAAAAAGTCCTCACCCTCATCAAGCTGCAGATCCAGGCAGGCAACGCCAACCCGGCGCCGCCGGTCGGCCCTGCCCTGGGCCAGCACGGCGTCAACATCATGGAGTTCTGCAAAGCCTTCAACGCCCAGACGCAGAGCGAGGGCGGCACGATCATCCCGGTCGAGATCACCGTCTACGAGGATCGCTCCTTCAGCTTCATCACCAAGACGCCCCCCGCCGCGGTGCTGATCCGCGAGGCGATCGGGATCAAGAAGGGCTCGGGCGAGCCGCACGTGAACAAAGTCGGCACGATCTCACCGGAGCAGATCCGCCAGATCGCCGAGCGCAAGATGCCCGACCTCAACGCCAACGACCTCGATGCCGCCTCGAAGATCATCGCCGGCACCGCCCGCTCGATGGGCGTGGACGTCAAATAGCCATGGCCCACGGCAAGCGCTACCGCAAACAGCTCGGCAAAGTGCAGCGTGAGCGCGAGTATCCGCCCGCCGAGGCGATCTCGCTGATCAAAGAGACCGCCAGCGCCGGCTTCGACGAGACGGTCGAGCTGCACCTGCGGCTCGGCGTCAACGTCCGCCACGCGGAGGAGCAGCTGCGCGGCACCCTCGCGCTGCCCCACGGCCTTGGCAAAGACGTGACGATCGCCGTCTTCGCGGAAGGCCAGCAGGCGCGCGACGCGGAGGCGGCCGGCGCGGACTTCGTCGGCGGCCAGGACCTGGTCGAGAAAGTCCAGGAGGGCTGGACCGACTTCGACGTCGCGATCTCGACCCCGGACATGATGAAAGCGGTCGGCCAGCTCGGTCGGGTGCTCGGTCCCCAGGGCCTGATGCCGAACCCCAAGGTGGGCACGGTCACCGACGACATCGAGAAGGCGGTTACCGAGTCGAAGGCGGGCAAGATCGAGTACCGCACCGACCGCCAGGCGATCATCCACCTCGCGATCGGCAAGGCCAGCTTCGACGCGCAGGCAACTGCTCGACAACTGCCTCGCGGTGATCGACGAGGTCGTCCGCGCCAAACCTTCCTCGTCGAAGGGCAAGTACATCCTCTCGGCGACGCTGACGACGACGATGGGGCCCGGGATCCGGGTCGACGCCGCCAAGACCGGCGACCGCGAGGCGGCTGGAGAGGCCTCCCATCCGGCTGAAGAGACGGCCGAGCCCGCAGCAGAGCCGGCGACTGCGTAGACTTCCCGCGCCGCGCGAACCCGAGACCACCGGCAGGCGCAGCCAGAAGCCCGGTGTAGGTGAACGATGAACAGAGACGAAAAGGCACAAGCAATCGAGGAGATCGCCGCCCAGATCGAGGGCGCCGAAGCGATCTTCGCGGTCGACTACCGGGGCATCAGCGTCCCCCAGGCGGCTGAACTGCGCGGCAAGCTGCGCGAGGCCGACGCCAGCTTCCGCATCGTCAAGAACCGGCTGACCAAAAGAGCCGCCGAGCAGGTCGGCGAGGATCGCCTCGCGGAGCTGCTGCAGGGCCCGACCGCTCTGACCTTCGTCCGCGGCGACACCGCACAGGCCGCCAAAGCGATCTCGACCTTCAACAGAGAGCACGAAGTCCTCACCTTCAAGGGCGGCTTCATGGGCGACCTCGGGCTCGACGAGGAAAAATTCAAGTCGATCGCCCGCCTGCCGGCCCGCGAAGTGCTCGACGGCCAGCTCGCCGGCATCGTCGCCAGTCCGCTCACTGGCCTGGTCCGCGGCCTCGGCTCGATGATCCAGGGCTTGGCCCTGCAGCTCGGGCAGATTGCCGAGAAAGGGCTCGTATCGGGAGAGGCTCCGGCCGAGTCAGCCGCGGGTCCTGTCGCGGGGGAGGACTCCTCCTCCTCGCAGGCTACGGACGAGGAGCCCGCCCCCACGCCACCCACGGACGAGGCCGAGGAGTCTCCCGCCGAGGATGAGGAAGCTGGTGGTGGGGACGATGAGACTTCTGAGCAGGACGAGACTTCTAAAGACGACGAAAGCAAGGAAGAGGAGTAATGGCAACCAAAATCAAAACTGAGGATTGGATCGAGGAGCTGAAAGGCATCTCGGTGCTCGAGCTCTCCGAGCGGATCAAAGCGCTCGAGGAGGAGTTCGGCGTTTCCGCGACCGCGGTCGCCGCAGCCGCACCGGCTGCCGCCGGCGCCGCCGGCTGGCGACGGCGATGGCGGCGCCGAAGAGGCCTCCACGGTCGACGTGGTGCTGACCGAGGTCGGTGGCCAGAAAGTGCCGGTGATCAAGGTAGTCCGCGCCGCGACCGGCCTCGGCCTGAAAGAGGCCAAGGCGATCGTCGACGAGGCCCCGAAAGCGATCAAAGAGGGCATCGAGCGCGACGAAGCCGAGAAGATCAAAGGCGAACTGGAGGAGGCAGGCGCTACGGTCGAGCTCAAATAAAGCCCGACTTTCCGCGGATGGACCCCTGGCAGGGAGCCGATCCGCGCGGCCGAGTGCGCCCGTGTGTTATTTTTCGCTGGTCGCGCGCTCGTTGTCACCCCCTGCCCCATATCTGCGCTGTATCCACGTCCCTCTGACCGCCTGAGGAGTCGCCGACTTTGGCACGTTCCAACGCTGCCCCCGTAACCCGCAGGAGTTTCTCCCGACTACAGAACCCCCTCGAAGTCCCCCACCTGATCGATATCCAACGTCGCTCCTTTGAGGAGCTGACGGATCCCAAGGCGGGCGGACTGCGAGAGACGATCGACGACATATCCCCGATTGAGGACTACACGGGGAATCTCGCCATCGTCTTCGGCGAGTTCAAATTCGAGGACCCTCCGAACACGATCGAGGAGTGCCGCGAGAAGGACATGACCTACTCGCGGCCGCTGACCGCTACCGTCGCCTTCCAGAACAAGGAGACCGGCGAGATCCGTGAGCAGGCCGTCTTCATGGGTGATTTCCCGTGGATGACCGACCGCGGCACCTTCATCATCAACGGCACCGAGCGTGTCGTCGTCACCCAGCTGGTCCGTTCCCCCGGTGCCTACGTGATGGCGCCCAAGGACCCGGAAAAACAGGTCTTCATCGCCAACCTGATGCCGGCCCGCGGTTCCTGGCTGGAGCTGGAAGTCGACAAAAAAGGAAAAGTCTTCGTCCGCATCGATCGCAAGCGCAAACTGCCGGTGACGGTGCTGCTGCGCGCGATGGGCTACGTCGAGGACGAGCAGATCCTCAAGATGTTCGACAACTCGGTCTACCTGAGGCACACGATCGAGTCCGACACCGAGGCGACCCGCATCAGAAGAAGGCGCCTTGATCGAGCTGTTCAAAAAGCAGCGTCCCGGCGAGCCGCCTTCAGTCGACGCCGCCAAAGCCCTGCTCGAGCAGCTCTTCTTCGATCCGAAGCGCTACGACCTGACCCGTGTCGGTCGCTACAAGCTGAACGCCCGGCTCGATCTCGACATCGACCTCGACAACCGGACCCTCACCCACGACGACATCATCGCTCTGATCAAGGAGCTGGTCAGCCTGCCGAAGCTGCTCGGGATCCCCGAGGAGATCGACGAGGAGCACCCGATCAAAGACTATGCCGCGGAGGCGATCACCTACCCGCGCGAGCCCGTCGCCGAGCACCTCGATGAGTACGAGCACTTCGGCAACCGCCGCCTGCGTACGGTCGGCGAGCTGATCCAGGAGGCCTTCCGCATCGGCCTCTACCGGATGGAGCGCGTCGTCCGCGAGCGGCTCACCACCGAAGACGCCGACGCGATCACGCCGCAGACGATCATCAACATCCGCCCGGTCGTGGCTGCGCTGAAGGAGTTCTTCGGCTCCTCGCAGCTGTCCCAGTTCATGGACCAGACCAACTCACTGGCCGGCCTCACCCACCGTCGCCGCCTCTCGGCGCTCGGTGCCGGTGGCCTGACCCGTGAGCGGGCACCGATCGAGGTTCGCGACGTGCACCCGACCCACTACGGCCGCATGTGCCCGATCGAGACCCCTGAGGGGCCGAACATCGGCCTGATCGGCTCGCTGTCCTCCTACGCGCAGATCTCCGAGCACGGCTTCGTCACGACCCCCTATCTGTTGGTCAAGGACGGCGTCGTCAGCGATGAGATCGTCCACTACGACGCGACCCAGGAGGAGGACAAGGTGATCGCCCAGGCGAACGCCGAGGTCGATCCGAAGACGAAAAAACTGAAAGGCCCGCAGGTGCTGGTGCGCGCCGGTGAGCAGGAGTACGCCACCGCCTCGCCCAAGGAAGTCGAGCTGATGGACGTCTCGCCGACCCAGATCTGGTCGGTCGCGACGGCCCTGATCCCCTTCCTCGAGCACGACGACGCCAACCGGGCGCTGATGGGCTCGAACATGCAGCGCCAAGCTGTGCCGCTGCTCAAACCGGAGCCGCCGTTGATCGGCACCGGGATGGAGCGCCGCGCCGCGGTCGACACCGGCGACGTCATCCTCGCCAAGAACGCGGGCGAAGTCAGCCACGTCGATTCCGAGTCGATCGTCGTCACCTCCGGCTCGAAGAAAGACGAGTACCCGCTGCACAAGTTCATGCGTTCGAACCAGGGCACGATCATCCACCAGCGCCCGATCGTGAAGAGCGGTCAGCAGGTCAAGGAGGGCGACGTGCTCGCCGATGGCTCCTCGACCGCCGGCGGCGAGATCGCGTTGGGCAAGAACTGCCTGGTTGCCTTCATGTCCTGGGAGGGCTACAACTTCGAGGACGCGATCATCCTCTCCGAGCGTCTCGTCAAGGACGACGAAATGACCTCGATCCACATCGAGGAGTACGAGATCGACGCCCGCACGACCAAGCTCGGCGATGAGGAGATCACCCGCGACATCCCCAACCGCTCCGAGGAGAGCCTGCGCAACCTCGACGAGCGCGGCATCGTCCGCGTCGGCGCCGAGGTGATTTCCGGAGACCTCCTGGTCGGCAAGGTGACGCCGAAGGGCGAGACCGAGCTGACCGCCGAGGAGAAGCTGATCCGCGCGATCTTCAAGGAGAAGGCGCGCGAGGTCCGGGACACGTCGCTGAAGGTTCCGCACGGCGAGGGTGGCGTCGTCATCGACGTCCTCACCTTCAGCCGCGACGAGGGCGACGACCTGCCGCCCGGCGTCAACGACCTGGTCCGCGTCTACGTCGCGACCAAGCGCAAGATCGCCGAGGGCGACAAGCTTGCAGGCCGCCACGGGAACAAGGGTGTGATCTCCAAGATCGTGCCCGAAGAGGACATGCCCCACCTCGCCGACGGCACGCCCGTCGACGTGATCCTCAACCCGCTCGGCGTGCCGAGCCGGATGAACATCGGCCAGGTGCTGGAGACGCACCTCGGCTGGGTCGCCGGCAACGGTTGGTACGACGACGACTCCGAGGCCTACAAGCAGGCTCACTCCGACGAGGGCGACGGTCGCGTCTACGTGGCCACCTCGGTCTTCGACGGCGCCAGCGTCGAGGACGTCGACGACGCCCTGGTCAGCTGGCAGGAGCAGAACGAAGAGCGCGGCATCGACCTCGGTGTCGACAAGCGCGAACGTGCCGGCGCCCGCGCCGAAGGCACGATGCAGCTCTACAACGGCCGCACCGGCGAGCCCTACGAGGGCAAGGTCACGGTCGGCTACATGTACATCCTCAAGCTGCTCCACCTGGTCGACGACAAGATCCACGCCCGCTCGACCGGCCCCTACTCGCTGGTCACCCAGCAGCCGCTGGGCGGCAAGGCGCAGTTCGGCGGCCAGCGCTTCGGCGAGATGGAGGTCTGGGCCCTGGAGGCCTACGGCGCTGCCTACACGCTGCAGGAGATGCTCACGGTCAAGTCCGACGACACGGTCGGCCGGGTCAAGGCCTACGAGGCGATCGTCAAGGGCGAGAACATTCCCGAGCCCTCGATCCCGGAGTCCTTCAAAGTGCTGTTGAAGGAGATCCAGAGCCTCTCGCTGGACGCCAACGTCGTCTCCGAAGGCGGCGACGTCGAGATTTCCGAGGAGGACGACGACCTGCTGAAAGCGGCCGAGGAGCTCGGCATGGACCTGACCGGGGTCCGCGCCGAGGGCTCCAACGGCGCCGCTGACGAGAAGGAGGAGCAGGTGGTCGCCGAGGGCGAGGGCGGCACCGACGGTCGGGCGGCGGCAATGGCGCCGAAGCCGACGGGGCAGAGGCCGAGGCCAAAGAAGAGACGAAGGTGGAGGACTGATGATCGACATCAACAACTTCGACGCGATTGAGATCGGCCTCGCGTCCTCGAAGAAGATCCGCTCCTGGAGCTGGGGCGAGGTCACCAAGCCGGAGACGATCAACTACCGCACGCTGAAGCCGGAGAAAGACGGCCTCTTCTGCGAGCGCATCTTCGGTCCGACCAAGGACTGGGAGTGCTACTGCGGCAAGTACAAGCGGGTCCGCTACAAGGGCATCGTCTGCGAGCGCTGCGGCGTCGAGGTGACGCGCTCCAAGGTCCGCCGCGAGCGCATGGGTCACGTCGACCTGGCCTCGCCGGTCTCCCACATCTGGTTCTTCAAGGGCGTGCCGAGCCGGATCGGCTACCTGATCGACATGGCTCCCAAAGAGCTGGAGAAGGTCCTCTACTTCGCCGCCTCGATGATCACCTGGGTCGACGTCGAGGCCCGCGAAAAAGACGTCGGCAAACTCGAGAAAGAAGTCAAAAAAGTCTCCGACGGCTATGAGGCCGAACGGCAGAAAAGGACTCAGGAGCTGGCCGAGTCGCTCGAGCGCCGGGTCAAGTACCTCGAAGAGGGCGGCCAGGAAAAGTTCGACGACGACGACCACATCTGGGCCGACTCGCTGAAGCTGACGGCTGCGCAGCTGCGCAAGCTGAAGGACGACGAGCGCGCCAAAATGATCAAAGAGCTGCGCAAAACCTTCGAGGCGGAGATCTCCGACACCGAGGCCTACATCGAAGAGGCGATCGAGCGGATGGAGGAAGTCTGGAAGATCTTCACCGAGATGAAGCCGAAGGACGTCGTCAACGACGAGACGGTCTTCCGTGAGCTCAAGGATCGCTTCGGCTCGCCGTTCGGCTGGGGCGAGTACTTCCGCGGCGGCATGGGTGCCGAAGCGGTGCGCGACCTGCTCGAACAGGTCGATCTCGCGGCCGAATGCGAGGAGCTCGAGGTCGTCATCAACAGCTCCAAAGGCCAGAAACAGGCCCGCGCGGTAAAGCGGCTGAAAGTCGCCTCCGCCTTCCTCAAATCCGACAACCAGCCGGACTGGATGATCCTCGACTGCGTACCGGTGATCCCGCCGGAGCTGCGCCCGATGGTGCAGCTCGACGGTGGCCGTTTCGCGACCTCGGATCTGAACGACCTCTACCGGCGCGTGATCAACCGCAACAACCGGCTGAAAAGGCTGCTCGACCTCGGCGCGCCCGAGATCATCGTCAACAACGAGAAGCGGATGCTTCAGGAGGCGGTCGACGCGCTGTTCGACAACGGTCGTCGCGGCCGCCCGGTAACCGGGCCCGGCAACCGCCCGCTGAAGTCGCTCTCCGACATGCTCAAGGGCAAGCAGGGTCGCTTCCGCCAGAACCTGCTCGGCAAGCGCGTCGACTACTCCGGCCGCTCGGTGATCGTCTCCGGGCCGAGCCTGCAGCTGCAGCAGTGCGGCTTGCCGAAGCTCATGGCGCTGGAGCTCTTCAAGCCGTTCATCATGGCCCAGCTGGTCGAGCGCAAAGCGGTGCAGAACATCAAGGCGGCCAAGAAGATGGTCGAGTCGATGGTGCCCGAGGTCTGGGACGTGCTCGAGGAAGTCATCCACGAGCACCCGGTGCTGCTCAACCGGGCGCCGACCCTGCACCGCCTCGGCATCCAGGCCTTCGAACCGATCCTGGTCGAGGGCAAGGCGATCCAGGTCCACCCGCTGGTCTGCCACGCTTTCAACGCCGACTTCGACGGCGACCAGATGGCGGTCCACGTACCGCTCTCCGCCGAGGCTCAGGCCGAGGCGCGGATCCTGATGCTCTCGGCGAACAACATCCTCTCGCCGGCCCACGGCGCGCCGCTGGCGACGCCGACCCAGGACATGGTGCTGGGGATCTACTACCTCACCTACGGCCCGACGGCCGAGGAGCTCCTCAAGAAGGACGCGGAGCTGAAGGCGGGCAAGGGCGCGGCGACGAACGGCTCCGCGCCGAAGGTCTTCCGCTCTGCCCAGGAGGCCGAGCTCGTCTACGAGAACGGCGGCTGCAAGCTGCACGACCTCGCCGAGTACCGGCGAGCCGGGCACGAGCACTTCCTGACCACGGTCGGTCGGATCATCTTCAACGAAAAGATCGAGCGCGCGCTGGCCGCTGCTCTGGGCGACGAGTTCGACCCCGAGGGCTTCGAGTTCGCCAACCAGGCGCTGAAGAAGCGCAACGTCAACGAGATGGTCTCCGACCTGGTCGAGAACTACGGCGCGCCGGCGGTCTCCCGGGTGCTGGACGCTTTCAAGGACCTCGGCTTCCATTACGCCAGCCAGGCCGGGATCACCGTTGCCAAGAACAACGTCGTCTCGCCGCCCGAGAAGGCGGAGATCCTCGATCGCTACGAGAAACAGACGGCGGCGATCCAGGGCCAGTACGACGACGGCTACATCACCGCGGAGGAGCGCCACGAGGCGGTCACCGCCGACTGGAACAAAGCGACCGACGAGGTCGCCCAGGCGATGGAGGACAACCTCGACGAGCTCAACCCGATTTTCATGATGGCCAACTCGGGTGCCCGCGGCTCGTTCAAACAGATTCGCCAGCTGGCCGGGATGCGCGGTCTGATGGCCAATCCGAAAGGCGAAATCATCGAGCGGCCGATCAAGGCCAACTTCATGGAGGGCCTCTCCGTGCTCGAGTACTTCATCTCGACCCACGGTGCCCGAAAGGGACTGGCCGACACGGCGCTGCGCACGGCGGACTCGGGCTACCTGACCCGCCGTCTGGTCGACGTCGCCCAGGACGTCATCGTCCGCGACGAGGACTGCAAGACCAAAGAACACATCGAGATGGCGCTGCACAAGGACGACGGCACGCTCAACGACAATCTCTTCGGTCGCCTGGCGGCGAAGAAATTCGAAACCAAACGCGGCCGCGAGCTGCTCAAGCGCAACCAGGAGATCACCCTGGCCGACGTCGAGCAGATCGCCGAGGCGTTCGGTGACGAAGAGGTCACAGTGCCGGTCCGCTCGACCCTCAAGTGCGAGGCCGAGTCGGGTATCTGCCGCGCTTGTTACGGCATTGCCCCGGCTACCGGCTCGACGGTCAACATCGGCGACGCGGTGGGCATCATCGCCGCCCAGTCGATCGGCGAGCCCGGCACCCAGCTGACCATGCGGACCTTCCACACCGGTGGTGTGGCCGGCCAGGACATCACCCAGGGCCTGCCGCGCATCGTCGAGCTCTTCGAGGCGCGCAAACCGAAGGGTCTGGCGCAGATGGCGGAAGAGGCCGGCAAGGTCACGGTCGAAGAAACCGACAAAGCGCTGAAAGTGATCGTCACCGAGTCCAGCGGCGAGGAGCACGCCTACAGCTTCCCGCCCCGCACCCGCCTGCACGTCGCCGACGGGGAGAAGGTCGAGGTCGGTCAGCAGCTCAACGAGGGCTCGCTGTACCCGGCCGACCTGCTGGCGATCCGCGGCCGCACCGAGGTCGAGCTCTACCTCGTCGCCGAGGTGCAGAAGGTCTACCGGGCCCAGGGCGTCGACATCAACGACAAGCACATCGAGCTGATCGCGCGGCAGATGCTGAAGAAGGTCAAAATCGAGTCGAAGGGCTCGACTGAACTTCTGCCCGGACAGCTCGAAGACCGCGGCCAGCTCAAACGGCTCAACAAACAGATCAAGGCGGATGGCGGTACGGCGGCCAAAGGCGAGGAGGTCATCCTCGGCATCACCAAGGCCTCGCTGGCGACCGAGTCCTTCCTCTCCGCGGCCTCTTTCCAGGAGACCACCAAGGTGCTCACCGATGCCGCGCTCGAGGGTAAACGAGACAAACTCGTCGGCCTCAAGGAGAACGTCATCATCGGCAAGCTGATCCCCGCCGCGACCGGCCTCAAGCATTACCGGACGCTGGCGGTGGAGCCGGCGGTGGCGATCGAGCCTCCCTCGGACGACGACCTGCTCGACGAAGACGAGCTGGCGGCCGAGCTTGGCGTCGACGGGGACGAGACTCCTGTCGAGAGCTTCGGGCCCAGCTTCGCCGAGGAGCTAGAGGAGCTCGCCCAGGAGATCGAGTCGAACTCTGAGGACAAGCCGGCTTCGTAGCGGAGAGGGGGCGGGTGCCCATCCGTCGGAACCCGCTCGCTTCGCTCGCTCACAAGCTCCGTCGGATGGGCACCCGCCCCCTCTTTTCAGCTGGTGAGCAAAGAGGCCGGGGTGCCCCTGCCGTGAACTTGTGAGCGACCGCAGGGAGCGGGTTCACGGCGGGGGCACCCCGGCCTCTTGTCTTACTGCTTGCTGGTTAGCTGAGGCAGAGCGCGTAGACGGTGATCGTCTGGGTTGCTGCCGTTTTGTTGGACGCTGCGTAGAACCAGCCGTTGCCGGTGGGGGCGTTTGAGGTCATCTCTACGCCGTAGGCGCTGGGTGCGCCGCCGCCGCTGAGGACCTGCTCGCCCGCCTGGCAGGGGACCGAGATGCTGCCGGTGGTGCCGGCTGCGAGTGATTTCGAGTTGGTCCGCTGAATCACGACGCTGAGCTCGTCGGCGTTGACTGCGTTGGGGCCGATGTCGTTGCTGTTGATCGTCTGGTCGGCAATCTCCGGGGAGGTGACCGAGTTGGACGCGAGGTCCCCCGCGGTCAGCGAGTCCGGGGCCACCTCGGCGGAGGCAACCGCATTTTCTGCGATCTCATCCGACTTGACCGCGTCTTTGGCGATCTCGTCGCTGCCGACCGAGTCGGTGCCGAGGTCATTGGCGGTGATCGAGGTATCAGCGACTTTGGCGGAGTTGACCGCGCTGTCGCGCAGGTCGACGGTCCGGACCGAGCCGTTGACGATCTGATTCGAGCCGATGCTGGCCTTCGCCGCCAACGCCGTGCCGCTGAGGGCCGCGAACAGGGCCAGGCAGGCGATCACGAGGGCGGGGGAGGGGCGGAACTTGCTCTTGCTGTTGCTCATCTTGGGTCTCCTTTGTCGGTGTGGAACCTGATGAGCACAGCTTCGGCCGGATCGGCCTCCACAACTACGGACCCCAGGGGTGAACTCGCTCACCCCCGACGATCGGATCTGACCCCGGCTCAGAGAGGCTCGGCAGGGTGAGAGAGGCGCAGATCAGGGATGCGCTTGAAGTGGGAGGTGTTCCTCGTCACCAGGGGGACACCCGCCTCGAGGCAGATTCCCGCCTGCATCGCGTCGCGAATGTCGATCGCTTCGCCGCTCGTGCGGAGGTCTCGCAGCAGCGATCCGCCGCGGAGACCCGCGGTCCGGCTCAGCGTCAACACGGGTGCCGCGAGCAGGGCGTGAACCGAACGGGGGTCGCGCCGATATGAACGCCCCAATGCGAGCTCGAACGCGGTGACCGCCGTAACTCGATAGCCGGTCGTGCAGATCAAGTCCCGGCCGGGTCCGGCGTCGATCAGGACGTCCGAGTCGAGGACCGGTCACTCAACCACGTTGCCCAAGCCTCTTCCCGCGCCTGCTCCCACTCCTTTACGTCGTCTTCGCCCCAGGCGCCCTCGGCTTCGGCCAGCGCCGGCGCAATCTCGTCATCGCCGCCCTGCTCGCGGCGTCTGTAAGTTCCAGGCATGGAGGGAGTATGCATCGTTGGCGCTGGGAGCTCGGGCCTCACTGCCTGCCAGGTCTTGAGTGCCCGCGGGATTCCCTTCGACTGCTTCGAGAAGGGGTCGATGATCGGCGGCAACTGGCGCTACGAGAACGATAACGGGACGTCGTCCGCTTACCGCTCGTTGCACATCAACAGCGCCCGCAAGCTCATGTCCCTCAAGGCGTTTCCGATGCCCGAGGACTATCCGGACTACCCGAGCCATTGGCAGGTGGCGAAATACTTCGACGACTTCGCCGAGCGCTTCAGGCTGAAGGAGCGGATCACGTTCAACACCGAGGTGATCTCCGCCGCGCCGGTGGACGGCGGGTGGGAGGTGACGGTAGATGGTGCCGGTGGGCGTCGAACCGAGACCTACCGTGCCGTGGTCGTCGCCAACGGCCATCACTGGCAGCCGCGCTGGCCCGAACCACCGTTCCCCGGTGCAGAGGAGTTCGAGGGTGAGCAGATGCACGTTCACCACTACCGTGAGCCCGATGTCCTCGAGGACAAGCGCGTCCTGGTGCTCGGGATCGGCAACTCCGCCGTCGACATCGCGGTCGAGTCCTCGCGGATCGCGGAGAAGACCTTCCTCTCGATGCGACGCGGCGCCTACGTCCTGCCGAAGTTCCTCGGCGGCACGCCGATCGACGAATCCGCCCCCCCGGCGCTGACCAGGTTGCCGATCTTCGTGCAGCGCTTCTTCTTCAATCGCCTCTTGAAGCTGAGCGTCGGCGAGATGACCGACTACGGTCTGCCCAAGCCCGACCACAAGCTGCTCGAGGCCCACCCGACCGTCTCCTCGGAGCTCCTGCCGCGACTCGGCCACGGCGACATCACCCCCAAGCCGAACATCGACCGCTTCGCCGGCAGCCGCACGGTGCGTTTCGCCGACGGCAGCGAGGAGGAGATCGACCTCGTCGTCTACTGCACCGGCTACAAGATCGAGTTCCCGTTCCTCGACGAGAAGGTCTTCGCGGCTCCCGAGAACCGCATGGCGCTCTACAAACGAGCCGTCTCAGCCGAGCACCCGGGCCTCTATTTCATCGGCTTCGTCCAGCCCCTGGGCCCGCTCATGCCGATAGCCGAGGCCCAATTAGAATGGATCGCCGACCTCCTCAAAGACAAAGCAGCTCTACCCCCAGCGCCCGAGATGCGCAAGGAGATCGCCGACTACGACCGCTGGCTCAAGAAGCGCTTCGTAGCCTCAAAGCGCCACACGATCGAGGTCGACTTCCACCCCTATCTACGCGACATCCGCAAGCAGCGCAAGCGAACTACGCAGGTGGCTTGAGGGGAGGAGGCGGGGTGCTCCTCTCGCTCGCTGGGTTTTTCGTCTGAGGCGCGGTGGGCCGTCCGAGATCGCCGGCGGGACGAAAAACAGGACGCCGCTGCGCGAGAGGAGCACCCCGCCTCCTCCCCAGAGCGCCAGCCCCGCCGGGGAGATGATGTGGCCCGCGGGGGCGGGTGGGTAGAGGGCGCCAGCGATTGAAGCCGTTGCCCGAGTCGTCCTCGGCGGTCTCCGGCTCGGGTTCTCGGCTGGCCCACCAGACGAGCCAGAGCGCGCCCAAGACCGGAATCTTCAGGACGACAAGCAAGAAGAAGATGGGCCAGAACCCCTCCATCGGGCCAGTGTAGCCAGCTAGAGACCGGCGGCCCAGGCGGTCAGTGCTTCCACATGGACCTCCTCCAGCCCAAGGTGGGACTCGGTGGGGACGAGCAGGGTCGGCTCCTCGCGCTCGCGCGCCCACTCGTAGCAACTCTCGTCGAAGTTGTCGTCGATCCAGGCCAGCGCTCGCCCCTTGCCGTACTCGTCGAGCGGGCCCAGCTTCCAGTGGGCCGAGCCGAAGCGGGCTGCCCCATCGAAGCTGAGGAAGGGCAGATCCGGCAGCCCGAGGATGTTGGGGAGGTATTCGTTGGCTTTGTCCTCCCAGCCGGTCGCCCAGACCAGGTCGAAGTGCCCAGCCAAGCGCCCCAACCGCTCCCCCGCGACCAGCGAGATGCAGTGCACCATCCCGTCAACGAGCTCAAACCGAGCTTCGGACTTGTCCGGCGGCTCGTCGAATCCGAAGAGAGATATGACGCCGTCGACGTCGACGGCGAGGATCGGCCGGCTCATGGAGCCAGGCTAGCTACCAGCGATAGTGAGCGAAGGCCTTATTGGCCTGGGCCATGCGGTAGATGTCGTCTTTGCGCTTCCAGGCGCCGCCCTGCTGTCCGATCGAGTCAAGGATTTCGCTGGCGAGTCGCTCCGACATCGAGTACTCACGACGGTTGCGGGAGAAGTCGACCAGCCAACGGACGGCCAGCGTGCGGGCGCGGCGGGCGGGGACCTCGACCGGCACCTGGTAGGTGGCGCCGCCGACCCGGCGCGAGCGAACCTCGAGCACCGGGGTCAACTGTTTGATCGCGGCCTCGAGAGTCTCGACTGCATCCTCGTTGGAGCGCTCGCCGACGATCGCCAGGGCGTCGTAGACGATCCGCTCGGCAAGGGACTTCTTACCGTCGCTCATCACCTTGTTGATGACCTGCTGGACGAGTCTGTTGCGGAAGCGGGCGTCGGGTTCGACGGGGCGGATGGTTGCGGCGGAGCGGCGGGGCATCTATCTAAGAGGCCTTGACGCCGTAGAGGGAGCGGGCCTGCTTGCGATCGGAGACGCCGGCGGCGTCGAGCGTGCCGCGGACGACCTTGTAGCGGACGCCCGGCAGATCCTTGACCCGGCCGCCGCGGACCAGCACGACAGAGTGCTCCTGCAGGTTGTGGCCCTCGCCGGGGATGTAGGTGGTGACCTCCATCCCGTTGGTGAGCCGCACACGGGCGATCTTGCGCAGAGCCGAGTTCGGCTTCTTCGGCGTTACCGTGGCGACGCGGGTGCAGACACCGCGCCGTTGCGGCGCCGCGACGCTCTTCTTCCGCCCTTGCCCCGACTTGAGGCCCGGCGTCGTCGTCTTCTTCTTAGGCCGCTTGCGGCCCTTGCGAATAAGTTGGTTCGTGTTCGGCACGGCCGCGCATGGTAGCGGGCGGAGAGTTTTGGGGCGACAACGAGCAGCGCGCCGCCCAGCATCAGGCCGGCGGCGGCGGCGATCTGGGCATAGAAGCCGTCATATAGAACTGCCTTGGCCCCGGCGAAGCGGGACGACTGGACCCCCGCGTCGAGTCCGGCCGGCAGGTCGACGAGGAGGACGACGGCGAGACTGATCAGGCCGAGCACGAAGATGACCCGTCCCAAGCTGCGCCGGCCCTCGTTGCGCATGGCGACCAGGGCCAGAAAGGCTGCGAGCAGCGCGACGGGTATCAGCAGGAACGCGTGTGCTTGACCGGCGGTCTTCGCGTCCACGGTCGGAGCGCTTGCCGCCGGCAGGCCGGCATAGCCCAGTTGGTCGATCTCGACCGCGCGGTAGTTGACGAACTGCGCGGCGATCAGGCAGCCGGCGGCCGCGAGGATGGTGAGGCAGATCGCCCGCTGCGGGGTGAGCACGGCGCTGACGCGCGTCGCCTCGCGTCGCGCCCGGGCGGCGCCGCGCAGCAACCACCGTTCGAGCAGGGCCAGACAGCGGAGGAGGAAAACGCCGACCGGGCGCAAGCGGCGGCCGAGGCGACGCCCTCTGGCTTGCACCGCACGCCCGGTCTTGGCGAGCCGAGGCCAGGCACGTTGAAGCCGACGGTTGACCGTGTTGTCGAGCTTCGCGCTAGCCGTCCGTATGCGACGCCCGACCGCTGCTATCATCGCGCGTCGCTCAGGCTTCTTTTTCGCAGTTCGTTTCGCCGGGCCCGCGAGGGCCTTTTTCATGCGCCGATCCCGGCGACTCTTGCCGGTAGGCCCCGACTTCTCAGATCTCTCTCGTTCCCGTTTCGCCAAGACAACGCTTACCTTAAGACCATGCCACGCAACTTCCCCCTAGAGAAAACCCGCAACATCGGGATCATGGCGCACATCGACGCCGGTAAGACGACGACGACCGAGCGCATCCTCTACTACACCGGCCGCACGCACAAAATCGGCGAGGTGCACGAGGGCGCCGCGGTGATGGACTGGATGGAACAGGAGCAGGAGCGCGGCATCACGATCACCTCCGCCGCGACCGCTTGCGAGTGGAACGGCCACCGGATCAACATCATCGACACGCCGGGCCACGTCGACTTCACGGTCGAGGTCGAGCGTAGCCTGCGCGTCCTCGACGGTGCGATTGCCGTCTTCGACGCCGTCGCCGGGGTCGAGCCCCAGTCGGAGACCGTCTGGCGCCAGGCAGACAAGTACAAAGTGCCGCGCTTCGCCTACATCAACAAGATGGACCGCACCGGCGCCGACTTCTTCAACGCCGTGGAGACGATGAAGGACCGGCTCGGAGCCAATCCGCTGCCGATCCAGCTGCCGATCGGCAGCGAGGGCGACTTCATCGGCGTGGTCGATCTGATCGAGATGGTGGCGCTGGTCTGGAAAGACGAACTCGGCACCGAGTTCGAGACGGTCGAGATACCGGCCGACCTCGCCGACCAGGCCCAGGAATACCGCACCCAGCTGATCGAGGCCTGCGCCGAATACGACGACGAGTTGATGGAGGCCTACCTCGCCGAGGAGGAGATCCCCCACGAGCGGATCGCGAAGTCCCTTCACCGGGCCTGCCTCGACACCAAGGTGACCCCGGTCCTCTGCGGCTCCTCGTTCAAGAACAAGGGCGTGCAGCCGCTGCTCGACGCGGTCGTCGAGCTGTTGCCTTCGCCGCTCGAGGTTCCGCCGGTCACCGGGCTCATTCCCGCCGGCAAGGGCGAGGACGAGCCGACCGAGGGTGAGCGCCCGGCCGACGACAGCGGGCCCTTCGCCGCGCTTGCCTTCAAGATCATGACCGACCCCTACGTCGGCAAACTGACCTACTTCCGCGTCTACTCGGGCAAGCTCGAGGCCGGTGGCCGCGTGCTCAACGTCAAAACGGGCAGGACCGAGCGGATCGGCCGCCTGCTGATGATGCACGCCAACAGCCGCGAGGAGATCGAGGAGGTGTACTCGGGCGACATCTGCGCCGGAGTCGGCCTCAAGGAAACGGGCACCGGCGACACGCTGGCCGCGCCCGACGCGCCGATCGCGCTGGAGAGCATCGAATTCCCCGAGACCGTGATCGCCGTCGCGATCGAGCCGAAGACGAAAGCCGATCAGGAGAAGATGGGCACGGCCCTGCAGCGTCTCGGCGAGGAGGACCCGACTTTCCGGATCGAATCCGACGAGGAAACCGGCCAGACCCTGATCCACGGGATGGGCGAGCTACACCTCGAGGTGATCGTCGACCGCATGCTGCGCGAGTTCAAAGTCGATGCCAACGTCGGCAAACCCCAGGTCGCCTACCGCGAGACGATCCGCAAGGAGGTCAAGAAGGTCGAGGCGCGCTTCGTCCGCCAGACCGGCGGCCGCGGTCAGTTCGGCCACGTCGTGATCAATGCCGAGCCGGCGCCGGGCGAGGGTTTCGAGTTCGTCAACAAAATCAAGGGCGGCGCCATCCCCGGTGAATACATCGGCCCAGCCGAACAGGGGATGAAAGAGGCGCTCGAGAATGGCGTCAAGGCCGGCTACCCGATGGTCGACGTCAAAGTCGAACTGGTCGATGGCTCCTTCCACGATGTCGACTCCTCCGAGATGGCTTTCAAAATCGCCGGCTCGATGGCGATCCAGGAGGCCGCCCGCAAGGCCGACCCGGTCCTGCTGGAGCCCGTGATGGCGGTCGAGGTGGTGACGCCCGAGGACTTCCTCGGCGACGTGATCGGCGACCTCTCGCGGCGGCGCGGCAAAGTTCAGGGCCAGGAGCAGCGCGGCAATGCGCTTGCTGTGCAGGCCTTCGTGCCGCTCGGCGAGATGTTCGGCTACGCCACCGATCTGCGATCTTCGACCCAAGGCCGGGCCACCTACACGATGCAATTTGAGCGCTACGAGGAGGTTCCCTCCAACATTGCTGAGGAGATAGTTGAACACCGTGCAGGCGAGCCGGTAGGAGCCACCTCGTGAATCTGGCTATATTTCCCAGGTTCGCCCGCAGGCAGCAGGTTCGCTGCTGCCAGGCAACTGCAACACTCAATCACCCAAGTCAGACAGAACCCGACTTCGAAAGGTAGAACGGAGAGCGATGTCAAAGGAGAAGTTCGAGCGCGATAAGCCGCACGTGAACGTCGGCACGATCGGTCACATCGACCACGGCAAGACGACGCTGACGGCCGCGATCACCACCACGCTCTCCGGCAAAGGCGATACCGAAGCGAAGAGCTTCGCCGAGATCGACAACGCCCCGGAGGAGAAAGAGCGCGGGATCACGATCGCGACGTCACACGTCGAGTACGAAACCGAGAACCGCCACTACGCCCACGTCGACTGTCCGGGCCACGCCGACTACGTCAAGAACATGATCACCGGGGCCGCCCAGATGGACGGCGCGATCCTGGTCGTCTCGGCTGCCGACGGCGTCATGCCCCAGACCCGCGAGCACATCCTGCTCGCCCGTCAGGTCAACGTCCCGCACGTGGTCGTCTTCCTCAACAAGGTCGACCAGGTCGATGACGACGAACTGATCGAGCTGGTCGAGGAGGAGGTCAAGGAACTTCTCGACGAGTACGACTTCCCCGGCGATGACACCCCGATCGTCAAGGGCTCGGCGCTGAAGGCGCTCGAGGGCGACGAAGAGGCCCAGAAGGCGATCTTCGAACTGGCCGAAGCACTCGACTCCTACATCCCGGAGCCGGTCCGCGAGCTGGACAAGCCCTTCCTGATGCCGATCGAGGACATCTTCTCGATCACCGGCCGCGGCACCGTCGCCACCGGCCGCGTCGAGCAGGGCATCGTCAACACCGGCGACGAGGTCGAGATCGTCGGCATCACGGACACCACGACCACGGTGGTCACCGGGGTCGAGATGTTCCGCAAGCTGCTCGATCAGGGTCAGGCCGGCGACAACATCGGCGCGCTTCTGCGCGGTACGAAGCGCGAGGAGATCGAGCGCGGCCAGGTGCTCTGCAAGCCCGGTTCGATCACCCCGCACACCAAGTTCAAAGCCGAGGTCTACTGCCTGAAGAAGGAGGAGGGTGGCCGTCACACGCCGTTCTTCTCCGGTTACCGGCCTCAGTTCTACTTCCGCACGACCGACGTGACCGGAATCGCCAACCTCCCCGAGGGGACGGAGATGGTGATGCCGGGCGACAACGTCGAGATGACGATCGAGCTGATCCAGCCGATCGCGATGGACCAGGGCCTGCGCTTCGCCATCCGCGAGGGTGGCCGGACGGTTGGCTCGGGGGTCGTCGCAGACATCATCGAGTAGCTCAGCACCAGAGGCGGGCCTTTGCGCCCGCCTCCTCGCCGGTTCGCGGCGAGAAACTAAAAGACATACGACCTAGGGGCGGCGCCCCACCACCAAGGGGCGGCGCCCCTTCGGCGCGGTAAGGACCGCGCAGAAAGAAAAAGAAGAGAAACAACGTGGCGACCATTGCGGCACAGAAAATCCGGATCCGACTGAAGGCGTACGACCACGACGCCATAGATCGGGCTGCCCGCGAGATCGTCGAGACGGCGGAGCGCACCGGTGCCAGTGTTTCCGGCCCGGTCCCGCTTCCGACCGAGAAAAACGTCTACTGCGTGATCCGCTCGCCGTTCAAGGACAAGGACTCGCGCGAGCACTTCGAGATTCGCACCCACAAGCGGCTGATCGACATCCTTCAGCCGTCGCCGAAAACGGTCGACTCGCTGCAGCGGCTCGACTCGCTGCCCGCCGGCGTCGACATCGAGATCCGTCTCTAGGACTGGCATGGCTGCGATCCTCGGCAAGAAGCTCGGCATGACGCAGGTCTTCCGCGAGGACGGCACCGTCGTTCCCGTCACCGTGATCGAGGCCGGGCCCTGCAAGGTGACCGCCGTCCGCGACGCTGAGCGTGACGGCTACGCGGCCGTGCAGATCGCCTTCGACGAGGTCGCCGAGCGCAAGCTGACCAAGGCCGAGCTGGGCCACCTGAAGAAGGCCGGCGCGCCGCCAATGCGCCATCTGGTCGAGTTCCGCGACGAGGATCTTGGTGCCGAGGAGGGCCCAAAGGTGGGTGACGACGTCACCGTCGCGGCCTTCGAGGCCGGCCAGAAGGTGAAAGTCTCCGGGATCTCGATCGGCAAGGGCTTCCAGGGTGGGATCAAGCGCCACAACTTCAGCCGCGGGCCCGTCACCCACGGCTCCCACAACGTCCGGGCGCCCGGCTCGATCGGTGCCAGCGCCTTCCCCGGTCGCGTCTTCAAAGGCCAGCGGATGCCGGGTCAGATGGGCAACAAGCGGACGACGCAGCGCGGCCTCGAAGTCGCCGACGTCGACGCCGAGCGCAACCTGTTGCTGCTCAAGGGCTCGGTGCCCGGCTCGCGCAACGCGCTGATCGAGGTGAGGACCGATGTCTAAAGCGACCGTGCTCGGCAAGACGACCAAAGCGGACCTGCCAAAAGAGCTCTTCTCCGAGCCGTTCCACCAGTCGCTGGTTCACGAGACGGCCCGCGCGGACATGGCTTCCCGCCGGCGTGGCACGGCCTCGACCCTGACCCGCGGCGAGGTCTCCTTCACCACCGCCAAGGCCTGGCGGCAGAAGGGAACCGGCCGCGCCCGCGTCGGCACGCTCGGCGTTTCCAGCCGCTTCGGCGGCGGCGTCACCTTCGGCCCCAAGCCGAGGCACTACACGGTCAAGGTCAACCGCAAAGCGCGCCGCAAGGCGATGCGGGCAGCGCTGTCGGTCCACGCCGAGCGGGGCAGCGTCGCCGTGCTCGATCCCGCCGCATTCGATACTCCGTCGACCAAAGCGGCCGCGCAGGCGCTGGATAAATGGGGTGCGAAGCGCCCGACCCTGATCGTCCTCGACGCCGAGGAGACCGGCGCCGTCAAGAGCTTCCGCAACATTGCCCGGGTCACGGTTGCCGAGGTTGGCGCGATCGGCGTCGCCGACGTGATCGGCGCCGCCTCGCTGGTGCTCTCCGAAAAGGCGCTCGAAACGCTCGAGGAGAGGCTGGGCTGATGGACGCGCGCAACATCATCGTCCGTCCGGTGGTCTCCGAGAAGAGCTACGCGCTGATCGCCGAAGGCAAGTACACGTTCAGGGTTGCCGACAACGCCCACAAGACCCAGATCGCCGCTGCGGTCGAAGAGATCTTCAGCGTCGGCGTGGCTGAGGTGCGGACCTCCAAGGTGCGGCCGAAGCCGAAGCGCCGCAACCTGAGCAAAGGCCGGACCCGCGGCTGGAAGAAGGCGATCGTCCAAGTGATGCCGGGCGAACGGATCGAGCTGTTCGAAGGCGCCGAGACTGCGTAGGGAGAGAGATGCCGAACCGCAAAACCAAACCGACCAGCCCCGGGCGCCGCTTCGCGACCTACCCGCTGCGCGAGCAGCTGACGGCTTCCGAGCCCGAGGCGAAGCTGACCGAAGGACTGCGCAAGACCGGCGGCCGCAACGTCAACGGTCGCATTACGGCGCGCCATCGCGGCGGCGGCGCGAAGCGCCGTTACCGCAAGATCGACTTCAAGCGCCTCAAGGACGGCGTGCCGGCAAAGGTGGCCACCATCGAGTACGACCCGAACCGCAGTTGCTACATCGCGCTGATCCATTACGCCGACGGCCAGAAGAGCTACATCCTCGCCCCGGCCGCGTTGTCGGTGGGGGACACGGTTCAGTCGGGCAAAGGAGCTGACATCAAACCCGGCCATGCGCTGAGCCTGGGCGAGATGCCGACCGGCACGATCGTGCACAACGTCGAGCTCGTCGCCGGCCAGGGCGGCAAGATGGGCCGTGCCGCGGGCACGGCGATCCAGCTGGTCGCGAAGGAGGGCGAGATGGTGACCCTGCGGCTGCCCTCTTCGGAGATGCGCATGGTCCGCGCCGAGTGCCGGGCGACCGTCGGCCAGCTCTCCAACGCCGAGCACCAGAACATGAAGATCGGCAAGGCCGGCCGCAGCCGGCACAAGGGCAAGCGCCCACAGAGCCGCGGCGTGGCGATGAACCCGGTCGACCACCCGCACGGCGGCGGCGAGGCCCACCACACGCCGGGTGGCCACCCCGTGACCCCGTGGGGCAAGCCGACGCTCGGCTACCGCACCCGTAAGAAGGGCAAGCAGTCCGATCGCTACATCGTGCGCGGCCGTCGCCGCGGGAAGAAGAAGAGGTAACCGTGGGACGCTCGACCAAAAAGGGGCCGTGGGTGGAAGCGGCGCTGATGAAGCGGATCTCGGCGATGAACGACTCCGGCCAGAAACAGATGGTGAAAACCTGGTCGCGGACCTCGACGGTCTTCCCCGACATGGTCGGCCACACGATCGCGGTCCACGACGGCAAGAAGCACGTTCCGGTCTTCATCTCGGAGTCGATGGTCGGCCACAAGCTCGGCGAGTTCGCGCCGACGCGGACCTTCCGCGCTCACTCCGGCACGGGCAAGGGTGAATAGCGATGGCTGACGAGAAGAAAGACAAAAAAGCCAAAAAAGCCGCGCCGAAAAAAGCCGAGGCCAAAAGCAGCGGCAAAAAAGCGGCGACCACGGCAAAAAAAGCGGACTCGAAAAAAGCCGCCAAAAAAACTGCGGAGAAAGCCCCGGCGAAAAAAGCCGGCAAAAAAGCTTCTGCGAAAGCGTCGGACAAGACCGGCAGAAAAGAATCAGCTCAGAAAAAAGAGGCCCCGAAAGCGAAACCGGGACCGATCGTCGTCCGCGCCAGCTCCCGTTACGTCCGGGTTGCGCCGCGCAAGGCACGGCTCGTCGCCGATCAGGTCCGCGGTCTGCAGATCGATCGGGCGCGGGCGCTGCTGCAGTTCTCGCCGCGCGGTGCGGCGCAGGACATCGGCAAGCTGATCGAGTCGGCGGCTGCCAACGCGGAGAACAACCATGACCTCGTCTCCGACGAGATGCGGGTGGCGGAGATCACCGTCGACGAAGGCCCGACGCTGCGCCGCTTCCGGCCGCGCGCGCTGGGACGAGCTACCCCGATCAACAAGCGAACCAGCCACATCGCGGTGGCCCTAAGCCCCGAAGAGGAGATCTGAGATGGGACAGAAGATCCATCCCGGCGGCTTCCGCGTCGGCTACATCCAAGATTGGAAGTCGAACTGGTTCGACGAGAAGGGCTTTGCCGACGTGCTCGAGGAGGATCTGAAGATCCGCACTCACATCGAGGGCAAACTCGCCCATGCCGGCCTCTCGAGCATCACGATCGAGCGCCGCGGCGAGGTCTCCGTCGACATCCACACTGCCCGGCCCGGCATCGTGATCGGCAAGTCGGGTAGCGAAGTCGACGCCCTGCGCAAGGAGCTTCACAAGCTGACTGGCAAGCCGGTCAAGGTCAACATCCGTGAGGTGAAGCGCCCCGAGCTCGACGCCAAACTGGTCGCCCAGTCGATCGCCGAGCAGCTGCAGAACCGGGTCGCCTTCCGGCGCGCGATGAAACGCGCCCTGACCTCGGCGATGCGCTCCGGCGCCAAGGGAGTGAAGTTGCAGGTATCCGGTCGCCTCGGCGGCTCCGAGATGGCGCGGACCGAAAGCTACTCCGACGGCCGGGTGCCGCTGCACACCCTGCGCGCCAACATCGACTACGGCTTCTTCGAGGCCCGCACCACCGCGGGCCGGATCGGCGTCAAATGCTGGATCAACAAGGGCGAAGTCATGCCCGAGGGCTTCCGCTCCGATCAGGTCCCCGCCGACGGCGAGCCGCAGAGCGTTCAACAGCGCGGCGGCCGCCCCGGCGATCGCGGCCGCGGCGGCCGCGGCGGGGGAGGCGGTCGCTGATGCTGATGCCGAAGCGGGTCAAGCACCGCAAACAGATGCGCGGCCGGATGCGCGGCTACACCAAGGGTGGCAGTCACGTCGCCTTCGGCGAGTACGGGCTAAAGGCGCTCGATCGCGGCTGGATCACCAACCGCCAGATCGAGGCCGCTCGTATCGCGATGACCCGCAAGATCAAACGTGGCGGCAAGGTCTGGATCAACATCTTCCCCGACAAGCCCTACACGAAGAAGCCCGCCGAGACGCGGATGGGCTCGGGCAAGGGCAACCCGGAGGGCTGGGTAGCTGTGGTCAAGCCGGGCAAGGTGATGTTCGAGCTGGCCGGCGTTCCCGAGGATCTCGCCCGTGAGGCGCTGCGCCTGGCCGGTCACAAGCTTCCGATCAAGACCAAATTCGTCACCCGTGAGGGGGCTGAGGGCTGATGAAGGCTTCCGAGGCCCACAACCTGAAAGACGACGAGCTGGTCGCGAAGCTGATCGACGCCAAGCAGGAGTCCTTCAACCTGCGCTTCAAGCATGCGACCGGCGAGTTGGAGAACACGCACCGGTTGAGCGTCGCCAAACGGGACATTGCGCGGTTGCTGACCGTGGCCAAGGAGCGCGGGATCGATGTCGATCGAGAGCTGAGGAAATGATGGCTGAGGACGAGACGAAAAAAGACGAGACGACTGAGGCTGAGGACACTCAGGCCGAGGGTTCAGAGGCCTCAGCCGCGGGTCCCGACGCGGCCTCGGAGGAGTCTGCGGGCGGGGGCGAGGCCTCCGTTCTCGACTCCTCCGAGTCCGCGCCACCCGCGGAAGAGGAGCCTGCGGCTGAGGAGCCTCCGACCAAAGAGCCGAAAGCTGAGGAGTCCGAGCCCAATCCTGAGGATGGTCTTCCTTGGAAGGAGAAGAAGCGGCTCGAAGCTTCTCGCAAGCCCCACAAGGCCAAGCCGCCGCAGTCGCCTGAGGAGCGTAAGGCGGAGCGGTTGGCTGAGCGCAAGCGCCGCGGTGTCGAACGGCGCAAGGAACGGGCTGCCGCGAAGAAAAAGAAGACCCCCGGAACCGGAACTCCCCCGGCCGAGAAGGACGCCAACGCGGCCAAGGTGCGGCAGGGGATCGTCGTTTCCGACAAAGGCCAGAAATCGATCACGGTTCGGATCGACACCGCCCGGCGCCACCCGACCTACGAGAAGGTCGTGCGGCGCTCACGCAACCTCCACGCTCACGACGAGCGCAACGAGGCAGGCGAGGGCGACATGGTCCGCATCGTCGAGACCCGCCCGCTCTCCAAGACCAAGCGCTGGCGCCTGGTCGAGGTGCTGGAGAAGGCGAAGTAGGAGAGCAAAGTGATTCAGCAGGAGTCCAGACTCAAAGTGGCTGACAACTCGGGTGCGCGGGAGATCCTCTGCATCCGCGTCAAGGGTGGCTCGCACCGCCGCTATGCCGGGGTCGGCGACGTGATCACGGCGACGGTCAAACAGGCGAGCCCGCAGGGCGGCGTTCGCAAGGGCGAGGTCGTACAGGCGGTCGTCGTGCGGACTAAGAAGCAGCTTGGCCGCTCCGACGGCACCTACATCTCCTTCGACGAAAACGCCGCCGTGCTGATCGACCCGGCCAGCAACAACCCGCGTGGCACCCGCATCTTCGGGCCGGTGGCCCGCGAGCTGCGCGACCGCAACTTCATGAAAATCGTCTCGCTGGCGCCAGAGGTCCTCTGATGGCCAAGTCGATGCGAATCAAGACCGACGACATGGTCAAGGTGATCGGGGGCAAGGACTCCGGCAAGACCGGCCGCGTGCTGCGCACCGAACCGAAGCGCAGCTTTGTCTACGTCGAGGGCATCAACACGGTCAAGCGCCACGAAAAAGCGCGCCCGACCCAGGATGTGCAGAAAGCCGGCCAGCAGCTCGGCGGGATCGTCGAGAAGGAGGGGCCGATACACGTCTCCAACGTGATGCTGCTCGATCCCAAAGACAACAAGCCGACGCGGGTCGGTGTGCGCCGCGACAAAGGCGGCAAGCGCGAGCGGTTCGCGAAGCGAAGTGGGGTGTCGCTCTAGTGGAGGCGGCAACGACCCCACAGTCCCAGGCCGCACCGCCGCCGCGCCTGCGCGAGCGCTACGAGCAGGACGTAGCGCCGGCACTGACCAAGAAATTCGGCTACTCGAGCGCGATGCAGATTCCCCGCTTGCAGAAGGTCGTCCTCAACATGGGTGTCGGCGAGGCCAAGCAGAACGCGAAAATGCTCGAGGCTGCCCAGGAGCAGCTGGCGCTGATCGCCGGCCAGCAGCCCAGCGTGCGCCGCGCACGCAAGTCGATCGCTTCCTTCAAGGTTCGCGAGGGAATGCCGGTCGGCCTCTCGGTAACGCTGCGCCGGGCGCGGATGTGGGAGTTCTTCGATCGCCTCACCTCGATCGCCGTGCCGCGCATCCGCGACTTCCGCGGGCTCAACCCGCGTTCCTTCGACGGCCGTGGCAACTACTCGATGGGCGTCAAGGAGCAGCTGATCTTCCCCGAAATCGACTACGACTCGATTGACGAGGTGCGCGGCCTCGATGTCACCATCGCGACCTCCGCTCAGACCGACGTCGAGGCTTTCGAGCTGCTGCTCGGGCTCGGTATGCCGTTTGCCAAAGAGGGCCGGCCGGGCAGTCGTGACGCCGAGGCCGAGGCTGAGGCGGAGGAGGAGCGCCGCAAAGAGGAGGCTCGCCAGCGGGCCGAGGCCGAGCAGGCCGCCCTTGAGCAGTTGAAAGAGGAGAACCCAGACGCTTACGCGACGCCGGAGCCCGAGGCCGAGGATGGCGAGGACGCTGCCGAGGGCGACGAGAACGAGACCGACGGTTCAGCCGGCGAGGAGGATTCTGAAGATGGCTAAGACTTCGATGAAGGTGAAGCAGGGCCGCAAGGCCAAGTTCAAGTCCCGTGAATACAACCGGTGCCGTCGCTGCGGGCGTCCGCGCGGCTACTACCGTAAGTTCGGCCTTTGCCGGATCTGCCTGCGCGAGGCCGCGCACGATGGTTATGTCCCCGGCATGACCAAGTCGAGCTGGTAGGCCCAGGGACAGGAAGAAAGAACCCCATGCTGAACGACCCGATAGCCGATTACCTGACCCGGATCCGCAACGCGCTCGGCTCCGGCCACGACGACGTGCAGATTCCCGCCTCCCGGTTGAAGGAGGAGATGTCCCGCATCCTCAAGGAGCAGGGATACATCAGCGACTTCCATCGCAAGCCGGCAAAGGTCGGCGAGGCGATCGAGATCCGGCTCAAGTACACCGAGGACCGCCGCCCGGTGATCATCGGCCTTGAGCGGATCTCGCGGCCCGGCCGGCGGCGCTACGTCGATCACACCGAAGTGCCGCGCGTGCATGGCGGCACCGGCACGGCGATCGTCAGCACCTCGGTCGGCGTGATGACCGGACACGAAGCGAAGCAGAAGGGTGTCGGCGGCGAGGTAGTCGCCTACGTCTGGTGACCCGGAGCATTCAACGATGAGCCGAATTGGAAGAAAACCGATCCCCGTTCCCGAGTCCGTCACGGTCGAGCTCGCCCCTGGGCGAGTTGCCGTCAAAGGGCCAAAGGGGGAGCTGGCCCAGAGCCTCTCGGCTGAGATGAAGGTCCAGCAGGACGACGGCGCGGTCACCGTGGAGCGACCGACCGATCGCGGCGAACATCGCGCCCTGCATGGACTGACCCGGAGCCTGATCGCGAACATGGTCGAGGGCGTCACCGAGGGCTTCGAAAAGCGCCTCGAGATCCAGGGTGTGGGCTACCGCGCCCAGCTCAAAGGCAAGAGCTTGGAGATGGCGCTCGGCTACTCGCACCCGGTTCCGATCGAGCCGCCGGAGGGGATCGAGTTCGAGGTCCCGCAGCCGACGGAGATCATCGTGCGGGGAATCGACAAGCAGCTGGTCGGGCAGGTTGCCGCCGACATTCGCAAGCGCCGTCCGCCCGAGCCCTACAAGGGCAAGGGAATCCGTTACCGCGACGAGCACGTGATGCGGAAGGTGGGTAAGCGCGCATGACCGTTCTCACCAAGCGGCAACGGCGCCTACGCCGTCGCCGTCGGGTCCGCGCCCGGATCGTCGGCAGCTCCGAGCGCCCGCGCCTCTCCGTCTACCGCTCCAACCGCGGCGTTTTCGCCCAGCTCATTGACGATGCTGCCGGTCGCACCGTTGCCGCGGTCAACTGGACCGAGCCGGAGCTGCGCAAGCTCTCGGCAAGCGAGCAGGCGAAGCGTGCCGGCGAGCTGCTCGCCGAGCGGGCAAAGGCGGCCAAAATCGAGACCTGCGTCTTCGACCGAGGCGGCTACCAGTTCCACGGTCGTGTCAAGGCTCTGGCCGAAGGTGCCCGCGAGGGTGGGTTGAAATTCTGATGCCCTCCCCTCTCTTGTTCAGTCAGCTACGGTGTCCGGTCCGATGAAGGGCATGGACATGACCAACGTGGAGACGGTGAGCCCGCGCGGCCTCGATCTCCAGGAGCGCGTGATCGAGATCAACCGCGTCGCCAAGGTGGTCAAGGGCGGTCGCCGCTTCTCCTTCACCGCGCTCGTCGCCGTCGGCGACGAAGAGGGTGTCGTCGGGATCGGTTACGGCAAGGCCCGCGAGGTCCCGCTGGCGATTCAGAAGGCGGTAGAGAACGCGCGCAAGAGCCTCATCCGCGTGCCCAAATACGGGCAGACGCTGACCCACAAAATCATCGGCCGCTACGGCGCCGGGCACGTGGTCCTGCGCCCGGCCAGCCCCGGTACCGGCGTGATCGCCGGCGGCGGCGTGCGTGCCGTGCTCGAGCTGGGCGGCGTGCGCGACGTGCTGACCAAGAGCATCGGTACGCAGAACCCGATCAACCTCGTCAAGGCGACGATGGACGGCTTGGTGCGGTTGCGGCGGCCCGAGGAGGTTGCCGAGCTGCGCGGGCTGACCGTGGCGCAAGTACTTGGAGTGCAGAAGACGAATGGTGCCTCGGCCGCGGGTCCTGTCGCGGAGGAGGGGGTGTCCTCTCCGACGCTGGGTTCCTCGCCGGGCGGCGATGCGACTCTCTCTGACCAGGCAGGGCGAGGAACAGGACGCCGCGACGGAGAGGACACCCCCTCCTCCACGCCACCCGCGGGTGAGGCGTCTGAGGAGAAAGCTGCTGAGGCTCCGGCCGAGGAGGCGACCGCCCCGGCCGCTGAGGAGAAAGCTGAATGAGTGCGGTGACCATCAAGCAGGTTCGTTCGCTTGCCGGGACCAACCCGAGCCAGAAAGCTACGTTGGCTGCGCTTGGGCTTGGGAAGATTGGGCGGGCCGTAGAGCGGAAAGATTCTCCGCAGCTGCAGGGGCAGATTCGGGTCGTATCGCACCTCGTGGAGGTGGGTGACTGATGGCCGAGACGCCTCGCTCTGAGGAGATCGGGCTTCATAACCTTTCGCCCAAGCCTGGCTCGAAACGGCCGCGCAAGCGGATCGGCCGTGGCGAGGGCAGCGGGCTGGGGAAGACCTCCGGACGCGGTCACAAGGGCGCCGGAGCGCGCTCGGGCCGCAAGCGCAAGGCCGGCTACGAGGGCGGGCAGAACCCGATCCACATGCGGATGCGAAAGCTCCGTGGCCCGCACAAAAAGCAGTCGATGCCGTTCGAGAACTTCCGCACCGCGACCCAGCCAGTCAACGTCGGCGACCTCGAGGAGCGCTTCGATGCCGGCGCCGAGGTCAACGTCGAGGCGCTCAAGGCTAAGGGTCTGGCGAAGCGCTCGGACCCGGTGAAGATCCTCGCTCGCGGCGAGATCTCGAAGAAGCTCGAGGTCCATGCGCACGGCTTCAGCGCGGCAGCCCGCGAGAAGATCGAGGCAGCCGGCGGTTCCTGTCACACTCTGGAGCCCTAATGCTCAGAACTATTGCGAACGCTTTCGGCGTCGCGGAGATCCGCAAGAAGCTTGCGTTCACCGCGGCGATGCTGCTGCTCTACAGGCTCGGTGCCTACATCCCGGCACCTGGGGTCGATGCCAGCGCGGTAAAGGAACTCTCGTCCAACTTCGGCGGCGGCAACATCCTCAACTTCCTCAATACCTTCTCCGGCGGTGGCCTCTCCCGCCTCTCGCTCTTTGCGCTGGGGATCATGCCCTACATCACCGCCTCGATCATCCTGCAGCTGTTGACGGTGGTCGTGCCCTCGCTGGAGAAACTGCAGAAAGAGGGCGAGGTGGGGCAGCAGAAAATCACCCAGTACACCCGCTATCTCACGGTCGGGCTGGCCTTCGCCCAGTCCTTCGGCTACGTCTTCCTCTTCCGCTCCTTTGGCGCCCAGGCCGGCGGAAACAATGACCTCGCCACCCTGGCGGGCCCCAAAGTTCTACTGATCGTGATCTGCCTGACCGCCGGCTGCACGTTGCTGATGTGGCTGGGCGAGCTGATCACCCAGCGCGGGATCGGCAACGGCATATCGCTGATGATCTTCGCCTCGATCGTCTCAGGGTTGCCGAACGGGCTGCAGCAATGGTGGAACAACCCCGACCAGGTCTTCGTCGTGATGATGCCCTTCGTCGCGCTGGCTGTGATCGTCGCGATCGTCTTCGTCCAGGAGGGGCAGCGCCGCATCCCGGTCCAGTACGCGAAACGGATGGTCGGGCGCAAAATGACCTCCGGCGGCTCCACCTACCTACCGCTGCGGGTCAATATGGCCGGCGTGATCCCGGTCATCTTCGCCGCCTCGATCATGGCTTTCCCGCCGACGATCGGCCAGATGCTGAACACGCCCGCCGCTCTCGACTTCGCCGCCTTCTTCAGCCCCAATGGCTGGGCCTACGTGGTCGGCGAGGTGTTCTTCATCATCATCTTCACCTACTTCTACACGGCGGTGACCTTCAACCCGGTCGACCAGGCCGACAACTTGAAAAAATACGGCGGCTTCATCCCTGGGGTGCGTCCCGGGCGGCCGACCGCGGAGTACCTCGACCGAATCCTCTCTCGTCTCACCTTTCCTGGCGCGCTCTATCTAGGGGCGGTGGCGGCGCTGCCGACGATCTTGATCAGCCAGACCTCGGCGAACTTCTTTTTCGGCGGCACCTCGATCCTTATCGTCATCGGCGTCGCGCTTGACACGGTCAAGCAGCTCGAGGCGCAGCTGATGATGCGCAATTACGAGGGATTCCTAAAATAGGCTGAGGACGCTGCAAACCGGCGCATCTCGGGGTCTTCGGTCGGTCTCCTCGGGTCACGCACTAAAGTGCGCTCCCCTCGTCGCCCTCCCTGCATCCCCCGACCTGCTTGGTTTTCGCGTCCTCAGTAGCCATGTCAATGACTCAACTCAACATCGTCCTTCTCGGCCCTCCTGGTAGCGGGAAGGGCACCCAGGGGGAGCGGCTGCAGGAAGATCTGCAACTGCCCTACTACGCGACCGGGGACATCCTGCGGGCGGCGGTGCGCGATGAGACGGAGCTGGGCAAGACGGCAAAGGAGTACATGGGCCGCGGCGACCTCGTTCCGGACGAGGTGATCGTCGGCGCGATCGCCGAGCGGATCGACTCGGCCGAGGCGGCCGACGGCTTCATCCTCGACGGCTTCCCACGCACCGTGCCGCAGGCCGAGGCGCTGGCGACGAAGCTGGGCGAGCTTGGCCGGCGGCTGACCGCGGTGCTGCTGATCGACGCAAGCGATGAGGAGGTGATGCGGAGGCTCGGCGGCCGCCGTACCTGCGCCGAGAACGGTCACGTCTTCCACGTCGATTTCAACCCGCCCGAGCGCGAGGGCGTCTGCGATATCGATGGCAGCGAGTTGATCGTCCGCGATGACGACAAGCCCGAGGTGATCCGCCACCGGCTGGACACCTACCACGAGAAGACCGAGCCCCTGATCGAGTTCTACGACCACCAGAGCCTGCTGCGGCGGATCGACGGTACTGCAGCGCCGGACGCCGTGGCCGATGAGCTGCGCCGCGCCCTGGCGACTTTGAAGCTCGAGGCCGACGAGACGATCTAGCGGCTTGGCTGGGCGGCTAGCGTGTATCGGATGATCATCCGTAAGACCCCCGAGCAGGTCGACAAGATGGCCGCGTCGGGCCAGATCTTGGTTCGCTGCCTGCGCATGCTGGCGGCCAAAGCCCGCGCCGGCGTTACGACCAAGGAGCTGGACGAAGCGGCGGAGAAGTTCATCCGTTCGCAGGGGGCCGAGCCGGCTTTCAAGGGCTACCGGGGCTTCCCGGGATCGATCTGTGCCTCACCCAACTCGATGGTCGTGCACGGCATCCCCGGTCCCTACGAGCTGAAGCGCGGCGACGTGCTCTCGGTCGACGTCGGTGTGATCAAGGACGGCTGGGTCTCCGATGCGGCCTTGACCGTTCCGATCGGCTCGGTGACACCCGAGGCGCGCAAGCTGCTCGATGTGACCAAGGCGGCGCTCTTCGCCGGCGCCGAGCAGATGCGGCCGGGAAACCACCTGGGCGACGTCTCGGCGGCGATCCAGCGAGCGGTCGAGATCGAGGGACTCTCGATCATCCGCACGCTGGTCGGGCACGGGATCGGCCGTGACATGCACGAGGATCCGCAGGTCCCCAACTTCGGCGAGCCTGGCCGGGGGCCGGAGCTGGAGGAGGGCACCGTGTTGGCGATCGAGCCGATGGTCAATGCCGGCGGGCCGCTGGTCCGCATGGGTGATGACGGCTGGGCCGTCTACTCGCAGGACGGCACGCTGGCGGCCCACTTCGAGTTCACGATCGCGGTCACAGCCGACGGGCCGCGGATTCTCACGCCCTGGCACGAGGACGAGTAGGGCGAGAGCAGTTTGCGGGGGAGAGAGACAGGTATGCCTCCGCGGGAATTGGCCACCGCGGCTCTGCCGCGGTGGAACTTGGAGCGCGGCTGACGCCGCGCAGGGGACAGATTGCATTTCGCCGCTTCGCGACATTCCCGCGGAGGCATACCTGTCTCTCCTTCGTAACGCACTCGTTAGGGTCAGCTGATGTGGTCGGATCGGTGGGCTGAGGTCGATGAGTTCGTGAGCGGGTTGCTGGCGCCGCGGGATGAGGTGCTGGAGGCGGCTCTTAAAGCCGGCGTTGACGCGGGGCTGCCGGAGATCCAGGTTTCTCCGCCTCAGGCGCGGTTGCTGGAGATCTTGGCGCGGTCGATCGGGGCGCGGACGATGCTGGAGTTCGGGACGCTGGCGGGGTACAGCACGATCTGGCTCGCGCGTGCACTGCCAGACGACGGTCGGCTGATCACGCTTGAGGCAGATCCCGAGTACGCCGAGGTTGCGCGCAAGAACATCGCCAACGCCGGCCTCTCGGACCTGGTTGAGCTGCGGGTTGGGCCTGCGCTCGACTCCCTGCCCGGCTTGGAGGCCGAGGGTGTCGGGCCATTCGACTTCGTCTTCATCGACGCGGACAAGATCCATACGCCCGACTACTTCGCCTGGGCCCTGGACCGCACCCGTCCCGGTGGCCTGATCGTCGCCGACAACGTCGTCCGGGGCGGCGCCCTCGCCGACGCCGAGAGCGACGAGCCCTCGATCCCGGCCCAGCGCCGCTTCCACGAGATGATCGCCGCCGACCCCCGCGTGACCGCGACGACGATCCAGACGGTCGGCGGCAAGGGCTACGACGGCTTCACCTTGGCCTTGGTCGGCGCCTGACCAAGCGGTCGCCGCCGGCCCTCCCCTGCTATCTTTCCCGGTCGGCCTTGAGGGCCGTTTGTTCGTGCCCGCTTGCCCGACTCATGGGGTGGGCGGGAGTCCTGTAGTCGAGACAATCACCGGAGCGATGAAGGTCCGAGCTTCCGTAAAGCCGATGTGCGAAAAGTGCAAGGTAATCCGCCGCAATGGGGCGGTCCTTGTCATTTGCCAGAACCCGCGCCACAAGCAGCGGCAGGGCTGACGCATGGCACGAATCGCGGGGATCAACATCCCGGTCAACAAGCGGGTCGAGATCGGGCTCACCTACATCTTCGGCATCGGCCGCTCCACCGCCCAGGACATCCTCAAGGAGACCGGCATCGACCCCAACACCTCGGTCAAGGATCTGACCGAGGAAGAGGTCGTGAAACTGCGCGAGGCAGTCGAGCAGCGCGAGGTCGAGGGCGACCTGCGGCGCGAGCGCTCGCAGGACGTTAAACGGCTGATGGAGATCGGCTCCTACCGGGGGCTGCGCCACCGTCGCGGCCTGCCTGTCAGGGGTCAACGGACGAAGACCAACGCGCGCGGCCGTAAGGGCCCGCGCCGGATGAGCGTCGCCGGCAAGCGCAAGGCATAAAGGAATAGAGAAGAGAGATGGCCGCAGCCAAAAAACCCGCCAAAGGGCGCACCCGCCGCCGTGTCAAAAAGAACATCGCCTACGGGCAGGCACACATCAAGACTTCCTTCAACAACACGATTGTCACCTTGACCGACCCCCAGGGCAACGTGATCGCCTGGGAGTCGGCCGGATCGGCGGGCTTCAAAGGGTCGCGCAAGTCGACGCCGTTCGCCGCCCAGGTCACCGCCGACGCGGCGGCCAAGAAGGGGATGGAACACGGCCTTGAAAAAGTCGAGGTCTTTGCCAAGGGCGCCGGTTCGGGTCGTGAGACGGCGATCCGCTCGCTGCAGGCGGCCGGGCTCGATGTGACCACGGTCAAGGACGTTTCACCGCAGGCCCACAACGGCTGCCGCCCGAAGAAGCGGAGGCGGGTCTAATGGCTCGCGACACTTCGGCCCAGTGCAAGCAGTGCCGTCGTGAGGGCCAGAAGCTCTTCCTCAAGGGCGAGCGCTGCTTCACCGACAAGTGCGGTGTCGAGCGACGCTCCTATCCGCCCGGCGATCATGGCCGCGGCCGGATGCGGCAGTCCGAGTACCGGGTGCAGCTGCGCGAGAAGCAGAAGACGCGGCGCTACTACCAGGTGCTCGAGAGCCAGTTTCGCGCTTACTACGACAAGGCCTCGCGCCAAGAGGGCGTGACCGGCGAGAACCTGCTGCGACTGCTCGAGTCGCGCCTGGACAACGTCCTCGTGCGCCTCGGATTCGCCGCCTCGCGGCGCCAGGCCCGGCAGCTGGTCGGCCACGGCCACTGGCTGGTCAACGGCCGTCGCGTCGATGTTCCCTCCTACCAGGTGCGCCCCGAGGACGTGATCTCGATCAAGTCCGGTTCGGCGGCCACCGACACGATTCGCAAAGCGACCGAGCTCGTCTCGACCGTGCCGGCCTGGTTGCAGGCCGACCACGACTCGCTTACCGCCAAGGTGCTGCGCCTCCCCGAGCGCGCTGAGATCTCGGCGCCGGTGCAGGAGCAGCTGATCGTCGAGCTGTACTCCAAGTAGTCCGGACTGTTTCTGAAACACCCATAAGCAAGGAACTCATGACCACTGACTTTCAGGTCCCTCGTATAACCGCAGAGAAGGCGGATGACCGCCGCGGCACCTTCACCATCGAGCCCCTCGACAAGGGCTTTGGCTACACCTTCGGCAACGGGCTCCGTCGCGTCCTGCTCTCCTCGCTTGGCGGCGCTGCCGTCACCAGCGTTCGCATCGAGGGCGTTTCGCACGAGTTCTCGACGGTGCCGGGTGTCAAAGAGGACGTCACCGACATCATCCTCAACTTGAAGGATCTCGTCGTCCGCATGCACACCGATGCCGACGAGGTCGAGGCCCCGCTGGTAGCCACCGGCCCCGGTGAGGTCAAGGCCAAGGACATCGATCTCCCCTCGGGAGTGGAGATCCTCAACCCCGAGGCTCCGATCGCGACGCTGGAGAAAAAAACCAAGCTCGAGGTCTACCTGACGATCGGTCGCGGCCGCGGCTACTCGCCGGCTGAGGAAAACAAGTCCGACGAGCAGCCGATCGGCGTGATCCCGATCGACTCGATCTTCTCACCGATCCGCCGCACCTCCTACTCGGTAGCGACCGCGCGTGTGGGTCAGCGGACCGACTTCGACAAACTGACCCTGGATCTCGAGACCGACGGCTCGATTGAGCCGGCCGCTGCCCTACGCGAGGCCTCGGAGATCCTGATCAAGACCCTGGCCATCTTCACCGACGCCGAGCGGGTCGAGGAACTGACCGCGCGCGAGGCGATTGCCGCTCCGCTTGCCGGCGGAGATGGGCTGTCAGCCATCGGCGGCGGCGATGTGGCCGGTTCGGCGGCCAACAACGGCCTCGACGAGATCCTGATCGAGGAGCTGGAGCTGGGTGTGCGCTCCTACAACTGCCTCAAGCGGGCCGGCGTGCAGACGGTCGGCGATCTGGTTCGCAAGACCCGCTCGGAGCTGAACGCGATCCCCAACTTCGGCTCGAAGTCGATCGACGAAGTGATCGAGACCCTGCAGTCCCGCGGCCTCGATCTACAGGCAGACTGAGGAAGCGACGAGAGCGAGCCGAGGAACCCGATGCGCCACCGCAAGAAGCGAAACAAACTGAGTCGCAACGCGGCGCACCGGGAGTCGCTCCTGTCCAACCTCTCCAAGCAGCTGATCGAGCACGAGCGCATCAAGACCAGCCAGGCGAAGGCCAAGGCGGTCAAGCCCGAGGTCGAGCAGCTGATCACGCTGGCCAAGCGCGGCGACCTTCACGCTCGCCGGCAGGCGCTGGCGACGCTGCACAACGACAAGTTCATCGTGCACAAGCTGTTCGAGGAGGTCGCGCCTCGCTACGTCGAGCGGCCCGGTGGGTACACGCGGATCATCAAGCTTGGCCCGCGTCGGTCGGACTCTACGGAGATGGTTTATCTAGAGCTGGTGTAGCTGTTGGTTGGGGAGCGGGAGGGGGTACCCCACCGCTTGCTGGGTTTTTCGCCTTGGACTTTGTCTCTCTCGTCGAGTGGTTCGTGCGAAAAACGGGACGCCGCTGCGCGGTGGGGTACCCCCTCCCGCTCCATCTCGGAAGCTCAACTGGCGTCTCTCAGTAGCTGACTTTCTCCAGGTAGAGGCCGTGTGGTGGGGCCGTGTCGCCCGCTTCGGTTCGGGGAGCTCCTGCGAGCAGCTTCGAAAAGCTTTCGGTGGTTCGGCGGCCTGAGGAGACTTCGAGCATCGTGCCTACCAGGGCGCGGACCATGTTGCGCATGAAGGCGTCGGCGGTGATGCGGAAGGTGAGCAGGTCTCCGTTGAGGTCCCAGGAGGCGGAGAGGATGTCGCGGTCGAAGCGGACGTGGTCGGTTTGGGTGGGGGTGAAGGCGGTGAAGTCGTGATTGCCTTGGAGGGCTGAGGCGCACGCTTCCAGGACCTCGAGGTCATAGCGGTGAGGCCACCAGAGGGCGCGGCTCTGCTCGAAGGGGCTTGGCGCCGAGCGAGCCAGGAGGCGGTAGCGGTAGCTGCGCGACTTGGCGCTGTGCCGCGCATCGAAATCGTCCTCGACCACACTCGCCGCGGTGACGGCGACGTCGTCGGGGCCGACCCCGTTCAACCGTCGCGCCAGGTCCCCCTTGATCTCCGCCGAGGTGACGAAGCTCGCAACCTGCCCAAGCGCATGCACCCCAGTATCGGTCCGCCCAGCCACCGAAAGCTGCACGGGCACGCGCAACACAGTCGCCAAAGCAGCCTCAAGCTCCCCCTGCACGGTCCGCTGCCCAGGCTGAGCCGCCCATCCCTTAAAGCTCGCGCCGTCATATTCGATGTCCAGCCGCACCGTAGCCACGCGGGCAGTATGCCCTCGCTCGGTGTAGAGGGTGCGTCCGAGAGGACGGAGGAGGGGGTGTCCTCGCCGCAGCGGCGTCCTCTTTTCGCCCCACCAGCTCAGCGAGAGAAGCAAGCGCGGCTGGCGAAAACCCAGCAAGGCGAGGACACCCCCTCCTCCGTCCCTAGAATCGGCTCCCCGATGCGAGTACTCCTAACCAACGACGACGGAATCTCGGCCCCTGGACTTCAGGCCGCCCGTCGCGCCCTGCGCGCCCTCGACGACGTCGATGTCGACGTGATAGCCCCGGACTCCAACCGCAGCGCCACCGCGCGCAGCATCACCACCCGCTCGCCGCTGACGGTCGAGGAGGTCGAGTTCGGCGACGGCGACCGGGGTTTCGCCACCGACGGCACCCCGGTCGATTGCGTCCGCTTCGCCGAGCTCGGCCTGGTCGGCCACCGACCCGACCTGATCGTCTCGGGGATCAACCACGGCGCCAACCTCGGCGACGACATCACCTATTCCGGCACCGTTGCCGCGGCCTTCGAGGGAATCGTGCTCGGCATCCCCGCCGTGGCGATATCCCAGCAGTCCTCCGGCGGCGGCATGGGCTACGTCAGCGGTCGCTTCGACTTCTCGGTTGCGGCAGCGTTCGTCGCCCAGCTCGTTGGCGCGCTGGGGGCCGAGCCGATGCCGCCGAAAACGCTGATCAACGTCAACTGCCCGGCCGGCGAGCCGAGTGGGATCGAGGTGACCAAGCTCGGCAAACGCGTCTACAACGACGAGCTGAAGCTCGTCTCCGAGGACGGGGACGGGCGGCGCCGCTACGAGATCTACGGCTGGCAGCCCGGCTTCGAGGAGCTCGAGGGCTCCGACCTGATGGCGGTCTCGCAGGGACGGATCGCGGTCACGCCGATCCACTTCGACCTCACCGACCACGGTGGCCTGGAGCGACTGCGGGGCTGGCGCTTCGAGGAGATGCTGGCCGCCTGCGCCCCGGCGGCGTGAGCGAGGCCGACGCACAGCGGGCCGCCGAGCTGCGGCAGGAGCTGGAGCGCCACAACCGGCTCTACTACGTCCTCGACGAACCCGAGGTCGGCGACGACACCTACGACGCGCTGCTCGACGAGCTGCGGGCGATCGAGGCCGAGCGCCCCGAGCTGCGCACGGCGGACTCGCCGACGCAGCGGGTCGGGGCGCCGCCGCTCGACCGCTTCGAGCAGGTCGAGCACCACGAGCAGATGCTCTCGCTCGGGAACGCACGAAACGAGGAGGAGCTGCGGGCCTGGGAGAACCGGCTCGCCAACTACCTCAAGCGACTCGACATCGCGGCCTCCGAGTTCAGCTACACGAGCGAGCCCAAGATCGACGGCCTGGCGATCTCGTTGACCTACGAGGACGGGGTGCTCGTGCGCGGCGCCACCCGTGGCGACGGCCGGATCGGCGAGGACGTGACCCAGAACCTGCGCACGATCGGCTCGGTACCCCTGCGAATTCCCGATGCGCCCGAGCTGATCGAAGTCCGCGGCGAGGTCTACCTGCCGATCGCTGCCTTCAAAGCCCTCAACGAGCGCCGCGCCGAAGCCGAGGAACCGACCTTCGCCAACCCGCGCAACTCGGCCGCGGGCTCGATTCGCCAGCTCGACCCGGCGCTGGCAGCCGAACGGCCGCTCTCGACCTGGTGCTACGGGATCGGCGCGGTCCGCGGGCTCGACCTCGCCACCCATATGGACGAGGTCGAGTGGCTCGATGCGCGCGGCTTCAAGGTCAACCCGGACACCGCGCACCACCGCGGGGTGGAGGGCGTGGTTGAGCGCTGTCACTGGTGGGAGGAGCGGCGCGAGACGCTCGACTACGAGATCGACGGCGTCGTCGTCAAGGTCGACGAGCGGGCGCTCTGGCGCGAGCTGGGCGTGGTCGGGCGCGAGCCGCGCTGGGCGATCGCCTGGAAGTTCCCGCCGACGACGGCGACGACGAAGATGAACAGCGTCGTCTGGAACGTCGGCCGCACCGGCCACCTGGTGCCGTTTGCGATGCTCGAGCCGGTCCACGTCGGCGGCGTCACGGTCAGCACGGCGACGCTGCACAACGAGGAGGACCTGGCGCGCAAGGACGTCCGCGAGGGCGACGAGGTGGTGGTGATGCGGGCCGGCGACGTGATCCCGCAGGTGGTCTCGCCGCTGATCCAGAAACGGCAGAACAAGAGCGCGCGCAAGCCGAAGCCGCCGAAGAAGTGCCCCGCCTGCGGCACCGAGACCGTCAAGCCGGAGGGAGCGGTGTTCTCGATCTGCCCCAACCGCACCGGCTGCCCGGGCCAGTCCTTCCAGCACGTCAAGCACTTCGTCAGCAAGGGCGCGATGGACATCGACGGGTTCGGTGAGAAGCAGGCGATGCGTTTCCTCGAGGAGGAGCTGATCGCCGACGTCGCCGACATCTACGACCTGAGCGAGGAGCAGCTGACGGCGATGGACCGCTTCGCCGAGGTCTCAGCCCGCAACCTGCTGGTGGCGATCGACGGTTCGCGGTCGCGTCCCTTCAAGCGGGTCCTCTACGCGCTTGGGCTGCCCGGCGTCGGGTACGTCACCGCCGAGGCGCTCGCCGACCACTTCGGCTCGATCGACGCCCTGCACGAGGCCGACCCTGAGGCGATCGAGGAGGTAGAGGGTGTCGGCCCGATCATGGCCGTGCAGATCGCCGAGTCGCTCGCTGACGAGCCGACCTGGGCGCTGGTCGAGAAGCTGCGTGAGAAGGGCCTGCGCCTCGAGCAGGACGCCTTGGAACGGCGCCCCGAAGGCGGGCCGCTGGAGGGAAAGACCGTGGTGCTGACCGGCACGCTGCCCGAGCTGACCCGCGAGGAGGCGGCGGCGCTGGTCAAGGCCGCCGGCGGCAAGGTGGTCAACTCGGTCTCGAAGAAGACCGACTACGTCGTCGCCGGTGAGAACCCGGGCTCGAAGCTGGCAAAGGCGGAGAAACTGGAGGTCGACACCCTCGACGAAGCTGGCCTGCGTGCCCTCCTGGAGGGCGGCTCCTAAGCCTCAGTAAGAGGCCACCAAGGCGGCGATCTTGTCCTGCTCATAGTGAGCCAGGGAGAGGTCGCTGACGCTGTTCATCAGGATCGAGAAGGCCATGATCCGGCCGCTGCGGTTGAAGCAGTAGCCCGAGAGGGCGCTGACCGAGGTCAGGGTGCCGGTCTTGGTGCGGCAGCGGCCGTAGGCGGCGGTTCCGCGCGTGCGGTCGGCAACCGTTCCCTCGTGTCCGGTGAGCGCCAGGTCCTGGATGAACTCGTCGCCGGCCGGCGCCCCGCGCATCGACTCGAGGAGGCCCACGACCTGGGCCGGGGAGGCGCGGTTGCCGCGGGTCAGGCCCGAGCCGTCGACCGCCTGAATCCCCGAGCCCTGGCTGCGCGCGAAGCGCTCGACCACGTTCGTTCCGGCCTGGGTGGTCCCGGCCCCGCCGAAGTGGGCGCCGAGCAGCTTCACGAGCATCTCGGCGAAGAAGTTGTTCGAGTAGACGTCGGTCGCCTCGACCAGCTGCGACATCGTCGGCGAGCGCACGCTGGCGAGCGCTTCGGCCCCCGGCGGCGTAACGGCGCGGGCGACCCCGGTGCGAATCCTGATTCCAGCGGAGCGCAGCGCTGCATCCAGCTTTGCTGCCGCAAGGGTCGCGGGATCGGAAGTGAAGCCCTGGGAGATCGAGCCGCGGTAACCGGAGTCGAACGAGAGCCCCGAGAGCGGCCCGATGTAGGGGCTCGTCGCGTAGCCCGAGTCGGCGACGCCACGCAGCCGGTCAAAGACGCTGTCATCGGCGTAGAGCCGCCCGGTCACGGCGTCCACGCCGGCGGCGCGGAGCTGCGAGCCGAGCAGGAGCAGGTTGGTGCCGAGCCCCCCGCCGTAGCGGTTGTAGAACGAGGGCACCCCGAGCGCCGGGTCGCCGCCCCCTTGCAGATAGAGGCTGCCGTGCAGGACGCCGGCGGGGTCGATCCTGCCGTCGGTGAGCAGTTTGGTGACGATGCGGTATTCGGGCCCGAAGCGGGAGAGAGCGGTCGAGGTCGTGAACAACTTCGTGTTCGAGGCCAGGATCCGCGGCGTCTTTGCGGCCCGCGCACAGACAGGCTTGCCGGTTCCGGCGTCGATCACGAACAGCCCACTAGCCGATCCCCCTCCATAGACCAGCCGTTCCCGCATCTGCTGGCAAAAGTTGCCAGCTCCGCTCGCTCCGGCCGGAAGCAGAAGCAGGACAGCTATCAGGCCGAAGAGGATCCAAGACCGTCTCATGGCTAGTTTCAACACAAGCGGGACGCAAGGTAGCGCTCCGAGCGGCCAGGATGGGGGACCTCTCGAACGGGCGGATACTCAAAGTTGCCGCGTCTTCCGCGGCAACTTGTCCGGGCGAGAGGTCCCCCATCCTGGCCAGCCGCCAACTCTGGGATAATCCGTGTTTATGGGCAAGGTCGTCGATATCGAGACCCCCACCCGTCGTAAACGGGTCAAGGGTCGAAAGCGGCCTTCGAAGACCGCCCTGGTCCTCGGTGGGGGCGGCTTCACCGGCGGCGTCTATGAGATCGGCGCCCTGCGCGCACTCGACCTGCTCGCCGTCAACAGCACGGTCAACAGCTTCGACGTCTACGTCGGCACCAGCGCCGGCTCCTTCGTCGCCACGATGCTCGCCAATGGCGTCACCCCCGACGAAATGATGCAGGTGATCAACAAGCGGGTGGCGTCGGATCTCGACGATCTCGACCTCGACAAGGTGCTGAAGTTCAACTACTTCGGCTTTCTGCAGAAGGCCGCAATGCTGCCGCTGCGCTCGCTGGAGTTGATGCGCAGGCTGGTCCAGATGGGGGACTTCTCAGCCATCGACATAGGCGTCGGCCTCGCCGAGGCACTGCCGGCCGGTCTCTACTCGGGCGGTGGGATCGCCGACTACGTCGAGCAGGCACTTGCGGACTCCGGTGGGATCAACGACTTCCGCCAGCTCGACAAAGAGCTCTACCTGACCGCAACCGACCTCGATACTTGCGAGCGCCTCGTCTTCGGCGAGGAGGGCTGGGACGACGTGCCGGTGTCCAAGGCGGTTGAGTGCTCGACCGCGCTGCCGATCGTCTACAAGCCGGTCGACCTGAAGGGCCGCCAGCTGGTCGACGGGGGCATCCGTTCGACCACCAACGTCGACATCGCGGTCGAGAAGGGCGCCAAGTTCATCATCGTGGTGAACCCGCTCGTGCCCTATGTCAACGACTTCGAGCAGACGATTCCCACGGTGTTCGGGACGCGCGTGCGCCGCGTCTCCGACATGGGCCTGCCGGCGATCGCCAACCAGACCTTCCGCTTGATCGCCCACGCTCGCCTGCATGAGGCCGTGGCCCGCTGGCAGGAGAAATACCCCGGGGTCGACATCATCCTGGTCGAGCCCGAGCCCAACGATGAGCTGATGTTCGGCACGCCGATCATGGACTACTCGCGGCGGCTGAAGATCGCCCGGCACGGCTTCGAGTCCGTTACCGCCACCCTCGCCCAGGACTACGACCGCTACAAGGAGATCGCCGAGCGCCACGGGCTCGAGATCTCCGAGCGACGGGTGCGCCGGGCGGTCGAGCGGGCCTCCGAAGAGGAGCCCGAGCAGGCTTCGGCCTGGCGCCGGGTGCTCGAGCAGACGACCTCGGCGCTGCTTCGCGGCGAGGCCTCCTAGGGCCCCGGGGCCCTAGCCCGCGTAGAGCTGCTCGATCTCGTCCTGGTGCTTGTCGGCGACGACGGCGCGCTTGACCTTCAGGGTCGGGGTCAGCTCGCCGTTCTCCTGTGAGAGGTCCTGGGGGAGGATCGCGATCTTCTTGACCTGCTCAACCCTGGCGAATTTCTCGTTGACTTTGGCCAGGTGCGCCTCGATCGCCTCGCGCACGTCGCCATTGGCGGCGAGCTGGGCGGGATCCTCGGGCAGGGAGTGCTCCTTGGCGTAAGCGGTCGCTTCTTCGGGGTCGAGCGTGACCAGTGCCACCAGGTAGGGACGCCGGTCGCCGACGACGACGCACTGGGAGACCAGCGGGTGCTGCTTGATCTCGCCCTCGAGGTTGGCCGGCGTGATGTTCTTGCCGCCGGCGGTGATGATGATGTCCTTTTTGCGCCCGGTTATCGTGATGAAGCCGTCGGCGTCGATCGAGCCGAGGTCGCCGGTGTGGAGCCAGCCGTCAACGATCGTCTCCCGGGTTGCCTCCTCGTTCTTGTAGTAGCCCTGAAATACGTTGGGGCCCTTGACCAGGATCTCGCCGTCCTCGGCGATCTTGATCTCGCAGCCGGGGAAGGGTTTGCCGATCGTGCCGATCTTGAAGTCATCCGGCGAGGAAATCGTTGCCGCGGTCGACGTCTCGGTCATCCCCCAGCCCTCGAGCACGAGTACCCCGGCGGCGTCGAAGAAGCGCAGGATCTCGGGACTGATCGGGGCGGCGCCGGAGACGGCGAGACGCAGCTCGCCGCCGAAGAGGCCACGAATTTTCGAGAGGACTTTCTTGTCGGCGAATTCGTACTGCTTGCGCAGTAGGAAGCCCGGCTTGCGGCCTGCGCGCTCGGTCTGGCGCATCTTTTCGCCGACCCGGACCGACCAGTCGAAGACCGCCTTTTTAAGGCCGCCCTCTTTTTCCATGCTGCTGGTTGCGAGGGTGTAGATCTTCTCGAAGATCCGCGGCACCGAGGGGAAGTAGGTCGGTTTCAGTTCGGCCAGGTTGGGCATGATCTTCAGCGGGTCGCGCTCCCAGTAGGCGATCGTCGCGCCGAGGTCGAAGCTGCCCAGCTGGATCAGCAGGGCGAAGGAGTGGGCGAGGGGAAGGTAGAGGTAGGTGACGTCTTCGCCTTCGATGACGCTGGTGTCGTTGACCATGTCGAGCATCGCCCGGTAGTTGCCGTGGCTGATGACGCAGCCCTTGGGTGGCCCGGTCGTCCCCGACGTGTAGATGAAGGTGCAGATGTCCTCCGGGGAGACCGCCTGCCAGAGTCGCTCCCACTCCCCGGCGTCCCGACCGGCGCCGCGGGCGGAGAGATCCTCGAGGGAGATCGTGTCGTCGCTGATGCCGGTCATCCGCACCACCTGCTCCAGCAGCGGCAGCTGGTCGCGTACGGCGCGAATCTTCTCCAGCTGTTCGTCGTCCTCGACCACGACGACCTTGGCGTCGGAGTTCTCCAGTACGTACTGGCACTCCTCGGGTGAGTTGGTCTGGTAGATCGGCACGACGGTGGCGCCGATCGAGAGAGCGGCGAAGTCGAAGTAGGTCCACTCGGGGCGGGTGTTGGCGAGGATCGAGACCTTGTCGCCCTTGGCTACACCGAGGTCGAACAGGCCGAGGGCGAGCTTGCGGACGGTCTCCTCGACCTCGACGAAGCTGCGCTTGGCCCACTCGTCGCCGTCTTTGAACTGGATCGCCGGGGCGCTGCCGTAAAGCTGTGCGGCTCGCGGAAGCAGGTCCGCGAGCGTGGCCGATTTGGTTCCCCGCTCCTCCACGGCGGGGAGTCTAGTGGACAGTTAGCGAGGGGTTAGATGGTTACGCGGTCGAAGCGTGGCGCCGGGCCTGCTGTTCGGTCGCTCGCCGCAGTGAGGTCTGGAAGAGCGACTTGTCGATCCGGCCGTGGAAGATCGGGACGTGCATCTCGACGCACTTGCCGATCACCTCCTGCCGTTTCATGCGTAGCTCATCGGCAAGCTCGGACGGGGTGAGGTGATTGGCCACAGCGGACCTCCCAGGTAGTTGAAATCGGGTAGTCCAGTTTTACCCCCGATGGCGGACGTGTCAAACGGATGCGGATGCACTTTGCGTGGATCGGCCGGTCCCCGGCGCCGGGCTCGCGATAATGCAGGGGTGTCCGAAGTCGCCGCCACTCCGATGCCCCGCCGGGGTCGCCTCTGGGTGATCCTCGCGCTTGCCTTGGCGTTCGGCGCACTCGGCTACGCGCTGGTCAGCATCTCAACCAGGGAAGCCGGCAGCGATGTGGTCAAGCTCGAAGGGATCTCCGAAGCGCAGGAGCTCTTCGGCGGGATTCCCCAGGAAGGCGACCGGCTCGGGTCCAACGACGCCCCGGTCACGATCCAGGTCTTCAACGACCTCCAGTGCGGCAACTGCCGTGCCGACTTCCTCGACACGATTCCCAAGCTGACCGAAAGCTACGTGCGCCCAGGGGACGTGAAGCTGCTGATGCGCCACTACTCGGTCGCCGAGAATCCGCTCGAGCTCGGCTTCTTCGGCGCCGAGGCGGCGGCCCAGCAGGGCTACGGCTGGCAGTACACCTACCTCTTCTTCCGCAACCAAGGCGAGGCGGAACGGTTTGGGATCGATAACGAGCTCATGGCCTCGCTCGCCGGCTCGATCGGCGAACTGGATGTGCCCGAATGGCAGGAAACCCTCGATAGCCAGGGCGGCTCCGACGGGCCGATGGCGAAGACGCTCGAAGGCTACGAAGACGTGGGCATGAGCCTTGGCATCCGGGCAGGCCAGGCGATGATCGTCAGCGGGCCGAACGGCACCCGCACCCTCCAGGATGGCCCGAGCCTGCGCCAGGCAGAACGAGCGATCGAAGCCGTCAGCTGAGCGACCGATGTCTGAAGGTCAACGCATCGCCGTCGTCGCCTGCATGGATGCCCGCCTCGATGCCGCCGGCTACCTCGACGACTGGCCCGAGCCGGTGCACATCGTCCGCAACGCGGGTGGTCGTGTGACGGGCGACGTTCTGCGCTCCCTAGCGGCTTCGTGTGCGATGGGGACGAGCAGGATCCTTCTCTTCCACCACACGGATTGCGCTATGGCCGCGCACTCCGACGAGCAGATACGCGATCTGCTTCCCGCCGGCGCGGATCCAGAGGTCGACTTCCTCACCATCGCCGACCCGGTCGAGGCTCTCCGAGAGGATGTCCTCGCGATCAGAAGCTCATCGCTTCTCCCGGCCGGCATCGAGGTGGCCGCTTTCATCTATGACCTCGACTCGCGGGTCGCCCGCGAGATCCAGATTTGACGCAACTCCGGTTCCAATCGGGACGCTTCCCGAAACAGTACGGCAGCGCAAAATCGCGCTGAAATAATCGGGGCGCCCGGATTTGAACCGGGGACCTCACCGACCCGAACGGTGCGCGCTACCAGGCTGCGCCACGCCCCGATGGCGGCGATTATCTCAGAGCGGCGGTCCTGGGGCCGCTCTGCCGGACGTCAGGCAGCGTGGGGGATGCCGGCGATCGTTCTCTCGCCGGCGGGAATGCCACGGCCGAAGGGGATGGGTCCGGCCTGGGGAACGACGTGCGGGTAGTCCCGCAGCCGAATCTGCGAGGCAAGCATCGTGTGCCGATCGCCGTCCTCTCCGATCGGGACCGGCCAGAGGCCCTCGTTGTGGCAAGTGCCGGAGTACCTGCGCAGATGGGTCGGCGGGTCGGCCAGTGACGCAAAAGCGCCGTCGGCGCTGTGCATGACGACCTCGGTCGAGTAGAACGTCCGCATCGGAGGCCGCGCGGACCCGCCGCCGCCCTCCCATTCGAGCCGGTTGGCGACGCTGACTTGCACGCGACGCAGGCCCTGGGCGATCTCCTCGATCCAGGCTTCGATCGTGGCGTGGAGCGGTTCCCATCCCCAGACCAAGGCGCCCGCCGCGATCCCATTCTCCACCAGGTCCGCTCGTCTTGTGCCGGCTCGCTCGATGCACGCTGTGCGGCCCGGGAGCGCAGGGATGCAGACCTCATGCTCTACGACCTCCTCGCGACTGGCGTAGCGCGTACCGGCGACGACCAGATGCTCGACCGGATCGCCCTTCGCGTCGAGAACCTGTCGTTCGACCGGCTGTTGGATCCGCACGATGACCTCGACGTAGGGCTCGGCTCCCTCGATCAGGCACTCTGCGTGCAGCTGCGATCGGCCCTCTGGATATCCGCGGGGCGTCACGCCACGTACGACGCGCTTCCGATCCTCCATCGGTAGATCCATACCCATCCCATTCGTGGGTAAAACCAATCCGTTCGACATTATGAGATGGGCTCCGGATGGCGCGGATCGTGCGGCGATTGATCCCGCAACAAGCGGGTAATTGCACTCGTATTCCGCAAATCTGAACGGAGGAACGATGGAGGCATCAGCGCCGACCCCGAGCAAGGGCATTTTCGACAGCGCCAATCTGGAGGCCAGGGAGCACGTCGTCGAGCTGCTCCAGAAGGCCTACTGGATGGAGATCGAGACCGTTATGAGCTACATGGCGGCGTCGGTAAATCTCGATGGGGTGCGAGCGCAGGAGATCAAGGAGTCGCTGGCGGAGGACGTCGAAGAGGAGCTCGGCCACGCCAAGCAGTTCGCCGCGCGGATCAAGGAGCTCTACGGCGTGGTGCCGGGCTCGGAGGATTTCGCTGCGGAACAGAGCTTCCTCCAGCCGCCCGCGGAGCAGACCGACATCGTTCACGTCATCCGCGGGGTGATCAAGGCGGAGACGGGCGCGATCGAGCACTACACGCGGATCATCGAGGAGACCGAGGGCGTCGACCCGGTCACCCAGGACATGACGATCACGATTCTCCGTGATGAGCAGGGTCATCGCCGTCTCTTCGAGGGCTTCCTGCGCGAGTATGAGTTCGAGGGTATCGCCTAGGCTTTCGACGTCGTCCGCGCCCCGGCCCCCTGGGCTCGCAGTCCTCTCGGAGCCAACCGATAGACATTTCAACCGGTGGCAGTTACTGTGTTTTCGGTAGGGATCAACGGACGGAGTAAGAGAAATCGACTGGATCGCGATAATCGTAGGGACCATCGCTGCGCTAGTCATCGCGCTCGTCTTGGCGATCACGATTCGTCGCGAGCGCAAGACGAGGCGGCGGTTCCAGATCCTCGGAGAAATAGCCAAGGTTTCCGAGGCCGGGGGCTCGCTGGAGGAGACTTTCGACGCGATCTGCGCCGTTCTGGTGCCTGAGCTGGCCGATTTCTGCATGATCGACGTGCTCGACGAGGATCGCGTCCCCAGCCGTGTTGCCGTTCGCGTCGGGCCTGGAGGCAGACCGGAGTTCGAGCAAGGACTTGCCGAGCGTCTTCCCTCGACGCCGCAACCGATGGTCGATGGCCAGAGCCGCTCGTCTTTGGAGCCCCGCTTTTACGAGCGCATGTCCGAGCGGGATCTGCGCGAGCTGGCCCACGATGACGCCGAGGATCTCGAGTTCCTGCGCAGCCTGAGAATGCGCTCGGCGATCACCGTCGCCCTGCAGGCGCGTGGCGAAGTAACCGGGACGCTGACGATCGGCGTCGCCTGGTCGCGGCGGCGCTACCGTCGCGAGGATGCCAACTTTGCCTGGATCCTCTCCGGTCGCGTCGCGCTCGCGCTCGACAACTCCGGCCTCTTCGCTGACCTCGAGCATGCCGAGCGAGCACGGGCCGAGATCGCCGAGACCCTGCAGCGCGGCCTGTTGCCCTCGCCGCTTCCCCACATCCCCGGCTGGTCGATTGCCGCGATGTACCGGCCGGCGGGGGCTGAGAACGAGGTCGGCGGCGACTTCTACGACGTCTTCCGCGTGCCGGGGGGTTGGATGCTGGTGATCGGCGACGTGACCGGCCGCGGCGCGCATGCCGCCTCGATAACCGCCGTCGCCCGTTACACCCTGCGCACCGCCGCAGTGCTCACCGACGACCCCTTGGTCGCCCTGCAAACCCTCAATCGCGCCCTGCTGGCGCGAGGCGACTCCGCGCTCTGCAGCCTCGCTGCTTTGACGCTCAGCGAGGATCGCTTTGAACCAGTGCGCCTGGCGGTGGCGGGCCACCCGCCGCCGCTGCTGGTCGACGCCGAGAGCGTCAGCGAGGTGGCGAGCGCCGACCCGGTGCTCGGCGCCTTCCACGACGCCGAGTGGGGGATCGCCCGCTGCGAGGTCGAGCCAGGCCAGCAACTGGTGATCGTCACCGACGGGATCACCGAGGCACAGGGAGCGGAGGGGCGCTTCGGCGAGGCGCGGCTGCGCGCCGAACTCGGCGGCACCTCCAACCCGGCGATGGCGCTGCAGCGACTAGAGGCTTCCCTGCATGCCTTCACCGACGGCGGACTCGACGACGACGTGGCGATGCTCGCGATCGCGCGCGCTTCGGACGGAGGTCCCCTCGCCGCCGAAGCGGAAGTGTGGCGCGAGCCGGCAGGCGCGGCGCTGAGCTTGGAGGACGGCGATGCCTGACCCGCGGATGGCATTGGTCAAGCGCCTCTACGACGCCTTCAACCGCCGTGACAGCGAGGGGATCGTCGCCGTCTGCGACGAGGGGCTGGAGTTCTTCCCCGTCGTCACCGCGGAAGCGATCGGGCGCGATGCGCCTTACGTCGGGCCGGATGGCCTGCGCGCTTATCTGGCCGATGTCGCCGAGGTCTGGGAAGAGCTTCGAATCACCCCCAGCGAGCTGCAAAACCGTGGCGACACGCTGTTGGTCCGGGGTCGCGTCTACGCGCGCAGCCGGGAACAGGGGATCCGGGACCTGCCGGTCGCCTGGATCTGGCGGGTGAGCGAAGACCGCTTCGTGCGCGGCGAAGTCTTCCCTGACCCCGAGCAGGCGGCGATCCGCTTCGCCGCCATTGGCGCGCAGCGAGCCCGAGCTGACGCCTAGGGGGTCTAGACCTCCTAGGTCGCTCCGAGGCCCGGCGGCAGATCCTCTAGCCGCGCAGCTCGGCCAGCGCTGCGTCGCGCTGCTCATGCATCGAGATCGAGGATTCGACCCCGGTGATTTTCAGCAGGCGCCGGACCTGGTGATTATGGGAGCAGAGCACCAGGCGACCCTGCCCCTCATCACCCTCTAGGCGCTGCCAGGCGCGCACGATCAGGGCAATTCCAGTCGAGTCGATGAACTCGCACTCGCAGAGGTCGAGGACGATCGAGGCATCGGACTCCGCTAGGGCAGCGTCGAGCTTCTGCTCGAGCTCCGGCGCCGTGTTCATGTCCAGCTCGCCGCGGACGGTGAACGCGCGAATGCCGTCCTCGAGCTCCTCGCTCTCCACCTCGAAGGGAACTGGGCTCACGGGCCGATCCTACCGCAGGCTCGGTCCTGATCAGGCGCCTGGGCGGGGTCTGGCAGGCCGGGTGGTTTGTGCCCAGACGGGGGAGGGTAACCAGGAATCTCAGGAGTCCTACGACTATGCTCATTTCCGCGAGAGCCAGTCTCTCGGCGGCACGGATGGGGTCCAGCTCAGACACTCAGGCGATCCAAGACAGACCCAAGGGGCTGCAGATGGTGCTACCCGCGAAATCAGAGAATGTTGCCGTCGTCCGCCACGCCCTCGCGGGCCTGGCGGAGGAGATCGGGATGGACGAACCCGGACTGGCCGATCTGAAGACCGTCGTCACCGAGGCCTGCATGAACGTCGTCGTCCACGCTTACCAGGGCCAACCGGGGCCGCTGAGCGTCGAGGCCGAGCCGGACGAGAGCGGTCTGACGGTGGTCGTCCGCGACGAGGGCGGCGGGATCAGGCCGCAGGCCGACGTCGAGCGCGACAGCCTCCGCCTCGGCCTCTCCTTGATTGCGGCTCTCTCGAGCAGCTTTTCGATATCGGGTGGGCTCGACCATGGAACCGTGGTGCGGATGCGTGTTCCCCTGCGTGGGGGCGGAACCAACGGCAGTGGCGATCCGGTCGAGATGAAGCCCTTCCCGGCCGATCGCACCGAGATGGTGATCGATCGCTCCGAGGTGCTCGCGCCGGTGCTGGCCCGGGTGGTCGGGGCCCTGGCGGCACGCCGGGATCTTTCCGTCGACCGCGTTTCCGACGTGGTCCTGATGACCGACGCGATTGCGGGCGCCGCGCCTGAGCGGTTCAGCGACGGCCGCGTGAGGCTCGGCCTCGACGAGCGCGAGGGGGGGATCGACCTGCGCCTCGGGCCGATGGAGGCGGGTGCGGCGAGCCGTATCCGCGAGGAGCTCGAGATCCCGGACGTCGGCGGCTCGTTGGAGGCGTTGGCAGACGAGCTCACCGTCGAGGAATCCGACGACGGCGAGTACCTGGTTATTCGCTTTGCCGCTGCTCCCTGATCTGCTCCCGGATCCGCGCGAGCGCGCGGCGCAGGATGCGGGAGACGTGCATCTGCGAGTGACCGATCTGCTCGGCGATCTGGGACTGGGTCATGTCCTCGGCGAAGCGCAGGCGCAGCACCAGCCGCTCGCGCTCGTCCAGGTGGGGTAGCGCCGCGTCGAGGGCGATCCGGCCCTCGACCAGCTCGAAGCCCTCGTCCTCCTCGCCGATCCACTCGGTCGGTGCGGACTCCTCGGAGTCCTCGGAGCCGGCCGGCCGGTCGAGTGAGAGCGGCCGCCGGTTGTGGTTCGCCTCCATCACTTCGAGCACGTCGGTCTGCTCCACCTCCAGCCGCGCGGCGATCTCGCCGACCGTTGGTGAGCGCTGAAGCTGCTTGGTCAGCTCGGTGATCGCTTTGTCGACTTCCGCCATGCGGTCGTGCAGGCCGCGCGGCACGCGCACGGTCCAGACCCGGTCGCGGAAGTGGCGTTTGAGCTCGCCGAGGATGGTCGGCGAGGCGAAGGCGGTGAAGGGGATGCCGCGCTCGGGGTCGAAGCGATCGACGGCGTTGAGCAAGCCGAGGTTAGCCACCTGAAGCAGGTCGTCAAAGGACTCGCTGGCTCCCCGGTAACGCAGCGCGAGCCTTTTGGCGAAGGGCATATTGCGGCGAATCAGCTCTTCGCGGATGGCCGGATCGCGGCTCTCCGCAAAGCGGCGCCACAGCTCATCGTCTTTTTGCAGCTTCAATTCCATAAAGCTCAATGCCGGGTCGGTCCCCGAACCGATGCCGCCCTCGAGCCCTCGACACAAGGCCGTGCAGCCACTCCGAGGACAAGCTAGCAAGCAGCTAGGCTCCCGCAGGACTTCGAAATCGAAAACAAGGAGTTCCAGATGGCTTTCTCGGTTCCCGACCTTCCCTACGACTACAACGCGCTTGAGCCCCACATCGACGAGGCGACGATGCGGGTCCATCACGACAAGCACCACCAGGCCTACGTGGACAAAGCGAACGCCGCCCTGGAGGGGACCGAGTGGGCCGACCGCGAGGTCGAGGATGTGCTGCGCAACCTTTCCAGCCTGCCCGGCGACAAGCAGGGCCCCGTCCGCAACAACGCCGGCGGTCACTTCAACCACTCGCTCTTCTGGCAGATGCTCAGCCCCGACGGCGGCGGCGCGCCGAGCGGCGACCTGGCCGCCGCGATCGACGAGACCTTCGGCTCGCTCGATGACTTCAAGGGGAAGTTCAAAGAAGCCGGCATCGCCCGCTTCGGCTCCGGCTGGGCCTGGCTGGTCAAGGACAGCTCCGGCCTCGCCGTCGTCTCGACCCCGAACCAGGACTCGCCGGTCACCGACGGCAGCATCCCGCTGCTCGGCTGCGACGTCTGGGAGCACGCCTACTACCTCAAGTACCAGAACAAACGCCCGGACTACATCGACGCCTTCTGGAACGTCGTGAACTGGGACTACGTGGCGGAGAAGTTCGCCGAGTAGCTCGCGTTAAGCGGGAACCGCGGGCCGGGCCGCCTCTGGAAGAGGACGCGGCTCGGCCCCCTCTTTTGGCGGCACCTGACTCATCGCGTGCTCGGCCAGGGCGGTGATCGTCAGGCTCGGATTGACCCCGACGTTGGCGGGGATCGCCGCTCCGTCGCAGACCATCAGGTTCTCATAGCCAAAGACGCGCTGGCGTGAGTCGACGACGCCGTCCTCGGGGCCGTGACCGATCACGGCGCCGCCGAGGATGTGGGCGGTGGTCGGGATGTTGAACGCCGCCTCCGTCACCGAGCTCGTCGCGACCCCACCGGTGCGCTCGGCAAGCCATTCGGCCGCCTGGTTGGCGGCTGGGATGAAGGTCGGGTTGGGCTTCTCGGGATCCTGTTCGGTCTGCAGCCGCACTTCGCCGTTGCGCTTCAGCTTCGGTCGCAGGGCGATCGCGTTGTCGAGCGTCTGCATCACCAGCAAGATGATGGTGCGGTGCGAGCTGCCCTTCGGCCACATGATCTTGGCGAAGTCGCGCGGGTGGCGGAGGATCTGGCCGAGCAGCTTCAGCGGTCGCGTGACCCGGGTGCCGTCGCCGACCAGCAACGTGTTGAGCAGGCTCATCGAATCGCCGGCCTCGCCGTAGGTGACGGTCTCGATGTGGGTGTGGGGGTCGGGGTAGATGCTCGAGGTGATCGCGACCCGCTTGGTCAGGTCGTCGGGGTAGTCCTTCGGCACCCTGACCCCGAGGATGCTCTCGCTGTTGGTGCGGACCAGCTCGCCCAGGCGGGGGGAGATGCGCGGCAAGGAGCCGCCGAGGCGGCAGCGCTGCAGCAGCTTGTTGGTGCCCAGCGGGCCGGCGGCGACGATCACGCCGCGCGCCTTCAGCGTGCGCCGGCGCCGGCCGCGCAGCAGGCCGGAGCGCTCGCTGGTAACCGCGTAGCCGTCGCTGCCGTCGGCGGCGCCGAGTGGGCGGATGTCGGTGACCGTGCGCTCGGCCTGCACCTCGACGCCGCGGTGCTCGGCCAGCCAGAGGTAGTTCTTGACCAGCGTGTTCTTGGCGCCGTGCGGGCAGCCGACCATGCAGCGCCCGCACTGCATGCAGCCGGTCCGCTCCGGTCCCTCGCCTTCGAAGAAGGGGTCGGGCACGGTCTTGCCCGGGTTGTCCAGGTAGACCCCGATCGGGGTCTTGCGGTAGGTGTCGGCGACGCCGAGCTCCTCGCCCAGCTCGCGCAGCAGCTGGTCGGCCGGGTCGTCCTTGTCGTGCACGACTACGCCGAGCATGCGCTGCGCCGTTTCGTAGTGGGGGGCGAGCCGCGCCTCCCAGCTCTCGAGGTCGGCCCATTGCGGGTCTTCGAAGAAGGGCGAAGGGGGCACGTAGAGCGTGTTGGCGTAGCCGAGGCTGCCGCCGCCGACCCCGGAGCCGCTGACCACGGCGATGTCCTTGAAGATGCTCAGCCTGAAGATCCCCTTCATGCCCATCCGCGGCGCCCAGAAGTAGCGGCGGCTGTCACCGGTCGAGCTGGGGAAGTCGTCGTCGCCGAAGCGCTTGCCGCACTCGAGCACGGCGACGCTGTAGCCCTTTTCAGCAAGTCTTAAAGCTGAAACAGAGCCCCCGAATCCGGAGCCGACGACGATCCAGTCGTAGTCGTAGGTCACGGCGGGGTGTCCCTCGAGGCCTAAGCCTCGCCCGGCTCGACTGGGCGGAAGTCCGTAGTCCGCGCCCCGCAGACGGGGCAGAACCAGTCGCTGGGGATGTCCTCGAAGGACGTTCCGGGCGGGATGCCGCCGTCCGGATCTCCGATCGCCGGGTCGTAGATGAACCCGCAGCTCTCGCAGATCCAGAGCGTCGCCTCGGTCGTTGCACTCATAGTCGGAAGGTTAGAGCTTGCCGGCGACTGCGGGGCTCGGCCTATTTGTCGAAGCTGACCGAGACCGGCTCGCGCTCGGCTTTGTCCTCGATCTCGAAGAACTCGCGCGCGGTGAAGTTGCCCTGGTTGGCGACGATCGAGCCCGGGAACTGTTCGATGTCGGTGTTGTAGGACTGCACGTTGGAGTTGTAGATCCGCCGCGAGGCCTGGATTTCGTCCTCCAGCTCGGAGAGGTTGCGGCTGAGCTGCTGGAAGTTCTCGGTGGCGCGCAGGGTCGGGTAGTTCTCGGCGACCGCTTTAACGTCGGCAAGCGCCTGGGTCAGTTTCTGCTCTGCTTGGGCGGTTTCCTCGACGCCCTGGGCCTGCATCGCTGCGGCCCGCGCTTGCGTCGTTTTCTCGAAGGTCTCGCTCTCGTGGGCCGCGTAGCCCTTGACCGTCTCGACGAGATTGGGGACGAGATCGTGACGGCGCTTCAGCTGCACGTCGATCCCGCTCCACGACTCGTCGACCCGGTTGCGCGAGGCGATGATCGAGTTGCGCTTGGTGATGAAATAGAGGACCGCGATGACGATGATCGCGACGACGACGATGATTGCGATGGTCATGCGGCCATCCTACCCCCATAGGATCGGCATGTGGGCGCGAAGCAGGAAGCGACGGAATGGGCCGAGACCGTGCGGCGCTATGGCGAGCGCCATGAACTGACCTACGAGTCGGTTGGCGGGATCAATCCCAAAGACGGACCCGTCGCGCTCTGCGTCGGTGGGTCCAACCGGCTGACCGGACAACTGGCCGAAGGCTTCTGGGGCTCGTGCTGCGATGCCGACGAAAAGGAGGTCGGCGGCCTCTTCGCCAAGGCGCTGCTACCGACGGCGCTGCTCGCCAAGGCGCACATGCCGGACTTGGCGCAGGTGATCCCGGCTTTCAACGTCGAGTCGATCGAGGGGCACGAGGTCGTCACCCAGCGCTTTGCCCGCAAGGTCGAGTTCGAGTCGATCGACTTCAACAAGCGCTTCCTGGCGACGGTGCCCAGCGAGTATGACCCGGTCAAGCTGCGCGAGCTGTTCAGCCCCGGCTTCCTTGCCTGGACGGCGACGATGACCGGCGAGATCGACTTCGGCATCAACGATCGCCAGCTTTGGTTCCTCTGGCACTTGCGCGAGCGCAGCGAGGCCGAGCTGAAAGAGGCGCTGAAAAATGCCGGGCAGCTGTTCCGGCGCCTGCAGGGAGAGATGGATGAGAGCGGCATCCACACCTACCCGCCAGGGCCATGGCACGCGGGGCTGGCGCTGTTTCCGAATGAGGGGAAGGCTCAGGCGGGGTAGTCGGGGTCGCCCGGGAGGACCACCCGGTGCTCGTCCGGCGTGCCGATCACTTTCGGCAGGATCGGCTCTACCGTCCGGTCGCGATAAGCCTCGATCGCTTCGTCGGACGTGCGAAAGGGCAGCAGCGCCTCGAGCTGGGCGATCGTCGGGAAGGCGAGGGCCAGCTCGCCGGCCTTCTGCGCGTCGAGCGCCGTGCGCGGCTCGTACCAGGCGGCCTCGGTCGTCTCCACTCCGTCGGGCTCCGGCGGTGTATGCGCCGGAGCCAGCGCCAGGAAGAACCATGCATCGAAGCGCCGCGAGACGACCTCGGGCGTGATCCAGCGCGAGAACAGCACCAGCTCCTCCTCCGCGGGCAGTGCGATCCCAGCCTCCTCCTCCAGCTCCCGCACGGCGCAAGCCCGGTACCCGGCTTCGCCGTCGCCATCCTCAGGATCAACACCGCCGCCGGGAAATACCCAGACCCCGGGCATGAACCGAGCCTCTTCGGTGCGCTTGAGCAAGAGCACCTCCAAAGCTCGGCTCTGATGCTTCCCGCCACGCCTCAGCAGCACCACCGACGCCGAAGGTCGTGGCTTTGACGGCTCACCCAGGTTGGGAGCCTCCGCGGGACCCCGCTGTCGTTCACCCATCTATTCAGCGTATCTCGCGCGGGTGGCGCGGCGGCGGGGGTCCCCCATAGCGGAGGGCGCGCGAAGCGCGTCCGAGCACATGGGGGAGGGCCGCCGTGACAGGACCCGCGCGCCTAGGCCGCTTGTGCGAGTGGGTAAGCCGAAGCGACCGCGCTTTGGATCGACTCGGCAGTGATCTCGACAAGGCGACGCAACTCCGCTTCTGTGATCGAGAGCGGAGGCATCAGCACGATGACGTCGCTGAGCGGGCGGACGATCGCGCCGCGCTTGCGCGCCTCCAGCGTGACCCGGTGGCCCAGACGCAGATCCGGATCGTGCTCGCCTAGGTCGATGCCGACCATGGTGCCGCACTGGCGCACCTCCCTCACCTCGGGCATCGCCGCGACCGCGTCGAGCTCCTTCGCGAGCAGCTCGATCTTGGGCTGCAGATGCTCCAGGGTCCGCTCCTGCTCGAAGGCCTCGAGGCTGGCCAGCGCTGCCGCGCAGGCGAGCGGGTTGCCGGTGTAGGTGTGGCCGTGGAAGAAGGTCCGCTGGTCGGCCGGCGTACCGAGGAAGCCCTCGTAGATCCGCTCCGTGGCCAGCGTCGCGGCCAGTGGCAGGTAGCCGCCGGTCAACCCCTTGGCGAGGCAGAGCAGGTCGGGTGCGACCCCCTCCTGCTCGCAGGCGAACATCGTCCCGGTGCGGCCGAAGCCGGTTGCGACCTCGTCGCAGATCAACAGCACGCCGAAGCGGTCGCAGAGCTCGCGCGCGGCGCGCAGGTAGCCCGGGGGGTGGACCAGCATCCCGGCGGCGCCCTGGACCAACGGCTCGACGATCAGCGCCGCGATCTCTTCCTCGTGGCAGGAGAGGACGCGCTCCAGGTCGGCGGCGTCGCCCGGCTCCGCCGCATGCGTCTCGAAGAGCAGCGGCCTGTAAGTCGAGTGGAAGAGATCGATGCCGCCGACCGAGACCGAGCCGATCGTGTCGCCGTGGTAGGCCTCGCGCAGGTGGACGAAGGAGGTCCGCCGCGCGTGCTGCCCGCCGCGCTGCTGCTGGAACTGAAAGGCCATCTTCAGCGCGATCTCGGTCGCGGTCGAGCCGGACTCCGAGTAGAAGACGCGGGTCAGTCCCGGCGGAGCCAGGTCGACCAGCCTCGCGGCAAGCTCGCCGGCGCCGGGGTGGGAGAGGCCGAGCATGGTCGAGTGGGCGACCTTCTCCAGCTGCTCGTGCACGGCGCCGTCGATGCCCGCATGGCGATGCCCGTGGACGTTGCACCACAGCGAGGAGACGCCGTCCAGATAGCGCCGGCCCTCGCCGTCGATCAGTTGCGCCCCCTCAGCCCGCTCGATCATCAGTGGCTCTTCCTCGACCCAGCCGAGCTGCTGGGTGAACGGGTGCCAGAGATGGTCGCGATCGAGCTGAGCGTGGTCCACTGACATCGCCGCAGATGACGATAGATCGTCTCTCGGCCGGATTCCGTGTGATGTGTGTCACATGAACAAATATTGTGCTTGAGAAATAGTTGTGCAGATGCAACGATTGTCGGGATGCAAACGAGTGATACCGCAGCCCGGCTTGGCGCATTGCTACGTCACGTCTTCCTCTACGACCGCGGCAACCAGCTGCGCGTGATCGAGGAGTCCGGCCTCTCGATGACCCAGTGCAAGGCGCTGCTGGAGCTCGGCGGCCTCGGCGAGGCGGCGGACCCACGCCAGGTCAGCGACCTGGCCGAGACCTTCGGCGTCTCGGTTCCCTCGATGAGCCGGGCGGTCGACGCCCTCGTCAAGAAGAAGCTCGTCACCAGGCTGGAGGACCCCGACGACCGCCGTGTGCGGCGTGTCGCCATCACCGCCAAGGGCAAGCAGCTGGTCGACACGCTTCTCGTCGTCCGCCAGGCAGGGATGGAGGCGTTCGCGGGGAGCCTCAGCGCCGCCCAGCGCCGCAAGCTTGACGCAGCGATTGACTCGCTGATGGACCGCGAGGACATCGCCGAGACCTATGAGCACCTGAAGGGAGTTGGACCAACTTGACCCGTTACAGCCACCTGATCACCGACGAAAACCGCAAGTGGTGGACGCTCGGAGCGATGTGCTTCGCGCTGTTCATGATCATGCTCGACAACACCGTCGTGAACGTCGCGCTGCCTTCGATTCAGCGCGATCTCGGCGCCTCGATCTCTGGCCTCGAGTGGACGATCAACGGCTACACGCTGTCGTTCGCCGTCCTGCTCGCCACCGGGGGGCGGCTCGGCGACATCTTCGGCCGCCGCCGCATGTTCCTCATCGGCGTAGTCATCTTCGCCCTCTCCTCGGCCACCGCAGGCCTCGCCCAGGGCGCCACCGACCTCGTCGCCAGCCGCGTGCTGCAGGGCGTCGGCGCGGCGCTGATGATGCCGGGCACGCTCTCGATCATCACCGACGCCTTCCCCGCCCACGAGCGCGGCAAGGCGATGGGCACCTGGGCGGGCGTCTCCGCCCTCGCCCTCGCCGTCGGGCCTGTCCTCGGCGGGTTCCTCACCGAGCACGTCAGCTGGCGGGCGATCTTCTACCTCAACATCCCCGTCGCGATCGGCGCCGTCACGGCGACCCTGTTCGCGGTGCGTGAGTCGCGCGACACCACGGTCGGCCGTGAGGTCGACTACCTGGGCGTGGCGACGCTCACCGCCAGCCTCACCGCGCTTGTCTTGGCCCTGGTCGAGGGCAACAGCTGGGGATGGGGCTCGGCCCCGATCGTCGGCCTGCTCGCCGCCGCCGTGCTGGGCGGGCTCGCCTTCGTCTTCACCGAGCTGCACGTCAAGGTGCCGATGGTCGAGTTCCGCTTCTTCGCCGACCGCAACTTCCTCGGCGCCGTTGTGGTCGCCCTGATCATCACCTTCGCGATGATGGGCGTCTTCTTCTTCCTTGCCCTCTACATGCAGGACATCCTCCGCTACTCGCCGCTGGAGGCGGGCGTCCGCTTCCTGCCTTCGACCCTGATGATCGTCGGCGTGGCGCCGGTCGCGGGCAGGCTCGCCGACCGCTTCGGCCCGCGCTGGCTGATCGTCGCCGGCCTGCTGCTGCTTACCGCCTCGCTCTACAGCTTCAGCGGGATCGCGGTCAACTCCGGCTACCTGGACCTCCTGCCGGGGTTCATGTTGCTCGGCATCGGCATCGCGCTGACGATGTCGCCGATGACCAGTGCGGCGATGAACGCCGTTGCGGTGCAGAAAGCCGGCATCGCCTCCGGCGTCCTCTCGATGTTCCGCATGGTCGGCGGCAGCCTCGGCATCGCGGTCAGCGGGGCGATCTTCCAAGGGGCTGCCGGAAGCAGCTTCGAGACCGCGGTGCCTCAGCAGTTCGTCGACGGGCTCAGCAACGCGATGACCGTGTCGGCCGCGGTGACGCTGATAGGCGCGGTGATCGCTGCCGCTGCAATCCGAGCGAAGCCGAAACGGATCAGCACCGAGGCGGTCGAGGCTGCCGTCAACCCCGGCGGTTCGGAGCTGGCCGCCCAGGAGGCAGAGCTAGCGGCGGCCAGGAGCTAGGCGAGCCGAGGTCGAGGCGCGGCAGCGCCTCGACCGCGACCTCGCCCAGCTTGGCGATCGTCTCGCGATTCGATTCTTCGATCCGGCCGGGTTCCTCGGGCCAGGGGGTGAGGACCACCGCCGTGATCTCGAGGCCGGCGGACCGGGCCGCCTCGATCGTCAGCAGGGCGTGGTTGATCGTGCCGAGGCCGGGGGAGGCGGCGACGGCGAGCGGCAGGCCGAGGTCCGCCGCGAAGTCGCGGACGAGGTAGTCCGCGCGCCAGTGGCACCAGCAACCCTCCGACTCCCTCGCAGACGAGCGCGTCGGAGCCGGTGGCCGCAGCACGGGCCGCGTTGAGCAGGCGCCCCGGCTGGATCTCCTCACCGGCCAGCTCGGCCGCCAGGTGCGGCGACATCGGCGGCCCGTATCGGTAGGGCGCGATCTCATCGTCGCTCTGCTCCGATCCCGCGGCACGGCGAAGCAGCGCGTGGTCGGACTCGTCGCCCTCGCTCTCGAGCCCCGTTACCGCTGGCTTGAAGACGGCCACGCGCCTGCCTTCATCCGCGAGCGTGCGGGCGATCGCAGCGGCGACCACCGTCTTGCCGACCTCGGTGCCCGTTCCGGTTACGAAGACGCCCTCCACGGGCGCTCAGGCGGCAACCGGCAGCGAACCGGTTGCCCGCGGCGTGGCGATGCCCAGCTCGCGCGCCACTTCGCCGGTCAGTCTCGCCGCGTCGCGCAGGTCCCCCGGCTCGTGCGTCGCCATCACGCTGAAGCGCAGCCGCGAGGATCCCGGCGGCACGGTGGGGGGGCGGATCCCCTGGGCGAAGACACCGCGTTCGAGCAGTCGCTCGCACAGCTCCATCGTCCGCCCCGCATCGCCGACTTCCAGCGGCACGATCTGACTCTCCCCGCCACCCGCGGCCAGACCCTCGGCGACCAAGCCCTCGCGCAGCGTTGTCGCGTTGGCGCCCAGACGCTGCACCCGCTCCGGCTCGGCTTCGAGTAGCTCCAACGCCGCCAGCGCCGCCGCGAGCACGGGTGGTGGCAGCGCCGTCGAGAAGATGAAAGAGCGCGCCGAGTTGAGCAGGTACTCGCTCAACTCGCTGCTCGCGCATACGTAGGCGCCGTAGGACGCCGAGCGCCTTGCCCAGCGTCCCCACCACCAGGTCGACCTCCTCGCTCAGCCCGGCCGCGGCAACCGAGCCGCGCCCTCCCGGGCCCATGGCGCCGGTCGCGTGCGCCTCGTCGACCATCAGCCGGCAGCCGTGGTCATGGGCCAGCCGGGCAAGCTCCCCGAGCGGGGCGACGTCTCCGTCCATCGAGAAGACGCCGTCGGTGACGATCAGCGAAGCGCTTTCTCCCGCTTCGCTGAGACCCCAGGCGAGGTGCTCGACGTCGCCGTGGCGGTAGACGAAGGTCTCGGCTCGGGTGAGGCGGCAGCCGTCGACGATGCTGGCGTGGTTGAGCTCATCGGAGAAGACGACCGTCGCCGCGACCGGCAAGGGCCGAGATCGTGCCGACGTTAGCCAGGTAGCCGGAGCCGAACAGCAGTGCCGTCTCGTAGCCCTTGAAGGCGGCGAGGCGCTCCTCCAGCTGCCGGTGGGGCGCCATGTTGCCCGAGATCAGCCGCGAGGCGCCCGCGCCGGCGCCCCAGCCGCAGCGCCGCCTCGGCAGCCGCCTCGCGCACCTTCGGGTGATCGGCGAAGCCCAGATAGTTGTTCGAGCAGAGCAGCAGCACCGGCTTCCCGTCGAGCTGGCACGCGCGGCCCCTGTGGCCCCTCGACCAGGCGCAGCCGGCGGTGGAGCCCGCTCGCGCGAAGCTCCTCCAGCCGCTCTGCGACATCGCTCATGCCGCTGTCTGGCGCGCTGGGTACGGCGGGGGCTTCTTGGTCTTCTTGATCACCCGCAGCTGGGTCGAGGGATCCCAGAAGTTCGCTTCGTCCTGGCTGTCGATCAGCTCGTCGATCGGGGTCGCCGGCGTCTCGCCCTCGAGCCAGCCGGAACGGTTGTCCGGCCGCGGATTGGCGCCGTTGTCGGGCTGGCGGGCCACGTTCAGGCCCAGCTCCTCGAACATCGCCCGGTCGTCCTCGGGCTCGGCGCCGAGGGTGGTGAGGAAGTTGCCCATCATCACCCCGTTGAGGCCCGCCTTGACCGCCAGCGGCTGCAGCTCGCCGAGGTTCTCGACCCGGCCGCCGCAGAGGCGGAAGAGCGCGCCGGGGATGATCAGGCGGAAGATCGCGACCCACTTGATCACCTCCCACGGGTCCATCAGCGGGCGGTCGCCGAACTTGGTCCCATCGCGCGGGTTGAGCAGGTTGATCGGCACCGAGGTCGGGCTCCAGCTCGGAGAGCTCGAAGGCCATCTCGACCCGCTGCCGCGGCGACTCGCCGAGGTTGAGGATGCCGCCGACGCAGGTCTCCAGCCCCGCCTCCTTGACCGCGTCGATCGTCCGCAGCCGGCCCTCGTAGCGGACCGTGCTGGAGACCTCCGGGTAGTAGGAGCGCGAGGACTCGACGTTGTGGTGGACGCGCTGGATGCCCGCCTCGCGCAGCCGTTTGGCGCGCTCGCCGACATGTGGCCGATCGAGGCGCAGCGCTTGAGGTTGGTGTGCTCGGAGACCAGCTTCGCCCCCTCGACGATCTTCTCGAAGTCGCGCTTGGAGAGGCCCTGGCCCTGGGTGACCATGCAGAAGCGGTGCGCCCCCGCGGCCTCCGCCGCCCGCGCGTGCTCGAGGATCTGCTCGGGCTCCATCATCGCGTGCATCGGCGTGTCCGCCTCGGCGTAGCGGGACTGGGCGCAGAAGCCGCAGTCCTCGGCGCAGCCACCCGACTTGGCGTTGACCAGCGAGCACATGTCGGTCGAGTCGCCGAAGTTCTCCTTGCGCACCGCCCAGGCGCGCTCGACCAGCTCGCCGATCTCCTCGTGGTCGCTCAGCTCGCCGAGCGCCAGTGCTTCCTCGAAGGAGATCAGGGGCGGCATCCGGGCGCAAGGCTAGGAGTCGGTCCGGACGGTGGCGGACTCATATCGTTATGTATGTGGCGAGGATGACGACCAGGCGGAGGCGCGTCGCGCTCGCCGTGCTCTGCGGCATTGCGGCGGGGGCATTCGCCTTGGGCGTTTCGCTGACCGACGGCTCGCCCCCGCGGGGGGAAACCTCGCCCGGCACGCTGCCGTTCTCGCAGTTGGCGGGGGAGCGGATAGTCGCTGGATTCGAGGGCACCCGCGTGCCCCGGCTGCTCCGCCGGATGATCCGCAGCGGCGAGGTCGCCGGCGTGGTCCTCTACGCCGACAACCTCCCGACCCGGGCGACCGGGCACGCGCTGATCCGTCGTCTGCAGGCGATCCGCCGGCCGCCGGGACTGCGCGACCCCCTGCTGATCCTCACCGACCAAGAGGGCGGCCTGGTCAAGCGAGTCGATGGCGCTCCAGCCGGCTCGGCGCTGGAGATGAGCGCCCGCGGCCCGGCCTTTGCCCGCGAGCAGGGACGCCTCACCGCGGCGAACCTGCGCGCCCTCGGCGTCAACGTCGATCTCGCCCCGGTGCTCGACGTCGCCAGGCCAGGCAGCGAACTTGCGGCCCAGGACCGTGCCTGGGGGCACACCCCCGCACGGGTGGTGGCCGGCGCCGTCCCCTTCGCGACCGCGCTGCAGGCCGGTGGGGTGGCCGCCGCGGCCAAGCACTTCCCCGGCATCGGCGCGGTGAGCGGCAACACGGACTCGAGTCTCGAGCGCGTGCCACTCTCTGCCGCGACGTTGCGCCGGCTGGACGAGGCGCCTTTTCGGGCGTTTGCGGACGCCGGGGGAGAGGTGGTCATGGTCGGCGCCGCGGTCTATCCCTCGCTCTCCCCCGAGCCGGCGATCTTCTCTCGCGCGATCGTCAGCGGCGAGCTGCGAGGCAGGCTTGGCTTCGAAGGGGTCGTGATCACGGACGCTCTGGACACCGCCTCGGCGCTCAGCGTCGGCTCGCCCGCCCGGGCCGGCCTTGCCGCGGCCCGGGCGGGCGCCGATCTGCTCCTCTATACGGACCCCGAGCCGGCCCGAGCGGCGCTGAAAGCGCTTGGCCGGCACCTCCGCGATGGCTCTCTCCTGCGCCGGCCCTTCGAAGATGCGGTCGGTCGCGTCCTGCAACTGCGCCGGCGGCTTGCTGCGTCCTAGACCTGGCGATCTCCGCTGGCCGTGACGACCTGCCCGGCGAGGCGCACTGAGTCGCGGCCGGCGCGCTTCGCCTCGTACATCGCCGTGTCGGCCGCCGAGAGCACGGCGTCGTCACTCTCAGTCCCGGGTCCGAAGGTCGCGATCCCGATGCTGGCGGTGACGGGCGGCGCGGCCTCGCCCGGTAGGACGTGCAGGCGGATCGCGGTTGCGATTGCGTCGGCGATCTCCTCAGCTTCGTCGAGGTCGCAGCGTGGCAGCGCGATCGCGAACTCGTCTCCGCCCAACCGCGCCACCACGTCGGTAACTCGCATCCGCTCGCTCAGCACGGCGGCGATGTCGGCGATCACCCGGTCGCCGACCGGGTGGCCGAGCGTGTCGTTGACCTGCTTGAAGTTGTCGAGGTCGAGCATCAGCACCGCGCCGGTCGTCTGCTCGCGACGGCTGCGGGCCAGCTCGGTGCGCAGGTCTTCGCCGAAGCGGCGGCGGTTCTTCAGACCGGTCAGCGGATCGTGGCTCGCCTGCTGCTCGAGATCCTGCATCCGCTCGCTGCGGCTCCAGACCAGGACCAAGGCGGCCAGCAAGGCCGCCAGCGCGAGGCCGAAGACGGCGATCAGCGCCGGCAGGCCGATCCCGGGGTCGCTTGGATCGCGCACCACCAGCAGCCAGGTGCGGTCGGCGATGTGGAGCGGCGCGGTGGCCGACTCGTCACGCGCGAGCTGGGGGCCCGCGATCGTGTGCCCGCCCTCGACCAGCTGCACTCGGACGCCGTCGGGGAGCGCCGAGGCCGCTGCGGCAGTCAGGTTCGGTACGTGGAAGGAGCCGATCGCGAAGCCGGTCAGGGCGGCCCGCCGCTCCCCCACCGTCGCGGTCGGCGCGCCGTCGCGGTAGACGGGACGGAAGACGTTGATGCCGGTGCCGCCGATCGGCAGGTGGATGACCCGAGTCGCCGTCGGCTTGCCGCTGTCGCGGGCACGACGGATGAAGGGAGCCCGCACGGAGTCGGAGCCGAGGTCGTATCCGATCGGTGGCTCCAGGTCGCTGTTGGAGGCCCCGAAGAGCAGCGGGTAGTAGTGGGCACGCGCGCGGTCGCGGCGGAACCCGAGCCCAGCGCGTTCGACGAGTGGGTAGCCGTGCCGGCGTTCGAACCGCGCCCGGTTGGAGCCGGGGACCGAGAGCAGCAGCCCGGTGCCCGAGAGGGTGCCGTTGGCGAGCAGCGAGTCGGCCATGACGTCGAACTTGTGGTGGGTGAGCCGGCTGACCGCCTGGTAGAACGCGGCGGCACTGGCGAGCTGCCCGACCGATAGGCGCGCGACCGCTTCGACCTGTCGCGCCGATCGCGACGCCTCGGAGCGCTGCAACTGTTCGAAGTTGTCCGTTTCGCGGTCGTGGACGAGCGCCGCTAAGGCAAGCGAGCCGACTGCGATCGCGGCGACGACCGCGTAGCCGAGCCAGAAGCGAAGGCGCATTCGTCTCTTATCGGCCGTTCTGGCTGCGAGCCTCACTCGACAGGAACGCTTGCGAGCGACTCCCAGAGGTAGAGCGAGGCGAGGCTGCGGTGGGGGCGCCAGGGCTCGCCGATCTCCAGCACCCGTTGCGGGGTCGGCATCTCCTCCAGGCCGTACTCGATCTGGATCGCTTTGCGGATGCCGAGATCGCCGCCGGAGAGGACGTCAGGACGCTCCAGGTGGAAGAGCAGGAACATCTCCGCGGTCCACTGGCCGAGGCCGCGCACCGCGACGATCTCCTCGGTCGCCTCCTCGTCGGAGAGATCGCCAAGCCGGTCCAGCTCGAGCTCGCCGTCGAGCACATGGACAGCGAGGTCGCGGACGTACTCGACCTTGCGCCCGGAGAGGCCACAGCCGCGCAGGTCCTCCTCGCCGGCCTCCAGCAGTTGCTCGGGCGAGGGGGTGGAGCCGCCGAAGAGGTCGCAGACGCGCAGGTAGATCGTCCGCGCCGCTTTGGTCGAGAGCTGCTGGCCGACGATCGCCCGCAGCAGCGCTCCGTATGCGTCGGGAGGTTTTTCCTCGCTGCGCCGTCGCAAGCGCGTCTTCAGGTCGATCTCTCCGATGCGCTCGATCAGCGCCGCCATCGCCGGGTCGGCGGCGGCGAGCTCCGCCCGCGCTTTGGCGCCCTTCTTGCTCACTGTCCCTTCCAGTGTGGCTTGCGCTTCTCGGCGAAGGCTTCGACGCCCTCGCGCAGATCGTCGGAGGAGAAGCACGATTCGCGCAGCGCGATCAGGCCCGCCTCCTGCTGCTCGCTGAGCAGCGGATTCGAGTTGAGCACTTCGATCGCCCGTTTGTTGCCGCGGGTCGAGAGCGGCGCGTTGGAAGCCACTTCGGCGGCCAGCTCGAGCGCCGCCGCCTCGAAGGCGTCGTCCTCGACCACCTCGTGCACCAGGCCGATCCGCTCGGCCCGCTCTGCCGCGAAGTTGCGCCCGGTCAGGAAGAGCTCCTTGGTCCGCGCCAGGCCGAGCGTGTCGAGGAACTTGCGCAGGCCGGTGTGGCTGTAGACGAGGCCGAGCTTTGCCGGCGGCATGCCCAGCTTGGCGCCGGCGGCGCAGATGCGCAGGTCGCAGGTCATCGCCAGCTCCAGCCCGCCGCCGAGGCAGTGACCGTTGATCGCCGCGACGGTCGGCCAGGGGTGGGCGGCGAGCGCTTCCATCGCGTCGTGGAAGGGATGGGCGACCAGTGCCTCGGCGTCGCGCTCGAAGGTCGCGCCGGGAATCGCTGTCAGGTCGTAGCCGGCCGAGAAGGCCGGTGGGGCGCCGGTGATCACCACGCAGCGGGTCTCGATCCCGTGGGCGAGTTGCGGCAGCGTCTCCGCCAGGGAGTCGAGGATCTCGTGGTCGAGCGCGTTGCGGCGCTCGGGATTGGAGATGCGGATGCGGGCGACCGCCTCGGCCGGATAGTCGAGAACCAGCTTGCCGCCGGCGAGCTGCTCGCTCACTTCACTCCAGCACTACGAGGACATCGCCTTCGCTGACCGACTGGCCCTCCTCGCAGCGAATCTCCTTCACGGTCCCGTCGTCCTCGGTCTCGACGGGGATCTCCATCTTCATCGACTCCAGGATGACGACCGTGTCGCCGTCTTCGACCTTGTCGCCGACCGCGACCTCGATTTTCCACACGTTGCCGGTTATGTGCGCCTCGATGTCCGCCATGGGCCGGGACAATATCCGTCGTGTCCGACCCTGTCGCCGCAATCGCCGTCGTAGTTGCCGCTCGCAACGAGGCCGACCGGATCGGGGAGACGCTCGGGGCGCTGCGCGGCGCCATGCCCGGGGCGGCTCTGTGGGTCGCCGACGATGCCTCCACCGACGGCACCGCCGAGGCCGCGATGGCCGCCGGAGCCCAGGTGGTCAGCCGTGGCCGACGACACGGCAAGGGCGCCAACGTCGGCGCTGGCGCGGAGGCGGCGCTGAGCGCCGGCCCCGCCCCGGAGCTCGTCCTGCTCTGCGACGGCGACCTCGGAGCCTCCGCCGCCCAGTTGGCGCTCCTGGTGGACGCCGTTCGGGGCGGTGAGTGCGACGTCGCCGTCGCCGCCTTCAGCCGCCGGGTTGGCGGCGGCTTCGGCTTCGCGCTCGGCTTTGCCCGCTGGGCGATCCGCCGCCGCTGCGGGCTCGAGACCGAGGCGCCGATCTCCGGCCAGCGGGCGCTGCGGGCCGAGGTGTTGCGCGCGGTTCTGCCCTTCGCCGGCGGCTACGGAATGGAGGTCGGGATGACGATCGACGCGGTCCGTTGCGGATACCGCCTGCGCGAGTACGAGCTCGATCTATCCCACCGCGCCACGGGCCGCTCCCTCGCCGGCTTCGCCCATCGCGCCCGCCAGCTCGCCGACTTCGCCCGCGTCTACCTCTCTCGCCGCAGATCGGGCCCGAGTTGATCCTCGCGATCGATCAGGGCACCACCGGCACGACCTGCCTCGTCTTCGATGCGGAGGGGCAGGTCGCGGGCCGGGCGTACTCGGAGTTCGAGCAGCATTTCCCGCGGCCGGGCTGGGTCGAGCACGACGCGGGGGAAATCTGGGAGGTGACGCGGCGGGTCGCGATTCAGGCGATCACCGACGCTGGGATTCAGGGCGCCGAACTGGACGGGATCGGGATCACCAACCAACGCGAGACCGTCGTCGCCTGGGATCCGGCGACCGGCGAGCCGCTCCACCGGGCCTTGGTCTGGCAGGACCGGCGCACCGCGGCACGCTGCGAGGAGTTGCGAGAGGACGGCCGCGAGGAGCTGGTGCGGGAGCGGACCGGCCTCGTCGTCGACCCCTACTTCTCCGCAACGAAGATCGAGTGGCTGTTGGGCAACGTCGAGGGCGTCGAGCGGGCGGTCTTCGGCACGATCGACTCCTGGTTGCTCTTCAAGCTCACCGGCCGCCACGCGACCGACTACACGAATGCCTCGCGGACGATGCTGTTCGACATTCGCCGCCTCGCCTGGGACGGCGAGCTCTGCGGGTTGCTTGGCGTCGACCCGGCGCGACTGCCGGAGCCGCTGCCCTCGGCGCACCTCTATGGCGTGACCTCGGAGTTCGGCGGCGAGGTGCCGGTCGCCGGGATCGCCGGCGATCAGCAGGCGGCGCTGTTCGGCCAGGCCTGCCACCGCCCTGGCAGCGCCAAGAACACCTACGGGACCGGCAGCTTCGTCCTGCTCAATGCCGGCAACGAGGCGCCGGAGCCGAGCGAGGGGCTGCTGACGACGATCGCCGCCGCCCCGGATGGGGCGGCGGCCTACGCTCTAGAGGCATCGATCTTCGTCACCGGCGCCGCCGTGCAGTGGCTGCGCGATGGTCTGGGGATCATCGACGAGGCGGGGGAGAGCGAGGCCTTGGCCGCCTCGCTCGATGGCAACGACGGCGTCTACTTCGTCCCCGCGCTGACTGGGCTCGGTTCGCCGCACTGGGATCCCTACGCGCGCGGCACCATCGTCGGCCTCACCCGCGGCAGCGGGCGCGCCCACCTGGCGAGGGCGGCGTTGGAGGCGATTGCCTACCAGACGGTCGACGCGGTGAGGGCGGAGGAGGCGGCCGGCGGCGAGGCCCTGACCGAGCTGAAAGCCGACGGTGGCGCGGTCGCGAACTGTTGGCTGATGCAGTTCCAGGCCGACGTGTTGGGCGCTCCCGTCGTGGTGCCGGAGATCGCCGAGACGACGGCCCTCGGTGCCGCCTACTTGGCCGGGATAGCGACCGGGTGTTGGAGCGCCGGGCAGGTCGCCGAGATGTGGCGCGAGGCGGCGCGCTACGAGCCGCGGATGAGCGGCGACGCGTGTGAGGCACTGCTCGTGGACTGGCACCGGGCGCTTGAGCGCAGCCGGGGCTGGGCCGCCTGAGCAGCGCGGTCGTCGTTTGTTGCCCTATGCGAAACAAACGACGACCGCAGTCTGTTGGCAGGCCGCGTAACCGTCGCCGACACAAGGGTTACGCAGAGCGACGGCCGTGCGGCCGTCGTCTCCGCCATGCCCGACATGAAGCCACAGGTCTACAAGGACGACCGCCCGGCGTCCTACTTCGATCAGTTCCACGCCTCGGCGCGCAAAGGCGCCGGCTGGACCTACACCTTTGTCCGCATCCTCGTCTCGCTGCCGACCCTGCTGATCTACCGCGTGCGGGCGATCGGGGTGAAGAACGTGCCGAAGGACGGGCCGCTGATCCTCGCCCCGAACCACTTCAGCCAGATGGACCACTTCTTCGTCGGCCTCTACCTGCGGCGGAAAATCCGCTTCATGGCCAAATCGCAGATGTTCGGCACGCCGGTCCTCACCTACATCTACAAGGTCGGCGGGGTGATTCCGATCCGACGCGGCCACCACGACGAGAAGGCTTTTGAAACGGCCTTCGAGGTTCTCGGCCAGGGCGAGATGCTCTTGATCTACGCGGAGGGCGGCCGCTCCCGCAGCGGCGAGTTGGGCGAGCCGAAACCGGGCGTCGGGCGGCTCGCGCTCGAATCGGGCGCCCCGGTCGTGCCCGTCGCGATCCATGGCTCGTCCAAGGTGCGTCGCTGGAAGAGGCTGCGCTTCCCCAAGGTCACCGTCCAGTACGGCGAGCCGCTCTCCTTCCCGTTGGAGGAGTCACCCAGCCGCGGGCGCCAGGACGAGGTGGCGCACGAGATCTTCGCCCGGGTGCGGGAGATGCACGGCGAGCTGGTTACTCGTAGCGGTCGCCGAGCTTCTCGAAGAAGCTCGGATCGTGCCCCGGCGTGACGACCGCCTGCGGGAATTCGCGCCGGAACAGCTTCAGCTCCTGAAGCGAACGGCGGTAGTTGTGCTCGTCGAAAGGGCGTGGCGCCAGCGGCGCGCTGCCGTCGAGCTGCCCCTCGGTGTAGGTGGCGTCACCGCCGATCACGAAGTCGCGCTCGGAGAGGTGGGCGATCACCGACATGTGGCCGGCGCTGTGGCCGGGGGTGTAGGCGAGCCGGACCGAGCCGTCGCCGAAGAGGTCGAAGCAACGGGCGAAGCTCGAGTAGGAGTCGATGCCGCCGCGATTGAAGTCGACCGTGCGGTAGTCGAAGGCATAGTCGAAGTGTGCCCGCCGGTAGCCGTTCATCAGCGGTTTCGGCCCCACGGTCGCAGCCTCCCACTCGACCTCGCTGACCACGAAGGTCGAGTTGGGGAACTCGGAGATCGCCGAGGTGTGGTCGATGTGCATGTGGGTCATCACGACGATGGGGATCTCGCCGGCGTCGAGGCCGCGCGAGCGCAGCTGGGCCGGCACGTCGGTACCGGCCTCCAGCGAGGGATTGCCGACGCGGGCACCGAGCCCGCCGAAGTTCTCCTTGCCGTCGGTGGCGATCGAGGGGTGAAGGCCGGTGTCGACGAGGATCGCGCCCGCGCTGGGGTGGCGGATGAGGAAGGCGGGACAGGGGACGGTCGCGGCCGGTTGGCCGGTGATCAGGGCGCGCACCAGCTTCAGCGTCTCCAGGCGCCCGCCGGGCCTTTCCATCATCGTGCGCGGCCAGGTGACATGACCGGCGATGAGCGGTTCGACGCTCACCGTGGCGCCGGGAGTCCCTCCGGCAAGCGGCTCGTGCAGCGGTTTCGCCTCCACGTGCACCTTCATCGCCCGGATGACATTACCTTGCTTCAGGTCGCCTATAGGCTTGATCGACGATGGCTGAGAGCGCTCATTCGCGCATCTTCAGGGACGGTCTGCTCGACGAGCAGGTCTGCCTGGTCTCCGGCGCGGGCAGCGGCCTGGGGCGGGAGACGGCGCTGGAGCTGACTCGTCTGGGTGCCGCGGTGGTCGGTTGCGGTCGTCGCGAGGAGCCGCTCGCGGAGACGGCTGAGTTGGCGGCTGGCCTGGCCGGCTCCTTCGAGTTCGAGCCTCTGGACATCCGTGACGAGGAGGCGGTCGAGCGGCTCTTCGACGGGTTGCTGGAGCGCCACGGTCGCCTCGACGTGCTCGTCAACAACGCCGGCGGGCAGTTCCTCGCTCCTGCGGAGTCGATCAGCCCGAAAGGCTTCCGTACGGTGATCGAGCTGAACGTCGAGGGCACCTGGTTGATGACCCACGCCGCGGCGACCAAGGCGTTCATCCCGCAGGGTGGCGGCAAGGTGCTCAGCGTCACCCTCTCGCCCCACAACGGCATGCCGGGGATGGTCCACTCGGGCGCGGCGCGTGCCGCGGTCGAGAACATGATGCGGACGCTCGCGGTCGAGTGGGCGCGCTTCGGGATCAAGACCTGTGCCCTAGCCGCCGGGCAGTTCGCCACCGAGACGCTGCTGACCAAGTATCCGCAGGTCGTCGTCGACAACCTCGAGCGCTCGATCCCGATCGGCCGGGCCGGTCGCGCTGAGGAGATGGCCTGGTTGGTCGCCTATCTTGCCTCGCCGGCGGGGGACTTCTTCTCCGGCACGACGATCACGATCGACGGCGCACGCGACAACTGGGCCGGGCCGTGGCCGCCGGAGGCGATAGCCGAGGGTGGGAAGCCGGTCGCCGAGGAGCGACGGCCGAAGAGCTAACGGGGCTCGAGGACTACCAGCGGGATCTCGCGCCCCTTGCTGTGGGCCGCGTAGTCCTCGTATCCGCCCCAGACCCTGACGGCCTCGGCCCAGAGCCTCGCCCGCTCTTCGCCGGCCGCGACTCGAGCATGCACCGGTCGCAGCTCGCGACCGATCTGAACCTCCGTGTCCGGGTTGGCCATCAGGTTGTAGTACCAGGCCGGGTTCTTTGGATAGCCGCCTTTGGAGGCGATGACCGCGACGTTCTCGCCGTCCTTCACGTAGAGCAGGGGAGCGGTGCGCTTGGTGCCGCTCTTCGCTCCCACATGGTCGAGCAGGAGCATCTTCCCGGGCCCACCCGGCACGTTCTGGCCGAGCCGCCCGCCGGTCGTTCGGTAGAGCCACGTATGCAGCCCCGCCGCCCGTCGGAGGATGGGCCAGGTCCTTTCGGCTAGATCTAAGGAGTTCATAGTGTTGTGAGGGCGCGAAAACCAAGCCTGACAAGGACGCAGGGAGGTCGGCGAAGGGAGTGCACATGTTCGTGCATGACCGAGCCGACCTCCCGAGGACGCCGTCAGGCGCCGGTTTGCAGCGTCCTCAGGTGTACATGCCTCCGAACATCCCGCCCGTCACGTTGAGGACCTGGCCCTGCATGTAGTTGGCCAGGGGCGAGGCGAGGAAGAGGACCGGGCCGGAGGCCTCGGCGGGCGTCGCCGGGCGGCCCAGCGGGATGATCGCCGAGGCCATCGCCCGCATCTGCTCGGGGATGCCGAGCTCGATTTTCTCGCCGCCCGGGGCGGTCATTTCCTCGCCGGCCTCTTTGGCGGCGGTGAGTCGCGTTTCGACGAAGCCGAAGGCGACGGCGTTGACGTTGATCTTGAACTGCCCCCACTCCTTGGCCAGGGTTTTGGTCATCCCGACGACGGCCATCTTGGCGGCGGAGTAGTTGATCTGGCCGGCGTTGCCCATCGTCCCAGAGGTCGAGGAGATGTTGATCAGCTTGCGGAAGACCTCTTTGCCTTCGCCCCGCTCGGCCTTGGCCGCCTCGCGCCAGTGTGGCGCCAGCGCCCGGGCGACCCTGAAGGGGACGATCGTGTGGATGTCGAGCATCGCCTGAAACTGCTCGTCGGTCATCCGGTGGGCGACGCCGTCCCAGGTGTAGCCGGCGTTGTTGACGACGATGTCGATCGCGCCGAACGCGTCGACGCCGGCGGCGACCAGCTTGTCGGCTGCATCTGGCTGGGTCAGGTCGCCGGCGTGGACAGCGGTCTCGCCGTCGATCTCACCGGCGGCCTGCTCGGCTACGTCGGCGTCGAGGTCGTTGATCAGAACCTTTGCGCCCTCGCTGGCGAACAGCTCTGCGGTGGCGCGGCCGATTCCCCGAGCCGAGCCGGTGACTATCGCCGCTTTTCCATCAAGAAGTCCCATCGATCTGCGCTCTCCTTATAGGTCGTGAAGTCGGCCGGGGAGGCTACAGGCAATGGCGCAATCCTGGTTGACCGGCCAGTCGGCCCAGTTTGCCCAGATAAAAGAGACGGCTGCACTGCTTATGGCGCATTCCAGTGACATAATGTTGTGTATTAGTGACATTCATCGCGAGTGGAGCGATGTTCACTGGCCTTGAGCGTAAGTGTCTGATAGACAATACGCCGCGTCGCGAAAGCGATTGCTGAACAAGCGTGCCCCGGCTGCTTCACCTCCCATGAGCGGCCGGGGCACTACCGGTCGGCGCTGGATCGGCCTGACCTCGCCGCCGCGATGGCGGCCAGGTCAGCCGGCCGCATCAGGGCCAGCAGCGTGTTGCCGTCGACGATCGCCAGGCCGCCCTTGCGCAGCTTCGCCTTGGCTCCGGTAAGGCGCGCTATCTCGTCGGAGAAAGACGGCTCGTGGCCGACCAGCATCGTCTCGCCGCGTCCGGCGGCGAGGTCGCTGGAGTCGAAGCCACCCCCACTCAGCTCGGTGGCGATCTCGGGCTCTACTGCAAGCGATTGGCAGGCGAGTCGCGCCGTGTCCGCCGCTCGCACCTTGGGGCTGGTCAGGCAGGCCTCGATCTCGATGCCGAGGGCGGCCAGAGCGTGGCCCGCGACCTGCGACTGCCGCTCCCCCTTCTCGGTCAGGCGGCGCTCTGCGTCATCGCCATTGCCCCGCTCGGCATCGCCGTGTCGCAGCAGGTAGATCACGCCGCAATCGTAGGGGGCGCGATCAGTCGGGAGACGCGAGCTTGACGCCGCCGTCTGCGGTCACGGTCCAGTGCGGGTTGTGAGCAACCTCCCAGGGGTGTCCATCGGGGTCGATGAAGATCGCGGTGTAGCCGCCCCAGAAGGTTTCAGCCGGCTCACGGCCGATCTGTGCACCCGCCGTGCGCGCTTCCTCGATCACCGCGTCGACCTCCTCGCGGGAGCCGAGATTGACCGCGAGCGTCACGCCACCCCAGCCGGGCGTGTCCTCCACCGCGCTGTCCTCTGCCAGGCGGGCTCGGTCCCAGATCGCGATGACCATCTCACCCGCCTGGAAGAAGACGACATCCTCGCCGGGGTCGGCCCCGGTCTTCCAGCCGAGCGCTTCGTAGAAGCGCCGCGCCCGCTCCAGGTCGGTGACGCCGAGGGTGATCACGTTGAGCCGCTGCTTCATCGGTCCGCCTCAGCCGGTGTGGACAAGAGCAACTGGTAGCTGAAGATCGTCTCGAATCCCATCCGCAGATAGAGGCTCTCACCCATCGGCGATGCCTGCAGCGAGGCGATCTCGGCGCCCATGTCGAAGCCGGCGTTGACGGCGGTTGCGGTTACCGTCCAGCCCAGTCCGCGCCCCCGCGCGTCGTCGCTGGTGCCGACCCAGTAGATGCCGGCGACGCCGTGGCTGACGATCGTCATCGCGATGCCGGCGGGGCAGCCGTCGAGATCGGCGATGAAGGTCGCCGCGTTGTCGGCGGTAAGGCCGTCGTGGTTCTCGTAGAAGGCGAAGATCTCCGGTGGGAAGCCGATGCTGGCGTAGGCGCCGGTTGCGACTCTCCAGTAGTCGGCCGCGTCGCTCGCCGAGACGACCCGGCGCAGCTCGACGCCGGTGGGGAGAGGGTGCTCCTGCGGCCTGCGGTCGAGCACCATCTCCGGCGTCGCGAAGACCTCCTTCAGCCCGGCTGCCTTTGCGGCGTCGATCAGGTCGCAATCCTCGGCGGTGTCGGCTCGCGCCCATAGGGCGAAGCCGCGCTCGCGGGGGGCGAAGAAGGCCTGTGCCCGCTCGAGCAGCTCACCCGGGTCGAGCTCGTCCTCGACCCGGAAGGCGGCGTTCGATATCAGCGGATGTGGCGAGCGGCCGGCGCCGAAGACCCACCCGGAGCCGACCTCGATCTCTGCTCCGGGGTCGAGTTCGAACAGCTGCCGTGAGCTGTCGACCAGGTTGAGGTGAGCATCTCTGTTGGGCATCAGCAGCCCCCCATTCTGCTCAGCTTGCGCCGGTAGATCCGCATCGAGCTGTGGCTCCAGTCGCCGTGGGTTTGGTTGCGCAGGCTTGGGACGTCCTCGCGGTGGTAGCGCGAGCTGAGGCTCTCGGCATGGCCGATCACGTTGCGCAGGCGGATTTGAAAGCGACACTGGAGGTAGTGCGTCAGCTGCAGCGAGGTGTGCAGCTGGCGGCGATCGCCGAGCACTTCCGCGTCGCTGAAGCCGGTGTGCTCGATCCCGATCGCGGTCCAGTTGAGCCCGACGGTGTGGCGACAGCGGGTTCGCGGGTTGACCAGCTGGAAGATGCGCCCGGAGGAAGAGACGACGAAGTGGGCGCAGACGTTGGGCAGCTCGTGCAGCTCCGGATCGGCGACGTCGGGGGCGAACGTGTTGTAGACGGCCGCTGCCGTGCCGGCTTCGGCGAAGTGCTCGACGATCACGTGCGGGTGCTGCAGCCGCCAGGTGTGTTCGCCGTAGTGGCGTTGCGAGTAGGCGGCCATCTCGCGCTTGCGCTTCGGCGAGAAGGGAATCAGCCAGCGGGTGATCTTGGGCCGCAGCTGCTGTGGTGAGGTGGCGCCGGCGAGCGGGCCCAACGGCAGCGCGACCGCGCACGCCAAGAGCGCAGATGCGACCAGGAGTCGGGCCATGAGGTTCAGGAGTTGCCGCCGATCGCCCGCTGGCTCAGAGCGTCCCCGGTCGACGCCAGGTACTCGTCGAGCGCCTTCGATTTCTGCGTGTCCTCGTAGACCTCGTACTCGCGCAGCTTGCCCCAGGAAATGTGTCCCCAGATCACGTAGCGGTTCTCATAGACCCGCTCGCCCTCCGGGGAGTCGAGCTTGTCGCGCCCGCGGATGCAGATCGTCTGCCGCCAGGGAAAGCCCTTGAGCACGACCTCGTCGGGGGAGATCTGCAGGCCTGCGTCGGCGAACCGCTGCAGCCAAGGCTCGAGCTCGGCCTTGCCCTTGAACTCCCCACCCCAGGAGCTGTCGCCGGGGAAGCGGAACCGGACATCGTCGGCGTCCATCTGCAACGTCGGCCCAAGGTCCCCGGCGCTCGCCCGGGCCATGTTGCGAGCGATCATCTTCTTGGCCAGCCAGGACAGCATCGGGCGCCTCCTTTGCCGTGAAAGATCGGTCCGTTGGAACCTAGCGCGGGAGGCAAAAGGGGGAGGTTTTCTTGCTCCCAGGCCTTAGGTGGAGGGCTGTCCCTATGTATGGCACGATATATGGCGTGAAGAGGACGACTATCTACCTGACCGAGGCGCAAAAGCGGGAGTTGGAGGCCATCGCCGGTCGGACGCGGCAAACCGAGGCCCAGCTGATCCGGGAGGGAGTCGATCACGTGATCGAGCTGAATCAGCCCGGGAAACGCAAGCCCGGGCCTCTCTTTGCGCTTGACGACTCGCTGCTCGACGATCCGGAGCGCGTCGACGAGGCCCTCGAGGGATTCGGCGGCGAATGATCCTCGTCGACACGAGTGCGGCGTTGCAGCTCGCCAGCTCAACTGCCCATCGGCACACCGATGTAGTGAAGGTGATTGACGAGCTGGCCGGTCCGTTCTTGCTCTCACCGTTCGTTCTCGCCGAGCTCGACTACATGCTTGGAGCGAGGCACGGCCAGTTCGCGCAGATGGCGATGCTTGCCGAGGTGGTCGACGGTGCCTACGAGCTGGCGCAGTTCGATCGCGGCGACGTCCATTCCGCCACCAAAGTCATTCGCCAATACGAGGATCTACGGATCGGCTTGGCTGACGCTTCCATCGTGGTCTTGGCCAAGAAGCACCAGACTGTCGATGTGCTCACTTTCGACGCGCGCCATTTCCGTGCCATGGGCGGTCCGGGGGGACGCCCATTCCGGCTGCTGCCAGACGACTCTCCGGCGCCATGAGGACTGCCGATGACACGCTGCGTGCGGCCTACCAGGCATTCAACGCCCGCGACATCGCCGCGGCGGTCGAGCTCATGCATCCCGAGGTCGATTGGCCGAATGCCTGGGAGGGAGGCCGCGTGGTCGGTCACGACGCCGTCGCCGACTACTGGACCCGCCAGTTCGAAGAGATCTCGAGCACGGTCGAGCCCGAGCGCTTCGACCACGAGCCAGACGGCAGCATTACGGTGACCGTGCACCAAGTGGTTCGGGACGCGAAGACGGACGAGGTCCAAGCCGACACCCAGGTGCTCCACCGTTACCGACTGCAGGACGGTCTGATCGTCCGTATGGATGTGCTGGACGCCGCCGACTGAGCCTATCTTTGGGTCGGTGCCGCGATCACGGCTTGCAACGACGATGCTCACGGTCGCGACGGCCGCAGCCGCTCTTGCTCTCCCAGCCGGGAGCAGCGCGGAGTCACCTGGGGCCCAGACGCCTGCACACTGGGAACCGACCCCGACGACGGCCGCCTGGCAGTGGCAGCTGCAGGGAAAGATCGACGCCAGCGTTCCGGCGGCGGTCTATGACGTCGATGGCTTCGAAGTCTCCAAAGGAACCGTCCGGCAGTTGCACCGGTTGGGTCGCAAGGTCGTCTGCTACCTCGATGTCGGCAGCTGGGAGACCTACAGGCCGGATGCCGGGCAATTCCCGCAGTCGGTCATCGGCCGTCGATACGAAGGCTTTCCGGACGAGCGCTGGCTCGACATCCGTCGCTTTCGCCTCTTCGCGAAGCCGCTTGAGCGTCGCTTCGGCCGCTGCGCGCACAAGGGGTTCGATGCCGTCGAGCCGGACAACCTGGCCGGCTGGGAAAACCACACCGGCTTCCCGATCACCCGCCAGGACCAACTCCGCTTCAACCGCTGGGTAGCCCGCCAGGTCCACGCCCGTGGGATGGCGGTGGCGCTGAAGAACGACGGCCCACAGGCGAAGGAGCTGGTCGACGACTTCGACTTCGCCATCGTCGAGCAGTGCTTCCAGTACGAAGAGTGCGGCCCCTACCGCACCTTCGTCGAGCACGACAAGGCAGTCTTCGAGACTGAGTACGAACTAGGCCCAGGGCAGTTCTGCCCCGAGGCGACACAGATTGACTTCAGCGCGATTGGCAAGTCATACGACCTCTTCGCCCAGCCCTGGCGCCCCTGTCAGCGGTAGCGAATTCCCCTCGAGTGCCTGGGAAACCCGCGAGCGCAGCTCCCCACTGGCGAGGTAGCTGATGTTTTTGCCGCGGCCACGCTGGTCCACCAGACCGGCATCGAGCAGGCGCCTGAAGTCGGCACTGGCCGTCGCCCGCGACACCTCGGCCTCTTTGCCGTAGGTGCCGCGCTCGGTACCGCCGATCAAGCTCTGCTCGAGGGCGATCACTAGGCGCTCGGGCCAGCCGCGCTCAGCAGCCAGCGACTCCAGGTAACCCCAGCGCGTCGCGGCTGCTTTGATTTGCGCTAGGCGCTGGCGCGCCTGGGCAAGGTGGGCTTCGACGCAGAAGGCGACCCAACCCGAGGCGTCTCGGCTCGGCTGGTAGCTGCCGCCCTGGGCCTGCTTGAGGGCGGCGTAGTAGGCGGAAGTATTCTGGCCGAGGTACTCCTCTATCGAGGAGAACTCGGGGGAGATCAGTCCCTCGCGGGCGAGGACGAGCGACTGCGCGATCCGTGAGACCCGCCCGTTGCCGTCGCGGAACGGATGCACGGAAACCATATGCAGGTGGGCCATCGCCGCCCGCACCACTACGTTGCGATCATCGTCGTCCTCGCGAAGCCAGCGGACCACCTCGGCCATCAGAGCGGGGACCTGCTCGGCGTCGGGGGCGCGGTAGGCGAGCGTCCCGTCGCCCTCGGTGACGGCGATCGGCCCGCCGCGCCACTGGCCGGGACTCTTGTCGCGCTGGAAGTAGCAGGCGTCGAAGTGAAGATCGAGGATGACCCGCTCCTCCCAAGAGAAGCCGGGATCCTGGGCCATGACGCCGACGTGGTCCATCGCCCGGGCGTAGGAGGACACCGCCATCCGGTTCTGGTCGGCGCGGTCGGGCGGCTCCTCACCGCTGACCAGGGCAATTGCGTCCTCGGGATCGACGCTGAAGCCCTCAATCGAGGTCGAGCCCTCAATCGAGCTGGCCCGCACGCTGCGGCGCAGCGCCCCCATCCATGGCCCCGGGCGGCTGACCTCCTGGCCCAGCGCACGGCGCAGCTCGTCGAGCTCCCCGAGTCGCTCAGCCAGTGCCGCCGTTGTCGGTGGTGTGGCAAAAAGCATCTGAAGAGCGTATCAGACGATTAGACGCATATGCATCTAATCGTATGGGCGTTCATGCGATACCTCAGACGACGCCTCCCCGTCGAGCGGACCCGCACAGCGCGAACCAGCGCGAATCTCAGCACGAGATCCCTGCGTAATCCCCTACAGCCCCATCAATTTGCCGAGGATCTCCTTCATGAGCGGCGAGCATGGTGCTGGGGGGCACGCTGGGTCATACGAGGGCAAGAACTCCCCGCAAATGAGCTTGTTCGAGGACGAAAGCGATGATCGGCCGTGATCGCGGATGGCCCGTCTGATGTGTCCGGATTGTGTCCGCTGTTTCCGGAGCGACTCAGGGATGAGCCTTAGAAAGACTAGACGAAGAAATCCGAGTCGCCGGCGCTGGGGGCTGACGCCGAGTGGTCTCCCCTTTAAACGCTCAAGCCGACTGTGGCCAGCAGCTCAGCAATGGCTCGATCTCGCACCGTTCGGCGACCGCATCCCGAAGGGCTGAGGCGCGCTCGTCGCGGACTCCGAAGAGAAAGCCGACGCGGCCGGTATATGCGGCGAAGGTCGCGTATCGAGAGCCGAGTTCTTTGCCCAGACGGGCCAGATGCGCAGTCAGATACTCAGTCCTCTCCTTCCTCGGGAAATGCTGATACACGAGCACCGACGCTCCAGCGTCTCGCAGGAGGCGCAACTCGTCCCAGTAGACGTATCGCTCGGAGTTGCGCGCGTGCTTGGCGACGCTCGCCACCTCAACGCCGTTATCAGGATCGAGGAAGAGGAGCGATTCGGGGTCGGCGTGCTCTGCCAGCGAGGCAAAGTAGGCGGTGCGGTCCTCCCTGTCGCGCGGCATTGGCGTCGAGTGGAAGGTATGGCCCGGGAGCGCAGTGGACGCCTCTATCGCCGCGACGCTGCGTTCCTCGGCAGCGACCAGACCTCGCAGAGTCTCGAACAACTCCGGGTCCGCCACCCCCTTTCGCGGGTCGTCGAGGTAACTGGTGTGGATGCCGTCGGATCTGCCGTCCGCTTCGGTCAGCATCCAGGCGACGACGATCTGATTGAAATGAGCCGCACAGACGCGCAAGAGCTGGTACTTGGCAAAGTCGTTGATGTCGCCGACGTATTGGTCTTTCACCTGCCGACCCTTCCCGATTTGCAGTCGATCCGGACGCGAGCTTACGATGTCTAGGCAAGTAGCAGTCACCCTGGTAGGAGGTACGCGAGCAATGCCGATCACTGTCGTCGTCGGTGGGCAATACGGGTCAGAGGGCAAGGGGAAGGTCGTGCATCGCCTCGCCGAGGAGCAGGAGGCTGCCGCGGTCGTCCGCGTCGGCGGTCCAAACTCCGGCCACACGAGCTTCGACGTAAACGGCGACCGCCACGTCCTCCAGCAGTTGCCAATGGCGGCCCTACTGCAGCAGCCGACCTGCCTGATCGGGCCCGGCAGCTACGTCAACCCCGCCATCCTGCTGGCCGAGGTCGACCGCCTGGGCCTCGGGCCAAACCGGGTTAGGGTCGACTACCGCGCTTTCGTCGTGACAGAGGATGATCGGAGCGCCGAGCGAGCCTCCGGGATTGGCGAGCGGATTGGCTCCACGTGCAGTGGTACCGGCGCCGCGGTTGCCCGACGGGTGAATCGTTTATCCGAGGGGGACCTCGCCTTTGGCTGCGAGCGCCTGCGGCCCTACGTCGAGGACACCGTCGCTCTCGCCCGCAGCCTTCTCGATGAGCATAAGCGGATCGTTGTCGAGGGTACCCAGGGCTTCGGTCTCTCCTTGCTCCAGTCGCCTCATTACCCGCGTGTGACGTCGCGCGATACGAGCGCGGCCTCGGCGGTGTCCGAGTCTGGCCTAAGCCCGCTCGACGTCGACGAGGTCGTTCTCGTCCTGCGCTCGTTCCCGATCCGCGTCGCCGGTAACTCGGGCCCCTTCGACGCGGAGGAGATCGACTGGGAGACGATTGCCCGCGAGGGCGAGCTGGCTGAGTCGCCACGCGAGCTCACCTCGGTGACCCAGAGACTGCGTCGAGTCGCCCGCTTTGACTCGACGATCGTCGGCAAAGCGATCCAGGCTAACCGCCCCTCTCGCATCGTCCTCAATCACCTCGATCACGTCGACGCTCGCTGCGCCTCGGGAACGATCAGCGAGCGCGGACGGCGCTTCATCGCCGATGTCGAGGCGGGGATCGGTCAAAGGATCGACCTTGTTGGCATCGGTCCCCGACCCGGCGATCTGGTCAGGCCGGAGCACAGTGTCGAGCTCTCAGCTGGCTGACGGCGACTTCGGCGAGCGGCCGGAGGCCAAGTACAAGACCGTCGAGGAACTCGGACTCGACCTCACGCGCCTTCCGCAGTCCGACGCCCAGGCGAAGGAGCGACACGAGCGCTGGAAGAGCGAGGACCCGTATCCCGAGATCGAGCCAGCGCTGCTGAACTCGGCTGACCTTTTCGACTACCTGGCGACGACGGGGATGGTCCATCCCCTCGAAATCAATCCGCTGAAAGTCGACGAGATGCTGAAGCCAGCCTCCTGCGGGATTCGGATCGGCGGTGAATGCGTTTACTGGACCTACGAGTCGGGCCGAGAGGACCCGACGGTGAAGAGGACCGTCGAGCTCGACGCGAACGGGGTGCTCGAGCTGCCCGCGAACTCGATTGTCTACGCGAGCGTTGCGCCGACCATTCGTCTTCCCGACTACATTGCCGCTCGTTTCAACCTCAGTATCAAATATGTCTATCAGGGCCTGCTGGTCGGCACTGGCCCGTTGGTGGACCCAGGGTTCGATCGCAAGATCCACCTCCCGCTGCACAACCTGACCTCTTCGTCCTGTCAGATCCCGGCCTCCGACGCCGTTCTTTGGATGGAGTTCACGAAGCTCAGTCCTAATGACGATTGGAACGGAGAGGGTGGACGGCCGCGGCACGGCCGCTACGTGGCATTCCCAGAGCGCAAGAAGGAGGGGCGGTCGGGGCTGGACGCCTACATCAGGCACGCGACGGGCGGGCGGCCCGTCCTGAGCTCGATCCCGGAGGCCGTCGGGGTGGCGAAGGCAGCGGCCAAGGCGTCCGCAGACGAGGCCAAGAATGCCCGCGAAAGCTCGCGGAGATTTCAGTTCTGGACCTTCGTCGCCGTCGTCATCGCGGTAATTACCGCCGGAATTGGTCTTGCCGCCTACATTCACGACCTCGAGAGCGGAATCCAAAACGATGCGAGCACCGCTGTCCGGCACGCAAACGAACTCGAAAAAGAACTGAACGAGTTGGAACAAGAAATCGCTCAGAAAGCGGAGTCGCGTCAGCCGCACGCCCGGTAGGCACGCTGGGCCGGAGCGCCCTACTGTCCCACTAGCGATGACTCTCAAGGTGGTCGAGGTCGATGATGTCATGCCGGTTCGCCGCGCATTCCTTAATGGCCTAGCTCGGCAATACAGCAAGGCGCATTTCGCATGTCCCATTTGCGACGGTCGGGCAGTGCGGGCGCTCAGCGACCGGGCCGGTACCCACGACTTCGGAGACTTCTGGTGCCTTGACCACAAGGGTGCCTTCCGCGCGCCCTTGATGCCAAAGAAGTAGCGGTTCGGCGATCTTCGTGGCCAGCCAGGTCGCCCCAGGCCGCCAGCGACACTGCCGGATCCTCGATCCCCTACAACCCCATCAGTTTCCCGAGGACTTCTTAATGAGCCCCGAGCGTGGGACGGGAGGGCACGCGGGATCATCCGAGGCCAAGGATGCGCCGCAAATGAGCTTGTTTCAGGACGAGGGCGACGACCAGCCTTGATCGCGCGTGGTCCGACCGATGTGTCCGGATTGTGTCCCCTCAGGACAATGGCGGGGGGGATGAATCGGCTAGAGCGACTTGGGCGCGGCAGCGGCAGTCTGGCTTAGGTCTTTCAGTTGCAGTCTCAAAAGCGTCGCCGTAAAGGCCGTCGAGAATCCATCCCGAAGGGAGCACTGAGCCCTCCGAGGAGAGCAAGCCAATCAACCCGCAAGTCCCCATACCCGAGGCGAGCACAGTCAGCGCAGCGACACTAGGCGCTGGCACACCAACGGCCCCCGTTAGATAGCCCTCACGGTGGAGTTTCTCGCGCTCCGAGGGTGGCAGATTCTCGGCCCGAATCGCATCGGCGTTGATCGCGCCACGACACCACAGGCAGGGCCGCTCGGGCGTAACCAGGCGCAACTCGGCGACGAGCCCCGCCAGGCTTCCGTTGCTCCGGTTGCCGACGCGGACGCCGATGTCGATCAGCGGTAGCAGGTAGGTCGAGGGTAGATCGTTGATGACGGCGCGGCTACCGTGGGTGTCGGTAGCTCCAAGGACGACGTCGGCATCCAACAGGTGTCGGAAGGCAACCTCCGTCTTGACGTCCCCTTTGACCCGACGAATTCGGCCACCCAATCCGAGCATCTCCAAGTGGCGACCTACAACGTCGACCTTTGGCGTTGGGACAGAGGCGCCGAGGTCAGCGTGAGTCGAACCAAAGAGCCGACGCACATTCGACTCGGTGTCGAGCACGTCGTCGTCCATCAGGATCAACTCCCCTACGCCCATCCGCACTAGCTGCTCGGCTAAGGGCGAGCCAAGGCCACCGCAACCAACGAGCCCCACGGTCAACTCGCGCAGACGTTCATGGATCTCGCCGAGAGCGTCATGTTGTCGGGCGTCGAGATCATGGTCGCCCTCGTCTTCGTGCCAAGCAGGGCGGGAAAGGAAGCGCATCGCGAGCCCGACCGAACTGATCGTGTCGAGCGGACACAGCTCGCCCGCGTCCCAAAGTACGCCGGCCCAGCTGCTCTGGTGGACAACGGTCGCAGCAAAGGGACCCTCAAGGATCGCGCTTAGCGTCTCGCCAAGACTCTCCACCGCGAACTCGTCTACCGCGCTCAACTCAGCGGGATGCAGGGCACCGGGATGGGAGTGCACGAAGAGCAAGCCAGCCTCGGCATTGACGGCGGCGCTGATCACCGCCGAGAGCCACTGCGCCGAAGGACGTAGCTGACCTTCTGCTTGCCGCTCCCAGGCGCCCTTTGGCGGCGGGATCATCTCCCCGGCGACGAGTCGGGTGCCCTGTACCCCGCTGCCTTCACGCAGAAGAAAGAAGGCGCCGTCCTCTTCGGGGGCAGCAGCGGCAAGCTGGAGCTCAAGCTTGGCGACGTCAGTCTCCTGTAGGACGAGCCGAATCACGCAGCCTCTTTCTGGCGCGGCTCGACAACCCAGCGAGCCTCCATCAGTGCGTAGTGGTCGAGTAGCGGGTTGCCTGTCGGGCGCCATACACCCTGACGGTGCCAAGAGAAGCGCCGCCACTGGCGTTCGAGGTACATCTCGATTGACTCGCCGCCAGCAGGAATGCCGCCGTCGAGTTGAAGCACCTCCGGCTCAGTCCAAAACATGTCCATGGCCGAGAGCGGGTAGCTGTGGTCGCTCATGAACATCACATCGCTCCGATCGACCGCGAAGAGCCCAGCGGGCAGGGCTAGTTTGGAGAGAACCACATAGAGACGCCCCTCGGCGTCGTGGACCTCACCGACGGCCCCGACCTGTTCGCAGAGCTCTGCGAGGTGCTCCTGTAGGAGGTCAGCGCCGCTCATCTCGAATATGCCCGAAGGTCCGGTTACCTGGAATGACTCGGAAGTGCTCCCCGTTCTTCAGGTCGAGATCCTCGTCTTGCCCGACCAAGGTGCCGCCGCTGGGGTCACCCTCGCCTTGGAGCTGTAGAAGGTCCCATTCGGTTCCCTCGAACCCGGCTATCTGGAGTAATTCGCCCCCCGTCACGTGCTCGCGGTCGATCTCGATCTTTTTGCGGTTTACGAAGACCTCGAGGTGTTTCGTTTTCGCGCTCATCGGTACTCCCTTTCGTAGCTACTTGACTCAAGCTGCTCAAGTAGCTTAGCAGGCCTTGCCGGCGGCTAAAGCTTTGCTTCGAGCGAGGGCGATGGAAATGGCTGCGATTTACGCGGGTACGGCGCTGCGCCGCCCAGGCGCTTGCCGATCAGCAACGGCTGTAGGGTCAGCTAGCCCCGGGTTCGCGACGCGGTAGAGATGGCGCGTGCCACGACGCGCAGACGGATCAGCTTGCCGTTCAGCGCCCCCAACATCGACGAGACTCTTGAGCCGTTGCGTGGCCGCATCCGGTTTGATCTTGAGACGCTTTGCGAGTTCCGGAGCAGTGAAGAAGGGCTTCAGCCGTTGGGCCTCGCGCAGCGTTTCGGCGAGTTGGGGACGATTCTCAAGCAAATCGAGTTTGTTGTCCCGTAAAAAGACAACCCCGCGTTTGGCATGTGATGCAACGTAGCCCATCGTCTCGGCGACATCTTCATTTAGGTTGCTTGCGAAAACGATGCGGCCAGTGCCACGGCTGGCGACTATCAGGGCCGTAATTGCATCAAAAAGCTCTTGCAAATAGGGGGGCGTGATGGCCTCGACGTCCTTGAAGTCAAGGATCACGTCACCGGGCGCACGAGTGATCCGAACAAAATCTCGCACCATCTGCTGTCCAGCTTGCCTAGTTGAGAGGAAGCGTCCCCAGTCGTGCATATAGATATGAAGTACATCCTGCTCATTGCTGGAATTTGAGGTAGCCATTTCCTCCTCTCGTCGGAAATATGGGACGGATACTTGAGCCGTACCTTTCAACAATAGCCTGATCCTGAACGGATTCAAGACTGCAGTCATACCGGGATGGTGATTGCGGCCGAGAAGCCCGACAAGGGCTCATCCTCTGCGGCGTGCCAATTGCCCGAGCGCCAAGCCAGCCGACCGCTACCGGCCACGAGCGAAAGCGAGAGGTCAAGCGAGCGACGCTCGGCCTGCTCGACCAAGCTGCTCAAGCCATGAATCCCAGGGCTCGAAAGGACTGCATCGCTAAGCCGGGCACTGTCGTAAGGAGGCCGGGGCCGTCCGAGATCGGTGACTACTAGCTGCACCTCGTCCTCCTCACGATCGTGAATGGCGCAAGCCACTGGCGGAATGGGCCGTCTTTTTCCATGGCTCAGTGAGTTGACGATGAGCTCAGGCAAGCTCTTGGCGGCAAAGCGAGCGGCCTCTCGGAGCCGGCCGTCGGTCTCATTGAAAAGCATCTCTGCGACTCCCTCGGCATCATCGGCAGTAGCGATCGGTTGCGCCTGCAGCAGGACGTTCCGCGGAACAGGCTCTCCCTGGGGATTGCTGTCGTTTGGCAATACGAGGTGACGGGGGTGGTCGCGCCTTACAAGCCCATGCAGAAGCGCGCATGCCCCTCGATCATGGGGAAGGCTGAGCGTAACTCGGCGCTGTAGGTAGCGACCGTGGTACTCGATGGCGGTACGGAGGGCAGCACCTCCCCAAGCATCGATTCGGGCTACTCCCTCACCAAAGATGATGACCTCACCACGAGGTCCACCCGTCTCAGGCAGGATCTTGAGGGCATCCTCGCCACAAAGTTCTTGGGGAAGGGAGATGGGCAGCGACATAGATCAAAGATCGATGAGTTTGACCAATAGAAAATCGAATGTGTATTTGACATTGGAGAGCCTAGGAGCAGCAAACCTTCAGGCTAACCATCCAACCGGACACGAAGGGGGCGAATAGCGTACCGATTGGTAAACAGAGAAATTTCCCATCTTTCGGAAAGACGGAACACGCTGCTTATGCCTGCGTCATCCGATGCGATCCGCCAGACGCCCGAGCTCGCCCATCGAGACGTTGAGGGCGTCGGCGATGCCCTTGACGGTGCCCCAGGTTGGGTTGGCATGCCCGCGCTCGATCAGGGAGAGGGAGCGGCCGGTGATGCCGGCCTTTTCGCCGAGCGCCACCTGAGTTAGGCCTCGCTTCTGTCTGAGTTGGCGGATGGCCTTACCGAGGGCCGGCTGGGGACGGTCAGAGTGCCGCATTGGCGGGACGTTCTCAGATCGCAGCCCGACGAGCCAGCGCCTTGGACACGCTTAGATACATGTATCTAAGTCGTGCTAGGCTTTGCCGAGCATAAGTGGGGCCGCGTGCGCTAACACCGGCCCCGTGGCGACTGGCATAGCTCTCACCAGGCCAGTCGCAGCGGGAACGGTATCGACGTGCCGGCCTCAAGAAGCGGCGACCCGCCGCGCGGTAACGCAACGGGCCGCCTGACCACAAGGAGAGTGACCTCCTCATGGCTGATCCCAACCCTACGGATTGCGCCGAGCGTGATCTCTGCCGACCCGATGCCGAGGACACGAAGGCCGAGCGGGTCGTGCTGGCGTTTCTGCTCGAAGAGCATCCATCCCAGCTGACGATTCCCGAGGCGTCGCTGGCGTTGAACGCCGATCCTGGCGGCTTCAGCAACGACGACGCGGTTGAGCGGGCTATCCGCGAACTCGTCGGAGCAGGACTGCTCTATTGCCAGGACCGATTTGTCCTGCCGACGCGCGCCGCCCTCTACTTCGCGCGGCTGGAGGTGGACTGATGCCTGCCGACGTTGCTCGCCAGTTCGGCGCGAATCTACGTAAGGCTCGCCGCCGATCCGGCCTGAGCCAAGAAGAGGTCGGCTGGCTCGCCTCGCTTCACCGGACCGAGATCGGCCTGCTTGAGACCGGTGCGCGCACGCCGCGCATTGACACCCTGGTCAAGCTCGCCGCCGCCGTGGACGTTCCGGTCGAGTGTCCTCTGCTTGATGGCATTACTTGGACCCTCGGCAGCACGCAGGCCGGGGCGTTCGCGCTCTCGCCTTCCCCCGAGCAAGCGCCGTGAACCAGCAGCCCAAACCAATCATTACGAACAGAGCAAGCCAGTCAGGCCATCAATCCAGATTCAAGCCAGGAAGGGATTGGCCCGAAGACCCAGGCCTGGTCCCCAGAAGACGCGCTGGGGCCTCCAAGACCCCTCCAAAAACTCAAAGCCCCACAGCACGACACACTGGGAACCCTGTCGGTTCGTGCCTGGAGCGGCGCTTTCGCCGGGGCGGCGGGCGGCCGATTTTGGCACGGCTTTCGCCGTGCGTCGGCCGCCTGTATGGCCGCCCGGCGGTCGCCGGGGCAGGACGATCTCGAGTTGGACCGATGCATTTGGCCCTTTTTCCCGACAGGTGGGGTGCAGAGGAAATGCGCGACGACGACCACATCGAGATCGAGCGGCTGCTGTCGCCGGAGGACGTTGCCCGCGTTTGCGGGCTCTCACGGCGGGCTGTCTATCGGGCAATTGCGCGTGGCGAGTTGCGGGCGGCGCGGCTCTGTCATCGGCTCCGCGTCCAGCAGGCCGAGTTGGAGCGTTGGATCGCAGAGCAAACGCAGGGAGCGGGCCCGTCGCCTCGGCAAGTTCGACGCCGAGCCGCTGGCGCAGATGGCGGCTTGCGCGCCTTGCTCGATGAAGGCGCGGAAGGCTAGGCGAGGTCGATGAGCGTCGAACGAGTCGAGCGGAAGGGCGGCGCTGTCTGGCGCGTACGGTGGCGCGACGAGCAGGGACGGGCGCGTTCGAAAGTCGTTGGGCGGAAGCGGGACGCTGATGCTTTCGATGCTGAGGTTGTGCGGCGCAAGCGCACTGGCGATCTGGACTTGCTCAGCGGTGGTCGGCAGACGCTCGCTGACTTCGCGCAGGAGTGGTGGAAGCTCTATGCCGTGCCGAATCTGGCGGCGCGAACGCTTCGCAGTTATGCGGGGCTATGGGATCGGCACGTCCTGCCGCGACTTGGCTCGATGCGCCTCAGCGCCATCACCCCCGAGGTCGTCGAGCGCTTCCGCGTCGAACTGGAAGCCGATGGGGTGGGGCAGCCGACGATCTACCGGGCGCTCGCGCTTCTCCAGGGCATCATGCGGCGCGCGGTCGAGTGGCGGCGGATCGGGCACAACCCGGTCAAGGCGGTGCAGAAGCCGAAAGTCCGTCGCCAACGCGAGGTTCGGCCGTTGTCGCCACTCACGGTCGAGCAGCTGCGCGCTGTGGTTGCCAAGCGGCGTAAGCACGGCGCTCGGGATGCGGCACTGATCGGACTGCTTGCTTATGCGGGTCTACGGCCTCAGGAGGCGCTTGCGCTGCGCTGGGACGATGTGCGCGAGCGGACGCTGCTGGTCGAGAAGGCTGCTGACGGTCAGGGCGGCGTCAAGGCGACCAAGACCGGGCAGGCTCGGACCGTGCGGCTGCTTGCTCCGCTCGCCGACGACATGGCCGAGTGGCGGCGCTCGCTCGATCAAGCCGACGACGCGCTGCTGTTCCCGAGCGGCTCGGGCGGCATCTGGAACGACCCCGCCTGGCAGACCTGGCACCGCGACGCTTGGGTGCCCGCGTGTCGTGCAGTTGGCTTGGAGGGCGCACGTCCTTACGACCTGCGCCACAGCTTCGTCTCGCTGCTGATCCATGAAGGCCGCAGCGTTGTCGAGGTCGCGCGACAGGCGGGGCACTCGCCGACGATGACGCTCGATGTCTACTCGCACGTCTTCGATGAGTTCGACATCGCCGAGCGCGTGGCCGCTGAGGATCAGATCGCCCAGGCACGGCGCGATGTGTCCGGATTGTGTCCGCCTGATGCGGACAATGGGGAGGAGGAGCAGGAAACCCCTGCTAATCCCTACAAACCCATCAGCTTGCCGAGGATCTCCTTCATGACCTCGTCGGTGCCGCCGCCTATTGGGCCTAGGCGGGCGTCGCGGACGGCTCGCTCTATGCCGTACTCGCGCATGTAGCCGTAGCCGCCGTGGATCTGGAGGGACTGGTCGGCTATCTCGAGGACGCCACGCTGGGTTACCAGCTTGGCCATGGTCACGTCTTTGATGCAGTCGTGGCCTTCGTGGAAGAGGCGCAGGGCGTTGTAGGTGATCGCTTTGGCGGCCTCGGCTTTGGTCGCCATCTCGGCGACCTGGTGGCGGATCGCCTGGAACTTGCCGATCGGACGGCCGAAGGCTTCGCGGTCGAGGGCGTAGGCGACCGTGGTCTCGATCAGGCGCTGCATCGCGCCGACGGCGCCGATCGCCATCAGCAGCCGCTCCCAGGCGAAGTTGAACATGATCAGCTTGAAGCCCTCGTTTTCTTCGCCGAGCAGGTTCTCCTCCGGCACCTCGACGTCGGTGAAGGCCAGCTCGCCGGTGTCGGAGGAGTGCCAGCCCATCTTCTCCAGCTTCTGCGCCACCTCATAGCCGGGCATCTCGCGCTCGAGCACTAGGAAGGAGATGCCGCTGTGGCCGCCCTCCTTGGTCGTCTTGCAGGCGCAGACGAGGAAGTCGGCGCGGACGCCGTTGGTGATGAAGGTCTTCGAGCCGTTGACGACGTAGCCGCCCTCGACCCGCTCGGCGAAGGTGGAGATGCCGGCGACGTCGGAGCCGGCGCCGGGCTCGGTGATCCCCAGCGCGCCGATCTTCTCGCCGGCGATGCCAGGCACCAGCCAGCGCTGCTTCTGCTCCTCCGTGCCGAAGTTGAAGATCGGCGGCATCGCGATCGAGGCGTGGGCGTTGAGGCCGGCGGCGACGCCACCCGAGCCGCCCGAGCGGGCCAGCTCCTCGACCCAGACCGCGTCGTGCAGATGGGTGCCACCCTGGCCGCCGTACTCCTCGGGGAACTTCAGCCCGAGGAAGCCGAGCTCGGCGCAGCGGCTGTAGAGGTCGCGCGGGAATTCGCGCGCCGCCTCCCACTCGTCGACGTTCGGCGCGATCTCCTTGGCGACGAAGCGGCTGACCGTTTCGCGCAGCTCCTCGTGCTCCTCGCCGAAGGGGGGCATGGTGGCCCGCGCCCCGCTGTCTTTGATCACGCTCACCTGCAGGACGCTAGCGGCTACGCTCGCAGCGCATCGCATGGACAGCCAGACGCTAGGCCTGATCACGATCCCGCTGTTCACCGGCGCGATCGGCTACGTGACCAACTGGTCGGGCGTCTGGATGCTCTTCTACCCGGTCCGCTTCACCGGCTTCAAACTGCCCGGCCTCGCCGCCTTCGCCAACCTGCTGCCGCGGCGGATCCAGCAGATCCCCGGAATCGGACAGGGCGGGATCGGCTGGCAGGGGATCGTCCCCTCGCGGGCGGCGAAGATGGGCTCGATCGCGGTCGACAAGGGGATCGCCAAGCTGGGTGCCCCTTCCGACTTCTACCGGGAGCTCGACCCCGAGGCGATCGCCGAGCAGATCCTCGCGACGGCCCGTGGCGACATCCACGACCTCGTCGAGCGGATCATGGAGCGCGAACACCCGCGGCTCTGGCATGACCTGCCGCCGCGCGTCAAAGCGACCGTGCACGCGCGGGTGGAGGAGCAACTGCCCGAGATCGTCCGCTCGATCACCGAACAGGTCGGCACTCACATCGACCAGCTCATCGACCTGAAGCTTATGGTGATCCACCGCATCGAAGCCCAGCCCGAGCTGGCCAACCGGATCTTCCTCGAGGTCGGCCGCAAGGAGCTTCGCTTCATCGTCAACTTCGGCTTCTTCTTCGGCTGCCTGCTCGGCATCCCCACCGCGATCCTCACCGAGACGGTGCTGACTCAGTGGTGGGTGTTGCCGATCGCCGGCGTCCTGATCGGCTACACGACCAACCTGCTCGGCATCCGGATGATCTTCGAGCCGGTCCAGCCGCGGCGCATCGGTCGCTTCACCTTGCAGGGCCTGTTCCTCCGGCGCCAGCCGGAGGTGGCCGGTGTCTACGCCGACATCATCGCCGACGACCTGGTGACGATGCGAAACATGGCGGAGGACCTCATGTACGGGCCCAACTCCGACCGCACGCGGCAGATGATCGAGGTCGTCCTGCGCCCCGCGCTGGACCGGGCCGTGGGTCGCACGAGGCCGGCGGTCTGGGCCGCGATCGGCCGGCGCGAGTACGACCAGATCCGCTCCTCGCTCGCGGTCGAGGCGACCGAGTACACCATGGCCCCGCTCGCCGACGCCGAGTTCAACCGGGTCCAGGGCGACGGCGTCCGCGAGTTCGTCGCCTCCCGGATGCGCAAGATGGACCCCGCCGACTTCTCGGAGATGCTGCGCACCGTGATGCGCGAGGACGAGTGGCTGCTCTACCTGCACGGCGCCGTGCTCGGATTCGGTGCCGGGCTGCTACACCTGGCGATCTTCGGATGAGCGACGACGGGGTGGGGAGAGAGCTGCTGCGAGCGGCGCCGGGCATGGGGCGGATCGCCGCCGCGACCGGCTTGCGTGGAGCCCGATCGCTCGTGGGCGCTTACGCGCGAGCGGGCACATGGTTGGCACGAGTGACGATGGAGGGGCAGCTCGCCACGCCGATCTCGCCGCCCTCGCCGCGCCCCAGCCGCGACTCCTCGGCCAGGGCGCTGCGGCGCCGGGGGGAGGAGCTGCTGCGCGAATCGGCGGACGTCGGGCTCGATCAGGACTCCCATCCCGCCTACCGGCGGATTCTCGACGCCCTCGCCCCCGACGAGGCCCGCGTCCTCCGCATCCTCGCTCAGCGTGGGGCCCAGCCGGCGGTGGACGTGCGATCGGGCCTGCCGCTGGCCTCCGATCTGGTCGCGCAGGGCCGCACGATGCTCGCCGAGGAAGCCGGTTGCCGCTACGCCGACCGCGTCTACGCCTACCTCAACAACCTGCACAGGCTTGGCCTGGTCTGGTTTCAGCGCGAGCCGCTCAGGGACGCGTCCGCCTACCAGGTGCTGGAGGCCCAGCCCGAGGTTGTCGAGGCTTTGAAAGAGGGGGGACGGACGGCACGCACGGTCAGGCGCAGCATCGTGCTGACGCCGTTTGGCGAGGACTTCTGCACCACCTGTCTTCCGCTGGAAGGTCCTAGCGAGGACCCTCGCCCCTACAGCCCGTAGCTCTTGCCGATCACGTCGAGCATGACCTCGTCAGTGCCGGCGCCGATCCGGTTGAGGCGGACGTCGCGGTAGGCGCGCTCGATCTCGTACTCCTTCATGTAGCCGTAGCCACCGAGGATCTGGATGCACTCGTCGGCGACCTCGCAGGCCATGCGTGAGGAGAAGAGCTTTGCCATCGTGATCTCCCGCACCGGGTACTCGCCGTTGCCGAAGCGCCAGGCCGTCGCGTAGGTGAACTGCTTCGCGGCCTCGGCCTTGGTCGCCATCTCGGCGAACTTGTGGCGGATCGCCTGGAACTTGCCGATCGGACGGCCGAAGGCTTCGCGCTCCTTCGCGTACGTGAGCGTCTTCTCGATCATCCGTTCCGCACCCGCGTGGGAGCCGGCGGCGGCGACCAGCCGCTCGCCCTGGAGCTCCCAGGCGATGTGGTAGAAGCCTTTGCCCTCCTCGCCGAGGATGGCGCTGGCCGGGACGCGGACGTCTTCGAAGGCCAGTTCGCCGGTGTCGGAGGCGTGCATGCCCATCTTCTCCAGCTCGGCCGAGACGGTGAAGCCGGGGACCTTCTCGCCGTTCTCGTCGCGCAGGTCGACGACGAAGAGGGTGATGCCGGCGTGGCGCTCCTCGGGATTGGTCTTGCAGACGAGGACGATGAAGTCGGCGCGCGGGCCGTTGGTGATGAAGGTCTTGGAGCCGTTGATCACGTATTCGTCGCCGTCGCGGATCGCGGTGGTGCGGATGCCGGCGACGTCGGAGCCGGCGCCGGGCTCGGTGATCCCCAGGGCGCCGACCTTCTCGCCCTTGAGGCCGGGGGTCAGGTAGCGCTCTTTCTGCTCCTCGGTGCCGAGCAGGTGGATCGGCGGCAGGACCATGTCGGTCTGCACGGCAAAGCCCATGTTGGTGCCGCCAGACCCTGAGTAACTCATGCACTCGGCGCGGACCAGCGAGTAGAAGTAGTCGCCACCCTGTCCGCCGTACTCCTCGGGGAAGCAGAGGCCGAGGAAGCCCAGCTCGCCGGCCCGCTTCATCACCTCGGTCGGCCAGTAGGTGTCCTCCCACTCGTTGCGATGGGGCCACATCTCCTTTTTGACCCACGCCTGCATCGACTCGCGCAGGTCTTCGTGCTCCTGGTTGAAGATGAAGTTCTTACGACCAGCCTCGTGGTCGGGCTTGATCACGCTTGAGCTGCTGCCGTTCGTCGCGGTCGCCACTGGTTCTCCTCCGTTCGCTGATCCGAAAGGGCAGCCGGGCCACCCAGAGCAAAGTGGACAGTAGCACTTCCCACTTTCAGTGCGTGGCTGATTTCGGCTATGGTCCGCCCCGATGGACTACGAGGTCGTCACCTACGAGGTCGCCGACGGGGTCGCCACCGTGACCCTGAACAACCCGGAGAAGCGCAACATGCTCTCCGGGCAGATGCTGACCGAGCTGGTCGACGCGATGAAGACCGCACGCGACGACGAGGGTGTACGCGCTGTTGTTCTAACTGGAGCTGGCGACAAGGTGTTTTGCGCTGGTGCAGATCTGGGTGGTTTCGCTGCTGATGTTCCGCTTGTTTCGAAACATTTTGCTTCTGATCTTTTCCTTGAATTTTTCCGGCTGATGCCGCGTCTCGGCAAGCCCTCGCTCTGCGCCGCCAACGGCCACGTGCTGGCGGGGGGGATGGGCCTCGCCCTCTCCTGCGACCTGCTGATCGCCAAAGAGGGCGCCACCTTCGGCACCCCCGAGATCAACGTCGGCGCCTTTCCCTACATGATCATGGCGATCATCTACCGCAACGTCCCGCGCAAGAAGGTCAACGAGATGATGCTGCTGGGCGAGCGGCTGAGCGCCGAGCAGGCGGTCGAGTACGGGCTCGCCAACAAGGTCGTCCCGGCGGGCGAGTTCGACGCCGCGGTCGCCGAGTGGGCCGGCAAGCTCGCTTCCAAGAGCCCGGTGCTGATGCGCCTCGGCCACGACGCGATGTACCGCCAGCAGGACATGGCGGTCGACGACGCGCTTGACTACCTGCGCTCGCAGCTCTCGCTCACCTTCTCGACCGAGGACATCGTCGAGGGCGTCACCGCATTCTTCGAGAAACGCGATCCGCAGTGGAAGGGACGGTAGGAGTGACGACCGATCAAAGCGAGCAGGAGAAGAACCTCCTACCGGGGACGGCGCCGCTCGACGACCTGACCGAGCAGCTGCACGAGCGGCGCGAGAAGGCGAAGCTCGGCGGCGGCGAGGAGAAGATCGCCAAGCAGCACGAGCGCGGCAAGCTGACCGCGCGCGAGCGGATCGACCTGCTGGTCGACGAGGGCAGCTTCGTCGAGATGGGGATCCACGGCCGCCCGCACTTCGCCCAGCGGGCGATGGACGGCGTCGAGGCGCCCGCCGACGGCGTGATCACCGGCTGGGGCGACGTCGACGGCCGCCCCTGCTGCATCGCCGCCTACGACTTCACCGTGATGGCCGGCTCGATGGGGATGACCGGCGAGCTCAAGGTCGACCCGCCTGCGTGAGATGGCCCTCTCCAAGCGGATGCCGTTCATCTGGCTGCTCGACTCGGCCGGCGCCCGCATCCAGGAGGCGGCGGGCTCGCTCTTCGCCGGCTCCGGCCACCTCTTCCGCGAGGAGGTCGAAATGTCGGGCGTGATCCCGATGGTCGCGGCGATGATGGGGCCGTGCGCCGCCGGCACCGCCTACATCCCGGCGCTCTCGGACTTCGTGCCGATGGTCTCCGGCCAGGGCGCGATGGCGCTCGCCGGACCGCACCTGACCAAAGCCGTCACCGGCGAGGACATCACGATGGAGGAGCTTGGCGGCGCCAAGGTCCACTGCCGCAAATCGGGAGTGGGGGACCTCGAGGTCAAGGACGACGAGGAATGCATCGCCAAGGTCAAGCAGTACCTCTCCTACTTCCCATCCGACTGCGAGCAGAAGCCGCCGATCGTGCCGACCGCCGATCCCGACGACCGCATGTCGGAGAAGCTGCTGGAGATCGTCCCCGACTCCTCGCGCCAGCCCTACGACATGTACGACGTGATCGCCGAGATCGTCGACGACGGCGAGTGGTTCGACCTCAAGCCGAAGTTCGCCAAGACGCTGATCACCTGCTTCGCCCGATTCGGCGGCCAGCCGGTCGGGATCGTCGCCAACCAGCCCAAGCAGCTGGCCGGGATCCTCGACAACGACTCGGCCGACAAGGCGGCCCGCTTCATCAACCTCTGCGATGCCTTCAACGTGCCGCTGGTCTTCCTCCAGGACGTGCCCGGCTTCATGGTCGGGGCGAAAGTCGAGCACGCCGGGATCATCCGCCACGGGGCGAAGATGCTCTACGCGGTCAGCCGCGCCACGGTGCCGAAGGTGACCGTGATCGTGCGCAAGGCCTACGGCGCCGGCTACTACGTGATGTGCGGCAAGGCCTACGAGCCCGACCTGATCGTCGCCTGGCCCGGCGCGGAGATCTCGGTGATGGGCGCCGAGGGCGCGATCAACATCATCGGCCGCTCGGCGATCGAGGCCTCCGAGGACCCGGACGCCACCCGCGAGGCGATGCTGAACGCGGTCCGCGAGCAGATCGACCCCTATATAGCGGCGGGGAACGCGGTGATCGACGACATCATCGACCCACGCGAGACGCGGCCGACGATCGTCAAGGCGCTGCGCATGGCGCGCAACAAACACGTGACCAAGCCGAAGAAACGCCACGGGGTGATGCCGGTATGAGCCCAGGACGCTGCAAACCGGCGCATCTCGGCGTCCTCAGTCGCTCGGGATCGGGTCACGCACGAAAGTGCGCTCCCCTCCCCTCACTCCCTGCGTCCACCGACCTGCTTGGTTTTCGCGTCCTGGGAGGTTGCAATGAGTTCGTTTGATGATCCAGTAGTCATCAGCTGCTCGATCTCGGGTGTGATCGCCAACCGCGACCAGTGCCCGGCGATCCCCTACACGCCGGAGGAGTACGCGGCGGAGGCCCGCCGCGCCGTGGACGAGGGCGCCTCGCAAATTCACATCCACGCCCGTAAACCGGACGGCACGCCCTCCTACGAGGTCGAGGACTTCAAGGCGATCACCGAGGCGATCCTGGCCGAGGTCGGCGACGTGATCGTCAACTACTCGACCGGGGCTATCGGGATTCCGATCGAGAAGCGGATCGAGTACCTGCGCGAGTGCAAGCCCGATGTGGCGGCGCTGAACATGAGCTCGATGAACTACGCCAAGTACTCCTCGCGGCGCAAGGACTTCGTCTTCAAGGCGGTCTTCGAGAACAGCTTCGACACGATCATCGAGTTCCTCACCACGATGCGCGACCTCGGGATCAAGCCCGAGCATGAGTGCTTCGACGCGGGGCATGTCGCCAACCTCGACCCGTTGATCGACATGGGCCTGCTAGAGCGGACCCCGCTGCAGATCTCCCTCGTGATGGGGGTCAACGGCGGCATCCGCCCGACGCCGCGCAACGTCGGCTTCATGGCCGACCAGATTCCCGGCGGCGCCGGGGGCGAGAACCAGTGGCAGGTGATCGGCATCTCCCGTGACCAGTGGAAGCTGCTCGGCGCGTCGCTGGTGCTGGGCGGAAACGTCCGTGCCGGGGTCGAGGACAACCTCTATCTGCCGAATGGCGAGATGGCGAAGTCGAACGGCGAGCTGATCGCCAAGGCGCGCCAGATGGCCGAGGACGTCGGCCGTCGCGCCGCCTCCGTCGCCGAGGCTCGCGAGCTTTTGGGGGTTCCCAAGCGTGAGCGATCTGCCGCTTAGCGACGTCAAGGTCCTCGACCTGACCCGGCTCTTGCCGGGGGGCTTCTGCTCATTGCTGCTCGCCGACCTCGGCGCCGAGGTGCTGAAGGTCGAGGACACCGGCATGGGCGACTACATCCGCTGGGCGCCGCCCTATTACGGCGACGAGGCGCAGCAGGAGCTGGGCACCCGCTCGGCCCTCTACCTCTCACTCAATCGCGGCAAGCGCTCGGTCCGCCTCGACCTCAAGAGCGAGGCCGGGCGCGAGGCCCTGCTGCGCCTGGTCGAGCAATACGACGTCGTGCTCGACGGCTTCCGCCCCGGCGTCCTCGACCGGCTCGGCGTCGGCTACGAGCGCATGCGCGAGGCCAACCGGGCGATCGTCTTCTGCGCGATCACCGGCTACGGCCAGGACGGCCCCTACGCCCAGCGCGCCGGCCACGACATGAACTACCTCGGCCTCGTCGGGCTGCTCGGCCTGACCGGCGGCAAGGACGGGCCGCCGGTGCAGTCGGGCGGCCAGATAGCCGACCTCGGCGGCGGCGCCCTGATGGCCGCCTTCGGCGTGATGGCCGCCCTGCACGAGCGGCGACGCTCGGGCGAGGGCCAGATGGTCGACGTCTCGATGGCCGACGGCGCGCTCTCCTGGCTGGCGATGGTCGCCGGTCGCTACTTCTGCGACGGCGAGGTTCCGCGCCGCGGCGAGCAGCAGCTCGCCGGCGGGCTGCTCTGTTACCTGCCTTACGAGGTCGCCGATGGGTGGATCAGCTGCGGCGCCCTGGAGCCGAAGTTCTGGGCCGCCTTCTGCAACGGCGTCGAGCGCCCCGACCTGATCGAGATGCAGTTCGAGGCGCCGGGCTCCGACGCCTGGCGCGAGGTGGCCGAGGTCTTCCGCTCACGCACGCGCGAGGAGTGGCTCGCTTTCAACGACGAGCACGACTGCTGCATCGAGCCGGTCCTCGACGTCGACGAGGCGCTCGACTCCGAGCTGGTGCGGGCGCGCCAGATGGTCACCGCGATCGAGCAGCCCGGACTGGGGACGGTGCGCCAGCTCGGAGTTCCGGTGAAGATGAGCCGTACGCCCGGCGACCCGACCCGACCGGCACCGGCCTTCGGCGAGCACACCGACGAGGTGCTGCGCGAGGCCGGCTACAACGACGAGGAGATCGCCGCGATGCTGGAGTCAGGTGCCGCCTCCGGCCCGAGCGCCGACTCGGCCGCGACCTTCCGCGCATGAGCGCCAGCGCCGAGAAGACGCTGCTCAAGATCGGCGAGCTGGCCGAGGCCTCCGGCGTGCCGGTGCCGACGATCAAGCACTACCTGCGCGAGGGCCTGCTGCCCGAACCGGTCAAGACGAGCCGCAACATGGCCTACTACTCGCCCGAGTTCGTCGACCGGATCAAGCTGATCAAGCAGCTGCAGGAGGAGCGCTTCATGCCGCTGAAGGCGATCAAGTCGGTGCTCGACGAAGACCCCGAGCGGGCCCGCGCCATGGTCGAGCTCGAGGACCGCATACTCGAGCGGGCACTGGGCGGCGAGCGCACTCGCACCAGTGCCGCCGAGGTGCGCGAGCGCTACGGCGTCCCCAAGGACGTCCTCGACCGGCTCGAGGAGATCGAGGTGCTCAGCCCCAACAGCCGCGGCTACTCGCCCTCGGACATCAAGATCATCGAGGCGATCGGCCGCTTCCGCGCCGGCGGCTACGACGAGCAGATCGGCTTCACCGTCTACGACACCCTGCGCTACAAGAAGGCGCTCGAAGAGCTGGTCAGCCAGGAGGTCGAGATGGTCATGGACCGCCTCGCCGGCGAGGTCTCGCCCGAGCGCGTCGTCGAGATGCTCGAATCCGGCTCCCAGCCCCTCCAGGACCTGATCGCCGCCCTCCACACCAAGCTGCTCGTCGCCGAGCTGGAGCGCCACCGCGCCAGCCGCGGCTGACGTGCCGGTGCGTAGAGGTCCATATGGACCTCTACGCACCGGCACGTCCGGCTAGGCGGTGGCCAGCTCTGCCAGGCCCTGCTCGTGGGTGACGATCGGGTTGTAGCCGAGCTCGGCGCGGGCCTTGGAGATATCGATCGTGCACTCCTGGGTCAGCAACCAGGAGCGGAAGGCGGTCATCGGCGGGTCGCCTTTGAGCGGTAGGAACTTCCAGGCCGCCTCGCAAATGCGAGCCATCGGCGCGGCGGCCCAGCCTGGGAGATTGCGGTCCGGCGCCTCGACCCCCTGGGTCTCCAGCATCGCGGTGACGAACTCGCGGAAGGTGACCCGTTCGCCGTCGGTGACGAAGTAGGCCTCGCCGGGTCGACCTTTCTCGGCTGCCAGCACCATCCCCTCGACGACGTTGTCGACGTGGGCCGTGTCGGTGACGTTGCCGCCGCCGCCGACCCAGGCCCATTTGCCCGCCTCGACCGTCGCGACCATCCCCGGCAGCAGCGTCGTGTCGCCCTTGCCCCAGACGAAGCGGGGTCGCACGACGACCGTCTCGAAGCCCTCTCGGTTCGCGTCCCGCACCGCTTGCTCGGCCCGCGCCTTGGTCGCCGGGTAGGGCGCCCGCGAGTCCGGTCGCAGCGGCGCCGTCTCGTCGACCTGGACCAGCGGCTGGCCGGCCATCAGCGCCGCCTCGGTGCCGCAGTGGACGAAGCGCCGCACGCCCGCCTCGGCGCAGGCGGCGAGCACGTTGCGCGTCCCCTCGACGTTGCCGCGTTCGAAGTCCGCCCAGGGTCCCCACTCGCCAAGGTGAGCGGCGAGGTGAAAGGCGACCTCGGCGCTGGCCGCCGCATCGGCAAGCGAGGCCGGATCGCCGATATCGCCGCGAACCGGTTCCGCTCCGAGCGCGGCGACGCGCTGAGCTGCGGTGTCGGAGCGAGCAAGCGCTCGCACTGGGCGTCCTTCGCCAATCAGACGCTCGATAAGCCGCCCCCCGATGAACCCTGACCCCCCGGTTACGAAAGCCATATTGCTCATTGGGCGATGGTAGTCGCGCCAGGCGAACCTCGAACGCCTGCGGTCGAGGTTTCGACCGCTATGCGATTCAAACCTCGACCACTAGGCTGCGCCCGTGAAGTCGGTTCTGATCACGGGGGCTTCGACGGGCATCGGACGGGCGACCGCCTTGCACCTGGACGCGGCGGGCTGGCGGGTCTTCGCGGGGGTTCGCAAGGAGGTCGACGCCGAGTCTTTGCGCGAGGCCGGCTCGGAGCGGCTGGTGCCATTGATGCTCGATGTGACCGACGCCGGCCAGATCGCGGCGGCGGCCGAGCGGATCGGCGCCGAGGTGGGGAAGGCGGGTCTCGATGGCCTCGTCAACAACGCGGGCATCGCCGTGCCGGGGCCGTTGGAGACCTTGCCGGTCGACGACTTCCGCCGCCAGATCGAGGTCAACCTGACCGCCCACGTGGCGGTGACGCAGGCGATGCTGCCGGCGATCCGCACGGCCCGTGGCCGCATCGTCTTCATCACCTCGATCGGGGGACTGATGGCCTTCCCGATGTTCGGCGCCTACCACGCCGCCAAGTTCGGCCTCGAGGCCGTCGGCGACGTCTTCCGCCGCGAGCTGCGGCCCTGGGGGATCAAGGTCGCCGTCATCGAGCCGGGCTCAATCGCAACCCCGATCTGGGAGCGCGGCGACGCCGAAGTCGACGCGCTCGCCGAGCGTGTCGGCGATGGGCACGCGGAGCTTTACGGGAAGGCGGCGGACGCCTTCCGCGAGGTGGCGAGGAAGACCGGGGAGCGGGGCATCCCCCCCGAGCGGGTCGCGGTGAAGATCGAGCACGCGCTGAGCGCCCAGCGCCCGCGCGCCCGCTATCTCGTCGGCGTGGACGCCCGCGGCCAGGCGTTCGCGGCCCGCGTCCTCCCCGACCGCCTGATCGACTGGCTGGTCGCCCGCGCAACGGGCATGTAGACGAGGTCTACGTTGAGCCCCTCATGGGGGCAGAACGTAGACCTCGTTACTGCGATCGGCCGGCGCCGGCGACGATCTGACCGCGGGCCTCTTCGATCGAGTCGAGGCTGACGCGGGCGCCGGTGCCGCGGGCGACCTCCGCGCCTTTATCGAGTGCCTCCACGGCTCCCGGACGGTCCGCATCGGCGAGCACTCGGGCGAGGGCCAAGTAAGAGAGGGGCAGCGACCAGAGCAGCTCGCGCCGGGCCGCCACCTCGACCGACCGCTCGGCGAGCTCGATCGCCTCCTCCAGCCTTCCCAGGCCGCGCAGGGCTTCGGCGCGGACGCCGGCCCGCCAGGCCTCGAGCTCGTCGCTGGCGTCGCCCATCGCCTCGCGGTAGACGCGCTCGGACTTTTCGAAGGTCTCCAGCGCCCCCGCATGGTCCTCGGCGGCCAGCTGGCTGGCGCCGAGGCTTCCCAGGGCGAGGCAGAGGGAGAAGACGTCGCCGAGGCGCTCGGTCAGCTCGCAGTTGCGCCGGCCGACCGCCACCCCGGCGGCCAGTTCCCCCCGCATCGAGAGCAGCATTCCCTGGGTCCCGCGAGTCCAGCTGGCGGTCTCGAGGTCGCCGACTTCCTCGGCTATCCGCAGGCTCCGGTCGATGAGCTGGGCGCATCGCTCCTCTTCCTTGCGCTCCCGGGCGGCGAGAGCCTTGGCGCCATAGGCCCAGGCAACCGGGCAGCCGACGACGATGCCGGCCCCGGCCGTGTTGTCGCCGCCGGCGAGCTCGATCACCTCGTCCGCGGCGCCGTCGAGCCGCTCGAAGTCCGCCGCGCAGAGGAAGGCGTACGCGCCGGCGGCGCGAATCGCGATGCGCAGGTGGAGATCCTCCGACTCGTCGGCCAAGCGAGTGGCCTCCGCCGCGCCCTCGATCCACTCCGAGGTCGTCTGTTCGAGCCCGGGACGGGCCGAGAGCAACATCCTCAGCAGCGCCAGCGAGCGCAGATCGCCGATCCGCGTCGCGATCTCCTCCGCCTCGCGCTCGAGCTCCGCGGCCTGCTCGCGATCCATGCCGATCCGCCATGCGTAGTCGAGCTGCTGGAGGCGCGATGCAACAGCGAAGGCGGCGGTCTCCTCGGTTTCGTCGAGCTCCTCGACCAGCTCCATCACGTCGTGCCAGAGGCGCATCGCGTCGTGGGGCTGGCTGTGTCCCGTCCAGTAGGCAGCCCTGGCCGACCAGCGCGCCGCTTCCAGGATCTCTCCACCGGCCTGCATGTGGCTGGCGATCAGCGCCGCCAGCTCGTCGGCGCGGTCCGGGTTGAGCTCGGCCGTCGCCAGCGCCACCGCGGCGTGCGTCGCGGCCCGCTGCTCGCTCAGCTGTGAGCCATAGGCGACCTCGCGCGTAAGTGGGTGTCGGAAGGCGAGCACGCGTTCCGGGTAGACCTCGGCCTCGTATATGAAGCCGGCGCCAATCAGCTCGCTCAGCGGTCCCTCGCATTCCTCCGCGCTGCGGCCGGAGACGAGCGCAAGCGCCCGCTCGCCGATCTCCTTGCCCGCCACCGCGGCCTCCTGCAGCAACAGCTTCGCCTCCGGTCCGAGGCGATCGATCCGCGCCGCCAGGATCGTCTGCACGCTGGTCGGCACGCCGCTGTCCTCCACCGGCCGGGCCAGTCGGTACGCGCCGCGCTCGCCCTCGAGATTGCCCGACTCGGCCAGCTCGCGGACGATCTCCTCGATGAAGAACGGGTTCCCGGCGGTGCGCTCGTGGATCAGCTCGGCGAGCCCGTCCAGCGAGGGGTCCTCGCCCGCCAGGTCGCGCAGCAGCTCCACCGTGTCCGCCGTCCCGAGTGGCTCCAGGGCGATCTCGCGGTAGTCGGGCGGCCCGGCCCAGGGGCGCTCGTACTCGGGACGAAAGTTGACGACGACGAGGGTCGGCGTGCCCTCAACGGCGTCGAACAGGTCGCCGAGCATCGCCGCGCTGCCCTCGTCGATCCAGTGCAGGTCCTCGATCACGCAGACGACCGGCTCGCGCCGGTTGGGGGCGCGGACCAGCCGACAGACGATCCCGCGCAGCGCCCGCTGACGCGCCTCGGCGCTGAGCTGAGGGGCGGGGCGGGCGGCGTCGGGGACGCCGAGGAAATCGAAGAGGACCGGCAGCTCCGGGGCGAACTCGGGGTCGAGCAGCAGCGCCCGCCCCGCGACCTTCTCGCGCACGGTCCGCTCATCGTCGCCATCGGCGATGCCGAAGTAGGCGCGCAGCATCTGGAGCACCGGCATGAAGGGGATCTCTCGGCCGTGGGCCTGCGCCTGCGCCTCGAAGACCTCGACCCCATCGGCGTGCGCCCGCGCGACGAACTCGTGGCAGAGGCGGCTCTTGCCGATGCCCGGCTCGGCGACGATGCCGACAACGGCGCCCTCACCATCGCGGGCCCGCTCCAGCCCCGCCTCGAGCACAGCCATCTCCTCGTCGCGGCCGACGAAGCGGGAGAAGCCGCGCTCGCGTGAGAGGTCGAGGCGCGAGCGCGCTGTGCCGACTCCGGAAAGCTCGAAGACCTGCATCGGTCGGCTCGCCCCCTTGATCTCGAACTCGCCCAGATCCTCCAGCTCGAAGAAGCCGCGGGCAAGATCCGCCGCCGCCTCGGTCAGATACGCCCTGCCGGGCTCGGCCAGCGCCTCCATCCGCTGGGCGAGGCCGACGGTGTGGCCGACGGCGGTGTAGCCACCGTCGGCGCCGAGGCCGATGTCGCCGGCGATCACCTCGCCCGAGTTGATCCCGATCCGGGCGGAGAAGTTGAGCTCGTGCTTGCGGCGCAGCTCGGCGGCGTACTCGGCGATGTCGTCGAGCATCCGCAGCGCCGCGAAGCAGGCGCGCCGGGCGTGATCCTCGTGTGCCACCGGGGCGCCGAAGATGGCCATGATCCCGTCGCCGGTGAATTTGTCAACGGTGCCCTCGAAGCGGTGCACCTCGTCGGAGAGGATCGAAAAGAAGCCCTGCATGATCGTGTGCCACTGCTCGGGGTCGTGCTGCTCCGCCAGGTCCATCGAACCCTTGACGTCGGCGAAGAGCACGGTGACCTGCTTGCGCTCACCGTCGGCCTCGATGCGATCAGTACTGCTCACAGAGTCCCAATCGTACGCCCCGAAGACACCTATACTGGCCGCACGCAAACCGATTGACTGGTCAGTCAGCCAGTGAGAGAGGAAGCGAAGTGCGCGTAGCGGCGGTGCAACTCAACTCGAACGGCGACAAGGCGCGGAACCTGGCCGCCGCCGAGCGCTTGGTGCACGGGGCCGCCGCCGACGGTGCCGAGCTGGTCGCGCTGCCGGAGAAGTGGAACCTGCTCGCCTCGGGCGAGGAGATGGCAGCCGGCGCTGAGGCCCTCGACGGGCCCAGCCTCGCCGCGGCCCGCTCGTGGGCCCGCGAGCTGGGAATCCATCTGCTCGCCGGCAGCATCGCCGAGCGCGGCGCCGACCAGGGCGAGAAGGCCTTCAACACCTCGGTTCTGATCGGGTCTGCCGGCGAAGACCTCGCTGTCTACCGCAAGATCCACATGTTCGACGTCGAGGCCGGCGGTGTCGCCTACCGCGAGTCCGAGCACGAGCAGGCCGGCGAGGAGATCGTCTCGGCGGCGCTCGACGGCCTGGAGCTCGGTCTCACCGTCTGTTACGACCTGCGCTTCCCCGAGCTGTACCGGATCCTCGCCGTGCGCGGTGTGCGTCTGATCGCGGTTCCCTCGGCCTTCACCGCCGCCACCGGCCGCGATCACTGGGAGGTGCTGCTGCGCGCCCGCGCGATCGAGAACCAGGTTTTCCTCATCGCCCCCAACCAGGTTGGCGAGGCGCCCCCCCACTACAGCTCTTACGGGCACTCGGCGATCGTCGACCCCTGGGGCACGATGCTCGCCACCGCCCCCGGCGAGGAGTGCTTCGTGGTCGCAGAGCTCGACCTCGCCGCCCAGGAGCGGACCAGGGAGCAGTTGCCCTCGCTCGCCAACCGCCGCCCCGAGTCCTACCGGTGGCCGCAGCTGTTGGAGGCGCACGCCTGATGGCCAGCTCCAAAGCCGCCCCGGCCATCGACAAGCGCCGTCAGATCCTCGACGCGGCGGTCCGCGTCTTCGCCCGCCAAGGCTTCCACTCGACCCGCGTCGCCGACATCGCCGACGAGGCGGGGGTCGCATACGGCCTCGTCTACCACTACTTCAAGTCGAAGGACGAGGTTCTCAACGAGCTCTTCAGTGAGCGCTGGTCGCTGCTCCTGACCGCGATCGAAGAGGCCGACAGCAGCGAAGCCACCCCGCGGGCCAAGCTCGAGGCCGTCGCCGGATTCATCGTCGACTCCTACCGCCACGACCCCGAGTTGATGAAGGTGATCATCGTCGAGGTCACCCGCGCCGCCAACTCATTTGGCCGCACCCACCTTCCGGAGATCCGCCGCGCCTACGACTCGATCGCCAAGATCGTCGCCGACGGTCAGCAGGTCGGCGCCTTCCGACGCGACATCGACCCGACCTTCGCCTCGATGTCCTTCTACGGCGCGATCGAGCAGCAGCTCTCCGGCTGGATCTTCGAGCTGATCCCCGCCACCGACAATGACTTCGCGCAGGCAAAGTCTCTTGTCACCGCGACGATCTGCGACGGGCTCGAGCCTCGATAGGTAAGGTCGGGAGCGATGGACAACGAGATCGTCAAACGCCTCGCCTGGAGCGGCCTGCTTGCCGCGAGCAGCGCACTCGCCAGCATCGCCGCGGCCAGACTTGCCGCGATCGTCTGGAAGCGCGTCTTCGAAGAGGATCCGCCGGAGTAGCCGGTCAAAGTGGCCGACCCCACCGCGACCCCGCCGCAGGATCCCGAGGACCGCTCGGTAGCCGAGCTCGTCTTCGACGTCTCCGAACGAGCCTCCTCGCTGGTCCGCGAGGAGATCGAGCTCGCCAAGACCGAGGTCGGCGAGAAAGTCGGCAAGATCCTGCGCGGCTCGGTTGTCGGCATCGCCGCCGGCACCTTCGCCTTCCTCGCCCTGATCCTGATCATGGAGGGGGTGGCATGGCTGCTTAACGAAGAGCTTTTCGACGGCAAGACCTGGCCCGGTTTCTTCATCGAGGCGGCGATGTTCCTACTGATCGCCGGTCTCGCCGGTCTCTTCGCCTACCGCTCGGTCCAGGCGGGTGCCCCGCCGTTGCCTGAGCAGGCGATCGAGGAGGCCAAGCAGATCAGGAGCACGCTGGAAGGCGAGCCCGAGCCGCCGATTCAGGCCGAGGTACCGAAATGAGCGAACGCACCGCGGCCGAGATCCGCCGCGACATCGACTTGCAGCGTCAGGACTTGGGCCGTTCGGTCGAAGCCCTGCGCGGTCGCGTCACTGAGCTGACTGACTGGCGCCGCCAGGTCCGCGAGCACAAACAGCAGTTGGTGGTCGGCGCCGCGGTCGCCGGTTTTGTGGTTGGGCTGATGGCGATGCGTCGCCGCCGCAGGTAGCAGCGCTCAGCTCAGCACGTCTTTCGAGACCGAGCCGATGCCGAGCAGGCCTGGGCCGACGTGGGCGCCGAGGACGGCGCCGATCTCGGAGATGAAAGCCGGCTCGCAGCCGAAGATCTCGCGCGCGTCGTCGGCCAGGGCGGCGGCCGTCTCGTCGTCTTGGATGTGCTGCACGACCCAGGCATCGAGGCCGGACTCGTGGCGCTCGCGGGCGTAGTCGCGCAGGCGCTCGATCGAGCGGGCGCGGGTGCGGACCCGCTCCACCGGCGTGATCTCCTCCTCCAGGGTGAGGATCGGCTTGATCTTCAGCGCCGAGCCGATGAAGGCGCTGGCGCCGCCGATCCGCCCTCCCCGCCGCAGGTACTCGAGGGTGTCGATCGCGAACCACATCTTCAGCTCCTCACGGGTCTGCTGGGCGCGGGCGAGCGCCGCGCCCGCATCGCCCCCGGACGCGGCAGCGGCAGCGGCGCCGAGCGCGCAGAGGCCCATTCCGCCGGCCGCCGAGCGGGAGTCGAAGACCTTGATCCGCTCGCCGTCTTTGCCTTCGTCGATGAGCTGCTGGCGGGCCTTGCCGGCGGCCTCGAAGGTGCCGGAAATCCCGGCCGAGATATGGACCGAGGCGATCTCACGGCCGGCATCGAGCAGTGGCTCGTAGACGGCGAGGAAGTCGCCGATCGAAGGCTGGGAAGTCGTCGCGCCGCTCTTCGATGCGCGTAGTCGCTCGAAGAAAGCGCCGTAGTCGTCGACCTCGGTCTCTTTCTGCTGCTCGCCGTCGATCGAGACGTAGAGGCTGACGAGTTGGATGTCGCGCTCAGCGAGTAGCCCGGTAGGAAGGTAGGCCGTGCTGTCGCAAACTACGGCGGTTGGCGCGGCGGCGGCGGTCAAGGCGGCCGATTCTCGCAGACCTGCCGCTACACTTAATGAAGTGACTGAGACTCCACAAGAGGCAATCACCCTCACCGAGAAGGCGGCCGGGAAGATCGGCGAGCTGCTGGGTGGTCAGAACGACGCCGAGGGCCAGGCGCTACGCGTCGCCGTTCGCGGCGGTGGCTGCTCCGGTTTCCAGTACGCGCTCGCCTTCGACCGCGCCAAGGACGATGACCATGTCTTCGAGGTCGACGGCGTCGCCGTCGTCGTCGACAAAGTCAGCATGCAGTTCGTCTTCGGCTCTGAGGTCGACTACGTCGAAGGGCTTCAAGGGGCGGGCTTTCAGGTCAATAACCCCAATGTGGTTGCGGCCTGCGGTTGCGGTTCTTCTTTCCAAGTGAAAGAGGACGCCGCGGAAACCGCCGCTGTTTAGCCGGCGCTATTCGATCTTCAGCGGCGGTGACTGCGCCGGCGGTGCTGCGGGGGCCGGGGCGACCTCTGGCTGCTCGACGCCGAGTGCTTCGGCCAGCTCGCCCGACTCGAACATCTCCTCGACCAGGTCCGCGCCGCCGACGAGCTCGCCGTTGACGTAGAGCTGCGGGAAGGTCTGCCAGTCCGAGATCTCCGCAGTCACCTCGCGCAGCGGCTGCAGCGCGGGGAGGACGTCGATCGCGCCGTACTCGACGTCCATCGTGTCGAGCACCTGGACGACCCGCATCGAGAATCCGCAGCGCGGCATCTCCGGCGTCCCTTTCATGAAGAGCAGCACCGGGTTGGCGGCGATCAGCTCCTCGACTTTCTCTTTCAGCTGTGGGTCGGCCATGGCCACAGACTAGCTACCCCGCTACCTCGGTCTTGATCGAGAGGGCGTGGATCTGCCCGTCGTCGAAGCGCTCCTTGACGGCTGCCTTGACCAGGCGGTGCTGATCGAGCCGCGAGAGCCCCTCGAACTGGGCGGCCGCCACGGTCGCCCGCAGATGGTCGCCGGCGCCGGTCTCGTCGACCACCTCGACGGAGGCGCCAGGAAGCGCCGCTGCGATCATCGTCTCGATTTCCACCAGGTCGGCCACGGCGAGGAGTCTACGACGAGCGCACGGTGAACGTTTACACCTCCGATCTCAATCTATGAGTGGACAAACAAACCGTGAACGAATAGCGTCTGCAGATCACTCCCGAAGTATCTTCCATGCCTCCCGGCGAGGAACCAGCCAAGCCCGGCGAGGTACCCCAAGCGGCCTCCTCGTCCTCGGCTGGATCCGCCGGTCCTGGCGATCTGGTCATGAAAATCCTCGCGGCGGCGGGGACCGGCATCGGCATCCTTGGGTTCGTCACGCTCTTTGGCGGCGCGATCTTCTGGATCCGCGCGGAAAAAGCCCACCTGCCGGCGAACGATGTTGTCTCGGTGGTTCCCAACAGTGTTCTCATCACTACCGGGGCGAGCTTCCTGGTGCCGGCGGTGCTGATAGCCACGCTCGCGCTGGTTGTGATCTTCCTCGTTCACCTTTGGTACGACTTGCCGCGAAAAATTCACGCGCGCAGTGGCTTCCGGACAGCGCGCAAACTTCGCCTGGAAGCCGAGAAACTCGCCCGGGACGCCATGCCTGAGGAACTGCTCGCCAAGGCCGCGCGGGCACTTGCGGTAAGCCTCACCGAAGGCGCCGAGCAGATCAGCCAGAACCCGGCGGCGAGCGCTGAGGTGAAAGCCCAGCAGGCCAAAGCGGCGGCCGATCAACGACACGAGGCCGAGCGGCGGGAGGCCGCCGCGCTAGCGGCCACGTCCGCGGCGGCGGAGAAAAAGACGGCAGCCGACAACCAGCAGGCGATGTCGGAATCTTCGCTGGAACGGTCTCCCCGTCAGCTCGATGTCGAGCTGACGGTAGGCGCTTTGATACTGACCCTCGTTCCACCGATCCTCAATAACGCGATCTTCCACGTCGGCATCGGTCGGGGCTTGCTCCTCTTCGCGGTCGCGGCGCTTGCGGCCGTCATCAGCCTCTTGACGTACGTGGGGACGGAAAGGTTCCTCTGGTTCGGAGTGGTTGCGTTCGTCACCGTGGGCATCTACATCGGTGTCGCGACGTACTACAGCACGACCATCAATCCGAAGGTGGAACCGGCGGCGGCGTTGCGCACCGGCCGTCCTCCCTTGGTCGGGATCTACATAGCCGACACGGCGAGCAACCTATACCTCGGAAGCTTCTCTGACGAAGAGGACAGTTCACGGCTTCTGGTCGTGCCGCGGGCGCAGGTGACCGATCTGGCGATCGGACCCCTTGTCAACCCAGGGGCGGCGCCGAAACGCGCCGCCCTGCTGGCCCTGGCTCGCTGCAAGCAGAAAATAGAAGTGGCCAAAACGGATACCGAACCCGCCTCGTTCAAACCCGCCTGTACCGAAGAAGAGGAAGACGCGCTCAAAGCGCTGCTCGGGTAGCCGGGGCGATCAGCCGGAGATCTTCTCGCCCAGCGTCTCGAGCATCTCCTCGACGCGGACGAACTTGACCCGGGGGCGCCCGTGGGGCTCGCCGCGGCCGACCTCGGCCTGGTCGATCGCCTGCCAGTCTTCGAAGCTGACGAAGCGGATGCCGCGCTCGGCGAGCAGATCGTCGACCGCGGACGCTTCGGGGTTGGCGGGGCTGAGCAGGGTCTGGGACCCGATGTCGGCGAGCAGGTGCTGGACCGTCTCCAGCGCGTCTTTCTTGTTGGTGCCGATCACGCCGGAGGGACCGCGCTTGATCCAGCCCGCGGTGTAGTGGCCGACCTTGTGGCCGGCGTCGTGGGAGTCGAGCACGCGACCGCCCTCGTTGAGGATCAGGCCGCGCTTCTCGTCGAAGGGCACGCCCTCGATCGGGATCCCGGTGTAGCCGACCGAGCGCAGAACCAGGCCACACTCGAGCTCTTCGCGCTCGCCCGTGTCCTTGGCCCGCAGGCTGCCGCCGTCCTCGACCAGCTCGTTGCGACCGACGACGATCGACTCGACCTTGCCGTCGCCCTTGATCTCCACCGGGGAGGCTAGGAAGCGCAGCACGATCCGCTGCTTCTTGCCCTCCGGCTGGCGCTGGGAGAACTCACGTAGCGTCTCGACGTTGACCCGGGTCGTCTTGTCGGCCTCGTCGGACTCGAGGAAGGTGGTGCTGGCCGGATCGAGCTCGACCTCGGCGGGGTCGACGATCACGTCGGCGTCCTCCATCTCCCCAAGCTCTCTGATCTCCGGGTTGGTGAAGGCGGCCTGCACCGGCCCGCGGCGGCCCAGCACGACGATCTCGCGGATCTGCTTGCGGTCGAGCAGCTCGATCGCGTGGTCGGCGGTGTCGGTCTCGCGCAGCTCGTGGTCGGTCAGGGCGAGCATCCGGGCGACGTCCATCGCCACGTTGCCGTTGCCGATCACCACCGCGCGCTCGCTGGAGAGGTCGAACTCCTCGTCGCAGTAGTCGGGGTGGGCGTTGTACCAGCCGACGAAGGAGGTGGCGGCGTAGCTGCCGGGCAGCTCCTCGCCGGGGATGCCGAGCCGGCGGTCGGTCTCGCAGCCGACCGTGAAGACGATCGCGTGGTAGAGCCGCTCGAGGTCCTCGACCTCGATGTCGTGGCCGACCTTGACGTTGCCGAAGAAGCGAAAGCCCTCGCGCGCCGCGGTTTTTTCGTAGACCCGGGTCACGGACTTGATCTTCGGGTGGTCGGGGGCGACGCCGCCGCGGACCAGGCCAAACGGGGTCGGCAGGCGGTCGAAGAGGTCGACCTGGGCGTGCGTCTCGGCGTCTTTGAGGATGTGCTCGGCGGCGTAGAAGCCGGACGGGCCGGCGCCGACGATCGCTACGCGGACGGGGTTGTCTTCGGTTCCGATCTGGGTCATTTCTTCCTGAGAATGGTTGCGCAATGTGAAAACCGCGAGCGCGGAAGAATAGGGAAAGCGCCGCGTCGCCCGCCTACGCGGCGAGCAATTGCCCGCTGCACTGCGGGCAGATGCCATGGTCCAGCACCGGCAGCTCGCTGCGCCGGAAGAGCTCCAATCGCTTCGCCGCCTCCTCGACCTCGACCCACTCGCCGTCGACCAGGAAGCGGTCGCACCAGGCGCACATCGGCAGGAAGTCGTCGTTGTCGCGAGCGGCAAGTGGATCGAAGAGCGGCTGCGGCTCCTCCCGCTCCTCCTCAGAGCGCAGCCGGGCGGAGAAGAGCACCACCCGGCCGGTGCTGTCGGCGGCGATGCGGATATCCATCTCGCGGGTCACGTCCGGACCGTCGCAGCGGAAGGGGAGCTCGACGTCGCGAACCCCTTCGCGGACACGCCGCAGCAGCAGTCGCTGCAGCTTTTTCACGTCGTGCCCGGCGACGAAGTCCCAGAGCGAGCGCCCGAGGCTTGCCCCGGCCCCGTCCCAGCCGTTCTGCTCGGCAAAGCGGTAGAAGCCCTCGTCGACTCGGATCAGGCGGTCTTCATCGTCAATCGCGTAGCTGAGGGTCTCAACGGTCATCCGGATTTAGACCGATTATCGGTCATATCTCAGTACGGCTGGAGATCTGGAACGGATTAGTGCGATTTTCAGCCGGCGGATGGCGCGGCGACGGCGCTGGGCGCTCCGTCGAGCGCATCGAGCGCCTTGCGCACCGACATCGCGACGCAGGTGAAGATCGGCGTCTCGCGCTCGGTGTACTCGCTCGACTCGGTTGGGCGCAGCTCGTTGACCAGGTCGAGGAACATCCCCGGGTCGTCGCCCTCGAAGCAGACGACGAACTCCTGGTCGTCGATCCCGAAGGAGTACGTGGTGTTGATCGTGATCTCCGGGTAGCGGCGCCCGACCTCGATGTGGCTTTTCATGATTCGCCCGCGCTCCTCCGCCGGCAGCCCATACCAGCGGCGCTGCTTGACCATCGGGTAGAGGAAGAGGTACTTGCGCTCGGAGACGCAGATCTCCGGCCGTGCCCCCTCCTCGCTATAGGGCGAGCGTTTGGTCATCGAGAGGAACGAGTGCGGGGTTTCCGCCCACTTCGCCAGGCCGCTCTGCCCGAGCACCACGTGGAAGGTGTGCAGATCGTCCAGGTTGGGGCTCTGGGAGAGGACGACCAGGTCGACGTCGCCGCGCGTGCCTATGGTTGAGTAGGCGCGTAGAGAGCGGTCGAGGGCGAAGTCCTCACAGGCCGCAAGGAACTCCTGCTTGTCGGCCGCGCGCAGCTCGGCGTCGCGGCGGCGCCACTCGGGGTCGATCTTGAAGAAAGTGAACTTGGCGAACGTGCGGTCGGCCATCCGGGTCACGATAGCGCCGGCGGCGCTGGTGATTGCCGCGATCGCGCTGCTGCTCGGTCTGCACGCGGCGGGCGCGGGCTTCCAGGGCGACCCCCACGCCGTCGTGCGCGATGCCGCGCCCGGCGGTCGACTCTTCGACGTGACGGACCGTCGCGCCCCGGTGATCGGCTTGACGCTGCTGGTCTGGCTGGGGGCGTTCGGCCTGGCGATGGCCTTCGACCGCAGGCGCGCGGGTGCGCGCCTGCTCGCGCTATCGCTCGTCTATCTGCCCCTGCTCTGTCTGGCCGCGGCGGCGCTGGAACCGAGTGTCGGCGCCGAACGGTTGCTGGTCATGCTCGGCTCTCCGGCGCTGGCGGCGGTGACGTTGGCGGGGCTCGGCGGCTACCGGGCGCTCGCCTTCGCCTGCGCCGCGACGTCGCTGGCCTACGCGATCGACCTGATCGGCGGCTCGGCTCTGACCCAGCTCTCGATTGTCGGACCCAACCCCGCCGGCGGGCACCGCTTCTACGGCATCGGGAACGAGCTCGAGGCCTGCCTGGTGGTTCTGATCCTGGTCGGAACCGGAGCCGCGCTGTCGGATTTCCCCGCGCTGGGGGGCGGGAAAATCCGCCAGCGCGGGCCAGCGATCTTCCTTGTCGTCGCCGCGATCTTCACCTTCGTCTTCGCCTACGGGCGCTATGGCGCCGACGTGGGCGCCGCGATCAGCCTGCCGCTCGGTGCCGCGGTGGCTGCCGCCCTGCTCGCCGGCAGGGAGCGCCTGGCCCTGCTCGCCTTACTCCTGCCGATCCCCGCGCTGGCGATCCTCTCCGCCGCCGACCTCGTCACGGGCGCCAATGCCCACCTGACCAAGACCGTGCTCGACGTGAAGAGCGGCGGCGACGTTCTCTCCGTCGTCGGGCACCGTCTCAGCGAGATGGTGAGCAGCTTCGCCCGACCGGTCCTCCTTGCCGGCCTTCCCATCGTAATCGCCGCCGCCGTGCTCTCCTGGTTGCGCCGGGATCGTTTGGCGGCCTGGCTGAGCGGCCTCCCGGCGATGCGTGCCGGCTTGCTCGGCGCCCTTGCCGCGACTCTGGTCGGCACCATCGCCAACGACTCCGGTGCCCTCCTGCTCGAGATCGGTGGCGCTTATCTACTCGTCTTCATCGGCTTCGTCTGGGCCGAATCTCGCACCTGATCCATGGGCCGTCCTCAGACATTCGTCTGCCAAGACAATAAGTTACACTTTCGTGTCCCACGCGTCACACCTTTCTCCCTAGCATGGTCGTATGGAGGCAATGGCAATGGCACGACAGAGCTGGACCGACGATCGTCTGGAGGAACGCTTCGACCACCTGGATGCGGAGATCGCGACGCTGCGCACCGAGGTCAGAGCGGGCAACGCCGAACTTCGGCGGGAGATCAAAGGCAGCAATGCCGAACTCCGCAAGGAGCTGAAAGACAGCAACACTGAGCTGCGGCGGGAGATCAAAGACAGCAACGCCGGGCTGCGCCGGGAGATGGAGGAAGGCAACGCCGCACTCCGTGAGGAGATGCAGGCGGGCAACGCAGCGCTCCGCAAGGAGATGCAGGAAGGCTGTGCCGCACTCCGTGAGGAGATGCAGGCGGGCAACGCAGCGCTCCGCAAGGAGATGCAGGAAGGCGGCGCTGCGCTCCGCAAGGAGATGCAGGAAGGCGGCGCTGCGCTCCGCAAGGAGATGCAGGAAGGCGGCGCCGAACTGCGGGCGGAGATGCAAGCAGGGGATGCGAGCCTACGGGCCGAGCTTGCCGCACAGAACCGCGCCCTGATGCAGGCCGGTTTCGGGCTTGCCGCCGCAATCCTCGCCGCCGTTCTCGTTCATCTGTTCTAGGGCGAGCTCGCCCAAGGCGGTTCCGGCGCATCCTCTAGGCTTAGTGCTTCGTGCGAATCGCCCTAGTCTCGCCATATTCCTGGAGTTACCAGGGCGGCGTGAACCGGCACGTCGAGTCGCTCGCCGAGGAGTTTCTCGGTCGCGGCCACCACGTGCGCGTGCTCGCCCCCTTCGATCCCCCGGATCGGCTCAGCCGGGCGCTTCACCGTGCGCCCGCGGAGGCGCGAGAGATGCCCGACTACCTGGTCCCGATGGGCCGCACGGCTGGGTTTTCGGCCAATGGCGCGGTCTCCAATCTCGCCCCCTTTCCGGCGGGCGGCGTCGTCGCCCCGCGTCGTGAGCTGCGCCAGGGTCGTTACGACGTGGTCCACATCCACGAGCCGATCGTGCCGCTGGTCGGCTGGAACGCCGCGCTTGGGACCCCCGCGCCCGCGGTCGGAACCTTCCATGCCTACTCGACCAAGGCGATCCCCAACCACATCGCTTCGGCGCTAGGCGGAAGGCGGGTCCTCAACCGACTCTCGGCTCGGATCGCCGTCTCTGAGGCAGCCGCCTGGACGGGGCGCCGCTGGTTCGGCGGGCATTACGAGGTGGTCCCCAACGGCGTCGACGTCGACGCCGCCCCGCTCGGCCCCAAGCCGCAGAGCGATGAGCTGCGGGTGCTGTTCGTCGGCCGTCCTGAGGAGCGCAAGGGCCTGCCGGTGCTGCTCACCGCTTTCGAAGCGCTGGTCGAGCATGTGCCCAGCCGCCTCACCGTGATCGGTGCTGAGCGCGAGGACGTGCTCCGCTACCTGGCGGACCCCGAGACGATGCGCTGGATCGACGTTCGCGGCCGCGTCTCCGGCGAGAGCCTTTGGACGGCGCTACGCGACGCCGATCTGCTCTGCGCCCCCTCGCTCTCCGGCGAGAGCTTCGGCATGGTCCTCACCGAGGCCTTCGCCGCGGGTACGCCGGCGATCGCCTCCGCCATCGCCGGCTACAGCGACGTCGTCACCGATGGCGTCGACGGAGTGCTGGTCCCGCCCGGCGACCCGCAGCGCCTCGCCGAGGAGCTGCAGCGCGCCCACTACGAGCCCGAGCGCCTGGCGACGATGGGCGTGGCCGCTCGCGAGAGCGCCCATCGCTACGCCTGGCCACGGGTCGCCGATTGCGTCACCCGGGTCTACGAGCGCGCGCTCGAGGCCCCGTTGCCGTCCGGGACGGTCGAGCGCGCTGCGCACTGGGCCGGGATCAAGTCCGCCGACGGCGCCCCCTCGAACCCGCCGCGTCGCCTGCCGACGCTCGACCCGCCGCTTGCGCAGAGCGGCAGTCGCAAGCGCCGCATCGCCCGCCGCGCCGGCCTCGGGGTCGCCGGCGCTCTCGGCATCGGGCTCACCGCGCTCGCGGCGCAGAAGATCGGCGTCGACAACGTGATCTCGAGCATCGTCCGCTCCGATCTCACCTGGGTCCTGGTCGCTTGCGGGTTGATGGCTCTCTCGCTCTTCTTCCGTGCGGCGTCCTGGTACGCGATCGTGCGCGCGGCTCTTCCCAACCGGCCGGTGCGGCGTCGCGATGTCACCTCGGCGACGATGATCGGCGTGCTGATGTCGGCGACGTTGCCGGCACGACTCGGTGAGCCGGCAAGGGCGATGACCCTGGCCCGGCGCATCGGGCGCATGCGCGAGACCTTTCCGGTTCTGCTCGGCACGCTCGTCTCGCAGACCGTGCTCAACATCGTCGCGCTGGCCATGCTGGGGACGATCATCGTCTCCAGCACCGATCTCTTCCACTCCAGCACCCAAAAGCTGTTCGTCTTCAGCTTCGTGCCACTCGCCCTCCTCGTCGTGGTCCTCGTCGCTCCCGTGCTGATGCGCCGCAATGGCAACGGGCGTTTCGCTCGGATCGGCGCGACGGTGCACCGGGCCCTTCTGCAGGTGAGGGCGGGCCTGGCGGTATTCCGGCAGCCGCGCTACGGCGCCGTCGCCACCGTCACCCAGCTCGGCGCCTGGGCGATCCAGCTCGCCGCCTGCTGGGCGTTGCTGGCGGCACTGGGCCTGTCGGGTGGCATCGGCGCGGCCGCTGCGGTCCTTTTCGCGGTCAACGTGACCGCCGTCGTGCCGGCGACCCCGTCCAACATCGGCGTCTTCCAGCTCGCCGTGATCAGCGTCCTGCACACCGGTTGGGGAATCAGCACCGCCGACGCTCTCGCCTATGGCGTCATCCTGCAGGCGGTCGAGATCGCCACCGCCGTTGCCCTCGGTCTGCCCGCTCTCGTCCGCGAGGGTCTCACCTGGAGCGACCTCAGGATCCAGGCCATCTCCGCATCCCCGGTCCGTCTCAAGCCGCATCCCAACGAGAAGCAGGATGCCGGCGAACGCATCGGCGCCTAGCCTGAGCTCCGGGCGCGCGCTACTCGTCTGAGCTGCGCGGCACTTTGCCGCCTTCGGCGCCGGGTTCCTGCGCCGGGCCGCGGGGGGAGGCTATGCCGAGGACCCGCATCGCCTTGAGGCCGAGGCCGAGCTTCTCGCGGCCCTCGGTGGCGGAGACGTCGTGGCCGCAGAGCTCGCGCACGCGCTCCAGGCGGTAGCGGATCGTGTGGCGGTGGGTGAAGAGCTGTTTGGCGGTGGCGGCGACGTTGCCGTCGTTACCGAGGTAGGCCTCGACGGTCGCCACCAGCTCGGTCTCGTACTGGTCGTCGTAGGCGGCGAGCGGCTCGATCGTCTCGGCGAAGAAGCGCTGCAGCTCGCCCGGGTCCTCGCTCATTGCGGGCAACAGCAGGCGGTAGGCGCCGGTGTCCTCGAAGGCGAGCAGGGGGCGGTTCTCGGCTTCGCCGACGTTGACCGCGAGGTGGGCCTCGTTGCCGGCCCGGTAGAGGTCGACGGGATCGGCGACGCGGCGACTGGCCCCGATCGTCAGGTGGAAGCCGGCCAGCGCGTCCTCTAGCTCCCGGGCGAGGCCGGCGGCGGCGCGCTGCAGGCGCTCGTCCTCCTCGACGGGGACGATCACGGCGATCTCTGTCGCGACCTCGCCCTGCTCGACCGCGGCGAGGGCGCCGGGGGCGAGCGAGCGCAACGTGCGCATCGCCAGGGTCAGCACACGCGCTCGCCACTCGCCGGTCTGCGCCGTCCGCGGCGCGGCCCGCAGGACGATCGCCCCGGCTCCCTTCTCCAGGTCGGTGCCGAGCTCGCCGGCGCGGGCGACGATGTCGCCGCGGTCGGTCACCTGCCGGGCGAATACGGCGGCGACGAAGACCCCCGCAACCTCCTCGTTCTGCCAGTCGGGGGAACGAGAGCGCTCCAGCTCCAGGGCCAGCAGGGTCGTCACCATGCGCGCGATCGCCGGGTCAGGCGGCGCTTTCGCCCGGTAGCGCAGCTCGCCGACAGCGGCATCGGCGACGCGCAGCTCGACCGACGTAACCCGCTCCCCGCCCGCCAGCAGCTTCTCCTCCTGATCCGGAGACGCGCCAGCCACGGCAAGCACCGCCCCCGAACGCTCGATCAGAGCGACGCTGGCATCCAGCACCCGAGCGGCAGCTCGCGCCACAGCGGGCAACCCAGCTCCCGATTCAACCGCTTCGGAGAGCGCCCCCAACGGCTCCTGATCAGCTGCCTTTGCAGGCGTTTTCGACCCTTTCGCGCTGGTTGACATTCGCTCATTATCCCCAGGCGCTCCATTCAGGGACCATCCGGTAGGGCTGGAACGTCTTGTACTTTTTCGGTGTCGGCTCCGAGCGACAGCCCGACCGCGACCACCGAAAAAGTTAAGTGGAAGCCCTGCCGGATGGTCCCTGACCCTACGTGGAAGCTCTACCGGACAGGCCCTCAGCCAATAACTTCGACAATGTCGTTGTAGTAGTAGACGAATGCGAGGCCGACGACGACCCCGGTGAGAACCAGGGCAACAAGCACGATCACCGAAAGCACCCCCGCCGCCGCCTTCTCCCAGATGCGGCCGTAGGAGCCGATCGCGGGGACGAAGATCAGGGCGACGAAGGCGACCAGGCTGACCAGCCCGGCGGCGCCGAAGAGCAGGTACTCATTTTCGATCTTCTGCAGGGCCAGCGGCAGCACGATCCCCATTCTGCCGCAAGGTCCCGTCCGAAGAGTGGCGCGGCCTCCGCGCCGAGTGCATCGTGGTGACGACGAGGGCGACGGCGGCGCAGAGCGAGAAGGCGGCGGCGCCGAGCGCCCAGCCGGCGCTGACGTCGCTCATGTAGTGGACGCCGAGGTAGACACGCGAGAGGCCGATCAGCGCCGTGAGCGCGATCCCCCCAGCGACCACAAGCGCCCCCCGGGCCATCCCGACCCGCAGGCGCATCACGATCGTCACCGCCAGCCAGACGTAGAAGGTCGAGTAGGCGGCGTGGGCGCTGGGGAAGGAGGATCCGGAGACGGCAACTAGCCCGCCGCTGGGCCGCGGCCGGTCGACGGCGTCCTTGATCTCGTGGACCCCGGCGATGACGATCGCCATGCCGGCGACGAGCACGCCGAGCTCGGCCCAGCGGCGACGCGCGGCGAGGATCGCCGCGGCGATCGCGGCGAGCGGCCAGCAGATGGCTCCCGAGCCGAGTGCCGTCACCAGCTTGGCCAGGTCGACGAGCCAGGCGGTGCGCAGCCTTTCGGCGAGTTCCATCGCGGTGATGTCCCCGGGCGTTGGGCCTGGGTCGCCGTTGACGATCACCGTGTAGGCGATCAGGACGAAGGAGGCGACGGCCAGGGTCGCCATCAGCGAGGTGAATTCGAGCCCGAAGGTGCCGCCCGGCGTCACCCGGTCCCAGAGGAAGCTGAGCTGCGGCTGGAAGCGGCGGGCGAGGACCACGATCCACCGCGTGGCCCGATGTCCCTCCAGCCGGCGCACCGCGGCCCGCCGGTTCGCCTCGACCCGGAAGTGACGCACGAGGAAGACCGTGCCGACGACGATCACGATCAAGGTGCCGAGCAGGAAGGCCCCCCGCCCGGCGTACTTGGCGGCGGTGTCGATGCTGCGCGAGAAGAAGTACCCGATCAGGATGTGGGCGCTGGCCCAGAGCCCGGTGCCGAGGATGCTGTAGGGGACGAAGGCGCGGTAGCGCATGCCCGAGCTGCCGGCGATGAAGGGGGCGAAGGCGCGCACGAGGCTGATGAAGCGGCCGATGAAGATCGTCTTGCCCCCGTGCCGGGAGAAGTAGTCCTCGACTTTCTCGAAGCGCTCGTGGCTGATCCCGAAGCGGGGCCCGTTGCGCATCACGAACTCGCGGCCGAGCCTGCGGCCGAGGAAGAAGCTGGTCGTGTCGCCCGCCCAAGCGGAGAACCAGGCGATTGCGATCAACAGGTAGATGCTGATCGCGCCCTGGCCGGCGACCGCGCCACCCAGCAGCATCACCGTCTCGCCGGGGACGACGAGGCCGACGAAGGCGCCGGTCTCGGCGAAGGCGAAGACGCCGACGAGGAGGTAGGTCCAGGCGCCGAGCGCGTTGGAGACGTCTTCCAGCAGCCCCTGCAGTTCGTCGTGCGGGATCACCCGGCTGAGCAGGTAGTAACCGCCGGCGATCGCGGCGGCGATGACCGCGAGCAGTAGGCGTTTGCGCCGCCGATTCTCCGGAAGCTGCAGTTTCATGACGGGCGCCCTGCCGCACAGACGATCGCCTCGTCACGGCCGAGTCGCTCCGCGGCCGACCTCGCCTCCGCAATGGTGGGGAAGAGTCCGACCGCGGTTGGTCCGGAGCCGGACATGAAGACCAGCGGGGCGCCGGCCCTACGAAGCGCGCGCAAGGCGTCGCCGATATCCGGTCGCAGCGAGAGTGCGGCCGGTTCGAGGTCATTGGCAAGCAGGTCGCGGTAGTCGAGCGGAGATGCACCGGCGCTGACCGTCTGGCGAAGCCGGCCCGCCAGGTCGTTCAGCTCTGCGGTGTCGCGGCCAAGTCCTAGTCGGTCAGCCTCGGCAAAGACGTCGGCGGTACTAAGACCGCCGCCGCCGGGCAGCAGCAGGACTGCATGGGAGGCGGGGGCCGGGAGTCGCTCGACTCGCTCCCCGGCCCCTTGCACGAGAGCCAGGGCGGGTGAGAGCTGCGAGGGGACATCCGCGCCCAGCTCGGCTGCGATCTGCTCGATGTCGGGCACCTCGGTGCCCGCTTTGCCTGACTCTCGCGCAAGTCGCAGCACCGCGGCGGCATCGGCGCTGCCGCCGCCGAGCCCGGCGGCGACTGGGATCCGCTTCGCGATCTCGAGTCGCAGCTTTGGGTGCTCCCAGCCGGCCGAGCGCAGTGCGGCCAGTGCTCGCGCGGCTAGGTTCTCGCCCGCGACCCCCGGGCAGATGACCTCGTCGCGCTCGGCCTCGGAGACCTCGATCGTGTCAGCCAGGGCAAGCGGCTCGAACAGCGAGCAGAGTTCGTGCAGGCCATCGTCGCGGCGCGGGCCGAGGTAGAGGCAGAGGTTGAGCTTGGCGGGTGCTTGGATGCGCATCGGGGCGGGCGTCACTCGCGTTCGCCCAGTTTCCCTGCCAGGGCGGCGAAACTCGCGGGGGACAGCGCCTCCGCGCGTGCATCCTCGGCTACTCCCAGCTCGCGAAGGGCGTTGCGGGTGGCGCTCAGCGAGCCGGGGCGGACGTGCTCAAGCGAGCGAGCGAGCGACTTGCGCCGGTGGGCGAAGGCGCCGCGGACCAGCTCACGGGTGGTCGCGTCGGCGCCGGTCCCGGTGCGGCGCAGGCTCAGGATCGCCGACTCGACTCGTGGTCGCGGCCGGAAGACCGCCGGGTCGACGCTGCGCAGCAGCTTCACCTCGCAGGCCAGCTGCGCCTGCACGCTCGGCGATCCGTAGGTCCGGCTGCCGGGCGCGGCTCGCAGGCGGTCGGCGATCTCACGCTGCACCATCACCGTCCAGCGCTGTACCGAGGGCAGCTGTTCGATCGTGCGCAGGATCAGCGGCGTCGCGATCGCGTAGGGCAGGTTGGCGACGACCGCGCTCGGCGCCGGGTCGAAGCCCGCCAGGTCGAGCTTCATCGCATCGCCCCAGTGCAACTCGACCTCGGGGCGCGCCGCGAACGGCGCCAGCACGGGCTCCAAGTTGCGGTCTATCTCGACCGTGTGAACGTATGCAGCACCGGCCGCCAGGCGCTCGGTCAGCACCCCTTCGCCGGCGCCTACCTCCAAGACCACGTCGGTCGCCTCCAGCTCGGCGTCGCGGACGATCGCGTCGAGCAGGTTCGGGTCGGCGAGGAAGTTCTGCCCGAGCCGGACCATGGCCGGAGCCCTACCAGCCGAAGAGGGCGCGGGCGTTCGCCTCGACGGTCCGCTCCAGCACCTCGTAGGTGACCCCGCGCGCGGCGGCGACGACACGGGCGGTGTCGACGACGTAGGCGGGTTCGTTGGGCTTGCCGCGCACGGTCTGCGGCGCCAGGTAGGGGGCGTCGGTCTCGACCAGGATCAGCTCGTCGGGTATCTGTGCGGCGGCCTCGCGCAGGTCGCCGGAAGCCGGGTAAGTGGTGTGGCCCGCAAAGGAGCAGTACCAGCCGCGCTCGGCGGCGTCGGCGGCGCGCCAAGGGGCGGAGAAGCAGTGCAGGATCACGGGGGTGTCGTCGGCCTCGGCGTCGAGCACTTCGAAGATCTCGTCGATCGCTCTCGTCTCGCCGTCCTTGTCGCGACCGTGGATGACGATCGGCAGCCGCAGCTCGCGGGCGATCCCGACCTGCGCCTCGAAGGCGCGCCGCTGGTCGGCCGGGCTCGCCGTCTCGTGGTAATAGTCGATCCCGGTCTCGCCGATCGCCCGCACCTTCTCGTGGACCGCGAGGTGGGCGATCCGCTCCGCTTCGGCGTCGTCGAATCCACTCGCCTCGGTGGGGTGGCGGCCGACGCTGGCGAAGACCTCCGCATGGCGCTCGGCGGCCCCGATCGCGGTGGCGTTCTGCTCGCCGCCGAGGCCGACGTTGAGCATCCGCTTAACGCCCGCCGCGAGCGCGTCCGCGACCAGCTCGGCCTCGGGCCGCTCGCAGAGGAACAGATGCGTGTGGGAGTCGATCATTTGTCGCGTCAGCCTAGTCCAACGAGCGCGGTCGTCTTTTCGCCCGCATAGCGGCAGAAAAGGCGACCGCACTCACCTCGGTAGCCTCTTTCATCCATGCCCGAGCGCGACTACATAGCTGCGACCAGGGAACGCGTCGTCGTCTTCGACGGCGGTATGGGCGCGACCCTGGAGCAATTCGACCTGACCCAGGAGGACTACGGCGGCCTGCTCGGCAAATGCCACGAGGCGCTGGTCCTCAACCGCCCCGACGTGATCGAGGGCGTCCATGCCTCGATGCTCGAGGCCGGTGCCGAGGTGGTCGAGACCGACAGCTTCCAGGGCTCGCGGCTGAAGCTCGAGGAGTGGGGGCTGGGCGAGCACACGCTGGAGATCAACCGCGGGGCGGCGAAAATCGCCCGCAAGGCGGCGGGCGAGAGCCGCTTCGTCGCCGGCTCGATCGGGCCGACCGGCTTCCTGCCTGCCTCCGACGACCCGACCCTGGGCGACATCTCCTTCCGCAAGCTCGTCGAGGTCTTCGCCGAACAGGCGAAGGGGCTGGTCGAGGGGGGCGCCGACCTGATCATCATCGAGACGGCGCAGGACATCCTCGAGGTCAAGGCCTCGATCTTCGGCGCCCGCGAGGCATTTGCCGAGGCCGGCCGCACGCTGCCGATCCAGTGCAGCGTCTCACTGCTGCCGCAGGGCGGCAAGATGCTGCTCGGCACCGATATCCAGGCGGTGCTGACGACGCTGACCGCGCTCGACGTCGACGTGATCGGGCTCAACTGCTCGACCGGCCCCGAGGACATGCGCGAGGCGATCCGCTTCCTCGGTGAGAACAGCCCGCTGCCGGTCCACTGCATTCCCAATGCGGGCCTGCCTCTTCAGGGGCCCGACGGCGAGACGATCTTCCCCGAACAGCCCGAGCCATTGGCGGCGACGCTGGGCGAGTTCGTCGAGCGCTACTCGGTGGGGATCGTCGGCGGCTGCTGCGGGACGACCCCCGAGCACATCGCGGCGATCCGCGCCCGGGTCGATGGCCGCGTGCCCGGCGAGCGCCCCGCGCCGGGGCCGATCGAGGTCTCCTCGATGATGACCTCGACGCCGCTGGTCCAGGAGCCGCGCCCGACCCTGGTCGGCGAGCGGGTCAACTCGCAGGGCTCGCGCAAGGCCAAGGAGTTGCTGCTCGCCGACGATTACGACGGCCTGGTCCAGGTCGCCGAAGACCAGGTCGAAGGCGGCGCCCACATGCTCGACATCTGCGTGGCGCTGACCGAGCGCGCCGACGAGGACGAGCAGATGGTCGCCGTGGTCGAGCGGATCTCGTTGACCCAGCCGGCGCCGATCCAAGTCGACTCGACCGAGCCCAACGTGATCGAGGCCGCCCTGGAGAAGATCCCGGGACGGGCGATCGTCAACTCGATCAACCTCGAGGCGGGCGAGGACAAGGCCAACGTCGTCGCGCCGCTGGCCAAGGCCCACGGGGCGGCGCTGATCGCGCTGACGATCGACGAGGTCGGCATGGCGAAGACGGCCGAGCGCAAGGTCGAGATCGCCAAGCGCATCCGTGACTTGGCCTGCGAGAAGCACGGCCTCGACCCCGAGGCGCTGATCTTCGACGCGCTCACCTTCACCCTGACCACCGGCGACGACGAGTGGAAGCCATCGGCCGTCGAGACGATCGAGGGGATCCGGCGGATCAAGGCCGAGATCCCGGGGGTCAAGACCTCGCTCGGCGTCTCCAACGTCTCTTTCGGCGTCGGCCAGCCGGCCCGCGCCGTGCTCAACTCGGTCTTCCTCCACCACTGCGTCGACGCCGGGCTCGACCTGGCGATGGTCAACCCGAACCACATCACGCCCTACTCGGAGATCTCCGACGAGGAGCGCGAGCTGACCGACGACCTCGTCTTCAACCGGCGCGAGGACGCGCTGGAGCGCTTCATCGGTCACTTCGAGTCAAAGGGCGAGGAGGCCATCGAGGAGGCGGAGGACCCGACCGCCGGGATGGAGCCCGAGGAGGCCCTGCACTGGCACATCCTGCGCCGCAAGAAGGACGGGGTCGAGGAGTGGATCGACCGCTCGAACGAGAAGATCGGCGCCGTCCCGACGCTGAACGAGGTGCTGCTGCCGGCGATGAAGGAGGTCGGCGACAAGTTCGGCGCCGGCGAACTGATCCTGCCCTTCGTCCTGCAGTCGGCCGAAGTGATGAAGCGCGCCGTGGCGCGGCTGGAGAACTACCTCGACCGGATCGACGGCCACACCAAGGGCAAGGTCGTGATCGCGACCGTGTTCGGTGACGTTCACGACATCGGCAAGTCGCTGGTCAACACGATCCTCACCAACAACGGCTACACCGTGGTCGACCTCGGCAAGCAGGTCCCGGTCGAGACGATCATCGAGGCTGCGGTCGAGAACGAGGCCGACGCGATCGGGCTCTCCGCGCTGCTCGTCTCGACCTCGAAGCAGATGCCGATCTGCATCCAGGAGCTGCACCAGCGCGGGCTCGAGTTCCCGGTGCTGATCGGCGGCGCCGCGATCAACCGCGACTTCGGCCGCCGCACGCTCTACCCGCATGGCAAAGAGTCCGACGACGTCTACGCGCCCGGGGTCTTCTACTGCAAGGACGCCTTCCAGGGCCTCGACACGATGGACGCGCTCGTCGACGAAGCGGCGCGTGAGGCCCTGGTCGAGCGGATCCACGCCGAGGCGAAGACACTGCGCGAGAAGCCGGTCGTCGTCGACGACTCGCCGCCGACCAGCGACGCCAGCGTGCGCTCCGCCGCGGTCACCGACAACCCGATCCCCGAGTCGCCGTTCCGGGGCGCTGTCGAGGTCGAGATCGACCTCGACGAGGTCTACCCCTATCTCGACCGCCACGTGCTCTTCAAGCTGCACTGGGGCGGCAAAGGGGTCAAGGGCGAGGCCTGGCGCGCACTGATCGAGGGCGACGGCGAGGAGGAGGGCTTCGCGCCGCGCTTGGAGCGGATGTGGCGCGAGCAGGACTACCTCCAACCGCGGGCGCGGCTCGGCTACTTCCCCTGCAACTCCGCGGGCAACGAGTTGATCGTCTTCGACCCCGAGGACCCCGAGCGCGAGCTGGAGCGGCTCGTCTTCCCGCGCCAGCCCAAGCACGATCGGATCTGCCTGGCCGACTTCTACCGGCCGCTGGAGTCCGGCGAACGTGACGTCGTCGCCCTGCAGGGCGTCACCGTCGGCCCGGAGGTGACCGAGCTGATCGAGCGCTTGGAGAGCGAAGGCGAGTTCGCCGAGCAGCTCTTCGTCCACGGCCTCGGCGTGCAGTCGGCCGAGGGCCTGGCCGAGTGGCTGCACGCCCAGGTGCGCCGCGAGCTCGGCATCGATCCCGACCAGGGCCGCCGCTACTCCTGGGGCTATCCGGCCTGCCCGGACCAGTCCGAGCACGAGAAGGTCTGGCGCCTGCTCGACCTCGAGCAGATCGGCATGACCCTCTCCGACGGCTACGCCGTGATGCCAGAGCAGTCGACGGTGGCGATCGTCGCCCACCATCCCCAGGCCGTCTACTTCGGCATGAAGTCCGGCTTCATCCCCGAGGACAAGGCACCGGACGAACTGATCGCCGGCACCGAGCGGGGCGGTCAGATTCCCCCTGAGCGCGAGCCCGTCAGCTAGTGCTCGCGAGTTCCGGGGGAAGGACTCGAACCCTCGCTTCCTGGACCAAAACCAGACGTGCTAGCCGACTACACCACCCCGGATCGGCACCGACCTTACCGCGGCCCATCCAACTTCTGACGCCTTTTGGACCCCATAGGGTCATCAAGGCGACAAAAGTCGTCGATTGCGTCCGCGTGAGAGCTTAAGGTCGTTGGCATGGAGATGGGTGGAACCGCGCTGGACCCGGAAGTACGCGCCGGACTGGCGCGCAGCTGGAAGGCGCTGATGACGGTGGGGGTGCTGGCGATCATCGTCGGCTGCGTGGCGATCGTCGTGCCCGCGGTGGCATCGGTCGGGACCGCGATCTTCATCGGCTGGATTCTGGTCGTCGCCGGGGCGTTCCTCGTCGCCGGCGCGTTCACCGCGCACTCGATCGGGTCGGTCATCCTGCGCCTGCTCTGGGCCTTCCTCACGGTCATCGTCGGCCTCTGGCTGATCGTCGAACCGCACAACGGCACCCTGACCCTGACCCTGGTGCTCGGCATCTACTTCCTCTTCATGGGACTGACCCGAATCTTCGTCGCCTTCGCCGGCCGCGGCCAACAGGGCGCGGGCCTGGTCGGCCTCAGTGGCTTCGCCGGACTCCTGATCGGCATCCTCGTACTGGCCAAGTTCCCCAGCTCCGCAGACTGGGCAATCGGCCTCCTGGTAGGCATAGACCTGATCTTCGCCGGCTGGACCCTCACCTCAGTAGCTCTCGTAGGAAAAGATCTCGCGCGCTCTAGCGCCAGCTCCCTCCGCGCTTAGCGCCTGAGGGTTCACCTGTAGCTCATGGCGAGGGGAGTCCTGTGCCCCTCCCGCGGAAGCTCCGGGACGGGCAATCCGAATCGCCGTCCGCAATCTGCTGCGCAACGGCTTCCGCGGGAGGGGCACAGGACTCCCTTACCACTACGATCCCAGAGTGAGTTCGCCTCTGGTCCTGGTTATGGCGGCCGGCGCAGGTACCCGCATGCGCTCGAGCTTGCCGAAGATGCTCCATCCCGTCTGTGGGCGGCCGCTGGTTGCATGGCCGGTTCTCGCCGCGCGTGAGGCCGGTGCTGGCCCGGTGGCGGCGATCGTCTCCCCGGGCATCGACATCTCCGCCGGTCTGCCCGGCGAGGTCGAGACGGTTGTGCAGCCGCAGCCGGACGGCACCGGGGGCGCCGTGCGTGCCGCCATGCCGCTGATCGAAGCGGCGGAGACGGTTCTCGTCCTGTCCGGAGACCACCCGCTGATCTCTGCCGAGATCGTCTCGGGCTTCCTCGAAGCCCACGCCGCCTCCCGCTCCGCCGCGACGATGATGACCATCGAGCTCGACGATCCGGGCAGCTACGGGCGCGTCGTGCGCGATGCCGACGGTGAGGTCGAGCGCGTGGTCGAGGCGAAAGCCGCCGGCGATGCCGGCGCCGATGAGCTCGCGATCCGCGAGATCAACGCCGGCACCTACGCCTTCGATGCCGGCCCACTTGCGATCGCCCTGGCGGGGCTGTCGAACGACAACGCCCAGAGCGAGTACTACCTCACCGACGTCTTCGCTTCCCTTCGCGAGGCCGGCCACTCTGTCGCCGCTCACCGCGCCGACGACTTTGCGGTGACCATGGGGGTCAACAACATGGCGGAGCTGGCTGCGGTCGAGACGGAGGGTCGCCGCCGAATTCTCGAGAAGCACATGCTGGCCGGTGTCACGGTCGTCGATCCCGGCACGACCTGGGTCGACGCGGGCGTGGAGATCGCCGCCGATGCCCGGATCGAGCCCGGCACGAGCTTGCGTGGCGACACCGCGATCGGCGCCGGCTCGGTCGTCGGCCCGCTCAGCACGCTGATCGACACTCGCCTCGGCGCGAATGTGACGGTTCCCCACTCCTACCTGGTCGAGTGCGACGTCCTCGACGGCTGCAGCGTCGGTCCCTTTGCCTACCTGCGCCCCGGCGCTCGCTTGGACGCGGGGGCCAAGGCCGGCACCTTCGTCGAGATCAAGAACTCGCAGATCGGCGAGGGCGCCAAGGTCCCCCATCTCGCCTACGTCGGCGACGCGGACATCGGGGCCGGCAGCAATCTCGGCGCCGGCACGATCACCGCCAACTACGACGGTTTCCGCAAGCACCGTACGACGATCGGCGCCGATGTGCGGCTCGGCGTTGACACGATGCTGATCGCCCCGGTACAAGTCGGGGACGCCGCCTACACTGGCGCCGGAGCGGTGATCAAGAAGGACGTCCCGGAGGGGGCGCTAGCGGTGAGCCAGAACGACCAGAGGAACATCGAGGGCTACGCGGAGGGCAAATCCACCCGTGCCCATGAGGAGGATTCGTGAGCACGATCGAGCAGCGCCCCGAGACGGCGCCGACCGCCATCCCGCACGACTACTCGAAGCGGATGATGGTCTTCGGCGGCCGCAGTTCGATGGAGCTTGCGGCGAAGGTCGCCGGCAAGCTCGAACTCGACCTCGGCCAGGTGACGCTGAAGACCTTCGCCAACGGCGAGGTCTACTGCCGCTACGAGGAGTCGATCCGCGGCGCCGACGTCTTCATCGTCCAGTCGACTTGCGCCAACGAGCAGAGCGAGATGACGCCGAACGACGCCCTGGTCGAGCTGCTGACCATGATCGACGCCGCCCAGGGCGCCTCCGCGCACCGCATCATCGCCGTGCTGCCCTGGTACGGCTATGCCCGTCAGGACAAGAAGTCCGCGCCGCGCGAGCCGATCTCCGCCCGCATCATGGCCAAGTGCTTGGAGGGGGTCGGTACCGACCGCGTCCTCACCATGGACCTGCACGCCGGCCAGGTCCAGGGCTTCTTCCACGTCCCGGTCGACCACATGACGGCGATGCCGATGCTGACCCAGTGGTTTGCCGACCAGGAACTGACCGACGAGCTCGTGATCGTCTCTCCCGACGCCGGCCGGGTCAAGACCGCACGCAACTTCGCCCGCCGCATCGGTACCCACTGGGCGGTGATGGAGAAGGAGCGCCCCGCCCAGCAGGTCGCCGAGATCGGCTACGTGGTCGGCGACGTCAAGGGCAAGACCGCGGTCCTCGTCGACGACATGATCGATACCGCCGGGACGCTCTGCGCTGCCGCCCAGACGGTGCTCGATGAGGGCGCCGCACGGGTGATCGCCTGCGCGACGCACGGTGTCTTCTCCGGGCCGGCCTACGAGCGGCTGGCGAGCTCGGCAATCGAGCGGATCGTCGTTACCGACACGATCCCGCTCCGCCCCGGTGCCCCGGACAACATTACGGTGCTCTCGACCGCCGGCACCTTCGCCGACTCGATTCGGCGCATCTTCACCGACGACTCGGTCTCCGAGATCTTCGCCGGCGAGAATCAACTTTTCTAGTGCCTGACGGCCTGCGCCTGGTCGGCCACAAGGGGGCCGACCTGATTGCCCCCGGCAACACGCTGGAGAGCTTCGCCGCGGCGGTCGAGGCGGGCGTCGACACGATCGAGCTCGACGTGCTCTGGACGCGCGACGGCCATCCTCGCCTGGAGGCGGCGGAGCGGACGCCGCTGATCGTCGCCCACGACTGGCACGACGCGGAAGGGCGCGAGCCCCTGACCCTGACCCAGGCGCTTGACGCCTTCACGAAGCCACCGCTGGACGGGGTCGAGATCGACCTCGACATCAAGCTGCCCGGACGGGAGGAGGAGATCGTCGCGGCGGTTCGCGACAGCGGTCTGCTCGACCGGGCGATGGTCTCGACCATGGAGCTCTCGACCCTGGCCAAGATCGGTGCGCTCGAGTCAGGCCTACGTCGTGGCTGGACCTACCCCAGGGTGACGAAGGACTGGAACTCGAAGCGCTGGGCGAAGGCGCCGATGCTTGCCGCCCTGGTCTGGATGCGCAAACGCCTGCCGGGTCTCGCCGCGCGCGAACTGCCGAAGATGGGGGTGGAGGCGATGTGGGTCTATCACCCGCTCGTGAGCCGTCAGCTGGCCAAGATCACCGACCTGGCTGGAGTCGAGCTGATCGCCTGGACCGTTGACGACCCAGGCCGCATGGGCAAGCTCATAGCCGCCGGGGTCGACGGCATCTGCTCAAACGACCCCCGTCTCTTCGAGCGCATCCGACATTGACCCCAGCGGGAGGTGGTCAATGTCGGATGCGGCGATTCAGACCGTGCCGGGGGTGGCCGTCGGCGGTGCGTTGCGGCCGCCCTTCTTGATCTTCACGGCCGACTCCATGTCCTCGGCGCTGAAGCCGCCGACCGCCTCGCCATCAAGCGCGTAGCGGTAGAGCGCTACGCCAAAGATGCCGCTCAGCGCCTTGCTGACCAACAGAGCGATCGCCAGGCCGATTGCGCCGAGGACGACGAGCAGCGCACCGGCGAAGCTAGCCGAGGCCCAAACCAGGACGCCGATCGCGATCAGCGCCGCGCTAGGCAGCACGCCGAAGAGGAAGACCGCGCCGCCGATCGCGATGTTGCCGGTGATCTGCTGTCCCCAGCGCGATTTGAACAGGCTCGCCGAGCGCTTCAGCGTTTCGAACGGCCCGGTGCCCTCGATCGCGATCACGGGCACGGCCAGGAAGGTGACCAGCGACCAGGCCATGCCGACCAGCCGCGCGGCGATCGTCCCGGCGATTCCGCCCTGGTTTTCCAGCGCCCCCATCAGCACGCTGATTGCGGTCGAGACCGCCGCCCAGCCGCAGATCTGGGAAAAGCGGTTGCGGGCGACGGCGAGCCCGTCGCTGACGGTTGCCTGCTCGCCGCGAAAGATCATGTCGGCGGCAGCCGCGAGGCCGACGCTGAAGTAGAAGCCGACCACGCTGAGCACATAGACGCCGATCACCAGTAGCGGGATCGCGCCGCCGAGCACGTCCTTCTCGAGCAGGTAGAGCCCCGGTCCGAGGAAGATGAAGGCCAGCGGGATCGTGGCGACCGCTCCGTACAGAGGGAAGCGGGCCAGCTCGCGGTGGCTGTTCAGCACCCCCCAGCTTTTCTTGCTCAGCGCCCAGCCTCGTTTGATCCGCTTCATCGTCTCTCCTCCACCGGCTCGATTCGTCCCGTTCAGCGAGTTTCGGTCAAGCCCGAGACTCGCTTTATCCCTCTTCCCTCGAAGTACTCCCACTCCTGCTCGCCCAGCTCGGTCGAAGGTGGGTCCGCGTAGACCCACTCGCGCATGATCCGGTGCCAGTTGCGTTTCGCCCGCAGCTGGCCCAAGACCGCGACGACGCCTATTTCCATCCGCCGGCCCATCAGCTCGTCGGCGGGGATCGACTCGCGCCGCATCAGGTCGTAGTACTCCGAGCGCGGATCGTTGGTCGACTCGATGATCTTCATCACCCGTTGGGCGGTGATTTCGATCTCGCGGTCTTCGACGTACCAGCCGCCGACCGCCCCCATGTGCTCGAGCAGCCGCTCGGCGTCCAGCTTCGAGGGGTTCTTGATGAAGCCGAGGTCGTGCAGCGCCTCGCGGAAGGCTTCGGGATCGTCGCGCGAGGCGGCGTCGAAGGCGCGCTGCTCGAGGACGATCTGCTCGCGGTCGAGCTTCTTGGTCATGCCGAAGTCGAGGAAGGCGACGCGGCCGTCCTCCATCAGCAGGTAATTGCCGGGGTGGGGGTCGGCGTTGAAGTGCTGCAGGTTGAACATCGAACCGAGGTTGCCACGGAAGATGATCTCGCCGAAGCGGCTGCGCTCCTCGTGTGGCAGCTCCTTGATCCGCTCGAAGTCCAGCCCCTCGACGAACTCGGTCACCAACACGCGGCGGCGCGAGAGACGGGTGATCACTTCCGGGACGTAGATGAAGGGGTGATCGCGATAGGCGCGGGCGAAGGAGCGCTGGTTCTGCGCCTCGTACTCGTAGTCGAGCTCCTCCATGACCCGCTCGCGGATCTCCTGGGCGATCGCCTTGGCGTCGAGGCCGGGAGCGAGGGCACGGGCGAGGCGGACGATCGTGCCGGCGTTGCGCAGATCGGCGTCGAGCGCCTCGGCGATGCCCGGGTACTGGATCTTGACCGCGACGCGGCGGCCGTCGAGCATCTCGGCGCGGTGCACCTGGCCGATCGAGGCAGCGGCGAAAGCCTCGTGCTCGAACTCGGCGAAGAGCTCGGAGACCGGTTCGCCGTCGTACTCTTCGAGCAGCACCTTCTCGACCTTCTCCCAGGGCATCGGCGGCGCCGAGGTGCGCAGCTTGGCGAGCTGCTCCTGGTAGATCTCGCGTGACTCCTCGGGCAGGAAGTCGGTGTCGATGAAGGAGGCGAACTGCCCCAGCTTCATCGCTGCGCCCTTCATCTGGCCGAGTGCGCCGACCATCTTCAGCGCCGTCTCGAGGTGGCGCTGCTCGAGCTTTTCTTTGCCGCCCTCCTCGGAGCGGGCGACGTTGGTTGCCTTGGTCCCGGCGTAGCGGGCGCCCTGCACGCCCACGATCGAGCCCAGCTTGGCCGAGCGGCGGAGCCGCCCTTTGGGGATCTTCGATTCGTCTGCCACGGCTGGCAAGGTTGTCACAGCTTCCTCGCGGCGGGCTCCGTTTCCCGGCTTTCTCTATCCTCTCCCGTCCGATGGCTCGCACCCGCGAAAAACTGAAGGCCGCCGAACGCACCGATTTCGGCTCGCGCAGCTCCCGCCGCCTGCGCGCCGGGGACCTCGTGCCCGGCGTCGTCTACGGCGGCGGCTCAGAGGCCCGTGCCTTCCAGGCGGGGGAACGCGAGATCCGCGCGGTCCTGGCCGGTGGTCAGGCGCTGTTCGACCTCGAGCTCGAGGGCGCGAAAGCCGTCCCGGTTGTGGTCAAGGAGCAACAGCTGCACCCGGTACGCGGCAACCTCCAGCACATCGACTTGCAGGAAGTGAAGCTCGACGAGGCGATCCAGGCCGAGGTCGCGATCGAGCTGGAGGGGACCGAGACGGCGCCGGGAGTCAAAGAGGGCGGCGTGCTCGAGCACGTCACCCGCGAGATCACCGTCGAAGCGCTGCCGACCGAGATCCCCGAGCGGCTTGTCGCCGACGTCTCCGAGATGCAGATCAACGACACCGTGACGCTCTCGACCATCGCCGCCCCCGAGGGCGTCAAATTCGTCGCCGACGACCTCGACGAGGTCACCATCGCCACCCTCTCGCCGCCGCGCGTCGAGGAAGAGCCCGAGCCCGCCGTCGAGGAGGAGGCCGAGCTGGTCGGCGAGGAGGGCGAGGCCCCGGCCGCCGACGATGGTGGCGACTCGGGCGACGGCGGCGACTCAGGCGACTCCGGGGAGTAATCCCCGTCATGTCGATCTTCCGCCGCCGCAGGGCCCGCGGCGGGGGCGACGTCGAGCAGGGTGAGGGCGACCGCATCCTCATCGTCGGCCTCGGCAATCCCGGTGCCGAGCACGCCGGCACTCGCCACAACATCGGCTTCGACGTCGCGGAGGAGCTGTCGCGGCGCTGGGACCTGCCCCGCGCAAAGAAGAAGTTCGGCGGCCTGATCGCCGAAGGGCGCATTCGCCCCGGCGGTCCGCGGGTGGCGATCCTGCTGCCGCAGACCTACATGAACGCTTCCGGCGACTCGGCCGGGCCGGCACGCGGCTCGCTCAAGGCGGCGCTGGACCAGGTTGTCGTCCTGCACGACGAGATCGACCTCCCCTTCGGCGAGGTGCAGGGCCGCCTCGGCGGCGGCCTGGCGGGCCACAATGGCCTGAAGAGCCTCAAACGGGGTTTGGGCAGCGCCGAGTTCTGGCGCGTCCGGATCGGCGTCGGGCGCCCCGAATCGACCGACCCGGAGATCGTCTCCGCCTACGTCCTGGGCCGCTTCCGCGAGCCCCGTGCCGAGGTCCAGGCCTTGATCGGCCACGCGGCCGACGAGGCCGAGCGCCTCGTCGAGCAAATAGGCTCCCCCGCCGATGAGCGCTGAGCGCACCAGTTACGAGGTCGACGCCCAGGGCGTCGCGCTGCTGCGACTCGAGCGCCCCGAGGCGCGCAACGCGATCGACACGCAGATGCTGGTCGAGATGCTCGAGCACCTGGCAGTGGCGCGCCAGGACGACGCTGTCCGTGTCCTGGCGATCAGCTCCTCCGACCAGATGGGACTCTCCGCTGGGGCCGATGTGAAGGAGAGCCTCGACGAGGAGGGCAAGGTCCGCCGCATGCAGCTTTTCGCCGACCTCTACGACACGATCGTCGCTTTTCCCAAGCCGACGGTGGCCGCCTGCCACGGCGACGTGGTCGGCGGTGGGGCGGAGATCGCCATCGCCTGCGACATGCGCGTAGGCGGCGCCAACCTGCGCATGCGCTTTCCCGGCGCCGCGCTCGGCGTTCCGGTCGGCCCGGCCCGCCTCGTCACCCTCTGCGGCCTCGCCGCCGCCAAGTACTTACTGCTGACCTCGCGCACCGTCGGCGCCGACGAGGCCCTGCGCCTCGGCCTCGTCAACCGGGTTGCTCCGGCAGCGAGCACCGAGGAAGCGGCTATCGAGCTCGCCACCGCCGTTGCTGCTCATCCGCCGGAGGCAGTTGCCCAGTTGAAGGCGATGCTGCACGAGTGGGACGACGTCGAGGGTCGCTCCAAGGTCGAGGGCGTCGGCCAGGTCGAGTGGGCGAGGACCGGACCGGGCTTGCCGCAGCCGGACTGACCCCGGGCTTCAGTCAAGCGCTGTGGGCGTCTGACCCGGCGGGATAGTCTCCGCCGATGATCTCTCGCCGCCGCGCCGTCCTGGCGCTTCTCGCCGCCTTGTTCGCCCTCGCTCTGCCGGCTACTGCCTGCGCCGAAGTGATCATCAACAGCACCGCCGACGAACCCGACGCGGTGCCGGGCGGAGTCTGCGAAACCGCCGCCGGAGGATGCACCCTGCGGGCAGCGATCCAAGTGACGAATGCGGCGGGCACGGCCCAAGATGTCTTCTTCAGCACCGCCCCGTTCGACGGCCAGCTCGTCGACACGATCGCGCTGACCTCGCCACTGCCGGCTATCGAAGCGCCTATATCGCTCATCGCCTGTCTCGCCGGGGCCGAATTGAAACCGTGCGCCGGGGTCAGCGGGCCCGCCGGCAACTTCGGGATCACCGTCAAAGCCGACGGGGTTGCGATCAGAAACGTCTCGATCACCGGAGCGCTGACCGGGATCAACGTGATCGAAGGATCCAAAAACTTCACCGCTACGGGCAACTGGATCGGGGTCAAACTCGATGGCACCGCAGGCGCCAACAACACCGGCATCTTCATCGACCCTGAATCCGACGGCGCGACGATCGGCACGACGGTCGGCCCGCCCGAATTCGCGCAGGGCAACGTGATCGCCGGCAACAACAACGAGGGTCTCGACATCGAGGGCGCCAGCAATGCGGTGATCCGCAAAAATGTCTTCGGCGTCGCGCCCGACGGGACGACGCAGATGGCGAACGCCAAGGACATCGAGATCACCGACTCGACCTCTCTCCCCGGCTTTCCCGCTGAAAACAACGAAGTCGGTGCTTCCGTCGAAGGCGCGGCGCTGACCAGCGACGCCTGCGACGGCGGCTGCAACGTGATCTCCGGGGCGAGCTCGACTGGCATCGACCTGACCGGCAACGGTGCGGGTCAGAACGAGGCGCCCGCCAGCGGCCCGACGACGATCCACGGCAACTTCATCGGCTTGGATGAGACGGGGGCCAACGCGATCGGGAACGGCAGTTACGGGATTCTGGCCGGTGGAGCCGACCACGTTACGGTCGGTGGCTTTCCCCTGGGCGATGCGAATTACATTGCCGGAGGCAGCGAAGGGATTGCCGGCGAAAGCGAAGGACAGGACCTCAAAGCTCGCGGCAACTGGATCGGCTTCGCCTCCGACGGGAGCAATGTCAGTCCGCCCAACACGCGAGGCATCTTCGTCCTCGGCCTGGGAGTGACCGAAGAGCCGTCGATCGAAAGCAATCGCATCCGGATGACCGGTGGGACCGGGATCGAGGCCCGTTTCGTGACCGGGAGGATCACCGGCAACGAAATCGAGGGCGGCTCGACCGGGATCTTGACCAAGGTCGGAGAAGGCGCCGGCCTGATCGCCAGCAACGAAGTCGAAGCACCTACCGAACATGGGATCGTCGTCGAAAGCCCCGACAACGAAGTCCGAGCCAACACCGTCATCGACTCGGGCCTATCCGGGATCCGGGTCAGGAACCCGCCCGGAATTGCTATGACCGGCAACCTGGTCGGTGGCAACACCGTGGAAAAGGAAAACGTGATCGAAGGCAGCGGCGGGCCCGCGATCGAAATCCTCGAAGAAGCGCTGGAACCAGGGAGCACGACGGAAATCACCCGCAATCGCGGCGGCGACAACGGCGGCCTCTTCATCGACCTCGTGGCGGGCGCCAACGAAGAAATCCTGCCGCCGGCCTTCTCCGCAGCGATTCAGTCGAAGGCTGAAGGTGCGGCCGCGCCCGGCGCCACGGTGCGCGTCTTCCGCAAGGCGAGCGCCGAACCCGGCGAGCTGCAGTCATTCCTCGCCGAAACTGTCGCCGACGGCTCGGGCAAATGGAGCGTCACCTACCCGCAGGTCCCGACCGGGACGATCGTCGCGGCGACGCAGACCAACGCCGAAGGCGCGACCTCGGAGCTGAAGAGCGCCACGACGAGCGCCGATCCGAGCACCGGAGGGGGCAAGAAAGAGGAGAAGAAGGAGCCCAAGGTCATCGTCGACCCGGTCTGCGCCTTCACCGCCGGCAAATGTCGCTGGCCGGAAACCGTCATCACCGGCGCGCCCAAAGGCAAAACCCACGCGACCACGGTCAAGTTCAGGTTCAGCTCGGACATGCCTGGCTCGACCTTCGAATGCAAGCTCGACAAAAAGCCGTTCAAGAAGTGCAAATCGCCGAAGAAGTACAAGGGCCTGAAGCCGGGCAAGCACCTCTTCAAGGTGCGGGCGACCGACACCAAAGGCACGGTCGACCCGGTACCGGCGAAGAAGAAGTTCCGGGTCCTCGCCGGCTGATCAGGCCGACCAACTGGTCGGATCGAGGGTCGTCCCGCCTGTGAACGCCTCCGGGTGGCCGAGGACGTGCTCGGCTGCCTGGTCGCAGCGCGCGAGCCATATGTCGCTGGAGGAGAGCTTGCCGAGGAGCGATGCCAGGTTGGCCTCTCCCAGCCACTCGAGCAGCGGTAGGTGGAGGACAATCGTCGCGAAGCCGCCCTCGTCGGCAAGGCGGTCGGCCTCCTTCTCGAGGTAGGCGAGGAAAACGCCGGGCTCGATCGGGTCCGGCGAGCCGGTCATCTGCCTGCGCACGGCGCCTAACGGCGGCAGCATGCAGCTGGCGTCGACGTGGCGCCACTGGAAGGGGAGCAGGGCGACGCCGTCATCGACGCCCGCGCCTTCGCCGGCCGGCGACGCGTAGGTCAGGCCGGCCTCGCGCAGAACCGCGACCCCGCCCGCTCCCAGCTGCCCGCCCGGCGGGCGCAGGCCGGCGACGCTCAGGTCGAGGGCCTCGAAGGCGGCGATCCCGCGCCCGAGGTTGTCCGCCTGCTCGGTCTCCGACAGCTCTCCCCACGTCTCGTGGCGCCAGGCGTGGTAGGCGACCTCATGCCCGGCCGCGCCGATCTCCCGTAGCGCTCCGGGGTCGAGCTCGGCGTTGACCCCCTCGGCGAAGAAGGTCGCCGTCAGGCCGCGCTCGCCGAGGCGCTTCAGCAGGCCCGGCAGCACCCGGGCCGCGCTCGAGGCCTCGTCGACGCCGAGGTTGTCGAAGCTCAGGCAGAGCGCGCCGCGGGCACCGCCCGGCCACTCCGTCACGGTCAGTCCTCCAGCAGCGCCGCGCTCCAGCGCTCGGGTTCCCGCTTGGCCTGCTCGCGCGCCCAGCGGAAGTGGTGCTGGGCCGAGGCGAGCAGGATCGGGAAGTTGAGCAGGCCGGCGACGGCGAAGCCGCGCGAGCTGCGCTTGGTCTCGGTAAGCAGGCTGAGGGCGCTGGAGATCCCCCAGGCCCAGAGAACGGCGTTGTAGGCGGGAAGCTGGTCCTCGCGCAGGCCCTCGGCTTCGTCGAGCATTGGCAGCCCGCCGTGCAGCGACCAGGGCCAGGCCTTGAAGTGGACGGCGACGCCGGCCACGCCGATGCCCGCGTTGAGCGCGGAGAGCCGCTCGTCCCACTTGCCGCCGCGGACCGCAGCCACGAGTCCCAGCGGGATCAGGGCGCCCCAGAGTGCGTACGCGCCCCGCCGGCCAAGCTGCGGCTCGAAGACCAGGCCGACCCCGGCACGGGTCTCGAAGGCGTTGTGGGCGAAGAGGCCGAGAGTCGAGCCGGCGGCGAATGGGCGTCGCAGTCGCATCTCCAGGGCAGCGTAGCCCCTCCATCTAGAATCGGCCGCGCTGCCCGGATCGGCCGATCCGGGCGCTTTGCCTGCCATGAGCCTCAGACCCCTCATTGAACTAGCCGCCGAGAACGAGCGCCTGCACGCGCTCGCGAGCGAGGTGCGCGCCGCGAGCGGCGGCTCGCCGGTCGAGATCGGCGCCTCGACCACCCTGCGCCCGCTGTTGCTGGCGACCCTGCTCGAGGACGATCGCGGCCTCGCCGGCCGGCCGGCGTTGCTCGTCAGCGCCGACGACCGCTCGGCCCGCGACCTGGCCGCCGACCTGCGCGCCTATCTGGCGCCCCGCCGGGTCCGCTTCTACCCCTCGCGGGGGACGGGCTACGCCTCGCACGTCACCCCGCCCCCGCACCTCGTCGGGCTGCGGATCGACGCGCTCGACTCGCTGCGCGAGAGCGAGGACGCCGTCGTCGTCGCCAGCGCCACCGCGCTTGCCGAGGCCGTGCCGGATGCCTCGCTGCGTCCTGCCGGCTTCACGCTCGAGTCGGGCGGCGAGATCGAGCTCGATGCGGCCGCACGCAAACTGGTCGCGGCCGGCTACGAGCGGGTCGAGCAGGTCGAGGAGCGCGGCCAGTTCGCCGTTCGCGGTGGCATCCTCGACGTCTACCCGGCGACCGAGGAGCGCGCCGTGCGGATTGAGCTCTTCGGCGACGAGATCGAGTCGATGCGCTGGTTCTCTACCTTTACCCAGCGCTCGCTGGGTGACGCCGAGCGGGTCGAGCTGGCGCCCGCCGCCGAGCTCGACGCCGAGCACCGCGAGCTGGCCGAGCTGGCGGCCATGGAGGCGGCCGAGGAGGGCAAGGAGCCGCCGAGCCCGGCCGAGGTCCTGCCGCTAGAGCATTTCGGTCCCCCGCTGGATCTCGTCCCCGCAGGGGCCGCCGTGATCCTCACCGCCAGCGAGGAGATCGAGCCGGCGCTGCGCGACCACTGGGAGGATGCGACGGCGGCGATGCACGCCGACGACGCCCGCCACCTCTACGTCGAGGTGGCGGCACCGCTCAACGCTCGCGCGATCCTCGCCGTCAGCGGGGCCGGCGAGGACGACGAGGCGGCGTTCCGCGCCTCGCGCGCCGAGTCACCGGCGCGCAGCGTCAAAGAGGCCGAGGGCGAGCTGGAGAAACTGGTCCGTTCGGGCTACCGCACCGTCGTCGCCTTCGACAACCGCGGTGAGGCTGAACGCTCGCGCTACGGCCTCGAACGCCTCGACACCACCCTGCTCGACGGCGGCCGCCTCTCGCCGGACCCAGGCCTCGCCTTCGCCGAGGCGCGCCTGCGCGAGGGCTTCGTCAGCCCCGAGCTGCGCCTCGCCGTCTACCCGTTCCGCCGCCTCGTCCACCGGCGCAAGCGGGCCGAGGGGCGCGCGCCGGGCGCCGGCAAGGGCCGCCTTGCCTTTAGCGATCTTCGCGTCGGCGACTACGTCGTCCATGAGGACCACGGCGTCGCCCGCTTTGCCGGGTTCGAGACGCGCGAGGTGGGCGGCATCAGCCGCGACTACCTCTACCTCGAATACAAAGGCGAGGACCGGGTCTACGTCCCCACCGACCAGCTGGCGAAGCTGAGTCGCTACGCCGGCTCCGGCGCCACCCCGTCGCTCTCGGCGCTCGGCGGCAAACGCTGGCAGAACATGAAGGCCCGCGCCCGCAAAGCGGCGGGCGCCCTGGCCGGCGAGCTACTCAACCTCTTCGCCGAGCGGCGCACCCGCAAGGGCCACGCCTTCTCGCCGGACGGCGAATGGCAGATCGCGATGGAGACGGCCTTCCCCTACCGCGAGACCGCCGACCAGCTGGAGGCGATCGAGGCGGTCAAGGGCGACATGGAATCGGAGCAGCCGATGGACCGGCTGATCTGCGGCGACGTCGGCTTCGGCAAGACCGAGGTGGCGCTGCGGGCCGCGGTCAAGGCCGCCTCCGACGGCAAGCAGGTGATGATGCTGGCGCCGACCACGATCCTTGCCCAGCAGCACTTCGGCACCTTTCGCGAGCGCCTCGCCGACCTCCCCTTCACCCTCGACTGGGTCTCGCGCCTGCGCAAGCCGGCAGAAGTCAAAGAGGTGTTGAAGCGATATGAGGCGGGTGAGATCGACGTCCTGGTCGGCACCCACCGGCTGCTCTCACGCGACGTGCGAGCCAAGGACCTCGGTCTCCTGATCGTCGACGAGGAGCAACGCTTCGGCGTCAAACAGAAGGAGCTGCTGCGGCAGCTGAAGCTGAAGGTCGACGTGCTGTCGTTGTCGGCGACGCCGATCCCGCGCACCCTGCAGATGAGCCTGGCGGGGCTGCGCGACATCTCGACGATCGAGACGCCGCCCGAGGGGCGCCGCCCGGTCCGCACCTACGTCGGCCCCTACGACGAGGACCTCGTGCAGCGGGCGATCGAGCGCGAGCTCGAGCGCGGCGGCCAAGCATTCTTCCTCCACAACCGGATCGAGAGCCTGCCCGAGGTCGCCGAGCAGCTGCGCGGGCTCGTCCCCGGCGCGCGCGTGGTCGAAGCCCACGGGCAGATGGACGAGGGGGAGCTGGAGAAGACGATGATGGGCTTCCTGCGCGGTGAAGCCGACTGCCTGGTGACGACGACGATCATCGAGTCGGGGCTCGACATCCCCACCGCCAACACGCTGATCGTCGAGCGCGCCGACCGGCTCGGGCTCGCCCAGGCCTACCAGATCCGCGGTCGGGTCGGGCGCTCCCGCGAGCGCGCCTTCGCTTACCTGCTCTACCCCTCAGCCGAGGCGCTGACCGAGGACGCCGCGGCCCGGCTGACCACCCTTGCCGATCACACCGAGCTCGGCTCCGGCTTCAAGATCGCGATGCGCGACCTCGACATCCGCGGCGCCGGCGACCTGCTCGGCGATGAGCAGTCGGGGCATGTCGCCGCGGTCGGCTTCGAGCTCTACTGCCAGATGATCGACGAGGCCGTGGCCGAGGCGAGCGCGGCGGGGGAGGAGGGCGAGGCGCCGGAGCCGTTGCGTTTCGACGTTCCCGTCGACGCCTACCTGCCGGCCTCCTTCATCCCCTTCGAGGCGGCGAAGATCGACGTCCACCGGCGCATCGTCGCCGCCCGGGCGCCGGGCGACCTGCGGGCGATCCGGGACGAGCTCAGCGACCGCTTCGGACCGCCGCCGGTCGAGGCCGAGAACCTGCTGGCGCTGCAGCGAGCGCGGATCGAGCTGCGCCTGGCCGGAGCGCGCAGTGTCGAGCTGCGTGGCGGCCGCCTCAGCGTGGTCGGGATCGAGCTCGATTCCGAGGGGGCGAGCGCGCTGCGCGAGCTGGTTGAGGGGGCGCTGTACGAGTGGCGCGAGAAAACCGCTTCGGTGCGCGTCCCCGACGAGCCCGAGGCACGTCTCGCCGCGGTGCTGGCGATGGCGGAGGGTCTGCGCGAGGCCGGCCGCTCGAAAATGGTCGAAAAAGATATGCTCCCTGCTTCGTGAGTCGGGATCAGGGTAGGAAAGGGACGTCGGGCAAGGGCGGAGGCGGTAAACGCCTCCGGACCTGTCGCTGCGCGCCGGCTGGGGCTGCTCCTCTTCGGCGTTGTTTTCGTCGCCCTCTTCGTCATCGTCGCGGTCTCGAGTGGTGTCGGCGATCCGAGCGTTCCCTCGGGCGATGCTGCGCTGGTCCAGGACACCCCAGGCGACATCGGCAACGTCCCGATCGCCAAGGTCGAACACGCGATCGAACTGGCGGCAGCGCAGGCGGGCGAAAAAACGACCCCGAAACCAGGCGATCCCAAATACGACGAACTGAAGGAAACGGCGGTCAACTCGGTCCTCGAAGGGATCTGGATTCAGGGGTTGTCCGATCAATGGGGCATCGAAGTGAGCGACAAGGAAGTCGATGCCGAAGAACTGAAGAAAGTGAAGAAAGAAAGCTTCAAATCGCGACGCCGAATTCCAGAAATTCCTCAAGGAATCGCACTACACGCCCGCCGACGTCCACGAGCGGGTGCTGATCCAGATGCTCAGCAAAGAACTTCAGGAACAGCTCAAAGAAAAAGCCCCGACGCCGAGCCAGAACGAAGTCGAGGCCTACTACGAAGCGGCAAAGGCCACCCAGTTCACGAGAAAGCCGAGCCGCGACATACGCACGATCCTGACCAAAAAACAGGACAAAGCGCAGGAAGCGGCGGACGCGCTCGCAAAAGACAACTCGGCGAAGAACTGGGAAAAGGTCGCCAAAAAGTACTCGGAAGACCCGACCACGAAAGAAACCGGCGGGCTACAGAAAGCTGTTCAGGAAGGCACCCTCGAAGAACCGCTGAATGGGGAAGTCTTCAGCACGCCGGAAGGTGAGCTCGAAGGTCCGACCCAGGGCAAGGGCGGCTACGTGGTCTTCGAAGTGGTCAACTCGACGCCGGAAAGCGTCGCAGGAACTGAAAACGGTCGAAAGCCAGATCCAGAGCACGCTGGCACAGCGGGACGAACAGGAATACTTCGCCAACTTCGTAACCAGCTTCCAGACCGAATGGAAGCAGCGGAGCTTCTGTGCCTCCGAGTTCACGACGGAACGCTGCGCGAACTTCAAGGGCAGCGGGCGCGCCAAAACGGCGCCCGCAGGTTGCTACGAAGCAAACCCCAAAGGCGGTCTGCCGGAAGCCTGTCCGGCGCCCGTATCGCAGCTGGTCCCGGCGATGCCGGGAACGGTGACGCCGCTGGAACCGAAGGGCAAACCGCTGGCCCAGCGCCCGATACCGAAAGCCGAATCCGGCAAAGAAAAAGAAGCCGGCGCCACCGGCCTGCCCGAAGGCGCCGTGCCGGCGCCAACCGAAGAAGCGCCGCCCGCCGAAACCGGCGAATAGCCCCCCGGACGCGACCGCCGGCCGTCGATAGACTGGCGCGCCTTCCATGAGCGCCATCTCCTCCATCCACGCGCGCCAGATCCTCGACTCGCGCGGCAACCCCACGGTCGAGGTCGAGGTTGTCCTCGACTCGGGCGCGCGCGGGCTGGCAGCGGTGCCGTCAGGCGCCTCCACCGGCGAGTTCGAGGCGGTCGAGCTGCGCGACGGCGGCGCCGCCTGGAGCGGCAAGGGGGTGTCCGGCGCGGTCGCGAACGTCAACGGCGAGATCGCCGCGGCTCTGACCGGAGCGCGCGCCGCCGAGCAGGGCGCGCTCGACGAGACGATGATCGAGCTCGACGGCACCCCGAACAAGGGCCGGCTGGGCGCCAACGCGATCCTCGGCGTCTCTCTGGCGGCGGCAAAGGCGGCTGCGGTCGACTCCGGCCAGCCCCTCTACCGTTATCTGGCCGAGCTCTATGGCGGCGGCGAGCCGAGTCTCCTGCCGGTGCCGATGATGAACGTGCTCAACGGCGGCGCCCACGCCGACAACTCGGTCGACTTCCAGGAGTTCATGGTGGTTCCGGCCGGCGCATCGAGCTTTGCCGAGTGCCTGCGGGTCGGCACCGAGGTCTTCCACGCGCTGAAGAAGAGCCTCGCCTCGAAGGGGCTCTCGACCGCGGGCGGCGACGAGGGCGGCTTCGCCCCCGATCTCGACTCCAACGAGGCGGCCCTGCAGGCCGTCCTGGCGGGCGTCGAGGCCGCGGGCTACGAGCCGGGCTCCGATGTCTTCATCGCCCTCGACCCGGCCACCAGCGAGGTCTATGAGGGCGGCGCCTACGTGCTCGAGCACGAGGGTCGCACGCTCTCGCCCGAGGAGATGGCCGCCTACTGGGAGGACGCCTGCTCGCGCTACCCGATCCTCTCGATCGAGGACGGCATGGACGAGGAGGACTGGGACGGCTGGAAGCTGCTGACCGAGCGGCTCGGCGAGCGGGTGCAGCTGGTCGGCGACGACCTCTTCGTCACCAACCCGGAGCGGCTGCGCCGCGGGATCGAGCTCGGCGTCGGCAACTCGATCCTGGTCAAGGTCAACCAGATCGGCACCCTGAGCGAGACCCTGGAGGCGATCCGCATCGCCCGCGAGGCCGGCTACACGGCTGTCATCTCGCACCGCTCGGGCGAGACCGAAGACACGACGATCGCCGACCTCGCCGTCGCCACCGGCGCGGGTCAGATCAAGACCGGCGCCCCGTCGCGCTCGGATCGGGTTGCGAAGTACAACCGCCTGCTGCGGATCGAGGAGGAGTTGGGGGCGAACGCGGAATTTCCCGGCCTGGACGCTTTCGCCCAGCGCGTTTCTTAGGCCTTGGCCTTAATGAAGGAATGCGGGGCTCGGTCGCGTAGGACCGGGTATGGCAGCTCGCGCCCGGCCGGCAAGAAGCGCATCCACGACGCGCAGGGCTACCTCTCGGAAAACCGCGTCGCCGCGGAAACGGCGCCCGGCGGCTCGCCGCAAACCTGCGGCGCGGCGCGGCGAGAGCCGCATCCGCTGGGACCGCGTCGGGCGTATCGCCCTGACCCTGGTCCTCGCCGCCGTCCTCTACTCGTACCTGAACCCGGCGATCGACTTCGTCAAGACCTACACGGCGACCACCGCCGCCAAAGCCGAGTTCCACGAGATGCTGCGCGAAAACAAGCGCCTCCACAACCGCATCCAGACGGCCGACGAGCCCACGGTCATCGATCGCAGGGCCCGCGCACAGGGCATGGTCGCCGAAGGCGAGACGCCGATCGTCGTCCACGGGCTCGGCGGTTAGCCCCAATCCGAGGAGCGGCCGGTGGTTAGCGCCGGTTCCTACGTCCTCAGCGCTGTCCTGCTGGCCGTCCTGGTCCTTTCGCTGGGGCTCTCCGCGGTTTGCCTGCGACGGAGGTTGATGCCCGAGTGGGAGGGGGCGCCGGCGCACTTGGTCGAGGGGATTCTTGGCGTCGCGCTGCTGATCTGGCTCAGCGAGCTGCTTGGCCTCTTCAGCCTCCTCTACGCAGGGACGCTGGTCGCCTCAGCGCTTCTTCTGGCGGCAGCGGTTGCCTTCGGCCCGCGGGTCCTGTCGGGGAGAGGGGATGCCGGGGCTTCGCTGGGTTTTTCGCCTGAATCGCCGGGCGGCCGTCCGAGATCGCGATCGGGGCGAAAAAGAGGACGCCGCTGTGCCCCGCCACCCCCTCTCCCCGCCACCCGCGGGAGGGTGGCTTACGGCTGTCGCGGTTGGGGTCGTGGCGCTGGTGTTTGCGCACTGGGGCTTGACTGCGAAAGATGCCTTGGGTCGGGGCGTCTTCAACTTCGATTCGCTTTGGTACCACCTGCCGTTTGCGGTGGAAATGGCGCATAGCCACTCGGTTACGGGATCGCACTACACCGAGACGATCTTCACGAATTGGTTCTATCCGCAGAACGGGGAGCTGCTGCACGCGGATGGGATCCTGCTTACGGGGCGGGACACGCTGTCGCTCTTCCTCAACTTCGGTTGGCTGGCGATTGCTTTCCTGGCGGCTTGGTGCATCGGAAGGCCCTATGGGCGAGCGCCGCTGACGATCGTCGCTGCCGGGATCCTGCTCGAGTGCCACACGCTGGTCGTGCGTGAGCCGGGAGCTGCCAAGAACGATCTGATGGCTGCGGCGCTGCTGCTTGCGGCGATCGCGATCCTCGTCAATGCGAATAAGCGGCCAGGTTGGCCCCTTGCGGCGGCCGGATTGGCCGTTGGGATGGCGGTCGGGACGAAGTCGACGGCGCTGGCGATGGCCGCTGCGCTCACCGTTGCCGTGATCGTGCTGGCGCCCGCTGGTCGTCGCTGGGCTGCTGCGGGGTGGTGGTTCGCGGCGGCTGTTGCCGGTGGCGGCTACTGGTACTTGCGCAACCTGATCATCTCGGGCAATCCCGCTGCCCCAGCTGGAGCATCTGGGGCCGATCTCGCTGCCTCATCCCGAGCGGCTGCAGGAAGGTCGTCCTGACTTCAGCATCGCCCACTACGCCACCGACACCGGCGTCTGGAGCAAGTACTTCGAGTCGGGCCTGCACCAAGCTTTTGGCGCCCTCTGGCCCCTGGTCATCGTCGCCGCCGTAGCCGGCGGCCTGACCGCCCTCCTCTGGGGCCGCACGCGCGTCCTGCGCTGGATGGGCGGCGTAGCCCTGTTCGGCATGCTCGCCTACGTCTTCACCCCCCTAAGCGCCGCAGGAGCCGAGGGCGCCCCCGTCGGCTTCGCAATAAACATCCGCTACGCCATCCCAGCTCTTCTAGCGGGCTTGACCTTGCTGCCTCTGGCATTTCGGCGAGAGCGGGGTCAGTGGCTCCCTGCTCGGGGCGTTCTTGCTGGTCCTGCTCGTCACCGACCGCTCCGACGCCGCCCTGCGCGACCCCGACCGCCTCTTCGGCTGGCTGATCGCCGCCTTGGTGGTGCTGATCCCGGCCGCACTGCTGTTCGCCCGCCGGCGCGGAGCGCCGCGGGGTGCGATCGTCGCTGGATTCGCCGGCCTTGCACTCGCCGTGGTCGCGATCGGCTACCCGGTGCAGCGGGACTACCTGCGCGACCGCTTCCTCAACGCGGACGCTGAGACGAGCATCCCGGGCATGCATCTCGACTCCGCCTATCGCTGGGCCCGGGGCGTCGAGGATTCCCGTATCGGCCTCGCCGGCACCACCGCCGGCTTCCTCGAGTACGGCTTCTACGGCACCGACCTCTCCAACCGCGTGCGCTACCTCGGCGTCGAGGGACCGCATGGCGCTTTCAACGCGATTCCAGAGCTGCGCCGAATTTCGCGCCGCCGTCAACGCCGCCGATCTCGACTACCTGGTCACCTCTCCCTTCCTCAACTTCATCGAGCCGGGCAAGCCGGTCCCCTCGCCGGAGGCTCGCTGGCTGCGCGGCGAGCCCGCGGTGGTCCCGATCCAGCGCAGCGGCCCGGTAACCGTCTGGCGCGTCCGCGGCCGCCTCGACCCCGCCGACCTGCGGTCCGCGCAAACGCTCCGCTGCGCCGGATTCCCCAGCAGCCGTCTGGGTAGTCTCGTCGCATGAGCTATCCGCTCGAGAACGCGCTCTTCCAGTGGGAGGAGGGCATGCGGGCGCTGCAGGCGATCGAGGACGCCGCGCGAGCGCCGCCAGGCCGATCGGGTCGTCGGCGCGATTCAGGACGAGCTGCGACGCCGGATCGGGCCGACCTTCGCGGCGACGGAATTGGCGGAGCTCTACGGGCGGGGCACCGACTGGTGCCTGCAGGTGGCGAGCGATGCCGCGCCCGGCGCTCGGCGGCGATTCGCGCGCGCTCGCCGACGCGGCCTTCTGGCTCTATCTGCGCGGGGCCAAGGACTTCGCCGGCGGTCGCCGGCTGCTCGTCTGAGCCGACTCAGTCGTCGGAGTCGTCGCCGTCGTCGTCGGCCGGGGCGCTCTCGCCCGCGCGGCGGATGACGATCTGGTCCGCGTCGATGCGGACCGTGACCTCGCGCTTGCCGGCCCAGTGCTCGGCGTAGACGGGGTTGTCCTTGACCGCGGCATCGAGCCAGAGGCCGTAGCCGTCCCGCTCGCCATGGTCGAAGGTCGCCTCGAGCTCTTTGCGCCGGCCACGGCCGCCGCGCCTGCCACGTCGCCGCCTGCGCCGGGGGCGCGCTCCACCGGTCTCGTCGTCGTCATCCTCGCCGGCTTTGGAGGTTTTGCGAGCCGGCTTCTCGTCGCCGTCCTCGTCCTCGTCTGGCTCGTCCTCGTCCTCTTCCTCCTCGGCCGCCTCTTCGGCCGTCGCGGCCTCGACCTCGGCCTCGATCTCGTCGCGGAGGTCGACCTCGCCGCCGCCGGTGTCCTCGCCGCCGGGGTTGAGGTCGTGCTGCTTGCGGAACTCGCGCAGCTCCGAGGCGGAGACTTCGAGCTGGTGGGCGATCCAGGCGTCGGTACGGCCCTGCCGCACCCAGGCGCGGATCTGGTTGAGCTGTGGCTTCAGTGAGCGTCTTGCCATCGGCGCGCGAGTCTATTCAACCTAGAGGCCCGGCGTCGGCTATCCACGCACGCGGATGACGCCGCATACCGGCGCTGGATCGCCACCCGTGGGCTTACGGGTAGTAACCACTACCCGCTTCGCCCATGTCCGGCGCCCAGCTTGGTCTGCGTCGCCCCCGCGCACGCGCCTAGCCGACGCCAGGCCTCCGCTGCGGTTCGCGGAGTCACGGTCGCGGGGCGGCTCTAGGCCATCAGGAAGGAGAGCGCCTCGAACATCGAGACGACCACGACGACGACCGTCGCGGTGAGGCAGACGGCGAGCACGCTGAAGCGCACTTTGCCGTGCTGCTCGTTGCGGGTCATGCGGCGCTCGCGCGACCGGTTGGCGGCGCGTCGGCGCAGCTGCTCGCGACGGCGGCGCTCCAAGGTCGTCTCCTGCTCGAAGGCAACCTCGAACTGGTTGATGCTTTGACGCATTCTCATAGGGGGCGGCCCGGGGGCTCGCGGCGGCGGACCGTAGCAAAGCCGCACGAGCGCATGCAGGGCTCAAGTAGTGACGTTGGTCACGATCAGCAGGCGCCCCAGAGGCCGCGTCCGGCACCGGCCGCGACCAGCTCGAGGTGCCGAAAGCGCGGCGCGAAGCGGTCGTTCGGCGGGATCGTCAAGCGAGCGGGCGAGGCCGCGGCGGACCAGGATCGGGTTGAAAAAGCTGCCATGGAGATAGACGTAGGCCAGCAGCCGTCCGTAGACGTCCCGCCGCTCGACGCCGAAGACCAGCCGCACCTGCCTGCCGGTCAACCGCCGTTTCGTGAAGTGCGAGGCCCGCTCGCCGAAGCACTGCACCGGCGTCTCCGGCTTGACCGTCTCCGGCGTATCCACCCCGATCAACCGCACGTCCTCCACCGCACCCCCGATCCGAGCTTCGATCGTGTCCCCATCGACCACCCGCGCCACCCGAGCCACAGCAGACGCCGGTCCAACCTCAAGCTCCCCCTCCCAGGGCCGCAGCACGATCACCGCCACCGCCAAGAAGAGCACAAAGCTGCCAAGCCAATGCCGATACACAACACGTAAAGGCCCCAGCAGCGAACTCTCGCCCCCCACGAAGAGCCCATCCGGTAGGGCTGAAACGTCTTGTACTTTTTCGGTGTGGGCTGCGGGCGTCAGCCCACCGGCGATCCACCGAAAGAAGTTAAGTGAAAGCCCTACCGGACGGGCTCTTCAAAAGGACCGCAGACCGGGATCGACGACGCCTACGGAATGCGCCGCACGTTGCCGAGCAGCGTCTCTTTGATCTGCCCGATGATCTCCAGCGCCTCGCTCCACTCGCGCTGCCAGACGTTGCGGCCGAAGATGACGCCGCTGCCGCCCGCCTGCATGACCTCGCGGCAGTGGTTGAGGACGACGTCGTCATCGACCTTGGAGCCACCGGAGAGGACGACCAGAGCCCGCCCCGCCGACTCGACGCAGTGCTGGATCGCCTCGGCCTGATCGACTTCCATCTCGTTGTAGGGAGCCTGGGGCGTCCTTGTCCTTCGCCGCGTCGATCTTCGGCATGTTGAGCTTGACCACGTCAGCGCCCATCTCCATCGCCATCCGCGCCGCGTAGTCGATCGCGTAGAAGGAGTTGGGGCCGCCCTTGCCGTCGACCGCTTCGCCGCGTGGGTAGGACCAGACGATCAGCGGCATGCCGAAGCGGTCGCAGTCTTCGCGCACGCCGCGCAGCTGGGCCAGATCCTGGTCCTGGCGCGGCGAGCCGACGTAGAGCGTGTAGCCGACCGCGTCGGCGCCGAGCCGCACCGCGTCCTCGACGCTGGCGTTGCAGGTCGAGAACGCCTGCGCGGAGGAGGGGATGTCGGTCTTGCCGTTGACCTTGAGGATCAGCGGCACCTGGCCGGCGTAGTCGGGGTAGTACTTGCTCGCCATGCCGATCTGGCAGGCGAGGGCCGAGTAACCGGCCTCGGCGGCGAGCCGGAACTGGTAGTCGGGGTCCTTGGAGGCGGGGTTGGGGAAGAAGTCGCGCGGGCCGTGCTCGATCCCCTGATCGATCGGCAGCAGCATCAGGGTGCCGTTGCCCGGTCCGAACTCGAACAGCAGGCGGCGCAGGCGGGTCCGTTTGCCGGGCGCCAGCTCGGCCAGAAGCGATTTCTGCTCGGTCAGACTGTTCAACTCCACGCTCTATTCCTCCTCGAAGATGGGTGTAACCGGCAGTATGCCACCGGCGGCAGCTTGTGAGCGGCCGTGACAGGGCAGTTATCCTCGACTAACCATGAGCGAGACTGAGCTCAGCGTCATCTGCAAGAACTGTGGCTCCGAGGTCAGTCCCTATGTCACGGAGTGCCCCTATTGCGGCGCGCGCCTGCGCAAGCGGGCGCCGAAGCTCGAGCGGCGTGGCGATGGGCTCGAGGCGAAGCCGCGCCGCGGCCCCGCCAGCCGGCTCTTCCGGATCAAACTGCGCTCCCGGGCCGCGGCCGGCTCCCACCGCCCCTACGCGACGCTGGCGGTGGTCCTCGGCTCGGCCATCCTGCTCCTGGTCGAGCAGGCGAGCGGCGCCACGCTGGTCACCCTCGGTGGCCTCACCGTGCCGCTCCACGGCGAGTGGTGGCGCTTCTTCACGGCCCCGTTCGTCTACGCCGACGTCGGCTACCTCTTCGTCGTCGCGGTCGGGCTGGCGATCTTCGGGGTCGGGGTCGAGCGGCGGCTCGGCACTCCGGCCACCGCCGTCCTGCTGCTCGCCTGTGGCTCGCTGGGGATGCTGGCGGCCAGCGGCATCGCCAGTGCCCAGGGCGACATCGTCGTCATCGCCGGCGGCAACGGGATGGCGCTGGGCGCGGTCGCGGCCTGGTTCGCGATCCGCCGCGCCGAGGCGCACCAGGCGATCGACCAGGACTACGACCGGATCGGCGTCGCGGTCGCGGCCGCCGTGCTGCTCGCCCTGCCGATCTTCGAATCGACCGCGACGTCTTCGCCGGGCTGGTCGGCGGTGCCGTCGGTGGCCTCGCCGGGCTCGCCGCCATCCGTGGTGCGACCGTCCGAATAGGCTCAGCGGCGATGGCCCCTGACGATGTCGATGCCGAGCGGCTCGAAGCCGCGATCGAGCGCCTGGCCGAGGCGGACCGTTTTGCCGAGGCCGAGCTGATCGTCGCCCGCGCCGCCCCGCAGTTGCAGCGGGTGCTGGGCGCCGCCCTCGCCGAGGGCGGCTGGTTCGGCGAGTCGCACGAGAGCGAGTCGCTGAAGGCGGCCACCGTGCCTGACCCGGAGGAGCGGATCGCGGCGGTGCGGACGCTGCTGGCCGAGGAGGCGAGGATGGGAATGATGGTTGGAGTTGCCGTCGGCTGGGCACTGAAAGAAGAGATGAGCGAGGGCGAAGCCCCCGACACCGAAGGAGAGAGCTGAAGATGGAGATCAAGTTCCACGGCCAGTCGTGCTTCGAGCTGAGCGAGGGGGACACGACCGTCCTGGTCGACCCGTTCCTCAAGCCCAACAACCCGGCGGCGGTCCATACCGCGGAGGAAGTCGAGCCGACCCACATCGCGATCAGCCACGGCCACGTCGACCATATGGCTGACGCGGTCGGCGTCGCGACCCGGACCGGGGCCGAGTGTGTGGCGATCGTCGAGATCGCCAAGTGGCTTGAAGAGCAGGGAGTCGAGAATGCCTACGATCCCAACCTCGGTGGCACGGTGAAGTTCGGTTGGGGTTGGGTAAAGCTGGTCCCGGCTTGGCACACGAGCACGATCGCGGGTTCGGCCGAGTCCCCTTTCAGTCCGACGCCGGGGACCGTCACGGGGACGGCTGCCGGCCTGCTCATCTCGATCGGCGGTGTGACGATCTACCACGCCGGCGACACCTGTCTCTTCAGCGATATGAAGCTGATCGCGGAACGCAATCCGGTCGATATCGCCCTGCTGCCGATCGGCGGTCACTACACGATGGACCGCCACGACGCCGTCGTTGCCGCCGAGCTCGTCGGCGCCGACACGGTGATCCCGATGCACTACGACACCTTCCCTGCGATCGCCACCGACAGCGACGCTTTCAAGTCCGACGTCGAGTCGAAGACCTCCTCGCAGGTCGTCCTGCTCAAACCAGGGGAGACGCACACGGCCTAGCGCGGTCGGGCTTTGAGCCGCCACGCGACTCAAAAGTCGACCGCAAGTACTGGCTGACTGGCCAGTTCTGCGCTAGTCTCGGCTCGACCGCCGCAGTCGAGCCGAGGAGAGACGATGGAGGCCAAAGAGGCAACCGGAACCCAGTCGCGGACCGATCGAGCCGACTTCCAGGCGACGGCCGATCCGGCGCTCAACGAGGCCGCCGACCGTACGGCCGACATCAAGCTGCTCGACCTACGAGGAGCTCTACTCGCTCTGGGAGCGCCAGCAGTGGCAGACCCAGGAGCTCGACTTCAGCCAGGACCGAGAAGACTGGGCCGGGTTCCCGGAGGAAGAACGCTTCCAGCGCATGTACGGGCTCTCCTCTTTCTTCATCGGCGAGCAGAAAGTCGCCGAGGAGCTTGGCCCGATCATGCGCGCCGTGCCTACCGAGGACCAGAAAATCTTCCTCTGCACGCAGATTGCCGACGAGGCCCGTCACGTGCGCTTCTTCGAGCGCTTCTATCGCGAGGTCGGCGTGCTCGAGTCCGACGGGCTGACCGAGATGCTGGCGGAGACCTCCGAGCACCTCAACGACAACTTCGGCGTGCTCTTCGACGAGATGCTGAAGAAGCGCACCGACCGGCTCTCGGCCGAGCCCGAGGACACCGAGGCGCTGGTCGAGGCGATCACCCTCTACCACATGGTGATCGAGGGGATGCTGGCGCTCACCGGCCAGCACTTCATCATGGACTTCAACGAACGCGAGGGGACGCTGCCGGGTTTCGTCGAGGGGTTCCAGAAGGTCGCTCGCGACGAGCACCGCCACGTTGCCTTCGGCTCGGTCTTTCTGCGCGAGAAGGCCCACGAGGACGATCGCTACAAGCAGGCGATCCAGCGCACGCTGGAGGAGTCGTTGCCGGCTGCCCAGGGCGTTCTATCGCCGCCGTGGGCACCGGACGACGAGGACTACGAGCTGTTCGGCTTCTCGATCGCCGACACCCAGGCGTTCGCGGCGAAATGCCTGATGCGCCGGCTGAAAGTGATCGGCCTCTAGGAGCTAGCCGGCTTCGGTGCCGCTTCCCGGTGGGGGCGATTCGGCCGGGGGTTCGCTCGGCGGCGGTTCGCTTGGGGGAGCCGATTCTGCCGGCGGGCTTTCGGCGGCCGGCGGGCTTTCTGCCGGTGCGGCGGCCGGTGGGGTCGAGCCACCCACGGTGACGACGACGGTTTCCCCTCCACTCGGGGCTCCGGCGGTGCTGGTCGGCGATTTCGCGCCGGTCACGTTCGGCACGGCGGCTTTCGCCTGGACGATCGTTTCGTCGGCGACTTCGGTCGTGTTCGACTGATCGGCGGCCTCGGGGTCGGATGCGGTTTCGACCGCGCTTGGCGCGGGGTTGGCGGGGATCGCCTCGGGCTCCGGCGCCGGGGTCACGGCCTCATCGGCCGGCTGCGGCTTGGGCTGAGATGCCGCCACCTGGCGCTGGGACAGCGAGAGCGGGCTGTTGTGCACCGCGGAGACCTTGGCGGGCACGCTGCTCTTCGGCACCGGATTCGTGTTGACGTTCTGGTTGACCTCGACCGCGCCGGCGGTGAGGACCGCGGCGGTGACGACACCGGCGACGGCCTTGGTGCCGATCGCGCCTCCAACCGCGCCGAGCCCGCCGGCAGCGCCGCTGCCGCTCGAGCGCCGCGCCGACGCTGCTGACGGCGCCCGCGCTGGTCGCCGCGGCGGTTGCGCCGGCTCCGGCACCTGCCCCGGTGCCCGCCGCTCCGGCGGACGCCCCACCGGAAGCTCCGCCAAGACCCAGCTTGGAGAGGATGAGGCCCTTGAACGCGACCAGTGCCCCGACGGGGAACAGCGCCGCCATCACCTTCTCGTTGGAGCGGACCTGGGAGCGGAAGTCGGAGCACTCGTCGCAGTCGCGCACGTGGCGGCGCACCGGTCCCGAGACCTTGCGCAGGCCCTCGGCGGCCTCGGCCAGCTCCAGCCGCACCTCACCGCAGGTCAGCTGGCGGGCCTGGCTCGCCTCGGCGAGGGAGATCCGCGCCCGCACCAGCAAAGACTTGACCGAGGGCACGCTGGTCTCCATCGCGGCGGCGATTTCCTCGTAGGACATCGCATCCATCTCACGCAGCAGCAGGGCCGATGCGCTGCGTCTCGGGCAGCTTGCCGACGTCGTTGAGCAGCTGGCGGAACTCCTCGCGGTTATTGACCTTCTCGGCGGTCGTGGCGGCCTCGACGACGGGCACCATGTCCATCGATTCCTGTGCGTCGGCGGTCGGCTTGCGCAGGTGATTGAGGCTGCGGTTGCGGGCGATCCGGTAGAGCCACGGGCGCAGGTTGATCTCGCGCTCGTCGGCGAGCATCGCCCGGTAGGCGTTGACGAAGACCTCCTGAAGCACGTCTTCGGCGTCCTCGGTGGAGCCGAGCATCTGCCGGCAGAAGCCGAGCAGGCGGCCCTGGTAGCGGTCGACGATGGTCTCGAAGGCCCCGGTGTTACCGCTGCGGGCCATCGCGATCAGCTTCGCGTCCCCCTGCAGCTTGAGCAGAGGGGAGCGGCGGGCGAGGAGTCCGCGCTGACTGGCGTGGGTTAGAGCCGATGCCTCCAAGTTTCACTCTCCAGGGAAGGCGTTGTGAATTGCACTGTCTTCCTCAATAGGGACACCGTAGCAGCGAGATAGTTGCGGTCCGTACAAATCTTTACCCCGGATTTAGACGCTCGGAAACCGGCGGATACCATCGAGCTTGCCCGGGTGGCGAAACTGGCAAAAGCGGCGCACTTAAAATGCGCTGCCCCTTTTGGGGCTTGCGGGTTCGAGTCCCGCCCCGGGCACTAGACTCACGGTCCATGGAGCACGGGGGACGCCTTGTCGCGAAAGCGCTGAAGTCGCGCGGCGTCAGCCACCTCTTCACGCTCTCCGGTGGGCACCTGTTCTCTATATATGACGGCTGCAAAGCCGAGGGCATCGAGATCGTCGACGTTCGGCACGAGCAGTCGGCGGTGTTTGCGGCCGAGGGCTTCGCCAAGGCGACGCGGCGCGTCGGCGTTGCGGCGCTGACCGCCGGTCCGGGAGTGACTAATGGCATCAGCGCGATCGCCGGTGCGCAGGCCAACTGCTCGCCGGTCTGCGTGCTCGGCGGGCGGGCGCCGGAGTTGCGCTGGGGCTCGGGCTCGCTGCAGGAGATCGATCACCTGCCCTTCGTCTCGCCGCTGGTCAAGTCGGCGGAGACGGTCAAGGAGACGGGCGCGATCGGGGCGCGGACGGCCGCGGCGCTCGACCTGTCGCTCAGCGCCCCGTTCGGGCCCACCTTCGTCGACTATCCGCTCGACGTCGTCTTCAGCGAGGCGGACGAGGAGATTGCCGATCCCGAGGGAAGCGATACCCAGCCGGCTGCCGGTGTCGAGGAGGCGGCGGCCCTGCTGGCAGGCGCCGAGCGACCGGCGATCATGGCCGGCAGCGGCCTCTACTGGGGCTGCGGGGAGGCCGAGCTGCGCGCGCTTGCCGAGGCGCTCGGCATTCCGGTCTTCCTCAACGGGCTCGGCCGCGGTTGCCTTGCCGCCGATCACGAGCTGGCCTTCAGCCGGGCGCGTGGCGCCGGGCTGAAGGGCGCTGACGTCGCGCTGGTCGTCGGCGTGCCGATCGACTTCAGGCTTGGTTTTGGCGGCAGCTTCGGCGAGGAGACGAAGCTGATCCGGCTCGACGCCGCGCCCAACGCGCTCACCGCCAACCGGGCGCCCGAGGTCGACCTGGTCGGCGACGTCGCCGCGACGCTGGCGGCGATCCGTGAGTCAGTCTCTGGTGGACGGGGAAGCACCGATGGCTGGCTCGAGCGGCTGCGCGGGGTGGAGGCCGAGAAGCGGGCGGCCGAGCAGGAGGAGCTGAACGACGGCCGCTCGCCCCTGCACCCGGTCCGCGTGTACAAGGAGCTTGGGGAAGTTCTCGACCGCGACGCGATCGTGATCGGCGACGGTGGCGACTTCGTTTCCTATGCGGGCCGCTTCATCGAGACCTTTGAGCCGGGTTGCTGGATGGACCCCGGCCCGTTCGGGTGCCTTGGTGCCGGGCCCGGTCAGGCGATCGGCGCCAAGCTCGCTCACCCCGAGCGGCAGGTCTGTCTGTTGCTCGGCGACGGGGCCTTTGGCTTCGCGGGCATGGAGTTCGACACTTTGGCGCGTCACGGCCTCCCTGTGGTCGGCGTGATGGGCAACAACGGCATCTGGGCGCTCGAGCATCACCCGATGAAATTCCTCTATGGCTACTCGGTCGCGGCAGAGCTGCGACCGGAAACGCCCTACGAGAAAGTGGTCGAGGCGCTGGGCTGCGATGGGGTCGTCGTCAGCGACCCGGGTCAGCTGCGCCCGGCGCTGGAGCGTGCCTTCGAGTCGGGCCGACCGACCCTGGTCAATGTCCTCACCGACCCCGAGGTCGTCTACCCGCGCAAGTCAAATCTGGCTTGATAAAGCCAAAAGCTGGCTGGCTGGCCAGTTGGCCGGACCGACCCAACAAGAATCGGCCGCCATCGCTGGCGGCCGATTCAAGTTGGTCCCTCAGGACGGGCAGGGGTACGTCTTCAGGGACCAGTTCTTTATTCGATGGGCCCAGACGGCGGGAGGCGCCATGATGCGGCAATCGCCTGAACCCTATGACCGGGTCAGCGAGTGGAGACTCTCGTCCTCACCTCTTTCCCCGATGAGGCGAGTATGCGCTCGCCTGTCCGAAATGTCTAGGTGCTGGGTTTGCCCCTACTGACAACTCGGTAGGCCGACTCTACCAAGTTTTGGGGGTTAGGGCGACACGTTTACCCAACTGGACGGGTCCCGAAAACTCACCTGTACACCGGGTCCCACGGGATGTACCCATGGGCGTTCATCGTCGTTACCTAGGCTGGGAGGCGGTTTCGAGCGCCATCCCGTAGAGGATGTCGTGCTCGGAGGCCTCGATCTGGTCGAGGCCGAAGGCGCGCATCGCCTCGATCAGGATCACGCAGCCGGCGATGATCGTCGGTGCCCGGTCGGGGTGCAGGCCGGGGATCGCCGCCCGCTCCGCCAAGGGGGCTGAGGCGAACCGCGAGAGCAGCCGCTGGATCGTCTCAGTGAGAGGACGTGGCCGTGGACGCGAGCCGGGTCGTAGGGCTCGAGCCCGAGCTCGACAGCGGAGAGCGAGGTCGGGGTGCCGGCGACGGCGATGCCGGCGGAGGCACGGGCGTCGAGGTCGTCAACGAGGGCATCCGCTATCAGCGTCCGGACGTCGCCGGCGAGTTCCTCGAGCTCGACCGCCGTTGGGGGGTCGCCGGAGATGTGGCGCTCGGTGTGGCGGACGACGCCGGCCTGGAGTGAGGCGTGGAAGGCGATCTCGGTGCCGGTGCCGACGATCATCTCGGTCGAGCCGCCGCCGATGTCGATTACCAGCGTCGGGACCGTGGGACGCCGTTCGGCGCTGGCGCCGCGGTAGGTGAGGCGGGCCTCCTCCTCGCCGTCGAGGACGCGGGCCGACAGGGAGAAGCGCTCGCGCAGCTCGGCGACGAAGGCGTCGCCGTTGGAGGCGTCGCGCACCGCGCTGGTGGCGATCGCGGCGACCCGCTCGGCGCCCGACTCGCGGCAGATCTCGACGTAGTCGGCGATCGCCCCGCAGGCGGCCTCGATCGCCTCGTCGGCCAGCTGCCCGGAGAGGTCGACGCCGCGCCCGAGACGGGTCACCCGACTCTGCCGTTCGAGCACCGAGACGTCGCCGTCGACGTCGGCGATGAGCAACCGCGTCGAGTTGCTGCCGACGTCGATCACCGCGACCCGTTGAGAATTCTCAGCCATGTGGGTCGGCCACTCTAAAGAGCCCCGCCCCCGGCCTCCGTCCCGCCACCAACCCCACGCAAGCGCCAATGCGACCCGGCCCGCGGCTCTAGGCCGATCGACCCACCATTGCTAGCATGGACAAACCGCCGCGGGGTGGAGCAGCCAGGTAGCTCGTCGGGCTCATAACCCGAAGGTCGCAGGTTCGAATCCTGCCCCCGCTATAGAACGAAAGGCCCGCATTTACGGGGCTTTTGTTTATCTTGTCCGACAGACAACAGGGTGCAAAATCGGCCTTGGGGCAAGCTCTGGGGCAAGGTGAGCTTCGAGAGAGGTCGAATTGGGCCTCCGTGCGCCGGGGTTGAGCGAGGCGTGCCCGACGACTGGACATGAGCAACTGATCCCGTGCCAACGGCCAAATCGTCGTCGGGTTTGAGGCGATTGGATTAACCGGCCGCGATCGCGGTCACATTCTTGGGCACGAAGGACTCGCCCCTCGCCCTCACGACGCGAGGCGGATCCTCTGTCCCAGGCGGGTCGCCTTTCGGTCGACGACGGTCACGAAGTGGCAATAGCCATTGAAGAAGGCCTCGGCTACGAATTTCCGCGCGCCGCCGTCAAGGTCGGGGATCGTGACTTCGCAGTTCGGCGGGTCCACCGCAAGTTTCGAACGGCAGACGATCTCTGCCAGTGGTGCGTCGGCCCCTTCTTCGACCAAGAGCTTGCCGCCCGGCAGAAGCTGCTCCAGCCGACCGTGGCGCTGAAGGAACGACTCTGACTCGACGCTCCGCCAGATCGGCAGAGTTCCGTCAGCGTGTGGGTAACGCCCGGTGACGAGCAGGGCGATTGGAAACGGATGTTCCTCGACGTAGTAGTGCAGCGTCGCGTGCCGCGACGCCCCATAGGACGACGAAAGAGCGATCGGGGTGCGGATCGAGATCTGGTCGGCAAGGGCGCGGCGATGGAAGCGACCACCTTGGAACACGAGGTGCCCCGCCCCATAGTTCGCCTCCGCCTCGATCCTGTCGTGTAGGTCCTTGAAGAGGGTGTCCTCGTTGTCGAGGCGAAGGATCTCCGTGTGCCATTCGCACATCACGTGGACGGCCTCATGGGCGTCGGTCCACTGCTCGCGGCTTGTCCCCTGTTCCTCGTCGATGAATACGATGCGCTCCTCCTTCCAGAAGGCACCGAGAAGCCGGGACCACGCGGAGGGCTTCTTCGCCTCGACGGCGGCCGGCAGGTTGCGCATCGACACCCGTTCGACGACGCCCAGCGTCCGCTGCACCTCCTCGAGCGGCGTCGGCAGGACATCCACCGCTCCGCTCCGCTGTAGCGCCTCCTCCGCGAGTGAGGCGATGCGGCGCCGCGTGAACGGCGGGGGCGTAGACGACGCTTCAGGCATCACGACGCTTTCGCACTGCCGACATGAAGCCCAGGACTTCGTTCTGCTCCTTTGCCGAGAGCTCGCCCATCGCGCGCATCGCGACCGACATCCGCTGCCTTGCGCGGCCCGACCCTCCCTCGGCAACGCCGTAGCCCGCCAGGGAGAGCAACTCCCGGTAGTCCAGGTGGTAGAGCGTCGCGAGCGTATACAGCAACGCCATGTCCGGTTTCTCAATTTTGCCGCTCTCCACTTGGGAGAGATGCGCGTTGCTGATTTCGGTTTCGCGCTCGACCTCGCGAAGCGACAGGCCGAACTCCTTCCGAGCCTCTTTGAGGACGTCTCCCAGTTTCTTCTTGGCCATCAGCCTCTCCTTTCTCCTCTCCCTAAGTATTTCAGATCGACTGCTAATCAACTTTGCGCTAACCAACTTAGCGACCTGCTAAGCTGATTAGCAACAGATAGTCGATCTGGGGTCTCCGCACCCCGGGAAGGAGGCCCCGATGGAGGCCAGCGCGGTACATCAGGAGGACAAGAAGCAGCACAAGCTCGTCGAGGTGACGCTAATCACCATCGACGACGAAAGCGGCGATCAGGTGGAGGAAGAGAAGCTCGTCGAGAAGGGCAAGACTTCGGTCAAGATCCTCAAGGAGGAGTTGGGGGTCGAGTCGGAGCTGGCGCTCTGGTCGATCAACAAGCACGGCAAGCGCACGCGCCTAGGAGACCACGAAACCGTCGACGTGAAGAAGGGCGACCGTTTCGTGGTGATCCGGTCGGGCGGGGTGAGCTAAGTGGAGCAGGCAGAAACAGCCGACCTGATTGCCCGCGTCGAGCGGGCTTTCGGGTCGGCACGCAACGTGACTCCGGCGCTCGACCAGCCCCTCCATCTGCTGATGGAGGAGGTGGTCCTGCCCGACGCCTGGAGCCCCAACCTCACCCGCGCATTGGTGATCTGGGAGGGCTGGCCCGAGGCCCGGCCGCGCTTCCTGATCGACGAGCAGGTGCGGGGAGAGAGCGGCGAGCCGCCTCGCAGCAACGACTTGGTCTACGTCCTCGGCGAAGGCTGGCGCCAGTTCAGCTTCAGCTTCCCCTGGGTCGGCGACGACCCGGTGGTCGCCGTGCAGAAGTGGCTCGAGCGCTTCAGCGTGGAGTCGAGTTGATCGGGCCGCGCGCGCTTGGTCGCCTGGTGCGCCGTCTCCTTCCGTCCGGCCGGGAGGAGACAGTCGTCGCACGAACGCTCGATCTGCGCATCGACCGCGCGCTCTTCACTGGAGTTCGCGCCCATGTCGAAGACTTCACCCGTGGAGAGGAGGCGGGCTACCTGATCTGTCGGCTATCTCGGATGGACGATCGGGTCGTCCTGCTCGCCCGCGAATGGCTCCCGATACCCGACGAGGAGATCTCCCGGAACGTCGAGGGCTCCGTGCTCGCCTGGACCGCCTCCTTCAACTCCGACGCCCTCGAGCGGGCGCTGGACAGTGGTTGCACGCTGGTGCTCGTCCATTCTCACGGGACGCCGCTGCCGGCCTTCTCGCCCGACGATTTCGACAAGGAGCGCCGCCTCTTTCCTGGGCTGAGCCTGCTCGCGGGCAACATCCCGATCGGGACGATGCTTCTGGGGCAAGGGGACGCGGTCGGGTCGTTCTGGGAGGACGGGTGTCCAGCCGACCTCCAGTTCCGCCAGGTCACGGTCGTGGGCGAGCGGATCGAGGCGTGGCAGGCAGTCGGATCCTCCCTGACGGGGGAGCAGACGATGAGGCCGCGGCTCGATCGCCAGTCCCTGGCCATCGGACCGCACGCCGATGCGGCCCTCTGCCGAGCGCGCGTGGCCGTCATCGGCGTCTCTGGTGGTGGCTCGCACGTCGTCCAGCAGTTCGCCCACATGGGGATCGGGACGCTCATTCCTATCGACGACCAACTTGTCGAGGAGTCGAACCTCGGTCGACTCGTCGGCGCTCGCGTGGCCGACGTCGATGAGACGAAGAAGGTCGAGGTCGCGCGCCATCTCGCCGGGGGGATCGATCCCGAGATCAAGGTCGAGCAGGTAGAGGCCCGCTTCCCCGAGGCGTCGGTGATTGAGGCCCTGAAGAGCGCCGATGTAGTCGTCTCCTGTGTTGATCGCTTTGACGTCCGCGAGGGCATCAACGCTTTTTGCCGCCGGCATCTGATCCCGCAGATAGACATTGGCATCGAGCTGCGCTCAAACGGAGAGCGGCTCGTGTCCGCCGATGGTCAGATGATCGTCTCCCTGCCGGGACAGCCATGCCTGCGCTGCTGGTTTTTGACCGACGCGCTACTCGAGGCCGAGCGGAGGCGTCATCCGCCCGGCTACGACGCCAACTCCGACGCACCCGGCGAGGCGCAAGTCGTCTCGATGAATGCCGTCCTCGCCGCCGAGGCCTGCAATTCGGTGTTGGACCTCATCACCGGCTACTCGGGAGGTGCGCGCGGGGCCGCTTTCTGGCAGTACGAGGGTCGTGCCGGCGAGATGACCCGCCACGACTTGCCGTCGCGCCGGGAGGACTGCCCAGCGTGCGCCGAGGAAGGCCTCGGCGATCCTGACTGAAACTAATCATCTCCAGGCTTGGTCGTCAGGTGCGGCGTAACTTCCTGTCGCGGGCGGCCGGAGCCGAGTTCGAACAGACTCGCCGGGGCATCGGGGAAGAAATCCCGCCGGATCTCGGCGATCGAGCGGTACCTGCGACCCGTCTCATCGGCGTTCCCCGTTTGTGTCTTGGGACCCTCAGTCTTCTTCGGCATCTTCGACATCCCGATAGTAGTTGGCGACGAAATGGGGATTCAACTCCGTCTTGAAATAGTGCTTTCGTTTGATCCAGATGAATCCGTCCCCTCGTGAGATCACGGCGACGTCGATCGGCCCTCCCACCGTCTCCGCGTCCTCGCTTACCCGCCGCTTGAAGGAGGTCAGGTTGACGAGGGACTCCGCCATCGCGGCGAGCTCGTCCTTCGGAAGCATCGCGACGATCTTCAGGACCGGCTCGATGTTCTTCTCGTGGGTGAAATCAGCCAACTGTTGGGCATAGTCGCCTTCGGCCAGTTCCATCGCGCGCGGCGCGTAGGTCTCGATGAGATTCTCCCGTGCCTGTTCGTCCAGCCCGAGTGTCTCGCCGACCTCGTCGACCACCTGCAGGAGCCAGGAGGGCCAACGGCGCTGGAGGAAGGTCCCGACTTGGGGCATCACGCCGGTCAGGAAGCTGACCACCTCCTCGTCCTGGGCGAACGGGACGATCGCCGACTGGACCTCGTGGCCGATCCGCATCGGGTTCCCCTCGGTGTACTTGAGCCTTCCGTCGGCGATGACCTCGAACTGGAACTTGCGTAGGCGCGGGAAGACGTCGTGGTGCCCGAAGCCGGCGATGACGATGCCCGAGCGTTGTGGTGCGCGGACGAAGGCCTCGTCCTTCAGGAGCACGAGATAGAAAAGCTCACGAAGTCGGCGGCGGGCGCGCGTGGAAATCGGCACCTCAGAGAAAAGGGCAAGGCCCTGGTCGATCTCCTCGCGATAGGTCTCGCGAAGACGGCGGCGATACGTCCTGGGAAGACCCTCCCGCGGCTTCGCCGCCCGCCAGCGATCGAAATGGAGTTCGATCATCGCTTCAATGCCGGCGACCACCTCGCTGTCCTCTGGTTCCTCACCTTGTTCCATCGCATGCTGGAAGAGCGCGAGCGCGTCCTGAAGGATCGCGCCGTAGAGCTTTCCGGCGAGCTGACCAACGGCACGTTTCTGCGCGACGGGCGGGAAGAGCCGTTCGTTCCCCTCAAAGAATTCGAGGAAGTGATCAGCGTGCTCATCGAGACTCGCGAAGGACTGATCGCCAAGCTCGCGGCGGTACTGCTTGATGATCGTCTCCCAGGGCACCTTCAGAAACTGGGCACTGGCGAAGTCCATTACACCAACCGGGTGATACTTGGAGAGCGCGAAGATCTTGTTGGCGGAGGTGAAAATCTTCGGACCGGTCACCGCGCTGTCGGCGGCGAGGGCGATCGCCTCCTCGTTCATAACCGCGATCTCGGCAGTCACAGATTGTTCCCCCTTCATGGTCACCGTGTGGCAGCGAGTCGAACTCGGTTCCGCCGACTGAGTTCGCCCAAACCTGAACGCTTAAGAACGCTAATACAATCAAAGGCGGGTTATGCCATAGCCCGGCCCGCCTCCCAGGCGACCCGCGACCTTACGTCGTCTGAGTTCTGCGTTTGGAGCCGCCGCTTCGTTGGTGTTGCGGCGGCGAGCGGTCGCCTAAAGCACCACGATGTGATAACAGACCTATTATCTTAGGTGGGATGGCGAGTTCAAACAAGGACTTCGATGCACTTGGTGGAGGGGCAGTTCGCCGACCCGAGCTTTCGGGCGGAGTGGCAGAGGCTCGCTCCTGCGCGGGAGTTCGCGGCAACGCTGCTGCGTTATCGCGCTGAGCACAAACTGAGCCAGAGGGCTCTGGCGAAGAAGCTGGGCGTCTCTCAGCCGCGCGTCGTCAAGCTCGAGTCCGGGGAGCACAACCCGGAGGTCGACACGATCATCAATGCTGTCAGGCGGCTGGGGATCGAGTTCGTGCTTGATGTGGCGCCTGCGAGTCGCAAACCCGCGCTCGTGACGGCACGAGCCCAGAAGTGTGGGGTGATCGCCCACGACGATGTCTCGGTCGTGGCGGCCTCATCCGCGTAGGCCCTGCTTGGTTCGAGTTCAGCCCCGGTAGTCGTGTGGCCGCGTTTGCTTCACTCGCTCGGCGGCGTTGCCTCCGTGGGGGCTGGCTCGGTGCAGCAGACTTCGCATCTTCGCTGCTCGGTCGACTTGGCGGCGCGGCGGAATGTAGACAACAACCTTCTTCATGTTGACCATTATGCCCGGTCAGCGAGCCTGCGCTGAACATCTTGCTGGGGCAGCAAATAGGCAACGAAGGAAGGCTCTGATTAAGACTCACGCGAGAGAAGGCTCATCTCGAGGCAGACGATCCCCGGCTTGCCCGTGCGATCTTCACACTGCGCGAGACCGCTGGATATCTCGACGTGCCCAAGTCGAACATCCAGCGCTGGGCTCGGCCGCCGGAAGCCAAGCACCCGCTGATCACCTGCTTTCCGCCACACGGCCGGGAGGCGACGGTGCCCTTCATCGGCTTTGCCGAGGCCTTCGTGCTGTCGAGCTTCAGGCGAGCCGGGGTGCCGTTGCAGCGGACTCGGCTCGCCGTAGAGTTCCTGGAAAAGGAGATCGGCGTCGATCACGCGCTCGCCTCCAAACGCCTCTACACCCATGGAGCCGAGATCCTCTTTGACTATGCCAACAAGTGTGGCGAGCGTGAGGTGATGGATTTGGTCGTCGTCCGAACCCAGCAGCGCCAGTTCTCCGCCGTCGTCAAGGAATACTTGAAGCGCATCCATTACAGAGGCGATGGCTGGGCCGACTCGGTGCGGCTGCCAACTACGGCAACGCCAAGGTGATCGTCGACGCGAAGATTGCGTTCGGTCTTCCACTCGTCGTCCACGGCGGCGCTCGGGTCGAGGATCTCGTCGACCGGTTTCAAGCCGGCGACTCCGTTGCCGAGATCGCAACGGACTTCAGCGTCCCTCCCGATGAGGTCGAGGACGTGATCCGGCTCGCAGCCCGGACGGTAGCCTGAGCCGTGGGCCGAGGATGCTGCGCCATGTCTTTGCGCGGCCGAGGCTTTCTTGGCCCCGCCGGGAAAGCCGCGTAAGCTAGGAGAGCGCATGGCTACCAAGTCCCACGAGTTCGAGGTAGTTCTCCTGCCCGAGGAAGAGGGCGGTTTCAGCGTGTCCGTGCCGGCGTTGCCAGGCTGCCATACCCAGGGCGAGACCCGCGAGGAAGCTCTGGAGATGGCCAAGGATGCGATTGAGGGATACCTCGAAGTGCTGGAGGGGGAGGGGCGTCCGCTGCCCCTGCCGGCGCAGATCGAGCGGATCACCGTCGCCGCGTGAGCGGGCGACTTCCGTCGGTCCGTCCCAGACAGCTCGTCCGGGTTCTCGAAAAGAAAGGTTGGAAGCTCGCCCGCTCCAAGGGCAGCCACCACCACTTCACCCACCCCGACAACCGGAACGTCATCACGGTTGCGGTGCACGCCAAGGATCTCAAGCGCGGGACGCTGAGCGGCATTCTCGCGGATGCCGGGATCGACCGCGACGAATTCCTACGCCTGTTGAAGTAGGCGGTTTGCCGATTGCCAGGCCCCGAGGCAGTCGGAAGGCATCGAGGCACGGATCGCCGAGATCGCTGGGGCAAGAAATGGGGCAAGAAGCCCCACAGATCCCAGCCGATCCCCACGTAGCTCGATTTCGCGAATTCCGCCTGAAACCTAGCTCCACGTAGTCCAGCCGATCTCAAGGCCCGGGCTCATAAGCGGACTGCCCGTGTAGGAACCCGAAGGTCGCGAGTGGCATCCCGGAACCTCATCCCATCATCTCCGCACGACCCCTTCGGCTAGGTTAGCGCGACGGATCGCTAGGTCGTGCCTGAGCCGAGTCGGGCCGCCGGATCACGAATCGACCCTTCGCCACGGGCCCCTTCAGGCCGGTCATTCCGATCGCCCTGGCTCGCAGTAGGTGGGGTCGCTCTTGGCGTAGATGAAGTCGCGGACTCTGCCGTACGGGCGGGGGCGAAAGGTGGACCATGAGGTGGCACCTGTCCTCGCGACCAACAACGGCCTGCGGATGGGCCTTTAGGTCGGCGAGCGATCTAGGGGCCGGGAAGTCCGGCGTCAGCCGCTCCCCTCGCGCTGCCATCGTACCCAGGCTGGGTCTCGGCTGAAGAGACGGGCCTTTTCGGTCTGGGCGATCCGCAGGCGACTGCCGTCACGTCGAATCGTGAAGACGGCCGAAGGAGTGCGGCCGATGATCACGTTGCCCATGCCGTAGTGCTCGCCGACGAAGGTAAGGGACCTGCCCGAGGGTGAGAAGGAGGGATTGTCGATGCTCCAACCGGAGAGGATCGACTCTCGCAGTCGGTGGGCACCGCTGCCGTCGCGATTCATCACCGTGATCGACGCCCCCGAGCGCCCCGCGGCCGCGAAGGCGATGAACCTCCCATCAGGGGAGACCGTGGGGCCGAAAAAGTGACCGACGCCGTTGGCGAACGGCCCGCGGCGGATGAAGTGGACGGGACCCCCCTCCGGCGCGACCGTTCCGATACCGCCGATCTCGCCCTCGCCTGCGTTCGGTGGGTAGAAGACGCCGATGATCCGCTTGCCGTCGGGAGTGAACTCCGGCCCGGAGGAATTCCGTCCTGAGCCGACCCCGAAGTCATAGAGGGCGGGTCGCACCGCCCGGTAGTCGGAGCCATCGGTCGCGATCGTGAAGACATCTCCCCGGCGTCGCGCTACGAGCAGGGTGCGCCCGTCCGGCGAGATCGCGATTGAATCGGTCGACCTGTAGCCGCGAACTCCGCCCTGGCTGATGATCGTCTTCACGATCCTTGGCCGCCCACCGACGCGTAGAACCCAGATCCGGTCGGTCCAGACATGCTCGCGGTCGACTTCATGGAAGGTGCGGGAGGCGAAGGCGAGAACACCGCCGCGCGAGACCGCGGTGCCCAGGACGGCTCCGCGGTGCAGGTGGACCAGCGTCTGCGGCCGACCGCCCTGCGGTCGCACCGCGACTATCTCGCGGGCATTTGCCCGGGTGACGATTCGCGTCGAGGCTGCTGCCTCCGCCAGGCGGGGGGTTACGAGGAGAACCGCCGCCAGCAGCATCGTCGCAGCGATCGGGCAGAGAGGGTGGCGCAGGGATGTCGGCAGGGTCGGAGTGTTGCTACTTCGATGGGGGCGGCGGCCGGTGGGATCAAGGTCGTGCGCGCCATTGCCCGAAAGGCGAATCGCTGGGACCTCCTGCTGCGCGCGGCCGACGGTGCAACTCCGCCGTGTAAACGGTTGGTTCACGGATGGCCCGACGGGGAGACTGAGTCGATCACAACGAAGCCTTCGGCACCGAAGCCGGCGGCCGGCGTGCCGTCGGCTTCGAGTCCGCCCAGAACGACCTTGGCGCCGAACGGCCGTTTGGGATCGGCTACCTGACCCGCCAGGAACAATCCCCCTCCGGGAAGCACGACGGCGGCGCGGACACCGGCCCGTAATTCCGGCCCGAGGCTGGTGATGACGTAGCCGGCGCCGGCGTTGAAGGTCGGGTCCGCCGATCCCGCAGCAGTCAGACGCTCGATTGCAAGAGCCGTCGGCCCTCGGGGGGCGCCGTCTTCGGTGGCGGCGGCGCCGGCCGCGATCAGGTCCCCGTCGGGGGCCTGGACCAGGGAGTGAAGCGTCGTCTGCGGCGCCGGGCCGACGATCACGCCGCGGGTACCGAAGCCCCAGTCGCGTTCTCCCTTCGGTCCGAACCGCAAGAACCGGTTGTCCGAGGTGGCGACGAGGATCGCTCCGCCGGGTTGCCGCACCATCCCGACCGGCCAACCCCTGAAACCGCGGCCGGCGGCTAGGCCGTCGGATCCAAAGCTCCGGTCGACCCTGCCGTTGGGGGTCAATCGCGTCAGGAAGAGTTCGCCGTCTTCTTCGCCGGGACTGAGCACGAGCACTCCGCCTGCCTGCATCGCGACCGCCGCGGCCGGTTCGTAGTCGTTCCACACCGGAGCGAACGCCCGGCCGTCCTTCCCGTAGCGTCGGTCGATCCGACCGTCCGGCCCGTAGCGGACGGCGACGATTCCGAGCGGCGTGTCGACGGTGAGGCGAGGGCTGACGACGATGGTCGCCCCGTTCCGGAGTACGAGGTTGGTGGCCAGGCCGATGTTCGTACCCGAATGGTCGCGCAGGATCTCGCCTTTATGCGCGTAGCTCCTGTCGACCCTCCCACCGGCGGTGAACCGGGTGATCGCCTCACTCGAGGAGGCGACGATGGTCCCTCCGGGACCGGAGGTCAGGTGCCCTTCCAGGTAGAAGCTCGTCCGTGGGTCGAGCGCGATCCCGTTCCTTCCGAAGCTTCGGTCGAGGCGTCCGTCCGGGAGGTAGCGAGCCACCGCGACGCCGCTCCGGCCCGGCTGCAGAACCAGGGCGGTTCCCCGGGGCCCGTTGATCGCTCCGAACACGCGACCGGGAGTCGCTTCGGTGTGAGTGCTCCGGACTGCCGACCCTTCGCCGTCGGGACGGTGATCGACGGCGCCGGGCCCCGGAGCGGCGCTCACCGCAGGTGCGAGGGCCGATGATCCGAATGCGGCGGCCGCGACCAGGACCTGTGCGATGCGCCTAGCGGAATTCATATGGCGAACCGTAAGCGCTTTTGCTGGCTCGAACCGAGCCAAGCTTGGCCATCGCGCCACCTCTGACCTCAGTGGTTATCCATGGCGTCGCCCCGAGGCAGTCAAGTCGCGAGTTGTGGTGTAACGGACTCGCCGGCACTTCTCCTCAGCGCTCCAGGGCCGCCACCTCCTTTCCGTTCGCCTCGGCCTGGTCCTCGAGGACCAGGCCGATCGACTCCTTGGAGAGGTAGCCGCGGGTGAGCAGCCACTCGTCGTTTTGCTCGATCAGGAGCGCTCCGACCAGGCGGATCGCCGAGGCGTCGTTGGGGAAGATGCCGACGACGTCAGAGCGACGGGCGATCTCCTTGTTGACGCGCTCGATGTTGTTGGTGGAGCGCAGCTTTGGCCAGTGCGCCCCCGGGAAGCGGTAGAAGGCCAACAGATCCTCCTCGGCTCCCGCCAGGAGTTCGGCCACCTTTGGCACCGTCGGGGTGAGCCTCTCGATGACCGACGCCGAGCGCTCCTCGGCGTCCTCGAGGTTCTCAGCGTTAAAGACCTCGCGCAGGGCGGCGGAGACCATGTTTCGCTGGCCCTTCTTGCAGTGGCCGTGCATGTTGCGGATGAAGTGCACGGTGCAGCGCTGCCAAGGACAGCCGAGCACCTTGGCGATCGCGGCCTTGAGGCCGAGGTGGTCATCGGAGACCGCCAGTCTCACCCCCTCCAGGCCGCGGGCCACCAGCTCGCGCAGGAAGGCCGCCCAGCCGGCCTCGGTCTCTGACTCTGCGATCTCGATGCCGATCACCTCACGCCGACCGCTCTCGTGCACAGCGAAAGCGACCATCAGCGCCTTTGAGTGGACGTGGCCTCGATCTCTGACCTTCAGATGCTTGGCATCGAGCCACAGGTAGGGGTAGGCGCCCTCCAGCGGGCGGGTGCGGAAGGCCCCGACCTGACCGTCGAGCTCACGGCAGATCCGCGAGACCTGGTCCTTGGACATCCGGATCCCGAGCTCGGAGACCAGGTGGTCGACCTTCCTGGTCGAGACGCCGTTCACGTAGGCCTCCATGACCACCCCCAGCAGCGCTTTCTCGCTTCGCTTGCGGGGCTCCAGGAAGCTCGGGAAGTAGCTCTCCCCGGAGCGTTTACGGGGTACCGCCAGCTCGATCTCCCCGACCCTTGTCGCCCAGGGCCTGGGGCGGTAGCCGTTGCGGTGTGTCGCCCGCGCCTCGCTGACCTCTCCCTTGCCAGCGCCGATCTGGCGGGCGATCTCGGCCTCCATTATCTCGGCGGCGATCATCGCGACACTCTCGCGCAGGAAGTCGGAGTGCTCTTCGATCAGGGCCTTGGCTACGACCCCGGCGCTCGTCATGCTTTGGCTCTCGGCCATCGTGGTGCTTCCTTTCGTCAGTCGACTTGCAGGTCAACCGACGAGTCTGGAGCCCGCGGTGGCCGGAACTTCGTTCTGACCCCTACGTGGCGGTTACACCACTTCTAGCGACGTGACCCCCGAGGCTGGCGACCGTCCCTTGATTACGGTGTTTGAGAGGGGATTCCTCCATCCGATATCCGCATCACTGCGAGCGAGGGATCTAAGCTTGGAACTCCGGATTCGTCCGCTCGACGGTCCCGGAGTTGGGGCAACAAATGGGGCAACATGCCCCACAGATTCCAGCCGATCCCCACGTACTCGATCTCGCTACAACCGCTCTAAACCGTGCCCCACGTAGCCCAGCAGGACCCCTGGTTCGGGCTCGTAATCGGACCGTCCTTGTGGGAACCCGAAGGTCAAAGGGATTCCCCTCCGAATCCGTACCACCACTCATGCAACCCCTGCAATCAGGGTGGCGCGAAAAGCCGCTCGTTCATGTCGCTAATCATTCAGTCTCGCCCGACCTCGGCGAGCTCCCGGTCGGTCCTCTGCTGCGTTTCGTGAAATAGTTCGCAGGGTGAGAGCTAGCAGGGCGCTCCTCCTCCGCGTTCTCGCCGTCGTCGCGATATCTAGCTGCACGCTCCTGTTCGCAGGACTCGGGATGGCCGGAGCGGCACACACCGTCGTGCGTCCCGAGAGCTTCCGATTCGAAGCGCAGCTGCCCTCGAGCGATGGTTACTCGCTCTACCTCCGCAGCGACGGGCACCGGAAGATCTGGCTGGATATCGGCAGGGAAGATTTCGAAAAGCCCTACGTCACGATGACCTACACGACGACTGGACGGGTCGACCGCCACGGCATCGAAGCCGACTTCGGGCAATTCGGCCGGGTCGATCTGCGTTTTTCCGGCTCCCCGACGAGGTCCATCTTCCCTTTCCCCAACTGCAAGGCGGGAAAGCCCGAGGTGAACCAATCCGGCGCTCTGAGAGGCGAGGTCGAATTCGAGTCGCTCGGGAGAGTGGTTCAGCTGGAGGCCAGCCGCATCGAAGAAGGCCAGACCTGGCACGCCCCGAAGCGGACCTGCACGCCGAAGCCGAGGAGCCACGTCACCTCCGGAGGCCCCCCGGAAATCGTCAGAAGGATGCGGCAGAGGGAAGCCGATTCCGAATCGTTTGTAAAGACCTTCATGGCGCGGGCCCACCTGATGGCGCGGACGATCGACCTCTACGCCTTCAGGATCGAAGGCGAAGTCATCGACATGGCGGCGACCTCGACGCGGCGCTTCGGCCCAGTGCTGGTGTCGACCAGCGTCCATGCCCCCGAAGATGAAGTCGCGGGGCCCGGCAAAGCGGTCGAGCTCTCGATCCTCGGCAGCGGTCCCCGTCCCCGTGGCGGCAGCCTGAGTGCGTCGGCGCCGTTCTCGGGAAGCGCGACGTATCGGAAGCGACCCGGCACGGCGCCGTCTTGGCTCGGCTCGCTGGCGGTGGAGATGCCCGGCGAAGGAACGCTGCCGCTGGCCGGGCCCGGCTTCGACGCGATCCTCTGCGCCTACGCTTCCCACAAGCTCGAGCGGGCATGCGAACGGACCGTGGCGCCGCCGCACCTCGTCGGATGAGACGTAGTCCGATCCCCTGAGGGGGTAACGACAAGCCCTTACGCGAGAACCTGATCACGCTGGGGCAAGAAATGGGGCAAGAACCCCCACAGATCCCAGCCGGTCCCAGCCGATCTCGATCTCGCGGGAACCGCTTGAAACCGTGCCCCACGTAGTCCAGCCGATCTCAAGGTTCGGGCTCATAAGCGGACTGTCCGTGTAGGAACCCGAGAGTCGCGTGGACTCCCTCAGTCGGCCGCCGAAAATTTTCGTTATCGACCTGACCTAGGGCCGGAGGCGAGCGCGCTGTCGTTCCCGGGCGGCGACGAATTTGTCCCTAAAGAAGGCGAGCAGCAGCCACCCAACGCTCAATACGAGCCAGGATATCCCGGTGCCGTATTTGGCCTCAGCGAGGGCCCAGATGCCGAGGGCGGCGAAGGCCGCGGAAAGGGCGAGCCCCCCGATGTGGAACTGGCGCGAAGTCATGCGTCAGATGATACTTCTGATCCGCGGCGCTCGGCAACCCCTGGGACCGCTGGGGAGGCGATTCAGGTGGCGTCCGGAGTTCGCTCTGGGGCAAGAAATGGGGCAAGAAGCCCCACAGACTCCAGCCGATCCCAGCCGATCTCAATTTCGCAAAAACCGCTTGAAACCTAGCTCCACGTAGTCCAGCCGATCTCCAGGCTCGGGCTCATAAGCGGACCGTCCGTGTAGGAACCCGACAGTCATAGGGCTTCCCTCGCCAAATTCGTGCTCCCTGCCCCTCGGCCGACCTCCGGATCAGGGTAGCGCGGCTGATGCCCCTGGCCGGCCCCGAGCCTGGAGGCCGGCCGCGCGGGGGTCATAAGGCGGGGTTATCGGGCGTGGGGGTCGCCGAATCTGGCGCCTGGGGGCGGCACCCTTCCGCTTTGTAGGCGTCGACTACGCCCAGCGCCATGTCGGGGGCCAGCCATTCACTGTCCGGGGCCCGTTGCGGCGTTGGGCCTGCGCCTTAGATAGGAGTCATGGCTCACTCCGACGAACTCTTGGATGAAGTCACAGCAGCGTCGCATCGTCGCATTCGAGTGCTGGTGGGATCGAGATCTTCACCGGTCGTGAACGCTGCGGCGGCTTCGTGGAGGCGCCGCAGCGCATGCTTGAGCCGATTCCGATGCGACGGGATTGACGCTGGGTCGAAAGGCAGGTGCCCTGCCGGCAAGCGCTTTCCAGTACGGCGAACAGATCTCATCGGTCAAGGTTGCCGCCCCAGACTCCGATGGTTGGAAGTGATTTCCGGGCTGAGTCAACGCCAGCGAAGGACCGTCCTTGTCGGCGGCTTCCTTGCCCTCTGCCTGCTCGTTGCCTTTACCGCTCGCGCCCTGCTCGGGTTTGGCGGTCACAACACCCATGTGCTCTTCAACACCTGGATCTACAACGCCCTGATGCTGACGAGCGCCGCCGGCTGCCTGCTGCGGGCGGCGCTGGTGCGCCGCGAGCGGTTGGCCTGGGCGCTCCTTGGCGTCGGCTTGCTGCTCTTCGCTGGCGGAGACATCTATTTTGCGGCTGTCCTCGCCGAGCAGGCGACGGTGCCGATTCCCTCTCCAGCCGACGGCGGCTATCTGGCCTTCTACCCGCTCGCCTACGTGGCGCTGATCGTCTTGCTGCGGGCGAGGATCGGGACCTTTCCGGTCGCACGGTGGCTGGACGGCGCGATCGTGGGCTCCGCTGTCGCAGCGCTGGCAGCGGCGTTCGCCCTCGGGCCGATCCTCGATGCCTCGAGCGAAGGCCAGACGCTTGCCGTCGCGACCAACCTCGCCTACCCGATCGCCGACCTGACCCTGTTGACGATGGTGGCGACCGCCGCCTCGTTCACCGGCTGGCGGCCGGGGCGCAGCTGGGCAGTTCTCGGCGCCGGCCTCTTGTTGCTCGCCGTTTCCGACGGTGGTTACTTGCTGCAGTCCGCCAAGGGAACCTACGTCGAGGGCACGATTCTCGACGTAGGTTGGCCATTCGGTGTCCTGCTGGTGGCTTGTGCGGCATGGATCGAGCCGGGCGACACGAAGCCACTGCAATCGCGGGCGGTGCGGATCATCGCGATACCAGCTGCCGCGGCTCTGGTCGCGATCTGCATCCAGGCGGTCGAACGGTTCGCCACGGCCCCAACCGCGGCGGCGGTCATCTCCCTGCTCACCCTGGTCGCGGTCGTCGTGCGCTTGGTCCTGTCTTTGCGCGAGAGCCAGGGGGAAGCCCGCATGAGCGCGCGGGAGTCGCGTACCGATGAGTTGACCGGGCTGCCCAATCGTCGAGCGCTGATGCTGGACTTGGAGCGCGCGATCGCACAGCCGGCGGCGGCCGGGTCCCTTCGGCTCCTCGCACTGTTCGACCTCGATGGCTTCAAGCTCTACAACGACACCTTCGGCCACCCAGCTGGAGACGTCCTGCTGGCGCGACTCGGCGGGCGATTGGAGCGCTTCGCAGCCTCGCAGGGCGCCGGCGCTTACCGGCTGGGTGGTGATGAGTTCTGTCTTCTGTCCGAGTGCACGGCGGCGGAGGTCGACGCGATCATCGCCGGCACCACCGCGGCGCTCTCCGAGCGTGGCGAGGGATTCGCGATCGGAGCCTCGCAGGGCAACGTCCTGTTGCCGAGCGAGGCCGGCTCGGTCAAGGAGGCGTTGCAGCTCGCCGACCGCCGGATGTACGCGAACAAGGTCAGCGAGCGGACTTCGGCCGGCTCGCAGTCGCGTGACGTGCTGCTGACGGCGCTACGCGAGCGCCAACCGCAGTTGGCCGAGCAAGCCGTCGATATCGCCGAGCTGGCGCTGGCGGTCGCCGAGAAGCTGGGAATGGAGGCCGAGCAACGCGATGAGACCTACCGCGCGGCGCAGCTGCACGAGACCGGAAAGATGGCGATCCCCGACGCAATCCTGAGCAAGCCAGGTCCGCTCGAGGAGGCGGAGTGGGAGTTCGTTCGCCAGCACACCCTGATCGGCGAGCGGATCATTGCCTCGGCGGCGGCGCTCGTGCCGGTCGCGCGTCTGGTTCGCTCGAGCGGCGAGCGCTGGGATGGCAGTGGCTATCCGGACTCCTTGCGCGGCGATCAGATCCCACTCGGCTCGCGGGTGGTCGCCGTTTGCGAGGCCTACGCGGCGATGGTCTCAGAGCGCCCCTACAGCGTCGCGATGCGTCCCTCGCGAGCTCTCGAAGAGCTGCGCCGCAGCGCCGGCTCGCAGTTTGACCCTGAGGTCGTTGCAGCCTTCGAGCGGGTCGCCGCGCAGCACTGCCTTCCGGGCGACGCGACGCGATCCGTGTCCAAGTCGTCCCAATAGTCGCGCCGAGCGGCCAGCGAGGAGGCTGTCATGTACGTGCGTGTCGTCAGGTTCACCGACGTATCGGCCGAGCGAATGCAAGAGCTTCTCGCCCGCATCGAGGAGTCAGACGGTCCACCTCCAGGGGTGCCCGCCACAGGGATTTGTTTATTCGGCGACCTGGACTCGGTCATTGCCAGACAGGCTGCGCCCAGTGCCGGTTGCCGACCGGTTCCGGGACTTTGCCCGCACGGTCGAGCGAGTGGGTGACCACGCAGAGCAGGCAAATGTGGTTGGAGGGCGGTGGCCGGGATCGTGTTCGAGATCGACCTGTCTACCGGCGCCGTCCGACTGACGACCAGCTTTACGAACGCATCTGTGCCGTGGAGCTGCCGGCGGAGACATGGAGGGGCCCGCTGGGGCAAGAAATGGGGCAAGAACCCCCACAGATCCCAGCCGATCCCAGCCGAACTCGATCTGTCGAAAACCGCTTGAAACCGTGCCCCACGTAGTCCAACGGGTCCCCCTGGTTCGGGCTCATAACCCGAAGGTCGCGGGTTCGAATCCTGCCCCCGCTATAGAGAAAAGCCCCGGAAACGGGGCTTTTTTCGTGTCGAGAATCTTCTAGCTGGCCCTGCGCGGGTACTAAGTGGGTACTAAGTTCGGCAAATCAGGTGCTGCTTGAGCGCAGCGCTCAAGCGAGAATTGCGCCGATGATCCTCCCAACTGCTCGACAAAGGCGCTCGTGGGTTCGAATCCCACCCCTCCCGTTTTCTTCGCGGGGCGCTTGACCCACATCCGGCGAGAAGTGCGGTCTCCATCGCATTCCCACTTCTGGTGCGGGAATGCGGCGGTTCTGTCCTTGAATCAGCCGGGAGGGTCAGCGAAAGTCAGAAAAGGCTGTTTTCGACCCTTTCATTCCCTGGACGTTCCCCCTGGACGTGGACGAGACAGTTGCGTCATTCACCCGGCGAAGGAGCATTTCCGTCAGCCCCGCCAAGGACATCGCACGGGCTGAGTTGGTCGGTATGCAGTGCCATCTCCGCGGGAGTGCCGGGCAGGCCGGCGGCAAGTTGCTTCATTTCCCGCCCAGTCGGCGATTGACGGTGCACCGAAGAACCAACCCTTCGCGCTGTTGTTGCTAACTTGCAACCAGATGGTTGTAAGTAAGTCACCCAGCCGCGACGACGAGAAGGCCGCCGACCTGCTGTTCGGGGCGCTGGCCGATCCGACCCGCCGCGATATCTTCCGCCGCGCCCACGAGGGTCGGTTCTCGGTCTCGGCCTTGGCCCGTGAGTACCCGATCAGCGTGGCGGCGGTGCAGAAGCACGTCGCCGTGCTGGAGCGGGCCGAACTTGTGAGCAAGCACCGGGTTGGTCGCGAGTCGATCGTCCGCGCCGAGACCGAAGCCCTTGCACGTGCCCATGCGGCGCTCGACCGCCTGGAGACGGTCTGGCGCGACCGGGTCGAGCGGATGGACCAGATCCTCGAAACCGACAAAGGAGACACCTGATGCCCGTCACCGCAGTGAACAGAGACCTCGACGCCCTGACCATGACGATCACCGCCGAGCTCGACGCCAGCGCCGACCGCGTCTGGGAGCTGTGGTCGGACCCGCGGCAGCTCGAGCGCTGGTGGGGGCCACCGTCCCATCCGGCGACCTTCGTAGACCACGACCTCTCGGCCGGCGGGCGCACCACCTACTTCATGACCGGGCCAGAGGGCGGGAAGTTCCATGGCCGGTGGCGGATAGAGGAGATCGAGCCACCCAAGCTGCTGCGCTTCGCGGACGACGACACCGACGACGAGGGAAAGCCGAACGACGGGGGTCCGGCGGAGATGACCGTGACGATCGCAGAGGTCAACGGCACCACGACGATGTCGATCGAGTCTCGCTTCCCCGATCGCGAGGCCCTGGAGAGGGCAATCGAGATGCGGATGGAGGAGGGCATGACCGAAGCGCTCGGCCAGATCGACGGGCTCCTTGCGGCCGCCGGGGGGTAAGCGCCCGAATAAGATGGCCTGCCTCAGGGAAGTCCGATCGGGGAAGAAATGGGCAACATGCCCACAGATCCCAGCCGATCTCATCTCACGAAAACCGCTTGAAACCATGCCCACGTAGTCCAGTGGGAATCCAGGTTCATAACCCAAGGGTCGCAGGTTCGAATCCTGCCCCGCTATAGGACAGAAACCCGCCTATCAAGCGGTTTCTGTCTTTTTGGGAGCCTCAAGAATGGCGGAGATGGCCCTAGGACAACATGAGGTCGGAGAGAGGTCGTTTCCGGCCCTTGTGAAGGGGCTCGGGCCACCTACGGTCGCCGCCGGGGGGTCGCGGAGAAGGCCGTCGGCTCGACGCGGTTCACTATGTCCTTGTGATCTCCTATTCCATGAGCCTGTCGACCGACGGCTACATCGCCGGATCCGACGGAAGCTTCGACTGGGCGGTGCCCAGTGAGGAGCTGCACCGGTTCCACAATGAACGGGCCGCCGCGACCGACGTCCAGCTGCTCGGCCGGCGCCTCTACGAGACGATGCTTGTGTGGGACACCGAGGAGTTCTCCGACCCCGTGATGGCGGAGTTCGCCGAGATCTGGCGCCCGCTCGAGAAGATCGTGTTCTCGACCACGCTGACGGGCGTCGAGGGCAGCAACCGCCTGGCCACGGGAACGCTCGAGGAGGAGATCGCCGCGCTCGGGAACCGGAGGATCGCGGTTGGCGGCGCCGGCCTTGCGGCGGAGTGCATGCGGCGCGGGCTGATCGACGAGTTCGAGCTGTTCGTCATCCCGATCGTGGTCGGTGGCGGCACGCCGTACTTCCCACCGGACGTGAACATCGACCTCGAGCTGGTCGAGACCCGCACGTTCGGCGCGACCGTGTACTTGCACTACCGTCGGCGCGGTTAGGGGATCGACTAGCCGCAGCACACGCCGGCCGCGTTGGGTTCGAGCGCCGCCGGTTGGGCAACAAATAGGGGGTCTCAGGTTCGAATTCCGCTTCTTAAAAGAGCTGAAATCGCTAAAAGCCCTGGCTACGACGAACTGGTGCGCGAGGCGCGCCGGCGGGTGCCTTGATGCTCGAGGTCGCCTTCGACGAGAGCGGCAACAGTGGGGAGAACCTGCTCGATCGAGTCCAGCCTGTCTACGCGCTGGCCTCGGTGGCGAGGCCCGAGTCCGAGGTTGCGGGAGCGGTTGCGGCGCTGCTGGAGGGGGTCGACTTCGATGAGCTGAAGTTCTCCGAGATGAAGGGCGGCGAGCCGGGCCAGAGCCTGATCTCAACCGTGTTTGACTCAGGTCTTCTCGACCCCGCGAGCGCCCGGGTCGTCCCGGTCGACAAGGACTGGATGGTGGCGGGGAAGATGGTGGATCTGCTCTGGGAGCCAAACGCCAACGACAGCAATGCCTTCTACACCTCGGGAGTGCACCGTCAGATCGCCTCGGCGTTGCAGCGCCAAGGCCCGACAGAGGCTGGTCCCGAGGTCTGGGAGCGCTGGCAGCGTGCGTTTGTCGCCGCGGTTCGGCGACCGCGGGACGAGGCGCGAATCGCCGAGCTCGAGGCGGCTCTTGGAGCGTTGAAGGCCGCGGCCCAGGGGCAGCCGATCGGAACCCTGCTCGAAGTCGTCCCCGACGACGCTGCCTCCCTTGCTGCGTTGATTCCGCACGGCGACGATGAGCTGGACCCCGCGCTCGGTGGTCTCGTCGAGCAACTGCACCACTGGTCGCAGCGGCTTGGCGAGCCGTTTCGGGTTGTACATGACGACTCCGCGGTGGTCCGCCGTTGGCAGCGATTGCTTGAGCGACTCTCCGATCAGGAGGGCCCGCGCAGGACTTTCGACGTTGGCGAGACCCACTTTGCCTTTCCGCTCTACGGGGTGGAGATCGGAACGGTCGATTCCCGTCATGCGGCGGCGGTTCAGCTTGCCGACGTGCTCTCAGGCGCAGTGATGTGGTGCCTACGGGAAAAGCTGCGCGGAAAAGAGGTTCCCGAGGAGTGGTGGGAATGGGGTCTTGGCCGCTTCATCGACTTTTTCCAGGGAGCGGACGACTTCCTCCTTGGGCTGGTCGACCGAGGAGATGCGCGACGTGGATGAGGCCCTCCTGACGCTCGCAAGGGTCAGGAAGATATGGTCGAGGCAAAGAGATTGGGAGGGAAACTATGGACGATTCGCAGATTCATGTGTACGTCGAGCCGGGGCCCGAGTACGCAGGCGAGGTCGGGGTGCCGCTCACCGAGCTGTTCGCCGAGCGCGTTCGTGACCTCGGGCAAGGGCTTGGCGAGATCGCCAACGACCTGCGGAGCCAGCTCGACGCCGCCTTGCACGAGGACGATCGCGCCGAGTGGGGGCTGGAGGAGGTCCAGCTCAGCTTCTCCCTCGACCTCCAGGCCTCGGCGGGCGTCGTCGTGGCGAAAGCCAAGACGGCGGCCGGTTTCGAGGCGACGATGACTTGGCGCCGGCGGTCCGCACGGGGCTGAGCGGCAATGGCCGGCGACGCGATCGGGCGTGTCACCGTCGGCGGCCAGGTGCGGGGGTCCGCCTTCGCGATCTCTCCCACCCACCTACTTACCGCGTTCCACTGTGTGCGCGGCGAGGACAAGGACCAGCTCACCGGCGAGCCGATCGGGTTCGCCCCGGTCGGCGTCGAGCCGCTGCGGGTGGAGCGCGCGCTCAGCTTGGACCCCGCCCGGGACTTCGCCCTGCTGGAGTTGGCGCAGGCGCTGCCCGAGGGCTGGGACCCGATCCCGGTCATCGCCATGCGCGAGCAGCTGCGCGAGGCGACCTTCCAGAGCAAGGGCTTCCCCGGCGATCTACATCCCAAGCAGGACATCCTCTCGATGCACGGCTCGATCGTCGACCCCACCGCGAGTCTCGACGGCGTCCCGGCGCTGCAGATGTTCAGCAACGAGATCGCCGCCGGCCGCGATCCGCGCGGCTTCAGCGGCGCGCCGGTGCGTGTCAAGACGAGCTGGTGGGCCGACGACGGCGAGATGCGCAGCGGCTGGGCGGCGGTGGCGCTCGTCTGGTGGGCGCAGCCCGAGCCCCAGGGCCGGCGGGTCGGCTACGGCGGGGTGGTGTTCGCCTCGCCCCTCGCCGAGATCGCGGCCGCCGACTCGACGGTCGCCAGCCTGTTGATCGCCTCCGCGCCCCCGGCGGGCACCCGCAAGGGTGGGGGCTTTCCCTGGCCGCGCGGCTACCCGCGGCGCTTCAAGGATGAGCTCGCGGCGGCCGAGGAGTTCGTCGGCAGGGAGGCGTTGCTGGAGCGCATCGGGGCCTTCCCGGACGATCACGACCGCGGCTACGTCCACGTCGAGGCGAGCGCGGGGCTGGGCAAGTCGGCGTTGGCCGCGCGCTTCGCCTCGCTCGAGTCGGCGCCGGCGTTCTTCGCCGACGCCGGCAGCGGCATGGTGCGGGCCGACCAGTGCGCGCTCCACCTGGGGGCGGAAACGGCGCTGCGCCACGACCTCGACCTCGACCGCTTCGACGACTGGGGCGCCGACGCGGACATCTTGCCCGCGGTACTGGAGGTCGCCGGCGAGACGGACTCCGGGCCGGTCTGGCTCGTCGTCGACGGGCTCGACGAAGCGGAGGCGGCGCCCGCCGGGGCGAACCCGCTGATGCTCCCCTCGCGGCTCCCCCCGGGCGTCTTCGTCCTCCTCACCAGTCGCGAACCGGCATCTCGGTTCTTCGCCGGCGAGGAGACGCCGATGTCGGCGCTCTCGCTCACCGCGGACGGCGAGGAGGAGCGCTACGACCTCACCCGCTTCATCGCCGAGCGGATCGAGCGCGACCCGCGCGCCGTTGCCGCGCTCGCCGACTCCCATACCCACGAGGAGTTCGCGACGCAGCTGGCCGCGGCCGCCGAAGGCAACTTCATGTACGCGACCTACGTGCTCGAGGACCTCGCCGAGGGCAAGCTCGACCCTGACAGCCCGCCGGAGCGTCTCTTCGGCTATTACGAGCGGCGCTTCTGGACTGCGATGGAGGTCCAGCGGGAGCGCGACCCCGCCTCCTGGTCAGACCTGTACCGGCCGGTCCTCGAACGGCTCGCCGTCGCCGCCGAGCCGGTCAGCGCCGAGTGGCTGGCGGGCCAGGTCGGCCGCCCGACGCCCGAGGTCGAGGACATGGTCCTGCCCCCCTGGCGGCGCTTCCTGCGCTCCGACTCCGCCGACGGGTCGCAGAGGTGGCGGATCGTGCACCACTCGTTCGCCGACTTCCTCGCGACGAAGCTCAGCCTCTCCGACGCCCACCGGAGCGTCGCCCGGGCCGGGCGCGACTCGCTCGACCCCTACGCCCACCGCCATCTGGCCGAGCACCTACGCCAGGCCGGGGAGTTGGACGAGCTCGCGGCTCTCGTCGCTGACCCGACCTGGGAGGAGGAGCAGCTTTCCGTCGATCCCGCCGGAGAGCTCCTGGTCCACGACATCGAGCAGCTGCGGCTGGCCGCAGACGCGGTCGACGAAGCGGCGCAGGAGGCGTCGTCGCCCCCCTCGCAGCTCGCCACCGCCGTCTGGTCGACGCTGGCCGTAGCGAGCGTGCGCACCAGCATGCAGTCGGTGCCGCCGACCCTGCTGGCTGTGCTGGTCGAAGAGGAGCTGTGGCCGCGAGATCGCGCTCTGCGGACCGCGAGGCAGGCGCCCGATCCAGGCCCGCGGGCCCGCGGCATCGCCCTGCTGGCGCGGGACAACCCGCGGCTGCAGGAGGAGGCGCTCGCCGCCGCCGAAGAAGTCGGGGAACTGATCCGCCGCGCCGAAGTGATGATCGAGGTGGCCAGGGGGTTGCCGGAGGGCCGCCGCGAGGAGGTCTTGCTGGGGCTCCTGGAGGTGGCGCAGACCGCCGAAGGCTTCTCCTACGAGCGGCCCCAGACCGCTAAGCACTTGGTGCCGGACCTTCTCGCCGCCGCCTTGCCGGCGGTGTTCGAGATCGCCCGCACGACCAGCGCCGACTACGACCGCTGTGACCTCTTCCTGGCCCTGGCCAAACGCGATCCCCAGGCTGTCGCGGAGGACCCCGAGGCGCGCGCCGCGCTGGAGCGCAATGGCCTGCCGGAGCAGCTGTTGGACGTGCTCGCCGTACCTCCGAGCTCGCCTGAGGCGCCGCTGGCCGCGGCCTCCCTGCTCGACGAGCTCGATGCGGCCGAGATCCCGGTCTGGGCCGGCTCCCAGCGAAGCGTTGCCTGGCTGACGACGGCACTCGCCTCCCACCTCGACGCGGCGGGGCTGCGGCGGATGCTGGCAATCTGCAGGGATGTCGGCGGAATCGCGGGGGACACCTCTTCCGATCTCGTCGCCGGCTTCCTTCGCGTCGACGAGCCGGAGATGGCTCTGGACGCGCTCTCCCCGGTGGGGGACGTGGCGGGGGCGAGGGCGATCGCCCGGGACGCCGCGGGGCGCACCGGTCTCCCGGCCAGCTTTCTGACGCGGGCGCTGGCGCTGGTCGCGAAGCACCCGATCGCCTACGAGCGGACCGAAGCGATCGCGACGCTCGTGCCGCTCCTGTCGGCCCAGCAGCGCGTCGCCGCGATCGAGGCGGTGCTGCCCCGCGAGGAGTTCCGCGATGGCGAGCTGCGGGCGTGGGCGCTGCGCGACTACTCGCCATTCCTCGACCCCGAGCAGGCGCTCGAGCTGCTGAGCCTGCTGCCGAGCAGGTACTCGTCCAGCGATTTCGCCTACGGGCTCGCGGCCGTGGCGCCGGCGCTGCCGGAGTCGGCGCTGGAGAAGGCGTTCTCCGAGGCCGATCTCGTCCACTACAAGGCAGACGACAGGGCTCGAGCGGCGATCGTCGAGAGGCTCAGCGGCGAGAGTCTGCTGGCCGCGGCACGGACCATCGCCAAGCGCAGGGAGCTCGGCGACCCGGCGGCGATCGCGGTGGCGCGAAATCTCGATTCCGCCGGCCGCGAGGAGATGCTGTTGCTGCTCGTCGCATGGCCGCTGGGGGTCGCGCCCGCGGCCGTGCTCGCCCTGGCGCCATATCTGAGCGACGAGCAGGCCGAGCAGGCCATCGGGCTGCTGGACGAGGACGGAGCGCGGCGGTTCTCGGTGCTCCGCTCGGTCGGCCTCCCATGGCGGGGAGCGGAGGACTCGCCGGCGGCATTCGCGGCGCGGCTCCGCAGCCTCGAGTGCTCCCCGAGCTGGTCGCCCACGCCGTCGGCGTCCTGATCGACCGCGGCCGCGCGGGGGAGGCGGTCGAGGTGGCCGAGGCGCTCGGGAGCGCCGATGTCGCGGCCCTGCTCGTCCCGCGGCTCGCCGACGCCGGTCTCGTCGCAGACGCCCTGCGGGTAGCCGCGCTGCCAAGGGTCCAATCGCGCTCGCGGCTCGTCGCGCGGCTCGCGCCCGAGCTCGATCCCCAGACGGCAGTCGATCTCTATGCCCGGACTCTCGAAGGGATCGAGGACGATGTGGCGGAGCTCGACGCGGACGTCAGGCGCGGCGCCGTCCTGCAGCACCAAGCGGCCCTGCTGCCGCTGCTGGCGCGGGCCGCACCCGCCGAGCGGGTGACGCTGCTCGACGAGCTGGAGAGCGAGCTCGGCGAGCTCGGGGTGACCGAGGTCTTCCAGGTCCTGCGCATGATCCCGGCCGGGGACGAGATGCTCCCCGCCGACATGCGCAAGGTGCTCTACCCGGCCCTGAGCCGTGTCCTCACTGATCTGGCGGGAAGGTCGCGGCGCTCAGCCCTCAGCCACCTGGCCGAGCTGGCGCCGGCCTTCGCCCGGCTCGGCGGCCGCAGCGGCGCCGCCGAGGTCGCGGGCGCGATCCTCGCGATCGGCAAACGCTGGCCGTGAGAGAGCGTGGGCCTCGCTGGAGCACAAATGGGGCAAACAGGCCCGGTATCCAGTCGACTCGATCTGCGTGAAGGTCGATCCAGGCCGCGCTAGTCAGTCCACCAGTCGCGCTGGCCATCGACGTCTTCGCGCGGAGACTCGCCGAGGTTGGGCGCGCCGATGACGAGGATCTCGAGGCCCTTCGGCCCGGCCTCGTAGCCTCGCCACGTACCCGGCGGGACGCGCACCGCGTCCCATTCTTTGAGCTCGACGATCTCGTCGTCAAGCTTCATCCGCCCGCTCCCGCGCAGGACCACGTACACCTCCTCCTGCTCCTTGTGCATGTGGCCGTACGGAAAGCGATAGCCGGGCGGGACGCGCTGGTAGCCTAGGCCGGATTTCTCGAGCTCGAGCGCCCCGGTCGCCAAGCGGAACTCCAGGTCTGGCGAGCCGTCGAAGTTGGACCCGACATCCTCCAGATCCTCCAGATCCTCCTTGAGGTTCCTGAGCGTGAATGGCACGGCGCAATCCTACGCGCCCCGGTTGGGGTCGCCGATCAATGTTGCCATTGTCGCCCGATCGCCCTCCGGCAAGATGGCGACATGGAACGTGTGCTTGGGATCGGTGGATACTTCATGCGGGCCGCCGACCCAGTGGCCCTGGGCGCGTGGTATCGCGATTGCCTCGGCCTGGACGCCGATGAGAACGGCCTGTGGCACCAGGAAGCGGGGCCGACGGTGTTCGCGACGTTCGACTCCGAGACCGACTACTTCGGGTCCCGTGCCCAGCAGGCCATGATCAACTTCCGGGTCCGCGACCTGGATGCGATGCTCGCGCAACTGCGCGGCAAGGGGGCGGACGTGGCTGAAGAGACGCAGGACATGGAGGGTGTCGGTCGATTCGGCTGGGTCACCGATCCCGAGGGCAATCGGATCGAGCTGTGGCAACCCGCTGGGCGCTGATCGGCGCGACGCTCGCGCTGGCAATCGCGGTGCTCATGCCGGCGAGGGCGGATGCCTTTGGCACCTTCGCCAACGGTGTGCTCACGGTCGACTGGCGGCGAGGGAAAAATCGTCCCTCGCTGCGCGAGCGACGGCGAGATCACCGTCAGCGGCGTTTTTGTCGACAACGGCCCTGCCTACTGTCGCGACTTGAGGCGAATCGAGGCTTCCTCGTCCGTGTCCACCCTCTTCGACTTCTCGCAGCTGCCCGACGACCTCGGTGGCGGCCAGGGGCCGATCGAGATCCGCGCCATCTCCACGGCGAGCGATCCGACCGAATACTCCGACGACAAATTCATCGGGGCTCCGGGTCACATCAACGTCTTCGACGGTGGGCTCGGCTTCGACTCCATCACCGGCGGCAACCTCAACGACAGGCTGAGCGGCGGCGGAGACAGCGACAAGATCGACGGCGGGCGCGGAGACGACATTCTCCGCGGCGGTTCTGCGGCGGACAAGCTGCTCGGCGGGCCCGGCCGCGACACCTTGAAGGGCGGCGGCGGGAGCGACAAGCTGGTCGGCGGCCCCGGCAGGGACACCGAAAAGCAGTAGTCAGCTCGGATCCGCGGTCAAGACGCCGGGAGATAGGTGAGGAGGACCACTCCGGAGTTGAACCGCTTCACGTCGTCGAGCTCCATCCGGACGGTTCCCCTGTCGCCGAGCATGTGGACGTTTCCCTCGCCCCAGACGAGCGGGTTCAGGTAGACCTCGTACTCGTCGATCAGGCCCTTCTCGGCAAGGGCGTAGGCGAACTCGCCGCTGCCGTGCATGAACAGGTCACCGTCGACCTCGCCCTTCAGCTTCGGGATCGAGTCCTCGAGGTCCCCCTCGAGCAGGGTCGCGTTCCACTCGAGATCGCCGGACAGGGTGTTGGACCCGACGTGCTTCGACATCGAGTTGACCATGTCCGCCCACTGGCCCGACTGGCTCGGCCAGTATCCCGCCAGCCCCTCGTAGGTCTTGCGGCCCAGCACCATCCCGCTGGATCTCGCCTGACGCTCGAACGAGTAGTCGCCGTGGTCTCCGTCCGGCTGCACCCACTCGCCGACCGGATCTATGACGCCGTCGAGGGTGACCTGCGTACTTGCGATCAGCTTTCCCATCTCGATTCTCCCTTCGGTCACGGGTGGAGGGGCTCCTCTGAGCACCCTCTACCCGTAAGACGAATGGGGACACGCGAATTCGACAGTGACTACCGGTTGAGCCACTCCTCGTAGGTGGGGCCGGAGAGCTTGGCCACCGGGCCCGGGAGGAGGGCGCCCGCCGGGTAGAGACCTTCTGGATCCTCAGGCCACTCGGCGGCTTCGATGCGCAGGCCGTTGCCCCGGTGGGCGGCGAGGAGCCCCGCCGCATCGACCAGGCTCTCATCGCGAGGCCCGGCCACTTCGGCGATCGGGTTGCCGCGGGGTGCGGAATCCGTCTCGTCGACGAGGTCGGCCAGCGCCTCGGCGACGCTCCGGGCGGCGACGAGCTGGGTGCGCGCCTCGGGCACATAGCTGACCTCGCCCTGGCGCCCCCACTCGACCAACTCCGCGACGAACTCGTGGAACTGGGCGGCCCGAAGGATGCGAGCCGGAACGGGCCCGTCGAGGTGCGCTCGCTCCTGGGTCACCTTGGCGGCGTTGTAGCCGCTGTCGAAATGGTCGGTGCCGATTATCGAGACGACGAGGATCTCGTCGACGCCGCGCTCTGCGCCGGCCTGCTGCAGGTTGCGTGCCGAGGTCGCGAAGAACTCGGCTGCTCCGTCGGGCGCGGGGCCGGTGGCGGCGTCGATGACCAGGTCGACTCCCTCCAGCGCGGCCGCGAGGCCCTTGCCGGAGATCACGTCGACCCCGTCGCCGCGCGAGATCGGCACCACCTCGTGCCCGCGCTCGCGCAGGATCTCGACAGTGGGGCGGCCGAGGCGACCGGTCGCACCGGCGACGGCGATCTTCTTCTCACTTGCCATGGTTGCTTTCCTTTCAGTTCGGCGGCCGTCTCTGGGCCGGCCGTTTTCTGCGTCTCATAGGTGTGACGGAGCCGAGGGCAGAGATGTGACCGAATCGGGACAGCAAGATCTGGCGAGGCGGTTCGAGGAGAGCCGGGATCGTCTCTGAGGCTCTCATCGCCGACTCGGTCGGCCTGGCGATGCTCGGCGTGCTCGAGACCCTCAGCCCAGAGGAGCGCGTCGCCTTCGTCCTCCACGACATGTTCTCGGTTCCCTTCGAGCAGGTCGCCGATCTGCTCGACCGCTCGCCGTTCGCCGCGAGGAAGGCGGCCAGCCGTGCGGGCGACTTCGACGCGCTGGTCGAGGTCCTCCACCCGGAAGTCGTCCTCCGCGCGGACGGCGGCGCGGCCCGCCCCTCGGCCAACCACGTGATTCGCGGCGCCGCCGAGGTCGCCGGCCGCGCGATGACTTTCGCGAGCCTCTCGCCGTTCGTCCAGCCGGTGCTCGTCAACGGCGTCGCGGGCGTCCTCGTCGCTCCCCAGGGCAGGCCGTTCTCGGTAATGGCCTTCACCGTCGCCGGCGGCAAGGTCGTCGCCATCGACGCCCTCGCGGACCCGGCTCGCCTCGAGCATCTCGACGGGCTCAACGCCTAGGTTCGTGGTCCGAACCAGGTCGTCAGCGCCCCAGAGAGTCCAACGTCGGTTCCGTCTCCGACCCAGGCGACGTATCCGTCGGGTCGGATCAACACGGCAGTGGGAGCGGCGACCGCGCCGAGTACCGGTAGCTCCCACTCCCCCTTGTAGCTCGCGTCGATCAGCTGGACCCGGTCAGCCCATGGAGCGATGTCGAAGCCGCCGGGCTCACCGAGATTGAGCAGCACCGGCTTGGCGTCGTGGAGCAGCTCGAAGACTCGCAGCGGGCCGTCGGCGGTCACGAGGTCCAGATCGGGCATGCGGCGTCCGAGCAAGGGGTGGCCCTCGCCGAGGTCATAGTGAATGTCCAGCCCGGAGATGATCCCGGCGAGCCGTCTGCGGGGCTCGTCCAGGACCGCCAGCTCCGACACCACATCGACCAGGGCCTGCATGCGCTCGTCCCGGCGCTGGAGCGCGGCCTGCGCCATCGTGTGCTGGATCGCGCGGGCGGCGACCGGGTGGCGCTCTTCGTGGTACGTATCCAGGAGGCCCTCAGGTGAGGTCCCGCTTACCACCTGGGCCAGCTTCCAGCCCAGATTCACCGCATCGCCCACACCGAGGCTGAGGCCCTGCCCGCCCGCCGGGTAGTGCACGTGTGCCGAGTCGCCGGCGAGTAGTACCCGTCCCGCGCGGTAGTCCGCTGCCTGACGGGTCATGTCGGTGAACCTGGAGATCCAGGTGGGATTGTGGACCCCGAAGTCGGTGTCGTACACCGTGATCAGCGCCTCGCTCAGATCGCGCAGGGTGGGCTCGCTGCTGGGCCCGAGTTGCTGCTCGGTCACGATTACCCGCACCGTCTTCCCGTCCTCCATCCTGTTGAGGGCGTGGATGCCGGTGGCGTCGTGGCGAATGCCCGGCGGCGGCTCCTCGGTCGTCTCGACCTCGGCGATCAGGTTGCTCCTGGTCGGATCCCACCCGGGGAACTCGATGCCGGCCGCTTTGCGGGTGAGGCTGCGCCCTCCGTCGCATCCGACGAGATACTGCGCCCGCAGCGACCCCTCGTCGGAGAGCTCGACGTCGACGCCGGTGTCGTCCTGTGCGAACCCCGTCACCTCACGTCCGTAGTAGATCCGCACCGGCAGTTCGGCGATCCACGCGGCCATGATTCGCTCGATCTGGTTCTGCCAGATCCCGAGCGAGTACGGATGGCGCGTCGGGAAGTCGCTCATGTCCAACACGGTCGCGGCCAACATCGCGGCCTGAGCCACCTGACCCTCCTCGAGGAAGCGATCGGCGACCCCACGCTGATCCAGTACCTCGATCGTGCGCGAGTGAAAACCGCCGGCCCGTGAGCCGACGAGCACGTGATCGGGCCGCCGCTCGACGACCGCAACGTCGACCTTCGCCAAGGCCAACTCAGCCGCCAGCATCATCCCCGCCGGACCTCCCCCGGCGATCACCACCGCATGCTCGCTCATAGCCACACTCCGGCCTGGGGCTGGAAAGGAGTGTGTGTTCCTCTTTTCCTCCTCGCGATGCGGCTGCTTGGGACCAGTCGGACGACGGTCGTGGCACTGTTCGGGCAGGATCGCGGGCATGAGATTCACGCGTGCGGAGTTGGAGGCGTTTCGGGGCTGCGAGGTCGACGATCTCGTCGGGCCGGGGCTCAGGCTGCTGTTCGTCGGCATCAACCCGGGCCTGTGGACGGCCGCGGTCGGAACGCACTTCGCGCATCCCACCAACCGGTTCTATCCGGCTTTGGCCGCGGCCGGCATCACCGGCTACGAGGTCGATCGGGTTGCCGGGATGACCGATGCCGATCGAGCGCATCTCGTCGCGCGGGGCGTCGGGATCACCAACCTCGTGCGGCGGGCCACCGCGCGCGCCTCCGAGCTCTCGCGCCAGGAGCTGTGCGAGGGCGGCGCGCGGCTGCAGCGGTTCGTCGCCGATCACCGGCCTGCGGTCGTCGCGATCGCCGGCGTCACCGCCTACCGCGACGCGTTCGGCGAGCGCGGCGCGGCTTTGGGTCGGCAGCCGGACACGCTCGATAGTGCGAACCGCTGGTCCGGCGCGGCGCTCTGGGTGGTCCCCAACCCAAGCGGGCTCAACGCCCACGAGACGGCCGCGACGCTCGCTGCCGCCTATGCGGCACCGGCCGCCGAGGGGGGCGTCATCGGTAGGGGCGTTGAGCGACGGGTCCGGTAGCGGTTCGGTCAGCTAAAGGCACCCCATGACATTCGCCGGGGCTGCTGCGGCCGGGGTGATGTATTTGATCTGACGCCCATGCACGTAGACCGTGGTGATTGCCGGCCCGCGCTTGAGGTGGCCGCGGGCGATTTCCCGGCCCGCGGTGAGGATCTCCGACGGCCAACCCTGACCGTGGGGCGGCAGGGCGTTCCCCCGATAGCCCCTTTCTCGGATCATCTGCAGGAGGGCCGGCCAGTGGCGGGCCGTGTCCATCGCGTCGACTGCTTCCTGTGCCGCGGCGCCATCACCGGCTCGGGTCGCGGACAGCCAGCGCTGAAGCCAGTCGCAGGCGACCGCTCCCGTCACCGACTTGGCGAGCATGAAGCGATCCGTGAGGGCCGTTTCGCTCTGCAGGGTGGAGGTATCGAAGCCCGGCGGCACGGGGATGCCTCGGAGCATCCGGGCGATCGCGACCGAGCGCGCTGCGGGACGTAGGACTTCGGGAGGCATCGCACCGAGCCAGGCCTCGACGCCGACCGGCCGCAGCGAGTGCAGCAGGGTGTCGTATTCCTGCCTGCTTCCGAACGAGCCGGTGACTTCGATGAAGACGTGCCCCTGGGGCGAGAGGATCGTCGCGTAGTTGGGATGTTGTCCGTCGTAGGCGTAGGTGGTCGTCTGCTGACCAAGGAGAGTCGAGGTCACCGGCGCGCTGACATGACAACAGGCATGCCCGATTTCGCGCAGCCTGTCGCGGTAGAGGCGAGCGGGGTACCAGTTGAGGTCGAGCTGGCGCCCGCCGGGGCCGAACGGCGGGTGCTTGCCGTCGCCATAGATCAGTTCGCCACTGTCGACCTCGAAGCCGCGGGCATGGACGATCGACCAGCCGGGCGCGGTGACGAGCAGACGGGGATTCGCCTCCGCCACTTTGACCGCGGCGGCGGCGAACGTGGGGTGGGCCCCGTCTCTGACGGAATCGACGGAGCCGCCGGAGAGGACGATCAGTGCCGCGATCACCGCAGCACATGCGAGGCCGGCGAGGCTGAGGCCGAGTGAGGCGCGGCGGTGCCGCTGCGAAGCAGATTCGCCGGCGGCGATCGCCCGCTGCATCGCGAGCGAGAGCTCTGTGGCGGCGATCGTTTCCTGCAGCTCCGCCGCGGGGAAGGGATTGGCTGCCCCCATCCGGGCGAGCACGTCGTCGCTTCGACTCCTCTGGTTCATCGAATCTCCTCGGCGGGGTTGCGTACTGTGGCGCTGTCCTCTCGGGTTGGGCGGTCGGCCGCTTCGAGTTGCTTCGCGAGCTTGCGGCGGGCGCGGTGCAGCCGCACCCGGAAGGCGCCCGGCGAGCAGCCGAAGACCCGCGCCGCATCGCGGGTGTCGAGCCCATCCCAGGCGATCAAGCGCAGGACCTCGCGCTCCGGCTCGTCGAGTAGAGCGAAAGCCGCCGAGAAGGCATCTCGGCGATCGAGCGACTCGGCGGGATCGGACCCACCGGCGTCGGCGCCAGTCTCGTGCGCCAAGCGCATATCGAGGTCGTGGCGGCGACTGGCCGACCGATACTGGTTGGCGATGACGTTGCCGGCGATCGCGTACAGCCAGGGCAGGGCGGGGTCGGGTATGCGGTCACGCCGGCGCCAGGCGACCGCGAAGGCGTCGGCGACCACGTCCTCGGCGATCTCCCGAGCGGAGACGCGCCGCATCGAGAAGGCGAGCAGCTGCGCGTAGTGGTCGCGGAAGCAGCGCTCGAAGCGGTCGCGGTAGATGTCTGGGCCCGCGTTCGGCGGATCGTCGACTGGAGGCATCTGAGGAGTAGATGTGCGCCCGGGCACGGTTGTTACAGAAGCGCCGCGTGTCGAGACCGGCACGCCGCTACGCTCGCATCGTGACGCCGGAGGAGCTCGCCAACCTCGCGCACCTGCGCCGCGCCCGCGATCTGATCGACCGCGAGTACGCGCGTCCGCTCGAGGTTGCCACGCTCGCCCGCGCCGCGTTGATGTCGACCGCGCACTTCTCGCGGCAGTTCCGTGCGGCGTACGGGGAGACGCCCTACGCGTACCTGATGACGCGACGGGTCGAGCGGGCGAAGGCGCTGCTGCGCCTCGGCGACCTGTCGGTCACCGAGGTCTGCGTGGAAGTCGGCTGCACGTCGCTCGGCTCGTTCAGCGCCCGCTTCACCGAGCTGGTGGGGGAGACGCCGACGGCCTACCGGGCGCGCGATCACGGCACGCTCGCGAGCGTGCCGGGCTGCATCGCCAAGGACCTCACCCGGCCGAGCCGCAAGCCGAGCAGGATCGGAGAAACGCGCGGGTCGCCGGCTGCCTAATGTTGAGGGCATGAACCTCACTCTCTCCCAATGCTTCGTCCTGGTCCATGACCCCGACCTCGCGCTGGCCTTCTACCGCGACACGCTCGGCCTCGAGCTGCGCAACGACGTCGCCAAAGGGGACTTCCGCTGGATCACCGTCGGCGCCGCCGCCCAGCCGGGCGTCGCGATCGTGATCACGAACTACCTGAACGGCAGCCCCGCAGACGTCGATGCGCTCGCTGCCCTCGTCGCCAAGGGCGCCCTCAACGGTGTCCATTTCCACACTGACGACCTCGACGCCAGCTTCGAGAAGCTGAGCGCCTCGGGCGCCGAGATCGTGCAGGAGCCGACCGATCAGCCGTGGGGCACGCGCGACTGCGCCGTGCGCGACCCGTCCGGCAACCTGATCCGCATCGACCAGCCGCCGGCCGGGTAGAGCCAGCCGGATAGGCATGGCCACGAGGACGAAAGCGCGCTCGCCCGCGTCAAACGCTGCCGACAGCCACGACCTGATCCGCGTGCTCGGCGCGCGGGTCAACAACCTCAAGGACGTCAGCGTCGAGATCCCGAAGCGCCGGCTGACCGCCTTCACCGGGGTATCCGGCTCGGGCAAGAGCTCGCTGGTGTTCGGCACGATCGCCGCCGAGTCGCAACGGCTGATCAACGAGACCTACAGCACCTTCGTGCAGGGCTTCATGCCGACGCAGGCGCGGCCCGAGGTCGACGTGCTCGATGGGCTGACGACCGCGATCCTCGTCGACCAGCAGCGGATGGTCGGCGACGCCCGCTCCACGGTCGGCACCGCCACCGACGCCAACGCGATGCTGCGCATTCTCTTCAGCCGGATCGGGAAACCGCACGTCGGCTCGCCCAACGCGTTCTCCTTCAACGTCGCCTCGGTCCGGGCCCGCGGCGCGATCACGGTCGAACGCGGTACCAAGAAGACCGTCAAGGCGAGCTTCAACCGCACCGGTGGCATGTGCACCCGTTGCGAGGGACGGGGCTCGGTCACCGACTTCGACCTGTCGCAGCTCTACGACGAGGGCAAATCTCTCAACGAGGGCGCCCTGACGATCCCCGGCTACAGCATGGACGGCTGGTACGGCCGCATCTTCAGGGGCTGCGGCTTCTTCGATCCGGACAAGCCGATCCGCAAGTTCACGAAGAGGGAACTGGGCGATCTGCTCCACAAGGAGCCGACCAAGATCAAGGTCGACGGCGTCAACCTGACCTACGAAGGCCTGATCCCGAAGATCCAGAAGTCGTTCCTGGCCAAGGACGTCGACTCGCTGCAGTCCCACGTCCGCGCCTTCGTCGAGCGGGCGGTGACGTTCACCACCTGCCCGGAGTGCGAAGGCACCCGGCTCAGCGAGGAGGCCCGCTCCTCGAAGATCAAGCGGAAGAGCATCGCCGACCTCTGCGCGATGCAGATCAGCGACCTCGCCGAGTGGGTGCGGGATCTGGACAAACCCGCGGTCGCGCCGCTGCTGGAGGCGCTGGGGGGGACCCTCGACTCGTTCGTCGAGATCGGGCTCGGCTACCTCAGCCTCGACCGCGCTTCGGGCACGCTTTCCGGCGGGGAGGCGCAGCGGATCAAGATGATCCGCCAGCTCGGCTCCTCGCTCACCGACGTCACCTACGTCTTCGACGAGCCGACGATCGGGCTGCACCCGCACGACATCCAGCGGATGAACGATCTCCTGCTGCAGCTGCGGGACAAGGGCAACACGGTGCTGGTCGTCGAGCACAAGCCAGAGACGATCGCGATCGCCGACCATGTCGTCGACCTCGGCCCCGGGGCCGGCGCTGAGGGCGGCCGCGTCTGCTTCGAGGGCACCGTCAAGGGGCTGCGGGGGAGCAAGACCGTCACCGGCCGCCACCTCGACGACCGCGCGACCCTCAAGGAGACGGTGCGGGGGTCGTCGGGGGCGCTGGAGGTGCGCGGCGCCGACACCAACAACCTGCGGGACGTCGACGTCGACATCCCGCTCGGCGTGCTGGTCGTCGTCACCGGCGTGGCGGGCTCGGGCAAGAGCTCGCTGATCGACGGCTCGGTTGCCGGACGCGAGGGGGTCGTCTCGATCGACCAGGCCCCGATCCGCGGCTCGCGGCGGAGCAACCCGGCGACCTACACCGGACTGCTCGACCCGATCCGCAAAGCGTTTGCGAAAGCCAATGGGGTCAAGCCGGGGCTGTTCAGCGCCAACTCCGAAGGCGCCTGCCCCGCCTGCAACGGCGCCGGAGTCATCTACACCGACCTGGCGGTGATGGCCGGCGTCACCACCATCTGCGAGGAGTGCGACGGGAAGCGGTTCCAGGCCGAGGTGCTCCAGTACAAACTCGGCGGGGTGGACATCAGCGAGGTGCTGGCGATGTCGGTGACCGAGGCCGAGGAGTTCTTCGGCGACGGCAAGGCGGGCATCCCGGCCGCGCACAAGACCCTCGACCGGCTCGCCGACGTCGGGCTCGGCTACCTCGGCATCGGCCAGCCGTTGACCACGCTTTCGGGCGGCGAGCGGCAGCGGCTCAAGCTGGCGAGCCGGATGGGGGAGAAGGGCGACGTCTACGTCCTCGATGAGCCGACCACCGGCCTCCACCTCGCCGACGTCGAGCAGCTGCTCGGATTGCTGGACCGTCTGGTCGACTCCGGCAAGTCGGTGATCGTCATCGAGCACCACCAGGCGGTCATGGCGCACGCCGACTGGATCGTCGACCTCGGCCCCGGCGCAGGCCACGAGGGCGGCCGGATCGTCTTCGAGGGTACGCCCGCCGACCTCGTCGCCACCCGCTCCACCCTCACCGGCGAGCATCTCGCGGACTACGTCGGCAGCTGACCGAGCGTTCGCGACCCTTGGTTGCGAGGGATTGGGGGCCGCGTCTACAATTCCCCCAGTCACAAAACCGAGCGTTTACCTTCGTACGTTCGGCAGGGAGCAGGAGATATGGCTTCGAATTGCACCGGACAGCTGCGCAGGGTGGTCGCGGTGTGCGTCGTCGGCGCCGCCATGCTTGGCCTCTGCTCGCCCGCCAAGGCGGCGATCACGCGCTCGGGCACCCTCCACGCGACCGTGACCGACAACTTCCGGACCGGCCAGTCGAACACCCGGTACACCCTGCAGTCCGGGAAGCAGGAGACACTCGTGCGACCGACCGAGCTCGAGGCGGAACCGGGAGATCGGGTTGCTGTTACGGGGACGGTCCGCGACGACCGGCTGGTGGGAGCGGTCGAGGCGACGACGGGGGGTGCCCAGGCAGCGACGCTCTCGCCGGGGCCGCGCAAGGTCGCGGTGGTCCTCTTCACCTTCTCCGGCGGTGAACCCTGGTCGCCGGAAGAAACCCGCTCGAAGGTCTTCACCGCGGCCAACTCCGCCAACGCCTTCTACAAAGAGGAGTCCTATGGCGGCATATCCCTGACCGGGAAGCTCGGGGCCGATGGCGACGTGTTCGGCTGGTTCCACATCAACGGCTCTACGGCCGGATGCCCGTACCAGACCTGGAACGAAGAAGCCCGCAAAGCCGCGCTCGCGGCAGGGCACGACCTCGTGGGATATCAGCACATCGTCTACGTCTTTCCGCCCCAGTCCAGCTGCCACTGGGGTGGGGTGGCAGGCCTCGACGGCAATTGGGCCGACATCAATGGAAATGGCCCCTCCGTGATCATGCATGAGCTGGGGCACAACCTCGGCCTCCTCCATGCCGGAAGCTTGACGTGCACCTCCGGGGGAATCAGGGTTCAGATCAGCAGTACCTGCTTTACGACCGAATACGGCGATCTCTTCGATGCGATGGGCGCCGCCTCCACTCGGCACAACAGCGGCTGGAATCTCGCCAAGCTCGGCATCCTCGGCCCGGAGAACATCGAAACGGCCAAATCCTCAGGCGTCTACTCGATTCGCTCTGCGCTCCACTCCACCACCGAACCGACGGTGCTGCGCATTCCCCGGATAAAAGTGGGCGGCGGCAATGTCTTCTCCTGGTACTACCTCGAGGTGAGGGAGACCGGCGGCGTCTTCGAGAACGTCGCCGACGCCACCACCACCGGTGTCTCGATCAGGGCCACCAGCGAAGACTCCTCGGCGGAGACGCTGCTGCTCGACGCCAACCCCGCGACCACGACGTTCCAGGACGCGCCACTCGGGGTGAACCAGACCTTTGACGGCGGACCGGTGCAGATCAGGACTCTGTCGGCGGGCGGAGGGGCCGCCACGGTGTCGGTCGAACTCGATGAAGAGCCGCCCACCGCCCCGAGTGACCTCACGGCGACCGGGGGGATTGAACGCGTACAGCTTCAATGGGGTGCGAGCGCTGACGACGTCGGCGTCGATCACTACATCATCTACCGCGACGGCAGCGAAATCGGAACCTCCACGAGCACCGATTTCCTCGACTCTCCCGCTCCCGTCGGCGATCACGAATACGTCGTCTACGCGGAAGACGTGTACGGCAACCGCAGCGCCGCATCCGACCCGGCGACGGTGGCGGTCGAGCCCGACGAAGAGCCGCCCTCCGCTCCGACCCACCTCACGGCGACCGCGGGTGTGGAAGGGGTGCAGCTGGAATGGGGCGCGAGTACCGACGACGTCGGCGTCGATCGCTACGCCATCTACCGCGATGGCACTGAACTTGTGGCCATCAACGTCACCACCTTCCTCGACTCCATCGCTGCCGTCGGCGAGCACGAATATGTCGTCTATGCGGAAGACGCGGTCGGGAACCAGAGCGTTGGGTCCAACCCGGCGACGGTGACGGTTCCCAAGATCTCGGACCCCGATTGCGCGAGCGGCTCCTGCAGGGTCACGGTCAGGTATTCGGGGACGACGACGGTGTGGACGGTGCCCCCGGGCGTCGGCAAAGCCGACTTCACCGTTGAAGGTGCCCGGGGGGGTGGGGCCGGCTTCAACCTGGGTGCGCGGGTCGAGGCGACGCTTGGGTCATTGGCGGCTGGTGAAGCGGTGACCGTGAGCGTCGGGGGCGCGGGCAGCCGCTTCTCAGAAGGGGGCGCGGGCGGCTTCAACGGCGGCGGGGACGGCACCCTTGGCTCCGGCGGTGGCGGCTTCAGCTCGGTTGAGCTCGCCTCGACGCTGATGCTGCTCGCCGGCGGGGGCGGCGGCCAAGGGCTGAACGCAGGTGAAGAAAAAGGCTCCAGCGGCGGGCAAGGGGGGGAGTCTGGTCTGGCTGGGAAAAATGGCGGTGCGACGACCGCAAACGATGCGACGCTGGGCGGAGGAGGAGGAGGTGCGACGGGCGGCAGTGGGGGGGCCGGAGGCGGTGGCGGCACGGTGACCGAAACCAGCTCTTGTCCGGGGGGCGCCTTCGTCGGCGCTCCGGGGACCGGCGGCGGCAGTTTCGCCGGCGGAGGGGGTGCCACCGGTGCCGGTGGAGGAGGGGGCGGCGGCTACGTCGGCGGCGGTCAGGGCGGCGGAGGCGCCGGCGACGCGTGCGGAAGCACGGCGGGCTCGGGCGGCGGAGGCGGTGGCTCCAGCTTCGTGGCACCCGGGTTGTCGGCCCAGTTCACGGGCGGCGCCCGAAACGGCGACGGGCAGGTGTGGATTTCTTACCTGGACCCCGTCCGAGCGGGTAAACAGCACAGCTATACGACGTTGCCGGAAAAAGCGCTCATCGTGCCTGCTGCCTCGGGTGTGCTCACGGGCGCCTCCGGCCCTGTCGGCGATCCGCTCTCCGCCAGCCTGGTCAGTCCTCCCGCCCACGGTTCGCTGACGCTGGATGACGACGGGTCGTTCACCTACATGCCCGCCTCCGGTTACTTTGGCGGCGATTCCTTCACCTATCGGGTCGACGCGGGGGGCAGCTATGCGACCGCCTCGGTGATCCTGAGGGTCGCGGCTCCTCCGTCGGCGTCGATCTCAGCCCCCCTGGCGGGCAGCAGCTATACCGTCGGCCAGTCGGTGCCGACGGCTTTCTCGTGCAGCGAGGGGGCGGGCGGGACCGGCCTGTCCTCCTGCAATGACTCGAGCGGCACCAAGGCCGGGAGCGGAGGCGCCGGTCACCTGGACACTTCGGCGGTGGGTCCCCACACCTACACGGTGACCGCGGTCTCCAAAGACGGCCTGACGGGCAGCACGTCGATCGGCTACACGGTCGTGTCGAGGTCCGGGCCACCGAAAGACCCTGAAGATCCCCCGAAGGGCCCCGAGGGTCCGCAGCCGAAGATAAATCTCTCTCTAGGGGTCGAGAGTGAGTCCCTGGGCGAGCTGCTTCGGACTCGGAAGCTGGACGTCGTGGCGAGGGTCAACGCGGCGGCGAAGGTGGCGCTGACCGGTGGCGCAAAGTTCGAGGTCCGCACCCGTCGCACGGTGCGGACGAGGTATGTCGAGGTGTTCAAGTCCGAGACGATCGGCTTCGCCGGCCCGGGCAAGAGGGAGGTGGCGCTGACGCTGTCGCGGAAGGGGCTCGAGGTTTTTCGGCGCCAGTCCAAGCTGAGGCTCTCGATCGCCGGTCAGGCGACTGACCCGGGCGGCGAGACGGCGACGAAGAGGGTGGCGTTGGGGTTCAGCTGGCGAAAGGGCGCAGGCGGGAAAACCGTGAGCGCTTCGTCACCGGGGTTCTCGACGCCGTCTCGATTGAGACATATGACCTCGATGTGGCCGAGGCGCATGCCGCTCTGCTCACACACATCCGGCGGTCAGGAACGCCGCGCGGCGCCCATGACCTCATCATCGCTGCGACGGCACGAGCCCGGGAGCGGCAGGTCGTGAGCTTCGACCAGAGAGGCTTTGACGAGCTCCCCGGCGTCTCGATTGCGAGCGGTCTCGATTAGACGGTAGGCAGGAAGCGGCGATCCGCATCCAGCAGAGCTCGGGTTTGATCCCCGTTCGCGACTGCGTGCTCCAGTTTCCGGTTCTGCGAATCCCAAGAGCGGCTGAGGATCTCAGTGATTGGCTCAGCCACCGACCCGTTCTTCTTCTTCCCAGCCTGAGCCGCTTTGAGGGCCGCTGGATTCGTCTGGGGGTGCGGGGTGCGGGTTGGGAGCTGGTGGCGTAGGCGGCTTGGTGGCCGAGCCGGATTCGGTGGGCCCGTTGACTTCCGGGCCGCCCGAGTCGGTCGGGGGCGCTTCCGTCTGGTCTGAGTCCGTGGATTCTCCGGCGGGGGAGTGGGACTTCTTGCGAGGTGGCCAGGCGGGCGGGGGTGGGGTTGGGGTGGCGGCGATGCCGACGATTCGCGGTCGGGGATTCTCGGGCGTCGAGGGGTTGCCATAGAGGCTGTCAGTCAGGACTTTCGACCCAAAGAAGCAGGCGACGCCGGCGGCGAGGATGCCGGCGCCGGCGACCAAGTTCGATTTACTCAGCACGGACGCCGTCCCCCGTCCGGGTTGAGGCAGTGGGTACGGGCAAGCGGCTTTTTCTTGTCGCGCCGGATCCGGAAGGTCTGTTCGTGGCCGACCCAGCCTTCCTTGGTCGTCCGCACGATCAGCTGTTCTCCCGCCGCGAGCGGGAAGCCGGCGGGTAGCTTCAAGGCACCCCTGGGATTGCCGATCCGATAGGTCCTCATCGGGTAGGGGCAATTACCGCCAAGGCAGCGGATTTCCACATGGGTGTCGTCCTGGACGTGAGTCAGGTTGAAGTCGACGATCCAAGTGAGCGGGCCACCGCTTTCGCGGCGTTTGACGTCAAGGGAGACGCTGGTCGGGAGGATGAGAAAGTCCGGGGTTTCGGTGTCGCAATTCTCGTCGATCCGGTTTCCGCGGATCTCGGGCGCTCCCGGCCGGATCGACGGGTAGTCGTCACGGCAATCGTTGCCAAGAGGCGGGGCGAGGACACCGTCCCCATCGCGGTCGTAGGCTTTGAACCCGTCGCAGTTCTCGTCGACGTCATTGTTTGGCACCTCTGGCACGCCCGGCCTGATCGACGGGTTGGTTTCGTCGCAATCGCGTTCGTTGTTGACCCCGTCGTCATCGAGATCCAGGTCGGGGGTGAATTCGACCTGGACGGTGAGCGGGCCGTTGCGCGCGGCGACGGTCGAGAAGCCAACGTCATAGAAGCCCCCGACTTGGATCAGGTAGGCGCCGGGGGTCACATTGACCGCGGGCTCAGGGGGCTGGATCATCGGCCAGCGTGAGCCGCCGAACTGACCTTCGATCAGATCGTCGTTGCAGCCGAGCGGCACTTTCGAGTCTCCCCGGTAAACGGCGAGCAGGGTGTCGAACCCGGCGGCTGAGAATGCAGCGGTGCCGATCGCTGGTGCGGTGTATCGGAACCAGACCGTCTTGGCATATTGCTCTTCACCGCAGGCAGTGACCTCGTCGGGCTCGATCGTCGCGCCATTGCTGGTCGCGACGTGAGGGGCCCCGGCGGCAATCGGCGTAGCCGAGCCGCGATCGTCGTTCGGCGGCGGTTTCGAGACCCGCAGGGTGACGTTGCCCGTTTCTTTGCCGCATTTTTCGGCCGGCACGCAATTCCCCACCTGAACTGCGTAGTGCCGGCCGGCCACCGAGTCGAGCAGCACCTCGGAGGCGAGGCGGTACTCCAAGATCGGTCTGGTCGGATCCTGTGCCTGGAGGTCGTCGTTGCAGGCGACAAGCGCTCCGCCTTGCACCTCGTAGACAGCGAGGACGGTGTCGAAGGTTGAGGAGAGCGTCGAGACCGTGATCGGTTCGCCGGTGCCAGTGAATTCCCACCACATGGTGCCACTCGTCTGAACGGACCCAGTCGCCGGGACACCTTCTTTGTTGCATCCGAGACCCTGAGGGTCTCCGACCGTCAGCGACTCTTCCGGCTCGACGGTGGCTTCGACGTTGGATCGCGTGTCGGCGAAGCCAAGCTGGAGCGGAAGGCGGTCGGCGTAGTCGTCGTTGATCGGGGGCGCGGCCGAGGACGCAGGGGCGAAGACCGCGAAGAGGAGGAACACGGCAAGCAGGGAGCCGACCGTCGCGCACAGAGTCATGAGTCCCCTGAGAAAAAACCCCGCCATTACCCAAATCTTACCTAGGAGTCTTCGGCGGGCTCTTGCGAATCAGTTGTTGCCCGTAAAGACAATGCGATAGCCGCGGTTTTCGAGCTCTTTCTCGGCAGCACGGACCCCCCTCATCGCGGCCTGCACGCGATCCCGTGCAGTGTCGATCTCGGCCGCGGTGGCAGAGCGCTGCGCCGTGATCCTGCCGAGATGTTCGTATGCCCGGCTGACGGCCGCAAGTTGGGCGACCAGGCGGCGCGGCGCGGCGCGGTCCCCGGCGTTCGTCCCTGGCGTGGGGAGGTCAGAGCTCACCTGGCCATAGAGCTCACCCAGGCGGTGGGCTTCTTGCGAGTAGGCCTTGCGGGTAGCGGAGCCGTCAGGGTAGGCAAGCGCGCCTGCCTTCCGGAGTCTTTGGATCTCCTTCTGCAGTCGCGTGGCGTACGCGCTGGACCCGCTTGCTGACGCTAAGTCCTGGGTGGGTGCGTCGAGGCCTGTCAGGACGCCTGCGATAACCGCAAAGGTGACGACCGCAAACAGTGAAAGAGATCTCACTTCATGCATATAGGTACGCCGACTTTCGGTCACCAAGTGATGGTTGAGGAAAAGCACGAACGCAATAAGCAGGACGACGAATAGGATGTCAGCGAAGACGATGTTCCCGGCTGACTTCGGCAGCCCGTCGTGAACCACCGTGTAGACGAATCCGAGGATTACGCCGAGGGCGGCAACGATGCCAGCCTGGCGAGCTAGCTTGGCGCCGTCGACAGACTCTTGCGGTTGCCTGTCTTCCTCGCCGTCCATCATCATCAGGATCGCAGAACCGGGGGATGCGCCGAGGATCAGGTCGACCGGCCGTAGAGCTCGAGGGTGCTCTCGTGCGAGACTGCGGATCGACCGGATACCTTCTGCTCGCAATCCATGTCATTACTTGAAGAACTATCCGCGCAGCAGCGCCTGCACGGAGTCATCCCCGGAGTGCCGGTCGAGGTTGTCTCAGTCGTGATGCACGGCGGCGATGCGGCGCAGCTCGTTTTTCGCCGCCCCGACGGCTCGCTAGGCGAGCGTGTGCTGAGCCGTGCCGACGAGGCTGAGCTCAGCCTCGTCGAGCGCGTTGCCCGTCCCTTCGACGCGGACGCGACGAGCTTCAAGCTCGTCGCCGAGGCCCAGCGCATCAAGCTCGCCGGTCTGTTCGACCCGATGCTCGCGGTCACCACGAGCGATATCCAGCCGCTGCCCCACCAGATCCGGGCCGTCTACGGCGAGCTGCTGCCGCGCACGCCGCTGCGCTTCCTGCTCGCCGACGACCCGGGCGCCGGCAAGACGATCATGGCCGGCCTCTACATCAAGGAGCTGATGCTGCGCGAGGACGTCGAGCGCTGCCTGATCGTCGCCCCCGGCGGGCTCGTCGAGCAGTGGCAGGACGAGCTGTTCCTGAAGTTCGGGCTTGCGCTTCGACATCCTCGACCCCGAGCTGATCGAGACGCGCGTTCGGCGCGCTCCGCCTTCGAGCGAGCACCCGCTTCCTGATCGCGCGGATGGACCAGCTCGCTCGCAACGAGGAGCTCGTCGCGGAGCTGGAGCAGACCGAGTGGGACCTGGTGGTCGTCGACGAGGCCCACCGGATGGGCGCCCACTACTTCGGCGGCAAGCTCGAGAAGACCAAGCGCTTCCAGCTCGGCGAGCTGCTCGGCCGACATCACGCGCCACCTGCTGCTGATGACGGCCACCCCGCACACGGGCAAGGAGGAGGACTTCCAGCTCTTCCTCACGCTGCTCGACCGCGACCGCTTCGAGGGCAAGTACCGTCGAGGGCGTTCACCGCGCCGACACCTCGGGCATCATGCGCCGCATGGTCAAGGAGGACCTGCTCACCTTCGAGGGCAAGCCGCTGTTCCCCGAGCGGATCGCCGAGACGGTTCCCTACGAGCTGACCGAGCTCGAGCAGCGACCTCTACGAGCAGGTCACCGACTACGTCCGCGAGGGGATGAACCGCGCCGCCAAGCTCGACGGCAAGCGCCGGAACACGGTCGGCTTCGCGCTCACGGTCCTCCAGCGCCGTCTGGCATCCAGTCCCGAAGCGATCTACCGCTCGCTCGTGCGCCGTGCCGATCGGCTCGAACGTCGCAAGCAGCAGCTGATCGACGGAGAAGGGGTCGCCGAGCCGCTGGACGATCTCTCTGTCGACCTCGTGCGAGATCGACGACGACGAGTTCTCCGCCGACGAGCTCGAGGACGATCGAGGAGGAGCTCGTCGACGCGGCGACCGCGGCGCGGACCGTGGAGGAGCTCGACATCGAGCTCGCCGACCTGGCGCGGCTGATCGAGCACGCCAAGCGGGTGCGCGCGTCCGAGACCGATCGCAAGTGGTCGGAGCTGCGCACGATCCTCGAGGACGAGATGCTGACGCCCGCGGACGGACGAGCCGCCGCGCAAGCTGATCATCTTCACCGAGCACCGCGACACGCTGGACTACCTCGCCCGCCGGATCGGCGCGCTGCTCGGCCGGCCGGAGGCGGTCGGCACGATCCACGGCGGCGTGCGGCGCAGCGAGCGGCGGCGCGATCACCGAGGAGTTCACCCACAACACGGACTGTCAGGTCCTGCTCGCCACCGACGCGGCCGGCGAGGGCCTCAACCTCCAGGCCGCGCACCTGATGGTCAACTACGACCTGCCGTGGAACCCGAACCGCATCGAGCAGCGCTTCGGCCGCATCCACCGCATCGGCCAGACCGAGGTCTGCCGCCTCTGGAACCTCGTCGCCGACGACACGCGCGAGGGCGAGGTCTTCCTGCGCCTGCTGGCGAAGATCGAGGAGCAGCGCAAGGCCTACGGCGGCAAGGTCTTCGACGTGCTCGGCGCCGCGTTCGAGGAGACGCCGCTGCGCGACGCTGCTGCTCGAGGCGATCCGCTACGGCGAGCAGCCCGAGGTGCGGGCGCGGATGGAGCAGGTCATCGACGAACGCGTCGCCCACGGTCTCGAGGAGCTGCTCGACGAGCGCGCGCTCGCCACCGACGCGTCTGCCGCGAGGCCGACATCGCGGAGCTCCGTGCGCAGATGGACGAGGCACGCGCCCGGCGCCTGCAGCCCCACTACATCGAGCGCGCGTTCCGGGAGGCCTTCACGTCGGCTTGGCGGCACGATGTCGCGGCGCGAGCAGCGGCCGCTTCGAGATCACCAACGTCCCGGCGCAGCTGCGCCAGTCGCGCCAGCGGCCGATCGCCACCCGCTACGAGCGCGTCACGTTCGACATCGGCACGTCGCTCGACGACGGTCAGCTCGCGCCGAGCTGCTCGCGCCCGGCCACCCGCTGCACGACGCTGTGATCGAGCAGACGATCGAGCAGCTCGGCGGGGAGCTCGAGCGTGGCACCGTGCTCGTCTCGGCCGACGTCGAGGAGCCGCAGCTCCTCGTCGGCGTGGTCGAGGAGATCGCCGACGCGACCGAGCGCGTCGGTCGCGCGCCGCTTCGGCTACGCCTACGTCGACGAGCACGGCAGGGTCGAACCCGCCGGCCCGGCGCCCTACCTCGACTGCGTCGCCGCGCCGCTGACGCCGGCGGTGGAGCGGGCGCGCGGCTGCCGTGGCTCGCGGACGCAGAGGACACGGCGATGAGCTGGATCATCGCCAACCAGCTGCCCGGTTACCTGGATGAGGTCAGGCCGCGCCGTGCGGCTGAGCTGAAGCGCGTCCGCGAACAGGTCGAACTCGCGCCTCGAGCATGAGAGCAACCGGCTGGTCACTCGAGGCGATGGTGGCCTCCGAAAGGAAAAGCGCGGGCGAGAAGCCGCGCGAGAGCCACACGAGCCTGATGCACAAGGCGGCCGACCTCGAAGGGCGTCTGCAGAGCGCGCTGGCGCTGCTCGACCGCCAGGAGCAGCATGTCAGCGCAGGCCGCCGCGTGTCGTCACCGGCGCGCTCGTCCTGCCGGTTTCGGCGCTCGACGACGTCGAAGCGACCGAGCAGACGGCGCCATTGCACGCAATCGAGACCAAAGAGGTCGAGCGCCGCGGCGTCGATCTCGTGCTCGCGCACGGAGCCGAGGCTCGGCCGCGAGCCCGAGGAGCAGGCGTTCAACAACCCCGGCTTCGACGTCCTCTCGCGCGTTCCGGGCGGCGACCCGATCCGCATCGAGGTCAAGGCACGCATCGCCGGCGCCGAGGACTTCTTCGTCACCCACAACGAGGTGATGACGGCGATGAACACCGCGCCGCGCTACCGCCTCGCGCTGGTCCGCGTCGACCCGCGTGGCCCCGAGCACGACGAGGTTCGCTACCTCGATAACCCGTTCGCCGGCTACGACGCTCGGCGGCTTCGACGCCACCGGCGTCCGCGGCGACTGGGAGACAGATGTGGGCGAAGGGCGAGGGAGCCGTTCTGAAGCGCAAGCTGATCGAGGTGGCGCTGCCGCTGGAGGCCATCAACCGCGAGTCTGCGCGCGAGAAGTCCGTTCCGCCAAAGGGGCACCCCGCCGACGCTGCACCTGTGGTGGGCACGCCGGCCGCTGGCGGCCGCTCGGGCAGTCCTGTTCGCCCAGCTCGTCGACGATCCGTCAGCTCGCATCCCGACCGATTCCCAACCGAGGAGGACCAGCGCCGTGAGCGCGAGCGGCTGCACGGCATCATCGAGCGGCTCGTCGTCTGGGAGAACATCCGCGACGAGCGGCTGCTCGCCGAAGCGCACGAGGAGATCCTCAAGTCGACGGACGGCAACCCGCCGCCGATCCTCGACCCGTTCGCGGGCGGCGGCACGATCCCGCTCGAGGCGCAGCGCCTCGGGCTCGAGGCGCATGCCTCCGACCTCAACCCGGTCGCGGTGCTGATCAACAAGGCGCTGATCGAGATCCCACCGAAGTTCGCCGACCGACCGCCGGTGTTTCCCGGCCTGGCCGAGTCCGAGATCGGCCGGCTGGAAGGGCGCCGCGGGGCTGGCCGCCGACGTCCGCGCCTACGGCGAGTGGATGCGCGACGAGGCCGAGAAGCGCATCGGGAAGCACTATCCGAAGGCGACGCTGCCCGACGGCACCGAGGCGACGGTGATCGCCTGGATCTGGGCGCGAACCGTGACCTGCCCGAACCCGGCTTGCGGGATCGAGATGCCGCTGGTCAGATCGTGGTGGCTGGGCAAGAAGAAGGGCAAGGAGGCGTACGTCATTCCGCACGTCATCGCCGACGCAAAGCATCCAAGTGGCAAGCGCGTCGAGTTCGAGATTGGACATGATCTGGATGGCGCGCCGAGCAAAGAAGATGATGGGACGATGTCTGGCCGGCGCGGCGCAAAGTGCGTGGCGTGTGGGGGCTTGGCGAGTGTGGATCATGTTCGTCAGGAGGCGCTGGCAGGAAAACTTGGCCAGTTGTTGATGACCGTCGTCGGTAAGGGTCAGAGGGAGCGGCTCTATCTCTCGCCCACAGTTGGGGATTTGGTCGCTGCGCAGGTTCAAGCCCCGGCAGAATCTGTGGAGGGCAACATCGCCCTGAATCCTCGCTGGTTTTCCCCTCCCGCCTATGGGCTGACGCGGTTCGCCGACCTTTTCACCGACCGGCAGCTTCTTACGCTTACGACCATCAGTGATCTGATCGCGGAGGCGCGGGAGCGTGTACTCCAAAATGCTCTTGCTGCCGGCGCTTCGGGCGGAGATCGTCTTGTCGCCGGGGGAACCGATGCTGAGGCATACGCAGACGCCGTCGTGACCTATTTGAGCTACCTAGGCTCCAAGTTGGCTGACTGGTTGTCGTCCATTTGCTCTTGGATTCCTCAGATCGAGGGTGTGCGCGATACTTTTTCCCGGCAGGCGTTGCCCATGGTTTGGGACTTTGTGGAGATCAATCCATTTTCGAACTCCGTTGGCAACATCTCTGGTCACCTTGACTGGATCGTCTCCGGGGTCGAAGCTCTTCCAGCTAGCGGGCCTGAGGCCCATGTAGGTCTGGCGGATGCCGCTCGCCGCGGCACTGGCGGCCTTTTGTTGGCAACCGATCCGCCGTATTACGACAACATTGGCTACTCAGACCTGTCGGATTTCTTCTATGTTTGGCTTAGGCGTTCGCTGCGAGACGTACACCCCGAACTGCTTGGCACGATGCTGGTCCCTAAGGCCGAAGAGCTCGTGGCCAACCCATATCGCCATGACGGCAAGGACGGAGCAAAGCAGTTCTTCGAGGATGGCTTTCGTAAGGTGTTCGCCCGCGCGCGGCAGGAGGCAAACTCGGACTATCCGATTACTGTCTGGTATGCGTTCAAGCAGTCGGACACTTCTGGCGACGGAACTAGTTCGTCGGGCTGGGAGACGTTGCTCGACAGCATGATTAGGGGTGGTTGGGCGATCACGGCGACCTGGCCGAACAGGAGCGAGCGAAGTGGGCGCATGATTAGTGTCGGCACCAACGCCCTCGCCTCCTCAATCATCCTCGCCCTCCGCCCTCGTCCAGACGATGCCCCAACCACCGACCGTCGCGGTTTCATCGCTGCGCTCCAGGCCGAGCTGCCCGGTGCGCTGCGCGAGCTCCAGCAGGGCCGGATCGCTCCGGTCGACCTGCCCCAGGCCGCGATCGGGCCGGGTATGGCGGTCTTCTCGCGCTATGCCTCGGTGATCGAGGCCGACGGCTCACCGATGTCGGTGCGCTCGGCGCTGGCGCGGATCAACGAGATCCTCGATCAGGTCCTCAACGAGCAGGAGGGGGACTTCGATGCGCCGACGCGGTTCGCGATCGCCTGGTACCGCCAGCACGGCTTTGGGACCGGCAAGTTCGGCGATGCCAACAACCTCGCCAACGCCCGCAACACGACGGTCGAGGCGATGGATCGGGGCGGGATCCTGACCAGCGCCGCGGGCAAGGTGACGCTGCTGAAGCCATCCGCCTTGCCGGCCGAGTACGACCCGACCCTGGATGAGCAGATCAGCGCCTGGGAGATCCTCCATCACATGATCGCCGCGCTCGAGCGCGGCGGCATTGCCGACGCCGCGGCGCTTCTTGCCGCAGCCGGCTCACGCGCGGAGGGCCCGGTCGACCCGGACCTCGTAAAAGAGCTGGCGTTCCTGCTCTTCTCGCTGGCCGAGAAGAACGGTTGGACGAAAGACGCGCTCGCCTTCAACACCCTTGCGACCTCCTGGCCGGAGATCGCCGATGCGGCACGGGATGGCGCCGTCGCTCAGACCGTGCAAGGTAGCTTCGACTTCGAGGGCGACTGAGCATGGGATTCCAGGCGCCGCTCTACGAGCTCTCCGAGTACCTCGCCTGGACGACCAGCGGCAAGATCCAGCTTCCCGACTTCCAGCGCAGTTACAAGTGGGAGGACGAGCGGATCCGCGCCCTGCTCGTGACCGTCTTGCGCGGCCATCCTCTCGGGGTCGTGATGCTGCTGAAGACGGGCAGCGACCAGGTTCGCTTCAAGCCGAAACCGATCGAGGGAGCCGGCATACCCGCTGGGGTCGAGCCGGAAAAACTGCTGCTCGACGGTCAGCAGCGGCTCACTTCGCTGACCCAGGCACTGAGCGGTGAGGGGCTCGTCTCCACGATGGATGGCCGCGGGAAGAAGCTGACTCGCAGGTATTACGTCGACATCGCCGTGGCGCTCGAGGGAGAGGACCGGATCGACGACGCTGTCCGTTCGCTCCCGGCCGACGGCGTGGTGCGCACGAACTTCAACAAAGACATCGAGCTCGACGTCTCCACGCCGGCGAAGGAGCGCGAGCACGGGTACTTCCCAGTCAGTCTGCTGTTCTCGGACGAGGTGCTGTCATGGCTGTTCGAGTTGGCCGATCCCGATAAAGCGAAGGCGTTCAACTCGTTGGTCATCCAGCCGGCGAGGACCTACAACATCCCGGCCATCGAGCTCGATACCGAGACCAGCAAGTCCGCCGTCGCCACCGTCTTCGAGAAGGTGAATACCGGCGGGCTCGCACTCAATGTCTTCGAGTTGCTGACCGCGACGTACGCCGGCGACAAGAAGCACTACGACCAGCACGGCACCGACTTCCGCCTCAACGACGACTGGCAGAAGACCGAGGGGGTCTTTGCCGACCGCCCGATTTTGGCCGGGATCGAAAACACCGACTTCCTCCAGGCAGTGACGCTACTGGCGACCCGGAAGCGAAACCTCGCGGACACGAGCGCAAAACCGGTGGGCATCTCCGCCAAGCGGGAGGACGTGCTGAAGCTGACTCTCGAGGAGTACCTCGAGTGGGCTGACCCGCTGCGCGAGGCGTTTCTCTGGGCGGCCGACTTCCTTGCCGACCGCCACATCTTCGAACCCAGGTTTCTGCCCTATCCAAAGCAGCTGGTGCCGCTTGTCGCGATCAGGGCCGTGATGGGAGCCGACGCCGACCTACTGGGGCCGCGCAAGCAGATCGTTCGCTGGTTCTGGTCGGGCATCCTCGGTGAGCTCTATGGCGCCGCGATCGAGACGCGCTTCGTGCGCGATCTCGAGCAGGTCCCGGCGTGGGCCAACGGAAAGGACGGTGCAGACGTCCCGCGGACGATCCAGGACGCCGCCTTCGTCGAGTCTCGCCTGCACTCCTTGCGGACCCGCAACGCTGCCGCGTACAAGGGCATCTACTCGCTCCTGCTCGCCAATGCGGCGCGTGACTGGATGGAAGACAAGGCACTCGACAAGGTTCAATATGCAAGCCTGAGCACCGACATCCACCACATCTTTCCGAAGCATTGGTGCGGTACGCACGGCATCAACGACGAGCACCGCGAGAGCATCGTCAATAAGACCGCGATCTCGGCCCGAACCAACCGAACCATCGGGGGCTCCGCACCGTCGAAGTATCTGGCGGCGCTCGAGACCAAAGCACAGATTCCTCCGGCTCAGCTTGACGGCCTGCTCAAAAGTCACCTGATCTCGCCTGCCCCACTGCGAGAAGACGACTTCAGTACGTTCTTCGCCGATCGTCGTGAGCGCCTCTGTCAGCTCATCGAGACCGCCATGGGCAAGGCTGTGCAACGCGATGTCGACGAAGGTCACTCGACCGAGGACTCCGAGCAGTTCGAGCCGGAAGTCGAAGACCGTGATCCCCTGACGGAAGACTGAGATGGCCAAGTCAGACTCAAACCGCGACCGCATCGGCAAGATGTTTGAGCTGCTCGCGCCGCCGCTAGACGAGTTCATCTCGCTGGCCGTCGAGCCGGAGCTCGACGGCGATGACGTGGGGGCGAAGCTGGTCGCTCTCGCAGAGGGGACGAAGGATGGTGGCCGGCTCGGGCCAACTCAGCGGGCTTTCGCCGGCGAGCTTCGCGAGGCACTCACTGACTGGACGGACAAAAAGTCGTTCAGCGACGACGATGCCTACCGTATCCTCGACACCGCCGAGCGGTTCCTGAACGGAATCGGCAGTTCAGACACGGCTGGAGATGTGCGCCGGCTCAGGCTCGAGCTGCGTCGCGTCGCTTCTGACAAAGACGACCGGCGGGTTCTCAAGTCGGCCCTTGTAGTGCCGGATTCCGATGGCCTGGCGCCCTGGCGCGATGTCTTGCCACCTCACGACGACGTTGCGACCGGCAATTTCCAGGCCGCCGAGTTCGCTGCCGACCTCTACAAAGTGTCCGTCACCAGCGAGGACATCGGCAGCGATTACGCGGACCCGGTCGAGTTCTTCTCGCGCACCTATCTGACCGAGGGACTGCGCGACCTGATCGGCCGGGCGGTCAAGCGGCTGTCCGGCGACGACAACGCATCGCCGGTGATCAACCTGCAGACGAACTTCGGCGGCGGCAAGACGCACTCGATGCTCGCGCTGTGGCACCTCGCCGCAGGTCTGCCGGCGACGGAATACGGGCAGGACCTGCAGGAGCTGCTCGGGGAGAGCGGCTATGGCGAGCTTCCCGAGCAGGTCAGACGCGTCGCCCTCGTCGGCAACCACATCTCACCGGCGGGGTCGACCAAGCCCGACGGCACGACGGTCAACACGCTTTGGGGCGAGCTGGCATGGCAGCTGGGCGGCGCAGACGCGTACGCACTGGTCGCGCAATCCGATCGGGACCGGACGCCGCCCGGGGAAGCGCTGCACACGCTCATCGCCGCCTACTCGCCCGCGGTCATCCTGATCGACGAGTGGGTGGCCTACGCCCGTAGTCTCGTCGCCCGTGACGACCTCGCCGGCGGTAGCTTCGACGACCAGTTCACCTTCGCGCAGTCGCTGACCGAGGCTGTCAAGGGGCAATCCGGCATGCTGCTGGCGATCTCCATCCCCGCCTCGGAGAGCGGCGACGACGGCCAGTCGATCGCCGCGGGCAATGCCGAGGAGGTCGGCGGGGCCCACGGCTTGGAGGCCCTTCAGCGCCTGCAGAATGTGGTGCGGCGGGTCGCCGACCAGTGGCGGCCCGCCTCGGCTGACGAGTCGTACCACATCGTTCGCCAGCGGCTTTTCGTCCCGGTGGACGCCGAGGCCCTCGCGACGATCTCCGCGACGGCAGGGAAGTTCGGCGAGCTGTACCGCAAGAGCGGCGACGACTTTCCGCGTGAGGCGCGCGACCCGAACTACGAGGAGCGCATCAAGCGGACCTACCCGATCCACCCTGAGCTGTTCGACCGGCTGTACGAGGACTGGTCGAGCCTCGAGCGTTTCCAGCGGACCCGCGGGGTGCTTCGCCTCATGAACACGGTCATCCACGCGCTCTGGGTCGGCGAGGACCAGTCGGCGCTGATCATGCCGGCGTCGGTACCGCTGGCCACTGCGGCGGTCAATGCGGAGCTGACCCAGTACCTGCAGGACTCATGGAAGGCGATTATCGACGCTGACGTCGACGGCCCGAACTCCGAGCCGGCCAAGATCGATACGGAGAAGCCGCTGTTCGGGGGACGCTCGGTGACCAAGCGCCTCGCGCGCACTGTCTTCGTCGGTGCAGCGCCGACGATCGGCACTGCCCACAAGGGGCTCGAGGCGCAGCGTGTGTTCCTCGGTGCCGCCGTGCCCGGGGACGTCGTCGGGAACTTCCACTCGGCGCTCAATCAGTTGGCGGACCGCGGCACCTATTTCTACTCAGGCTCAGGGAGGTACTGGTACGACCTGCAGGCGAACATCTCGAGGCGGGCCAAGGATCACGCCGACCGCATTCCCAAGGAGGAGGTCTGGGTCGAGATCACCAAACGGCTCGACGGTCAGGCCAAGAGCAGGGGCGCTTTCGCTGGCGTGCACGTCTGCCCAGAGGAGACCGGCGACATCCCGGACATCGACGAGGCGCGGCTCGTGGTCATGCATCCGCGGCTGGCCCATCGCCGCGACAGCACGGACAGCAGTAACAGCGCCCGCTCGTTTGCGATGCAGGCGGTCGAGCATCGGGGTAGCGCGAGCAGGGTCAACCGCAACATGGTCGTCTTCCTCGCTGCCGATGAGTCGCGAATGGACGAGCTAGACCGGGCTGTCCGAGCCTATCTTGGCTGGAGTGAGGTGCTTGCGAAACAGAAGGAGCTCGACCTGACCGACAACCAGAAGGTGCAGGCTGCCGAGAAGCGGCGCCAGGCAAGCGAGGTGGTCGAGTCGCGCCTGCTCGGTACCTACCAGTGGGCGCTCGTCCCACGTGGACAGCCGGTGGCCATCGAGGTGACGAAGGTCGAAGGTCAGGCGACCTCCCTCGCCGAGCGAGTGTCTCGCCGACTCGAGAACGATGGTGCGCTCGCGACCCAGCAGGCCGGCGCGGCGATCCGCCATCAGCTCAACGATCAGGCGGCGGCGCTCTGGAAGGACGGCCACGTCGCGGTCGGCGATCTGTGGAAGACGTACGCCCAGTATCCGTACATGCCGCGGCTTACCGATCGCGACGTGCTTTACGCCGGGCTGCGGCAGGCGCCGATGCTGTGGGAGCAGGACGGCTTCGCGCTTGCCGACGGCTATGACTCCACCCGGCAGCGCTACGCCGGATTGGTTCTGCCGTCTGACGAAGGGCAGATCTCGATAACCGACCAGACGCTTGTCGTGCGGCCCGACGTGGCAACGGCGCAGAGGGCCGCCGAGACGGCGGAGGCGGCAGAGGATGGAAGTACCGTCAGCGATGCCGCGACTGATGCGCCGAGCGATGGTGGTGACGCCGAGCCAGGCAGCGACGGCGCCAGTTCACCCCTCTCCTCGCAAAAGACGCGCTTTTTCGCAAGCAAGCGACTGTCGAGCGATCGCTACGCGATGGATTTCAAGAACGTGGCCGATGAGATTCTTGCTCACCTCACCTCGGCGCCCGGCGCCACGGTCAAGATCACCTTGGAGATCGAAGCCACCGCACCCGATGGATTCGACGAGTCGAAGGTACGCGTGGTCTCCGAGAATGCCGCAACGCTGAAGTTCGAGCAGAGCGGTTTCGAGGAGCAGTAGCTCCGCCCGTAGAACTTCGGTAGTCCTTATATGATCTGGGTTGTATGAGGGGACGCGCGGGCTTTGTGGGCTGGCTGGTGGGGGCTGTAGTCGTTGCCTGCGCCCTTTTCGCACCCGCTGCCCAGGCGGGATGGTTGCCGGCGGTCGATATCTCCGAATCGGGTGAGCATGCCGGGACCCCACACGTCGTGCTGGACTCGGAAGGGAACGCGACCGCGGTTTGGGATCGCTGGAACGGCGTCGACACGGTTGTCGAAAGCGCCTACAGGCCGGCTGGCGAAGGGTGGGAAGCGCCTGTCGACCTCTCCGAGCCCGAACTCGAAGGGGAAGTGGTGCCGGGTGCGCACGACGCCCAGGCGGCGCAGATCGCGGTGGATCGCAACGGCAACGTGACCGTGCTCTGGGAACGCTACGCCGGAACCAAGATCGTCCTGCAGTCGGTGGATCGCCCGGCCGGTGGCAGCTGGTCGGCGCCGGTCGATATCGGCGAGGTGAATCTCGGCGCCGCCCCCGAACCGTGGATCGCGGTCGACTGGGAAGGCAACGCGACCGCCGTCTGGAAGAAAGGCGAAGTGATCCAGAGCGCGTTCCGGCCCTTCTTGGGCAGTTGGGGAGCGCCGATTCCGATCTCCGCCGGCGAAAGCTTCGTTCCCCAGGCGGCGATGGATGCCCGCGGCGATGTGACTGCCGTCTGGATGCACTTCGACGGCTCGCGCTACGTCGTCGAAGCCGCCTACCGGCCCGAAGGCGGCGAATGGGAATCGCCCACCCTCGTTTCGGAGCCGGGCGAGTGGGCGGGCAACCCACACGTCGCCCTCGACGCGAACGGCGACTCCTTGGTCGCGTGGAGAGGGGAAGACGAAGGCAAGGAATTCGTGCGAGCCGCCTACAGGCCAGTGGGAGGGTCCTGGGGACAGCCGGCCAACGTCTCCTCGGAAGGCGAACAGGTACAGGCTGTGCGCGACGCGGTGGATCCGGACGGCAACGCGATCGTCGCCTGGGCCGGAGACATCCCCAAAGAAGGCAACTACGAGATTGTCCACGCCGCCTATAAGTCCGCCGGGGGCGAATGGGAGACGCCGACCGAACTGTCGGCCGACGGGGGAAACTCGTTCCCATCGGACGTCGTGTTCGACACGAGCGGCAACGCCTCGCTCATCTGGCAGCGCTGGGATGGTTCCAGCAACGTCGTACAGGCTGCTTACCGCCCGGCGGGGGAAGGCTGGGAATCCGCGGTCGACCTCTCCGAAGAAGGCAAGCAGGGCATGGATGCGGTGGTCGTCCTCGACGCGCCGGGGGATGCGACGGCGGCCGACGGCCACGCCACCGCCGTTTGGGTGAGCGCCGAAGACATTCCCTGCACCGGCGAAAAAGAAGGCCCCTGCTACAGCAACACCGTGCAGGCAGCCGGGTATGACCCGGATGGCCCGCCCGAAGTGGAGCTCGAAGTCCCCCCGACGGGGACGGTTGGCGAACCGGTTGAAATCTCGACGCCGACCGAAGGCCTTTTCTCGCCGTTGATCGAATTCGGCGACGGCGAGAGCGTCGCCGATACCGAAGCGAGCCACGAATACGAAGCACCGGGGGAATACGAAGTCACGTTCGGCGGAGCTGAGGTGCTCGGGTACCGGGCGAGCACCCAGCGGACGATCACGATCTTGCCGGCTGGACCGGAACCAGAAGTCGAACCGGAACCGGAACCCGAAGTGGAAGTCGAACCCTCGAGACCCGGATCGACCGGCTCGAAGGGAACGCCGGCCGCGCCCGCGAGCGCCGATCCTCCTGCATCGCCTCAACCCCCGTCGCCTCAATGCGTTGCAGCGGAAGCCGCCCTCAATGCCGCCCGCCACCACCTCAAGCTCATCAACATCAAGCTGGGTCGCGTCAACGGTGCGACCGGGGCGGGCCGGTTGGCGGCGGCGAAGCGCACCCAGGTTGCCGCTCTGCGCGGTGCGCGCAGACGCATCGTCGGCGCCTGCTGATCGCCGCCCGGCCGGCGAAGGCGAAGCTCAGCCGAGGATCTTGGCCTTCTGGGCGGCGAACTCTTCCTCGGTCAGGATGCCCTGGTCTTTGAGCGCGCCCAGCTCTTTGAGCTGCTCGATCGTCGACTGCTCCGCTGGCGGAGCGGGCGCTGGGGGTGGCGCCTGTTGGGCCGGGGCCTGCTGTTCTTCCTGCCCCTGCCAGCGCTGTGCCTGACGTCGGGATACGCGGTTGCTTACGGTCGTTGCGGTTCCGGCGATGACCGCCGTGCGTGCGACCCCTCTTAGTAGTCCTGGCATTGGTTCTCCTCCTTGGTTATCAGGCCGACTCAGCGGCGTCGAGGGCGGCCAGAAACTCATTGACCGGTATGCGGCCGCTGGCGACCAACTGGCCACCCGAGCGACGGACGGCGGTGGCGAACGGTGCCGCCCAGCTGTTCTCGTAGACGAGCAGCGCCGCCGAGGTGCCCGGCTCGAGGGCCTGTGCGGCCTCGCCGATGTCCTCGTCGGAGAGCAGTCCCGAAGAAGCACCGGCGAAGAGCGCGAACTCCTCAACCTGCTCGCCGAGCTCCGATATCTCGAGGGCGACCACTGCGCCAGCCTCGTCCTTGGCGATGAAGGCCAGGTCGAGGATCCTGATCAGCCCGCGGTCGACGAGGTCGATCAGGTGCGGCACGGCTTCGCCGTTTGGTTGCCTGCCCGGCCACTCGACGATGATGTAGTCGATCGGCCCCATCTCGATTGCATCGGCGTCCATTTGCGGCTCCCGGGTAGGCGACGGCGTTTACGTTGATGACTTCTACCAGTAGTTGAGAGGCGATGCAGTCGAGAGACGGGCTCAAGTCGCTCGTCCGGAAATCCTCCCCTGAGCGGCTGGCCGGTCCATCTTAGGGGCTCGTTTTGATCGGTATTTGTGGCAATAGTGCTGTCCAGCGTATAGCGTCCCCCTTTCTGAGCGATCGGGACTATGTGCGCGAAGCGCAGGCGACAAACCAGTCAATTCGGCGGAGGCATTGCTTTATGAGAAGAGTTATCACAACGATCTTGGCGGCTTCATTCGTGGTGTTGGCAGTTGTCTCCGAGGCATCGGCATTTGAAGGTGGAGGCCGGAAACCGAGCGAAGCGCCCCTGATCACGGTCGGTCAGCACTACACGGGCCAGCTGAACAACCACAAGTCCGACGCGAACTACAGCGGCTACAAGGAGATCGCGATTTGGCGCCTACCGCCGCTGACCACGCGCGACATCATCACGGTCGACTGGCACAGCGTTCCGTTCACGCGGGCTGGCTATGGCGGATTCCCAGTCTGCATGATCTTTGTCCAAGGGATCGACGACTACAGCTGGGGGAGCGTTTTCGGTAGCGCGCCAGAATACTGCGAGGAAGATGGGCCGGTCTACTCGCTCTCGGGGAGCGGCACTGCCCAGACCGCGATCACGGCCCAGGAAACGAACTCGACCTCGTCCTATCTCGAGTTTGTCTCCCGCGCCAAGGAAGAAGCCCCATCCGAACTGGAAACCTATCCCTACGACTTCACCGTCCAGCCGATCCGGCACTACCTTGGTGTCGCGATAAGAGCGGTGAAGCGCGTCAGTGCGAACGGCTCCCTGTCCGCCACCGCTACTTTGGCCAGCGGCTCACCTGTTCCCGATGGCCTCGCCTTCAACCTGGCCGTGACCTGGTCTGGTGGCGGCAGCGCCAGCTACTCGGCCACCAGCGCTGGTGGGGCAGTCAGCTTCCCTCTCGCGCTTCCCGAAACGGCCCAGGGCAAGGATGCGACCTTCGTGGTTTCGCACCCCGCCGACACCCAGTACGGGGAAGCGGTGAGCGAAAAGCTCGTAGCGCTCGTCGCCAAGCCGAAGCCCGTACCGGTAAAGCAGTCTCCGTGCTCGCGTGCCAAGCAGCATCTCCGTGTGCTGGGCCGGCAGTACTCGCGCTTGAGGCGCCATGCATCGCAGGCTCGCGGTCTCACCCGGCGCCGCCTGCGCCATCGCGTTTTGCGGGTCAAGCGTCAGCTGCGGGTGGCCCGGGCGCAGGTGGGCTCTGAGTGCTGAGCCCGGCGTCGCCGTTCAAGCAGGCGCCGCTCGGCGTCTTCCTGGTTAGCTCGAAGGCAGCGGCCGACCACGCCATTTGCTTCAATCTTTTGACCAGAGAAAGGAGGTGGTCCTAACTTGATTCACATGCTTGAGGGGACTCTGGAGGTGCAGGGCCGCTAGGCGCCGCACTGTTCTGGCGCCCGGCGGAATCCACCCCGGGCACCGGCGATCGTAGGGAGGCGGGTTTTGTCCCACCCGTTCGTGGTTCCCGCGTTCGTTTCCGAGCACCTGGCCAGGGCCGCCTTCGGGTGGCCCTGGCCCTTTCAAGCCCCGCTCGCCCCAGTCGTCGCGTTAAGGTCGAGCGGTGAAGACCAAGGTGATCGGCAAGGACGAGTACGAGAAGGAGATGCGGCGGCTGCAGGTCGAGCTGGTGCGCCTGCAGGAGTGGGTCAAACGGGAGGGCCTCAAGGTCGTCGTCCTCTTCGAGGGGCGCGACACCGCCGGCAAGGGCGGCGTGATCCGCCGCATCGCCGAACGGACGAACCCGCGCGTGGTCCGCGTCGTCGCTCTCGGCAAGCCCAGCGACCGCGAGCGCAGTCAGTGGTACTTCCAGCGCTACGTGGCCCATCTGCCCGCCGCCGGAGAGATCGTCCTCTTCGATCGCAGCTGGTACAACCGCGCCGGCGTCGAGCGGGTGATGGGCTTCTGCACCGACGCCGAGTACGAGGAGTTCATGCGCACCTGCCCGCAGTTCGAGCGCACCATCCAGGGCTCCGGCACGATCCTCTTGAAGTACTGGCTCTCGGTCAGCGACGAGGAGCAGGAGCGCCGCTTCGAGGCGCGGCTGAAGGACCCGGCGAAGCGCTGGAAGCTGAGCCCGGTTGACGTCGAGGCGCGCGCCCGCTGGGTCGACTACGCCGAGGCCAAGGACGAGATGTTCGCCTACACCGACACCAAGGACTCGCCTTGGTTCGTGGTCGAGGCCGACGTCAAGCGCACCGCGCGGCTCAACCTGATCTCGCATCTGCTCGAACAGATCCCCTATGAGCGCGTCGATCACGAGCCGATCGAGCTGCCTCCCCGGCAGGAGCGGGCCTACGTGCGCCCGCCCGCGGACTCGCAGACCTTCGTGCCCGAGCGCTACCGGGTCGAGTGAGCCGCGGCTAGAGCAGGCTCTGGGCGCACTCGACGATCGTCTCGTCGATCGGGCGGGGGGACCAGCCGAGGCGGGCCTTGGCCTTCTCGCTCGAGGCCTCGGTCTTCCTGCCGAGCTGACCGACTATCGAGCGGACGCCGGGGTCGAAGATCGCCATCCCGCGCACGACGAAGTTGGGAATCGACCGGCTCGGCACCTTTGCCGCGGCCTCGCCCATGCGGTCGCGCAGCACCGTGGCTATGTCCGCCATCCACTGGAAGGTCGTCACCGCGACGAAGCGCTCGCCACCCGCCTCGGGCGCGGTCATCGCCCTGATCTCCAGGTCGGCGACGTCGCGGACGTCGACGAAGCTGAAGCCGATCCGCGGCAGTCCGGGCATCCCTCCCAGCAGCCGTTCGATCGCCTGCAGGGAGAAGGAGCGATCGTCGTTCAAGACCGGACCGATGATCGCGCCGGGGTTGACCGTCGCCAGCTTCTCGGTCGCGCCGCGCTCGGCCATGAAGTCCCAGGCGGCGCGCTCGGCGATCGTCTTCGAGCGCGCGTAGGGCGACAGCTTCGGGTTGTCGGGGTCGCTCCAGTCCCGCTCGTCCAGCGGCCGCCCGTGCACCGGTTTGCCGCTGCCCGAGATTGCGGCGACGGATGAGGTGACGACGATGCGCTCGACGCCGGCGTCGAGGCTCGCCCCGAGGACACGCAGGGTTCCGTCGCGCGCCGGCACGATCAGCTCGTCGGGGTCCTTCGGTTGCGCCGGCGGGAACGGCGAGGCGACATGGAGGACGTAGTCGCAGCCTCTGGTCGCGTCGCTCCAGCCGGCGTCGTCGAGCAGATCGGCGGCCAGCACCGTGAGGCGTTCTCCGGCGTCGACCTGGGTGCCGACGGTGGCTCGCACCTCCGCCTCGCGGGCGAGGTCGCGCACGGTGGTGCGGACCTGGTAGCCGCGGCGCAGGAGCTCGACCACGCACCAGCCGCCGAGGTATCCCGAGCCACCGGTGACCAGAACGGTCTTGCTCTCTTGCCCGCTCTCCATCGAGTCAGCAGTATGAACGTGAGAACATCGAAGCGCCGATGACGGACTTCCTGGTCAAGCGTGACGATCTTCGCGAGTGCCGCATCGCGGAATCGTCGGCACCGGAGATCGACGCCGGCCAGGCGCTGCTCCGGGTCGACACCTTCGGCCTCACCGCCAACAACGTCACCTACGCGGTCTTCGGCGAGGCGATGAACTACTGGGACTTCTTCCCGGCCGAGCCGGGCTGGGGCCGGGTGCCGATGTGGGGCTTTGCCGAGGTCGAGGGGAGCGAGGCCGACGGGGTGGAGCCCGGGCAGCGAGTGTTCGGCTACCTGCCGCCCTCCTCGCATCTGGTCGTCGCCCCTGTTGACGTCGGCGAGGACGGCTTCGTCGACGGCTCGTCTCACCGGGAAGCGCTGCCGTCCGCCTACCACCGCTACCTGACGACCGGCGCCGATCCGTTCTACCGGGCGGATACCGAGGAGATCCAGATGCTGCTGCGGCCGCTCTTCTTCACCTCGTTCCTGATCGACGATCAGCTCGCCGACGAGGGCTTTGCGACGAGCGGCCCGGTCCTGATCTCCAGCGCTTCGAGCAAGACCGCGATTGCCGCCGCCTTCCTGCTCGCCCGACGTGAGGGGGTCGAGCTGGTCGGCTTGACCTCGCCTCGCAACGCCGAGTTCGTCAGGGGTCTGGCGATCTACGACCGCACGGTGAGCTACGACGCGATCGAGTCGCTCGAGCCCGGCCCGGCCACCTTCGTCGACGTCGCCGGTGACGGCGAGGTGCGACGCGCGGTCCACTCGCACTACGGCGACCGGCTCGTTCACAGCATGACCGTGGGCGCATCCCACTGGGAGGAGCTCGGCGCCGGCGCCGGCGCCGGCGAGCTGCCGGGCCCCAAGCCGACCTTCTTCTTTGCTCCGACCCGGGTCGTAAAGCGCTCCGCGGACTGGGGCCGGGACGGTCTTCAGACCCGGGTGGCCGATGCATGGCACCCCTTCTGCGAGTGGACCGGTGGCTGGCTCGAGACGATTCGCGGCCAGGGTTTCGAGGCCCTACGGGATGCCTATATAGATGTGCTCGAGGGTCGCGTCGATCCGGCCCACGCCCACGTGCTCACGCTCGACTAGAAGTCACCCGCAGTCACGCGCTCGAATGGATCATTGACTTAATCCGATGCCTGTGGGATGGTCGCGACCGTGACCGATCGTCTGCACAAACTCTCATCCCGTCGCGCCGGACACACGGTACTCGGGGCTGCTCTATGCGCGGCGATTCTGGTGTCGGCCTGGGCAGCGGCGCCCGCTACCGCGGCGGTCACCCAGACGTTCACCTTCACCGGCGGTGAGCAGACCTTTCTCGTGCCGGCTGGCGTTACCAAGCTGCATCTCCTCGTCGTCGGCGGTAGCGGAGGGAGCAGTGGATCCCCCGGTGGCGTCGGAGATCAGGTCAAAGCGGATCTGCAAGTCACGCCGGGTCAGACGCTCTATGTCGAGGTCGGCGGCGACGGCCAGAACAGCGCCGGGGGCGGCGCCGGCGGCTTCAACGGCGGTGCCGCGGGTGGTGGGGGCGGCAGCCCCATCGCCGCCGGTGGAGGTGGTGCGTCGGATATCCGCACCGCGCCCCGTTCAACCGGCCTCTCACCCGACACCCGGCTGGTCGTCGCCGGTGGTGGCGGCGGTGGTGGTGGATCCGGCGAATCCGAAGGCGGTGGCACGGGTGGCGCTGCTGGAGAAGGAGGAGAAGCCAGCGCAGGCGGCAATGGCGGCGGTGGCGCCGGCACGGAGGGCGAAGGTGGGTCGCTCGGATTCGGAATTGGAGAAGGAGGCGGCACCGGCGGCCAGCTGGGTCTCGGCGGCGGCGGCGAAACGAGCTGCGGCTCCGGCGGCGGAGGAGGAGGTGGCGGTGGCGGTTACTACGGCGGTGGCGGCGCCGGGGCCGGCTGCGTAATAACCGGAGGCGGAGGCGGAGGGGGCGGTTCATCGTTGGTCCCCGCGGGCGGCACTCAGTCGCTTACCTCTCCGGCACCTCCACCGCAGGTGCAGATCACCTACACCTCGCCCCCCTCGATCGAGGTCGCCTCGCCCGCGGACGGTGCGACCTACACCCAGGGCCAAGCGGTTACGGCCACCTACTCCTGCAATGCGCATGATGGCGCCGGCATCACGACCTGCGCCGGTCCGGTTGCAAACGGCGCCGGGTTGGATACGGCGACCCTTGGACATCACACCTTCACCGTCGATGCCAAAGACACCGATGGCGGTGCGGCAAGCAAGAGCGTCGGCTACACGGTCGTGGTCGCGCCTCTGCCGCTGCCCGCCCTGACTGCGGTCAGCCAGTCGGCAAAGACGTGGCGAACCGGCAACGCGCAGCCCCAGATCAGCAAAAAAGCGAAAGGGCTGCCGGTGGGCACCGTCTTCTCCTTCACGTTGAACGAGAAGGCGGATGTCGAGCTCGCCTTCACCGGCAAATCAGCCGGGCGCAAGGTCAAAGGCAAATGCCGCCCTCCAAGCCCTAAAGCAAAAGGCAAGCCCCATTGCCCGCGCTTGGTCGGCACGCTTGTCTTCAGCGGGCACGAGGGCGTCAATCAGGTCCGCTTTGCCGGGCGCATCTCCGCCGGCAAGAAGCTGCCACCGGGGCACTACACGCTTCAGATCACCGCCACCAACGCCGAGGGCAAGCGTTCGGCGGCGCAGTCCTTGAGCTTCACGATCGTCAAATAGAGAAGCTGCTCACGCTCTAGACGCGAGCCAGCGTCGCTCCTTCGAGCGCATCACCGGCGTCGCGAGGAGGCTGCCCAACCGCCGTCGCACAGCCCGGGCGCGGGAGTCGTGACCGGCGGGGAGCAACTTGGCCAGTTGCCGGTACTCGCGTGAGACCTGGCTGCTGCGAAAGACGGTGGCGATGGCGGTGAGCAGCTCGCCGGGCTCGGCCACGCTGGTTTTCGCCAGCTCCTCGCCCTCGACCGTGATCCGCAGCTCGGCCGGGTAGCTGCGCGCGGGCGGGGGAAGGAGCGGTGCGGAAAAAGCCGCGCCGATCGACTCCGCAAGCTCGGCGTGGACCATGCCGACCTCACGCGAGCGTGCCTGCGCCCGCCCCTGGCCCTCCTTGGTCGCCACCTGGCGGGCGCTGCCCAGCTCGCCTTCGCCGAGCTCGTCGAGCATGCAGCGATCGCCGCTGGCGACCAGCACCGGGATCCCCTCGGCGGCGAGGCCCTGCGCGTAGACCTGCACCTCGTTCAGCGACTGCCCGCCGAGCAGCACCTCCATGTCCCAGACGAAGGTGTGGGAGCAGAAGCCGCGCGGGCTCGGCGTGCCGGCGTGGTGGCCGAGCATCACGACTGCGTCGAGTGGGCCGCCGTTCGCCTTCGTCATCGAAGGGTCGGCCTCGACCAGCGCCAGGTCGGCGATCGGGCGCACCTCGACTCCGTCGGGCATGCGCTCGCGTTCGATGTTGGTGCCGACCATGTGCCAGTCGCCGACCGAGATGCGTTCCGCGCCGGCGTCGCGCAGGGCCTCGATCGCGATCAGGACCTCGTTGGTCATCAACCGGCGGCCGCGCGCGTAGGCGGTCGGGTGCGAGGGCAGGCAATCGCCGTAGTCGTCGATTCCCGCGATCCCCTCCATATCCGCCGCGATCAGGATGTTCACGTGTCAAGCGTATCCACGGGGGTAGCCTGAACACACGCTTCTGACCGATTCCGATCTTCAATGGAGGGCAAGATGATCACCAAGGCCGACTTCATCGGGGTCCCGTCGCAGGACGCCGAGCGCTCACGCGCCTTCTACGTCGAGACGCTGGGACTGCGGCCGGACGAGCGCGGCAAGTTCGAATTCTGGGCCGGCGACACCTGCTTCGGCATCTGGGAGCCGGAAAAGCTCGGCAGGGATTTCGCGCCACAGAAAAACGCCCACCCGGCGTTGCACGTCGATGACGTTGCCGCCGCGCGGGCGGAGCTCGAGGCGAAAGGCGTTGAGTTCGCCGGCGAGATCTTCGACACCGGGGTTTGCCACATGGCCTTCTTCACCGACCCCGACGGCAACGACCTGATGCTCCACAACCGCTACGCGCCATACGGGGAGTGAGGGCCCGATGTCGAAGCTGAGGTTCGAAATCTCGATCTCGCTCGACGGCTACATCGCCGGACCGAACCAGAGCGAGGAGAACCCGCTGGGCGAAGGCGGCGAGCAGTTGCACGAGTGGGTCTTTCCCCTCGCCGCCTGGCGCGAGCCGCACGGACGCGAGGGGGGAGAGGTGAATGCCAGCTCCCCTCTGATCGAGGAAGCGCAGAGCGGCGTCGGGGCCGTGATCATGGGCCGCAACATGTTCGGCGGTGGCCCGGGCCCTTGGGGTGAGGATCCGTGGCAGGGCTGGTGGGGCGAGGAGCCGCCCTTCCGCACGCCGGTCTTCGTCCTCACCCACCACGAGCGCGAGCCGCTGACCCTGGGCGAGACCACCTTCAACTTCGTCACCGACGGGATCGAGTCGGCGCTCGAGCAGGCGAAGGAGGCGGCCGGGGAGCTGGACGTCCACCTCGCCGGCGGCGGCGAGGTCGGCGGGCGGTACCTTTCGGCGGGCCTGATCGACCAGATGCAGCTCAACGTGGTGCCGCTCCTGCTCGGCGACGGGACCCGGCTCTTCGAGACCGGCACCGGTGAGGGTCGCAAGCTGGAGCAGATCCTCGTCGTCGAGGCGCCGGGTGTCACGCACCTTCGCTACCGGGTCGACTAGCCGCGCACCCGGCCCGTCCGCTATGCGGCTCGTCACACTGGCTGACCAGCCAGCGTGCGAGAATCTGCTCCGTGGCCGAGGGGTTGCCCGAACATCTCGATGTGCTGATCGTCGGTGCCGGGCTCTCTGGCGTCGGCGCCGCCTGGCACCTGCAGGACCGCTCGCCCGCTAAGAGCTACGCGATCCTCGAGGCCCGCGGTGACCTCGGCGGCACCTGGGACCTCTTCCGCTACCCGGGCATCCGCTCCGACTCGGACATGCACACGCTCGGCTACCGCTTCAAGCCGTGGACGGCGTCGAAGTCGATCACCGACGGCGACTCGATCCTCGAGTACGTGCGGCAGACGGCGCAGGAGAGTGGGATCGACCGGCGGATCCACTTCCACCACCGCGTGGTGAGCGCCGCCTGGTCGAGTGCCGAGAGCCACTGGGCGGTCGAGGCCGAACGCACCGACACGGGTGAGACCGTGCGGCTGACCTGCAGCTTCCTCTGGGCCTGCAGCGGCTACTACCGCTACGACGAGGGATACACGCCCGAGTTCGAGGGGGTCGACCGGTTCGCCGGTCCGGTGGTCCATCCGCAGCACTGGCCCGCGGACCTCGACTACAGCGGCAAGAAGGTGGTCGTGATCGGCAGTGGCGCCACCGCGGTGACGCTGGTGCCCTCGATGGCGGAGGAGGCCGAGCACGTGACGATGCTGCAGCGCTCGCCTACCTACATCGCCTCGCTGCCGGCGGAAGACCCGATCGCCACCAAGTTGCGCCGTCGCCTGCCGGAGCGCGCCGCCTACGCGGTGGTGCGCTGGAAGAACGTGCTGATCCAAGCGGTCTTCTACCAGCTCAGCCGCCGCCGGCCGGAGCTGATCAAGCGCTGGATTCGCAAGGGCGTCAAACGTTCGCTGCCGGCGGACTATGACGTCGACAAGCACTTCAAGCCCCGCTACAACCCCTGGGACCAGCGCATGTGCCTGGTGCCCGATGGCGATCTTTTTCGGTCTCTCTCCAAGGGGGAGGCCTCGGTCGTCACCGACCGGATCGCGACCTTGACCGAGCGCGGGATCGAGCTCGAGTCCGGCGAGGAGCTGGAGGCCGACGTGATCATCACCGCGACCGGCCTCAACCTGCTCTTCCTCGGCGGGATCGAGCTGACCGTCGACGGCGAGGAGCTCGACGTGCCGAGCAAGATGACCTACAAGGGCATGATGCTGAGCGGGGTGCCGAACATGGCCTTCACCGTCGGCTACACCAACGCCTCCTGGACCCTGAAGGCAGACCTCACCTCCGAGTACGTCTGCCGCCTGCTCAATCACATGGACGCGCACGGCTATAAGCGCTGCGTGGCCGAGGTCGACCCCTCGGTGAGCGAGGAGCCGCTGCTCGATTTCACCTCCGGCTACGTACAGCGCTCGCTCGACCACTTCCCGAAACAGGGTTCGCAGGAACCCTGGAAGCTGCGCCAGAACTACGTCTTCGACATCCGCACGATCCGCCGCGGCGCGATCGACGACGGCGCCATGCGGTTTGGAATCGGTGGGGCGGGTAGCGTGGACGCATGCAAGCCAAACGACTCCTCGCAGTCCCTGTCCTCTGCGCCCTCCTAGCGCTGACCGTGATCGGTGTAGCCGGTTGTGGCGGGAGCGATTCGAGCACCAGCTCTGCCACCACGAGCGAGTCGGACGCGACGAGCGAGAGTGAGTCCGACACCACCACGAGCGAGCCTGGCGATGACTCCGGCGGCAACGCCGCCGCGCCCAGTGGCGATGCCGTGCGCTCCGCCGAGGTAGAGATCGAGGACTTCTCCTACCGCCCCGACCCGGTGACGATCGAGGAAGGCGGCAAGGTGATCTGGAAGAACCGGGACTCGGCGCCGCACACCGCGACCGCCGCCGACGGCAGCTTCGACACCGGCACGATCGAGGAGGACAAGCTGAAGTCGGAGACCTTCAAGGAGCCCGGCACCTACGCCTACATCTGTTCGATCCACCCCCAGATGCACGGCACGGTCGAAGTGGTCGCCGCGGGCTGAGGGATTTCACCCCCAGCCGCCGCGCCGCGCATAGACTGCGGCGGCGCGATGACCGAGCTGACCGACAAGCAGGCCGAGCTCTGCGAGAGCAGCGAGACCGACTACTCGGATCTCAAGGCCCTCTTCATCAACTGCACCTTGAAGCGCAGCCCCGAGGTGTCGAACACCCAGGGCCTGATGGACATCTCGATGGAGATCATGCGGCGCAACGGCGTCGAGGTCGAGGGCATACGCGCGGTCGACCACGAGATCGCCACCGGCGTCTGGCCCGACATGACCGAGCACGGCTGGGACGTGGACGAGTGGCCGGCGATCTTCGAGAAGGTGATGGCGGCCGACATCCTCGTCCTCGGCATGTCGATCTGGCTGGGTGAGAAGTCGTCGGTGGCGACCCAGATCGTCGAGCGCCTCTACGGCAACTCGCACCTGCTCAACGAGGACGGTCAGTACGCCTACTACGGCCGCGTCGGCGGCTGCCTGGTCACCGGCAACGAGGACGGGGTGAAGCACTGTGCGATGAACGTCCTCTACTCGTTGCAGCACCTCGGCTACACGATCCCGCCGCAGGCCGACTCAGGCTGGATCGGCGAGGCGGGGCCGGGGCCGTCCTACCTCGACGAGGGCTCGGGCGGCCCGGAGAACGACTTCACCAATCGCAACACCACCTTCGCCGCCTGGAACATGCTGCATCTGGCGCGGATCCTCAAGGACGCCGGCGGGATCCCCGCGCACGGCAACCAGCGCACCGCCTGGGACGCCGGCTGCCGCACCGGCTTCCCGAACCCCGAGTACCGCGCTTAGCGCCGCATCCGACATTCACCCACCTGGGGTGGGGTCGATGTCGGATGCGCTTCAGCCGGAGTTCGCCTCGAGGCGCTCGGCGAGGCGGTTCATGCCGAGCTCGCGAGCCGCTGCTGCGGCGCCGGCCCAGTCGGTGGCGCGGTCGGGAGGTGGTTCGACCCCGGCGTCGCGCAGGGTGGCGATGTCCTTGAAGGCGAGCAGGTCGTCGTGGGCGTCGAGCAGGGCGGCTCGCAGTTTGGGGCGCGGCACGCGGATCGCGTTGTCGAGGATCGCCTCCAGCGAGCCGTGCTCGCGCAGCAGGTCGGCGGCCGTCTTTGGCCCCACGCCCTTGGCGCCGGGCAGGCCGTCGGAGGGATCGCCGCGCAGAGCGATGAAGTCGGGCACCAACTCCGGGTCGATGCCGTAGCGCTCGCGAACCTCCGCCGGGCCGACCTCTTCGGCACCTTTGCCGCCGCCGGTTTTGACGTAGAGGACGGTGACCCGCTCGCCGGCGCACTGGTACATGTCGCGGTCGCCGGTCATGAGCAGCGCCCGCCCGCCCGCCTCGGCCTCGCGTTTGGCGTAGGTGCCGAGCAAATCGTCGGCCTCGAGCGAGTCGCTGGTCGCCACGGTCCAGCCAAAGGCCTCGAAGAACCCACGCGCAGCGGCGAACTGCGGCGAGAGGTCATCAGGCATAGCCGCCTCACGCTCAGCGTGGTAGGCCGGATACAGCTCGGTCCGGTAAGACGCCGCATCCGGACCAAAGCAAAGAACCACCGCCCGAGGCCGATGAACTTCAATCTCCCGCAACACAAGGTTGGCCGTGCCCAGCAGTGCATTCACAGGCTTTCCGTCCGTCCCCTTAATCGAATCGGGCAACGCGTAAAACGCCCGAAACAGCATCGAGGGCGTGTCGACGACGAGTAACGGGGGTCTGCTGACAGTCACCGAGAGAGCCTATCCGGGCAGGGCTGAAACGTCTTGTACTTTTTCGGTGTCGGCTCCGGGCGCCAGCCCACCGGCGATCCACCGAAAGAAGTTAAGTGAAAGCCCTGCCCGGATAGGCTCCTCAACCATGGGCTTCATCAACCCCACTCCGCCGCCATTCGAGTACGAGGAGTGGAAACAACGCCCCCATCTCGAGCGGATCAAGGTCCTGGCCCAGGACTGGGCGCTGAACGGGTTCGGCACGCCCGACCTTCGTCTACCTGCTCTACATCGTCAAGCTCGTCGTCTACGCCGGCGGCGGGCTGCTGCTGATCTCGGCGACGACTGCCGGGCTGGGCGGGCTTGGCGACCTCGGCGACTGGTGGACCGAGCCGATCGTCTTCCAGAAGGCGGTGATCTGGACGATGCTCTGGGAGGTGCTCGGCCTCGGCGCCGGCTCGCTGCCGCTGACCCTGCGCTTCTCGCCGATGATCGGCGGCGTCCTCTACTGGCTGCGGCCGGGCACGACGCGGCTGCCGCCCTGGCCCGAGCGGGTGCCGCTGACCCGCGGCACGCGGCGCACGCTCTTCGACGTCGCCCTCTACGCGGGGCTGATCGCCGCCGCGCTCTACCTGCTGCTCTCCGACGGGATCGATGCGACCGGCGTCGACCGCCGGGCGCCTCGACCCGGTCGCGGTCGGCGTCCTCCTCGCCCTCCTCGGCGCTGCTCGGCCTGCGCGACAAGGTGCCCTTCCTCGCCGCCCGGGCCGAGATCTACGGCAACCTGGCGATCATCTTCCTCTTCCCGCTGACCAACATGATCGTCGCCGCCCAGCTCGTCTTCGTCTGCATCTGGTGGGGCGCGGCGTCCTCGAAGCTGAACCGCCACTTCCCCTTCGTCGTCACGGTGATGATCAGCAACACGCCGTGGAACCGCTGGCGGGCGGCGAAGCGGCGGCTCTACCGCGACCACCCCGAGGACCTGCGGCCCTCGTCGATCGGGTGCGCTCGCCGCCCACCTGGGCACGGTGATCGAGTTCACCCTGCCGCTGATCCTGCTCGTCTCCCAGGGCGGCGTCGATCGGCACGATCGCCGTCGCCGGGATGGTGATCTTCCACCTCCACATCCTCTCCACCTTCCCGCTGGCGGTGCCGCTGGAGTGGAACATCTTCATGATCTTCGGCCTCCTCTTCCTCTTCGGCCACTACGGCGCGACGTCCGTTCTCGACCCTCGACGACCCGCTGCTGCTGGCGATCCTCGCCGTCACCTGCGTCGGCCTGCCCGGTGCTCGGCAACTTCCGCCCCGACCTCGTCTCCTTCCTGCCCTCGATGCGCTACTACGCCGGCAACTGGGCGACCAGCCAGTGGCTCTTCCGCAAGCGAGGGCGGGGCGGAGGCGAAGCTCGACCGCGAGCTGGTCAAGCCGGCGCCGATCGTCACCGAGCAGCTGGCCAAGTTCTACGACCCGGAGCTGATCGACGTGCTCGTCTACAAAGGCCTCGCCTTCCGCTCGATGCACTCGCACGGCCGCGCCCTCAACGGCCTCGTCCAGCGCGCCGTCGACGACGTCGAGGACTACGACGGTGCGCGAGGGCGAGCTGGTCGCCGGCGTCGTCCTCGGCTACAACTTCGGCGACGGCCACTTCCACGACCAGCGGCTGCTCGCGGCGATCCAGGAGCGCTGCCAGTTCGAGCCGGGCGAGGTGCGGGTGGTCGTGCTCGAGTCCCAGCCCGCCAACGTGCAGCGCCAGCGCTACCGGATCTTCGACGCCGCCACGGGCCTGGTCGAGGAGGGCTGGGTGAACGTCGCCGACATGGTCGAGCGCCAGCCCTGGCTCGACGAGCGTCCCTTCCCGGTCGAGACGATCGGGCGGGGCGAGGGCGCCGGCGTCGCGGTTCGCCCCGGCATGAGCGACGCGGTCGTCGTCGGCGCCGGGCCCAACGGGCTGGCCGCCGCAGCGACGCTGGCCACGCAGGGGGTGGGGGTGACGGTGATCGAGGCGGCGAGCGACGATCGGCGGCGGCGCCCGCAGCAGCGAGCTGACCCTGCCCGGCCTGCTGCACGACGACTGCTCGGCGTCACACCCGTTCGCACCCGGCTCGCCGGCGCTGGCCCCGCTCGGTCTCGAGCGGCACGGCCTCGAGTGGGCCTGGCCGGAGATCGACCTCAGCCCACCCCTTCGACGACGGCAGCGCGGCGGTCGATGCACCGCTCGATCGAGGAGACCGCCGCCGGGCTCGGCCCAGCCGGCCCCGCCTGGAAGCGCCTCTTCGGCTCCTCCTCGCGCCACTTCGACGCGCTCGCCGAGGACATCATGCGGCCAATTGCGCACCTGCCGCGGCCACCCGCTCGCCGCTGGCCCGCTTCGGTCCAGCGGCGGCGGCGCCGGTCGTCGCTGCTTGCCCGCTCCCTGCCGACGCCACAGGCGCGTGCCCTGTTCGGCGGCACCGCCGCCCACTCCTTCAGCCCCTTCTCGCGGCCTTTCAGCTCGGCCGCCGGCATGGCCCTGACCTGCGCCTGCCACCGCAACGGCTGGCCGGTCGCGCGCGGCGGCTCGCAGGCGATCGCCGACGCGCTCGCCGCCGTCGTGCGCGAGCACGGCGGCAGGATCGAGACCGGCCGGCCGGTGCGCTCGCTGGACGAGCTGCCCGCCGCCGACGCCGTCGCTCCTCGACCTGGCTCCCGGTGCCGTCGCCGAGCTCGCCGGCGCCCGGCTGCCGAGCCGGGTGGCGCGCGCCTATCGCCGCTACAAGCACGGCCCGGGCGCCTTCAAGGTCGACCTCGCGGTCGAGGGCGGGGTGCCCTGGACCGACCCGGCTTCGGGACGGGCGGGAACCGTCCACGTGACCGGCTCCTTCGAGGAGACCGCCGCGAGCGAACGCGATGTCAACCGCGGCCGGATGCCCGAGCGCCCCTTCGTCCTGCTCTGCCAGCAGTACCTCGCCGACCCCTCGCGCTCGCGACGGCGACGTCCACCCGGTCTGGGCCTACGCCCACGTCCCCAGCGGTTACGCCGGCGACGCGACCGAGGCGCTGCTCGACCAGATCGAACGCTTCGCGCCCGGCCTGCGCGAGCGGATCCTCGCTCGCCACGTCCGCTCCCCCGCCGACCTCGAGTCCTACAACCCCAACTACGTCGGCGGCGACATCATCACCGGCGCCAACACGCCGCTGCAGTCGGTGTTCAGGCCCCGTGTCGCGCTCGATCCCTACGCGACCGGCATCCCCGGCGTCTTCATCTGCTCGGCGGCAACCCCACCCGGCGCCGGAGCGCAGGGGATGAGCGGCTACAACGCGGCGCTCTCGGCGCTGCGACGGCTCTAGATGAGTAGTTCCACGACTCAAGCCACGTAGTCGACCAAGGCCCGCGAGGGACGCCCGAGCTGGTGGTTGAGCGAAACGGCGGCGGCGAGAGCCAGGAGGCGGCTGGCGATGCGGGCCCTCAGGCCGCGAAGGGTGCGGGCACCGTGGCGCTCGAGGCCGAGGATGTCCTTCGCGCTCCAGTAGATCGACTCGATCCGCTGGCGCAGCGGTGCGAGGTGCAGGCCGCCTTCGGGCTCGTCCTTGCGGCGCGGGCGCACCACGGTGGCACCCATGGCGGTGGCGTCGGCTTCGAAGTCGGCGCCGGCATAGCCCTTGTCGCCGAGGACGATCAGCGGCCCGCTGCGGTTGACCCGCTCCAAGAGCCGCAGGCAGACCTCGCGCTCGCCTTCCTTGGGCGAGGTCAGCGCCATCGCCCGCGGGGTCCCGTCGGGAGCCATCAGCGTGTGCAGGCGAAAGCCCCAGAAGTAGCGGGAATGCGAGGCGCAGTAGCCGTAGTCGGCGGCGTTGGCGATCGCGTCGCCAAGGCTGCTGGCCCCGGCCCGCTTCACCGTCTCACGCGAACGGGCGCACTCCACCGGGGTGGAGTCGATGAGCAACAGGTCGTCGTGCCAGCCGGGGCTCTGGGATGCGAAGGCCGCGATCATTGCCTCGATCGTCTCGGCCAGGCGGGCTCGGCGCTTGTGAAAGCCCGAGCGCTTGGTCAGAGCGGGGAACAGATGCCCCAGCCGTTTCGGCGCAATCCGGGCGAAGCGGGCATCTGAGGTGATGCCCATGATCGCCTGCGCGACGCAGAGGGTCACGACCTCCGCGTCGATCAAGCTCCTGCGGGCGTTTCCTGGCCGCTCGGGCAGGAGATCGTCAGCGGTACAGAACACAGAGATGAGCAGCAGGTCGAGGTCGGCGTTCATCGAGGCCCCCTTGGGTCGGCGGTGTTGTTGAGCACCGCCGACTTCGACCCCGCTGCTTATCTCCCCTTGGCACGACTGGGGCCAACCTCCCGGTGCCGAGTGGTCGATTGACCCCCGCATACGGTGGCAAATCGACCAGTCAGCGTCGCGCCGCCCCACACGGACTGCTCACTCAGAGCTGGGAAGGGGTCAGCACGGCAGTCGCCGTGGAACTACTCATCTAGTGTCCCGAGTCATAAGTTCTGCACCGCCCCGACGGCGTCTCGCCGCCCGTGGCGGCGTCCTCGGATTTGCCTTTGCAACCAGCAAAGGCGCATCCTGCGTCCTTGCCACGACCGGCGATCCACTCGTCGGATGCGGCACACAACTTATGACTCGGGACACTAGCCGGGGGGTCGCTCAGCCGGCGGGAAGAGTCCCGCGGTCGTAGTTCGACAGCGGAATGTCCTTGTGCAGGCGGTAGGTCAGCGGCATCAACCAGGCGATCAGGCGGAAGCGGCGGTCTCGCCGAGCACGAACCTGGGCGGCCAGATGTTGGTATCGGCAGGCAACCTCCTCGTTGTATTCGCTTGGATCGGTGGCACCGTTGAAGAATGGATAGAGGTGGCCGACGAAGTGGTCCATCGATCCCTGCCAGGCGATCTCGTGGGCGCCTCCGGGCAGCCGCGAGGCGAGCGTCTGGCGGTAGCAGATGACGCGCGGCAGGCGGGCGCCGATGAATTTGCACTCTCCCGACCACACGTCCGAGTCGGGCGGGACCTCGTCGCTCACGATCCACCCGGTCTCGCGCCGAATGCGATCCAGGGCGTCGGCGTCGTCGACGAAGGAGGCGAACACCTCGAGCGAGCTCTCGAGCCATCGCTGCAGATGAGAAGCGGTGAGGCTCCGCCTCGGGAGGGGCTTGGTGAGAGCCTCGACCACCCAGTTGAACCACTTCTTCGGCCGGTGGAACTCCTCGTAGAGATCCTCCAGCAGTATCGCGATCGCGACTGGATCGGTGAAGACCACCGGCTCGATCCCTGCCGCGACGGCACCATCGCCTTCGCCGGCGGGTGGCTTGCGTCCTGGGGTCCGGGGTGTTGTCGCCATCGACTGGTCGGGAGGTGTTGGGAAGCGGGTCGAGCGCCATCGTAGACAGACCGTCTGACCCTGTGCGAGCGCGTCGGGGTCAGGCACTCGGCGCCGATGCCGCGGCCGCCTCGACGAGGGCCAGTAGCGCGGCGTCCCTTTTCTCCTTGTCGTCCACACGGGAAGCGAATACCCCGGCGATGTGAAGATGATGCGTTTCGACGAACTTTTCGTGAAAGCCGGTCAGCGATTTGACCGCGCCACCGTGGATGCCAAGGTAGACCTGGGCGACGAATCCAGAGAGGATTGCGCCCACCGCCGCAAGCGCTCCGGTGACGATCTCCTGGGAATCCGGGCCGTTCTGGATCAGCATGAACCCCGCCGCGATCACCGCCAGGCCCGAGAGGACGCAGAAGATGCCCAGCACGAAGGCCAGGCCGCTCTGTTGGAGGGCCTGGTCGTAGTAGCGCTTCAACTCGGCCTGGTGCTTGAGGAAGAGCAGGATCGGCGATTCGCCGGTGCGGGCGCGAATTTCTTTTTCGAATTCGGCCGTCCGCAGCTCGGCCTCGAGGTCTCTCAGGCGCAGTCGCGTGAAGAGGAAGATGAGGACGGAGACGAACTCGAGGTAGCCCGCCGCGGCAGCCAAGGTGACGTCGACGCTGCCGCTCACGGCCCAGGGCACCCCGATCAGGGCTGGGAAAGCGACGACCAGGAAGGTGAAGGCGACATTGCGGATGCGTTTCTGCACGCCGATCCGCTTCTTGAGGTCTCGCACGGCGTTTTTGGCGCCATCCATCCCCGGCTCATCGCGAGCCTCGTCCATCTCCCCGTTCTCCCCGTCGCCGCCGGCCATAGGATCGCTGGGAACGGTTTCACCTGGGGGTTGCGGGAGTCAAGCAAGCAAAAGTTCCATATTGCGGCATAGATGCTGATTGCATCCGCGTTTGAGGACCGACGACGACGCGAGCGGGGGCCGGGACCACGCGTTCCGTAGATTTCGCGGGACGATGAGCGACTCGATCGACCCAAGCGGCAGCACCACCAACGCCCTGCAGATCTCGAATCTGGCGAAGCGCTACCCGACCGGGGTCGAGGCGCTGCGCGGCGTCTCGCTGGAGATCAAGCCGGGGGAGCTGTTCGGCCTGCTGGGGCCCAACGGTGCCGGCAAGTCGACGCTGATCCACTGCACGACCGGGCTGGCGCAGCCGACCGGCGGCTCGATCCAGGTCTTCGGCCACGATGCGATCGGCGACTACGGCGACGCCCGGCAGGCGGTCGGGCTGGCGCCGCAGGAGGTCAACCTCGACTGGTTCCTCACCGTCGAGGAGACGCTCGACTACCACGCCGGCTACTTCGGCATGCCAAAGCGCGAGCGGCGCGAGCGGACCAAGGAGCTTTTGGGGACCTTCTCGCTGACCGAGAAGCGCGACGAACGCACCCGCACCCTGTCGGGAGGGATGAAACGGCGCTGCATCCTGGCGCGGGCGATGATGCACCGGCCGCGCCTCTTGATCCTCGACGAGCCGACCGCGGGCGTCGACGTCGAGCTGCGGCTCGAGCTCTGGCACTACGTGCAGCGGATCAACCAGGAGGGGACGACGATCCTGCTCACCACGCACTACATCGAGGAGGCCGAGCAGCTCTGCGACCGGATCGCCTTCATCAACGAAGGGCAGATCGTCGGCGAGGGCACCAGCGCCGCGCTGTCGGCCCGCTTCGGCGTCGACAACCTCGAGGACGCCTACCTGGCGCTGGTCGGGCGCAAAGAGCTCTCGCGGTCGCGCATCGAGGAGTCGGTGCTGTGAGCGCCGCGCAGATCCGCTTCGCGACGCTCTGGCGGCGCGAGGTCAACCGCTTCATGAAGATCAAGAAACAGACGATCGGCGCGCCGCTGCTGGAAACCTTCCTCTACATCTCGGTCTTCGGCGCGGCGCTCGGCTCGCGGGTCGGCGAACTGCACGGGATCGACTACGTCGTCTTCGTCATCCCCGGCCTGATCATGATGGCCTGGTCGATCAACGCCTTCTCCAACAACTCGTCCTCGATCCTGCAGCAGAAATTCCAGGGGGCGATCCAGGACCAGCTCTCCTCGCCCGCCTCGCCGCTGGAGCTGCTGCTCGCCTTCTCCCTCGGCGGCTTCATGCGCGGCTTGATCGTCGCCGCGCTGACCTTCATCGCCGCCTCGCTGCTGGTCGACCTGCCGGTCGACAACATCCTCGTCCTGATCCCGTCGCTCTTCCTGGTCGGCTTCTTCTTCTCGCAGCTGGGAGTGCTGATCGGCGTTCGCGCCGAACAGTTCGACGACGTCGCCTTCGCCCAGACCTTCGTCCTGCAGCCGCTGATCTTCCTCGGTGGCGTCTTCTACTCGGCGACGCTGCTGCCGCAGCCCTTCCAGACCCTGACCCACTTCAACCCGATCTTCTACATGATCAACCTGGTCCGCTACGGCTTTGTCGGCTACACCGAAGTCAGCATCGCGCTCTCGCTGCTGGCGCTGACCGCGGCGACCGGCGTGCTCTTCGCGGTCAACCTGCGCCTTTTCTCGAGTGGCTACCGGCTGCGCGCTTAGAGCCTCCTGGGCGCGGACTGCACTGGACGCTTGATCGATGCCGCGCCAACCTCTACCGTTCCTGCCCGTTACTTGTTCTTAACCGTGCAGGGCGCCGCTCGAGCGGCGCAGAAAGGAATCACTTTGAAGCAGCTCCGTCTCGTTGCGGCGGCGACCGTCGTCGCCGTCCTCTGCGTGTCCGCCTCGGCACTCGCCGCGCCCTATGGCCCGCCCACGGGCAGCTCTTCGGGCACCGCTCCCACCGTCTTCATCAAAGGCAACAGCGAGGGGAACCTCCGCTTCGAAGCGCCGAAGACGATCGCCGACGGCGAAGAGCTCGCGGTGGTCAACACGACCAACCCGAAACAGGTCGGCCCCCACACCTTCTCGCTGATCACCAAAGGATCGGTCCCGAAGACCGCCAAGCAGCGTCAGCTCTGCTTCACGCCGAACCACATCTGCAAGGCGATCGCCGACTGGCACGGGGTCAAAGGCAACGGCCCGGTGAAGGTGAACCCGGTCGACGCCGGCGCGGAAGGCTGGAGCACGCTTGGCAGCCTCAGCAAGGAAGGCGACTCCTGGTTCACGGGCACCAAGCCCGACACCTCGATCGTTCAGAAAGTGGACTTCGACACCACGGCCGGTCCGACGCGGATCTACTTCCTCTGCGCGATCCACCCGTGGATGCACGGCACGATCAACGTGCTTCCCGGCGGCTAGCCACGGACGACTCGACTCACTCTCAGCCCCGCCTGGGGCGCCGGGGATTTCTCGGCGCCCTCGGCGGTGGCGCCCTCGCCACGCTGCTGCCGCTCGACGTCCGCGGCGTGGTTGCTCCCGTCTTAACCGGCGAGGGGCGGCATGCTCCTGCGCCAGAGCCGTTCCGCTCGCGCCTGCCGATTCCGGAGGAGCTGCGGGGCTCGAAGCTCGACATCCCGATTCGCGAGGCGGAGGTGGGAATTCTGCCCGGTCGGCCGACCAAGATGTGGACCTACGGCGGCACCTTCCCCGGCCCGACGATCAGGCGCCCCGCCGGCGGGCGGACCGAGGTGACCTTCCACCACCAGCTGCCGGCCGGCGCGGGAGAGCTGACCGTGCACCTGCACGGCGGTCACAACCGCACGCAGTTCGACGGCCAGCCGGGTGGGCTGACCGGCTCGCATCCGCGCTCCTTCTACTGCGAGATCCCGCGCGGCCTGTCGGCGCGCGCCTCGGGCAATGACCTGCTGATCGAGCCCGGCGGGCGGAAAACCTACGTCTACGACCTGCGCGAGGACGGCCGTCCCGAGCGGTCCGCATTCCAGTGGTACCACGACCATCGCCTCGACCACACCTCCCGGCACGTCTGGCGCGGGCTCGCGGGAATGTTCATCGTCGACGACGAGGCCGACTCCTCGCTGCCGTTGCCGCGCGGCGAGCGCGACATCCCGCTGATGATCGGCGACCGCAGCTTCGACCGCCACAACCAGCTCACCGACCCGTTCACCGGGCGCCGCCCACCGGCCGACGGCGTCTCCGGTCACCGGATCCTCGTCAACGGGGCCTACCTTCCCCACCACGAGGTGACGGCGCAGCGCTACCGCTTGCGCCTGCTCAACGTCTCCGGCTTCAGCACCTACAACTTCCATCTCTCCAATGGCGCGCCGATGGCTCAGATCGCCACCGACAGCGGTCTGATGCCGCGGCCGGTGCGGCGCAGCCAGATCCTGCTCGGCCCGGCCGAGCGGGCTGAGGTCATCGTCGATTTCGCCGGCGCGGCGGGCGAGTCGGTGGAGCTACGCAGCGGCCCGCGCCACGACGGCCGCTCCGGCGCCGGCTCCAAGCCCTACGTCGGCGCCGTGATGCAGTTTCGCGTCGGCTCGCGACGCCAACCGGACCACACCAAGGTGCCACGCAAGCTGCGTCCCTTGCCCGCCTGGACCAGGCGCGTCTCGCACAAGCCCGACCACACCTGGACGGTCTCGATCGGCGGCCTCTTCAAGCCCGTCTGGCAGATCAATGGCCGTACCTTCAACCCGGCCCGCGCCGACACCACCGTCGCACTCGACTCGACCGTCACCTGGGAGCTGGTCAACCACACCAACGTCGCGCACATGATGCACCTGCACCACACCGACTGGTACCTCCTTGCGCGCAACGGCAAGCCGCCGCCTGCCTGGGAAGACTGCCTCAAGGAGACCTTCTTCCTCTATCCGCGCGAACGCATCGTCCTCGCCGGCCACTTCGCCGACTACACCGGCAAGTTCGTCGTCCACTGCCACATGCTCGACCACGAGGACCACGGCCTGATGAGCCAGTTCGAGGTAGTCCGCGGCTGACTGGTCACTTGACCCCCGTTTTCGGTGGTCAACAGTTCATTCGACGTTGCGACTGACCCACTCGAGGTAGCCCGCGCTGCCGGCGACGATCGGCGTGGCGAGTATCTCCGGCTCGTCGTAGGAGTGGAGCTCACGGATCGCCGCCTCGAGCTCGGCGTAGCGCTCAGCGCTCGTCTTCGCCACGCACATCCACTCGGTCGAGCGCTCGATTGCTCCTTGCCAGCGGTAGCGGCTGGCGATCGGGCCGATGACCTGCACGCAGGCGGCAAGGTGGCGTTCGATCAGCGCCGCGCTGATCTGCTCGGCCTCCTCCTCGGAGCCCGTCGTGGTCGTCACCTGGAGGTGCTCGGCCTTCGCCATGGGTCCGACTACCCGTCCGCGTCCCTGTGGACCTCGATCGCGGCGGCCTGGTCGCGAGGACGGACGACGATCTCGTCGATGTTGACGTGGGACGGTTGGGCGACGGCCCAGCGGACGCACTCGGCAACGTCCCCGGCGCTCAACGGAGTCATGCCCTGATAGACGCGGCGGGCGGCCTCCTCGTCGCCGCCGAAGCGGACCAGCGAGAACTCGGTCTCGACCATGCCCGGCGCGACCTCAGTCACCCGCACCGGCTCGCCGAGCAGCTCCAGGCGCAGCACCCGCAGCATCGAGCGCTGGGCGTGCTTGGCGGCGATGTAGCCGGCGCCGCCCCGGTACGCCTCGAAGCCGGCGATGCTGGTGATCGAGACGACGTGACCGTCGCCCGAGGCGATCAACCTTGACAGCAGCGCACGCGTCATCCGCATCGTCCCCAGCACGTTCGCCTCGTACATCGTGCGCCATTTGTCTTCGTCGGCCTCGCCCAGCGGTTCGAGCCCGTGCGCGCCGCCGGCGTTGTTGATCAGCACGTCGCAGCGCGGCAGCTGCGAGGCGAACTCCTCGACCGAGTCCGGATCGGCCACGTCGAGCGGGACGGCCTCACCCCCGATTTCGGCAGCAAGCTCCTCCAGTCGCTGCAGGCGCCGCGCTCCGAGCACGACCTGGAACCCATCCCGGGCCAAAGCCCGGGCCGCAGCCGCGCCGATCCCGCTCGAAGCTCCCGTAATTACGGCGACTTTTGCCATCTCGAACGAGCCTATCCGTCTGGGTGGGGGAGAACTCCGGGCGCCCGGGGACTTGAGCATGAATGGAGATGACGACCAAGCGGCGTCCCGAGGGTTACGGTCCCGTCCTGAGCGGAGTTATACTGCTCGGTATGACTTACAAGGTGGGGCCAAAAGGTCAGGTCGTGATCCCCAAGCCAATCCGCGATCGGCTCGGGATTTCACCCGGCGACGAGGTCGTGGTCGAACAGGACGGGAGAGAGGTGCGGATTCGTCGCCAGGCGGACGACGCGGAGGCGCGCCGCAGGCGAATTCGCGCGTTACGTGGAAGTTGGGCCGGGGTTCCGGGGTTCTCGACCGCGGACCTGGAGGCTGACCGTCGAGAAGAAAGAGAGCGCGAGGAGCGCAAGATGCGGGAATACGAAGAGCTGCGGACACGGAGGCCTCGGTGAAGATCGTCCTGGATGCCTGGGCGCTGATCGCCTTTTTCAACGATTCTGCGGCAGCGCCTCGGGTCGAGGCTGTGCTCGAAGAGGGCGGAGGGGCGGTCTGCTCGATCAACTTGGGCGAGGTTCTCTACCGTCAAACCCGCGCGGGGGGCATCGGAAAGGCACGTGAGGATATAGATGCATTGCGCCGTAACCTCGATGTCGTCGACCCGGATTGGCCTCTGGTCGAAGCGGCGGCCGGGCTCAAGGCGAGAGGCGGCCTCTCCTTTGCCGACGCCTTCTGCGTCGCCACGGCGACTCGCCTCGACGCTCCGATCTGGACCGGCGACCCGGAGATCATCGAGCTGCCCGGCGACCACGAGGTCGTGGATCTCCGCTAGCCGGCGCTACTCGCCGATCAGCTCTATGCGGTACCCATCCGGGTCGCGGACGAAGCAGATGCGATGGCCCTCGATGCGACCGCCGGGGCGGTAGGGGGGCTTTTCGGGCTCGATGCCCTCCGCGGCCAGGCCCTCCAGGGTGCCGTCGAGGTCGTCGACGGCGAGGGCGATGTGGTTGTAGCCGGTGCCGTGGTCGTAGTCGGTGACGCCGTGGTTGTAGGTCAGCTCCAGGCGCGGGTCTTCGCCCGGCATGCCCATGAAGACGTTGATCGCCTCATCGCCGATCGGCATTCGCGCGACCTCTTCGAAACCGAGCTTCTCGTAGAACTCGACCGAGCGATCGATTTCGCCTATCCGGTAGCAGGTGTGGAGGAAGCTGGGCATGCGATCTCCCCTGAAGGCTACTGTTTATCTGCATGTCCGAGATGCGGATAGAGACCGCCACCGTCCACGGTCGCTCGGTCTCCTATGTGGAAGCCGGGGAGGGCCCGGTGCTGCTGCTGATCCACGGCATCGCCGGCACATGCGACAACTGGCGCGAGGTGGTCGGGCCGCTGGCTCGTCACCACACCGTGATCGCCCCGGATTTCCCCGGCCACGGAGCCTCTGAGGCCGGTAGCGGCGACTACTCGATCGGGTCGCTCGCCAGTGGCCTGCGCGATCTGCTGCTGGCGCTCGGCCACGAGCGCGCGACCCTCGTCGGGCACTCGCTCGGTGGTGGCGTCGCGATGCAGTTCGCCTACCAGTACCCGGAGATGATCGAACGCCTGGCCCTGGTCTCCAGCGGCGGGCTGGGCCCTGAGGTGAGCCCGGTCCTGCGCGCCGCCGCACTGCCCGGCGCCGACCTCTTCATCTCCGTCACCGCGGGAGCGGGCCGACGGGTCGGCTCGGCGCTCGGCCGCGGTCTTTCCGCGGTCGGACTGCGCCCCGGCGCCGACCTCGCCGAGGTGGCGCGTGGCTATGCCTCGCTCGAGGACGCCGACCGACGCGCCGCCTTCCTCGACACGCTGCGCGCAGTCGTCGGCACCGGGGGCCAGCGCGTCGCCGCCGGCGACCGCCTCTATCTCGCCGAGGCCGTGCCGGTGCTGATCGTCTGGGGCAGGCGCGACTCGATCATTCCCGCGCGCCACGGCGAGGACGCGCACCGGTCGATTCCGGGCAGCCGGCTCGAGGTCTTCGAGGACGTCGGCCACATGCCGCAGCTGGAGGCGCCGGGACGTTTCGTCGCCGTGCTCGAACGCTTCCTGGGCGAGACCGAGCCGGCCCAGTTCGACCGCGAGGAGTGGCGGGCGCGAATACGCGCCGCCTGAGGCTCCGTGGCCGGGGGTTGCCGCGGCGCACGTGAAATTGCCGCTTGCTGAAGCGGAAAAGGCTGGCTCAGTCCCCTCAATACAATTTTGGCGATGACGAACCGGGCACGGCGGCAGCAGCGCAGGCATCATCGCCTCAGCTGGAAGAAGAAAGTGCTGTTCCCGCTTGGGATTCTCGCGGCCGCTGCAGCGGTGGCGGGCACCGTGGCGGCGAGCTGGGCCGTCGACGTCTACAACTCGGCGCCGCCGCTCTCCAGTCTCAAGCCGGTGCAGAAGGGGCGATCCTCCGCCATCTACGCCGCCGACGGCAGCCTGATCGGCTTCATCCGCGCCAGCAGCGTGCGCCAGCCGGTCCCCTCGAAGGCGCTGCCGCAAAACCTCAAATACGCCACGGTCGCGATCGAGGATCGCAACTACTTCAACCACGGCGCGATCGATCCGGCCGGAATCGCCCGCGCCGCCTGGAAAGATCTGCTGGCCGGCGGCAAGCCGGTCCAGGGCGCCTCGACGATCACCCAGCAGCTCGTCCGCAACCTCTACATCCGCGATCCCGAACAGACGCTGAAGCGCAAGCTGATCGAAGCGCACCTCGCCTACGAGGAGGAGGAAGCGCACTCGAAGGAGTGGATCCTCACCGCCTACCTGAACACCGCGCCCTACGGCACGGTGGAAGGCGAGACCGCGGTCGGCGCCGAGGCTGCCGCGCAGACCTACTACGGCAAGCCGGCCCGCGAGCTCGGCCTGACCGAAGCGGCGATGATCGCCGGCCTGCCCCAGGCGCCCTCCGAATACAATCCCTTCCTCGACCCCCGTGCCGCTCTCAAACGCCGCGACGAGGTGCTGGGAGCGATGAGGGACCAGGGCTACATCACGCAGAGCGAATACCACGAGTCAGTGAACGAAGGCCTGAGGCTGAACCCGGGACACAAGTACCGGGTCATCCGCGACCCCTTCCTCTTCGACCTGGTCCAGCAGGAGCTGATCGACAAGTACGGGCTCAACACCGTCCGTTACGGCGGCCTCAAGGCCTACACGACGATCGACCCCGAGCTGCAGGAACGAGCGCAGGAAGCGGTCGACGCGTGCAGCGTCTGCTACTCCGAAGGCGGGCCCGCCGCCGCGCTCGCGTCGGTCGACCCTGCCAACGGCAAAATCGTCGCTCTCGCGTCCACCCCGGGCGGCCCGGAAGAAAGCGAATTCAACTACGCCTGGCAGGCCCACCGCCAGCCCGGCTCCTCGTTCAAGACCTTCGTCCTCGCCACCGCGATCAAGCAGGGCATCGACCCAGACAGCACCTACTACGACGGGACCTCGCCAAAGACGCTCGACCTGCCGGGCGGCGGGACCTGGACCGTCAACAACGCCGAGCCCGGGGGCGGCACGATGTCGCTCGCCTCGGCCACCTGGGAGTCGGTCAACGTCATCTTCGCCCAGCTCGACCTCGACGTCGGGCCCGAAAACGTCACCCATACCGCGCACCAGATGGGCATCGAAGCACCGCTCGAATCGGTGCCCGCGGAGGCGATCGGCGGCCTCGCGATCGGCGTCACCCCACTCGAAATGGCCGACGCCTACGCGACCCTGGCCAATGGCGGCATCCACCACGAACCGACCGCGATCGGCCGGGTCGAGTTCCCCAGCGGCAAGGTCGACGAACCGAGCCCGGACTCCGGCGACCGCGTCCTCACCGAGGGTGAGGCCTACGACGTGACCAGACTGCTCGAGGGCGTGATCACCCAGGGCACCGGCGCCGGCTACACCTACATGGGCTGCTCGGCCGAGGCCGGCAAGACCGGCACCTCCGAGGACCTCTCCGATGCCTGGTTCGTCGGTTACACGCCGCTCTACTCGACCGCGGTCTGGGTCGGCCATCCGCAGTCGCGCGAATCGACCGGCTTTGGAGGGCCGACCGCGGGCCCGATCTGGCGCTCTTTCATGGAATCGGCGGCCGCGGGCAACTGCCCGGAATTCGCCGAACCGGCCAGCCTCCCCGAACTTTCCGGCCTCGACAGCGAACACACCAGTGGCTCCTCGGGCTCCTACAGCGAAGGCGAAGAAGAATTCGAATACGGCGAAGAAGAATTCGAAGAAGGCGAAGAAGAAGTGAACAAGGGCAAGGGCGGCGGCGCCGCCGCCGGGGAAGCGGAAGCAGCGCCCGAAGCCGCTCCGGAAGCAGCGCCGTCTCCCACTCCCACTCCCACTCCGGCTCCTGCATCGCCGGGCGGCGGGGGGTCTGTCGGCGGGATCGCGCCCAGCGGCTGAGCCCGTGGCGGCGATCGAGACCGAGCGGCTGACCAAGTTCTACGGCGGCGGCGCGCGGGGCATCGAGGACGTCACCCTCGTGGTCGAGCAGGGCGAGGTCTTCGGCTTTCTGGGGCCCAACGGGGCGGGGAAGACGACGATGATCCGGACGCTGCTCGATCTGCTCCACCCGAGCCGGGGCAGCGCTTGCATCTTCGGCCTCGACAGCCGGCGTGACAGCGTCGCGATCCGCGCCCGCCTCGGCAACCTGCCCGGCGACTTCGGCTATGGCAAGGGCTCCAGCGGGCGTCAGGCGCTCGCCCTGCTTGCCCGCCTGCGCGGCGTCGAGAGCCTGGACCGGGCCGAGGAGTTGGCGGGTCGCTTCCACGCCGACCTCGACCGGCCACTGGGCCAGCTTTCGCGCGGTAACCGGCAGAAGGTAGGCCTGATCCTCGCTGTCTTTCACCGGCCCGAGCTGCTGATCCTCGACGAGCCCACCGGTGGGCTCGATCCGCTGATGCAGGAGGAGTTCCTCTCGTTGGTTAAGGAGGAACGCGAGCGCGGCTGCGCCGTTTTTCTCTCCTCGCATGAGCTCGACGAGGTCGAGCGTGTCTGCGACCGCGTCGGGATCATCCGCGGCGGCAAGCTGATCGCGGTCGAGAGGATCGACGATCTGCTCGGCAAGACGCAGCGCTGCCGGGTCGAGGTCGAGTTCGCCGATCCGGTCGATCTGGGGGACGTGCGTGCCCTCCCGGGCGTCACCGGTGCCGAGTTCGTCCGCCCGACCCTCGAGGAGGTCTTTCTCAGCTACTACGAGGAAGGGGGCGAGGAGCGATGATCGCCCTCGTTGCGGCGCAACTGCACGAACGGCGCCGCTCGCTGCTCTCCTGGGGCCTGCCGATCGGCCTCTGGTCGGCCTTCATCGTCGTCATCTACCCCTCGGTCGAAGACGCCCTGAGCAAGGCCGTGGCCTCCTACCCCGAAGCGCTGAAGGAGGCCTTCGGGGTCGTCGAACTGGCCACGGTCGAGCAGTACCTGAACGCCGAGATGCTGAGCCTGATCGTGCCGCTGGCCGTCGGGTACCTGGCCGCGCGCTCGGTCGCCAGCGGCCTCTCCGGCGCGGCCGAAAGCGGCCGCCTCGATGTGCTGCTCTCCGCCCCGGTATCCCGGCAGCGCCTGGTTGCATCTGGCTTCGCGGCCGCTGCGGTGGAGCTGGCCGCGGTCCTTGCCGTCGGGTTGGCGATCTGCGTGCTCGGCAGTCTGATCGCCGGCGCCGGGCTCTCCTTTGGCCTGGCCCTGGCCGGCTACGCCAACGTCTGGCCCCTGGCCCTGCTCTTCGCCGGCCTCGGCGTGGTTGCGACCGCGTGGTCGCTGCGGACCAGCGTCGTCACCGGCTCGGTTGCCGGAGTGCTGGTGGCGATGTACGTGGTGGACCTGGTCGGCCGTCTCGACGCCGGCCTCGACTGGGTTCGCTACGGCTCGGTCTTCCGCTACTACGGCAGCGCGATCGAAGACGGCATCGAACCGCTTGCCTTCGTCGGGATCACCGCCGCCGCTGTGACGCTGGCGGCGCTCGGCGCGCTGCTCTTCGACCGGCGCGACATCTCGCCCTAGGCGCACTCGCTCACCCGTGGCCCAGCCCGCCTCCGTCGGCGGCGGCGGTCAGTGTTGAAGCGACGATGTCCACCCGCGCTCACCGCATCCCAGGTCGCCATTCGCACTGGTGGGTCGCGCGGCGACGTCATGCGCTGCTCCGCGCCGGCGGCGTCGCGGCGCTGCTGGCGGTTGTCGGCCCCGGTGTGCTGGCTGGCCTCTCCGACGACGACCCGGCCGGGATCGCGACCTACTCGATCCTCGGTGCCCGCTACGGCTACGAGTTGCTCTGGGTCCTGGCGGTCTCCACGGCAGCGCTGATCGTCTTCCACGAGATCGGCGTGCGGCTTGGCATCGTCACCGGCAAAGGGCTGCTGACCCTGGTCCGGGAGCACTTCGGCGGGCGCGCCGCAGGGATCGTGCTCGCCGCGCTCGTCGTCGCCAACACGGGCACGATGTGCGCCGAGTTCGCCGGCGTTGCGGCGGGGATGGACCTGCTCGGCGGAATGAGCAAGTACGTCAGCGTGCCGCTGGCCGCAGCCGGGGTTTCGGCTCTGGTTCTGCGCGGCAGCTTCCGCTACGTCGAGCACTTCCTCCTCCTGCTCAGCGCGGTCTTCGTCTCCTACGTCGTCGCCGGGGTGCTCGCCCATCCCGATTGGGGTGCAGCCGCCAAGGGCCTCGTCGTTCCCAGCATCCCGCTGAACCGCGATGCCGTTCTGGTCGCGGTGGCCACGGTCGGCACGACGCTGGCTCCGTGGGGCCTGGCCTTCATCCAGTCCTACGCCGTCGACAAGCGCCTGCAGCTCAAGGACCTGCGCTACGAGCGCGCCGACGTGATCGTCGGAGCGCTGCTGACCGGCGTGATCGGCTTCTTCGTCGTCATCGCCTGCGCGGCCACGCTGTACGTCAGCGGAATCGACGTCAACTCGGCTGCCGCCGCGGCCCGGGCGCTCGAACCGCTGGCCGGCGACGCCGCCGCGACCCTGTTTGGCGTCGGCTTCCTCGGCGCCGCGCTGCTGGCGGCGGCGATCGTGCCGCTCTCGACCGCCTACTCGGTCTCCGAGACGTTCGGGGCCCGCGCCGACGTCGACGACAGCTTCGCCGAGGCGCGCACCTTCTACCTCAGCTTCGGCGCCGTCGTCGCCGTCGCCGCCTGCGTGGTTCTCATCCCCGGCGCTCCGCTGATCCAGATCCTCTTCCTCTCCCAGGCCCTCAACGCGGTCCTGCTCCTCGTCTTCCTGCCCTTCGTCCGCTCCCTCGCCAAGGATCGCGAGCTGATGGGGGAGAACGCCCTCGGGCGCTTCGACCGCGTGACCACGGCGCTGGCGCTGGCCGTGGTCGCCGCCTCGGTGCTCGCGCTCGGCGTGCTTGCCGTGCTCTGAGCTCGAGCTGGCGCGTTGCCGCTTACGCTGATGGGGTGTCGCAGCGCCGGTTCCCCTTTGACCTGAACAGCGAGCCACCTCCGCTCTGGCTCGGCTTGCTGGTGACGCTCGCCGCGGTCGCGGCGAGCACGCTGGTCGTCTACCTGCTCAAGCCGGTCTCGCCGGTCGTCTCGTTGGGTGTCGTCTACCTGCCGGCGATCCTGGCGATCTCGATCTTCTGGGGGCTGCGCCTCGGCCTGCTCGCCTCGCTCGCCAGTGTCGTCGCCTTCAACTTCTTCCACATCCCGCCGCTGCACCGTTTGACGATCTCCGACGAGCAGAACTGGGTCGCGCTGGCGACGTTCGGGATCGTCGCGGCGCTCAGCAGCACCGTCGCCGGATTGGCACGGGTGCAGGCGCTCGAGGCGGAGCGGCGCCGCGAGGACGCCGACCGGGCCCTGGCGGAGCTCGCCGCGCTCTCCCGCGAACGCGACCGGATGCAGGAGGAGATGGTCGAGGCCGAGGCGCTGCGGCGCAGCGACGAGTTGAAGACGGCGCTGCTGCGCTCGATCTCCCACGACCTTCGCACGCCGCTCACCTCGATCATCGCCGGAGGCGCGGCACTGGGCTCGGCGACGCTGACCGAGGCGGAGAGGGCGGAGCTGAGCGCGGCGATCGTCGCCGAGGGCGAGCGGCTCTCGCGTTTGGTCGAGAACCTGCTCGACATGTCGCGGCTCGAGGCCGGCAAGGCGGAGCCGCATCGCGAGCAGACGGACCTCGGCGAGGTGCTCGACGTGGCTCGGGAGACCGTCGTCCAGCCCGACTTGGTGAGGCTCGCCCTCGATCCCGAGCTGCCGAGCGTGAAGGCCGACGCCGCCCAGCTCGAGCGCGCCTTCGCCAACCTGCTCGAAAACGCGATCCGACATGGCGGCGGCAGGCCGGTCACGGTGCGCTCGCGGCTGGTCGGTGAGAGGATCGCGATTCGCGTGGTCGACCAGGGTCCGGGCATACCGGAGAGCGAGTGGCAGCGGATCTTCGAGCCGTTCCAGAGCGGGACGGGAAACGGAGCGGCGGCAGGCTCGGGCCTGGGACTGGCGATCGCCAAGGGCTTCGTCGAGGCCAATGGCGGCGAGATCGCGGTCGAGTCGGTGCTCGGCCAGGGTTCGAGCTTCGTCGTCGGCTTCCCGCGCGGCGAGCGAGCCGCCGCGTGAACGGCGCCGCGCGGGTCCTCGTCTGCGACGACGAGCCCCAGATCCTCCGCGCCCTCAAGGTGATCCTCCGCGACGCGGGCTACGAGGCGGTCCCGGTTGCCAGCGGCGAGGAAGCGCTCGACAGCGCCGCGGTCAAGCCCCCCGCGGCGGCGATCGTCGACCTGATGCTGCCCGACATCGACGGCGTCGAGGTGACCAAACGGCTGCGCGAGTGGAGCGAGATGCCGATCATCGTCCTCTCCGCGGTCGGCGAGGAGGAGGCGAAGGTGCGCGCCCTCGCCGCCGGCGCCGACGACTACGTGACCAAGCCCTTCGGCCCGCCGGAGCTGGTGGCACGGCTCGAGGCCGTGCTGCGGCGGGCCAAGCCGGAGGCCTCGGAGCCGACGATCGAGGCCGAGGGCCTCGAGATCGATCTCGCTGCGCGCAGCGTGCGGCGCGACGGCGAGCCGGTGCACCTGACCCCGACCGAGTTCGAGCTGCTGCGCACCCTGGCCCAGAACAGAGGCCGGCTGATGACCCACAGCGTCCTGCTGGCCGAGGTCTGGGGCCCGGCCTATGCCGACGACCTGCAGATCCTCCGCGCCCACGTCGCCAACCTGCGCCGCAAGATCGAGCCCCCAGGCGGCCCCCACTACATAAGGACCGATCCCGGCGTCGGCTACCGCTTCGCGGCCTAGCGCGGTCGTCGTTTCTCCCGCATAGCGGTAGAAATGGCGACCGCGGTCGATCTTCACGAAATCTGTATGCGGAGTGGCGCTGAGTTCATGCGGCCTTGATGGGACGGGGCGCATGATGCTCCTGTCTTGTTCCCCCTAGCGGACATCTTTCCCGGTGGCGGCGGTCCCCTCGCTGACGTATTCGCGATAGCGATCTCAGTCGGCCTCTTCGCTCTCCTCTACTGGGCGATCGACCTGATCGACCGGATATGAGCGCTGTCGTACTGGCCACCCTGAGCGGCGCCGACGTCTTCGGCCTGGTCGCCTCGGCGCTCGTCTTCGCCTACCTGCTCTACGCGCTGCTGCGCGGGGAGAAGCTCTGATGGCACAGGGCTGGTTGCAGGTCGCGATCTTCGTCGGCGTCGTGATCGCCCTCACGCCGTTGCTCGGCAAATACATGGCGCGGGTCTTCAGCGGCGAGCGCGTCTTCCTCAGTCCCGTTCTCGGCCCGGTGGAGCGGTTGACCTACCGGGTGCTGCGCGTCGATCCCAGCGAGGAACACGACTGGAAGGCTTACTCGAAGAGCCTCGTCCTCTTCTCGGTCTTCTCCTGGATCGCGCTCTACCTGATCCTGCGCACCCAGGGAGTCCACCCGTTCAACCCCGAAGGCTTCCACTCGGGGCCGTGGGACGTCAGCTTCAACACCGCCTCCTCGTTCGTCTCCAACACGAACTGGCAGTACTACGGTGGCGAAACGACCCTGACCTACTTCTCGCAGATGGCGGGGCTGACGGTGGAGAACTTCGTCACCCCCGCGGTCGGAATCTGCGTCCTGCTCGCCTTCATCCGCGGCATCGTCGGTCGCAGCGGTCCCGGCCTCGGCAACTTCTGGCAGGACCTGACCCGCAGCCTCTATTACGTGCTGCTGCCGCTCTCGGTGATCGTCGGCCTGATCCTCGTCTCCCAGGGCGTCGTGCAGACGCTCAGCGGCGCCAGCATCGCGAAGACGGTCGAGGGGGCCGAACAGGCCCTGGCGATGGGCCCGGCGGCCTCGCAGATCGCGATCAAGCAGCTCGGCACCAACGGCGGCGGCTTCTTCAACGTCAACTCGGCGATGCCGTTCGAGAATGCGAACGCGCTGACCAACTTCATCGAGCTGCTCTCGATCATCCTGATCCCGGCGGCGCTCACCTACACCTACGGGAAGATGGTCGGCCGCCAGCGCGAGGGCTGGTCGATCTTCGCCGCGATGCTGGCGATCTACCTCGCCTTCATCCTGGTCATCATCCCCGCCGAGCAGCACGGCACGCCCGCCGAGCACGCCGCCGGCACTCCGACGACGGCGATCGAGGGATCGACCGGCGGCAACATGGAAGGCAAGGAGCAGCGCAACGGGATCACCGAGTCGGCGCTCTGGGCGACGACGACGACCGTCACCTCCAACGGCTCGGTCAACTCTGCCCACGACTCCTACACCGGCCTCGGCGGCCTCGTCCCGATGTCGGGCCTCGGCACCAGCGAGGTGGTCTTCGGCGGCGTCGGCACCGGCCTCTACACGATGCTGCTCTACGTCCTGCTCGCGGTCTTCATCGGCGGGCTGATGGTCGGCCGAACCCCGGAGTACCTGGGCAAGAAGATCCAGGCCAGGGAGATCAAGCTGATCTCACTCGGCATCCTTGTCACCCCGCTCGCGGTCCTCGTGACCACGGGGCTGGCGATCGCGACCCGGGCGGGGATGAGGTCGATCTACCAGGCCGGGCCGCAGGGCTTCTCCGAGACCCTCTACGCCTACCTCTCGCAGGCCAACAACAACGGCTCCGCCTTCGCCGGCTACACCGGCTTCATCCAGCCCAACGCGCCCGGCAACGTCGGCGCTTACGGGATCTCCTTCGCCGACCTGCTCGGCGGCGCGACGATGACCCTGGCGCGCTTCCTGCCGATCGTCCTCGTGCTCGCCGTCGCCGGCTCGCTGGCGGGCAAGAAGGTCTCTCCCGCCGGCCCAGGGACGATGCGGACCGACACCCCGACCTTCGTCATCCTCCTGGTCGGCGTCGTGATCCTGGTCGGCGCCCTCACCTTCTTCCCCGCGCTGCTGCTCGGCCCGATCGTGCAGAGCCTGACCACGAGGCTCTTCTGAGATGCGCCGCGCGGCCCTCACCTCGATTCTCGCCGTGGTCGTCTTCACGCTGATCTTCGGCCTCGCCTACCCGCTGGCGATGACCGGCATCTCCCAGGTCGCCTTCCCCGGCAAGGCGGACGGTTCGAAGCTGACGGTGAACGGACAGCTGGTCGGCTCGAGCCTGATCGGCCAGTCGTTCTCCCGGCCCGTGATCGGCAAGAACGGCAAGCCGCTACTCGACGAAGAAGGCGAAGAAGTGTTGGCGCCCGACAAGCGCTACTTCCAGCCGCGTCCATCGCAGACCGGCTACGCGGCGAACACCACCTACTTCAGCAACTCCGGGCCCAACAGCATCGAAGAGCGCGAAGCGGTGCGCGAAAGCCTCGCTGCATACGTCAAGCTCGAGAAGCCCTACGACCGCTCGCTGACCAAGGCCGCCGTGCCGGTCGATGCGGTGACGATGTCGGGCTCCGGGGTCGACCCGGAAATCTCCGCGGCCAACGCGCTGATCCAGGCGCACCGGATCGCCGCCGTCCGCAAGCTGCCGCTCGCCCAGGTCGAAGAATTGATCTCCGACCACACCAGCAGCCGCTTCCTCGGCGTCTTCGGCGAGCCCGGCGTCAACGTGCTCGAACTCAACATCGCCCTCGACAAGGAAGCGCCGATCAAATGACCTCCGAGACCCAGCCCCGATCCCTCTTCGACCCCGAGATCCTCCGCCCGGCGCTGCTCGAGTCCATCCGCAAGCTGGACCCGCGGGTGCAGGTCCGCAACCCGGTCATGTTCGTGGTCGAGATCGGCGCCCTGATCACCACCGTCGCCTGGCTGATCCAGGTCTTCGGCGGCAGCTCGCTCGGCGGCGGTCACGAGCCCTCCTGGTTCACCTTCAGCATCACCGCCTGGCTCTGGCTGACCGTCGTCTTCGCCAATCTCGCCGAGGCACTGGCCGAGGGTCGCGGCCGCGCCCAGGCGGCGAGCCTGCGGGCGATGCGCACCGAGGCGACCGCGAAGATGCGCGACGGCAGCGAGAAGTCCGCCGCCGAGCTCGTTCGCGGCGACGTCGTCGTCGTCGAGGCGGGCGAGGGCATCCCCGGCGATGGCACCGTGATCGAGGGAATCGCCTCGGTCGACGAGTCGGCGATCACCGGCGAGTCGGCGCCGGTGATCCGCGAGGCCGGCGGCGATCGCAGCGCCGTCACCGGCGGCACCAAGGTGCTCTCCGACCGCATCGTCGTCGAGATCACCCAGGAACCCGGCAAGTCGTTCCTCGACCGCATGATCGGCTTGGTCGAGGGCGCCGAGCGGCGCAAGACGCCGAACGAGATCGCCCTCGGGATCTTGCTTGCGGCCCTCACCCTGGTCTTCGTCCTGGTGGTTGTCTCCCTGCGCCCATTCGGCCTCTTTGCCGGCACGGAACTCTCCGAGACGACGCTGATCGCCCTGCTCGTCGCGCTGATCCCGACCACGATCGGCGCCCTGCTCTCGGCGATCGGGATCGCAGGCATGGACCGCCTCGTACGCCGCAACGTGCTCGCCCTCTCTGGCCGCGCGGTCGAGGCCTCCGGCGACTGCGACGTACTGCTGCTCGACAAGACCGGCACGATCACGCTCGGCAACCGCGAGGCGGTCGAGTTCATGCCGATGCCGGGCGTCGAGGTCGAGGAGCTGGCCGAGGCGGCGCAGATGTCCTCGCTCTCCGACGAGACTCCCGAGGGACGCTCGATCGTCGTCCTCGCCAAGACCTTCGGCATCCGCGAGCACACCTTCTCCGGCCACGAGCCCGAGTTCGTCCCCTTCTCGGCTCAGACCCGGATGAGCGGCGTCGACTACAACGGCACCCGCCTGCGCAAGGGCGCCGGCGACGCGATCGAAGACTGGGTCGCCGCGGAGGGTGGGCGCGCCCCGGCCGAGCTTCGCGCCGAGCTTGACCGAGTCGGCCACGAGGGAGGCACCCCGCTGGCCGTTGCCCGCAACGAGCGGGTGCTCGGGGTGATCTACCTCAAGGACGTGGTCAAGGAAGGGATGAGCGCCCGCTTCGACCAGCTGCGGGCGATGGGCATCCGCACGATCATGGTCACCGGCGACAACAAGTTGACCGCGGCGAAGATCGCCGAGGAGGCGGGCGTCGACGACTTCCTCGCCGAAGCGACCCCCGAGCGCAAGCTGGAGCTGATCCGCGAGCAGCAGTCCGACGGCCGCCTGATCGCGATGACCGGCGACGGAACCAACGACGCTCCGGCGCTGGCCCAGGCCGACGTCGGCGTCGCGATGAACACCGGCACCCAGGCGGCGCGCGAGGCGGGCAACATGGTCGACCTCGACTCCAACCCGACGAAGCTGATCGAGATCGTCGAGGTCGGCAAGCAGCTGCTGATCACGCGCGGCGCCCTGACCACCTTCTCGATCGCCAACGACATCGCCAAGTACTTCGCGATCCTGCCGGCGATGTTCGCCGCCACCTACGCGCTCTCGGCCGGGGGCAGGGGCCCGCTCGACGCGCTCAACGTGATGTCCCTGGGCACGCCCGAATCGGCGATCCTCTCAGCGGTGATATTCAACGCGCTGATCATCCCGCTGCTGATCCCGCTCTCCCTGCGCGGCGTTCGCTACCGGCCGATCGGGGCGACGGCGCTTTTGCGCCGCAACATGCTGATCTACGGCCTCGGCGGGATCGTCACTCCCTTCATCGGCATCAAGCTGATCGACCTCGTGGTTCACAACCTGCTGGGGGCCTGAGGCCCCGCGGGGCGCGGATGGAGCGCGGCCACTACAAGATCTTCCTCGGCATGGCGGCCGGCGTCGGCAAGACCTACCGGATGCTGCAGGAGGGTCACGCCGAAGCCGCCGCCGGACGTGATGTCGCGATCGGCTACCTGGAGCCGCACAAGCGCGAGGAGACGAGCGACCAGGCTCGTGGGCTGGAGGCGATCCCGCGGCGCAGCGTCGACTACCGCGACGTCGCCGTCGAGGAGATGGACCTGCCGGCGGTGCTCGCCCGCCGGCCGGACCTGGCGCTGATCGACGAGCTCGCCCACACCAACCCGCCCGGGCTCGAGTACGAGAAGCGCTACGAGGACATCGCCGCCGTGCTGGCGGCCGGCATCGACGTCTTCTCCACGGTCAACGTCCAGCACCTCGAGTCGCTCAACGACCGGGTCGCCGAGCTGACCGGCGTCACGGTGCGTGAGACCGTGCCCGACTCGGTGCTCGGCATCGCCGACGAGGTGGTCCTCATCGACCTCACCCCGGAGGCGTTGATCGCCCGCCTGCGCGCCGGCAAGATCTACCCCGGCGAGAACATCCAGGCGGCGCTCGACAACTTCTTCCGGATCGAGAACCTCGCCGCCCTGCGTGAGGTCAGCCTGCGTCAGGTCGCCGAGGACGTCGAGTCCAAGCGCCTCACCCTGCACCGGGTGGAGCCCGTCGGGACGCGGGAAGAGCGCGTCGTCACCGACGCCCCCAAGGCCGTCGGCGAGCGGCTGCTCGCGCTGGTGCGGCCGCGGCCGAGCTCGCAGCGCCTCGTGCGGCGCGCCTGGCGCTCCGCCCAGCGGCTCGGCACCGATCTCGACCTGCTCTGGGTGAAGCCCCCGGGGCGGCCGATCGAGGGCGAGGAGGAGCGCCAGGTGACGGCGCTGCGCCAGCTCGCCTCGGTGCTCGGTGCGACCCTGCTGATCGAGGAGCACGACGACCTGGTCGCCGCCGCCGCCCGAGTCATCGCTGAGCGCGGGTCCACCTACGTGATGGTCGGCGAATCCAAGCCGCCGCGGGGGCTGGCGCGCTTGCGGACCCCGCTGCCGCAAGCGCTGATGCGCGCGACCCCGCCCGGGGTCGACGTGCGGATCGTCGCCCACCGCAGCCAGAAGGAGGAGGGCTCGTGATCGAGCACTTCCTCGTCGGGCTCGCGCTGCTCCTTGGCCTTGGAGGGGGATACCTGATCGCCAGCTCGCGGTGGCACGGCAAGCGCTCGGAGCGACCGGAGGAGGTTCACCAGATCCTGCTGCCCTTCACCGGCACCGAGATCTCACGCCGTGCGGTCGACGCGGCGCTGCGCCTGGCCCGGGCGGAGGGCGCGACGCTGATGCCCGCCTACCTCGCGGCCGTCCCCAAGCAGCTGCCGCTGGAGTGCGCGATCCCCGCCGAGGCTGCGCGGGCGATGCCGATGCTGGAGGCGATCGAGCAGCGGGCCACCGCGCAGGGCGTGCCGGTCGACGCCCGGATAGAGCGCGGCCGCTCCTACCGCCACGCGCTGCAGCGGTTGCTGGAGCGCGAGGAGTTCGACCGGGTCGTCGTCTCGGCAACCGCGACCGGAGGGGCTGGCCTCTCGGGGGACGATCTCGTCTGGCTCCTGGAGAAAGCCCCGGCCGAGGTGCTGATCCTGCGCCCGGCGGTGAGCGACGAGCGCCGCCTGACTGTCTCCGCGTCATGATGCCCAGGTGAGCGAGGCCGATGAGCAGGCGCTGATCCGGCGCTACCGCACGGCGCGACGCGATCCGCAGCTCGCCGTGCTCGAGGGATTTCATGCGCTCAAGCACGCGCTGCGCTTCGGCGCCGAGGTGCTCGAGGCGGTGGCCGCCGATCCGGCCCAGCTGCGTGAGCTGGCCGCAGGGTTGGCTCCGGATCTCGGCGACGCGCTCGCTGAGCGCACCTCCCCTGTCTCGGCCGAGCTGATCACCGGGCTGGTGCCGCAGGCGCCTCGTACCGGCGTCGTCGCGATCGCCCGCCGGCCGGAGATCGACCTGGCCGCGGTGCTTGCCGGGCAAGCGCCGGCGCCGCTCGTCCTGCTCGAGGATCCGCGCACGATGGGCAACATGGGGGCCTGCGTGCGGGTCGCCGCCGGCGCCGACGCTGCCGGAGTCCTGACCTCCGGGCCCAACGACCCTTGGCATCCCGATGCTCTGCGCGGCGCGGCCGGGCTCCACTTCGCCTTGCCGGTGATCGGAGTGAGGGAGCTGCCGCCAAACGACCGACCGCTGATCGCAATCGACCCCGGCGGCGAGGACCTGCGCCCGGCCGAGCTGCCGCCGCGCGCGATCCTCGCCTTCGGCACCGAGCGCTACGGCCTCAGCGCCGATCTGCTCACCCGTGCCGACGCCCGTCTCGGCATCCCGATGCGCCCCGGCGTCTCCAGCCTCAACCTGGCCACGGCGGTTGCCGCGGTCTTATTTGCTCAGCGGCTCTAAGATCGCGTAGCTCTTTCCATCCATCGAAAGGAAACACCCTTGTTGCCGTTTGCGGATATCAACTTTGGCGAAGCGCTCCTCGTCGCCTTCGAGGTCTTCTTCTTCGTCATCTGGATCTGGATCCTGATCACGATCCTCACCGACCTCTTCCGCGACCACGAGACCTCAGGTTGGGCGAAGGCCGCCTGGGTGCTCTTCCTCGTCTTCATCCCGTTCCTGACCGCGCTCGTCTACCTGATTGCCCGCGGCAGCGGCATGCGCGACAGGACGATCAAGGCGCAGGCGGAGGCCAAACAGCATTTCGATTCCTACGTCCGTGAGCAGGCGCACGGTGGCTCCGCCGCGGACGAACTGCACAAGCTGAACGAGCTGAAGGAAAAGGGCGCGCTCTCCAGCGAGGAGTTCGACAAGGCGAAGGCCAAGCTGCTCGCCTAGACACCGTTTCGCCGCCGCCGCGCCTCGGCGCGGCGGCGGTTTCTCCTGCAAGAGGCGCGATTCTGCAAGAGGAGTTGCAAGTTGTGAGCAACTCCTAACAATCTTTAGGCGACTTCGTTAGCGTGCGCCCCCGATGCGTCCTCCTGCCGGTACCTCCCGGTGGCTGTTGCTTCCGGCCGCCCTGCTGCTGCTCGTGCTCTGCCTCGTGGCGAGCGCGCCGGCCAAGACCCTGAGCGAAAAGCTCGACTCGACCCAGGGCAAGCTGAGTCATGTGCGCGAAAGCTCGAGCTCACTCTCGGCGACGATCGAAGAACAGAACAAGGCGATCGACTCGATGCTCGGCGAAGTCTCGCGACTGCGCCAGGAACAGCTCGCGCTCGAGGGCGAACTGGAAGACAAGCAGGGCGAACTCGACAGCGCCACCGCCAAGCTGAAGGCCGAGAAGCACCAGCTGGCGCTGATACGTGCCCGCCTGCAGCGCGCGCTGGGCATGCTGCGCGAACGGCTTGTCTCGATGTACGAGGCGGGCAGCCCCGATGTGCTCAGCGTCGTGCTCGAATCGGAGACCTGGTCGCAGGCCAGCGTCCGCGCCGAATACCTCAGCCGCGTCCAGGACTACGACGACTCGGTCGCCGACCGGGTCAAGGGCCTGCGCGACGAAGCCAAGGCCGCGGTCAAGCGGATGGCCGCGATCCGCTCGCAGCTGAAGGACGCGCGCGACGAAATCGCCGCCAAGGAGCACGAAGCAGCCGACGCGCGGGCAGAAGCGGCGGCGCGATTCGCCGACCTCAAGGACGCCCAGGCGCAGCGCCAGGCGGAGCTCGAATCGCTCGAGTCGCGCGAACAGGCGCTGAGCGACAACCTCTCGGCGATCTCCGAACAGCTCGCCAGCTCAGGCGCGCCGGTTTCGACTGGGACCCCGGCGCCGCTCACGCCCGGGCAGAGCGCCGAATACATCTCCGAAAGCCAGGCCAGCGTGCCGAGCGCCGCGCCGCCCGCGGTGCAGGCGGCGATCGAAGCGGCAAACTCGATCGCCACCACCCCCTACATCTGGGGCGGCGGCCACGGCTCCTTCGAATCGGAAGGCTACGACTGCTCGGGCGCGGTCAGTTTCGCCCTCAACGGCGGCGGCTTCCTCTCCAGCCCGCTCGACTCGACCGGGCTGGAGACCTGGGGCGACCCCGGTCCCGGCCAGTGGATCACGGTCTACGCCAACGCCGAACACGCCTGGATGATCATCGCCGGCCTTGCCTTCGACACGGTCGGCGGCCCGGGGCCGCGCTGGCACTCGGAACTCGTCGACTCCCCTGAAGGCTTCATCGCTCGTCACCCGAGCGGTTACTAGCTCTTCGCCCGCACCAGCTCGGTGAGGTAGGCGGGGCACTCGGTGCCGGGGATGAGGCGGTTGTCGGGCTTGGGTGAGCTGGCGGCGATTCGGAGGTCGATGGTGCCCGCCCATACCGGTAGCTCGTAGTCCTCGTCGTCATCCAGCGGGCCGCCGGTTCGTATCTTGGCCGAGGCCTCATCGAGGCGGACACGCAGCACTGCCGTGCCCTTCAGCTCCTGCTCGGTCGGTAGCCGGGCGTCGCCCCAGCGGCCCGGTACGAGCTTCTCGGTGAAGGCCTTGAGCGCCTTGCTTTTGCCCTCGGCGTCCTCGATCCGCTCCGCCTGGCCGAAGATGACGACGGAGCGGTAGTTGACCGAGTGGTGGACGGCGGAGCGGGCCAGGACGAGGCCGTCGAGCAGGGTGGCGGTCAGGCAGATCTCGGCTTGCGCGGCGCGGCGCAGCGTCGGGCTTGCCGCCGAGCCGTGGATGTAGAGCCAGTCTCCGGCACGTGCGTGCAGGGTGGGGATGACGATCGGGTGGCCGTCGGGGGAAACCGTGCCGACGTGGGAGACGATCGCCTCGTCGAGGATCGCCTCGACCGTCTCGCGCTCGTAGCTGGCGCGGCTGGGCATCCTCGTGACCCTGGTTCTCGGCTTCGCGGCCATCGCGTCTCCTTTGAAACTGTTACAGTACAGATATGCCTTCTGAAGTGACACAGTATCGGATGGCTGGCCACGGCGCGGCAGAGATCGCCGCCAGCATCGAGCGCGGCATCGAGGAGGGGGCACTTCGCCCCGGCGCTCCGCTGCCGGCAGTCCGCGCACTCGCCGCCGAGCTCCGCGTCAGCCCGACGACCGTCGCCGCCGCGTTCAAGGACCTGCGCTCACGCGGCCTCGTCATGACGCGGCCGCGCAGCGGCGCCCATGTCAGCTGGCGGCCCCCGGTCGCCGGTGCCTGGGTGGGCACTCCGGCACCGGCGGGCGCCCGCGACCTTGCCGGCGGCAACCCCGACCCTGAGCTGTTGCCCGACCTGACGCCCGTCCTGCGCCGAATCGAGCCGCCGCGCCAGCTCTACGGCGGCGACCCTGCCGACCCACAGCTGATCGAGCTGGCCCAGGCCGAGTTCGGCGGGGCCGGGATCGCCGCCGAGGACCTTGCCGTGGTCAGCGGCGCCCTCGACGGGATCGAGCGTGCCCTGGCGGTGCAGCTGCGACAGGGTGACGTGGTCGCAGTCGAAGATCCGGGCTTCGCCGGGCTCTTCGACCTGCTGCGTGCTCTCGGGCTCGCATTGCGCCCGGTGGCAATCGACCGGAAGGGGATGCTCCCCTCGGCGTTGGCAAAGGCCCTCGACGAGGGCGCGAGCGCGGTCGTGATCAACCCTCGGGGCCAGAACCCAACCGGGGCATCGCTCGACGAGGAGCGTGCCGCAGCGTTGAAACGCGTGCTCGACCGCGACCCCGACGCGATGGTCCTCGAGGACGACCACCTCGGCCCAATCGCCGGGTCTCCCCGGCTGACGCTGACCGCCGGGCGGCAGCGCTGGGCAGCGGCCCGCTCGCTCGCCAAGTCCCTGGGCCCCGACCTCCGTCTAGCCGTCCTGGCGGGCGACCCCCAAACGATCAGCCGCGTCCGCGGTCGCCAGGCGGTCGGTCCCGGCTGGGTCAGCCACCTGCTCCAGCGAACCGGAGCGACGCTATGGGCAGACCCCAAGATCGCTCGCGCCCTGGAGAGGACCACCGCGACCTACCGCAAGCGCCGCGAAGCCTTCACCTCAGCCCTGGCCGACCAGGGCATCGAAGCCCACGCCCCAAGCGGCCTAAACGTATGGATCCCAGTCCCCGACGAGACCAGCGTCGTGCAAGCACTTCAGACCCAAGGTTGGGCAGTAGCCCCGGGAGCACCATTCCGCCTCCAAAGCGAGCCAGCAATCCGGGTCACCATAAGCTCCCTCAAACCAGACGAGTCACCGGCGCTGGCCGCCGCAATCGCTCGAGCCCTAAGCCCGTCCCACCGTACGCGCTCCGCATAGAGAGCATCCGGGCAGGGCTGAAACGTCTTGTACTTTTTCGGTGCCGGCTCCGGGCGCCAGCCCACAGGCGATCCACCGAAAGAAGTTAAGTGGAAGTCCTGCCCGGATGTTCTCCTACGCAGGCGCTTCGCCTGTCTCGACCGGACGACCTTCCTGTTGCCAAGTCCCGACGCCCCCACGCGCAACGTGAATCGTCGAGAACCCCTCGCGCTGCAACACCGAAGCCGCAAGCCCGCTCCGTTTGCCGCCCTTGCAGATCGCCGCCAGCGCTCGATCCCGCGGCAGCTCGTCGAGCCGCCGCGCCAGCTCCCCGTATGGGATGTGGAGCGAGCCGGCGATATGGCCGTCGGCGTACTCGCCTGCCCCGCGCACGTCAAGGACCAGCGGCGGCTCTTCGCCTTCGAGCAGCTCGGCCAGGTCGTCGGGCCCGATCGGCTCGATCCGGGCGACCGGGCGCTCCTCCGCTCGCCAGGCGCTCATCCCGCCGCCGAGGAAGCCGCGCACCCGCAGCCCGACCGCGGCAAGCAGCTCCGCCGCCTCGAGCTCGTTGCCGTCCGAAGCGGCGACGACGACGATCTCGCCGTCGGGCGGGACGACCTGGGCGACCTTGGTGGCGAAGCCGGTGTCATAGCCCGAAGCGCTGATCGCACCCGGGATGTGGGCCTCGTCGAACTGCTCGTTGGTGCGCGAGTCGACGGCGAAGGCGCCAGTGGCGATCGCCACCTCGAAGCGGCGCGGCGTCAGCGACGCCGGCGAGCCGATCGACTCGACCAGCGGACCGCGGTTGAGGGCGACGATGTGCTCGACGTTCGGCGGCCGCTCGCCGATGCTGGCGACCGCGTCCTCGATGAACTCCGCCTCGTCGGCCAGCGCCAGTGCCCGGTTGTGGCGGCGCTCGAAGCCAATCGTCGAGGAGGTCTTGAGGTCGATGCCGGAGCTGCCGCAGAGCGAGCCGCCGAGGTGGCCGGGCCAGATCTCGACCTCGTCGGGAAGGGAGAGCAGCCGCTCGTGCAGCGAGCGGAAGATGTCGGCGGCGCCCTGCCGTGGCTCGACCGCCAGGTCCGGACGGGCGACGTCGCCGACGAAGAGCGAGTCGCCGCTCAGCACGGCGACAGGATCGCCGCCACGCTCGGCGTCGCGCAGCAGGAATGAGGTGTGCTCCGGCCGGTGGCCGGGGGTATGGATCGCCTCGATCGAGACCCCACCGCCTAGCTCGAGCGTCCAGCCGTCGCCGAAAGCCTCGTGCTCGTACTCGGCCTCGGCCAGCGCGTTGACGTGGATCGTCGCTCCGCTCGCCCGGGCGAGGCGACCGTGGCCGGAGACGTGGTCGGCGTGGTTGTGGGTCTCCAGCACGTGCTCGATTCGGACCCCATGTAGGCGGGCGAGGTTTACGTAGGGATCGATGTCCCACTGGGGGTCGACCACCGCCGCGACTCCCGCCTTTGAGTCGCCGATCAGGTAAGAGGCACAGCCGAGATCCTCGTGGATTATCTGTCGGAAGAGCATTTGGGCTGTCCAGTTTGCTGGGGATCGTTGAAGGGGTAGCTTTCTCGCTCAGGGTAACGGCCGAGGAGGGAGTGCAATGGGAGTCGAAGAACAGACGTCGCTGGAGCGGGAGCTGACCGAGCTGCTCGAGGTGGAGCGCTTCGAGCCCCCCGCCGAGTTCCGCCAGGGGGCCCTTCTCTCTGACCCGGCGATCTACGAGGAGGCAGCCGCCGACCCGCGGGCCTGGTGGCTGCGCCAAGCGACCGAGCTGCTCGACTGGAGCCGCGAGCCGAGCGAAGCGCTCGACGAGTCCAACCCGCCTTTCTTCAAGTGGTTCGCCGACGGCGAGCTCAACGTCTCCGCCAACTGCCTCGACCGCCATGTCGAGGCAGGCCTCGGCGAGCGGGTCGCCTACCACTGGCACGGCGAGGAGGGCGAGGAGCGCGACGTCACCTACGCCGAGCTTCTCGCTGACACGCAGCGCTTCGCAAACGCCCTGCGCGACCACGGGATCGAGAAGGGGGACGTGGTCGGGATCTACCTGCCGATGATCCCGCAGGTGGTTGTCGCAATGCTCGCCTGCGCCCGCATCGGTGCTGTCCACAACGTCGTCTTCGGCGGCTTCTCGGCCGAGGCCGTGCGCGAGCGGATGGAGTTCTCCGAGGCCAAGGCGCTGGTCACCGTCGACGGCGCCCGCCGCAAGGGCAAGACGGCGCCGGTAAAGGCACGTGTTGACGAGGTGATGATGGACGTCAGCTCGATCGAGACGATCTTCGTCGTCAAGCACACCGGCGAGGAGTGCGAGATGCGCGACGGGCGCGACGTCTGGTTCGAGCAGGCGATGGAGGACGCTGATGCCGAGTGCCCGGCCGAGCCGATCGGCGCTGAGGACCCGCTCTTCATCCTCTACACCTCGGGCTCGACCGCGAAGCCGAAGGGGATCCTCCACACCACCGGCGGTTACCTCACCGGCGCCGCCTGGACCCACCGTCACGTTTTCGATCTGAAGCCAGAGGAGGATGTGTACTGGTGTGCGGCCGACGTCGGCTGGGTCACCGGTCACTCCTACATCGTCTACGGCCCGCTTGCCAACGGGGCGACTAGTGTGATGTATGAGGGGGCACCGGACTATCCCGACAAGGACATCTGGTGGAGCCTGATCGAGCGCTATGGAGTCACCATCTTCTACACCGCGCCGACGGCGATCCGCGCCTGCATGAAATGGGGGACGGAGTACCCCGAGTGCTGCGACCTCACCTCGCTGCGCCTGCTCGGCTCGGTCGGCGAGCCGATCAACCCGAAGGCCTGGCTCTGGTACCACAAGGTCATCGGTGGAGAGAGCTGCCCGATCGTCGACACCTGGTGGCAGACCGAGACCGGCCACATCATGATCTCGCCGCTACCGGGGATCACCGCGACCAAGCCCGGCTCGGCGACCCGCCCGCTGCCTGGGATCGATGCCGCGGTGGTCGACGATGCCGGCGACCCGGTCGAAGGCGGCGGTGAGGGGCTGCTCGTCCTGCGCCGCCCCTGGCCCGGCATGCTGCGCACGCTCTACCGCGAGCACGAGCGCTTCATCGAGACGTATTTCAAGCGCTTCGGCTCCGAGACCTACCTGGTCGGCGACGCCGCTCGCGAAGACGAGGACGGCTACCTCTGGGTGCTGGGGAGGATCGACGACGTGGTCAATGTCTCCGGCCACCGCCTCTCCACCGCGGAAGTCGAGTCGGCGATCGTTTCCCACCCGAAGGTCGCCGAGGCGGCAGTGATCGGGCAGAGCGACGAGGACACCGGCCAGGCGATCTGCGCCTTCGTCACCCTCGAGGGTGACCGCGACGGCGACGACGAGATGGCCGCTGAGCTCGCCGAGCACGTCGCCGCGCGGATCGGCAAACTGGCGCGGCCCAAGCGGGTCGTCTGGTCCGGCGACCTGCCCAAGACCCGTTCCGGCAAGATCATGCGCCGCCTGCTGCGCGACATCGCCGAGGGCCGCGAGCTGGGCGACGTCACCACCCTGCGCGACCCCGACGTGATGAAGGAGCTGGAGACGAAGATCGCCGCCCGTCGCGACGACGAAGGCTGAGCGCCCCAGCCAGACGTGCCGGTGCGTAGAGGTCCATATGGACCTCTACGCACCGGCACGTCCATCGTCAGCCCGGGGTGCGCTCGTCGACCATGCGCTCGACCGCTACCTCGAGTGCCTCGAGCTGCGCGCGGACGTTGCGCAGCTCGCGCAGCGCTATTGCCTCGGCCGAGGCTTGCTCCTCCTCTAGCTCCGCCTCGACTTCGGCGATCTCGGGGCCGAGGAAGCGCTGGGCGATCGCGCCGGTGAGCAGGGCGACGAAGGAGATGCCGACGATCACGACAACAACGCCGACGACCTCACCCCCGGTCGTCATCGGGTAGATGTCGGAGCCGAGCGTAGTCATCGAGGTGACCGCCCAGTAGATCCCGTCCCAGGCGGTGAGGTGCTGGCTGTGCTTCTCGAAGCCGACGAAGAGGGCGCCGCCGGCGACCGCGGTCAGCACTGCGAGTAGTGCCGCGTAGTGCAGGCCGCGCAGGGAGAAGGCCTCGCGTGAGAGCTGGGCGAGGCGCAGCAGGCGGAGGAGGCGCAGCAACCGCAGGACCCGCAGGCTCTGCAATCCGGCCGGTAGCACCGGCGGCGTGAAGACGACGATGATCAGGTCTAGCGGGTGGTGCTTGAGCCAGGTCCACCGTTCCGGCACGACCGAGAGCATCACCACGAGCTCGGTGAGGAAGGCGAGCCAGATGATCCAGTTGAGCGCGTGGGCGACGTCCAGCAGCCAGCCTCCAGGATGGGACTCGTTGATCGCCACGGCGGGGATCGTCAACGCCGCCGCGAACAGCATCGGCGTGTTGAGGACTTCGGCGACGCGCGTGCTGCGTGCGTCCATCCCCCGCCCGTAGACGACGGGCTTCTCGGCAACCTCAGCGCTCATCCGCGTCTCCTTCGACACCGATGCCCGGTCGCCTACTGACACCAAATCTGCTTCCGGTGCGCTATTGCGCCTCAGAAGTAAATTTCGCGCCCCCGAAAGTAGTTTGCTAAACTAATTACCAATGCTAACGAATCAGGACACTGTTCGTCCTGCCCTCACCGATTCCGCCGCCCGCTTGCGGATGGCGATCGTGCGGACCTCGCGGCGCCTGCGCCAGGAGGCTGCGGGGGCGGTGGGCGAGCTGACGCCGACTTCGGCGGCAGCGCTGGTGTCCGTCGAGCGCTGCGGGCCGCTCACGCCCAGCGAGCTGGCCGAGATTGAGCGCGTCAAACGACCGACGGCGACGCGGACGCTGCGCGTGCTCAGCGAAGCCGGCCTGGTGGAGAGGGCGCCGGACCCCGAGGATGGGCGCAGCGCCCTGGTCAGCATCACCGCGGCGGGGCGCGAGCGCCTGCGCCGCATGCGGCGCCGCAAGAACGCCTACCTGGCGCGCCGCATGCGCGACCTGCCGGCCGGCGACGTCGAGACGCTGGAGCGGGCGGCCGAGATCCTCGAGGGGATCCTGGAGGAGCCGAGTTGAGCGCCGCGGTAAGGCGCAGCTTCCACTCGCTCTCCGTCCCCAACTACCGGCGCTACTTCGCCGGCCAGGTCGTCTCGCTGTCGGGCAACTGGATGCAGACGGTCGCCGCGGTCTGGCTGATCCTCAGCCTCACCGGCAGCGGCGTCGCCGTCGGCCTGACCACCGCGCTGCAGTTCCTGCCGATGCTCCTCTTCGGCGCCTGGGGCGGGCTGTTCGCCGATCGCTTCCCCAAGCGGCGTCTGCTGATGGTGACCCAGGCGCTGATGGCGCTCCCCGCGCTCGGCCTCTTCGCGGTGACCGAGGCCGGGACGGTCGCTCCCTGGATGGTCTACCTCGCGGTCTTCGCTATGGGCACCGTCAACGCGGTCGACAACCCGACGCGGCAGAGCTTCGTGATCGAGATGGTCGGCCCCGACCGCGTCGTCAACGCGGTCAGCCTCAACAGCGTCATCGTCCAGTCGGCGCGGATCGTCGGCCCGGCGATCGGCGGGCTGCTGATCGCGGCGTTCGGCGTCGGGCTCTGCTTCGGCGTCAACGCCCTCACCTTCGCGGCGATGATCCTCGCTCTCTGGCGGATGAATCCCACGCAGTTGCGCGCGGCACCCACCGGCGGTCGCGAGCCCGGGGCGATCCGCGCCGGCCTGCGCTACGTCAAGCGAACGCCGGCGCTGATGGTGCCGCTGGCGCTGATGGCACTGGTTGGCACCTTCGGCTTCAACTTCCAGGTGGTGTTGCCGCTAATGGCCCGTTTCAGCTTCGATGGCGGTCCCGGCACTTACGCGGTACTGGTCTCGGCGATGGGCGTCGGCTCGGTCGCCGGCGCGCTGATCACCGGCGCCCACGGTCGCACCGGCCCGCGCCTGATCGCCGCCGCCGCGCTTGCCTTCGGCGTCTCGGCCCTGCTCTCGGCGGCGATGCCGGCACTGGCGCTCGAGATCCCGATGCTCGCCTTGCTCGGCGCCGCCGCGGTCACCTTCGCCGCAAGCATCAACTCGACCCTCCAGCTCGCGGTCGAGCCGGCGATGCGGGGTCGGGTGATGGCGCTCTACTCGGTCGTCTTCCTCGGCTCGACCCCGATCGGGGGCCCGCTGACCGGCTGGCTCTCCGAGGCATACGACCCGCGGGTGGCGCTGCTCCTGGCGGCGATCGCAGGCCTCTCCGCCGCCTGGGCAGCCCACGTCTGCTTCGCCCGGATCGATGCCCGGGCGAAGCAGAGCGAGGCGGTTGCTCAGCCGGTGTAGCCGGCTTCCTTGAGGTAGGAGGCCGCTGCCTTGGCCGGCGACTGCTTTTCGAGTTCGACCCGGGCGTTGAGCTCCTGCATGACCGGCAACGTCAGGCCCTTCTGGACCGCGACGATCGCCCTTTCATAATCGGGCCCTGCTTCTTCGACCACTTTTGGTGAGGTCACCCAGATGACGTTGCCCGCCGGGAAGACGTGCTTGTCGTCTCGAAGGATGACGAACTTGCTCTTTTCCGCGGCAAGGCGGCCATCGGTCGTGAACAGCATCGATGCATCGCTTTCGCCGTCTTCGAGGACTTCATAGCGATAGGTAGGTTCCGGCCTCCACCACGAAAGAGCGGTGGTCAGAGCTTTTTCATAGCTAACGCTTTCGAATGCGGTGTCGTAATACGCTTCGATTCCGCCCAGGCACTCGACCGAAACATGACAGTAGGTCGGTGCTTTGATGGTCATTTCTTCGGCTTGGCCCTTCAAGTCGGAGTCCGTCACCAGCCCCCGCTTCTCTGCCGTCTTCCTCAACATCCCAACCGCGTTGGCAATTCCGAAGGGCGTCGGTGGGAACGCGGTTAGCTCTTCAAAGCCGTTTTTCACCTGCCCGTATGCTGCATCTGCGTTCGAGGGAAGATCATCGATTTCAACGCCGAGGTCGGAGTTCAGCGCCGTGCTCAGATGTTCCGGATAGCCGGAGATCTGCCCTTGTTTCACCGCTTCGAGACTCGTGCTGACGCCGAAGCTGGGCTTGGGGACCCTCTTCACCCTGTAGCCGGCGGCCCTCAGTGCCCCCGCGTAGATCTGGCTCAGGAGCCTCTTTTCGGGAGAGCCTTCCGGACGGACCAACAGCGTTACTTCAGCGGGAGTTTCGTCCGCGCTCCCGGAGTCGCTACAGCCGGCGATTGCGCCGACGATGCTGACCGTCAGTAGCACTGCTGCGGCCCTCCCCAAGACTCTGGTCCCCATGACGCACTGAGACCCGGTGGGTGGCGAAAACGGTTCACCTGGCGTTCGCCGCCCTCCCCTTTGAGGGGGGACGGCGAACGCCTCACTTGGCGGTTGCTCAGCCGGTGTAGCCGGCTTCCTTGAGGTAGGAGGCCGCTGCCTTGGCCGGCGACTGCTTTTCGAGTTCGACCCGGGCGTCGAGCTCCTGCATGACCGGCAACGTCAGGCCTTCCTGGACCTGGACGATCGTCTTTTCATAGTCGGGCCCGGCCTTTTCTGCCGTCGAGGCCTTGCTCACGAAGATGATGTTGCCCGCCGGGAAGACTTCCTTGTCGTCTTCGAGGATGACGAACTTGTCCTTCTCCGCCGAGAGCTGCGGGTCGGTGGTGAAGAGGATCGAGAGGTCGGCCTGTCCGTTTTCGAGCACCTTGTAGCGGAGGCCGATGTCAACCGGGGTGAATGACTTGAATTTCAGCCCGTAATATTTTTCGAGCCCGGCCAGGCAGTCGATCCGCTGGCGGCACTCAGGCGACCCGTACAGGGTCAGTTTTTCTGACTGGCCTTCCAGGTCGGAGACAGTTTTCAAGCCCAGTTCGTCAGCGGTCTTCTTCAGCGTGCCGACCGCGTTGGCGCTGGCGAAGGGGGTGGGCGGGAACGCCGTCAGCCCTTCCTTTTCGAATTCCGCCTTGGCCTTTTCATAGGCCGGCTGCGCGCCCGCCGGGACTTCTTCGGGTTCGACGCCGAAGAAGGAAGTCAGCGCGGTGCTCGCGTACTCCGGGTAGCCGGAGATCTGTCCCGACTTCAACGTCTGCAGGGCAACCGTTTCGGAACCGAGATTGAGGTCGGTCTTCACCTTGTAGCCGGCAGCCTGTAAGGCCTGGGCGTAGATCTCCCCGAGGATTTCCTGTTCGGGGAAGTTCTTCGAGCCGATCGTCAGGCTGACTTTGCCGTTGTCGGGGTTGGAGACGATCGCACCGCCGCCTTCGCCGCCGCCGCTGGTGTCGTCATCGCTCGAGCCGCATGCGGCGACTCCGAGGCTGAGGAAAAGCGCGAGCAGCACCGCTACAGAGGCGCGCGCCCTCTTGGTCGTGGTTCTCACTGTGCTTCCTCTCTTGTCGATTGCAATGCGGTCGTTTTCGGGAACAGGTCAGGCTGCACTCAGCCTCAAGCCTTTCGAAGTGAGCAGACGTTGCAGTCCGGCAAGCAGGAACTCGAGCACGAGGGCCAGCAGGGCGACCAGGATCGCCCCCGCCAGCACTCCGCTGTCGCCGTACACGTTGCCGTTGATGATGAAGTCGCCAAGGGTCAGGACTCCGGCGATCGGGGCGATCGTCGCCGTCGCGGCGATTGCGATCGTCGCCCCGCGGATACCGGCGAAGAGAGTGGGGATCGCCAGCGGGATCTCCACCCTGCGCAGGATTTCGAGCTCGGTCATGCCCATGCCGCGAGCGGCGTCGACCGTGGAGCGGTCGACTTGGCGGATGCCCACGAAGGCGTTGGCGAGGATCGGCGGCACGCCGAGCACCGCGAGGGCGATCGTCAGGTTGAGGACCCCGACCCCGATCGCTGCCGCCATGAAGGCGATCAGTGCCAGCTCCGGGATCGCCCGACCGGCGTTGCCGACCGCGATTGCGAACAATTCGCCGGTTCCACGGTGACCGAGGTAGAGGCCGAGCGGGAGCGCAACGAGCAGCGCCAATGCAAGCGCCAGCACCGTGAGTTCGAGCTGGTTGAGGGTGAGTTCGACCACCTGTTCGATGCCGCCGACCTTCTTGCCACCGGTCACGCTCGAGTCCTGCGGAGTGAGGATGAATTCGATCGCACCCTCGATCGAGGCGAGTAGCGGGTGAGGGGCGATGGCGCCGATCACTCCGCCGTCCTCAGCCAGGGCGTCAGCAGGCGCTGGATCCCGAACAAGATCAGGCCGAAGGCGATCGCCATCGCGAACGCGATCCCGCCGGCGATGATGAGGTTGGTCATGAAGTCGATCCCGTTCTTGAGGATCGGTTCTCCGAGTCCGCCACCTCCTGCGAACGCCGCCAGCGTCGCGATGGCCACCGTGCTGACCGTGGCGATCTGCAGGCCGGCAACGATCTCCGGCGTCGCCAGGGGTAGCTCGACCTTCCAGAGGATCTGGCGGTCGGTCAGGCCCATCCCGCGCGCCGCGTCCTTGACCGAGTTTGGGACATTGGCAAGACCGATGATCGTGTTGCGGTAGATGATCTGCAGGGTGTAGGCGCTGAGGGCGATGATTGCCGTGTCGCGCCCCCGCCCGGTGATCGGCAACAGCAGGAAGAAGAAGGCGATGCTCGGGATCGTGTAGAGGACACCGGTTCCGGCGAGCAGCAGTGGTTGTAGCCAACGGTGGCGGTGCGCCAGCAGCGAGAGTGAAAAGGCGATGAGGAAGCCGAGCACGACCGAGATGACGACAAGTTCGAGGTGCTGGACGGTGGGCGTCCCGTAGCGGTCGATGTTTTCCTTCGCCCAGTCGAAGCAGAAGAGCTTGTCTGGGTTTGCCTGGCAGGGCAAGGTCTCCGAGGTACGTTCTTTGAAGAAGCCTTCGCCGACTTCTCCCACCTTTGCCAGTGGAAGCGCCAGCTCTGCGCTAGTCATGTGGGCGCTCCGCCGCGCTGTGCTCCTCGGTTTTGGCTTGAGGCGAGGCGAGGAACTCGGAGATGATCTCGACCGAGAGCACGCCGTCGATCCGGCCCTGGTGATCGACCACCGCAGCGTACTGCGCCTCGCCCTGCAGCAGGTCGGCGAGCGCGTCGCGCATCACGTCGTCGCGGTCGAGCAGCGGGCCGAGCGGCGAGTCCGGTTGCGCCGGCACCGTCTCGGCGGCCAGGTCGCGCTCCGAGAGCCAGCCGAGCGGCCGCCGCTCGGAGTCGACCAGCAGTGGATAGGGGACCTCGGCGCCCTGCAGCTTCGCTCGCACCTCGGCCGTCGCCTGTCCGACGTGGGCCAGCGGCGCCTCCCAGAGGTCGATGTCGGAGACGCGCATCAGCGCCAGCCGCTTGAGGGCGCGGTCGGCGCCGACGAAGTCCTCGACGAACTCGTCGGCGGGGGCCATCAGCAGCTCGGCGGGCGTCGCGAACTGGGCGAGGTGGCCGCCCTTGCGCATCACCGCGATCCGGTCGCCCATCTTGATCGCCTCGTCGATGTCGTGGGTGACGAAGAGGACGGTCTTGCGGATCTCCGCCTGCAGGCGGAGGAACTCGTTCTGGAGGCGCTCGCGGGCAATCGGGTCGATCGCGCCGAAGGGCTCGTCCATCAACATCACCAGCGGGTCGGCGGCGAGCGCCCGCGCCACGCCGACGCGTTGCTGCTGGCCGCCCGAGAGCTGGGTGGGGTAGCGCTCGGCCAGCTCCGGTTCGAGGCCGATCAGCTCCAGGAGCTCCGACGTCCGCGCCTCGATCCGGTCCTTCTTCCAGCCCAGCAGTTGCGGCACGGAGCCGATGTTCTGGGCGATCGTGCGGTGGGGGAAGAGGCCGACCTGCTGGATCACGTAGCCGATCTCGCGGCGTAGCCGCGCCGGGTCGCGGTCGCGAACCGACTCGCCGCCGATCAGCACGTCGCCCTCGCTCAGCTCGACCGTGCGATTGACCAGGCGCATCGCGGTCGTCTTGCCACAGCCCGAGGGACCGACGAGGACGCAGATCTCACCGGCCGGGACCTCCAGGCTGAGGTGATCGACCGCGGCCTCTGTCGAGTTGCCGTAGCGCTTGGTGGCGTTCTCGTAACGGACTGCCGCAGGCACTCAGGTTGAGCCTATACCCAACCTGACGGTTCTCTCACAGGCGCGGGCGACGATCTCCGCGGTTCCCTCGACTTCTCCACCACGCATCAGCACCCGGCCCGCGACCACGGTCGTGTCGACGACCGAGCCGCTCGCCGCGTAGACGAGGTCCGAGGCGAGGTCGCCGATGCCGAGCTCCGGAGAGTCGCCGCGCAGGAGCAGGAAGTCGGCCGGTGCGCCGGCGGTGAGCGGCTTCGCGCGGCCGCCGAGCAGCGGCGCGCGGGCGCCGGTGGCGATCTCCAGCGCCTCGGCTGCCGGGATGACCGTCGGGTCGCCGGCGGCGTGGCGTTGTGCAAGGGCAAAGGTCTTCAGGTCGGAGAGCAGATCGAGTGAGTCGTTGGAGCCGGGGCCGTCGGTGCCGAGCCCGACTGCGACGCCGGCCTGGCGTGCCGCCGGATAGGGGAGGACCCCGCCGACCGCCAGCTTCATGTTGGCGACCGGGTTGGCGACCACGGTGGCGCCTCGCGCCGCGATCAGCTCCAGCTCCGCCCGGTCGAGCCAGACGCCGTGTGCGAGCACGGTGCGCTCGCCGAGCAGGCCGAGCCGGTCGAGATAGGCGGCGGGCCGTTCGCCATGCGCGGCGAGACAGTCCGTCACCTCCCCCTCGGTCTCGGAGAGGTGGATCTGGAGCGCCAGGCGGCGCTCGGCGGCCTGCTCTCCGGCCCAGCGCAGCAGCTCTTCGCTGACCGTGTAGATCGAGTGCGGGGCGAGCGCGGCGTCGATCTCAGTGGGAGTGCCCGCCAGCGCGTCGAGCTCTGCGCTCACTCGGGCCTGCGCCTCGGCGGTGCGGCCGTCGGCGTCGAAGAGCGGCCCGCCGATCGTCGCCCGCAGCCCGGCATCCGCGACCGCCCGCGCCGTCGCCTCGGGCTGCCAGTACATGTCCCAGAAGCAGCCGGTGCCGGTGCGGATCATCTCGGCACAGGCGAGCCGCGTGCCCCAGTAGACGTCCTCGGCCTCGAGCTTGGCCTCGACCGGCCAGATCTTCTCCTCGAGCCAGCGCATCAACGGCAGGTCGCCGCCGTAGCCACGGAACAACGTCATCGCCGCGTGGGTGTGCCCGTTGACCAGGGTGGGGACGAGCGGCATCTCACCCGCGTCGATCGTCTCGTCGCCCGCCTCGGCGACGACGTCGGGCCCGATGGCCGCGATTGCCCCGTCCACACAGCGCAGCCCGACAGTCTCACTATCGCGAACGGCTGCCGTCACAGCCAAGGGACGTGCCGGTGGATCAGCGCCCATATGGACCTCTACGCACCGGCACGTCCGGCGAGCGTGGGGAGGGCGGCGGCTAGAGCGTCGCGCAGGCGGATCGCGTTGCGCTCGCGGTGGCCTTCGAGCTCGACCGGGGACAGCGGCTGCGCCTCGATCCCGTTCGCAAGATTGTCGACCACGCAGACGGCTGCGTAGGGGAGCCCCAGCTCGCCGGCGACGATGGACTCCGAGGCCAGCGTCATCCCGACCAGCTCGGCGTGGGCGGCGATCAGCCCGATCTCGGCGGGCGTCTCGAAGCGCGGCCCGTTGGTCTGCCAGTAGACCCCGCCATCGCGCAGCAGTCCGGCGCCGCTTGCCTGCCAGGCGGCGAGTACCTCGCCGCGCCAGGCCGGGTCGAAGCCGGGCATCGCGTGCCCGCGCGGATCGTTGAAGACCGTCACGGTCGCCTGCAGGGCGATGAAGTCGTGCGGGCAGACGAAGCTGCCGACCCCGAGGTCGGCGTCGAGCGAGCCGACCGAGCAGATCGCCAGCACCCGGTCGCAGCCGGCCGCGTCGAGGGAACGCAGGTTGGCCTCGTGGTCGATCCGGTGGGGAAGGACGTAGGCGTCGTAGGGCCCATGGCGCTGCAGCACGACCGCGTGGCGAGCGGCGACCGCGGCGATCTCCGCGCCACCCGGGCCGGCGGCGCCGCTGCCGAGGATGACCGCGAGGCGTCCCACGCCGCGATCCTACGGGTGCGGTCGAGGTTTGACCCGCATGGCGGTCGAAAAGTCGACCGCGGGTATCTTGATCCCATATGACCGACCGTCCCTCGGGCAGGGAGGAGAGCGAAGACGAGCGCCTCGACCGCAACCTCGGCGAGCTGCTGCAAGAGCTGCGGGTCGCGCTGCCCGGCGTTCAGGTTCTCTTTGCCTTCCTGCTCGCCGTCCCGTTCCAGCAGAACTTCACCAAGATCACGCCTTCCAGAAGAACGTCTACTTCGCGACCCTGCTCTGCACCGCGATCTCGGCGGCGCTGCTGATCTCGCCGACCGCCTACCACCGGCTCACCTTTCACCTGCAGCAGAAGCAGCCAGCTCGTGTTCCTCTCCAACCGGTTGACCATCGCCGGCCTCGGCTTCCTGGCACTGGCGATGACCGGCGCCGTCATGCTGATCACTGACGTTCTCTTCGGCTGGATCGCCACGGCCATCTTTGGCGCAGCCGCGGCGCGATGTTCGTCCTGCTCTGGGGAGTCCTGCCGCTGCGGCAGCGCCTCAGGCTCGCGCGGAGCGAGGACCGCTCAACATAAGGACGCCTGCTCGCCTTCGGCGCGCTGGCCCCAGAGCCCGACCATCTCCTCGGCGAACCTTTCGACCAGCGCGGCATCGGATGAGTTCGAGAAGAGCATTTCGAGGTCGAACTCCCAGACGAGGATCTTGGCGTCGAGGGAGACCGGCAGATCCTCGTCGACACCCTCGCCGAGGATCTCGTAGGCCTCGCGCAGGACCGCGACGTTGGTCGCCTTGTCGGCGGCGAAGATCGCCTGCGCATCCGGGCCTGCCGCCGCAACCCGCTCGCGATGCTCCTTCTTGCGCTCTTCGTAGTCGGGGATCGACGAGTCTTCGGTCAGGCTTCGACCAGCTCAACGACCTCGTCCCCGAAGCGGCTCGCGCAGCGACGTCGGGCTCGACCTCGGCGTGCTCGGCGACGTCGTGCAGCAGCCCGGCGGCGAGCACCTCGTCCGGGTGATTCGTGCTCGGCCAGCAGCTCGCCGACCGCCAGCAGATGCTCGATGAAGGGAATCTCGTCGCAGCCGGTCTGGCGGAACTGGCCGGCGTGGGAGCGGCGCGCAACCGAGAGGGCGCCCCGGACCAGCGCAGAGCGCTCAGCCTTGGAGTCGATCCGACTGGAGGTGAAGGACATCCCAGGGTGCAGGGTAACGGACCAAACGAGAAAAGTACCCCATTCGTACCGAAACAGGGACGGATGTCTTGCTTAGGCCGGCGGACGCGGGCTGCGCCGCCACGCGCCCGCACGTCCAACTCGGCCCCCTCGACCGCCAGCTCGACTGCCTCCGGAGTCGCCCCCCGCGGCGACCCAGCGCTCGCGCGCTTCCGCGCCGAGCCGGTCGAGCTGCTCGTCGGAGTGCAGCGGGTCGTGGTGGAAGAGCAGCGGTGCGGCTGGCGCCGGTGCGGCGGGCGAAGCAGAGCGCGTGGGAGATCGAGGAGTGGCCCCAGCCGAGGTGGTCGGGGTACTCGGCGTCGGCGTACTGGCCGTCGTGGATCAGCAGCGAGGCGTCGCGGGCGAGGCGCGAAGCCGGAGATCCACTCCTCCTCGAGCGCGTCGAGGTCGGCGCCGAGGGCGGGCTCGTGGTCGGGGATGTAGGCGAGCGAGTCCTCGCCGTCGTCGATCCGGTAGCCGAGCGTGGGGCCGCGGTGGGAGACCGAGGCGGCGCGGATCCGCGCCGGGCCGATCTCCCACTCGGTCTCCGGCGTGTGGCGGAAGGAGACGTCGCAGGGCAGCTCGCGCACCTCGACCGGGCTGAGCGGCGCCGAGATGTAGCGGGCGATGCGGTCGCGCAGCGAGGCCTCGGGCGAGGCGGGGCCCCAGATCACGATCTCGGTCTGCGGGCGGAAGGCGGGGGCGAAGAAGACCAGGCCCTGGATGTGGTCGAGGTGCAGGTGGGTGAGCAGGATGTGCAGGCGCGTGGGCTCCTCGGGGAGCGCGAGGCCGAGGTTGCGGATGCCGGTGCCGGCGTCGAGCGCCAGCAGCGAGCCGTCGGAGAGGGTGACGCCGACGCAGGAGGTGTTGCCGCCGTAGCGGATCGTCTCTGGCCCTGGGGAGGGGACCGAGCCTCGCGTGCCCCAGAGCTTGGCCTTCATCTCAGGCCCCGGCCCCGTTTTCGGCGGCGGGCCAGAAGACGGCGATCGCGCCGCGCGAGCCGTGCGCGGTCTGGATCGGGAAGGCTGAGGCCTCGACCTGGTGGCGGGTGCCGTCGATCGAGTGGATCTCGAAGTTGGCGTGGGCCGGGCGATCGTCGCGGACGGCGACGACCAGCGGCAGCTCGTCGTAGGGGATCGGCTCGCCGCTGGCGTCGAAGGGGCCGAAGATGCGTCCCCACTCCTGCGGGCCCGACCGTGCCCAGCTCCTCCCACGATTTGCCGAGCAGCATTCCCGCCGCCTCGTTGTAGAAGACGAGCAGCCCACCCTCGTCGACCAGGAAGGCAGGGGTCGACAGGGCCGACATCAGATTGCGAGCAAGAATCAGCTCCAATGGCTTCTGGGACGCGGTTGGCACGGAATCTCCTACCCTCGAACGCGGGTGTCTATAGCGGCTGTGACTTTCGTCACTTAGGCAATTTACAGCGCCCTCGTAGGCCTGGCGCAATTTGACTCGGAGGTGTTGCGGAAGATTTTGATTCCGCGCGACACTCGTGACGCCGAAATCTTTACGGTGCAATCATGGAGACCATGAGAGAGAGCTGGACCGACGCGCGGCTGGACGACTTCGCGACGCATGCAGATCATCGCTTCGATTCGTTGGAGCGGCGCATGGAGTCGGGGTTCAGGCGAGTGGACGAGGACATCCGTGGTCTGCAAAGCGAAATGAACCAGCGTTTCGATGCCTTGAATCGAACCTTGCTGCAGATCAGCGGTGGCGTCATTGCGACCCTGATCGCTGGATTTATGGGCCTGATAGCGACCCAGCTCTAAGCAGGCCGCAACTACAACGAGGCGAGCAGGAGCTCGCTCAGCTCCGGCTCCAGGTCGCGCAGGCGCTGCGGGTCGCCGCTGGCGGCGCGGGTCGAGACCAGCGCCAGCGCGGCGCCGATCAGGCGACGCTCGAGCCCTGGCAGAGGCGTCGCCCCGTCCGGGTCGGTGAGCACGTCGCGGAGCATCGCGCCGAGGCGTTCGATCAGGTCGCGGCGCGCGCCGGCCAGCGCCGCGATCTGCGGCGGCGGCTCGGCGCTGAGCAGGCGGGCGACGTCGGGCTCGGCGGCGAGAAAGCCGAGCGCGGCGGCGATGCCGGTTCGCGCCCGGCCGCGCCGGTCCGCTTCGGCGACCGGGCCGCGCTGCTCGACCAGCGCCGCGCAGGCGCTCTCGATCTCCTCACAGAGCCGGCTCGCCTCGGTCTCATACGCCGCCAGCAGGCAGGCCCAGAGGTCCTCGAAGTGCTGGTAGAAGGTGCGGCTGGAGACACCGGCCAGCTCGGTCACGCGGGCAGCGGTGATGCGGCCGTAGCCCTGCTCGGCGACGGCGGTGGCCGCTGCCTCGAGCAGGCGCAGGCGCTGGTGCGCCCGGACCAGGTCGGCGGGGATGCCGTGGCGACCGGGGGGAAGGCGCAGCGGCGGTATGTCCTCGACCTCGGCCGGCTCGGCGAGGGCGGTGCCGGCGATCAGCCGCAGCTCGGTCATCCCGCCTCGTCCTCATCGTCGGCCCGAGTCAGCCGCGCCCGCTCGCGCTCCAGCATCTCGCTCGCCCGCTCGAAGGCACCTTCGGCCTCCTCCTTGCCGAAGTAGGAGCCGGCGGCGAAGTGCATCAGCTCGGGCAGGGTGTCCCAGACCCGGCCCGGGTCGCCGGCGCTGAGCGCCTCGCAGACGCACGACTCGATCCCGCCGACGACGAAGACGCCGGTCGCCTCGGGTGGCGCCTCGGCCGGCTCGATGTCGGCACGGGCGCTGTCGATCGCCGCGGCAAGGCGCTCGACCGCGGCCTCGTGCCGGGCCAGCGCCGGCTCGCCGGCGATCTGCACCTCGACGAAGAGCGCCCGCGCGATCGCCGGCCGCTGCGGTGACGAACTGGAACAGCCGCACGATCGCCTCGCGGACGCCGGCCTCCCAGCCGGGAGTGGTCGCCGCCGCTTCGAGCACGCTGACGCAGAGCCGCTCGATCCAGACCGCGTAGGCCTGGGCGAAACAGTCCTCCTTGCTCTCGAAGTGCTGGTAGAACTGCGCCCGGTGGCCGCCGCTGTGCTCGAGGATCGCGCGCACCGAGGTCTCGCGGAAGCCCGAGCTCGCCGCAGGCGCCAGGACCCCTTCCATCGCCCCCTCGCGCACATCGAGCTCGGAGCCTCCGTTTGCTCCAAGCGAATCGACCTGGTTGATCGCTGCTGAGGCTTCCGCTGACATACGCCCTATAAAAACTACTCCTTTTTTGCCAGATATGAAATCTTTCTCAAGTCGGCTACTCTCGAGCTCATGCAGTACCTCTCGCAAAGACTGGCCTCCGAAGCCGTCTCCGGGGCGGGGGGAGGACGCGGCGCGGCGACGCCCTCCCGGCGCCCCAGCGTGAGCGGATCCTCGACGCGGCCGAGAGGCTGATCGCCGCGCACGGCTGCGCCGGCACCTCGATCGAAGCGCTCGTCAAGGAGGCCGGCGTCTCCTCGGTCACCTTCTACGAGTTCTTCGACGGCAAGGAAGAGTGCTTCGTCGCCGCCTTCGACCGCGCGGTCGAAGCGGGGGCGGAGGAGCTGGGCGGCGGATGGCGACCCGGCGGCCGGAGGAGCTCTCCTGGCCCGAGCGGATCGCGACCGGGTTGCGAGCTGCTGATCGGCTGACCGTCGCCGAGCCCGAGCGCGTCGCGGCTCTGCTTGGTCGAAGCGCAGACCGGCGGGCCCGCAGCTGAGCGCCCACTTCGAGGCGGCGCTCGACCGCGTCGCGGCGAAGCTGCGCGAGGGTCGCGCGCTCGACACCGCCCCGCCGGACCTGCCCGCCACCCACGAGGAGGCGACCGCCGGCGCCCTCGCCTGGCTGCTGCGCGAGCGGCTCGAGCGGGCGACGGCGAGGGGCTGGAGGCGCTCTACCCGCAGCTGATCGAAATCGCCCTCGCCCCTTACCTCGGCGATGGCTGACGGCGCGCCTCGATCAAGCGGCCGGCACCGTCGCCCTGCCGGGGCGAGCGGCTACCCCCCGGCCGCCACGGCCTGCCGCGCGTCTTCGTCGCCGAGAACCAGCGCGAACGCCTGCTCAACGGCGTCGTCGAGGCGGTCGCCGAGCACGGCTACAACGCGACCACGATCGCCGCGCATCACCGCCGCGGCGAAGATCTCCCGCCGCACCTTCTACGAGTACTTCGAGGGCAAGGAAGACTGCTTCCTCGCCGCCTACGAGATGATCGAGACCCACGTCCTCGACTCGATGCTCGACGGCGCCGGGGGCGGCGGAGCCGTGGCCCGACCGCGCCCGCGCCCGCCTCGCCGCCCTGCTCGACGTCCTCTCCCGCGACCCCGCCGTCGCCCGCTGCTTCCTGATCGAGCCCCTCGCCGCGGGCGGCGAGTCGCCGCCCGCTACCGCGAGGCGATGCAGCTCCTGGCCGTGACCCTGCGCCCCGAGCCGCCACCCTCCGAGCTCGACATGGAAGTCCGCGACCAGGCCCTCGATCGGCGGCATCGCCACCCTGATCGTCCGCCGCCTCAACAGCGGCGGCGCTCAGCGCCTTCCCGAGCTCCTCCCGGACCTCGTCGAGCTCGCCCTCGCCCCCTACATCGGCCGCGAAGAGGCCAAGCGCCTGGCCGCATAGGGCGCCGGGTACAGTCAGCCTGTACTGGTACACTCTCGCTGTACCAATGACGGCAAATCCATTTTCCTACGGTCGGCCCCTGCCGCCGCAAGATGCCATCGATCGGCCAGACGAGCGCACGCTCCTTGCCGAGCTTGCGGAGGGGGGACAGACGAGTCGCCTGGCCGCGCCGCGTCGTTACGGCAAGACGACGCTGATCGGCGCTCTCGCCGCCGAGCTGCGGGCTCGTCGGTGGATCGTCTGCGTTCCAGATTTCTCCCGGGCGCGGACGATCGAGGATGTGGCGGAGCGCCTCCACGACGGATGGCGGCGTGGTCTCGATCGCACCGGGACGCGCAGCGTGTGGAAGAAGGTCAACCGCGAGTTCGAGGCGGCGATTGAGGCGGGGATCCCCGGTGTCGCTCGGGCAAGCGTGCGCGGACGGCGGGCGGACAGAGGGGAGCGCCCTCTTGCACGACTCCATGCGCTTCTAGCACTGCCCGAGCGTCTCGCCGCTACGGAGAAACGACGGATCCTGGTCGTGTTCGACGAGTTCCAGGATCTTCTGACGGCGGGGGAGGATCTCGACGGACTCGTGCGCAGCCACGTTCAGCACCATGTGGGCGTCGCCTCCTACTGCTACGCCGGAAGCCAGGCGTCGCTCCTACGTGCGCTGTTCGAGGACCGCAGCCGCCCGCTTTTCGGGCAAGCGCGCGAGGTGACCTTGTCGCCCCTCCCGACCGTTGCCATCGCCTCCTGGGTGATCGGACATTTCCAGGCCGGAGGCAGATCTCTCCCGGCAGAATCTGCCTCCGCGCTTGCGGCGGGCACGGCCGGTCACCCTCAACGGGCCGCGATGGTCGCGCACTTCCTCTGGCAGCAGCCACGGCTGAGTGAAGCCGGCGTGCGCGCTGCCGAGGCCGAGGCACTGCGCGCCGCCGCCGGTGAGTTGGAGCAACTGTGGTCGGGCCTGACCCGAGCTCAGCGCCAGGTTCTGGGCTCGGTTGTCGAGGGCCAGGCGGCGCTCCTCTCGAAATCGTCGCTCGAATCGATGGGGCTGGGCAAGAGCACCGCGCAGCAGGCGCGCGACGTTCTCGTGGCAGAGGGCCATATCAGGAGCGACAGTGGCCGCTTCAGCGTCACAGATCCGTTCCTCGCGCGGTGGCTGCGGCAGGGAGTGGATCGAGGTTGAGCGATGCCCGCAGCAAGGCCGCTCGCCGAGCTTGCCCTCGCGCCATATCTTGGTCGCCGGGAGGCCAAGCGGTTGGCGGCGTAGCGTCGCTAGGGCACTGGGACTGCAGCAACCTCGAGCCCGTCGATACCCGCGAAGTCGTCCGGGTTGCAGGTGTGGATCGGCAGGTCGTTGGCGAGTGCGATCGCGGCGATCATCGCGTCATAAGTTCGCGCCGACGGTTTCCTCCCTGCCTGCCGCAGCGAGACCGCCACCCGTCCGAATGCCCGCGCCGCATCGGCATCGAAGGGGAGCGGAGTGAAGTCTGCCTCGGCCATTTGAAGATGGGTTTGCCTTTCAGCCGCGATGGCCTCGGACTTGGCGGTGAGAGGCCCGACCGAGAGCTCGGCCAGCGTCACGGTCGTGATCAACGCTTTGCGGGGAAGGTGCTCCGGCTTGATCCGCTCGAGGTTGATCAGGGCGTTGGTATCGAGAATCCCGATCTCGTGTCGCCCGCCCGCCTCCACATCACAGCGACGGGTCGATGATCGAGTCGAGCTCGGTGCGCATTTCCTCATAGTCAACCCGAGGCAAGTTCCTGCGGCGCGCGATCAGCTCCTCAGCCGTCAACGGCTCAAGGTCAAGCCGCCGCAACTCAGCAACCGGCCGCCCAGAGCGCGTAATCGTTATTCGCTCGCCGCGCGCAGCGCGATCGACGACATCGCCACCGTGATTACGCAGATCGCGAATGCTCACCTCGGACATGCACGTACTGTATCACGCGTGATACAGCGGGTCTCATCAGGGGCAAGGCAGGCCGATTCGAGAATCGCAAACCTTCATCTCAAAAACATCTCCTTGCATTTGTAAACGGTTTCTTTTATCCTTCTCGCAGCGGCGCTCATAGGGAGGGCGATCGCGGCAGCACCCGATACAGGGAAACGGGACAAGGAGAAGATTCGATGCTCTCACCACGGAACAGCCGTGCAGGCAAACGCCTTCGCGAACCCTTCGGCAAGGCCGGCCTAACCGTCGCGATCCTCGCCCTCGTCTTCGCCATGGTCGGCGGCGCCTGGGCAGCCGCGGGCCTCAACAGCAAGCAGAAGAAAGAAGTCAAAAGCATCGCCAAAAGCTTCCAGGGCACTGGCCCTGCAGGAGCGGCGGGACCCGCGGGCGCCAAGGGCGACAACGGGTCCAATGGCTCCAACGGCGCTAAGGGTGACAAGGGCGATACCGGCGCCACCGGTAAACAGGGCATTCAGGGCAAAGAAGGCTCTCCCTGGACCGCGGGCGGAACGCTCCCCTCTGGCAAGACGGAGACGGGGACCTGGACCACCTCGGTAGTGACGACGTCCGTCATCGTGTTCGAAACCGACATCTCTTTCCCGATCCCGCTTGCGAACCCCGGCGGTGCAGAAAGTGCCTTCGGCTTCACCAAGGAAGAAACCGAAGAAATCGAAGAAGGGAAAACCGTCGGCACCAGCGGCTGCAAAGGCACCGCCGCTGAGCCCACCGCGCCCGCCGGCAAGCTCTGCCTCTACACGAGTAGTGAATTTGTCGAAGGGACGATGGAAGGCGCACCCGCCCCTCAGGTGTTTTCGCCTGAATTTGCCCTGGGTGAAGGAGGCGCTGGTACCTACGGTGTGAGCGGCGCCCGCATCGCGGGCCGCGTTCTTGTCGGTGAACCTGAATTACCGGCCGCGGTCCGCATCTGGGGAACCTGGGCAGTAACGGCTCCCTAGCAATGACTAACCACCGCCGGCCAGAGGAGTGGCCGGCGGTGGTCCTTGGATCCGATCGCATCACCGACCACGAGGAGCGCAGATGAGGCAAGCGGAACACACCCCGAAGCAGGTTCGTACCTTCCTCGCGCGCATCGGCGCACTGCTCGCGGCGACCCTTGTCCTTGCTCTGCTCGCGGCGGGTCCGGCTTCGGCCGCCTACCAGCAGGTAGGCAACTTCGCCGGCGTCCCCGGGCTGCTGAAGACGACCGAAAAACAAGGAGAATTTCCCGAAGAGGTGCAGCTGGGCAGCCTGTCTGGCATGGCGGTCAACTACACCGGGGTGGGCGGTGTGCCGGCGGGGACGATCTATGCGGTGGTCAACAAAGCAGGGGGAGGGGGGGCTGGGGTCGCCCGCTACAACCCCGACCGCAGCTTCAGCGAGGCGTGGACCGTAACGACCAAAGGATCGGAAGAAAAAAGGGTAGGAGAAGGGAAGTCACCCTACGAACGCTGCGGCCCCGAAGGGGAAGCCGCCAACCCGCATTGTCCGCCGAGACCCGACGGCGCCGAATATTTCAACGACGTCGATGTCGACCAAACGACCGGCAACGTGTACGTACTCGCCGCCGTAGGCGGCCAAGGCGCTCCGCTGATCACCGAGTACAGCGCCGACGGCTCGGAAGTGATCGCGCGCTTCGGCGAGCAGGCCGCCGGCAGCGAAACCGTGGCGGAAAGCCCTGGAAAGATCCATAACGGCGGCGATCGCGGGGGAATCGCCGTGAACGCCGCGGGAGAAGTCTACGTCTTCGATTCCAGCCGGTTGATGGTGTTCAAGCCGAAAACCCCCGGCAACTACGCGGAATACGAATACGCGGGGCAGTCGCGCGACCTGGCGGTGGGCGCCATTCCGGAACGTCCGGTGGCCGACGCAGCCGGACACGTATACGTAGGCGGTTTGACTCAGATCGAAAAGTACGACCCGACCCATCCCGCCGACCCGCCGATCTGCAGCTTCAAATTCAAAAAAGGCGGGATCACCTCGATCACGGTCAACCCGCTGACGGGCGAAGTCGTCTTCTTCTCCTATCAGGACAAAAAGCTGCACCGATTGAATCCCTGCGCGGGGGGCAAATTCACTGAAGCCGAAGCGATCGAATTCGCTCCGGCGAGATTCAACATGGGTGGGCTGGCGGTGGACCCGGTGCGCCAGTTCGGTGCCGGCAGGCCGGCCGGCGTGCTCTACGCGGGCTCGCCGGACTCGGAAGGGGGGGAAGAGAAAAATCCACAAACCAACTGGGAACACGAAAGCTCGATGGGCTACGTCTTCGCCCCGCCGGTCGAAGTACCGCCGGTGGTCATCGCGGAGTCGGTCTCGGCCGTGACTTCGAGCTCGGCCCGCCTGGAAGGCAAGCTCGACCCAAAAGGCAGCGTGACCCGCTACGCCTTCCAGTACATCTCCGACGCCGCCTATGAGGCAAACGAACCGACCGATCGCTTCGCCGGTGCGCTCGAAGCGCCGCTGGGCGGGGCGCGGATCGAAGGCTCGAAAGTGATTCCGGTGGCGACGACGGTCAGCGGCCTTTCGGCCGACACTTCCTACCGCTACCGGATCCTCGCCACGAGCAACTGCTCCCCGGGCGAACCGGAAAAAGAGTGTGTGGTCGAAGGCCTCGCCAAGACCTTCCGCACCTACCCGGTGGAACCCTCCGCCCTGCCCGACGGGCGGGCCTATGAGATGGTCTCCCCGCCGCAAAAGCACGGCGGTCAGGTCTATCCCGCCAACCCCGATGTCAGCAGCTGCGCCGTCGAATGCAAGCCGGGTGCCTCCGACGAACTCTTCCCGCGCCAAAGCGCCCCGGACGGCAACGCGATCGCATACGAGGGCAGCCCCTTCTCCTTCGACGAGGGAGCAGTGATCGAAAACCAGTACATCGCCCGCCGCACCGCCTCGGGCTGGCAGACGGTCAACCTGACCCCCTCGCGCCTGGGAGGCAGGAACCAGAACGGATATAAGGCCTTCAGCCCCGACCTCGGCCTGGGAGTGCTCGCCCAGAACAGATACGGCCTCGGCGGCGGAGCACCGGCCGAATTCTCCAACCTCTACACCCAGCCGAGCGCCGAACCGGCCGCGCTCTCGCCGTTCCTCACCGAAGCGCCGCCCAACCGCCCCCCCGGCGAATCCCTGCAGCTCGCCTTCGCAGGCGGCTCGGCCGACCTCTCGCGCCTCTTCTTCAGCGCCAACGACGCGCTGACCGAAGACGCCGAAGGCGGTCCGGAAGCAAAGACGAACCTCTATGAACGCTCCGGCGGGGAACTGCACCTCGTCAACTTCGCCCCCGGCAACGCCGAAACGCTCCCCGGCGCGGTCTTCGGCTCCGGATCTCTGTTGCGGGCAGGCAACCCCAACATCCCCGAGATCTTCACCTTCCACGCGATCTCAAAGGACGGCTCGCGCGCCTTTTGGACCTCCGAAGAAGACGGCAACCTCTACGTGCGCGAAGGAGGCGAGACGCTCGAGGTCCCCGACCCCGGCAGCTGCGCCACGTCGCTTCTGCCGGCCCAGCGGACCTGCTTCCTCACCGCCGCCGCCGACGGCTCCAGGGTGCTGCTCTCAGACGGGCTGCTCTTCGACGTCGAAGACCTCGAAGCGCCGCCGGTCGACCTGACCCAGGGCCAAGGCGGCTTCAAAGGTGTGGTCGGCCAAAGCGAAGACCTCTCGCGCGTCTACTTCGTCGACACCAAAGTCCTCAGCGGCGAAGAAGAAAACGGGCAGGGGGCAAAAGCCCAGGAAGGGGCAGGCAAATTCAACCTCTACGCCTGGCACGAAGGGACGTCCGCCTTCATCGCCACGCTGCTTTCCGACAGCAATGAAAACTGGTGGGAACTTGGACCGGCCCATCGCAATGCCGCGGCCAGTCCCGACGGGCGCTGGTTCGCCTTCGGGTCCAGCGGGCAGCTGACCGGCTTTGACAGCACCGGCACTTGCCAAACCGATAATGCAGGAGGCTTCGTCAGCGGTCCCTGCGCGGAGGTCTTCCTCTACCAGGCTGAAACCGGGAAGCTGGGCTGCCCCTCCTGCAACCGCACCGGCGCCCCGCCCCACGGCGCCGGCCACCTGTTGCAGCTCTCCGGCGCCTCCACGCTGCCCCCGCCGCGCTACCTGACCAACTCCGGGCGACTCTTCTTCGACAGCCAGGACGCACTCAGCCCCTTCGACACCAACGGCCGGGTCGAAGACGTCTATGAGTTCGAGCCCGAAGGAATCGGCGACTGCACGCGCGCCGCGGGCTGCGTGCGGCTGATCTCGCCCGGTCGCTCCGGCGACGACTCCAACTTCATGACGATGGACCCGAGCGGCAAGAGCGTCTTCTTCACGACCCGTGACCAGCTGCTCTCGCCCGACAAAGACGACCTGGTCGACCTCTACGTCGCCCGCGAAGGCGGCGGCTTCCCGCCCGAAGCAGGCGCCGCCGAGTGCCAGGGCGAAGCGTGTCTGCCCTCGGTATCGCCGCCGAATGATCAGACGCCTGCCTCGGCGGGCTTCAAAGGCCCGGGCAACCCGGCCACCGGCAAAGGCTCGGGGCGCTGCCCCAAGGGCCGCCACGCGGTGAAGCGCAAAGGCAAGGCGCGCTGCGTGAAGAGCCCCACCAAGCGCCAACACCACAAACACCACAAACGCCACAACAACCGCGGAGGTGCGAAGTGATCCGCCCCAAGCTCATCGCCCTGATCGTGTCTCTGGCCGCGCTGGCGGCCCCGGCGGCGGCCCAGGCGGACTTCGGCTTCCTCCCCGACAGCGCCTCGGTGACCGCGATCAACAAGAACGGCACGGTCGCCTCCCAGGCGAGCTCGCACCCCTACGCCTTCATCGCCCACGTCGACCTCAAGACCGACTCAGAAGGCTACTCCGAAGGCGGTAACGTGCGCAGCGTCAGGGCGCTTTTGCCCCGTGGCTTCTTCGGCAACCCCGAAGCGGTGCCGAGCTGCCCCCGCCGGCAGTTCGAGAGCGGCGTCCCGACTTGCTCGGTCAACACCCAGGTCGGCGTGCTGCGCTCGGTCATCCCCAACATCGGCGAAGTCAACGGCCCCATCTACAACATCACCCCGCCGCACGGAGTCGCCGTCGAGCTCGGCTTCTCCGGCGACTCCAGCGGCCTGAAGGTGCTGCAGTACGCGACGCTCGACACCGAAAACGAATATCGCCTCCACGTCGTCGCCTCCGACATCCCGCTCGGCGTCACCGCGGTGACCGAGACGATCTGGGGAACCCCGGCGGACCCCGGCCACGACGCAGAGCGCGGCGCCGGCTCCGACGCGGAGCCCCTGCCCTACCTGACCCTGCCCGTCGATTGCCGCAAACCGCTCTCGACCCTGCTGCAGGCCGACTCGGTGCTGGCCCCGACGGTATTCGCCGAGCTGGAGGCACCCAACGTCGACGCGGGGGGCAACCCGGCGGCGATGACCGGTTGTGAGTCGGTTCCCTTCAACCCGACGATCGCCGCCCGGCCGACGACGAAACTCGCAGAGAGCCCCACCGGCCTTGACTTCGAACTGAAGCTGCCAAACCAGGGCCTCACCAACCCCGAAGCGATCGTCGAAACCGAGCCCGAAAAGCTCGAAGTCACCCTGCCAGAGGGAGTGACGCTGAACCCCTCGGCATCCGAGGGAATCGGCGTCTGCTCTGAAGCCCGGTACAAAGCAGAGCAGATCGAGTCGCCTCCGAGCGCAGGCTGCCCCGATGAATCCAAGCTCGGCTCGATCGAGATCCACACGCCGCTGCTCTCAGAAACGATCAACGGCTCGCTCTTCCTTGCGAAGCCATACGAGAACGAATTCGGCTCGCTGTTTGCCGTCTACCTCGTGGCCAGAGGTCCCGGCCACGGCATCTTGGTCAAGCAGGCGGGGCTGGTCGAGCCCGATCCCGAGACCGGCCGGCTGGTCACCACCTTCGACGGCCTGCCGCCGCTGCCCTACTCGAGCGTCAACCTGCACTTCCGAGAAGGCGGCAGGGCTCCGCTCGTCTCCCCGCCCTCATGCGGGGACTACGTGACCACGGCGAAGCTCTACCCGGCCTCAGCCCCAGACACCCCATACACCGCAACCGCGCCCTTCCATGTCGAACACGGCGCCGACGGAGGGGCATGCCCCTCCGGAGCCCTTCCCTTCGGCCCGGGCTTCGAAGCCGGAGCGATCAACAACAACGCCGGCGCCTTCTCCCCGTTCAACATGCGCTTGACGCGCAGGGACGGCGACCAGGACCTGACCAAGTTCTCAGCCAAGCTGCCCCCCGGAGTGGTCGGCAAACTGGCGGGGACGGCGCAGTGCTCTCCCGCCGCGATCGCCCAAGCGCGCTCGCGCCAGGGGACCCACGGCGGACAGGAAGAGAGAGAACACCCATCCTGTCCCGCCGATTCGGAGATCGGCCGCGTGCTGGCCGGAGCGGGAGTGGGAGCAGTGCTCACCTACGTCCCGGGCAAGCTCTACCTCTCCGGGCCTCTGAACGGAGCACCGCTCTCCGTGGTCGCAATCGTCCCCGCGGTGGCCGGACCCTTTGACGCGGGCACGGTCGTAACCCAAGAGGCGTTGCGGATCAACCCGCTTACCGCCGAAGTAGAAGCAGACGGATCCTCATCAGATCCGATCCCCCACATCCTCAGAGGGATCCCGCTGAAGGTCAGGGACCTGCGCGTCTATGTCGACAAGCCCAACTTCACCTTGAACCCGACCTCTTGCGATCCATCAGCGGCAAAAGCGACGATCTGGTCGGGAGGCTTCAACGTCTTCAGCGCCTTCGATGACTCAGCCCACGCACTGGAGTCCCGTTTCCAAGCGGCAAGCTGCGCAAGCCTCGGCTTCAAGCCAAAGCTCTCTTTGAAGCTGAAGGGCGGCACCAGGAGGGGTGCCCACCCGGCCCTCACCGGCACCTACAAGCCAAGAGCAGGGGACGCCAACACCGACAGCCTCGTCCTCACCCTGCCCCACAGCGCTTTCCTAGATCAGGCCCACATCAGAACGATCTGCACCAGGGTCCAGTTCGCAGCAAACGGAGGCGCAGGCAGAGGCTGCCCCGAGGCGGCGGTCTACGGCAAGGCAAAAGCATGGACCCCGTTGCTCGAGAAGCCCCTCGAAGGCGAGGTCTTCCTCAGGTCCTCAAACCACAACCTGCCCGACTTCGTCGCCGCATTGCACGGCTTGGTCGACGTCGAAGCGGTAGCTCGGATCGATTCCAAGAACGGCGGCATCAGAGCCACCTTCTCGACGATCCCCGACGCACCGCTGAGCAAAGTCGTGGTCAACATGCAGGGCGCCAAGAAGGGGCTGATCATCAACTCGACCAACCTCTGCGCCGCTGATCACAAGGCCGATGCCAGCTTTGAGGGGCACAACGGCAAGACGGCTTCCGCTCGTCCTGTCGTCGGGGCGAGTTGTGGGAAGGAGCGGAAGAGCCATCCAAGGAGAGGCAACCGATGAGGCGCCCCGGCGCCCTCCTCGCAGCGCTCCTCGCCCTCGGCCTGCTCTGGGCCTCACCTGCTACCGCCGCCTACCAGCAGGTCGGCAACTTCGCCGGGGTGCCGGGCGAACTGCATGACTCCCACAGCGGCTCCGCCAAACAGTACGCGGCGCTGTGGCCCGAAGAAGTGCAACTCGGCGGAGTCAGCGGGATGGCCGTCAACTACACCGGGGCCGGCGGCGTGCCGGCGGGGACGGTCTACGCGGCGAGCCAGGACAGCGACGGCAGCATCTACGTCGCCCGCTTCAACCCCGATCGCAGCTTCAGTGAGGCCTGGGTGCTGGTGAGCAAAAAAGGGGAAGAAGAACGGGTTGAACAAGGGAAATCACCCTACGAACGCTGTGGGCCCGAAGGGGAAGCGGCATATCCGCACTGCCTGCCACGACCCGAACTCAGCGACGGAGCAATTGACGTCGACGTCGACCAGACGACCGGAAACGTCTACGCACTCGATTCGTACAACGGTCCGAACGCGACTACCCATATCACCGAGTACAGCGCCGACGGCTCGGAAGTGATCGCCCGCTTCGGAGAACGGGCGGCACCCGGCGAAACGATTGCGGCAAGTCCGGGGAAACTTCATGAATCATCCGGCGCCGGGGGTATCGCGGTAAACGGCGCGGGAGATGTCTACGTCTTCGATAGCACGCAGACGGAAAACTTCTACCACCGGCTGGCGGTCTTCAAGCCGAAAGCCCCCGGCGATTACACCGAATACGTCTACGCCGGGCAGGCCCACGACATCGGGGCGGGGCCGCTCGGCACGACGGAACTCCCTACCGCACCCGTCACCGACGCCGCCGGCAATGTCTATACGGCAACCGAAACGGGTGTCGAAATGTACGAACCGGCAAAACCGGCAAGCCCGGTCTGTTCCTTCAAATTCAAAAAAGGCGGGATCGCGTCGATGACCGTCAACCCGAAAACGGGCGAGACCTTCTTCTACTCCTACATCGACCGCAAGGTGCACCGGCTCAACCCGTGCGCGGGGGGCAAATTCAGCGAAGCGGAAGCGATCGCGGTGGCGCCGAGCAGGCAACGCCTGTCGGGAATGGCCGTCGATCCCGAACGCTCCTTCGGGTCGGGCCGGCCAGTCGGCATCCTCTACGCGGGCGCGCCGACCGGGGAAGGGGGGGAAAGCAAAGGGTTCGAATTCGAAAGCTCGATGGGCTACGTCTTCGCCCCGCCGGTGGAAGTGCCGCCGGCGGTCGTTTCGGAGTCGGTCTCGGCGGTGACCCCTAGCTCGGCTCGCCTGGAAGGGCAGCTCGACCCGAAGGGCAACGTGACCGACTACGCCTTCCAGTACATCACCGACGCCGCTTATCAGGCAAACGAACCAAGCGACCGCTTCGCCGGGGCGCTCGAAGTGCCTCCCGGCGGCGGACGGATCGAAGGCTCCAAAGTCGTGCCCGTGGCGGCGACGGTGAGCGGCCTCAAAGCGGACACCGATTACCACTACCGGATCCGCGCCACGAGTCACTGCGCCCCCGGCGAAGCCGAAAAAGAATGCGTGGCCGAAGGCGTCGCGAAGGCCTTCCGCACCTACCCGCTCGAAGCCTCCGACCTGCCCGACCAGCGTGCATGGGAGCTCGTCTCCCCGGCGCAGAAGAACGGCGGCCAGGTGCTGCCCGCCCACCCCGACGTGAGCAGCTGCCCGAGCGAATGCAAGCCCGGCTTCTCCTACACCCACTTCCCGCTGCAAAGCGCCCCCGACGGGAACGCGATCGCCTATGAGGGAACCCCCTTCTCCTTCGACGAAGGGGGCGTGATCGAAAACCAGTACATCGCGCGGCGCGGCGCGACCGGTTGGCAGACGGTCAACCCGACCCCGTTGCAGATGGTCAGCAAAGGCGGCGGTGGCTATCAGGCCTTCAAGGCCGACCTAAGCGAGGGCGTGCTCGAACAACAGGCGTACGCCCTTAGCCCCGCAGCGCCGGCCGAATTCTCCAACCTCTACACCCAGCCGAGCGCCGAACCGGGCTCGCTCACGCCGTTTTTGACCGAAGCGCCGCCAAACCGCGAGCCCGGCAACTTCAACGGCCTGCGGCTCTCGTTCGCCGGTGCCTCGGCCGACTTCTCGCGACTCTTCTTCAGCGCCAACGACGCGCTGACCGAAGACGCCCAGGGTGGGCCGGAAGCCAAGGCGAACCTCTACGAACGCTCGGGTGGGGAACTTCACCTGGTCAACTTCGCTCCCGGCAACGCGAGCACGATCCCCGGCGCCTCCTTCGGCGGCAAAGGCGCCCTCCACGCGATCTCCCAAGATGGCTCGCGTGCCTTCTGGAGCTCTGAAGCGGGCCAGCTCTACGTGCGCATCGACGGCGAGGAAACCCGGGAAGCAAGCGATCACACTGGCCGTTTCCTCAGCGCTTCGGTCGACGGCTCCAAAGCTCTACTCAACGACGGCTGCCTCTATGGCGTCGAAGCCGAGGCCTGCGAAGACCTGACCGGCGGCAATGGCGGCTTCGAGGGCGCGCTCGGGCAGAGCGATGACCTCTCGCGGGTCTACTTCGTCGACAGCGAAGTGCTCAGCGGCGAAGAAGAGAACAGCCACGGCGACAAAGCCCAGAAAGGCAAAGACAACCTCTACGCCTGGGTGGAAGGAACCACCACCTACCTCGCCACCCTGCTCGAAGACGACAACGTCAACCCCGGGGTGGAATGGAGCCTCTCCGCGCGGGTCGCCAGCAGCCCCAGTGGGAACTGGTTCGCCTTCCTCTCCATGGCGCCGCTGACGGGCTTCGACAACGTCGGTCCCTGCGAATACGTGGCCGACCCCGGGATTTTCCTCAACGCGCCCTGCGCGGAGGTCTTCCTCTATCAGGCCCAAACCGGCGAGCTGCGCTGCCCCTCCTGCAATCGCACCGGTGCCCAGCCGCGCGGCCACGCCCGCCCGCCCGCATACCTGACCGACTCCGGGCGCCTCTTCTTCGATACTCAGGATTCGCTCAGTGCCGCCGATACCAACGGCAAGGTCGAAGACGTCTATGAGTTTGAGCCGAACGGAGTCGGGGGCTGCGCGAGCGAAGCGGACTGCGTTTCGCTGATCTCGGCCGGCCGCTCCGGCGTGGACTCGAACTTCCTCGCCGCCGACGCGAGCGGACGCAACGTCTTCTTCACCAGCCGCGATCGGCTGGTCGCAGCGGACAAAGACCAACTAATCGACCTCTACGACGCCCGCGAAGGCGGCGGCTTCCCAGCCGCGGTCGGGGCGGCCGAATGCCAGGGCGAAGCCTGCCTGCCTTCGGTCTCGGCGCCGAACGAGCCGATGCTCGGCTCGTTGGCCCTCGAGGGCCCGGGAAGCCCCACCGGCGAAGGCTCGGGGCGCTGCCCCAAGGGCCGCCACATGGTGCGGCGCAAAGGCAAGGCGCGCTGCGTGAAGAGCCAGGCCAAAAAGGACCGACACCACAAACGTCATCACAATCGCGGAGGTCAGAAATGATCCGCCCCAGGCTGATCGTCGCCTTCGCGGCGCTCCTCGCTCTGGCCGCCCCTGCGGCAGCCCAGGCTGACTTCGGCTTCGCACCCGGCAGCGCCTCGGTCACCGCGATCAACAAAGACGGCACGATCGACACCCAGGCCAACTCCCATCCCTACGCCTTCACCGCCCACGTCGACCTGAACACCGACTCAGAAGGCAAGCCCGAAGGCGGCGCCATGCGCAGCGCCAGGGCGCTGCTTCCCCCCGGCTTCTTCGGGAATCCCGAGGCGGTGCCGAGCTGCCCCCAGCAGGAGTTCGAAGGCGGTAGCCCGCGGTGCCCACTGGGCACGCAGATCGGCGTCCTGCGCTCGGTCATCCCCGGGCTCGCCGAAGTCAAGGGCCCCATATACAACGTCACGCCCCCGCGCGGCATCGCCGCAGAGTTCGGCTTCGTCGGCGGCGCCACCGGCCTGACCGTGCTGCAGTACGCAAAGCTCGAACCCGAAAAGGAATACCGCTTCTACGTCGTCGCCTCCGACATCCCCGTCGGCGTCACCTCGGTGACCGAGACGATCTGGGGCACCCCCGCCGATCCCTCCCACGATTCCGAACGCGGCCCCGCCCTGGAAGGCAACTCCACCGACGCGCCGCTCCTGCCCTTCCTCACCATGCCGGTCGACTGCCGCAAACCGCTCTCGACCCTGCTGCAGGCCGACTCGCGGCTGGCCCCGGGCGTCTTTGCCGAACTGGAGGCCCCCAATGTCGATGGCGGCGGCGGCCCGGCGGCGATGACGGGCTGTGAGTCGGTGCCCTTCAAGCCGACGATCGCCGCCCAGCCGACGACGAAGCTGGCGGAGAGCCCCTCCGGCCTCGACTTCGAGCTGAAGCTGCCAAACCAGGGTCTCACCGACCGCGAAGGGATCGTCGAAACCGAGCCCGAAAAGATCGAAGTGACCCTGCCCGAGGGGGTGACGCTCAATCCCTCGGCTTCAGAGGGGATCGGCGTCTGCTCGCAAGCCCAGTACAAAGCCGAGCAGCTCGAATCCCCTCCGGGCGGGGGCTGCCCCGATGAATCCAAGCTCGGCTCGATCCTGATCCACACGCCGCTGATCGAAGAACCGATCGAAGGCTCTCTCTTCCTGGCAAAGCCCTATGAGAACCCCTTCGGCTCTCTCTTCGCCGTCTACCTGGTCGCCAGAGGGCCTGAGCACGGCATCTTGGTAAAGCAGGCGGGAAGGGTCGTACCCGACCCCGAGACGGGTCAGCTCGTAACCACCTTCGAAGGCCTGCCGCCGCTGCCCTACTCGAGCGTCCTGCTGCACTTCAGAGAAGGCGGCCGGGCTCCGCTCGTCTCCCCGCCCGCCTGCGGGGAATACCTGACGACGGCAAAGCTCTACCCGGCCTCCGCTCCAGACACCCCGTACACGGTGAGCGCCCCCTTCAAAATCGAACACGGCGCCGACGGAGGGGCTTGCCCCACCGGGGCGCTTCCCTTCGGCCCCACCTTCCAGGCGGGCGCGCTCAACAACAACGCCGGCTCCTACTCCCCCTTCTACATGCGCCTGACCAGAAGGGACGGTGACCAGGACCTGACCAAGTTCAGCGCCAAGCTGCCCCCTGGTGTCGTCGGCAAGCTGGCCGGGACGGCGCAGTGCTCACCATCAGCGATAGCCCTGGCCCGCTCGCGCCAGGGCGATCGCGGCGGACAGGAAGAGAGAGAACATCCCTCCTGTCCCGCCGACTCGCAGATCGGCCACGTACTGGCGGGAGCGGGGGTGGGAGCGGTGCTCACCTACGTCCCCGGCAACCTCTACCTCTCCGGGCCGCTGAACGGAGCGCCACTGTCGGTAGTGGCGATCGTCCCCGCAGTCGCCGGACCCTTTGACGCAGGCACGGTCGTAACCCAGGAGGCACTGCGGATCAACCCGCTTACCGCAGAAGTCGAAGCGGACGGATCCTCTTCAGACCCGATCCCCCACATCCTGCGGGGCATCCCCTTGAAGGTAAGGGACCTGCGTGTCTCCGTAGACAAGCCCAACTTCACGCTCAACCCGACCAAATGCGATCTCTCGGCCAGCAAGGCGACGATCTGGTCCGGCGGGTTTGACCCCTTCAGCGCCCTCGATGACACCCCACATCTGCTCAGCTCGCGCTTTCAGGCGGCCAACTGCGCCAGCCTCGGCTTCAAGCCAAAGCTCGCCCTGAAGCTCAAGGGGGGCACCAAAAGGGGCGCCCACCCCGCCCTCACCGGCACCTACAAGCCAAGGGCAGGGGATGCCAACACCAAGAACCTCGTCCTCACCCTGCCCCACAGCGCTTTCCTCGATCAAGCCCACATCCGCACGATTTGCACCAGGGTGCAGTTCGCCGCGAACGGCGGCAACGGCAAGGGCTGTCCCGCAGCTGCGATCTACGGCAAGGCAAAAGCATGGACGCCTCTGCTCGAAAAGCCACTTGAAGGCGAGGTATTCCTGCGCTCCTCAAACCACAACCTGCCCGACTTCGTCGCCACCCTGCACGGACTGGTCGACGTCGAAGCGGTCGCCCGCATCGATTCCAAGAACGGCGGCATCAGGGCCACCTTCAGCACGATCCCAGATGCCCCGCTCTCCAAAGTCGTGGTCAGCATGCAGGGCGCCGAGAAGGGGCTGATCATCAACTCGACCGACCTCTGCGCGGGCGCTCACAAGGCTGATGCGCAGTTCGAGGGGCATAACGGCAAGCAGGCCTCCGGGCGTCCGGCAGTCGGGGCGACTTGTGGGAAGAGTCACCGCAAGAGGCACGGAGCACGCCACACGACCCGGTAGCGAAGGGCGCGCGGTAGAGGGGGGTGCGACCACGGGTGAGGCAGGGAAGTCGGGAACGAGGCAGTGTCGCAGTGGCCGAGCGCCTGCGCGAGCGTCGCCCGGAGATAGAGCAGGCGGCTCTGCTGCGCGTCCGCGCGGTTTCTGCGCTGCCCCGTGGTAGCGGACCCGAGTACGCCGAGGGCCTGCGCAATGCGGTGTCAGCCGGCCTGGACTACGGCCTGGCGGGCATCGAGCGTGGTGAGGACGCAGCGCCTCCGGTACCGGAGGCGCTGCTCGCCCAAGCCCGTCTCGCCGCTCGCTCCGGCGTCAGGCTCGACACCGTCCTGCGCCGCTACCTCGCGGGCCATGCACTGCTCGACGATTTCCTGATCGAGGAGGCTGAGCGCGCCGAGCCGCTGGTGCCGGCAGAGCTGAAACGCCTGCTGCGCTCCCAGGCGGCGATCGTCGACCGCCTTCTCACCGCCGTCTCCAAGGCCTATACCGAGGAGGCCGAGCGAAGGCCCAAGGGGGCCCAGGGCCGCAAGGCGGAACGGATCGAGCGCCTGCTGGCTGGGGAGCCACTCAGTGCGCCTGAGCTTGACTATGACTTCGATGGTTGGCACCTCGCTGCGATTGCTGCAGGAGCCGACGGCGAGCAACTGCTGCGCCGACTTGCCGAGGGCCTCGACTGTCGGCTTCTGCTCTGCCCGCGCGGGGAGGGAACCTGCTGGATATGGCTCGGTTCCCGTCACCATGTCGAACCTGTAGAGCTGCTGGACAGGGCCTCGCGACTTGCTGCAGGGCATGCCATCGCGATCGGTGAGCCCGGAGAGGGCTTGGCGGGCTGGCGCCTTACCCACCGCCAGGCGGCCGTCGCCCTGTTGGTCGCCCAGCGGAGAGGGGGAGGCGCGGTTCGCTACGGCAAGGTCGCCCTCCTCGCCGCGGTTCTGCAAGACGACCTGCTGGCGACCTCTATGCGCCGGCTCTACCTGCATCCGCTGGAGGATGAGCGCGACGGAGGTGTCGCCCTGCGCGAGACCCTGCGGGCCTACTTCGCCGCACAGCGCAACGTCACCTCGGCCGCTGCAACACTTGACCTGGACCGCAACACCATCACCCGTCGCCTGCGCTGGGTCGAGCGTTTGATCGGCCACTCCCTCTCCGGCTCCTCAGCATCAATGGAAGTGGCACTTGCCCTGCAGGAGATAGAGGAGAGCTCCAATGCCGCAGATCGCTGAATCTCAGCCTCGCGATGGCGCATATTGGGGCAGCGCCGCCGGTCACCGCCTGGGAATCTCATCTTCGGCTCGTTACGTAATCGGATGGCGGCCAGCGCTGCCACGGGGGAGGAAGAGTTAGATGCCAACCAGCAGGGTTCGCGCCATCCATCGCACGCACACATTTCTCGCAACGGGGTCGCTGATCGCGGCGATCGCGATGCTCGCGGCCGTCTCCTCCGCTTGGGCTGCTCCCGGGCAGGCTTCGGACGTCATCCCCAACCACTACATCGTCGTCTTCAAGGACTCGGTCGACAGTCCCGGCGCGCTCGCCGAAACCCAGACCGAACAGCGCGACGGTGACCTCGGCTTCGTCTATCGCCACGCGCTGAAGGGTTACTCGGCCGAACTTTCCAAGGGCGCTGTGGAAGCGCTGCGCCAGGACCCACGGGTCAAGTACGTGGCTCCCGACCATGAAGCCGAAGCCTTCTCGCAGACGATTCCGACCGGAGTCAAGCGCATCTTTGCGGCCGAACGCAAAGACCTCGACATCGACGAAACCGACGACGTGCGGGTCAACGCCGACGTCGCGGTAGTCGACACAGGCGTCGACTTCGAACATCCGGACCTAAACGTGGTCGCTCGCACCGATTGCAGCGGAGAAGGCAGCACCTGCGTCGATAACAGCGGCACCGACAAATACGGTCACGGCACCCACGTCGCCGGCATCGTCGGCGCGCTCGACAACAGCATCGGCTCTGTCGGCGTCGCGCCGGGGGCACGGATCTGGGCGGTCAAGGTACTCAATGACAGCGGTGGTGGAAGCGAATCTGGCATTGCAGCCGGAATCGACTGGGTCACCGCCCATGCGACCGAAATCGAGGTTGCGAACATGAGCCTCGGGTGCCCCTGCCCGTGGCCCGTCGTGAATGAAGCTATCAACGCCTCCGTGGAAGCCGGAGTGGTCTACACGCTGGCCGCCGGCAATGAGGACCAAAACGTCAAAAATTTCGACCCCGCCGGAAACCCCAATGCGATCACGGTCTCTGCCCTTACCGACTATGACGGACTGCCGGGCGGGCTTGCGGCAGAATACGAATGCACTGGAGGCGGTCAGCATTATGGACCGGACGATCGGCTTGCCTCCTACAGCAACTGGGGGAGCGAAGTCGACATTGCCGCCCCTGGTTCCTGCATCTACTCGACTCTTCCCACGGGAGGATCGTTCTTCGGTGCAAACTACAAAATGCTCAATGGCACCTCGATGGCGGCTCCGCACGTCGCGGCGGCGGCGGCGATCCTGGCGAGCGAATCGAACCCCAACTCGAAAGCCGACGTCGAAGCCATCAAGGCAAAACTCATCCAGGAAGGTAGCCTCAACTGGACCGACAATTCCCGCGACGGCATCCATGAGCGCCTCCTTGACCTACGCTCTCCCGGGCGCGAGGCGATCACCTTCCCCGCTTCGAACCTGCAACCTCATGGCGCGCAGCTGAACGGGGCTGTCAGTGCCGGTGGGCTGGCCTCCACCTATCGCTTCGAATACGGGACCAGCACCAAATACGGGACCAGCATTCCGGCCTCGCCGGAAAGCATCGGATCGGGCACTGGCGACATCGAGGTCTCCAAACAGATCTCCGTCGAACCGCGGACTACTTATCACTACCGCGTTGTAGTAACCAACAGCGCCGGAACGAGTTATGGTGCCGACAAGGAATTCACAACGTCCCTCTGGTCGATCCAGGCCACGCCCGTACCAAGCGGGGGAAGTGCGACTCAGTTCACCGGTATTTCCTGCACTTCGACGAGCGCTTGCATCGGGGTGGGTAGTCTCGGTGTTTCGTCCGGGAATTTCGCGGAGCGCTGGAACGGCAGCGAATGGTCACTTCAGTCGGTGCCCAACCCTTCGGGGGGAACCAACCCGAGTCTGTCGGGGGTTTCCTGTGCCTCCTCGAGTTCCTGCATCGCGATCGGCAAATTCTTGGTCAAAACACACTACGTGCCATTCGCCGAGCGCTGGGATGGCACGAGCTGGTCGGCTCTCACCATGCCGACTCCCAGTGGGTTGGTATCCAACGGTAACGTCACCCTTTCAAGCGTTTCTTGTCCCACAACCACGTATTGCGTCGCGGTCGGGGGCTACGTCACCGCCACCCTGGGCGGCGAACCCACTGAAGAAAAAACCCTGGTTGAGCGCTGGAACGGCAGCGAATGGGCAGTCGTGGCCTCCCCCAACCCGGCGGGCAAGAAACTCAGCCAGCTCAGAGGTGTCTCCTGCACCTCGGCGAGCGTTTGCATGGCGGCCGGCTCCGCGCGCACGGTCTGGACGTCCGCTGCGAGCGTCACCCTCGCCGAGCGCTGGAACGGCAGCGAATGGGCTCTGCAGACCACCCCGAATCCTGCCGGTGCCGAAGTGAGCCTCCTCAACGACGTCTCCTGTAGCACCGCAACTGCCTGCATGGCGGTGGGGAACGGCTTGGCAGAGGCTTGGGACGGCACGGAATGGAAGCTGAGCTCGAGCAGTCTGCCAACTCTTTACGGAGTGTCCTGTGTCTCGGCGACCTCATGCACCGCGGTTGGCGGTGCCTCCGGTCAGCACTGGAATGGATCGGGGTGGTCGGTCGACAACGTCGCATCTCCAGAAGGCGGCTCCCAGGTGGGAATGGGGAGCATCTCCTGCCCCTCGGCAACCACCTGCAGCGCAGCGGGTGGCTTTCTTGACGAACAGGAAGGACGCCTGCCGCTGGCGGAGCGCACGGCGCCGCAATGGCCCGTGGTAACCACCGAAGCGGCGAGCGCCGCCACCGCAGCCGAAGCGACTCTCAAGGCGAGCGTCAACCCCGAGGGCATCGATACCAGCTATCAGTTCGAATACGGCAGGTCGACTTCGTACGGCCAGAGCGTGCCACTGGAAGCCAAAAGCATCGGCAAAGAAATCGCCGACATCAAAGTCAGCCAGGGGGTCTCCGGCCTGGAACCGCATACCGCGTATCACTTCCGGGTCCTCGCGAGCAACTCTGAAGGAACCTCCTACGGCGCCGATCAGACCTTCACCACCGGTTCGATCCTGCACTGGTACGGCTGCTCCAAACAGAGCGGCAAATACACCAGCAGCAAATGCGCCACCGAAGGCTCCCCCAACGAATGGGAATCGGTGCGGCTGAAAGAAGGCGAAAAAGTCACGATCGCGGCCAAAGGCAACCCGATCGCCTACACGTCGACGCAGGTCGGCCTCCAAGGCACGCTCTCCTGCGAAACCGAAGTCAGCTCGCCGTCGCTGGAAAACCCCAGCGGGGCGAGCAACGGACTCGGCGCGGCGCAGGTCAAATACAAAGGTTGCAAAGCCGAAGGCACCGGCTGGGAAGGCTGCAAAGCCGAACCGACCGCCTCCTACGTCTCCAAAGCGGAACTGGTCATGACTGACGGCAAAGCCCAGGTCATGCTCAAACCCAGCGAAGGGACCACCTTCGCAACCTTCTCCTTCTCGGGCTGCAAAGAAACCGCCCTGAACGGCAGCTGGTCGCTCACCGGCACGATGCGCGGCCTCTACTCAAACGCCTCCTCGCGGATTGAACTGAACGCCGAAACCACCGCCGAAGGGCTGAAACTCCGAGGCCAGAAAGCGACCGCAGTCGGCTCGCTCGGCCTCGAAACGAGCGGAGGCGGCTATGTCAAAGCAGAACCCGAGATCTACTGGTACGGCTGCAACAAACAGGCTGGCGGCAAATACACCAGCAGCAAATGCGCCACCGAAGGCTCCCCCAACGAATGGGAATCGGTGCGGCTGAAAGAAGGCGAAAAAGTCACGATCGCGGCCAAAGGCAACCCGATCGCCTACACGGCGACGGTCGTCGGCCTTCAAGGCACGCTCTCCTGCGAAACCGAAGTCAGCTCGCCGTCGCTGGAAAACCCCAGCGGCGCCGGCAACGGCATCGGCAGCGCCCAGGTCAAATACAAAGGCTGCAAAGTCGAAGGCAAATGGGAAAACTGCAAAGCCGAACAGACGGCCTCCTATGTCTCCAAAGTGGAACTGGTCACGGTCGAAGGCAAAGCCCAGGTCGTGCTCAGGCCCAGCGAAGGGGCCACCTTCGCCACCTTCTCCTTCTCGAGCTGCAAAGAAGCCGCACTGAACGGCAGCTGGTCGCTCACCGGCACCGCCACCGGCCTGTCGTACTCGAACAGCGCCTCCCAGCTTGAACTCAACACCGCCCAGGGGCTGAAATTGAGAAGCCAGAAAGCGACCGCCGTAGGCGCGATCGGGCTCGAAACGAGCGGCGGCGGCTATGTCCGGGCGGAATGAGGTCGGGTCTGGGCACATGCCCGGAGCCCCCGCCGGCGCGTAATCCCGCGGTGGAGTAGAGCTCCCGCTCCTGGGAGGAGCCGAGCTGCAGGCACGGAGGCACGACGGCTCCTGGAGCCGAGTTCCTTCATCTTAAAAAACCTCCCCTTGTATTTGTAAACGGTTTCTTTTATCCTGCCCTAAGGCCGTGCTCAGGGAGGGGACGGCAGAAGCACCACAGGGACACCGAGCCCAACGGGTGCCGCAGAGGGAAAGCGGCCCGGAAGAGAGGCTCGGAGACAAGGAGAGAGCTACGTGAGACGCACGTCGAACGCATCGTCGGCGGGATCGAGGTCACGCCGCGCTGCAAGCCGCCCATCGCTGAGCCGTTTTGGGGTGCTTGCCGGTCTGCTCGCTGTCGCGGTCGTCGCGGCGTGTTTCGTCCCGGGCTCTGCCTCGGCCGTCGAATTTCGCACGGTGACCGAATCGATCGGACCCGATGGCACCTCGGGCACCTCGTTCGAACGCCCCGCCGCGCTGACCTTCGACCAGGGCAACAAGCGCCTCTACGCCCTCGATCAGGAAGTGCAGAAGATCTATGGCTTCGACGCTTCCACTCCCGGCGCCCACACCCCCTGAGTGGGAGCTTCCCGCTTACGGCGACGGGAGCCGGCTTCTTCGACGACATCTTCGCCAGCAGCTCCTCGCACGACCTCTACTTCGCAAGTGTCGGCGCAGCCGAACTCTTCGGCTTTGACGAAGGCGGCTCAGCGCTCAGCGGCTTTCCGATCCCCGGTCAGAACTTTCCCTGCGGCGTGGCGACCGATTCCTCCGGAGGCATCTGGGTCGCCGAGGGCAACGAAGGCCTGCTCAAAAAGTACAGCCCAGCGGGCGTGCTGCTCGACACGATCAGCGTCGGCGGAGAACCTTGCGACCTAGCGATCGACTCCGCCGACAACATCTATGTCAGCTTCTTCTTCGGCTCGACCAAGAAGTACACCGCCGCGAGCGACTATGCCACCTCCACAGAGGTCGACCCGGCGACGGCTTTCGCGATAGCCGTCGATCAATCCACCGACGAACTCTATGTGGTCCACTTCAATCACGTCTCGGTCTATGAAGCCGACGGAACCTTCCTCTACGAATTCTCGACTTCCGAAGGCGGGTTCGGCGGGGTTGCGATCGACGAAGCGACCGAAGAAGTCTACGTCTCGGACTACGAACACTTCACGATCCAGGTTTTTGGGCCCCCGGTCTCCCTACCCAAACTCACGACTGAAGGGGCTGACGGCATCAGCGGGACGGGAGCCGGCGTGCACGGCACGATCAACCCCAAAGACATGGCGGTCGAAGACTGTCACTTCGAGGCCGTCCCCGCCTCGCAGTTCAACCTCAGCCAGTACAGCAACGTCAGCCCGGACGAGAAATACCCATGCGTGCCTGCTGCCGCCTCGATTCCCGCCGACTCGAACCCCCACGCGGTCAGCGCAAGCCTCAGCGGCCTTGACCCAGCGACGATCTATCACTACCGCCTCGTCGCCACCAACGCCGTCGGCGAAGCCAAAGGCATCGACCGGACCTTCACTACCGCCGGCGCCGCGCCTCTGATCAGAGAACAGTCGGTTGAAGCCATCGGCACGGGTGACGCAACGCTCGCCGCCGAGGTCAACCCTCGGGGCGCAGACACCACCTACCACGTCGAGTACGGTACGACCAACGCCTACGGGCAGAGCACCGCGGAGAGCGCTTCGTTCGGCTTCTCCAGTGACGACAGCTTCCGTTCGGTCAGCGTTCACATCGGCGGTCTCCAGATTGGCACCGCCTACCACTTCCGCTTTGTCGCGACCAACTCCGCCGGCAGCACCGAGGGGACCGACACCAGCTTCGCCACCTACCCGACGTCGCCGTCCTTGGGCTCCTGTCCCAACGTGCAGTTCCGCATTGGCGTCGGAACGAGGCTGCCCGACTGTCGGGCCTATGAGCAGGCGACTCCGATCGAGAAGCACGGCTCCAACGCCCAGGGAAAGATCGGCGAGGTCAACACCTCGAACTCCGGTGACCGAGTCACCTTCTTCGCCAACGGCGGCCTGCCGGTAAGCGGCGGAAACTCTTCCCTGGTCCCCTTCGTGGCGTCTCGTGGTCCTTCCGGCTGGGGTACCGATGGGATCCTGCCGCCAACCGAGCCGGGTGACATCGGGGAGGTTCTCGGTTGGGACGAAGACCTTTCCACCACCCTCGTCAGCGCGAACGGGCCGGGCAATGTGGGTCGCGCTCTCTACCTGCGCGACAGCGAGACGGCAACCTTCCAGCTGGGTCCGGCAACCGCCGCGCCCAACCTCTTCGCGGGCTTTGCGGGCTTCGCCGCCGACACCTCCCACTACCTCTTCGCAACCAGTGTCCAGCTCCTACCCAGCGCCACCGCCGGGAAAGTCAACCTCTACGAGTTCGACCACGGAACCCTGACTCTCGTAGGGCGTATCCCCGCCGGCCCGGCTACCACCTGCGACGACGAAGCGGGTCCGGCCTGCGTTCCGACGCCCAACGACTCGCGTACCCTCGCTACTGCGCCCGCGATCTCCGACGACGGCTCGAGAGTGGTCTTTGTCACTCCCTCCGAAGGGGGAGAACGTCAGATCTACCTCCGCGAAGACGGCGCCAAGACGACGCGGATCTCGGTCTCCCAGCGGACCACGCCCGACCCCAACGGTGCGAAGCCGGCCACCCTCTTGAGCGTCACTCGCGACGGCTCCAAGGTCCTCTTCATGAGCTGCGAGAAGCTGACCGACGACTCCACCGCCTTCTCCACCGGGGAAGATTCTTGCGACCACAATGTGATGGGGGAAGAGAACGATCAAGGCCAGGATCTCTACTCCTACGATGTCGGTTCCGGCGAGCTTTCCGACCTCACCGTCGATTCGAACGTCGGCGATCCCAAGGGCGCCGAGGTGCAGGGCATCCTCGGTACCTCCCCGGACGATTCCTACGTCTACTTCGCCGCCAACGGCGTTCTCGCCCCAGGCGCCTCGCACGGCAACTGCAAGTTCGGCCTGTCCGCCGTCAATGGCGAATGCAGTCTCTACGTCTACCACGACGGGACCACGACGTTCATCGCAAGGTTGAACAAGCAGGCCGGCGCACCTGACTGGGAAGAAAGGACGGGTTCCCGTGTAAGCGCCAACGGCGTGCTTCTCTTCCAGGCAGATCAGAGCCTCACCGGTTACAACAATCAATCGGCCGGCTGCGCTAGTTTTGGAGGTCTCGGACCATGCACCGAGCTCTTCCGCTACAGCGCCTCCGACGAAGAGCTCACCTGCGTCTCCTGCATGCCGACGCAGACTCCGCCCAGCCGCTCCGCCAGGTATGGAACCGGCGGCGACTTCTTCAGCAAAGCCTCGGGCGGCTTCACGCCCCGCAATCTCTCGGCTGACGGCAACCGCGTCTTCTTCGAAAGTCCCGACGCCCTGATTGCCGCCGATACCAACGGCGTCTTCGACGTCTATGAGTGGGAGGCGAAGGGATCCGGCTCCTGCGAATCGGAAAGCCAGAACGGCGGTTGCCTGTACCTGATCTCGAGTGGCACCAGCTCCGAACCTGCACAGTTCCTCGACGCTTCGGCTAACGGGGATCACGTCTTCTTCTTCACCGAACAGCAGCTCGTCCCGTCCGACAAGGATCGGCTCTTCGACGTCTATGACGCCGGCGTGGGCGCTGGGCTCACCTCTCAGCACACGCTGGCCCCGCCGTCCTGCTCCAGCACCGCCTGCCAGGCAAACCCGGCCCCACCGGCCGATCAGACGCCGGCGAGCGCTGCCTTCTCGGGCCCAGGCAATGCTCACCAGCGGCCCTCGGCACGCAAGTGCCCCAAAGGCAAGCGCAAGGTGCGCAGCGCGGGCAAGGTCCGCTGTCAAAAGGTGCGCAAACAGCACAAACGTCACAACAACCGCGGAGGTGCGAAGTGATTTCGGCAAAGCGGGTGCGTTTCGGGTCGCGGCTTCGCCGCACCGCTCTCGCCCTGGTCCTGGTCGCGCTCTCCTCGGCAAGCCTGACGGCGACGGCGGGAGCGGCAAGCCCGGGCCCTGCCTGGGAGATCTCCGCCGCCGTCCTCTCGCCGACCAACCTCACCCCCGGTGACAGCAGCGGCGAAAGCGTCTACACCATCCAGGTCACCAACGTCGGCTCAAAACCCACCTCGCATGGGTTCGAAGTCACCGATGAGCTGCCCGAGGGCCTCAGCCTCAACGCGAACCCGTCCGGCCTCGCCTATTTCCACATGTTCGACGATGGTGAAGAAAACGGCATAAGCAACGAAGTCTTCAAATGCAACGTGGTCACGGTCAGCTGCAGCGGCGAAACCACCGTCCATCCGGGCGAGAAGCTGTACGTGCAGGTGCCGGTCAACGTCGCCCCCGATGCTCCGCCGGTGGTCACCAACCGCGTGACCGTCATCGGCGGCTTCAAAAATAGCTCCGAAAACACCCAGATCGCGGACTCCGACACCGTTCAGACGACGATCAGCTCCCAACCCGCGCCGTTTGGCCTCGAGACCTTCGACGCCGCACTCCTGGACGGCGGCGGCGGCGCCGAGACCCGTGCGGGCTCCCACCCCTACCAGTACCGGATCGGCGCCCAGTTCAACGTCGAAAAAAAGGGAGACCCGATCGAGAACCCGAAGCAGATCACAGCCGACCTCCCGGCCGGGCTCATCGTCAACCCCGAAGCGACCCCGGTGCGTTGCACCGAGGCCCAGCTGAACCTGCTCAAATGCCCCGACGCCGCGGCGATCGGCATGGCCCACGTCACCAACCCCGTCCTGGGCTTCGCCTCGCCGACTCTGAACTCGCCTATCTACAACATGATCACCCCGCAGGGTCACCCGGCCGAGCTCGGCTTCGACGCGGGCGGCTTCGGCATCTTCATCCACCTGTTCGGCCGCATCCGCAGCGACGGCGACTACGGGCTCAGCTCCGACACGCTCGACATTCCCCAGTTCGGCAACGTGTCGGGCGTCACGGTCGAGCTGTGGGGCGATCCGTCGGACCCGAGCCACGACTTCAGGCGAGGCGCTTGTGGGTATGTCGGCGGGTTTGGGAGCGCTTGCCCGGTAACCCCCACCAAAACGGCCCTGCTGACTATGCCGACTGCCTGCTCGGGGCCGCTCAACACGACGCTCACCGCCAGCTCCTGGCAGGACCCCGGTAACACTCTCTCGGCGAGCTCGCAGACCGAAGACAGCGTCGGCAACCCGGTCGGGATCAACGGCTGCGAGAAGCTCACCTACAACCCGAAGATGGAAACGCAGCTCTCGACCAACCAGGGTGAGACCGGATCGGCATTCGACCTGAACGTCGACTTCCCCAACGACGGGTTGATCAATCCCGCGGGCGTCGCCGAATCGATGACCCAGAAAGCGGTGGTCACCCTGCCCGAGGGGCTGACGATCAACCCCTCGGTCGGCGAAGGCCTCGGCTTCTGCGGGCCGGGCCAGTACGCGAAGGAGACGACGTTCTCGACCGAAGGCGAAGGCTGCCCGAATGACTCCAAGCTCGGCACCGTTCACGTCGACACGCCGCTGCTGCGCGACGGGATCGACGGCTCGGTCTACCTCGCTCAGCAGGATGACCCGACCACGCCGGGGGCCGAGAACCCCTTCGACACCGACATCGCGCTCTACCTCGTGTTGCGCAACCAGGTGCTCGGGGTCATGGTCAAGCAGGCCCTGAAAGTCATCCCCGACCCGAAGACCGGCCAGCTGGTGGCGACGCTCGACAACATCCCCCAGTTGCCCTTCAGCCACTTCAACTTCCACTTCAAGGAAGGGGCAAGGGCCGCGCTGATCTCACCCGCCGCATGCGGCAAGTACACGACCGTGGCGAAGTTCTATCCCTCCGCGAGCCCGAGCAACCCCAAGACGACGACCTCGGACTTCGAAATCAGCAAGGGAGTGAATGGAGGGCCCTGTCCTCCCGGGGGACTGCCTCCATTCCATCCGCGCTTCGAAGCGGGCTCGGTCAACAACAACGCCAAGTCCTACAGCCCCTTCAACATGAGGCTGACCAGGGCTGACGGAGAACAGGACATGACCAAGTTCTCGGCGGTCTTGCCGCCGGGCGTGCTCGGCAAGCTGGCCGGGATCTCCAAATGCTCTGACGCGGCGATCGCTTCGGCCAGGACCAAGACCGGCAGGCAGGAGCTGGCGAGCCCCTCGTGCCCCGCGAGCTCATCGATCGGCCACAGCCTCGCCGGAGCCGGAGTGGGCGACTCGCTCACCTACGTCAAGGGTCAGCTCTATCTCGGAGGCCCCTACAACGGCGATCCGCTCTCTGTGGTCTCGATCACCCCGGCTCTGGCCGGTCCCTTCGACGCCGGTGCCGTCGTCGTCAGAGAGGCGCTGACCTTGAACCCGGAGACCGCCGAAGTCCAGGTCGACGGGGCCAATTCGGACCCGATCCCCCACATCCTCAAAGGGATCGTCTTGAAGGTTCGCGATCTGCGGGTCTACGTCGACAGGCCCGACTTCATCGTCAACCCGACCTCCTGCGATCCGAGCAGTGCCAGGGCGACCGTCTTCGGTGCCTACCTGAACGTCTTCGAGCCATCCGATGACGTCCCGGTGGACCTGGCGACCCGCTACCAGGCGGCGAACTGCTCGAGCCTCGCCTTCAAGCCGAAGCTCTCGATCAAGCTGAACGGCGGAGCCAAACGAGGCGACCACCCTGCGTTGAAAGCGGTGGTCAAGGCAAGGAGCGCCGACGCCAACATTGGCAAAGCGATGGTCACCCTGCCGAAGTCGGCATTCCTCGACCAGGCTCACATCAGGACGATCTGCACCCGGGTCCAGTTCGCGGCCGAAGGCGGCAACGGGGGCGGTTGTCCCAAAGCGGCCCAGTACGGCTACGCCAGGGCGTTCACGCCTCTGCTCGACGAACCGGTTGAAGGACCCGTCTACCTGCGCTCCTCAAACCACAAGCTGCCCGACCTGGTCGCAGCTCTGCACGGCATCGTCAACGTCGACATCGTCGGCCGCATCGACTCCTTCCAAGGGGGTATCCGCTCGAGCTTCGAAACCGTCCCCGACGCCCCCGTCTCTAAATTCATCCTCAACATGCAGGGCGGCAAAAAGGGGCTCGTGGTCAACAGCCGCAACCTCTGCGCTGGGACGAACAGGGCAGATGCGGCTCTCACTGGACAGAACGGCAAAGCGTATGACTTCAAGCCGGTGGTGAAGCCGAGCTGTGGGAGCAAGCGCAAGCAGGGGCACAAGAAGTAGAACTCTTGCTCCTTGAAGGAGCCGAGCCGCATGTACGGAGTCGCGATGGCCATCAGCCGCCCGGTCGTCGCGGCGTGGGGACGGCTCGAGGTCGAGGGGCTGGAGGTACTGCCCGCCAGCGGGCCGGTGCTCGTCGTCGGCAACCACGACAGCCACTGGGACCCGATCGCTGTCGGTGTGGCGGCGATCCGGCGGCGTCAGATCAAGGCACTGGCCAAATCGACGCTGTGGGACGTGCGCGGTTTGGCCCCCGTCCTCAACGGCATGGGGCAGATCCCGATCGAGCGTGGGGCGGGAGACGTCGGGGCGCTGTCGCGGGCGATCGAGGAGCTGCGGGCGGGCGCCTGCATCGGCGTCTTCCCGGAAGGAACCCGCTCGCGCGGCAAGGTGCTGCGCGCGCGCAGCGGGGTCGGCCGCCTCGCCCTCGAAGTTCCCGAGGCGAAGCTCGTCTGCGTGGCGATCGAGGGCACCTCTGACTTGACGGGCTTCCCCCGGCGTCCGCGGCTGCGGGTCCGCTTCTTCGAGCCCAGGGGAGGGCAGGCCCGGCCCGAGGAGGAGCCGGGCGAGATCGCGGTGCGGCTCGTCGAAGAGATCCGCGAGCAGGTCGCGCCCTCGATCTCGTATCGCAAGCGCAGCTAGCTGTCTGCGAGTGGTTTTGTCTACAATGTGCAATCATGTACCGCATGGCCTGGACCGACGAGCGGATGGACGATTTCGCGAAGCACACCGACCAGCGCTTCGACGCGGTCGACCAGCGCTTTGAGCAGGTCGATCGACGCTTCGACAGAATCGATGCGGACATGCGGGCCCTACGTGGCGAGATGAAAGCCGGATTCGACAAGATGGACGAGCGTTTCGAAGCGATGGGGAAACGCTTCGAAGCGATGCAGCGGTTGATGCTCCAGTCCAGTGTGCTCGTCATCGTCGCTCTGATCGGGCTGATCGCGACGCAGGTCTGATCTCGGCGCGGCTCCCTACGCCGTGGATGCTCGGCTGACCGGGGCGACGAAGGTCCGGTTGCCCACCCGCACGCCGATCGCTCTCGTACGTGAGAGGTCCAGCGCGGCGCTGAGGACCGCATCGGAGTCGTTGCCCCAGCGGTAGCGGAAGGAGCCGGCCGATTGCTGGACCCCGTTTGGCCCGCGCACGAAGACGCGGCAGAGGGTGCCCGACGGCGCTCCCTTCACGTACATGTGGATCTCGGTCCCGTAGGCGTGAGGCTCCAGGTTTGCGCTGATCTGCAGCCCCGGCGGCAGCGAGCGGAAGGCGATGTGCTGCTCTGGGGTGCCACCGGAACCCCCCGGCAGCACGAAGATCGCCAGGGCAGCCGCGGCGACGGCCGCGGTCACGCCGCTGAAGGCCAGACCGAGGCGCAGCCGTCGTCGCCGGCTCTTGCGACTCTCGGCGCGGATCGTCGCCACGACCTGGTCGGCGAGCGAGGGCGGCGGAACAGGGGCCGTGTCGAAGTGCTCCGGGTCGGCCATCGGCAGCAGCCGCGCTACGCCGGCAAGTGAGCTCAGCTCGGCGCGGCACTCGGGGCAACCCTCGAGGTGCGCCTCGAGGGTTGCACGCTCCTCCTCTGGCAGTTGGCCGAGCGCGTGGGCGCCCAGCGACTCGCGCCATTCGCGGCATCGCTCAGTCGTCATAGCCGATCTCCTCCAGCGCGACCCGCAACGCCCGCAGGCCGTAGTAGACGCGGCTCTTCACGGTCCCCTCGGGCACGCCGAGCTCGGCGGCGACCTCGGCGTAGGGGCGGCCGCGGTAGTAGGTCTCGACCAAGACGCGGCGGTGCTGCTCGCCGATCCGCCGCATCGCCTCCTCGACCTGCCAGGAGAGCAGTGCCTCCTCGAAGGGCTCGACCGTCGGCTCGATGCCGCCCTCGGCAACTGTTGGCCGCGACGCCCGCGCCCGGCCGAGGTCGATCACAACGTTGCGCAGGATCGCGAACAGCCAGGTCCGCAACGAGCCGATCTGCGGGTCGAAGCGAGCGCCGGCGCGCCAGGCCCGCAGGAAGGTCTCCTGGACGGCCTCCTCGGCCAATCCCGAGTCGCCGAGCGAGCGCACCGCGAAGCCATAGAGCTCGCCCGCATGGGCTGCATAGGCCTCGCGCACGTCTCGCTCGCCACTCAGCGCGCCGGGTGGCATTCAGGGCTGCGTCTGGGTTTTGCTTGGCTGCATGCTTGTCATACGAAGGATCCCCCATCGGCGTTCAGTCGCCCCGCGGGAAGAGGTGCCCTGCAGGTTAGGATTGTTTTGTCTACAATGCGGCCAATGCATGGATCGGTCGGAGAGAGCAGGCGAGAGGATCCGTACGGCCCCGTGCCGGCGTGGCGGGTCGATGGGCTGGAAAGGCAGCTCAACCGCGTCGAACGCGACGCCGGACGGCGTGTAGAGCAACTCGAAAACCGCCTTAACCGCCTTTTTCAGAGCCGGATCGAGGACACCCTGTTTCTACTCTTTGTCTTCGCGGTGGTCTTCCTGATCGTGGTGGCTGCGGCAAGCCATCACTAGCGCCAGGCAGCCGATTTCATCACCCGCTTGCCGTAGTTAAGGCACAAAGCGCAAGCAGAAGATTTTGATTTGGCGCACCACTCGCGCGCATCGTTCTGTCTACGCTTCTGCGATCATGTATCGCATGGGCTGGACCGACGAACGGATGGATGAATTCGCGAGGCACACCGATCAGCGCTTCGATGCGATCGATGGGCGACTGGATCGACTTGAGGATCGATTCGCCGCACTGCAGCTAGCGCTGCTTGTGTTCAGCGGCGCCATCATCGCTGCTTTGATCGGGCTGATCGGGGTGATCGCGACACAGCTGTAAAAGGCGACGCTCCCCGACGGCGCCGCCTCGCTGGCCTACTCGAGTTTGCCGATCTTGAAGATTTTGGTGCCACAGTCGGGGCAGACGCCTTGTATCGCGGGGCGACCGTTTTTCATCGTCACCTGTTTGGCGTCCTGGATCTCAACCTTCTTGCGCTCTTTGACGCAGTAACCCTCGGGCATGGGGGTCTCCTTTCGTTGCCGATCCCGGCAAGACTCACGCTGGGCGCGAGGTGGATTGCGGCGAATGTAACGCAGAGTGGGGACGACCTCCAGGCACGAACGTGCCAATAAGCACAAGCTGCTACTTGTCTTGGGGGGTCTGTTCTTTGGCCTTTTCGACCAATTCCTGCAGCTGGGCGGCGCTTGCGTCGCCGCCGGTCGCCCCGTTGGGGACGCTGCCGGTCGCGTCTCCAGTGTCGCCGCCTTCGTCCTTCTTGCCTCCCTCGGGGCTGGTTTCCGGCGCTGGTTTCGGCGCAGGTGCGGTTTCCTGCTCTGGCACGACTTCCGGTTCGTCCGGCGGCGTCGCCGTCGTCGCGCCGAGTGCGTCAATGCGCGTTTCGAGTTGCTGCTGCAGTGCCTGCACGTCGCTTTCGCTGACCGAGCTTTCGCGGGCGTCGATCGCCAGGTAGACCGCGGCGCCGGCGATGCCGATCGCGATCACGGTGAGGACGAGGAAGACGCGCGTGCGCTTGGCGAGCTTGCGCTCGACCTCGCCGATCCATGCCCTCAACCCCTCCAGCGACATCGCTTCAATCTAGAGCCTCGACCGAAATGATCGCGGTCCGGATGAGGCCGAATGACACTGCACGGATACGGCCCCGCCCCGACATCCCGCATAGCGCTGCTATGCGGGAGTCGTGTCGTGACCGCCCCGCTTGGTCATCGACCTCCCCGGCCTCGCGCTAATTTCGGTCGAGGCTCTAGTCGAGAACGGCGCCGGGCTGCCGGGTCAAATACCCTGCGGTCCGCACTTCCCATCCCGATATCCAAGGAGAGCCACGTATGCCCGAGGCAGTGATCGTCGACACCATCCGCACGCCGATCGGCCGTGCCTTCAAGGGCTCGCTGGCCCAGTTGCGCCCCGACGAGATGGGCGCCTACGTGGTCGACCAGCTGCTCGAGCGCAATCCGGAGGTCGACCCCGCCTCGGTCGAAGACCTCTTCTGCGGTTGCGGCATGCCGCAGGGCCTGCAGGCCTTCAACATCGGCCGCATCGTCAGCCTGCTCTCCGAGAAGCTGCCCAAAGAGGTCAACGGCGTCACCGTCTCCCGCTACTGCTCCTCCAGCCTCGACGCGATCCGCCACGCCGGCAATGCGATCAAGGCCGGCGAGGGCGACGTCTACATCGCCGCCGGGGTCGAGTGGGTGAGCCGCTACAACGAGCGCACCGAGCCGGCCGGCGCCGCCGACCAGAACGAGAACCTGCAGGGCAACGACGGCCAGCCCAACGCCTACATCGAGATGGGCAAGACCGCGGTCAACGTCGCCGAAAAATACGAGGTCAGCCGCGCCGACATGGACAAGTTCGCGCAGCGCTCCCAGGAACTCGCCGTGCAGTCCCAGGAGGACGGCTTCTTCGATCGCGAGATCGTCCCGGTCACCCTGCCCGACGGCACCGAGGTCGCCAAGGACGACGGACCGCGCGCCTCCTCGACGCTGGAGAAGCTCTCCCAGCTTGAAGAGTCCTTCGGCGGCGGTGGCGTCACCGCCGGCAACTCCTGCCCGCTCAACGACGGCGCCGCCGCGGTGCTGCTGATGAGCGACACCAAGGCCAAGGAGCTGGGCCTGACCCCGCGCGCCCGCATCGTCACCGCCGCCACCTTCGGCAACGAGCCCGAGTACATGGGCGTCGCACCGATCGGCGCGATCAAGAAGGTGCTGGAGCGGTCGGGGATGACGATGGAGGACGTCGGCACGGTCGAGCTCAATGAGGCCTTCGCGGCCCAGGTGATCCCGATCATGGACGAGTGCGACATCCCGGTCGAGAAGCTCAACACGCACGGCGGCGCGATCGCCCTCGGTCACCCCTTCGGAATGACCGGCGCCCGCATGATGGGCACCCTGCTCAACGTGATGGAGACCGACGACCACCAGGTCGGCATCGAGACCATGTGCGTGGCAGGAGGTCAGGGCAAGGCGATGCTCGTGGAGCGGATGAACTGAGAGCTGTGGGGCGCGTTACTCACGCATAGCGTCAGTAACGCGCCCGGCGAGGATTCATGGACCTGACGACGCTCACCTATGAGACCGGCGATCGGGTCGCCCGCATCACCCTGGACCGGCCCGAGCGCGGCAACGGGATCGTGCCGCGGATGCCGGCTGAGATCGCCGCTTGCGTCGAGCGGGCCAACCTCGACCCCGCGGTCCACGTCATCGCCCTCGCCGGCAACGGCACGGGCTTCTGCGGTGGCTATGACCTGGTCGCTTCGGCCGAGGGCGACATGAGCGGGCTCGGCGGCGTCGAGGCGCCGCCCGGCTCGCCCGTCGACCCGGCGACGATCGGCGCCAACCACGCGCCGGAGTCCAACTGGGACCCGGTCACCGACTTCCAGTTCATGTCGCGCAACGTGCGCGGCTTCATGAGCCTCTTCCATTCCGAGAAGCCGGTGCTCTGCAAGGTGCACGGCTACTGCGTCGCCGGCGGCACCGACATGGCGCTCTGCTCCGACCTGCTCGTGATCGCCGCCGACGCCAAGATCGGCTACCCGCCGGCCCGCGTCTGGGGCTCACCGACGACGGCGATGTGGGCGGCGCGGCTCGGCCCGATGCGGGCCAAGCGGCTGCTGCTGACCGGCGACTCGCTGAGCGGCGAGCAGGCGGCGGAGTGGGGGCTGGCGACCGAGGCGGCACCGCCCGCGGAGCTCGACGAGCGCTTCGAGGCGCTGCTGGAGCGCGTCGCGCGAATGCCGATCAATCAGCTCGTGATGATGAAGATGCTCGTCAACCAGTCGCTTTATGCACAGGGCCTGCACCAGACGCAGCTGCTTGGCACCTTCTTCGACGGCGTCGCCCGCCACACCGAGGAGGGTCACGACTTCGTTCGCCGCGCCGCCGAGGGCGGCTTCAAGGAGGCGGTGCGGCAGCGCGACGAGCCATTCGGCGACTACGGCCCGGGGGGCTCGGATGTCAACTAGCAACGGAGCGCCGGCTCGCTCGCGCTCGATCGCCGTCGTCGGCGGCGGCTTCGGCGGGGTTGGCGCGGCGGTGATGCTGCAGCGGGCCGGCTACGAGGACGTGACCGTCTTCGAGAAGGGCGAGCGAGTCGGCGGCGTCTGGAACCACAACACCTATCCCGGTGCTGCCTGCGACGTGCCGTCGCACCTCTACGAGTTCTCCTTCGCGCCCAACCGCTGGTCGCGCCGCTACGCGCCGCAGGCGGAGATCCAGGCCTACGTGGAGGGGGTGGCGCGGCGCTTCGGCGTGCTCGACAGGATCCGCACCGGCACCGGGGTGAAGAGCGCCCGCTGGGACGAGGAGCGCGCCAGGTGGAGGCTCGAGACCAGCGCCGGGTCGCATGAGGCCGAGATCCTGCTGACCGCCTGCGGCCAGCTCTCGGTCCCCAAAACGCCGGCGATCCCGGGCCTGGAGAGCTTCGACGGCCCCGCCTTTCACACCGCCGAGTGGCGCCACGACGTCGACCTTGCCGGCAAGAAGGTGGCTGTGATCGGCACCGGCTGCAGCGCGATTCAGGTCGTCCCGGCGATCCAGCCGAGCGTCGGGCAGCTCGACGTCTACCAGCGCTCGGCCGGCTGGACCTTTCCGAAGATGGACTACGCCTACCCGGAGTGGGCGCACGCGCTGTTCAAGCGCGCCCCTGCATTGCGCCGCCTCGACCGCGCCTCGATCCTGGGTTTCATGGAGTTCGGGGCGGCGGCGATGACGCGCCACCAGTGGCTGCTGCCCGGCCTCCGTGCCGTCGGCCGGCGCCAGGTCACCCAGGCGATCGAGGACCCGGAGCTGCGCGACAAGGCGATGCCGAGCGACGAGTTCGGTTGCAAGCGGATGATGCTCACCGACGAGTGGTACCCGACCCTGACCAAGCCCAACGTCGAGTTGGTGACCGACCGCATCGCCGCGGTGACTCCGAGCGGTGTTCGCGACGAGACCGGCTTCGAGCGTCCGGCCGACGTGCTCGTGCTCGCCACCGGCTTCGCCACCCACGGCTTCGTCGCGCCGATGGAGATCGAGGGCCGCGAAGGCCGCGCGCTGACGGCGGAGTGGGCCGAGGTGGCGCGTGCGTACCTCGGCCTCAGCGTTCCCGGCTTCCCCAACATGTTCCTGCTCTACGGGCCGAACACGAACGGCGGCACCGGCTCGGTCATCTACACGATCGAGGCCGGGGTCGACCACGTCATTGCCGCCCTGGCCGAGCTCGATCGCGCCGAGGCGAACCGGATCGAGGTGCGCCGCGAGGCGGCCGAGGACTTCGACCGCGAGCTGCGCGACGCCCTCGCCGGCACGGTCTGGCACAGCGGCTGCACCAACTGGTACGTCGACGAGAACGGCAACGATCCGCAGCAGTGGCCCTGGCTGTGGACCACCTACCGGCGGCGTACGGCGAAGCTCCAGCCGGGTGCATACGCTCTGGCCGTATGAGCGACGCCCCTGCTCACCCCAGCTCGCGAATCACCCCGGAGACCGCGCGCGCCTTCCTGCCCGGCAGCTTTCCGGGCGACCTCGGGATCGAGCCGCTGGAGATCGAGGACACGCACTCGCGCGGGCGGATCGTCGTCGACAAGCGCCACCTGCACCCCGGTGGCTTCGTCCATGGAGGGGTCTGGACGGCGCTCGGCGACACTGTCGCTGCCTGGGCGACCTTCCGGGTCATCCCGCCGGGCCACAACTTCACCACGATCGAGCTGAAGCTGAACGTCTTCGCCGCCGGCCTGCTCGGCGACGAGATCGTCGCCATCGCCGAGCCGCTCCACACCGGCAAGAGCACGGTCGTGATCGAGGTCAGGATGGAGCGTCGCCGCGAGGAGACCGAGCCCCGCCTGGCGGCGAATCTGATCGTCAGCCAGTTCGTCTTACCACCGGCTTGACCGACTACATCTTCGGTTACGCCTCGCTGGTCGCGCTCGACGACACCGATGCCCTACCCGGCCGCCTGAACGGATTCCGCCGGCGCTGGGGCGTGGCGATGAACAACTGGGAAGGCGGGGAGGGGACCAAGCACTGGCTCGATCCCGCAACCGGTGAGAGGCCAAAGATCCGAGTCGCCTACCTCGACATCTACGAGCAGTCAGGTTCGACGGTAAACGGGCTGGCGCTGCCGGTCGACGCGGAGCGGCTTCGGGAGTTCGACGCACGTGAGGTCAACTATCGGCGCGTCGAGGTCACCGAGTCGTATGAAGGGACCGCTCCGGGGCGCGTCTTCACCTATATCGGGCTCGATGCCGCCCGCGAGCGCTGCCGTCGAGGGATCGAGGAGGCCGATGCGTTCGCCAGTCGCGACTATGGCGCCGCCGTGCGCCGCGCCTTCGAGCAGCTTCCCCTCGACGCCCTCGCCGAGTTCGACCGCACCACTGACCCCTCGCCCTTCCCCGAACGCGACCTACGAGTGATTCACCCCAACATCTGATGCCTTTATGACCCTATAGCCATCAAAAGGCATCAGATGTCGTCGGCTACAGGTTCGTACCCCGGCGTTTCGAGCCGTTCGATCTGCGGTAGCCGCCAGAGCAAGCTGGCGATCGTCAGGCCTACCGCCGAGCAGAGCAGGGCGAGGAACCACTGGCTCGCCGTCAGCAGCGACATCTCGAAGAAGTCGCGCACCGGCGCCGCCGCGAGGATCAGCGCGAAGAGGGCGCCGAGGCCCGCCACCATCGCCAGCATGTAGCTCTGGATCGCGATGTGCTCGCGGCCGGGCCCGCGCTCGAGCAGCAGCACGAAGGCGAGCCCGAGAACGATCAGCGTCGTCGTCGCCGCCGTGCGGCCGGCCTCCAGCGAGCCGCCGAAGACGGTGTCGACGAGGAAGAAGCAGAGGATCGAGCCGAGCGCCGTCGCCAGCCCGGCGGGCACCGCGAAGGCCGCCAGCGCTCGCAGCAGGCGGCCCCGGTAGAGCGGCCCGTCCGAGGGCGCCAGGGCGAGCACGAACGAGGGGATGCCAATCGTCAGGAAGGCGGCGAGGGTGAGGTGGCGAGGCAGGAAGGGGAAGGCGAAGCCGGGCACGGCGACGAGCACGATCAGCGCCGCCGCGTAGACGCTCTTGGTCAGGTAGAGGCGGCCGAGGCGGTGGATGTTGCGGGCGATCCGCCGTCCTTCGGAGACCGCTTCGGGCAGCCGCGCGAACTCGTCTTTGAGCAGGACCACGTCGGCGACCCCCTTCGTCACCTGCGTGCCCGAGCCCATCGCGACCGCGAGCCGCGCCTGCTTCAGCGCTGGTACGTCGTTGACCCCGTCGCCGATCATCGCCGTGTAGCGGCCGGAGGCGCGCAGCGCCTCGACCAGCGCCTTCTTCTGCTCCGGTGCGATCCGGCAGAAGATCGTGTTGCCCAGCGCCGCCGCGGCCAGCCCCTCGGGATCCTCGGGCAGCTCCGAGCCCTCGATCACGCCGGCGTCGGCCGGCACCCCGACCGCGTAGGCGACCGCGGTCACCGTCGCTCGGGCGTCGCCGGAGATCAGCTTCAGGTCGACGTCGCCCTCGCGCATCGCGGCGATCGTCTCGGCGGCGTCGGCGCGCAGCGTCTCCTCGAGCACGACGAGGGCGACCGGGGTCAGGCGCGGCGGCGGGCTCTGAGCCGGATCGTCGGGCAGCGCCTCGCCTGACTGCGCGAAGGCGACCACGCGTCGGCCCGCCGCGGTCTCCTCCTCCAGCTTGCGGGCGAGCCCCGGCGGCAGCGTCAGCGCGCCGCTCTCGGCAAGGATGTCCGGCGCCCCGAGCACGTAGCTGACGCCGCCCAGCCGCAGCCCGCTCCACTTCCACTTCGAGGAGAAGGGGACTTCGCCGCCGACTCGCTCCGGCGTCGAAGGGAAGGCCTCGGCGACGGTCTCCAGCGTGCGGTTGCGGTCGCCGGCGCTTGCCGCGAAGCGTCCCAGCGCCGCCGTCGCCTCGTCGACGTCGGTCCCCTCGGCGACCTCGACCCCGAGCAGGCGCAGCTTGCCGTCGGTCAGGGTGCCGGTCTTGTCGACGCAGATCGTGTCGACCGCGGCGAGGCTCTCGGTGGCGCTCATCTGCTGCACCAGCGTGTCTTTGCGTGCCAGCCGCACCGCGGCGACGGCGAAGGTGACGCTCATCAGCAGCACCATCCCCTCGGGGATCAGCGTCACCAGGCCGGCGGTTGCCGTCTGCGCGGCCTCGACCACGTCGGTCCCGCGCAGCTGGAAGGTGATCAGCAGCAGCAAGGCCAGGGGCGCCATCGCCCAGGTGCAGGCGACGATCACCCGGTTGACCTCGGCCTGCAGGGGCGAGGGTGGGTGGCGGAAGGCCCTCGCCTCACCGGCGAGCTTGCCCGCGTAGCTCTCCTCGCGCACCGCGTCGACCCGGTAGCGGCCGGAGCCGGAGACGCAGAAGGAGCCCGACAGCGCCCGGTCGCCGACGTCCTTGCGGATCCCGTCGGCCTCGCCGGTCAGCATCGACTCGTCCAGCGTCATGCCGCGGCTGGCGATCGTCTCGCCGTCGGCGACCAGCTGGTCGCCGGGCTCGATCGCGATCACGTCTCCGGGAACGATCTCCTCGGCCAGCAGGCTGACCTCGGCGCCATCGCGGATGGCGGTGGCGTGCGGCGCGACCAGCACGGCCAGCTCGTCCAGGGTCTTCTTCGCCTTCAGCTCCTGGCGGATGCCGATGTAGGAGTTGATGATTGCGATCACCCCGAAGATCGCGTCGGCGATCAGCCCCAGGGAGAGGATGAGGACGAAGAAGACGCCGATGATCGCGTTGAAGAGGGTGAAGACGTTGCCGGCGACGATGCTCGAGACCGAGCGCGAGGAATTATCCGGCGGGCTGCCGAGCTTGCGCAACCGCTTGGCTGCCTCGCTGCTGCTCAGGCCCTGCGCGGCAGCGTCTGGGGTATCGGTTGCAGTGGCGGCCATAGGGGGACATTCAATAGGGTTCCCGGCGGATGGCTTTAAAACTCGGACTTAACCTGGGCTACTGGGGCATAGGCCCCTCCGGTGACGATGCGCTCGAGGTCGTGCTGGCGGCCGAGGCGGCCGGCTTCGAGTCGGTCTGGGCGGCCGAGTCCTACGGCTCCGACGTGGTCAGCGTGCTCGCCTGGCTGGCCCCGCAAACCAGCACCATCAATCTGGGTGCGGCGATCCTGCAGGTGCCGGCGCGCCCCCCGGCCGCCGCGGCGATGGCCGGAGCGACGATCGACAAGCTCTCCGGCGGCCGCTTCCTCTTCGGCTTCGGGCCCTCCGGGCCGCAGGTCTCCGAAGGCTGGTACGGCGTCCCATACTCGAAGCCGTGGGGCCGCACCCGCGAGTACATCGAAGTCGTGCGTGAGATCGTCGCCCGCGAGGGCAAGGTCGACCACCAGGGGGAGCACTACCAGCTGCCCCTGCCGGGCGGCGAGGGCAAGCCGCTGAAGCTCAACTTCCATCCCGAGCGGGCGAGCATCCCGGTCTTCGTCGGCGCGATCGGGCGCAAATCGGTCGAGATGGCGGCGGAGATCTGCGATGGCTGGATCCCGATCTTCTTCAGCGTCGATGCCTTCCAGGAGACCTGGGGAGAGCATCTGGAGGCCGGTTTCGCCAAGGGCGGGCGGCAGCGCTCCGACCTCGAGGTCTCGCCCTCTCTGTCGGTGGCTATCGACGGCGACCTGGAGGCTGCCAAGAGCGTCGTCAAGGCCGGCCTCGTCCTCTACTTCGGCGGCATGGGCAGCCGCAAAACCAACTTCTACGTCGACCTCGCCCACCGCTTCGGCTTCGGCGACGTCGCCGACGAGGTACAGCGTCGCTTCCAAGACGGAGACCGCGACGGCGCTTTCCAGGCGATGCCCGACGAGATCGTCGAGGCGACCTCGCTGGTCGGCACCGAGGCCGAGGTGGCCGAGCGGATCGAGCGTTTCCGCGGCGCCGGCATCGACCGCCTGATCGTCTCCCCGGTCCACGTCGAGCGCGATCAGCAGTTGCACACCTTGGAGCGTCTTGCCTCGCTGGCAGGCGTGAAGACACCCTCCTAGCCGCTTGTCATAAGGTCCCCCGCCGCAGATCTTGTTGATGACGCCATGAAGATCGGAGTGCCGAAAGAGACCGCCGATGGGGAGCGCCGGGTCGCGCTCGTCCCTGACGCTGTCAAATCGCTGAAGAAGAACGAGCACGTCGACGTGCTCGTCGAGCGCGGCGCGGGCGACGCCGCCGGCCATCCCGACTCCCAGTACGAGGAGGCCGGCGCGGAGGTCGTCGACCCCGACGTCGCCTGGGGCGCCGACGTCGTCCTTCGCGTCGCCGCCCCCACCCCCGAGCAGATCGGCAAGCTCAGCTCCAACCAGCTTCTGATCGGCCATCTCTCGCCCTGGACGGCGGCCGAGACCAACAAGGCGCTCGCCGCCGCCGGCGTGACCAGCTTCGCGATGGAGGCGATCCCGCGGACGACGCGCGCCCAGGCGATGGACGCGCTCTCCTCGCAGGCCGCCGCCGGCGGCTACGCGGCGATGCTGATCGCCGCTCGCGAGTCGGGTCGCTTCTTCGGGATGATGACCACCGCCGCCGGCACCGTGCCACCGGCCAAGGTCCTGGTTCTGGGCGCCGGCGTCGCCGGGCTGCAGGCCGTCGCCACGGCGAAGCGGTTGGGCGCGATCGTCACCGGCTTCGACATCCGCCGCGCCGCCTGGGAGCAGATCGCCTCGCTCGGCGGTCGCCCGCTCGAACTCGACTTCATCCCCGACGCCGAAGGGGAGGGCGGCTACGCCCGGCCGCTCACCGACGAGGAGAACGCCAAGGTCGTCGAGGCGATCGGCGAGAACGCCGCCAAACAGGACGTGATCGTCACCACCGCGGCGATCCCCGGCCGCCCAGCGCCGCTGCTGATCACCGCCGGCGCGGTCCGCAATATGGAGCCCGGCTCGGTGATCGTCGACCTCGCCGCCGAGAGCGGCGGCAACTGCGAGCTGACCGAGGCGGGACAGACCGTGGTCGAGGGCGGCGTCAAGGTCGTCGGCCCGCGCAACCTGGCCAGCGAGATGCCGGCCCCGGCCTCGCAGCTCTACGCCAAGAACCTCGAGAACCTGCTCGGCCTGCTCGTCACCGAGGAGGGCACGCTGAACGTCGACTTCGAGGACGACATCGTCGCCGCCGCCTGCATCACCCACGGCGGCGAGATCCGCAACGAGAGGGCGGCTAAATGAGCCTCTTCACCGAGATCACGATCTTCGTCCTCGCCGCCTTCGTCGGCTTCGAGGTGATCTCCAAGGTTCCGACCACCTTGCACACGCCGCTGATGTCGCAGACCAACGCGATCCACGGCATCGTCATGCTCGGCGGGCTGATCGTCGTCGGCTACGCCAACGACCCGCTCGAGTACGTGATCGGCACGATCGCGATCGCCTTTGGCGCGATCAACATCGTCGGCGGTTTCATGGTCACCGACCGGATGCTCGGCATGTTCTCCAAAAAGCCGAAACCGAAGGCCGAGGCTGACGGCAAGGGCGGCTCCTCATGATCGAGGCCGTGTTCAAGCCAGGTGGCGACGCCGCCACCGCGCTCTACATCGTCGCCTTCTCGCTCTTCATCATCGGGGTCAAACGAGGCACCCACCCGACCTCCGCGAAGCAGGGCAACCTGATCGCCGCGGGGGGCATGGTTGTCGCGGTCATCACCACGCTGCTGCTCGACGGGATCGGCAACTGGGGCCTGATCGCCCTCGGCCTCGGGATCGGGACCGCGATCGGCGTGATCGCCTCGGTGCGAGTGCAGATGACCGAGATGCCGCAGATGGTCGCCCTCTACAACGGCGTCGGCGGCGGCGCCGTGGCGTTGATCGCCTGGTCGGAGATCCGCCACGGGATCTCGCTCGGCGAGGAGATCCCGCTGGACACCCTGATCCCGGTGCTCTTCGCCGGCGTGGTGGGCTCGATCTCCTTCTGGGGCTCGAACATCGCCTTCGCCAAGCTCCAGGACTTGATCCCGACCAGGCCGCTCGCCGTCCCTGGCCAGCAGGTGATCAACGTCGTCCTGCTGCTGGGCATCGTCGCCGCCTGCGTCGACATCGCCACCAACAACGGCGATCCCTCGCAGGCGATCTTCATCGGCATCCTGATTGCCGCGGCGCTGCTCGGCAACCTCGTCGTCCTGCCGATCGGCGGCGCCGACATGCCCGTCGTGATCTCGCTGCTCAACGCCTTCACCGGCCTCTCCGCGGCGGCGGCGGGCTTCGCGCTCGACAACGTCGCGTTGATCGTCGCCGGCACCCTGGTCGGCTCCTCGGGAACGATCCTGACGATGGAGATGGCGACGGCGATGAACCGCTCGGTTGCCAACGTCCTCTTCGCCGGCTTCGGCGGCGCTCCGGCCGGCGGTGGCGGAGGTTCCGGCGAGGAGCGGCCGCACGTCTCGATCGGCGCCCAGGACGCGGCGATCAAGCTCGCCTACGCCGACTCGGTCGTGATCGTCCCCGGCTACGGCCTCGCCGTCGCCCAGGCCCAGCATGCGATCAAGGAGGTCGCCGACGAGCTGGAGAAGCGCGGCGTCACCGTCAACTACGCGATCCATCCCGTCGCCGGCCGCATGCCCGGCCACATGAACGTCCTGCTCGCCGAGGCCGACGTGCCCTACGAGCAGCTGCGCGAGATGGAGGACATCAACCCCGAGATGCCGCGCACCGACGTCGCGGTCATCGTCGGCGCCAACGACGTCACCAACCCGGCGGCCAAAAACGATCCCGACAGCCCGATCGCCGGCATGCCGATCATCGAAGTCACCGAGGCCCAGCAGGTGATCGTGATCAAGCGCTCGCTCAGCCCCGGCTTCGCCGGCATCGACAACGACCTCTTCTACGAACCGAACACGTCGATGCTCTTCGCCGACGCCAAACAGGCCGCGGCGGAAATAGCCGGCGAGATCCAAAACCTCTAGCGCCACCCCCGAAAGGGGGAGAGATCGACGCCCTGTGCCCTTGGTGGTGAGTGGACGAACGTGGGCAGGGGACCGTGGAGTGGGTGGGTGTTGTCGCGGTTGTCGCGCTTTTGCTGACGGTGCTCGTTGCGATGGGGGTGCGGGTGCCGGGTGCGAGGTTGGCCGGTGCGATCGCGTCTCGCTTGCTCTGTGCGGCGGCGCTTGCGGATCGGTGCGACGACGAACCGACCCTGATTGCTACCTACGGGTCGCAGGTCGGCGAGCTGGTCCGCCGCCACATGCCGGCGCTTTTCTTCGAGGAAGGGTCTCGCGCGCTGCCGGTGGATTTTCGGCGTTGTCGCGATGCCGGGTGTGCCGACGGGTCGGCGCGTGGTCTGGTGGATGAGACCGATGCCGGACTGCCGGTGACGGCATTTGTCCACGTGATCGATCGCGGCGGCAGCCTCTACATCCAGTACTGGCTCTACTACGCCGACTCGGCCACTCTGCGCGGCGTGCCGATCGCCGGCGACGAGGGATTTCACCGGGACGACTGGGAGGGAGTGCAGATCCGCATCGATCCCGACGGCAGCGTCGACGAGCGGGCTTCTTCGCACCACGGCTACAACTACGACCAGAGCTTCGCGAACGCCGGCTCCGACGCCGGTATCGGCCCGCTGAAGGGCGTCGCCGAAGCGGTGGGCGCCCGCCCTGACAACGGTTGGGGGCCCGAGACCCACATGCTCGTCGTCTCCGGCGGTAGTCACGCCGGCAACACGAACGGCTTTCTCCGCATCGACCGCGTCACCCCGGGTCGTCGCGTTCATCTCGTCCCCCTGGAGCCGATCGCGGACGACGAAGGCGCCGCTCGCGCTTCGCGGTCAGCCCGCCGTGGCGCAAGCGCGTCTGGCGCGACCCGGAGGCTGATGGGACGGACTAAGGCCCTGGCTACTTCGGCGGCATGCGCAGAGCGCCGTCGAGGCGGATCGTCTCGCCGTTGAGCATCGGGTTGGCGACGATCTGCTCGACCAGCTGCGCGTATTCCGCCGGCTGTCCCAGCCGCGAGGGGAAGGGAATGCCCGCGCCGAGTGCCTCGCGGGCCTCCTCCGGCAGGGCGGCCAGCAGCGGCGTGTCGAAGAGGCCGGGGGCGATCGTCATGACTCGCACTCCGCGCGAGGCCATGTCGCGGGCCGCGGGCAGCGTCATGCCGACGATTCCGCCCTTCGAGGCTGCGTAGGCGATCTGGCCGATCTGGCCGTCGTAGGCGGCGATCGAGGCGGTGTTGACGCAGACGCCGCGCTCGCCTCCCTCGTCCAGCTCGTTCTCGCTCATCGCGGCCGCAGCCAAGCGGAGGACGTTGAAGGTCCCGATCAGGTTGACCTTGACTACGTTGGAGAAGAATTCGAGGTTGTGGGGCCCGCCCTTGTGGGCGACCCGCTCGGCCCAGCCGATCCCCGCGCAGCAGACCGAGATCCGCAGCCCGTCCTCGCCCGCTTCCGCCGCCCGCTCGACCGCCGCCGCGACCGCGGCCTCGTCGGTCACGTCGGCCTCGACGAAGGTCGCGCCAAGCTCTCCTGCCAGCGTCTCACCCTTCTCTGCGTTGAGATCGGCGATGACGACGTTCGCACCCGCCGCCGCCAGCGCCCGCGCAGTTGCCTCGCCGAGCCCGGAAGCTCCCCCTGCGACCAATGCACCTGTGCTTGAGATTTTCACAGCCGCCGCAGCCTACCCGCTAGGGTTTTCGGCATCGCCACCGAGGTGACGGCAAGCTCCAGCTCCAAGGAAGCGATCGCGGACCGGCTCGCGGAGGCTCGCAGACGCACCTACGAGCTGATCGAGCCACTCGATGACGAGCAACTCAACCGCGTCTACTCGCCGATCCTCAGCCCGCTTGCCTGGGACCTCGGCCATATCGCCAACTTCGAGGAGCTCTGGCTGGTGCAGACGATCGGCGAGCGCGAGCCGCTACACGGCGAGCTCGGCCGCTTCTACGACGCGATCGAGAACCCGCGCAAGACGCGGGGCGAGTTGCCGATCCTGCGCGACGCCGAGCTGCGCTCCTACCTCGCCGACGTGCGCGAGCGCACTCTCGAAGTGCTCGACGAGGTCGACATCGCCGCTGACGCGGACGATCCCCTGCTGCGCGAAGGCTTTGTCTACGAGATGCTGCTCGCGCACGAGCTTCAGCACAACGAGACGATGCTGCAGCTCCTGCAGCTGGTCGACGGATACGAGCCGCTGCGCGAGAGCGATGCCGGCCCCAGCGCCGCGCCGGCACCGCCGGAACCCGAGATGGTCCTCGTCGAGGGCGGCGAGCACGAGATCGGCGCCGCCGCGGCCGGGTTCGCCTACGACAACGAGCGCCCGCGCCACGCGGTCAGCTCGCCCCGTTCGAGATCGATCGAACTCCAGTGACCAATGGTGCGTATGTCGCCTACATGGAGGCGACCGGGGCGGAGCCGCCCCTTTACTGGGAGGGCGACGCTGGGGCCGGCTGGGTGAGCGTTGCCAGGGGCCACCGCGATCCGGTCGACCTCGCCCAGCCGGTGATCCACGTTTCCTGGCAGGAGGCCGACGCCTTCGCCCGCTGGACGGGCAAGCGGCTGCCTAGCGAGCAGGAGTGGGAGGTCGCTGCCGATCGCCTGCAGGCCGTCGGTCAGGTCTGGGAATGGACCTCATCCGACTTCCTCCCCTACCCCGGCTTCAAGGCCTTCCCGTACAGCGAGTACTCCGAGGTCTTCTTCGGCGACGCGTACAAGGTCCTGCGCGGGCGGTTCCTGGGCGACCGACCGCGCCGTCATGCGACCCAGCTTCCGTAACTGGGACCTGCCGCAGCGGCGCCAGATCTTCTCCGGCCTCCGCTGCGCGAAGGACGCCGGCCGATGAACCCCGGCGCCGCCGCCGAGCCGATCGAGATCGAGGTCCGCTTGCGTGCCGACGGCGGTCTCGCGATGGCGCGCGACATCCGCCTCGGCCTCACCGCCAAGCCGAAGGAGCTGGCGCCCAAGTACTTCTACGACGAGCGTGGCTCCCGTCTCTTCGAGCAGATCACCGAGCTGCCCGAGTACTACCCGACCCGCGCCGAGCGCGAGATCCTCGCCCAACGCTCGGCCGAGATCGTCGCCGCGGCTGGAGAGCCGGGGACCCTGGTCGAGCTCGGCTCGGGCTCGGCGGCGAAGACGCGCCACCTGCTGAGCGCGATGCGCGACGCCGGTTGCCTCGCCACCTACGTCCCGGTCGACATCTCCGAGCAGATCACCCATGACACCGCCGAGGCGCTGGTCGAGGAGTACCCCGGTCTCGCCGTCCGCGGCCTGGTCTGCGACTTCGAGCACGACCTCGAGCGCATCCCCAATGGCGCCGACGGCCGCCTCGTCGCCTTCCTCGGTGGCACGATCGGCAACCTCTACCCGGACGCTCGTCACGACTTCCTCGCCCGCATCGCGGCTCTGCTCGAACCAGGGGACCGGATCCTGCTCGGCACCGACCTGGTCAAGGAGCCGAGCCGGCTGGAGGACGCCTACAACGACTCCCAGGGGGTCACCGCCGAATTCAACAAGAACGTCCTGCAGGTGCTGAACCGCGAGCTCGGCGGCCGACTTCGACCTCGACCGCTTCGAGCACGTTGCCCGCTACGACGTCGACGCGGCTCGCATGGACATCCGCCTGCGCTCGCTCGTCGAGCAGACCGTGCGGCTCGACGGCCTTGACCTGACCGTGCGCTTTGCCGCCGAGGAGGAGATGCGAACCGAGATCTCCGCCAAGTTCACCCGCGACGGGCTCGAAGGCATCTATCGCGAGGCAGGACTGCGCCCGGACGGGTGGTTCACCGACGCCGCTGGGGACTATGCGCTGAGCCTAGCTTCGGTTTAAAGTCGTAGATCGTGGATACCGGGAGGAAGATCGAGGAGGACCAAATTGAGCCTTGACGTCTACCTGTATGGGGAGCGCGTCGGAACCCTGTTCCCCGCGGGCGACAACGACTACAGACTCGCCTACGACCCTGAGCTGGTCGAGCGGTTCGGACCAGGGAAAGCGCTGCTCAGCAACTCGCTACCGGCTCGTCCGGAGCCCTACAGCGCCGAGGCCACCCGCGCCTACGTCGAGGGGCTGCTGCCCGAAGGGTGCGCGGCGCGAGCGGATGGGACGCGAGCTTGGCCTCGACGCGACCGACGGCTACCTGATGCTGGCCGAGCTGGGTCAGGACTGCCCCGGCGCGGTCACCTTCCTGCCGGCGGGCGAGGTGCCGCGACGCGCGACCCGACTCGCTCGCCTGGCTCGAGCGAGGACGAACTGGCCGAAGTGCGTGAAGCCACCCCCGCCGCAGCTTCTTCAGTCGCCGATTGCAGGCAGCGGATGCGCTTCGCCCTGCCCGGCCTTCGCCACAAGCTCAGCCTCGTCTACGACGAGGAGGGCGACCGCTGGGCCTGGCCGGAGGCCGGTGCCCCGAGCACGCACGTGGTCAAGCCCGAGACCGGCGAATACCCCGAATACGTCGCCAACGAGATGTTCTGCATGACCGTCTGCCGCCAGGTCGGCCTGCCGGTCGCGAAAGCGACGGTGGAGCAGATCGCCGGCCGCTGCTGCCTGGTCTCGCCGCGCTATGACCGGTCGTCGGCGAGGGTCGGCGGCGAGGTGCGGCGACTCCACTGCGAGTCCTTCTGCCAGGCGCTCGGCATCCCGCCCGGACACGGACGAGGAGAGCGAGGAGAGCGAAGCTCCCGGCTGGACCGAAGCCCGCGGGCTGCTCAACGCGGTCAGCCGCCCCGACGAAGTGGTGAACCTGCTCACCGCGGCCTTCTGCAACTACATCCTCGGCAACGGCGACGCCCACGGCAAGAACTTCGCCCTGATCGATCGCGACAAGACGTCGCTGTCCGGGCCGGGGAGGAAATGGCGCCTGGCGCCGCTGACCGACATCACCTCGACCGTCGTCTACGACGACCCGATCCACCACGGCCTGGTGATCTCCGAGGAGTACCAGGAAACGTCGTACCTGCTCGAACTGGCCGAAGTCTGCGAAGAATGCGAGTTCGACTTCGAAGTCCTGCGCGGTCTGGCGGCGACGACGGCGAGCCGGGTCGGCATGGCGGTGGAGACGATCGCGACGCGCTCCAAGAAGGAAGGCTGGCACCAGCCGATCGTCGACAAAATCGTCGAACTCGCCGCCGACCGCTCCTTCGGCCTAGGAGCCGAGGTCGAGTACTGACGTGCCGGTGCGTAGAGGTCCATATGGACCTCTACGCACCGGCACGTCTAAAGGGCCAGCGCGTCGATCGTCTCGCCCAGCTTGTCGGGGGTGACGATCGGGGTGAGGATCGGCAGGGTGACGCCGCCGGCGACGAAAGCGTCGAGGCGCTCGCGCATCTGCTCGGGCGTGCCGAAGATGAACATGTCCTCGATCAGCTCCCAGGGCGCCGCGGCGGCCGCGCCCTGGCGGTCGCCCGCCTCCCAGGCGGCGACCATCGCGTCGATCTGCTCGCCGTAGCCGAGCCAGCGGTAGAAGGCGGCGTAGACGGGGACGGTGATGTAGGAGGAGAACATGAAGCGGGCCAGCGGCTCGACCGCCTCGCGCTCGCCCGGCAGGCAGAAGAAGCGGCAGAGCAGCTCGAAGCCCTCCGGCGCGCCCTCCAGCTGCGCGGCGACCTTGGGCAGGCCGCCGAGCGGGAGGAAGTTGGTGAAGGCGCCGTCGGCGCGCTCCACCGCCAGGTCGAGCATCTTGCCGCGCAGCGCGGCGAGCACGATCGGCACCCGCTCCGCCGGCGCCGTCTCCAGCTTGAAGCCGCTCTCGGTGCGCTCGCCGTCGAGCGCGATCCGCAGGAACTCCAGCGTCTCGCGCACCTTGCTCAGCGGCCGCTCGAAGGGGATCCCGTTCCAGCCTTCGACGATGCGGTCCGAGGAGGAGCCGATGCCGAGCACGAAGCGCCCTGCGGAGGCGTCGGCCAGCGCCGCCGCCTCCTGGGCCAGTAGCGCCGGGCCGCGCTGGAAGACGCCGACGATGCCGGTCCCCAGCCGCGCCCGCTCGGTCCAGGCGGCGCTCAGCGCCAGCGGCGTGAAGCCGTCCGGCCCGTTGGTCTCGCCGCTCCAGAGGTCGGTGTAGCCGGCAGCCTCGGCTCGCACCACGTGCTCTTTGTGGTCAGCCAGGCGAGTGCCCGGCAGCGGCAGCGTCAGTCCCCACCTTTGAGCCATGCGGCGACCTTATAGGCTGCGGCTCGCATGAGCGAGACCTCGCCCCAGAAGCCGGATCGCAACCTCGCGCTGGAGCTCGTGCGGGTGACCGAGGCCGCGGCGCTGGCCGCCGCCCGCTGGGTTGGCCGTGGCGACAAGATCGCCGCCGACCAGGCCGCCGTTGACGCGATGCGCTTCGTCCTCGACTCGGTCTCGATGGACGGCGTTGTCGTGATCGGCGAGGGCGAGAAGGACGAGGCGCCGATGCTCTACAACGGCGAGCAGATCGGCGACGGCAGCCCGCCCGTGGTCGACATCGCCGTCGACCCGCTCGAGGGGACCCGCCTCTGCGCGCTCGGCATGCCCAGCGCCCTCGCCGTGATCGCGCTCGCCGAGCGCGGCACGATGTTCGACCCCGGTCCCTGCGTCTACATGGAAAAGATGGCCGGCGGCGAGGAGATCGCCGACCTGCTCGACCTCGACCGGCCGCTGCCGGAGACGCTGAAGCTGATTGCCGAGCGCAAGGGCGGGAGCGTCGGCGACGTCACCGTGGTCATGCTCGACCGGCCGCGCCACGAGGAGGCGATGAAGGAAGTGCGCGAGGCGGGCGGCCGCATCCGCCTGATCACCGACGGCGACGTCTCCGCCGCCCTGCTCGCGGTCAGCGACCGCTCCCCGGTCGACCTGCTCTGGGGGATCGGCGGCACGCCCGAGGGCGTCCTCTCCGCCGCGGCGCTGAAGTCGATGGGCGGCCAGCTGCTCGGTCGCCTCTGGCCCCGCAACGACGAGGAGCGCAGCGCCGCCGTCGACGCCGGCTACGACCTCGACCAGGTCCTCACAGCCGACGACCTCTGCTCCGGCGACGACGTCTTCTTCTCCGCCAGCGGCGTGACCGACGGCGACGTCCTCCAGGGCGTCCGCTACCGCGGCGCCGGCGCCAGCACCGAATCGCTGGTGATGCGCTCGCGCTCGGGCACCGTGCGCCGCGTGCACGCTCGCCACGACCGCTCGAAGCTGCGCGCGATCATCGGCGAGCGTTACGGCTGAGTCGAGGGCGGGTAGGGAGGCGGCCATGGACGTAGGCATCGCACTTCCCAACGCGGTTCCCGGCGCCACGGGAGCGGAGCTGACCGAGTGGGCGCGACGCGCCGAGGCACGCGGCTTCTCCACGCTCGGCACGATCGACCGCATCGTCTACGACAACTACGAGCCGCTGACGCGCTGGCGGCGGCCGCTGCGGTCACCGAGCGGATCGGCCTCTCGACGACTGTGCTGCTCGCCCCGCTGCGCACCAACACCGCCGAGCTGGCGAAGCAGGCGCACAGCGTCAATGCCCTCTCCGGCGGCCGCTTCACCCTCGGTATCGGCCTCGGCGCCCGCGACGACGACTACGAGACGAGCGGGGTCGAGCTGCGCGGCCGCGGCAAGCGCCTCGACGCGATGCTGGAGGAGATGAAGGAGATTTGGGCTGGGGACGAGGTTGGCCCGGCGATCGCTGGCGCGCCCCGCCTGATCGTCGGCGGTCACGCCGACGCCGCCTACGCCCGCGCCGCCCGCTTCGGCGACGGCTGGATCGCCGCCGGCTCGGGCCCCGACCAGGCCCGCGAGGGCACCGAGAAGGCACGAGCCGCATGGAGGGACGCCGGCCGCGAGGGCGAGCCGCACATCATGGCGCTCGCCTACTTCTCGCTCGGCGACCGTGCCGAGCAGGATGTGCGCGACAACCTGATGCACTACTACGCCTGGCTGGGCGAGGACATCGCCAAGATGATCGGCGACAGCGCCGCCCAGAACGCCGACACGGTCGCCCAGTACGTCGCCGCCTACGAGTCCCTCGGCTGCGACGAGCTGGTCTTCTGCCCCAGCTCCGCCGACGCGCAGCAGGTCGACCTGCTCGCCGACGCCGCGAGCCTGTAGTTGTAGGAGCTCTCTAGTTCCGCCGTCCGGGTGGTGGTAGCCGCTTCGCTACCTCGCCGCCGATCAGGCCGGTGCCAATCAGGCCCAAGACGAACAGGAGGGCGGCGAAGTCCGGGCCAATGTCGAAGCCGTAGACGATCAAGCCGATGAGGCTAGTCAGCCCTACCGTGGCCAGTATTCCAAGCAGAAACGTTTTGTTCACAACCCACATGCTAGCTCGCTATCGCATCGATGAAAATGACCCCGACACCGAAGAAGACGCCAAGTACCCCGCCTGCGGCGGTGGAACGCTGCAAGCTTCGCGGTTCCTCCGATCTGATCAGTGCGTGCGTCCCGGTCAGAAACCCGCCAACCGCAATCGCCGCGGCCAGAAGACCGGTTGCGAGTGCTGTCCGCTCGAGAAACACACCTGCAAGAACGAAACTCGAAGCCATGCGGCGAGCCTTGCCCGCCCGAACGCTCGTGTGGCGCGCAGAATTAAAATTCTCTATCGCGCCTGTGTGACGGAAGGCGCGATTTAGTCGAGCAGGCCGACCTGGCGCAGGATAGTGACCGAGTCCGAGTAGACGTCCTTGCGCTTGACCAGACCGTTCTCGAAGGGGATCGAGTCGATCCCGTCCCAGCTGACGTGCGGCCGGTCGGCGCTGCTTCGAGGTCTCCTCGGCGCATCGGATTCGAGTGCGTCGCGCTCGCCGTCCACTCCTGCACCACCAGCCCCTCGCGCACGTAGAGCCGCCGCGTCTCGAACCTCAGATCCGGCCAGGTCGCGAAAATCGAGGCGATGTGCCCCCGCACCTCCTCGCCCGTCGCCGACTCGCCGGCGGTGTGGTTGGCGAAGACCATGTCGGGGGCGTGCATCGCCACGATCGCGTCGAGATCCTGCGCGTTCCAGGCGTCGTTGTAGCGCCCGATCGCCGCGGTGAGGTTGTCGATGCCGTCGGCGTCGCTCACGTTCCCCACTCTAACCGGGACAATCCGACGTTATGGCGGATGAGCTTCCGATAGTTCTGTTTGCCTCTCCTCAAGAGTTGGAGGGCTGGCTGGAGGGGGAGGGGGCAGGTTCCCCCGGGGTCTGGCTGAAGATCGCCAAGAAGCACTCCGGCGTGACGAGCGTCAGCTACGCGGAGGCGCTCGAGGTCGCACTCTGCTTTGGCTGGATCGACAGTCAGAAGCGAGCCTTCGACGAGGGGTGCTTCCTGCAGCGTTTCACCCCGCGACGCCCGCGCGGTCGCTGGTCGCGGATCAACCGCGAGAAGGCAGAGGGGCTGATCGAGTCGGGTCGCATGCGCCCGGCCGGGATGGCCGAGGTCGAGGCGGCCAAGGCCGACGGTCGCTGGGACGCCGCCTACGAGGGCCAGCGCACCGCCGAGGTTCCCGCTGATCTGCAGCGGGAGCTCGACGCCCGCCCTGCGGCACGCGAGTTCTTCGCGACCCTCGACAGCGCCAACCGCTACGCGATCGTCTACCGGCTTGGGGAGGCGAAAAGGCTGGAGACGCGTGAGCGGCGGCTGAAGAAGTTCGTCGAGATGCTCGAGCGGGGGGAGAAAGTCCATGGCTGAGAGCACCGCCATCTCAGTCGACGTCGCCATTGTCGGAGCCGGCCTTTCCGGATTGGGAGCGGCACGGGCGCTCGCCGATGCCGGCCGCGAGGTGGTCGTGCTCGAGGCGCGCAACCGGGTCGGGGGGCGGCTGCTCAACGCGACGCTCGGCGACGGGGTGACGGTCGACGTCGGCGGCCAGTGGGTCGGCTCGGACCACGACCGGGTGCAGAGGCTCGCCGGAGAGCTCGGAATCGAGATCTTCGCCCAACACGGCGCCGGGCGGAACCTGCTCGACGTCGGCGGCAAGCGGCGCCGCTACCGCGGCACGATCCCGCGCCTCGAGCCGCGTGTGCCTCTGGGACGTCTTCGTCGCCCGCCGCCGCATCGATCGCTTGGCGCAGAGCGTCGGCGCCGAGGCGCCCTGGGCGGCCGAGGGCGCTGCCGAGCTCGACCGCGAAACGCTCGCCGAGTGGTGTGAGCGCAACGTGCGCACCGAGATCGCCCGCGAGCTGATCGGCCTTGCCGGGCGCACGGTGTGGGGGACCGGGCCCGAGGAGATCTCGATGCTCCACGCCGCTCTTCTATGTCGCCTCCGCGGGCAGCTTCGACAAGCTGATCGACACCGAGGGCGGGGCACAGCAAGACCGCCTTGACGGCGGTGCGCAGCTGTTGCCACTCGGCCTCGCCGAGTCGCTCGGCGATCGGGTGCGGCTCGGCGCGCCGGTGCGCCGGATCTCCCATGACGACGCCGGGGTCCGTGTCGTTGCGGACGGACTCGAGGTCGAGGCGGATCGCGTGATCGTCGCCGTTCCCCCCGCGATCGCCGCGCGGATCGAGATCGACCCGCTGCCGCCCGGGCGTCCCCAGCTCGCCGAGCGGCTGCGCCCCGGTGCGCTGACCAAGTGCATGGCGCTGTACGAGGAGCCGTTCTGGCGTGCCGATGGGCTCAGCGGCGAGTCGGTCACCGATGCCGGCCCGGTCACCCTGACCTTCGACAGCTCGCCCCGCGACGGTTCGAGCCGGGGTCCTGCTTGGCTTCGTCGGCGGTCCCGAGGCGCGTCGAGCTGGCCGCGCTGCCGCCGGCCGAGCGCCGCGCCCCGTCCTCGCCTGCTTCGAGCGGCTCTACGGCCCGCGCGCCGCGCAGCCTTTCGACTACGCCGAACAGGCCTGGAGCGAGGAGGAGTGGTCCGGCGGCGGGCCGACCTCGAACTTCGGCCCGGGTGGCTGGACGGCCTGCGGCCCGGCCCTGCGCGAGCCGGCCGGCCGCGTCCACTGGGCCGGCACCGAGACCGCCACCGTGTGGAGCGGATACATGGAGGGCGCCCTTCAGGCCGGAGAGCGTGTCGCCGCCGAGGTCTGGCCTAGCCGAAACCGCGGCCGCGGTCGGTGGGTTAGGGTCGGCACTGACCGCTGTCTCTTTCACCACCAGAACGGAGCTCCCTGCATGGCCTATGAGATGAAGATCCGCGGCACTGAGGACGAGGTGAAGGTCCGCAGTCCCTGGGCCGCCGCCCTGCTGCCGATCATCACCCTCGGCATCTACCACCTCGTCTGGTGGTACAGGATCAACCGCGAGCTGCGCGACTACGGCAAGGCCAAAGGCTATGACCTCGGCCAGAACCCGACCAACTCGGTGCTGGCGCTCTTCCCCGGCGGCATCATCATCGTCCCGGCCGCTGATCACCTACTGGCGCGGCACCAAGCGCGTCATGGGCGCCTCGCGCCTGGCCGGCAAGGAGCCGCTCAACGGCTGGATCGCGATCATCCTCTACCTGCTGCTCGCGCCGGCGCTCTGGGCCTACATCCAGGTCTCGCTCAACGACTCTGGCGCAGGAAGCCGAAGCGCTGCCGGGCCAGGAGCCGCCGCCGGCTCGCCGACCTGATGCCGCCAGCCGCTGCCGAGCAGCCGCACGCGCCGCCTCCGCCGGAGCAGCCCCCGCCCGCCCACCGCCTGAGCGAAACCCGGCGAGCCCTACACTCGCCGGGAATGGATCGCGCCCTGCTGACAGCAGACCCTCGCCACCGCCGGCGAGCCGTCCTACCGCGCCTCCCAGGTCTGGGAGTGGGTGGCGCGTGGGGCGGGCTCCTACGAGGAGATGACCAACCTGCCGGCGGCGCTGCGCGCGCGGCTGGAGGAGGCGGTGCCGCTCTCGACCCTCGAGCTCCAGGCCGAGGCGAAGTCCGACGACGGCACCGTCAAGGCGCTCTTCCACACCGCCGACGGCCGGCCGATCGAGGCGGTGCTGATGCGCTACCGCGACGGGCGGCGCTCGGTCTGCGTCTCCTCGCAGTCGGGCTGCCCGCTGACCTGCACCTTCTGCGCCACCGGCCAGATGAAGTTCGGCCGCAACCTCAGCGCCGACGAGATCCTCGACCAGGCGCTCCATTTCCGCCGCACCGAAGCGATCGACCACGTCGTCTTCATGGGCATGGGGGAGCCGACGATGAACCTCGACTGCGGTCCTCGGGCGCCTGCGAGCGGCTGCCCGACCTCGGCGTCACCCACCGCCGCACGGCGATCTCGACGGTCGGCTGGGTGCCGGGGATCGACCGCCTGGCCGAATGCGAGATGCCGATCAGCCTCGCGCTCTCGCTGCACGCGCCGAACGACGGCCTGCGCTCGCAGCTGATGCCGGTCAACGACCGCTACCCGCTGGCCGAGGTGCTGGCAGCCTGCGAGCGCTACCGCGCCCGCCGTCGCCGCAAGGTCTTCGTCGAGTACGTGATGCTCGACGGGGTCAACGACCTGCCCGAGCACGCCCGCGAGCTCGCCGCCCTGCTCGACCGCCGCGTCTACAAGGTCAACCTGATCCCCTACAACCCGACCGGCGCCTACGACGGCTCCTCCCCGGAGCGGATCGAGGCGCTTTCGCGCGATCCTCGCCGAGCACGGTCTCGGCGCCACCGTGCGGCTCACCCGCGGCCGCGACATCGACGCCGCCTGCGGCCAGCTCGCCGCCTCCGCATCCTCCTGAGCCAGCGCGGTCGCGGTTTGAGTCGCGTCGCGGGACAAACCTCGACCGCGGCGACTGGCCAGCTAGCCAGTTATTGTTCGGGGCGATGCCCGCCGAGACCGCTGCCCCCGTCGTCAAACCGCCGCAGATGTCCGACAACCCGGTGCGGCGGGTGGCCGACGACATCCGCGCCGAGTGGCGGGGGAGGGGCAAGTACCCGCCCGGTCCGAGCGACTTCAGCCTCGCGCGCACCCACCAGATCGCCCACGACCCGCTGCCGCTGCTGCTCTCGCACTACGAAGAGCACGGCCCGATCTTCAGCATGCGCCTGCTCCACACCCGGGTCGTCTTCATGCTCGGGCCGGAGGCCAACCACTTCATCACCGTCGCCCACCCGGAGAACTTCCACTGGCGCGAGTCGAGCTTCGGCGACCTGATCCCGCTGCTCGGCGACGGCCTGCTGACGATCGACGACGACTACCACGACCGGGCGCGGGCGATCATGATGCCGGCCTTCCATCGTCGCCAGCTGACCGCGTCGGTGGAGGCGATGGTCGACCGAGGCAGAGGCGGCGATCGGCACCCTGCGGCCCGGACACGGTGGTCGACGTCTACGACTGGATGCGCAACCTGGCGATGCGGATCGCGATGCGCGCCCTGCTCGGGCTCGACCCCGACGAAGCCGGCAAGGGCGCCGCTGCGGCCGAGCACTTCGAGCGCGCGCTCGGTTTCTACGGGATCGACTACCCGCTGCGCCTGCTGCGCGGCCCCGGCTCGCCCTGGCGCAAGCTGATCGCCTCGCGGCAGGTGCTCGACGAGATCGTCTTCGGTGAGATCGAGCGCCGGCGCGCCGCGCCCGACGACGAGCGCCAGGACATCCTCAGCCTCCTGCTCGGCGCCCGCGGCGAAGCGGGCGAGGCGTTCACCGACCGCGAGGTGCGCGACCAGGTGATGACCCTGATGTTCGCCGGCCACGACACCTCGACCTCGACCCTGACTTTCATGATGCACGAGCTGGCCCGCCACCCCGACGTGGCCGAGCGACTCTGCGAGGAGCAGGATCGGGTGCTCGGCGGCGAGCCGCCCGACGGTCGACCAGCTCGAGGAGATGCCCTACCTCGACATGGTCCTCGACGAGGTGCTGCGCCTCTACCCGCCGGCCTGGATCGGCCCCCGCCGCGCCGTCCGCGAGTTCGAGTTCGGCGGCTACACGGTCCCGCGCGAGGCCTACGTCAACTACTGCTCCTGGGCCAGTCACCGCATCCCCGAGTTCTTCCCCGAGCCGGAGGCCTTCATCCCCGAGCGCTTCACCCGCGAGCGCAAGGCGGCGCTGCCGCGCGGCGCCTACGTTCCCTTCGGCGGCGGCCAGCGGATCTGCATCGGCAAGCGCTTCGGCCAGACCGAGGTGAAGCTGGTGGCGACGATGCTGCTGCAGCGGCTGCGCCTCGACGCCCTGCCGGGCCGCACGATGACCGTGCGCCAGATGCCGACCCTCTCGCCCAAGGGCGGCCTGGAGATGCGGGTACTCTCCCGCGCTTGAGCGCGGCGCTGGTCATCTCCGACACCCACTTCGGCGCTTGGACCGGGCGAGACCTGCTGCGCGAGGAGCCCTTTCTCGAGCGGCTGGCGCCGCAGCTGGATGGGATCGACGAGCTGATCTTCCTCGGCGACCTCTTCGACTTCCTCTTCGGCTCGGTCGGGGACGCGGTCGACGCATCCGACGGGCTGCTGCGTCTGATCGCCGAGAAGCTGCCCGGCAAGCGACTCGTCTTCCTCGCCGGCAACCACGACCATCACCTGGTCCACCGCGACGCCGAGAACCGTCTCGAGGCGCAGCTTGCCGCCGGCTTCTCGCCGCCCGATCTCGCTGAGGCGCACCGTCTCTCCACCGACGACGAGGCAAAGCCCGGCCCCGGTTTCTTCCGCTCCTTCCTCACCCGGCGCCTGCCTGGGGTCGAGGTCGAGATCGCCTACCCGACCTACAGCTTCGCCGGCGTCCTCTGCACCCATGGCCACTACCTCGATCCGCACGCACGCCTCGCCGGCTCGCGCGGCGACCGCATGCTGACCCGGACGCTGTGGGGGATCGCCAGCGGCGGCCCGGAGCAGCCGAAGACGATCGAGGACTACGAGTCGGTGATCACCCTGCTCACCGAGTGGCTCTACATCGCCGCCCAGATGCCGCACGGCACCCATGCCCAGCAGAACGTCTTCCGTGCCGCCGAGCGGGCAGGACGAATCGAGTACGCCCTGAAGTTGCCGCAGCGCGGCCTCAAGCGCCTGCGCGGTGAGCAGCCTGTTGCCGAGAGGCCTCAGGCGCGCCCTGTCTTTCCAACCGCCAGCGTCGTCTCGCCCAGCGACCCATCCGAGCACGCGCTCGAGGCCTTCGCCCAGGTGGTCGAGAACCTCGGCTGGAGTGAGGAGAGCGACAGGATCGTCTTCGCTCACACCCACCAGCCGCTGGCCTGTGTCCAGTCCAACGGCGACTCCCGCACTCGCTACTGGAACACCGGCTCCTGGATCTACGAGCCAGACCTCGGCTCGCGCCAGGCCTACGCCCGCTATCTGCGCTACGCCTGGCCCGGCACGGCGGTCTTGATCGACGACGAGGAGCCCGAGCCACGCCTGCTCGAGCTCCTCGCGGACCTCAATCCTCTGCGCGGCGGGCCGGGCCTGCCGGACGCCGCCCCTACTTGATGAAGAGCATCTCCTCGTACTTCGGCAGCGGCCAGAGGTCGTCGGCGACGACCTTCTCCAGCTTGTCGGCCGCCTCGCGCACCTCGTCCATCGCGGCGATCTGCTTGTCGCGGGCGTGGATCGCCATCTCGAGGCCCTCCAGGCCGGGTCGGCATTTGCCTCCTCCAGCTTGGCCAGCGACCTGCCCAGCGCTTCGAGGGTCCCCTTGACCTCACCCGCGACGCCGTCGGCGACGCCCGACTCGTTGATCAGCGCCATGTAGCGCAGCGCCGCCGGCAGGATCATCGTCTTGGCGATCGAGTGCGTGGTCTCCGCCTCGATGTTGGCGCGGATCCAGTACTGCTCGATCCAGACCTCGTAGCGCGACTCGAGCTCGCGCTTGGAGAGCACGTCGTAGTTTTCGAAGGCGGCGACGGTCTGGTCGTCGATCACCTCGGGCAGCGCGTCGGGCGTCGTGCGCAGGTTCTTCAGTCCGCGCTGCTCGGCCTCCGCGTGCCACTCCTCGGCGTAGTTGTCGCCGCCGAAGCAGACCTCTTTGTTGGCGCTGTAGGACTCCTTGACGATCTCGATCACGGCCTCCGGCATCGCCGTGCCGCCGGAGAGCTTCTCCTCCAGCTTGCCGGCGAGCTCGTCGATCGCCTCGGCGGCGATCGTGTTGAGCACCGTGTTGGGGAAGGCGAGCGACATGCTCGACCCCAGCGCCCGGAACTCGAATTTGTTGCCGGTGAAGGCGAACGGCGAGGTGCGGTTGCGGTCGCCGCCGTCCATCGGCAGCTTCGGCAGCACCGTCGCGCCCAGCTCGAGGAAGGAGGCCGGCGTGTTGGGGTCGCCTTCGCCGGTGGCGATCGCCTCGAAGACTTTTTCCAGCTCGCCGCCGAGGAAGATCGAGATGATCGCCGGCGGCGCCTCGTTGGCGCCGAGTCGGTGGTCCTGGCCGATGTTGGCAACCGAGGCGCGCAGCAGCCCCTGGTGCTTGTTGACCGCCTGGATCACCGCGGCGCAGAAGAAGAGGAAGTGGATGTTGTCGGCCGGCGTGTCGCCGGGGTCGAGCAGGTTCGTGCCGGTGTCGGTCCCCATCGACCAGTTGTTGTGCTTGCCGGAGCCGTTGACGCCGGCAAAGGGCTTCTCGTGCAGCAGGCAGACGAAGCCGTAGCGACGGGCGACGCTCTCCAGGATCTGCATCAGCAGCTGCTGATGGTCGGAGCCGACGTTGGAGTTCTCGAAGATCGGCGCGATCTCGTACTGAGCCGGCGCGACCTCGTTGTGGCGGGTCTTGACCGGGATGCCGAGCTTGCGCATCTCCATCTCCGACTCGAGCATGAAGGCGAGCACCCGCTCGGGGATCGAGCCGAAGTAGTGGTCGTCGAGCTCGTGCCCTTTGGGCGGCTTGGCGCCGAACAGGGTGCGACCGGTGGCGATCAGGTCGGGGCGCTCGAAGTAGTACTGCTCGTCGATCAGGAAGTACTCCTGCTCGGGCCCGACGGTGGTGAAGACGCGCTGGCTGTCCTCGTCGCCGAGCAGCTTCAGCGCCTTGATCGCGGAACGGGAGAGCGCGTCCATCGAGCGCAGCAGCGGGATCTTGCCGTCGAGCGCCTCGCCGGTCCACGACGCGAAGGCGGTCGGGATGCAGAGCAGCGCCCCGTTCGGGTTCTCGAGGATGAAGGCGGGGGAGGTCGGGTCCCAGGCGGTGTAGCCGCGCGCCTCGAAGGTGGCGCGGACGCCGCCGGTCGGGAAGGAGGAGGCGTCGGGCTCGCCCTGGACCAGCTCCTTGCCGGAGAAGCCGGCCAGCGCGGTGCCCTCGCCGGCGGGCTCGAAGAAGGAGTCGTGCTTCTCCGCGGTCGAGCCGGTCAGCGGCTGGAACATGTGGGTGAAGTGGGTCGCGCCGTTCTCCAGCGCCCACTCCTTCATCGCCTCGGCGACCGCGTCGGCGAGCGCCGGGTCGAGGGCCTCGCCGCCCTCGAGGGTTGCCTGCAGCTTCTCGAAGACGTCGCCGGGCAGCCGTTCGCGCTGCACCGTGACGGAGAAGACGTTGGCTCCGAACGGGTTGTTCTCGGGCAGGGTCAGGTCGAGCGCGCCGAGTGCCTCTCCGTTGGAGCTCCACTGCGCTGCGGTCACGTTCTGCTGGCGGATACGAGTCATCGCTGTGTCAGTCCCTCGCTTGCGGCGCGCCCGTCTCGCGGGCACGTTCGGTTACCGGTCTAACTCCCCTATGAAGAGCCAAAGGAGCGTAATGGGAAGGCGCCCAAAATGCCTTTGTACCGCGGTACAACGATCGCCACGCGGCCTTGTCCATCGGTTGACCCCGGTGACTCAGCTCAGCGGGCGGCGCAAGGTGGCGATGACCCGCTCGACCGCGTCCTGGTCGGGCTGCACCGGGGTGCCGCGACGTCTCACCGCGAGCCAGGTCAGCGCCGTGGCCACGGCCGAGCCGCCGATGCCGAGTATGAGGAAGGCGGCCTCGGTGTCTATGCGGCCGACGAGCCAGCCAAAATTCATGCCGAAGAAGCCGGTGAGGAAGGTGAGCGGCAGGAAGATCGTCGCCACCACGGTCAGCCAGTACATCGTCTCGTTCATCCGCAGGTCGATCAGCTTGGCCATCGAGTCGGCGGCCGCGTCGATGCCGTCGACGAGCCGGTTGAGCTGTCCGTAGATGCGTTCGAAGTAGCGCTCGTTGTCGGTGGTCAGCCCGTCTACCTGGCCGATCTCCTCGCCGATCCGCTCGAAGATCCCCCGCTGCGGGCCGAGCTGCCGGCGCATCGTCGTCAGCCGCAGGTTGATTGCCCGCAGCGTTCCCATCCGCACCCGAGCGCTGCCGCCGGTGCCGGCCAGCGCCTGGATCCCCTCGAGGGCGAGCTCGGTGTCGCTGAGCGCGTCGAAGGCGGTCGCCACCATCGCGTCGAGGACGGCGTAGACGACGTACTGCTCGCTGCGTCCCTCGGCGCTGTATCCAGACAGCAGAGATGGCAGCGAGATGCGCTCGTGGTGGAGGGTGAGCAGGTAGTCGCCGTGGACGAGCACGTTGACGTCGATCGCGCGCAGGCCGGGCGCTTCCTCGCTCTCGACATCGCCCTCGATGTAGCAGTTGAAGGGGAAGACGACCTGCTCGCGGTTGGCGTGGAAGCGGCGCGAGGGCCGCTCGCCGCGCTGGAAGTCGAGCAGCGGCCGCAGCGCATGCGGCCCGACGTCCAGTACCTCGCCCAGCTCCTCGCCGGACAGATCGCCGACGCAGATGTCGATCCAGAAGAAGCGCCCCTGCGCGCGCAGCGAGGCGATCCGCTCGCGCTCGCTCCCACCAAGGCCCTCGACGATCTCACTCATCGACGAACGAGGCTAGAGCCACCAGGGGACGTGTCTGAGTTACTGGGTCCTATAGACCCCGAAAGCTCAGACACGCCCCAGGTGGGCGCTTGATGAGGCCGATCGAATAGCCTCCGCGTCCCGCATCCCAAGCCAAAATCCGGAGGATCAACCCGAATGTTCGTCTCGAAGGCCGCCGTCGTCGGCGGCGGCACCATGGGGGGCGAGATCGCCCAGGCGATCGCCGCTTCCGACATCCCCGTCGTCGTCAAGGACATCGACCAGAAGTTCGTCGATGCCGCGGTGGAGAAAGCCCGCGCTGTCACCGAGGGACAGCTCGCCCGCCTGGTCAAGAAGGAGAAGCTGACCCAGGAGCAGGCCGACGCCCGCCTCGCCGAGGTGATGGGCCTGATCTCTGGTACGACCAGCTATGGGGACTTCGGCGACGTCGACTTCGTCGTCGAGGCGGTCCCCGAGAAGATGGAGATCAAGCAGGCCGTCTTCCGCGAGCTCGACGCCGCGACCCCGGGCCACGCGATCCTCTCCTCCAACACCTCCTCGCTCTCGATCACCGAGATCGGCGAAGCGACTCTGCGGCCCGACAAGGTCGTCGGCTTCCACTTCTTCTACCCGGCCTCGGTGATGCCGCTGGTCGAGGTGATCGCCAGCGAGGACACCTCGCAGGAGACCGCCACCGCCGCCTACAACTTCGCCCAGGCGATCAAGAAGCAGCCGATCGTCTGCGGCGAGGTCCCCGGCTTCGTCGTCAACCGCATCCTGATGGCGACGATCGGCGAGATCTGGCGTGCCCAGGAGGAGCAGGGGCTCTCGCTGAAGGCGATCGACGAGGCGATCGCGGCGGCCAAAGGCGCGCCGATGGGCCCGTTCTTCCTCACCGACCTGCTTGGGCTCGACACTGTGCTGCACGTCGCCGAGCACCTCAATCACTCCTACGGCGAGAGCTTCTACGTCCACAAGGGCCTGCAGGGCCTCGTCGCCGACGGCAAGCTCGGCGCCAAGAGCGGCGGCGAGGGCTTCTTCAAAGAGGGAGAGCAGAACATCCCCGGCGATGCCGATCCCGACGCCGAGGAGCTGGTCGCGCTGTTCACCGGCCGGGCCCTGATCGAGGCCTGCCAGCTGGTCGAGGAGGGCGTCTGCTCGGTCCGCGACATCGACCTGGGGATGATGGCCGGCGCCGGCCTCGACCCCCGCAAAGGCCTCTTCCCGCCCTTCTGGAAAGCCGATCTGGAGGGACTCGACACGATCCTCGAGCGGATCGAGCAGCTCGAGGAGAAGTACGGCGAGCGCTTCACGCCGCCGGTCACCCTGAAGCGCCTCGTCGCCCAAGGGCGCCTCGGCCTCAAATCCGGCCAGGGCTTCTACCCATACCCGCAGCCAGACGAGGGCGAGCAGGCGGAGACGGTCAAGCTGGAGACCCGCGGCGACGTCGCGATCGCCTGGCTCGCCAACCTGCCGATGAACGCGATCTCGCCCGACGTGATCCGCGACCTGGGAACGGTCTGGGAGAAGGTCAAGGCCTCTGATGGGATCGGCGCGATGGTCGTCGCCTCCTCGGTCCCGGTCGTCTTCTCGGCTGGCGCCGACATCAAGGCCTTCACCCAGATGGACGAGGGCTCGGGCGCCGATCTGCTGCACACCGCACACGCGCTGCTGCGCGAGCTCGGAACCGACAGCGTCGCCACGATCGCCGCGGTCAACTCGATCGCCTTCGGCGGTGGCTGCGAGCTGGCGATGGCCTGCGACGTGCGGATCGCCGCCGAGGCGGCGGTCTTCGGCCAGCCGGAGATCAAACTCGGGATCGTCCCCGGCTTTGGCGGCACGCAGCGACTGCCGCGCTTGGTCGGCCCCAACAAGGCGTTGGAGATGAACCTGGTCGGCGACGCGGTTCTCGCCGGCGAGGCGCTCGACTCGGGCCTCGTCAACCGGGTCGTCCCCGACCACGAGCTGTTCGAGGCGGCGCTGATGTGGGGCCGTAAGCTCGCCTCGCAGGCGCCGATTGCCCGCGAGCAGATCAAGACCGCCTCACATAAGGGCGACCTCGACGAGGGCATCGAGGCCGAGAAGGGGGCCTTCGCCACCGCCTTCGCAAGCGAGGACGCCAAAGAGGGCATCAGCGCCTTTCTCGGCAAGCGCACGCCAAAGTGGAGCGGCAAGTAGGCACAGCGACCGAGAGCACGGCGGCCCGACTCGCGGAGCTGATCCGCGAGTCGGAGTCCACCGTTGCGCTGACCGGCGCCGGGGTCTCGGTGCCGTCCGGGATTCCCGACTTCCGCACGCCCGAGACCGGCCTCTGGGCGAACGTCGACCCGATGGAGGTCGCCCACATCGACGTCTTCGAGGGCGATCCGGCGCGTTTTTGGTCCTACTACCGGCCGCGCTTCCACTCGCTCGGCGATAAACGGCCCAACGCCGCCCACGAGGCGCTGGCCGAGCTCGAACGCCGTGGCCTGCTGGCCGGCGTGATCACGCAGAACATCGACCGCCTCCACCGCGCCGCGGGCTCCGAGAACGTGGTCGAGGTGCACGGCTCGATCGAAACCTCGACTTGCCGCGAGTGCGGGAGCTCGTACGGGATCGAAGCGGTCGACGGGCTCTTCGATGGCGACGGCATCGCCCGCTGCTCTTCTTGCGACGGGGCGGTCAAACCGGACGTGGTCCTCTTCGGCGAGATGCTGCCCGAAGCAGCGATGCTGAGGGCCCACGCGCTCGCCGCGGAAGCCGAGCTGATGCTCTGCATCGGCAGCTCGCTCGTCGTCCACCCGGTGGCCGGGCTGCCCGAGGTGACGATGGCCGCTGGGGGACGGCTGGCCGTTGTCACGAAGGGCCCGACGCCCTACGACGGCGATGCGGTTCTCAAGTTGGAAGGCGAGGTCGACGAGGAGCTGGGCGCCCTTCTCGCCGCACTGGGCTAGGAACTAGCCGAGCCCTTCGGCCTTGGCCTTGGCTGCGGCGGCGATTTCCGCTTGCGTCACGACCACGCCGGCTTCATCGCATTTCGCGTTGATCGTGCGCGCGCGGGGGTTGTCGTAGTTGGCGCTGCGGGCGCAGATTTCCTTCGCGTCCTCACCGCAGCCGTTGACCGGTTCGCCGCCGACGCGACCGGCGACCACCGCCGAGACGCAGCCCTCCGCCGGTGCGGGCCGGCTGTCGCTGGCAGTGGCCAGGATCAACGCCAGGATCACTCCGATCGTGACCAGGGTGCCCGCGAGGACGACATTGCGCTCACGCGGGGTGAGCTTGCGCAGTGGCGTGTTGACGCGCTGATAGTGGCCTTCCAACGGCATTTGCGGCACCTTAGCGCCTCTCGTCCCTGGCCCGATTCTCCATTTGGGAGAAGCATTTCAGCCGATCTTTAGACGCGTGTACGTAGTGGTCGCCTTCCGATCGCGGCAGGGTGGCAGGCAACCGCCGCTGGGCTTTGTGAATGTCAATTGGAGAGTGCTCCGGATGACGCCCGATGGATTTGGCGGCTCCCATCACAAGAAAGGAACACCGGATCAATGGACTTGTTGGCGACGTTAGATACGGGTAACAACGCGTGGCAGATGACGGCCGCGACGTTGGTCGGCCTGATGAGCATCCCGGGGCTGGTCGTGCTCTACGGGGGCGTGATGCAGAAACGCTGGTCGGTGAACTCGATGATGATGGCCTTCGTCGCCTTTGCGATCGTGCTCATCCTCTGGTGTCTGTTCGCCTTCAAAATGGCGTTCGGGACCCCGACGCACTTCATTGCGGACAGCGGCTTCTTCGGGAACTTCTGGGGCGAGCCGGGCTCGATACTGAGCAGCGCGAGCCTGCTGGGCGAAGCGCACATCCCCGAGTACGCCGAATTGGAATTCACCTTCCCGGAGTCGACGCTGGCCTATTTCCAGATCGTCTTCGCGGCGATCACCCCGATCCTGATGCTCGGTTCGGTGCTCGGCCGGATCAACTTCAAGGCCTGGATGCCGTTCGTCGCGCTCTGGACGGTGTTCTGTTACACGATCAACGCCTTCCTGATCTGGGGCGGTGGCTACTTCGCCCAGCACGGCGCGGTCGACTTCTCCGGCGGCTACGTCATCCACCTCGCGGCCGGAGTCTCCGGCTTCGTCGCGGCGGCGGTGATCGGACCGCGGCTGCAGCGCGACCGAGAGGTCGACGCGCCGAACAACCTGGCGATGGTCGCCGTCGGCGCGGGTCTGCTCTGGATGGGTTGGAACGGCTTCAACGGCGGCGACTGGTACGAAGCCAGCGGCATCGCCTCGGCCGCGATCCTCAACACCAACCTCTGCACCGCGGTCGCTTTCCTGGTCTGGGTCGCCTTCGACTACCTGACCGGGCGTAAACCGAGCCTGATCGGCAGCGTCAACGGGATGATCGTCGGCCTCGTCGCGATCACCCCCGGAGCCGGTTTCGTCAACGGCTGGGGGGCGATCATCATCGGCGTCATTGCCTCGACGATCGTCTACTTCGCGCTCAACTACCTGAGCCGGGTACGACCGTTCCGCAACGTCGACGACACGCTCGGCGTGGTCTACACCCATGGCTTCGCGGGAGTTGCGGGAGGCCTCCTGGTCGGGATCTTCGCCAACAGCTCGATGGCGGAAACGGTCCTTGCCGGAACGATCTCCGGCGGCGGGCTGCACCTGCTCGGCTGGCAGGCGCTGACCGCGCTCTGGGTGATCGTCTTCTCCGGGATCATGACGTTCATCCTGCTGAAAATCGTCAGCATCTTCGTGCCTCTGAGGATGACCGAGGAGGACATGGAGACGGGCGACGTGGCTGTCCATGGTCACGAGGTGTACCCGTCGGACGTGCCCTCCCTGGGCTACCCCGACGGAGTGCCCGCTGCCGCGGGACGCGCGACCTAGGGCAGAGCCGGACGTCCCTCCCTCGTCCGGCTGTCGCGACCAGCACGAGAACCGCCCCCGCACTCTCCCGGGGGCGGTTCTCTTTTGCCGTGAGGGGGCCGGGTCCGGCTCAGGCCGCGCCGTCGCCGGCGTTGCGGGAGATCTCGCGCAGGACGTCGAGCATCGTCGCCACGGCGGGGGTGACGGCCGCGGCCCGCGGCGTCGCGGCGAAGATCTTGCGAACCGGGCTACGTCGGGTCGAGGGAGCGGATGCGGATGTCCGGGCGAACAGTCGAGAGCGCGAGCCGGGGGATCAGGGCGACGCCCACACCGGCGGCGACCAGGCCCTGGACCGTCTGGTAGTCGTCGCTCTCGAAGGAGACACGGGGCTCAAAGCCGGCCGCATGGCAGGAGCGGACGACGTGGCGGGCGCATGGGCTTGCGGCGGAGGTCTGGACCCAGGCCTCCTCGCGCAGATCCTCGAGCCTCAGGTTCTTGCGGTCGGCCAGCGGATGCTCCGCCGGCAGCGCGAGATGGAGCTGATCGTCGAGCAGCTCGAAGCGCCGCATGCCGGCTCCCAGCCGCTCGCCGACCCCGACGAACTCGAAGAGGATCACGATCTCGAAGTCGCCGGCTCGCAGTCGCGGTGCGATCTGCTCGGCTTCGCCCTCGGCGAGGCTCACCTCGACGCCGGGATGGGCGGCGCGGAACCTGGCAACCGCCTCTGGCATCAGGGTCGCCCCGGCGGTCGGGAAGGAGGCGATCCGCAGCCGCCCGCCCCGCCCGCCGGCGATCGCCGCGACCTCGGCCTCGGCGTCGTCCATCCGGCCCAGGATGCCCTCGGCGTGGGCCGCCAACGCTGCTCCGGCGGCCGTCGGGCGGACGCCGCGGCGGTCGCGCTCGATCAAAGGCGCTCCACCTCGCCCTCCAGCGTGGCGATTGCCTGCGACACGGCGGACTGCGAGTAGGAGAGCGCGTCGGCGGCGGCGGAGAACGAGCCGCGCCCGACGACTTCGCGCAGGACGTTGAGCCGGTTTGCGTTAAGCATAAGTACAGCTTATTCAATAGATAGGTAAGAACAGTTGTCCTGATACAAGGACCGTGTCACGATCGGCGCGAACTTCATCTCAGCTTCGTATCCGACTTCAAAAACGACAAGGAGGCACCGATGGCTCCCAAGATCATCGTTTCCTACGACGACACCGACAACGACCGCGACGCACTGGCCCTCGGGCGGCTGCTCGCCTTCTCGGGCGCCGAGCTCTCGCTCGCTTACGTCCGCCATGCCCAGGGTGGGGCGCTCGAGCAGAAGGAAGCCGAAGACCTGCTCGAGCGTGGCGCCGAGGCCGTCGGCGCTCCGGACATGCCCCGGCACGTCATCGTCAACCCCGGCACCAGCGTCGGCCTGTCCGAACTGGCCGAGCGCGAGAGCACCGACGTGATCGTCTTCGGCTCCGAGTACCGGACCGCGGTCGGCACCGTCAAGCCCGGGATCTCCGCCCACAAACTGCTCCTCGGCGGTCCGGCGGCGATCGCCGTCGCCCCGGCCGGCATGCGCGAGCATCCGTCGGCCGGCATCAACACGATCGGCATCCTCGACGAGGGCGACGATGCGGCACGCGCGACGGCCGACAGCCTGGCCGCGGCCCTGGGTGCCGGCGTCGCCGAGTTCAAGGGAGCCCCGGTCGACCTGCTCGTCGTCGGCTCGCGGCCCGAGTCGCCGCAGGGCAAGGTCACGCTCAGCGCCTCCAGCGACTACGCGGTCGAGGCGGCCAGCTACCCGGTGCTCGTCGTCCCGCGCGGGGTCGCGGTCCGCTTCGAGGCGGCCGCGTCCGAGCCGCAGGCGCCGCAGGACGAGCCCGAGGCGCCGCCCGTTACTGCCTAGGGGCTTTTTTAGTCACGAGGATCACGGCCGCGACCTCCGGGTCGCGGCCGTTGATCCTCTTCTCCGCGTCGCCAAGCGGAACCGGCAGCGCTGTCTGGCCGCTGAGCATTTCGGCCACCGTGGCCTCGGGCAGCTCGGCCTCGACGATGAACGCGTCGGGCAGCTTCGGCTGCTCGGTCGTCTCGAGCACACGCCGGGTCACGTCCTCGCGCCGAGCGCTCGGCGTTCGACCAGCCCTGGCCGAAAGAGAGGTCTGGGTTGTCGAGGTGCGGCCCTTCGAGAATTCGCAGTGAGCTCTCGCGCGGATCCCACTCGTGTTCGCCCAGCTCGACCGGCCGGCCGGTCAGCCACGACTCGAGAACCGTCCGCCGCAGCTCCTCCAGGCTCAGGTTGAAGGCACGGGCGTGGTTGAGGGCGCCGCTGATCTCGACATGAAAGGGCACGGGCCAACCATATGCATGCCGCGGCTCGGGTGCATTCGAGATGATCCGCCGGTGAACGACTCTTCGCCCACGGCTGTCGTCTTCGACAATGACGGCCTATTGCTCGATACCGAGTCCGTCTGGACGCGGGCCGAGCAGGACCTCTTCGAGCGGCGCGGGCTCGACTTCACCCCCGCCGACAAGCGCGAGCTGGTCGGCACCTCGGCGGAGATCGCCGGTGGCATCCTCGAGCGGCGCCTGGGGGAGCCGGGTCGCGCTGCCGTGCTGATCGAGGAGCTGAACGAGCTGGTGGTCGCCGAGCTCGAGCACGGGGTGGAGGCGATGCTCGGCGCGCGCGAGCTGCTGCACACCCTGAAGCAGCGTGGCACGCCGATCGGGCTCGTCTCCAACTCGCCGCTCGTCTTCGTCCAGCGCTCGCTCGAGATCGTCGGTTTCGACGACCGCTTCGACGTCGTGATCAGCGCCCACGAAGTCGCGGCGCCGAAGCCGGCGCCGGACCCCTATCTGGAGGCCTGCCGGCGGCTCGGAGTCGAGCCGGGGCCGGACGTGGTCGCCCTGGAGGACTCGCCGACCGGTGTAGCCGCCGCGCGCGCGGCCGGCCTGACGGTGATCGGCATCCCCTCGCTTGGAGGGGATCGTCGCTGGAGGAGGCTCACCATCTCGCCGAGTCGCTCTTGGACGATGTCGTCGGCCGCGCGTCTTGCTCTTTGAGGCGTCAGCCCCTGAGCACACGGCGGCGGCGGAGGACGCGCTCGCAGATCTGAGTCAGCTCGGTGACCGTGCGCTCGTCCTCCAGCGACAGATCGCCCCGCAACGCTGCATTTGCCGCGTCGCCGACCTCGCCGCGCCGCGCCTCCAGCTCCGCCATGTCCTGCTCGTGGCCGGGGTCGGCGAGGGCACCGTCGAGCTCGACCAGCATCGCCTCCAGGCCGACCCGCAGTTGCAGTGCCGCCTCGCGGCGGCGGCCGCCGTCGAGGTCGGCGCGAGCTCGCAGCAGCAGCGTCTCGCAGGCGTCGAGCTGCTCGCGGCCGCCGAGCACCGCCGCGACCCGCTCCTGCGGGCGCAGCTCTTCGTCCTGACGCCGCCGTGCGCTTGGCGCCGGCCCGCACGTCGACCTCGCGGGCGGTCGAGAAGCGACCCGCGGCGACCTCCTTGCCGCTGCCGTAGCCGATGCGCACGGTGGCTGCGCGGTCGACGCCGCAGCTCGGTGCCGAGCGGGTCGGCGCTTGCCACGGCATGTGCGTGGAGCGCCCGGTTGAGCAGGGCGACCCCCTCGGCGACCACGGCGTCGACCGAGTCCTCGGAAGCGAGCGCCTCCTCCAGCCAGGCTCGGCTTCGCCGGTCTCCTCGAAGGGCTCGTCGGCGCGCACCGCGGTGACCCGGCTCAAGGGCAGGGGCCCCGGGTCGGCGGCCCCATCGGCGTCCTTTGGCCGGCGTCGCCGCCGGCGCGGCGGGGGAGGGGCGCCCGAGCCGTTTCGATGACGAGCACGCTGCTGCCCGCTCATCGCCTCGCGAGCCAGGTAGCGACCGTCCGGCACGGCGAGCGCGCCGGCGAACTCGACTGCGCGAATCCGAAGAGCTGGTCAGAGACCCCTATCTCCCGAAGGGTCAGTCGCCGCTTTCGGTGCCGCCGGCCGCCGGCGCCTCGCCGCTTGCGCTTGTCCGGCAGCGAGAACTTCGAGGGGCCGGTCGGCACTTCCGGGTTCTCGATCTCGCTCGAGGCGGTGGGTCAGTCGCTGCCACTGGTCCGGTTTCAGCATTGCGTTGAACTGTTCGCCGAAGACTCCCGCTTCCGGCTGGTAGCCGACGTGGACGTGGTCGTAGTGGTCGGGTAGCGCGAAGCTGGTTTCGCCGGGCAGATCCTCGAGCGAGATCACCTGGTGCGGGTGCATCGTCCCCTGCAGCTGCAGCACCGTCCTGATCAGCTCGTCGGTGAGCGTGCCCGGCCCCTGGTGGCCGGTGACCGGCACGCCGTTGATCGTCGGCGATGTCGACCGCGTCGCCGGTCGAGTGCTCGGAGACGTTGCCGGAGGCGGTCAGGAAGCCGTGGCCGCACTTGAGCGAGGTGATCGTCAGGTGAAGCCTTTGGAGACGAGGTACTCGAGCATCGCCAGGACGCGCCGGTCGATCTGGCCGGTGGCGATGTCGGTGCGGCCGCAGTCGTAGATTTCGAGCTGCTCGTCGGCGAGGACGCGGCTGCTGCAGCGCCTCCTTGGAGAGCAGCAGGACGCCGGCGCCGCCGAGGTTCGGCGGCGAAGGGGTTCTTGCCGTTGGCGCGGTAGATCGCCGTCGCCTCGAGCAGCTTCCAGCCGTCGAGGATCGGCTTCGGGTCGATCCGCGGCGCGCCGCGGCCGGCCGGCCGGATCGAGAAGTTGATGTGCGGAGTCGACGCCGTCGGCGCCGCTCCGATCCGGGCCAGGACGGTCCCGGCTATCACCTTCGACCCGACCTTGAGGGTTCCGTCGGCGCCCTTCGCGGCCGCGCTGTCGACGCTCGCTCGCGGGCGTCCGCTGCGCCTCGGCGTCCTGGCGCTCGGGCAGCGCGTAGAGCCGCGGGCGGATGTTCTGGCTGTCGACCGGGACCCGCTTCTCCTTGCCGGTCGGCATCACCACCTTGCGGTGGCTTGCGGACGATCTTGCCGAGCTCGGCGTAGGTGTAGCGGTTGCCGTAGGCGTCGTCGCAGGACGACGTAGTTGCCGAGCTTCTCGAGTTGCCCGATCTTCACGATCACGCCGTCGTTGACGGCGACGACCGGCGCGCCCTCGGCGGCGAAGATGTTGATCCCGCGCCGGGTCGGCGAGGAGGAGATCACTTCGGCGGCGTTGCCGTATTCCTCGCGCTCCTGCGGCGTCGCCTGCTCAGCGCCGCCCGGGCCGAGATGTCGTCGGCGTAGCGGGCGTCGGCGGCGACCGGGAAGTGGGCGCCCTCGGTCAGGCCGGTCAGCGAGCCGACCAGGCTCGGTCGGCAGCTTGCCGTAGGCGCGCGCGTAGAGCAGCACCTCCTGGACGTACCAGTCGGCGTGGTTGTAGGCGAAGATCGCGCCGTAGAGGTCCTTTTCGGCCGCCGGCCGCCTTCAGGTAGTGGGCGGCGGCGCAGATCGCGTCGACCGGGTTGTAGGGGTCCTTGCGACCGTCGCCGTTGGCGTCGACGCCCGTACATTTCCCAGCTCGAGGGCATGAACTGCATCCAGCCCATCGCGCCGGCGCTGGAGACGTTGAGGTTGGTGCCGAAGGCGGTCTCGATTTTGTTGATCGAGGCGAGCACCTCCCAGGGAATCCCGTACTCGGTGCCGCAGGCCTGGTAGATCGGCAGCAGGAAGGGCGGGATCTCGAAGGAGTCGATGACGAAGTTGGGGACGCCGATCGGGGCCGGGCCGAAGGGGGCGATCGTCGTCGTCGGGTTGGCGGCGGTCGGGGCGCCGCCGCTGGTGAACTGCGAGCCGCCGTCGGCGCCTTCCGCCGGGGCCTGGTCGCCGGCCGGTCGCGCTCTGGCGCGCGTGCACCGCCGCCGCCGCTTCCGCTCCGCCGCCGAGGCTCTGGTTCTGCACGACGCCGGCGCCGGAATCTTCACCGGCTTCGGCGGCGTCAAGGAGGCACCGCTCTGGACCTTGCCGCCGGCTCTAGGTTCTTCTTCAGTCGCCGGCGCCGTCGGTTCGGCGGCAGCTTCCGTTTCCGGTTCGGCTTCCTCGGTCTTGTCGGAGGCCGATTCGCAGTCCGGGTCTTCGAGGTCGGTCAGGCCGTCTCTGTCGTCGTCGACTCCGTTGGCGCATGCCGGAGGCTGAGCGGAAGAAGGCAGGGTGGAGGTCGTCGTCAGGCCGCCGGCCGCCTGGCCGTCGTCGAGGCTGGCCGATGGGTCGGCGCCGGCCATGCCGACGCCAAGCGCGGTGACGACCGCGAAGCCGGCCAGAGCAATGATAAGTGCGAGCTTTTGTCTCATACGTCGGCGCCTCTGCCTCTATTCCCTGCGTGCACGAGGGTGTGCCTACCCGCGACCACCCTCTCCCCAAGCATCGAGCACGCCCACGCTACTGGCTGGCGCGGGGGCGCGCAACGCGGTGCGGCGCCCCCCAACATGCCCTTAATCAACAGCTGACCCATGCCTGAGGTCAGGCAGCATTTCAAGCCCCTCGGATGGGCCGGTTAACAACTTGTTTCGGCCCCCTGGCGAGGGGAATCTCTAAGGTGTTCCGGATGAGCGTCGAGGACGAGTACGACGACGGGCTGCGGGCGCGCAGCGAGCAGGCGATCAGCGAGCTGGCGCAAGCCCTGCTCGACAGCAACGTGTTGGAGAACGCGGTTCACGCAGCCTTCGGCGCTCGCGAGAAGGCGCTGGAGGCACAGCATGCGGCGATGGCCGCGCTCAATCTGCCTTCGGCAGGCGACGTCGAGCGGCTGGAGCGGCGTCTGCGCTCGCTTTCGCAACGGCTCGACGAGGTCGAGGACGAGATGGATCGGGTCTCGCGGGAGATCGGTGGCCTGCGACGTCAGCTTGCTGCCGATCGCCGCGGTGACGGCGCCGATACCGCGGCCGAGGCCTAACTCTAACCTTTGACTTGAGGGTTAGATAGAGCTCTAGCGGCGGCTTTTCCCGCCCGTACGGCAGCCAGTTCCATCTTCTCGTCGTCTAGTCGCCCGCACCGCTCGGTTTCGGCTGCGACCAGGACCGCCGCCGCGGCGATTTTCAGCGCTCGGGAACGAGCCAGGACAGCGAGCGTCTGCATGTCCACCGCTGCGGCTCCGCCTGCGTCGGCGACTTCGGCGGGCATCGTGTCGAGGCTGGCGACGGTCGCTGCGCGCACCTCAGTCCCCAACTCGCTCCCCAGCCGCTCGCTCAGCGACCGGTCGGGCGAGACCGTGTCGCCGGCGTCGAGCCCAAACGAGGCGGCGCTGCCCGGGGTGGCCCGGGCACCCTCGATCAGCAGCAGCTCGCCCGGGCGCGCCTCGGCACCGAAGGCGGCGCAGGTGCCGACCCGCACCACTCGCCGGACGCCGAGCTCGGCCAGGTCGGTCAGCACGATCGCCGCGCTCGGCCCACCCATTCCCGTCGCCTGGATCGTCAGCCCGTCCTCCGCCGCGGTGCGCCCGGTGTAGCCCCAGAGGCCACGCGCGTGGTTGCTCATCTTCGGCTTCTCCAGCAGCTCCTGCGCCAGCAGCAACGCACGGCCGGGATCGCCGACCAGGATCGCGTCCGGGGCGATCGGGGCAGTGGGTCTCAGGCGGGTGGGCATCGGCGCCGCATCCTTCCACTGATGAGAGAGCCGCGCCTGGGATTTTCGCCAAACGTCTAATTACAGCTCGGACAACGCTTCGTAGGTTGGCCCCCAGATGAAAAAGGTTGAGGCCTTCATTCGCCATGAGGCGTTCGAGCCGATCAGGGCCGAGCTGCTCGACAAGGGGTTTCCGTCCCTCTCGATCGGCGAGGTCAAGGGCTCGGGTCGCCAGAAAGGCGTGGTCGAGCAATACCGTGGCTCGGCTCTTACCGTCAGCGTCCGGCCGAAGCTGAAGCTGGAGGTCGTGGTCGAGGACAAGGACAAGTCCCTCGTCGTCGAGACGATCCTCAAGCACGCCCGCACGGGCGAGGTCGGCGACGGCAAGATCTTCGTCCTGCCGGTGGAGGAGGCGATCCGCATCCGTACGGGCGAGGGCGGCGAGGCGGTGCTCCAGGCACACACTGAGGAGGAGGGGGTCCCCGCTTCCGGCTAGCCTCGGCTTTTCGATGGCTGCCGACGAACGTATTTCCCTGAGCGAGGCCTCGCGGCGATCGGGCGTGTCGGCGAGCACGTTGAAGCGCTGGGCGGAAGAGAAGATCGTGCCGGTGCGTCGCGGCAGCTGGACCGCCGCCGCGGCCGCTCAGGCGCGCGTGGTGGCCCGCATGCGAGAGCGCGGTCACTCGCTGGGGGAACTGAAGCGAGCGGGGCGCGAGGGCCGGCTCGCCTTCGGCTTCGTCGAGGATCTCTTTCCCAGCCCCGAAGAGCAGGTCACGGTTGAGAGCGTCGCCGCCGAGACCGGCCTCGAGCCGGAGCTGATCGAGCGCATCCTCGTCATCCTCGGCACGCCGCTTGGCCAGGAGCGGCTGCTCAGTCCGGATGACGTCAAAGCGCTGCGCCACTGCGCCCGGGTGTTGGCGGCCGGCTTCCCCCTCGTCGCATTCCTGCAACTGGTTCGGGTCTACGTGCAGTCGATGCGGCGGATCGCCGACGCCGAGGTGCGGCTCTTTCACCTCTACGTGCACGAGCCGCTGATCCGCGATGCGCTGCCGGAGCTGGAGATCGCCGAGGAGATGGGCGAGCTGGCCGCTGACATCCTGCCCCTAGCGGCGCCGCTGACCGACTACCTCCACACCCGCTACCTGCGCTACTTCACCGAACAGGACGTGGTCGGCCACATGGAGGCGGACCTCGACGCGGCGGCCTCCCACCTCGGCCAGGTCCCGGTCACCCTCTGCTTCATCGACCTGACCGGCTTCACCCGCTACACCGAGGAGGAAGGCGATCTGGAGGCGCTCGACGTGGTCGAGAACTTCGTCGAAACGGTCGAGGCGACGCTGCCGCCGGAGGCGACGATCGTGAAGACGATCGGCGACGAGGTGATGGTCATCTCGCCCGATCCGGCTTCGCTGACCGAGTGGGCGGTCGGCCTGCTCGATCGCTTTCCGGAGCGCCCGCGCCCGCGGGTCGGGATCCACTACGCGAACGCGTTCTACCGCGATGGCGACTACTTCGGCACTCACGTCAACCTCGTCCACCGCGTCGTCGACCGCGCCCAGGCGGGTGAGGTCCTGGTCACCGACCGCGTAACCGGCTCGCTCTCCGAACGCGGCCTGACCTGCGAGCCGATCGGCGAAGTCAACCTCAAGGGCTTCCCGGTCGCCACGCCGCTGTATCTGGTGCGGCGGGCCGAATAAGCCTCAACCTTGTGGGAGGCGGAGTCGGTGGCTGCGCCTGATCCGGGCGATTCGCAGCTCGTCGATCTCGATCGCTGCCGCCACTTCCGGCCAGGTCTCCACCGCCGCGATCACCTCGGTCAGGATCTCCTCGGCCCGGCCCTGTTTCATCGAGGCGACCCGTCCCACTTCGCGGAAGTCCTCGACTGTGAAGTCGTCGCGCTTGGAGTTGAGCGACATCTGGTGCTCGGCGGTCCAGGCGCCGCTCGGGTTGTAGGAGTAGACGAGGTCGAAGGCGGGGGAGAGGCGCCATTCGCCGCCCCGGTCCATCAGGAAGGCGATGTTCTTGACGTGGTCGTCCTGGTTGCGGGCGACGACGTTGAAGGCCATGCGGCGGAACTGCTCCTCGATCGCCGCCATCGGTAGACCGAGGCGGCGGATCACCAGGAAGGCTTGCTCGTAGGAATGGGCTCCGGCCTGGTGGTAGTCCAGGTGGGCCAGCGCGGCGAGGGACTGCATGTGAAGCTTCGAGCCGTCGGGGAGGCGGTCGAAGCGTCGAGTCATGAAGTGCCGTCGCCCACCCTCCTCGAGTAGGCGGCAATCGGTCATCTCGATTCTGGCCCGAGCGGCCATCTGCGAGTAGGCGAGCTCGATCGCGCCATAGCCCCGAGAGGCGCCCAGGTCGCGACTCTCGTCGTCGATTCCGTCGAACTTGAGAATCCAGTGCTCGAAGCCCGGGTCGACCTCCAGCTGCCCGGAGCGAACCTCGTCCGTCTTCCGGTTGAGCGCGATCAGCGCCTTCGCGCGGGCTCCCCCAGCTGACGTCCCCACCCTGAGGATCTCCTCGATGGCCTGCGCTCGCCGTTCGTCGTCGAGAGAGACGCCGAGGCTCGAGCGGTCGCGGAGGATCTCGGCGGCCAGCTCCCCCAATGCACGTACGTCGAGAGCGTGGCTTTTCGTCGCCCGCGGCCCGAGAGCGGGAGTGAACTCGAGCGCTCCCATTCCGCGGCGTCCCACGTAGCAAAGACGCTCCACCGCGTTGAAGCTATCCGGGGTGCGTCCGCGGGTGGCCAGCCAGGCGTCGATCAACGCCTGGCCGTACAGATCGGGGAGGGAGTCCGAGAGGAGTCCGGGCAGGCCGCTGAAGCTCCTGTGCTCAGAGGCGGGGAAGCTGTAGCGCGCTCCTGGCTTCAGCGGCATCTCGAGTGGGGAGACCTCGATGCCGCTGGTGGCGAAATCGGGCTCGTATTCGAAAACCGCAACGGCCTCGTCGTCCTCGAGAGCGACCGCGCCGATGCGGCTGCCCCAGAGCCTCACTTCGGCGACCGTGCTCAACCCGAGCCGCCTTCATCACCCCAACGCCACGGCCGGCCGCCATCCCTCCCGCGCGCGCTCCCTCTCGGGCGGGAGGCTCGCTGCCGGCCGCGACCGTGGCGCCGCAGCTCGTCGAGCGGGCTCGGCGCGGTTTCCGGGATTGCGGCCTGCAGCCGGTCGAGCAGGTCGAGCACGCGCAGGATGCGGATCAGCGTCACCAGCTTTGCCGGCTCGCCCCGCTCGATCTTGTTGATCGTGACCTCTGAGACTCCCGCTTCCTCGGCGACCTGCCGCTGCGTCAGGTTGCGCGCCAGGCGCGCCCGGCGGAGGCGATGTCCGATCTCCTCTAATACTGCGGCGTCAGTCATATGATTATCTATCTGCATAAACCTAAGTTTACCACGTGTAAAGAGCTACTTTACCTATAACCTTAAGTTTACTTATGCTTATAAGCCTCCCGTTGCGGGCGGCCCAGCCCTAGACTCACTGGTCATGGGCTCTTCGGTGCAAGGCGTGAGCACGACGATGCTCGAGGCGGTGTCAGAGGGGGGAATGCTGCCGGTCGGGACGCCGCTGATCGCGATGCTCTCGGGCGGGCGAGACTCGGTCTGCCTGGTCGACCTCGCGGTCCGGTTGCTGGGGGCGGACGCGGTTACCGCGCTGCACATCAACTACGGCCTGCGCGACGACTCCGACGCCGACGAGCGGCATTGCGCTGAGCTCTGCGAGCGGCTCAGTGTGGGGCTGAAGGTCGAGCGACCACGCCGCCCGGAGGGCCCTGGGAACCTGCAGGCCTGGGCGCGCGACACGCGCTACGCGGCCGCAGCGGGTCTGGCCGAGGGCGACGGGGCGCTGATCGCCACCGGCCACACCGCCGACGACCAGGTCGAGACGATCCTCTACCGGCTCGCCTCCTCGCCCAGCCGGCGCGCCCTGCTCGGCATGCGGCCGCGCGATGGCAAGCTGGTGCGACCCTTGCTCGGCTTCACCCGCGAGCAGACCACCGCCTATTGCGAGCAGCGTGGGCTGGCTTGGCGCGACGATCCGAGCAACGACGAGGGGGGCTACGCGCGCAACCGCATCCGCCACGGTCTCGCCCGCGCCCTCGCCGACGTCCACCCGGCCGCCGCGCAGAACGTCCTGCGCACGGCGGAATTGCTGCGCGACGAGGCCGAAGTGCTGGACGCGCTAGTCGCCGCCGAGCTCGACGGCTCCAACGGCTCGCCCCGCAACACGATCGAGCTCGAGCGACTTGCCGAGTTGCCCCCGGCGCTGCGCCGTCTCGTCGTCCAGCAGCTCGCCGATCGCGCCGCCGGACGCCCCGTTGCCGGTGCCGCCCGTCACGCCGAGGAGGTCGCGGCCCTGCGCCGCACCGGCACTGCGATGCTCGACCTCGGCGGCGGTGTCCGCGCGATCGCCGAGCGCGGCACCCTGCGTGCCGAGCGGTAGATAGTCTCCGCTCGTGAGCGACGCGATCGGCGAGACCCTCGTCTCCGGCGAGGAACTGCAGCGGCGTGTCGCCGAGCTGGGCAAGCAGATCAGCGAGGACTACGCGGGCCGCGATCTGTTCATGGTCGGGGTGCTGAAGGGAGCGGTGATCTTCCTCGCCGACCTGATGCGCCACCTGGACGTCGCCTGCGAGATCGACTTCATGGCCGTCTCCAGCTACGGCTCGCAGACCGACTCCTCCGGCGTCGTGCGCATCCTCAAGGACCTCGACGCGCCGATCGAAGGGCGCCACGTGCTGATCGTCGAGGACATCATCGATTCCGGTCTGACGCTCCACTACTTGATGCGCAACCTCAACGCCCGTGGCCCGGCCTCGCTCGAGGTCTGCGCATTGCTGACCAAGCCCGACCGGCTACGGGTCGATCTCGAGCCGCGCTACGTCGGCTTCCCCATCCCAAACCGCTTTGCGATCGGCTACGGCCTCGACCACGCGCAGCGCTACCGCAACCTCGATTACGTCGCCGCGTTAGATGAGTAGATGCTTGAGATTCGTCATCCAGAGCGTCCAGGCGCGGAAACCGCCCTGGTACGCTGAATTTTCCCTGTGAGGCGGTTTTTCAAAAGCGCGGCTTTTCCGATCCTGCTGGTGGTGATCCTCGCCTTCGTCGCCCAGAAGGTGATCACCAAGGGCCCGACGACGGAAACGCCGTCCTACAACGAGCTGATCAAACAGAAGACCGGTCTGATCGCGACCGGCAAGATCGAAGAAGTCAACGTCAACGTCAAGGACAGCACCCTCGACGTCAAGGAGGTGGGGCAAAACGGCGAAGACGGCGAAAGCTTCTCGACCGGCTATCCCCCGGACGCCGAAGGAAGCCTGATCAACAGGCTCGAACAGGCCAACGTCACCACCAAGGTTCACGGCACCGGCGGCTCCAGCCTGCTCTCGCTGCTCACCTACATCCTGCCTTTCGTCCTTTTCTTCGGCTTCTGGATCTTCCTGATGAACCAGATGCAGGGCGGCGGCTCGCGGGTCATGAACTTCGGCAAATCGAAAGCGAAGCGGATGTCGGTCGACGCGCCGAAAATCACCTTCCGTGACGTCGCCGGGGTCGACGAGGCCGTGCAGGAGCTGCAGGAGATCAAGGAATTCCTCGAGAACCCGAAGAAATTCCAGTCGCTAGGCGCCCGCATTCCCAAGGGCGTCCTGCTCTACGGCCCGCCCGGCACCGGTAAGACGCTGCTCGCCCGCGCCGTCGCCGGCGAGGCCGGCGTGCCCTTCTTCTCGATCTCCGGCTCGGACTTCGTCGAGATGTTCGTCGGCGTCGGCGCCAGCCGCGTCCGCGACCTCTTCGAGCAGGCCAAACAGAACTCGCCCTGCATCATCTTCATGGACGAGATCGACGCCGTCGGCCGCCACCGCGGCGCCGGCATGGGCGGCGGTCACGACGAGCGCGAGCAGACGCTGAACCAGCTCTTGGTCGAGATGGACGGCTTCGAGATGAAAGACAACATCATCTTGATCGCCGCCACCAACCGCCCTGACATCCTCGACCCGGCGCTGCTGCGGCCCGGCCGTTTCGACCGCCAGGTCGTCGTCGACCGCCCCGACCGCAAAGGCCGCAAGAAGATCCTCGAGGTCCATACCCGCGGCAAGCCGCTGGCCAAGGCGATCGATCTCGACACGCTTGCCGGCCAGACCCCCGGCTTCACCGGCGCCGACCTCGCCAACCTGATCAACGAGGCGGCGCTGCTGACCGCCCGCACCGGCAACCGCGAGATCTCCATGCAGGAGCTGGAGGAGGGGATCATGCGGGTGATCGCCGGCCCGGAGAAGAAGACCCGGGTGATGAGCGAGAAGGAGCGCCTGATCACCGCCTACCACGAGCTCGGCCACGCGATCGTCGGCCACCTGCTGCCCAACTGCGACCCGGTCCACAAGATCTCGATCATCAGCCGCGGCCAAGCGCTCGGCTACACGATCAGCCTGCCGACCGAGGACAAGTTCCTCACCAGCCGCGCCGAGCTGACCGACACGATGGCGATGACGCTTGGTGGCCGCGCCGCCGAGGAGATCGTCTTCGGCGAGATCACCACCGGCGCCTCCAACGACCTCGAAAAGGTCACCGAGACCGCGAAGCGGATGGTGATGCGGTTCGGCATGTCGGAGCGGCTCGGCCCACGCGTCTTCGGCCACGATCGCGGCCAGCCCTTCCTCGGTCGCGAATTCAGCGCCGAACCCGACTACTCCGACGAGATCGCGCGCGAGATCGACGACGAGATCCGCCGCATCGTCGAGTCCGCGCACCAGACCGCCAAGGATCTGCTCAACGAGAAGCGCGGCGAGCTCGACACGATCTCGAAGATCCTGCTCGAGCACGAGACGATCGACGCCGAGCAGTTCGTCGCCCTGCTCGACGGCAAGCCGGTGGACGAGGTCTTCGTCGACGACGAGGAGCCTTCGCAGCCGGTCGAGCCCGCGCCGGAGCCCGAACGGGCCCCGCGCGAGGGCGCGCGGCCGAACCCCCGCCCGCGGCCTGGGTTCGCGGGTGGCGATGCGAGCTGAGGGACACGGGGTCCCTCTCGCCCGGACAAACGTCGGCCTGATCAGGCCGACGTTTTGAGTATCCGCCCGTTCGAGAGGGACCCCGTGTCCCTCATGGGCGTCGTCAATGTGACTCCCGATTCGTTCTCGGACGGGGGGCTATTCCTTGACGCGGAAGCTGCTGTTGCTCATGGCCGGGAGTTGGCTGAGCAGGGGGCAGAGATTTTGGATGTAGGGGGGGAATCGACTCGGCCTGGGGCCGAGGAGGTCTCCGCCGAGGAGGAGAGGGCGCGGGTCGAGCCGGTGGTCGCTGGTCTGGCGGGGACGGCAACCGTCTCGATCGACACCTCGAAGGCGGCGGTCGCCGAGGCCGCTCTCGATGCCGGCGCGACGATCGTCAACGACGTGACCGCGCTGAGCCACGACCCTGAGGTCGGGGCGCTGTGCGCGGAGCGCGGTGTCGGGCTGGTGCTGATGCACATGCAGGGCGACCCGCGGACGATGCAGGAGGACCCGAGCTACGACGACGTGGTCGACGACGTCAAGGCCTTCCTCGCCGAGCGGATGGAGGCGGCGATCGGCATGGGCGTCGACGAGGAGCTGATCTGGCTCGACCCCGGGATCGGCTTCGGCAAGACCCTCGATCACAATCTCGAGCTGCTGCGCCGCCTCGGCGAGCTGCGCGAGCTGGGCCGTCCGCTGGTCGTCGGTACCTCGCGCAAGAGCTTCATCGGCAAGATCGACGGCTCGACGGTGGGGGACAGGCTCGGCGGCACGATCGCCTCCTCGATCCTCGCCGCCGCAGAGGGCGCCGACGTCCTGCGCGTTCACGACGTTGCCGAGGCCGCTCAGGCGACCCGGGTCGCGAGCGCGATCCTCGGTTAGGTTTCGGACCCATGGACGAACCTAAGGGCAACGGGATCGAATCGCGGGTCGAGGTGGACCTGCGCGGGATCTCGATCTACACCCACCACGGTGTCAGCGACGCCGAGCAGGAGGTCGGCCAGAGGATCGAGTTCGACATCTCCTTCGACGTGCCCGACTGCGACGCGGTCCTCACCGACCGGATCGAGGACACCGTCGACTACAGCGAGGTCTGCGACATCGTCGCCCTTGCCGCAACCGAGCGCAGCTACCGCACGCTCGAGCGCCTCGCCCAGGTCGTCGGCGGGCGCCTGATCGAGCGCTTCGGCTGCGAGTCGGTCCGCGTCCGCGCCTCGAAGCCCGAGCCGCCCCTGCCGCTGGCGATCCAGGAGGTCGGCGTAGAGGTCACCCAGGAGCGCAACGAGGACGGCGACGACGACAACGGTGAGGAGTCCTAGGGGTGGGCGGACGTTGGTAACTCATATCGGCGGCAGCCCGTTCCACCCCCTGCGTGTCGGTTACTTGGGCCTCGGGTCAAATGTCGGCGACCGGGGGGCCCACCTACGGGCGGCAATCGAGCTGCTGCCATCGCGAGGCGTTGATGTGGAGGTTGTCTCTCCCGCCTATGAGACCGAGCCGGTTGGGGAGGTCCTCAATCAACCCGACTTCCTGAACGCGGCGATCCGCATCTGCACGGATCTGAAGCCGGAGCATCTGCTCGAGGTCTGCAAGTTGGTTGAGGCCGAGCGGGGGCGCCAGTTCGACGCCCCCCGCCACAGCCCCCGCCCGCTGGACGTAGACCTCCTCTTGCTCGGCGATCTGGAGCTCACGACCGACCGTCTTACCCTGCCGCACCCCGAGGTGACCAGTCGCCGCTTTGTCCTCGCGCCACTGCTGGATCTGGACCCGCTCCTTTCCCTCCCCGATGGCACCAAGCTCTCCGACGCTCTCGCCGCGCTCGGTTCGGACGAACGGGTCGACCGCTCGCCTATCCGACTTTGACCACACCCCAGTGGGGTGGATGTCGGCTGCGCTAGGCGGTCGCGGCTTCGCTGCGCAGCGGCTGCAGCCAGGCGGGCGGCAGGATCGGCGGGGTCTTGCCCGGGTAGTCCGGGACGACGCGCTTCGCCAGCTCGCCGGCCGGCCGGCCCTCGATCGAGGGCCGCAGGTCATCCATAGTCATCGCCAGTCCGAGGCTGGGGGCGATCTGGAAATCGGCGGCGTTGAGCTGCTCGCCGTTCAGCACGCCGGCCTCGATCCAGGCGTCGACTCGGTTCAGAAGCTCGGGCAACGCGGCCAGGTCGCGGCGGACGTTCTCGTCGTCGGCCTCGTTAAAGCGGGCCGAGAGGGCGACGATCGGGCCGGCGGTCATCATCGCCAGGTCAATCGGGACGCCGAGCTTGGCGCCCTCCGAGTAGCTGCGCAGCGGTGCTTTGTCCTTCTTCATCGACCACCAGAGGAGCTGGCGGATCGGGTGCTGGAGCTCCTCGTCGCCGAAGCGCTCTGCCTCCTCGACCGCGGCGCGCTTGTCAGGGTCGGATGGGAACAGCGCCGGCTCCGGGCGCAGCCGCTCAAGCTCACGAGCGATCTCGCGCGAGCCCTGTACGCGCTGTCCGTCGATCTTGATCGCAGGCACCGTGTTGCGCGGGAAGCCGAGCGCCCGCAAGGCACCCTTGGAGATCACCGGCAGCAGGTCGGTGCGCTTGTAAGCGATCCCCTTGTGATCGAGCATCAGCGCGCGAGCAGATGCTCGGGTGCGAAGCAGGGATGACGTAGAGCCGCGCCTTCATGGCGAGCCATCATAGACTCGCGCCCAAGATGCTGCTCGCGGTCGACGTCGGCAATACCCAGACCCACCTCGGTGCCTTCGACGGTGAGCGCCTGGTCGAGCACTGGCGCTTTCAGACGCGCGCCGGGGCGACCGGCGACGAGTTGGCCGAGCGGATCGCCGGCATGCTCGCGCTCAGCGGCGTCGGCCTCGCCGACCTCGGCGCCGTCTGTGTCTCCTCGGTAGTGCCGCCGCTGGGCACCCAGTACGAACAGCTGACCAAGCGCTACACGAGCGCCTCCTGCCTGGCGATCGGCCCGGGGGTGAAGACGGGGATGCCGATCCGCATCGACAACCCGCTCGAGGTCGGCGCCGACCGCCTCGTCAATGCGGTGGCCGCCTACGAGCGCTTCAAGACCGCCTGCGTGGTCGTCGACTTCGGCACCGGGATCAACTTCGACGCCGTCTCGGAGGCAGGCGAATACCTCGGTGGGGCGATCGCGCCGGGGGTCGAGATCTCACTGACCGCGCTGGTCGAACGCGCCGCCCGCATCGGTCGCATCGATCTCGAGGAGCCGGAGACGGCGATCGGCCGCTCCAGTCGGGCCGCGATCCAGTCGGGGGTGATCTTCGGCTTCGCCGGCCTGATCGACGGCGTCGTGCGCCGAATCGAAGACGAACTCGATCAGGTGCAGCTGCTTGCCACCGGTGGCCTCGCCGCGGTCATCGTCCCCTTCACGGAGACGATCGACGAGGTCGACGAGATGCTTACCCTGAAGGGCCTGCGTCTCATCTATGAGCGGAACGCCTAAACATCAAACTCCGCCTCCTCGGCTTCCGCGTCCGGGGGCGACTCAACCACCCTTGACCTCTCCCTTTGCCATCGGTGGGGTCGAGATCGCCAACCGCGTCCTGCTCGCGCCGCTGGCCGGGATCGGCAACTGGTTCGTCCGCTTGCAGGCGAAGCGGCATGGGGCGGGGCTCGCCGTCTCGGAGATGATCTCCAGCTTCGGCCTGCACTACCGCAACGAGCGCACCCTGCGCGAGCTGATGCGGATCCACCCCGACGAGCACCCGGTCTCGGTGCAGCTCTTCGGTCACGACCCCGAGGTGATGCGCTCCGGTGCCAGGGTCGCCGCCGAGGCGGGCGCCGACCTGATCGACATCAACATGGGCTGCCCGGTGCGCAAGGTGCGCAAGACCGGCGCCGGGGTCGAGCTGCTCGCCGATCCCGAGCTGGCCCTCGCCCTGCTTCGCGGTGCGATCGAGGGCAGTGGCCTGCCGGTGACGGTGAAGCTGCGTTCGGGCCTTCGACCCGGCGACCGCTCTGGTTTTGACCTTGCCGTGCGACTCGCCGAGGAGGGCGGCGCGGCGGCGATCGGCTTCCACCCCCGCGCGGCGACGATCAAACACAAAGGCAGCCCCGACTACGTGCTGACTCGCGAGCTGGCCGAGCGGATCGACGTGCCGGTGATCGTTTCCGGCGGCCTCGACGACGCCGAGTCGGTCCGCCGCGCCTACGCCGAGTCAGGTGCCGCCGCGGTGATGCTCGCCCGCGGCGCACTCGGCAATCCTTGGCTCTTCGAGGAACTGACCGGACGGCGTAGCGAGCCGCCATTTCGCTCGGAGGTGATTGCAGAGCTGTTCTGGATCATGGACCGTGCCGAGGAGCACCTCGGGACCGAGCGGGCGACCCGCTACCTGCGCAAGTTCTACCCCTGGTATGTCGACGCACTTGGCGCTCCGAGCGAGGTTGCGGCGGAGCTTCAGCGCAGCGCCGACCTGCCCCGCGCCAGGCAGTTGATCGCCGCCCAAATTCCCTTGAGTGCCGGACTGACGGCCTCGCTATAATCCCGCGACTTCGGGCCCTGGTGTGGCGTGGCGAAAGCCGTCGCACCTGGGCGTTTTTGGTCTCAGGGCCCAACAAACCCACATCCAGCCAGTAGAAGCGAGGTCAGCGCAAAGTGACTCGGCAAGCCGTAATCACCCCGGAAGGGCTCGAGAAGCTCAAAGAGGAAATCGAGCACCTGTCGACCGCCAAACGGCGGGAGGTTGCGGCGCGGATCAAGGAGGCCCGCGAGTTCGGCGACATCTCCGAGAACGCCGAGTACGACGACGCCAAGAACGAACAGGCGTTGCTCGAGGGCAGGATCGCCCAGCTCGAAGAGCGCCTGCGCCGTGCCACGGTCATCGACGAGAAGGACGTCGACACCGACGAGGTCAGCTTCGGCTCGGTCGTCCACGTCAAAGACCAGAAAACCGGCGACTCGCAGAAATTCCAGATCGTCGGCTCGACCGAGGCCAACCCCGCCGATCACAAACTTTCTAACGAGTCGCCGATCGGCAAAGCTCTGCTCGGCCACAAGCGCGGCGACACGGTCAGCGTCGACGTGCCGCGCGGGCCGAAGAAGAAACTGAAAATCACCAAAATCGAGAGCGCATAGCTGTCGAATAGGCTCGCGCCCCAATGAGCGAGCCAGAGGAACAGCAGCCCTCAGACGTCCTCCGCGACCGCCGCCAGAAGCTCGAGCGGCTGCGCGAGGCCGGGATCGAGCCGTTCCCGCATGAGTTCGAGGAACGTGAGGAGATCGCCGAGGTGCGGGCTGCCCACGAGGGGCTGGCCGCGGGGATGGAGACCGAGTCGCGTCACCGCGTCGCCGGGCGGATCGTCGCCCGTCGCGGGCACGGCAAGGCGGCCTTCCTCGACTTGCGCGACGGCACTGGCCAGATCCAGCTTCACGCCACCGCCGACAAGCTCGGCGAGGAGGCGTTCGAGCTCCTGGTCGATCTCGACCTCGGCGACTTCGTCGGCGTCGAGGGCACGGCGCTGGCGACGCGACGCGGCGGCGAGCTCTCGCTGGCGATCGACCACTGGCGCCTGCTCGCCAAGAGCCTGCGTCCGCCACCGGACAAGTTCCACGGTCTCGAGGACGTCGAAACGCGCTATCGCCGCCGCGAGCTGGATCTGCTTGCCAACGAGGAGAGCCGTCGTGTCTTTGCGATCCGCGCTCGCGCGATTGCCGAGGTGCGTCGCTGGCTCGACGAGCACGGCTTCGTCGAGGCCGAGACGCCGGTGCTGCAGCCGCTCTACGGCGGTGCCCTGGCGCGCCCCTTCGTCACCCACCACAACGCGCTCGACCGCGACTTCTACCTGCGGATTGCGACCGAGCTCTATCTGAAGCGGCTGGTCGTCGGCGGCATCGACAAGGTCTACGAGCTCGGCAAGGACTTCCGCAACGAGGGCGTCTCGCACAAGCACAACCCCGAGTTCACGATGCTCGAGTGGTACGAGGCCTATGCCGACTACGGCAGGACGGCGCACGACCTCGAGCTGCTGGTCGCCGAGGTCGCCGAGCGGGTGCTGGGAACGACCGTGGTCGAGCGCGACGGGGTCGAGATCGACCTGGCGCCGCCCTGGAAGCGGCTGACCCTGCGCGAGGCGGTGCGCGAGCGCACCGGGATCGACATCGCTGAGCATCCGACCCGCGAGGCGCTGGCCGCGGCGATGGACGTCGAGCTGGACCAGGCGGAGGGCTGGGGCAAGCTGGTCGACGGCCTGCTCTCGAAGGCGGTCGAGCCGGAGCTGATCCAGCCGACCTTCATCGTCGACTACCCGGTTGAGCTCTCGCCCTTCGCCAAGGCGCACCGCTCCGAGCCGGGCCTGGTCGAGCGCTGGGAGGCTTTCATCGGCGGCGATCGAGATCGCCAACTCCTTCAGCGAGCTCAACGACCCGGATGAGCAGCGGCGCCGGTTCGAGCAGCAAGCGGCTGAGCTGGAGCGGGGCGACGAAGAGGCGCAGCCCTACGACGAGGTATTCGTCGAGGCGCTCGAGTACGGAATGCCCCCGACCGGCGGGGTGGGACTGGGAATTGACCGGCTTGTCATGATGCTTACCGGAGCCCGCAGTCTGCGTGAGATCGTGCTTTTCCCGGCGATGCGCTCCTGAAGGACCCGAAACGGGGTCGAAAAGGCCGCTATGAGCGGCAATCGGGGTCCCAAGGCCGGGTGGGCACTCTCGGTATCGTTTAAAGGGCACATAGGTGCTTCCCGATAGACGAAGGGGCGCCCCCGGTACTTCCGACCGCAAAACGCGTTTGACCTTGAAAGGGTCAAGAGAGGAAGCCTTTGTTCGAGAGATTCACTGAGCGAGCACGTCAGGTGGTTGTCCTGGCCCAAGAAGAGGCTCGCACGCTGAAACACAATTACATCGGCACCGAGCACATCCTGCTCGGGCTGCTGCGCGAGGAGGAGGGCCTGGCTGCCCGCGTCCTCGAGTCTCTCGACATCACGACCGAGCGTGTCCGCTCCCAGGTCGTGCGGATCGTCGGTTCCGGCGAGGAGGTCACCTCCGGTCAGATCCCGTTCACCCCCCGCGCCAAGAAGGTGCTCGAGCTGGCGCTGCGCGAGGCGCTCTCGCTCGGCCACAACTACATCGGCACCGAGCACATCCTGCTCGGCCTGGTGCGCGAGAACGAGGGCGTCGCCGCTCGCATCCTGCTCGACTTCGACGCCGACTCCGACAAGATCCGCAACGAGGTGATCCGCATGCTGTCGGGTCCCGGCGGTCGCCGCCAGGGCGGCGGCGGAGGCGGTCAAGGCGAGGGCGCCGGGAAAAAGAGCTCGAAACTGCTCGATCAGTTCGGTCGCAACCTGACCAAACTTGCCGAGGAGGGCAAGCTCGACCCGGTGATCGGCCGCGAAACCGAGATCGAGCGGATCATGCAGATCCTCTCCCGCCGCACCAAGAACAACCCGGTGCTGCTCGGCGAGCCCGGTGTCGGCAAGACGGCTGTGGTCGAGGGTCTGGCGGCGAAGATCAACAGCGGCGAGGTGCCCGAGCTGCTGCGTAACAAGCAGATCTACACGCTCGACCTTGCCGCTCTGGTTGCCGGCTCCAAGTACCGCGGCGAGTTCGAGGAGCGCCTCAAGAAGGTGATGAAAGAGATCACCCAGCGCGGCGACATCATCCTCTTCATCGACGAGCTCCACAACCTGGTCGGCGCGGGTGCGGCCGAGGGCGCGATCGACGCCGCCTCGATCCTCAAGCCGGCGCTGGCCCGGGGCGAGCTGCAGACGATCGGCGCGACGACGCTCGACGAGTACCGCAAATACCTCGAGCGCGACTCGGCGCTGGAGCGCCGCTTCGCCCAGATCAAGGTCGACCAGCCCTCGGTCGAGGACACGGTCAAGATCCTCGAGGGACTGCGCGAACGCTACGAGCAGCACCACAAAGTCAACATCACCGACGACGCGCTGAAGGCTGCCGCCGAACTTGCAGACCGCTACATCTCCGACCGCTTCCTGCCCGACAAGGCGATCGACCTGATCGACGAGGCTGCCTCGCGGATGCGGATCAAGTCGATGAGCGCGCCGCCGGTCTACCGCGACCTCGAGGAGGAAGTCGAAAAGACGCGGCGCGAAAAGGAGTCGGCGATCGAGGCCCAGGAGTTCGAGAAAGCGGCCAACCTGCGCGACTCCGAGCGCCAGTTGACGACGCGCAAGCGCCAGCTCGAAGACGAGTGGTCCGAGGGCGACGCCACCGAGCGGCCCGATGTCGGCGAAGAGGAGATCGCCGACATCGTCTCGATGTGGACCGGGATCCCGGTCTTCAAACTGACCGAGGCCGAGACCAAGAAGCTGATCCGCATGGAGGAGGAGCTACACAAGCGGGTGATCGGCCAGGAGGTCGCGATCACCGCCGTCTCCAAAGCGATCCGCCGTTCCCGCGCCGGGATCAAGGACCCGAAGCGGCCCTCTGGCTCGTTCATCTTCCTCGGCCCCTCCGGGGTCGGCAAGACCGAGCTGGCGCGCACCCTCGCCGAGTTCCTCTTCGGCGACGAGGAGGCGCTGGTGCGGATCGACATGTCCGAGTACATGGAGAAGCACGCGGTCAGCCGCCTGGTCGGCTCGCCCCCGGGCTACATCGGCTACGACGAGGGCGGCCAGCTGACCGAGGCCGTGCGGCGCAAGCCCTACAGCGTGCTGTTGCTCGACGAGATCGAGAAGGCCCACCCCGACGTCTTCAACATCCTGCTGCAGATCCTCGAGGACGGGCGGCTCACCGACGCCCAGGGGCGCACGGTCGATTTCCGCAACGCGATCGTGATCATGACCTCGAACATCGGCGCCTCGGAGATCGCCAAGAACACCTCGATCGGCTTCACCGTCGCCGACGAGACCGGCATGTCCTACGGCGACATGAAGAACCGGATCATGAGTGACCTGAAAAAAGTCTTCCGGCCGGAGTTCCTCAACCGGATCGACGAGGTGATCGTCTTCCACAAGCTCGCCAAGGAAGAGGTCAAGGAGATCGTCGACCTGATGATCAACCGCGTCCGCGTCCAGGTCGCCGAGCACGAGCTGCAGTTGGAGCTGAGCGACGAGTCGAAGAACCTGCTGGTCGACAAAGGCTGGGATCCCTCGATGGGCGCCCGGCCGCTGCGCCGTGCGATCCAGCGCTACATCGAGGATCCGCTCGCCGACGAAGTGCTGCGCCAAGGCCCGATGGTCCCCGGCTCGACCGTCGTGGTCGAGCGCGACGCCTCTGGCGACGATGACGACAAACCGCTGAAGCTGACGATCGTCGCGCCGAAGAAGCCGGCAAAGAAAGCGAAGCCTGAGCCGGAGCCGGCGAAGGTCGGGGTCGGCGCCAAGAAGGACGAGAGCGACGAGCCGGCCCCCGAGGAGCCGGCGACTCCCGACGGCGATTCCTAGCGTTTTCGGCGCACGGGTCCTGTCACAGGTGGTGGGGGTGTTGGCGGACTCACCCGTCCGAACACCCCCACCACCTGTGCCACCCGTGCGAGGGGTCGCTACGGTTCTCGAAGATGAGTGAACCCGGGCGGACGGCGATCGGTACTTGGAGCGGGGGGAGGTTTATTCGCTACGGGGAGAAGATCGAGGCGGAGCGACTGGAGGCGCTGCTGCGACCTGGTGGCGGAATCGACACGGTCCTCACTGCCGACACCTACGGGCAGGGCGAGGCGGATCGGATCCTTGGCCGGGCACTGGTCGGCGTGCCGCGGGACGACTACTCGCTCGTCGGCGCGGTCGGGCACGACTTCTACGAGGGCGAGCGCGATGGGCCGCGCGGCTTTCCTCGCTTTACCGATCCGCGGCTGCGTGGGCCGGACGAGTACGCCGGCCACCTGCGGATGGCTGCGGAGCGCAGCCTCGAACGGCTCGGCGTCGAGCGCTTCGACCTGCTGCTCCTCCACAACCCCGACCGCATCGGCTATTCCAGCGAGGTTGTCTGGGATGGGATGGCGGCGTTGCGCGAGGCGGGCCTGACCGGGCAGATCGGCGTCGCTCCCGGCCCCGCCAACGGCTTCACCCTCGACTTGATCTCCTGTATCGAGCGCTTCGGCGAGCTGATCGACTGGGCGATGATCATCCTCAACCCGTTTGAGCCCTGGCCCGGCGAGCTCTGCCTCGACGCGGCCGCCCGCCACGGCGTCAAGGTGATCACCCGCGTGGTCGACTATGGCGGACTTTTCTGGGGTGACCTGCGGCCCGGGATGGAACTGGCTCAGGGCGACCACCGGGCCTTCCGTCCCGACGGCTGGATCGAGGCCGGGTTGGAGAAGCTGGAGCCGCTGATGCCGATCGCCGAACGAGCCCGGCTCACGCCGATCCAGCTTGCCTGCCAGTGGAATCTCGCCCACCCCGCCGTCGAGTGCGTCGTTCCTACCCTGATCCAGGAGGCCGGCGAGGAGGCCTGTCCGATCGAGGCCAAGCGGGTCGAATTGGCGAACCTGCCGGCCGAGCGGCGACTGAGCGATGAGGACGTGGCCGCTATTCGCGCCCTCGGCGACAACACCGGCTGCATGGCGCTGAAGGGCGCCAGCCCCGCGCACGAGGGCGAGGAGCGCCCCGACCGCTGGGCGCTGGACGAGAACCTCGTCGCGGTGGGCGAGCGCTGGGGCATCGACCCCGATCGCGACCTCGCGACCGCATAGCCTGCGGCGCATGTCGCGCCAGTGGTGGACGCTCGCCGGGACCTGTACCGGCCTCTTCTTGTTGATGCTCGACTCGACCGTCGTCGCGCTCGCCCTGCCGAGCATCCGCCACGACGTCGGCGCCAGCGCCGCCGGCCTGCAGTGGGTGATGAACGGCTACCTGTTGGCGATCACGGCGCTTGTCGTCACCGCGGGAAGGCTCGGCGACATGTTCGGTCGCAAGCGACTGTTTCTCGTCGGCATGTGCGTCTTCGCTCTCGGCTCGGTCCTCTCCGGCGCCGCCAACGACGAACTGGCCTTGATCTGCGGCAGGGTTCTGCAAGGGGCCGGCGCGGCACCGATGCTGCCGCTCTCACTGGCGATCGTCTGCAACGCTTTCCCGGCTGCCCAGCAGCCTCGTGCCCTCGGCATCTGGGCCGGGATATCTGCCGTCGCGCTGGGCATCGGCCCGCTTGCCGGCGGCGCCCTCGTCGACGTCGACTGGCGGCTGATCTTCTGGATCAACCTGCCGATCGCCGCGGTAGGGATCGCGATCACCGCACTGGCCACCGAGGAGTCGAACGACCCCGGCTCGGGCCGGCGGATCGATTTGCTGGGGCTGCTGACGCTCGCTGCCGGGCTCACCGCGGTTGTCCTGGCGCTGGTTCAGGCTCGGGTCTGGGGTGCCGGACCGACCGTCGTCCTGGCCCTGTTCGGCCTCACCTGTCTCTATGCGTTCTGGCGGATCGAGCACCGGGTCGCGGAGCCGATCGTCGACTTCTCGCTTTTTCGCAACGGCCCCTACTTCGGCGCCAGCGCCGCCGCCTTCGCCCTCGTCGGCGCCTACTGGTCGGTGATGTTCTTCCAGTCCCAGTACCTCCAGGATGTGCGCGGCCACTCGGCGGTTCTCAGCGGCCTGATGATCCTGCCGATCACCGTGCCGATGATCTTCATCTCGCCCTTCTCGGGCCGGCTGATCGCCCGTTTCGGGGCGAGGAGGTTGATGACGCTGGGAATGGCTCTGGGCACCCTCGGCCTGGTGGCACTGACCCAGATCGACGCCGGCAGCTCCTACGCGCTGCTGCTCGCCGGCTACCTGCCCTTTGGTGTCGCCCTCGGCCTCGTCTACGCGCCGATGTCGACCGCGGCGATGGCCGCGATGCCTGCCGAGAAGGTCGGCATCGCCTCCGGCGTGTTGGCGATGGACCGGGTGATGGCCGGCACGGTTGCCCTCGCCGTCACCGGCGCGGTCTTCCACGTATTGCTCGGCGACGACGGCTCGTTCGCCGATTCCGTCGCCGGCTCGACCTGGGTTCTGGTCGCCTTATGCACCGCCGGCGCCATCCTAACCTGGGCCTTCGTCCGCGATTCGGGGCGCCCAGCGCCCAAACCGCACCGTCATCACCGTCATTTTCACCTCTAGACGCGGAAAAACCGCCTTAGGTGACCAACCCGCTTGACAACGTCCTTCCCGACCTGTCCAGTCGAGATTTGCCAGGCCGCATTCCAGAGCGGAATTTGCCATCCTAGACTAGATGTCTTCACCGCCAGGGGATGAGCTTCACGAGTTGGCAGAACGTCAAGATCCCCGGCTACTGAGGGCTCTCGACGTCGTCGCTCCGGGCGGCGCACTACGCGAGGGCCTCGACAACATAGTCCACGCCAGCACCGGCGGTCTGATCGTCGTCGGCGATCCGGGCGACATCTCGCACATGCTCTCCGGTGGGATCAGGCTCGACATCGACTACACGCCCGCGATGCTCTACCAGGTGGCAAAGATGGACGGGGCGATCGTGCTCAACGCCGAGGCGACCAAGATCGTCTGGGCGAATGTCCAGCTGATGCCCGACCCGACGATCCTCTCTTCGGAGACCGGCACCCGCCACCGCACGGCCGAGCGCGTCTCCAAACAGACCAGCGCGCTGGTCGTCGCGATCTCACAGCGCCGCGACGTCGTCTCCCTCTACGTCGAGGGGACCAAGTACATCCTGCAGGAGATCCCAGCTGTGCTGGCCAAGGCGAACCAGGGCCTGGCGACGCTCGAGAAGTACCGCGAGCGACTCGAACAGGTCGCCGACCGCCTTACCGTGCTCGAGTTCGAGGGCGGCGGGGTCCTCTACGACGCGCTCACCGTCCTGCAGCGGGCCGAGCTGACGACGCGGATGGCGGTCGAGGTCGAGCGCTACATCGTCGAGCTCGGCACCGAGGGCCGGCTGATCGAGATGCAGCTCGAGGAGACGATGGTCGGCGTAGCCGGCGATAAGGCGGCCCTGATCCGCGACTACTCGGTCGAAGACTCCGAGCAGAACCTTGTCACCGTCCTGCAGTCGCTGGCCCGGATGCCGCACGAGGACGTGCTCGACTTCGGTCGCCTTGCCGAGTTGCTCGGCTACGACCGCAAGCTCAACACCCTCGACTTCCCGGTCGCCCCGCGCGGCTACCGTGTGATGGGTCGCATTCCGCGGATCCCCAAGCTTGTCGTCCAGAAGATCATCCACGACCTTGGCGGCCTGGAGGAGGTCTTGGCGGCATCCGACGCCGACCTCGAAGCCGTCGAGGACGTCGGCCAAACCCGGGCCAAGGACATCCGCGAGGGCCTGCGGCGGCTTCAGGAGGTCGACCTGGTCGACCGGTACTTACAGAGTTGACGGCAAAGAAGCCGTCGCAAATCGAAAGGAGTCACCGATTCCCCAGCTAGAGGAGACCACCGAGGTAAGCGTCGAAGAGGTCGAGGTCGAGTACATCTGCGACTTCGAGGAGGGCGACAAGGTCGTCTATCCGCATCATGGCGCCGGCCTGGTGATGAAGAAAGAGGCACGGGAGCTGATGGGTGAGGAGCGCGAATACCTCACGATCAAGATCCTCCACAACGAACTCACCGTGATGGTTCCGTGTGAAAACGCCGGCAAGGCAGGGCTGCGGCGGGTCATCGACGAGGTCGAAATCAAGAAGGTCACAGGGGTCCTCACCGATGACGTGTCCGAGATGCCAAAGAACTGGAACCGGCGTTTCAAGTACAACCGCGAGAAGATCAAGACCGGCGACGTGTTCGAGCTCGCCGAGGTAGTCCGCAACCTGGCGCTTCGCGAGATGGAGAAGGGTCTCTCCACCGGCGAGAAGCAGATGTACACGCGGGCCAAGAAGATCCTCGCGTCCGAGTTCATGTACGCGCTCGACAAGGACGAGGAAGGCGCGGAGGAGTACCTCGACGGCCTGCTGGAGGAGCGCTTCGCCGCCACCGCCACCGCCTAGCAGCACCGCAGCATCCGTCACCGCGGTCATCGCGGCCGCCGGCTCCGGGGAGAGGCTCGGAGCCGGCGGTCCGAAGGCTTTTGTGTCGCTGGCCGGCAAGCCGATGGTCGAGTGGTCGATTGCGGCGATGCGGGCGGCCGCGTGCGTGCGCTCGATCGTCATCGCCTGCCCGCCGGGTCACGTCCATGATCTGGGAGGTCACGACCTCGGTGTGGTCGATGGGGGCGCGACCCGGGCCCAGTCGGTCGCCAACGCCCTCGCGGCGGTGGGAACCGAGCTGGTCGCGATCCATGATGCCGCCAGGCCGCTTGTGACGCCTGAGCTGGTCGACGGCGTGGTCGCGACCCTGGTCGCCGATCCCGGCGCGGACGGCGCGATAGCCGCCACCCCGGTCACCGACACGATCAAGCGTGCCAGCGCCGAACATCTGATGCCTTTTGATGCCCATAGGGTCAACAACGCGACAGAAGTTGTCGAGGCGACCGTCGATCGCAGTGTGCTCTGGGCGGCGCAGACGCCTCAGGTCTTCCGCGTCGAGGCCTTGCGCCGTGCGCTCCGGGCGGATCCGGCTCAGGTTGAGGCGGCGACCGATGAGGCGATGCTGATCGAGGCGGTCGGTGGTCGGGTGTTGATCCATCCGTCCCCGCCCGAGAACCTCAAGGTGACTACGCAGACCGACCTGCGGCTTGCCGAGCTGCTCTTCTCCGAGCGCTCAGCTCAGTAGCACCCAGGTAAGCGCCGCCGCGAAGCAGATCTGGCCGACGCCGAGGGCGACGCCGAGGCTGACGGCGCCGAGTGCGCCCGCGATCGCCGTCCCGAGCGCAAAGGCGCCGAGCATGACCGCGAGCTGGCGGATCATCGCCGCGACATGCTTCCTGGGCGATCGGCGGGCAGGCCGGCCGCGGCCCTGGTCCCGTCGGCGAGATGACGTTGCCGGCGTCGCTCGAAGAGCCTGCGCTCGACGAAGAGCGTGCAGATGCCGGCGGCGACGATGCCGATCAGGTTGAGGCTGAGCTGAGCCATGGCTCCACGCCAGTCGCTCCAGTTGCCAAGCGCGGCCGCGACGCCGATGTTCGCTGCGGCCGGGATCGTCGTCACCGAGATCAGCACGCCGATCAGCGCGCCGGACTTGGCCGAGGTGAGGGAGAGGACGCCCGCCGCGCCGGCGAAGACAGCGACGATGATCGAGAACGCGTCCGGGCGGGCGATGAACTGGGTCAGCGGGTTGTCGACGCTCTTGAAGCCGGCATCGACCAGGCCGGTCGCGACGCAGATGAGGGTGAAGGCGAAGGCTGCGGTGATCCCTACCGGGAAGCCGACCGCAAGGGCCGTCAGCGAACGCAGGGCAACCCCGCGACGGCGCTCGACGGCCGCGACGCAGAGGCCCGCCAATGGCCCGAACTCAGGCCCGACGACCATCGCCCCGACGATCAGGATCGGCGATCCGGTGAAGATCCCGACCGAGCCGATCAGGCAGGCCAGGATCATGAAGACCAGGAAGTTGCCACCCAGCTCGCTGCTCTCCGAGGTGCGGGCCTCGACCTCCTCCCAGATCACGGCGTCCGAGGGGATTCCCCATGCGGCCCGCTCGGCACGCTTTGCCGCGTCGGAGACCTGCGAGTCGATCTGCTCCATCGCGATCGAACCGTCGCGGGCCACACCCAGCTCTTTGAGGTCTTCGATCACGATGCTGGCGTCCTCGCGGGCGACGTCGCAGAGGACCACGTCGCCGCGTGGCTGGCGGGCGGCGCCGGGGAGGTGGATCAGGTTGCAGGTCGACGGGTTCGTTTCAAGCAGGCCGAGGACGCGCTCGGACTTGGGGCTAGGAACCACGATCCGCAGGTGGACCACGTCCCGACCCTACTGGGACGTGCCGGTGGCTATAGGCCCGTATGGGTGCTCGATCACCGGCACGTCTAACGTGCGGGACTGATGCTGACCGACTACCACCTCCATCTGCGGCCGGACGAGCCCGAAACGACGACCGAGCGGTACTTCACCGCGGAGAACATCGAGCGCTATCGCGAGGCCGCGGCGGCGGCCGGGATCGACGAGCTGGGCGTCTCCGAGCACATCTACCGCTTTACCCAGGCCCTGACGCTCTGGCGCCACCCTTTCTGGGAGGAGCAGGCGCGCGACGACCTCGATGCCTACTGCGAGTTCGTCCGCGGCGCCGGTCTCAAGCTCGGGGTCGAGTGCGACTTCGTCCCCGGTGCCGAAGACCGCACCGCGAACCTGCTCGAGGCGCACGACTTCGACTACGTGGTCGGCTCGGTCCACTTCGTCGGCGAGGCGGCGGTCGATCACGAGGGCTGGGACGTCTGGGAGGGAAGGGGAGATGCCGACGAGGTCTGGCGGCGCTACTTCGAGGCGCTTGCCGAGTGCGCTCGCTCGGGTCTCTTCGACATCCTCGCTCACCCCGACCTGGTCAAGGTCTGGGGTCCTGCCCGGCCGCTGCCCGAGCGCGATCCCCGTCATTACTACGAGCCCGCGGTCGAGGCGATCGCCGAGAGCGGGATCGCGGTCGAGCTCTCGACCGCCGGGCTGCGCAAGCCCGTCGGCGAGCTCTATCCCGCACCCGCCTTCGCCGAGATGTGCGTCGAGGCGGGCGCCCCGTTCGCTCTCTCATCGGACGCACACCTGCCCGAGCAGGTCGGCTTCGGCTACGACCGTGCCCTGGAGCTCCTCGCCGACCTCGGTGTCGAGGAGATCAGCGTCTTTGCGCGCCGTCAGCGTCGCTTGGAGCCATTGCCCACCCGGGTAAGCGAGAATCGCTGAACTGATGAGCGTCGGCATCGGCTACGACAGTCACCGCTTCGCCGAGGGCCGGCCTTTGATTCTGGGCGGGGTCGAGATCGAGCACGAGCGGGGGCTCAGCGGCCACTCCGATGCCGACGTGCTCACCCACGCGGTAATCGACGCCCTGCTCGGAGCGGCCGGCGGGGGCGATATCGGCACGCTCTTCCCCGACGATGACGAGCGTTGGCGCGATGCCGACTCGGTCGACCTGTTGCGCACCGCGGTGGGCACGATCGGCGGCAGGATCCTCAATATCGACGCCACCCTGATCTGCGAGGCTCCCCGACTGGCGGCCCACCGTGCAGAGATGGAGCGCATCCTCGCCGAGGCCACCTCCGCGCGGGTCAGCGTCAAGGCGACCACCAACGAGGGCATGGGCTGGATCGGCCGCGGCGAGGGAATCGCCTGCATAGCCGTGGCTTCGGTGGAGAGCGAATAGGCTTTCGAACCCTTATGGCAACGCTCGGATCGATTGCGGCAAGTGCGCGCCAGGCGGCCTCGGACAAAGCCTTTGAGGTCAAGGTGCTGCACGAGGCCGGCGTCGTCGCTCTGCATCGACCCGACAAGGCGATGAAGGTCGTTTCCGCCCTGGTCCGCTGGGGCGCCTCGCCCGCCCTCGGCATCACCACCGCGGCGATTCACTATCCGGATGAGACCGCGTTGATCGATGAGCGCGGCTCGCTCACCTTCGAGCAGCTGCAGCGGCGCAGCAACGCGCTTGCCCATGCCTTCGAGCGGATGGGGATCGGCTACGGAGACGGGATCGGGATCATGTGCCGCAACCACCGGGGCTTCATCGAGGTGACGCTCGCGGCCGCCAAGCTCGGCGCCAGTGCGCTCTATCTCAACACGATGTTCGCCGGGCCCCAACTCACCGAGGTGATGCGCCGCGAGGGTCCCAAGGTCCTCGTTTACGACGAGGAGTTCGCCGACCTGCTCGACGGGGTCGACGCGAGCGTGGAGCGGGTTGTCGGATGGGCTGACGGCGAGTCCGAGGCCACGACGCTCGACTCCCTGATTGCCTCGGCCGGCGACTCGAACCTGAAGCCACCACCCGACAAACCGCGCTTCGTCATCCTCACCTCGGGCACGACGGGGACGCCGAAGGGGGCGCAGCGCTCCAGCCCCGACGGGCTGTTCGCGCTGGCGGCGCTGATCGACCGGATCCCCTTCCGAAGCCGCGACACGATGATGATCGCGGCGCCGCTCTTTCACTCCTGGGGCTTCTTTCACTTCATCATGAGCCTGCCGACCTCCTCGACGATCGTGCTGCGCCGCCGCTTCGACCCGGAGGGGACCTTGCAGGCCGTGCAGGAGCACCGCGCCCAGGTCCTCGGCGCGGTCCCGGTGATGATCCAGCGCATTCTCCAGCTGCCCGAGGAGACGCTCGACAAGTACGACCTCTCCTCGCTGCGGATCGCCTCGATCTCGGGCTCGTCGCTGCCGGGTGACCTGGCGATTGCCTGGATGGATCGCTTCGGCGACAACATCTACAACCTCTATGGGTCGACCGAGGTCGCCTACGCAACCGTCGCCACCCCGGAGGAATTGCGTGCCGCGCCCGGCACCGCCGGACGGGCGCCGCGGGGCACCGTGGTGCGGCTCTACGACGAACAAGGTCACGAGGTTCCCAGCGGAGACGTTGGCCGCATCTTCGTCGGCAACGAGATGTCCTTCGAGGGCTACACCGGCGGCGGCGGCAAGGACGCGATCGACGGGCTGTTGAGCAGCGGCGACGTCGGCCACATCGATCCGGCCGGCCGGCTCTTCATCGACGGTCGCGACGACGAGATGATCGTCTCCGGCGGCGAGAACGTCTTTCCCCGCGAGGTCGAGGATCTGCTCGCCGACCACGAGGCAGTGGTCGAGGTGGCCGTGATCGGCGTCGAGGACGACGAGTTCGGCCAGCGCCTGAAGGCGTTCGTCGTCGTCAACAAGGGTGCTGAGGTCTCCGAGGAAAATCTCAAAGGCCATGTCAAGGAGCACCTCGCCGGCTACAAGGCGCCGCGCGAAGTCGAGTTCGTGGACGAGCTGCCGCGCAATGCGACCGGCAAGATCCTCAAGCGCGAACTGCACGCGCGCGAGGCTGAGAAGTCCGCTTAGGCTCTGAAAGCCTCTATTTGGGCTGCTGCCGCTAATTGCGGCTATTTGCGGGAGCGAGGGGTGGCGTGGCTTCCGGAGCCCGTAGTAAGTTGCGACCAATGGGCGATCCAGCAGTCAAGCTGAGCGCAGTCGCTGAAGCGACCGAGGAGCTTCACGGTGTCGCCGGCCAGGCACTCGAGTGGGTGCGACAGAGCGAGGCGCGCGTCGCCGAGGCCGAGGCCGGCCGCGATGCGATCAAGGCGCGGGCGGAGGCGACCCTGGCGAAGCTCGGCGAGGAAGGCCGTGAGCGGATCGCCGCCGAGCGCGAGAAGCGCCGCGCGGTCGAGGCGCGGGTGGCCCACGCCGAGGAGGCCCGCGATCGAGCCGAGAAGGCCTTCGAGCGGGCACAGAAGCGGGCCGAGGCCGATCGCGAGGCGTTTGCCACGCAGATGACCGCGAGCAGGGCGCAGGCCGACCAGATCACCGCCAACGCGGTCAAGCGGGTCGAAGCGGAGGCTTCCAAACGGACCGGCGAGGTGCTCGAAAAGGCGCAGGCCGAGGCCGACCGCCGGGTCGCCGCGGCCGAGCAGCGCGCAGCCGAGGCTGAGGCGCGCGCCCAAGAGGCACACCAGATCGCCGTCCGGCTCGAGGCCGAGATCGAGGAGCGGGTGATGCAGGGCACCGTCGACGTCCGTCGCGAGGCCGAGGAGCGGGTGCAAAAGCTGATCGAGAAGGTCGAAGGCGACGCGACCGAGAAGGCCAAGGCGCGCGCCGAGGAGCAGCTGCAGGCCGAGTCGGAGCGGATCCGCGGCCAGGCCGAACAGCGTGAGGAGCGGCTGCGGCGCGCCGCCGAGGACGAGATCAAGGCCAGCGCCAAGAAGGCGCGGCGCGAGGTGCTGGCCGCGGCCGATGAGACCGCGCCGACCTGGGCTCGCGACGAAGTCTCGGGCTCGGGATACCGCACCTTCTAGTCCCCTCTAGCATCCGGACCGATGCGAGAGGTGCGGATCAGAGACACGCTGAGCGGCGAGCTGCGCGCGCTCGACTCCGACGAGGAGATCGGGATCTATGCGTGCGGCCCCACGGTCTACAGCCGGATTCATATCGGGAACGCACGGCCGTTCGTCGTGTTTTCCTTGCTTGCTCGGTTTTTGCAGGGCGAGGGCTACAAGGCCCGTCTCGTCATCAACGTCACCGACATCAACGACAAGATCTACGACGCGGCGCGGGCTGCGGGTGCTCCCTCGGCCGAGTTCGCCGAGCGGATGACGCGGGCCTACCTCGAGGACACCGATCGCCTCGGCCTCGGCCGCCCCGAAGCTGAGCCGCTTGCAACCGAGACGATCGGGGCGATCGTCGCCCTGATCGCCGACTTGGTCGAGTCAGGGCACGCCTATGAGTCCGGCGGTGACGTCTACTTCCGCGTCGGCAGCTTCGGTGACTACGGCAAGCTCTCCAACCGGCGCACCGAGGACATGGACCAAGGTGAGGAGGCGGGTTCTGCATCGCTGAAGGAGAGCCCACTCGATTTCGCCCTTTGGAAGGCTCACAAGCAGGGCGAGGACACGAGCTGGGACTCGCCCTGGGGGCCGGGTCGACCGGGCTGGCACATCGAGTGCTCGGCGATGGCCGAGGCTGAGCTGGGGCCGTCCTTCGCGATCCACGGCGGCGGCTCGGACCTCGTCTTCCCTCATCACGAGAACGAGATCGCGCAGTCCGAGGCGGCGGGTCGCCCGTTTGCCCGTCTCTGGATGCACAACGGCATGGTCGAGACCGACGCCGAGAAGATGTCGAAGTCGGAGGGCAACATCTTCCAGCTCTCCGAGGCGCTTGATCGATATGGGCGCGAGGCGGTGGTGGCGTACCTGGTCTCCGGGCATTACCGGCAGCCGTTGGCGTTTGGGGCTGAGCAGATGGAACAGGCCGTGGCGCAGGTGGAGCGGCTGAGGAACTTCTTTCGGGAGCATCCGGTGGGGGAGGGGGGGCGAGCGTCGGGGGGTCCCCCGCTGGGAACCCGCGACGAATCGCCGGCTGAAGGACCTCACCCGCCGAGCTCACAAGTTCCCATCGGGGGACCCCCCGACGCTCGCCTCGGCGCCTTCCGGGATGCCTTGGCTGACGACTTCAATACCCCACGGGCTATGGCCGAGGTGTTTGAGCTTGTTGCGGAAGCGAACCGGGGGGAGGTTCCGGGGGCAGCGGAGGCGGTCCGCGGGATGTTGGAGCTTGTTGGGCTTGGGTCGTTGGCGGAGGTTGAGCTGGCTGAGGATGCTGAGGCGGAGGAGCTGCTGGCTGAGCGTGAGGCGGCTCGGGCTGCCAAGGACTTTGGTCGTGCGGATGAGATCCGGGACCGGTTGGCCGAGTTGGGCTGGGAGGTCCGGGACTCCGCGGAGGGCGCGAAGCTCGTGTCAAGCGGCCATCGGCGTGTTGACGGTCCAAGTGGCATCGGTGGGTGAGCTCAACAGCATCGAGCCCCACTTGACCGCAGGGCTTCTAGGTTGTTATCTCTTCTCTAATTAATCAAGGTGTTTACAGCATAGAAACCGCTGTCGCACCACCGCGATCCGAAGGGGAAGACAAATGATTCGCAACCTCAAGACCCTTGGTCTCGTCCTCATCGCCGTCGTTGCAATGAGCGTAACCGTTGCCTCCGCTGCGTCGGCCGGTGAACTCACATCGGACGGACCGGTGAAACTACAAGGAGAAGAAAGTAACTTCACGCTTACAATGTTTGGCCAGAAATTAGAATGTCAGAACAAAATAGACTGGGGCAAAGTCAATGAAACACCCCATGGGTTTGTGTTTCCGCCACTTACGACATTTACACTTAAGTACACATTCAGCAACTGCACTGCTTTTATTGGCGAACTGAAAGCACCTGCCACAGTTACAATGAACGGTTGTGATCTGGCCGTGCACATCGGCGTTAAGATCAAACCTCTAAGGTTTCACCTTATATTTGATTTCGTATGTGAATTTGAAAAATTCATTGAAATTCACGCATACAGCAGCGCTGCGCATAGCAGCTCGGTCTGTACATACAAAATCCCAGCCCAAACCGGACTTGTAGGCGGCACCATTGAAAATGTCGCTGGCGGCAGGGTCAGTCTCGGTGGCCCGGTGACCGGCATCAAAGCCACTCGAACCGGGATCCTCTGCGGCGGGACTGCGGAAACGAGCGAAGCCAAACAGGACATCGGCGCTGAAATCAGCGGCACCAACGAAGCAGGTTCGGCAACAGCGATCGAAGTGAGCGGAAGCTAGCGGTAGCTAGCGGTAGCGCCTGTGGAGCGGGGCTTGGCTGACGAAGTCTCGCTCCACAGCCTTTGAGACCGTCGGAGAATCCTGGCGATGAGGACCGAGCAGCTGGAGCGCTGGATGCGGCACCCTTCAGATACGCGCAAAATGTCCTCGAGGTGGCAATCTAGGGACATGGCGAACGTGAAAGGAAGAGGATGCGTGACAGGCCCAGCCCGTTGTTCTTGCTCTGTTGACCGTCATGGCTAAGCGTGGCTGACGCTCGGGTCATCTATGGCCGCCGCCCGGTGGAGGAGGCGGAGCATGGTAGGCGCGGTGTGCGTCGGGTCTGGCGTGCGCCGGAGACTTCCGCCGAGGAGCTGGAGGGGCTCTGCGGCTCCCCCGACCACCAGGGAGTCGTCGCCGAGGTCGATCCGTATCCGTACGCGGACCCAAATGCGCTGCTGCAGCGCGAGGGAGCGTTGCTGGTCGTGCTCGATCAGGTCCAGGACCCGCGTAATCTTGGCGCGGTCTGCCGCTCGGCCGAGTTCGCCGGCGCAGCCGGCGTGGTCGTTCCCGAACGGCGTTCGGCTGAGGTGACGGCGGTCACTTGCAAGGCGTCAGCGGGGGCGGTCGAGCACATCGACATCGCCCGCATCCGCAACCTCGCCGACTGGCTGGCCGAGGCAAAGGCCGCCGGTTTCTGGATCTGGGGTGCTGATGCGGAGGGCAGCCAAGCTCCTTGGAACACCGACCTCACCGGCTCGACCATCCTCGTCCTAGGCGGCGAGGGCAAAGGCATCCGCCCCCGAGTCGCGTCAGCGTGTGACGGTCTCGTCTCTCTTCCCAAAGGCGGCAAAGTCGACTCGCTCAACGTCTCTGCAGCCGCAGCCGCACTGCTTTTCGAGGCCACACGTCAACGCTCGCTCTCGTAGCGTCCGCAAGGGCGATTTGTAAAAAGTCGCAATTTGGGGTTGACAGAACTCTGCTGGGCGGTAAGACTACGCCGCCAACAAGGGTGAACCTCAGCTTGAGTCTGAGATTCATCTGTCAATAAGGGCGCCACCAGGGGAGGTACCGGCGCCACGACCCTTCATCTCAAAGGAGAAGGATCAGTGGCTCTCTCGTCTCCCACGCAGGAATTGCGGCTCCCCACCGGGCACTTCAACGGCTCGACCCGGCCCAGCTCTAACCCTCAACCTGAACTTGATGATCATTATCTGGTCGCCCTCGCGAAGGAGGGACGGACCGATGCCTACGACTCGATCGTGAGGCGCTACCGCGGCTTTGTTCGCCTCAAGGCGTCCTCCTACTTCCTGCTCGGAGGCGAGAGCGACGACCTGATCCAGGAAGGGTTGCTCGGCCTCTACAAGGCGATCCGTGACTACCGCAGCGACCGTGAGTCGAGCTTTCGCAGCTTTGCCGAGCTCTGCATCACCCGCCAGATCATCACCGCGGTTAAGACGGCGACCCGCAACAAGCACACGCCGCTCAACCAGTACGTCTCGTTCAGCCAGACCCCGGCCGCCGCGGGTGAGTCGGATACGACGCTCGACGAGATCCTGCCCGGCCCGAGCGTCGCCGACCCGGTAAACCAGGTGATCGCAACCGAAGAGCTGGAGAGCCTCGTCTCCTGCCTCTCGGGTACCTCGGGCGTCCTCTCCGACCTCGAGAGTCGCGTCCTCTCGCTCTACCTCGACGGTCACTCCTACGAGGCGACGGCCGAGCGCCTCGAGTGCGACACGAAGACCGTCGACAACGCCCTGCAGCGCGTCAAGCGCAAGGTGGCCGCCCACCTCGACTCGCGCGAGGTGCCGGCTTAGGGCCTCAGGGCAGCAGCTGAGCGCGGAAGATGCTGGTTGGGTGCAGCGTGTCGGCGGGGCTCAGGTTCGAGCCGCGCGAGTCGAAGGCGACGTAGCGACCATCAGCGGAGATCGCCGGGTTGGCTGAGGGCGCGTTTGCCGCGGCTCCGTTGCCATCGGCGCGCGAGGCGAGGAAGACCCGCCCACTGCGCATGTCGCGCACGAAGACGTCTGGGATCGCGCCGCCGTCGGCCGGGCCGAGATTGCTCGCGTAGGACTCGAAGGCGACGTAGCGACCGTCGGCGGAGATCGAAGGGCTGGAGGAGTCCCCACTGCCCGGCGCGCCGTGCTTGCCCTGGGCGCGCGAGACGAGCTGCGTGCGGTTCGTCTTCAGGTCGCGGAGGAAGACGTCTTCGACGCCGTCTTTGTCGATTCGACTGAGGTTCTTGGCTTTGCTTACGAAGGCGACATAGCGACCGTTCGCCGAGATCACTGGCAGCTTGCAGTCGGTGGCCGCGAGTGGGCCGCGGCGACCGTCGACCCGCGAGGCGTAGACCGCTCGCTTTCCATTCATGTCGCGCACTACGACCTCTAGCGCGTTGCCATGAGGGAGGTGGGCGGTGGTTAGAAAGGCGACCCAGCGCCCGTGGGCGGAGATCGAGGGCGTGAAGCCGCCGTTCAGCGCCCCACCAGGGTGTAGGCGCAGCGAGGCCGCCGGCGTGGTCGTGTGCCGGCGCAGATCGCGGACGAAGATTCCGCCGTAGGAGCCGCGTAGGAAGTTGGTCGCCCCGGTCTGGAAGGCGACGTAGTTTCCGTCGGCGGAGATCGAGGGGAGGTTGGAATCCTCGTTGCCGCCGTCCCCTTTGACGCCGTTGGCACGCGAGACGAGGCTGACCCGGCCGGTCGAGCGGTCGTAGACGAAGATGTCGCGCACGGGGAAGGTGTCGCCCGCCGGCGTGGTCGAGGAGTTGTGGTCTTCGGCGCTGATCTCGGGATCCTCCGAGGCGAAGGCGAGATAGCGCCCGCTGCTGGAGATCGACGGCGAGCCGGCGGCGAAGCCGATGCCGTGTTCGCTGTGGCCGTGGGGGACGTCGACTTCGGCGATGCCGCCGCTCATGTCCCGCAGGTAGAGGCCGTTGCCCGTTTCGCCGACGCTGCCCACGAAGGCGATGAAACGACCATCGGCGGAGATCGCCGGGTTGACCTGCTCGCTCGGGAAGCCGGCTTCGGTTTCGCCGTTCGGCCCCGAGACGAGGAGGACCGAGCCAACCGCTCCGAGCGATGCGGCGGCCAGGGCGAGCGAGGCGGTTGCGATTGCCGCCAGGACGATGACCGCCGGCCGGCGTTTCATGTCTCGGCAGGCTGTGGCTCGATCTCGACTGAGACGCCGAACTCCGCAAGGGCGGCAAGGAAGGACGCCGGGTCGAAAGCCTGCGCCGGCGCCAGGGCACCGCTGCGCTCGTAGCCGGGATCCGCGCAGAGCAGTGCGCCGTGCGCGAGGCTGGCGGCGGTAAGGCCGTAGACGTCGCTGCCGCGCACGGTGCCGCGGCGGGTGCCGGTCTTGCCCCGCGCCTCGCAACTGATCGTGAATCGCGATGCCTTGCGGCTCTGCTCGCCAGGCGCGGCCGGCAAGCGCTTGACCAGCGCCCCCATGGCCCGGCGCAGAGGAGTGCGCATTGCCAGCCCGAGTAGGGGAGAGGCGATGACCGCCAGCGGCATCAGCCGCGGCGGCACAACCATCCCGTTGAGCAGCGTCCGCACGCGAGCCGTCTCGACGTGCCGCGGCACGGTGACCTGCTCGCCGGCGGGATAACGCAGCATCCGCTGCTCCCCGATCGGCTCCGGAAAGTGCCAGCGCCCCCCATCGGCGCTGCGAGGTGCCGGCCGCCAGGCCCCATCGATCCAGACGACGTCCCCTCCCCGCATGATCTCGAGGCCCGAGAGCGCCGTCCCGTGCGTCGGCTCGAATCCGTGCACGCAGTAGGCAACGACGATCTCCTCCAGCGGCCCCATGCCGTCCGCGGTGAGCGCCGCGATGAGATCGCCGGGTGCGTAGTCAAAGCCCATCCCGGAGACCAGCGCAGCCCCATTTTCGGCAGCCTTTGCCCCGTAGCGATCGAAGACCATCCGCATGAACCCCTGCTCCCCGGTCGTGTCCAGATAATGCGTCCCCGTATCGACAGCGGCAGCAACCAGCGGCTCCCCATGCAAGCCAAACGGCCCGGCGCATGCGATGGCGACAGAGCAAGGCTCAAGCATCTCCCGCAGTCCAGCCGCGTCATCGACCGACACAGCCATAAAAGGCACACCCCCAAGCTCCTCCGAAAGGCGCTCCAACTTCCCCCGATCCCGCCCAGTGATCAGGAAATCGGCCCCTAGCCGTTTCAGCTCACGAGCAATCAGCCCCCCGGTGAATCCCGTGGCGCCGTAGACGACGATCGGTCGATGCACATTTTTCGGATTGCCAGGCACGATCGGGACGGTAGCGAAGGAGGTAGAGACAATCGGAGTCGGCGAGGCATCTGTGCTGACCGTTGTGTTCAACGGACCATTGTGCAGCTACCGAATCGGCCTCTCTGGGTGGCTTTTTCTCAGACGCCGCGGCTGCCCATATCGTTCAGGCCGTGAACCCGTTTACGTTGATTGATCTGTTTGCGGGCTGCGGCGGTATGACCTTGGGTTTTCGCGAGAGCGGCCAATTTCGCCCGGTGCTCGCTGTTGAGCATGATCCCGCGGCCGCCGAGACCTATCGTCTTAATTTTGGCGGCCATGTCGCCGAGGCACCGATCGAGGATGTCGCTCGCTTCCAGAAGGTCGATGTGGTCATCGGGGGGCCACCCTGCCAAGGCTTCAGCCCTCTCAACCGCGACCTGGTCGGCTTTGAGCGTCGAGGTCTATGGCGCGAATACCTGCGGGCGCTCAAGCAGGCAGAACCGCAGGCATTTGTGATGGAGAATGTGCCCGAGTTGTTGCGCTCGGCCGAGTACGCCAAGTTCAAGCGACAGGCATCGCGCCTCGGCTTCACGATTGACCAGAGGATTCTCAATGCGGCTGACTATGGAGTCCCGCAACGGCGGCGCCGTGCAATTGTCATGGGGGTCCGCTCTGGAGCAGTCCCGTGGCCGACAGCGACCCATTTCGATCCCGAAGCGTCAGAGAAGGGTTTGGGCGACTTGCCTTGGGTCACTTTTCGGCAGGCTGTCAGGGGCCTGTCGTCGAGCCCAGACGGCAAGGCCTGGCACCGTAGGCGCAATCCTCGACCCGAGAGCATTCGCCGCTACAAGGCGGTCCCTCGCGACGGTGGCGATCGGTTTGCGATGCAGCGGAATCTGGATCGTGCGGGTCTTGGTCATCTGGTCCCACGCTGCTGGCGGGAGAAGCCGACCGGCACTACGGATGTCTTTGGTCGTCTTTGGTGGGACCGGCCCGCCTGCACGATCAGGACGGAGTTCTATAAGCCTGAGAAAGGTCGATATCTGCATCCGTCGGCCCACCGGCCGATCACCCTGCGTGAGGCGGCGCGGTGTATGAGTTTCCCGGACGAGTTTGTCTTTCCAGAGCACCAGTCGATGACCAATGTCGGCCGTCAGATCGGCAATGCTGTGCCTCCGCTGCTTGCCAGATGTATCGCCGAAAGCATTGCCGAGACATTGATACAAGGCTCCAGTAGTCCGGTTGAATCGGGAGGGCTGATCGAAAGCGTGGCCTAGTCGAATTCGAATAGTCGACGAGTTGATGCCGGTAGCGCACGCCTCTTCGAGTCAGGAAGGGCATCTATCTCCGCTTTTGGAACTGACATGAACTCGTCGCGTTCGAGCAGCGGGTACCCGAGCGCCCCCACCACGGGGTTGCCGTATCTGGCCGACAGGATTTTGATTTCACCAAGCGGGTTTCCGGCCCAGGCATCGGCACGTACCCGCCGCATCGGATCACCGGTCGTGCGCGCCACCGTTGCAATTGCGTTGCGCGGTATCGGGGTCCGGGGCAGCAGGGTGAACAGTCTGGTGACCCGGGTCTGGATAGTCGGTTCGCCCATGACAACGATCCTCTTCTCGTGATCCATCTGCTCGACGAAATTGACTGGAAGTGGGGATGAGGGCACCAACAGGCTCATCTCAGACCGACCGATTGCGGACAGGGTCCTCTTGCGATCCCGGTTTTCTCCGAGATTCAGCCGTTCCTCGTTGCAGCGGATGAGGCCGACCTGAAAACGGGATATATCTTCTAGTCCCCCGATGCACAGACAGAGCTGACCGACTGCCTCCTGAGGTATCTGCCAGACGCTGTTCATCGCCCACTTGATGTCGACTGGGTGGCCCTCTATCTCGAGATCCAAGATCGGTCCTCGTTCGAGGCCGAGCGAGGTTCTGACGACGATCTCGACCTTCGTCCCAACATAGGTCTTCTCCGTCTTGGCGAGTTCGGCCAAACGACACCGCCCCGTACGAGGGCCGTCGAGGACCTCGTCGATGGCTTGTCGGATAGCGCGCCCGAATTTTTCAGCAGGGTCGCGACCGGCGAGTGCGCGCAATCTGGCATCGACCGCCGTCTGCGCTGCATCGACCTTTGTCGAGGAAGTGCCTGGCACTACGGCGCAGTATGTCCTGTGCTGTCGAATTACTCCAGGATGAGATCGCTAGTGTGATTCGGACATTGCAGGAGTCCAATCGTTGACAGTCCCCCGCCCCGTGCCGTCATCTGCTGCTGTGAGCGCTCAGATGTCTCGGCTTGGACAGCGAGATACGGAGCCCGAGGTAGCCCTACGTTCCGAGCTTCACCGCCGGGGCTTGCGCTTCCGCGTCGATAAGGCTCCGGCACAAGGCGTCCGCTCGCGAGCCGATGTGGTTTTTGGACCGGAGAAGGTTGCTGTCTACGTCGACGGCTGCTTTTGGCACTGCTGCCCGCAGCACGGCACGATGCCCAAGGCAAACGCCGAGTTCTGGGAGCGCAAGTTGAAGAGAAATCGACAGCGCGATGTTGAAACCGGCGAGGCGTTGCGCGAACGTGGCTGGGAGATCGTGAGGATTTGGGAGCACGAGGAAGTGGTGGTGGCCGCCGATCGGGTCGAAGACGTTCTCCGCGCCAGGCGAAGGGTGAAGTAACGCGTCGGGGAGGCTCTCAGCGGCAGGTGTCGGCCAACACGTAGTCGAGCAGTTCCCGGCCATGGTCGGATACGACCGAGATGTCGTCGGCGGTTATCCGCGTGCGGTGCAGGGATTGCATCCGAAGCACGTCGCCGTCGGTGCGGTTGTTGGGGAAGACGCCTGCGTAGGAGACGCCGAGGCGCTCGAGGTGGTTGGCCAACAGGGACGTCGCCGGGTTCTCGAGGGGCAGGTCGAGGTAGACCGCATCCAGGCACTTGTTGTGGAAGAGGTGGTGCCGCTCGGCGGCTACTGCGGTCTCCAGATCGGCTCCCGGCTCGATGGCGGTGATCAGCGCCAGGTTGTGATCCTCGTCGATCTCTATGTGCAGATTGGTTCGCTCGGGCATTTGCGCGTCCTCTGGAGGATCGGCGAGCGTGCCGCGCAGTTCGCACAGCTCGAGCGTCTGGCCGATGATCTCGCGGTGGCGCGCCGGGGCGTAGACGTCGCGCTCGTGGCCGTCGTTGAGCTTGGTGTAGAAGAGCGCCGCCGACTGGCGGCGGGGGCGCTGGTCGGTTGCTGCGTCGTTTGACACGGACGCTGGGATCCAGCCGAGCAGGAAGCCCGTCTCGTGGGCGCCCAGCTCCAGGTTGGCGCGCTGGCTGTACGGGTGTGCCGCTGTCGCCTCGCTGTACATCCCCGCCAGGCCACGCTTGGCTGCCCAATCCATCAGGTGCTGCTTGGTCCGGGTGAACAGGTGCTGGCCACGAGCCGCCGGCATCGTCACCGCTTGACCCGAATGGCCGACCGCATCTCCGGCTGCCGCCAAACTCATTCCCTCGTGGCAGAGCAGCTCGCCCTCGGCTGACTCGGCGACCCACGAGACATAGGTTCCCGCCGTCAGCCGCGCCTCCACCTCAGCCTCGTCGTAGACCCACCGCACGTCGTAGGTGTCGCCGTAGGCAGCCCGGATCGCCTCGGTGAGGATGCTTCCCTCGCCTGGCTCCAGGTACCTGAAATTGACTGTCTCCTGTCCCATGTCGCCGATCGACCCCTTTATATTCGACTAGGACCCGAAGTCATTCATCTACACGCCCGCCTAGCTCAACTGGCAGAGCACTCGATTTGTAATCGAGAGGTTTCCGGTTCAACCCCGGAGGCGGGCTTTATTTCAGGCGCTTAGGAGCTGCCGCCGCCCAGAACACGGGCCTTCTCGGTGGCGAACTCCTCGTCGGTGAGGACGCCCTTCTGGTGGAGTTCGGCGAGGCGCTCCAGGTGGTGCAGGCGCGAGTCCTCGTCGTTCGCGGGCGCACCGGGAGCCGGCGGGGCCACCTCAGCGTCGTCGCCGCCCGGTTTGCGCATCTCCGGCAGTCGCAGTTTCGAGGCTCGCTCGCCTAGGTTGGCGCTTTTCACGGCGCCGACCATGCGGTCCTTGGCGCCGCCGAAGTAGTCGCTGAACTGGGCGTCGGGGAATTCCTCCTCCGACTGGCGGCGCAGCTCGTGGATGCCGAAGGCGGCAAAGGCGGCGATCACCAGGGTGGTCAGGAAGGAGCGCAGATTCTGAACCGAGGCGGAGAGGAAGTAGAGGCAGACGACAATCGCAAGGCCGGTGTAGACGTAGGGGATGTAGTCGCGTAGGGCGGGTGCCATGAAACGGCGGCTGGCGCGGGCGGATCCGGTCGGCGACCCCAGCCAGCCGGCGATCCCGAGGAGGGCACCGAAGACGATCACCGTGGTCGCGATGCTGGTCATCAGCGAGGTGCCGATCGACCAGGTCGCTTCCGCGGCCGGCTTGACGCTTTCGTCGGTGACGAGCTGGTCGACGACGATCCCACCGGCGATCTGGCGGAAGACGATCACGGCAAAGCCAGCGGCAACCAAACCGATTCCGCAGAACAGCACCGTCACCCAGCGCCCCTCCCGCGAGAGGTAGATCGCCAAGCCGAAGGCGATCAGCGTCAGCAGCGAGAGGACGAGCGCCAGCCCCTTGATCCCGACCGCGATGTCCTGTGCGGTCTTCAGCTGGTCGGAGCGCAGGACCGTGATCTGGCCGGCGTCGGGCGGCAGTTTTTCGGCGAGCTGGCTGCCGATCCCAACCTGGCTGGCCAGGTTGGTGACGAGGCTGCCGAGATTGAGGGTGACGTTCCCTTCCGCCGTTGAGACGGCTTCTTTCTTGTTTTCCAGTACGGCGAGGAGCTGTTCGTGCGCGGCACGGTTGGCGTCCTTCCAGAGTTCTTCCGCCGTCGTGCTCTGCAGGACCTGTTCGGCGCCGCCGCCTGCGACCTGGCGCAGCCCGCCGGACACTGGGCCGGCCAGCTGCTTGGTTTCGCCTGGCAGGATGTCTTCGAGTTCCTTTTCGACGTCGACGTTTTCGTAGAGCTGGTCGATCAGGTATGAGCTCAAGGCCGAGCGGACCTCTTCGTTCTGGATCAGCTTGCCGCTGGTATCGACCCAGTCGTTCGTGTTGAGCGCCTGGCGCTCGGTCCAGATCGCGAAGACGCTGAGGAAGGCAAGCAACGAACCGAGCACCACGAGGGCTTTGACAGTGCGTCGGCGTGCGCGGCTCATCCCTGGGGATGCTATACGTGACAGGGGTGAAGCTGGAGGGCATCCACCACATCACGGCAATTACGGCCGACGCGCAGAAGAACGTCGATTTCTACGCGGGCGTGCTGGGCCTGCGCTTGGTGAAGAAAACCGTCAACCAGGACAACCCGACCGTCTACCACCTCTTCTTCGCCGACGAGCAGGGCAGCGCCGGCTCCGATCTGACCTTCTTCGAGTTCCCGGGTGTCCCCGATGGCCGGGCTGGCGCAGGCGACGTGCATCGCATCGTCTGGCGAGTCGCGTCCTATGAGGCACTCGACTTCTGGGCCGAGCGGCTCGGCGCCCATGGCATCGAGTCCGAGCGGGCTGGAGCGAGCCTGCGCTTCTCCGATCCCGAGGGACTCGATCACGAGCTCGCTGTGGTCGAGGTGCCTGACGCGCCGCTCAGCGCCGAGCACCCTGAGGTGCCGGCGGAGGTCGCCCTGCAGGGTTTCCACGCGGTCTGCGCATACGCGACATCGCCCGATGCCAGCAGTGGCTTGCTCGAAGCTCTCGAGTTCGAGCCGGTCGAGGGAGGGTGGGAGGCACGCGGCGAGAAGCGTGGTGGCTTCCATCTCTACGACGAGCCGCCGGCGCAGCGCTCGCGGCAGGGAGCCGGCAGCGTCCATCACGTCGCCTGGGCCTCGGCTATGAACGATCACGAGGCCTGGCGCGAGAGGGCGATCTCGGCCGGGGCGCAGCCGACCCCGGTGATCGACCGCTTCTACTTCCGCTCGATCTACTTCCGCGAGCCCAGCGGCGTCCTCTTTGAGATCGCGACGCTGGGACCGGGCTTTACGGTCGACGAGCCGCTCGAGCACCTCGGTGAGAAGCTCTCGCTGCCGCCCGACTACGAGCACCTGCGCGCCGAGGTCGAACCGAACCTGCGGCCGGTCGTAAACCCGCGCGTCGACCAGCCGGAGTGAACGGAAACTTCGTCTGGAGGGACGCCGGCCGGGTCGTCGTCTTCCGTCACGACGCCGTCGGGCAAGCCGCGCAGCTCCTCCACGAGCACGGTTTTGCCGACTTCGAGCTGCTGACCACGCCGCGCGCCTTGCCGGGCGCGCCCGAGCTGGAGGCCGCCGCCAAAGCGGTCCACGCGATCCCCGGCGGACAGGTGCCCGAGGCGGCCGCAGGGCTGCTCGACCGGGTGGGGGCACCGCAGCTGGTCGCCCTCGGCGGCGGCCGCACGATCGATACCGCGAAGGCCGTCGCCGCGGTCAGCGGCGCTCGGGTCGCAGCGGTCCCGACGACGCTCTCGGGTGCCGAGATGACCGGGATCCACCGCCTGCCGGCCGGCGCGGAGGCGCGCGTGCGGGGGATGGTGCGGCCCGAGCTGGCGATCGCCGACCCGCAGGCAATGACGAGCCAGCCCGAGGCGGCGCTCCGTGCCAGCGCGATGAACGCACTGGCCCACGGTGCCGACTCCCTCTACACGCCGTTCGCCAACCCCGTCTCGCAGATGACCGCGCTGCGCGGCGCCGAACTGATCGCCGGCTCGCTCGACGAAGCCCCGGCGGAGCGCAATCGCGCCGCCCTCGCCCAGGGCGCGCTGCTCTCCGCCTACGCGATCGACTCCGGGATGTTCGGGATGCACCACGTGATCTGCCAGACCCTGGTGCGGATCTGTGGCAGCCCCCACGCCGAGACCAACGCCGCGATCCTGCCCCGCGCGATGGCCTTCATGGTCCCCCGCGCCCCCGACGACCTCGTCCCCCTTGCGGAGTCCCTCGGCACCGACCCCAGCAACATCGAAGCCCGAATCCTCGAGCTGGGCGGCAACCCACCCGGCCTAGGTCAGCTGGGAGCCGACCAAAGCAAGCTCAACCAAGCTCTCGACTCAATGCTCGTGCGCCCGGAGCTCGCCTTTACGCCGGAACCTCCGACTCGGGACGACCTCGAGCAGCTGATCGAGCGATCCTGGTAGCTCGGGCGGGTGGCGTGGGGTGGGGGTGTCCGGGCGGGGCGGCGTCCTCTTTTTCGCCCACGGCTCGGCGAGAGATACCGGCTCAGCACGCGAAAAACCCAGCCCCGCCCGGACACCCCCACCCCACGACAGGACCCGCCCGCCGGTAACTCCCGTCCCAAACCCGTGTAGCGCTGAGTAGTGACCGAAGAACGCCTCCAGCGCTACCACGACTACACCCGAGCGCACAGCGTCAACTGGCCCCTCTACCTGCTGGCGAGGGTCTTCATGACGCCCTTCTTCCTCGTCTACTTCCGCCTCGGCCGCACCGGGCGGGAGCATGGTCGGGTAAGCGGCGGGCTGATCGTCGCCGCCAACCACCGCAGCTTCCTCGACCCCTTCGCGATCGGCGCTGCGCTGCCCTGGCGACGGCCGATGAACTACGTCGCCAAGATCGAGCTGTTCGAGCGCCGCTGGCAAGGCTGGCTGCTCTCGCGGCTCGGCGCCTTCCCAATCCGCCGTGGCGAATCCGACGAGATGTCGATGCAGACCGCTCGCCTCGCGGTCGAGCGTGGCGGCACCGTCTGCATCTTCCCCGAGGGGACGCGAATCCGGCGCGGCACCCTGGCGACGCCGAAGCGGGGGGTGGGCAGATTGGCTCTGCAGACTGGAGTCCCCGTTCTTCCAACCGCGGTATATGGCAGTGAGCACGTGCGCAGGGGCTGGCGGATCCGGCCGCGCCAGGTCCGGGTGCGGCTGGGTAAGGCGATGACCTTCCCGCGGGTCGAGGAGCCCTCGCCGCCGCTGGCCGAGTCGGTGACGGCACGGATCTGGCCCAACGTCCTCCTCCAGTGGGAAGAGATGGGTGGCCTGCCGCCGATGCGCCGCGCCGCCGTGATCGGCGCCGGCAGCTGGGGAACCGCCGTCGCCGTGTTGCTCGCCCGGGGTGGGCTGGAGGTGCAGCTCGGTGCCCGCACGGCCGAGCAGGCCGCGGAGATGATCGAGGCGGGGGAGAACCGCCGCTATCTGGAGGGAATCGAGCTGCCCGACTCGCTGCTCGTCCGGCCCGCCTCCGAGATCGAGCTGGCCGGCCTCGACCTCGTCTGTCTGGCGATCCCATCCGGTTCGCTGCCGCAGGCCGTCGGCGCGATCGCCGACCGGGTCAGCGACCGCTCCTCGGTGCTGCTGCTGACCAAGGGCCTGATCGCGCCGCTGGGCCAGCTGCCGGCGGAGTACGTCGGCGAACGGATTCGCGCCCGGGCGGTCGCCTGTCTCGGCGGGCCGGCCCACGCCGCCGAGGCGGTCTCGGGTTCGGCGGCTCTGGTGCTCGGCTCCGGCGATGCCGACCTGCGCGACCAGCTCGGCGAGGTCTTCGACCGGGCCGGCCTGGTCTGCGAGCGCTCGCGCGACGTGACCGGGGTCGAGATGGCCGGCGCCGCCAAGAACGCCGCCGCCCTCGCCGCCGCCGCCACCGAGCCCTTCGGCCTCAACGCGGCGGGCATCGCCGCCGCCTCTGTGTGGCGCGAGTGCATCGCTTACGCGATGTCGCGCGGCGCTGAGCTGGAGACCTTCTCGGGGCTTGCGGGGGTTGGTGACCTGACCGCGACCGTGCTCGCCCCTTCGGGCCGCAACCGCCGCGCCGGCGAGCTGCTCGGGCAGGGGACGCCGGCAGGGGATATCCCGGCGCTGATCGGGCAGGCGTCGGAGGGGCTCGACGCCGTGCCGCTGCTCGCCGCGGCGATCGAGGGCTCGGGAAGCCCCGCTGAGGCGCTTGGCGGGCTCGCGGCGCTGATCCGTGGCGAGATCGACACCGAGACCTGGGTCGACAGCCTGCGCCTGGTCGAGCGTTCGAGGAAGGAGGCTGCATGAGACTAGGCTTGACTCGTGAGCGGCAGCAAGGAGAACGTCGAGCCGGCGAGCCTCGACCCGGCCGCCAAGGCGGAGCTCGACCGCGCCTTCGAAGAGCTCTACCGCGATCACCTCAAAGACGTCTACTCCTACGCCTACTACCGGGTTGGCAATCAGCACGACGCCGAGGACCTGACCGAGCAGGCCTTCCTGCAGGCATATCGCCACTTCGACCGGGCGCGGCGCGAGTCCGACGGGCGCCCGCTGCGTCCCTGGCTGATTCGCATCGCCCACAACCTGGCGCTCAACTACTACCGGGACAGATCGCGGCGGCCGCAGTCTCCGCTCGACAGCGCCGACCCGATTCCGGCGCGGCACGGGACCGAGGCGATCGCCGAGGGCCGCGAGGAGCTGCGCCAGGTGATCGCGAAGCTCGACAACCTGCCCGACGATCGTCGCGACGCGCTGATCATGCGCTTCGCGCTGGGCATGGACAACCGCGAGATCGCCCGGGCGTTGGGTCGCAGCGACGGCGCCACCAAGGTTCTGATCCATCGCGCGATCAAGCAGTTGGAGGAGGAGATGAGCGATGAGTGAGGCGAGCGAAAACCTGACCGGCAGCACCTGGGACGTGGAGAGGCTGCTCGGGGACGCGCTGCGGCCGATCGAGCCGCCGGAGCGTCTCTCCGGGCGCTTTGAGGACACGCTCGCGGCCGTTACTCAGGCTGCGGCGGAGGAGCTCTCCGACTGGGCCGAGGAGCTCTCCGAGAGCGAGCTGCGGGCGCTGCGCGATCCGCGCAACTGGGTGCGGCCCGTGGTCGCCGTCGGTGCCGGCAGCCTCGCCACGGGCGCACTTGTCCTGCTTGAGATGCGGCGCCGGGGGCGTCAGCAGACCAAGAGCGGCATCCGCGACATCACCGGCCGCATCCGTCCTTAGAACAGGGAGCCGAACACGGCGACCGCCGCGTATATGGCGGTCAGCCAGAGCGCGTACCGCCGCGAGGCGAAGCCGGCGAGGAGGAGCCCGATGGCGCCGGTGAGGACGTGGAAGCTGTTCGCCCAGCCATTTACCGAGAGCAGGCCGAGCGCTTCGCGCAGGTCGTCTGGGCGGGCGAAAGACGAGTCGTAGAAGAAGCCGACGATCCCGTAGATCACCAGCCCGGCACCGACCAGAGTCGCGAACAGCCGGACGGGGCTCGGGGGCTCCATGAGCGGGCGATTGTAGGCTCCTCGTCCGCCATGGCGCAGACCTGTTACCGACATCCGAACCGCGAGACCGCGGTCTCCTGCTCCAACTGCGGGCGGCCGATCTGTCCCGATTGCATGACGCCGAGCCCGGTCGGCATGCGCTGCCCCGAGTGCTCGAAGCAGCGGACGAAGGTGGTGCGCGGGGTGGGCGAGGCCTCGCTGGCGGCCGGCGCGCCCGCGACCTTCGTGCTGATCGCGATCAACGCCGCCGTGTTCCTGGCGGAGGTCGCCGGCGGCGGAGGGGGTCTGAGCCCTAGCAGCAGCTCGCTCCTGATCAATTTCGGGCTTTTTGGCCCATCCGTCGCGGAAGGGGAGTGGTACCGCCTCTTGACCAGCGGATTTCTCCACATCAGCATCTTCCACGTCGGCTTCAACATGTTCGCCCTCTACTTCCTCGGGCGCATCTTGGAGCCCGGGATCGGCACGCCTCGCTTCCTTGCCGTCTATTTCGTCTCGCTCTTCGCCGGTTCGCTCGGGGCGATCCTGCTTAGCCCCGACACGCTCACTATCGGAGCTTCGGGCGCTGTATTCGGCATCTTCGGTGCGACCTTCGTCATTGCTCGCCATCGTGGGATCACCGGGCTCGCTTCTTCGGTCGGCATCATCCTCGTGCTCAACCTCGTGCTCACCCTGGGGAATCCCGAAATCAGCATCGGCGGTCACCTCGGCGGGCTCGTCGGAGGAGTCCTCTGCGCCTTGTTCATCGTCGCCGGAGAGCGGGGCATGCTCGGAGAGCGGCACCTGCCGATGGAGCTGTTGGCGATGGCGGCACTCGGCTTCTTCGCGATCGCCGGCGCGATCGCTGTCGCCTAAAGCGGCGCGCGCACTTCGGCGAAGCCGATGTTGCCTGGCGGGTCGACCAGGTCGGGGTGGAGGACGTGGCCTAGAAGCTCGACCCCGTCGACGAGGCGTGGGCCGGGTCGCGAGAAGGTCGAGGCTGCGTCGACGGCATAGACCCGGTTGGCGCCGAGCTTGGCGATCCGGTCCCAGTGCTCGATTGCCTGATCGTGAGATTCGCTGACGTACCAGCCGCACGGCATCGCGATCACGACGTCCGGGCCGAGCCCCGAGAGGGCTCCCCAGGCGACTTCGGGTGACTTCAGTCCGGGCGGGCCGGCGACGTCCTCGCCGCCGGCGATCGAGATCATCTCCGGGATCCAGTGGCCACCGACGAAGGGTGGATCGAGCCACTCCAGGGCGATCACCCGTGGTGTTCTGGCGCCGCTGACGGCGGCGCGAACGCTGGCCAGGCGACCCTCGAGCTCAGACCGCACGAGGTGTGCCTCGGACTCCAGGCCGGTGGCCTCGCCAAGGCGGATCACGTCCTCGAGCATCTCGCCGAGCGTGCTCGGGTCCTGTTGCAGTACCCGCGGTTGGCCGGGCAGCCGAGCCGCGACTTCGAGCACGTCCTCGTAGGAGACCGCGCAGACGTCGCAGATCGCCTGGGTGACGATCAGGTCGGGGGCGAGCTCGGTGAGCCGCTCTTCATCCAGCTCGTACAGCGCCCGCCCTTCGCCCACCGTCGTCTTCACCGCCGTATCGATCTCGCGGGCGTTGAGGCCCTCGCCGAGGACAGTGCGGGTCAGGTGGGGCAGCGCCCTCGCCTGAGCCGGGAAGTCGCACTCGTGGGTCACAGCGACCACGCTGTCGCCGAGGCCGAGGGCAAACAGCATCTCCGTCGCGGATGGAACGAGGCTGGCAATACGCATGCGGTCCCAATATCGCAGCTAGGCGAGAGATTCCCAATCCATTTGGCCGCTTCGCCGTTCCGCGGGCGAGGAAGCTATATTCACCAATTGCCGAATGGCCGAAGACGACCTCCCCCGAAGTACCGGGCAAATACTCCAGGCTCCTAGCCGATGAGCGTCCTCCTGCTCGTCCTCCTGCTCCTGCTCGTTGCCATCAACGGCTTCTTCGTCGCGGCCGAGTTCGCCCTGGTGCGCAGCAGGCGGGGCAAGATCGAACAGCTGGCCGAGGAAGGCGAGAGCGGCGCCGAGACCGTGGTCGAACAGCTCGACGAGATCGACGAATCGCTCTCGGCTTGCCAGATCGGGATCACGATCGCCTCGATCGGAATCGGCTTCCTCGGCGAGCCCTCGCTGGCCAAGTTGCTCGAGCCGCTCTTCGGCGGCCTCTCCCACGGCGCCGCCGTCGGTCTCTCCGTCGGAATCGCCTTCGCCCTCGTCACCGCGATCCACATCAGCATCGGCGAGCAGGTGCCGAAGATGCTGGCGATCAACCAGGCGGAGCGGACCGCGCGCCGCGTCTCGCGCCCGCTCAACTGGTTTCGCCTCGCAACGACGCCGCTGACGATGGGGCTGAGCGCGATCTCCAACTCGATCGTCCGCCTCTTCGGCGTCGATCCGACCAACATCGACGAGAAGCACACCGCCGAGGACCTCAAGCAGATCATCGACAGCTCGCGGGTCGGGGGGACTCTCGACCCAGGTGAGGCGGGCATGCTCGGCGGCGTCTTCCACCTCCACGAGCAGGAGGCGCGAGAGGTGATGACGCCGATCCCGGCGGTGGTCACCGTCGACTCTTCGGAGACCGTGGAGACGGCGCTGCGGCGCTGCGTCACCTCGGGGCACACGCGACTGGTCGTGATCGAGGACGACAACCCGGACCGGGTGAAGGGGATCGTCCACAACAACAGCCTCGCCCGGCTCTACATGAGCGACGGCCCCGAGGCGCAGATCGAGCCGGTCGTGCGCGACGCGGTGATCGTCCCCGAGACCCGCCCGCTCGACGACCTTCTCCATGACCTGCAGGTGCAGCGCACCTCGCTCTCGGTGGTCGTCGACGAGTATGGCCGCACGGTCGGGATCGTCACCGTAGAGGACATCCTCGAGGAGGTGGTCGGGGAGATCGAGGACGAGACCGACCCTCGCGCCGCGGCGCTGCGCCAGCTCGCCGGCGGCGAGTGGTTCGTGCGCGGCCACGTCTCGCTCGGAGATCTGGCCGACCGCGGGATCGAGCTGCCGGTCGACAGCGACGCCTACAACTCGATCGGCGGCTACGTCTTCGGCGAGCTCGGGCGGCTGCCGAAGCGCGGCGACACGATCGTCGCCAACGGCTACACGATCCGAGTCGAGTCGGTGCGGGAGAACCGCGTCGAGGCGGTGCGGATCAGCAGCACGCCCTCCGGCGCCGGCGATTCCGTCCGCCCCGCGGCCTAGGTTTCCTGAGCAACCCGCGTTACGCCTAACCCTGGAGGTATCGCATGTGGGTTGTGCGCATGAGCGATAAGCAACTGGAGGTCCTGAGGGCGCTACTGCGCTCCGAGGAGCATCTCGGACCGGCGCTCAAAGGAGCGGTCGAGGCACTCGACTTGGCCCGTTGGGACGACCTGCCCGAGGCCGAGCTGCCTTGGGAGGAAATCGAGGCAACCGCCCGCCGTCAAGGCTGTTCCCCAGCGGATGTGATCTGGGATATCGCTGGCCGATAGCTGCGAATAGACCAAGCAGATCAAGGACGCAGGGAGCGTGGCGTGCTCTGCACGCGAGCGACCGAGGACGCCGAGATGCGCCGGTCTAGTCGTAGCTATAAAAGCCGGCGCCGGACTTGCGGCCTAACTTGCCTTCGCCCGCCATCTGGACCATCAGCCCCGGGGGCTTGTGGGCCGGGTCGGAGGAGTCGGCGAAGAGGGCGTCGCCGATTGCCTCTGAGACGTCGAGGCCGACGAAGTCCAGAAGAGCAAGGGGGCCCATCGGGTGGCCGGCGCCGAGCTTCATGCAGGCATCGACCTCGCCCGCCTCCATGCCGGTGCGCTCGATCAGCCGCACGGCGTCGAAGAGGTAGGGGAAGAGCAGGCGGTTGACGACGAAGCCCGCCTGGTCAGGGACCTCGACCGCGGTCTTGCCCATCGCCGCGCACCAGGCGAGCGCCCGCTCGCGGGTCTCCTCGCCGCTGTCGGGGAAGCAGACCTCGACCAGCTTCATCCGCGGCACCGGGTTGAAGACGTGCAGCCCGAAGAGGCGGCCGGTGATGTCCGCGGCGCCGGCGATCTCGGCGATGCTCAGCGAGGAAGTGGTGGTGGCCAGATCGGCGTCGGGGCAGGCCGCGGCGACGGCGCTTAGCACCTCGGCCTTCGGCTCGACCTCCTCGATCACCGCCTCGACGACGATGTCGCAGTCGGAGAGGTCCTTGGGATCGGTCGTGACCCGCAGACGCGAAGGCTCGGCACCGTCGATCTTGGCGCAGGCAGCAACGACTTTCTCCTCGGCACGCCAGGCAGAAGCCTCGCTGCGCGCCAGCAAGATCGTGTCGCCGGTGATCGTCGCGACCGCAGCCAAGCCCGTGGCTATAGCGCCGCTCCCGGCTACCCCGGGGCTCTCGTATCCCGTCCCGCTCATTGCGGATGGGTTCCTATCACGAACGGCGTCTCGTCCGCTGTGTACCGGCCGAGCCGCGCCGACAACACATTCCGATATGATTGGTAGGAATGTATTCGAGCGGACTCAGGCAGGGGTGGCTGTGGATGCTCTCCTTGGCCGCGGTGGGTGTCGGGTTTTTGTATGGGCTTGCTGGAGAGGCGAGCGCCGCCGTCTACTGGGCGAACGGCAACGCGATCAGTCGCATGAACCTCGACGGAACGAACCCAAGTCCGGGGCTGATCGCCAGTCAGTCGCAACCGCTTGGAACGCCGTGTGGCCTGGCCGTCGACGGCTCGCATCTCTACTGGGCCGATGAGTTCGGAGACAGGATCGGTCGGGCCGGCTTGGATGGAAGCAACCGGGAAGACGATTTCATCGACGGGGCGGACAAACCGTGCGGCGTCGCGGTTGACGCCGGTCACGTGTATTGGGCGAACGAAGGCGGCAACTCGATTGGACGGGCGAACCTGGACGGCACCGACGTTGAACAGGAATTCGTTCCCGGGGCGACCCACGCATGCGGTGTGGCCGTGAACGAAGATTTCATCTACTGGGCGGGAGGGATCTCGACGGCATCCGGCTTTCACGGAATTGTGGGTCGCGCCCTCCGGGTGAGCGGTTCGAAGGGGCCAAACGTGGCAGAGGTCGAAGGGGGCAACGACCTCTGCGGCGTGGCAGCCGATGAGAGCCATGTCTACTGGGGTGGCTACGGTGACGCGATCGGCCGGGTCGGGGTGGACGGCTCCGATCCCGAACCCCGGTTCATCACGGGACTCCGATCCCCGTGCTCTGTGGCGATCGGCGACGGCAAGCTCTACTTCGGCGAGATCAGCGAATGGTGGAACGGCAACGGCTACATCAGCCGCGTCAGCCTTGACGGGGCGGGAGTGGAACGGGAAATCGCCGGCGCAAAGTCCCCCTGCGGCATCGCGGTCGACTTGCTCGCCTTCGGGCCCGCATACATCGCACCCTCGCCCTTGCCCCCTTGGACTCCCTGCAAGATCGACCGCGTCAGAGTCAACAGGTGGAATGGCAGCGCGCTCGTCCGTCTGACCGGACCGGTGAACGGGGATTTCGAGGTCGTGAACCGGGCGCTGCGCTGGCGTGTCCTGTCCAAAAAGCCGCCGCCGGCATCCCACCAAGCAGCCTGGTCCTGGTGGATCAAGGTTCGACTGGCGACCGTGGGTCGGGCCGCACGGCATCTGCATCGGCGCCTCGAAGCCGATGGCCGTGCGCCGATCGGCCTTCGAGTCGAGTGCAGCGAAGAAGGAAGCGTCGACAACAAGAGCGTCAAGCGCCTCGTTCTCCATCTTGGCTGACTGACCAGTCAATCAGCTACATTTGTAAAGAACGGCGCGACCGGAGGTGCGGCGGGCACGAAACGAATGGAGGCTTCGATGTCAGGCAACGGAAACGGAAAGTTCGGCGGCCGCGAGGTCGTAATCGTCGAGGCGGTCCGCACGCCGATCGGCCGTGGCCATCCCGAGAAGGGCTACTACAAGGACATCCACGCCTCGAACCTGCTCGCCAAGGTCTACCGCGAGCTCTTCGAGCGCTCCGGCGTCGATCCCGCTGAGACCGGCGACGTGGTCACCGGCTGCGCCCAGCAGTTCGGCGAGCAGGGGGTCAACATCGGCCGCAACGCCTGGCTCGAGGCCGGCTTGCCGATCGAGACCCCGGCGACGACGATCGACCGCCAGTGCGGCTCAGCCCAGCAGGCGGTCAACTTCGCCGCGGCGCTTGTCGCCACCGGCGTCCACGACGTCGCGATCGGCTCCGGCGTCGAGCACATGGGCCACATCTCCTTCGCCGATGGCTACGAGGTGATGAAAGAGCACGGCTCGCCCTTCTCGCCAGAGCTGATGGATCGCTACGACCTGATCCCGCAGGGCCTCTCGGCGGAGATGATCGCCGACAAATGGGAGATCCCGCGCTCCGAGCTCGACGAGCTCGGCGTCCGCTCCCAGGAGCTCGCCGCCAAGGCGACCGAGGAGGGTCGCTTCGAGCGCGAGGTCGTGCCCTTCAGCGTCAACGGCGACACCTACGTCGCCGACCAGGGCCTGCGTGAGACGACGCTCGAGGCCCTCGCCAACCTCAAGCCGGCCTTCAAGGAGGACGGCAAGATCACCGCCGGCAACTCCTCCCAGGTCTCCGACGGCGCCGCCGGGGTGCTGCTGATGGCCCGTGAGAAAGCCGACGCGCTTGGGCTCAAGCCGCGGGCACGGATCTACGACCAGACGACGGTCGGGGTCGACCCGGTGATCATGCTGACCGGCCCGATTCCCGCCACCGAAAAGCTGCTCGAGCGCAACGGGATGAAGATGGACGACATCGACCTGGTCGAGATCAACGAGGCCTTCGCCTCGGTCGTCGCCGCCTGGCGCCGCGAGCTCGATCCGGACATGGACCGGGTCAACGTCAACGGTGGCGCGATCGCCCTCGGCCATCCGCTCGGCTCGACCGGCGCCCGTCTGATCACCACCCTCCTCCACGAGATGGAGCGCACCGACAAGGAGATGGGCCTGGTGACGATGTGCTGCGGCGGCGGCTTGGGGACCGGCACTTTGATCGAGAGGATCTAGGCGACTGGCCGTCCAGCCAGTAGTCTCCCGAGCCGATGGACCTGAGCCTCTCACCGGCCGAGACGGACTTCCGCGACGAGGTCCGGGCCTGGCTGGAAGAGAACCATCCGGGTCCGGAGCCAGAGGCCGGCCTCGAGGAGGTCATGGCCTTCCGCACCGAGTGGCAGGGCAAGTTGCACGAGGCCGGTTGGGCCGGGATCTCCTGGCCGAAGGAGTACGGCGGCCGTGGCGCGACCCTGATCGAGCAGGCGATCTTCGTCGGCGAGGCGGCGCGATTGGAAGCGCCAAGCCCGGCCAACGTGCTCGGCCTGGCCATGGGCGGACCGGTCGTGATCGCCCACGGCACCGACGAGCAGAAGCAGCGCTACCTGGAGCCGATCCTCACCGCCAAGGAGATCTGGTGCCAGGGCTTCTCCGAGCCTGAGTCGGGCTCCGATCTCGCCTCGCTGAAGACGAAGGCGGTCAAGGATGGCGACGAATGGGTCGTCACCGGGCAGAAGGTCTGGACGACCTTCGCCCAGTACGCCAAGTGGTGCATGCTCGTCGCCCGCACCGACCCCGACGCTCCCAAGCACAAGGGCCTCACCTACTTCCTGATGGACATGGATCAGCCCGGCGTGGAAGCCAAACCGCTGGTCCAGATAACCGGCGAGGGTGAGTTCAACGAGGTCTTCATCGAGGAAGCGCGGATCCCCGACGCCAACGTCGTCGGTGGCGTCGGCAATGGCTGGTCAGTGGCGATCACGACGTTGATGAACGAGCGCGCCGGCCTCGCCTTTGGTGCGATCTCGCAGATCTCCAACAGCCTCAAGAAGCTGACCGAGCTGGCTCAGGTGACGCCCGTCAACGGCGGCAGCGCCGCTGACGATCCGCTGCTGCGTGACCGGCTCGCCCAGCTTCACATCGAGGCCGAGACGATGCGGCTGAATGCCTACCGCGGCCTGACCAAGACGATGCAGTCGGGGATTCCCGGACCCGAGGGATCGCTCGGCAAGTGGCAGTGGGCCGACATCAACCAGCGGATCGCCGAGCTGGCGCTCGACATCGAGGGGGCCTACGCACCGCTCGACCGCGGCGCCGAGCACGCCGTCGCCAACGGCGCCTGGCAGTACAGCTTCCTCCGCTCCCGAGCCAACTCGATCGAGGGCGGCACTACCGACATCCTCAAGAACATCATCGCCGAGCGTGTGCTCGGCCTGCCGAGACTGCGATAGGGCCTCCCATGTACTTCGACCTCACCGATGAGCAGCAGGCGATCAAGTCGACCGCCCACGATTTTCTCGCCGCCCGCTACAAATCGGAGCGGATCCGCGAGCTGGCCCGCAGCGAATCGGGCTTCGAGCAATCCGACTGGAACGAGATGGCCGAGCTCGGCTGGCCCGGTTTGGCGCTGCCGGAGGAGTGGGGAGGGCAGGGGCTCGGCATCGTCGACCTCGCCGTCCTCTTCGAGGAGATGGGCTACGCGCTGGCTCCCTCGCCGCTGCTCTCGACCACGCTGGTCGGCCTGGCGCTGACGCACTGCGGCTCCGACGACCAGCGTGAGCGCTACCTGCGGCCGCTTGCCGCCGGCGAGAAGCGCGGCGCGCCCGCTCTCTGGGACGCCGGCTCGCCCGGCAACCCCGGCGCCTTCACGATGGAGGCCAAGGCTGGGGGCGACGGGGTCATCCTCGACGGCGAGAAGGTGCTGGCGCCCGACGCCGCCACTGCGGACTTCTTCATCGTCGCCACCGCCGACGGCAAGCGCCACCTGGTCGACAGCGGCGCCGACGGCGTCACCGTCACGGCGGAACCGTCGATCGACCTCACCCGCCGCCTTTACTCGGTCCGCTTTGAGGGCGTTGAGGTCGCGGCCGGAGACACGCTGCCGGCCGAGGGCCCCGACTACTACCCGGTCTTCTTCCGCCTCTGCGTCGCCCTCGCCGCCGAGTCGACCGGCATTGCGCAGCGGGCGATGGAGATGGCGGTCTCTTACGCCAAAGACCGCCAGCAGTTCGGCCGCCCGATCGGCGCCTACCAAGCGGTCTCGCATCGCTGCGCTCAGATGCTGCTCGAGACCGAGAACTCGCGGTCTGCTGTCTACGGCGCCGCCTGGGCCGCCGACGCCGAGCCCGACTCGTTGCCCCTGGCCGCCTCGATGGCAAAGGCCTACGCCTCCGACGCGGGCTGGCGGGTCCCCGACGCCTCGATCCAGGTGCACGGCGGGATCGGCTTCACCTGGGAGCATGACCTCCACTTCTTCCTCAAGCGCGGCAAGGCAAACGCGGCGATGTTCGGCACGTCGAGCTGGCACCGCGACCGGGTTGCCGACCTTGTCCTCGCCGAGCAGCCCACTGCGGTCGAGGTTTGAGTCGCTATCCGTACCTAACCTCGACCGCGGGGCGGTTGAGGGTTTGAGCGCGCTCGATCGCATCTCGGTCGCCGGGATCGGCGTCACCGTCGCCGACCTGGAGGCCGAAGCCAAGCGCGCCGAGGCCGCCGGTGTCGAGTGCGTCTGGGCGCCCGAGCTGTTTCGCTCCTCGGTAACCCAGGCGGCCTACCTCGCCGCGCGCACGGAGAAGATCGGCGTCGCCACGGGGATCGCCTGGGCCTTCACCCGCAGCCCCTTCATCGTCGCGATCAGCGCCCTCGACATCGACGAGATGTCGGGCGGGCGCTTCCGCCTCGGCCTCGGCTCCGGCGTCAAACGGCTCAACGAAACCTGGCACAACGCCGAGTACGGCAAACCGGCGCCGCACCTGCGCGAGGCGATCGAGGCGACCCGGCTGATCATGCAGCAGGCCGGGGTGGGCGAGCCGATCCGCTACGAGGGCACCTATTACGACATCGACATCAAGGGCTGGGTCCGGCCGCACCCGGCGCCGCGCGAGTCGGTGCCGATCTACACCGCCGGCGTCCAGGGTGGCATGTGCCGGATGGCCGGCGATGTCGCCGACGGCCTGATCGGCCATCCGATCCAGAGCCTGCGCTGGATCGACGAGGTGGTCGTCTCCTCCTTCGAGGAGGGGCTGAAGCGCTCCGGTCGAGAGCGCAAGGACTTCGACTACCTGCCGACCGTCTGCTGCGCGATCGACGACGACGAGGCGAAGGCGATCGACATGGCCCGCCGCACGATCTCCTTCTACGCCACGGTCAAGACCTACATGCCGCTCTGGGAGCTGCATGGTTTTGCCGACAACGCCGTCGCGGCCGGCGACGCCTTCCGCCGCGGCGATCTGCCGGGGGTTCCGGCGGCGATCAGCGACGAGATGGTCGAGACCTACTGTGCCGCCGGGCCGCTCGACAAGGTCCGCGCCCGGGTCGGGGTGACGGCCGAGCGCGCCGACGGGCTCTTCCTCACCCCGCCCACCTACTTCATCTCCCCCGAGGAGCTGAGCGAGTACCAGAACCGCCTGATCGACGCCTTCGGTCCGGCGGTGTGACGGACGCCGGACAGGCACGTGAGCTCGAAGTCCTCGCCCGAGTGCGTCAGATCCCAGCTGGGTTCGTGCGGACCTACGGCGACGTATCGCCGGGGGCACCGCGTTTCGCCGGCGCGGTCCTTTTCGAGTGCGACGACCCCGACCTGCCCTGGTGGCGTGTGGTCCGGGCCGATGGCTCGCTGGCCAAGGGCGATCGGCAGCGAGGTCTGTTGATCGCCGAGGGAGTGCCGTTTCGTGGCGCCCGCGTCGAGATGAAGACCGCTCGCCTGCCCGCTTAGGCCGCCTGCTCAGCTTTCGTAGCGCCGCGCGGTCCAGGCGGTGACGTTCGACCAGACGACTATGGCGCCAAAGGCGAGCGCCAGCCCGCCGACGACCTCTTCCGGCCAGCAGGCGTCGAGCGCATCGGCGAGCAGGCAGGCGCCCGCCGCCACCATTGCCACGAGCGCGACGACGATCGCGAGCAGAAGCCAGAAAAGGGCGGGCTTGAGCCAGAAGAGGCGGAAGAATTTCTTGCTGCCGGCGCGCAGCTTGCGCAGATAGTCGGCGTCCGACGAGCCGATCTGCGCGGTGAAGGCGAGGAAGTCCCAGTCGGGCGTCGCGGTGGGACGGAGACTTGCCTCGCCGAGCGCGCCGAACCCCCTCAGCTCAAGCTCTTTGATGCTCATCAGGTAGCCGTCGAGCTCGAGCGAGCCGGCCTCGGTGTCGCTGAAGAAGTCGAGGTCGGTGCGGATCTTCGCGAGCGCATCTTGCGCTGCGGCATCGACCCCGAAGGCAGTCGTGTCGTATTCAGGGTCGCGCTCTGCGCTGGAGCCACTCGCGTCCTCGCCGGGAGCCAGGGCCACGCCGTCCAGGCCCTTGCGCAGGTGCATCAAGGCGTATTTCCGCCGCTCGGTCGGCAGGTAGGTGAGCTGCTCGTCGCGGATCCTGTCGGTGGCGATGCCCGCCGAGCGCGCGAGCGATTTCGGCAGCCAGGTCGACGCCTTGTTCTGGTCCTTGAGCTGGCCCGAGGCGTCGCTGAGGATGAGGCGCGTGCAGCCGCTGTCGAGCAGGCCCTGGACGCCTTGGTTGTCCTGGACCCCGCCGTCGACGAGCTGCACGCGGACCGGGTCGCCGTCGTTCCAGTACATGTCGCTGATCGTCAAGGGGTGAAAGGCGCCGGGCACGCAGGCCGACGCAGCCACGGCCAGCGCGAGCGGAAAGCCCTCTTGAGCGCTTGGCACCGCCGGTTCCCTGTCGGGCGAATCGCCTGGCTGCGGATCCTTGCGCGGGAAGTAGCCAGGGTCGAGGCGCATGTTCTTGTCGGTCTCCTCGATGATTTCCGTCCGCCGCGAGTCCTCGGGCAGCGGCTCGCCCATGCGGACCGCCTCAAAGCGCCAGTTGTGCCCGGTGTTGAGCGTGGTGGCGTTGATCAGCAGAACGGGTGCTTTGGCTTGTCGCGAAGGGTTGGCGGATGTGGGATCGAAGCCACGGTCTCCACTCGGTTCGATCAGCAGCTCGCGCATCTCGATCTGCTCCTCGCGGCCTCCGGAGCGTCGTTTGCGGGGCTCCTGCCAGGCCTGCTTATAGAGGTAGCGGTCGTAGAGATCGCCGATCCGGTCGCTGCGCGAGTACTTCCGCGAGAAGAGCATCTGGACGTTCTTCAGTGGATTGGCCAGGAGGCGACCGCGGATGTCCTGGCGCACGGCGTCGCGCAGCAGCTCGTCGACCTCGGTGACTAGACGCACGTAGTCCTCGCCGGTGATCTCGGCGTCGGATTTCTCGTTGAGCAGGCGGCGCAGGCGCAGGTAGTAGGCGGCGCCGACGATCGAGCCGCCGGAGACGGTGGAGATCACCTCGACTCTGGGCAGCACGCCGAGCTCGGCCAGCCTTGCCAGCACGCCGACGTGGAAGAACGCGGCGCGGAAGCCGCCGCCGGATAGGGCAAGGCCCAGTCGCTCCGTTTCGCCGCCTGCCGCCTCCATTGCTCAGGCGAGGCTAACCGATCGGGTCCTGGAGAGCTACTCGTCGCGCGGGGTGATGCGGAAGACCGAAACGACCTCGGCCTGGTGCGCCTCGGGGTGGGCCACGTAGGCGCTGGGGCCGCCGCCGAACCAGCCGGAGGCTTCGTTGTCGCCGACGAAGATACCGGGGTGGTGTTTGCCGTCCCCGTCCTCGACCCAGACCTTGTCGCCCTCCTTGAACCCGTGCTCGATCGCGTCGCTCATCGTCGCCAGCATAGACGTGCCGGTGCTGCGAGATCCATATGGACCTCGCAGCACCGGCACGTCCAGCGTGGCTCTATGGGCAGACGACGATCAGGTGGAAGTCGGCGTCCTCGGGGTCTCCTTTGGCGTCCTTGGTGCGGACCTCGATCGCGTTGGCGTTGGCCGGCGAGGTATTGGTCTGGGCGGTGCCGGCTCCAGGCGGGGTCGTGCCGGCGTTGTTGCGACTGGAGACGTTCGCGCAGGCGCTGATGTTGACCGGGAAGGTCACAGTGACCGCGCCGCCACCCTCGGTTGCGCTGATCCCTTCGTCGCTGGCCCGGGCCAGCGCGGCGTTGCCGGGGCTTGCCGGGTTGTTCACCACGGCCCAGTAGGTGTGAGCGGCCCGCTTGGCCGCGGGCACGACCCCGAGCTTGTTGGTGTTGATCTGGAAGCCGGTCAGCGTCTTCTGCTTCAGCTTGCCACCGCCGATCGTCTGCTTCTGGATCGCGCCGCCGTTGATGTTCTGGGCGGCGATCGCGGTGCCTCCCAGCGCCACGATCAGCGCGATCACCGCGACGATCATTGCCGGCGACGGCGCCCTTCTCTTGAAAATCGACATTGGCTCCCTTTCCGCTGCGAATCGGAGACGTGCTGGTGGTCTACCCACCTTGTGGGGGGCTAATCACCGGCACGTCCGCTTGCGTTGAGCGTTAGGCGGGCAGCGCGGAGACGAAGCGCTCGAATGCGGCGATGTCGGAGACGGCGGGGCCGTGGCCGGGCAGGATCAGCGAAGGGTTCAGGTCGGCGAGCTTGCGGATCGAGCGGCGGTTCTCGGCCGGGTCGGGAGTCAAGTCGGCGGGCGGCTCGTCGAGGCGGGCGCGGAGCGTCAGGTAGGAGATGTTGCGGATCACGTCGCCGCAGATCGCCACCCGGTCGGACTCGCGGAAGAAGATCACCTCGCCGCGAGCGTGGCCGGGCGCGTGGACGACCCGGAAGCCGGCGACCTCGTCCCCCTCATGCAGGACTCTGTCCACCTTGCATGGCGGGCCCGCCCAGAGGCGAGCGTAGAGCTCCGCCAGCGGGTGCGAGGTGGCCGCAACCGGTCTCCTGCCCTCCATCGCATCGACGTCATCCTCGTGGCAGGCGAGGGGGATACCCCGCTCTTCGCAGATCGCCTTCGCCGACCCCTGGTGGTCGGGGTGGACATGGGTGAGCGCCAGCAGGGAAAGATCGAGGCCGGCGGTCTGCTTGCGAATCCTGCCCGCGTCCCAAGTGCGACCGGCGTCGATCAACACGTCCTCGGCCAGGTAGACGTTGATTAACGGCCGGGGGAATTCGTCCAGCCGCCAGACCCCTGGCGCGAGCTGCCTCAATGCCGTCCGATTCCCATCGTTCCCCGCGGGTCGCCGCTGTGCTCGGCGAGATCCTCCAGCTCGGCGATCTTTCGCTCGCCTTCGGCCCGCGCCGGATGGCCGGCCGGCAGCGGCTCGATCAGGCGCCGGATGCGGTTGCGGACCTGCAGCGCGAAGTGGGGGGTGGAGGCGCCGGCGAGGGCGCGGATGTCCTCGGCGCTGACCTCGTGCGCGCCGCCCAGCAGATCGGGGCTCTCGGCCTCGCTCATTCCCCGCCGCCGATCTTGGCCAGCGCGGACAGCTCGTCTATTTCGGCCTGCTCGTTCACGTCGATGGCTTCCTGGTCTCCGATCACCCAAACGTGGTTGTAGAAGGCGCGCGTCGGGTCGGTCGTGTAGCCCGGCTTGACGTCGAGCAGGTACCCGCGCAGCGCAGTAGGAAGGGTATCGGCGCTGTCGGTGAGCAGCAGCGGTCCCCAGGTTCCCGAGGCGGAGAGAGGCGCCGCGGCAGCGGCGTCGAGCGGCTCGTCGGAGCCGGCGACGACGAAGCCGTGGCCGGGGTCGTTGATGTTCCAGCCGAAGCTGCCGTCGGTATAGCGGGCGAAGGCGATCGCGTTCGCGACGGGGTCCTCGCCGGACACGCGGCGCACGTGGGTGGAGATCTTGCCGATTTCGCGAACCACCTCGGAGGAGATCGCCGAGGAGGGACCGAGCACGTATACCGGTGCCTTGGGGTGGCGGTCGAGGGCCGCGGCCGTCGGGGCCGGCAGCTTGTCGCTGTCGGCGAAGAGGACCGGGTCGCCCGAGCGCGCCGCCCAGGCTGCGGCCGGCATCGCGAAGGCGGGCTCCGCGGCCGGCGCGATCACGATGTGCTGTGGGCCCCCGCCGAGCAGTTCGTCGCGCAGCTTGGCGATCGCCGCCGCGCCGGCCGTGCCGCCGCCGCCCACCTGTTTCACCTTCAGGTCGGACGGCACTGAGGCGGCGCCGATCGCGAACGCCTGGACGCCTTTGGTCTTCTTGTCGCCCTGCGGGTCGAGCGCATCGAGTGCTTGCGTGGTCGGTTCGGGCACGTCGTCGGCTTCGGAGATCAGGATCGGCGCGCCGAGTGGCGCCGCCATCAGCACCGCGGCGGCGATCGCGCTGCGCCAGTCGGCGGCGTCGACCAGGGTGACCGTCGGCGGCCGTTGCGCCGGCTTGGCCGAGGGATAGGTGGCGAGGGCGACTCCGGCGGCGTTCGAGGCCGGGTCGGGGCCGCCGACCCGCGTCGTGTTCGCGGTGGCGAAGGCCGGATAGCCGAGCTCTTCCGGCGTCCGCGAGGCGGGCGCCTCGGCAGGCGCGCTGGGTGCTTCGCTGACTGGCGCTGGGGTTTCGGAGCTTGCGCCACTGCCGCCCCGGCCGCCGAGGATCGCGGCGACGATGAAGACGGCGGCGAGCAGGAACAGCCCGGCAATCGCCTTCAGCGCTGTCGGGATCGGCTTGCGCCGCCGCTTCCGGGGTTTCGACGGCTTTGGTGCAGGAGCCTTCGTCGGCCCGTCGGCCGGCACGTCAGCGTTGATCGGCCGCGTCATGCGGCCAACGCTAATGCCTTCTTGGCGCGGAGCCAGACTGGCTGGCGGTCAGCTAGACTTTCCGGACTGGTTGACTGACCAGTCAATCAACGAACTTTGGCTACGCGTCGACGAGGGGGACGGATGGATTTCGCACTGAATGACGAGCAGCAGGACTACAAAGATCGCGCCCGGGCCTTCGCCCGCGACGTGATCCGTCCCGCCGCGCGCAAGCACGACGAAGAGGAGAGCATCCCCTGGGAGGTGATCAAGGAGGCACGCAAGCAGGGTTTTCAGGGCCTCGAGGCGATCCAGCGTTCCGCGTCCGATGCCGACGGCCAGATGCAGGTGATCTCGGCGGAAGAGTTCCACTGGGGCTGCGCCGGCATCGCCCTGGCGATCTCCGGCTCCGGCCTCGCCGCCGCCGGAATTGCCTCCTCCGGCACTCCCGAGCAGATCGCCCGTTGGGTTCCCGAGTGTTTCGGTGCCGGCGATGAGGTCAAGCTCGGCGCCTACGCGGTGACCGAGCCCCAGGCCGGCTCGGACGTGAAGAGCCTGAAGACGACCGCGAAGCGCGACGGCGATGAGTGGATCCTTGACGGCACCAAGGTCTTCATCACCAACGGTGGCATCGCCGACGTCCACGTCGTCGTCGCCACCGTCGATCCGAGCCTGGGGACCCGTGGGCAGGCCTCATTCGTGATCGGCAAAGACACCCCGGGCCTGAGCCAGGGCAAGAAGGAGTCCAAGCTCGGCATCCGCGCCTCCCATACCGCCGAGATCGTTCTAGAGGACTGCCACATCCCGGCAGAGAACCTGCTCGGTGGCGAGGAGAAGCTGGAGAAGAAGCTGCAGCGCGGGCGGGAAGGGAAGAAGTCCCGCGGCGCCGATGCGCTCGCGACCTTCGAGATCACCCGGCCGCTCGTCGGCGCCTCCGCCCTCGGCATCGCCCAGGCCGCCTACGAGTGCACCCTCGAATACCTCGACGGACAGTCCGAAGGTGGCACCCCGCTGCTGCAGATCCAGCGCATCCAGCAGACGCTGGCCGACGTCGCCACCGAGATCGAATCCGCCCGCTTGCTGGTTCAGCGTGCCGCCTGGATGGGCCGCAACGGCATCCCGATGCGCGGTGGCCAGGGCTCGATGTCAAAGCTCAAGGCGGGTGACGTGACGATGTGGGCGACGACCACCCTGATGGACCTGGTCGGCCCCGACGCCTGGAGCCCGGAGCTGCCGCTGGAGAAGTTCTTCCGCGACGCAAAGATCTACCAGCTGTTCGAGGGCACCGCCGAGATCCAGCGGATGGTCATTTCTCGTATGCAAGCTCGCGAATACGCGGAGCGCCTCGGCTATGCAGCCGAAGTGATCTCTGAGGCAGAGAAAGCAACGGAGAAGGAGCCCGTCGCGGCATAGCGAGGAGGGCTGTGGGGTCCCCTCCGGGAACTTGTGAGCCGGCAAAACGCCGGAGCCCTCGCCCAGTGCTCGGCGGCGGGTTCGCGGAGGGGACCCCACAGCCCTCCTCGCAAGGGCGGTTGCAGGGTTTGAGCTGTACTGCCTGACGGCTATTTGGCATCGCTAGCCTCTTCGCGATGCTTAAGACTCGCCTTGCCCCGACGGCGATCGTTGCCGCGGTGGCGGCGCTCGTAGTGCTGCTGTTTGCTGCGAGCGCGCCCGCCAAGAATCTCGAATCGGAGCTGAACGCCAAGGAAGCGAAGCTTTCTAAGGTTCGCGAGCGCAAGGGCGTTCTCACTACGACGATCTCGCATTACAAGACGAGGATCGAGAGGTTGACCGGTGAGGTCGCGGTGCTGCGGGAGCGGGAGTCCGAAGTTCGGGCGCGGCTCGATGCCAAGCAGCATGAATTGGATCGCGCGCTTGCCGAGTTGGACGTCGGCAAGCGGCACCTGGCGGTTGTTCGCGCGCGCCTGACCCGGGCGCTTGTTTCGTTGCGCGAGCGCCTCGTCGCTATGTATGAGACCGGCACGCCGGACATCCTCAGCGTGCTGGTCGAAGCCGGCGGCTACGACGAGCTCGTCAATCGCACCGAGTACCTCAACCGCATCCACGGCCTCGACGAAGCCGTCATCACCCGGGTGCGCGACCTGCGCGACCAGGTCAAGCGCACCGTTGCTCGCCTGCGCTCCGCCAAGGATCGCATCGAATCGGCCCGTGACGCGATCGCCGGCGAAGAGCAGGCCCTGGCCAGTGCCCGCTCCGCGGTGCAGGCGAGGCAGTCGACCCTCGTCGCCGCCCGCCGCGATCGCGAGGAAGCTCTGGCGAGGATCGCCAAGACTGAGCAGAACCTTGATGGGGACGTGGCGTCGATTCAGGCCGAGCTCGCCGCAACGTTGGCGGGAACCGGTTCGGCTCCGCTCCCCGCCGGTCCGGTCCGGTATGGATCGGGGCAGTTCATCTGGCCCGTGGACGGCCCGGTCGTATCGGGGTTCGGGATGCGCTGGGGGCGGATGCACGAGGGGATCGACATCGCGGTTCCCGCCGGGACGCCGATCCGGGCCGCGGCGGCCGGCACGGTCGTCCTCGTCCAGTCCGAAGCGGAAAGCGGTGGCTACGGCAACTTCAGCTGCCTCGACCATGGTGGCGGGCTTCAGACCTGTTACGCCCACCAGTCCTCGTTTGCGATCACCTCCGGAAGCGTTTCGCAGGGGGACGTCATCGGCTACTCCGGCTGCACCGGCCACTGTTTCGGCGACCATCTGCACTTCGAGGTGCGGATCAACGGTGCACCCACCGATCCGATGGGCTATCTCTAGCCACGGGCCTACTCAAAATCACTAAAAAATTCAATTAGTGGGTATGTCGGCCTGCTTCGCTCCTGCGACCCTGGGTAGCAAGCGAGAGGAGACGAGATGGTCCGTCAAGCGCGCAACTACCTGGCAGGAGCGGTATCCGGCACGGCACTGATCAGTATGGCCGTGGTCGCCTTCGTCATGCTCGTCTCGCTGCAGACGCTGCGGGCTTGGCCGCTGGCGGGGCTCGACATTGGTGGGAACGGCGACTCCTCCAATGGCGCCGCGATTGCGCCTGGCAACTCGACGGCGACCGCCCCCGGCGGCGCCGGAGCCGTGACGACCGCCCAAAGCGCTCCCTCCGCGAGGCCGCAAAGCGGCGTGAGGGCGGACGGCGGTCAGAGTGGAGTTGGGCCCGGTTCGGGCTCGCCCAGCTCCAGCTCTCCGGTTGCCGAGACGCCGAGTGGGACCGCCCCAGAATCCACTTCACCATCACCCGTCGGAGGCGATCCCTCGTCGCCCTCGAGTTCCGCGAGCGGCACTGCATCCAGCGGTAGCGGCAGCAGCGGCGGAGGTTCGGGCGGTAGTGGCGGTGGGGGCTTGTTGAACCCGCCGGGCGCCGGTGGGGCAGGCGGCAGCGGTTCCTCGCCCTCCCAAACCGTCACCAGCACCGTCAACAACACTGTCTCCGGAGTCGACGAAGCGACCGGGGGGGCGCTCGGCGGTACCGGCGTCACCAAAGTCACCGAAGAAGTCGTCAACGGCGTCGCGGGTCCCGAATCCACTGTCGGCGAAACGGTCGACAAAACCGTCGAAAAAGTCAAAGAAACGGTCGGCGGCTTGCTCGGCAGCGGGCGCTAGTCAGAGCCACGGCCTTTACCGTCACAATGCCGTCCCATGCCCGAGCGCGGACAGGCAGGTGCGGTCGCCGACCCGATCGCCGGATCGCCGGTTTACCCGGCTGGCAGCCGCGTGAACGAGCGCGGCCATCTCGAGGTCGCCGGCTGTGACGTAGTCGAGCTGGCCGCCGAGCTCGGCACCCCCGCCTACATCTACGCGGAGGACGAGATGCGGGCGCGGGCGCGGGCGTATCGCGACGCTTTCGAGCGACGTGGCAGCGACTTCGAAGTCCTCTTTGCCAGCAAGTCATTCCCCTGTACCGCCGCCTACCGGCTCTTCGCCGAGGAGGGTCTGTCGGTCGACGTCGCCTCGGGTGGCGAGCTGCACATCGCGCTCCGCGCCGGCTTCGACCCGGCGCGGATCCACATGCACGGCAACAACAAGAGCGACGAGGAGATCCTCTTCGCCGCCCGCTCCGGCGTCGGTCACCTGATCCTCGACTCCTTCGACGAGATCGAGCGCTGTGAGCGGTTGCTCGACGAAGCGCAGGACGTCCTGATCCGGGTTACCCCGGGGATCAAGCCCTCTACCCACGACTACATCACCACCGGGCAGCTCGACTCGAAGTTCGGCTTCGGTATCGAGGACGGGTTGGCGGCGCGGGCGATCGAGCGGGTGCTTGCCTCCGACGTGCTCAACCTGGTCGGGTTGCACGCGCACATCGGCTCGCAGATCTTCGAGCTCGAGTCCTACACGCTCGCGATCCGGGCGATCGGCGAGCTTGCCGGGGACTGGTGCCGTCTCGTCAACGTCGGCGGTGGGTTGGGGATCGCCTACACCGCCACGGACGAGCCGCCCTCGATCGACTCCTACGTCGAGGTCAAGGTCAACGGCGTCGCCGAGGTCTTCGGTGAGGGAGTGCGGATTCTGATCGAGCCGGGTCGCTCGCTGGTCGGCAACGCCGGCCTGACCGCCTACCGGGTCGGCACCATCAAGGAGATCCCCGGCATCCGCACCTACGTGGCGGTCGACGGGGGCATGTCGGACAACATGCGGCCGATGCTCTACGGGTCCCGTTATGAGGCGCTGATTGCCGATCGCGCCGGGGCCGTCCCGGACACCGAGGCGACGATCGCCGGCATGCACTGCGAGTCGGGCGACGTGCTGGTGCGCGACGCGATGCTCGCCGCCCCCGCCGTGGGCGACGTCCTCGTTACCCCGGCGACCGGTGCTTACGGCCACGCGATGGCCAGCAACTACAACGGCGTCACCCGCCCGCCGGTGGTCTTTTGCAGCGACGGTGAGGCGCGAGTCGTCGTGCGCCGTGAGACCTACGACGACCTGACCGCTCGCGACGTCGATGGCTGAACCGGTCCGCATTGGCCTGCTCGGCCACGGCACCGTCGGCGCGGCTTTTGCCGGCCTGCTCGCCGAACGCGCCGATGCTGTCGAAGCGGCCACCGGGCGGCGCCCGGAGCTGGCCGGCACGCTGACCCGCGGCGAGGGCGACTTCAGCGACATCCTCGAGCGCTCCGACCTGATCGTCGAGCTGATCGGCGGCACCGATCCCGCGCGCACCTACGTGCTCGACGCGCTGCGGGCGGGCCACCCGGTCGTCACCGCCAACAAGCAACTGCTCGCCCAACACGGCGAGGAGCTTTTCGGCGTCGCCCGCGAGGCCGGGGTGCAGCTCCGTTTCGAGGCCGCCGTCGCCGGCGTGATCCCGATCGTGCGCACGATCCAGGAGAGCTTCGGCGTCACCGAGATCGACAAGGTCTTCGGGATCGTCAACGGGACGACCAACTTCATCCTCAGCGAGATGGCCTCAAGCGGCGCCGCTTACGAGCAGGTGCTGGCGCGGGCGCAGGAGCTGGGTTACGCCGAGGCCGATCCGAGCGCCGACGTCAACGGCGCCGACGCCGCGGCGAAGATGGCGATCCTCGCCCGGCTCGCCTTCCATACCGCGGTCACCCTCGACCAGGTCGCCTACGAGGGAATCGAGGCGATCCAGCCCGATGACCTCGCCTACGCCAAGGAGCTCGACCTCTCGCTGAAGCTGCTCGGCGTCGCCGAGCGCCGCGACGGCGGAATCAGCGTGCGCGTCTTCCCCTGCTTCCTCTACAGCGGCCACCCGCTGGCCCCGGTCGGCGGGCCCTTCAATGCGGTCATGGTCGAGGCGCCGGCAATCACCGAGGTGACGATGTCGGGCCCCGGCGCCGGCGGTGTCGAGACTGCCTCCGCGGTGCTCGGCGACGTCGTCTCGGTTCTCTCCGGCGACGCCCCAGTGCACGAGGCGCGCGAGCAGCTGCCGCTGGTCGCCGACGTGCCCTCCTCTTTTTACCTGCACCTCGAGGTTGCCGACGAGCCGGGTGTGCTCGCCCGTATCGCCCAAGTGCTGGGCGAGAACGAGATCTCGGTGAAGAGCGTCGTGCAGCGCGGCATCGGCGACGATGCGCGCCTGGTGATGGTCGTCCACGAGTGCCTGGAGTCGCGCTTTGCGGCGGCGGTAGAGGAGATCGGCGGGCTCGGCGACATCCGCTCGGCGCCGCGGTTCATACGCGTCATCGAGGAGGAGTTCGTTTGACGGCCCCTGCAAACCGGCGCATCTCGGCGTCCTCGGTCGGTCGGATCGGGTCACGCACGAAAAGTGCGCTCCCCTCACCGCCCTCCCTGCGTCCACCGACCTGCTTGGTTTTCGGGGCCGTCAGCCATGCCTAGGCCACTTATCGAGCGTTTTCGTGACCATCTTCCCCTGGAGGACGGGGATCCGATCGTCTCCCTCAATGAGGGGTCGACGCCGCTGATCGAGGCGCCGCGCCTCTCGGAGCGGCTCGAAGTTCGCGCCTACCTCAAGTTTGAGGGAGCGAACCCGACGGGGTCGTTCAAGGACCGGGGGATGACCGTGGCCGTTTCGCGGGCCAAGGGACGGGGGGCGGAGGCGGTGATCTGCGCCTCGACCGGGAACACCGCGGCAAGCGCCGCCGCCTACGCCGCGCGGGCGGGCATGCGCGGGGCGGTGATCGTGCCTGAGGGCAAGATCGCGATCGGCAAGCTGGCGCAGGCCTTGATGCACGGTGCCCGCGTAGTCGCTTTGCAGGGGAACTTCGACGAGGCGCTGCAGATCGTCCGCAAGCTGGCCGACAAGCACCCGATCGAGCTGGTCAACTCGGTCAACCCCTACCGGATCGAGGGTCAGAAGACGGCGGCGTTCGAGGTCGTCGAGGAGCTTGGCGAGGCCCCTGGCGCGCTCGCGATCCCGGTCGGCAACGCCGGCAACGTGACCGCCTACTGGCGCGGCTTCGAAGAGCTCGGCGTCGCCCCGATCGTCTACGGCTTCCAGGCCGAGGGCGCCGCGCCGCTCGTCGACGGCGCTCCCGTCGCCAAGCCAGAGACCGTCGCCTCGGCGATCAGGATTGGCAACCCGGCCCGGTGGGAGGAGGCGATGGCCGCTTTCACCGCCTCTCGCGGGCGAGTGGCGGCGGTCTCCGACGAGCAGATCCTCGCTGCCTACCGCTGGCTGGCGGCGAGCGAGGGTGTCTTCTGCGAGCCCGCCTCGGCAGCCTCGGTCGCCGGCTTGCTTGCCCACGGCCTGCCGGTGGTCGACGGTGCGCCGGCGCCGGAGTCGGTCGTCTGCGTTCTCACCGGGCACGGCCTCAAGGACCCCGATACGGCGCTTTCCAAAGCCCCCGCCGTGATCAACTGCGAAAACGACCTGAGCGCGGTCGAGCGGGCGGTGTTCGATTGACCGCCCGCCGCCGGCTTGTCCGCGTGCCTGCCTCCTCGGCCAACCTCGGGCCGGGCTACGACGTGATGGCCGCGGCGCTCGACCTCTTCCTCGAGCTGGAAGTCGAGGAGACCGCCGCGTTCTCCTTCGATCCGGCCGGGCTCGACGTGCCCACCGGGCGCGACAACCTGATCGTCAGGGCGTTCGAGACCCTGCACTCCGCCGACGGGATCGCCTTCCGCCTCAAGCAGACGGTTCCGCTGGGGCGCGGCCTCGGCTCAAGCGCAGCCGCAATCGTCGCCGGCCTCTATGCGGCCGACCATCTCTACGAGCTGGCGCTCACCGAGGAGGAGATGCTGGCTCGTGCGACCGAGCTGGAGGGTCACCCAGATAACGTCGCCGCGGCGATCTTCGGGGGCTTCGTCATCTGCGATCCGATTCCCGAGGGGGGTTCGCCCGACTGCTCGCGGTTCCCGCCGCCGGACGGGCTCGAGGGCATCCTCGTCATCCCCCGCGAGGAGGACGTCCCAACCGAGCAGGCGCGCGAGGCGATCCCGGAGGAAATCCCGCTCGGTGATGCGCTCGGCAACATCTTCTCTGCCGCCCGCCTGACCCTGGGTCTCTACCGAGGCGACCTCAGCCTGATCGCCGCCAGCCTCAAGGACAACATCCACCAGGGGCGCCGCCGTGGTCTCTATCCCCGCTCGATGGAGCTGGTCGAAGGTGCCCGGGAGATCGGCGCCCTCGGCGCGACGATCTCGGGCGCCGGGCCCACCGTCCTCGTCTGGACCACCTGGGACGAAGCCGGCAAGGTCAGCGAGGCGCTGGAGCGCCGTTGCGGGGACTGGGCCGAGATCCAGCGCATCCCCTTTACCGACCAGGGCGCCGACGTCCCCGAGCTCTGACCTGGATGGCCGACTAGTGACCTGGATGATCCAGATCGGCCTGATCGAGCTTGCCCTCGGTGGCCTGCTCGGCTGGGCGATGGTGGTCCGCGAGGAGAAGCGCGAGTGGCTGCAGCGGATCGGGATCGTCGCCCCGCAGCGGATCCGCCAGGTTCATCTCGACTACGTGATGATGGGGCTGATCCTGATCGGCGTCGGCCTCGCGGTCCCCGACCTGCCGACCGCAATTGCCGTAGCGCTCGTCTTCGGCACGCTGGTCAACCCGTTCCTCTTCGTACCGCTCGCCTTCGACCCTGAGGTCGAGAAACAACCCTGGTACCGGGTGCTGGCGGTCGTCTCATTCCTCGGTGTCAGCGGCGGCCTCGTCGCGGCGGCGATCGTCGGCCCCTGAGTGTGAGTCGGTAGAAAAGCCGCCCGTCGTCGTCACTAGGATCGTCATATGTCCAGGCTGAGATGGGTTCCCGCACTTCTGCTCCTGATTGTTCTCCTCGCCGTCCCGGCGATGGCCCACGCGACGCTCGTCTTTTCCCGTAGCCCGTTCAACCCCAGCGTCTGGTCGGCTGCGGACGACGGCTCGGGAGCACGGAAGCTTGCGACGGGATCCAATCCGCGGGTCTCGCCGGATGGCCAGATAGTCGCCTTTCTCCACCAGGGCAAAGGCCGCTCCTCCCAGCCCGAACTGATGCTGGTGCCCGCGGACGGCAGCGCGCCGGTGAGCAGGCTGGTCACCGGTTGGCGCGAAGCCTCAACCTTCGCCTGGTCGCCAGACTCGGCCTCTATCGTCGCCGTGCTCGGCCCCGAACTAGGCGCCAAGCGCCTCGTCCTGATCGACACCGTCACCGGCGCTCAGCAGACGATCGCGCGCGGCTCCTTCTCGGGTGTCAGCTTCGCGCCCGAAGGCGGGCAGCTCGTGTACAGCAGCGCGGCGAGCGAAAGCTTCCCGCCTCGAAGCGACGTCTACCGCTACGACGTCCCGATGGGGCAGCCACTCCGCGTCGCCCAGCCGGTGCGACTCACCAGCGACCAGCGCTCGCTCGACCCGCTCTGGGGGCCGAACAACAAGATCGTCTTCGTCAAGCAGCTCGGCGCCAAGCAGCGTAAATACGGCCCCAAGAACGAGCTCTACCTGATGAACCCGGTCGGGAAGCAGGTGCGGCGGCTGACCCACACGAACGTCGGGCCGCTCCTCCAGGGCCTGTATCCGACCCAGTGGTCCGCCAACGGCAAGCGCCTGCTGGCCCAGTTCAACGGCCAGGACACGACCTACGCGGTCACCGTCAATCCGCAGACCGGCGCCCAGCGCCCACTGATCGAAGCCACCGAGCAGGGCTTCGCCGGTACCGCGCTCTCCGCCGACGGCAAGCTCGTCCTCGGCGCGACCGGCGGCTTCGAACCGGGGCCGGGTCACAATGTCGCGACCGTTCCCTACGGCGGCGGCAAGCCGAAGGTGCTCGCGAAGAACGCCTTCGAACCCGGCTGGAGCCGCTGACCCGGGGAGGAATCGAGATGGGCGAGGGCTATACGATCAGGCACCGCGACGAGTTCGAGTCGATGGAGGGCTCGGGTGAGGCGACCTGGAAGCTGGCGCGCAAGGCGCTCGGCACCTCGGCCTTCGGTTTCAACCTGGTCGAGATCGCGCCCGGCGGGCAGATCCCCGAGCACGACGAGGCCCAGAGCGGCCAGGTCGAGCTCTACATCGTGCTCGAGGGCGAGGCCGTGATGCGGCTCGACGGGGAGGATCACCCGGCGCCGGCGGGCACCTTTGCCTCGATCGAGCCGCCCGCAAGCCGCACGATCCTCAACCGCTCCGAGGCTCCAGTCACGGCAATGCTGATCGGCGTCCACCCGGCCGGCGACTACTCGCCGCCGTCCTTCGCCTAGCCCCGGTAAACGTGCGTCCAATGAGCGGCGAGGGAGCGGCCCGAGGGGGGAGGAGGCGCTAGGCTTTTCAGACTATAAACGTCAAAGTTCCCATTTTTTGGGCAATGCGCCCTTAGCACCAGGCCCGCTTGGCCGGGCACGAGCCGTCCTCCATGCACGACTTCAAAAACGTCGAACGGAGATTGAGGAGGCGGCCCTCACGCGTGTCTACTCGGTTTCCAATCCTGCCGAGGTAGCCGACCCTGGTTACGCCGCGGGCTTGCGCACGGCGGTCTCCGCCGCGCTCGACTACGGCTTGGCAGCCATCGAGCTGGGGGAGGAGCGCGCTCCTCCGGTCCCAACGGCCCTCCTTGTCCAGGCGCACCTGGCAGCCCGTAGTGAGGTAAGCCTCGACACCGTCCTCCGCCGCTATTTCGCCGGATACGCGGTGCTGAGTGACTTCATCATGCTGGGCGCCGACGATAGTGATCCTTCCGTGGTCGACATCGTCCATCGCATCTCCAGAAGTCAGGCAGTCGTCTTCGACCGCCTTCTAGTCACCGTAGCCGAGGAGTACGCACGCGAGTCGGAGGTTCGGCGTGACTCCCTCGAGGAGCGTCGCGCCGAACGCGTTAGGCGGCTGCTTGCCGGTGAGCTCCTGGACACCTCCGAGTTCGGCTACGAATTTGACCGATGGCACCTGGGCGCACTTGCCGCAGGGCCGGGGGCGGTGGAGGCACTGCGACGCTTCGCCACAGCGCTGGATCGCCAACTGCTCTTCGCCCGCGACGGCGACGGCGACGGCGTGGTCTGGGCTTGGATAGGAGGGCGTAGCCGGCCCACAGTCGAGCAGGAGCTTGCCTTCGCCGCCGACGCCCCTGCCGCGATGACTGTGGCGTTCGGCGAGCCGGCCCAGGGGCTAGCCGGGTGGCGCCTGACACATAGGCAGGCACGGGCAGCGATGCCGGTCGCCCTGCGCAGCTCCAGGAGGTTTGTCCGCTACGCGGACATCCCCCTCCTTGCCTCGATGCTCCAAGACGATCTCCTCGTCACCTCGTTGCGTCAGCTTTTTCTCGCCCCTTTGACCACGGAGCGAGATGGGGGAGAGGTGTTGCGGCAGACCCTCCGGGCCTACCTGACTGCTAGTCGCAATCTCTCTTCGGCCGCGGCCATCCTCGGCGTAAACCGGCGCACTGTCACGAATCGAATCCGGGCCGTGGAGGAATGCATCGGTCGCTCGCTGGACGATTGCGGAGCAGAGTTCCAGTTGGCTTTGCAGTTTGACGAGCTCGCTTGATCCTTGCCCCAAAGTGGCACATTTCCTCAATGGGTTTTTCCCGCATTGGTTAGGCGGCGCATTCTCCCCGCGGGTGAAGATCGGCAACGCACGATCTATTGCTCAACAATACGACGATGGGAGTCGCCACATGGCCGAATCAATCAGCTTTCATCCCAAGGTGCTGCTTGCCCTGGGCGCTGCAGTGCTAGCGATGTGCCTGGGTATATTCGCCGCCTCGCCGGCGAATTCGCAGGCCTTCACCACGACGACCTACTGCGAGGGGCAAGCTCTTCCCGGTTGGATCGCGTGCTACGGCGCGCCGCGCTCGCTCTACGCGGTCTACGGCTGGGGCGATCAGCACAGCGTTTGTGTATATGGCAGCCGTGTTGGCGGCGCCCCGGTGGTCCAGGCCTGCTCAGGCGGTCCAGGCCAGGGCGTCTATGCCGCGCAAGGGACCAGCGAGGTCTTGACCCCTGTCATCCGCAACAACGCCGGCGGTGGAAACATCGTCCACGGCAGGGCTTACACCGCATAGCTCGGATCGCCAGCGGCTCGCGTCGAGCGAGCGCTGCTGAGTATCCGAACGTTACGGGGGTGGCGCCTTCTGCTGGCGCCACCCCTAAGTTCACACTGAGGTGAGCCTCTAATCTCTTCACCAGTCAGGAAAACCTTGATTTTTGCCGGGATCGTCTTGATCGCGGGCGTTCTTTGGTACGCGATCCGGCCTGGCGGCGCGAATTCCCCGAAGGAAAACGAGTTTGCCGGCCTCGTCGATGCTGGGCAGTACGAATTCCTAGGAGACCCTGAAGTGGAGCTGCCGCCGGATGTGGAAGTCAGCCTTCGGCGGGTGGTTGGACCGGGAGCCCTCCGCGTAGATAGCGCCCACTTCGCTCGAACTTCGTCCGGTGGTATTTGGATAGTGATGGGTGAGGCCTCCGGAGAAAGCGTGGCGTGTCTCGTTCAAGCTGGTCAGGGGGCAGCGTCGTGTTCACCGCTTGCCGAAGCAGCGCGCAACGGCTTGTCACTGGGCATCGTCGAGCCAGCCAAGGATCCCGGCAAACCCCCCCGTGGCTTTCTCGTCTTGGGGGTAGCGCCGGACTGGGTGAAGCTGGCTCAGCTGAGAGTTGGCGTCGGCAAGGACGCGACGGTCCGCACCGTTCCTGTCAGAGGGAACGCATACGCACTGCGCGCGAAGGCCCCCATTTTGGTGGAGGGCTTCTGCGGGCTCAACCGCCGATCATGCCGCCACCTGACGCCTGTCGACCCTCGTTCCGGCTGAGTTGCCCTGGTCATCCCACCCGCTGTTTCTCGCTATTTACCCGCGCATACGGCGGGAAAATGCAGTCTCGATTGGGGATTGTCGAGAAATCGACTAGGCCGGACGGCCGGACGGCCCTATAATCCGACAACTCGTCAACCCGTCGCGCGCCCGCTCGGAGAAGGCGCGGAAACCGGGAGGTCAAGATGTCGAATACCCAGTCCCGTGAGCTTCACGGCGAGGGCGGCCCCGTCCGCTACTCGCCAGAGCGTGCCTACCGGCCACTTGTCTCGCCGCCCAGCGTCGAGGACAAGGACGCCTGTGCGATCTACGCATCGGTGCGCAAGGACGCGACGCCGAGCCACGAACCGATCGAACGCGCGATCCCGGCCCTGCAGAAGATGCTCCACCGCGCCGGCAATGTCGATGGCGAGGGGGACGGCTGTGGCCTCCTGCTCGACATCCCGCGCAAGATCTGGGCCGAGGAGGTGCGCAGCGGCGGCCACGACCCCTCGCTGACCCTCGATGACGCCTTCGCCGTCGCCCACGTCTTCATCGAACGCTCCCAGGACCTGGAGAAGGTTCAGCACGACGCCCGCGAATTGCTCGGTCAGGGCGGCTTCCGCATCCTCGCCGAGCGGATCGGCGTCGTCGACTCGCCCGCGCTCGGCCCGACCGCGCGTGAGGAGGAGCCGCACTTCTGGCAGATCGCCGGCCTCGTCGCCGACGCCACGCACCGCGACCGCGTCCTCTTCGACCTGCTGATCGAGCTCGAGCGGGAGCTCGGCGTCCACGTCCCCTCGATCTCGGCGACGATCTGCGTCTACAAGGTGATGGGCGCGCCGAACATCCTCGGTGAGTACTACCCGGACCTGCGCGATGAGCGCTTCGAGACGATCGGTGCTTTCGGCCATAACCGCTACTCGACCAACACCTGGCCCTCGTTCAAGCGGGTGCAGCCCTTCTCGGTCCTCGGCCACAACGGCGAGATCAACACGGTCGAACAGCTGCGCCAGGAGGCGCGCATGCTCAGCGTCCCGATCCAGCCAGGCTCCTCGGACTCCCAGGACCTCAACCAGACGATCGCCACCCTGGTCAACCGCGACGGGCTCAGCCTCGCCGAGGCGATGGAGATGGTCGTGCCGCCGATCGTCAACGAGATCCGCGCCCTGCCCGAGGATCTGCACCGCTTCTACATGTACTTGCGCCAGGCGATGGGCCCCTTCGCCCAGGGCCCGGTGGCCTTGATCGCCCGCCACAGCGACGAGTGCGTCTTCTCCGCCGACGCGCTCGGCCTGCGGCCGCTCTGGCAGGTCGAGACCGGCGATGACTTCGTCTTCAGCTCCGAGCCCGGCGTCGTCGCGGTCAGTGAGATGGTCGCCGAGCCGAAGCCGCTCGCCCCCGGCGAGAAGGCGATGGTCTCGATCGACCGCGAGGCAAGGCACTCGACTCTCTACTCCCACGACGCGATGCTGCGCATCGTCCGCGACCGCTGGCTGGCCCGCAACGGCGCCGAGGAGGCAGCTCCGTATGACCGCGCGCTGGAGACCGGCGGCCCGCTCGAGGGGGCTGACGTGCCCGGCTATTCCGACGCCGGCCCCGCAGAGCCGGTCAAGGTCGACGACCGCGTCCTCGCCGGCTTCGGCTGGCAGCGCGACGACGTCAAACTGGTCCAGCAGATGGCCTCCAACGGGGCCGAGCCGGTGGGGTCGCTCGGCTACGACGGTCCGCTCGCCGCGCTCTCGCCGGAGCGCCAGAACCTCGCCGACTACTTCAAGGAGACGGTCGCCGTGGTCACCAACCCGGCGATCGACCGTGAGCGCGAGATGGAGCACTTCTCGACCCGCACGGTCTTCGGCCGCCGTCCCTCCATAGACGCGGCCGGCGATGACACCGGCACGGTGGAGACCTCCTTCCCGGTGATTCTCGGCGGCCACCACGGCATGGCGCCGCTCTCCGACAAGACTTACCGCCAGATCGCCCGCGAGCACCAGACCTACCTGCTCGAGGACCTCTGGGAGGAGTTCCGCGGACGCGCCGGCGCCGTCGACATCTCGCTGTTGGAGTCGGAGACGACCCGCGGGGCGATAGCCCGGATAAAGCAGGAGGCCGTGAAGAAGGTCCGCGACGGCGCCGAGCTGCTGGTGCTGACCGACCGCACCGTCTATGACGCCGAGCGGCGCTACCTCGATCCCCACCTCGCCACCTCGGCGGTCGACCAGGCGCTGAAGCAGTTCCGGGTCGAGACGGGCGAGGAGAACCTGCGGCGGCGCTGCGGGATCGTCCTGCGCTCGGCGGCGATCCGCAACGTCCACGACACGATGCTGGCCCTCGGCCTCGGCGCCAACGGCGTCTGCCCCTACACGATGGTCGAGGTGATCTGCGTCGAGGACTACCGCAAGGACATCGGCAACCTCTGCGCGGCGCTCGCCAAGGGGATCGAGAAAGTGATCTCGACGATCGGGATCCACGAGGTGCGCGGCTACGCCCGCCAGTTCTCCTCGATCGGCGTCAAGCCGGAGCTTGCCGAGATCTTCCAGACCGAGGCCTTTGCCGCCTCCGAGAAGGCGGGCATCGGCTTCGACGGGCTCGACGAGTCGAGCAACGAGCGGGCCCGGATCCTCTGCGGCGACGAGGGCGCCAAACCGGCGAAGACGTTCCGCTTCTACCCCAAGGTCTACAAGGCGGCGATCGCCACCGCCAACGGCTCCGGCTCCTACGAGGAATATTCCGAGAAGGTGCGCGACCTGGAGGCGCAGAGCCCGATCTCGATGCGCCACATCATGGGTCTGAAGGGCGACAGAGAGCCTCTTCCTGACGCATCGGTCGTCGACGCCGGCGTCGGTCACCACGACTACCCCGTGGTGATCTCCTCGATGAGCTTCGGCTCGCAGTCCGAGCCCGCCTTCCGCGCCTACGCCGAGGCGGCGAAATCGATCAACGTCCTCTGCGTCAACGGCGAGGGTGGCGAGATCCGTGACATGTACGGGCACTACCGCAAGTGGCGCGGCCAGCAGGTCGCCTCGGGCCGCTTCGGCGTCTCGGCGGAGATGATCAACTCCTCATATCTCGCTGAGATCAAGATCGGCCAGGGCGCCAAGCCCGGCGAGGGCGGCCACCTGCCCGGCAAGAAGGTCTCCGAGAAGGTCGCCGCCGCCCGTAACGCGGCCCCTGGCACCGACCTGATCTCGCCCTCGAACAACCACGACCTCTACTCGATCGAGGATCTCGCCGAGCTGATCGACGAGCTGAAGACGGTCAACCCCGACGTGCGCGTCTCGGTCAAGGTCCCGGTGGTGCCGAACATCGGCACGATCGGCCTCGGCATCGCCAAGGCGGGCGCCGACATCATCACCCTCTCCGGCTTCGAGGGCGGCACCGGCGCGGCGCGCCAGCACGCGCTGCGCCACGTCGGCCTGCCCTCCGACATCGGCACCCGCGCCGTGCACCGGGCGCTGATGGAGGCCGGCCTGCGAAACCGCGTGGAGATCTGGGCCGACGGCGGCTACCGGACCGGTCACGACGTCGTCAAGCTGCACTGCCTGGGTGCCAACCGGGTCGGTTTCGGCACCCTGGCGATGGTCAGCCTCGGCTGCACGATCTGCCGCGGCTGCCAGCTCGACACCTGCCACGTCGGCATCGCCACCCAGATCGAGACGGTCGAGCAGGCCCAGGACCACGGCCTGAAGAAGTTCACCCCACAGGAGGTCGACGTTGCCGCCGAGAGCTGCGCTCGCTTCTTCCAGGCGATGGGCGAGGAGGTCAAGCAGGTCGTCGCCTCGCTCGGCTACGACCGCGCCCAGGACCTGGTCGGTCGCTACGACCTGCTCGAGCAGATCTCCCACCACGACCAGATCGACCTGGCGCCGCTGATCACGCCGTTGGACGAGTTTCTCGATCTCGAGCCGATCGACTTGCCTGTGGCCGAGGATATTTCCGACGAGCGCGCCGAGGCGGGGCTCGTCGTCGCCCGCCCGATCCGGATGGAGGCCAAGCAGGCCTCGGCTCAGATCGGTGCCCTTGCCGGCGAAGTCTGCTCGGGCAGCACCGTCACCAGCCGCTTTCCGCGCGCGACCGACGCCAACGACCGGGTGCTCGGCACCGAGCTGGCCGGGGCGATCGCCCGCTCACGCATCTTCGAGGACGGGCCCGAGTCAAACGACGACGTGCTCGCCGACCTCGAGTTCAACGGCGGCTCGGTCGCGGGCCAGGGCCTTGGCGCCTTCAACGCCTATGGCGTCTCGATCCGGGTCGAGGGAGGCGCCCAGGACGGCGTCGGCAAGGCGATGCTGGGCGGCACCCTTGCTGTGCTCAAGGGCAAGGGTGCCAAGGGCCAACGCCTCAACGGCTCGGTCGGCAAGTCGTTTGCCTACGGCGCCCAGCGTGGCCGCCTCTTCGTCCAGGGGTCGGCCGACTCGCGCTTCTGCATCCGCCTCTCCGGTGCCGACGTGGTGCTGGGCGGCGAGCCAGCGGAGGCGATCGACGACGGCCGCGGCTGCGTCGTCGACCGCGCCAACGCCAAGGGCTTCGCCTTCGAGTACATGACCTCTGGTCGCGCGATCGTGCTTGGCGACCTCGGTCCCTGGGCCTGCGCCGGGATGACCGGCGGCCGGGTCTACGTCCGCCACAACGCCTTCGGCATCGACCGCGAGTCGATTGAGGCCCGCCTGGGCGAGGGCGCCAAAGTGGAGCTCAAGGATCTCGACTCCGAGGCCCTGCTCGACATCGACGATCTGCTCAGCCACTACGCCGACGAGCTGCGGGCTACCGGTCAGGACGAAGAGGCCGAGCGGATGGCCAGCATGGCCGCCGACGCGACAAGCAACTTCCTGATGATCGTCCCGCACAAGGTCCAAGCAGACCCCAGCATCTCTACCGAGTAAGCCATCCCTCTCAGCTGACTAGCGGGTTCGGGTCAGGAGGTCGGCGATGGCTCGGACCTCTTTGAGGAGGCCGTCGAGCATCGCCTCGGTGTTGGTGTGGATGCGCCACTCGGCGAGCTTGCGGTCTTGCTCTACCTGATCGATGCGCCGCTCCAGCTTGTTGAGGCGCTTGTCGGCGCGCTTCTCGCTCTTGCGGAGCCGCTGCTTGACGTAGAGCCTGGTGTCCTCGCGCAGCGCGTCCAGCTCACGCTGAAGATCGGCGTCGTCACTGCCCTGCTCGGAGAGCATCTCCTCGACACCCGTGCGCACGCGCTCGATCTCTTCGTGCAGGCGCCGGCGAGCCTGCTCGGCGGCTATCGACGGATCTTGCGGGGCGGAGTCCACGGCGCCCACTCTACGGGCCCCGTAGGCCGGAATTTGCGCGAATTGCTCGCTCAGCCTTCGAGTGCGAAGAGGCGGTAGCGCCCGATCGCCAGCTCGTCGCCGTCGCCCAGCTTTCCCCACTCGACCAGGTCGGCGTTGACGAAGACGCCGTTGAGGCTGCGGTCGTCGAGGACGCGCAGCGACTCGCCCGGTTCGGAGACGACGAGGGCGTGGCGGCGGGAGACGCTGGGATCATCGAGGCGGATGTCGGCGGCGACGCTGCGGCCGATCCTCGTCCAGCCATGCTCGATCTCGAAGTCGAGAACCTCGCCCCCCTCATCGCGGCAGACCAGATGGCGGCTGCCCGGGGTGAGGTCCGCCCGCAGCTCATCCAGCCAGCTAGCGGCAGCCGCCTCGATCGCGACCTCGAATTCCGCTGTGGTCTCGCCGTGCTCCTGCATGGATTCGAAGATCGAGTCGAGCATGAAGCTCGCCGCTCCGCAACGGGTGCAGTCGGGGAGCCGGTCGTCCTCGTGAAGGGCCAGCTGCAGGCCGCACTCGACGCAGAAATAAGTTCCGGGGCCCGGAAACGTCCCGCTGGCGTAGCTATCGGAAGCTGGGGTGGGTGTGAGACTGGTGGAGATGACGGCTCCTTCCCTCGCGCCTCGCAGCGATCCTAACTGGTTACCGAGTTTTCACATCCGCAATTTCCCACAGGCGCACGCGCCTCCGACATGAGATACCCGGATTGAAGGGGCTCAAACGGGGACGGCCCTTCACATAGAATCGCCGCCGATGGGTCCCGTCAGCGCAGAGATCGAGATCGACGTTCCCCGTGAGCGCGTCTTCGAGACCATTGCCGACCTGGCGCGCCGCCCTTCCTTTACCGATCACTTCCTCAGCGGCTTCCACCTGACCCGGATCGAGTCGAGCGGGATCGGCGCAGGGGCGCGGTTCTGTGTCGCCTCGCCGTTGCGGAAGGTCTGGATGGACACGGCGATCGTCGAGCTGGAGCCGCCGCACAAGCTGATCGAGCGCGGCCATGGTGGCCGCGCCAACCGGATCCCCACGGCCACGGTCTGGGAGTTGACCGAGGGCACCGGTTCGCTGACCAGGATCCGGGTCTCGCACTGGACCGAGCCGTCGAACCCTCTCGACAGAGCCCTGGAGATCCTCGCCGCCAACTCAGCCTCCGCACAGCGTGGCTGGCGCACGGCGCTGCGACGGCTCCGCGACCAGCTTGAGAGCGGCGAAGCCGCCCCTGCTCCGGTCGCCGTCGCAGGCGGCAACCCCCACGCGACCGGCATCCCGTGAGGCGGGCTGCCGAGCGCCTTTATAGACTCTCGCCGCCGATGCTCCCCAGCCGCAGAACCACGCTTTCGCTGTTCGCTGTCCTCGCGCTCGCCGTGACCGCCTGCGCGCTCTCGGCCTGCGGTTACTCGAGCGACTCCAAGGACGTCGTCGAGGGCGAGCCGGTGAAGCTCGGCGAGCTCCAGTACAACGTCGTCTTCTCGCGCTTCCTCAACCCCAGAGACAACGAGGACTCGGCTTACCTGGTCGGCCAGCCCGAACTCCCGGAGGGCCACAGCTACTTCGGCGTCTTCATCGAAGTCCAGAACGAGAGCGACGATCCGCAGACGCTCGCCGACGCCTTCACGATCACCGACGCCGGGCACGAGACTTTCGACGCGATTCCGAGCAAGAGCCTCTACGCGCTGCCCTTCAGCGGCGAAGTCGAATCGCAGGAACAGATCCCGATCCTCGACTCGACCCCCCAGCAAGGCCCGATCGAGGGCTCGCTGGTCCTCTTCGAGTTGCCCGCCTCGGCCTCCGAGAATCGTCCGCTGACGCTTTCCATCCCGGGCCCCGAAGGCCCGGCCACCGTCACGCTCGACCTCTAAGAGACAGGCTCTATAGGCCGGCGGAGAGGACTTCGCCGGCGATCGGGGCGGCCACTTCGCCGCCCGCCGCTTCGGCTTCGACCAGCAGGATGCCGACCGCCAGCTTCGCCTTCTCGGCGGGGGCGAACGCAGTGAACCAGGCATCCTTGACCTGCTCGGGTTCTTCTTCGCCCTCGGTACCGGGCTTCGGGCCCAACTCGGCGGTGCCGGTCTTGCCAGCGACCTGCGCCTCGGGGATGGCGGCGGCGTAGCCGGTCCCTTCGGTGACGACCCCGACCATCAGTTCGGTCAGCTCGCCGGCGATCTTTCTCGACATCACCCGCACCGACTCGGGATCGGGCCGCAGCTTGCGGTTGGCGACGACCGACGTCGGCTCGCGGACACCGCCGTTGGCGATCGTCTGGGCGACGCTCGCCATCTCAAGGGGGGTCGCCAGGACTTTCCCTTGCCCGATCGCAGTCACACCGAGGTCGACTTCTTCGCCGATCTCGGCCGGGATCGTCGATTCGGGCGGTTCCACTTCGGCGACGATCTCGGGCGCGTAGAGAGTCGGCGGGGAGTTGAAGCCGAAGCGTTCGGCGACCTCGACGAAATCGTCGTTGCCGATCTTCGGCCCCAGCGGGGCGAAGTCGGCGTTGCAGGACTCGGCGAAGGCTTCGCGGAAGGTGCCGCCGCATAGCTCGCCGTTGGCGTTGCTGATGAAGCGGCCGCCGACGTTGGCGCCGTCGACGATTTCGAATTCGTCGTCGAGCGAGACGACGCCCTTCTCCAGCGCGGCCGTCGTGGTGATCGTCTTGAAGGTCGAGCCCGGTGGCTGCGGCGCCGAGAAGGCCTGGCCCGCGAGGGCACGGACGTCGCCACTACGGGCGTCGAGCACGGCAACGCCGCCGGCGCGGCCGGCCAGACCCGAGACCGCCGCCACCTGCAGGTCGGGGTCGATCGTCGTCTTGACCGGCGCCCCCGGTTGCGGCTTGGCCTGGGCGAGGATCCGCGCCGAACCCCCTTCTTCGGAGACGGCGAGCAGTGAGCCACCGGGCTTGCCGGCGAGCCGCGCGTTGAAGGCCTGCTCGAGGCCGCTGATGCCCACCGGCGTGCCGGCGGGGAAGCCCTGTCGGGCGAGCGTCGCGACGTCTTCTTCTTCGGCCATGCCGACTTCGCCGGTAACGTCGATCGCGGCGCTTCCCAAGGGATGTTCGCGGGCTTCGGCGGATCCCTCCGCGAGCACGGTCCCGTCGCGGGCGAGGATCGGCGCCCGCGGCGCCAGGTCGATCCGATTTTCCAGCCGCTCACCGGGTTCGAGGCCGGGGAAGACGAGGCTCTGGTCCCAGGCGATGCCGCCTTCGGCGTAGGGGAGGTCGAGATCGGCGCTGACCACGCCAAAGGCAACCGTCCCGGCTTCGATCGGCACCGGCATCTCGTCGACGCCGTTCTCGCTGCTCGGGTCGCCAGGTGAATGGACTTCGAGCGTGCGCAGCGTCGCGACCTCGGCGGCTTCGCGGTAGGCCTGGGCGAATTCGTCCTCGCTGATCGCGCGGCGCGAAGTTTCGTTCAGTTCCCGGTACATAGCGGCGAAGTCCTTGCGTGCCCAGGCCTGGCTGAAGCGTTCGGCGGCTTCCTTTTCCGGCGAGCCCGGGGCGCCCGCCGAGGCGCCGAGCGCAAAAGCGATCGCTGCGATGACAATGAGCGGAAGCGCGCGGGTAACCAGACGGCGTCGGCGCTCCACCTCGGTGGGCAGAGTTTTCACTGAGTGGAAATTTAGTGTGGAGAGGGGTCGCTCACCGCTAGGAGGTGCCCTAGCTGGTGCACGGTCCCGTATCGACCGGCGCGGCCGTATCGCTTAGCGCGGAGCGAACCACGTCGTTGGGGACGGCAAAGCCGCCCGGTGGGCCGCTGGTGGTCGCGGCGAAGACGGTGGCCATCACCCGGCCGCGAGAGTCGACCAGGGGCCCGCCGGAGTTGCCGCTGCGGACGCTGCCGCGCAGGAAGGCGATCGGACGTTGGATCGGCCCCTCACCGTAGGAGTCCTCGCTGATCACGTTGCTGATGTCACCGATCCGGGCCGCGGCGGCGGCGTAGGGGCCGTTCTCCGGATAGCCGAGCACCGCGCCCGCGGTGCCACGCTGGGGGTCCGCGGAGATCTCCAGCGCGGGGACGGAGGGTGCGTCGATCCGCAGCAGTGCAAGGTCGTTGCCCGGGTCATAGTGAACCGGGGTGGCGTCGAGCGAGGCCCCATCGATCGTCGTCACGGTCGTGTCGTCCTCACCGGCGACCACGTGAGCGTTGGTGACGACGAGGCCCGGCTGTATGACCCAGCCGGAGCCCTCGACACCAAGGCCGCAGGCGGTGCCCAGCACACGCACCACCGAGCCGCTTGCCCGGTCGACGTCCGGATCGGCGGCGATCGCCGGGTCTGGCGGAGAGACGGGGGTGGTCGGGCCGGCTATCGATGGGGCCGGGTCGACACGGTTGAGCGCATTGAGGACCGGGCCGGATGGCGGCAGCAGGTCGTTCAGACTGCGCAGGATCTCCGAGCGTTGCACGTCCCCCCGCAGCTGGGCGGTACCTGGAGCGTGCAGCGCCACCGCGCCGAAGACCCAGGTCAGCCCCAGCGCTACGGCCGCGATCAGAGCGGCTCCCCCGGCGCCGTCGGCCAGATGCAGCGCCCGGCCGCGGATCACGCGCTCGCGCAACCCCAGGGCGAGGCTCTCCAGCGTCACCGCGATAACCGCGCCGACCAGCAGCGCTCCCAGCGCGGCGAAGAGCGGGGCGTAGGGGGAGCTCGAGCCTTCGTTCAGCAGCAGCGGCCCGAGTCGGCTGCCGGCCAGGGCTCCGGCGCCGAACCCGAGCAGGGTGAGCACGCCGACGATCAACCCCTGCCGGTAGCCCCACATGGCGAAGGCGATCGTGAAGGCGACGATCGCCCAGTCGAGTACGGTCATGCCGTAATCCAAGCAGGCCCGTCACTTACGTTCAGTAAGCTGAGCGAGGTGGAGGCCGTATCTGCCCAAGAGCAGCCCTCTGGCGTCTGTCCTCACTTCCACGCCGCGATCGAGCTGATCGGCAAGCGCTGGACCGGGGCGATTGTCTTCGCCCTGACCGAGGGCCCGCTGCGCTTCGGCGAGCTCGCCAAGGCGGTACCAGGACTCTCCGACCGCTTGCTCTCGCAGCGTTTGCGCGAGCTCGAGGGGGAGGGGTTGGTCGAGCGCGAGGTCGAACCGGGCTCGCCTGTCCGCGTCACCTACTCATTGACCGAGGCGGGTGCCGAGCTGCGCCCCGCGATCGCCGAGCTCAAGCAATGGGCTCGCCGCTGGCGCTCTGAGTAGCCTCACCCACGTGGAAGAGCTTCCCGGCCCGTTTCCCGTCGGGCGCTACGCCCGCAAGTTGCAGGAGGAGCTGCGCCGCCGCGCACGCGTGCGTCTGGTCGGCGAGGTGACCGGCGTCTCGCGCAGCAAGGTCCAGGCCTACTTCGAGCTGCGCGACGCCGAGGGCGCCGTGCCCTGCGCGATCTGGCTCGACGACCTGGAGAAGGCGGGCCTGCCCGAGGGAGGCCTGCGCGACGGCGCCGAAGTCGTGATCGGCGGCGGCCCCGACTACTACCCCGGCGGCGGCCAGGCTTCGCCGAGCTTTGCCTTCCGGGCAACTCACGTGCGCCTCGCGGGCGAGGGCGATCTACTGGCCCGACTGCAGGCGCTGCGCAAGCAACTGCGCGCCGAGGGGCTGTTCGAGCTGCAAAAGCAGCTGGCCCGACCGCACCTGCCAAAGACGATCGGGGTGGTGACGGCAGAGAGCGGCGCGGCCAGGCGCGACCTGCTCGCCGGCTTGCGCCGCCGCGGCTGGGCGGGGACCGTGGTCTGGGCTTTCGCGCCGGTCCAGGACCGGCGCGCGGCCCCCGCAATCGGCGCGGCGATTCAGGGGCTCGCGGGGACGCCGGCGGTCGAGGCGATCGTCGTCACCCGCGGCGGCGGCAGCCTCGCCGACCTCTGGGCGTTTTGCGACGAGACCCTCTGTCGCACTGTGGCGATGCTGCGCGTGCCGGTGATCAGCGCCGTAGGTCACGAGCGCGACGCGACCCTGATCGACGACGTTGCTGCGGTCGCCTGCTCGACCCCGACCCATGCCGCCGAGGCCGTCGTGCCGCTCGATTGCCTCGCGGCGCGTGGCGCGCTGATCCGCAGCGCCGCAGCGCTGCAGCGGGCGGGGGAGGGGGCGGTGGGAACGCGCAGCAGGCACCTGGTGGCGTTGGCCCGTGGCCCCGCCCGGGCGTTGCGGCGCGAGCGGATCGCGCTCAACCAGAAGACCCGGGAGATCCGTGCCTCCTCCGAACGCGGCCTTGCCGAGCGGCGCGCCTTTCAGCGTCGCATCGCCCTCGTCGTCCTCTCCCGCGCTGCCCGCCGTGCGGCCGGGGCGGACGCGGATAGCAAGCGCGAGGCGCTGCGGAGGGCGCAGGTGGCGTTCCGCGCCCACGAACCCGAGCGCACCCTCGAACGCGGCTATGCCCTCGCCGAGGATGGCGACGGCGAGCCGGTGACGAGCGCCGCCGCCGCGCTCGCCGCCAAGCACGTCAGACTGCGCTTCGCCGACGGCGGTGTCGGCGCCGAGATCGACCAAGACAGGAGTGAGGGATGAGCGAGGCGCCTGAGTCTTACGAGGCCGCGGTTGAGCGGCTGGAGCAGATCATCGATCGGCTCGACTCCGGCCAGGCCGGTCTGCGCGAAACGCTCGAGCTCTGCAAGGAGGGCCGCGAGCTCGTCACCTACTGCTCGGCCGAGCTGGACGCGGTCGGCGAGGGACTGAAGGAGCTCAAGTTGGACGACCTGGCGGCAAAACTCGAGGCTCCCCCCAACGAGAGCTAGCTGTAAGACCCGAGCGGGTTGTTTAGCTCGGTGAGCCGAGCTGCGGGCGTCTTGCGGTTGAGGGCACCGTGTGGTCGCCTGAAGTTGTAGCGCCACAACCAGCCGTCAAGCGCCGCGGTTCGCTCTGCCGAGTTGCGGTAGATCGCACCGTAGGCCCAGCCGCCGAGCATCGTGCGGATGAAGCGCTCCGCCTTGCCGTTGGTCTGCGGGCGGTAGGGGCGGGTGCGCAGGTGACGGATGCCGAGCGCCCTGCAGGCGATGGCGTGGGCGGCCGAGCGATAGGCGCTCCCATTGTCGGTGAGGACTCGCTCGACGCGCACTCCGTGGCGCTCGAAGAAGCCAATTGCCCGATGCAGGAAGGTAATCGCGGTGCGCGCCTTCTCATCTGCCAGAACCTCGACGTAGGCCAAGCGGGTGGCATCGTCGACGCAGACGTGGACGAACTCCCAGCCGTGCTTGCCCTTGCCTTTGTGGCGTCCGGGTCCCCGGCCGAGGGCTCGGTGGCCGGCTTGGCCGATCCTCCCCAGCTTCTTGATGTCGATGTGGATCAGCTCGCCCGGCCGGGATCGCTCGTAGCGGCGGGCGGGCTCCAGACCGATTCGTCCCAGGCGGCCCAGGCCCGAGCGCTTGAGGATGCCCGAGACGGTGGTCTCGGGCATTCCCAGAGTCTCGGCTATCTCCGCAGCGGTCATCCGTAGGCGCCGTAGCGCGCAGATCGCGCCGATGCGCTCCTCGGAAGTCCGGTTGTGGACTCGTTGTGCGGCCGAGGGGCGATCCAGTAGCCCCGCCTCGCCTTCGGCGCGGTAGCGCCGCGCCCACTTGCGTGCTGTCGGCACGCTCACCTCGGCGGCCGCGGCCGCCGAGGTGAGCGACCAGCCTTCCTCTACTACGCGTCCCGCCAACAGCTTGCGCTTGTTCAGGCTGAGCGCGGCATTACCGTGCAGCTTCATCTGGGTCCTCCTTGAGGCTTGGGTGGCTAGCACCCCCAGCCTTCAAGGGGGCCCGGATGAAACAACGGGCTCAGGGATTACAGCTAGCGAAAGGACCTACGTTGAACGCACAGACCCCCCTCATTACCGGTACCGACTTCATCACCGTGGCCACCGAGGATTTCGACCGTGCGATCGAGTTCTACGGGGGTGTCCTGGGCCTGCCTGAGTCGAAGCGTTGGGGCGACATGCCCGGCGTCGAGTTCGAGACCGGCAACCTGACGATCGCCATCATGCAGTCGGATGCGTTCGGACTCGAGTTCCGCGCCAACAATCACCCCATAGAGCTGCGCGTCGACGATGTCGCCGCGGCGCGAGACGAGCTCGAATCTCGGGGCATCGCCTTCGAGGCCGACACGCTCGACTCCGGAGTCTGCCACCAGGCCTTCTTCTCCGACCCGGACGGGAACGCTCTGGCGATCCATCATCGCTACGCACCCTGAGGGCCGGAGCAGAGGCGGCCGAGGGCCGGACAGCCGCGACACAGGTCCCAGCTGCGTCGCTCGACCGCGGCCACCGGGAACTCGCCGGCGCCGATCCGGGCGATGACCGCCGCCAGCGCCTCCCGACCGTGTTCCATGGCCTCGCGGCCGAGCAGCTCGATCACCGGCTCCTCTGGCCGCTCGAGGAAGACGTAGGCGACTTCGACCTCCTCGACGTCGCGGGCCTCGGCGACCGCAAGGGCATAGATCGTCCGCTGGGTTGCGTACTTGGTGGCGCGCTCGGCCGGTGAGGAGCCGCCGAGGCGATCGGTCTTGTAGTCGATCACGAGAGGCGGGGCGCCATCGCGCTCGACCAGCAGGTCGATCGAGCCGCGCAAGGTCGCATCGGCGACACCGAGGAGCAGGGGAACCTCGGCGCGCGAGCTGACGCCGGGCGCCTGGACTCGCTCGCGCAACAGGCTGGAGCTGAGCCAGGCACGCACCGGAGCGAGCAGCGTGGCCTCGGTCTCCTCCTCGGGCTCGCGCCACTCGTTGGCGGCGCTCCACTCCAGCAGCGAGTGCACGGAAGCACCTCGGGCCGCCGCTTCGTCTCGCTGCCCCGGCGCGCCTTCGGCGCTTGCGGTCGTCGTTTCTCCCGTTATGCGGTTGAAATGGCGACCGCGGTCACCGAGGCCGAGCACGCGCTCCATGTAGAAGCGGTACGCGCATTCCTCGTAGGAGGCAATCGCCGTGTAGGAGAGGGGGCGATTGGGGACCGCCGGCGGACGACGCGCCGGCAGTGGCGCCTGGCCCTGACCAAGCGGTGCCGGCATCGCCGGCTCGCGCTGGGTCGCGGTCAGCTCGGCGGCTCGCTCGGGCGAGGGCAGGCTTACCCGCACCGCGATCTGCGATGGCTCGAGGCTCGCGGCGAGTCCCTCGCGGGGCTGCGGGGCGGGGATCTCGATCGTCGAATCCCCCTCGCGGTCGACCTCGAAGCCGTCGAGGACCCTCTCGATCACCGCTGTGCCGGGCTGGGTCGCCCGCCCCGGCCGTGGCATCGCAACCCCGCTGAGGATCAGCCGCTCGCGCGCCCGGGTCGCGGCGACGTGGAAGAGGCGCAGCTCCTCCTCCGCTTCGCGCTGCTGCGTCTCCGCGCAGAGCTCCTCGTGCGCGAAGAGGTTTAGCGAGGCGGCACCGAGGCGGCGCAGTTGCAGCCCCACCCGTGGCTCCTCCCCGTGGCCGAGCGTCAACGCCGGCAGTCGCGATCCGGCCAGCAGCCGCCGCGAGAGATTGGGGACGGCGACGACGCCGAACTCGAGACCCTTGGCGCTGTGCACGGTCATGATCCGCACCCCGTCGTGCCCCTCGATCGCGCTTGCCGCTTCCGCCTCCGCGTCGGCTTCGGCGCGGGCGAAGAGGAAGTCGAGCAGGCCGCGCAGATCGCGTCCCTCGCGGGCCTCGAACTCACCGGCGAGCCGCATCAGCTTGCGCACGTTGGCGAAGCGCGCCTCACCCGAGGGGCGCAACAGGATTGCCAGGTCGTAGCCGGTCTCGGCGACCGCGGCGTCGATCAGCTCGGCCAGCGGCAGCCGCCCGGCGCGGGCGCGCAGCGAAACGACGGTTCGGGCGAAGTCGCGCAGCAGGTTCAGCTCGGACGCCGGGATCGCCTCCAGGCGCTCGGGGTCGTCCAGCTCGACCTCGCCTAGCCCAGCCACTTGCTCGAGCCCCGGCCAGACGTGCCGCCGCCGACCCACTGCGGCGCGCAGCAACCAGAGGGTGTCCGGGGCAGCGCCGCATGCGGGGGAGGCGAGGGCGCCGAACAGGGCCTGGTCGTCGAGCGGGTTGGCGATCGTCGCCAGCAGCGCGCAGACGTCGGCGACCTGCTGCTGGGACCAGTAGCCGCGGCCGCCGATCGTGTAAGGGCGCAGGCCGGCTCGCTCCAGCGAGTCCTCGTAGGCGTCGAGGTGGGTGAAGGCGCGCAGCAGGACGACCATCTCGCCGCGCTCGACGCCGCTCTCGGCCAGCTCGCTCAGCCGCGCGGCGAGGAAGCGGGCCTCCGCTAGGTGGTTCGGCGGCGTGTCGGCATCGGTTGCCGGTGCCAGGTCGATCCCTTCGCCGTCCCAGCCGTCGCGCGCGGTCAGCAGCAGCTCCACCGCCGACCCGCTGCCGGGCGGCTCGGCGTTCTGCGGCAGGGCGCCGACCCGCAGCGGGTGAAAGGCATCGCCGAGTAGCTTCTCGCCGATCGCGTTGATGGCACCGATCACCTCCGGGCGCGAGCGGAAATTGCCGCTCAGCTCGATCACCGCGGCGTCGTCGCTCTGCTCGACCGCGCGACGTCGCTCGCGGAAGACGTCGAGGTCGGCGTGGCGGAAGCCGTAGATCGACTGCAGCTCGTCACCGACCACCATCAGCTCCGACCGCGGTCCGTGCAGCGCCTCGATCAAGCGCAGCTGCAGCCTGTTCGTATCCTGGAACTCGTCGACGAGCAGATGGCTGAAGCGCGCCCGGTAGGCGTTGCCGATCTCCTCGCGGTCGAGCAGGCGCACGGCGCGCAGCTGCAGGTCCTCGAAGTCGAGTCCTTCGCGGCGCTCCTTGGCCGCCTCGAAGCGCTGTGAGAAGAGCGTGAGCAGCTCGGCGATGTGCCGGTAGGCCTCGCCTCCCACACCGGCCTCCGCGGTACGGGCCACGGCCGCGTCGATCGCCTCCCGGTAGGCGCTCATCGACTTCGCCTTGCTGTCGGTCCTCAGCGCGGTCAGCTCGTCGAGGTCCGGAACGCCATCGCCGAGCACCGTCAGCGCTCGCTCGACCAGCTCGCGCGTGGAGTTGGTCGGCTTCAGCTCCTCGAGCGTCTCCGCCGCGACCGCTGCAGCCCGGCGGACGGCGGCCTCGGGGTCTGGCCTGGGTGGGTCCGGCAGGCCAGGGGCGGCGATTCCGCGGCTGCGCAACTCGGCGTGGATGCCGCTGACGATCGCCCGCAGGCCGCCGATCTCGAAAGCGGCGACGGTCTGCTCGCGCGCCTCGTCGCCATCGGCGAGGAACTCGGCGAGGGCGTCGTCGAACGCCTCGCGCGCGGCCCGCTCGGTCTCCGGCGCGTCGAGGACGCGAAAGCGGGGATCTACTCCGGCGGCGACCGGATGGCCGGCGAGCAGCCGGTTGCAGAAGCCGTGGATGGTCGTCACCCAGGCGCCGCCCGCCACTGCCAGCAGCTCACGGGCAGGCTGGGATCCAGCGCCGGCGCGTGATTCGAGCTCGGCGCGGATGCGCTGCCGCAGCTCGGTCGCCGCCTTCTCGGTGAAGGTAAAGGCGAGAACTGCGTCGGAGGCCACTCCGAGGTCGCAGACGAGGCGGCAGTAGCGATCGACCATGACCCCCGTCTTGCCGGTCCCAGCCCCGGCCTCGACCAGGAGGTCGTGCCCGCGGGCCTCGATCGCCAGCGACTGTTCCGGGGTCGGCGCGCGGGCGCTCACCGCTCCTCCCACTTCTCGTCCTCGACATCGGCCGGCGCCCGGTCGCGGCGGCAGATCGGCGCGAACTCGCAGAAGGTGGGGCAGACGTCGTGGCCGCGCAGGCCGCGTCGCGGCCCCGGGTCGCGGCGGATCTCGCCGCGACGCATGCGGGCGACGATCACACCGGCGCGTCGGCGAGCGTCGGCGAGCATCTCCTCGAAGCCCTCGCGGTCGACCAGGTCCTTGTCGTAGAGGCGGTAAGAAGCGAGCCGTGGCGCGGCTTCCTCGCGGACGGCCCCGCGGGGGCGCCGCGACGAGGTTCCCCGCAGTGGGTGGTACAGGCCACCGACCGGATCGGCGCCCCAGTGCTCGGCGACCGCGATCAGGTAGAGCTGCAGCTGCAGCTTCGCCTGCTCCTCGAACTTCTCGCGCGGGGTGACCACGCGGGAGAGCTTGTAGTCGAGGACGAGCGCGCTGCCGTCGGGGGCGCGGTCGACCCGGTCGATCGCTCCGTGGAGGCCCCAATCATCGATCTCGAGCACCGGGCGCTCGGCCGCCTCGGCCTCGCCGAAGGCGGCCTCCAGCAGCCAGGGCTCATAGCCGCCGGTCTCGCGCTCCGCCTCGTCAGCGAGGAAGCGTGCCAGCAGGCCCTCGACCCGGCGCGCGATCGCCCGCTCGGCGGGGTGCGCCCCCAGGTCGCGCTCGGCGGCGACCTCTCTGGCCAGCTCGCGCGACCGGCCGATCCAGGCGCTGAGCGAGCCGGGACGGGGGAGGGGGTCGCCACCGGGGCGCTCGCGGTAGAGGCGGTCGAGCACGGCGTGCATCAGCCCTCCCTGGACGAGTGGGTCGGGAGCGGGGTCGAGCGGCTGGGGGTCGAGCTCGTGGGAGACGAACCAGCGGTAGGAGCAGACGTCGAACCCCTCCAGGGTGGTGCCGCCGTAGGCGGGGACGGCGGCGAGGGCGTCCAGCACGGCGGGGTTGGAGATGGGGCCGGGGGCCCGGCTGGCTGCCTCCGCCGCTCGCGCTCTCTTCAGCTCGGTTTCCGAGGCGGCGAGATGCCGCGGCAGGAGCACCTGGGTCAGGTCCCGGGAGACGGTCAGGCTTGCCTCGACCGAATCGGCCTCCCCGTCCTCGGCCGCCGGGTCGAGCAGGCGGCGGACCTCGTCGAGGAAGGGCGAGCGCGGTTCGGCGACGCCGTTCTCGTCGCTGTCGCGGTAGGAGAGGAAGAGGCGCCGGTTGGGCAGCGCCAGACAGGCATGGAAGAGGTAGCGCTCCTCGGCGTCGGGGTCGCGCCGTGGCTCGAGGCCGAGCGCGAGGCGCTGCGCTTCGGAGAGGAACGGGTCCTCGCTGCGATCGCGCCGCGGGAACTCGCCGTCCTGCAGCGAGGCGACGAAGGCGAACTCGAAGCGGGAGGCGCGGAGCCGGTAGGGGCTGGCGATCCGCACCCGGCCCTCGACCGGTCCGCTCCAGGCGGCAAAGCGGAGCTCACGCAGGGTCGTCACCAGCTGAGTCGCCGGCGGCGCCAGCTGCGGGATCTCGGCCTGGTCGCCGAGCGCGGCGGAGATCGCGGCGGCAGCGCGCAGCTCCAGGCCGTCGCCGCGCTCGGGCGCCGGTCCGTCCTCCTCGCCGCGCAGAGGGCGCGAGGCCATCGTCGTGATGAGGCGGGCGAGCGTAGAAGCTAGAGCGACGGGGCCCTCCTCGATCGCCTGCCGAACCTGCTCGACGTCACCCGGAAGGCGCTCGTGCCGCTCCACCCATAGCTCCAGGGCCGCAGCCGCTCCCACCAGGCGCCGACGGCGCACGGCCCGCTCGAACCAGTCGACCTGCGCTGCGGGCAGGCCACTGGGCCCGCGCATGAAGCGCAGCAGATCGGCGGCACGGCCACTGCCGAGCTCCGCTTCCAGCAGCGCGATCAGCGTGCCCCCGACCGAGGTTCCGGCAACCGGGATCTCCGCCTCGAGCGCCACTCCGATGCCGTAGGACTCGAGCACGGTGGCGAGCAGCGGCCCGCGCCGTGCCGGGTCGCGCACGGCGATGGCAATCGCCGCCGGATCGGCGCCTCCGGCGATCAGCTTCGCAACCTCGGCGCCGATCGCCTCCGCCTCGCCCCGCTCGCCGGCCGAGCGCAGCAGCACCAGCGCTTCGTCAGGCGGCCGGCGCGCCGGCTCGACCCGCCCGAGCTCGCGCTGAAGATGGACGAGAAGCGGGTCGATCCCGAACGGTTCGAGCTCCGCCGGGCCACTGAGGACCTCGGTCTCCGTCGCTATCTCGCGCAGCTCCTCCAGCAGCGTGGCCCTGGTGGCGAGCGCGGTGTTGTCCTCTTCATAGGGGACGGCGACGGTCACCTCGGTGGCTGCGCTCATCGCCTCGATCAGGCGGCGCTGGTTCGGGGTGAGGTCACCCGGCTCGTAGAAGAAGACCGGTCGCTCCCGCCAACTCTCGGGTGCCGCTTGCAGCGCCGCGATCGCACCGCGGGCAAGGCTGTGCACGTCGTGCAGGCCAAGCCGATCTCGCACCTCCGCGTACGCGGCGAAAATGCCGGTCAGATCGCCGAGGTAGGCCGAGGACTCGAGCGTCTGCGCCCCCGATCCCAGCGAGGCGGGTTCGAGGCCGGCGCTCTGCAGCTCGTCGAGCAGGCGCTCGAAGGGCATCGCGAACCCGGCTCGGGCGGCGGAGCGTCGCAGCGGCCCCAGCCCTTCCCTGGCCGCGGCGATCCCGGTCGAAACGGCGGCCAGGCGCTGGGCCGGCGTCAGCTCCCCGTCCGAAGGCGCGCCGCCGCAGCGCGCGACCTCGCGGAAGAGTTCGCCGAAGGTCATCACCGAGCCGCCCAGGGCGGCGCCGGATGCGAGCAGGCTGCGCTCGAAGCGGAAGACGTCGTCCAGCGTCGGCAGGACTAGGACCGGGTTGCGGTCGAGCGCCTCACGGAAGAGGTCCTGGATCCGGCCGGCACGACCGGAGTTGGGTGGTCCTTGGATCAGTTTCAGCGGCATGGGCGGAGCAAGCCAGCATAGGTCGGCCTCCGGCGTGCCCGGCGACGCCGCAGGCCGCGTCAGGAAGCCGCAATTGGCGTATTTCGCGCCCCCGCTTTGCCGTCTTCCGGCCCCTCTAAATTGAGCGCAGCAAATGTCCCTCTGCTTCGTAGACCCAGCCGACGCCATACGTGCGATCTCCGACTCGATCGGCCGCGAAGCACGCCGGCAGTTGCTCGGCGAGGCCGTCCGCTCCTGGGTCGACGAGATTCCCGACGACGAGCTCGAGGTCCACTACGCAAAAGCGCTCTCCGAGCTCGACGAGCACGACCTCTCGATGCTCGCCGCCTGGCACGGCTCGCTCGAGCTGGGCCAGCCGGTCCCCAACCGCGACTTCCTCATGGGCGCCTTCGGCTCGCTCGGCGACAACCGCCGCGAGGCGCTGAAGCTCGCCGCTGGCTTCCGCGGCGAGGAGGCGGTCGACGCCGGTGTCACCGAAGACGACGCTCTGGAGCTCGTCCTCGGCCTGCTCTCCCAGCCGCGCTTGATGGAGCTAGCGGTCGAGGCCGTCGAGCTCTACGTCTGGGACCGCGCCGGCTCAGATAACTAGGCAGTCGGGCTGATTCAAAACCAGGTCCGCCGTCTGTCATACGTGGTAGTGTCTTTGTATGACGATGCTCAGTTTCCGTGTCGCGGACAACGAAGCGGCCGAGGTGCAGCATTGGGCAGAGACACTGGGGCTCGATCGTTCGGAGCTCCTGCGGGATGCGCTGCATCGGCACCTGGTCCGGCTTCGAAGTGAGATTGACGCTGCGACGTGGGAACGGATTCCGCCAACCGACGCAGAGCGGTCGCTGGGGCAGATCGCGGATTGGGGACCTGCCGAGGATTGGGCGGACTGGACCGATGCGAAGGGGTGAGATCTGGTTTGCCGCGACGCCGGGTGGCGACCGCCCAGTTCTAATTCTTACGCGCGATCCTGTCGCGGACCGGATCCAGTCCGTTGTCGTTGCGGCCTTGACCCGGACGCAACGCGAACTTGTCTCGGAGCTAGCGCTCACGGCGATTGACGATCAACTACCCACCGACTGCGTTGTCAACTTCGACAACGTCCATACCGTTCCGCGCGAGGCATTCCGTCGCCGTATCACGTCCCTCTCAGATGCCCGGATGGGTGAGGCGTGTCGGACGTTGCGTGACGCCCTGGGCTGTTGACCGGATAGGCCGGCGACCGTGCCTCTTGAACAGGACGTCCGCCGGCCCGATTTGTTATGCGCCCTTCGTAATCAAAAGCGCCGGGAGTTTGCTCCCAGTCTGCGTAAGCAGCATCTGTTCACCTCCTCTCGAGATCAAGCCAGTCGGGCTCGTGCACGGGGCGCTTTGGCCCCGACTCGTCAGGCGCCCTTCGAAATTGAAGGAGTCGGGAGCCTGTTCCCGGTTTGCGTAAGCAGCATCTGTTCACCTCCTCTCGATCATGGAGTAGATAAACAAGTTGATCTGTTAAATCAACTAATGGTTTCCGATTGGCTGCGAGAGAGAGCTACAAGAGAGCGCGAATCTCGGTGATCGCCTGCTGGTTGTCCTGGAAGTGCACGGCGGTCATTCCGGCCTTTTCCGCGCCTTCGCAGTTGACAAGGACGTCGTCGACGAAGAGGCAGGACTCTGCAGGCACGCCAATCCGGTCCAGCGTGATCGCGTAGATCTTCGCTTCGGGCTTGCGACAGGCGACGAAGCCGGAGTCGACGACGGTCTCGAAAATCTCGTCGACAGGAAGCATCGGCCGCCATAGCGGCTCCCACTCCCGGACGTTGTTGGTCAGCATCGCCATCCGGTAGCCCGCAGTCTTCAGCTCTTCCATCAGCTCGATCATCGGCGGGTTCGAGTTCAGCGCCTCGAAGTAGATCTCTTTGAAACGGTGCATCTCCGGCCGGTGGCCGAGTAGTGGCTCGAGGCTGTCGGTGAGCTTCTCCAGGAAGGCGACCTCGGTGATCTCGCCACGCTCCATTTCGAAGAGCGGGTTGTCGCCGTTGGCCTCGGTCGCGGCCTGCATCCCCTTGCCGAGGACCTCGGTGGTGATCCCGGTCCTGTCCTGGAATGACATGAAGGACTGGATCAGGGGCGTGGTCAGGACGCCGCCGAAGTCAGAGATGACCGCCTTGATCCCGCTGCCTGGCTCAGTCATCGGCCCGGACCAGCTCGTAGTGGCCAAGCCCCTCGCGTCCCTCGACCGACCAGCGGAAGAAGGCGATCTCCGAGACCAGGCCGGGCCGGCGCACCTTGGCGGCGCTGATCAGGGTGCCGGCGCCGCGCATCGGCTGGCCACCTTCGTCGTCGGTCCAGAGCTCGAGCGTCGCCCGCCGTTGCACGCCGTCGGGCCCGTACTCGGTCGAGAGCAGCGCCTCGGAGACCTCGACCGGGGCGCCGTCGGCGCCGCAGAGGACCGCCGCAACCTGCTCGTCGCCGTGCTCTCTCGCTCGCGGCGGCCGCACCGCGCTCAAGGCCAGCAGCCCGCCGTCAGAGAAGACGATGCCGATCGACCGCCGTTGCACCTGTCCAGTGTTTTCGCCCATCTCGCGGCAGCCTATTCTCCTCACCGGAATTGAAGCCGGCAAGAATCCGCAGCGCTGATCCTGATCGCGACGCCGCCGCCTGCGTCGCCATCTACGTGCCCTTTGTCGAGGCCGGCGCCACCTCGTTCGAGGAAGAGCCACCCAGCTCCGCCGAGTTCGCCGCGCGGATCGCCGCTACGTTGGCGACCTACCCGTGGATCGTCTGCGAGCGCTGGGGAGAGGTGGTCGGCTACGCGTACGCCTGCCCGCACCGCTCGCGTCCTTCCTACCGCTGGGCGGTGGAGGTCTCGGTGTATGTGGCGGAGGGGCAACGCCGCACCGGCTGCGGACGGGCGCTCTACGGTGAGCTGGTGGAGCGGCTGAGGGGACAGGGCTTCCATGTCGCCTGCGCCGGGATCACCCTGCCCAACGAGGCCAGCGTCGCCCTCCACGAGAGCGTGGGGTTCGTCCCGGTCGGGGTCTACCGGCGGATCGGCTGGAAGGACGGCGCCTGGCGCGACGTCGGCTGGTGGCAGCTCGAGCTGACGCCACCCGGCGAGGGACCACCGCCCGAGCCGCAGCCGCCCGAGGCCCCGCCCCGGCTACCATTGGCCGATGCCTGAGAACCAGACCGAAGTGCTGACCGAAGACGACGTGATCGAGGCGCTCGAGGAGGTGATCGATCCCGAGCTGGGGCTTGACTTCGTCTCGCTCGGCCTCGTCTATGACGTGAAGATCGAGAAAGAGGACGTCTACGTGACCTTCACGCTGACGACCCCGGCCTGCCCGATCGGCCCCCAGGTCTCCGAGCAGATGAAGGAGTTCGTAGGCGACCTCCCCGGAGTAAGCGCCGTCCACCCCAAGATGATCTTCGACCCCCCCTGGTCCCCAGAGATGATGACCGAGGACGCCAAGTTCGCCCTTGGCTTCTAGGCAGGGATTGCGGGGTCATAGGGGGTCAGTGGGGGTCTATTTCATCCCCATCCCATCCCCACGGGCATCCCCACGGATCGTTGGGCAAGTAGGCAGTCAGAGCGACTGAGGCCGGTGTTATCGGTGAAAGTACTCGGCGCTGAAAACCAGGCCGAATTCGTTCCGGTTCTCCCCTGAACGACTGAGCCTAGAGCGATTCTCACTAATCTTCACCCGCGTGGAGCATTGGAGGAGAGCGCCGCTTTCCCTGTGGGTCTATGTCGCAATCAACGTCACTGCGAGTCTCGTGCTCGCCGTCCTGCAGTCCCCGGTCAGACTGATCGGAGTAGCGATCGCGCTGCTTTTCGCCTACTTCCTGCTGAGACAGAACCGGATCGCCTGGTTCCTGGCCATCGCCGCACAGGTCATTGCCGCTCCCACCTACATCGTCGACCACGACTCGTGGATCTACCTCGTCTGGATCGGAGTGGATCTGATTCTCCTCCTGGCCCCGGAGACGCGACGGTTCTTCTCGCGGGAATCGGTCGAAGCAACCGCTGACTAAGACGTTCCTGAGTCGCTTCTAGACCGCCTACAACGCGCTGGTCGAGCGCTTCTTCTTGACCTACGAGTCGCCGATCACCAAGCCTGCTCCGTGCGTTTGCACGGCGCTCACAGGCATTCGTTCACTCATCTAGGTAATCATCGAGGAGCCTGCGCGCTTCGACCTCGCTTCCCGGCATCAGGTGGCCGTATCGGTCGAGGGTGATCGTGATCGTCGCGTGCCCCAAATAGGTGCTCAGGGTCTTGGCGTTCAGCCCGGCGGCGATTCCGATACTGGCGAAGGTGTGCCGCCCCTCATGGAAGCCGAGGCGGTCAAGGCCAGCGTCATCCCAACGCTTGTGAGTGCGGCGCCGCAGAATTGCCGGGTCGGTCGGCCACTCGGGGTTCTTGGCGCTCGGAAAAAGCAAGCCCTCGGTCGGGTGATCGAGCAGGACGAAATGGTTGGTTATGAGTGTCGCGAGCTTGTCGATGATCGGTACCTTGCGCGGCTTGCGGGACTTGGGCGGGACGAGTTCCTTCGCGCCTGGGTCCCAGCTGCGGCGGACGTGAATCCAGCCACCCTCAAGATCGACGGCGGACACGTCGAGCGCGAGCAACTCGCCGAGTCGCAGGCCCGCATAGACGGCGAAGCCGAGAGCGGCTTGATCCGTTGGCTGCATCGCGGCGATTAGTGCAGCTGCTTCGGCGGGCGCAGCGATCCGCTCCCGTGCTTCCTCGCCGGCCGGCAGCCGTAGTCCTTTGCACGGGTTGACGTGAACCCAGCCACGCAATTCTCCAAAGCCGATAAGCGCCCGCAGCGCGGCGACGATGTTCCTGACCGTGGCCGGGGATCGCTCCGGCGTCGTCAGAGCGTCAACCCAGCGTTGGAGTTCGGGGCGCTGTAGACGGCTGATCCGTTTCGACCCAAGTTCGAGGAGGGCGTACTTATTCAGGTCGCGCTCATAGCCCCGAATTGCACTCGGCTTGTAGACGTGCCCGCCCCTCTGCCGAACCGCTCCAGTCTTCATCCCGGCGATGAACTCAACTGCCGCCTCCGCAAGCGTCGGGCCGGTGGCGGCCGACAGAGTGCCCGCCTGTAGGCGTGCCTGCGCGTCTACTCGCCAGGCGCGGGCCTCGGCCAGTGATCCAGTCCAAGACCCCCGTAGGTACTTGCCGACGTTCTTGTCGTGGGCGGTGCCCCTGTATCGCTTCCGCCCCTTCGCGTCCTCTCGGACTTCGATCCCTTGCAGGGCCGCACTACGCTTCGCGTTGCTCATGGAGTCATCTCTCCTTGGGCCATGCCCCCGGCCGTTCGAGCGGCGCGGGGGCGCTTTGTTAGTGCAGACATTCTAGATGCCGCCTTGGTCGTCGCGGCCAACGTCGCGTTGCCGTCCAGCCACCTTTCGATCTCAGGTACCGGAATGATCCGCAGGCTTCCGCGACGGACGACCCGTAGCTCCGGTTGGACGTGTCGCTTGAATGACGACTCGCTCATGCCGACCGCTTTTGCGGCCTCCTCGACGGTTAAGCCGAGGCGAGGAGGCGAGGGACGGTTATGCATGGCGCAAACCACCCGTTGCATCGGGCGAAATTGACCTAGCCACCGCCATTCAACTCCCTCGGCGCAAAGATTCGGACGATCTCCCCTGGAGTCTTCGCGGTCGGATTGATGAGGACGGCTTCTCCGGTCGCCAGTCGCTTGATCTCATCGGGCAAGACGACGAACTCTCGCGCGCGGGTCCGCGTCCCTTCTCGCGGCGTCAGCAAGTCCCGCCGCCCACCGGTCTTCTCCGTGGTCGACCATGCCGGGCGCGTCCCGGCCATCCGTGCCAGCCGCTCGGCAGAGTCCGGGTCTGCCTCCCGATGCACCACAGCGAACTCGATGTTCGTCAGCACTTGCTCGGTCAGAGTGTCTGAGTCGTCGTCGGGCCGCGCACCGCGAAGGTCGGCGAGGCTCTGCGTCCCAAGTAGGACGCTGAGGCCAGCCGAGCGGGCGCGACCGAAGAGGCGCGATACCTGCTCGGCGGCGAGCGCGGCGAACTCGTCCATCACCAGCAGGCCGTCCAGCTCGCTTCCCTGCATGTCGGCGGTCAGCGTCACCAGGTCGATCACCAGCGCCGCGCCGAGCAGTTGCGAGGCAGCCGGGAAGCGGTCTGCGTCCATGTGGAAGTAGACGACCTCTCGCTGTCGAAGGGACTCGGCCAGGTTGATCTGCGGTCCCTTGCCCAGCGCCGGGTCCAGGCGCGGCCCGAGCTCGCCGTCTGAGAGGACCGCGAGCCGGTCCCGACCGCCGCCGAGGTCTGAGCGCCCCCGAGCCGAGAGGCCATCGACGTAATCGGACACCCGCGCCGCGAGATCCCCGCCGACTCCCTGGGCCAGCAGGTCGAGCCGGTCGGGGTCCATGTGGCGGACGATCCCCGAGAGCGTCGGCGGCCATTGCCCCGCTGCCTGCATCGTCGTCAAGACGTGTAGGAGCAGGCGCTGGGTCGCCAGCTCGTAGTGGGGCTCTGACCAGCGATGCCCGGCAAGCGCCTTGTCGGTTATCTCGGTCGGCCCGCCGCGAGCAAACGGGTTGTAGATCGCGCGAGCGGTCGGGGACCAGCCCCGGAAGCGGACCCCGGCGTGCTCCGCCGCTTCTCGCAGGACACGGCACAGGTAGCGGTCGCCCTTGGGGTCGATCACGATCACCGAGTGGCCGGCGAGGATGTGGGCTTGGGCGATGGCGGCCTGGGTGACGGTCTTGCCGGCGCCGGTCGCGCCGATCACGAAGGCATGGACCCCGCGCGAGAGCCCGAGCGGGACGTGGCAGACGCCGCCCTTGCGCGTCCGCCCGAGCGCCAGGCGGTCCTCCTGGGCACGCCCGAGCGCGTCCCTGCGCGCAGGCTGCACCCGTTGCTGGCTGACCCGCCTCTGAGCCGCCCATGAGCGCGCGGCGTGAAACGGCCCAATCGCTTCGCGCACCGCGCGCGCTTCCTCGCCGCCGCGCTCGATGTCCTTCAGGTGCCAGTAGAGCCCGGCCCCGGCCGCCGTTGCCGTGGCGCTCGCGCAGCAGAGCCCGGTCTGCCAGTCCAAGAACCAGAGCAGGTAGGCAAGCGGCGCTCCGAGCAACGCCCACGTCCAGCGCAGCCGTGCCGAGCGCAGCACCACCAAGACGACGAAGCCGAGCGCCAAGCCAACCGCAAACGGGATGCTGAACGACCACAGGTGCTCGGCCCGTTCAAGGACGGGGTAGTTTCGCCCCCGCCTCACCGCGACACCACCTCCCCGATGCGAACCCGCCCCTCGGCTCGCACCTTCTGCACGGCCCGCTCGACTCCGCGCCGGGTCGCCCCCGGCTCGCAGAGGTAGCGGACCTCTCCCACCCAGCTCGCCCGTCGCCAAGCGCGGATCAGTTGGTCAAGTCGGCCTGCGCCCTTGGGGGTCAGCTCGACCTCGACCGCAATTGGGCGCTCGTCGGTGAGGATCGCCAAGTCAGGACGGTGCAATCGCGGCTCCCCGCCCGCAAGCTCGCCGACCTTCGCGCTCGCAATCGGCTGCCCCTCGATCCGCTCAAGCAGGCGCAGCTCGCGCTCGGTCAAAATGCGCTCGGCCCCGAACTCCTGCGCAAGCAGTAGCGACGTCGATGCGCAGCGCAGCCAGTGGTCAACCGATCCGGGCGAGACAGCGGCGACAGGGAGGCCGAGCCCGGCGTAGCGCAGGCCATCTCGAGTAGCCCGCAGCAGGCTCGGCTCGTCGCGCAACAGGTCGAGCCGATCCAACAGCCCGCGCTCCATGCAGGCCGCCACGCGCCGATAGGCAGCCGTGCGCCCAACGCCCATCCTCGCCATGACGTGATCCATCGCCACCGCTCCGTGCCGCCCGACAAATCGGACCAGCTCCCGGTCCCGCGTCATGCTCTCGCCGCGAGGCCCAACCGCCATCGTCATCTGCGCAGGCATCGAACCCATCACCCGCTAGACGTTTGAAACTCCGCAGAAGGTCCACCCACTGTTCATGCCCCCTACACGAACCAGCCGACTCCCACGCCACCTCCCGGACCCAGAACCACCGCCGCACCGCTTGCCCCTGGCCCGAGAACCCAGCCGCCGACCCCGGTCGGACACCGAATGGTGGGTGGGCGGGGTCGGCGGCTGGGTTCTCTCTCAAAGCGCTCTGGCAAGCGGTGCGGCGGTGGACCCACGATCCACGGTCCAGTCCACGTCTGAAAGCTCGATCAACACCCGCCCCGCCGACCTACTTGCAAAACCAGCGCCGGGCTCCCCGCCAGTCAAGGGCGCGCAGCGCCCGGCCCCGTAGGGGGTTGACGGGCGGGGAGCCCGGCGCTTCAATCGCCAGTAGGTCGGGAGGCGAAGTCTTGTCGATCATGCTCCGGTCCTCAATCGATAAGGCGCGTTGAAGTCACGCCTCGACTTGTCACCCGATGCGGGCTCCACGATGTCAAGTTCTTGCAGGGCTTCCAGGTGATCTGCGGCTTCCCACATGGACAGATAGCCGTCGAGCACATCGACTATGCAGATTGCCGAAAGTGGCTCGCCGATTCGCCGCAGCGCTTCGAGCATCGGCACTTGAATCGGATCGAGACGGTCTTCCAGCGCGTCCCAGAAATCTTCGTCTTCTCGTGTCATCGGCGGGCAAGCTAGAACCGCCGAGCCGGCCAGTCACCTCCGGAGGGCCAGATCATTCGGATTCGGAGAGCGGGTTTCTATTGGGCATGGGCGCGGGTGGGCCGTTTCTGCCGGAATCGTTTCGTTCCTCCATAACGATCCGTGGCCGTGCGCGCCCCGTGCTCTTCGCCCCGAGGGCGCTTCCCTGGATGGAGCGGCGAGCCAGAACCTTCAAGTCTCGCGGCATCCGGCCCGCCGCAATCCACGGCTGAATCAGCCGACCTTGACGATGGACACCATTGGCGCCATCGGGCGCATAGCTGCGATCTTCACTCTCATCACCCCCTCCCATGATTGCTAAGAATTTCCCGATCAAATCTAACTGAGTAAATGATCGGGAAGGAGGGAGATTTGCTCTAGGTATGCCCCTAGACTCCGCGCCGTTAGTCCAATCGAGAACGGATCAGCAAAAGCGCATGGGCAGAGTCTGGATAGGCGTCAGGGAGCGCGTGGAGCATCTGCGGCGGTTGGCCGTGGTCTTCGCCGCCCCCATTCGGCTGAAGATCGTCACCGAGCTTTACCAGCGGGACATGAGCCCGACTCAGTTCTACGAGGAGTTTGGTGGCGGCTCGGTCGCTCGCGTGGCCCGACACTTTGAACGGCTCAGGGAAACCGGCTGGATAAGGCACTATCGGGACGAGGGGCCAGGCGGCGCGCGCCGGGGTGCAACCGAAACCATCTACCGCGCGACCGAACTGGCCTTCTGTGATCGAGAGACCTACGAAGTGCTGCCTCACTCGCTTCGAGTGGCGGTCAGTTGGAACGGATTCAGGGAGATCGCCGAAATGTGTCGCCGAGCGATGGAGGAGCTGACCTTCCAGGCCCGCCCCGACCGTCGCCTCACTGGCACACGGCTCTTGCTGGATCAAGAGGGTTGGACGCGGGTGGCCGACACAATGGCCAAGGAGTTCGCGGAGCAGTACGAGGAGCAGGAGGACGCCAGGCGTCGCACGGACCGCACGGGCGAGCAGTTGTTTCGCGTCGGTTCCCTGCTGCTGGCTTTCGAGTTGCCGATCAAGGACGGCATCCAGGTTGGACCTGCGCTGGTGGAGGGCGAGGAGCTGATGATCCCATTCCCGGTTCGGGTTTCCAAAGTCTTCGAGGACGAGGTCTGCTTGCAGATCATGGACGAGGCGAACCGGGGCGAAATAAGCGTTCCGACCTTCTATGAGAAGTACGGAAAGCGGTTCGGCCTGAGCAAGAACATGATTCGACTCCGCTTCGGGAAACTGGTGCAGTACGGCTGGCTAAAGGTGGTCGGCTACAGGTCCGGGGGAAAGCGCAAAGGCGGGACTGAGAAGTTCTACGGCGCGACGGGCCCTGCTCTCTACGACGAAGACACGCAAGGTCCGTGGGCCAATGTGCCCGACGACCTCGTCGAGACCGACGACTGGAAGACCTTCGCGCAGCTTGGGGAATGGGTCAAAGCCGCGACGGTGGCAGGCACCCTCACCCGCCACGATGAGACCTGCCTGGCTTGGTCGATTCTTCATCTAGACCAGAAGGGCTGGGAAAGGGTGCTGGCGGGCCTAGAAAAGCTGCATGCATTTGTCGTCAAGGAGCAGAAACTGGCCGAAGCGCGTTTGAGAAAGTCCGGCGGCGACGACGCGATGGCGATAGTGGTCGCGCTCGGCGCGTTTGAAACGCCGGAGCCGACCAAAGAATTCTGACGCGCCGGATCGCTTCTACATTTGTAAATGATCTCAGCGCCCAGACCGCATAGGGTCCGGACTTGTTAGGTCTTACGGGATTCTGCTTTAGAGATTGCAGGGGTTCGGCGGCAAGGAAAACTGACAGCGGAGGCGAGACGAACTCGCGCCCGGCAACAAATAGGAGGGCTGATGACAGGGAGCAGGCGTATCGCCGAGAGGCAGCGGAATAGAAACCTGAAGCGCCTTCCTCTGGGATTGGCCCTCTGCCTGCTGGTCGTGGTGGTCGTGGCGAGCGTTACGGCTCAGGCCGATTCGCCACCCGGTTTTCCGCCTCGGCCGACTCCCGCCGAGATGGAAGAAAGTCTCAACTCGAGTAATTCGGCGATACAAGAAGGCGAATTAACCGACCCGCAAGCGGCAGAAGAACTGCCCCATCAAGAACTTGATCGAGAACAAGCGCTGAACCTGATGCAGGCTGTGTTCGATCCTTTGCTTCAGCAACCGGCTGGAGTCTTTGACGAACTCGAAGTCGAGCGATTCCTCTCGGACAATGCGGCGATCATTGCCCCTGGTGATCTGCCGGAATCCAGCGGCCCGACGATCGGTGCCCCACCGCAAGACCGCTATGAAGGCACGACTCTCCTCGAATCCACGACTCCCCTACGAACCGATAGCGATTCTGGGCAAAGTGAAGTCGTAGATCTGGGGCTCGAACACGCTGAAGGCGAAGTCCAAGCTGCAAACCCCCTGGTTGAAGTCGGCATCCCCCAGCAACTCGGCGAAGGAATTGAGCTTCCTGAAGCCGGGATTACGGTCAAACTCCAGGGCGCGCCCGAAGATCGCAGCCCGACCACTATCGACCAAAGCGTGGCGGCCTACCCGGAGGTATCCCAGGACACTTCGCTTGCCGTCGCCACGGCACCGGGTGGATTCGAGACGATGACCCTCCTGCAATCGGCAGATGCTCCAACCTCCCAGACGTTCAACCTTGAGCTGCCGGCTGGCGCAACCCTTCAGTCGACCCGAGACGGTGGTGCGGAAGTGATCCGCAATGGGCAGGCACTCATGGGGGTGGCTCCTCCAACTGCAATGGACGCCGCTGGGAAAGAAGTCCCCGCCAGCCTGACCATCTCCGGCAACGCCTTGACGCTTGAAGTCTCACCAACGCCGTCAACCTCTTGGCCAATCATGCTGGACCCCCTATACGAAACCTATAACTGGTGGAACAACATCACCGGCCTGGGTGGCTGGAAAAGCTACACGAACGCGAGCCCAAACTACTACACGGCCGACCATGCGACTTGCACGAGCTACGCATCGCCGTACGCTTGCCAGGCGGGTCTTACGGCGAATGCACACGGGCTCTACATCGGTGCACTTCCAGGCGCCGTGCCCATAAATAGCACGGCGGATTGGGAATTTCCAGTCCCTCGTTGGCAAGAAGAATGGGCGAACCATAATCGTGCTCCAGACAGTTTCATAACGAGCATGACGTTGGAACACATCGGGTTCTGGCATAGAACTGACTCTGCCCCAAATCCGCAGTTGTGGACTGGTATATGGAACAGCGCGACTCCGGGGTGGGTTCAGGGCTATGCAAAGGGAGGAGACACGCCTGACAGCAACGCAAACGGGTACCTCTACTTTAATGCCGGACAGAACACGGAAGGCAAGATTGGCGCGTTCGACGTAAGCAACCTTGATGGCCATAATCTGTCGGCGTTCCGTGATGCGTTCGTTGATACCGCCATCATCACCATAGGGGACAACAAAGCTCCCATTATGGGCCTAGCTAGCGGACCGTCAAAATGGGTAAATCAGATTCCCACTGAACCCATCATAGTGACGGCTAGTGATGCTGGACTTGGAATATCTCAGCTAACGCCAATTACCGAAGGCGCATCCCCCCCTAAATGGCCTCCATTGAAAAATGTCGGCTGTACGGGAACCACGGTGTGGCCGTGCCCTGGAACGACTAACTTCAGCCTCACCCGCCACGGAGAAGGGGCTGGGGAAATTCGTGATTACGATCCGTCGGTCATGCCCCAGGGCATAGATAAAGTGAGTCTCTATGCTGAAGACCCGCTGGGTAACAGATCTAGCGGGGCCAAAGCCGAAGTGAAGGTTGATCACACTTCGCCTAGCCTTGCTGTTTCGGGATCGGCCACCGAACAGGCCAAACTTGGCACGAACCTGCCTCAGTACACGCTGAAATACAGCGCCACGGACGGCGACGTCGCTGCGGCGAGCGCCCAGACGCCCTTCGGCGGGGCCGGTACCGCAGAAGGCAAAACGCAGCGCCCGATGGGGGTGGCGGTCGACTCGGCCGGCAACGTCTGGGTGGTGGATCGCGAAAACAACCGGGTCGAGAAGTTCGATGAAACGGGCAAATTCCTCATGCAATTCGGCAAACTCGGCCCCGGCGACGGCGAATTCAATGATCCGCGTGCAATCGCGATCAGCCCGACCGGCACGGTCTGGGTCTCGGACCTCGGCAACCATCGCGTCCAAGCGTTCAACTCAGAAGGCAAATTCGTTCGCAAAATCACCAACGCGAGCTTCAGCGAACCCTATGGCGTCGCGACCGGGCCCGGGGGAGTCTTGTGGGTATCCGATGCGGGCTCCGACAAGCTGTTCGAGTTCAACGAAAGCGGCACCTTCATTCGATACGGATCTGGCTCGGCATCGAGCCCGAGCGGGGCAATTGAACTCAACGCGGCAGTGGGTCTCGCCACTGACCCTGCGGGCAATGTCTGGCTGGTGGACAACGGCTATAACCGCGTTCAGAAATACGACCCGAACGGAAAATACGCTCTGCAATTCGGATCGACGGGCACCGGCAACGGGCAGCTCACGACCCCGGTCGGCATCGCCGTTGCTCGCTCGGGCAATCTCCTCGTTGCCGACGGCGGCAACAACCGCGTCGAGGTTTTCCAGCCCAACGGCGTCTACTTGAGGCAATTCGGCACGACCGGCACGGGTAACGCGCAATTCACCGAACCCCGAGGCATAGCCGTCAACGCTGAAGGGACCGCTTTCATTGGCGACGCTGGCAATCATCGGATCGCCAAATGGACCCACGCCGACCAAGACCCGGAGTCAGGCGTAGCAAGCATCGAAGTCAAGGTGGACGGCCAGGTGGCCGAAAAATACACTCCAGGGTGCCCAACGGAAAACTGTTCGATCCCTCCGCGGGAATGGATTCTCAAATCAAACGCTTATAGCTCAGGCCAGCACACCGTCAAAGTCATTGCGACGGATGGAGCCGGTAACCCAACTCCGCCAAAAGAATTCACGATCACGACCGACGCTACGGCCCCTCAGCTGACTGCAAACTCGACGTTCTTCACGGCGCCCAGTGGTTGGCTGGAACAAAAAAGCTACATCTATATCGCCAGTGCGTCCGACAGCAGCGGGTCCGGCGTTACTTCGCTATCGCTTAAGGTCGACGGGAAAGTCATCAAAAGCACAGAACAGGGTTGTCCAAACAAAGCCTGCGGGGCGTCGATAGCTGCCACTATCGACATGGCCACTTACAAAGGCGGCGCTCATCCGGCGGAATTGATTGCGACCGACGTCGCAGGCAATACCGCAAAAAAAGCCTGGACGATCAATGTCGATCCCAAAGGGAGCATATCTGCGACTGAGGCGCGAGAAACCCTAGCGGCGATGGAAGCGACCAGCGGGGCGAGGATCGTCGGTCCTTCAACGGAAGTCGAATCGGGGGGCTCCGGAGGTTCGTTGGAACTCGAATCAGTGCCACCGGAAATCGTCGTTTCAGGCGGAATGGCGCCCACGACGATAAGTGCTGATGGCGAAGGTGTCGTCACTATGGAATCACCAGCTCACGATAGTTCGCAGTCTCTACCCCCGGCGGAAGAAGGCACTAGCGGTTTTCCCACGGGAGAAGAACCGATCGAATCAAACGAGGAACGACTTGAAGAAGCTGAGGTTACGGAAATCAGTCCCGAATACTCTCCCGTAGAAGTTGCGCCTACTGTTGTAGGGGAAAGTGCGACGACTACGCAGATTGCAGGATCCTCTGCTGCGGTGACGGCCAATACTGCGACTTCTGTGGACACGGTGACTAGACCGCTCTACGATGGCGCGATGCAGTTCGAGGCGATTCGCAGTTCGGCTATTTCAGGAACGTACTCATGGGAATTGCCCCTTTACGCGGGGCAAACTCTTAAATTGCTGGACTCAAAGCATGCAGAGGTGTACTTCAGTGATGGAACGGCGGCTCTGGAAATTGCCGCTGAACAAGCACATGATGCTACGGGGAAAGAAGTGCCTACCAGTCTGAGTGTCAGCGAAGGAAATGTTGTGACGCTACATGTGAACCATCAGCAGGGAGATTCTGAAGGCCACCCTTACACCTATCCGATCGTTGCCGGGGCTGGTTTCCAGATTGGTTTTGAATACGTGATCGCGATTTTCCCGCCGCCGCCGTCCGAAAGTAGTGGCGAAGAAGAAGAAGAAGCCGGGATCACCGAGAACTTTGAAATTTCAGCACCGGAACCTGCGACGGTGGCGGAGGCCGAAATTTCTGGTCTGCCGAACTACCTCAAATATGAAGGGAAGATTCAGCATCGACACTTTCGCTGGTTCGACTGCGAATACAGATTTGAGCCCCCAGATGTCCATCTCGTATACAACCCAGGTGATTGCGGTAATCCGTTCAAGAACAACCCTGGCTTTGGACTCAACGTCGTTAATTGGGGAATGCGTGGGAATTACTACATCGTCCCAGGCGCATGGGTAAAGCATCGGGGGGGACCTACCGACAATATTGAATGCGACAAGATGCTCATTGACAGGTCAGGTGAGTATCAGATGCCACCGCCAAATGAGTGTAAGTGGTGGGGCAGTTCGCCAGATGGTGGCGGCTCGTTTCAGGAAATGGGAAAGCACATCACTCCATACGGCTCCTGGGTATGGGCGGAGAAAGTATTGGGTGCTCACCCCTACTGGCATTGGTATGAGCAGCACATGGCTATTTACCTATGGGCATCTGGCCACGTAGGTAAGCACAAGACCAGCTGCATAGACTGCTCCTAGCTTGGTAGGATGGGTGAGTCGAGGAGGGGGCACATTAGGCGATGACGGTTCGTAGAGGCATATCTGGATGCATGGCGGCATTGACCTTTGCCCTTGTCTGTTTGTTCTTCTCGGGGGTTACTGGTGCGGTCAGCCGCCCATATTCGGAATTGGGTGAAGGATCGATGGGGCGTTACTCTTGGCGTGCTTGGGTTGCTCCGGCCGGAAGGGGCGAGGTGCCACGACCTCCATGTATCTGGATAGGGCTGTTTGGGCCATCGGGTCGGGGAGATGGTCTCTATAGCGGCAATGAAGGGGACAGTTGCGGGCGTCCAGTGGATGAGACTCCGGTAACTCAAGCGGTATCTACGGGCAATGGCACGAAGGAGAGGACCGTGTTCGCAGGGGCGTTTTCCACGAGTGTTCGGCGGATACGACTCGATCTGGGACATGAAAGATCTCTGACTTTGCATGCGAGGACGCTAGGGAAAAAGCGCGCGCAACATGCAAATGTCGATCCTTTTTCTTATGTAGTCAAGGGTTTTGCCGGTCCATTCTGCCTCCGCCGCATCGTGGGGTTTGATGCGACTGGGCAGACGCTTAGTGACAGTGGGCCGATGCCTTGTGAACATTTCTGAGTAGGGCGGAGAGATGTTTCAAGGCTCTGATCTGCTGGGGTCGGAGTGCCTTGTGCTGCACAATTGATACAAGGGCGGGATAGCGCTTGGCTGCACGCTGTCCTCTCGTGCGCTAGAAGTCGTGTCTGGGGCTTAGGTGGGTATCCTTCCGATATGCGAAGCCTTTATGCAGCGGTGGCGGCGCTCGTCGTGTTCGGTGCCGGCGCGCTCAGCTCAGTGGCTCTTGCAGTCGATTCGTCACCGATTCCCGTCTATGCAGCGGACATGGGATTTCCGCTGATACACGGGCCATCAGACCCCGAGGAATATTCGTGGGAAGTCGACCTCGGCAGCCGACTCTCCCTGAGTCAGGTAGACAGCGAAACTGTTGGTGTCTACCATCCGGATGGCAGCGAGGCGATGCTCATCAGGGCCGAATTGGCACACGATGCAACCGGCAAGGCAGTGTCCACGACCCTGACGTTAGAGCCGCCCAACGTCATAACGCTTACGGTTCACCACCGGGTCGAAGGTGTCACCTACCCAGTCGGAGCTGGGGCTTCATTCGAACTGGGTCACGAATACGTGACGACTTACTCCCCGCCAGAAGTTCCAGAGCCCAGCAGAGCACCAGGGGTCCCTCAAGCTGGGAATTGCGTTGTTCCTGTGTTGAGCGGAAGGTCGCTAATGGCGTCGAAGAGGCGGCTGCGAGAAATGGACTGCCAGATCGGGGTGGCGAGGAAGCGTCGGGGTGCTACTGCAAAAGCTGGCAAGGTCGTGGCGCAAAACCCTAGGCCGGGCACGGTGCTAGCGCTAGGCGCCAAAGTCTCCGTGACCTTGGGCATTTGAGTTATAAGCCTCGTCTGAAAAGGATCGGGAATGCGGAGGCGTTACTGGGCGGTGCTTCTCATGGTGAGCTTGTCCTTGGTCGTGGCTTCGCCGTTCTCAGCGGAAGCGTCGGCGAGGGAAAGGATTGAGGTCGCCTGTGCCGGGCCGGAGATCGCGCGTGCACCCTTGGCGTTGTTTCGTTTCCGGGGTCTCCGACGCGGAAGCGTGGGGTGTCTATCTGGTCCATCTCCGCTGGTCTAATTGGGGCGGGCTGAAGACGAAGGCGCAGGGATTCGTCCTCGACCCGGAAAAAGGGACCCGCTGGGCCGCGAAAATCCTCCTCCACGGGAAAATGTCATGCGATGGGAAAGCCTTCTATCGCAGTCTTCGACTCGGCTATCGAGGCCACGCCGTGCTCCACCTCAGCAGGCTTGCGTGCCCAGGTTGAGTACGGGGTTCTGCTGAGTCTCGCTTTGGCTTTGACGAGCCCAGCATCCCCACGGCTATCCCCACGGTCAACCGAAGTAGTGACTTTGCAGGTAATTCGTCTTGGTAGAGCCGGAGATGATGACCGAGGACGCCAAGTTCGCACTTGGCTTCTGATATGGAGCAAAACGTCAAGGGGTGGATCTCGGCCGGGTGATCTGCCCCGCGGCTCCGAGCAGCGGATGGGCTCTGGCAGCGACGGTGGATCAGACTGATATTCGCCGGTCGAAACGGCATGACTGGTAACCGTCGGGAGCTGCCTCGGTCTAGAGTCGCGGGTCGCCGGGTAAGTACGGCGCCGCATAGAAACCTCGAGGGTTCTCCTTGTGGTTGGCCTCATCCGCTGCTCGCAACCGCGGGGATCGGAGTGGATGCTCAGGAAGCGGTGTGGAGGGGCTGCTCGGTAGCGATCGCCCAGACGAAGCCGGCGAGCTCGCGCGCGCAGGCAACGACGATCTTCTGGCGCGGCTTGCCCCGGGCTGCCATCCTTCTCCAGCGCCGGTGCAGGCGCTGCTGGGCACGCCAAGAGCGCTCGATAACCGCGGGGTCGGCTCCACGCTGGCGTCGGGCCAGCTCGTAGCCGACTTTGGGCTGGCGCCGCGAGTGCCAAGCGGCCTCGACCAGAAGGCGGCGGGCGTGCGCGTTGCCGACCTTGGTGATCGATCCCTGCGCACGCTTCTCCCCCGAGGAGTACTCGCTGGGCACCAGGCCGACGAAGCCCATGAACTTCTCGGCACCCTTGAAGCGATGGAAGTCGCCAATCTCTACCGCGAGACCCAGGGCACTCAGGGTGTCGATGCCGCGTAGGCAGCGCAAGCGGGCAACCAGGGAGGACCAGGGACCCTCGATCGCCACCTGGCCGATCTCGGCCTCCAGTGCCTGGATTCGAGCGTCGACCAAGTCGGTGGCGTGGCAGTAGGTCTCAAAGGCGCGTTGGCGCGCCGGGTGCTCGAAGCTCTGCCGGGAGAGCCAGTCTCGGCGCCTGACCCCCCAGGATTGTCCCGGTAGGAGGAGGCCGTTGCGCAGGCAGAACTTGGAGAGGCGGTGTCGATCGCGCATGCGGTCGATGCGGGCGTCCTCACGAGCCCGGATCAGATCTCGCGCGGCCTCGATCTCGGGCTCGGGGACCCAGACTGTCTCCAGCAAGCCTCCCTGGTGCAGGCGGGCGAGGGCCCGGGCGTCGCGGGCGTCGGTCTTGACTCGGTCGCCGGGGCGCTTGGGAACCAGCGCCGGTGCCACCACTGCACACTCGATGCCAGCTGCGGAGAGGTGGCGCTGCAACCCGTATCCGGTCGGACCGGCCTCATAGCAAGCACGGGCTCCTGGCCAGCGCCCGATCGCTCGCTCAATCGTAGTGTGGTCGTAGGGAAGGGTGCGCTCATCGAGCAGCTCGTCGTCTCTGAGCGCGGCAAGGCGGACCGAACGGGCGTGGACGTCGAGTCCTACTGTGACGGCCGTAATGTTGGACATGGTCGGCGACCTCCGTATGTGGCTCTACCGGGCCTACCCCGGCAACCCACGACATTGCGCAGGCGCCGACCACTTTCTTGCGGAGAGCGGACGGCGACCCTACGTGTGGGCCGCTCCATCCTGTCTAGGCCTTAGCGCTCTGCGGGCATAGGCGCGACACGCGTCTTCCGCGGCTCATATGACGGCCAGTGATTCCTCTGATTGTGAGTCGTTTACGCTTTGGGCGGTAAATAGCCGTCAATGGGGGCTTATAAGCTATTATTCTCCATATATGGGAGTTAAAGAGCAAAAAGGTGGTCAACCCCTCCGCCGTACGCGCAGTCTGCCGCCAGCCATTGACCGCGCCCTGCGCGGCGCGGGAGAAGACGTGATCGCCTGGCGCAAGCTACGCAACCTCACGCAGGCACAGCTCGCCGAACGCGCTGCTGTGGGCGTGAACACCCTGCGCAGGGTCGAACACGGTGACGGCGGAATCACTCTGGAGAACCTGCTTCGCATCCTGCGAGTCCTGGGTGTGCTCGACGGCTTCTCGCGAAGCCTCGATCCCTATGAAAGCGACGTCGGCCGATTGCGCTCCGGCCAGCAGTTGCCGAAACGAGTGCGCCCGCGCAACCTGAGCGGCGGCGAGGATGGCTGACACTCAGGTCGAAGTCTTCGTCCAGGTCGGTGGGGAGAATGTTCTTGCTGGCCGCCTCTACTCACATCGAGACGGCCGCACCGAGTCCGCCACCTTTGCCTATGAGGCCTCCTACATCGAGTGGCCCGATTCCTATGAGCTCGATCCGACGCTTCCCCTGCTGGTAGGCCAGCAGCAAACGCGCAATGACGCAGCGATCTTCGGCGCATTCTCCGATTGCGCCCCCGATCGCTGGGGCCGGCGTCTGATCGACCGCGCGGAGAATCAGCGGGCAAAGCACGATCGTCAAACTAGGCGTAACTTCGGCGAGGTCGACTATCTGCTCGGTGTCCGCGATGACCTGAGGCAGGGCGCGCTTCGGTTTCGCCTACCCGGATCCGGCATCTACCTCGCGGATGAGCAAAGCGGAGTGCCCGATCTGATCGAGCTGGGCAGACTGCTGAACGCCTCCGAGCGTCTGGAGCGCGAGGAAGCCGGCGAGGATGATCTTAGGGCGCTGCTGCGCGGGGGCTCATCGCTCGGTGGCGCCCGCCCCAAGGCCCATGTGACCGATGCTGCCGGCAAGCCGGCGATCGCCAAGTTCCCCAGCCCCAAGGACGACCATGAGGTGATCGCATGGGAGGCAGTCACCATTGCCCTCGCCCGTTACGCCGGGGTCACCGTCTCCGATTGGGACCTCGAGCTCATCGATGGAAAGCAGGTGCTGATCGTCGACCGCTTCGATCGTGTAGGCGATCGCAGGATTGGATACGTCAGCGCGATGACGATGCTCGAAGCTCGAGATGGCGCTCGAGCGAATTATCTGGATATCGCCGACGTCGTCGAGCAGGTCTCACCCAGGGCGACCGGTGATCTCGCGGAGCTCTGGCGCCGGGTTGCATTCACCGTCCTCGTCTCAAACACCGACGATCACCTGAGAAACCACGGCTTTTTGAGGACGAGCAGCGACGGCTGGTCCCTGGCTCCCGCCTTCGACCTCAATCCGGACCCGGAAGGTCCCGTAGGGCTCAGTACCGCGATCGCCTTCGACGATCCGATCGCCTCGATCAAGACACTGGTCGAGGTTGCCGAGTACTTCCGCCTGGATGTGACGAGATGTCAGTCGATCCTTGGCGAGGTACTGGACGCGACCTCCACCTGGCGCCAGCAGGCCCGCAGGGTTGGGTTGGGCGCACGGGCGATCGAGAGCATGGAGCGGGCTTTCGAGCACGAGCAGCGCCGGCTCGCGGGCGAGTTCGTCGATACCGGCTCTGCGGCGTTCAGCTGATCGACGGTCGCCAAGTTCACACCAGCTTCTAGCTGCGCCCTCCCGCTGACGGGCATTTACCGCCCGTCGCGTCTTTGCCCCCGTCCCAGCGGCCGTACTCTTCTTCAGCGCTGCTTTGCGGTTCTTCCTTGCATGGCTTGGGGTGGGGCTTGGGCTTTGGCTGGCCGTGATCCCCATGCTTTTTGTGGTCTTGCTTTTGGTGTTGCCGGTCGCCTTGCTGTTCGTGGTGGCGCTCGTGCTTTTCGTGCTTGTGCTCCTGCTTCTCCTTGTGGTGATCGTTCTTGTTCAGGAGCGGGATCGGCAGTGAGACGGCGCCCTCGGCCTGGAGGCCGCCGCCCAGTAGGAGCATCGTGCCGCCGGCGGCGATCAGGGCGACCAGCAGCAGTTTGCCGGCCATGCGGCGCCGGGCTTGCTGGAAGATCGAGTCCCAGTCGGGAGGTGGGGTGCCAGGGTCGTTCACAGTGCGTCTCGGGGCGCCGGCGCCGGAGCGTCGACCGCGAAAGTCGGGGCCAGGGTCTCCAGGCGTTTGATCACGGCCTCGGCTGGGCCTTCCAGTTTGGCCTCCTGCCAGCCCAGGTAAGTTTCGACCAGCGCCCGCTCCAGCAGTTCCCTGCCCGCCTCGGGTGACCCTGCGAGTGCCGCGGCGGCCAGCGTGAGGCTGTTGGTGTGCGGTTCGAGCGTCGCCTGGACCTCCTGGTCGCGCTCACGCAGCTTTCCTGAGAAGCCCCCCGGGCCGATCTGGAACTCGGTCAGAACCGGCAGGAAGATGCCGACGAAGAACATCCCCGAGCCGATCGCGATCAGCGCGACCGCCACGGTCTCGTCCCGCCCGCCGAAGGCGCCGTAGGCGACCATCGTCATCGCCAGGGCCAGGAGGAAGAGTTCCCGGGGTTCGGCTATCCGTTCGAGCTCCTCGAAGATTCGTTCTAAGGCGTCCAAGACCACTCAATCGTCTCGTTTCGCTTAAAGAATTTTCTTAATCTATCGCGAAACTAGCGCGGCAGCTGCGGATCGTCCTCGTCTATCTCCTCGGCGGTCCCGTCGAAGTCATAGGGGCGACCGGCTGAGTCGCGCGGAGCAGTCGGGCCGCCGCGGCTGCCACCCATGCCGACGACGACGAAGCGGCGGGCCGCGTAGCCGCGCATCAGGCGGCGGGCGATGGCTCGGGTCGGTGGGAGCAGCAGCAGCACGCCGAAGATGTCGGTGACGAAGCCTGGAGTGAGCAGCAGGGTGCCGCCGATCGCGATCATCAGGCCGTCGGCGACCTCACGGCCGGGAAAGCGCCGCTCGGCGAGCGCCTGGTTGAAACGCCGCCAGGCGCCGCGGCCCTGGTGGCGCAGCAGCAGCGCGCCGAACACCGCATCGGCCAGCAGCAGTGCAAGGGTCGGCCAGACACCGATCAACCCGCCGACCTGGATGATCACGTACAGCTCGATTATCGGGACGACGATGAAGAGGACTACGAGCAGGCCCACGGTCAGGCTGGAGCGGCGGCGGCTGCCGCGGCCTCCTCGAGCTCCGCAAGCGATTCGTCGATTCCGGCGGCGATCGTTTCGACGTCCTCCATCGAGTCGTAGTCCGCGAGCAGGCCGAAGCAGACGCGGCCGTTGTAGCTCATGATCGCGATCGCCATCGCGTGGTTCTGCGGCAGGAAGGCGACCGGGAAGACCTCTTCCAGCTGACGCCCCAGCACATAGAGGGGCATCTGTGGGCCGGGCACGTTGGTGACGATCAGGTTGAAGAGCCGGGTCGAGAAGTTGATCCGGGCCGCCTGGGCGAGCAGGGTCGGTGGGGCGAAGTCGTTGAAGCGCGAGATCACTTCGGCGCCGAGAGCCTGCTTGGAGCGCTTTATCCCCGCCATCTGCTCGCTGACGACCCGCAGGCGGCGGGCCGGATCCTCGACGTAGACCGGCAGCGGCCCGCGCATCGCCGCGAGTTTGTTGCCCAGCTCGCCGCGCTCGTCGGCGGCGCGGATCGAGACCGGCACCAGGGCGCGCAGCTCGAGGCCCTCGGTGCGGATGCCCCGCGTGTGCAGCCACTTGCGCAGCGCCCCGGTCACCACGGCTAGGACGACGTCGTTGACCGTGCCGCCCAGCGTGTCCTTGATCCGTTTGAAGGTCGCCAGCTCCGAGCGGGTCCAGGTGAAGCGGCGGTGGGGCCCGATCTCGCGGTTGAGTGGCACATCGGGGGCGGGGTCCGCGAAGGCACCGGCGATCTCGCCGACGCCCTCCAGCGCCTCGACCACGCGCCGGGCGGCGCTCTCGGGATGGCGCACGACCTCGACGGCGCGCTCGGCGAGTTTCAGCGGCGCAACGGCCAGCTCGGTGGCGCCGCGGGCGATCAGGTCGGTGGTGCTCGGCGACGCCTGGGGCCGCCAGCCGTCCTCGACCGGAGCCGGATCGGGTATCGGCTCGAGGTCGAAGAGCACGGTCCCGATGTCGACCCCGGCGATCCCGTCGACCGCGGCGTGGTGGGTCTTCGTCAGCAGGGCAAACCGGTCGCGCTCCAGCCCCTGCACCAGCCACATCTCCCAGAGCGGCTTGGAGCGGTCGAGCTGCTGCGAGAAGACGCGCGCGGCAAGCCGTTTCAGCTGCGCCTCACCGCCTGGCTCGGGCAGCGCCGTGTGGCGGATGTGGTAGCTGAGGTTGAAGTTGACGTCGTCTGCCCAGAGCGGCCGCCCGGCCTCCAGCGGGGGGACGACGAGACGCTGGCGAAAGCGGGGAACCTGGTCCAGCTTGCCGCGCACGTGCTCGACCAGATCGACGTAGCGCGGCGGCGGTCCCTCGAAGATCAGGATGCCGCCGATGTGCATATGGCTGGACGAGCTCTCGTTGGTCAGGAACGAGGCATCGGTCGAGCTGAGGCGCTCCAGGTGGTCTCCGGCGGTTCTCATCCTGCAAGGCTAGCCCCCCGATACCCTGAGGGGCATGCCAGCAACCGAAACTGCAGCGCCCAAGCGCGTCCTGCTCGCCGCCCCGCGCGGTTACTGCGCCGGCGTCGACCGCGCCGTGCAGACGGTCGAGCGCGCGCTCGAGCACTACGGCGCCCCCGTCTACGTGCGCAAGGAGATCGTCCACAACAAGCACGTGGTCGAGGAACTGTCCAAGCGCGGCGCGATCTTCGTCGAGGAGGAGACCGAGGTGCCGGAGGGGGAGATGGTCGTCTTCTCCGCCCATGGCGTTGCTCCGGCGGTGCACGAGAACGCCGCCGCGCGCAACCTCCGCACGATCGACGCCACCTGCCCGCTGGTCACCAAGGTCCATGTCTCGGCGCGGCGCTTTGCCGCCGACGGCTACACGATCGTGATGATCGGCCACGAGGGGCACGAGGAGGTCGAAGGGACCACTGGCGAGGCGCCCGACAGCATCGTGCTCGTGCAGACGGTCGAGGAGGTCGCGGGCTTGGAGGTCTCCGATCCCGAGCGTGTCGCCTTCATCACCCAGACGACCCTCTCGGTCGACGAGACCAGCGAGATCATCGCCGCCCTGCGCTCCAAGTTCCCGGCGATCGTCAGCTCCAAAACCGACGACATCTGTTACGCGACCACGAACCGGCAGATCGCCGTCAAGCAGCTCGCGCGCGAGTGCGAGTTGGTGTTGGTGATCGGCTCGACCAACTCGTCCAACTCCAACCGCCTGGTCGAGGTGGCGCGTGAGCACGGTGCCGCCTCGCACCTGATCGACAACCACACGCAGGTGCAGGAGGAGTGGCTCGACGGCGTCGAGACCGTCGGCATCACCTCAGGGGCCAGTGCCCCCGAGGAGCTGGTGGCGAGCCTGGTCGAGCTCTTCCGCGAACGCGGGGCCGAGGACGTCTCCGAGCTGCGCACCGTTCACGAGGACGTGCGGTTCATGCTGCCGAAGAAGATTCGCGAAGCCGTCAAGGCGTAGAGGGGGGAGTGCCCCACCTCTACGGCACGCCCGCTGCGAAGCTGATGGACCAGATCTTCAGGGCAGCGGAGGGGCGGAGTTGGAGGTGGTGCGACTCGTGCTGCTGATGCTCGTTGAGCTTGTATAGGCCAGGGCCGTCGATCTCGATTCGAGTTGCCGAGTTGCCGTCGATCTTGACGACGATCTCGCCGCTGCCCTCGACCGTCGCGTAGGCGCCGCTTGCTTCGTATGGGACCTCCAGCTCGCTGCCCGTCCAGGCCTCATCCCATGAGCCGCCGGGGAAGATCTCGGCGCTGGGCGGCATCACTTTGACGCCGGGCGAGTCGGTCGGCCGCAGGGCATCCATCGACTCCGGCAGTACCTGTAGCGCGTCCTGTTCGCGCAGCTCAGCCTGGATCGCTTCCTCGGTTGCTCGGTACTCGCCCTCGCCGAAGTGGAACCAGGTGAGGGCGCCGCCCAGCTTCCAGAGGAAGAGACTGGGCCAGCCCTCGCAGCCGTAGGCATGCCAGAGGCGGCGATCGGCGTCGATCGCGACCGGGAACTCGACCCCGAGCTCTTCGAGCCCCGCGGCCACCGCGCCGGGCTCGGCACCGAACGGGAAGCGAGGGGCCTGCACGCCGATCGTCGTCAGGCCATGCGGCTCATAGCGCCGCGCCCACTCGCATACGTAGGGGAGCGTGCGCACGCTGTTGAGCTGGGCGAAGTCGAAGAAGTGGACGAGCACGGGTCCGCCGGCGGTGGCTACGGGCATCGAGCGCGGTGCCTCGCCGATCCACTCGATCTCCTCCGGCAGGTCAGGCGCGGCGATGTTCTCTCGTTCAGGGCGCATTTAGAAAGCCGCAAGTTATCTGCGCTAGCTTCCCGGGGCGATGATCGAGTTCGCTATCGCGGCTGTCCCGCTTATTTTGCTGCTCGTCGCGCTCCTGCTCGGGCGCTACCCGGGCTGCGATGCCGCGATGCGGCTCGCCGAGCGGATCGCCTCACGGACTCGTCGCGGGGCGACAACGGCAAGCAACTCTCGCCGGCCCCAATCGCCGACTTCGCGCGGCGCCCACGGGGGCCTCCTGATCGCCCTCAGTCTCGCCCAGCGCCCGCCTCCTCTCGCTCCGCTGTAGGCCAGACCCACACCTACTCAAAGGAGCGAGCATGAACTCGAATACTGTGCGCGCATTGATCGGCGCCGGAATTGTCATCGTGGCGGTCGTCCTGCTGATCGTCCTGAAAAGCGACAACAGCGACAGCAGTGCGACGACGACCAAGGGCGTCACCACGATCGTCATCAAGAACGGCGAACCGGTCGGCGGGATCGCGCAGCTGACCTACAACAAGGGAGAAGAGGTCCGCTTCAAAGTGGACTCCGACGTCAGCGACGAGATCCACATGCACGGCTACGACATCATGGAGGACGTCAAGGCGGGCGGATCGGTCAGCTTCGACTTCCCGGCCACGATCGAAGGTGTCTTCGAGGCGGAGCTGGAGGGCCGCAAAGAGCAGATCCTCGAACTCACGGTTAACCCGTGAGTTCGCTCGGCTCACTGCTGCCGGTTGCGCACGCGCTCGTCGCGCGTAAAGACCTGGCTGTTCCAGCCTGGCTGTTCGCCTGGGCGGCGTCGATCGTCCTGATCGTCTCCTTCTTCGCCCTGTCGGTCGGCTGGCGGACGCCCCGCTTCGAGAAGGACCGTTGGCGTCCTCTCGCGGCGGGGCTTTCGCGGGCCCTGCTCTCCCTACCCGCGCAGATCCTCTACGGGGCGGTAGGGGTCGCTCTGTTCGGGGTGGCGATCTACGCCGGGCTGCGCGGTACCGAAGCACCCGACCGGAACTTCGCCCTCACCTTCCTCTACGTCACCACCTGGCTCGGCTTTCCGTTGTTCAGCGTCTTCCTCGGTGACGTTTTCCGCCCCTTCAACCCTTGGCGGGCGATCGGGCGGGCTGTCGAAGGGGGGTTCACGGCGCTGGCCGGTCAGCGCCCGGCCCACCTGAGATATCCGGAGAGGCTGGGGCGCTGGCCGGCCGCGATCGGCCTGCTCGCGGTCGTCTGGCTGGAGATCGTCTACGGGGCTGCGGGTGGCGTGGCGGTGGGATTGGATCCTCACGCCGCGGCCGTCGCCGCCCTCCTCTACACCGGCTACACGCTGGTGATGATGGCCCTGTTCGGGGTCGAGCAATGGTGCCGCACTGGCGAGGTCTTCTCGGTCTACTTCGGCATGTTCGGCAAGCTCGGTTGCTTCGGGGAGAAGGACGGGCGTTTGGGTGTTCGCCGCCCGTTCTCGGCCGCGACCAAGTGGGCGACCGTGCCGGGGTCGGCCGCGGTGGTGATCGCCTCGATCGCGAGCACCAGCTTCGACGGCGCCCAGGAGGGGGCGTTCAAAAGCGCTCTCGAAAGCACCTTCAACCATCTGGTCGACGCCGGTGTTGGCCTTACCTCGGCCCTGCGGCTCACCGACACGATCTTCATGGTGCTCTGCTTCTGCGGGGTCGCCCTCGTCTACCTGATCGGTGTGCGGGGGATGGCCGGTGTCCCCGGGGCCCCGTCGTTCAAGAAGCTGCGCGACGGCTTTGCCCACACCCTGATCCCGATCGCCTTCGCCTACCTGGTCGCCCACTACTTCAGCCTCTTCGTCTTCCAGGAGCAGGCCCAGTTCACCTATCTGCTCTCCGACCCGCTCGGGACCGGGACCACCGACCTCTTCGGCACGGCGTCGTCGGGCATCGATTTCCGCTTGCTCGGCGCCAACGCGATCTGGTACGTCCAGGTGGGGGCTCTCGTGATCGGGCACGTGATCGGGCTCACCCTCGCCCACGACCGCGCCACCGCTTATTGGGGCGACTACCGCCAGGCGGCGCGCTCGCAGTACTGGATGCTGGCGGTGATGGTGGCCTTCACCTGTTTCGGCCTCTATCTGCTTTCGGTGGCCAATGCATGAGCCCGCGTTTTACGGGTAAATGTGGGTGTAGGCCCTCCGGTTGAGCGGCTTTCTACCGATGGCGCCGCGTGGCCGGGGTGGTTGACTGCCATTGAGGTTGCGAATCGAAGATTTACCGTCTTCCTCCCATAAGCAAGAAGCACATGCATCGGGGCCGCCACACATATCAGCCACCTGGCGGCCTCGATGCGTTTCCCTGGCAGCTCAGTTGACCCGCCGCACCGGCGGGATGGTCCAGTCCCCGTCCAGTGCCCGCTGGCTCGGCCAGTACATGTGCAGCATCAGGTTGAAGTCGCCCTCTGGGGCGGGCAGCCAGTTCGCGGAGGAGCCACTGGGGGAAACGCGCTGAATCGCTATCTCCAGCGAGCCATCTGCCCCGAGCTCGAGCTCGTCGCGGTCGCCAAGCGCGTAGCGATCGATCGCGTTGTCGGTGAAGCATTGATCCATGTCGTAGAGGCCCAGCGACCAGAGCGCGCCGACCGGGGGCAGCTCGTCTGCCTCGAAGCGCATCACGTAGCGAGACCCGCCCTTGATGTTGATGCCGCCGCTGTCGCGCGCGGTGAGGTCGAAGCTGGCGTCCTCGCGGTCGGTGACGCAGAGCCCGGCATTGGCCACCTGCGCTCGTCGTAGGTAGTCGATGCTGCCTGGCGTCGATCCGTTCCGCAGCGTCACCCAGTTGTTCTCCCTCTCCTCTGGCGGTGCTTTGGCAACCGCTTCCCTCCCTTCGTCGAAGCCGAGCTCAATGGCCTTGCGGATGTCGATATGCAGGCTTGCCCAGCTGAAAGGCTGATCTCGCCGCAGATCGATCGCCTTGAGCCGATCGACGACGACATGGTCATCCGCCCTCGCGGGATTGCTGTCCATTCCGGCGGCCAGGGCACGGAGAAAAACCTCTGCTCCCATCCTCATGACCAGTGAACGTGGGTCCGTGGAGGCGAGCGCGGGGTCAACTATCCCCGCAGACGGCGTGTAGGCCGTGCCGTAGGCACTGAGGGGCGCAAGCGTTATGCCCCGCTGGATCGCAAGCCCGAGGTCGAGGTCCTCGCGATCGTTGGCGTGGATGTGGCCGATCGCCCACACTGTGTTGGTCGGTGCATCGATCCGGCGCATGTCGCCCGGGATGGATCCATTCCAGTCGGGACCGGCGAGGGCGTAGGTCCTGGTGGATGCCTCGGTCCTCCGTGGCCCCAGGCAGGCGATTGGCCTGGTCCAGGCGTCAAACAGTGGCATCAGGAAGGAGCGCCCGCCGGTGTCGGGCAGGCTGAGTACCAGTGGCTCGGCGGAGAGGTCGAGCCAAGCCAGTGAGTACAGCGTGTTCGCGTTGGCGGCGACGATCGCGCTGAAGCCTGGGCCGGGGAACCGATCCAGGTGGGCGAACTGGTTGAGCGGCGCCCGCCCGCCGCCTGGTGCCAAGACGTTGGTGCACGTTTGCATCGACGCCAGCATCGTCAGCAGCGGGAAGCCAAAAGCAAAGGCATCGGCGCCGAGGCGCTGCGCTTCGGGGGCACTGAAACTCCCGCCGCCCCCAGCCTCAAGGAAGGTGGGGTTATAGGACATCACCCCGATGATTCTATCAACTAGATAGAAACACTAAAAAATAGCATATCAATCAATACGCTGGATGGACGGAATCGTCCAGCTGCCGTCAAGCACGCTCTCGCCCGGCAGGTACAGGTGCAACATCAGGTAGAAGCCGTCCTCGGGGGTGGGTAGCCAGTTGGCACGCGAGCCCTCTGGGGGATCGCGCTGAATCGCGATCTGCAGAGATCCCTGGGAGTCGAGCTCCAGCTCGTCACGACTGCCGAGTGCGTAGCGGCCGAGAAGGTTACCCACGAGGAGCTGATCCAGGTCATAGATGGCCAGCGACCAGAGGGCGCCGACGGGAGGGAGGGCTCCGGACTCGAAGCTGAGGGTGTACCGATGGGCTCCGCTCAGCCGCTGGCCGACGGAATCCACGGCGCTGAGAGGGAAGATCGCATCCTCAGGGCGGTTGACGCCAAGGGCAAAGTTGGCGGTGCGAGCCCGGCGCAGGTAGTCGATTCCGTAGGAACCGGCACCGGTATGGATCACCTGCCAGCCGTTCCCAGTCTCCGGCGCCGGCGAGGCGACCATTTCCTTGCCCTCCCCGAGGCCGGCGGTGAGCCCCTCGCGCGTGACGGCGGAAAGGCCGGACCAGTCGAACCGCTCGCCTGGGCGAAGCTGGATTCCCGCGAGGCGCTCGAGCAGTGGCGCGTCGACTGGGGCCGGCGGATTGGTCGCCATCTGCGCGGCCAGCTCGGCAAGGAACCCCTCGGCATCCATATCCATCACTTGCTGATGCGCGGCGGGCAGCGGATCCAGTGCTGAGATGTCGATGCACCTTGGGGGAACGTCGGTGGCGCCATCTGCTCCCATCGGCGCCAGGGTGAGGTCCTGCTGGATGGCACGGCTGGCGTCCAGATCGTCGGGGCCGCCGGCGTGCAGGTGATAGATGGCCCAGACGTTGTTGGTCGGTGCATCGATTCGACGCACTTGCGGTGGGAGGCTTCCCGTCCAGCCGGGCCCTACGATCGCAAAGGTGCCGCCCCCATCTCCAACTGTGTGTGGTGCGAGCGAGGCGAAGACGTTGGTCCAAGCATCCATCAGGGGCATCAGGTAGGAGCGCCCGCCGGTGTCGGGAAGCTCCAGGAGCATCGGTTCGGCGGCCAGGTCCAGCCAGGCAAGCGAGTACAAGGTGTCGGCGTTGGCTGCGACGATCGCCCGGAAGGTCGGGTCGGGAAAGCGAGGCAGGTGGCCTAGGCAGTTTGCCTTGATTCCCTCGCCCGGCTGCCGGGGGGCGGTCACGCGGCGCATCGTTGCCGTCATCGCCAAGAGGGGAAAGCCAAAGACAAAAGCCTCGGCCCCTAAGCCCCTGGCTTGCGTTGGAGTAAGGGTCGATTGCTGCATGCGGAGCTGGTCGTTCACCTACCCGGTGGAGCGCTTAACCATGCCGAAGATAAGAACACGAGATTACTCTAATCATATGTGTAACACCGCTCGAGGATGGACCCCTAGGCACCGCATCTGGCTGCTTGACAGTGACTGCTAAAGCAGGCACACTCATTTGTGTCCCGGAACGACGCGACGCGGTCGAACCGTCGTTCTCAGCTGTCAGGTGGACCCTCGCTAGGAGGCGAAATGGCGGGTTATGGTCCGACCGAGATGGTCCAGACGCCGTGGGGAAGAGCAGATCAGCTGCGGGACAGGATGCTGCGGCCTGGTCCCGGGATGCCGCGTGAAGACGTGGCGCGAAGCCAGCGCGAGCGGCTGTTCGCGGCCACCGTAGCTTGTGTCGCCTCCGAGGGCTACGAGGCGACCACGGTCGCTGATCTCCTCGAGCTCTCGGGTGTCTCGCGGAGTGCCTTCTACGAGCACTTTCGCGACAAGGAGGACTGCGTGCTCGCCACGTTCGAGGCCCTCGTGGCAATGTCGGTGGGGTTGGTTCGCAACGAGCTCGGCAAACAAGAGGGTCCGATAGCCGAGCGTGCTCGCATTGCCATGGATTTGCTGTTCGAAACGATCGTTCGGCAAGAGGCGGCGGCAAGTTTGTGTTTCTGCGACATCTACGCCGTCGGCGAACGCGGTCGCCTCGCCGTCGAGTCGGCGATGGACAAGGCGACGGCGACGGTGGGGGAGACGATTGCCGAGATCCGCGGAGAGGGGCTGCCGGCGAGCATGGTCGAGGGTCTCGTCGGGGGCGCTCAGATCTTCATCCAGACCCACCTGCGGCGACGGGAAGTGGAGTTGCTTCCGGGCTACGCGAATGACCTGCAGGAGCTGGCACTGCACTACGAGCCGCCGAGCGCGCCGCTGCGTCTGGCGGGGCGGCGGCCGCGCCCGACCCCCGGCCCGCCGCCCTTCGTCGCCTACAGCCAGGCGGAGCGGATCATCCGGGCGCTGGCTGCCGCTGCCGGAGAGCGGGGCTATCCGGCGGTGACCGTTGCCGAGATCGCTGCCCGGGCCTCGATCTCCCAGGCCACCTTCTACTCCCATTTCGCCGACAAGCACGCGGCGCTGGTTGCCGCGATCGACTCGGCGGGAGCGCAAATGCTGGGGGTGGCCATGCCCGCTGCCCGCCGGGCGCCCGACTGGCCCAACGCGATTCGCGCCGCGGTCGGAGGACTGTGCGCCTTTTACGCGTCCGAGCCCGACCTGGCGCGCCTCGCCACGGTTGAGGTCTACGCCGCCGGCCCGGTAGCGCTAGAGCACCGTGACAGGCGCTTCGAGGCGTTCCACGCTCTCGTGGAGCCAGGGTTTACCGTCGCGCCGGACACGAAGGAGGTCGTGGCCGATCTGGTGCTGGGCGCGGTGTGGACGCTGGTCTACCGTCAGATCGTGGGTGGCGGACCGGAGGGCCTGCCTCAGGTTGCGCCGGTGGCCAGCTACATGATGCTGGCGCCCTTCCTCGGTGCCGAGGAGGCAGTCGAGGTCTCCAACGGCGATGGTCGCGGCAGCGATCGCTGACTAAGCAGGAAAAGCGGACATCCCCGGACTCGCCAATGGGGTTAGCCAGTCCAGGGTCCACGTCCGCTTACTTGAGGCCGACCCCTCCGAAAGGGAACCAACACGGCAAGGTCGCTCGCCCAATATAAGAACATATGGGAACTACAAAGTCAAGATCTGTGTACGCCCAGTTGTCTTCTTGCCTCGTACTCAGGGCTTTTCGCCAGATCTTGAGGACATCGATTGTCCGATGTCATTTCTCCCGGGGGCTGGATCGAAGATCGATCGGGCTCCTCGGGACCGGCGTGGTGCGCTCTCAACCAGACGCCACGCTGCTCTACCGCTAAGGATTATTGCTATAAATAGAAACGCTTGATGATCAATGTGTCCAAGCGAGGGGGCTTCCGGGGCCGAGCTGGCACCCAGGCACTCTCAATGCTCGGGACATCGCCGAATGCCATCGTGTTGCGGGTGCTGGCGGAGGGGCCCACCAGCCTGGCCGAGCTGCAGGGGCGAGGCGGCTCGCCAGGCTCGACGCTCCGCGCTCGGCTCAAGGATCTAGTCAACGCCGATGTGGTTGCCACGCGGCGCAGCCGTGGCTTTCCGCGCAGATCTGCCGAATACGAACTCACGGATGCGGGGGAGGGGCTGCTCGCGGTCGCGGAGATCGTCGCGGGCTGGTTGGGCGAGTCACCAAACGGCAGTCGCGGTTTCGGCGGGGATGGGGCCAAGGCGGCGATAGGGGCCCTGGCCGAGGGCTGGTCGGCGACGTTGCTTCGCGCGCTTGCCGCCAAGCCGTTGTCGGTGGCCGATCTCGACAGCCTGATCAGCGCTTTCAACTATCCGTCCCTCGAACGTCGCATCGCGGCGATGCGCCACGCGGGACAGGTGGAAGCGCGGCCTATGAAGGGCAGGGAAACGCCCTACGCGGTGACCAGCTGGCTTCGCCAGGGCGTCGCGCCGCTCCTCGCGGCGATCCGCTGGGAGCGTGCGTATCTAAACGGGAGCGGCACTCCTGTCGCCGGCATGGATGTGGAGGCCGCCTTCTTGCTCGCGATGCCGCTGCTCGAGCTCGAGCCCGGGCTCTCCGGCAGCTGCCGGCTTGCGGTCGAGCTCCCGAGCAGCGGAGAGCAGCGCGTTGCCGGTGTGATCGCCAACCTCGAGGACGGATCGGTGGTGTCCTGCATGTCCCGGTTGGATGGGAGTGTCGATGCCTGGGCCTCGGGCTCGATCGGGGCTTGGTTTCGGGCTCTGATCGATTGCGACGGCGGGTCGCTCGAGCTCGGTGGTGACGGACGTCTGGCCCGCACCCTGGTCGCCGGCCTGCACGAGTCCCTGTTCGCGAAGGCACGCTGCGGAGACGAGGCCTTCGCTTAGCTAGAGGATCTCGGCGAGGCGGCGCTCCAGCGCGGCGGAGACCTCTTCCCGCACCGGCCCCTCGGCCAGCCGTTCGACCAGCGACTCGAGGAAACCCTCGATGATCACCTGCTTGGCCGTTGCCGGGTCGAGCCCGCGCGAGGTCAGGTAGAAGAGCTGCTCGCGATCGATCTGGGCGATCGCGGCGGCGTGGGTGCAGCGCACGTCGTCGGCTTCGATCTCCAGCCCCGGGATCGCATCGGCGTGCGCCTCGGTGGAGAGCAGCAGGTTGCGGCTCTCCTGGAAGGCATCGGTCTGCTGGGCGCCGGGGTCGACCCGGATCATGCCGCGCCAGACGGCGGTCGAGCCCGCCGCGAGGACGCCGCGGAAGGCGAGGTCGGAGAAGGTGTTCGGCGCTGCGTGCTCCTGCGTCGTGTCGTAGTCGAGGTGCTGGCCGGGGCCGCTGGCGTAGCCACCGGTGACCCGCGCCTCAGAGCCGGGACCGGCGAGCTTGGTCTCCATCCGCACCTTGCCGCGGGCCGAGCCGAAGCCGAGCGCGGTCCAGTCGAGTCGGGCGTCGCGCTCCACCTGGGCGCGCTGGCTGGAGAAGATCCAGGCGCGCTCGGAGATGTCCTGGGTCGAGACGTAGCACAGCGTCGCCGCCTGGCCCACGTGCAGCTCGACCACCGAGTTGAGCAGGGCATCGGTCTCGTCGCCGGCCGAGCCGCTGTGCTCCCAGACCTCGGCCTCGGCGCCCTCCTCGAGCACGATAAGGGTGCGCCAGTAGACGACGCTGCCATTCTCATCCAGGGGCAGGTCGATCTTGATCGGCTCGGTGAGCTTAGCCCCGGCTGGAACGTGAATGAGCACACCGTCGCGCCAGCCCGCCTCGTTGCGGGCGACGAAGGGATCGTCGTCCGGCACCAGGGCGCCGAGTCGTCCATCGATCAGCTCGGGATGAGAATCGACCGCCTCGCCGAGCGGCAGCACAGTTGCCCCGTCGCCCGCAGAGATCGAGGCGCTGACGGAAGCGGACTCGTAGGCGTCGAGATCGAGGTTGGAAAGGTCGGTGAATTCCCACCCCTTCGTCTTCTGATCCGGAAGGGGTGGAAGCGTCGCGAGCTCAGCCAATCGAGCCCTCCATCTGCAGCTCGATCAGGCGGTTGAGCTCGACCGCGTACTCCATCGGCAGCTCTTTGGTGACCGGCTCGATGAAGCCGTTGACGATCATCTTCGAGGCCTCTTCCTCGTCGAGCCCGTGGCTCTGCAGGTAGAAGATCTGCTCGTCGCCGATTTTCGAGACGGTCGCCTCGTGGCCGACGTCGGCGTCGTTCTCGTCGATCCGGATCGTCGGGTAGGTGTCCGAGCGCGAGTCCTCGTCGAGCAGCAGCGCGTCGCAGACGACCTTCGAGCGCGATTCGGTCGCCCCGTCGGCGACCTCGAGCAGGCCGCGGTAGGTCGCCCGCCCGCCGTCCTTGGAGATCGACTTGGAGAAGATCGAGGACGAGGTGCGCGGCGCCGCGTGGATGATCTTGCCGCCGGCGTCCTGGTGCTGGCCGTCGCCGGCGAAGGCGATCGAGAGGATCTCGCCGTGCGCTTCGGGGCCGAGCAGGTAGATCGACGGGTACTTCATCGTCAGTTTCGAGCCGAGGTTGCAGTCGACCCACTCCATCGTCGCCTTCTCGTGGGCGACGGCGCGCTTGGTGACCAGGTTGAAGACGTTCTGCGACCAGTTCTGCACGGTCGTGTAGCGGACCCGCGAGCTTGGCTTGGCGCAGATCTCGACCACCGCGGAGTGCAGCGAGTCGCTGGAGTAGACCGGCGCCGTGCAGCCCTCGATGTAGTGGACGTCGGAGCCCTCCTCGGCGATGATCAGCGTGCGCTCGAACTGGCCCATGTTCTCGGTGTTGATCCGGAAGTAGGCCTGCAGCGGCATCTCGACTTTGACGCCGGCCGGGACGTAGACGAAGGAGCCACCCGACCAGACGGCGGAGTTGAGCGCCGCCAGTTTGTTGTCATTGGCGGGGATGATCGTCGCCCAGTACTCGCGGACCAGGTCCTCGTGCTCGCGCAGCGCCGTGTCCATGTCGGTGAAGATCACGCCCTGGGCCTCGAGCTTCTCGTTGACCTGGTGGTAGACGACCTCGGACTCGTACTGGGCGCCGACTCCGGAGAGGAATTTGCGCTCCGCCTCGGGGATGCCGAGCCGGTCGAAGGTGTTTTTGATGTCCTCGGGGACCTCGCTCCAGTCGCGGCTGTTTTTCTCGGAGGCGCGGACGAAGTAGTGGATGTCGTCCCAGTCGATCTGGGCGAGATTGCCGCCCCAGGCCGGGGTCGGGCGGGAGTAGAAGTGCTCGAGCGACTTCAGCCGGAAGTCGCGCATCCACTGCGGCTCGTCCTTGTAGTCGGAGATCGATTCGACCACCTCGCGCGAAAGCCCCTTTGGGGCTTTGTAGGCGTAGCCGCTCTCGGGATCGTGGAAGCCGAACTTCTCCTTGTAGTCGGCGTTGATGCCGGCGAGCTCTCTTTTCTCTGCGACTGCCTCAGGCGTTGCCATGTTCGTTCAGACCTCCAGGACGATGTTGTCGTCGACGACGGATGCCGCGAACGTCCTAACCGGAGCATAGGCGGGCAGCGTCTTCGGCCTGCCGCTGGTCAGGTCGAAGAGGGAGCCGTGACGCGGACACTCGACCGTGCAGGCGGCTGCGTCGAACTCGCCCTCGGCAAGTGGCCCGTCGTCGTGGGAGCAGCGATCCTCGATCGCGTAGAGCGTTCCGTCGCAGTTGAAGACCCCGATCTTCAGACCGTCGTGCTCGACCAGGCGCGTGGCGCCGGGCCCCAGCTCGGCGAGCGGGCAGACGGAAATAGTGATTCCAGCGGTGTCGGTCATGGGCGAGACGCTAGCCTCCGAGGAGTGCTTCGTGTGGGTTGAAACTTAATCCTACCTATCCGGTCGGATTTTAGAGGAAGGCGACTATGAGCGAGAAAGCCAGCTATGAGCCCGGGACGCCCTCCTGGGTCGAACTCGGCGGCATCCCCGACATCGAGAAAGCAGCCGGCTTCTACGGCGGTCTCTTCGGCTGGGACGTCCCGGAGTCTGAGAATTCCGAGCAGACCGGCGGTTACCGGCAGGCGATGCTGCGTGGCAAGCCGGTCGCGGGGATGATGCCGTTGATGGGGGAGGGCCAGCCCCCGGCCTGGAACACCTACGTCTCGGTCGAGGACGCGGAGGCGACCGCGGCGAAGGTAAAGGAGGCCGGCGGCACGGTGATCGCCGAGCCGATGGACGTCATGGACCTCGGCCGCATGGCTGTGTTCACCGATCCCGCCGGCACGGTGATCGGGATCTGGCAGCCGGGGACCTTCGTTGGGGCCGAAATCGTCAAAGAGTCGAACGCGGTCGTCTGGAACGAGCTCAACACGCGCGATCCCGAGGCTGCCAAGGCCTTCTATGGCGCCGTCTTCGGCTGGGGGTTCGATGAGCGGGAGTTCGAAGCCGGCACCTACACCAGCCTCAGGGTGGGGGAGGCCGGCGTCGGCGGCATGATCGACATCACTGGCCGTGCCCCCGACGAGGTGCCCGCCCACTGGCTCGTCTACTTCGCCGTCGACGACGTCGACGCCACCGTCACCAAGGCGCGGGAGACGGGCGGCGGGCTCGCCCTCGAGCCGTTCGACATTGCCGAAGTCGGGAGGATCGCGATCGTCAAAGACCCCTTCGGGGCCGTTTTCGCCGTGATGACGCCCGACCCGCAGATGCAGGCGGGCGGCTAGCCGAAACCGGCGCGGGAGCCGATTAGGCTTCCGCGCTGTGAGCCGCACGATCAAGGCCATTGCCGCGGCGGTCACCGGTCCACGCGGGCGTTGGCTTACGGTCGCGACCTGGGTTCTGCTCGGGGTCGCCGGGCTCTTTGCCCACGCTCATCTCGGCGACGTAACCGCGGCCGGGCAGAGCAGCTACCTGCCTTCAAACGCCGAATCGACCCGGGTAGTCGACGTCCTCCAGAGCAGCTACAAGGGCGGCAACGACGTCCCAGTGCTGATCGTCTTCGATCGTGAAGGCGGCCTCACTCAAGCCGACCTCGACGCGATCGGCGGGCTCGGCAGCGGTCTTGACCGGCTCGGTCTAACCGGTGCGACGCCGGTCTTCGCGCCCTACTCGGGCGACACCGACAGCCCCCTGGGGAGGGTGGCGAAGATCGCCGACGGGGTCGGCCCGATCTCCCGCGATGGCGAAGCGGCGCTCGTCGCGCTGGCCATCGACGCAGACGACCGCGGCGCCGTTGTCGCCGGCGTCGCAAAGATCCGTCGCTACCTCGATTCGCACCGGCCGCCCGGGCTGAGCTCATATGTCACCGGGCCGGGGGGCATCGCCGCCGACCTGGAGCACGTCGCCGAAGACGCCGGCAAGACGCTGCTGTTCGCCACCCTTGGCCTGGTCCTCCTACTGCTCCTGCTCGTCTACCGGGCGCCGGTTCTCGCGCCACTCCCCCTGCTTGCCGTCGGTAGCGCCTATCTCGTCGCCAGCGGGATCGTCTACCTGCTGATCAAGGCGGGCTTGATCGTCGTCAACGTCGAGGGCACGCTGCTGCTACTCGTGCTGATCTTCGGCGCGGGCACGGACTACTCCCTGCTGTTGGTCCACCGCTACCGCGAGGAGTTGGGCAAGGGGAAGGAGCCCACTGCCGCGCTGCCGCTTGCCGTTGCCGAGAGCGTTCCGGCGATCGCCGCGTCGGCCGGAACGGTGATCGCGGCGATGCTCGTCCTGCTGGTCGCCGAGCTGGAGTCGACCCACTGGCTGGGCCCGGTCCTCGCCATCGGCGTCGCCACGATGCTCGTCGCCTCCTTCACCCTCCTGCCCGCGTTGCTTGCCCTGCTGGGCGAGCGGGCTTTCTGGTTGGCGCCGCCCGCCCATAGCGGTCGTGTTTTGGATCGCTATCCGGATCAAACCTCGACCGCGACCGCCGATAGCCGCTGGCGACGAGTGGCGGACCTGGTCCGCCGCCGCCCGCGGACGATCGTCGTCACGGTGCTCGCCGTGCTGGCGTTGCTCTCACTCGGCAACCTCGTCCACCACGGGACGATCGGCTTCGGCCAGGGTGAGATCGGCCCGACCGAATCCAGCCGCGGGACCGAAGTCCTCGACGAACACTTCCCGCCGGGCTTGGGCTCGCCGCTGACCGCCGTGGTCGACACCGGGGAAGTCGCCCAGGCGCTGAGCGGTCTGCGGCGGCTCGGCGTGGTCAAGCTGACCGTGCCGGTGCCACCGTCGCCGGGCTCCGACGAGGCGGTTCTGACGATCGTCCTCAAGGGCAACCCCTATTCCGGCGCCGCGGCGGACGCCGTCGCGGGAATCCGCGACGAGCTGCAGAAGGTCGCGCCAAGCGCCCTCGTCGGCGGGATCCCGGCCGAGAACTACGACGTCGAGCAGACCAATGCCCGCGACACCAAGCTGATCATCCCTCTGGTCCTCTTGGTCGTCGGGCTGATCCTGATCCTCGTGCTGCGCGCCCTCGTCGCGCCGGCCTTCCTGATCGCCACCGTGGTCGCCTCGTTCGCGGCGACCCTCGGTCTGCTCACCTTCGCCTTCACCGAGCTGCTGGGGACGAGCGGCACTGCCTTCGACCTGGTCCTGATGTCGTTCATCTTCCTCGTCGCCCTCGGGGTCGACTACAACATCTTCCTGATGACCCGGGCGCGCGAGGAGGCGGCGAAGCGGGGCACGCGCGAGGGCATCCTCGCCGCCCTGGAGAACACCGGGGGTGTCGTGACCGGGGCCGGGGTGATCCTCGCCGGGACCTTTGCGACGCTGACCCTGCTGCCGCTCGAGCAGCTCGTGCAGATCGGCGCCACGGTCGCGATCGGCGTCCTGCTCGACACCTTCGTCGTCAGGGCGCTGCTGATCCCCTCGGTCGCCTACCTGCTCGGCGAGCGCACCTGGTGGCCGGGAAGCGCTAAGGGGCCTAGGGACTGAGGTCTGCGGTCGCTTCGGCGGGGTTGCCGGTCTCGCCCTCGTCCTCCCATTCGGCGGGCTGGCCGAGTCCGGCGCTCTTGACCACCTTGAGCCCGAGCATCGCGCACTTCATCCGCGTCGCCGAGATCTCGATCCCGAGCAGGTCGAGGACGAACTCCTTGGGCAGGTGAAGCAGCTCCTCGCGCGATTTGCCGACCAGCTCGTCGGTGAGCAACGAGGTGGCGGCGGTGGAGATCGCGCAACCCTGGCCCTCGAAGGCGATCTCCGCCACTCGGCCTTCCTCATCGAGGCGGACGGTCACATGCTGCTCGTCGCCGCAGAACGGGTTGGTGTCCTCGAACTCGAGGTCGGGATCCTCGATCCGGCCGAAGTTGTGGGGCCGCTTGTAGTGCTCGAGGATCTGGTCGCGATAGAGGTCGTCCATGCTTCGAGGCTAGCGAAGCGACCCGGTGCACCCATCACCGGAAGCCGAGGCGGTAGAGCTTTTCCTCCGAGCCGCGCAGCGGATGACGTTTGCCGGCCGGCGTCAGTGCGCCGAGCGAATCGAGGCGGCGGACGTGGTAGGCGATCGTCGAGAGACGCTGTCCCGTGCCCAGGACCTGGACCAGCTCGGATGCGGACAGGGGCTCGTCGACCCACCGCATCGCTTCGATGATCTGAACCTGGCACGAGTGAAGCAGGCGCGCGGCAAGCGTCGCCCAGAACCCGTCGGGGACCTCCCCGCCGCTCATTTCCCGCCCCTGTGCCGACGGTTGAGGTTTAGCGCCTCGCTGCCCGGGGAGCTAACTTCGCAGTGCATGGGAGTTGCACCTCCTGTGCCGAGGCCCCGGGCGGCGGATATGCCCGCTGCCCGGGGCGTATGTCCTGCCAGGCACCGTCCTATGTGGGTGCAACGGGACGTGACAGTCTTGCCGATCTGAGTGCTGGGTTAAGTCTTAGTCCTTGGACACCGGTCGTCCATACGCACTATTCGAGTGACTTTTTCAACAGCAATCAATGATCACTAGGTAAATTTTTGGGGGTTTTAAGCCTTTTTAAAGGCCGAAAACCCTGCGCGCGTCATCTAGACCCTCGACCAGGCGGTCGATCTCCTCGCGGGTCGTGTAGACGCCGAAGCTGGCGCGGGCGGTTGCCGCTACGCCAAGACGGTCCATCAAAGGCTGTGCGCAGTGGTGACCGGCGCGGACGGCGACGCCGTGGCGGTCGAGGATCTCGGAGACGTCGTGGGCGTGGACGCCTTCGAGCTCGAATGAGACGGGGCCGAGGCGCTCGGGGCCCCGCGGCGGACCGAAGACGCGCAGGCCCGGGACCGCGCTGAGCTGCTCCAGCGCGTAGTCGGTGATCTCCCGCTCATGGTCGCGCACCGCCTCCATGCCGAGGCCGTCGAGCCAGCGCAGCGCCGAGGCCATGCCGATCGCCTGCGCAATCGCCGGCGTTCCCGCCTCGAATCGCGCCGGCACGTCGGCGTAGGTCGTCCCCTCCTTGGTCACCTTGCGGATCATCGAGCCACCACCGAGGAAGGGCGGCATCTCCCGCAGTAGGTCCAGCCTTGCCCACAGCGTGCCGATTCCGGTCGGTGCGTAGAGCTTGTGGCCGGTGACGGCGTAGAAGTCGACTCCCAGCTCGGCGACGTCGAGCGGCAGCTTCGGCGCCGACTGGGCGCCGTCGGCGAGAACCAGAGCACCGGCATCGTGGGCCAGGCGGGCGATCTCGGCGATCGGGTTCTCGGTGCCGAGCACGTTGGAGACGTGGGTGACGGCGACCAGCTTCGGCCCCCGGCCCAACAGTGCCGCGTATGCGTCCATATCGAGCAGGCCGTCCTCGCCGACCGGCACCCAGTCGATCTCGGCCCCGGCGCGCTCGGCGAGCTGCTGCCAGGGCACGACGTTGGAGTGGTGCTCCATCTCGGTGAGCACGACCCGGTCGCCGGCGCCGACGTTGGCGTCGCCCCAGGCCCGCGCGACCAGGTTGATCGCCTCGGTCGCGTTGCGGACGAAGATCACCTCGCGGCGGTCGCTCGCGCCGAGGTGGTCGGCGACGGTCGCCCGCGCTCCCTCATAAGCCGCGGTCGCCTCGGCCGAGAGCGTGTGCGAGCCGCGGTGGACGTTGGAGTGGTGGGCGCGCTCGTAGCGGTCGACCGCTTGGATCGAGGCCAGGACCCGCTGCGAGCTGGCGCCGCTGTCGAGGTAGGCGACCGGGCGGCCGTGGACCTCCCGCTCCAGCGCCGGGAAGGAGGCGCGGACCTTCTCGATCGGGAAAGCCGACGCCGAAGTGGTCGTGGCCGGCTCCATCGCTCCGAGGCTAGGCGCTGGCGCCCGCCTCGACCTCCTCGCGGATCCAGCCGTAGCCCTTCTCCTCGAGCACACCGACGAGCTCGGGGCCGCCCTCCTTGACGATCCGGCCCTCGAACATGACGTGGACCGAGTCGGGCTTGACCATGTGCAGGATGCGCTGGTAGTGGGTGATGATCAGGACGCCCATATCGGGCCCGGCGAAGGTGTTGACCCCGTCGGCGACGACCCGCAGGGCGTCGATGTCGAGGCCGGAGTCGGTCTCGTCGAGGACCGCGATCTCCGGCTTCAGCAGCGCCAGCTGCAGCAGCTCCATCCGCTTCTTCTCACCGCCGGAGAAGCCGTCGTTGAGGTAGCGGCTGGAGAAGTCTTTGGGGATGTTCGCCAGCGCCATCGCCTCCTGGGCGACCTTGGCGAACTCTTTGATCTTGATCTCGCCTTCGTCGCGGGCCTCGCGGCGGGCGTTGAGGATCATCCGCAGGTACTTGCTGACCGAGACGCCGGGAATGGCCACGGGGTACTGGAAGGCCATGAAGAGGCCGGCGCGGGAGCGCTCGTCGGGGTCGGCCTCGGTCATGTCCTCGCCCTTGAAGACGATCGAGCCCTCGGTCACCTCCAGTGCCGGGTGGCCCATGATCGCGTTGGCGAGGGTCGACTTGCCCGACCCGTTGGGACCCATCAGCGCGTGGACCTTGCCCTTCTCGACGTCGAGGTCGAGGCCGCGGAGGATCTGCTTGTCCTCGACGCTCACGTGCAGGTTGCGTATCTCCAGCTCAGCCAATTTCGCTCCGTTCGTGTGATTCGAGTTAGTGATTTGGGACTAAGCGACGCTGCCGGCGGGCGCCTTCGCGGCACCGCTGGGCACCCCGCCGGAGAACTCGACCAGCTCGTCCAGCGTGGTGCCGGCGAGCGCCTTGGTGACGCCCCCCTGGACACGGGTCCAGAGCAGCTTCGTCGCGCAGGCATGGTCGCCGTCTGACTCGTGCGAGCAGAGGACCTTGCCCTCGGGGGTCTCGTGGAAGCACTCCATCGGGGCGATCTGCCCTTCCAGCGCCTCGACCACTTCGTCGAGCGTGATCGTCTCCGCCGGCTGGGCCAGCCGGTAGCCGCCGTGGGCGCCGCGGGTCGAGCTGACCAGCCCGGCGTTGCGCAGCTTGGCGACCAGGTGCTCCAGGTAGGAGAGCGGCAGTCGCTCCGCCTCGGCGACGGCGCTGAGCGAGACCGGGGCGGACCCGGGCTGGCGCCCAAGCTCCACCATGAGGCGAACTCCGTACTCCGCTTTCGTCGAGAACAGCATCGATCTAAATCCTACTGAAGCGGTCGGTTATGCGGATGCGGCCTCCGTCGCCTCCTGGCCGGCCGCCTCGTTGCCCAGTTCGACATGGGCCTTGCTGTCGCGGTTGCTGATCAGGACGAGGGTGAGGACGAAGCCGAGCGCGGCAATCGCGGCGCCGCCCAGGAAGGCGACCTGGAAGCCGTCGGTCAGTGCGTCGAGCTGGCCCGTCCCGCCTTCGAGGAGGCTCTTGGTGTGCGAGGTGGCGATGGTGGAGAGCACGGCGAGGCCGAGCGCGCCGCCGACCTGCTGCGAGGTGTTGATCAGGCCGCTGGCCAGGCCGGCCTCGCTCTCCTCGACCCCGGAGACGGCGGCGATCGTCGTCGTCACGAAGGCAAAGCCGAGTCCGGCGGCGGCGAACAGCGATGGGCCGAGGATGTCGGTGGTGAAGCCTCCGCCGACCGAGACGCGGCTGAACCAGGTCAGTCCGATGACGATGAAGAGCAGCCCGGCGGCGAGCACTGGCTTGTAGCCGAGCTTGGTCACCATCTGGGAGGCGATACCGGCCGAGATCATGATCGTCAGCGCCAGCGGGAAGTAGGAGAGGCCGGCGTGGATCGCGCTGTAGCCGAGCACCTGCTGCATATATAGGGAGATGAAGAAAAACATCGAGAAGAGCGAGGCGCCGACCAGCAGCCCGACGACGTTGGCGCCGGTCAGGGTGCGGATGCGGAAGATCGAGAACGGCACGAGCGGCTTGGTCGCGCGCAGCTCGATTGCGATGAAGGCGGCGAGGAGGACGAGCGAGAGTCCGATCAGGCTGAGCGTCTTGGTCGATCCCCAGCCGGACTCGGTGGCGTCGACGACTGCGTAGACGAGGACCGAGAGCGCCGCGGTGACGGTGACCGCACCGGCGACGTCGAAGGCGCGGGTCTCCTGCTCGTCGCGGCTTTCGGCGATCAGCCTGGGGGAGAGGGCGAAGGCGATGAGGCTGACCGGGACGTTGACCCAGAGCACCCACTCCCAGCCGAGCCCGTCGGTGAGGACGCCGCCGAGCAACACACCCGCCGCCCCGCCGGAGCCGGCGACCGCCCCCCAGACGCCGAGCGCCTTGTTGCGCTCGGAGCCGTCGCTGAAGGTGGTGGTGACGATCGAGAGCGCCGCCGGCGAGATGATCGCCGCACCGAGGCCCTGCGCCGCGCGCGCCGCGATCAGCTGCCCCTCGGTGGAGGCGAAGCCGGCGGCGAGCGAGGCGACGGCGACGACCAGCAGACCGCCCATGAAAACCCGCCGCCTGCCGAGCAGGTCGGCCATGCGCCCGCCGAGCAGGAGGAAGCCGCCGAAGGTGAGGATGTAGGCGTTGACCACCCAGGGCAGGTTCTCCTGGGAGAAGTCGAGCGCCTTGCCGATCGTCGGCAGCGCCACGTTGACGATCGAGGCGTCGAGCACGACGACGAACTGCGCCGAGCAGAGCAGGACCAGTGCCAGCCAACGCTTCTCTCTGAAGTCTTGCGAGGTCGCCATCGGGACTGGTTCCTCAGTCAAGCAAATCGGCGGTCTCGGCGAGCGCGCCTCAGGGCTCGATCAGGCCACGGCGGATCGCGTAGCGGACCAGCTCGACCCGGTCGCGCATGCCGAGCTTGCGCATCGCGTTCGCCCGGTGGTTCTCGACCGTCTTCTCGGAGAGGTGGAGGATCGCTGCGATCTCCTTCGAGGTGTGCGCCTCGGCGACGAGCTTGACGATCTCCTCCTCGCGCGGGGTCAGGGTGCCCTGCGCCTCGGGGGCGGGGAACGGCTCGCCCCGCTCGACCGCCCGGATCGCCGCGACGAGGTCCGTGTCTGCCTGCGTCTTCACCACGTAGCCCGACGCGCCCGCTTTCAGCGCTTCGGAGATGTAGCGCTCCTCGTCGTGCATCGAGAGGATCAGGACCGCGACCTCGGGCGCCTGTGCCTTGATCTCGCGGGTCGCCTGCAGGCCGGTCAGCTTCGGCATCTTGACGTCGAGGATCGCCAGGTCGGGCCGCTCGCGGATCGCCAGCTCGCGCGCCTCGGCGCCGTCCGCCGCCTCGGCGACGACCTCGATGTCTGGCTGGCGCTCCAGCAGCAGCCGCAGCCCGGAGCGCACGATCCCGTGGTCGTCTGCGATCAGGACGCGCATCAATCGAGCGTACTGGCGGAAGGGGGGAGAGCTTGCCTCCCCTCACGCCTTAGATAGGCCTATGGATGCAACTGCGATCGACGTACAATCCATATGCCATACTTATGGCATGAGAACGACTCTGGACCTCGACGACGGGCTGATGAACCTGCTGATGGCCCGGCATCCGGGTGCGAGCAAAACCAAAGCGGTCGAGGTGGCAATCGAGGAGCACCTGCGGCGGGGAGCCGTGGATTGGCTGTTGGCGAATGCCGGCACGATCGAGATCGAGGACGTCTCCTCTGAGATGCGCTCGATCGACCGGCGGTCCTGAGTGATCCTGCCGGACACGTCGGTATGGGTCGACTTCTCGCGCCGCGGCGCCCAAGGGAAGGCGGCTGCGATGCGGGACCTCCTCGATGCGGGTGACGTGGTGACCTGCGGCCCTGTCGTCGCGGAGCTGCTTGCCGGCGCCGATGGAGTGGTAGCGGAGCGGATGTGGGAGATGCTGTCGTCGTTGCGCTGGGCGGAGCTGGATGCTGCCGGGTGGCGGCAGGTCGGTCTTACGGCTCATAGTCTGCGGGCGGCCGGGACGGCTCTGCCCCTGACGGATCTCACAATCGCCGTTGCGACCGCACGGGCCGGCCATAGCCTCTGGAGCTTCGACGGAGACTTCGAGCGGATCGCTCCGGCGCTGGAAGGCCTGGAGCTCTACGACCCGCCCCCGACTTTGGGCTAGCCGGGGACCGAGAGCCGCACCGTGGTGCCGTGGTCCGGTCGCGACTCGATCGTCAGCTCGGCGCCGATCAGGAGGGCCCGCTCGCGCATGCCGCCGATGCCGAGGCCGCGCTCGGACTGCTCGAAGGCGAAGCCGCGGCCGTCATCCGCGACCTCCAGCTCGACCGCGTCGCCGGAGCGGCGCAGGGTCACGGCGATCCGCTGCGCCTCGCTATGGCGAGCGGCGTTGGTCAGCGACTCCTGGGCGACGCGGTAGACGACCAGCTGCACGTCGTCGTCGAGGTCGGAGAAGTCCCCCTCCGTGGCCAGCTCGGCCGTCAGCCCGGAGCGCTCGAGCTGCTCCACCTGCCCCGCGATCGCCGCGGCGAGGCCGAGGTCGTCGAGTGCCGTCGGCCGCAGCTGACGGGCGAGGGAGAGCAGCTCGCGCATCGCCTGGTTGGCGAGGGTGCGGGTCTCGGCGAGCTCTGGCTCGAGCTCCGGCGGCGCGGCCTCCCGCACCGCCTCCAGGCGCAGCAGCAACCCGGTCAGCGACTGGTTGACCTCGTCGTGCAGATCGCGCGCGACCCGGGCCCGCTCCTCCTCCTGTGCCCGCAGGGCGGCGCTGCCTGCGCGCCGCCGCTCCGCTTCCAGGCGCCTGATCATCCGCAGGAAGGCGAGCTCGATCCGCTCGACCTCCTCGGTCTCGCCGATCCCGTCGATCGAGTCCGGCAGCAGCGGGCCCGGCCGGCTCAGGTCGACCTTCTCCATTTCCTCGATCACGTTTTCCAGCGGCGCGAAGCGGCGTCGCAGCACGACGAGGTTGACGGCAAGCGCCATCGCCACGACGGCGAGCACGACGATGGCCAGGGTCGTCAATCGGAATTCCTCGGTCGCATCAGGACAAGGGTAGCGTGAGCGCTATGCGTCGGACCCATCTTTAGCCTTGTAACGGACACATATAGATCTATGATGGCGTTATGGGGCGACTCCAAGAGCTGGCGCGTGACCTGGATGCCGACGAGCGGACGCTGCGTCGAGCGGTGTCGCAGGGGACCTTTCGCGCCCGCCGTCTCGGCCCCCGCCGGTTGCGTCTGGATCCGGGGGAGGACGACTACCTTCGCGGCCACTGGGAGCTCATAGCCGGTCTCCGTCGCGCGCTTCGCACCGAGCGCGGGATTCGGCTGGCCGTCCTCTATGGCTCGGTGGCGCGCGGCGATGAGGACGCGGATTCCGATCTGGACCTGCTCATATCCCGCGCTAGAGATGCCGGCGGGACGGGCCTCTACCCGCGTCTTCAGGGCGCGGCCGGACGGCGGCTGGACGTCGCTTTCCTCGACCGCGTGGAGGCAACCGCGCCCCTTCTTCTGGACCGTGTCCTCGATGAGGGCCGCGTCCTCCTCGACCGGGATCGCCTCTGGCCGCAATTGCGAGAACGCCGCCGTGCAATTCGCGCCCGCGCCCGCCGCGCCCACCGCCGCCAGATCGCAGCCGGCTCCCGGGCGATTGCGGAGCTCACCGGTGGCTGAGCGCCCGCGCCCGCTAATCGGATCGAAGGCGCTGCGGGTTGAGCAGGCTCGGCTCTCCCGCTTCTTCGAGACGATCGCAAAGCACCGCAAAGCTCTTGATCTGGCCATCGACGAGAACTTCGGCGGGCAGCTGGATTCAGGCGAGTGGAGAGCGGCGTTCGAATCCGCCGAGCCCCATGACGCCAACCGCACGATGGTCGTGACAGGCGACCACTCGGCAGTTCTCAATGCCTACGTCGAGGTCCTCAAGGCGAGCGTTGGCTCTCGCCTGGTGGGCTTGTTGCCGCATCGCCGTCCTCATGCCGATCAGGCCTTCGACGCTCTCGTCGCGGACGGTGGCCTTGGCAAGGGACAGGCGCTGCTCTTGAACGAGATCTACGTCCTCGAGGGCCGGCTCGAGCACGCCTCTCCCGATGTGGACGCCGACGAAGTCCGCGAGGCGATCGAGCATCTCCGCAAGGCGTTGCCGGGTCTGATCGAAAGCACGCACGACTGGCTGCGCCGGCACGGCGTCGAGTTTGGATAGCGCCAGGGCCCGAATAGGGGCTGGCCCCTATGGCCGGAACGGCGTTTCGCGGCGATACTCTGGTCCTCACCACCTTCTTCAACGGAATCGACAGGAGCGATGCGATGAGCACGACCAAGCAGTCCACCTGGGGAGCCACCCTGCGCACGACGATCCTGCTGGCCGGCCTTTCCGGCCTGCTGGTGCTGATCGGCGCCCTGATCGGCGGCCCCCCGACCGCGGGCCTCTTCCTCGGCATCGCTCTGCTGATCAACCTCGGCTCCTACTTCTTCAGCGACAAACTGGCGCTGAAAATGAGCCGCGCCCAGCCGATCGAGGAATCGGAAGCGCCGCGTCTCTACGAGATCATGCGTGAACTGACGACGCGCGCCGATCTGCCGATGCCGCGTCTCTACATGATCCCGCAGGACCAGCCCAACGCCTTCGCCACCGGCCGCAACCCGAAGCACTCCGCGGTTGCCGTCACCCGCGGGATCACCAAGCTGCTCTCCGAGGACGAGCTGCGCGGCGTCCTCGCCCACGAGCTGACGCACGTCCGCAACCGCGACATCCTGATCCAGTCGGTGGCCTCGGCGATCGGCGCCGCGATCACCTACCTCGCCTACATGTTCATGTGGTTCGGCAGCGACGACGAGTCGCCACTCAGCTTGGTCGCCTCGCTGGCGATGGTGCTGCTGGCGCCGATCGCGGCGAGCATCATCCAGCTCGCGATCTCGCGCCAGCGCGAGTACGCGGCCGACGCCGGCGGCGCCGAAATATGCGGCAACCCCGAGTCGCTGGCCAGCGCCCTGCTGCGCCTCGAGCAGGGGGCGACCGACATGCCGATGCAGGTCAACCAGGCGGCCGAGCCCCTCTACATCGTCAAGCCCTTCTCGAGCAAGGGCATCGCCGGCCTCTTCTCGACCCACCCCCCGATCGAGGAGCGGGTGAAGAGGCTGCGTCAGATGCGCCCGAGTCTGGGCTGAGGTACCGGTCAGCTATCGATGATGATCGAGCCGACCCGGCCGATGCGTTCGAAATGGTCGTCGCAGGTCAGGACCGTAGTGCCGTTGCGGGCCGCGGTGGCGGCGATCCAGATGTCGTTGGTGGGGACAGGCGTCCCTGCTTTGCGAAGCTCGGCGACTATCTCCGAGTAGTGGCGGCTCGTCTCAGCGTCGACCGGCAGCACCTCCACGACAGGGCTCTCGAGAAAGGCATCCAGCTCCGTTTCGTTGCGCTGTCGCTTGCCGCCGAGCAGGAAGCCGGTGCGCAACTCGCCGAGTGCGATGGTCGGCACACCCACGAGCTCGGCCTTGTCGAGAAGCTCCGCCACTTCTTCGTTCCCTCGCCGGAAGTTGCTGTAGGCGGAGGTATCGAGGCAGAACGAGCTCAACGCCAGAGCTCCTCGTCGACCGCCTCGAAATGCGCGGTCGCTCGCTCGAAGTCGCGGAACTCGTCCTCGCTCCAGCCTCCGGCAAGGCGTCCCAGTCCATTGGAACGCACGCCCTCCGCGCCGAGCCCCTGCCCAAGGAGGTCGATGACCGTCTGGTTGAGCGACTTGCCCTTGCGGCGCTTCTCGCGTTCAAGGGCTTCCGCGAGGTTCGGCGGCACATTCCTGATCGTCAATGCCTTGATCTTTCACCTTTCGTCGTCAATAAGTGCATTCATCTGATGCAGAAGTTTACAGCATCCTTCAGCCCACCCGTTGACCGGGGGGTATTTAAGAACTACCCTGTACGTGTAACGGCATAGGCCGTTCGCACGTATGGCCAAGGCACGCGCCAGAACCAAATCCGCTGCGCCGAAGCGCCTTCCGCGCGGTCGCCACGCGCTTGCGCCCGAGGAGGTTCTGCGCGACCAGCGCGAGCGGCTGATCGATGCCGTTCCCCGCGTGGTTGCCGAGCACGGCTACGAAGCGATGTCGGTCGCCGACATCGTCAAGGCGGCCGCCGTCTCACGCAACGCCTTTTACAAGAACTTCGCCGACAAGCAGGAGTGCTTCGCGGCTGCGCACGACGCCGGCCACGAACGGCTCTTCGAGATCCTGATCCGGCCATGCGACGCGGCAGCCACGATCGAAGAGCGCGTCGAGCGCTCGCTGGCGGTGGGCCTGGACGCGATGGCGTCCGACCCCGACATGGCGCGCCTGCTCTTCGTCGAGGCGCCGTCGGCGGGGGAGGAGATAGCGCTGCGCTACCACGAGTGGTTGCAGCGCTACGGCACCCTGCTGAGCTCCGTGGCACCGGACCTACCGCCCCGAGCGATCCCTGCACCTGAGGTTGAGGGTGTGATCGTCGGCGGCATCGCCTCACGGGTCGCCAGCGAGCTCCTCCACGGCCGGGCGAAGAATCTGCAGAGCCTCGAGGCACCCCTGGTCGAGTACGTGCTCGCCTTCTACCGCCTCGGCGACACCGGCCCGAAAGAGGGCCGGCTCGTCCCCTTCGAGCGCGACGAGACCTCGGCCGCAGAACCGGCCGAGGCGCAGCGCAAACAGGCCAGCGCCTAAGCGCTAAAGAACCGCACGTACCCAGCTCGAACGACGGTTTATCCGGGAACTCGTGAGGTTCGCATGAGATTTTTGCGGCCTGAAGCCCCTGCAAAGCACGCACTGGACTTAGCAATACCATGTGCGTATCTTGACAACGCCGAACCAGCGTGTTTACATCCAGTGGCGTCTTCAACTGGGAACGAAGACGGTATGGCAGGGAAGTGCTCAAAACGCAGTTTCAGGGACAAGGAGAAGAGATACAGATGCTCTCGCCACGGAACAAAGGCGCCAAAAAGCGCTTTCGCGAACCCTTCGGCAAGGCCGGCCTAACCGTCGCGATCCTCGCCCTCGTCTTTGCCATGGTCGGCGGCGCCTGGGCTGCCGCCGGTCTGAACTCAAAGCAGAAGAAAGAAGTGAAGAGCATCGCCAAGAGCTTCCAGGGCACCGGCCCCGCGGGAGCGGCGGGGCCCGCGGGCGCCAAGGGCGACAACGGGTCCAATGGCTCCAACGGCGCAAAGGGTGACAAGGGCGATACCGGTAACGCGGGTACGGCCGGAAAAAACGGCGAAAGCGTCAAACTCGCCGCTGCGACCCAATGCGGCGAAGTCGGCGGCACCAAACTTTCAGTCGGCGCCGAATCCAAAGAAGTTTGCAACGGCTCGCCTTGGACCGCCGGGGGCACGCTGCCTTCCGGTCAGACCGAGACCGGAACCTGGAACATTCTCGCCACTGGAGCGTTTGGATTCGGTGTGATCGGCAACATCTCGTTCTCGCTTCCGCTCAAAGCAGGCGCGACGAACGCGGCCTGGATATTCACTCCGGTACAGGTCGAAAACGAAGAATTCGGCGAGGAAGACTCAGGCTTCGGTCCCAAGTTCGTCTGCAAAGTCGAACCGGGCAACGAAGAATGCGTCGACACGGGTTGTCGCGGAACCGCCGCCGCACCCATCGCTCCCAAAGGCGTCCTCTGCGTCTTTGCGCGATTTGAAGAAATGAAATCCGCCGCAGGGGAACTGTATGCAACCGAAGACGGCGAAGGCCCACTCGACTACAGCTACTCACCGCAGGGCACCTTCATCTCTGGAGTAACCAGCTTCGAACCGGAAGGCTTCCTGTCGGCATATGGAACCTGGGCGGTGACCGCATCGTAAACGGGTCAGGTCTAGCTCTTCTCTTGGAATGCAGACCCATGACGGCCCACGGAAAGGGAGCAGTGCGATGACACATGTCGAACACAGCCCTCGGCGAGCGGGAGCCCTCTGGACCTCTTTGGTCGCCCTGCTCTTCAGTGGCCTCCTTTACAGCGCCACGGCCACAGCCGCTTACCAGCAGGTCGGCACCTTTGCCGGCGTGCCCGGACTGCTGAAGACTTTCGCAAACCAGGGCGAATTCCCCGAAGAAGTGCAGCTGGGACGTCTCAGCGGTATGGCGGTCAACTACACCGGGGCCGGCGGTGTGCCGGCGGGGACGATCTACGCGATCGGCGGCAATGGCTTTGAAGCGATGAGGCTCGCCCGCTACAACCCGGATCGTAGTTTCGGCGAGGCCTGGGGAGTCACGATCAAAGAAGGGCCATACGAAAGCTGTGGGCCTGAAGGAGAAGCGGCGCATCCGCACTGCTCACCACTGCCAAATTTTGGGGGTGGTGGTGAACGGGCCGACGTAGATGTCAACCAGACGACCGGCAATGTCTACGTGCTCACCCCGGGTGTCGGTATCTCGGGTATCCCGAGGATCACCGAGTACAGCGCCGATGGCTCGGAAGTGATCACGCGCTTCGGCGAATCGGCCGCCAGCGGCGAAACCGTACCCGCAAGTCCGGGGAAGATCCACGGTGCCGAGGCCGGGGGGATCGCGGTGAACGCGGCGGGCGAAGTCTACGTCTCCGACAGCGGCCCCAACTCATACCGTCGGCTGATGGTGTTCACGCCGAAAACTCCCGGCGACTACACCGAATACGAGTACGCCGGGCAGTCACACGACATAGTGCCGGAAGCGGGCAGATTCCCGACGCGTCCCATCGCCGACGCCGCTGGAAACATCTACTCGGGCGAATTGACTGACATCGAAAAGTACGATCCGACCCATCCCGCCGATCCACCGATCTGCACCTTCAAATTCAAAAAAGGCGGGATCACCTCGATCACGGTCAACCCGCTCACCGGCGAAGTCTTCTTCTTCTCCTATCAGGATAAAAAGCTGCACCGATTGAATCCCTGCGTGGGAGGCAAATTCACCGAAGCCGAAGCGATCGAATTCGCGCCCGGGAGAAGTGCCATCGGCGGGCTGGCGGTGGACCCGGTGAAGCAGTTCGACCCCGCCAGGGCGGCGGGCATCCTCTATGCGGGCTCGCCGGATGGAAGTGGGGGGAAAGAAAAAGGGGAAGGTTCCAATCGGGAATTCGAAAGCTCGATGGGCTTCGTCTTCGCCCCGCCGAACGAATCCTCGCCGGTCGTCGTCGCGGAGTCGGTCTCGGCGGTGACGTCGAGCTCGGCGCGCCTGGAAGGGAAGCTCGACCCGAAAGGCAACGTGACCCGGTACGTCTTCCAGTACATCTCCGACGCCGCCTACCAGGCAAACGAACCGACCGAACGCTTTGCCGGGGCGCTCGAAGCGCCGGCGGGCGGGGCGCAGATCGAAGGCTCGAAAGTGATCCCGGTGGCGACGACGGTCAGCGGCCTGCTGGCGGATGCGTCGTATCACTACCGCATCCTCGCCACGAGCCACTGCTCCCCGGGCGAACCGGAAAAAGAGTGCGTAGGGGAAGGCGCGGAGCGGACCTTCAGCACCTACCCGCTCGAAACCGCCGGGCTGCCCGACAACCGCGCCTGGGAGCTGGTCTCCCCGGCGCAGAAGAACGGCGGCCAAGTCCTGCCTGCCAACCCCGAAGCGAGCAGCTGCTTCGCGGGCGAATGCAAGCCCGGCTACTCCTACAGCCACTTCCCGATGCAGAGCACCCCCGGAGGGGACGCGATCGCCTACGAGGGCAGCCCCTTCTCCTTCGACGAGGGGGCGTTGATCGAAAACCAGTACATCGCCCGCCGCGGCGCCTCGGGCTGGCAGAGCGTCAACCTGACCCCCTCGCGGCTGTTGAGCAAAGGCCAGGGTGGCTACTTGGCCTTCAAGGCCGACCTCAGTCAGAGCGTGCTCGAACAGATCAACTTCCCGCTCAGCCCCCTGGGCCCGCCCGACTTCGGCAACCTCTACACCCAGCCGAGCGCCGAACCGGCCTCGCTTGATCCGTTTCTGAGCGAAGCGCCACCCAACCGTACGCCCGGCAACAGCTCCGAAAGGCTGCGGCTCTACTTCGCCGGCGCCTCGGCCGACTTCTCGCGCTTCTTCTTCGGCGCCAACGACGCGCTGACCGAAGACGCGCAGGGCGGTCCGGAAGCAAAGACGAACCTCTACGAACGCTCGGGTGGGGAACTGCACTTGGTCAACCTCGCCCCCGGCAACGCCGAAACGCTCCCCGGCGCGGTCTTCGGCTCCGGAGAACTGCTGCGGGCCGGCAACGCCAGCATCCCCGAGATCTTCACTTTCCACGCGATCTCAAGGGACGGCTCGCGTGCCTTCTGGACCTCGGAAGAAGACGGCAACCTCTACGTGCGCGAAGACGGCGAAACGCTCGAGGTCCCCGACCCGAACAGCTGCGCAACCTCGCTCTTGCCAGCCCAGCGGGTCTGCTTCCTCACCGCCGCCGCCGACGGCTCCAGGGTGCTGCTCTCAGACGGCCTGCTCTTCGACGTCGAAGACCTCGAAGCGCCTCCGGTCGACCTGACCCAGGGCCAAGGCGGCTTCGAAGGCGTGGTCGGCCAGAGCGAAGACCTCTCGCGCGTCTACTTCGTCGACACCAAAGTCCTTACGGGCGAAGAAGAAAACGGGCATGGGGCAAAAGCCCAGGAAGGGGAAGGCAAATTCAACCTCTACGCCTGGCACGAAGGCGCCACCTCCTTCGTTGGCACGCTGAGCGGCTCCGGTGCCTCTGAAAACTGGCACCCCTCCGAAGACTGGGAACTCGCGCCGGCCCACCGCAGCGCCTCGGCCAGCCCCGACGGGCGCTGGCTCGCCTTCGTCTCCAACGCGTCGCTGACCGGCTTTGACAGCACTGGCCCCTGCGACCGTATATCGGGCACTGTCAACTTCAACGACGGTCCCTGCGCGGAGGTCTTCCTCTATGAGGCCGAAACGGGCGAGTTGCGTTGTCCCTCCTGCAACCGCACCGGCGCTCCGCCCCACGGCGGAGCCCACGTGCTGCAGCTGCAAGGCGCCTCGACGCTACCCCCGCCGCGCTACCTGACCAACTCCGGGCGACTCTTCTTCGACAGCCAGGACTCGCTCAGCCCCTTCGACACCAACGGACGGGTCGAAGACGTCTATGAGTTCGAGCCCAATGGAATCGGCGACTGCACGAGGGCCGCGGACTGCGTGCGGCTGATCTCGGCCGGTCGCTCGGGCATCGACTCCAACTTCCTCGCCATGGACGCGAGCGGCAAGAACGTCTTCTTCACCGGCCGCGACCAGTTGGTCGCCGCCGACAAAGACGACCTGGTCGACCTCTACGTCGCCCGCGAAGGCGGCGGCTTCCCACCCGCGGTGGGAGCTGCCGAGTGCCAGGGCGAAGCGTGCTTGCCCTCGGTCTCTCCGCCGAGTGACCCGACGCCTGCCTCTGTCGGCTTCAAAGGCCCAGGCAACCCGGCCACCTCCCAGGGCTCCAAACGCTGCCCCAAGGGTCGCCACGCGGTGAAGCGCAAAGGCAAGGCGCGCTGCGTGAAGAGCCAGGCCAAGCGCCAACACCACAAACGCCACAACAACCGCGGAGGTGCGAAGTGATCCGCCCCAAGCTCATCGTCGCCCTCGCGGCGCTCTTCGCCCTGGCCGCTCCAGCCGCAGCGCAAGCGGACTTCGGCTTCCTCCCCGACAGCGCCTCGGTGACCGCGGTCAACAAGGACGGCACGATCGCCTCTCAGGCGAGCTCGCACCCCTACGCCTTCATCGCCCACGTCGACCTGAACACCGACGCAGAAGGCAAGCCCGAAGGCGGCGACATTCGCAGCGCCAGGGCGCTGCTTCCCCCCGGCTTCTTCGGCAACCCCGAGGCGGTGCCCGCCTGCCCCCGCGAGGAGTTCGAAGGTGGTGTCCCGCAGTGCTCGGTAAGCACCCAGGTCGGCGTCCTGCGCTCGGTCATCCCGGGAATCGGTGAGATCAAGGGCCCCCTCTACAACGTCGTGCCCCCGCACGGAGTCGCCGCGGTGTTCGCCTTCTCCGGTGCCTCCACCGGCCTGACCGTGCTGCAGTACGCAAAGCTCGACACCGAAAGGGAATACCGCTTCCACGTCGTCGCCTCCGACATCCCGCTCGGCGTCACCTCGGTGACCGAGACGATCTGGGGCACCCCCGCCGACCCAGGCCACGACCCCGAACGCGGTCCCATCTTGGAAGGTAACTCCTCCGATGCGCCGCTGATCCCCTACCTGACGATGCCGGTCGATTGCCGCAAGCCTCTGTCCACCCTGCTGCAGGCCGACTCGGTGCTGGCCCCGGGCGTCTTTGCCGAACTGCTTGCCCCCAACGTCGATGCCGGCGGCAACCCTGCGGCGATGACCGGTTGTGAGTCGGTGCCCTTCGAACCCTCGATCGCCGCCCAGCCGACGACGAAACTGGCAGAGAGCCCGAGTGGCCTGGACTTCGAACTGAAGCTGCCAAACCAGGGATTGACCGACAAAGACGCGATCGCCGAAACCGAGCCCGAAAAGCTCGAGGTCACCCTGCCCGAGGGGATGACGCTGAACCCCTCGGCCTCGGAGGGGATCGGCGTGTGCTCTCAAGCTCAGTACAAAGCCGAGCAGATCGAATCGGCTCCGGGCCAAGGCTGCCCAGACGAATCGAAGCTCGGCTCGATCCTGATCCACACGCCGCTGATCTCAGAACCGATCGAAGGCTCGCTCTTTCTGGCAAAGCCCTATGAGAACCCCTTCGGCTCTCTGTTCGCTCTGTACCTGGTTGCAAGGGGGCCGGGCCACGGCATCCTCGTCAAGCAGGCGGGGCTGGTCGAGCCCGATCCCGAGACCGGCCGGATCGTCACCACCTTCGACGGCCTGCCGCCGCTGCCCTACTCGAGCGTCAACCTGCACTTCCGCGAAGGCGGCAGAGCACCGCTGGTCTCCCCGCCCTCATGCGGGGAATACGCGACCACGGCAAAGCTCTACCCGGCCTCTGAACCCGACCGCGCATACACCGCCAGCGCCCCCTTCAAGGTCGAACACGGCGCCGATGGCGGAGCCTGTCCCTCCGGAGCGCTTCCCTTCGGCCCGGGCTTTGAAGCCGGAGCGATCAACAACAACGCCGGCGCCTACTCGCCTTTCAACATGCGTTTGACCAGAAGGGACGGAGACCAGGACCTGACCAAGTTCAGCGCCAAGCTGCCTCCGGGAGTGGTCGGCAAGCTGGCCGGAACGGCGCAGTGCTCACCCGCTGCGATAGCGCAAGCGCGCTCGCGCCAGGGGACCCACGGAGGACAGGAAGAGCGCGAACATCCTTCATGTCCCGCCGACTCCCAGATCGGCCGCGTTCTGGCAGGAGCGGGAGTGGGAGCGGTGCTGACCTACGTCCCCGGCAAGCTCTACCTCTCCGGGCCGCTTAACGGAGCACCGCTGTCGGTAGTGGCGATAGTCCCCGCGGTAGCCGGTCCCTTCGACGCGGGCACGGTCGTCACCCAAGAGGCGTTGCGGATCAACCCGCTGACCGCCGAAGTAGAAGCAGACGGATCTTCTTCAGATCCGATCCCCCACATCCTCAGAGGCATCCCACTGAAGGTCAGGGACCTGCGCGTCTACGTCGACAAGCCCAACTTCACCTTGAATCCGACCAGTTGCGATCCATCAGCGGCAAAAGCAACGATCTGGTCGGGGGGCTTCAACGTCTTCAGCGCCCTGGATGACTCCGCCCACGCCCTGGAGTCGCGCTTTCAGGCGGCAAGCTGCGCAAGCCTCGGCTTCAAGCCAAAGCTCACCATGAACCTCAAGGGCGGCACCAAAAGAGGCGCCCACCCCGCCCTCACCGGCACCTACAAGCCAAGGGCGGGAGACGCCAACACCGACAGCCTCGTCCTCACCCTGCCCCACAGCGCTTTCCTCGATCAGGCCCACATCAGAACGATCTGCACCCGCGTCCAGTTCGCAGCAAACGGTGGCAACGGAGCGGGCTGTCCCGCCGCCGCGGTCTACGGCAAAGCAAAAGCCTGGACCCCGCTCCTGGAGAAACCACTTGAAGGCGAGGTCTTCCTCAGATCCTCAAACCACAACCTGCCCGACTTCGTCGCCGCACTGCACGGCTTGGTCGACGTCGAAGCAGTCGCAAGGATCGATTCCAAGAACGGCGGCATCAGAGCCACCTTCTCGACGATCCCAGACGCACCACTGAGCAAAGTCGTGGTCAACATGCAGGGCGCCAAGAAGGGGCTGATCATCAACAGCACCAACCTCTGCGCCGCCACGCACAAGGCCGATGCGCGCTTCGAGGGGCATAACGGCAAGACGGCCTCCGACAAGCCTGTCGTGGGGGCTAGTTGTGGGAAGGCGCGGAAGCAGAAGAAACGTCGCTAGTCATAGATACCACGTGCGTATCTTGACAAATGTGAACTGACGTGTTTGTATTGGCGCGTGTCTTCCGCTGAGAACGCACCTGGTATGGCGACCCGGGAGCCACGTGGCTCCCGGCGCCGGCCGGATGCAGCCCCGCCGAAGGTCGAGCGGATCCCGCCGCGCTCGGGCCTCTCGCGCGCCGAGGTGATCGCCAACCAGCGCCGGCGCATCTTCGAGGGGCTCGCTGCGGCGCTCGCCTACCACGGCTACGAGGACACCAAGATCACCGACGTGGTCGAACTGGCCGGCCTCTCGCGTGCCACCTTCTACGAGCACTTCCGAGGCAAGGAGGCCTGCTTCGCGGCGGCCTATGAGGACGGCGTGGAGCGTCTTGCCGCTGCGATCGAGGTAGCCGCCGGTGCTGAAGGCGACTGGAGCGCCCGGGTTTCGGCCGGCCTCAGCGCAGGTCTCGAGTTCCTCGCCGGAGATCCTCCCCTCGCCCACCTCCTGTTGGTCGAGTCGCTTGCCGCGGCTCGCCCGGCCAGGCTGGAGCACGAGCGCTCGCTGGTCCGCCTGGCGGAAGCGCTGCACCCGCCCGTCGATCTGCCCGGCGCCGAACTCGTCCCGGAGGAGACGCTGCGCCTGCTCGCGGGAGGCCTCGCGTCGCATGTGTCGGGTCGGGTCCTTGCCGGCGAGGCCGAGCGGCTGCCCGGGGATCACGACCTCCTGCTCGGGTTCCTGCTCGCGCCCGGCCAGGCGGCCGATGTCCGGGTCGTCGCCGGCTGACGCCGATCCGGAGCGCTTCGAGCCGGGCGAGCTTCCTGACCTGCCGGCCGAGCTTGCGCTTTCACAGCTGCCCCCGGGGCGTCACGGATTGCCGCGCTCCTTCGTCGCCCGCAACCAGCGCCTGCGGATCGTCGCCGCGATGTTGCGGTTGCTGCCGGAGCATGGCTACGCCGAGCTGACCATCGGCCATCTGACCCGGGAGGCCGGCCTCTCCCGTTCCTCCTTCTACGGCCAGTTCAAGAGCAAGGAGGAGTGCTTCCTCGCGACCTACGACATCGCGGCGGAGTGGTTGTGCGAGCGGGTGGAGGGAGCCGCTGCGGCCGAGGAGCAGTGGCCCTCGAGCGTTCGCGCCGCCGTTGCGGAAGCAATGCGTCTACTCGCTGCAAACCCGGAGATCGCCCACCTGATCGCAGTTGAGGCGCTGCAAGCGGGCTCTGCCGCTCGTCGGCGCCGTCAGGGTTGCATCACGCGCTTGGCGACCGCTTTGCGGACAGGACGCCGGCAAGGTCTAGAGCTTCCCGTCGACCTCGAGGAGCTGCTGGTCGGGGGCGTGATGGCCCATGTGGCGCGCTACGTCGACGGAGGCGACGTCGAGCGTCTCGCGGACTCGACCGCCGAGCTCGTCCACTACATGCTGATTCCCTACCTCGATCCGGCGGAGAGCCGCCGGATCGCCGATCGGGCCGCGTGAGCCAAGACATCCCAGACTGCGCCTGTGGATATGACTATAATTCTGGTCATGGAAACTCTGCCCCTGTCACACGTCAAGGCACACCTCTCGGAGATCGCCGATCGGGTCGAGGGGCAGCATGATCGGGTTGTGGTGACTCGCAAGGGCCGGCCGGCCGCCGTGCTCGTCAGCCCGGAGGATCTCGAGAGTCTCGAAGAGACGCTGGCGGTGCTCTCGGACCCTGAGTTGATGCGGCAGATTCGCGATAGTGAAGACGAGCTGGAACAGGGCGAGGAAGGCATCACCCTCGAGGAATTAAAGGCAGACTTGGACGCTCGCGACGCCGCGGCGTGAGCGAAGAGTCTTGGCGCATACGCGTGATGCCCACCGCGCGCCGTCAGCTGCGCCGATTGCCGGAGCGCTACGCCGCTGCAGTCGTGGAGCTTCTGCCGGCAATCGCGGCGAACCCTAAGCGGCTTGGTAAGCCGCTGCGCTTCGAGTTGGAGGGTCGCTGGGCGGCCCGTCGAGGCCCCTACCGGGTTATCTACACGCTTGAGCAGGAGTCCCGTACCGTGACGGTGCTTGCCGTCGCGCATCGGGCAGATGCTTACCGGCGTCGCTGACCGGGACGAACTTCAACAGGTCTCAAGCGGCTCGCTATACTTTTTGAAGTAAAGCCGGATCGGAATTAGGGTATTTACCCCCTTTTCAGTCTTTAGGAGAGCGATGGCCCCCACCCAGATCAAGCAGCAGGTCGAGGAGATCGAGCCCTTCGAGGCGCAGCAGGAGATCGAGGGCGGCGACGTCGTCCTGATCGACACCCGCGAGCCGCACGAGTACCAGGAGGCCCACCTCGAGAACGGCAAGCTGGTGCCGCCGGGCTTGCTCGGCGACGAAATCGCCGGCGCTGCCCCCAGCAAATCTGCACGCACGATCCTCTACTGCCGCAGCGGCAACCGCTCCTACAAGGCGGCCGAGCAGCTGCAGGCGCTCGGCTACGAGGACGTCGCCTCGATGGCAGGCGGGATTCTCGCCTGGCAGGAGCAGGGCCTGCCGGTCGTCGCCGCCAGCGGCATGACCGCCGAGCAGCGCGACCGCTACTCGCGCCACACGCTGCTGCCCGAGGTCGGGGTCGACGGTCAGCTGAAGATGCTCAACGCCAAGGTGCTGTTGGTCGGCGCCGGCGGGCTTGGCGCGCCGACCGCGCTCTATCTCGCCGCCGCCGGGATCGGCACCCTCGGCTTGGTCGACGACGACGTCGTCGATGCCTCCAACCTGCAGCGCCAGGTGATCCACAACACCGAACGGATCGGCGTGCCGAAGACCGAGTCGGCGAGGCTGACGATCGAAGCGCTCAACCCGGACGTGGAGGTCGTCGAGCACAACTTCCGCCTCAACTCCTCCAACATCGTCGAGATCCTCAGCGAGTACGACGTGATCGTCGACGGCGCCGACAACTTCCCCACCCGCTACCTGCTCAACGACGCCTCGGTGCGCCTGCGCAAGCCGGTCGTCTCCGCCTCGATCCTCAGCTTCGACGGTCAGATCTCGACCTTCGTCCCCTTCGAGGGGCCCTGCTACCGCTGCCTCTACCCGACGCCGCCGCCGGCTGAGCTGGCGCCGAGCTGCTCGGCCAACGGCGTGCTCGGCGTGATGGCCGGGACGATGGGCCTGCTGCAGGCCAACGAGGTGCTGAAGCTTGTGCTCGGGATCGGCGAGCCGCTGATCGGCCGCCTGCTGCTCTTCGAGGCGCTCAGCACGCGCTTCACCGAGCTGAAAGTGCGGCGCGACCCGGACTGCCCGATCTGCGGCCCCGACGCGCCGGAGATCGCCGACGAGGATCTCGGCAAGTTCCCCGACTACCAAGCATTCTGCGCCGGCTGAGCGCCGCTTCCAGCTCCCTCGATTAGGATCGCGTCCCGATGGCAACGATTCGCATCCCACCAGTGCTGCGCGCTCAGACCGGGGGGCAGCCCGAGGTCGAGGCCGACGGCTCAAACGTCGGCGAGGTGCTGCGGGCGCTGACCGCCGAGCATCCCGCCACGGCCGAGCAGCTCTTCGGCCCCGACGGCGACCTCAACCGCTACGTCAACGTCTACCTCAACGACGAGGACGTACGGGTGCTCGACGGGCTCGACACCGCCGTGTCCGATGGCGACACGGTCGTCATCCTGCCGGCGATGGCCGGCGGGGCGCGTTAGTGGTCCTATAGACCCTTAACGTGCCCCGAGCCAGGGTTTCTCGGCCATGGCTATACTTTTTGAAGTAACGGGAGATCGAGATGCCGCGCGACGAGCTACTCAACCGACCCTGCGGGGGACGCTTCGGCGACATCGTCGAGTCGATCGGCAATACCCCGTTGGTCGAGCTGCCGCGCTTCTCGCCCAAGCCCGACGTTCGCATCTACGCCAAGCTCGAGGGTCGCAACCCGACCGGCTCGGTCAAGGACCGCGTCGCCAAATCGATGATCGAGGCGGCCGAGGCCGAAGGAGCGATCGAGCCCGGGCAGACGATCCTCGAGCCGACCTCGGGCAACACCGGCATCTCCCTGGCGATGATCTGCAGCCGCAAGGGCTACGACCTCAAGGTCGTGATGCCCGACAACGTCACCGCCGAGCGCACCCAGCTGCTCGAGATGTACGGGGCGGAGATCGCCTACTCGGAGGGGGCCAAGGGCTCCAACGGCGCGGTCGAGGTGGCGCTGGAGATGGCGGAGGACTCGCGTTACTACATGCCTTACCAGTACGGCAACGAGGCCAACCCAAACGCTCACTACAACGGCACCGCGGTCGAGATCCTCGAGGAGCTCGACGAGGTGACCGCCTTCGTCGGCGGCCTCGGCACCGGCGGCACGCTGATGGGCAACGGGCGGCGGCTCAAGGAGCACAACCCCGAGACGCTGATCGTCGCCGCAGAGCCGATGCAGGGCGAGATGGTCCACGGCCTGCGCTCGCTCGACGACGGCTTCATCCCGCCGATCATCGACATCACCCTGCTCGACCGCAAGATCATGGTCTCCAACCGCGACGCGATCGTCTGGACGCGCAAACTGCTCGACGAGGAGGGCGTCTTCGCCGGCGTCTCCTCCGGTGCGATCGCCCGCATCGCGGTCCGCATCGGCGAGGAGCTCGACAGCGGCAACGTCGTCTTCCTCATCCCCGACGACGGCTGGAAGTACCTATCTTCCGGCGTCTACACCCGCCCGATCGACGAGATAGAGAACCTCGACTCGACCGTCTGGTGGTGACGCGCGTGGCGTTGCCACGCACGCCGCCACACGCTGATGAAGATCTCTAAACGACTAGTCGACGAGATCGTCGCCCACGCGCGCGAGGATCTGCCGAACGAGTGTTGCGGGATGGTCGGGGGCGCCGATGAGGAGGCGCGGACCGTGTACCGGGCCGAGAACGCCGAGGCCAGTCCGCTGCGCTACTCGATCGACGCCAAAGAGCAGTTCCGGCTGATGCGGGCGATCGAAGACGCGGGGGAGGAGCTGGTGGGGATCTACCACTCGCACACCAAGAGCGCCGCCTATCCCTCCCAGACCGACGTCAACCTCGCCGGCTGGCCAGATGCCGTCTACCTGATCGTCTCGCTGGCCGATCCGGACGCTCCCGATCTCAAGGGGTTCTGGATCCGCGATAGGAAGATCGCCGAGGCCGAGCTTGCCGTCGGGTAAGGGCAAGCTGATCAAGGTCGGCTACGGCCAGCAGCAGGCCGAGGCGGAAATGATCCAGGGGCTCCTCTCCGAGCACGGCATCCCGAGCATGCTGAGGCGGGCGGCGGGCTGGGACGTGCCGGACTTTCTCGCCGCGGGCCCGCGCGAAGTGCTCGTCGCCGAGGAGCTTGCCGAGCGGGCGCGCGAGGTGCTCGAGGGAACGCCGGGCGAAGGCTAGGCGGCTGCCAGCGGGTCGCGGCTGTCCCAGAGGCCCTGCGAGGCGTAGGGCCGGAAGCGCACAAAGGCCGATTCGTGATGGAAGGGCCCGGCGCGGTCGGCCCTGACCGCAGCCTGATGCGAGCCGGCTTTGTCGAACGCGTACTCGCGCATCGCGACGGCGCTGCGCCAGATCGTGAAGGTGGAGACGAGGCGGGGGCCGGCAAGGCGGGCGAAGCCGGTGGAGGCGATCACGGCCGGATCCGCAACCGCGTCGCGTTCGGCGGGTCCGCCGCTTTTCAAGAACGGCACGGTGCGGAGGAACCGCAGGCGGCCAAGGGTGAGCGCGACGACGGGCTCCTCGTCGTCCACTGGCAGCTCCTTTGCGGGCAGGCCCGGCAGCCCAGACCAGGAGCCAAAGCAGCGGAGCGGCTCGAGGCGAGTATGCCAACCGTCCGCCACGGCCTCGCCAACGGGATGGTCGGTGAGAAAGCGGTCGAGCGCGGCGTCGTCATCCCAGGCGGCGATCAACCCGATCCGCCGCGGATGCGGTCGGGGGATGCGGTTGCCGAGCGGTACCGTTAGCGCTGGTTCCGCGTAGGTCATACCCGGAATCGCCGCGACGTCGAGCCGCCCGAAAAACAGCCGCTGGGCTTTCAGCAGGCCGACGTCAGCGATATGAACGGAGACGATCACGCTGTCTTCCCTCCTGTGTGGAGGTTAACCTAGGGATGATTAAGAAGCGGCTAAACCGTACCTAGGCGAGACTAAGTTGTCAATCGAGACCAAGATCGAGCACGAGCCACGCCGACGCCTGTCGGCCGCGGCGCGGCGCGAGGTAATCGCCAACGCGGCCGCGGTCCTGTTCTCCGAGCACGGCTACCGGGGTGCCTCGATCGAGGCGATCGCACGCGCTTCGGGGGTGACGCCGCCCGTCGTCTACGAACACTTCGAGTCCAAGCGCGAGCTCTACCGGGACCTGCTCGAGCGCCATTTCGCCGAGCTGCGCGAGGTCTGGGGCGAGCACTTCGTCGGCGACGATCCGCTCGAGCGCCGGATCGCCCAGTCCTTTGACGCCTGGTTCGCCTACGTCGAAGTGCACCCCTTTGCCGGACGGGTCCTCTTCCGCTACAGCACCGACCCCGAGATCGAGGCCGTGCACGCCGAGGTCGCCGAGCGCAGCCGCGAGGCGATCCTGCCGCTCTTCGCCGCCGAGCCCGGCTCCGAGAACGTCGCCGGCTCGGTCGACGGCGAGGGGATCGAAATGGTCTGGGTCGTCCTCCGCGGCGTCCTCCAGGGCCTCGCGGTCTGGTGGTCGGAGCATCCCGAGGTCCCCCGGGAGCGCGTGGTCATAACCGCGATGAACGCCCTCTGGGTCGGCTTCGAGCGGGCTCAATCGGGATCGGCATGGGAGGGACTCGAGTGAGCCGCTGGGTGACGTCGAGCGCGTTGACCGCCGGTGTCCCCGCGTCGGCGGTCTGGGAGCGGGCTTACGCGGATGTGACGGCCTGGCCGAAGTGGAACACGGAAATCAGGCGTGCCGCCCTCGATCGTCCGCTCGACCTCGGCGCTAGCGCCCGGATCGTCTTCCGCACGGGGCTGCGTCTTCGCTTCCGGGTCGTCGAGTTCGAGCAGGGCCGGCTGTTCACCGACGAGGCGCGCATGCCGGGCGCTCGCATGGGCCACCGTCATCTGGTCGAGCCGGCCGGGGAAGGCGGTAGCCAGCTGACCAACACGATCTACATCGACGGCCCGTCGGCATGGCTATGGCGGCGCATCCTCGGTCCAGCGGCCGCACGCACTCTGCCGGATGCCCAGCGGGCGGTTGTGGAGCTGGCTGAAGCCGGCTAGGGGGCGGCCGGCCGGACCATTGCGCGCAGGTAGTCGCGCCAGGCGTCCTCGATTTCGCCGACGCGGGCGTCGAAAGCGGCTTCGAGCGTGGGCGTCGAGCCGCCCGGGAGGATGTTCAGGGCAAGGCGCTCGCAGGCCTCCGGGCCACGTTCGGTCTCGAGCAGGTCGAAGAGGGTGCCGCCGAGGATCACGGCGTCGCGCCTGGAGGGCGGGAACGACGGCCGCGAGCTCTCTCGAAGGCGCCTGATCACCGCCGCGCGGTAGAGGCCGACCTGGCGGGCGAAATACTGGGCGCCGCCCTCGACGAGCCAGGCCCAGCCGAGGTAGCGGGCGAAGCGCCGCGGCGTCCAGGAGGGGGGGAGGTCGGGGTTGTTGGCGGCGATCACGAGCTGTGCGTAGAGGCGCTCGGCGGTGCCACGCAACGCCTCGCGCGAGTCGTCGCCGGCGGCGCGCCGTTCCATGTGGGGGTCGTTGAGCACGTGCAGCTCGGTCGCCATCGCCCAGCCGGCCAGATAGCGCCGCCCTGCCGGGGCCGCCGACCAGCGCGCCGCGGGCAGGAAGGGATGGGCCAGCGAGAGCAGCGCCGGGTTGGTGTGGATGACGACGGTGACCTGACCGGGGACCGTCTCGAAGCGGTCCTCCAGCCGCAGCCGCAGTTCCTCCATGCGGTCCAGCGTGCGCTCGGCAAACGCCGCGTCGCCGCTGTCATGGCGCGCGGTGAAGCTAAGCGAATGCGTCTCCACCCACGGCATTGCCGCGAGCCTACTAAGGCGCTCTTAGACGAGTACTGGTTCTGAAGACGTGCATGCCGAGTGGATCTCGGCACGGGCGCGATCAAACTCCTCGTCGGCCATCACCGGGGTGCCCTCGAAGGGCAGATCGCGGTCGATCTCGACCCAGGAGCGGCAGCCGTGGTACTCGTCGCGGACCCGGACCGTGACCGGCCGCGGGATGCGATGGACCCGCAGCAAGAGGATGTGCAGCGGGTGGCGCCGCTTCCAGTTGAGCCGCTTCTCGGCGTAGTCGGGGGTCCAGACGTAGTAGGGGGAAAGCTCGTCGACGATGCGCGGGTTGGTGACCGTCAGGTGGTCGGTGACCTCGGCCCAGCAGCGCAGCCGGACGCGGTCGGGCTGGGGAATGCCGCCGTCCTGGATCAGCGCTGCGGGCGGCGGCTCCTCGTCGGGCCAGACACCCTCCTCGAGCGCGCGGCGCAGCTCCGGGTGGTGGGACTCGCGGACGAGGTTGTTCCGCTGATGGTCGAAGGTCGGGTAGAGGAAGAAGCGCTCGTGGTCGAGCTCGAAGTGCTTGTTGTCCTCGCGGATCCCGCCCTTGCGAAGGGTCAGCAGCTGCTCGCCCTCGGCGAGAGCGCGCACCGTTACAGCCCATTCCTTTAACGCGATCGGCATTTGAAGTCGTACCTCAGAAGGTTGGAAAGTCTCCGGCTGGGAGGTGGGCGCCTTTTGGACCCCTGTCCAGGCGAGAGCCCCGCCCAAGGCCGCGCATTCTAGACCAGGCCGGCCGAATCGCCAAATTATTGCTGTGTGCGATCCAACACCCGGCCGTTGCCGCCGCCGCCGGGCGTCTCGATCCGCAGTATGTCGCCCGGCCGCAGGTCCCCCTCGCTCTTGCTCGGCAGCCGTTCGCCGTTGTGGAAGTCCGCGCCCGCTGCGCCGTCCTCGCCGCCGTCGCGACCGTGCGGGCGATGGCGGCGGCGCTCGCCGATCAGCGTGTAGCGCATCGGCGCCAGCGCTTCGATCTCGCGCACGATCCCCTCACCGCCATGCTGCGAGCCGGCTCCGCCGCTGCCCCGGCGGAGGGCAAGCTCACGCACCCGCAGCGGGAATTCGGTCTCCAGGGCCTCGACCGGGGTGTTGAGCGTGTTCGACATCGCGACGTGGATCGCGTTCGGCCCGTCGGCGTCGGGGCAGGCGCCCTGGCCGCCGGCCAAGGTCTCGTAGTAGGTGAAGTCCTTGCCGGCGAGCGTCAGGTTGTTCATCGTTCCCTGGCCCTGCGCGGGCACCGGCCGGACGCCTGCCAGGGCAGCGACGGTCAGGTCGGCGACGCGGCTGGAGGTCTCGACGTTGCCGGCGGCTACCGCGGCCGGGAAGCGCGCGTTGAGCAGACAGCCCTCGGGTGCGATCACCTCGATCGGGCGGTAGGCGCCGGCGCAGGGAGGGGCGTCGGGGTCGATCAGCACCCGCACCGCGAAGAACGCCGCCGCCTTGGTTACCGAGAGCGGGCAGTTGAGGTTGCCGTCGATCTGGTCGTCAGTGCCGCTGAAATCGAGCACGAGCCGGTCGCCGCTGAGGCGCGCCTCGAGCCTCAGGTGGACATCCCGAGCCTCGCCGTTCGCGTCGTCCTCGAGGACGTCCCCCGCCGCGTAGGTGCCGTCTGGAAGCTCGGCCAGGGCGGCGCGGGTGCGACGCTCGGCGTAGGCGAGGATCTCCACCATTCCGGAGCGCATTTGCTCGAGGCCGTGGCGCTCGGCCAGCTCGGTCAGCCGCAGCTCTCCGATCCGGTTGGCCGCTGCCTGCGCCCGCAGGTCGGCGAGGCGCTGACGGGCCGAGCGCATTTGTGCGGCGATCCGCTCCAGGTCGCCCTCCCCAACGCGGGTGGGCGGGATCACAACCCCCTCCTCGTCGAGGGTGCGCGAGTGGGCCGGCATCCCTGCCGGGCTGGGACCGCCGATATCGGCGTGGTGGGCGCGCGAGGCGGCGAAGCCGAACAGATCGCCGGCGGCGAAGATCGGCGAGATCAGGGTCACGTCGGGCAGGTGGGTGCCGCCCCGGTAGGGGTCGTTGAGGATCCAGGTGTCCCCCGGCGAGTGCTCCTCGTCCAGGACGGCGGCGACCGCGTCGGGCATCGAGCCGAGGTGCACCGGGATGTGCTCGGCCTGCATCACCAGCTCGCCGCGGGCGTCGAAGAGCGCGGTCGAGCAGTCGTGGCGCTCCTTGATGTTGGCCGAGTAGGCAGAGCGGATCAGCGTCGCGCCCATCTCGTCGCAGGCCGCGCGCAGGCCGCCGATCATCACCTGCAGGCTGACCGGATCCGAAGTCATCCCCCCGCCTCCCGGGACGTGCCGGTGGAGCGGTGCCCATATGGACCTCTACGCACCGGCACGTCCGCGAGGATGGTTCCGGCGTGGTCCACGGAGGTGCGCCAGCCCGGCGGGACCACGAAGGTCGCCTCGGGGAGCTCGAAGACGACTGGCCCCTCTGCCTCGTGGCCGGCCGGGGGCTCGCCGTGGAGGATCGGCGTCTGGATCCACTCGCCCGCGAACCGGACTGGGCGCTCGCTTTCAAGCAGGAGGCCCTCCGGCGCCGCGGCAAGCTGTGGTCGCGGGCCGGGCGCCACCAGGGCCAGACGGATATGGACCAGGACGACCTCACCGTCGGGATCGCGATGGCCGTAGCGCTCCTCGTGAGCCCGCTCGAAACGGGCGGCGAGGTCGTCGGGGTCCGGACGGCTGCTGCCGGGCACCGGCAACTCGAATGCCTGACCGGCGTAGCGCATCTCGTAGACCACTTCAGGCTCGGCACCGTCGCCGGCATGGCCGTCGATCCGGGAGATCAGCTCGTCGACCTCGGCGGCGATCCGCTCGGCCTCGAGATCCACGCCGCTCAGCATCACCGTGCGGCTGGTGTCGCGGCGGCGGTCCGAAGCGCAGAGGCCGAGGGCCGAGAGGACGCCGCCGGCTCGTGGGCAGAGGATGCGCTCGATGTCGATCTCTGCGGCGATCCCCGCCGCGTGCATCGGCCCGGCGCCGCCGAAGGGCAGCAGCGCGAAGCGGCGCGGGTCGATCCCGCGCTCGACGGTGACGACGCGCAGCGCCCGGACCATCTCCTGGTTGGCCACCCGGACGATTCCCTCGGCGGTCTCGAGCTCGCTGAGGCCGAGCGAATCGGCCAGGGCTCGGACGGCAGCGCCGGCAGCGTCGATGTCGAGCGCGACCCCTCCGGCGAGGGTCGACTCGGCGGCGAGGCAGCCGAGCAACAGGTTGGCGTCGGTCACGGTGGGCTCGGTTCCGCCGCGTCCGTAACAGGCGGGTCCGGGTTCTGCGCCTGCCGATCGCGGCCCGACCCGCAGCGCCCCGCCGGGGTCGCGCCAGCCGACCGAACCGCCCCCGGCGCCGACGGTGTGCACGTCGACCATCGGCAGCTGGATCGTGCGGCCGTCGATCTGGCGCGAGTCGGTTCGCCTCACCTCGCCGGCCTCGACCACGCAGACGTCGCAGGAGGTGCCGCCCATATCGAGGCCGAGCGCGTTGCCGTCGCCGCTGGTGCGGGCAAGCAGGCCGGCGCCGATAGCGCCGCCGGCCGGTCCGGAGAGGACGCTCCAGGCGCCCGCTCGCGCGGCTTCCTCGGCGCCGGCGACCCCGCCGGAGGACTGCATCACGACCGGGCGCGGAAGCCCGGCGCCTGTCGCCGCCTCGGCGAGCCGTCCCAGGTAGCGGCCGAGAAGTGGCGAGAGGTAGGCGTCGATCGTCGTCGTCGAACAGCGCTCGTACTCGCGGAAGCGGGGCAGAGCCTCGTGTGAGGCCGAGACGTGGATGTCGGGCAGCTCGCGGCGCAGATGCTCGGCGATCGCCCGCTCGTGCGATGGGTCGAGGTAGGAGAAGAGCAGGCAGATCGCCACCGCTTCGGCGCCGCTCCCACGGACCAGCTCGGCCAGTCGCTCTGCCTCGCCGTCTGCGAGCGGATCGATCTCGCCCTCGGGCCCGACCCGCTCGCGTGCCTCGAAGCGCAGCTCCGCCTCCACCAGTGGCGGCGGTTTCGGGCTGCAGAGCCGGTAGAGCTCGGGCCGGTCCTGGCGGCCGATCTCCAGCAGGTCGGCAAAGCCCTCCGTGGCGATCAGCGCCGTGCGGGCGCCGCGTTCCTCCAGCAGCGCGTTGGTTCCCACCGTCATCCCGTGGGCGAACGACTCGACCGCCGCCGGCTCGGCACCCGCCTGCCTCAGCACCGCCTCTACGGCGCCGATGACGCCGACCGACTGGTCCTCGGGAGTGGTCGGCAGCTTCGCCGTGCGAACCGTCTCGCCGTCGAGCAGGACGGCGTCGGTGAAGGTCCCGCCTACGTCGACTCCGAGCAGCATTGGCTCGACGCTAGCGGGTGCGGTCGAGTTTTCGATCGCGTAGCGGGCAAAACCTCGACCGCACGGGTCAGCGCCACTCCTCGCGCCGGGTCTTGCCCCCCGGGCCGAACACGATGTGGATGCCGTCGAGCTCGGGGTCGATGCTCGGACAGTCGGCGCGCAGGTGGCCGCCACGCGACTCGACTCGCTCCAGAGCACTGGTCGCTAACGCGGCGGCGAGCGGGTAGGGGTCGTTGCGCAGCTCGCTCAGCTGATCGGGTTGGCGCATCGGCCCGGCAAGTCGCCAAACCGCGTCGCGGGTGGCTTCGGTCGGCGGCTGGAAGCGCCAATCTGGGAGCGATGGCCGGCTGCTAGCCGGCTTCTCCTCCAGCGCCGCGTGGGCGGCGCGGCCGCCGAAGACGAAGCACTCGCTGAGCGAGTTGGAAGCGAGGCGGTTTGCGCCGTGCAGGCCGGTGCAGGAGCACTCGCCGACCGCGAAAAGACCCGGCAGCGAGGAGCGGCCGTCGAGGTCCACCGCGATCCCACCCATCATGTAGTGGGCGGCGGGGGCGACGGGGACGGGCTCGGCCCCGGGATCGAGCCCAGCCTCGCGCAGCGACTCGAAGATGTTGGGGAAGCGAGCGGGATCGAGCTCGCGGAGGTCGAGGTGTACGCTGCCGCCGCCGTCGGCGGCGATCCGCCCGAGGATTGCCGCGGTGACCTCGTCGCGGGGCGCCAGCTCATCGGTGAAGCGGCGCCCGGCAGCATCGAGCAGGGTCGCTCCCTCGCCTCGCACCGCCTCGGTTATCAACTGGCCGTCAAAGCGAGTCCCGGGCAGCGCCAGAGCCGTCGGGTGGAACTGGCAGAACTCGAGGTCGGCCAGGTCGGCGCCCGCGGCTGCGGCCATGACCGAGCCGGCGCCGATCGCACCGCGTGGGTTGCTGGTCCGGCGCCAGAGCGCCGCGGCGCCACCGGTTGCGACGACGGTTGCCGCCGCCCCGATCGGACCGGCGTCAGTCAGCAGCCCATGGCAGCGTTCGCCGTCGCTCCACAGTCCCACGGCCGAGGTTTTCTCGCGAGCTGAGATTCGCGGCTCGGCGGCGACCATCGCCGCCAGCTTTGCGGTGATCTCGTGTCCGGTCTGGCTGCCCCCGGCGTGGACGATGCGGCGGTGCGCGTGGCCGCCCTCCAGGCCGAGCGCCAGCTCACCGTCGGGGTCGAGGTCGAAGGCGACCCCCCGGGTGCGCAGCTCGCTCACCGCCGCGGGTGCCTCCTCTACCAAGGTCTGCACTGCGGACGGGCGGCAAAGCCCTCGACCCGCGGCGATCGTGTCGGCGGCATGCTGGGCGGGAGAGTCGCCGGGCTCGAGCGCCGCGGCGAGCCCGCCCTGAGCCCAGAAGCTGGCGCTCTGGGAGAGCGGGGTACGCGAGATCACCGAGACCGCCGCGCCTTCCTCCGCTGCGCGCAGCGCCGTCCAGAGTCCCGCAGCGCCGCCGCCGACGACGGCAACGTCGCACTCGGATGTCGACGCTATCGCTGCGCCGCCTCTCGGCGTATCGCCTCGACCTGTCCGCGCAGCCAGGCGGCGGCCGCTTCACGGGCGCGGGTCTCGACGTCGGCGCTGGAGCCCGCCGCCGAGGTGGTGCGCCGCTCGGCCTCTTCGACCCGCTTCTCGGCGGCCTCGGTCTGCGCCTCGATCTCGGCCAGCCGGCTCTCGGCGGCCGCGATCGCCCGGTCCTTGGCGCTGCGTTCGCGCTCCAGCTCCGCGGCGTGCTCCCGGCGCAGCTCCTCCAGCGCTTCGGCGCCGGCTTGGCGCTCCTTCTCCAGATCTACTTCGAGCGCCCTGATCTCCGCGGTGGCCCGCTCTTCCGCCGCCACCGCGGCGTCCTTCGCCTGGCGCAGCCGCTGTTCGGCCGCCTCGACCTGGCCGCCGGGCGTGTCGTTGCCGGGGTCGCGCTTCTCCTCGCTCATCGCCAACCCAATCTATTACTTGCCGCTACTTCGGCGGACCAGCACGTCGTCGTAGGCGGCGAGCGTTCGCTCGGCCATTCGCGTTGCCGACAGGGAGGCTGCGCGCGCCACGCCGGCCACGCGAGGGTCCGGTGCTGCCAGGTGGGGACGCAGCGCGTCGGACCAGACGGCGGCATCGAAAGGCGCGCAGACAGCCCCCTCGATCCCCGCGAGGGCAAATGGCGCGATCCCGACCGGGGTCGAGAGGACCGGCACGTCGCAGGCGAGCGCCTCGACACAGGCCAGACCGAATCCCTCGTAGTCGGAGGTGACCAGGACCGCGTTTGCCGCGTTGACCCAGAGCGGCATCAAGTCCGGATCGATTGCGCCCCCGGTGAGCAGCTCGGCCCCACTGGCTGCCGCCACCTCGACGGCGCGATCGACGCGCTTCTCGTCGCGGTCGGGGTTGGCGGGGAAGAGCAGGTAGCGGCCGTCGGGCTCGAGGCCGAGCTGTTGCCTGGCCTCGAGCCGGGGCAGGGGTCGAAAGCGACCGAGGTCGGGGCCACAGGGCAAGACCGCGGAGCCGGGCACGGGGGGGAGGCCCGGCCTGCCGTCCTCGGGCCCGAAGAGGGCGCTTGAGACGGCGGCGACGAGATCGGCGCGCCAGGCGAGGCGCCGCGAGAGCGGGCCGACCAAGGGGTGGCGGACGTCGGTGCCGTGGAAGGTGACGACCAGTGGTCGAGCGCCGGCAAGCAGGGCAGACCAGGCGGTCAGCCCGTAGTGGACGTGGACCAGGTCGAAGCTCTCGCGGCGCAGCAGTCGTCGCAGGCGCAGCGCGGCGGGAAGGTAGTGACTGGACCCGCGGGGAAAGCTGAACACGTCGACGTCGACGCCGAGGCGGCGCATCTCCTCGACCTGGTCGCGCACCCACCGACCCCGCTGTGGCGCGGCTGCATCCGGAACGAAATTGGTGACGACCAGCACCCGCATCGGCCGCTGAGCGTACCCGCCGCCGGGGCCGGCAGCTGCTTGTGACCGACTTTTGACATTTCGGCCGCAGAGTTGGCCCATTTACGTCTAGATCCGTGACGCGCGGCCTTGGAGCATCGGGGCAAATCCAAAAGGAGGCTTCGATGATCTACGCGCTGATGGGCATCGCACACGCCGCGATCGAGCGGCGGGTGCGGGCGATCCGGGTTCTGGCCGGGAGCGAGCGGGGGCAGGGGACGGTCGAGTACGTCGGCTTGATCCTGCTCGTCTCGCTGTTGATGGTCGGGATGGTCGCCGCGATGAAGGGCTACTCCGGCAAACAGGGGACCGAGCTCGCCGACGTGATCGTCAACAAGATCAAGGAGGCGGTCGACAAGGTGGCGTTCAAATGAGGGCGGAGGAGGGGCGGCTCGCTGTGCGGGCCGCCCCGTTCGTCGTCCCCGCGATGCGGCCGAACGGGTCCCGGGGGCTTGGTGCGGCGATGGCGACCGAGGTTAGGCATATGCTGTATTCCAGCATGAAGCATCGAACCCAGCTATATCTCGACGAGGGCCAGCACCGCTGGCTGCGGCAGCGGGCGGGCAAGTCCGGCAGCATCGCCGCGGTGGTGCGCGAGTTGATCGACGCCGAGCGCAGCCGGCTCGCGGATCCCGCCGGCGACCCACTGCTTCGCTTCCTCGTCGACGAGGCGCCTGGGAAGGGTCGCGAGGGCACGAGCGTGAGCACGCTGGACCGCGACCTCTACGGCTCATGAGGTCGGTCTTCGTCGACACCAGCGCGTTCGTCGCGCTGCGCAACGAATCGGAGGCCGAGCACGAGCGGGCGCGGACGGCGCTGGCGAGCCTGATCGAGGCCGGCGCGACGCTCTTCACCTCGAACTACGTCTTCGCCGAGACCTACACAGCGCTGCTGGTCAGGGTTGGGCGCGAGGAGGCGATCGAGTGGGGTCGTCGCTTTCGGGCCGGCGAGGCGATCGAGCTGGTGCGGTTGGAGCCTGACGTGGAGGACGAGGCCTGGCAGATCCTCGAGCGCCATCGCGACAAGCAGTGGAGCTACGTCGACGCGACCTCCTTCGCTCTGATCGAGCGCGACGGCGGTGGCGAGGCGTTTGCCCTCGACGCGCACTTCGCCCAGCGTGGGCTGCGGGTGTGGCCGGAGGCGTGAGTCTCGGTGCCAAGACCGGCGGGCTCATGACAGACTCGCGGCATGCCAGCCTCGCGTAGCTACGACCGTGCTCCGGCCGACATCCGGCCGATCGACATCGACCCGGGCTTCGTTGCCAGCGCCGACGGCTCGGCGCTGATCTCGATCGGCAAAACCAGGGTGATCTGCACCGCATCGGTCAACGAGAGCGTGCCGAAGTGGATGGGGGGCCGGGGCAAAGGCTGGGTCACCGCCGAGTACTCGATGCTGCCCGCCTCGACCGGCGACCGCAAGGCACGCGACATCTCGCGTGGCAAGCAGGATGGCCGTGGGGTCGAGATCCAGCGGTTGATCGGTCGTTCGCTGCGGGTCGTGGTCGACTTCAAGGCACTGGGCGAACGCAGCGTCTACGTCGATTGCGACGTGCTCGAAGCCGATGGTGGCACCCGCTGCGCGGCGATCACCGGCGGCTACGTGGCGCTCCGCCTGGCTCTGCAGAAGCTGCTCGACGCGAACAAGATCGAGACGATGCCGCTGACCGGATCGGTGGCGGCGGTAAGCGTCGGCATGGTCGACGGGCGGGCGCTCTGTGACCTCGACTACGGCGAGGACTCGCGCGCCGAGGTCGACGCGAACGTGGTGATGACCGGCGACGGCGGTCTGGTCGAGGTGCAGGCGACCGCGGAGCGGACGCCGCTCTCCCGCGCATCGCTCGACGAGCTGCTGGGGCTCGCCGAGATGGGCATCTCGCGGCTGCGCCAGGTGCAGGAGCGGGTAGCCGGGTAGCCGGGTTTGATCTTCGCCACGGGCAATAAGCACAAGCTGCGCGAGATGCGCGAACTGCTGCCCGGGGTCGAGTTGGAGCCGTTGCCAGAGGGCGTCGAGTTGCCGCCGGAGGACGGCGACAGCTTCGCCGCGATTGCCCTCGACAAGGCGCGGGCTGCCCATCTGGCGACGGGCGAGCCGACTATCGCCGACGATTCGGGGATCGGCGCGGTGGCGCTCGACGGCCGCCCGGGGATCCACTCGGCACGCTACGGCGGTGAGGGGTCCAGCGATGAGGAGAACCTGGAAAAGCTGCTGCGCGAGGTCGCCGCGGCCGGTGAGGAGCGAGGCGCTTACTACACCTGCGCGCTGGCGCTGATCGAAGCCGACGGCTCCGAGCATGTCTTCGAGGCCCGCTGTGACGGCCACCTGATCGAGAGCGCCCGCGGCGAGGGTGGCTTTGGCTACGACCCGGCCTTCGTCCCCGAGGCGACCGGCCCCGACGACCTCCGCACCTACTCTGAGATCAGCCAGGCGGAGAAGAACGAGATCAGCCACCGCGGTCGTGCCGCGAGGCTGCTCGCGCGTCACCTGAGCGCCGGTGGCGCGGCGCCGGCGGCAAGATGATCCGCACCAAAAGCGGCGCGGCGGCGCTTTCGATCGCCTCCAACCTGGTCCTGATCGCGATCAAGCTCGCCGCCGGAGCGATCACCGGCTCGATCGCGATCGTCACCGAGGCGGTCCACTCGCTGATCGACCTGGTCGCCTCGGTCATCGCCTTCGTCTCGGTGCGCAAGGCAGGCGAGCCGGCAGACGCCGACCACCCCTACGGCCACGAGAAGGTCGAGAGCCTGGCGGCGGCGATCGAGGGAATGCTGATCCTGGTCGGGGCCGGGATCATCGTCTTCGAGGCGACCCACCGGCTGGTCGTCGGGTCCCAGGTCGAGACCCTCGGCGTCGGCATGGCCGTGATGGGCTTCTCGGTCCTCGCCAACCTGGTCGTCTCCACGGTCCTCTCGCGGCGCGCGAAGGAGGACGACTCGCCGGCGCTGGAGGCCGACGCAGCGCACCTGCGCACCGACGCCCTCACCTCGGCCGGCGTCCTCGTCGGCCTTGCGCTGGTCCAGGTCACCGGCATCGTCGCCTTCGACTCGATCACCGCCCTGGTCGTGGCCGCGGCGATCGTCACGGCGGGCCTGAGGATCCTGCGCCGCTCCTCCGGCGTCCTGATCGACGAAGCGCTGCCCGACGACGAGATGGACCGGATCGAGGCGGCGATCGCCGCGGCCCGCACCCCGGAGGTCGCCGGCTACCACAAGCTGCGCGCCCGCCGCGCCGGCAGTCGTCGCTACATCGACTTCCACGTGCAGTACCGCTCGGGGACCAGCCTCGAGCGGGCCCACGAGCTCGCCCACCAGATGCGCGGTGAGATCGAGGCCGAAATCCGCCGCGCCGACGTCCTGATCCACGTCGAGCCCGAGACCTCCCTCCGCAAGCCCGAAGGCGACGAGGGCCCCTATCGAGCCGGTTGATCGAGGAAGCGACGCCTTAGGGCGAAGGCAGCAGATTGACCGCGGCGGCGAGGCCGACGGCGATCACGGTGACCGTGTAGCCGGTGTAGCCGCTGATCGCGAAGAGGACGGCGGCGATCGCACAGATGGCGACGACGGTGATCCAGGAAGCGCGGGCCAGGGACACGGGGCGGTATTTTCACCCAGATGGCAGACGTGCACGCGAGCGGGGCGATTTCAGGCGATGCCGCCGAGGGCGCCCTCGCCTACCTGGCCGAGATGTCGCTCGACCTGCGCGGAGCCGCGATCCTCGGAGCGGATGGGGCCGTGCTTGCCGCCAGCGACCAGCCGGAGCGCTGGGGAGAGGATGCGGCGGCGCTGTTCGAGGCCGCCGATCGCGCCGGCGACGAGCCCTTCGAGCAGGTCCATATCGGCACCGAGCAGGGCGAGGTCTTCGCCCTGCGCCACGCCGGGCTGGCGGCGGTCGCGGTGACCGAGCGCTTCGCGCTGGCATCGCTGACCTTCTTCGACCTGCGGGCTTTGCTGCGCGACCTGGCCGCCGGTGGCAACGGACGGGCGGGGGAGGCGAGGCCGGATGCCGCCTAAGCCACATCGTGTATTGCTCGACCGTGTCTCCGGCTACGCCGACGAGGCCGCCGCCTACATGCGCCGTCGTCGTGCCTCGCGCCGTCCTTTTGCCCGCCTCTATTACAAGGGCGGTCGGGCAGAGGACCACGCCGGCGACTCGGCGGTGGGCGGCGAGCTCTTCGTCGCCACCGGCAGGCTGATCGAGGTCGCCGGGAAGAAGCCGAAGCAGTGAGCCGGGGAGCCGAGCTGCTCGATCCGGCGGTCGCCGAGCGGGTCCTCGCCCGCGCCCTCGCCAACGGCGGTGAGTTTGCCGAGGTCTTCGCCGAACGGCGCAGCGGCCTGACCCTGGCGATCGACGAGTCGCGGATCGAGTCGGTGCAGACGGGCGCCGAAGAGGGGGCCGGAGTGAGGGTGCTGAGCGGCGGCACGACCTACTTCGCCCACGTCGACGGCCTCGATCCCGCCGACATCGAGCGGGCGGCCGGCGAGGCGGCGGCCGCGCTGCGCGGCGATCGCACTGAGCCGCGGCCGCTGAGCGCCGAGGAGAGGAGCCCGCAACCGATCGAGCATCCGCCGGGCGACGTCCCCGCCGCGCGCAAGGCGGACTTGCTGCGCGAGCTGGACGAGCGTGCGCGCTCGGCCGGCGGCGAGATCGCCCAGGCGATGGCCTCCTACGGCGAGGCACGGCGCGAGGTCGCCGTGGCGAACTCCACCGGGCTCCTCAGCGGCGACGATCGCACCAGGGTGCGGATCGGCGCCCAGGCCGTCGCCCGCCGCGGCGACCGGGTAGAGACCGGCGCCGAGACCCTCGGCGGGCACCGTGGCTTTGAGCTCTTCGACGACGACCCCGCCGCGATCGCCGCAAGTGCCGCTCGCAAGGCGCTCATCCTGCTCGACGCCGGGCCCGCACCCACCGGCTCGATGCCGGTCGTCGTCGGCGGCGGCTTCGGCGGCGTCCTCTTCCACGAGATGACCGGGCACGGGCTCGAGGCCGACCACGTGCAGAAGGGCGCCAGCGTCTACGCCGGCAAGCTCGGCGAGGCGGTCGCCCAGCCCCTGCTCACCGCCTACGACGACGGCCGCATGGCGGGGGAGTGGGGAAGCGACGCGATCGACGACGAGGGCGCACCGACCCAGAAGACCAAGGTGATCGAGGACGGCCGCCTGATTGCCTTCCTCTATGACCGCCAGAGCGCCGAGCGCGACGGCGCTGCGCCGACCGGCAACGGTCGTCGCGAGAGCTTTCGCTACCTGCCGATCCCGCGCATGACCAATACCTACATCGCCCCTGGCGAGGCCGAGCCGGAGGCGATCATCGCCGACGTCGAGCAGGGTTTCTACGCCGTCTCCTTCGCCGGCGGGCAGGTCGACCCGGCGACCGGAGATTTCGTCTTCGGCGTCAACGAGGGCTACCTGATCGAGGGTGGCAAGGTGACCCGGCCGTGTCGAGGGGCGACCTTGGTCGGCAACTGCCTTCAGGCGCTGGCCGCGATCGACGCCGTCGGCAACGACTTCTGGATGAAGACCGGGATGTGCGGCAAGGGCGGCCAGAAAGTGCCGGTCGGAACCGGCCAGGGGCACGTCCGGATCGCCTCGATGACGGTGGGGGGAACGCAAGCGTGAGCGGCCTCGCCGAGCAGGCCGCGCTCGCGGTCGAGCGTGCCGTCGCGGCGGGCGCCGGAGATGCCGAGGCCTACGCCAGCGAAGCGGAGAACCGCGAGGTGCGAGTTCACGGCGGCGAGGTCGAGAGCCTGACCGCGGCCACCCAGCGCGGCCTCGGCCTGCGAGTCTGGATCGGCGGGCGGGTCGGCTACGGCTTTGGAACCGACCTCTCGCCGTCCGGGGTGGAGGCGATCGCCGCGCGCGCGGTCGAGGCCGGTCGCGCTGCCGACGAGGATGAGTTCGCGGGCCCTCCGGACGGCGGCGGTGAGGCGCCGGCCCTTGCCGGCTTGAGTGACGTCTCCCGGGCCGAGTGGTCACCCGCCCAGATCGCCGACCTGGCTCTTGCCGTGGAGCGGACGGCGCTGGAGTCCGACGCCAGGATCGCCGCGGTCGAGCAGGCCGTCTACTTCGACAGCGCCGAGCGGGTCGCGATCGCCGCCTCCTCCACGCCGGGTGGCGAGTATGAGACGACGAGTTGTTACGCCTATCTGCAGGCCCTCGCGGAGGGTAAGGACGGACGGGAGACCGGGCTCGGCTTCGGCCTTGCGCGGGGCCCGGCGGGGCTCGATCCGGTCGCGATCGGGCGCGAGGGCGCCGAGCGCGCTACCGAGATGATCGGCTCCTCGAAGCCGGCCTCGCGCACCTGTCCGGTGGTGCTCGACCCGACCGTCGCCGCCAGCTTCGTCGGCCTGCTCGGCAATGCGGTCGGCGCCGATGCGGTGCAGCGCGGACGCTCACCGCTCGCCGGGCGGCTCGGCGAGGAGGTCGCCGCCGAGGCCTTCGTGTTGAACGACGACGGCCTCGACCCGGAGGGCTTTGCCACGGCGCCGGTCGACGCCGAGGGAGCCCCGCGCCGGCGCACGGCGTTGATCGAGGCCGGTCGCCTGCAGACCTATCTCTATGACTCCTACACGGCTCGTCGCGGCGATGCGCAGACCACCGGCAACGCGGGGCGCTCCGGCTACCGCTCGCCGCCGGGGGTGTCGGCGTCAAACCTGATCGTCAGCCCGGGCGCGGCAAGCCTCGAGCAACTGCTGCGCGAGGCCGGCGACGGCGTCTACATCAACGACGTCGCCGGCCTTCACTCCGGGGTCAACCCGGTCACCGGCGTCTTCTCGGTGGGCGCCTCCGGGCGGGCGATCGGCGACGGCGCTTTGGGCGAGCCGCTACGTGAGTTCACGATCGCCAGCGACCTGGTCTCGATGCTGCGCGCCGTGCTGATCGCCGGCTCGGAGTCGCGTTGGGTGCCCTTCGGCGGTTCGGTCCGCACGCCACCCCTGCTGATCGGCGAGATGACGGTCAGCGGATCCTGAGCCGCTCGGGGCAGAATCGAGTCCCAGAGCCGACTTACGCCCGCCGTCGCTGTTAGATTGCCGCCCGACCTCAACGACCCGACGGAGGAGCTTCGACGTGACCAAGGCTGAATTTCTGGATCAACTGGCATCGGATGAGCGCGTGGGCAGCAAGAAGGGCGCAAGCGACGCTCTCGACGCAGTGCTCGAGACGATCACCGAGACCCTGAGCGGCGGCGGCGAGGTCAGCTTCACCGGCTTCGGCAAATTTCACGTCGCCGAGCGTGGTCCGCGCCAGGGCGTCAACCCACGCACCGGCGAGCGGATCACGATTCCGGGCGGCAAGGTGCCCCGTTTCTCCGCCGGATCGGCGCTGAAGGCCAAGGTCAAGGGCTGAGCTCTAGAGCACCCGCCAGATTTTTCGCCGCCGCCGCCGTTCTTTGCGGCTTCGTTGTCGTGATCGTCGTGATCGCGGCGGCGCTCGGCGGCGGTGACGATGGGGATGGCTCCGGCGGCGGCTCGGGCCACGCTGGGCATGCGAAGCACAGTCAGACTCCCCCTGCACACACTCCAAAGACCTACGAAGTGCAGAGCGGCGACACGCTCACCTCGATCGCCCATGAGACCGGCGTGCCGGTTGCGGTCATCCTCGAGCTGAATCCCGGGGTCGACCCCCAGATCCTGATCTCGGGGGAAAAGCTGAAGCTACGGTGAGGAGGAGCTTCCTCCTCACCGGGCTGATCGCCGCTGCGCTGATCGCCGGGGCTTCCGTCGCTACGGCGAAGCCGCCGCAGTTCGAGGCCCGCGCCTGGGCCTTGATCGACGCCGGCTCCGGCGAAGTGCTCGCCTCCCACGCTGCTTCCCGTCAGCTGCCGATCGCCAGCACGACCAAGTTGATGACCGCTTACGTGGCTCTGCATGAGCTGCCGCTCGACCGGATCGTCCGCGCAGCTCCCTACGGCGCCGAATACGGCGAGTCCCTGCTCGGGCTCCGGGCGGGGCAGCGGATCAGCGTTCGCGATCTGCTCTACGGCCTGATCCTGCGCAGCGGCAACGACGCCGCCTACGACCTCGCCCTTGCCGCCGCCGGCTCGGAGCGGCGCTTCGTCGGCCAGATGAATCGCTACGCCGCGGCGCTGGGGCTCTCTGACACGCACTACGCCAACCCGATCGGCCTCGACCAGCGCGGCAACCACTCGAGCGCCGCTCGACCTGCCACGCTGACCCGGCACCTGCTCGACGATCCCGGTCTTCGCCAAGCTCGCCGCCTCGCGCAGCGCGGTGCTGCGCAGCGTCCGTCCCCCGCGACGGATCTCGACCATCAACGAACTGCTTTCGATGGCTCCTTGGGTCAACGGGGTGAAGACCGGGCACACCTTCGGTGCCCGCTACGTCCTGGTCGGCTCGGGGCGGCGCAAGGGGGTCGAGCTGATTGCCGCGGTGGTTGGCACCTGGACCGACGAAGAACGCTTCGACGACACCCTGGAGCTGCTCGAATACGGCTTCTCCGGGTACCGGAAGCGGGTGCCGATCCGCGCCGAGCAGACGCTTGCCACGCCGTCGATCGCCTACTCGGGCAGCGACCTGAAGCTGCGCGCGGCGCGGACCGTGGCGGTCGGGGTGCGACCCGGACAGCGGCTGAGCGTCTCGGTGCGGGCGCCGCACGAGGTCAAGGGCCCGATCCGCAGCGGGGCGAGGCTGGGCACGGCGGTCGTTCGGGTCGACGGCCTGCGGGCGGCATCGGTTCCACTGTTGGCGGGCCGCGCGGTGCCGAAGGCGAGCACGCTCGACCGGGTGCGCAGCTTCGTCGAGGACAACCTGCTCTGGATCGTGCTGGCGCTGTCGGCGATACTGATCGCGGCAGTCTTTCTGAGGAGGCGCCGCACCAGGCGATGATTCTCACCGTGACCCTCAATGCCGCGATCGACCGCACGGTCGCGGTGCCGAATTTCCGCCTCGGCCACCGCCACCGGGCGGTCGAGAGCCGAACGGTCGCCGGCGGCAAGGGGATCAACGTCGCGCGCGCCCTGCGCTTGCTCGGCCGCCCGGTTGATCGCCGCCGGCTTCGCCGGCGGGCCGACCGGCAACCGGATGCTGGAACAGCTGCGCAACGAGGCGATCCTGACCGACTTCACCTGGATCGCAGCCGAGACGCGGATCAACATGGCCGGTCGTCGACCCCACCTCGGGGGACCAGACCGAGATCAACGAGCGCGGCCCGGCGGTCAGCCCAGAGGAGGTCGAGCGCTTGGTCGAGCGGTTGCGCTACCTGGCCCGCCGGGGCGAAGATCTGCGTGCTTGCCGGCAGCCTTCCGCCCGGTGCCGGGGCGGAGCTCTATGCGCGGCTGGTCGAGGACCTGCGCGAGTGCGGCGTCAGGTCGATCCTCGATTCCGAGGGTGAGGCGATGCTGGCCGGTCTGCGCGCCGGCGCCTCGGTCGTCACCCCCAACGAGCGCGAGGCGGAGGAGCTGGTCGGGCAGGAGTTCTCCGATGGCGACGACTTCATCCAGGGCCTCTCCGAGCTGGTCCGGCTCGGGGCCGGCGAAGCCGCGATCACGCGGCCCGACGGTTGCGTCGCCGTAGTCGGCGAGGGCACCGAGCGGCGGGTGCTCGAAGTGCGGACCAAGCCGCTGGACCCGGTCTCGACGGTCGGCTCCGGCGATGCCTTTCTCGCCGGCTATGCCGCCGGCCTCTACGACGGCCGCGAGCCGGAGGAATGCCTCGCCTATGGCGTCGCCTGTGGTGCCGAGTCGACCCAGCACTTCGGCGCCGGCACCGTCGACCGCCGCCGGGTCGAGCGGCTGCTCGCCGAGGTCGAGGTGCGGGACCTGGGGGTCCACGCGGAAGTGTAGGCTGGCTGTTCAACGCCACCACTTCCTTGGAGGATCGATTTGGAGATCGACATCGGTCGAGGCAAGAAGGGGAGGCGCGCTTACGGATTCGATGACATCGCGATCGTTCCGTCGCGCCGCACCCGCGATCCCGACGACATAGACATCAGTTGGGACCTAGGTCCCTATCGCTTCGAATTGCCCCTCGTCGCCTCGGCGATGGACGGCGTGGTCAGTCCCGACACGGCTGTCCTCGTCAACCAGCTCGGCGGCCTGGGCGTGCTCAACCTGGAGGGTGTCTGGACCCGCTTCGAGAATGCCGAGGAGCAGCTGGAGAAGGTCGCCGCTGCGCCCAAGCACGAGGCGACCCGGATCATGCAGGAGATCTACACCGAGCCGGTCAAGCCCGAGCTGATCGGCAAGCGGATCGCCGAGATCAAGGAGCGGGGCGCGGTCGCCTGCGGGTCGCTGACGCCGCAGAAGGTGCGCGAGCACTACGAGATCGCGGTCGAGGCGGGGATCGACATCCTCGTCATCCAGGGCACGGTGATCTCGGCCGAACACGTCTCGACCACGGTCGAGCCGCTCAATCTGAAGGAGTTCATCTCCGAGGTGCCGGTGCCGACCGTGGTCGGCGGTTGCGCTTCCTACTCGACCGGGCTGCACCTGATGCGGACCGGCGCCGTCGGCGTTCTGGTCGGCGTCGGGCCCGGCGCCGCCTGCACGACCCGCGGGGTGCTCGGGATCGGCGTCCCGCAGGCGACGGCGATCGCCGACGTTGCCGCCGCCCGTGCCCAGCACATGCTGGAGACCGGCGAGTACGTCAACGTGATCGCCGACGGCGGCATGCGCACCGGCGGCGACGTCTCCAAGGCGATCGCGGTCGGCGCCGACTCGGTGATGGTCGGCTCGCCGCTGGCCCGCGCCAAGGAGGCCCCCGGTCGCGGCTTCCACTGGGGGATGGCCACCTTCCATCCCTCGCTGCCGCGTGGCACCCGGGTCTCGACCAAGCAGGACGGGACGATGGAGGAGATCCTGCTCGGTCCGGCCCAGGAGAACGATGGCACCTTCAACCTGATGGGGGCGCTGAAAACCTCGATGGCCACGACCGGCTACGAGGACATCCGTTCCTTTCAGCGGGCCGAGGTGATGGTCGCGCCGGCGCTGATGAGCGAGGGCAAGAAGCTGCAGAACGAGCAGTCGGTCGGGATGGGCTCGAACGGCCGGGCGGCGGTATCCGCCGGTGTTGGAGTCGCCGACGACTGAGGCCGGCGCTACGACGGCGCCGGCCCAGGCCTCCGAGGAGGTACTCGTCCTCGACTTCGGCGGGCAGTACTCGCAGCTGATCGCGCGAAGAATCCGCGAATGCGGGGTCTTCGCCGAGCTGCTGCCGGCTACCGCTTCGGCTGAGACGATCCGCGAGCGGGCGCCGAAGGGCTTGATCCTCTCCGGCGGTCCCGCCTCGGTGTATGAGCCGGGGGCACCGAGCTTTCCCACCGACCTGCTCGATCTGGGCATCCCGATGCTGGGCATCTGTTACGGCATGCAGGCGATGGTCCAGGCGCTCGGAGGCAAGGTCGAAGGGGCGGAGTCGGGCGAGTTCGGGCGGGCCGATCTGACCGTCCGCAACAGCGGCGGCCGGCTGCTTGGTGGCCTTCCGGAGGAGCAGAGCTGCTGGATGAGCCACCGCGACGCCGTCTTCGAGCCGCCGCCTGGCTTCACCGCGCTCGCCTCGACGCCGGCCTCGCCGGTGGCCGCCTGCGAGGCGCCCGACCGCGACCTCTACGGGATCCAGTTCCACCCCGAGGTCGTCCACACCCCCTACGGGACCGAGGTCTTGACTCGCTTCCTGCGCGAGATCGCCGGCTGCGAGGAGCAGTGGTCGCCGCAGTCGGTGATCGCCGAGCAGGTTGCCGCGATTCGGGCGCAGGTCGGCGAGGGTCAGGTCATCTGCGGGCTCTCGGGCGGCGTCGACTCCTCGGTCGCGGCGTTGCTCGTCCACAAGGCCGTGGGAGAGCAACTGACCTGCGTCTTCGTCGACCACGGGCTGATGCGGCTGAACGAGGCCGAGCAGGTGGTCGAGGCCTTCGGCCAGTTCGGCATCCCGCTCGTGCACGTCGACGCCGAAGAGCGCTTTCTCGCCAGGCTCGCCGGGGTCGACGAGCCCGAGCGCAAGCGCAAGATCATCGGCGAGGAGTTCATCCGCGTCTTCGAGGAGGAGGCGGCGAAGCTCGACGAGGTCGACTTCCTCGTCCAGGGCACCCTCTACTCGGACGTGATCGAGTCGGGAGGCAGCGATCACGCGGCGACGATCAAGTCCCACCACAACGTCGGCGGCCTGCCCGACGACCTCGAGTTCGACCTGGTCGAGCCGCTGCGGATGCTGTTCAAGGACGAGGTGCGGGCGGTCGGCGCCGAGCTCGGCATGCCCGAGCGGATGGTCTGGCGCCAGCCCTTCCCCGGGCCGGGACTCGGGATCCGGATCGTCGGCGGTGAGGTAAACCGGGAGCGCCTCGACATCCTCCGCGCCGCCGACGCGATCCTCCAGGAGGAGATCCGCGCCGCTGAGCTGTATCGCCAGCTCTGGCAGTCCTTCTGCGTCCTGCCCGTCGTACGCTCGGTCGGCGTACAGGGTGACGGCCGCACCTATGCCTACCCGATCGTGATCCGCGCGGTGACTTCCGACGACGCGATGACCGCCGACTGGGCCCGCCTGCCCTACGACCTTCTAGAGCGCGTCTCCAACCGGATCATCAACGAGATCAAGGACGTCAACAGAGTGGCGCTGGACATCTCCTCCAAGCCACCGGCGACGATCGAGTGGGAGTAGGCGAGAGCTAGGGTCGGACGGCCGATGCCGTCCTTTGCCGTCTCGATAGCGATCCTCAGCCTCGTGCAGGCGGCGCTCGTGGCGCTGCCTCGGGCGCGGAGGTTCGCCTGGCTCGACGCATTTCGAAGTCCCTGGTGGGCGCTGGTGCCGGCGCTCTCGATCGTCGTCGTGATCGGCATCGTCGGTTGGGAAGGCGAATCGGCGACCGCGCTCTCCTGGCTGGCGCTGGTCGCCGTGCCGCCCTTCGCGGCGCTGGCGCTCGGCTGGCTGGTCCACGGCGCCCGGCCGGAGTGGGGGGCGGCGGTCGCGCCGCTGTTCGTTCTCGCCTGGGCCGCGCCGGGCTCGCTCCTCGGCGAGGCCGCGGCGACGGCGCTGACCGCGCTCGGCTGCGTCGGGCTGGCCTGGCTGCTGGTCTCGGTCGCGCCGGCGTTCTGGCTGAAGCTGGGGATCTACGCGATGGCCGCCGTCGACACCTGGTTCGTCGCCACCAACTTGCTCCAGGGCCCCAACGCGACCCTTACCGCCGCTGCGCCCAGTGGGCTGCCGCGCCTGCAGGTCGCTCACTTCGGGGACGCGCTGATGGGCTTCGGGGACTTCTTCGTCGCCGCCACGCTCGGCTGCCTTCTTGCTGTCTCAGCTCGTCGCCAGAGGCTGGGTGCCCTGCTCGTCGCGGCCCTCGCCCTGGCGTTCGATCTGCTCTTCTTTGCCGTCGACACGCTGCCTGCCACGGTGCCGGTCGCTCTCGCGCTCGCTCTGATCGAGCTGGGGGACCGGCGTGTCAGGCGGCGAACTGGCGGATCGCCTCGGCCACCGCGTCCGGCTGGTCCTCCGGCGTAAAGCTGAAAGCGTCGTCGATGCGGACCAGCTCACCGTGCTTCAGAGCACGCGCGTAGCGCTCGGCATGGGCGAGCGGGAAGACCTCATCTTCGCTCGACCAGATCAGCTGCACGGGTAGGTCCGACGAGGCGATCAGATGCTCGCCGGCGGCACGAACCGGAGCGGTCGAAGTCGAGGCCATCGCCTTGGCGACATCGCGCAGGACGCCCATGTCGCGGCTGGCCGGCAGCGCATAGGAGTCGGAGACCTCGATCTCGACCGGGCGCTTGAGCAGGAGGCCGTAGGCGGGTGGCGTGGCACGGATCTCCGGATCCTCCAAGGCGCCGAGCATCTGGCCGAGCAGCTCAGGATCGCGTGCCGCCGTCGGCAGGCCGTCGAAGGGAGGCGGCGGCCACTCGTCGTATGGCGTCTCGCAAGAGGTGAGGACGAGGCGCGAGACTCGATCGCCGATCCGCCCGCCGTGCTGGGCGAGGGCGATCTGCGAGTAGGCGCCACCGGAGTCGTTGCCGACCAGCGTCGCCTCGTTCAGCTCGAGCCGCTCGACCGCGTCGGCGATCAGGGCTCCCACTCCGCCCGGGCTGAGATCGGCGTCGGCGTCCATCGGCGTCCGGTGCGAGCCGAGCGGCAGGTCGAGCGCGAGGCAGCGGAACTCGCCGCAGAGCAGGTCGACCACCTTGCGCCAGAGGTTCGCGTTCGCCAGCCAGCCGTGCGAGAAGACGAGCGTGGGCCCGGCGCCGCGCTCAAAGCACTCGATGGTCCCGCCGGTCACATCGACCGACCGGCGCTCACCGAGCTGGGCGGAGCGCCAGCGGTGCCCGTCACTCATCGCGAGCGGGGGCCAGCGAGCCCTCGAACGCGGCTTCCGCGAACGGAACGAAGCGAGCCGCGAAGGCCTGGGGCTCGCTGACCGCAGGCGCGTGGCCGGTGTCGAAGACGGTGAGCTCGGCGCCTGGGATCGTCGCCGCCAGGCGGCGGCCGACTTTCAGCGGGATGACCGGATCGCGCTTGCCCCAGAGGATCAGGGTGGGCGCGGAGATCGAGGGTGCCTCGGCGCGCAGATCGTGCTCGGGCGAGACGAAGCTGCCCCACAGCTCGCTGACTGCCCGCAGGCCGGGATCCTCGCGAGTGGTCGCGATGCCGAGGTCGCGGACGCGACGATCCTCCTCGCTGTGTGGCCGCATATAGCGGTTGGCGAACCAGGGATAGATTGCGCGCAGGAAGCGGGGCTTCGCCATCAGGGCGCAGAAGGCGCGGACCTGCAGCGGGCGGCCGAGGAAGCCGCCGCTGTCGACGAGGACGAGGCCGCGAACCAGCTCTGGGCGGCGGATCGCGAGCCGAGCCGCGGCGAAACCGCCGACCGAGTTGCCGACGAGAACTGCTCCCTCGGGGGCGAGGCGCTCGACCAGCTCCTCGGTCACGTCGGCGAAGCGCATCGCAGTTGCGGTCCCGCTGCCCAGCGGCGACTCGCCATGTCCGGGCCAGTCCGGGGCGATCGAGCGGAAGCGGGACGGCAGGAGGGCGCGCAGACCGTCCCAGTCGTGCCGGTCGTGGGCGCCGCTGCTGAGCAGGACGACCGGGTCGCCCTCGCCGCGCTCGTCGTAGGCAATCGGTCCGGTGGCGGTCTCGAGCAGTGCGATGAGCGCGACCATACCAGATGACTGACCGGTCGGTCATGTTGGGTGACCGAGCGGTCAGGTAGCCTGTCGAGCATGCCCGCTGAAGCTGCCACCGCCGCCGGGAGCCGCACCCGGGAGGCGCTGCTCGACGCCGGTGTCGTCGTTGCCGAGCGGCAAGGGCTCAGCGGGCTCAGCGTCAACCACGTCGTCGCCGAGGCCGGGGTCGCCAAGGGCACCTTCTACGTCCACTTCGACGACCGTGCCGCCTTCGTCGATGCCCTGCACCAGCGCTTCCACGCGAGGGTTCAGGCCGCGGTCGTCGCTGCCACCGAGGGGTCGCCGCCAGGGGCGGACCGGATCGTCCGCGGCGTCGAGGCCTACCTCGATACCTGCCTCGAGGATCGAGCGGTGAAGGCGCTCGCCCTCGAGGCACGCTCGGACCCCAGTCTCGACGCCTCGATGTCCGCCAGGCACGAGCGCTTCGCCGCCACCGCCGTCCCCAGCTTCAAGGCGATGGGGTGGCCCGACGCAACCGCCGCCTCGCACCTGCTCGCCGCGATGACCGCCGAGATCGCGATCCGCGAGCTCGACGCCGGCCGGCGTCTGCCGGCTGCACGACGCTCATTGCGGCGCTTCCTCGCCGCTTGAGCGTGGCGATCAGACGCCGGCGACGCGGGTGATCGCGAAGATCAAGGCGAAGCCCGAAGCCGTCAGGCCGACTTTTCGCCAGGAGGCGTGGGCGTGCGCCTCGGGCAGCAGGTCGGTAGCGCCCATATAGATGAAGAAGCCGCTGTAGATGCAGAGGATGTAGCCGAGCGTCTCGTCGGGGACGCTCGCCAGCGAGCCGACGATCGCGCCGAGCAGCGGCGCGATCGCATCGATCCGCAGCCATTTCGCCGCCTGCTTGCGATCGCCGGACTGGCTGAGCACGAAGCTGACCGTGTTGAGCCCGTCGGCGAAGTCGTGGCTGATCACGGCGATGAAGACGAGGAACCCGGTGGTCGAGTCGAGGCCGAAGGCGAGGCCGATCCCGAGCCCGTCGATGAAGCTGTGCACCGAGAGGCCGAGGGCCCCAAGCACTCCGACGTGGTGGTGTGCCCGGGCTTGGTCCGGACTGTCCCGGTGGTGCAGTACCAGGGCGCGCTCGGCGAAGAAGAAGGCCAGGAAGCCGACGGCCACGAGCGCCGTGGCCCTTTGGGTGTCGCCGACTTGATCGATCCCCTCGGGGAGGACGTCGAAAAGGGCGACGGCGACGACAACGCCTCCGGTCAGCGCGATCACCGTCGGCAGGGTGTGTGAGAGGCGGAGCGCGATCCGGCCCCCGATCAGCGTCGCGAGCACGGTCAGTCCAGCCAGGGGAATTGCGACAGCCGGCAAGGTCCGCTCCTAAGCCGCCGTCTTGCAGTCGGGGCAGCGGCCGCGCAGGAGCACGTCGTGGGCGGACACTTCGAACTCGGCCGCGCGGCTGACCGCCTCGATCGCCTGCTCCAGCGAGCGGTCGGCGAAGGGAGCCAGCCTGCCGCACTCGTCGCAGACCAGATGGTGGTGGTGCAGCTCGGGATCGACCCGCTCATAGCCGGCCGAATCGCCGCCGATCTCGACCCGTTGCACGAGGTTCAACCGGTCGAGCTGATCCAGGGTCCGGTAGACGCTCGCCCTGCCGACCGAGTCCAAGCGCCGGTCGATCTCCAGCGCCGTAAGCGCGCAGGGCTCGCCGGCAAGCAGCTCGATCACCTCACGCCGCGCCGCGCCACTCCGGTATCCGGCCTCATCAAGGCGCTGAATTGCTGTCTCAGCCCAGCTCACGGCCGGGAACGTATCAGATAATGAGACCCGTTCTCAACAACAAGATCTCACGCCGGAAGGCAGCCAGCTTCTACGCGGAGTGGACGTTCGCGGGGAACACCGCAAGTCCCTTTGAGACCAGGTCGCGCTCGTCGCAGCTGACGAGGCGGTGGTCAGCCTCGCTGGCAGCGGCGACGTAGGCGGCGTCATAGACGGAGATCGTGTGGTGTTCGGCAAGCTCGGCGGCACGCGTTAGGAGCAAGCCTGTGGAGACGAGGACGCCACCGTCGTCGGCGAGCCGCTCAACCGCGGCAAGCAGTGGTGCCACTGACTGCGGTGCGCGCCAGGCGCGCACCGCAACGTTGGCGACCTCGTAGCGGGCGAGATCGACGGTTGCAAGCGTGGTTTCGGCATCGACCAGAAGGGCGCTCGCCGGCTCATGGTGATCGTCCTCGGGGTCAAAGGCCGCGAGCAGGACACTGGCGTCCAGGAACAGCGTCGTCACAGCTCGGGCCGGGTTGCCTTCACCTGCTCGGCAGCCCCGCCACCATGAGGGGAGGTATCGCGCAGCAAGCTCTGCATCCCCGCAGCGCGATCCATTCGGCGGCGGCGCAGGGCGGCATCGGCGAAGTCGCGCATGACGGCGCTGCGGCTGGTGCCTGCGCGGCTAGCCTCGGCATCCACCTCGGCCAAGAGATCATCGGGCATAGAGACCATAACCTTTGCCATGTTTTTAGTATACCTGGGTATACCAGACGCCCTCCCTGGGCAAGAAATGGAGCAGTGCCCCAACAGAATCCAGCCGATCTCACGGGTTGGGGCTCATAACCCGAAGGTCGTAGGGCAGGAGGGCTACGAGGCTCGACGAGAGCTTGGGTCAAACGTCGTCGAGTTCTGATCCGCGGATCTCGGCGAGGTCATTCAGGAGGTCGGAGTCAGCTGGCGCCTCGTGCGCGATGGCGTAGCTCGGCGGCGGGAACCCAGGGATCGCACCCTTCGACTGGGGCGGGTATCTGCGACGCGCCGGAGACTGACGGTGAGGGTCAGTCGTTGCCGAGCCTCAGCTGTAGCTGTCCCACTCTTCGAGATAGGGCAGCGGATCGATCGGGCTGCCTCCTTCGTACCAGCCCGGCGCCGTCCAGATCTCGAAGTGCAGGTGGCAGGCCGTCGCGTCGCCGGTCTGGCCGACGACGCCGATCGGTTCGCCGGTGCGGACCGTTGCTCCCTCCGGCAGGGGCGAGGGTTCGAGCAGGTGCATGTAGCCGAAGTCGAAGCCCGTGCCCTTGCCGTCGATGACGAGGTAGTTGCCGGCAGCACCTTGGTAGCCGGAGTACTGGACCGTGCCGCCGCGGGCAGCGACGAGGGGGGTGCCGCAGTTCGCCATCACGTCCTGTCCCTCGTGGGTGTGGCCCGAGCGCCCGGCGCCGAAGCGACCGGCGGCTCCGCCGTAGTCGTGGGAACCGAGGATCGGGAAGGCGTAGCGGTAGAGGTCGAAGCCAAGGCTGAGCGGTTCCGCGGAGGAGGACGTCGCGCGGCGCGCAAAGCCCCCGCCGCTCTGCGACACGATGCGGAACGAGTAATGACCGTTGCGGGCGGGCTTGCCATCGCCGCCGGTCCCGTCCCAACGGACGCTGTCGGCAGCTTCTGGGGCGATGTCGTTGCGGTAGAAGCTCTTGACGACTTCGCCACTTTCGCCGACGACGTCGATGCGAAGGTCGTTGCTCACCTGGTCGCTGCCGATTTCGTAGCGCAGGCGCGGCGCGCGGGCGCTGTAGTAGAACGACTTGCGGGGCCAGGTCTTGGCCGAGACCAGGCTCAGCGTGCCGGCGCTCGGCGACGGGTCTGGCGTGCCGCTGACGCTGGGTGGCGGAGGGGCGCTGCCGGCCGGGGTCGGCGCGCCGCCGGTGAGCGCCAGAGCGGGCGTCGCGAAGGAGGCGAGAAAGATCGCCAGTGCGACTATCGATATCGACCCGCCAAGCCAAGGCCTGGCGCCAGCTTTGCGGCGTACCACGTGCCCTCTCTTTCGTTCGCCTGCGGAGTTAGCTGTCGGGCTCGCGCTGAAAGAGATGCGCTACGGACTGACTTCGTCCGATTCGCCCCTGGGACCTGCAAGGGTCCCTACGGTTCCTCCGCTCCCGTCCGCTGTGCGGTTGGGATTCGGCTGTTGCTGGCGCGGCAGTATACGGGCTTGTCCGGAGCCCGTCCCGGCTGCGGGACGGGCCGTGCGCGCGAAGGCGAGTTGACGGCTATCATCCCGGAGCCGCTGGGGCTCCCCCGCGGCTTTTCTCTGATGAAGACCTATGTAGCCAAACCTTCCGACCGCGAGCGAAACTGGCTCGTCGTCGATGCCGAGGGCCAGACCCTGGGCCGTTTGGCGACGCGGATCGCCGATGCCCTGCGCGGTAAGCGCAAGCCCGAGTACACCCCGCACGTCGACACCGGCGACTTCGTCGTCGTCGTCAACGCGGAGAAAATCCGGGTGACCGGGAAAAAGATGGAGCAGAAGCGCTACTGGCGCCACAGCGGCTACCCGGGCGGGATCAAGTCCCGCACCCTTGCCGAGATGCTCGACCGCCGCCCCGAGGAGGTGATCCGCAAGGCGGTGAAGGGAATGCTTCCCCGTAACCGCCTCGCCCGCAAGCAGCTGACCAAGCTCAAGGTCTATGCCGGGCCGGATCACCCGCACGCGGCGCAGAAACCCCAGCCGATGGAGACGACTTGATGGCAGACGAGCAGAAAGACTTGGAGACTCCGGAGACGCCTGAGGAGGCTTCGACCGGCGAGGGTTCGGAGGCTTCAGCCGCGGGTCCTGTCGCGGAGGAGGACTCCTCGTCCTCGCAGGCTGCGGGCGAGGAGCCCACCTCCACGCCACCCACGGATGAGGAGCCTGAGGAACAGGCTCAGGACGAGGCGCCAGTAGAGGAGCCTGCCGAGTCTCCTGTCGCTGAGCAGGAGGAGGCTGAGCCTGAGGCGCCTGCGGAGGAGCCCGAGGCTGTCGAGGAGCCCGAGGAGCCGAAGGCCGAGAAGAAGAAGGACGCGATTCCCGGTGCCGACCTCGAGCCGATCGCCGTCGAGACCGACGCGCGGCCGCTCAGTGCCGAGGAGCAGGCGCGCAAGGAAGCTGAGGAAGAGGAGCAGCGGGCGCGTGAGGCTGCGCTCGTCGGCGACTCCGACGACGAGGAGCAGGCGGCGAGCCGAGCCCCCGCCAAGATCGAGGGCGACACCCGCTTCCTGGCGACCGGCAAACGCAAGAACGCGATCGCTCGCGTCACCCTGCTGGCCGGCGGCGGCGAGTTCGTGATCAACGGGCGCCCGATCGAGGAGTTCTTCCCACGGCCGCTGCACCAGACGACGGCGCGTCAGCCACTCGCGATCACCGGCTACGAGGGCAATGTCGACGTCCGCGTCCGGGTCCACGGTGGTGGCGTCAGCGGCCAGGCCGGCGCCGTCCGCCACGGCATCTCCCGGGCGCTGATCGAAGTCGACCCCGAGCTCCGCGGCGAGCTCAAGCGGCGTGGCTTCCTCACCCGCGACGCGCGCGCCAAGGAGCGGCGCAAGGCGGGGCTCAAGAAGGCCCGCAAGCGGCCGCAGTTCAGCAAGCGCTGAGCAGGTCGCTGTGAGCACGGAGCGCAAGCTCTTCGGAACCGATGGGGTCCGAGGGGAGGCTGGAACGTTCCTCACCGCAGAGCTCGCCCTGGCCCTCGGCCGTGCAGCAACCGCCTCGCTCGAGGCCACGCGCCCGCAGGTGCTGATCGTCCGCGACACGCGGGAGTCGGGGCCGATGCTGGAAGCGGCGCTTGCCGCCGGGGTTGCCGAGGCCGGCGGCGACGCTCTGCTCGCCGGTGTGCTGCCGACCCCCGCCGCCGCAGTTCTAGTCCGCAAGCTGGGCCTTGATCTCGCTGCCGTCGTCTCCGCCTCCCACAACCCCTACCGGGACAACGGCATCAAGTTCTTCAGCGCCCAGGGGACCAAGCTCGCCGACGAGGCCGAGGCCCGGATGGAGGCGCTACTTGACGAGCGCGGTCGAGCTTTCGACCGTATAGCGGACCAAAAGTCGACCGCGGCGATCACGCCGGGACACGTCCGCGAGCTGGATGGCGGGGGCGAGGACTACTTGCGCGCCCTCGAGGCCGCCTTCCCGCTCGATCTCTCCGGCATCAAGGTCGCGCTCGACTGCGCCAACGGCGCCACCTACCGGGTCGCCGCGGCGATCTTCGAGCGCCTCGGCGCCGAGGTCCACGCGGTCGCGGTCGAGCCGGACGGGCGCAACATCAACGACGGCTGCGGATCGACCCACCTCGGCCATCTGGCCGAGCACGTCGCCTCCTCTGGGGCAAGGGTCGGCTTCGCCTTCGACGGCGATGGCGACCGGGTGCTCGCGGTGGACGGCAGCGGTCGCGAGCACGACGGCGACGAGTTGATCGCCCTGCTGGCGCGGGGACAGGCCGGGCGCGGCGAACTCGGCGGCGGCGTCGCCGTGACCGTGATGAGCAACTACGGCTTCCACCAGGCGATGGAGGCGGCGGGGGTCGACGTCGCGGTGACCAAGGTCGGCGACCGCTACGTGCTCGACGAGCTGCGCGAGCGCGGCTGGGCCCTGGGCGGCGAGCAGTCGGGCCACATCATCGACATGCGCTTTGCCGCTACCGGCGACGGGATCGCCGCCGCGCTGATGACGATGCGCGAGCTCGGCGACCGCGACCTGGCCTCGGTCGAGGCGATGGAGAAGCTGCCGCAGAAGCTGGTCAACGTCGAGGTCGCCGACCGCGAGGCGATCGCCGGCGCCACCGCCGTCTGGGAGGCGGTCGAGCGCGAGGGCGGCGAGCTGGAGGGACGCGGCCGCGTCCTCCTGCGCCCCTCCGGCACCGAGCCGCTGGTACGCGTCATGGCCGAGGCGCCGAGCGCCGAGGAGGCCGACGCGGTCTGCAAGCGCCTTGCCGATCTGGTCCAGCAAGAGCTGGGCTAAGAACCTGAAGCAAGTCACCGTCTACCCTTGACGGCCTTCTATGTGCGGAATCGTCGGATATGTCGGGGCGCGCCCCTGCCGCGACCTCTTGGTCGCCGGCCTGGAGAAGCTCGAATACCGGGGGTATGACTCCGCCGGCGTCTCGGTGATCGAGGACGGGGGCGTCGACAGCGTGCGGGCGGTGGGCAACCTCGCCAACCTGCGCGCCGCGATGGACGAGCAGAAGAACGGTGGTGGTGTCGCGGTGGCCGCCGCCCCGGCGACTACCGGCGTTGCCCACACGCGCTGGGCGACCCACGGCAGGGTCACCGAGGAGAACGCCCACCCGCACAGCGACACATCCGACCGAGTCCACATCGTCCTCAACGGGATCGTCGAGAACCACGCCAAGCTGCGCGCGGGGCTCGAGTCCGAAGGCCAGGAGTTCAGCTCCGAAACCGATGCCGAGGTGGTCGCCCACCTGATCGCCCAGCACTACGATGGCGATCTGGCTGCCGCGGTCCGCGCCGCCTTTGCCGACCTCCGTGGCCACTACGCCTTCGTCGCCATGCATGCCGACCGTCCCGACCAGCTCGTCGGGGCGCGCAAGGAGTGCCCGCTGGTCGCCGGCGTCGGGGAGGGCGAGAGCTTCCTCGCCTCCGCGATCCCCGCCTTCCTCGCCGAGACGCGGCAGGCGGTCGCGATCGAGAACGACGAGATCGTCACGATCGACGCCTCTGGGGTGACGATCACCGACGCCGAGGGCAACGCGGTCGAGCGTGCCGCCGACGAGATCGATTGGGATGAGGCGGCTGCCGAGAAGGGCGGCTATGAGACCTTCATGCTGAAGGAGATCCACGAACAGGCCGACGCCGTCGCCGAAACGATCGCCGATCGCCTGCCCGGCGACGACGGGGTGGACTTCTCCGAGGTCGAGCTCGACGACGACTTCCTGCGCGGCCTGAGGCGGATCGTGATCGTCGCCTGTGGCACCTCCTACCACGCGGGCTTGGTTGGCCGCTACGCGATCGAGGAGTGGGCGCGGGTGCCGGTCGAAATGGACATCGCCTCCGAGTACCGCTATCGCAACCCGGTGGTGGGAGAGGGCGACCTGGTGATCGGCATCACCCAGTCCGGCGAGACCGCCGACACCCTTGCGGCGATGCGCCTCGCCCGCGAGCGCGGTGCCACGGTTCTGGCGGTCACCAACATCCTCGGCAGCCAGGCCACGCGCGACGCCGACGCCATCCTCTACACCCGCAGCGGCATGGAGATCAGCGTCGCCGCGACCAAGACCTTCGTCGCCCAGGTGGCGGCGATGTATCTGCTGGGGTTGAGGCTGGCCGAGCTGCGCGGCACGCTGCCACCCGAACGCCTCACCGAGCTGATCGCCGAGATGAAGTCGTTGCCCTCGAAGGTGGAGTCGACGCTCGCCGGCTGCGAGGAGCGTGTGCGCGAGGTCTCGGCGGCGTTCTCCGAGCGGCAGTTCTTTCTCTACCTCGGCCGCCACATCGGCCTGCCGGTCTGCCTCGAGGGGGCGCTGAAGCTGAAGGAGGTCTCCTACATCCCGACCGATGCCTACGCCGCCGGCGAGATGAAGCACGGCCCGATCGCCCTGCTCGACGAGTCGACGCCGGTCGTCTGCGTGGCGACCGAGAGCCCGGTCCTCAGCAAGGTCCTCTCCAACGTCGAAGAGGTGCGGGCCCGCGGGGCCGAGACGATCGCGATCGTCACTGAGGGCGAGGAGCGAGCCGGTGCGGTAGCCGACCAGACGATCGAGGTTGCCGCCACCGACTGGATCCTGCAGCCGATCCTGGCGATCCTGCCGCTGCAGCTGCTCGCCTACGACATCGCTCGAGCCCGCGGCCTCAACGTCGACCAGCCCCGCAATTTGGCCAAGACCGTCACCGTCGAGTGACGGCGTATGTAGGATGCCGGGCCGCATGAAGCCTCGTTTTCTCTTTGCGGCGCTCGCACTGGCCGCCCTGGTCGTCCTTGTCGCCGGTTGCGGCAGCAGCTCCACGGGCTCCCAGGTGGCCGAGCTCGCGCCCCCCGGTGCCCCCGTCTTCGTCGAAGGCACGCTGCAGCCCGAAGGCGAGCTGAAGTCGAACACCGAAGCGATCGCCGAGCAGGTCGCCGGAATCGACAACCTCGGCGAGTACGTCGTCGAAAAACTCGAAAGCTCGGCGCGCGAGGACGGCGAACCGGTCGACTTCGCCAAGGAAATCGAACCCTGGTTGGGCGAGCGCGCGGGTGTCTTCTTCGAGCAGCTCGGAGAGGGCAACGAATTCAGCGGGACCGGGGCGATCGTCGAGTCGACCGATACGGACGCGACGCAGGCATTCATCGACACCCAGGTCAGGATCAGCAAAGATCCGTACGAGGCCGCCTCCTATGAAGGGGTCGACTTCGAGGTCGGGGGCTCGGAAGGGGATGCGATCGGCGTCGTCGGCGACTTTCTCGTCATCGCCGAAGGGGAAAAGGTCTTCACGGAAGTGGTCGACGCTTCGAACGGCGAATCGCTGGCCGGCGAAGACACCTTCGCCAAGGCGATCTCAGCCGCCTCCGACGGCAGCCTCGCCGACGTCTACGTCGACGTCGGCAAGCTGATCGACCAGTCCGGCGGGCAGATCGACCCGACCGCGCGCCAGATCCTGCAGAACGCCGGTATCGACCCCAGCGAAGCGACGGCGGTTGCCAGCGTCGTGCCGGGCTCCGACCAGGTCGCGGTCGAATTCAGCAGCGACCTGGCCGGCCAGGAAGCGCCGACCGGGGACGCGTCGTCTCTGCTCGGCGAACTGCCGGGCGACGCCTTCGCGGGCATCGCCGTCTCCGGCTTCGGCAAGCAGCTGAACGAAGCGATCGACAGCCTCGACAAGCAGGGCATTCCAGACACGATCCCGCCGAATCAGCTGAAGAAGGGCCTGAAGCAGCTCGGCATCGACCTGGAAGGTTTTGCCGACTCCGTGCAGGACGCCGGAGTCTTCGCGACCGGGAACAGCGAGAGCAGCCTCGGCGGCGCTCTCGTGCTGAGCACCAAGGGCTCGAACGCGACCGACACCGTCTCCAGCATTGTCACCCTGCTGCGCAGTGCCCACGTCGAAGGCGTCAGCGTCCTCGGCGGCAAGTACGCCGGCTTCTCCGTCCACAGCGACGAGCTCGGCGACAAGCCACTCGTCGTCGCCGCCAAGGAAGGGCGGCTCGCGATCGGCTACGGGGTGCCGGCGACGCTCGAAGGCCTGCTCGCCGAAAAGGGCAAGGGCAAGACGCTCTCCGAAGACCCCGCCTACAACGACGCCGTCGCCTCGCTCGGCGACACGCCGATCGCCGGCTTCGCCGCCGGCCCGGCCGCCCTCAGCCTCGCCGACGCGCTGATCCCCAGCTCGGAGGAAGGCTTCGAAGAAGCGAAGAAGTACCTGAAGAGCATCCGCTTCCTCGCCCTCGGCTCGGCCAGCCAGGACGAACTGGCGACGGCGAAGCTGATCATCGGCTTGAAGTAACGCTCGGCCGAGCCAATGATGTTTTGTAAATATCAAAACGTCATTTAGCTGTTTTGCAGGGATTTCTTCAGCCTAGATAGGCTGAGCGTCGTGGAGTCCTGGCTCGACCCCCTCTACGACGCCGACGGCATGCGTGCCGTCGATCGCTGGGCGATCGAGGATCAGGGAGTGCCGTCGCTGGAGTTGATGGAGGCGGCGGGACGGGCGGTTGCCGAGGCTGTCGGCGAGTCGGCGCCGGACGGGCCGGTGCGGGTCGTCTGCGGCAAGGGCAACAACGCGGGTGACGGCCTGGTTGCCGCCAGATACCTGCGCGAGGCCGGCTTCGAGGTCGAGGCGCTGCTGCTTTGGCCGGCGGACGAGCTGAGCGGGGATGCAGCCGCCAACCTGGAGCGCTTTCCCGCCGAGCATGAGGACGGCGATCTCGCTGCGCGACTGGCGGGCTCCGACGCGATCGTCGACGCAATCTTCGGCACCGGCTTCGCCGGCGAGCCGCGCGAGCCGGCCCTGTCGGCGATCGCAGCTATCGATGCCTGTGGTGCGCCCGTCATCGCCTGCGACATCGCCTCTGGCGTCGACGCTTCCAGCGGCGAGGTGGCGGGGGCGGCCGTCATGGCGGACCTGACTGTCAGCTTCCACGCCGCCAAGCTCGGCCACCGCGTCGCCCCCGGCAAGTGGCACAGCGGCGAGCTGCGCGTGGCGCCGATCGGGATCCCACCGGGCGCACCCGTTCGGCCGGCTGCCGGAACGATCCGACCCTCGGTGCTCGAGCTGGCGCCGCGGCGGGGAGCGGGCTCGACCAAGTTCAGCTCCGGGCAGGTGACGATCGCGGGCGGCTCGCGCGGGCTCACCGGCGCCGTGCAGATGTCTTCCCTGGCGGCGATCCGGGCCGGTGCGGGCTACGCGACGGTGGCGGTCCCGGCAGACCTCGAGCCGATTTTCGAGCAGGGGCAGCCAGAGGTGATGTCGGTCGGCTGTCCCGGCGGCGACGGTTGCCTCGCGCCGGCGTCCGCCAAGCCGTTGCTGCATGCTTTCGAGCGTGCCGCCGCCGGTGTCCTCGGCCCCGGCCTGGGTCGCGATCCCGGCTCGGTCGAGCTCGCCCGGGAGGTGCTGGGGGCGATCGAGGCGCCGCTGGTGCTCGACGCCGACGGCCTCAACGCTTTCGCCGGTGAGCTGGGCAGGATCGCGGCTCGAGGCGCACCGACCCTGCTCACTCCGCACGCGGGCGAGTTGGGCCGGTTGCTCGGCCGCTCATCGGAGGAGATCTCTGAGCGTCGCCTCGAAGCGGCTCGGGAAGCGGCGCGGCAGGCCGGAGCGGTGGTGGTGCTGAAGGGCGACGACACGATCGTCACCGACGGCGAGCACGTCGCCGTCAACGTGCTTGCGGCGCCCGCGCTGGCCACCGCGGGCACGGGGGACGTCCTCTCCGGCATCGCCGCGGCGATGCTGGCGCGCGGCCTCGAGCCCTTCGCCGCCGCCTGCGCGGCGGTTCTCACCCACGCCCGCGCCGGTCGTGAGGCCGCCCTCCGCATCGGCGCCGCCGAGTCGGTGATCGCCACCGACGTGATCGACTCGATCCCGCTTGGAATGCGTCCGAGTCGGTCATCCGACTCCTCGGTCGAATAATCTCGCCGGGATGAAGACCGCCGCCGAGATCATGGACAGCTCAGTGCCGAGCGTTTCTCCCGATGCCGACGCCCGCAACGCGATCGAGTTACTGGCCAAGACCGACAAGGGGGCGATCCCGGTCGTCGACGAGGAGGGCAAGGTCGTCGGGATCGTCAGCGAGTCCGACCTGATCCTCAGCGAAGAGGAGTCCGACCTCCACCTGCCGCACTACCTCAACATCATGGGAGGCATCGTCTTCGTCGGCTCGATGAAGGGCTTCGAGAAGCGCCTCGACAAGGCGTTCGCGACCAAGGTCTCGGAGCTGATGACCGCCGATCCGGTCGTCGTCAACGACTATGCCAGCGCCGAGACCGTGGCCCGGAGGATCGCCGACGAGCATCACAACCACCTTCCCGTGGTCGACGACGAGGGTCGCTTTGTCGGGATGGTCACGCGGGCCGACGCGCTAGCCGCGCTCGTCGAGAACTGAGCATGGCGCGGGCGGTCGCCCGGATCGACCTCGGCGCGGTGCGGCAGAACTGCGCCCGGCTGAAGGCCGAGCTGGGGCAGGCGGAGCTCTGCGCCGTGGTCAAGGCCGACGGCTACGGGCATGGCGACGAGGCTTGCGCCGAGGCGGCCTTGGCCGGTGGTGCGACGCGGTTGGCGGTGGCGACCGCCGGTGAGGCCGAGCGCCTCGGTCGGCGCCTTGCCCACGTTCCCCTCATGACGATGGGTGCCCTGGCGCCCGAGGAGCTCGACACGGCGCTCGAGGCGGGATCCGAGGTGGCGGTCTGGCGCCGCGGCTTCCTCGACCTCGTCGTGTCACGCGCTCGCGCCCACGGCCGCCCGGCCCGCGTGCACGTCAAGCACGACAGCGGCATGGGCCGGCTCGGCACCCCCGATCCCGAAGCGGTGCTCGATCTTCTCCGTGCTTGCGCCGGGAGCGCCGACCTGGAGCCGGCCGGCGTCTGGACCCACTTCGCCACGGCCGACGAACCGGAGTCGGGCTTCTTCGCGGAGCAGCTCGACCGCTTCGCACCGCTGGCTGCTGCTGCCAAGAGCGAGTTCCCGGCGATCGTCGTCCACGCCGCCAACAGCGCCGCGGTCTTCCGCGAGCGCCGCGCACACTTCGACATGGCGCGCTGCGGCGTGGCTGTCTACGGGCTCGATCCCTTTCAGGGCGACCCGGCCGAGCGGGGACTGCAGCCGGCGCTCTCCCTGCACTCATACGTGGCCGACGTCAAGCCCTTCGCAGTTGGCGCCACTGCCGGCTACGGACAGACCTGGCGGGCCGAGCGGGACACCTTTGTCGGCGTACTCCCACTTGGCTATGGCGACGGCGTTCGCCGCGGCCTCTCCAACAACGCCGAGGTGTTGATCGGCGGCCGCCGCTATCCCCTGGTCGGCACGGTCTCGATGGACAACGTGACCGTCGACCTCGGCCCCGGCGCCGATGTCGAGGCCGGCGACGAGGCTGTGCTGATCGGCTCGCAGAACGGGGAGACGATCCTCGCCGAGGATCTGGCCAGGCGACTGGGCACGATCAACTACGAGATCACTTGCGGGATCTCAGCCCGCGTCCCCAGGGTGGGGGCTTGAGCCTCTCTGGAAATCTCGATGCCGCGCCGCTCGTCGATCTGGCCCGGCGTGCGTTGGAGGAGGAGGGCGCAGCGGTCTGGATCGCCGGTGGCGCCGTGCGCGACGCGGCTTTGTGCCGTGAGGTAACCGACCTCGACCTCGCTCTCGCCGGCGATCCCGAGCGGGCGGCGAAGGCAATCGCGCGCGAGGGGGACGGCCACGCGTTCGAGCTCTCGGCCGAGTTCGCGACCTGGCGGGCCGTCGCCCGCGACGGCAGCTGGCAGGTCGACGCCACGGCGCTGCGCGGCGAGACGATCGAGGCGGACCTGGCGGCGCGCGACTTCACCCTCGGGGCCGTCGCCGTGCCGCTTGCCGGAGGAGATCCGATCGATCCGCTCGGCGGCCTCGACGATCTGGAGCGACGCCAGTTGCGCGCCGTCGCCGAGGACAGCTTTCGCGCCGATCCGCTGCGCCTCTTGCGCGCGGCCCGCCTCGCCGCCGACCTCGGGCTGACGGTGGACCCCGGCACGGTCGCCCTGGCCCGCTCTGCGGCCCGCCTTGCCGCCGAGCCGGCCGGCGAGCGTCAGCTGGCCGAGCTGCGGCGGTTGATCGGCGGCCCCGATCCCCTGCGTGGCGTGGCGCTGCTCGACGAGCTCGGCCTCACGCCCTTCGTCCTGCCCGAGCTGGAGGCGTTGCGCGGGGTCGAACAGGGGCCCAACCATCATCTCGACGTTCACGGCCACACGATGGCCGTGCTCGAGCAGACGCTCGAAGTCGAGTCCGACCTGGAGCGGTTCGCCGGCGAGCGGGCCGCCGAAACCCGCGCCCTGCTCGACGAGCCGCTCGCCGACGAGATGAGCCGCGGCACCGCGCTGCGCTTCGGTGCCCTCCTGCACGACATCGGCAAGCCGGCGACCAGGGGCGAGCGCGACGGCTACGTGACCTTCATCGGCCACGACAGCGTCGGGGTCGGGATCGTCGCCGGGATCTGCAGCCGGCTGCGGGCCAGCAGCCGGCTCACCCGCCACCTGCAGGGGCTGACGCTGCATCATCTGCGCCTCGGCTTTCTCGTCCACGAGGCGCCGCTGCCGCCGCGGCGCGTCCACGAGTACCTGCGGGCGACCGAGCCCGTTGGCGCCGACGTCACCCTGCTCACCGTCGCCGACCGGCTCTCCGCCCGGGGCAGCGGCCCCTTTGCCACCGAGGAGGCGATCGAGGCCCATCTTTCCCTGGCCCGGCAGATGCTCGCGGCGGCGCTCGACTGGCATCGCCAGGGCCCGCCCGAGCCGCTCCTGCGTGGCGACGAGCTGGCCGCCGAGCTGGGCATTGCGCCGGGACCCGAGCTCGGCGACCTGCTGGCTGAGATCGAGGCAGCCCAGTACGCGGGTGAGGTGAGCACGCGCGAGGACGCACTCGACCGTGCCCGCCGGGTGCGCGGTTGAGCAGCCGTCAGGTACGCTGCTCGCCGCATGGGCAAAGAGGAGAAGATCGAGATGGAGGGCGAGATCACCGAGGCCCTCCCCAACACGATGTTCCGGGTCAAACTCGACAACGACCACGAGGTCCTCGGCCACATCTCGGGCAAGATGCGCCGCCACTACATCCGCATCCTCCCCGGCGATCGGGTCAAGATCGAGCTTTCCCCCTACGACCTCGATAGAGGTCGCATCACCTACCGCTACAAATAGCTGCTCGTGGCCTTCGGGTCAGGATCGGCCAGCTCGGCGATCAGCGCCGACCAGGCGAAGTCCGTTGCGCCCAGCCCCTTTCCCGTGCGAGGGTCGTAGTACTCGTGCAGGCCCTCTCGCTCGACCGCGCCGATCAGGCCGTTTGCCATCCGCTCCGCCTCTCGGTGGTAGCCGAGGCGCCGCAGGCCGATCCAGCAGAGCCAGGCGGCGTTGATCCAGGTCGGCCCGCGCCAGTAGCGGCGGATCGGGCCGTGGCCGCCATCCGGTTCGTAGCTCGCCTCGCCAACGGCGACCGACGGCGGTGCGACCGCGGTGAGGAACTCGCGGTCGCTGAGCAGGTGCTCCTCGACCAGCCTGCGGCCGATCTCCTCGGGCAGGTCGGGCAGGGCGAGCGGGGCGAGCGCGGCCCAGGTGAGGACGCGCGGCCGGGTGCCGCCCGGCTGCGCCTCATCGAGGAAGAGGCCGCGGCACTCGTCCCAGAGCCGATCGACCAGCGCCGGGGTTGCCGAGGGGCGGCCCAGCGCCTGCAGCGAGAGCGACCAGAGCGTGTTGACCACGGTCTCGCAGAGCACCGGACCGCCGCGGTCGCGGATCCGGCGGGCGTCGAAACCGAGCTGCCGGTTGCGCCGCACGAGCAGGGGGAAGCCGATCCGTCCGTTCGCCCGCCGGCCCCAGACCGGTTCGAACTTGGGCGAGGCGTCGAGCCCCGACTCGTCGGGCTGCACGATCCAGAGCAGCCCGTCGCCGTCGAGGTCGCGGTGGCGCGCCAGCCACTCGGCCTGGGCGACGATCCCGGGTTGTGTGGCTGGGTCCCCGACGGCGACGCGCCAGGCCCAGGCGAGCAGCGGAGGCTGGATCGTCCCGGTCTGGAACGAGTTGCGTGAGGCGACGTTGTAGAAGGGCAACCGGCCTAGCGAGACGGGGCGGTCCCAGAAGATCGTGTGGCCGATGAAGCCGTCCTCTCGCTGCGCGGCCAGCAGGCTCTCCAGCTCGGCACGAGCACGTGCGGGCTTGAAGCGCCGCCAGGCGATTGCCGCGAAGCAGGAGTCCCAGTACCACTGCCACGGATAACGCCCCGGGCTGGGCTGGGTGTAGGCGAAGGGCGTGCCTTGCCGCGACCCTTCAAGCCAGTTCTGGCGCAACACCCTCTCCGCAATCTCCACCGCCGACGGGCCTAAAACAGGACGCATATTGTCCGGAATCGGCCCATCGACCGTCATTCAAGCGCCGGTGCGGCGCATCTCGCGCAGGGCGAGCGCGCCCAGGACGGCAAGGAGCCCCGCGAGGGCGAGCAGGCCCGGCCAGGTTTCGGCCCAGGTGACGCTGCCGACGAAGCCCTGCCGCGCCGCTTCAACCACCTGGGTGACGGGGTTGATGCGGGCCACGTCGGCGAGCCAGCCCTGCAGGAGGGCGAGCGGCGCGTAGGCGGTCGTGGTCAGGATCAGCGCCATCATCCCGGCCTGCATCAGCGGTGCCGCCGACTGGCTCTTGAAGTGCAGGGCAAGCATCGAGCCCCAGCAGGCGGCGACGGCCGCCATCGCCGCGACCATGAAGTAGGTGATGAGGAGGCCGTCGATGCCCGGCCAGCCGGCGCCGAGCAATAGCGCGATCGTCAGCACGAAGGTGGCTGGGATCAGCGAGCGGGCGCTGGCGGCGAGCACGGTGCCGGCAAGCAGGACCCAACGGGGGGCGGGGGAGACGAGCAGGCGGTCGAGCCAGCCCTGCTCGATGTCGCGAGCGAGGTTGACCCCCGCCGCCGCGCCGGTGAAGCCCGCCCCCTGCAGCATGCTGATCGGGACGATGAAGCTCTCGTAGGAGCCGGTCGTGAAGCCATTCAGCTGGGTCAGCGCACCGAACACCCCGTTGAGGCCGAGAAAGAAGATCGTCGGCGCCAGCACGCCCGGGATCGCCGCGCCGGGAACGCGCAGCAGCTCGTTCTTCGCCCGCGACATCAGCGCGCCGATCGTCGCCAGGTTGGTCCGCCAGGCCGGGATCGCCTGCGTCGCCGGGATCGCCGCCGCCTCCATCAGCCGACCCGCAACCGGTGGCGCAGCGCCCGTGCGCTGAGCACGAGGCCGAGGACGACGATGCCGGCGATCGCGAGCAGGGCTTCCGCCGTGTCGCCGGCGTCGATGCCGGAGACGATCGGCTCGCGCACTCCTTCGACGATGAAGCTGAAGGGGTTGTATTCGGCGATCGTCTGCGCCGGCTGGATCATCAGCTCGACCGGGAAGAAGGCGGAAGAGAGGAAGAGCACGACGAGCACCAGCGGGAAGAGGCCCTGGACGACGCTGGCGCTGCCGGTGCGCAGGGCGATCGCCGCGCCGATCCCGCCCACCGCCATCGCGGTCACCGTGACCAGGGCGATCGCGAGCAGCGCTCCCGGGACGCCACCCTCGATGTGGGCGCCGAAGACGAGCCCGATCGCGAGGAACCAGAGCGACGCAAACAAACCGAGCGCGGCGGTCCCGGCGAGACGCCCGAGGACGATCGTGTAGCGAGAGATCGGTGCGGCGAAGAGCCGGTCGGTGAAGCCCATCTCGATGTCGACCGCGAGCGCGATCCCGCCGCTGTTGCCGGCGAGCATCAGCGACTGCATCATCGCCCCGGCGAGCATGAACTGGAGGAAGCTCTGCACCGGTGGAAAGCCGGGAAGGTTGACGGCGCCGCCGGCGCCACCGGTCTGGATCGCCAGCAGGATGGTCGGGAAGACGACGATCGGCGCCATCAACTGGGGCCGGCGGAAGGTCTGGCGGATCGAGCGCATGCCGAGAGCGCCGATGACCCGCAGGTTCGTCGCCAGGCTGCTCACGCTTTTACGGCCTCTTCCTTGCTCTCGCCGCTCTCCTCCCCCTCGTGCTCGAGGTGATAGCCGGTCTTGGCGACGAAGACGTCGTCGAGGCTGGGACGGACGAGCTCCAGCGAGCCGACCCCGATGCCCGCCTCGTCCAGTGCCCTGACGACGCGGGGGATATCGCCCGCGCCGTGCTCGACCTCGACCAGGACCGTCTTGCCATCGACCGGTGGCAGCAGGGGGCCGATGCGGGCGCAGATCTCCTCCGCCTCGGCGATCGAGCCCTCCTCCAGCTGCAGGCGGATGTGGGGGTGGCCGATTTCGGCTTTGAGCGACGCCGGAGTCCCCTCGGCGACGATCCTGCCGCTGTCGATGATGCCGACGTTGTCGGCGAGCTGGTCGGCCTCCTCCAGGTACTGGGTGGTGAGGAAGACCGTCGTTCCCTCGTCGTTGAGGGCGCGCACCTCCTCCCAGATCGTCTTACGGCTGACCGGATCTAGACCGGTGGTCGGCTCGTCGAGGAAGAGGACCCGCGGCTCGTGGACCAGCGCCGCGGCAAGGTCGAGGCGCCGCTGCATCCCCCCCGAGTAGGTGCCGACCCGCCGATCGGCGGCGGCGACGAGGTCGACCCGCTCGAGCAGGTCGTCGGCGCGGCGCCTGCCCTCGCCCCCCGGCAGGCCCTGGAGCGTCGCCTGCAGCCGGATCAGCTCGCGGCCGGTCATCAGCGGGTCGAGCGCCGCTTCCTGGAGGGCGACGCCGATCGAGGCGCGCACCCGGCGCGCTTCGGAGACGACGTCGTGGCCGGCCACGGTCGCCCGCCCACCGGTCGGCAGCAGCAGCGTCGTCAGCATCCTCACCGTCGTCGTCTTGCCCGCCCCGTTGGGGCCGAGGAAGCCGTAGATCTCACCCTCGCCGACCTCCAGGTCGATGCCCTGGACGGCGAGTACCTCGCCGAAGGCTCGCTCCAGCCCCTCGACCGCGATTGCGGTCGACGCCATCCTGCCTAAGCCTCCGTCGGCGAGGCCGCTGCTATCGGCGGCAGTGACTCGACCCAGCAGCGCCCGTTGGCGCGCTCCAGCGCCTCGGCGGCATCGAGCAGCAGCTCGTCCCCGCCCCAGGCGGCCTGGAGTTGAAGTGCCAACGGCAGACCCTCGCTGCTCAGTCCCACAGGCATGCTGATCGAGGGGATTCCGGTCAGGTTGGCGAGAGCGGCACCGCGTACGTTTGCCTGGTCGGCGGTGTTGGGCCCCGAGGGGAGCTCGACCACCGGCGCGTCGAGGGGAGGGGCAGGGGCGGGGACCGTCGGCCAGGCGATCACGTCGACCTGCTCGAAGAGGGTGGCGAGACGACGGCGCATCAGCGTGCGCACCCGGCTGGACTGAACGGTCGCCGTGGCCGGGAGCAGCATCCGGTACTTGAGCGTGCCGCGCGCGATCGGGCTCAGCTCCGGGTCGAGGCGGTTGAGACGCTCCGGAGTCACGCCGCCCATGCTCTCCGAGTTGATGATCAGGATCGCGGCGAGGGTCGCCGCTTCGAGGTCGGGCAGCGCTATCTCCCGCACCTCGCCGCCGGTCTCGGCGCGCAACGCCTCGATCGCCGCCTCGCAGGCAGCGCCTACCTCGGGCGTTACGTCCTCGGAGACGGGATCGCGGACGACGCCGATCCGCAGGCCTGCCGCATCGCCGCCGGCAAGCTGCTCGCCGTAGAGCACCGAGCCGAGCAGCCGGCAGTCGGCGGCGTCGGCGCAGAGCGGCCCGGAGACGATCAGGGTCGTCGTCGGCGCCATGTGGTGGCCCTCCATCGCCGAGCGGCTGAAGGTCGGCTTAAGCCCGGTCAGGCCGCAGTAGGCGGCGGGGAATCGCACCGAGCCCAGCCCGTCGGCGCCGACCGCGCCCGCGACGAGGCGACCGGCGACCGAGGCGGCTGGGCCGCTCGAGGAGCCTCCGGGGCTGCGCTCGGTGTCCCAGGGGTTGCGGGCGGGTCCGTAGACGGAGACGCTGCCGGTGCTGCCGGCGCCGAGCTCGTGCATGTTGCCGACGCCGACGATCACGGCGCCGGCGTCGCGGAGGGCGCGGTAGGGCCCCGACTCGCCCGGCGCGGTCGGTGCCATCAGCTCAGCGGCGCCGAAGCGCTGCGCGCGCCAGGGCAGGGGCCACTCGTCCTTGATCACGACCGGCACGCCGCGCAGCGGCCCGGCGGGCGCGGCGGCGAGCATCTCGCGCGAGTGCTCGGGGAAGGTCTCGACGACGGCGTTGAGGGCCGGGTTGCGCTCCTCGATCCGGGCCAGCGCGGCATCCAGCAGCTCGCCGGGGTCGATGTCGCCGGCGGCTATGGCGGCGGCCTGCGCACGCAGGCCGAGGTCCAGCGGCGCGGTCACTCGGGTGCCTTCGACAGGTCGGGGCACTGCTCTGGCTCGACACCCTCGGTGTCGAGGGCAAGCAGTTCGAGGATCGGTGGCCAGAGAAGCTGGTGGACCGCGCCGATCACGGCAAGGTCGACCTCGTCGGCCTCGATTCCGAGCGAGGCGAGGCCAGCGGGGATGAACTCGTCTGCCTGAGAACTCGTGCCCTCCATTACGGCTGGCAACCCTAGACGATTGGCCAACTGGCCAATCGGCGGGTTGACCGCGATCGTGCATTCGCGCCGGAGGACCCCGCTGAGCCGCGGCGAACGACAGAATCCTGTGCCGCAACCCTTGCCGAAGGCCGGGGTTGTCGCTTGAGACCTTGGTGAGAGCAGCCAAAAACCGAACCGACCGCAGCCGCGCTTATGTCGCGCTGGGCTTCGCCTGCGCTCTGACGTTGCTCGTTGCCGCCGCTTGGCCGGGTGCGGCCGACTCGGCGCCGGCCCGGGTCGTGGTCCTGGGCAAGACCGATTCGACCCCGCCGGCGTCCTGCCCGGGCAAGATCGTCAACAACGTCGAGGTCGTCCCCTGCCGGGTCGAGGGGCACGTGACCGGCTTCCAGGCGATCGCCGGCGGCGTGCCGCGTCCCTACGAGGTTCCCTTCGACGGCAAGATCGTCGCCTGGTCGATCACGCTCTCGCGCCCGTCCGACGCGGACACCGAAAAAATGACCGACGAGATCAGCTTCTTCAACGAATTCCTCGGCAAGCCGTCGCAGGCGCGGATCGGGGTCTTGCGCCCGGTCGAAGGCTCGAAGCCGCCTCAGTACACGCTGGTCCGGCAGAGCCCGCTGCAGATCCTCAACCCCTACTTCGGCAGCACGGTGATCTTCACCCTCGACCACCCGCTCAGCGTCCTGCAGGGACAGGTGGTCGCTCTGACCATCCCGACCTGGGCGCCGATGTTCGCCTTCAACGTGACCGAAGAAAACACCTGGCGCGGCAGCCGTCTGCCCGATCACTGCTCTTCGAAGGAAGACATCCAGGGCGGCCACCCCCAACAGGGCGTCGGCAAGACGAAGACCTACGGTTGCTACTACTCGAACGCCCGCTTGCTCTACACGGCAACTGTCGTCAAGCAGCCGTAGCTGAAATTTGACATTTAGCGCGCCACACGCGCGCCCGGCCCTGTCAGCGTCGCGACGTGTTCGTGATTGCAATTGGCATCTGGTTGCAGAACGGTTCGTTCCTCCCACGAGTCGAAGATCCATGGCCAGACAGCATTGGTCTGGGATTCCCTTTCACGTTGTCGGCTGCCGGCGGAGTGTTGGCCGGCTTCATCTACTCGGAGGCGCCCCGGGCCCGGTGGGACCGGGCAGTTCGCAGAGGGGCTTTCGCAGGCTTCTCTCTTGGAGTTTTGATCTATGCGATTTCACTGGCGGGCCCGCTAATCTTTGCGATATGAGATCTATTGTCCGAGATAGGCTGATGGCCTGGGTGTTCGTCTGCTTGATAGCGGGAGTGATTGCCAACTTGACCGGCCCCGGCGTTGGAGCCGTTCATTTGATCGCCTTGGGGGTCGCGGCGATCGCCTTCATAGTGATCGTCTGGCCGATCATCCCAGGCGTTGGCGCGGGCTTCGCCGGGTTTAGAGAGCTTCTTGGCGGAGCCCGCAGTACGGACAGTCGCTGACGTCCAAGCCGATCAGCTGGTCGCAGCGGCGGCAGGCGCGCAGGTTCTCGGGAGAGCGGGGGAGGGCCGATGCCGAGGGGGCGAGCGGCAGCACCATCGCCACCGGCACCATCTCCTCGTCGGTCTCGCGATCGACGTAGACCGAGCCGGGCTCGGCGTAAGCGAGGGCCTCGCGGCCGGAGGCTGCTGCCCGCATCCTGTAGAGCTGCTTCGAGTTCACGGCGGAGAAGACTAATAGCTTGTGCGGCAGCGATGCGTGTCCTCCTCTTCCACGGCTACATGCTGCGCGGCACGGGCAGCAACATCTACACCGCGAATCTCGCCCGCGCCCTGGCTCGGCTCGGTCACGAGGTGCATCTCCTTTGCCAGGACCGACAGGTCGAGATCGAGGGCGTCGAGATCCACAACCCCGACATCCATGGCCTTTTGCCCGTCTACGTCAAAGACCCTTATGAGGGCTTCGAGGTCAAGGCCTTCGAGGAGTTGACCGAGGAGGAGCTCAACCGCTACATCGACGCAAACGTCGCCGCCGTGCGCGAAGTCGCCGGCGCGGTCGGTGACTTCGACGCGGCGTTGGCGGGCCATCTCGTCATGGGCCCCGCGATCCTCGCCCGCTCCGAGATCGGCCCCTTCGCGGCCAAGATCCACGGCTCGGCCCTCGAGTACACCGTCAAACCGCATCCGCGCTTCCTGCCCTACGCGGAAGAGGGGATGAATGTGGCGTCGACGGTCCTGGTCGGCTCTCGCCATACGGCCGAGTCGCTTTGGGCGGCTCTGCCGCAGGTGCCCGGATTGAAGGAGAAGACCCGGCTGGGGCCCCCTGGTGTCGATACGGAGGGCTTTCGGCCTCGGGTCCACGCGGAGGAAGGCTCTCGTGTCGTCTTCGTCGGGAAGCTGATCGTTTCCAAGGGGGTCGATCTGCTGATCGCTGCGTGGCCGCTGGTCAGAGCTGTGCACCCCGATGCACAGCTGGAAATCGCCGGCTACGGGGAGTACGAGAGCGGGCTGCGTCGATTGCTGGCAGCTTTAGATCGCGGGGATTTGGATGATGCGCGCAAGGTTGCCGAGTTGGGTCGGGGGCTTGAGGGCGGCACTGCGGAGCCGCTGTCGATCCTCAGCGCGTTTCTCGCTGATTCGCCCGACGGCTATCTGGAGGCAGCCAAGGGGATCGCCGATTCCGCCGAGTTCATCGGGCGACTGGAGCACGACGAGGTGGCTGAGTTGCTCCCTGGAGCCGACGCGCTGGTCATGCCGAGCACCTTTCCCGAGGCTTTTGGGATGGTCGCCGCCGAGGCCGCGGCTTGTGGGATTTTGCCGGTCTCCGCCGGCCACTCTGGAATGTTGGAGGTTTCACGGAAGCTGGCGGAGACGCTGCCTCCGGAGGCCGCTGAGCTGGTTTCGTTCCCGGTCGAGGCGGGTGCCGTCGAGGCGATTGCCGGTCGTTTGACCGGCTGGCTCGGGCTTCCGGAGGCCGAGCGAGTGGAAGCTCGCGAGGCGCTTGTCGCCACCGCTCAGCGGCTCTGGAGCTGGGAGGGAGTGGCCCGCGGCGTCCTGGCTGCATCGGCCGGGGAGCTCGCCGAGCTGTCTCCGCCCGCCTAGATCGTGCGAAGCCGCATTTGGACGTGAAAACCTCCGGCCGCCGCTTCAATAGAATGCCCGCCGCCTCATGTACGGCCGCCTGCCGATAGCCAAGATGCTCGCCGCGACCGTCGCCCTTACGGCGGTGATCTCTGCGGTGATGCTGCCGATCAACTGGGACGGCGAGGCCGCTTCGACGGCGGCTCCCAAGATCGACGACCTGCTCGACGTGATGATCGTCCTCTCGGCATTCGTCTTCTCGCTGGTGATGGTGATGCTCTTCTACGCGCTGTGGAAATTCAAAGCCAAGCCGGGCGATGAATCCGACGGCGAGCCGATCCACGGCAATACCCGGCTCGAGGTCGCGTGGACGCTGATCCCGACTGTCATCGTTCTCTTTGCGGCGGGCTACAGCTGGTCGATCCTCAACGACATCGAAGAACCGGCCAAGGACGCGCTCACCGTCGACGTCTTCTCCCAGCAGTACGCCTGGAGCTTTGGCTACCCCGGCAAAGGCAATGCCTACGTGCAGGGCGAATTCCATGTCCCGGTCAACCGCCAGGTCCAGTTCAAACTGCACTCCCAGGACGTGATCCACTCCTTCTGGGTGCCGGAGTGGCGGATCAAGAAAGACAACGTGCCGGGGATCACCACGACGGCCACCGTCACCCCCGACAAGGTAGGCACCTACCAGCTGATCTGCACCGAGCTCTGCGGCTTCGGCCACGCCTCGATGCGGGCCAAAGTCGTGGTCGAATCACCGGCCGATTTCCGCAAATGGGTTGCCGGTTTGACCGAAAAGGTGCCGGCCCCGTTCATGGAGTCGATCCGCCAGGACACCGAAACCAACCCGGTCGAACCCCTCGGGGCGGGCGGGGCATAATGGAGGCGCAGATCTACTGATGGTCGCCGCGATCAAGCAACCGGGATGGATTCGAGGCCTGCTGGGCGCAATTCTGGCTGCCGCCTTCGGCGTCGGCTTGGTCGTCGTCCTCCGCGACATCTCCGGTCTGCCGATCTGGCAGACCGAGCAGACCGGTTACCCGCATGTCGTCGTGCCGCTGATCACCGGGCCGCTCGGCTTCCTCGCCGGCTTCGGCTGCTTCGACTACTGGCTGCGCTGGGCCGCCGGCATGCCGACGATTCCCGACGACCACTCCCAGCACGGCGCCAAGAGCTGGAAGGACTACTTCCGCTTCAACACCGATCACAAGGTGATCGGCATCCAGTACATCTGCACGACCTTCTTCTTCTTCTTCGTGGGTGGCCTGATGGCGATGCTGATCCGGGCCGAGCTCGCCCAGCCAGGCACCCAGATCGTCGACGCCGCCACCTACAACAGCCTCTTCTCCACGCACGCGGTGCTGATGATCTTCGTCTTCGTGATCCCGGTCTTCGCCGGCATCGCCAACTACGTGCTGCCGTTGATGATCGGTGCGCCGGACATGGCCTTCCCGCGCCTCAACGCGCTCAGCTTCTGGATGCTGCCGCTCGCCGGGCTGCTCTTCATCGGCAGCTTCCTCGCCCCCGGCGGCGCCTTCGACGCCGGTTGGACCGGCTACGCGCCACTCTCGACCGGCGCCCCATTAGGCCAGTCGTTCTTCAACTTAGGCGTCCAGTTCGCGGGTGCCTCCTCGATCGCGACCGCGCTCAACTTCTTAGTCACGATCATCACCATGCGTGCGCCGGGGATGACCTTCTGGCGGATGCCGCTGCTGGTCTGGGCCAACCTCTCGACCTCACTGCTGGTCGTCGCCGCGACCCCGTTCATCGCCGGCGCCCAGTTCATGGTTCTCTTCGACCGCGCCCTCGGCACCCAGTTCTTCCAGTTCGCCGGCGGCGGCGACGTGATCAGCTACCAGCACATCTTCTGGTTCTACTCGCACCCGGCCGTGTACATCATGATGCTGCCCGGGTTCGGGATCATCTCCGAGGTCATCTCGACCCACGCCCGCAAACCGATCTTCGGCTACCGGCTGATGGCGCTGGCGCTGATCGGGATCGTCGTGCTCAGCTACTCGGTCTGGGCCCACCACATGTTCGTCGCCGGCATGTTCAGCTGGCTGCGCGTGCCGATGATGATCACGACGCTGCTGATCGCGGTGCCGACCGGGATCAAGATCTTCTCCTGGCTGGGCACGCTCTACTTCGGCAAGATCCACACCTACTCGACGGCGATGCTGTTCGCGCTCGCCTTCATCGTCACCTTCACGATCGGCGGCATCAGCGGGGTCATGCTGGGCATGGTGCCGATCGACATCCACGTCTCCGACACCTACTTCATCGTCGCCCACATCCACTTCGTCCTCTTCGGCGGCTCGGTCTTCACGATCTTCGCCGGCATCTACCACTGGTTCCCGAAGATCACGGGCAGGATGTACGACGAGAAACTGGGCAGGGTCCACTTCTGGGGCACCGTGATCGGCACCTGGGGCACCTTCATCCCGATGCACTGGGTCGGGATGGACGGGATGCCGCGCCGTGTCGCCGACTACGCGACCCAGTTCGGCAACTGGAACCTGCTGATCAGCGTCTGTGCCTTCTTCCTCGGCGCCTGCCAGCTCGTCTTCCTCTACAACATGGTGGTCAGCTGGCGCTTCGGGCCCCGCGCCGTCGCCAACCCGTGGCGGGCGAACTCGATCGAGTGGCAGGTCTCCTCGCCGCCCCCGATCTTCAACTTCGACGAGATCCCCAGGGTCGTCGGTGGGCCGTACGAGTACGGCGTGCCCGGTGCCCGCCACGCGATCATGGCCGGCGAAGGCGCAGAGGTCGCCAAACCCGAGCCGGCTGTGGTGGGTCAGACGTGAGCGGGGAGTCCACCCAGGAGGCACAGCCGCTGCTGGTCTTCCTCAATGAGGTCGCCGGTGGCCGCAAGCTGCTGAAGGCGGTCAGCGAGCGGGCGGGGAAGGTGCCGTTCGTCGCCGTCGCGGCGCCGCAAAACCAGCCCGCCGTCGGGCAGTTGATCGACAGCGGCGAGTTGCGCGAGGCCGCGCGCGCCAGGGTCGAGGTGACGATGTCGATCCTCTCCGCATACGGGATCGAGTCGGTCGGCGAGGTGATGGACCGTGATCCGGCCCTCGCCATGGACGACGCTGTACGCGCCCATGAACCCGGCGAGCTCCTGCTCTCCTGCCGTTCCGGGACGCGCTTCGGCATGACCCGCAAGGATCTCGTCGCTTGGGCAACGGACCGCTTTGAGCCTGAGGTGGCGGTGACGCACATCCCGGTGCGCGTCCAGGACGACTCGATCAGCTGGGAGAAAAGCCACACGCTCGTCGTCGCCACCCAGACCGTCGCCGCACCGGACCTGATTGCCAGGTTGAAGGAGCGTGCCGCTGGGCACCCGCACCGGTACACGATCATCTGCCCGCGCGCCGAGGGGGTCTCCGAGGAGGAAATCGTCCGTGACCTCGCTTCTACCCTGGCCGAGCTGTACCGGGCCGACATCGATGCCACCGGTCAGCCGATGAGCCCCGATCCCTTCCACGCCGTACAGAACGCGATCGAGCACTACCGGGTGGACGAGGTGCTGATCTCGACCTTCGCCGGCGAGACCTCACGCTGGCTCGATGAGGACCTGCTGGGGCGTACCCGCGAGATCACCGACAAGCCGGTCGAACACCTCGAGGTCGGGCGTCCCGCCACGGTTGTTGCCGCGGCCGTCGCTGAGGGGGAGGAGGCCTGATGGAGAGCGCGACCGTCGCACTCGATCACTCTCACGCGGAGGAGCACCACGGGCCGCCGGAGGCCAACCAGAGCTCGCGGATCGACCGTCAGACGCTGGGGATCCTGCTCTTCATCGTCTCCGAGGTAATGCTCTTCGGCGCCTTTTTCGCCTCCTACTTCTTCCTCCGCGTCGTCGTCCACCCGCCGACCTGGCCGCCGCACCCCTACGAGCTGCCGGTGTACGTGGCGCTGGTCAATACCGCGATCTTGATCTCATCGAGCTTCACGATCCACTACGCGCTCGAGTCGATCCGGCGCGGCAACAGGAAAGGCCTAAAACTCGGTCTGGTCCTGACCTGGCTGCTTGGCGCGACCTTCCTCTTCATCCAGATCAACGAGTACGTACACATCGGCTTCAGCGCCCGCGACCTCGCCTTCGGCTCGATCTTTTACGGCCTCACCGGCCTGCATGGCGCCCACGTCTTCGTCGGCCTGATGTTGCTCAGCTTCGCCACGATCCGTGCCTTCCGCGGCCATTTCGGCCCCAAGGCGGAGGACCACCTCGGCGTCGAGGTGCCGGGCATCTACTGGCACTTCGTCGACGTTATGTGGATCATCGTTTACACCGCCGTTTACATCCTCTAGCTGCGGGGGTAAAACTGGGGTATGCACAATCCCCTCAGATCCGAGGCCGACGCGTTTCGGTGGGTGGTTGTGATCGGAGTGGCGGCCGCATCGGTGATCGCGCTGACGTTGCTGACGCGCCCGGTTGTCGGGGTCGTCTGGTCGGCGACGCTGATCGGGTTTGGAGCCGGGTTTGCCTACCGGAACGCGCGCGGCTCGCTTTCGCGCAGCGTTGAGCTGACCCGCGGCGGAGACGGCAAGCACCGCCTGCTGGTCGTCGCCAATGAGACGGTCGAGGGCGAGGCTCTGCTGGAGGAGATTCGGGAGCGCTGCCGCAACCGCAGCTGCGAGATCCTCGTGGTCACGCCGGCACTGGTCGGGAGCCGCGCCTCCCACTGGGCATCCGACATCGACGAAGGGATCGAGCTGGCGCGCCAGCGGATGGAGCTCTCGCTGATCGCCGTCGACCAGTTGGGCCTGAAGGCAAGGGGTGAGATTGGCGACTCGGACCCGAACGTGGCGATCGAGGACGCGCTGCGGGTCTTCCCGGCCGACGAGATAGTGATCTCGACCCATCCGCCGCAGCGCTCGCGCTGGCTGGAGCACGGTGTGGTCGAGCGCGCTCGCAGCGAGATCGACCTGCCGATAACCCACGTCGTCGTCGATCTGTCGGCCGATCGGGTCGCCTAGATCTAGGCGAGAGCGGGGGCGCTCCGCCGGGAGGCGTCCGGGTCGCCCTCGACTGCGGAGCTCGCCCCGACACGGGGCTCCAGCCTTCCCGCGGTGGCCACCGTCCAAAGCATCGCCAGCCAGGTCACGGTCGCGAGCGCTACATGGACCCAGACGAGCTCGCCTGGGAGCTTCAGCCACCACTGGAGGCCGCCTATGGCGCCCTGTAGGGCGAGGAGAGCGAGTACTGCGGTGAGGGGCCGCAGGGCGCGCCTGTCGCCGCCAGGGCGACGCAGAAGCAGCCAGACGGCTATCGCCGCCAAGCCGAAGACGGTTGCGAGCACGGCGTGGCGCTCGACGATCCATTCCAGAGTCCCCGTGCCCTCGAAATCGAAGCGGTGGACGAGCTGGCCGGCGTGGGCGCCGGCGTGGGGGCCGGAGGCCGTGGCGATCGTGCCGGCGAGGATCGTCAGCTGGCCGAGCGGGATCAACGCCCGCACCGCCCAGACGCCGAGCCGGTCGCTGGAGCGCCGCCGCTCCCACGGCTCGTAGCGAGAGCACCAAGCGAGCGCGAAGGAGGCGTCGAGCAGCAGCATCGAGAGGATGAAGTGACTCATCACCAGGCCGGGGGCGAGGTGGTACTTGACGACGAGAGCGCCGAGGATCGCCTGCCCGATCACGCCCAGCGGCAGGAGGGCGCCGAAGAAGGCGAGGTGCCAGCGGAACGGCCGGCGGAACCAGGCGAGCACGCTGGCGGCGATCACGGCGATGCCGACGAAGCCGGTGAGGACGCGGTTGCCGTACTCGATCACCGCATGGGTGTCGAGTGGGGGCACCGTGCCGCCGTAGCACTTGGGCCAGTCCGGGCAGCCGAGCCCCGAGCCGGTAAGGCGGACTCCGGCGCCGGTGAGGACGATCAGGGCCAGTGCGGCGAGGGCGACCAGCGTCACCTGCGCATAGCGCTGCGGGGAGATGTCGAGGCGGTCTTTGAGGCGGGTCCCCATCGTTCCTCGGATGATGTCAGCGGCCGGTCCCGGCCGCGGTCGACTCAGCTGCCTTTTTTGGCGCTGCCCGGCTGCGTTTCCTGCAGCAGGTACTGGACGAGGTCTTCGAGTTCTTTCTTGGACAGCGTTTCGCCGAAGTTCTGCGGCATCACGTTGGCGGGGTAGCCCTTGACGATCTCGGCGTTTGGATCGACGATCGACTTGTCGATCATCGCCGCGCTCTGGCCCGGCAGCGCTTCGTCGAGGTCGGGCCCGGTGACGCCCCCCGATGCGGCTGCCGCGAGCGTGTGGCAGCCGCCACAGCCGTTGTTGGCGAAGACCTGAGCGCCGGGCCCGCCGGGTACCTGCGGAGGCGCCGCGCCCGGGACCCCGGCGTAGCGGCCGACGTAGGCGATGACGTCCTCGAGATCCTGGTCGGTGACGATGTCGGCGGGCATCGAGTTGTTGGGGTTGTCGGTGCTCGGGCGCGGAAACTCGACCTGCGCCTTGACGATTCCTTCGATCGTGTCCCCTCCCTCTCCCGCCGCTCGTGCGGCGGCGAACGCGTCGTCGAGGTCGGGCCCGATCTGAGCAGTCGTGCCGGCCTCGGCCATCGCGTGACAGACGCCGCATTTCTGCACGAAGAGAGCGCGGCCGCGCTGCTCGTCGGCCGTGCTCGTGCCGCAACCGGAGGCGGCGAGGGCAATCGCCGCGAGGGCGGCGAGGGCGAGTAGAAGGCGGATCGGGTTCGGTTGCTTGAGCATCGTCATACGGCGCGGAGCGCGCCGGAGTCTATATGGGCCTATCCCGGCAGTGATTGCACCCCTGGATACGGCCCAGAACACGGCGCGGATGCGGCCCCGTCGCGTATCCCACATGGCTCTGCCATGCGGAATCCGCGCCGTGTCCACCCCGCTTGGTTCTGAACCGTCCCAGTGGCACACCCCCTACCGGGATAGGCCCCGATCAAGGACGCGTAAACGCTGCGTGTGAGCGCTCGACAGTCGGGTAGGCTTGAGACGATTCACACGAACCCCCGAGCAGCGAAGGGAGCGGACGAGGATGCAGGTACGGGACGGCATGTCGGAAGTGGTTCTGACCGTGGGCCCAGCGCACACGCTGCGTGAGGCGGCGACGATGATGGTCGAGAAGGGGATCGGTGCGGCGCTGGTGACCGACGACGAGCGGCCGGTGCCGTGCATCGTCACCGAGCGCGACATCCTCAACTCGCTCGGCCGTGGCCAAGACCCGGATACCGAGCTCGTCGCCGAGCACATGAGTGAGGGCGTCGTCGCCGCCGAGCCCGACTGGAGCCTCGAGCACGCGGCCGCCGAGATGTCGACCCGCGGCATCCGCCATCTCGTCGTCTTCGACGCCGGCGATTTGGTGGGCGTGCTCTCCATTCGCGACATAGTTCGCGTTTGGACTGCGGAGGGCGCGACCTCCGGGATGACGCCGGATTGATCTAGCCCTTGGGAGGGCTGATCGTTTCCACGGGGAGGACCGCTCCGCGGGTGTGCTGCTTGCGCGGAAGGCGGAAGTAGTCCCGCGTCGCAAGCTTGATCATTGCTCGTAGGGTGAAGAGCAGGATGACGATGCCGATGATCGAGTAGATCCAACCGCGCACCATGAAGCCCTCGGCGAAGATCCCGCAGACTGCCCCAGCGGCGCCGAAGGCGAAGAAGGCGGGTGCCCAGGAAGGCCGTGGCGGGTAGACCAGCTCGCCGGGCTCGGGGATGGCGCGGTGGTCGCTCACGATGCGATGTAGAGGGTTGCGGCGACGAAGCAGAGGGCGAAGATCGCCGCGGCGATGCCACCCGCCACTAGGCCTGCAGCCATATCTCGTCTGGAGGTCTCGCGGTCCACGGGCGGATTTCTATCAGGCAGGCAGGGCGTTGGGGGGCGCTAGAGCCGGACGTCTATCGGCATCGTCAGGAAGAGCAGGGCCAGATAGGCGAGGGAGAAGAGGTAGGTGCGCAGCGCCCAGCGCCAGTCGGCGCTGCGCAGCAGCCGAACGGCGCAGTAGATGAAGCCGGCGCCGAGCGTCATCGAGCCGGCCAGGTAGACGAGCCCGAAGCCGCCGGCGCAGAAGGGCAGCTGGGTCACCGCGTAGAGCAGGATCGTGTAGAGGAGGATCTGGCGGCGCGTCTCGTCCTCGCCGCGGACGACGGGCATCATCGGCACGCCGGCCTTCGCGTACTCGTCCTTCATCAGCAGCGAGAGCGCCCAGAAGTGGGGCGGGGTCCAGAAGAAGACGATCGCGAAGAGGTAGAAGGCGGTGCCGCTGAGGCCGCCGGTGACGGCCGCCCAGGCGACCAGTGGCGGTACGGCGCCCGCGGCGCCGCCGATGACGATGTTCTGGGGGGTCGTGCGCTTGAGCCAGAGCGTGTAGACGAAGACGTAGCCGGCGAAGCCGGAGAACGAGAGCGCGGCGGCGAGTGGGTTGACCGCGCTCGCCAGCAGGGTGAAGGAGCAGAGCTCGAGCAGGGCGCCGAAGCCGATCGCGGTCCTTGCCGAGATGCGGCCACTGGCCACCGGCCGATCGGCCGTGCGCGCCATCGTGCGGTCGATGTCTCGATCGATCGCATGGTTGATCGCCCCGGCTCCACCGGCCGAGAGTGCACCGCCGAGGCAGGTGAGCAGGACGAGCCCTATCGAGGGGTCGCCGGCCACGTACATCGTCGTCACCGTGGTGAAGAGCAGCAGCGACTGGACCTTCGGCTTGGTCAGCGTGAGCAAGTCGCGCAGCAGCGAAGGCACGGCGGAGCGCTGCGAGATAGCAGCCGTCTGGGCGCCGCTCATCGGTGGACCACCATTACCGCGTCAGGCTACCGGCTGCGATTCGCGGGCCGGTTGCTCCACGCGGGCACTGCGGTGGGCGATCGCCTCGCGGATGTCGCGCATCGGCCTGGCGCTGCGCACGTCGGGCAGCAGGTCGAAGTTGTGCGGCTCTGGGGGCGAGAGCGCGAACCACTCGAGCGAGTCGCCGCCCCAGGCGTCATGCCCGGCCGGGGTGCCGCCCTCGCGGCTGAGAATCGCGTTGACCAGGGTCAACAGAATGCCGGCGGCGAGGATGAAGGCGCCGATCGTGGCGATCAGGTTGTAGGCGTCGATCCCGCTGCCGCCGAAGAACTTGTAGGCGTCGACCACCTGGCCGTCGTCGGTGCCGGCGAGCATCAAGGGGACGAAGGCGACGAGCGTTCCCAGCAGCATCGTCCAGAAGGAGAAGCGCGCCAGGGTCTCGCCCATGGTCCGCCCGGTCATCTTCGGGAACCACCAGTGCAGGGCCGCGAAGCCGCCGAAGACGGCGCCGCCGACGAGAGCGAAGTGGGTTGCCGCGGTGCTGTCGGTGGTGTGCTGGAGGCGCCAGCCGAGCGCCACCATCGAGTGGTTCATCTCACTTGCCAGGCCGACCGCGATCGCGACGATCGCCCCGGCGGCGAAGAGCAACGGCGCCCGCATCTTCACCGTGCCGCCCGAAAGGGTCGCGATCAGGTTGAAGAAGATCAGGCCGAAGGGCACGATCAGCGCCAGCGACATGATCATCGCGAAGTACATCCAGCCGATCCCGATCGGCGCCGTGTACATGTTCTGCATCCAGGCGAGGGTGCCGATGACGGCGATCGCGGCCAGCGAGCCGATCACCGCGCCGCGGTTGAAGAGGGGCTTGCGGGACAGGGCCGGGACGATTTCGGCGATCGCGCCCAGGGCGAAGATCAGGACCAGCATGTAGGTGCCGGTGTAGAAGATCCAGCTCAGGTGCTGCCAGAGCAGCGGCGAGCCACCGGCGTCCCCGGCGAAGAAGATCCCGTCGAAGTTGCGGTCGATCAACAGCATCGTGATCGCCGCCAGCATCACCGAGCCGATCACGACCGTCAGCCAGGAGCCGATCGCGGCCGCCCAGGAGAAGACGGGGAGCCGTCGCCAGGCCATTCCCGGCGCGCGCAGACGGCGCAGCGTGGCCACCAGGTCGATCGCGATCAGGATGAAGCCCAACGTCGCCAGGCCGCTCGCCGCGGCCCAGGCGTCGACGCCGTTGTCGGGCAGGAAGGCGATGCCGGAGAGCGGGGGCAGCGGGTTGACGCCGGCCTCGCTCGGGGTGAAGAGGAACCCCGCATAGAGGACCGTGGCCCCGGCGATGAAGAGCCAGGTGCCGATCTGGCCGAGGCGGGGCAGCGCCGTTCCGCGGGCGCCGATCTGCAGTGGCGCCACGTAGTAGAAGAAGCCGAGCGCAAGTGGCACGGCGAAGAAGAAGATCGCGGTTGCGCCGTAGAGCGAGAGCATGCGGTTGAAGGTGACCGGGTTGAGGAAGGTGTTCTCGGGCACCGCCAACTGCAGGCGCATCAGCAGCAACTCGACCACTGCGATGAAGAGGAAGCCGAGGGCGCCGGTGATCAAGATACGGCCGAGGTCCTTGTGGTCGGCGCTGGTTGCGATCTCGACCCAGCGGGCGCGGCGCGGCGGGAAGCCATCGACGACCAGCTCGGGACTATGTCCGGGCGCGCTCATGGCGTTTCTCCGTTTTCGATCAAGTTGACAACGCGGTCCTGCGCGGCCTGGATGTCGCTCTTCTGACTTGCGATGAAGGCTTTGTATTTCTCCGGCGAGACGACTTCGACTTCGGTTCGCATCGCCGCGTAGGCCTGCCCGGAGAGGGTCGCTGCCTGCCCCGAGTAGGTCCCCTCCTCGTCGGCGCGGAAGATGACGTGATTGGTCTTACCGGGCACGGCGTCGCGCTTGCCGGCGAGGTCGGGAACGTCCCAGGTGTGGACGACGTCGGTCGAGACGAGATCGAGCTCGACCGTGGTGTCGACCGGGACGACGAGCTTGTAGTAGGAGAAGGCTTCGTTCGGGTAGTCGTAGCGCCAGAGCCACTGCTGGCCGGTCGTCTGGATCTTCAACGGTTCGGAGTGGGAGACCTGGAGGCCCCCGGCGCCCGTGATCGGCGTCTCGCGTGCCTTGTCGGTGTAGACGATGCTGAGCACGAGGATCACGGCGGCGAAAGCTCCCAGCGCCGCTCCGACCCGGAGTTGGATGCGACGGCCGCCGGTGACCTGGCGCGGCTCGGCACCGCGCTCGGCGCTGTAGCGGCGCAGTACGTAGAGCAGCCCGACGACGACCGCGACGACGAGGATCGCCGCGGCGACGAAGCCAATCCAAAGCAGGGTGTCGATCTGGTCGGTGCCAGGAGAGTGGGACGCCAAAGCGCGGCCATTCTAATCACGCAAGGCGGCGCTCGGCGGTGCGCACACCGCCCGGCTGTCGGCGGGCTGCTCCTATACTCGCCGACCTCATGCGGACCCGATCTCGCCCATCTCCGGCGCTGCGCAGGGCAGTGCGCGCTGGGGCAGCGGCAGCGATCGGCGCCGCGGTCGCGGTTCCGCTGCTGCGCCGGCGAGCGCGCATCCCCGCCCCGGTGACCGTCGCCGCCTGCGCCGGTGGCCCGCTCGGACTGGCCGTTCTGTATCCCCGCTCCCACAAGCGCGACGTCGCCATGTACGCCTTGCAGATGTGGGCCTTCACGATGGTCCACGAGCTGCCCTACGACAATGCCGAGCGGCTTCGCGCTCGCCTCAAGATCCGCTACCCGATCGTCGCTGACCGCGTCATCGGCTTCGGCCGGCTCCCCAACGTGCGCCTGCAGCAGGGCCTCGCCCGTTTGCGGGGAGTGGGGACGCTCAACCGTGTCCTCACCTGGGCCCACTGGCTCTGGTTCCTCGAGCCCTATGTGGCGCTGGCCTTCATCCTGCTTCGCCATCCCGATCGCTTTCCCCGCGCCGCCCGCCGGCTCGCGGCGGTCTTCGACATCGGCTGCGCCGTCTACTTCGCCGCCCCGACCGCCCCGCCGTGGTGGGCCTCGGAGCAGGGCCACACCGGCGAAGAGGTGCGGCGGATCATGGTCGAGGTCGGCGAGGAAACCTGGAAATCGGCTTGGCCGGGGATGTACTCGGCGCTGGGCGGCAACCCTTGGGCAGCGATGCCCTCGCTGCACTTCGCCACTTCTGTGACGGCGGCGATCTCGTTGGCCGAGACCGGGCGGACGGCCGGGGCCGCCGGCTGGGCCTACGCGCTGACGCTCGGCTTTGCCCTCGTCTATCTGGGCGAGCACTACGTCACCGACCTCATCGCCGGCGCTGGGTTGGTCGCCTCGGTGCGCGGCGGGGAGCACCTTGCCGAGCCGGCCGTCCTGGCGGTGAATCGACGCCTACAAGGTCTGGAGCGCCTCGCCAACGGGTAGCTTCCCGAGTGTGTCTCCCGAGCAGCCGGCGAACGGAAACGGCGGCTACGAACTGCCGCTGTTCACGCGGCGGCGCGTTGCACAGACGCTGCTCGTAGTCCTCGCTCTGCTGATCTGCATCTACTTCCTCTTCCCGAGGCTGGTCGGGCTGGGGGACGCGCTGAGCAGGCTCAGCGAAGCCGACCCGACCTGGATCGCAATCGCGATTGGTTTCAACGTCATCGCGATCGCCACCTACATCGCCCTCTTCAAGGCGGTGGTCGGGGGTGACACGCTGCGCCTGCGCTGGTCGGAGACCTACGAGATCAACATGGCCGGGGTCGCGGCGACGCTGCTCTTCTCGGCCGCCGGCGCCGGCGGCATTGCCCTCACCTACTGGGCGTTGCGCAAAGCCGGGATGCAGCGGCGGGATGTCGGGCGGCGGATGGTGGCTTTTCTCGCCCTGCACTACGTCTTCTACCCGGTGGCTCTGATCGTCTTCGGCATCCTGCTGCGGACCGGGGTCCTTCCTGGCAAGCACTCCGTCGAGCTGACCGTGGTGCCGGCGGCCGTCGCGGGCGTTCTGCTCATTCTCGGAGTGCTGCTGGCGCTCATACCTCCCGACCTCGGACGGCGGGTGGCTGCTCACGCTAGGGGCGAGCGGGCGCAGTCGATCGCGGCCAACATCGCCAAAGTGCCGGCGATCGCCGCCGAAGGGTTCAGGTTTGCTCTCAGCCTCTTCGCCCATCCCTCGCGCGGCGGTCTCGCGGTGATCGGCGCGGCAGGCTTCTGGGCGGCGAACATCGGCATCCTCTGGGCCTCCTTCCAGGCATTCGGAGTGGAAGTGCCGATCGCCGTCGTCGTGCAGGGCTTCTTCCTCGGCATGGTCGCCAACCTCTTTCCACTCGCCCCGGCGGGGGTGGGGGCGGTCGACGCCGGCATGATCGGCGCCTTCGTCCTCTTCGGCATCCCCGAGGAGACGGTCTTCCCGGCGATCCTGGTCTACCGCCTGGTCGCTTTCTGGCTACCGATCCCACCCGGTATCGTCGCCTTCTTCCAGCTGCGCAAACGGGTCGTGCGGTGGGAAGAGGAGGGCCTGCCGGTCAACCGCGGACGGCATTTGGAAGAGGCGCCGATGCCTGCTGAGACCGGCAAAGTCGCCTGACCCGGTGGTACTATAAAAAGTAAAGTATTAGACTCTCAGGCGGCAGAAATGACTGAAAAGAAGATTGAGAACGTGATCGTCGTCGGCGGTGGGCCAGCCGGGTATACCGCCGCCCTCTATACCGCCCGTGCCAACCTCGAGCCACTCGTCTTCGAGGGCTTCCAATGGGGTGGGCAGCTGCAGAACACGACCGACGTCGAGAACTACCCCGGCTACCCGGCCGGGATCATGGGACCGGAGATGATGAACCAGTTCCGTGCCCAGGCGGAGCGCTTTGGCACCCGCTTCGTCACCGACGACGTCGACCGGGTCGAGCTCAGCGAGGACGGCGGGGTCCACAGGGTCTTCCTCGGCGACGAGGAGCACGTCGCCAAGACCGTGATCCTGGCGATGGGGGCGGAGCCGCGCCGGCTCGGCATCCCCGGCGAGATGGAGCTGAGCGGTTGCGGCGTATCTACCTGCGGCGTCTGCGACGGCGCCTTCTTCAAAGGCAAAAAGGTGATCGTGATCGGTGGCGGCGACTCGGCGATGGAGGACGCGATCTTCGTCTCCAAGTTCGCCAGCGAGCTGACCATCGTCAATCGCCGCGACGAGTTCCGCGCTTCCAGCATCATGCGCGAGCGCGCCGCCGAGCGGCCCAACATCGAGTTCAAGACCCCCTTCGTCCCCGAGGAGTTCGTCGGCGGAGGGGCCGGCAATCTCGACCACGTGCGGCTGCGTAACGCCGAGACGGGGGAGACCGAGGACTTCGGCACCGAAGGCGCCTTCGTCGCGATCGGCCACATCCCGAAATCGGAGATCGTCGTCGACCAGATCGAGACCGACGAGGACGGCTACATCCGCACCGAGCCGGGCTCGACCAAGACCAACCTGGCCGGCGTCTTCGCCGTCGGCGACGTCGTCGACCACACCTACCGCCAGGCGGTCACCGCCGCCGGTACCGGTTGCATGGGCGCCCTCGACGCGGAGTGGTACCTGCGTGACACCCCGCCTTCACCCGAGGCGCACTGGGCACCCGGTGGCGAGCCCACCGAGATCGCCCCCACGCCGGGTTCCTGAGTCGTTCGGGGTGGCCCGCGTTTGTCGGGCATTGAGTTCATGTTGGGTTGGGCGTAGCCGGCTCGGTCTTTAGCTATCCTCGTACCAGAAGGGGAATTCTCGGGGACCTAATGGGCTGGGGGAGGCTCGGATGCCGGAGATTGCAATCCCGATTGTGCTGGCTGGCATTGGCTCGGCCATCACCTTCGCACTCCAATATGCGCGACGGTTGATACGTGAGTATCGGCTGCGGCAGCAGTATCCCGTTGCGGGCACGTTTGCAACTACCTACGACGACATTGCCAACGGGGAGTTCGTAACCCAGAAGGCATTTACCCGCCTTCACCAACGGGGTGACTTTGTGTCGGGCGTTACTTCTGAGTTCAACTCCGGACGACGTTGGAAACTTGAAGGACAGATCACCCGCGATGGCTTTCTTCGGGGCAGCTACAGCGCCGAGGACCCCTATGACAAAGGCAGCGGCACCCTTTTTCTGAAGGTCGATGGCGCGAAAGGCGACATGGAGGGCCTTTGGGCGGGGTATGACTCGGCCAATCGCCTGATGGGGGGTGGGCGCTACAAGTTTCGCCGCTGTACCGATCTTCAGATCCGCTCGGCAAGGCAATCGGAGGCCGATGCACTCGTCGCGCTTTTGGGCGACGCGCTGGGTCATCGGTATGTCGACCTGGACGAAATGGAAGCTCTGATTGCCGGAAACGGCGATGAGGCCTGCATCGTTGCGGACCTCGGAAACGGCTACATCGGCGGAGCCGTGACCGTGCGCGTGGTTGATCGCGATGCGGCTATACAGGAGCTTCCAAAGGGGCAGGATGCGTTGCTCGACCGACTTCCCTTGCGTGGGGTTCACCGGCGAATCGGCTTGATCAAGGCAGTTGCGGTTCAGCCCGGATCGAGGAACCGAGGGATCGCCACCGATCTGACCCGTGCGGCTCTGGACTGGCTTGGGGCCCATCAAGCAACGGTTGCGCTCAGCATTGGCTGGAAATCCAGCGCTGGCTGTCACATCGAAGGGGTATTTGAGTCCTTTAAGTTTCGGGCTGCAGACGAGGTGGCCAGCTTTTGGTACGAGGACAGCAAGGAGGGTCTCTACCGCTGTCCTGTCTGCGGTGAGGTGTGTAGCTGCTCCGCCGTGATCTTCACAATGTCACCAATCGAGGTTCCGGCGGATCGCTGGAGTCTCTGACTTGATTGGTGGGTCAGTCCAGCAGCTTCTGGACTACGAAGGTCTTGCTGCCGCGCGGGGTCTGGACCTCGACCGGTTTTCCCGGCTCGGCGTCCATCAGCGCCTGACCGATCGGGGACTCGGCTGAGAGCCGGCCGGCGGCGAGGTCGGCTTCGGTCGAGCCGACCAGGGTCCAGGTGTTGACGGCGCCTTTGTCCTCGTCGAGCACCTCGGCGGTGCGACCGAAGCTGAAGCAGTCGGCGCCACCGTCGACCTCCACCACGACCGCCGTGCGCAGCCGCTCGCGCAGTCGCTTGATCTTGGTCTCGAGATGCGCCTGGTCTTCCTTGGCGATGTGGTACTCGGCGTTCTCCTTGAGGTCGCCTTCCTCGCGCGCGACCTTGATCCGGGCCGCCATCGCGGTCCGCCCAGGGCCTTCCAACTGCTCGATTTCCTCGCGCAGAGCGACGATCCCCTCCTCGGTGATCGGCTCCCCGCCTCCATTGGCGCCGCTCATCGTGGGCACCATTGCAGATGGACCGCCGGGCCGCGATCACGGCCGCCGCTCGATCTGGCTCAGAGGTTGGTGAGCAGCGCGCCGATGAAGGCGGCAACCAGCGCGAATGCCGCGGACCAGGCGATTCGGGTCATCGTCCGGTGCAGGTCGAGCATCGCGGCATTCAGCTGGCGCATGTCCTCGTGCAGCCGGTTCGACTGGGAGTGGAGCCGCGCTTCGACTCCCGCGAGCTCGCCCCGGAATTCCCTGCCCTGCTCTTTGATCTCGCTGCGCAGTTCGTCGGTACGGGTCCAAATCTCCCCGCGCAGCTCGTCAGCGCTCGCCTTGATCTCGCCACGCAACTCTTTGACCTCCGACCGCAGGCCGTTCGTGGTGGTTCGCATCTCCATGCGGGTGTCCGCGATCTGCCCTTCGACCTGGTCGAAGCGTTCGTCCATCCGGTGGGATAGATCGTCGAGACGGTCATCTGTCCAACTCTGTCGCATTGCCTCCATATCTCCAGACTAGGGAGCCAGGTGTGACGTGTGGCGCGCAGATTGTAACTCTTTGTCGTAGTAGACGAATGTCTGACTTGTGAGGCCCGCTCGGGTCATGGTTTAAGGTCGGATTCGGATGCCGGCTTGCACGCATATCGACTCGGTCGAGTACCTCGAGCCTCCGGGCGAGGTCGCGGGCTGCGAGGAGTGCCTGAGGCTGGGGATGAGCTGGGTGCATCTGCGGATGTGCCATAGCTGTGGCCACATCGGTTGCTGCGACAACTCCCCGGGTAAACACGCGACTGCCCATTTCGAGACGAGCGGGCACCCGCTGATTCGTTCCGCCGAGCCGGGCGAGGACTGGAGCTGGTGCTACGTCGACGAGGCGATGCTCCGCCTCAACCGGGACTGAGTCAAGCCCTTGGCGTGACGATCGGAAAACCCGGATCCGGTTCGTCGAGTAGGCCCAGCAACTCACCGATCTTCTCGCCCTCGCCCTCGAACCTCAGGCGGTCGCTCTCGATGAGCTCGCCGATGTCGGCGGTTTTGAGCAGCAGCTGATCGAGCGCCTCGCGGTCGATCAGCAGGGCTGCGTCGGGAGGCGGCTGGTGGCGGCCGGCGCGGTGACGGAGGACGCCGTTGCGAACGGTCAGCGCGTGCTCCTCGTCGGGGCTGGCGATCACCCAGTCGATCCGCAGGTGAGAGTCCCAGGCCCGCGGCCCGTTGAGCCGGATAGCCATCGCGTCGAGCAACTGCTCCACCGAGAGGTTGGCGACGATGTCGGGCGGGGCGGCGGAGGTAGGCGTGCCGGCGATGCCCTCGCGCAACTCTTTGGCTCCCATCAAGAAGAAGTTGCGCCAGGTCGCGTTCTCGGCGCCAAAGGCGAGCCGCTCCAGCGCCTCGGCCTGCAGCTCCCGCGCCGCCTCGTTCTCCGGCTCGGCGAAGACGACGTGGTTGACGACCTCGGCGACCCAGCGATAGTCGCCCTGCTCGAAGGAAAGGCGCGCCTTCTCCAGCACCGCCTCGGCGCCGCCCATGAAATCGAGGTAGCGGCGCGCCTGCTCGACCGGCGGGTGCTCCCATAGATGGCCTGGGTTACCGTCGAACCAGCCCATGTAGCGCTGGTAGATCGCCTTCGTGTTGTGGCTCACCGAGCCGTAGAACTCGCGGCAGTGCCACTCCTCGGCGAGGCTCGGTGGCAGCTCGACCAGCTCGGCGATCTCGGGCCCGGTGTGGCCCTTGTTGAGCAGGCGCAGGGTCTGGTCATGCAGGTAGGTGTAGAGGTCTCGCTGTTTTTCGAGCAGGTCGACGATCCGCTCGCGGTCCCAGCAGGGCCAGTGATGGCCGCTGAAGAGAACCTCGGACTGGGCGCCGAACAGCTCGATCGCCTCATCCAGGTAGTGGGCCCAGATGAGTGGATCGCGGACCAGGGCACCGCGGGGAGTGAGGATGTTGTGCATCGAGCGGGCGACGTTGTCGGCGACGCACAGGACCTTTGCCGCGGGGAAATGAATGTTCATCTCGGCCGGCGCCTCGGTGCCCGGCGTCAGCTGGAAGGTCATCTCGACCCCGTCGACGATCTCGGTCTGCCCGGTTGCGCCGATCTCGACCGTCGGCGGGATCAACGTGATCGACCCCAGCGAGGTCGTCTGTCCCAGGCCCGAACCGACCTGTCCTTCTGGCCCGCGCTCGAGCAGTGCCCCGTACATGTAGCCGGCGCGGCGGCCCATCGCGGTGCCGGCGAAGACGTTCTCGCTGACCGAATGGTGGAGGAAGCCGGCCGGGGCGAGGACGGGTATCCGGCCCGCCTCGACCTCCTCCGCCGAGACGACTCCCTTGGCGCCGCCGAAGTGATCGACGTGGCTGTGGGTGTAGACCAGGCCGGTGACGGGACGCTCGCCGCGGTGCTCGCGGTAGAGCGCCAGTGCCGCGGCGGCGGTCTCGGCGGAGACCAGTGGGTCGATCACGACGATCCCCTCGTCTCCCTCGACCACGTGCATGTTCGAGAGATCGAAGCCGCGCAGTTGGTAGAAGCCGGGCGCGATCTCGAAGAGGCCGGCGATCCGGGTCAGCCGGCTCTGTTGCCAGAGGTTCGGGTGGGCGGTGTCCGGTGGCTCGCCGTCGAGGAAGTCGTAGGAGCGCAGGTCCCAGACGACGCGGCCCTGCGCGTTCTTGACCACCGGTGGATCGAAGGGCGCGACCAGGCCGCGGCGTGCCTCTTCGAAGTCGCGTTCGCTCATCCGTCCGTCATCTGACGGCCGCGAACAGTCGCGGCGCCGGCCTGTAGGCGTCGCCGTTTCGCTCGCGCAGCTCTTCCAGCAGGCCGGTGGCTCTCCCGGCGCCGATCAGCTCGGTCAGCTCCAGCGGCCCGCGGGGCCAGTTGAAGCCGAGGCGCATCGCGGTGTCCATGTCGGCCGGGGAGCCGATCTCCTCTTCGAGGGCGAAGGCCGCCTCGTTGGCGATCTGGGCGAAGAGGCGGGGGAGGATCTCCTCGGCGGCCGGGTGGATGCCAGCCAGCTCGGCTGGGTCGAGGGTGGGAGCGTCGACGCCCAGATCGGGATCCTCGTCGCGGTGTGGCCCGTCGCCGTATGAGTAGAAACCCTCGCCGCTCTTGCGTCCGAGCTTGCCCTCGGCGACCTTGGCCTCCTGGATCGCGCTCGGCCGCCAGCGCTCGGGCTCGCCGCCCTGCGCGTAGAAGGAGCGGGCGACGCTGAGGTTGACGTCGAGGCCGATCAGGTCGATCAGCTCGAAGGGGCCCATGCGGAAGCCGCCGCCGACGCGGACGACGCGGTCGATCGTCGACGCGTCCGCGACCCCCTCGGCGAGCATCCGCAGCGACTCGAGGCTGAAGGGGCGGGCGAGGCGGTTGGCGATGAAGCCGGGGCTGTCCTTGGCGCGGATCGGCGTGCGGCCCATGCGGCGGCCGACCTCGGTCGTCGCCTCCAGCGCCGGCTCGGCCGAGCTCGCGGTGGCGACGACCTCGACCAGCTTCATCAGCGCCGGTGGGTTGAAGAAGTGCATGCCGACGACGCGCTCGGCGTCGGGGGTCTCGGCGGCTATCGCGGCGACCGGCAGCGAGGAGGTGTTGCTGGCGAGGATCGTGTCCGGGCCGCAGGCGGCGGCCAGCGCCGCGAACAGCTCGCGCTTCAGCCCCAGGTCCTCCGGCGCCGCCTCGACGACGAGGTCGCAGTCACCGAGATCGCCGAGGCTCGCGGCCGCGCCGACCCGGCCGCTGGCCGCTTCGGCGTCGTCCTCGCTCCAGCGGCCTCTCTGGGCGCCCTTTGTCAGGTCGCCGCGCAGCCGCTCGACCCCCGCCTCCAGGGCCGCGGAGACCGGGTCGTGAAGGCGGGTCTCGTAGCCCCCGAGCGCGGCGATCTGGGCGATGCCCGCGCCCATCGTGCCGGCGCCGACGACGCCGACCCGCTCGACCCCGCGTCCGGTGCTCATCTGCCCTCGAACCTCGGCTCGCGCTTCTCGAGGAAGGCCCTCATCCCCTCGACCCGGTCCTCGGTCGCCATCGCCAGCTCATAGAGACGGCGCTCGTTCTCCAGGCCGGCCGCGAGCGCCGTTTCCTCAGCTGCCAGCACCGCCTGCTTGGCGAGCCGGGCGGCGATCGGCGGCCGCTCGGCGACGGTGCCGGCGAGCTCCAGCGCGGCCTCCAGCCAGCGCTCCGCGCCGACCACCTCGTTGACGAGGCCCAACTCGTGCGCCTCCTTGGCGTCGAAGCGCTTGCCGGTCAGCACGTACTCCATCGCCCGCTGCTTGCCCAGCACCCGCGCCAGGCGCTGGGTGCCGCCGCCGCCGGGGATGATCCCGAGGTTGATCTCCGGCTGGCCGAAGACGGCGCTCTCGGAGGCGACGATCATGTCGCAGGCCAGCGCCAGCTCGCAGCCGCCGCCGAGCGCGTAACCGGAGACCGCGGCGACCAGCGGCGTCTTGATCGCGGCGAGCCGCCGCCAGAACGAGGCGGCGGGGTGGCGCAGCGCCTCCTCGAAGCTGCGCTCTGCCATCGCCTTGATGTCGGCGCCGGCGGCGAAGACCTTCTCGGAGCCGGCGATGACGACGCAGCGAACCTCCGGGTCCGGATCGAGCCGCTCCAGCTCGGCGGCGAGCTCCTCCATCAGCTCCGGCGAGAGGGCGTTGCGCGCCTCGGGGCGATTGAGGCGCAGCAGGGCGACGTGGCCGTCGCGCGAGCTCTCGACCAGGTCACCCATCGCGAGCGTTACTCCGCCTCGAGCGGGGTCATCGCGTTGATCCCGGTCGCGGCGCGGCCGATGATCAGCTTCTGGATCTGCGACGTCCCCTCGTAGAGCGTGGTCACGCGGGCGTCGCGCAGGTAGCGCTCGACCGGGTAGTCGTCGACGTAGCCGGCGCCGCCGTGGACCTGGATCGCCAGGTTGGCGCATTCGACCGCCGCCTCCGTCGCGTGCAGCTTCGCCACCGAGGTCTCCATCGTGTTCGGCACCCCTTCGTCCTTCAGCACGCCCGCGCGATAGACGAGCATCCGCGAGGCGTCGCGCTTGACGATCATGTCGGCGATCATCTCCTGGACGAGCTGGAAGCGGGCGAGGGGGACGCCGAACTGCTTGCGCTCCTTGGCGTAGGCGACCGAGGCTTCGACGCAGCCGTCGCAGATGCCGACGCAGCCGGCGGCGACGCTGTAGCGGCCGTTGTCGAGCGCGCTCATCGCGACTTTGAAGCCGTCGCCGATCTCGCCCAGCATCGCGTCCTCGCCGACCTCGACGTTGTCGAGCGAGAGCTCGGCGGTATCGGAGGAGCGCAGCCCGAGCTTGCCGTGGATCTCCTGCGTGGTGAAGCCCTCGTTCGCCGTCGGGACGAGGAAGCAGGCGAGGCCGCGGTGCTTCTTCTCGGGGTCGGTCTGGGCGAAGATCAACGCCACCTCGGAGAAGTTGCCGAGCGCTGATCCACATCTTCTGGCCGCTGATCGACCAGCCGGAGTCGGTCTTGGTCGCGCGGGTGCGCAGGTTGGCGGCGTCGGAGCCGGTGTCCGGCTCGGTCAGCCCGAAGCAGCCGAGCGCCTCGCCCGAGCAAAGCCGCGGCAGCCACTTCTGCTTCTGCTCCTCGGTTCCCCACTTCTCGATCGAGCCGGCGACCAGCGAGGTCTGCACCGAGACGACCGTGCGGGCGGAGGAGTCGGCGCGGCCGACCTGCTCGACGATCAGCCCGTAGCCGATGTAGTCGAGGCCACGGCCGCCGTACTGCTCCGCGACCGGCGCGCCGAGGTAGCCGACCTCGCCCAGCTTGCTCGCCAGCTCGCGGTCGAAACGGGCGGCGCGGTCGTTCTCTTTGACCCGCGGGGCGATCTCCTTGTCGGCAAATTCACGCGCGGTTTCGGAGATCAGGCGCTGCTCGTCGGTCAACTGGAAGTCCATCTCGCTCCTTCTCGTCAGTCGTCTTTCGAAAGCTCGTCCCGCAGGGTTGCCGCGAACGCCTCCTGGGCCTCGCGGGTGCGGGGGCCGGGGGCCTCGGGCAGCTCGCGACCGTCGATCGCGGAGACCGCCTGGATCTCCCGGGTGGTCGAGGCGAGGAAGGCCTCTCCGGCGTTGCGCAGGTCGGCGACGGGCCAGGCGCCCTCCTCGACGTCGAGCGCCTTGACCAGACGGTCGCGGGTGATCGACTCGAGCACGCCGACGTCGAGCGCCGGGGTGCGCAGTCCGCCTTGCGGTGAGACCCAGAAGATCGCCGACGTCGGTGGCTCGAGCACGGTCCCTTCGGGTTGGACCAGCACGGCCTCGTCGGCCCCCTGCTCCTTGGCAAGCCGCGTCGCCTGCATGTTGGCCGCGTAGGAGAGCGACTTGACCCCGGTGAGGATCACACTCGGGCAGTAGGTGACAGTGGCGAGGCTCAGGGATTCGGCGTGTGCCGGGATCGGCTCGACCGCGGCGATACGGCGACCGCCGCGGGTGACGATCAGGCGCAGCTGCCCATCCGGTCCGCCGGCCTCGCGAAGCAGGGCGTCGATCTCCCGCTCCAGCGCGGCGCGGTCGAACTCGAGCCGGATCGCCGTGGAAGAGCGCTCCAAGCGGTCGAGGTGGTCGCCGAGCGCGAAGGGCCTGCCCTCGTAGAGCCGGATCACCTCGAAGGCGCCGTCGCCGCGGTAGAGGCCGTCGTCCTTCATCGGCACCATCGCCTCGGCGGTGGGGGTTACCTGCCCATCGACACTCGCCAGTTCCTTGAGCTTGGTCATCGCCGCGCGAGGCTACCGCCCCCGAACTTCTGTCGCGTTCTTATGCCTATAGGGATCAAAAGGCGACAGAAGCTATTGGGGACGATGGGTCAGACCGCTTCGAAGACCGTTGCCAGGCCCTGGCCGACGCCTACGCACATGGTGGCGATGCCGTAGCGGGCTTTACGGCGTCGGAGCTCGCGGATCAACGTGCCGGTCATGCGGGCGCCGGAGCAGCCGAGCGGGTGGCCGAGGGCTATCGCGCCGCCGTTGACATTGAGGCGGTCTTCTTCGATGCCGAGCTCGCCGGCGCAGGCGAGTACCTGCGAGGCGAAGGCCTCGTTGAGCTCGATCAGGTCGATCTGGTCGAGGCTGAGCTTGGCGGCGGCAAGGGCGCGGGGGACGGCGACCGCGGGGCCGATCCCCATGTAGGCGGGATCGACGCCGGCGACGCCGCTGGCTAGAACCCGTGCCAGCGGCTCGGCGCCGAGCTTCTCGACGCCCGCCTCGGAGGCGACCAGGAGGCAGGCGGCGCCGTCGTTGAGAGTCGAGGCGTTGCCGGCGGTGACCGTGCCGCCCTCGCGGAAGGCGGGCCGGAGCTTCGCCATCTTCTCCAGCGAGGCGTCGGGGCGCGGGCCCTCGTCCGCCTCGACCAAGACCGTCTCGCGCCGTCCCTTGGGTGCCTCGATCGGGATGATCTCCTCGGCGAACAGCCCGGCCTCGGTGGCGGCGACCGCGCGTTGGTGGCTGCGCAGGGCGAAGGCGTCCTGGTCCTCGCGGCTGACCCCGTAGCGCTCGGCGACGTTCTCGCCGGTCTCGCCCATCGACTCGGTCGAGACGCCGAGCCCGGCCATGCGCGGGTTGACGAAGCGCCAGCCCAGGGTCGTGTCGTGCATCGTCTGCTCGCCGCGGGGCAGGGCGCGCTCCGGCTTGCCGACGACCCAGGGGGCCCGGCTCATCGACTCGACCCCGCCGGCGAGGTAGAAGTCGCCCTCGCCGAGCTTGACCGCGCGGGCGGCGCAGTTGACCGCCTCGAGGCCCGAGGCGCAGAGGCGGTTGACGGTGGCCCCCGGAACGCTGTCGGGCAGGCCGGCGAGCAGCGCCGCCATCCGCGCCACGTCGCGGTTGTCCTCGCCCGACTGATTGGCGGCGCCGAAGTAGACGTCGGCGATCTCGGCCGGGTCGACCCCGGTGCGCTCGACGACGGCGCGGACGACGTGGGCGGCGAGGTCGTCGGGACGCACGGTGGAGAGCGCGCCGCGGTAGGAGCCCATCGGCGTGCGGACCGCATCGATCAGGTACGCGTCAGTCATCACTCGGCATTAAATGCGACACGGGATTGCGGCGTATCCTCAGCGGCATGGGTTTCGTCCTCCTCACCATCGGCATGCTGGCCGTGATCATCGGCGTTCTGCTCTTGATCGGCCACTTCTACCAGGGCAGCAGCGCCGAGCTGGTCGACTGGAAACCGACGCGCAGCCCCGCAGTCGAGGCGCAGAACGAGATCGACGACGTGCGCCAGATGCTGGAGGCGCAGAACGAGATGCGCCGCCGTCGTGGCGCTGACGAGGTCGACGAGAGAAAGCTGCGGGCTGAGGTCGAAGAGGAGGAGCTGGAGCGGCTCCGTCGCAACCCGTCCGAGTTTTGAGGGCCTGTCCTCTGTGGCGCGGGCGCTGATCGTCGGCTGTGGTTGTCGGGGGCGGCTGCTCGGGGAGCGGCTGCTTGCCGAGGGCTGGCAGGTGCGCGGGACGAGCCGCCGCGAGGAGGGACTGGCGGCGATCGAGGCAGCCGGGATTGAGCCCGCCCTCGCCGACCCCGAGGACCCCGGAACTGTGCTCGACCTGGTCGGCGACGTGGCCGCGGTGTACTGGTTGCTCGGCTCCGCCGAGGGTCCCGCCGAGAACCTCGAGGCGATTCACGGCCCGCGACTCGAACGCTTCATGGAGCGGCTGGTCGAAACGCCGGTGCGGCGTTTCGTCTACGAGGGTGATGGCAGTGTTAGCTCCGCGATCCTCGAGCGAGGGAGCTCGATCGTGCAGGCGGCGGGCGAGCGCTGGCGCATTCCAGTCACCGTCGCCGGCCAGGGAATCGATATAGCTAAACTCGGATAGGAATTAAGGCAATACGCTGAAAGCGAAAGGAGCTGGTCCGATGGCGCTGCAACTTGGCGACGTAGCACCCGATTTCGAGGCTGAGACGACCGAGGGGCGGATCAAGTTCCACGACTGGATCGGCGACTCCTGGGCTGTGCTGTTCTCGCACCCGAAGGACTTCACCCCGGTCTGCACGACGGAGCTCGGCTACATGGCGAGCATCGAGCCCGAGTTCGCGAAGCGAGGCGTGAAGATCATCGGCCTCTCGATCGACCCGCTCGACAGGCACGAGGAGTGGGCGAAGGACATCGCGGACACGCAGGGGACGGCGCCGAACTACCCGATCATCAGCGACACCGACTTCAACGTCGCCAGGCTCTACGGGATGCTGCCGGGGAACGTCTCGGGCAATGCCGAGGACCGCACCCCGGCCGACAACCAGACCGTCCGCAACGTCTTCGTCATCGGCCCGGACAAGAAAATCAAACTCATCCTTGTCTACCCGATGACGACCGGGCGCAACTTCGACGAGGTCCTGCGCGTGATCGACTCGCTCCAGCTCACCGCCAAGCACAAAGTCGCCACCCCGGCCCAGTGGCAGCAGGGCGACGACGTGATCATCGCCGGCTCGGTCTCCAATGACGAAGCGAAGGAGACCTACCCGGACGGCTGGGAGGAGCCCCGCCCCTACATCCGCATAGTGCCGCAGCCCGGAAAGAGCTAGGCCGCTTCTAGTCGAGGCGATCGATCAGATCGCCGAGGATCCGCGCGGTCGCTCCCCAGATCAAGTGGCCCTCCACCTCGTAGGTGGGGGTGTGGATGGGGACGCCGCGGCGGACCAGGCGGCGCATCGCGTAGCCCTCGCGGAGCACGTCCAGCGAGAAGGTGAGGACGGTCTCAACCTCGGCGGGGTTGGGCTCCAGGCCCAGCTTGCCTGGGTGGGGGATCTTGCCGACGAAGGGGTGGATCCGGTAGCCGGTGACGAAAGTGCCGGTGGTCGGCAGCTCTTCGCCGAGCTCGACGACCGCCGGGTCGAGGCCGATCTCCTCCTCGGCCTCGCGCAGCGCGGTGGTGGCAAGGTCGGCGTCGGCGTCGTCCACGCGCCCGCCGGGAAACGAGATCTCGCCGGCGTGCCGCCGCAGGTCCGCGCGCCGCTCGGTGAAGACCAGGCCAGGCTCGTCGGGACAGCCGTAGAGCGGCAGCAGGACGGCTGCGTCGACTTCGCGCCTCAAATGATCACCTGCACCGTGCCGCCATCCACCGACCAGGCGGCGCCGGCCACGTAGGAGGCGCGCTCGGAGCAGAGGAAGACGATCGCGGCGGCTATCTCCCCGACCTCGGCGAGGCGCCCGATCGGCCGCTTCGCGCCGGCTTCGGCCAGCGCCTCCTCTCGGCTCTCGGCTCCGGACATCCGGTGCGACTGGTCGAGCAGTCCGCCCGGCTCCATCCACAGCTCGGCCTCGACCGGGCCGGGACAGATCGCGTTGACCAGCACGCCCTGCTTGGCGTAGCGGTCGGCGAAGAGGCGGGAGAGGGACAGCTCGGCCGCCTTGGCGACGGAGTACTCGGGCATCGCCGCCGAGGGGCGCTTGCCGGCGGTCGAGCAGACGTTGACGATCCTGCCCCAGCCCCGATCGGCCATCGAGGGGGCAGCCGCTCGCATCGCCCGCAGGGGCGCCATGACGTTCAGCTCGTACTGGGCGTACCAGTCCTCGTCCGGGACGTCGTCGAGCCGGCGCCACTGCGCGGCGCCGGCGTTGTTGACGAGCACGTCCACGCCGCCGAAGCGCTCGTTCGCCGCTTCGACCATCCGCTCGCCGGCCCCCCCGTCGGTGACGTCAAGGGCCAGCGTCTCGGCGCGTCCGCCGGCCTCTGCCCCCGCGGTTGTGGCCTCCTCTCGAGCCGCCGCAAGGCGCTCCTCGTCGCGCCCCACCAGCAAGACGTTCGCACCCTCGGCGCAGAGCAGCCGCGCCGTCTCCTGCCCTATCCCGCGGCTGGCGCCGGTGACGACGCAGGACCGTCCTTTCAGCCCGAGGTCCACGCGGTTACTCGCTCGCCGCGGTGCCGGTGGTCGCGTCGTCACGGAGCAGCGGCCTGTCGGCGATCAGGTCCGCTGCGCGCTCGGCGACGGCGATCGTCGGCGCGTTGGTGTTGCCGCTGGGGATGATCGGGAAGACGGATGCATCGACGACCCGCAACCCGTCGATGCCCCGAACACGCAGCTCCGGATCCAACACCGCATCCTCGTCGGAGCCCATCCGGCAGGTACCCACCGGGTGGTAGAGAAGCTCGACGCGGTTGCGCAGGTCGTCGGCGAGGTCCTCGTCGCTATCGACGCCCGTCCCCGGGAACAGCTCGCGGCCAAGCACCGAGGCGAACGGCTCGGCTACGGCGATCTCCCGCGCGAGGCGCGCTCCGGCGACCAGGGCGGCGACGTCCTCGGGCTCGGCCAGCGAGTTGGTCAGGATGCGCGGCTTGTCGGAGGGGTCGGCGGAGCGCAGTCGCACCCAGCCGCGGCTGCGCGGGGCGACCAGCGCCGGGCCCATCGTCATCGCGTGCCCGTCGTATTCCTGGAAGCCGTTGTCGACGAAGTAGGCGGGGGCGAAGTGGAACTGGAGGTCGGGCTGGGCGAGGCCCGGTCGGCTGCGCACGAAGGCAAATGCCTCGGCGACCGAGGAGGACAGCGGACCGCTGCGCCGCAGCAGGTACTCGAGCACCGCCTTGGGGCTCTCGGCGTCGGCAAGCGAGCCGCCACCCGGAACGTCCCAGACCGAGGTCTGGTAGGGGTGGTCCTGGAGGTTCTCGCCGACGCCGGGTAGGTCGGCGATCACCGAAATGCCGAGCTGCCTCAGCTGCTCGGCCGGGCCGATGCCGGAGAGCATCAGCAGCTGCGGCGAGGCAAGCGCGCCGGCGGAGAGGATCACCTCGCGCTCGGCCGTGGCCACCTGCTCGCGACCGCGGCGGCGGTAGCGGACCCCGGTCGCGCGGCCGTCGCGGACCTCGACGCCGAGCACGTGGGCGCCGGAGACGACGGTGAGGTTCTCGCGACCCTGCGACGGACGCAGGTAGGCGTCGGCGGTGCTCCAACGCCTACCGTTGCGCTGGGTCACCTGGACGAGCGCGGCGCCGTCCTGCTCGTGGCCGTTGTAGTCGGCGATGCGGGGAATGCCCGTCTCCGCGCAGGAGTCGAGGAACTGCTTGGTGAGGCGGCGCGGCGAGCGCTCGTCCTCGACGCGCAGCGGGCCGTCCACGGCGTGGTGCTCGGACTCTCCGCGGGAGTTGTCCTCGGCCCGCAGGAAGTAGGGCCTGATCCCGTCCCAGTCCCAGCCGGTGGCGCCACCGGCTGCCCACTTCTCGTAGTCGAGCGGGTGGCCGCGGACGTAGAGCATCGCGTTCATCGAGCTGGAGCCGCCCAGGCCTTTTCCGCGCGGCATGTAGATGGAGCGACCGTTGCAGTGGGGCTCGGGCTCGCTGCCGAGGTCCCAGTCGCGCTTGCTTTTGAACTGCTTGGCGAAGGCCGCCGGGATCTTCACGTTGGGATGGCGATCGCTGCCGCCGGCCTCGATCAGGAGCACGTCGATGTCGGGGTCCTCGCTCAGCCGGGCGGCGAGCACGCAGCCGGCCGAGCCGGCACCGACGATCACGTAGTCAGGCATCGGCTTGGTCTTTGAGACGGTCGGAGACCGCCGTCTCGCTTGCGAACACCTTATGGACCGGGCACTTGCCAGCGATCGTCAGCAACCGTTCGCGCTGCTCCTCGCTCAGCCCGGGCGGCAGCTGGATCGTCGCCGCGAACGAGGTCGGGGTGAAGTCCTCGTACTCGACGTCCACCTCGACCTCGACGGCGCCGAACTCCCATCCCTTGCGCTGTGCGTACATCTCGATCGTGATCGCGATGCAGCTCGCCAGGCCGGCGGCGAGCAGGCGAGTGGGGGAGGGGCCCGCGTCGGTCCCGCCAGGCACGACCGTCGGCTCGTCGACCACCAGCGTGTGGGCGCCGCCTTCGATCTCGACGTCGTGGACGTATCCGTCGCGGTGGCGGGCGACGACCTTCATCGCGCCTACGTCTTCCGCCGGCCCTCGAAGAGGGCCGGGTCGTCGACGTCGGCGAAGCGGGCCATCGCGTAGGCGAGGTCGGAGGCCCGGTTGACGAAGTGGATCACCGTCTCGCCGGCCAGCTCGCCAGCCTCGTTGAGGGCGCTGATGCGGCGCTCGGCGCGGCGGATCGTGGTGCGGGCGACGTCGAGCTGGGCGGAGAGCTGGTTGCCGCCGGGGATGACGAACTGCGGCGGCAACTCGACCCGGTCCATGTAGCGGTCGATCGCTTCCTCCAGCTCGGCGACCATCTCCTCGGTGGTGCGGCTGACCCCGTCTTCGAGCCGCTCGGCCGCCTCGGGGGCGGTCGCCAGCTCGGCGCCGGCGACGAAGATGTCGTCCTGGAGGCGAAGCAGATCGGCGGCCAGCTCGGCCTGCTCGCTTCCGCAGAGCGCGCGGGCGACGCCGAGCTGGGAGCAGGCTTCGTCTAGCGCCCCGTAGGCCTCGGTGCGCCCGTGGTGCTTGGGCACGCGGCCGCCGTACCAGAGGGAGGTCGTGCCGTCGTCGCCCTTCTTCGTGTAGATCTTGACCACTGGTGGTCATCCTACGGCGCGCGGGAGCGCCGGTTCAGCCGACTGGATTGAAAACGAGGCCGGTCAGGACCTTGGGGAAGAAGTAGGTCGACTTCGGTGGCATGTTCTCATCGCTTTCGCAGATCGCCTTGACCTGGTCGACGGGGATCGGGCGGAGGATGAAGGCGACGTCGTAAGTGCCCGCCTCGAGCAGGGCCAGCGAGTCCTCGACGCTCTTCGAGTAGCCGAGCCCGCGCTTGGCGAGGATGTCGTCTTCGCTCAAGCCCGCGATCCCCTTGAGCACGAGCGTCTCGAGGATCGCCGCGTCGAGCCGGCGGTAGGCCTCGGGCTTGCCGGCGAGCTGCTGGTCGAGCGCGGCGACCGCGCTGTCCTTGAGCCGCAGGCGGAAGCCGCGCTTGTGAAAGGAGTCGTAGAGGCCGAAGACGCCGACGCCCTCCTCGCCGAGCGGGTCGAGCTGCTCGACCGGCACCTCGGTCGCGTCGAACAGCTCACGCAGGCCCTCGCCGAGGCGGCGCTGGCGCTCGGGGTCGTCGCCCAGGCCGGAGAGCAGCCGGTGGGTCGGGAAGACGGTGAGGCCGGGATCGTCGAGCCCGGTCAGCGCCATCAGGGTGAAGTTGTGATCGCCCTCGCCGCCGATCTCGTCGCGGTAGGCGATCGCGGTCTCGTAGCGGTGATGACCGTCGGCGATCAGCAGCTGGGCACTGGAGAGCAGCTCGGTGACCTCGCCGAGGACCTCCGGAGTGCCTACTCGCCAGACGCGGGTGACGGTGCCTCCTTCGTCGGTGGCTTCGCCCCAGGGATCTTCGGCCTCGACGGTCGGCGCGACCAGCGGCCACGGGTCCTCGGTGCTGAGCGAGAAGATCGGCGAGAGGTTGTGGCGGGTGGCGCGGGTGAGGTCGAGACGGTCTTTCTTCGGGCCCGGCAGGGTGCGCTCGTGGGGCAGGACCTGACCGGCGGAGAAGTCCTCGACGCGGACCCGGGCGAGGATGCCGTGGCGGGTGCGGGGCGTGCCATCGGGGCCGGTGTAGTCCTGCGTCATCGCCCAGATCGCCGGCTCGGCGTCGGCGACAAGCGCTCCGGCTTGTCGCCACTCGTCCATCGTCCGCGCCGCGCGCTCGTAGGGGTCGTCGTCGGTCTGCTGCGGCCCGGTCTCGCCGTAGGGTTTGGGCAGGTCGATCGCGACCGCGTTGTATGGGGAGCGCTCGAGCAGCTCCGTCCGCATCTCGGCATCGATCACGTCATAGGGCGGTGCCGCCACATCTTGGAGAGACCCGACCACGCCAAGGTCGTAGCGAGTCGCATGGATTGGGCGCACGTCGGCCATCGGGGCGGAACCTAGCGGTTGCTGCCCTGCTCGTGTCGGGAAGCCCAGATAGCTCTAAGATCGCTTTAGCGGGGCGTGGCGCAGCCTGGTAGCGCGCGGCCTTTGGGTGGCCGAGGTCCTCGGTTCGAATCCGGGCGCCCCGATGCGACGAAAGGGGAGGACCGCCCAGCGGCCCTCCCCCGACGCGCGGGACCTGCCGACTATTCCTTGGCGAGCCAGAGGGGCAATGGTTGGGAGACTTCGTATTTGGCTTTTTTCCATTCCCCCGTCCCGGGACAGAATTCGCCGCTGCCGGCCTGTTTCATCAGCGTCTGGGCTTTGACGATTTCGATGAACGCAGCTTTGCCGCCGCCCGCACTCGCTTTGAATTCGAACGAGATCGCAGCTGCGGCGTAAATGCACATCTGGAAGCTGCAGCTGGGGAATTTGAACTGCGGATTGCCACCGAGTTCCCATGGATTGAAGTCGACCGTGCCGGTTTCCAGTCCGGTGGACTGCAGGAACATTTTGTAGGGAAGGTTTTCCGCGACCGGTGGCATGCTGCAGCCGGTGCAGCTCGAAAGCGAGAGTTCGGTGAGTTTGGCTTTTATTCCTTTGCCGACGCCGAGGTTTTCGACCGTTTCGGCTTTGATTTTGGAAGTGCATTTGACCGTGATCGCGCCCCAGCCGAATTCCGCTTCACCCGTCTGCGCCACGATCGCCGCCCCCAGCGCGATGCTTTGCCCGGCTGGGCATTTGACTCCGGCGCCCGTTGGTTTTTCTTTGCACAGCAGGTCGGCCGATGCCGGAGCGCTCGCCAGCGCCGCGAAGCACGCGGCGGCGACCACAGCGCCAATCAACTTTAAGAACATCTCAGCTCCCCTTTAGTTTAGAGATATTTGAATATAGTACTCAAATATCTCTTATCATTGGAGGGTTGAGCCTACGATACGTGTAGCACAATATGTGCTACGTTTTGTATGTGGGCCGATCCCTTCACGTTCGCCTGGATGACGCCTCGGCTGCCGCCCTGAGAGTGGTACGGGGTGACGCGAGCAGTGATTCAGAGGCTGTCCGTACCGCGCTTCGAGAGGCGGCGGCAAGGCGCCGATCGCGATCATCCATCGCCAAGGAGGTCGAGCGACTGGCTGCTGACGAGTCGGATCGAACCGAGATGCGGGTGGTTCGGGAGCAGATGGCGGAGCTCGCACCCGAAGCGCTCGACTGACGTGGTTCGCGGCGAGGTCTTCCGACTGCCGTCCCCGCGAGGCGCGCGCGGAAGAGAGCAGCGCGGTGCCCGCTACGCGGTCGTCGTCCAGGCCGACGAGTTCATCGGCTTGAGCACGACCCTGGTCTCGCCTACCTCGACCAGCGCTCATCCGGCGACTTTCCGGCCCGTGATCACCCTGGAGGGGAATGAGACACAGGTCCTCGTCGAGCAAAGCACGGTGGTAGATCCACAGCGCCTCGGGCGCTCGGCTGGGCGCCTCGATGTCGATGAGCTTCGGGCCGTTGACGATGCCCTTGCACTGGTCATGGGTCTTTGACGGCCCGAATCACGGAGCCGGCTGACGAGCCGATCCGCGTTGTCGCTTATGACCCACAGTGGCCCACTCGCTTTGAGCGCGAGCGAGCACTCTTGGATCGGGCGATCGGGCCCTGGGTCGTCGGCGGCGTTCATCACGTCGGCAGCACGGCCGTTCCGGGGCTTGACGCCAAGCCGATCGTCGACATCTTGGTTGGCGTCGAGGATCTGACGACTGCGCGGGCCTGTTTCGAGCCTTTGGCCGAGCTCGAGTATCTCTATGCCCCATACCTACCGGAAGAGATGCACTGGTTCTGCAAACCGGGCCCTGGCCGCCGAACCCATCACCTCCATCTCGTCCCACAGGACTCGCCGCGCTATCGAGATGAGCTTGCCTTCCGTGACCACCTGCGCGCGAACCCAGAGAAGGCACGCGATTACGCAGAGCTGAAGCACCGGCTGGCGGCGCGCTTTGAGCACGACCGCGAGGGCTACACCGACGCGAAGGCGGACTTCATCCAACGCACCCTGCGGCACCCTCACCAGCGGCGATAGCGACGGAACACCGGGAACTCGCTGCCGAGTGCGAGCACCGCCAGGGCCATCAGGCCGGCCAGGATCACGAATGCCACGGTTTCGGGGTTCGAGTGAAGCGGAGCGACGCTGGGGCCGCCCGAGGGTTCGCCTCTCTTTGAGGCATCCTCTTGGGCGAGGACGCCGAAGTGGGGTGCCCCGATCGCCGTCGGCTGGAATCCCGAGATCGCGGGCAGGAGCCCGACGATGAGACGAGGTGCGGTCAGCGACCCGAGACCGAAGGCAGCGAAGGCCCTTCCGACGAGCCCCCTTCCGATGCGGCCAAGGCTGACAGCCGGCCAGACATGAGCGAACCAGTGGCGAAGAGCTATCCCAGGGCTCACGGTGGGCGGGCGTGCGCTGACCCCGCGGCCCGAGTCCGCCTGGGGTCCACTCGACTTCTCAGCGGTGGCTGAGCCGGCGGCGGCCACTGCCTCGGTGGAGGTGGCCTCCGACGAGGCGATCTTCCCCGCGGAGGAAGAGCCGAGGTCTGGGTCAGGGCTGTGCGGAATGCCGTGAAGGCTCGGTGGGGAGGGAAGCTTCACGGCCGGTAGCGGCTTGGGGGAGGATGGCGTCGCTTCCGGGGCAGGGGGAATGGATACCGGTGGCGTCTTCGCCGGGGGCTGCGGCGTGCTCGCCGGAGGAGGAGGCAAAGGTGGGACCGCCGGACTCGTCACCGCGGGCGGAACCACGGTGCTCACGACTTCTTCCACCGCGGCTTTCGAACCTTCCACCACTTCGCCCAATGGATTCGCCGAGGCGCCGGTCGGCGCCAGGATCGCCATCAATGCAGCGCAGATTCCCACTGCCGCGGCAGGCCTCCAGCCTCTGCCGGCGGCGGAGGCTGAAATCGTTCTTTTGTCTCCGTGCGATCCAGTACCCACGGTCGCCTCCAAGAGAAGTCGAAGCATTACTTTAGCTTTTGCCGTGATTCTGGACGGCCATTACCCCGTTTCTGGACGGATATTCATAGTTCCCCTCGAGCTTTGTATTCGGCGGAGTACGGCCAACCTTTCCTCGCTGGATGAAATGAGGCCTGATTCACGACATCCATGCAGATGTCGATAGGGCATCTGTATGGAGGGGCATCCTGGAAGCCCACGACGACGTGAACGGGTCGTCTTCGAAACCGACCGGCACCTCGTCGTCGGCAACGTGACGCTGCCTCCGGAGGGGTACCAGAGCCGTTTCTCCGATGCGGTCAACCGGGCCGAAGTCGCCTTCATCCCCTTGCTGGAGGTCGAGATCACGCCGCTCGCCGGCGGCGAGGCCGTGCGGCGCCCCTTCATCGTCCTCGCCAAGGAGCACATCAGGCTCGCCTACCCCGTCGACGACACCGAGCCGCCCCAAGCGCGGTAGAGGTTTGAATCGCGTAGCGGTCGAAAGCTCGACCGCGCGTTGCGCCTAGGCCGTTTCGCGGCGGCGCCGGCCGCCGCCGGCGAAGGCGCCGATGTCGATCAGGAAGGCGAGCACGACGATGAACCACTCGAAGCCGGTGACCCCGTTCGACGAGGACGCCCACATCGCCGCGTAGGCGAGGGTGGTCCAGGGCAGCAGGAAGAAGCCGAGCAGGGGGAGGAGCCAGCTGTCGAAGGCGCGGCTGAGCAGGTCGCTGAACAGGAAGAGGAGGAACAGCGCCAGGCGCGGTGAGATCAGCGCGAAGAGAAGGACGAAGCAGCCGATGCCTGAACGCTACCGTGTATCCATGCTCTTCAACCGCCAGAAGGCGCAGATGCCGGCCGCCGAGGACGCGTTGCCCGGCCGCAGCGAGCCCGGCTTCGATGTGCCCGAGCGTCACGCCGTGCTCGACGCGCCGCTCAAGCCGCCGTTCCCCGACGGGATCGAGACCGCCTACTTCGCGCTTGGCTGTTTTTGGGGGGCCGAGCGCCTCTTCTGGGTCCTCGACGGCGTCTACACGACGGCAGCCGGCTACATGAACGGGACCACCCCGAACCCGACCTACGAGGAGGTCTGCTCGGGAAAGACCGGCCACGCCGAGGCGGTCATGGTCGCCTTCGATCCGCAGCGGATCTCCTACGCCGATCTGCTCAAGGTCTTCTTCGAGGAGCACGACCCGACCCAGGGGATGCGCCAGGGCAACGACGTCGGCACCCAGTACCGCTCGGGCATCTACTTCGCCAACGATGCACAGAAAGCGACGGCGGAGATGGCGCTGGGAGCCTACGACGAGGCGCTGCGCGCCGCCGGCCACGAGCCGATCACCACCGAGGTCGAGCCCGCCGGGCCCTTCTACTACGCCGAGGACTACCACCAGCAGTACCTGCACAAGGTGCCGAACGGCTACTGCGGGCTCGCCGGCACCGGCGTCTCCTGCCGCATTCCGGCTGCCGCGGCCGACTAGTGGCGTAGCCCGCCCGCCCGCCCGGCGTGGCGAATAGCATCCCGCGCCGGTGACCCCCTCCTTCGGCTCCTACATCGGTGGCTGCCTGGCGACGATCGGCATCGTCTCGGCTCTCGGCCTCGGCGGCTACTGGCTGCGGCGCTGGATCGTGCCCGAGTTCTCCGGCGCGCTCGCCCGGCTGGGGGATGCGACGCTCGCGGTTGCGCCTGCTGATCGTCTGCGCTCGAGCTGCTCGGCACGCTCAGCATCCTGCGCCTCGGCTGGATCGTCGTCATCTGCATCGCCATCGGCCTCGGGGCCGCCTGGCTCGGCAGGCGCATGGCGCCGCGGGTCACCGACGAAGTCGCGGCCCCGCAGGTGCAGACGAGCGGCCCTCCTGATCGCCCTTGGCGTCGCCTCCTTCACCGTCGCCGAGTGGACCTTCCCCTCGCAGCTCAGCCTCGACTACGGCATGTTCGGCGGCGACACGACCTGGTACCACATGCCCTTCGCCGGGCGGATCGCGCAGGAAGCGTCGACGGTCCACCTGCACTACACCGACCCGCTGCGCCTCGCCGCCTGGTTCTACCCGCAGAGCTCGGAGCTGATCCACGCGGCCGGGATCGTCGTCTTCAAGACCGACTGGCTCTCGCCGCTGATCAACCTGATCTGGCTTGCGATCGCCTTGCTCGCCGCCTGGTGCGTCGGTCGTCCATACAAGGTCGGGCCGGCGACGCTGGTCGCCGGGGCGATCGTGCTCGACGCCGGGGTGATGATCGAGACCCAGCCGGGCGAGGGGCGCAACGACATCATGGGGCTCGCCTTCCTGATCGCCTTCGCCGCCTTCCTGATCAACGGCCATCAGCGGCGAGCGCCCAAGGAGGGCGCGGTTCAGGACACGCCCGAGCACGACGCGCCTCTGCTCGACAAGGGCCCGCTGATCCTTGCCGGCGTCGCCGCCGGTCTCGCTGCCTCGGTCAAGCTCACCTTTCTCGTCCCTGTCGTTGCGATCTGGCTCGGCGTCGTCGTCTTCAGCGGCCGCGGGCGGCGCCTGACGACGGCCTGGGTGCTCGGCCTCACCACCTTCCTGGTCGGTGGCTACTGGTACGTGCGCGCGGCGATCAAGACCGGGGGCAATCCGATCCCGTCGACCGGCTTCGGGCCGCTGCACCTGCCCCGACCCGACCAGATGCCGCTCGATCCGCGCCCGCGCTTCGCCGTCTCCCACTACCTGACCGACCCGACCATCTACCGGCGGTGGTTCTTCCCCCAGCTGGACGACGCCCTCGGTCCGCTCTGGCCGCTGATCCTGATCGTCGCCGTTGCCGCCGCCGTCTTCATCGCGGTGCGCTCGCGCAACCGGATCCTGCGGGTGATCGCCGCCGCGGCGCTGCTCACCGCCCTCGTCTACGTCTTCACCCCGCTCACCGCCGCCGGGCAGGAGGGCTCGCCGACGGGGTTCTTCACCAACACCCGCTACCTGGCCCCCGGCCTTGTGCTGGCGATGACCCTGCTGCCGATCGCTCGGCCACTGCGCGCTCCCGATTCGCGTGCCCGCCTGACGCTGTACTTCTTAGTCGCGGTCTACGCGATCACGGTGCTGACCACGCCGCGCTGGTACCCCGGCTACATCGTCGGCACCGTTTTCCTCACCCTGGCGCTGGTCTGGGCGCCCTCCGCGCTGGCCTTGTTGCGCGGGCGACGCCGGCTGCCAGCCGCACCTACGTCGCGGCGGCAGCCGGAGGCGTGCTGCTGCTCGCCGTCGTGCTCGGCCGGGCCCAGGAGGTCCAGTACTACAACCAGCACTACACCCGCACGACTCCCTTCCTGCAGGACGGCGGCCCCCGCAAGGCCTACACCTTCGCCCGTGAACGACACGGGGCGAGGATCGGGATCGCCGGCTCGGGTGAGATCTTCTTCGGCCAGTACGGCTTCTACGGAGCCAACCTCGACAACTACGTCCAGTACATCGGCGCCGACGGGCCCGACGGCACCTACCGGCTGGCAACCACCTGTCATCAGTTCCGCCGCCTGATCAACGAAGGCGAATACGACTTCCTGATCACCAGCAAGGCGACCCAAGACTCTCCCGACGCCGAATACTGGTATCCGGTCTACGCCTGGCTGAAAACCGACCCCGCGCTGGAACTCGTGGTCGAAGAGCCGGAAATAACCCCGCAGCCCGACTACGTCTTCAAGGTCAAGGGCAAGCTCGACACCAGCTGCGCCGACGTCGGCCACTAAGGCTGACGGCAGACGTCCTCAGACAGGCGCTTGGGCGTGGGCTTGGACCAGCGCCGCGGAGCGCTCGGGCTGCTCCCACCAGAACATGTGCCCGACGTCCTCCAGCAGCCGCGGCCCTACTGAGAGCAGCGTCGCGATCTGAATCCCGTTGTTGACCCCGAGCAGCCGGTCGGCCGTGCCGTGGATGACCTGGGTGGGGGCTTCGAGGCCGGCGAGCCGGGTGCTGGTGTCGTGGGCGGCGCAGGCCTGCATCTGCTGGACGATCACCTCCCGCGGCGCGGGCAGCGCGTTCGCCATCGCGCAGAACTCCGTGAAGCGCGTCTCGTCCGCGCGGAAGGTGGGGGAGAGGTTGATTTCCCACATCGCGCGGAGGACCTGCTCGCGCTCCCCCGATGCCATCGCCGCCGCCAGCATCTGCAGATCCGCGGGGGCCATCAGCGTCCCCTGCGGACCGCCGCAGTAGGTCGCGCCGAGGGTCAGGCTGCGGATCCGCTCGGGGTGGGCGAGGGCCAGCTCCTGGGCGATCATCCCGCCCATCGAAATCCCGACGACGTGAGCGCGCTCGATCTCGAGCGCGTCGAGCAGCGCCACGACGTCGCCGGCAAGGTCGGCAATGCCGAAGGGCAGCTGTGCCGGCCCCGACAGGCCCATCCCGCGGTTGTCGAAGACGATGCACTCGAAGCTCTGCTCGAGCGGCGCGAGGAAGGGGCGGCCCCAGGTCATGTGGGTGGCGCTCATCCCCTGGCTCAGCAGCATCGGCTCGCCGTTTCCGGCGCGCAGGTAATGAAGCTCGGTGCCTCCCGCATCGATGCTCGGCATCGAGGGCGATCCTACGGAGGTGGCATGCTGCGCGCGTGATTCGCGAGCTTCTCTCCGCCGAGACCGGCTTGGCCTTTGCCGCCATGCAGGCGCTGCGCGGCGATATCGCCGACGAGCGCGCGTTCGTCCAGCGGGTCGAGGAGATCCAGAGGCCGGAGGGCTACCGGCTGGTCGGGGCGTTCGAGGAGGGAGAGGCGAGCGCTTGTGCGGTGGCGGGCTTCCGCACCGCCCACTGCCTGGCTTGGGGCCACTACCTCTATGTGGACGACCTCTCGACGCTGCCGGATGCCCGGCGGCGCGGGCACGCCCGCGAGTTGCTCGACTGGCTGCTCGAGGAGGCAGGGAGACTCGGCTGTGACCAGATTCACCTCGACTCCGGCGTCGGCATCGACCGGGCCGACGCCCACCGCCTCTACTCGAATGCGGGCCTGGTCATCGCCGCCCACCATTTCGCCCGCTACGCCAAGTAGAGCCGTAACCTAAGCCGCCATCGGCGCTGACGCGATCGACGTCGAGCGCCAAGGCTCAGGTTGCGACCGGTTCCTCGAGGGCAGAGACGATTCGCGCGACCCGAAGGTATTCGCCTCCGGAGATCAGCTCGAGCGGCTTTCTGTCGTCGAGCGCGGGGACCGCGGAGGGGGTTGAGGTGTCTACGATGTCCCGCGACATCTGTCTCCGATGTCGCGACACATCACACAACGCCCCGAGCAGGATTCGAACCTGCGACATCTGGCTTAGAAGGCCAGCGCTCTATCCAGCTGAGCTACCGGGGCGGGCCAGCCGTAATTATCACCCAGGGCCTCGGATTGTTGGGACTGGATCTGCCCTATAGCGGCTCGGGGCGGCCTGGCCACTCGCCTGGATCGGCGCGGTAGAAGCCCATCGTGGCGACGATCCGGACCTTGCCATCCTCGTCCTTCGCCTTGAGGCGGGCGAGGTTGCGCGCCTTGACCTGCTTGAAGCGCTCTGAGGTCTCCTCGAGCAGGTCGGCCACTTCGTCCTCGCCCTCGTCGTCGACTTCGATGGCCTGCCAGCCGAGGTGCAGGCTGTCGTCGGACTCCATCGTCTGGCAGCGCAGCGCCGCGAGGCTCTGGGCGACGATTGCCTGGAGGACGCGCCCGGCCATCTGCCGGCGGCCGTCGAGGGGCATGACCAACCAGTCTTCCTCGGTCACTTCGGGAAGCGCGGTGGCCCGGTAGAAGTGCTCGGAGGCGCCGCGGCGGGAGCCGCCGACCTCGGTCTTGACGTATTCGATCACCCCGTCTTTGTGCAGCTCGGTGATGTGGTGAGCGGCGGAGGAAGTGCTGATGCCGAGCTCTTTGGCGATCTCGCTGGCGCTGGCCACCCGCACGATGAGGATCGCCAGGCAGTCCAGGCGGATGGGGTGGTTGACGGCGTAGCTGATCGCCAGCTCCACGACCGCTGCCCGCCAGCCTTCGGCGAAGCCCTCCTTTGCCGATGCTGGCCCGCTCGGTTGGTTCATCCGCACTTCGACCCCTCTCGTCTGTTGCTCAGTTCAATTTGAGTATGCGGATGGCTGTATAGCGGAAATGTCGGGTTCTCGCTAGGGGCTACGCTGCGGGATTACCGAATGCTGGAGAAATGTCCAGCGATTTACGGGTATCCACTGAACCAGTCACGGGAGGGAGGTGAAGCCATGAAGGTTGTCAAGTTGGGGGACGTGTGCCCGACCGTGCAGATCCTCAAGCACGGCTAGCCGGCTATCCCGGACATGGCGACCGATCCGAGAGCGATCGGTCGCCATGTCACGGAGCTGCCAGACTGGCCGCGATGGCAGACCCCGCTTCTGAGCCCACCGTCAGCGCCTTCCGCGACGCGGCGGAACGGCGGGACCTCGAGGCCCTGCTGGCGACCTTGACCCCGGACGTGGTGATCCGCTCGCCCGTCAGCGCGCGGCTGAAATTCCAGGGGATCGAGGACGCGCGCGAGCTGTTCGGCATGGTCTTTGGCGAGCTCGGCGAGTTCACCTACACCGACGAGCTCGCCGACGCCGGCACGCGGATCCTCGTCTACAAAGGCCGGCTCGCGGGTCAGGAGATCGAAGAGACCCAGTTGCTGCGGCTTGCCCCCGATGGGCAAATCCGCGAGATCTCCTTCTTCATCCGCCCGCTTCCGGGTCTCGCCGGGGTCGGCGGACGTTTTGCCCCTCGCCTGGCGCGGCTCCGCCACGGACCGGTCCGCACGTTCGTGATGTGGGCCGCCGGGTGGATGCTCCGCTTCCTCGTGTCTTTCGGGGATCGGGTCGGTTCCCGCCTGCTCGGGTGAGGAGATGTGGCCCCGCGAGTAACCTGGAGGAATCGAGGCCAGCGTCCTGATAGCCGGAGCGACGGGATTCGTCGGCGCTCGGCTGGCCCGCTCGCTGCGCGATGTGGAGGTACCGGTGCGCTGCCTGGTGCGGGATCGGGGCAAGGCCGCCTGGCTCGAAGCGGAGGGGTTCGAAGTCCACGTCGGCGACGTCACCGATGCGGCTAGCTTGGAGGGTGCCGGCCAAGGTGTCGACGTCGCCTACTACCTCGTTCACTCGATGGCAGGCGGCGGCGACTTTGCCGCGCGCGAGCGAAAGGGCGCGTCGAACTTCGCCCGCATGGCCAAGCGCGAAGGCGTCAAGCGGATCGTCTATCTGGGCGGGCTGGGCGGGGAGGCGACCTCCAAGCACCTGCGCAGCCGGCACGAGACCGCAGGAGTTCTCGCCGCCGAGGGCCCGCCGCTGACTTACTTCAGGGCGGCGATGGTGGTCGGGGCCGAGAGCGAGTCCTACCGGACGTTGCGCTACCTGGTCGGGCGGTTGCCGGTGATGATTGCGCCTTCCTGGCTGCAGACCGACACCCAGCCGATCGGCATCGACGCGGTGGTCGAGTACCTGCGTCGCGCTCCCGAGGTGCCGCAGTCCGAGGGCCGCGAAGTGCAGATCGGCGGCCCCGACGTGCTCACCTACGCGGCGATGCTGGACCGGATGGCGGTCGCGATGGGGAAGCGCCACCGGCCGAAGATCCCGGTTCCCTTTGTGACTCCGTGGCTGTCGGCGTTGTGGCTGGGGCTGGTGACTCCGGTCGACACCAGCGTGGCCCGGCCGCTGGTCGAGGGACTTACCACGGCCACCGTCGTCACCGACCCCTCGGGCGCCGAGCCGTTCGGAATCGAGCCCGAGTCCTTCGATGAGGCGCTGCGGCGGGCGCTCGCGGAGGAAGCCGACGGGTGAGCTGCGCCGTCATCCTCTTCACCCGCGACCTGCGGGTGCGAGACCAGCCCGCGCTCGCCGCCGCCGCGCGCGAAGCGGAGCGCGTCGTCCCCCTCTTCGTACTCGATGACGTGCTTCTCCGCGGCAGCTGCGGATCGGCGAACCGGCTCGCCTTCCTGCTCGATTCCCTGCATGACCTCGACGGCTCGCTGCGCGTGCGGGGCGCTCGCTTGGTGCTGCGCCGCGGCGACCCGGTCGCGGAGGCGCTGCGGGTCGCGGGGGAATGCGACGCCTCCTCAATCCATCTCGGCGACGACTACAGCGCCTACGCCCGGCGGCGCCAGCGGAGGCTGGCGGCCGGGTGCGAGCAGGCGGGGGTGCGTTTGCGGACCCACGCCGGCGTCACCGTCGCCGAGCCCGGCGAGCTGGTGCCGGGAGGCGGTGACCACTACCGCGTCTTCACCCCCTTTTGGCGCGTCTGGTCCGAGCAGCCGCGCCGCGCATCGCATCCTGTGCCGCGCAAGCTGACCTTGCCGTCGGGTGTACGCGTGGGACGGATCCCGTCTTTGCAGAGCCTCAGCGGCGAGGCGCCCTCACCGGACTTGTCGGAGGGCGGCGAGACGGCCGCGCGGAAGCGACTCGAGCGCTGGCTGCATGGTGGGCTCGCCGGCTACGAGGCCGACCGCGACGTCCTCGCTGCCGACGCCGGAACCTCCCACATCGGCGCCGATCTCCACTTCGGCTGCCTCTCGCCGGCGACGGTGCTGGCGCGGGTCGAGGGCCGTCCCGGCGGGCAGGCGTTTGCCCGCCAGCTCTGCTGGCGCGATTTCCACCACCAGGTGCTGGCCGCAAGGCCAGACCTACCGCGGGCCGACTACCGCGTCCGCGGCGACCGCTGGCGGCGCAGCAAGCGCCTCGCTGAGGCTTGGCGGCGGGGCCGCACCGGCTACCCGGTGGTCGACGCCGGGATGCGACAGCTGGCACGCGAGGGCTTCATGCACAACCGGGCGCGGATGATCGTCGCCTCCTTCCTGACCAAGACTCTGTATATGGACTGGCGGCTCGGCGCCGAGCACTTCGCCGGGCTCCTGGTCGACGCCGACCTGGCCAACAACGTCGGCAACTGGCAGTGGGTGGCGGGAACCGGCAACGACACCCGTCCCAACCGGGTGCTGAGCCCGCTGCGCCAGGCCCGTCGTTTCGACCCCGAGGGCGAGTATGTGCGGCGCTACGTCCCTGAGCTCGCCGCGCTTCCAGGCGGCGATGTGCATGAACCCTGGGGGCTGGAGCCTGCCGAGCGACGCGCGCTCGAGTACCCGGTGCCCATCGTCGACCACGAGGAAGCCGCTGTCCAATTCAGGCGTTTGCGGGAATCGGGGCAGGGTAGACAGACGCCATGACTCCAAGCTCAATAGTTGTAATCCTCGTTGGGATCGTGCTAGCGCTGCTTGTCAGCTACATCCTCGGGATCATCGTGATCCTGATCGGACTGGCGATGCTGCTGTTTCCGATGTTCGGTGGCACCAGGCGTCGCGTCTAGACGTTCCTAGCCACAATCGGGGCCATGGCCCCATGGAAGTTGCCCTTGATCGCGGCCGCGATCGTGGTCCCGATAGTTGCGGGATTCGCGATCGCCGGCCCCGGTCTGGGGGTTGGAGTCGCGTCGCTGGTCGCCTTCACGATCGTCTTGATAGCGGCGCGGCAGCGTCCGCTCGGTCCGTTGGGCTCGCCCGCTGAGGACGGGCGGCGGCACGTCCTTCTCGTCACCACCTGCCCAGTCGAAGAGCCGGCCGCGGTCGGGCGGATCGCCGCCGCAGCGACACTCGGCGGTAGCGAGGATGCCGACGTGCTCGTTCTCTCACCGGCCAGGATCGGCTTTCTCGATCGCTGGGCCTCCGACGTGGAGGGGGCGCGCCAGGTCGCCCAGCAGAACCTCGTCGCCACCGTGGCGGCGCTAGCCAAGGCCGGCATCGCCGCCGAGGCGCGGGTCGGCGACGAGGACGTCCTGCAGGCCGTGGAGGACCAGTTGCAGAGCTTCCCGGCAAACGAGGTGGTGCTGATCAGCGGCGCGGGGGAGGAGAAGGACGCGGGCCCGGCGGCGGAACTGGAGTCCCGGTTGCGGGCCGAGTTTCGCCACGTCTCGCTCGGCGGCGGTTAGGAGCCTAGGGCTCAGCAGGCGTGTGCGCGGGCGGCGCTGCGCACGACTTGGAAGGCGCTGCCAGGGATCCCCTTCAGTTGATTGAGGTTCTCGTCGTCCCAGCGCCGGTCGCTGCTGCCGCTGAAGTACCAGTTGGAGCCGTTGTCGGCGACGATCATCCCGTAGTGCTTCATCGCTTCGGCGATCGTCTTCGCCGCGCCGCTGAAGCGCCCGAGGCCGTAGCCGGGCTTCAACCGCAGGCGCGTCCCCATCGCCGGTGCACTGGGGTTGGCGGTGTCGCCGGCGCAGTGCGAGGCGGGGTGGACCCAGGCGTTGCGAGTGCTGTCGAAGGTGACCCGGATCGCGTGGTCGATATGGCCGGAGGCGGCCTCGTCGTAGCGGACCAGGCCGGGGAAGATCGGCAGCCCCGCGGCGTCGGCCGAGGTCCACGAGTCGGGCCGCAGCGCCGCCGAGCCCAGGTCCCACTTGACGCCCGAGTCGGCATTCCAGCGCGGCTCGCCGTCGTGCTGAGCGAAGCCGCGGTAGAGCTCGTAGAGCATGCAGCTGGAGCGGTCGACGACGAGAACGTGGCGGTCGCCGTCGCTGTGGTTGCCGCCCTCGACCGGGGCGCCGGCGGGGATCGGGAACGGACCGCGGTCGCTCTCATCGCCGTAGGCGGTGTAGTGGATCGGCAGCTCGGGCTGGCCGGGGCCGACGACGGCGTAGGGAAAGCCGTAGGTGCGCGGCGAGCCGAAGTCGGGGTGGAGGTAATTGCCACCGTGGGAGTCGATGTAGGCGACGGTCGCGGCGGAGTTGGCGGCGATCGGGGCGTAGGAGATGTCCTGGTTCCAAGCGGCCTCGTTGGGCAGAGAGGGCGCGCGGGGGGAGAGCGAGGGCGGCGGGTCGGGGAAGACCTGGCAGCTGCCCAGGCTCGGATAGGGGCCGAGCGGCCTGCGCCGCGGCCGGCCAGGCGCCGAGCGCGATCAGCGCGATGGCGAGGAGACCCGCTCGTCTCATCCCGGGGGTGGCGTGCCGTCGGGCAGTGCAGCCTCTCGACCTCGAGCTCGCCGATCTTCAGCCGCCTGATCGTCGCCCTGTCGATCGAGAGCCGGCCGACGGTGAGCCGGCCGATCGCGAAGCCACCGACGGCGGCGGCGCCGACGGCCAATGCCCCGATCGCCGTCGCGCCGCGCATCTGCACGCCGGTGATGGCCGCCGGGCGAGCCTCCGGCCGGAAGAAAGCGATCCCGCGTCGCACTGGCACCCGGCAACCGTAGCGCGGTTAGCCTGCCGGCGATGAGCACCGACCGCCCAGTCCTGCTGGCCATCCAACATGTGTCCTGGGAGGCTCCGCACCGGATCCTAGATGCCTGTGCGGGCCTCGAGGTTCGCACGGTCGAACCGCTCGCCGGCGACTCGCTGCCGAGCCACGCCGAGGTCTCGGCAGCCCTCGTCATGGGCGGCCCGATGAACGCCGACGAGGTCGAGCGCTACCCGGGGCTGGCGGCCGAGCGCGAGTGGTTGGCGGAGGCGGTACGGCAGGAGATGCCGGTGCTTGGCATCTGTCTCGGCGCCCAGCTCCTCGCGCGGGCGCTCGGAGCCGAGGTGAGCGCGGGGGAGGGAGCCGAGATCGGCTTCGCGCCAGTGGAGATCCACGATCCCGCCGACCCGGTCGTCGGTGCGCTCGCGCCGCGGACGACGGTCCTGCACTGGCACGGCGACGTGTTCGACCTGCCGGACGGCGCCGTGCGCCTGGCGTCCTCGGAGAGGACGGCGCTGCAGGCGTTCCGCCGCGGCAACGCCTGGGGCGTCCTCTTCCACCCGGAGGCCGACGCAGGCCTAGTGGACGCCTGGTTGGCCGAGCCGGAGATGGCCGAGGAGGCCCGAGCGGCGCTCGGGCCGGGCGCGCCGACCGAGCTGCGCCGGCAGGCCGGCGAGGCTCAGGGACCGCTCACCGACCGCTCGACACCGGGCTTTCGGGCCTTCGCCAGCCTGGCGATCGGCAACTGCTGAGAGCTAAAGGCGACCAGAGGGAATCGAACCCTCATTGTCGCGACCACAACGCGAAGTTCTACCGTTGAACTATGGCCGCCATGTTGCGCGCCGCAGCATAGCGGTGAGCTGACTGCGGCAGACCGGCCCCCAGGTCTCAGGGCAACGAGGAGCTCATCATGCTTGAGTCGGCTCCAGCAATCCCTCCCTCTCGTAGAAGCTCTCCTCGGCCGCGGCATCGACATTGAGATCGACGCGCCGGAGATGCACCGAGATGTGAAGCGCTTCCGATTTAGCTTGGCCATTACGCCGCGGTGACTGTAGGTGTTGCGAACCACACATATTGTCTACAGGTGTGTCGTGTTGATCGCGACGATGAGTGCCAGTTGAGGTGGGGCGGCTTCAGGTTTCGGCTTACGGAGGGTGTCTTCGGTTACTATAGTTTTAGATGTCTTAGCAATCTGAGGCATCTAACATGGGAGGACCGGAGATCGTGCTGCAAGCGAGCGGTAGTTGCGCGTCTCCGGGTGGCTTTCGGGAGGTAGTGGGCCATCGATGCAGCGCCCCGTTACGGCGGTTGGTGGGCTGCATCGATGAGCCTGGCTCCCGTCGGAGCCCGGTCTACCCGAGCGCCCGCAGCACCTCGCCGGCGGCGCGTTCGCCTGACTGCACGGCCCCGTCCATGTAGCCGTTCCACACAGTGGCGGTCTCGGCGCTTGCCCAGTGCAGCGGGCCGACCGGCTCGCGCAGCGCGTGCCCGTATTCGGTCCAACCGCCGGGGACCATCAGCGATCCGTAGCAGCCGCGGCTCCACTCCTCGTCGGCCCAGACCCGCTCGATATAGCGCTCGGGCTTCTCGGCGCGCGGGCCGAAGAGCCTGGCGTGGCCGGCGAGAACCGCCTCGCGGCGGGCGCCGGCGGGCATCGAGCCCCAGTGGCGGGCGATACGGCCCTCGACGAAGCCGAGCAGCACGCCGGGCGTGCCGTCGGGGGGAGAGTTGTCGTAGACGATGCGGGCGGGACTGGCGTCGGTGATCGCCTGGCCGGACATTCCCGCCTCCCGCCAGAAGGGGCGGTCGTATAAGGCCATGGTCTTGATCACCGTCCCCTGCGGCATCCGCTGGGTGAGCTGGTCGCGCCGGCCCGGCAGGGGCGGGTCGTAGGCGACGCGGCCGGTCAGGGTGGGCGAAAGGGCCAGGATCGCGCGCTTCGCCTTGATCGAAACCGCCTTTGCGTCGCCGTCCGCACCGCCGGCGTGGAGCACCACCTCACCCTCGCCGTGCGCGATCGCGCTCACCGGAGCGTCGAGCAGGACGCGCTCATCGCCCAGTTGCTCGGCGAGTCGCTGCGCGAGCAGTTGGGAGCCGCCGTGGAAGCGTTCCTGCTGGGCGCCTTCCCGGGTGTCGATCAGCGATTCGAAGCCACCGCCGGAGCGGACGTAGAAGAGCATATGGAGCAGCGAGAGATCGGTCGGCTCGGCCGCCCAGATCGCCTCGGTCGCCAGGCCGAAGATATGGCGGGCACCGCTGGTCGGCACGTTTCGGCGCAGCCACGAGGCGAAGGTCTGCCCGTCCCAACGTCTCGCCCGCGGGGCTTCCCACGGACCCTCGAGCGGTACCGAGCTCGCCATCCGTTCGAGTCGCAGCCCCGCCTGCACGAAGTCAGCGAGCACCAGCGGCGAGAAGAAGCGCACCAGGCGCCGGCTGACTCCCATCGGCGCATCGGTCAGCTGCCCCGAGTAGGAGAGCCGTCTGCCGCGCAGCTCGAAGACGTGCTTCCCCTCGTCGTAGGTGGGGAAGGTCTCGACCCCGAGCTCGGTCGCCAGCGCGGCGAGCCGCTGCTGGGTGGGCCCCATCCACTGGCCGCCCACCTCGACCACCTTGCCGTCGCCGATCTCCTCGTTCAGGAGCCGCCCGCCCACGCGCGGGCGGGCCTCGACGACGAGCACCGATGCCCCGGCCCTCGCCAGGTCGCGGGCCGCGGTGAGACCCGCCAGGCCGGCCCCCACGACCGCCACGTCCGTGTCGAGTGAGTCACTCATCGGGCGTCGTTGAGCATAAGCTGGTCCTTGACCATTCGCTGGACGCTTGTCCGGTGCCGCGGATCATCCTGTCGCGGACACTAAGTCAAAACGTTTCGGCGGGTCGTCCCCGCCCGACTCAGCGCCTGGGCGCCTGCGACAGCAGTTGCATCGGTTGCTCCCGCTGGCCTGTGAGTGCCTCGCCTAGGCTTACCGGGACGGCGCTGCCGGCTCGGCTGTCTGATCCACCCAGTTGACGACGTCCGCCTCCTTGAGGTACTGGTGCACGAAGGCGATGGCCATGCTGCCCTCGCCGACGGCGGCGGCGACGCGCTTCACGGGGCCGAAGCGGACGTCGCCACAGGCGAAGATGCCTGGCACGCTCGTCTCTAGGAGGTACGGGTCGCGGTCGAGCGTCCAGCGTTCGGCCGCGCGCATGTCGGAGCCGGTGAGCACGTAGCCATGGTGGTCGAGCGCGATCTCCGGCGGCAGCCAGTCCGTCTCGGCGTCGGCTCCGATGAAGATGAACAGCCCACCGGACTCGAGCTGGGACGTATCTCCCGTCGCAGTGCTGCGGACGTCGATCGCCTCGAGCGAGCTGTCGCCGTGTACGGCTGCCACTTCGGCGCCGAAGATCACGTCGATGTTAGACCGCGTCGCGAGTTGGTCGACGAGGTAGCGCGACATGCTCTTCTCGAGCCTCTCGCCCCGGCAGAGGATCGTCACGCTCTTCGCGTGGGTGGAGAAGAACAGAGCGGCCTGCCCTGCCGAGTTGCCGGCGCCGACGATATGGACGTCGAGCCCGTGCGTGTTCGAAGCTTCGCTGCGCGCCGCCCCGTAGGAGATGCCTTTGCCGGCAAGTCGGTCGAAGCCCTCGATCGAGAGGTGCCGCCAGGTGACCCCACAGGCGAGGATGATCGTGCGTGCGCGCAGCACATCGCCGGCGTCGAGGTGCAGCTCACGGCTCGCGGCGTCGATCCGCGCGATCGAGCGGGTTACGAGGATCTCGGCGCCTAGCCTCTTCGCCTGCCTCAGCGCGCGGCTCGCCAGCTCGTCTCCCGAGACCCCCGAGGGAAAACCGAGGTAGTTCTCGATTCGGGAGGAGGTGCCGGCCTGGCCTCCAGGCGCCTCCCGCTCGACCACGATCGTGCGCAGTCCCTCCGAGGCCCCGTACACGGCGGCAGCCAGCCCGGCGGGCCCGGCGCCGACGATCACCGTGTCGTACTCCGCGGCGCGCGCCTCCGTGTCGACGCCGAGCAGCTCGGCCACCCTGCGGAGGTGGGGCCTCACCGCGGTCTTGCCGTCTACGACCCGTATCGCGGGCCAGTCCTCTTCGGCCGGAAGAGGGCCGCCCCACTGGTCCGCCGCGTCAGACGTCTCCGGCGTGAGCCACTTGAAGGTGATCTGGTTGCGGTCCAGAAAGCGCCGCAGCTCGGCGCAGGATGCATCCCAGCGATTCCCGACCACGATCGCGCGTGGCGGCGGCGGTTCGGCCGCGATGCCCTCCAGGCCGCGCGAGCCGCCCATCCGGTGACCCGCGAGCTTGCCGATCTCCTTGCCGACGTCTGGTACCACGGCTGCGACGGCGTGGTAGTCGTGAGGTTCGATTCGCATCACGCGCGACCTCTCCGCGGCGCGAAAGCCGACCGGGAATACGGTCCCGAGCACGATCGGCACCTCCCCGAAGACGTCGCCCGGGTGACGCTCGCCGACGACGCGCTCGACCCCGTCGACGGACTTGACCGCCTCGATGTGCCCCTCGAGCACGGCGAAGATCGCGCGCTCGTCGCCCTCGTGCGCCGCGTACTCGCCCGGCTCGAGGCTCAGATCCGCCGCCGCGCGAGAAAGCCGTTCGCGCTCGCCGCTGGAGAGATCCGCGAAGACGGCAACCGCGCCGATTTCCTCGGCGCTCACCATGTCCGGCGATCCGTCCAGGCAGCTGCGGCGGAGATCCAGGACACGTCCCAAGCCTATGGGACGTACTCGAAAAACCTCCCCAGGTCTCGGAAGCCGACGCCGGCGTAGACACGTTCGGCCATCTCGGTCGACTGCAGGCTGGCCGTCGTACAGCCGCGTGCCAGCGCGTCGTGGAGGTGGCGCGCGGTAAGCGCAGTCCCCAGGCCGCGGCGCCGCGCCTTCGGGAGCGTGGACATGTTGAACACGCCGCAGTCGCCATCGTGATCGAAGGCAATTGCCGTAGCGACGTTCTCGCCTTCGAGGCGAGCGCCGAGGACGTGAAACTTGTCGGGGTCAGCACCGCCGAGGAGCCCCTTGGGGAAGCCGATGGCACGCAGGTAATCCAGGTATTCGGGCCAGCCCAGTCGGCCGCACTCGATCCGGGGATTCTGCGTCGGCACGTCCTCGAGCGAGAGCCCCATCGCCCGCGTCGACTCCTCGAGGGCATATCCACGGCCACCCAGCTCGGCGCGCATGCCCTCATCGCTCTCGTGCGCCCACGCGGCGAACCGCTCGATGCCCGCGCCGGCATACGTCGCCTCCATCGCATCGACGGCCGCGGCGCGTTCGGCCGCACCGAGGTCGCGATCGAGCAGCGCGTTGTTGTACACGGACCGCTCCGGCTCGGCCGGGAACACCGCGGCGGCGGCGCCGTCGAGCCGGTGCAAGGTCGCGTCAGGGGCACCGCGCGCGTACTCCTCCCACGAAGCGAGCAGGGTCGCGACGCCGCGGTCGTACAGGTCTGTGTCGTTCATCCCGCTGATTCCCTTTCGTTTAGGCCGGGTAGGCGACGCCGAACAGACGAACGAACGGAGATTGAAATACATGGCGGATCTGAACGAGCGCGACACGAAGTTAGTCCAGTATCTGAGCGAGGCCCTCGGCAAGGAGAAGGAACTGGAGACCTCACTCGAGGCACACATCGCGATGACCACCAAGGCGCCGTACAAAAAACGGCTCAAGCAGCATCTGCGTGAGACGAAGGCGCACGCTAAAGGGCTCGAGCGCCGGATCAAGAAACTCGGCGGCGGCGGACAGACGACGCAGACGGCGGTCGGCAAGGTGATGGCGGTAGCGAAGGGGCCGCTGCACATGATCCGCGGCAGCGGCGAGCAGGAGAAGATGCTGAAGAACGCCAAGACCGAGTACTTCAACGAGCACGAGGAGATCGCCACCTACCTCGCGATCGAGACGCTTGCCGAAAAAGTCGGCGACCGCGAGACGGCGAAACTGGCGAAAGGGATCCGCCGCGAGGAGGAACGGATGGCGAAATTCCTCGCCGGCCAGATCAAGTCGCTGACCGGCGCCGTCGTCGCCGAAGAGGTTCCCAGCGCTCAACGCAGAGCCCCTTCGCGCTCGCGCAAACCGTCGGCAACGAAACGGCTCGCCAAAGCCGGGCGGGCTCGAAAACCAGCTCGCGCTTCCTAGCCGTCGGCCGCGAGGGCGGCGCCCGCGAGTCGATGGAGATCCTCGACCGCGGAGCGCTGCCTTGCGGCTCGTGCGGCCAACTGCTCGAAGTCGAGCCCCAGGCTCTCGGCATCCCCGAGCGCGGCCAGGGTCTTCCACAGGGCCATCTTGCCCGTGATTCCGATCATCAGGCCCTCCAGCTCGAGCAGCCGGCTCAACGGGGAGTAGCCACACAGGCGCCCGTTCAACTTCAGGCGCCCCAGCTTCTCCGCCACCCAGGCACCGGCCGGCTTGACGCGGCTCCGAGATAGGCCCAGCCGTTCGATGGCCTGCTCGAGGGCGGCGCGATCCTCCTCGATTTCCCTGCAGATCCGGCCCAGGGGCTGCTCGAAGGCACTATCCCCTCGGTTGCTGGCGTGTACCCGTCGCGCTAGCTCGACGCCGACGGTTGCTCCGGCCAGGTGGTCGTTCAGGTAGATCGCGAGGTAACGCACGGTCGATGCTTGACTACCCGCCTTGACGGGTAAGAGACACCTGACCCTGATCCGCCTCGAGGGAAGTGTCGGCTGCCGGCCGGACCTTCACGGGCCCGACTGACCGACTGACAAGGAGAAAGCATGGCCGATCTGACGACCCTGGAGGAGAAGCTCGCCGGGGCGCTGCCGACCCAGGAGCGCCACCTCGCCAGCGTGCGCGACGGCTCGCTCGAGTTGGCGGCCGACGCGGACCCCGCCGCCTGAATGCCGGCTTGGATCATGCGACGTGCTGTGCCCGCCACCTGGAAGCGGATTCCCTGGAGGATGGTGTGGACGGTCGTGGTCTGGCTCGGCGCCAAGGGTCGCGACCGAGTCCAGGCCAACCTGACTCAGAAGGAGCAACACGAGTTCTGGCGGTTGGTGAAGAAGTCGAAGGGACGCCCGAACGCCCTGCCGCAGCGGGATAGGACTCGGCTGAAGAACATCGCCGGGAAGGCGATTCGCGGCTCTTAGGTCTGAGCTACGCGCCGCTGGAGCGGGGGATCGGGAGGGATCGACCGATTCCGGCGGCGCCAGCTACGAACCGTCACCGAGTAGCCAGGAAGCCGTCGACGACGCGGACGAAGGCCCGGCGCTGCTGGAAGAGGAAGGCGTGGGCGCCGGCGAAGACCCGCAGCTGGGAGCGCGGTATCCGGTCAGCGATGTGACGTAAGTTCAGCGCTGGCGTGACTGGATCCTCAGCGCCGGCGGCGGCCAAGGTGGGCGCCTCGATGTCCTCCAGCTGGCGGTAGTTGCGATTGCTGCGCAGCCAGGGGTCCTCGGCGGCGACCTGGGCGCGAGTCGTTACCGCCGGGACGTCGAAGTCGTCGGGAATCTCGCCGCCGCGGCTGGCGCTGACGAGGCGGTCGAGGAAGCGGCGGCCCTCCCGCTGGCGATGGGGCGGATAGAGCTCGCGCAGGATGTCGGTGAGCGGTGGATCGGGCTCGCTGTCGATAGCTTGGGCCCGCGGAGTGCCGAGCACGGTGTGGCTGCCGCCCGGGTTGGTCGCGGCGAGGATCAGGTGCGAGACGCGGCCGGAGTGTTCGATCGCCAGCCGCTGCGCGACGAAGCCGCCCATCGACCAGCCCAGCACGTCGGTCCTCGAAAGGTGAATCGCTTTCATCCACCTTGTGGTGGTATCGGCGAGCGAGTCGAACGAGCGGCCGCGCCATGGCCCCGACATCCCGACGCCGGGGTAGTCGAAGAAGATCAGCCGGTGGTGGCGCGCCAGCAATCGCAGCAGCGCCGGGTCCCATTCCGACATCGTCGAGCCGGTGCCGGTCAGCATCACCAGCGGTGCGCCCCGGCCGCGCTCGTACCAGGCGATCCGGGTGTGGGGGAGGGAGGCAAAGTGAACGCTGGCTCGGAACGGCGATGCCGAGGCCCGCGCGCATCCGAGGGAGAGGGCTGCCAGGGCCAGGCAGGCCCAGAGCCCGACGCCGACGGAGCGCAAGCTACGGCCGCGGTGGGTCAGGCGGGGTCCAGGGGCGAGAGGCGAATGATCTGGATCGTCCTGCCTTCCGCCCGCTCCACGTAGTCGGCGTAGGCGCTGGTGACCTGCACCACCAGCTTCCAGAGCCGCTCGCGATCCTCGGCGGAGGTGATCTGCGCCCGGTAGTGGCCGCTGCGCCCCGCGACGCTCACTTCCACGTCGGGGTTCGCCTTGACGTTGTAGTACCAGGCCGGGTGGCTCTTGCGGCCGTAGTTGGAGGCGATCACGATCGCGTCCTCGCCGTCGGTGAAGTAGACGAGCGGGGTTTTCGACTTCCTGCGGGACCGCGCACCGGTGTGGGTGAGGAAGAGCATCGGCATCGGCACCGAGGTGAATCGCCCGCCGGAGATCCGGTAGAAGAACGGGTCCAGCTTTGGCGCGACGTTGATCAGCCACCAGCGCCCCGCCTCGGTTCGCGCGACCGGTTCGACCAGGGCCTTGCGAATCGGGTGGGGCTTGGTCGGATCGACGGGCGGCACGCGCATGCTGTGAGCCTATTCGCGAGGTGCGGCGCTTCCGAGGGCGGCGCCCTCAGCGCAGCTCGTCGAGCGAGGCGACCTCGAGGTCGAACGGTTCGTCGGCTGAGCGGCGGCGCCGGTATGGGGAGACGGTCACACGGTGGGTCTCGCCGCAGACGCAGGGGATCTCGATCGGCCGCGTATCGGGAGATGGGTCGGTGTCGACTTTGAGGCGCCTGAGCGTGCCGGTGGATTTGCAGCCAAACGAGATCACCCAGCCGAAGTCGCGGGGTTCCTTGCTTTTTTTCGGGCGGCGAGGTTGCGGCATCTCAGATCCTGGGAGGCTAGGCGAAGAGTCGGTCGGGTGGCCGTGCGCAGATGACTTCGCTGCCGGCTGCGGAGATGTTCGGCGCGGCCTGGAGCGGGTACACGGTCGGTGTCGGATTGTTTGACCGGCAGGTATGAGCGACAAAGAGAAAGTATGAGCGGCGATCGGTGGCGCATTTCTCGCCGGCTTCGTCCTCGGCCGCAGGGCGCAACCGCCGAGACCGGCGCCTTCGCGACCCTGAAGCGAACCGCGACGGAGTTCATGGAGGACAACCTCACCGACTGGGCAGCCGCCCTCACCTACTACGGCCTGCTTGCCCTGTTCCCGGCCTTGATCGCGATGGTTTCGCTGCTCGGCCTCTTCGGTGACCCCAAGACGACCACCTCGAGCCTGACCGAAATCATCTCCTCGATCGGGCCCGAATCGGCGGCGCAGACCTACGCCGGCCCGATCGAATCGCTCACCTCGAACCAGAGTGCGGCGGGCTTTGCCTTCGTCGCGGGCTTGGCGGTGGCGCTGTGGTCGGCCTCCGGATACGTCGGCGCCTTCATGCGCGCCTCGAACGTCATCTATGAGACGCCGGAGGGCCGGCCCTTTTGGAAGTTGCGGCCTCTGCAACTGGCGGTGACGCTGCTGATGATCGTCCTGATGGTCGCCTTGGCGCTCGGCCTGGTTCTCACCGGGCCGGTGGTCGACGCGGTGGCCGACCCGATCGGGCTGAGCGGCACCGCGGTGAGCGTCTGGAACATCGCCAAGTGGCCGGCGATGGTGGCGATCTTCATCCTCATGGTCGACGTCCTCTACTACGCCTCGCCGAACGTGAAGCTGCGCGGCTTCAAGTGGGTGACGCCGGGAAGTCTTCTCGCGATAGTGGTCTGGGCGATCGCATCGGCTGCCTTCGCCTTCTACGTCGCCAACTTCGGCTCCTACGACAAGACCTACGGAACGTTGGGAGGCTTGGTTGCCCTCTTGGTCTGGTTCTGGATAAGCAACCTGGCGATCCTCTTCGGCCACGAGCTCAACGCCGAGCGCGAGCGCAGCGCCGAGATCGAAGAAGGGCAGCCCCGGGCCGAGCGCGAGATTCAGCTCGAGCCGCGCAGCGAGCCCAAGGACCAGAAGACGACCTAAGGGAGGCGCCGGGATCGGGTTGACTTCAATGCTGGAATAATTGAACCCAAGGGGAGGGCGGTTCGTACCCCCCGAACACACGAGCGGCCCTGTGGACGCAAACCGCGTACAGCACTCGTGAGTCAGGAGGCAGAGATGAAGCTTATTGCCCGTATTAGCGCAGTCCTCGCCGTAGCGCTGGCCGTGGCCCTCGGTGGCGCCGGAGCGGCAGTCGCAAAGCACGGTGCCGACGACCCGCCCGGCCATCACCATGGCAAGCACCATCACCATCACCGCGGTGGCGAGCACGGCCCCAACCACCAGTAGCTGAAGCCCCGAGGGGCGTGCTGCTCCGAGGCTGACTGTCGACGCCTCGGAGCAGTGCCCTCGACGGCCGCGGCGGCCGGGCAGGACGAGGCCACTATGAGTACCGTGCCGTGCATGAGCACCCCGACCGACGTCTACGCCATCCCCCAGGACCTGCTCGACTTCCGCGAGACGATCGCGCAGATCGCCCGCGAGCGGATCGCGCCGCGCGCCGCCGAGATCGACGAGAAGTCCGAGTACCCCGCCGACGTGCGCAAGCTGCTGGCCGAGCACGACATCCTCTCGCTGCCCTTCGAGGAGGAGTATGGGGGCACCGGGACCGGCACGCTGATGCTGCAGATGGCGGTCGAGGAGATCGCCAAGGCCTGCGCGTCGAGCGCCCTGATCCTGATGGTGCAGGAGCTCGGCTCGCTGCCGATTCGCCTCTTCGGCAGCGACGAGCTGAAGCAGCGGGTGCTGCCGCGCTGCGCCGGCGGCGAGTGGACGCCCGCCTTCGCGCTCTCCGAGCCGGAGGCCGGCTCCGATCCCGCCGCGATGCGTACGCACGCCGAGCTCGACGGCGACGGCTAGAAGTCGTGTGGGCTGGTCGTCACCGGGCCGTGTCCAAGACCTGCTCCTCAACCCCTACGAGACGGGCAAGATCACCGAGGTGATCGCCGAGCAGGGTGTCCTCGCCGCTAAGCGGTTCATGGCCTTCAAGGGCGGTCAGCTCACCGTGCAGGCGGATAGTGGGTGGCGCCGCCACCACCTTGATGTGAAGGTCTGAGCCGCCCCGCTCGACGAGCGTGTGCAGCCGCTGAGTCGATTCGAACGTCGAGGCTTTACTGGCGCGGGGTGCCCCGGGCTCAACGTGCGGCAGGTGCGAGCCGGCGACGAGGCAGTCGTCGAGGCCGTAGCGGCGCGCGGCCCGGTTGTAGTCTGCGAACAGCGCCGCCAGCCGCGCGGGCGTGCTGAGCCATAACCGATGTATCGCCTTCTCGACGGCTTCCTTCATCGTGAAGATCAGCGTTGTGCCCCTGTGCTCCTGCTGCTGCGGTGCCCCCAAGGCGTGGATCTCGTTGAAGATGTGGAAGTCGAATCCCGCCATGAACGAGTACCGGACGGTTCGAGCAAAGTTCTTCTTCTCACTCAGGTGCGGGCTCTGCCACTTGCTGTATTCGGCTGCGTTTTTGAGGATTTCGCCCCATGCATGGCGACAGACGTCATTGAAGTGAGCGGTGAACTGCGCCTTCGTCATCGAAGCGGTGGTCTGCGCGCCGTCGGCTTTGGTGGAGGAGGCCTGGCCGGTGCCGCTGTTAGCCCCTCCGCAGCCACTCCAGAATCCGGAGGCGATCGCGGTGATGGCCAGCGCCGCGACGACGCGATGCATCAGGCGCGGTTCTCCTCGACAAAGATCTCGATCTGCAAGGGCCTTGGCTTGCGCGGCTTGCCGCCGCCCTTGCGTAAGGCTTGTGCGACGACCTCGAAGGTGCGACGGTTCTTCTTGTCGGTCTCGAAGTAGCCGGCCGCGCCGTCGTTGAGGCTCAGCATGATGTTCGAATTCGTCGCAGAGGGCGAGCTCGCGTAGGTCGGGCGAGAACCCGAGCGGTACCAATCAGGCGGGACTTCGGCTACGGTTCCCATCAATCAAAAATCTTATAGCAATACGGCCCCGTGGGCCAGGCTGCTCGCCCCACTCGTATGTTCCTTGACAGTGATTCAACAGTTCCGATATCTTCGCCTTGTCCCCGCCCATGGGAAAAGAGGCGGTGGTACAGAGAACAGGGGGAGTGATGCGAGGGTGGAAGTTGTTCCAGGGGACCGGGTATGGGAGCGGTTGCGTGCCCGATGGTTCCCGGGTTGCCCCACGAGTCTCCTCCGTGTCGATATCGAACTGCGTGCCCGTTGGGCACGCTCGACGCTAGGAGACCGAAACAAATGCTTTCACGATTGCGTAAGCAGTTCAGTGTCACGGCGCTGATGTTTTCGATTGCGGCCTTGGTCCTTGCCGGAGTGGGCGGAGCCTATGGCGCCAGCAATTCCGGCCAGGCCACCGCCTCGAAGGCAAAGCAAGGTCCACGCGGACCCAAGGGCCCGCGTGGACCGGCCGGTTCCGAGGGCCCGGCCGGGCCGGCCGGCTCCCAAGGTCCGGCCGGTCCGGCCGGGCCGGCCGGACCGCAGGGTGCGGCGGGGTCTCCGGGCCCCGAAGGCAGTCCCTGGACCGTAGGCGGCAAATTGCCTTCCGGGGCCACGGAGACCGGGAGTTTCAGCGCGTCGGGTGAATTCAGGTCGGACCCTGAAGTCCCCGGGAACCCAGGCTTTCTCGCGGAAAACTCAGCTGAGGCAACCGCGGTCAGCTTCCCGATACCTCTGGCCAGCGCCCCGGTACCGGTCGTTGTTCCGGTAAGCGAAGGCGGTTTCGGGTCCGCCTCGGGCTGCGCCGGTGTGGTGGGGGGTGTCCCGAAAGCGGCATCGGGGAAGTTTTGTGTGTACGTGGCGCCGATCAACGCATTCACCAATGCCACCGTGGGTGTGTTCGATCCCGGAGCACAGCCTCTTGTTCCGCCCGTGGAAGGGGCCGGTCGCGCCGGCGCCCTCCTCAGGCAGAACTGCGCCTCCGAAGTGCTCTTTGGCAAGTGCTACGCCGTGGGCCTCTGGGCGGTGACCGGCTAGGCATCGGCCAAAAGCACCATTTAAGCGGGCCTCCTGGGATAGGGGACCAAGGCTCCTCTCCGGAGGGCCGCATTTAGCCCGGATCCAGCGTTCACCTCAACAGGTGTAGTTCGCCCGCTTGAGGCAAGTGACAGCCACGGGGCGGTTCATCGAACCGCCCCGTGGCGATGAGGGCGCTCGCGGCGCACGATCAGCCCCGGCCTGTGGGCCAGGCGGAGACGTCGAAGTCCTCGGTCAGCTCGGTGACCCAGGCGTCGTCTCGCACCTTGCCCTCGGCGTCGATCGCGGCCTGCCATGCCGGAGCCCAGCCGCAGCTTCCTGTCTCGTCGAGGTGACAGAGCAGTGGGTGGCGCCCTTGTTTCTCCGCCGTTCCTTCCTTCCCAGCGGTCGCGCCGAGCAGGGTGGCTTCAATGCTGAGGGTGATCGTCTCTGGACGCGCGCCGGCCTCCCAGGTGTACCGCCTCGCTGGCGTCCGGGCGCCGCGAATCGCCTCCAAGAGCTCGCCTCGATCGACTTGATCACCCGGTGGGCGGTCCTCTCGGAGGCGACCACTCCTAACAGCGCCTCCTGGTCGCGCAGCACGCCGAGGGAATGGGCTTCGCAAGCCGCATTCCTAAGGCCAAGAGGATGTCCGCCTTGGCGGGGCGGGCTCAGCGTGAATGCGGGTGTAGCGAACACCAGGTCCTCGACCGTCCTTGGTCAATTCGCTCCTTTAGCTCGTCATGGAGAAGTGTCTGGGGACCTTGGGGGTCGGTTCGCCTTGGATGGCGATTGCAGAGCAGGCAACGGCCTGCGCGTGCGCCATTGTGCGCACGCGCAGATCGCGCACACGTGATTTCCAGGCCAATTTCGCGGAGCTCTGCCCGGAGAGTTGACCGGGGGCTGTTTTTGCCGCGCTCGCATCTCTCAGGGGTTATTGATTGTTTTGCCCCCTGCGGGGGACGCATTGCGTTGGCCCTGGACGGGCCGACGCTAATCCAAACCGAAAGGAAGAACGAATGATTCGCAATCTCAAAGCTCTGGGGCTTGCCCTGGTTGCCGTCTTCGCGATGAGCGCGATTGCCGCAACCGCCGCATCGGCCCAGAACGGGACACTCACATCCGACGGCCCGGTCAAACTGGTTGGAAAAAACACTGCAGGTGGTATCAACAAACTCACGGCGCTGGGTATCTCAGTCGAATGTCCTAATGCCCACTACACAGGGTTCAAATATGAACAAACACCGCATGTGTTCATCCCCAACGACGTGAGTACATTCACAGTCACTGCGGAATACGGAAAATGTAAAACCTCGCTTGACGGCGATGCGACAGTCGACATGAACGGCTGCGACTACAATTTCCACCTCACAGGCACATCCGGCGTGGACGAATACACCCTCAGCACGACAGTCAAGTGCCCGCCGAATGCGCACATCGTAGTCACAGCCTGGTTTACCACAGGCGGCGACAACGGCAGTGCCGCCCCCTGCAAAATGACCATCCTGCAGAAAGCGACCGACTACGAAGGCCTCAGGGCCGTGGACAACACAAACGGCACCGGCCGCGTCAAAGGGACGATTGAAGGCATCGAAGCCGAAGGCACGGGTGGCTTCCCTTGCCCGAACGGACTAACCAAAACGGCCAAACTCGAAATCGACGCCACCCTCAATGGCCTAAACGAAGCAGGCGGCGCTACAGGCGTGGGACTCTCCCACCTCTAGGTCGCTTACGGAGTCTTAGTCGCTTACAGAGCCACTAAGAAAGCGCAAACAGGGCCGAGAGCAATCTCGGCCCTGTTTTGTTCTTGTAGGCCACTGACATTCCTTGACAAGAACTTATAGTTTCCGATACGCTAACGGTGTTGTACCTTGATTTGGGGACTTGGGGACTTGGGAAAGGGCACGAAGGGAGCTGAATTGCATTCTGGTCCGGTGGGGAATAGCAACTCGACGCTGCTTGCCGCCCTCATTGCGTTTCTGATGGGTTTCAGCGCTGCATCCGGCGCGTCAGCACTGGCAGCGGAGCCCCCACCCCTGCTTTGGGGCAAGGAACCACCTGTATGCACGGCTGGCTCCGGATCTGGCCAGTGCGCGCTGCCCCGCGGCGTCGCGGCTGATCCGCGCAACGGTCACATCTTCGTGAACGACACGGTGAACCAGCGGGTCAACGAGTTCAACGCCCTCGGCCAGTTCGTCAAGGTCTGGGGCCGGGACGTGGTGCAAAGCGGCCCGGACGACAACGGCACGGGCTTCGAGGTGTGCGTTCCACACAAAGGAGACCTGTGCAAGGTGGGCTCGGCCGGGTCGGGCGCCGGTGAGTTTTCCGAGATTGCGGCGGGCATCGCCGTCGATTCGGCGGGCGACGTCTACGTCACCGACAGGGGATTCCTTGCCACGCCGAGCGTCCGCGTGGAGAAGTTCGATCCCCAAGGCCACTTCGTGCTGATGTTCGGCGGCGAGGTCAACAAGACCAAGGTGGAAGGCGGAGGAGCCAGCGAGGAAGAAGAAAACCTCTGTCCCTTCGATCCGGGGGACGAGTGCAAGGTGGGCACGATTGGAGCGGGCAACGGCCAGTTTGGCGAATGGGCGGTCGGCGACTTCATCGCGATCGACCGCAGGGGCACGTCTACGCCTAGCGACGACAGGGTCTACGTCGGCGATCGGAACCGCATCCAGCGCTTCGACGTCCAAGGCCACTACCTCGAAAGCATCCCCATTCCCGCCGGCGAGACGGTGCAGTCGCTCGACGTCGACTCTGCCGGCAGCCTCTACGTCATCTACGACGGCCGCAATGACATCCACAAGCTGACGTCGGCCGGCGAAGAGCTGCAGACCTTTGCGATAGCGGCGCCGACCGCGGTCGGCGCCGACTCAGAAGGGAACGTCTTCGCCTTCGCCGGAGGGGCGATCCATGAGTTCGGGCCTTCCGGCAACCCCATCGTCAGTTTCGGCAACGGAGAATTTGCAGCCTCGACCGGCCTCGCGACCAACCTCTGCGCGGGCAGCGCGGCACCGGGAAATCTCTACGTCACGAACCTGAGCATGGCAAGTCCCTTCCTGCGCGCCTACGGCACCGTGCCCTTTGGCTGCTTCAAGGCGCGAACCGTAGCGGCCGACACGATCGAAGAAGAAGCTGCGCGGCTGAACGGATCCGTCAACCCCACTGGACTTCCGGTCACCGAATGCTTCTTCGAATTCGGTGCGACGATCGCCTACGGGCAGGTCGCCCAGTGCGAAGCCCCAAGTGTCGGGGAAATCGGCACCGGCACGACGCCCGTGCCCGTTCACGCTGCGATTGGGGGCCTGCAGAAAGGGACGATCTACCACTTCCGCCTGGTCGCCAAAATCGGGGGGGAGACCGAAGCCGGCGCCGATGAAGAACTGAAGACGCTCGGCCCGCCGGTGATCTCAAACGAGCGTGCGGTCTCGGTCTCCGAATCAGAGGCCACCTTGAAAACTCTGGTCAATCCGGAAGGCTTCGCGACGAGCTACCACTTCGAGTACACCACCCAGGCCAATTTCGAAGCGCACGGATTCGAAGGGGCGCAGAGCACGTCGGCGATCGGCGCGGGCAAAGACCGGACCGACCACTCGGTGAGCGTCAGCCTGGGTGGCTTGACGCCCGGCACCGCCTATCTTTGGCGCGTTCTCGCCATCAACGCAAGCGGCGCCAGCGTGGGTGGCGCGCAGACCTTCGTCACCTACCGAACCTTCGTGCCCGAAGCCTGCGCCAACCAGGAATTCCGCACCGGCGCATCGTCCTTCCTACCCGACTGTCGGGCATACGAGATGGTCTCTCCGGTCGACAAAAACGGCGGCGACATCGTCAACGCGGTGACCTTTGTGGCCGACCCGGCCGGATATGTGCAGGCTGCCGCCGACGGCGACAGCATTGCCTACGGCGCTTATGTCGCCTCTTTCGCGGGAGAGCCGAGCAGCTTCCTGGTGAACCAGTACATGGCGCACCGAGGCGAAAGGGGTGGGCCGGGGGAAGGCTGGTCAAGCGAAGGGATCCACCCTGTGGTCGAGGGCCGGGGTCTTGAACGGAGCTTCGGGCTCAGCCGTGATTTCATCGCCTTCTCAGCTGACCTGTGCAACGCCTGGCCGATCGACCGCCAGACCCCGCCCCCCACGCTCGATGGCCAGGACGGCTTTCTAAATCTCTACCGGCGGCGGAACTGCGGGCCGGAAGCTGGCAGCCTGGAAGCTCTGATCCCGAACCCGCCCTACACCCTGCCGGCGGGCACCTCAGCAGTGTTCGTGAACAATTTAGCCGTCCAGGGAACCTCGGCCGACAGCCGGCACGTCCTCTTCGTGGCTCAGACCAATCTCATCCCGGAAGCCTCTTCCGCGCTCCAGGACGAACGGAAAATCCTTCAGACCTATGACCGCTTCGGGGGTGAATTGCACCTGGTCAGCGTCCTGCCCAATTCCGGCGGCAAAGGTAAAGCCAACCCAACGGATTCTGGGGTCGGGGGTGACTTCTTCGGAACCGGCTATGCCGAGCACGCGGTCTCGGAGGATGGCTCGCGCGTGTACTGGTCCGCCGGGCTAGACAACCTCGGCACGGGAACGATCTACCTGCGCGAGCATCCCGAGCAGGGCATCGTCGAGGAAGAATGCGCCGATTCCACCGCTGCCTGCACGCTGCCCGTCAGCCTCCCCCCGGAAAGGGCGTTCTTTTGGACCGCCGCCACGGACGGCTCCAAAGCCCTCTACAGCCAAGGCGAGAATCTGTGGGAATACGACCTCGTCAAGAAAGAAGAAGGCAAAACCCCAAGGCGGCTGATCGCCGGCGAAGTCCTCGGTGTGGCGGGGGCAAGCGATGACCTCTCGCACATCTATTTCGCCTCGAAGGAAGTCCTGGCGGGGAGCGGGGAGAACAGCGCGGGAGACGAAGCCGAAGCAGGGCAGGTAAACCTCTATCTGGACGAAGGGGGGAAACAGAGGTTCATCGGGACTCTGCTGTCGGTCGATATGATCAATACTGGCGGAGAAGCTCCGGCTTACAGCCTCGCCGCAGCGCTCACCTACTGGCAGGCCACCCGAGTCAGCCCGGACGGAACCCGCATCGCCTTCGAGTCGCGGGCGGCGCTGACCGGCTTTGACAACAGCGACGCGGAAACCGGCCGCGCCGACCTCGAGGTCTTCAGCTACAAGGCAAACGGGGGAAGCGGATTGCTCACCTGTATATCGTGCAACCCCAGCGGGGCACGGCCGGCGGGAGCGCCGGAGTTGCGGATCCCTTACCAGTCCGCGCTGCTCGAATCGACGAGCGCCACCAAGGTGCCCGCTGCGGCCTGGATCCCCACCTGGGAACACCCGCTGCACGCCTCGAATGTGCTCTCCTCCGACGGCACGCGGATCTTCTTCAACTCCAGCGAGCCACTCATCCCGCGCGACATAAACGGGACCCAGGACGTCTATGAGTGGGAGGAGCCGGGGGTGGGGCGCTGCGGGCTCGAAAGCCCCTCCTACTTCCCCCAGAACGACGGCTGCATCTCTTTGATCTCGAACGGCGAAAGCCCGTTCGAATCGGAATTCTGGGAAGCAAGCCCCGACGGGCGCGACGTCTTCTTCACCACCGCCTCGAGCCTCCTGCCCCAGGACCCCGGCTCGGTGGACCTGTATGACGCTCGGGTCGAAGGCGGCTTCCGGCAACCCCCGCCGCAAGCCGAATGCGAAGGAGGGGCGTGTCAGAGCCCGCGGCCGCCCCCCGCCTTCCAGACCCCGTCCTCGAGCTCCTACAGCGGTCCCGGCAACGCGGCCCACAGGCCGCCTTGCCGCAAGCACACCGCGCACAAAGGCAAGAAGGCTCATTGCGCCACGGGCAAGCACAAAAGCCGCCGGCACCGCAGGGGCAAGGGAAGGGGATCGCGATGAGGCGCCCCGTGCTCGTGCTGGCGATCATCCTGGCCACGGCCATCCCCGCCACCACCTCCCAGGCCCACCATCCGGCGCAGGGCAACTTCGGCATCAACGGATTTGACCTCGTCTTAACCAACAGGGACGGCACGGTGGATGAACAGGCGGGCTCGCATCCCTTCGCGCTGACTACCTCACTGGCGACCAATGTGGACGGGGAAGGAGAGCCCGAAGGCTGGCTGAGAGACTTCATGCTGGAAGTGATCCCCGGCATGGTGGCCGACACCACCGCCTATCCGCGCTGCAGCAACGCTGACTTTCTTGCCGTCATAGGCGGAGTGAGCTCCTGTCCGCTGAACACGATCCTCGGCGTCAACGCCGTCTCGGCCGAACAGGCAGGGCAGTGGCGTACCGCGCCGGTCTACAACCTCACCCCGCCCCCGGGCGTGCTCACGCGCATCGGCTTCACTGTGCTCACGGCCAACGTCATCGTCGACATCGGCTTGGCCCCCACCCCCCCATACAACGGGATCGCCACCTCGCGCAACACCTCCCAGGTGATCGAAGTGCTGGCCGACAAGCTGCAGCTGTGGGGCAATCCGTCGGACCCCGCGCATGACAAGCTGCGCGGAGCGTGCGGGGTGGGCGAATTCACCGTCTCCGCAGAAGAAGAATTCGAATTCCAGGGTTCGGGCGAGGCCTGCCCGCCGGTGAAACCCAGCAAGAAACCCTTCCTCACCCTGCCGACCGACTGTTCGCGGGTGCTCTCCAGCCGCTTCGAAGCGATCTCGTGGGAAGGGGAATTCGACGAAGGCGAACGCGCCGTGCACGACGTGGCCGGCAATCCCGTGCCCTTCAAGGGATGTGGCAAGCTCCAGTTCACCCCGTCGATCGCCGCCGCGCCGACCAATCGGGCCGGCCACAGCCCCACCGGCCTTGACTTCTCCTTGGACCTCAACGACGAAGGCCTCACGGCGGTCGACCCCAAATACGAAAGCCTCTCCCAGTCCCACGTCCGCAAAGTCGTCGTCACCCTGCCGGAGGGGATGACCGCCAACCCCTCGCTGGCCGAAGGCCTCGCGGTGTGCAGCGAAGAGGACCTCGAAAGGGAAAAGCTCGGCGCGGCACCCGGGGAAGGCTGTCCGCAGGCCTCGAAGATCGGCACGCTGGAAGTCGAAAGCCCCCTGGTCGAAGAACCGCTGCGGGGAGCGCTCTTCGTCGCCAAGCCCTACGAGAACAAATTCGGCTCGCTCCTCGCCCTCTATATGGTGGTCAAGAACCCAAAGCTGGGCGTCATCGTCAAGCTGGCGTCGAAGATCGAACCCGACCCCAGAACCGGTCAGCTCGTGACGATCACCGAAGACGTGCCGCCCACGGCCGTCTTCAGCCACTTCCGCCTGCACCTCCGCGAGGGAGGTCGCAGCCCACTCGTCACCCCCTCGCGCTGCGGCAGCTACCCGGTTGAAGCGGAGATCTTTCCCTGGTCGGGCAGGGCGCCCGTGGTCTCAAGCTCGGCTTTTGAGCTGGAAGGTTCCTGCGCGGCGGGCGGCACGCCCCCCTTCGAGCCGGGATTCGAAGCGGGCTCCGCCAACAATTCAGCCGCCGCATTCTCGCCGTTTGCGCTGCGCCTGACGAGGCGCGACGGCGATCAGGACCTAACCCGTTTCGACGCCACCCTGCCCCGGGGCGTGCTGGCAAAACTTACTAAAGTAGCGCGCTGCTCGGACTCCCAGATCGCCCTCGCCAAGACCAAGAGCGGCACGGCGGAGCGCCAGAGTCCCTCATGTCCGGCCGCGTCGCAGATCGGCACGGTCGAGGCAGGGGCCGGAGTCGGCTCGGAGCTCACCTACGTGCCCGGATCGGTCTACCTCGGCGGCCCCTTCGCCGGAGATCCACTGTCGGTGGTCGGCATCGTGCCCGCGGTGGCCGGCCCCTTCGACGTCGGTACCGTCGTCGTGCGCCAGGCACTCAAGGTCAACCCGCGCAGCGGTGAAGGCGAAGTCGATGGCGCTCACTCAGACCCGATCCCGCACATCCTCGCCGGCATTCCCCTGGTGGTGCGCGACATCCAGATTCGCGTCGATCGCCCCGACTTCACCCTCAACCCGACCAGCTGCGATCGGTTCGCGACCAGGGCGGCGATCTGGGGCGGGGGAGCGGACCCGTTCAGCCTCGCCGACAACTCGCCGGTCTCCAGGGAAGCCCGCTACCAGGCGGCCGACTGTTCGCGTCTTGGCTTCAAGCCGAAGCTTTCGCTGAAACTGGTCGGCGGCACCCTCCGCGGCGCATTCCCGGAGCTGCATTTCACCTATGCGCCGCGTAAGGGCGATGCCAATGTTTCCAATGTGAAACTTCAGCTACCGCATTCGGAGTTCATCGAACAGGGACACTTCCGCACGATTTGCACCCGGGTGCAGTATGCGGCGAAAGCTTGCCCTGCCGCCTCGATCTATGGCCACGTGCGTGCCGAGACCCCGCTCCTGGACGAGCCACTGGAAGGCCCTGTATACCTGCGTTCCTCGAGCCACAAGCTGCCCGACGCCGTCCTCGCCCTGCACGGATTGGTCGACATAGAAGTCGTGGCTCGCATCGACTCCGTGCACGGCAGGCTGCGAGCTACCGTGGAAGACGCACCGGACGCACCGATCAAGAGGGTCGTCGTCAAGATGCAGGGAGCGCAAAGGGGTCTCTTCGTCAATTCGACCGATCTCTGCGTCGCAAAGCATCGCGCCCAGGTGCAGCTGGAAGCCCAAAACTCCAAGCGGCACGCTGCCCGTCCCGTGCTGGCCGTACGCTGCCCCAAGAAGCACAGCGGACAGCGCGGCTAGCGCTGGCGCCACATAGATCGCTCAGCGTACATACGCCGTTTCGAGTCGCTAATGCAATGTCTATTGGTAATAGATAGGCGGTGCGCACTCACATCGGTTTCTCCGCACCCAGAGAAGCAAAACCGAAAGAAAGAACAAATCATTCGGGGTGTCTACACGCCTTCCATATTGCTTGATAATCTTTTATCATTCTGGCCATGAAGGGAACGACAGAGCTTTGGGTGTCAATGAGGACGATCCTACTTGTCTCAGTATTTGCAGCGGCTTTTGCCGGCTGCAGTAGCAGCAACAGTTCGACTTCGAGCACGGCTGGCTCAGATGCTGCGGCGACGAGCGAAACGACGGCTGGATCGTCAGCCGAAAAGGAAGCCTTCATCAGGAAAGCAAATGCGGCCTGCACCAAGATCCGGCAGCCGTTGGTCGAAAACGGGACTGCCTACTACAAGCATCATCATGAAGGAGACGTACCGGAAAAGGTTCTGTTCGCCGGTCTCTTCAAGGCTGTGTACGTCCCGGCGGTAGAACAGGAACTGAAGGAAATCCGCAGGTTGAAGGCGCCGGCTGGCGACGAGGCGGAGATCAACGCCATGCTCGCCGCCGAGGAGGAAGTGCTCCCGAAGGTGAACGCGTTGAACTCCGCAACCTCCATCGCCGAATTCGGAAGCTTCTTCGCCATTCCGGACAAAAAGCTCGTGGCCTACGGCCTAACCAGCTGTGCCAAAAGCAGCTGATCCTGTCCGCTGAGGCGGGTGGCCAGCTCTATGAGTTCGGAGCTAGGCTTCGATTTGGCGCAGGCGGCGCTTGTCCAGGACGCAGTCTTCAAGGCCGTACTGTCGTGCTCGCTGGTTGTATTCACCAAACAATGCGGCCACCTCGTCGACTGACCAGATCGGCACCAGTCGTTTCTCACCCCGCTCCACGGCGGATTGCATAGCGCCGATGATCGCTTCGATCTCCTCTTTCTCGCCGTGGGGGGCGCGAGAGCGGTAGATCAAGTCGAAGATGTGGAAGTCGATTCCGGCCATCAACGACAGCTGGACTGATCTCGCGAAGCGAACCCGCTCAGTTTCCCTGTGGTCTTGCCAGCCGCTGTACTGGTGGAAATTATCGACAATGATTGCCCAGCCCTGTCGACAGATCTTGTTGGCCTGTTCGACGAATGCGGCCTTATCGATGTCGCCGACGGTCATCGTGGTGTCGGCCCGGACGGAATACGTTGAACTGTTGGACGTGCCACCGCAACCCTCGCTGATCACCAAAGCGCAAATCGCAGCGAGCAAGACCGCCAAGATTCTAATCAAGAGAACTTGCATAGTACGGAAATATATAGAAATGAGGGTCCGTTGCGAGAGTGGGCGAAGGATGTCGAACCTAGGTAGTTTTCTGCTGGGACTCAAACAAGGTGTGATGTAGGCGGTCGAGCAGGACGTGCGGAAGCGGCTGTTTGCCCCCGAATTCGAGGTCGTCCAGGTCACCGTCGATCAGCGCGTTGAGCCAGGCGGCAGGAGAGCCGTGCGCCCATGCGTCGACTTCGGCCTCGAGGTGGGTCGCACACGAGGTAATTCGACCGCCGGATACGGTCACCGTCACACCTGCGGGGCGGGGACCACCGACGCTCGGGAACTCGGCAGTCAGCCGGCAATAGCCAGATAGCTCGGCGGGTACGCGTAGCAACGGCGTAATCAACAGGAGTGCCGCTTCGATATCGACCCGGCCGACCGGGGGGGTTTGCTGCGGCAGATTCCGCCGCTCCCATCGTGCTGCCACCAGAAGCGGTGCAATGCCGCGGCGTAGCCACTGCGTGACCGTGTACGGCTTACCCCGCCCGTTGACTGGCTGTGCCTCGACGAGACCGCTGAGGCGCATCGCGGCCAGTCTGCGCTCCAGCGTCGGGTAACTAAGAAGGCCGATCAGCCTGTTCAGCTGAGTGAGCGAGAGCGGGCCCGACGCGAGAGAGCGCACGATTGTCGACGACCAGCCCTCGGTCAGCGCCTTGGTGGCCGTCTTGGCGGCGGAGCTCTCCGGTTCCAGGGGATGGTCTGGTGCTTGGTCGAGCCAACCTTCAAGTGAGTTGGCGACAAAGAGCAGTTCGCGACCGGCCCGGCTCAACTCGTATTCGAGCACCTCCGGGAAGCGATCGCGCTGGTGCTTTTCGATCGCCTCGATCTGGGCCAGCTTGGACAGCAGAGCGCGAAGGGTGGTTTGCGCCGCTCCACGGGTCACGCTGCGTAATACGACCTGCTGCTTGGGTCCGTCTGTAAGGGCCCGTAGGATCGGGCGGGTTAGCGGGGTCGAAAGCAAGACTAGGGTTTGCGCCCCAGAGCGCACCCCACCCCGGCTGCCGTGGACCGTGTTCGCAAACAAGCTGGGAAATTATGCCATTAATCAGTTTTAATTGGCTTCCCAGACTCCGCTTTCTCACGGCATTGATCGGGATCGTGGGTAGGTTGTAGGCATCGGTGGGCTAGACGAAGAGCCGGTCGGGTCGGCTTCTCCCGGCGCTGCCGGGTACCGTGCCGTGCATGAGCACCCCGACCGACGTCTACGCCATCCCCCAGGACCTGCTCGACTTCCGCGAGACGATCGCGCAGATCGCCCGCGAGCGGATCGCGCCGCGCGCCGCCGAGATCGACGAGAAGTCCGAGTACCCCGCCGACGTGCGCAAGCTGCTGGCCGAGCACGACATCCTCTCGCTGCCCTTCGAGGAGGAGTATGGGGGCACCGGGACCGGCACGCTGATGCTGCAGATGGCGGTCGAGGAGATCGCCAAGGCCTGCGCGTCGAGCGCCCTGATCCTGATGGTGCAGGAGTTAGGTTCGCTGCCGATCCGCCTCTTCGGCAGCGACGAGCTGAAGCAGCGGGTGCTGCCGCGCTGCGCCGGCGGCGAGTGGACGCCCGCCTTCGCCCTGTCCGAGCCGGAGGCCGGCTCCGATCCCGCCGCGATGCGCACCCACGCCGAGCTCGACGGCGACGAATGGGTGATCAACGGCGCCAAGAACTGGATCAGCAACGCGGGTGTCGCCGACTACTACGTCGTCTTCGCCGTCACCGACCGTGAGAAACGGCGGATCACCGCCTTCATGGTCGAGGCCGACCGGCCCGGCTTCTCGATCGGCAAGCTCGAGCACAAGCTCGGGATCCGCGGTTCGCCGACGGGCTCGCCGGTCTTCGAGGACGTCCGGGTGCCGGCCGAGAACGTGATCGGCGAGGTCGGTCGCGGCCTCGGCGTCGCCCTCGGCACGCTGGAGCGGACGCGCCTCGGCGCCGCCGCGCAGGCGGTCGGCATCGCCCAAGGGGCGACCGACTACGCGACCACCTACGCCTCCGAGCGGGTCGCCTTCGGCAAGCCGATCCTCGACCTGCAGGCGATCCAGTTCAAGCTGGCCGAGATGGAGACCGGCACCGCCGCCGCCCGCGAGCTCCTCTACAAAGCCTGCGCGCTGGCCGACCGCGACGACCCGGCCCTCGCCAAGCACTCCTCGATGGCAAAGCTGTTCGCCTCCGACAACGCGATGCGGGTCACGGTCGAGGCGATCCAGGTCCTCGGCGGCTACGGCTACGTCAAGGAGTACCCGGTCGAGCGGATGATGCGCGACGCCAAGATCACCCAGATCTACGAGGGCACCAACGAGATCCAGCGCGTTGTGATCTCTCGCGCGATGGACCCGCGGCGCTAGACGTCGCACCCCGCGCAGAAGCGATGCCGGGTTAATTCTGTGCCGGCAGCCTTCGGCTAGTGTCGATACGACCCCGATCTAGGAGCAATCGATGAGCGTCCTAATCCGCTTTGCGCCCGTGTCTCTGACCACCGCGCAGTACGACGAGAGCATCCGCAAGCTCGAGGAGTCGGGTGACTTTCCACCCGACGGACTCGATTACCACGTCTGCTTCGGTACCGATGGCAACCTTCGTGTCAGTGAGGTCTGGGATTCCCAGGAGCAGCTCGACGCATTCGGCGAGCGGCTGATGCCGATCCTCTCCGAAGTCGGAATCGAGCCCGGTGAGCCAGAGCTGATGGAGATTCACAACATCGTCAAGCGCTAGTAGAGAGCGAAGAAGGGTGGATACCGACACGACGGCCGTGCGCGCCACTGTGCGTGGGGACGTGCAGGGCGTCGGATATCGCGACGCCACGCTGCAGCGAGCGCGTCAACTCGGCTTGATGGGCTGGGTGCGCAACGGCGAGAACGGTGACGTGCTCGTCCACGCCGAGGGGCCCGAGCAGGTGGTCGAGGAGCTGGTGTCGTTCTTGGAGAACGGGCCAGCGTCCGCACGCGTCGCCGAGGTGACGATCGAACAGGTGAAAGTCGAGGGCCATGAGCAGTTCGCGATCCGCGGTGTGAGCGCCGGCGCCTTCGTCGTCCAAGAGCATGCCGCCACCGCTCATCACTTCGACCTGCGCCTGGAGGTCGGCGGGGTAATGCGCTCGTGGGCGGTTCCGAAGGGCCCCTCGCTGGACCCGGCGGTCAAACGCCTCGCCGTCGAGGTCGCCGACCATGCGATCGATCACAACGGCTTCGAGGGGGCGATCGGCGACGGCCGCGTGATCGTCTGGGATCGCGGCCACTACGAGCAGGGTGGCCGGGTGGCTTGGCCAGAGGCGCTCGAGCGCGGCCACGCCGTGTTCGTCCTGCACGGGGACAAGCTGAGCGGCGGATTCGCCCTGCAGCGCACCCGCCCCGGCGAGAAGCCCCAGTGGCTGTTGATCAAGCGCCGGGACGAGGACGCTCGCCCGGGCTCGGACGTCGTCGCCGAACAGCCGCAGTCGGTGCTCAGCGACCGCACGCTCGACGAGCTTTGAACACGCCGTCGCCGGCGCGTCCTAGTCTGGTCTCACGAAACCGGTACCCCGGTCGTTAGAAGAACGAGGCCAATGGATCGACCTGCCCGCCCTACCGAATGGACCGTCTATGAGAGCCCGCTTGGCCCGCTGACGCTGAGCGGTGGGCGAGAGGGGATCAGCAGCGTTCACTTCCCTGGCCGCTCGCCCCACCTCGACCGGGCGGCCCGGCAGCCGATGGCCGAGGCGGTCGGCCAGCTCGACGAGTACTTCGCGGGTGAGCGCAAGGCTTTCGACCTGACCCTCGACCTCGCCGGCTCGCCCCTGCAGAAGCTCGTCTGGGCACGTCTCCGGCAGATTCCCTTCGGCTCGACGGTCAGCTATGGCGAGCTGGCCGGGCAGATCGAGGAATCCGCGTTCCCGGAGGGCCTCGAGCCCTACCAGCGCGTTCGTGCCGCCGCCGCGGAGATCGGCCGCACCCCGACGCCGATCCTGGTGCCCTGCCACAGGGTCATCGGCGCCGACGGCTCGCTGACCGGCTACGGCGGCGGCCTGGAGAGGAAGCAGGCCCTCCTCGAGCTCGAGGGCTATGAGATCGCCGCCCCGGATCCAGAGCCGGATCAGCTCGCGCTGATCTGAAGCGACGGCTACGGTTCGCATGTGACTCCAACGGTCGACGAGCTGGCGGTCGCGGACGCGCCGGCTGCCTGGTCGGCACTGGGATTCGAGGTCGACGGCGACACCTGTGTCGTCGGGGATGTGCGGATCCGCCTGGCGGGTACCGATGCCGGCAAGGGGCTGGCCGGTTGGTCGGTGCGTGGGCTCGGGAGCACCGAGTTGGACGGGCTGGCGACGACGCAGTCGGATCGCCAGCCGCCTGGAGAGGAGCCGTCGCACCCCAACGGCGTCACCGCTATCGATCACGTCGTCGCGATCACGCCCGTGCTCGAGCGCACGATCCTGGCGCTGCAGGGTGCCGGGCTCGATCTGCGCCGCATCCGTGAGCAGCCGACTCCCGCCGGCGCTCCACGACAGGCGTTCTTCCGCCTCGGCGCGACCATCCTCGAGGTGGTGCAGGAGCCGCCCGAGGCGATCGAGCGCGCCGGAGCCGACCACCCGGCGTTCTTCTGGGGCCTCGCCCTCGTCGCCCCCGATCTGGACGCGACCGTCGCCGGGCTGGGGGATTGCGTCAGCGAGATCCGCCCCGCCGTCCAGTCCGGTCGTCGCATCGCCACCCTGCGGCGGACCGCCGGCCTGACGGTGCCGGTCGCGCTGATGACGCCACCGCCCGAGAGAGACAGCGAGCCCGGAACATAGCTCCCCGGTGTGGAATCGATGGCTGTATCGCGACGTGTTACGATATATCGCGTTAGTCTTCGATAGAAGTATTCGATGGAAAGGAATTCATGCACCACAGATGCAATCCAAGACATGCGGGCGCCCACCGACGCGACGAGTTTGCGCGCAGCCGCGGCCCTCGCTATGGACGCGGCCGCGGCGGCTCCCGCGCCCGCCGCGGCGATGTCCGCGCCGCGGCGCTGGGCCTGCTGGCCGAGCGGCCGATGCACGGCTACGAGATGATCAAGGAGATCGAGGAGCGCACCGGCGGGGCTTGGACCCCGAGTGCCGGCTCGATCTACCCGACCCTGCAGATGCTCGAGGACGAGGGTCTGGTCAGCAGCCAGGAGATCGACGGCAAGCGCCGTTTCACCCTGACTGATGCCGGCAGAGCCGAGCAGGAGTCAAGGGCTGGCGAGGAAGCGCCCTGGGACGCCGTCCGCGTCGGCGCCGACCCCGAGCAGGTCCACCTGCGCGAGTCGGTCCACAAGCTGCACCACGCGATCGGCCAGGTGTTTCACGCCGCTGACGAGGGACAGCAGCGGCAGGTCCGCGAGCTGCTCGACGAGACCAGGCGGAAGATCTACGCGGTCCTCTCCGAGGAGGGCTGAGCGCCGGCCGGTTCGCCGAAGAGGCGGGCGAGGACGATGCTGAGCTCGTAGAGCGCGATCAGCGGCGCCGTCTCCAGCAGCATCGAGACGGGGTCGACGCCGGGCAGGGCCGCCGCGACGACTGCGCAGGCCAGGTAGGCGTAGCGGCGGTTGCGTTGTAGTTGGCTCACCTTGACGATGCCGAGGCGGGTCACCGCGAGGATCCCGACCGGGACCTGGAAGACGACCCCGCAGGCGATCAGCGTCTGGGCGAAGAAGCCGTAGTAATCCTTGGCCCGGACCTGGATGTTGAACTGGGCGTCGTTGAAGTTGAGCAGGAACTTGGCCGCGGCGGGCAGGACGACGAAATAGCCGAAGGCGATCCCGGCGATGAACAGCGCCGGGATCAGCAGCAGCAAGGGGAGGATCGCCTTCTGCTGCTGCTTGCTGAAAGCCGGCAGCAGATAGGCGTAGAGCTGGTAGAGGATGATCGGCAGCGAGAGGATGATCGCCCCGTAGGCGGCGACCGTCACCGTCGTCGTGAACGGCTCGCTGATCCCGAAGGTGATCAGCTTGTCGTGGGCGGAGGGAAGCGGCCCGTTGGCCAGTTCGAGCAGCAGGTGGTTCTGCCAGAAGCAGAGGGCGAGGGCGACCCCGAAGACGGAAAGCGAGACGACGATGCGTGCGCGCAGCTCGTCGAGGTGCTCGACGAGGCTCAGCTCATCCTCATGTGAGATTGGCGCTACGCGGCGCATCGTGCTCCCTCAGGCCTGTGCGCCGGGAGCGGTGTCGGTTTTCGCCGCGGGGTCGGGCACTGCGACCGGCACCTTCTGTGCTGCCGGCTTCTCGACCGCGGGGGCGGGGTGTTCGCCACTGATCGTGCCGCGGAACTCGCTGATCCCGCGGCCGAGCGACTTGCCCAGCTCCGGCAGGCGTTTGGGCCCGAAGACGATCAGGGCGATTATCAGGACGACGAGGATCTCCATTGGTCCGATGTTGGGCATGCTGACCTCCGTGGATGGTTGGAATTGCACCGGCTACCTGAGGAAGCCGGTGCCTTCTACTGCTTTGAGGACTTCGGCGGCGGTGAAGGGAGTATCGAACGCGCCATCGGGCGTGAGCCCGGAGGGCTTGCCGGAGAGCAGCAGCCCGGCGACCGACGCGTGCCTTGCCTCGATCGTGAGGATCGAGAGCGCCGCGGCGACGTAGGCCGGGCTGGCGATGTTGAGCGCCTGACCCGAGTAGGCGTGGACGCCGGTGTTCTCCGGCGCGACGGCCGTCTTGATGAAGGACGCTTCCTTCGCACTCGAGGGTGAGGGCGAAGTTGAGGATGCCGACGTCTGGGTCCATTGTTTGGGGTCCTTTGGCGTAGGGGGCTTCTCCCCACTGCGGAGTCCCCGCCCCAGCGGATCAATTTCGAGGGGGTAGTTGGTTCGACTACCGGCGCCGCTAGGTTCTGGGCGATGCCCGATGTGGTCGTCCTGCTGCTTGCCGCGTCCGCGACGGCACTTGCGACCGGAATCGGTGCGATTCCTGTCTTCTTCCTCGGCGAGCAAGCCGAGCGGCTGACCCCGATCCTGCTCGGCTTCGCGGTGGGAGTAATGGGGGTCGCCGCGATCGCCGGGTTGTTGATCCCCGCCCGCGAGGAAGGCTCGGTGGTCGAGGTGGTCACGGGGCTCGCGGTGGGGGTTGGCTTCCTGCTGCTCGCGCGCCGGTATCTGCACCCGGATGCCGGCTTCATGGGTCGCAGCGGTCCGGGGGCGCGCACCTCGGCTCTCGTCTTCCTCGTCCTCTTTGTCCACAGTCTGCCCGAGGGCCTGGCGATCGGCACCGCCTATGCCTCCGACCGCGTCGGGCTCAGCCTCTTCGTGATCCTCGCGATCGGGATCCAGAACGTGCCCGAGGGGACCAGCGTGGCGATCCCGATGGCGACGGCGGGATTCAGTCGCGCTCGCCAGTTCTGGGCCGCCGTGGCGACCAGCGCGCCGCAGCCGATCGGGGCGTTGCTGGCCTACTTTGCGGTGGAGGAGGTCGGCGGCCTGTTGCCGTTCTCCTTCGCCTTCGCGGCCGGTGCGATGCTGGCACTGATCGCGATCGAGATGCTGCCAAGCGCATATGCGGGCCCGGCGCGCGCGGGGCCGAGCGCGGGCATCGTCTTCGGCGCCGCCCTGATGTTGTCGCTTAGCCTCGTGCTCGGCGTCTGAGCCAGGCCGGCTTCCCCGGTTGACTGCGCTTACGAAAAGACCGCTCGGTGGCGGAGGCGGGTTTATGCTCAAAACTCTTCCTATCTCAATACCCACAGAAGGGATTCGCCATGGGTGCTCAGGAGAACAAGCAGGTAGCCGAAGATGCCTACGGGGCATTCAGCATCGGCGACGCGGCTGGTGCGATGCAGAACATGGACGACTCGATCGTCTGGACGGTGCGGGGCGACAACGCGCTGACCGGGACCTACAACGGCAAGCAAGAGGTCGGCGAACTCTGGGGAAAGCTCGTCGGCAAAGAGTTCAGCACCGACCCGCATGACTTCATCGCCGAGGGCGACAAGGTGATCGTCCTGACCACTGTCACCCTCGCCGGCGACGCGGTCGAGAGCGCCGACGTCCTCACCTACAACGCCGAGGGCAAGCTGATCGCGTTCGACACGCTCGGCGATCCGACCAACGCGAACAAGGTGTTCCCCAAGTAAAGGCTGGGCTCAGCTCGTTGGCGGCGCGCAGCCGGTGCCGCCGACCAGCATCCCGGAGCCGAGGTGGGCGCCGAGCACAGGCCCGACCTCGGTGCAGAAGAGCGGCTCGGCGCCGAAGATCGCCGTGCCCTCCGCGACCAGGGTGGCCGCGCCCTCGGATGACTGGGCGTGCTGTACGAACCACTCGTCGGCACCCCGGTCGTGGAGCTCGTGCAGGTAGTCGGTCATCTTCTGCCGGGCTCGCGCCCGGGTGCGGACGCGGCCGACCGGTGAGATCTCCGTGCCGAAGGTGAGGATCGGCTTGATTTTCAGCGCCGTCCCGACCAAGGCCTGCGCCGCGCCGATGCGCCCGCCGCGCCGCAGGTACTCGAGCGTATCGAGACAGAACCACATGTCGAGCCCCTCGCGGGTCTTGTGGATCGTCTCGACCACGTCTTTCGCCGGCGCGCCCTGCTCGGCCGCGCGGGCCGCGGCGAGGACCAGGCAGCCGAGCCCGCCGGCGCCGGTCTGTCCGTCGACGACCTCGACCCGGCCGGGGAGTCCCTTGTCCGCGACGACCCGCGCCGCCTCCTGCGCGCTCTCGCAGGTGCCCGAGAGGCCACTGGCGATATGCACGGAGACGATGTCGCGTCCGGCCTCGGCAAGCGGCTCGAAGCAGGCGAGGAAGTCGCCCACCGAAGGCTGGGAGGTCGAGGGGAGATCGGGCGAGTCGCGCAGCCGCGCGTAGAAGGCGTCGAGCTCGTAGTCGGGCTCGGGCAGTCGCTCGTCTCCCCAGCCGACGTAGAGGCTCACCTGCTCGACCCCCCAGCGCTCGATCAGGCTGGGGGGCAGGTAAGTGGTGCTGTCGGTGACGACGGCGACGCCGGGCATGCTCAGGCAATCGCGGCGGTCAGCTCGCGATCGATCTCGAGCAGGTAGGGCGCGACCAGGCCCTCGTAAGCCGCCTTGCGCTCAGCGGGCAGATCCTTCCAGCCGGTCACCGAGCCGCGGCAGATGTCCGCGCCGCAAAGACAGCCGCCGGGAAAGTGCTCGATCGAGTAGTTGCGCATCGCGTAGTCGAAGGTGATCTCCTCGCCATCGGAGATCGCCCGGCGGGCGACGAAGTCGCAGGCGCCGGTGTGGTTCAGCTCGACACCGCAGTTGGGGCTGCACGAGTGGTTGACCTTGGGGCCGAGGCCGCCGTGCCGGGCCCATTTGGTGCGGCTCACCTGGGTCGCGTGCGAGTCGTTGTGGGCGACCTCGCCTTCGAGCTTCCCGATCATCACCGTCTCACCGACTTCGAAGCTACGGGTGGCGCGAACACCACCGCCCTTGCCGCCTTTGGGAGTGCATAGCTCATAGCCGACAGGATCCAAGGGACCGCCTCTCAGTTGTTTGCGCGCAGCGAAACTGCGCCCAGCGACCTTAGAGCATCGTCTGCAGACGCCCCGCGGATGAAAAGCTAACCGCGATGAGCGGCTTCCGGGTCAGATCGGCATTCAGCGGGCGCACCGCCTGGGCCCGCAGCCTGCAGGAGCCGCTGCGCGAATTCCTCAGCACCGAGACGGGCAGCGCCATGGTGCTCCTGGCCGCGGCGGTCGCGGCACTGGCCTGGGCCAATCTCGACCTCTCCTCCTACGAGAGCGTCTGGCGGACGAAGCTGTCGATCCAGATCGGCGACTCGGGCATCTCGCAGGACCTGCGCCAGTGGGTCAACAGCGGCCTGATGACTTTCTTCTTCTTCGTCGTCGGGCTCGAGGTGCGCCGCGAGTTCGACGTCGGCGAGCTGCGTGAGCGCCGCCGCCTCGCCCTGCCGATGCTCGCCGCCCTCGGCGGGATGGCCGTGCCGGTGGCGATCTACCTGGCCTTCAACGGCGGCGGCCACGCGGCGTCGGGGTGGGGGGTGGCGATGTCGACCGACACCGCCTTCGCCCTCGGCATGTTGGCCCTGGTCGGGCCGAGCTTTCCCGACCGCCTGCGCGGCTTCATGCTGACGATCATCGTCGTCGACGACGTCGTGGCGCTGCTCGTCATCGCCGTCGCCTACAGCCACGACGTGGACATCGGGCCGCTGTTGATCGCGGCCGGGGTCTTCGGCCTGGCCACGATCGCCGTGGTCCTGCGGATCCGCCAGAACCTCCTCTACCTGCTGCTTGCCACGACTTCCTGGGTGGCGCTGTACGAGTCCGGCGTCGATCCCGTCGTCCTGGGTCTGGCCATCGGCCTGATCGTCGGCGCCTACCCGGCGGGCCGCGGCGAGCTGGAGCGGGCGACGAACCTCTTCCGCAGCTTCCGCGAGCAGCCGACGCCGGAGTTGGCCCGCTCCGCCCGGGTCGGGCTGCGCGCGGCCGTCTCGCCGAACGCCCGTCTGCTGCAGCTCTACCACCCGTGGACCAGCTACGTGATCGTGCCGCTCTTCGCCCTGGCCAACGTCGGCATCGCGATCGACGGCGACTTCCTCTCGCGGGCCTACTCCTCGCCGATCACGCTGGGGATCATCTTCGCCTACGTGCTCGGCAAGCCGGTCGGCGTGACCGGGGTCTCGGCGCTGGTGACTTGGCTGAGCAGGGGAAGGCTGCGCCCGCCGGTCGGCTGGGCCGCCACCGCCGGGGGCGGCGCGATTGCCGGGATCGGCTTCACGGTCTCTCTGTTGATCGCGGCACTGGCTTTTCACGGGGTAGAGCTGCGCGAGGCAAAGCTCGGCGTGCTGAGCGCCGCGCTCGTCGCCTCGGTCCTGACCTGGCTCGTCTTCCGCGCCACCGCGATGCTGCCGTGGCGGGCCCGCATCCGCGCTTTGCTCGGCACCTCGGAGACGCTCGTCGACCTCGGGGTTCCGGTCGATGCCGAGCGCGATCACCTGCGCGGGCCGGCCGAGGCGCCGGTGACGGTTGTCGAGTACGGCGACTTCGAGTGCCCCTACTGCGGCAAGGCGGAGCCGGTCGTGCGCGAGTTGCTCGCCGACTTCGGCGACGTCCGCTACGTCTGGCGGCACCTGCCGCTCTCCGACGTCCACCCCAACGCCGAGCTCGCGGCGGAGGCGTCGGAGGCCGCCGCCGCCCAAGGGGCGTTCTGGGAGATGCACGACCTGCTGCTCGACCACCAGGGCGAGCTGCTGCCTCGCCACCTCCATGCCTATGCCCAGCAGCTCGACCTAGACCCCGACCGCTTCCGCGACGATCTGCAGCGCCACGCCCACGCGCCGCGGATCGAGGAAGACGTCGACTCGGCCGACATCAGCGGCGTCACCGGCACCCCGACCTTCTTCGTCAACGAGCGCCGCCACGACGGCGCCTATGACATAGAAACCCTCGCCGCCGCAGTGAAGGCAGCCGGCGCCCGCTCCGCAATCGTGCCTTAGCTTCGGCGGCAAAGGGTATGACGACAACAAGTTGAGTCCGAACTCGAGACTAAGGTCGCAAGGATGGCGATGCAGTCGAGAACTTGGGTCGTGGACTTCGACAGCGATGCGGTCATCGATTTCGAGGACGTAAAGGCGCGCGGGGATCGCAAGGCGGTCTTCAACGTGGTCCAGAAGCTAAGGGACATCGGACCGGATCTGCCTTCGCCGCACATGAAGTCGCTGAAGGGCGAGGCGGATTTGTTCGAGCTTCGGCCAAGGCAGGGAGCCTGCGAGGCTAGGCCGATCTACGCGCGGCTAGGGCAGAGGTTCTTGGTTCTTGCAGTCGCGGCGAAGAAGAAGGACTTCGACCGGGCGGTCAAGGCAGCAAGCGACCGACTCAACTCCCACCGTTGAAAGTTGATAACAAACCTATTATTGTGGGGTAACGATGGCAGCTTCTAGCAAGGCCTTTGATGCGCTCGTGGTGGAGGAGCAGCTCGCCGACCCCAGCTTCCGAGCGGAGTGGCAGAGGCTTTCTCCTGCCCGGGAGTTTGCAGCGACCCTGCTGCGCTATCGCGCTGAGCACAAGCTGAGCCAGCGAGCATTGGCCAAGGAGCTCGGCGTTTCCCAGCCAAGAGTTGCCAAGCTCGAGTCCGGGGAGCACAACCCGGAGGTCGACACGATCATCAACGCTGTCAGGCGGCTTGGGATCGAGTTCGTGCTCGACGTTGCACCGACGAGTCGAAAGCCGACGCTTGTGACCGCCCGCGCGCAGAAATATGGAGCGATCGCCCACGACGATGTTTCGGTCGTGGCAGCTTCTTCGATGTAGCTGTCGATCTCATCGTCTCCTCCAAGCCCGCTCGGTCTGGCGCGTCAGCGCCGGGTAGACGATCAAGTGCCGGAATGGCTTGATCAGCGCCATGTATCCCTTGCCGAAGGCGCCGCGCGGCTTGACGTAGACGGCCATCTGCCCCTGGTAGCGACCCTCGCCTTGGTCGGCCCAGGCCAGGTGCATCACGGCGTGGACGGTCCGGTTCGAGAGCTCGGCGGCGAACTCGTCGTCGGTGCGGTAGAGCGGCACGAAGGGCAGGGAGCCGAAGTCCACGTCCGCTGCGGTGCCGCGCAGGTCCTCCGGCAGGCGCTCGGCCAGCGAGATTTCGCTGGTACCCGGGATCGGCAGCTTGCCCGCGGCGCCATCCGGGTCGCTGCCGGCGGGAGCCGAGATGCCGCCGAGGTCGAAGAGGCTGCCGAGGCGATCCCGGACCCGCCAGAGGACGCGGGTGGGGAGAGAGCTCGAGTTGGCCGGGTCGGATGCGGCCATCAACTGCAGTAGCGCCGGGAAGTCATCGGCGCCGCCCGGCGTGGGCAGGGCCCAGACGTCCTCGAGGATGAAGTCCGGCGCGATCTCGCGGATCCGCCAGGGCCTGGATTCGTGTGCAGAGTTGGGGAGCCTCATGCTTATCCTGGTCCCAACGATGGCGCATGCACGCTAGTCAGGTCGCGCGGCAGAGGCCAGTGCTCGTCTACGACGGGGACTGCGGGTTCTGCACGACGTGCGTGCACCTGTTGGAGAGGATCGGGCCGGACGCGGAGATCGTCGCCTGGCAGCTCACCAATCTGGCTGAGCTGGGCATAACCGAGGAACAGGCTGCCGACGCCGTGCAGCTGGTCCAGGTCGATGGCACGGTCCGCTCGGGACACGAGGCAGTTGCCGCAGTGCTGGGCACCGCGGGACGGATCTGGAGGATCGCCGGGCGCGCGCTTCTCCTGCCGGGGATCTCCTGGATCGCTGCGAGGGCCTACCGGTTGATTGCGGACAACCGGTACCGGTTGCCGGGAGGCACGCCCGCCTGCGCGGTTACTCGCGAGCCCCGGGCTCCTGCTCCTCGACCGTGAGCTCGGCGGTGGGGACGGCCTCGAGTCGCTGGTCGGGAATCGCGTCGCCGCTCTGGACCGAGAGCCCGTAGGTGCCGGCGGCGAGGCGGGCCTCGGCCCGCTCGATCGCGGCGAGCCGCTTTTTCAGGTCTTGGGAGCGGCCGGCGTCGAGCTCGTCCTGGTAGAGGCTCTCCGAGTTGAGGTCGCCGGGCTCGACCCGCTCGTCGCCCTCTTCGGGGCCTTCTGCCTCGATCTTGGCGATCTCCTGCTCGACCTCCGCTCGCTCGGCGGCGAGTAGCTCTTTGGCGCGCGCGGGATCCACGGGGAACACCGTACAGCCCCCGTCCCAAGGTGCGGTTGGACCTGGCGCCGGCATGGCGCTATCCTGTTCTGAGACTAACTACAGAAATTGGACTTAGACATGGCCTATCTCCTCATTCCGCTTGACGAAACGATCGTTTTCCCCACCGTCTCCGCCACGCTGCCGATCGACGTCGGCGAGGAGGAGCGGGTCTTCCTGCTTCCCCGCTCCGATGGCGAGTTCGGCCGCGTCGGCGTCGTCGCCGAGGTGATCGAGCGCGGTCGCTCGCGCGGCGGCGCGCCCGTTGCGACCGTGCTCGGCCTGCACCGGGGGATCGCCGGGGCGGCGGTTGCCGGCGAGGGCGACTCGCTGCGCATCGACGTCCAGGAGGTCTACGACGGGCATCCCGAGGACGAGCACACCCATGAGCTCGAGCGTGAGTACCGCGCCGTGGTCGAGGAGATCCTCGAGCTGCGCGGTGACGACGGGCGGGTCGCCGCCTTCCTGCGCTCCGTCGAGGAGCCGGGCGCGCTCGCTGATACCTCCGGGCTGAGTCCCGATCTCTCAACCGAGCAGAAGCTACGCCTGCTGGAGACGCTTGACGTCACCGCTCGCCTCGACCTTGCGGTGGAGCTGCAGCGCGAGCGGCTCGCCGAGCTGCAGGTGCGCAGCCGCATCCGCGAGGACGTCGAGTCCGGTGCCCAGAAGCAGCAGCGCGACTACTTCCTGCGCAAACAGATGGAGTCGATCCGCAAGGAGCTGGGCGAGGACGAGGGCAGCCTGATCGAGGAGTACGAGCGCAAGATCGCCGAGGCGGAGATGCCGGAGGCGGTCGCCGAGCAGGCCGAGAAGGAGCTGCGCCGGCTCGAGCGCCAGGGCGAGCAGTCGCCCGAGTCCTCGATGATCCGCAGCTACCTCGACTGGCTGATCGCGGTGCCGTGGTCGAAGCGCTCAGAGGAGCGACTCGACCCCGTCCACACGCGCGAGGTGCTCGACGCCGACCACGCCGGCCTCGACGACGTCAAGCGGCGGATCACCGAGTTCATCGCCGTGCGCAAGCTGCGCGAGGAGCGCGGCGTCGACGACGACAGCCGCGCCAACGGCGCGATCCTGACCCTGGTCGGGCCGCCGGGCACCGGCAAGACCTCGATCGGCGAGTCGATCGCCCGCGCGCTGGGACGCGAGTTCGTCCGCATCAGCCTCGGCGGCCTGCACGACGAGGCCGAGATCCGTGGCCACCGCCGCACTTACATAGGGGCCCTGCCCGGACGGATCGTCCGCGCCCTGCGCGACGCCGAGACGATGAACCCGGTGATCCTGCTCGACGAGGTCGACAAGGTCGGCTCCGACTGGCGGGGCGACCCCTCGGCGGCGCTGCTGGAGGTGCTCGACCCGGCGCAGAACCACTCGTTCCGCGATCACTACCTCGACGTCGAGGTCGACCTCTCCGAGGTCGTCTTCCTGGCGACGGCGAACCTGACCGACACGATCCCGGCCCCGCTGCTCGACCGCATGGAGACGATCGCCTTCGACGGCTACACGACCGAGGAGAAGCTGGCGATCGCACGCGGCTACCTGCTGCCGCGGCAGCTGAAGCGCAACGGGCTCGAGGCCGACGAGGTCGAGGCCGGCGACGATGTGCTGCGCAGCGTCATCGCCGAGTACACGCGCGAGGCAGGCGTGCGTCAGCTCGAGCGTGAGCTGGGCAAGCTGTTGCGCGGGGCGGCGACGCGGATCGCCTCGGGCGAAGCCGAGCAGCCGATCGTGCTCGATGCCGACGCGGTCCACGATGCCCTCGGCCGCCAGCGCTTCTTCCAGGAGTCGGTCGAGCGCACGGCGATACCGGGGGTATCGACCGGGCTCGCCGTAACCGGAACCGGTGGCGACGTGCTCTTCATCGAGGCGACGGCGATGGAGGGGGACAAGGGCCTCGTCCTGACCGGGCAGCTCGGCGACGTGATGAAGGAGTCGGCGCGGATAGCGCTCTCCTATGTGCGTTCGCACAGCGAGCAGCTCGGCATCGAGGAGGGCGGCTTCCAGCGTGAGTTCCACTTGCATGTGCCCGCCGGGGCGATCCCCAAGGATGGCCCCAGCGCCGGCACGGCGATGACGTCGGCGCTGTTCTCGCTGCTCTCCGGGCGACCGGTCAAGCACACCGTCGGGATGACCGGCGAGGTGACCCTGCAGGGCAGGGTGCTGCCGATCGGCGGGCTGAAGCAGAAGGTGCTCGCCGCCCACGCCGCCGGTCTGACCGAGGTGATCCTGCCCGAGCGCAACCGCGGCGACCTCGACGAGGTGCCCGAGGAGGTGCGCGAGCAGATGACCTTCCACCCGGTGATGAGCGTCGAGGAGGTGCTCGAGCTTGCCCTAGAGCCGGCCGAGAGTGGGGTAGATGTCGCCGCGATGTCGTAGCTGCGCGCCGGTCCCGCCCGAGCTGCGGGCGGTAGCCAGCCTGCTCGAGCGCCGCTGGACGCTGGCGACGATCTACGCCAGCGCCAGCGGCGCAGTCCGCTTCAACGAGTTCCGCCAGTCGCTGCCGGGCGTCTCGCCGACGACGCTCTCCGACCGCCTCGAGCAGCTCGAGGCCGAGCGGATCATCGAGCGGCGCCTGGTCCCGGGCCGCCCGCCGCACACCGAGTACCAGCTGACGAGCCGGGGAAAGCGCCTCGCCGGCCTTGTCGCCGGCCTGCTCGACGCCGGGCAGCGCTAGAAGGCCCGGGGGGGTCTCAGTCAGATTGTTTGGCGGGATGCGACGGCGGGCGCCATGCGACGTACTTCTCGGGATGGCCTCGCCGCCAACAGCGCTCGCCGCTCCCTTGCAGGGCCTTGCACGCGTATCCGCTCGGGGCGCCTCCAGAGACGTGTGCCATCGCCGCCAGGTTGCTCGCTTTGCGGCACCCCATGTGGCGGAAGACGAATGAAAAGCGGGTGCTGCCGATCTTCAGCGAGCGGCAGTTGGCGCTGACCGCCAAAGACGACAGAACGGGCGGAAGAGTTGGGTGCGACGCCGGGCTGGCTTCGCGGATCCGCTGTTCGATTTCCTCGACCGATTCGCCGCCGAGCTCGACCGTGATTACGGTGCCGCCCGAGCCGCGAGAGAGCGTTTTCCAGGGGTCGTCTTGTTCGTCTGGATTGAACGTCTTTTTCGCTTCGTAGTAGACGCTCAGTATCTGTCCCCTGCAGCCTTCGAGCGCAAAGCCGATCGGTCCGCTTTCGACCAGGCCGTTGCCGGATCTCTCGCCGCTGTCCCAGAGCAGCTGCGACTCCGGGGTGCTGGGAACGCAACGCCGAGCCGGCTCGGAGCCGAGGCTGACTCGCACCCTCCACGCGCAGGTCGCCTCCGCTGGCTCGGTCCCGCATTCGGCGTAGCTGTAGGAGAGGTTCTGAAACGAGCCCTGGCTGAAGGGAGCTTCAGCCACCAGGCCGGTCAGGCTGCCGCCGTTGAAGTTCACGTCGGCGGCGTTTGCAACGGCCGCCGAAGGCGCCGCCATCGCCGTGGCGCCGAGGGCTGTGGCCGCAGCTTTGAGCAACCAACGTCGCATGGAGCGGGCGATCATACGGGGAGGACGCCCCGCTAGGCCGCTCGTGAATTCCGGACGTCACAGACGAGCTCGATGAGCGGCAGGTATCATTGACACCTTATGCGGTGTCAATCTAGCTCGAACGTCGGCTGTGTCCTCCGCGAAGCGCGTGAGCAGCAGGGCCTCAGTCAGCGCCGCCTCGCCTTGCGCGCAGGGACCAGTCAGGACGCGATCAGCCGGATTGAGCGTGGGGTTGAGGCGCCCACGCTGGAGCGCCTCGGCCAGCTCTTGCTGGCGCTGGGCCGCCGTCCGGTGCTTAGTGTTGAGCCGCTCGAGGGCCTGGTGCCGCAGTCGGAGCTTTCGGCGTCCGGTGCGATGTCTCCAAGCGAGCGCCTGAGTGAGGCATCGAGCTGGAATCGGATGGCGGCGCAGCTCGCCGCCGCCGGGGAGGAGGCGCGAAGCGAAGGCCACCTCGCCACCGTCAGGCGTGAGCGATGAGTGAAAAGGGCAAAGCGGGCGCAGAGGGTCCGCTCGATATCAGCAAATTGATTGCAGTCCTTGCTGACCACGGCGTCGACTATGTCGTGATCGGCGGGGTGGCCACCCAGGTTCACGGTCACCGACGCACGACGATGGATCTCGACCTGACGCCCGATCCCGATCCCGAGAACCTGCGCCGGCTGGGTGCGGCGCTAGCCGAGCTTGATGCTCGCCCCGCGGACGGCGGAGTGGGGGAGGGCGAGATCTCCATCGGCGATCCGGAGCGACTCGCCGTCGCGGCGATCGTCCCGCCGCTGCATACCCGACACGGTCAGATCCACATCCTCAAGGAACCAAAGGGAGCTCGTGCGTTCGATGAGATGCGCAAGCGAGCGCTGATTGTCGATCTGGACGGCACCGATGTCGCGATCGTCTCGCTGGACGACCTGATTCGGATGAAGCGCGCCGCAGGGCGGCCGGGTGATCTGGACGACATCGCAACCCTCACCGAGGTCGAGCGGCATGGCCGTTGAGGAGAACGAAGCTGTCGTGCGCCGCTTTTACGACGAGCTTTGGAACCGCTGGCGCTTGGATGTGGCTGACGAGATCGTCTCAGTGGCGCTCGAGTTCAGAGGGTCGCTGGGACGGCAAACGCACGGCAGGGACGCGTTTAAGGGATACGTCGAAACTGTTCAACTGGCATTCCCGGACTGGCACAACCAAATCGAGGAAATGGTTGCCGCCGGTGACCGAGTGGTTGCCCGGATGACCTGGACGGGCACTCACCGGGGAAAGCTCGATGACATCGCGCCCACGGGCCTGCGGGTCGAATATTGCGGCGCTGCCTTCTTTCGGCTCAGGGCCTGCGTAATCGAGGAGGCATGGGTGGTCGGCGACACCGATTCCCTCTGGCGCACAATCAGGGACCGCGGTCCCTGAGATAGGCACACCGAAGTCGCTAGGCCGATGGATCGGCGAGCTTCACCTGCGCCGGTTTGAAGTCACGCTGGTTGAGCGTGACGAGTGTCAGATCGTGGGTGAGGGCGCTGGCGGCAATCAGGCTGTCTTTGACCGACATCGGCCGTCCGCGACGGCGTAGGTCGGCGAGGAGCTTTGCCCAGCGCAGCCCGACGGTCGAGTCCCAGGGAAGGCACTGGATTCGACCGACTCCTTCCTCGAACCATCGCTCCAGCTTGTTGCGCCGCGCGCCGCGCGCGAGCAGCAGGATGCCGTAGCGCACCTCACCGAGAATGACTGGATCTACGACGATCGAACGCTCGTTTCTCCTCAGCCACTCGACCACGCGCGGGTCGGGTTCGGGCTTAGTCGCCTCCGAGAGGACGTTGGCGTCGACGAGGTGCTTCAAAGCGTGTCGGTCGACTCGGACTCGATCGCGACGAAGTAGCCCTTTTCGGGACAGGCGAGGAGCCAGTCCACCAAGCCTTCGTTGGGCGATGGCGCGACCCGGTGCAGCCGGTACTCGTCTGCGTCAAGGCGCTCGACTTCGAATTCTTGCCCGGGTGCGATGCCATCTTGCTCGCGAAGCTCGGCAGGAAGCACGATCTGTCCCTTGGTGGATACGGTCGTTCTCACGAGAGGTAAGATAGCATCTTACATCGTGTTCTTGCTCGAGCGCATCGGGGTGGAGGTGCCGGTCGTCCAGGCCGGGATGGGCGGCGGGCTCAGTCGCCACGAGCTGGCGGCGGCGGTGTCCGAGGCCGGCGGACTGGGGACGATCGCCGTTGCCGGCGCAGCGGCGATCGGCAGGGAGCTTGCGGCGGCGCGGGCGTTGACGGACCGGCCGATCGCCGTCAACCTCCTGCTGCCCTTTGCCCGGCGCGACTGGTTTGCGGCAGCGGCCACGGCGGACGTCGTCGTCACCTTCTGGGGCAAGCCGCGAAGGCGCACTCCTGGCGCTTGGATGCACCAGTGCGGTTCCGTCGCCGAGGCCCGCTCGGCTCACGCTGCGGGCGCCGACGCGGTCATCGTCCAAGGCGTAGAGGCGGGCGGTCACGTGCGCGGGGCGCTGCCGGCACTGGAGCTGCTCGACCGGGTCAAGGGAGCGCTGCCGGCCGACTACCCACTGCTGCTCGCCGGCGGGATCGCCGAGGAGGGCGACGTGCGCGAGGCGCTCGCGGCGGGGGCGAGCGCCGCCGTGGCCGGCACCCGCTTCCTGATGTCCGAGGAGAGCAGCGCGCATCCGGGATACCGCCAACGGCTGGTCGGGGCAGAGGAGACCATCCTCACCGAGCTGTTCGGCGCCGGCTGGCCGGCGCCCCATCGCGTCGTCTCTAACGCCGCGACGGAGCGGTGGCTACACGACGATCCTCGCGGTCCGGTCCTGAACCGAACGATCAATCGCCTGCTCGCCCCCGGCGCGCGCTACACGCCGCCGGCCCTCCAGGAGCGGATGATTCGCGCTCAACGCCCTGGCAGCCGGTTGCTCTCGCCGGCCGGTCCGACTGACGGCAGTCCCGAGACGCTGCTCGATGCAGGGGCGCTCTACGCGGGGCAGACGGTCGCGCGCATCACCGACGTCAGGCCTGCGGCGGATCTAGTCCGCGCCCTGACTCCGTGAGCGGCGCGACAGCCAGGCTGCCCCCGACCGAAGCGTAGGCAAAAAGCCCAGGAAACTGCGTGGATTCGGCGAATCCGGTCCCATGCTTCCCTTGACTCTCGCCTTTCGAGGACTGGCGCGGGCCGTCGTTGGAGTCTGGCGCGACCCGGAGACCAAGGCGCTACCTTTCGTCGCGGCCGCCCTGGTGCTGACGGGGACGATCTTCTACTGGCGCTTTGAGGACTGGACCGTCATCCAGGCTCTCTACTTCTCTGTCGTAACCCTGACCACGGTTGGCTACGGAGACCTTCACCCGACCAGCGCCGGCACCGAGGTTTTCACGATCTTCTACATCCTCACCGGGATCGGCGTGTTCGTCGCCTTGCTCGCTTCGATCGCACAGCAGTACATCGCGCAGAAGGGCGAAGGGCCTACCGCGCGGGAGCGTCTAGACGCTCGCCGGCATCGCGGCGGCAGCTAGCCCGACGACAGCGATCTCGGGCTGTTGCGCTAGGTCGGGTCGGCGACCGGCAACTCCGCCTCGATGCCGGACTCCGGGGTGATCAGGATCGCCCCCTCGCCGGTCACGTAGGCCTCCTCGCCGTGCTGGACCACGTCCATGCCGATCGCCTCCTGGCGTTCGCTGGCCCGCAAAGGCATCACGAGTCCGATCACTTTCAGCAGGACGAAAGTCACCGTGAAGGCATAGACCGGGGCGGCCAGCGCGGCCAGGGCCTGGTCGCCGAGCTGAGCCGCGTTGCCGTAGAAGAGGCCGTCGGAAACCCCGTTCCAGGCGAACTCGGCGAAGAAGCCGATGAAGAGGATGCCGAAGAACCCGGCCATCCCGTGGGCGGCGAGGACGTCGAGGGTCTCGTCGACCCGGGTCCGCGTCCGCCAGACGATGATCGCGTAGCTGGGCAGCGCCGCGAGGGCGCCGAGGGCCATCGCCCAGCCCGGGCTGATGAAGCCGCCCGCCGGGGTGATCGCGACACAGCCGACGACGATCGCCGTCGCCGCCCCGATCGCCGTCACCTTGCGGCCGCGGATCAAGTCGAGGGTGAACCAGACGACGAGCGTGCAGGCCGGGCAGAGCAGCGTGTTGGTGAAGGCGAGCACGCTCGCGTCGCCGGTCGAGAAGCCGCTGCCGCCGTTGAAGCCGAACCAGCCGAACCAGAGCAGTCCGGCGCCGAGCAGCACGTAGACGGCGTTGTGGGGGAGGAGGGCCTGGCGCCCGTAGTCCTTGCGGGCGCCGACCACGAGCGCCGCGGCCAGGGCCGAGAAGCCCGATCCCATCTCGACCGGGACACCGCCGGCGAAGTCGAGGGTGCCGCCGGCCTGCAGCCAGCCGCCGCCGAACGCCCAGTGCGCGAGCACGGCGTAGACGAGCACCGACCAGAGGGCGGCGAAGACGAGGAACGCGCCGAACCGCATCCGCTCGACGACCGCGCCGGAGACGAGGGCGACGGTGATGATGCAGAAGGTCGCCTGGAAGGCCATGAAGACGAGCTCGGGGATCGTCGTCCCTTCTCGGGGGCAGGAAGTCGACACCGTTGAGGAAGGCGTTGCCAAGGCCGCCGACGATGCTGCCGTCGCCGTCGAAGGCGATCGAGTAGCCGACTGCCGCCCAGGTGACGGTGGCGACGGCGATCGCGGCGACGCACATCATGAAGGTGTTGAGCGTGTTCTTCGAGCGCACCAGGCCGGCGTAGAAGAGGCCCAGGGCGGGGGTCATCATCAGGACGAGTGCGGTGGCGACCAGCATCCAGGCGGTATCGCCGGTGTCGATTTCGGCTACCGCGGCAAGCATCGGCGCGCTCATCGCTTGTCCACCGGGGTGACGGCGCCCATGTCGGTATCGCCGGTGCGGATGCGAACCGCCTGCTCGAGCGGCACGACGAAGATCTTCCCGTCGCCCACCTCGCCGGTGCGGGCGCCCTCGCAGAGGGCGCCGACGGTCGCGTCGACGAACTCGTCCGAGACGGCGATCTCGAGGCGGACCTTCTCGGAGAGGCCCATCTGCACGGTGGTGCCGCGGTAGGTCTCGACCCGCTCCAGCTCACCCCCGTGGCCCTGGACGCGACTCATCGAGACCCCGCGCACGTCAGCTCGGTACAGGGCCTCCAGCACGTCGTTCGCTTTCTCCGGACGCACGATGCCGATCACCAGCTTCACGTTCCTCCCCTTCCCAGTTGCCGGGCAATACCCGGGCAACCCTAACCGGGACCGGTTAACCGCGTCCAGGAACGGCTCCTACCGGACGCCAGGGTCACCCAAGGCTGCGTAGAGCTCTCCGGTGTAGGCGAGGCTGATCGCGCGCACCCGCTCGGCGGGCATCGCCTCGCGCAGCGCGCGAGAGGCCAGCTCGATCCCAGCCCCGGCCCGGCGGCCGAAGAGCTCCTCGAGGTGCTCCATCGCAAACTCGGTCGCCGTCGCGGCGGCCGACTCGCCCATCAAATCTTTGACGGTCGATGCCACCGCCACCGGGGAGCTCGCCACCATCAGTCGCACCACGTCGGCGCCATCCTTATCGGCCAGCCGATCCTCGCGCCCGGTTTTCACCCGGTCGACGATTTTGTGCGTCTTGGCGACGAGGAGCGCAGCGACACCGGCGACGCGCAGGCGCGCTCTGCGCTGATCCTCCGGCTCGAGTGCCTCGATCGCGATCAGTTCATTGTCGACCAATGCCGCCTCCAGGCCGCCGGTCTTGCGCGCCGCGCGTTTGCCGTGACCCGCCAGCCGGGCACCGCGGCTCCCGCCCGCCGGCGCCACTCCGATTGGAACGATCAGGTCGATCGGCACCACGAGTTGGCGGCCGTCCACCTCTACCTCCTTCTGCCAGATCCCCGGCTCCGTAGCCCCCTGGAGCTCGATCAACTCAAATCCGGCCCCCTGCATCAGCTCGCCGAGAGGTGGCGCTTCGGAGAGAAGATCGGGATCGATCGCCAGATCGCCGTCGGTGGTGAACTCGGCGATCGGCAGGCTGCCCGGACCCGTGCGTAGGTAGACGGCCTGGGCGCCGGCGAGGATCAATGCCGCGTCGTGGGGTTCCAGCGCTTCGAGGGCATCCAAAAGCACCCGCCGTGCCGCGATGTACTCCGGGGCGTGGGGGAGCGCCCCGAGGCTCATTTCGCTTCGCTGTCGTAGAGGCTTTGTAGGGACGGAGCTCGCCACCTTGACTCTTCTGCCATCCAATCCAGGAGCGCCTCCCCTTCGGCGGGCATGCGGCCGTTTCCACTCAGGCAGTCAACGGCCACCTGGGAAGGGGCGGCGTAGCGCAAGCCCCCCTCGATGTCTCCGCGATCGAATACCGCGGGATCGAACGGCCGCAGGAGCATCACGTTGGCCCCCTCCTCGGTTGGCAGCAGCTCAAGGTCGCGGGCGAGGAGCGCCGGGACGTCGGAGTAGAGGAGGAGGAGCGCCGGCGAAGCCACCGGCGCCAGGCGGTTTGCGGCGATCGAGCCGGTGATCGCGACCCGGGTGCCGAGCCCGGGGTCCGCCGCGAGCCTTTCGAGCACGCGATCGAGACCGGCCGCGGCGATGAAGCGCTCGGCCTGGTTGGTCCGAAAGGTGTCGTAGCCGGCGGCCCATCGCCGCAGCAGGCCGGCGACGTCGACGCTCTGCACCGGTCCGCGCGGCTTCCGCTCGATCAACCCCTCGCGGTAGAGCGCCTCGAGCAGACGTGAGACGTAGCCCCGGTTGAGACCAGTCGCCTCGGCGATCTCCACGACCCCGTAGGGAGGACGGACGTCGAGGAGCAGGCGGATTGCTCTGGATGCCTTGGCGCCACGTAGGCTCGCGCCGCCGCGCTCGGCGGGGGAGGGGTTTCGCGAGGCGCCCGTCGTCTGCAAGAAAAAGGGCGGGTTGTCGATGCGAAGCAGTGCATTGCCGGTCAGGTCCAGGTAGTTGATGTCCTCCTGCGCCAAGAGCGCCTGGGTCCGCTCGCTGAGCCAGGGAGCGATCACCAGCAGGGGAAGGTGGGCCCCTAGGCTTCGCGCGGTCTTCAGTTGCGGAGCGAGTTGGTCGAGAACGCTTCGCGGCGAAACGGCTCGCTTTTCCTCGACGACGATCGTGCTGATCGTCCCGTTAGGACCCCGCAGGTCGATCCTCGCATCGGCTCGAAACTGATCCAGCTGGGTCTGCGGATCGCCGACCTCGGCCGACCAGCCGCGCGGCAGCCGGGATTGCAGCCAGACAACTGCCTGGTTGGCAAGAGGAGTTGCCTGTTTTGGCGAATTTGCGGTCATCGACAATTAGAGGATAGGCGATGAAGTTGCTTACTTCAAGGAGTTTGCCAATCCGCACAACTACGCAATTCAGGCAACTCCATCGCCGCCGACGCCGCGCTTCGGCCGAGCTCAGCCTTTCTGTTCGGTCGGCCGGATGAGGATCTCGTTGAGGCAGACGTACCAGGGGCGGGTGACCGCGAAGGCGATCGCGTCGGCGATGTCGGTGGCCTCGAGTATGCGGGTGCCGACAAAGCGCTCTCGCACCTGCTCCTTGACGCCGTCGCGGAGGTGATCGGTCAGCTCAGTGTCGACCGCGCCGGGCTCGATCAGCGTCGAGCGGACCTTGCGGTCGGCGAACTCCTGGCGGAACGACTCGCTGAAGGCGCCGACCCCGTGCTTGGTCAGGTTGTAGACGCCGGAGCCGGAGCGGGCGACCCGGCCGGCGACTGAGCTGATGTTGACCACGTCGGCGCAGCCGCGCTCGGATTCCTCGGCGGCGGAGAGAAGGTGGGGGAGGGCGGCGTGGGTCGTATTGATCAGCCCCTTGAGGTTGAGGTCGATCATCCGATCCCATTCCTCGGTGGGCGCATCCTCGATCGGCCCGAGCAGCATCACGCCGGCGTTGTTGACGACGATGTCGAGCCCACCCAGCTCATCGACGGTGCGATCGACCGCAGCGATCGCCTGCTCCTGGTCGGTGATGTCGGACTCGATCGCAAGCGCGGTATGGCCGTGCCCGCCGATCTCCGAGGCAAGCCGCTCAAGCCGCTCCAGACGGCGAGCCGACACCGCGACCTTCGCCCCCTGCTCCGCCAGCGCCCGCGCCGTAGCCTCGCCAATGCCACTGCTCGCGCCAGTGATCAGCGCAACGGTTCCTTCAAGTGGGGTAGTGGCCATCAGCGATCGCGTCCCTTCAGTCGTTTGTGCGTTTCAGCTACCCGAGAGCTTGCGGTCTACTCGCTTCAGGCTGCCCAGGCGCCTAACGAGCAGGTTAGAACACGAATAATTGTGGCCCAGACCGGTCACCGATCGACTTCCGTTCGTCACCTCATGACGCTTGTCGGAATGGGCGAGTTGGCGCTGCGGTGGGCGCTTGAATCGGTCCGGTACCTCCGCCGCGACAGTTCAAACTAGGGGGGCCAAAATACTGAGATGTTCTTGCGTATAACACACAAGCATGGTATTGCTGGTACGCGCATCAACTAGCGCGAGTCCACGGGGAGAATTAAAATGGGGAAGTGCATAGCTCGATTAGCGGCGGCTCTTCTGGTGTTGATCTTCGGCATCTCCGCACCTGTTGCCGTAGCCCATCCAGGTCACGATCACTCAAGTGACGGCCGCATCCCAGGCCAGCCGGACTTCGAGCGCATCGGCAAGGCAGAGTTCCAATTTCATCCCAACGCCCACTCATACACTTACAAGCGAGGCCCGAATGTGCCGCCGCTGTGGTTCCACACCCATGACGTCGCTGAAAGTCGGTCCGGCGAAACGCTTCTGCCTACTACCGAGGAGCCAATTGTCTGCACGGGATCGGGCCATCGGATAAGGATCTTTTATTCATCAGAAGCCAGCTACACGCCAACGCCGCTTCGGGAGCAAGAAATTCGGACTGCGGTCCGGCGGATGGCCTCCAAGATCCTCAGCGAGTCGATGCGCTCTAGCGGAAATGCGAAAGGCCTGAAGCTGCCGGTCGAATGTGATGGGACCGGCGAGATCCGTATTCAGGGGTTCAAATCGTCTGGTGACGTCTCCGAGGTCTTCCAGATAGTGGACGACTTCTTCGGAGCCCCTAGTGGAGCGGGCTCGGTCAAGAATATGGTGTTCTACGATGGCAAAGATCCGAATGGGTATGGAGGCTATGGCGCTGCGGCCGACGACGACGATAAGAGCAGCTCAGATGGGTTCCCTTATCCCCTGAACAACAACCTGAATCGCGTTCTATCGGCATCCGCGGTCGTCTACGGCCCCTACGGATGGCAGTTGCATACGTCCCTGCACGAGTTGTTCCATGCCATGGGTGCAGTTCAGGGGAGCGCTCCCTACGCCACCTCGTTTTTTCATTGCTGGGACGGGATCGATGTGCTCTGCTACGACGACGGGACCCTCTTGGGTAGCGTTTACCAAGAGACCCGATGTCCTGGGGAAAGCGGTTTTGCTACGCCCATCGGAATACCGCTCGACTGCCAATACGATTCTTACTTCGACGCTTCTGAGGAGAGCGGTGAGTATCTGAACTCGCATTGGAATGTCGGTGGATCGGAGAATCCCTTTCTGATTTTGGCCCCCGCGGGGGGCTCTCCCGGTATTGAAGCCACGTCAGCTTCAGGTCTGACTAAGACCAGCGCCACGTTGGGCGCCACCGTAAAAGCGAACGGTCTTTCCACCCAGTATCGCTTTGAATACGGCCTTACGGCCCCCTCCTATAGCTCCAAAGTGCCGGTACCAGATGGAACGCTTGGCTCCAACCTATACCAATCTCAGTCAATTTCTCATGTCGCTGCGGGGTTACTACCGGCCACGACGTATCATTATCGACTGGTCGCATCTAACGCCAAAGGAACGAGCTATTCCTTGGATCAAACTTTTACCACGCCCGTATCGTGGAACATCCAGTCAACTCCGAACGCAAGCGGGGCAAAACACAGCAGTCTGTATGACATGTCATGCGAGCCAGCCAGTACGAACGCCTGTACGGCGGTGGGCAAGCAGACCTCAAGCGGGGGGACTAGCAGCCCCTACGCCCAGTATTGGAATGGAGGCTCTTGGACTAGCCAGTCGACGGCTACGCCTGTGGGCGCCACGGCCGCTGAGTTGCAGGCTGACCACTGTCTCTCGAAAACTTCGTGTGTAGGCGCTGGCTCCTACACGACGGCTTCTGGCACCTTCTCTTTGGTGGAGACTTGGAACGGCACCAGCTGGTCGATCCAGACGACCCCTAATCCTGCTGGGGCGACGGAGACGCGCTTGAAAGGCATCTCTTGCAAGGAAATCATGGCCTGCATTGCGGTCGGCTATAAAGGCAGTGGGAGTAGCTCACAGCCAGTGGCGATCCGAGGTAATTCCGGCACCTGGTCTCTGGAGACTGTGCCGCTGCCCGCGGGCGCGGTCGGCGCGGAACTGACTGGCGTCGAGTGCACCTCGACGATCTCGTGTAGAGCGGTGGGGCGCTACTACCCGACCGCGAGTACTACGACCTACTGGGGGATGGTCTCGACCTGGAACGGCACGACGTGGTCCTCTGAAGCAGTGCCAAAACCCAGCGGAGAACCGAAACGAAGCTCGCTGTTGGACATCTCTTGCGCCAGCGGCTCCAACTGCACCGCGGTGGGTGCCTACATGAATTCTAGTGGGACCCAGGTGTCGTATGTGGAGCGCTGGAACGGAGCCTCATGGTCGTGGCAGTCGAGCCCCAACCCAGCTGGCTCCACCAATGCCGTCTTGCAAAATGTTTCCTGCGTTGAAAGTTCTCCCTGCGTTGCTGTTGGAGACTGGCTCGACTCATCCGGTGTCTGGCGTCCGATGGCGCAGTACTGGAGCGGCGCCTCCTGGGGGATCGAGTCGGTGGAAGTTCCTTCCGGTACGACGTTCGGGGTCTTTGAGGGGGTCGCCTGTAGGAGCCGCTGCATCACGACCGGCTGGTACACCGCTAGTGGCATAGACAAAACCCTTGCGGAGTTTCGGTAGGCGGTCAAGTCATTGCTAACGACCTGTAAAATCGCCCTTTTTTGGCAAGCTAAAGATATTCAGGCTGAGGCGTTTATATGTCCTTGGCGGTCGCCGATTCGAGTCTGATCGTCTCTTCGCCTAAAGAACCTTCAGGCGTCGAGCTCGCCCCGCCGCCGCTCCAAGAACTCGCGCTCCGGTTGGGACGGAGCCAGCGCTATCGCCACCCCGTAGGCGGCTCGCGACTCGCCGGCTCGTCCCAGTCGACGCAGGAGCTCCGCTCGCGTTGAGTGGAAGTGAGGGTAGGTCTCCAGCTCCAGGCTTTCCACTAGCTCCAGGGCTTGGTCGACCTGGCCTGTTTCCGCGATGGCTACTGCGTGGTTTAGCTCCACCACCTTGGAGCCGGTGAGGCGGGAGAGCTCTTTATATAGGGCGGCTATCTGGGGCCAGTCCTGGGGATCCTCGAGGTGGAGGGATGCGATCGCCGCCTGCAGCGCGTACTCGCCGCGGCCGCCGAGGGCGAGGCAGCGGTCCAGGGCCAGGCGGCCTCGCTCGATCTGACCCCGGTCCCAGAGCGAGCGATCCTGGTCGGCGAGGAGGACCAGGGAGCCGTCGGCGAAGCGGGCGTCGCGGCGGCAGTCGCTGAGCTGCATCAGGGCCAGCAGGGCGTGGGCCTCGGGCTCGTCGGGCATCAGCTCGACCAGCGCGCCGCCGAGCCAGATCGCCTCGGCGGCCAGCTCGTTGCGGCCGCCGTAGCCCTCGTTGAAGATCAGGTAGATCACCGCGAGCACCATCGTCAGGCGGTCGGGAAGCAGATGGTCGGGCGGCACCCGGAAGGGAATCCCCGCCGTCCTGATCTTCCTTTTCGCCCGGACCAGGCGCTTGGACATCGTCGCCTCGGGGACGAGGAAGGCCCTGGCGATCTCGGCCGTCGCCATCCCGCCCAGCGTCCGCAGCGCCAGGGCCACCTGCGCCTCGGTGCCGAGCGCCGGGTGGCAGCAGGTGAAGATCAGCTCCAGCCGCTCGTCGGGGAAGGCCGAGTCTTCGAGGTTCTCGTCCATGGCCTCAGGCGCCTCGAGCAGTGGGGCCTTGCTCGCCAGCGTCCGCTCGCGGCGGACGCGGTCGATCGCCTGGTTGCGGGCGGTAGCGATCAGCCAGGCACGCGGGTTGGCGGGAGTGCCGTCCCGTGGCCAGCGCTCCGCCGCCGCCGCGAAGGCGGACTGGGTGGCTTCCTCGGCGCGGTCGAAGTCGCCGAGGAAGCCGATCAGGGTGGCGAGGACCCGTCCCCACTCCTCTCTGAAGACGCGCTCGATCAGCGCTCGACCACCGGGCGCACCTCGATCGCGCCACCCATCCGCGCGGCCGGGATCCGTCCCGCGACCTCCAGCGCCGCATCGAGATCGTCGGCCTCGAGCAGGTAGTAGCCGCCGAGGACCTCCTTGGTCGCCGCGAAGGGACCGTCGGTGGTCAGCGCCTGTCCGCCCTCGACCCGGACCGTGGTCGCGGTGTCGGCCGGCTGCAGCTGGTCGCCGCCCACGACGCCCGGTAGCTCGGAGATCGCGTAGTACTCGCCGAGCACCGCTTTCTGCTCGTCCTCGGGGAGCTTCCCGAACTCGTTCATCGAATCGCCCGAGTAGATCAACAGCATGTATTGCATCGGAGCCTCCTGGTCAGGTTCTCGGTGGCCGCCATTCGACCACCCAGCCTAGAGACGAACGAGACACCGCTAAAAGGACACCCGAGTGGACGGCCGGCGGAATGAAGGGTTTCGCCTGTGATGGCGAAGAGAGATGGCTTGGGCAAAGTGATGCTGCGTAAATCGGAGGAGACCAGGTGAACAAGGGACTTATTGCGGCATCCGTCGGGGTCGTCGCCATCGCCGCGATCGTGGCCGGCTGCGGCAGTAGCAGCGACGACGAGACTTCATCGCTGACCAAGGCGCAGTTCGTCGCCCGGGCCGATGCGATCTGCAAGAAGGGAAACGCCGAAATCGAATCCGAATTCGAAGCCTTCGCGGAAAAGAACAACATCGACGAAAACGAAGAACCGTCCAAGGCGCAGCAGGCGGAGCTCTCCGAAACGATCCTGGCGCCCAACGTCCAGAACCAGGCAGATGAAATACGGGCCCTCGAAGCGCCGAGTGCGGACGAGGATGAAGTCTCGGCGATGCTCGACTCGCTCGACGAAGGCGTCGAAGAGGTCGAAGCCAATCCCCAGGCGCCCTTTGAATCCAAGCAGCCGAACCCGTTCGGGCCGGCGAACAAGCTCGCCACGGAATATGGCCTCAAGGTCTGCGGCCAGGGATAACGAAACGCGCCAAGATCTAGTTGTCGAGTATTTGAGTGATCTCCCGCTCGAGCGACGGGAGGTCCCGCTCCACAATCTCAAGCACGCGATGAATGTCGATTCGGAAGTACTCGTGGGCGATCAGGTCTCGTAGCCCCGCGATGTCGGCCCAGGGGATCTCGGGCGCTGACTCGCGGGTCTCGGGACTCAGGTTCTTTACGGCCTCGCCGATCACGACGAACTGGAAGAGCAGGGCATCGTGTAGTAATGGGTCTTCCTTGGCGGCGGTTGTCTCGCCGGTCTGCTCGAGGTGCCGGCGAATTGCGGTGATCGCATCCTCGATGTCGCGAAGGCGCTCTTGCTCGTTTCGGCTCATAGGGGGAGCGCCTCGCTGAGTACCTCGTCACGTATGCGGTCCTTGAGCATGTCGGTGGTTGCGACGTCTACGGGCAGATCGAGAATCTCGCCAGCCTCGCGGCGAAACGCGGCGAGGTCGAGGAGGGTGCGGCCGGGTTTGAGGTCGACGAGGAGATCCACATCACTTTCGGCCGTTGCCTCACCACGTGCGAGAGACCCGAAGGCCCGGAGATGGCCGACGCCGTGCCTTTCGGCGGCGTCGAGCAATCGGCGGCGTTGGCGCCGCAGCTTGTCGGCCTGCGGGCCGAGCTGGCTTCGCACTGAGCTTACGGCGCTGAGACCCCGTGCGGGGGGCGTCTGGATCTCCAGGCGCCTGCCGCACGCCGCCAAAAGTCGCTCGAGCGTCGGCACGGTCGGAAGGGCTGTTCCAGTCTCATAGCGAGCCAGCGCCGGTTGGGAGGTGCCGGCGCGCGCCGCCAGGTCTACCTGCGAGAGATTCGCGCCAAGTCGTGCCTGACGAATGGCCTGGGATATCGAGGGCATGCGATTTAGTATATCAATATCAGTATATACGCCGGCGGAATGAGGGCTTTCGCCTCGCGCGGCGAAGAGAGGTGGCCTACGCCCCCGAACTCGCTGACTAACGCATTGCCAACCCCGGTCGATAGGACAACATGCCAACTCGCCATACCTCGCTCACTGCCCTGCACACTCGCCTCTTCGCGGCGCTGATCTTCATCGCGACGGCGGCGCTCGCCGGGCCGGCGATGTCGCATGCCGCTCCGGCGCCTTCGATCCTGACGCTGAAGACGGTCAAAGTCGGCGCCCCGGGGAACCCCTCGGTTGGAATCACCCCCTTCAAAGACGCCGTCTATCGCTCCTGCAAAGAAGCCCCGCAGGAAGCGCACACGCCCCCCTGCCAGATGGTCGGCGGGGTCAAATACGGGTATGGCGTCGGCCAGCTCGAGGTCACCGTCGCCCAGTGGGTGGCGTTCCTCAACACGGTCGATCCGGCGGGCCGCAACAAACACAACCTCTACAGCCCCGATGAGAGCCCGACCGCTTGGCCCAAGTACGGGCAGATCAACTTCGCCGCAAGCGTGGGCAAGGGGCGCCACTACGCGGTGGCATCGCCCGAATGGGCCGACAAGCCCTATGGCTTCGCCAACTTCCTGCGCTCGGCGCGCTTCGTCAACTCCCTCTACAACGGCCGCCTGCTCTCCAAGAAAGCGAGCCGCGAAGGCGGCTTCCGCTACGTCACCTACCGCGTCCGGCTCTCACGGGTGACCGAGCGGGGGATGTACGACATGACCGAACGGGCGATGGCCCGCTCGCATAAGACCGGCTTCGTCGTTCCGAGTCAGAACGAGTGGATCAAGGCGGCCTACTTCGACCCCGACGGCGAAGGCAAGTACTCCTACTGGAAGTACCCGACCAACCCCGGTGTGTTCGAAACCGAAGACGAAGCCGCGAGCGCGCCCAAGTCGACGACGCTCGACCCGACCACCGGCGACGTCACCAACGCCTCGACGCAGCCGCTGGCCACCTTTCACGCCTCCGGAGTGACGGCCCCGACCTGGTGCCCCGCGTCCTTCGGCACCGAAGCATGCGCCGGCGTGAACCCGTTTGGAATCGACTCGACCGCCTACGCCACCGCGTATCAGGGCAGCCTCAGCACGGTCGGCCAGGCGAAGACCACCTCGCCCTGGGGGACGCTCGACCAGGGCGGCAACGCCGTCGAGTGGACCGACACGATCACGCCGCCGCCGTTCGGCGCGAAGGGTCACCGGATCTGGCGCCGGCTGCACGGCGGTATCGCCAACGCGCCCGTCTACCAGCTCTGGCTCTCGGCGGTCGGCCTGCAACCGCAGGACAACGCCTTCTATACCGCCACCTATCCGTGGCTGGGGATTCGGGTCGGGGTGCTTGGCAGCCTCGCGGTGAGCAAGCGCTGACCCGGCGGTCTGGGGGCCTGTCCGCAGGCGCAAATACGCTGCGTCCCGAGTGACCTCCGTCTCCGCACGCCGCGTGTTTGCCCTGCTTGTCGCCCTCGTGGCGCTGGTGCTTCCGGCGGGTGCGCTCGCCGCGCCGCCGGCGCATCCGCAGGCCGGCAAGAACGCGGCGAATCGGGGAAAGCTGAAGCAGCTGCCTGGTGCGCGCGGCTGCCTGACCGATCGCTCGACTCCGTCCAAGGGGTGTGGGACCGCGCGGGCCCTCGAGGGACCGGGCCCGTTCATGGGCTCCCGCGCGATCGCCGTCAGCGCCGACGGCAGGAACGTCTACGTCGCCTCCTCGCGCAGCAACGCGATCGCCGTATTTAGGCGCAACCCGAAGACCGGCGCGCTCGGGCAGCCGAGCGGTGCCGCCGGGTGCGTCGCCGCGAAGGGCGCCTTCGAATGCGGCAAAGCCATCGGCCTCAACGGCCCGAACTCGGTTGCGATCAGCCCCAACGGCCGCAACGTCTACGTCACCTCGCGGGGCAGCAACTCCGTCACCGCCTTCCAGCGCAATCGCTCGACTGGGGCGCTGCACCAACTCCCCGGCGCGGCGGGCTGCGTCTCGGGCGTGCCGCTGCCCGGCTGCGCGACCGGCACGGCGCTGCTCGGTCCCGATGTGGTCGTCGTCAGCCCAGACGGCAAGAACGTCTACGTCGGCTCGTTCTTCGGCAACGCGGTCGTCGCCTTCGGCCGCGACTCGGCGACCGGGGCGATCGGGCAGCTGCCGGGCAGCGCCGGCTGTATCGCCGAGGCGACGAGCGGCTGCGCTCCCGGCCTCGCCCTGGGGGCGCCGGAGGGGATGGCGATCAGCGGCGACGGCAAGAGCGTCTACGTCGCCGCGGCTCTGTCCAACGCCGTCGTCGTTCTCTCGCGCGACCCCTCCACGGGCACGCTCACCCAGGCGAGCGGCGGCAGCGGCTGCATCGTCGACGCGGCGCTGACGGGCTGCACCACCGGGGTGCAGCTGAGCGGCGCCAACGCGGTGGCGGTCAGCCCCGGCGACGACGACGCGTATGTGACCTCGTTGTTCAGCAACAGCGTCACCGCGTTCACTCGCTCGTCCTCTTCGGGCGGCCTCACGCAGAAGGAAGGCACGTCGGCCTGCCTGGTCTGGTTGCGTGCCGTCGGCTGCTCCTTCGGCCGCGCGCTCAGCTCGCCCGAGGGCCTCGCCCTCTCACCCGACGGTGCGAACGTGTACACGGCGGCCTTCGCCACCGGTGCTATCGACGTCCTCGACCGCAGCGCGGAATCCGGTGTCGTGGCTCAGAAGCCGGGTCTGGCGGGCTGCGTCGCGACCCGTTCGGTCCCCGGTTGCACGCACGGACGCGCGCTGCGCGGCGTCAGCTCGATCGCGCTCAGCCCCAACGGCCGTTATCTCTACTCGACCTCGTTCGGCAGCAACGCCGTCGACATCTTCCGGAGGACTAAATGAGCGCAGCTGACAAGCGTCGGGGCGGGCTGACCCGCAAGGAGCTGCTCGGTTCCGGGGCGACCGCGGCCGCCGCCGCGCTGCTCGCCCAGGGCGCCGGCGTCGAGCAGGCGCTCGCCGCGGCGAAAGGGAAGCGGCGCGACGTCGCCGGGATGAACATCGTCCTCTTCCTCACTGACCAGGAGCGGGCGATCCAGCACTTCCCGCCGAACTGGCTGCGCCAGAACCTGCCCGGGATGAGGCGTCTGCAACGGCACGGGCTCAGCTTCGAACGCGCCTTCACCAACGCCTGCATGTGCTCGCCGGCGCGCTCGACCCTGATGAGCGGCTACTTCCCCGCCCAGCACGGGGTCAAGTACACGCTCGAGGAAGACATGGAACCGCCGAAGAACCCCCAGGCGAACCTTCCTGTCGACCTGAAGAACCTCGCCACGGTGATGAAGGCGGCCGGCTACCACGTCGTCTACAAGGGCAAGTGGCACTGCTCGAAACCTGCGGAACCGGGCAACGCGGTTCCCGCCGATCTCGAAAAGTACGGTTTCGATCGCTGGAACCCACCCGACGCGGGCGCCAACCAGAGCGTCCCCGAGGCCGGCGGCGGCTTCGTCGACAACGACGGGCGCTTCATCGACTTGACCGGCGAAGGGGCGGCCGAAGGCGCGCTCCAGTACCTGGGCTCGAACGCGGCCCAAGAGCAGCCCTTTTTCATGGTGGTCTCGGTGGTCAACCCGCACGACGTCCTCTTCTATCCGAGCAAAACCTTCAAGGAAGCGGGCTACGACGACACCTGGCTCCACGGGAACATCCACGAACCGGAGACCTGGGACGAAGACCTCTCGACCAAGCCCTCGGTCCAGGCTGAATTCCTGCGCATCTTCAACCTCACCGGCAAGCCGGAAAACGCCGAAGAACGGCGCAACTACCTGAACTTCTACGGCAACCTGATGCGCTCCTCCGACAGCTACCTGGTCAACGTCCTCGACAAGCTCGAAGAGACCGGCCTTTTCGACAACACCCTGGTCGTCCGCACGGCCGACCACGGCGAGATGGGGCTGGCCCACGGCGGCCTGCGGCAGAAGAACTTCAACTTCTACGAGGAGGCGACGCGGGTCCCGCTCGTCTACTCGAACCCGAAGCTCTTCCCCGCGCCGGCCAAGACCGACGCGCTCGTCTCACACGTCGACTTCCTGCCGACGCTGGCGAGCCTCGCGGCGGCGCCGAAAAGCGCCCGCGCGCACTGGCAGGGGGTCGACTACTCGAAGTTGGTCCTGCACCCCGCCTCGAACCGCACCGCGCAGGACTACGTCGTCTTCACCTACGACGACTACCAGTCGGGCCAGTCCAAACGTCCTTACCCGAAAGCTCCCAACCACATCGTCAGCATCCGCGAAGGGCGCTGGAAGCTGGCCAAGTACTACGACCTCAACGGGCGCAAACGGCCGCAGTGGGAGATGTACGACCTCAAGACCGACCCGCTGGAGAAGAGGAACCTCGCCTTCAGCGGTCACAAACGCACGCCCACCGAGGAGGCGGAATTCAAACGCCTCAAACGCAAGCTCGCCCGGGTCGAAAAGACCCGCCTGAGACCGCTTAAAACCTCAACGGAATAGATTCTTCATATGAAGGCGGCGGTGATCTACGAGAACGGCCCGCCGGACGTGCTTCGCTACGAGGACGTCCCCGATCCGGTGTGTCCCGATGGCTGCGTGACAGTGGACGTCGAGGCGATCAGCATCGAGGGCGGCGATCTCCTCGCCCGCTCGGTCTCGCCACCGGAGAGCACTCCGCACATCGTCGGCTATCTGTGCGCCGGCACCGTGGCCGAGGTTGGCGCCGGAGTCGAGAGCCCTGCCGTCGGCGACAAGGTGGTGGCGCTGAACGCAAACGGCTCCCACGCCGAGAAGCGGGTCGTGCCGGCCGTGATGACCTGGCCGATCCCCGACGGGCTTGACCCCGCTGTCGCGGCGTGCATCCCGGTCGCGGTCGGCACCGCGCAGGAGTGCCTCTTCACTGCCGCGGGCCTGGAGCAGGGGCAGACGGTGCTCGTCCATGCGGGGGCTGGGGGCGTGGGGATGGCTGCCATCCAGCTTGCCTCGCAAGCCGGTGCGACGGTGCTCTCGACCGCCTCGACCAACGAGAAGCTCGAGCGCCTCAAGCCGCTTGGGCTCGACCACGGCATCAACTACGCGGACGAGAGCTTCGTCGAGCGAGTCCGTGAGTTGACCGATGGGCGTGGGGTCGACGTCGTGCTGGACTCGGTCGGCGGGCAGAACCTCGTGGACAGCATCGAGGCGCTGGCCTACCGGGGCACGCTCGTCAGCGTCGGCGTCGCCGGTCGATCCGGCTCAGATGTAGAAGCCAAATCCCTGTGGGGCAAGAACAACACGCTGCGTGGCGTCTACCTCGGCGGGGCGCTGCTCGTCGAGTACCCGCGGGTCCACCAGATGATCTCCGACCTGATCGAGCGGGTGGCAAAGGGCGACCTGCATATCGAGATCGACAGCACCTTCTCCCTCTCCGAAGCGGCAGAGGCCCACGCGTATCTAGAGGGCCGGAACGCTTTCGGCCGGGTGGTGATGGTGCCGTGAGCTCAGCCCTGGGCGTCTAACTCCGGGCGAGCTCACTATCGATGATCGCTTGGAGCGCGTCATCGACGTTCTCGGCGGGTGTGCCGGAGATTCGCGCCGCCGAGGCGACTCCGCGCACGTCTTCGGCAGCTCTCAGGGCGTGCCAGTGGGAGTCGAACGACTCTCCTGACGTGGCCACGGTGCGTTCGTCGGCGCCGAGCAGTCGCCAGCGCCACTTTCCTACGAGGTCTTCATATGCGTCGAATTGAGGCATTTGTCATCTCCTGAGATCGGATACGAACACATGTTCGCATCCGAGGCGGCGGCAAAAAACTGGCCTCGTCGCGACAGTAGATTGATCGGATGTTCGAGTGCCTGAGGAGCGGTAGGGCCGCTGCCTTGGCGGGCATCGCGATCCTTGTCTCGATCTCCGGCTGTGGCGGCGCCGGCGGCAGCACGACGAGTTCCGCTGGGCAGCCACAAGCCGGCGACAAATCGTCATTCCAGGATGAGAAGGAAGCACCCGCCAAGCCACCCGCCGCGCACTGCCCACCCAGCATCTCGGGCTGCCGCACGACGGTGGGGCCGATCATCTATCTCGAGCGAGTCGACCCCGATGGCGATGGCGACGCCCACTTCGTCGTCAGGGACCCGCAGGGCATCACCCTGCGGGGGATGACCGCGATCGACGTCCACAAGGGCCTGCGTCCTCACCCGCTTCCGGGCCTGGGCGACTGGATCAGCGCCGCCGGCCCGGTTCAAACCGGCTCCTACGGCCAGAGCCAGATCCACGCGCTCGAGCTGAACGTCGCCGAGCGTTAGGCGCTGCCGTGCTCAGTACCCCGTGCCGGTCTTGACCTGTTTGCGCTCGGCCGGGTGGGCGCCGCCCTTTTTCTCCAGCGTCGCGCAGGCCGTGGCGATGTCGGCCGAGAGCCGGTCGACCTGCTCGCGGCTGAGCGTCTCCTTGACCAGCGCCCGAAGGACCTTCACGTTTTCGGCGTTGGGGGGGAGGGTGTAGGCGGGGAGCATCCAGCCGCGCTCGGCGGAGAGCTGCCAGGAGAGGTCGAACTCGTCGTAGTTCTTCCCCCCGACCAGCTTGAAGGCAACCAGCGGCAGCTGCTCCTTGTCGGCGCCGATCAGCTCGAAGTCGCCGCAGGATTCGAGGTGCTCGGCCAGCGCCCGGGCGTTCTTCTCCATCGCCTGCATGATGTAGGTGTAGCCCTGCCGCCCGAGGCGGACGAAGTTGTAGTACTGGGCGAGGACCATCGAGGCGCCGGTCGAGAAGTTGAGCGTGAAAGTCGCGTCTTTCTTGCCGAGGTAGTTCTCGTAGAAGACGAGGTCCTCGGCGAGATCGGATGTCTCGCGGAAGACGAGCCAGCCGACGCCGGGGTAGACGAGGCCGAACTTGTGGCCGGAGACGTTGATCGAGCGCACCTGCTCGAGCCGGAAGTCCCACTCGGAATCGGGGTAGAGGAAGGGCCAGACGAAGCCGCCGCTGGCGGCGTCGACGTGCAACGGCACGTCCATTTCCTTCTCGCTCTTGAGATCGACGAGGAGCTTGTTGATGCCGACGATGTCGTCGGCATGGCCGGTGAAGGTGGTGCCGAGCACCGCCGCGACCCCGATCGTGTTCTCATCGATCAGCGGCTGCACGTCTTCGGGCCCGATCGTGTACTTGCCTTCCTGCAGCGGCACGATCCGGGGTTCGACGTCGAAGTAGCGGCAGAACTTCTCCCAGACCACATGAACGTCGCCGCCGAAGATCAGGTTCGGCTTGTCGACTGGCTTCGAGTCGGCTTCGCGGCGCTCCTTCCATTTCCACTTCAAGGAGAGAGCGCCGAGCATGATCGCCTCCGAGGAGCCCTGGGTGCGGGCGCCGGTCGTCTCGCCCGGGGCGTGGTAGAGATCGGCGAGCATGCGGATGCAGCGCTGCTCGATCTCGGCCGAGATCGGGTACTCGGCGTGGTCGATGAAGTTGCGATAGAGGTTCTCAGCGATCAGGCGCTGCGCCTCGGGCTCCATCCAAGTGGTGACGAAGGTGGCCAGGTTGCGGTTCGGGTCGCCCTCCAGGACGAGTTCCTCGTCGACCAGGCGCATCGCATCCAGGGCCGACATCCCGTCGGCGGGGAAGTCGCCGGAGGGGGCGTCTTCGGTGAGGAAGCGACTGCCGTAGAGCATTGCGGCGTCGTCAGGGCTGGGAGGCTTGTTCATGGGTCCACTCGATCCGGTTGGGGGTTGGGAGGCACCATATAAGGGCGGCGCGGCAGCTCGAGGCCAGGCGTCGCTCTAAACCATTCGTCCGCTCAGGGCCTTCGTCGGCTCACCGGGGCTGCCCCCAGTGTCGATGCGGATTGGACACGAGAGCAGACCTTCTCGACTCAGGCACCCTCGTCGCGAGGCGGGTCCGCAGAGCCACGGGACTCCACCGGAGTCAGCCGGGCTACCGAAAGGACTGTCACCGCCCTCCGATCGCTCACCTCAGCGCTCGGCGGCGCCCAAGGAACGTTGTCTGGGCTGCTCGCCCACAAGGAAGGACATTTATGTCCAACCCCATCCACCTCAGGCGCGCCAGGCGTGCCGGCGTCGCCCTTGCCTTGGTCTTCGCGTTCGCCATTCCGGCTGCCGCGCAGGCGGCCCCGGTAAATCTCGCCACCGTCAACCCCTTCGTCGTGCTCGGCGGCACCACCGTCACGAACACCAAAGCGTCGGTGCTGAACGGCGACCTCGGTGTCGCCCCCGGCACGGCCCTGACCGGCTTCGACGTCGCCGTGGTCAACGGAGCCACGCACGAAAACGACGGTGTCGCCAAAACGGCGCAAGCTGACCTGACCACCGCCTACAACGTCGCGGCCGAACAACCGGTTTCAGGTGGCAACGACCTGTCCAACACGGACCTCGGCGAAAGGACGCTGACCCCCGGCGCCTACGGCTTCACGTCCTCCGCCCAGCTCACCGGCGCGCTCACCCTCGACGCCAAAGGCGATCCCAATGCGCAGTTCGTCTTCGAGATCGCCGAAGGACTGACTACCGCGCCGGCCAGCTCGGTCGTGCTGGTCAACGGAGCCTCCCCGTGCAACGTCTTCTGGCAGGTCGGCAGCTCGGCGACGCTTGACACCACCACGGCGTTTCAGGGCAACCTGATGGCGCTCACCTCCATCTCTCTGAACAATGGCGCGTCGGTGATCGGGAGGGTGCTCGCCCGCAACGGCCAGGTCAGCCTGATCAACAACGTCCTCACTCGCCCTCTGTGCGACAGCGGATCCACGTCGCCTTCGCCCACCGGGACCTCACCGGGAGGTTCGGGAGGCTCGGGCGCTTCGGGTGATGTGTCGCCGGCAGCTACCGGCCAGGCCGTGCCCGTCAGTCGAACGAGAGCCCCCAAAAGGGGACCTCGCCAAAACGGCACCGCGACCGTGCGTCGCGCGCCGAATGAGGGCACGCCCAATGAGGTTTGCACTGCTGGGTTTCGCGCCACGGTACGCGGCCGCATGATCAAGCGAGTCGTCTTCAGCTTGGACGGCAAGCGCATCGACAGCCAAGTCGGGTCGCCGTTCCATGTGTTTGTCAGGGCCGCGCCCGGCGGGCATACGGTCAAAGCGCGCGTCACGTTCAAAGACGCGACTGCCGCCAAGACCATGACGGTCCCCTACCGCGCTTGCGCCTCAGCGGTGCTGCAGCCGCGCAACGGCCCGTCGCAGTTCACCGGATGAGCCATGCCGCCCCCGACGTTCCGCGACCCCCCGGCTTCCGCCGGGGGGTTTCGGCGTTGGCGTTGGCGCTCCTCGCGATCGGCATTGGCTGCATTCCCGCCTCGTTGGCGGGAGCCGCCGGCTCCAGAGTTTCCGCAAGTCGGCCGCTCGTGGTGCTCCTGCACGATCACGTCGCGCGGGCCCGCCCAAGCTCGCATGCACGCAGGGTCGAAGCCATCGCCGCCCGGCGGCCGCTGACGCAGGTGCGAACGGTTCTGCCGGTGCTCGACCACAGGGGCAGCGGGGGCAGAATCTCGTGGGTGCGCGTCAGGCTCCCCGGGCGTCCTAACGGGCACACGGGCTGGATCTCCGCCCGGCGGACCAGAACCACCGCCACCGAGTGGTACGTCGAGGTCAAGCTCTCTGCTCGTCGGGTCACCGTTTTCCGCGACGGTCGCGCCGTACGAAGGTTCAGCGCGGTCGTGGGCAAGCCCTCGACGCCGACTCCACGGGGGGCGTTCTTTATCGAAGAGGCCCTCGCGCTCTCCTCTTATGAAGCCGGCGCACCGTTCGCGCTGGCTACCAGCGCCCGATCGAACGTCTTTCAGGAATTCGAGGGCGGTCCAGGTCAGATCGGCATCCACGGAACGAATGGCCTCACGGGCGCCCCGGGGACGGCGGCGTCGCATGGCTGCATCCGACTCGGCACCCATGCCATCACCTGGCTGGCGAGGCGCATCGGCGCCGGCGTTCCGCTGACGATCAGAAGGTGAGGGTCCAGTCATGAACACCTATCCGCGCCGGAGCATCCTGTTCTTCGCGATATGTGGGATCGCCATTCTCTTCCCGGCGATTGCCGTCGCGGCCTGTCCATTGCATCCCGCTCCCCCCTGTGGTTCGCCAGGGTTCACGGGCAGGGTTGGAACCTCTGCTCGCTGTGGCCACAAGCAGCCATCGGTGTGCCACACACATCGGGGCTCCCGTGGCCCCCGAGGTCAGCAGGGAATTACCGGCAAGCCCGGTCCCGCCGGTCTGCCCGGGTCGACGGGAGCCAATGGCTCAAAGGGCGCCGCCGGTCCCTCGGGACCCCAGGGCGTACCGGGCGAAACCGGGACTGCGGGCTCGCGCGGCTCGCCAGGTGCAACCGGAACGGCCGGAAGCACCGGTCCGCAAGGCCCTCCGGGGGAAGCCGGGGCTCCTGGCACTCGGGGCTTGCAAGGTGTTCAGGGCGAAGTAGGCGCCGCGGGTGCGACGGGAGCCACTGGGTCTCAAGGGGAAGCCGGCACGAACGGGTCGCCGGGCGCTCAGGGCGGCGAAGGCCCTCCGGGCGAGATCGGACCCACTGGTGTAGAGGGCCCGGTTGGACCCAGGGGAGCTCAGGGCACCCAAGGCGAAGTCGGCCCTCGGGGAACGACTGGACCCGAAGGTGCTCAGGGGCCAGCCGGCGCAGCAGGTGCCGCAGGGGCCACCGGCCCGGCAGGCTCCAACGGGCTGTCCCAGTACGCCTATGTCTACAACCTGGGCGGAGAGACCGTGCCGCTGGAGGCCGACGTCACCTTCGATTCCAACGGCGTCCTGACGCCGGGCATCACCCACATGCTCGGCGGCGCCGGGATCACGCTCGCGATCGCCGGTACCTATGAGGTCACTTTCTCGGTGTCCGGCACCGAGCCCAGTCAGATGGCGCTGTTCGTCAATGGCAACCTGGTTCCCGGAACGGTTTACGGCTCAGGCGCCGGCACCCAGCAGAACACTGGGCAGGCGATCTTCATCGTTCCTGCCGGTGGTGTGCTCACGCTCAGGAACCACACCTCGAGCGCGGCGGTCGGTCTCGCGACGCCGATCGGTGGAACGCGGGCAAGCGCGAACGCCTCCGTAGTCATCGAGAAGCTCGCCTAGAAGCATGTCCATGGGGGGGTGCTACTCGCGCAGCGAAAGCGCTTTGCCCAGGCCATCGACCAACAGATCCACGATTTGCGGATCGAAATGAGTTCCGCTGCCGTTCTGGATGACTTCGACTGCGTCGGACACAGGTAGCGCAGACCGGTAACAGCGGTCGCTCAGCAAAGCATCGAAGACATCCGCGACGGCACTGATCCGCCCTTCGAGCGGAATCTCTTCACCAGCGAGACCTTGGGGATAGCCAGTGCCGTCGTAGTGCTCGTGGTGAGTCAGGGCGATCGTGGCAGCGATCTGCAAAAGCTGGCTCTGGGAGCCGGCAAGTATCTCGTGGCCGACCACCGTATGGCGCTCCATCTCTTTGCGCTCCTCGGCAGTCAGGGGCCCCGGCTTGCGGAGAATCTCTTCGGAGGTGCCGATCTTTCCCACGTCGTGCATCGGAGCTGCCTCGCGCAAGAGTTGGACAAACTCGGCATCAAGTTTCAGCTGGCTCCCCAAGAAGGCGGTGATAACCGCCATGCGGGTGACGTGCTGTCCAGTGGAGAAGTCATGAAGCTCGATCGCCCTGGAGAGTCTTTCCACGGTCTCCAGACGAGAGGATCTCAGCTCGGCAATCGCCTGCTGCTGGGCGGCGGCCAACTCGTCCCGCAACCTCAACGCCTCTTTTTGGGGGGTGATGTCGGTAGAGATTCCACAAACTGCGGTAGCCCGGCCCTCCTCGTTGAGGAGGGGGAACTTGACCGTCTTGAAGGTTCGCTCGACCCCGCCGATCTCAAGCGTTTCGTCTGCTTTGTAAGTCGTGCCCCTTTCGAGGATCCGCCGATCGACGGTGCGGGTGTGGGCCAGGGCCTTCGGAGCCATGATCGCCTCGTCGGTTTGACCGAGCAGCTGACCTCTCTCCTGTCCTGCCAGATCGTCCGCCTGTGCATTTGCGAAGACGTAGCGGAGATCCTCATCCTTTACATAGACGGGCATCGGCGCCATGTCGATGATCGCTTGGCGCCGCTCTTCGAGGTTGAGTCTGTGCGCGCTCTCGAAGTTTTCGAGTTCGCGCCGCCGCAGCGCATTCATGGCCGTGATCAACAGCTGTCCCGGCCAGAACGGTTTGACCAGGTATCCGTGGACACCGTGACCACCAAGGCCGAATGCCTGTCTTGCAACCTCCGGGTCATCCTTCTCGGTGACCAGGACCACCGCGGTTTCGGGATGCTCTTCGGTGATTTCCTCGGCCAAGGCCAGTCCCGACCCGCCTTGCATCTGCAGGTCGCATAGGGCAAGGTGGAAATTGGTGGAGGCGAGCTTTTTGTGAGCCTGGGAGACGCTGGCCGCGAACTCGCACCGGTATCGCTTTCCCAGTGCGCGGTCGACCAATTGCAACATCTCGGGTTGATCGTCCGTTATCAGGATGCGCGCTAACCCTGGTTGGGCCTGTACGGGATGGTGTGGCTGCCTCGACTCCGTCGGGTAAAGGGTCACTAACTGGCCTCTCATTCACTTGACTAGTCGAATAGACCATAGCTCGGATACACCAGTACAACTAAAGCCGGTGGTAAACGGTCTTTACTAGCTAGTCACTTTGGGGGATATTCACGGTGCTTCATTCGTCTGGGGGATTGCGCTCCTCAAGTAAAGCCTTAACAGTGAGTCACAGCGGCGATTCTCAGTGCCTCCCGCTTGCCGCTTTGTGAAGTTGCTCAGGCCCCCTAGGTCATCCCCTTCCGGACCTGGGGGGTCTAAAGAAAAGCGGCGACTCCTAGCCGCGCTTGACCATGTTGGGGCCTGAGTTCTTGGCGTCGTAGAGGGCGACATCCGCTCGCAGCAGCGCTCGGCGAACGTCATCCTCCAGCATGGCAACACCGATGCTGGTGGTGACCGAGGCGTCGGCGCCGGCGTCCTGCACTCTGTCCCGCAGCCGCTCGGCGAGTACCTCCGCCTCACCCAAATCCGTACGGGGCAGCAGGGCGGCGAACTCATCGCCGCCGATGCGAGCGACGAAGTCGCCCTCGCGAAGACCCCCGGCGATCGTTCGGGCGATCAGGACAAGGATTCGATCTCCGGCTTCATGACCTTCTGAGTCGTTCACTGCCTTGAAGCCGTCCAAGTCCATCATCAAGACGGCAAGAGGCTTGGCATCGGAGAAATCCCTGAGTCGAGCCGCGCGGTCCTCGAACGCTCGACGGTTAGGCAGTCCGCTGAGCGTGTCGGTGTAGGCAAGGTCTTTGTAGGTGTTCGCCTGACGCGCCAGATCTCGTGCCAGATCGGCAGTCTCGGCGGCAATGCCGGACAGGTGGCGCTCGACCGACTCGTCCTCATGTGCCGACTCGACGGACACCGCGGGGTCGGCGCCGCGCCGCGCAGCCACGTCGACGACGCGCTCCTGTGTCGCCTCGCCGGGCTTCGGGGAGTCCCTCGTGTCTGAGGCCGGTACGTCGAGGGCGGCCTCGACCACTCCCAGCAATTGCTCGAGATTCCCAACGAGCACTGCTCCGTCATTTCCAGGTCGGTCGCGCACGCTCTGGCCCCCGAACAGGATGATCAGGTTGGGGTTGACACGTTGGATCTCAGCAATGGCGCGATCGAGCGAAGGGACCGAGCTCGGCATCGTCGCCGAGAGACCGACCAGATCGGGCGATCGAGTCGTGACGGCTTGGATGAGATCGGCGGTCGGAACATCGGCCCCGAGGTAGATCGTTTCGTAGCCCGCCAGCTCGACCACATCAGCGGCCATCCTCAACCCGAGGGCGTGCTGCTCGCCCTCCACCGCAGCCATCAGTATTCGGCCCGGTTTGACCTTGTGGTCGAGGCTGGGCCCGTAGATGCCCGCCATCGCTTGGTGCGTAAGTGCGGTCGCGAGGTGCTCGTCGGCGATGGAGATCGCCCCTTCCTCCCAAAGCTCGCCGATCCGCCACATTGCCGGAGCGATCACCCGCTGGTAGAGACCTGCGACGCCCATGCCCTCTCCCAGGGCCATTCTGGCCACGCGCCCCGCTCCCCCGGCGTCAGCAACCGTAAGTGCGTCCTGATAGGTGTGGGACAGACGCCGAATCGCCCTGTCTGTCTCGCGCCGAGACGGACCCCGGCGCGCTCCGTTGACGTGGTCACAGTCACACGAGGGTACGCCGATTAAATAGTTACTACTGCAAACATAACGGTATTCAAGGAATCGACCACATCGTGTGAGTTTCGCATACGCCTGTGTCGGCCCCGGATGTGGATTGACCTACTCAAGCAAGCAGAGCGGCGCCACCTGGGAGATGCCTTGCAATCTCAGGCCCTCGCCCTTTACTGTCGAAACAGGGCAAGTAATCAGCGTGTATAGGCCCCGAGTCAAGGTAGGTCCTGGTGGCTACTCCTGATCCGCCCCCCGACGGAGAAAATGCGCAGGTCTTTGCGAACGGCGAGTCCGGCCCGTCGGCAGCAGTTCGCCTGCGGACGGCCCTTGAGCGGTCACGGCATCCGATGTTGATCGCCGACGATCAGCGACGCTGGGTGACCGGGAATGCAGCTGCATGTGACCTGCTGGGAATCGCCTGGGAGGAGATCCCTTGGCGCACGATGGACGATTTCACGCCTCTGAGCGAGCGCAAGAGGCTCGAGGAGCAATGGGGGGCATTCTTGGCCAGCGGGGGAGCTGAGGGTTGGTACCAGCTGTACATTCCGGATCGTGGAGAGGTGCCCGTCGAGTTCAGTGCGACGGCCAACGTGCTGCCGGCACGCCACCTTTCCGTATTCATCCCACACGATGAGGCCTCGGCTGAGCAGGCAAAGAGCGCGAGTTGGGCACCTGTCGCGATAGAGGGGAGCGGTCGGCTGCAGCTCACCGAGCGCGAGCGTGAGGTCATGACCTTGGTCGCTTCCGGTCTCCAGAGCGGTGACATTGCGGAGCGCCTATTTCTCTCCCCGGAGACGGTCAAGTCTCACGTTCACAACGCGCTTGGCAAGCTGGGAGCGCATACCCGCGCGCATGCTGTGGCGATCGCGTTGGTCACTGGGCAGATCACCTGGGAGGTATAGCGGCCACGCAGTAACGCCTTCTGGTTAGTCCTTGCGGGGGATATCCGCGATGCCTCATACATCCGGGGGATTGTGCTGCTCGTCCTTCGCGCGGATAGTGGCCTGAGATGAAGGGCGTGGTCTCAGGAGCGTCGCCGATGGCTGAGCCCGTCTTGACCCAGGACATGCACGTCTACTCGACTTTCTCGAATGGCAAGAACACGGTCGAGGAGAACATTGTCGAGGCGGAGCAGATCGGCTTGACGGAGCTCACGTTTGTCGACCATGTGCGGACAGATACCACGTGGGTCCCGGCCTATGTCGCAGCGGTCAAAGAGGGCCAAGAGCAGACCTCGATTGCTTTGCACTGCGCTGTGGAGGCGAAGATCCTGGATATCTACGGTTGCCTTGACCTTCCTGCCGAGCTGGAGGGAGTCGACGCCGTATATGTAGTGAGTCACCAGGCGCCGTCGCCCGACGGGCCAATGAATCCTCGCTCCACCCGTGAACGGATCGAGGCAGGGGAGCTTGATCCCCAGATGGTGCTCGACTGGATGGTCAACGGGACGGCCGCCGCACTCCGTTGCCACCAGCACGTCGTGATCGGGCATTTGTTCAGCGCCCTTCCCACGCTCGGACTCGGGGAGGGAGACGTGTCGCCGGATCTGGTCGATTCGCTTGCGATTGCGGCGGCTCAATCCGACGCCCGAATCGAGGTGGACGAGCGCCGAAAATGTCCGACGGCACGTACTCTGCGGCCGTTTCTTCGACGCGGTGTCCCGCTGCTGTTGAGTACCGGTAGTCATGGCTGTGAGGCCGTCGGCCGCTATGGCTATTGCGCTGGCGTTGTGCGCGAGCTGCGAGAGCTCTGAGTGCGCTTGTCGCCCCGGCAAAGCTTGACCGCTCGGCTTCTTGCGAGAAGATGGGCGCATGGCAAACATTCTCTGTGTCCTCTATGACGATCCGGTCGACGGTTACCCGACTACCTACGCGCGCGACGAGGTCCCGAAGATCGAGCGCTACCACGACGGTCAGAGCACGCCGACGCCGGAGGCGATCGGCTTCACGCCCGGCGAGCTGCTCGGCAGCGTTTCGGGGGAGCTCGGCCTCCGCGAGTTTCTCGAGCAGGGCGGGCACCGCCTCGTCGTCACCACCGACAAGGACGGCCCGGACTCGGTCTTCGAGCGCGAGTTGCCCGAGGCGGAGGTCGTCATCTCCCAGCCGTTCTGGCCCGCCTACCTGACTGCGGAGCGAATCGCCAAGGCGCCCAAGCTGAAGCTCGCCCTGACGGCCGGCATCGGCTCGGACCATGTCGACCTGCAGGCGGCGATCGAGCACGGGCTGACCGTCGCCGAGGTGACCTACTCGAACAGCATCAGCGTCGCCGAGCACGTCGTGATGATGATCCTTGGGCTGGTACGCAACTACATCCCCTCCTACCAAGTGGTCGTCGACGGAGGCTGGAACATCGCCGACTGCGTCTCGCGCTCCTACGACCTGGAGGGGATGCAGGTCGGCACGGTCGCCGCCGGGCGCATCGGCTCGGCCGTGCTGCGGCGACTGAAGCCGTTCGAGGTCGGCCTGCACTACACCGACCGTCACCGCCTGCCGGCCGATGTCGAGGAGGAGCTCGGCGTCACTTTCCACGCCGATGTGGAGTCGATGGTCGAGGTGTGCGACGTGGTCACGATCAACGCGCCGCTCCATCCGGAGACGGAGAACCTGTTCGACGCCGATCTGCTCGCGAAGATGAAGCGCGGCTCCTACCTGATCAACACCGCCCGCGGCAAGATCTGCGACCGCGACGCGGTCGCGCAGGCGTGCGAGAGCGGTCAGCTGGCCGGGTACGCCGGCGACGTGTGGTTTCCCCAGCCGGCGCCCCGGGACCATCCCTGGCGCTCGATGCCCCACCACGGCATGACCCCGCACACGTCCGGCACCAGCCTCTCGGCCCAGGCCCGCTATGCCGCCGGGACCCGCGAGATCCTTGAGTGCTGGTTCGGCGGGCGCCCGATCCGCGAGGAGTACCTGATCGTCGATGGCGGCACGCTCGCCGGTGCCGGCGCCCACTCCTACAGCGAGGGCAACGCCACGGGCGGCTCGGAGGAGGCCGCTCGTTTCAAAAGCGGCTGAGCAGGCGAGGGTGAAGCGATGAAGATGCGCGCAGCGGTGCTCGAGGAGTTCGGCAAGCCGCTCGGAGTTCAGGAGGTCGAGCTCGCCGAGCCGCGAGCCGGCGAGGCGCTCGTCCGCCTGGTTGCGTGCGGCGTCTGCCACACCGACCTCTACACCGCCTCCGGCGCCGACCCCTCGGGCTACGCGCCGACGGTGCTCGGCCACGAGGGGGCGGGAGTCGTCGAGAGCGTCGGCCGGGACGTCACCTCACTCTCCCCAGGCGACCACGTCGTCACTCTCTTCTCCCCCCAGTGCGGCGAGTGCGTTCACTGCCTCGATCCGCGCACCAACCTCTGCCTGGCGATTCGCGAGCAGCAGAACAAGGGCTTCCTCCCCGACGGCACCACCCGCATCTCACGCGACGGCGACGGGATCCGTCACTTCATGGGCTGCTCGACCTTCGCCGAGTACACGGTGATGCCAGAGATCGCCCTGGCCAAGATCAACCCCGAGGCGCCCTTCGAGCACGCCTGCCTTTTTGCCTGCGGCCTCTCGACCGGTCTCGGCGCGGCGATCAACACCGCCGCGGTGGCGCCGGGCAGCACCTGCGTCGTCTTCGGCGCGGGGATGGTCGGCCTCGGGGCGGTAGCCGGCTGCCGGCTGCAGGGCGCCGAGCGGATCGTCTGCGTCGACCTCTCCACGGACCGGCTCGAGCTGGCGCGCGGGCAGGGCGCGACGGACACGATCGAAGGAGGCGAAGGCGCCGTCGAGCAGATCCTCGCGATGACCGGCGGCTTCGGTGCCGACTACACCTTCGAGGCGACCGGCAACGTCGGCGTGATGCGCCAGGCGGTCGAAGCCGCGCGCATGGGCTGGGGCCTGTGCACCGTCGCCGGTGTGGCCGGCAAGGGGGAGACCCTTGACGTGGTCCCGCGTCTGCTGATCACCGGCCGCCGGGTCGCCGGCTCCTCCTTCGGCGGCGTCAAGGGCCGCGACCAGGTTCCGGACCTCGTCGACCGTTGTCTGAGGGGCGAGATCGACGTCGAGCCCTTCATCTCCCACCGCCTCACGCTCGACGAGGTCAACCGGGGCTTCGAGCTGATGGAGGCCCAGGACGGGATCCGCAGCGTCATCGAGCTCGATGCTGCGCTTTAGGCCGCGCCGGTAGATTCATCCGCTGTGAGCCTCGTCCCAGCACCCGCCGTGGCGGGCCCGAGCAGCGATTCGGCTTCGGGTCGTCCCTACTGGCGCGAGTCGGTAGCCCGCCACGAGCAATCCTCCCACCTGCACAGCCTCGTCGACGTGGCAACCTCAGCGGTGCCGTACCTGGCCCTGATGGTCGCGATATATCTCAGCCTCGAAGTCTCGGTATGGATCTCGCTCGCGCTGGCGATCCCGGCTGCCGGCTTCCTGCTGCGGACCTTCGTCGTCTTCCACGACTGTGCCCACGGCTCGTTCCTGCACACGAAGCGGGGGAATCTCTGGCTCGGCCGGTTCATGGCCCTGCTCGTCTTCCAGCCGTTCGGGAATTGGCGCCACAACCACGCCGTCCATCACGGCACCGCGGGCGACCTCGACCGGCGCGGAACCGGTGACGTGCCGACGCTGACCGTCGAGGAGTACCTGGCGCGGCCCTGGAAGCAGAGGCTGGGCTACCGGCTGTTCCGCAACCCGCTGGTGATGTTCGGGCTTGGCCCGATCTGGTCGCTGATGATCGGGCCGCGCATCTGGTCGAGCAAGATGCGCCCCCGCCAGCGCCACAGCGTGATCGCGACGAACCTGGTCCTCGCGGTGATCATCGGGACGATCGTCTGGCTGATCGGCCCGGCGACTTGGCTGCTGGTGCAGATGCCGACCGCGATCGTCGCCGGCACGCTGGGGGTCTTCCTCTTCTACGTCCAGCACCAGTTCGAGGACGCCTACTGGGAGAGCTCGGAGGACTGGAGCTACCCCGATGCGGCGTTGCAGGGGAGCTCCTACCTGAAGCTGCCGAAGATCCTCCAGTTCTTCAGTGGGAACATCGGCCTGCACCACGTTCACCACCTCAGCGCCAAGATCCCCAACTACAACCTCCAGCGCGCCCACGACGAGAACCTGATCTTCCACGACGTCCCCGTCTTGAGCATTCGCGACGGTCTGCGTTCGATCCGGCTCAAGGTGATCGACTCCAAGAGCGGCCGGATGTTGACCTGGAGAGAGGTCAGGGCGCTCCAGTAGCAACTGTTACCGGCTCGCGGTTGCCGTCGCGCTGGTGTAGGTGGTGCCTTCGGAGGTCGCCGCGGTGATCGTGTCGGAGAAGGTGCCGCTCGATTTCGACGTGTAGGTGAACTGGGTGGCGGTTTCGGCGAGGCCGGTGCTGGGGAGCGCAAGCGGAGTGCCGACGACCGTGCTGCCGGCGGTCGCGGTGATTTTCACCGCGTGGCCGGTGCCGAGCGCCGAGATCGGGTTGCCGACGCTGTCGGTGACGGCGACGTTGGCTTTGACCGTGCCACTGTTGCCCAGCCCGGTGATCGCGCAGGTGAAGAAGCAGCCGGCGCCGATGCTGCCGGCGCTGACCGTCACGTGGGTCAGGTAGAGCTTCGCGGCGGCGCCGATGAGGACGGTGATCGCAAGGCCGGACGAGGTCGAGATCGATCCGTCGGTTGCCGTGACGCCGGCGGTCTCGACCTTGTTGAGCTTCATCACGCCGTTTTTCGTCGACGAAACCACGGTGGCGACGCCAGAGGTGAAGTTGATCGCCGTCGCGGTTCCGAAGGCCACCGCGGTCCCGCTGCTGTTGGCGACGGTGGGGGCGGCTCCGCTGGGGCTTGCCGTGGCGCCCGAGAAGGTGATGTTGCGGGCGCCCGTGTAGGCGGTTGCGGTGTTTCCGTACGTGTCGAGGGCGGTGGTCGTGAGGCTGTCGGAGGCCCCCGCGGTCGGCGTGGTCGAGGCGGCGCTCAGCGAGAGCTTCACGGCGGGTGCGGCGGCCACGGTCACGGTGATCACCGCGCTGGTGAACGTGCCGTCGCTGACTTTGAGGCTGGTGGCGCCGCTCTTGTAGAGCTTCATCACGCCGTTGCCGGAGCCGGAGACGCTCGCCACGCCGGCGGTGAAGAGGATCGCGGTCGCGCTGCCGAAGGCGGTTGCGGTGCCCGAGCTGTCGGTGACCGTCGGGATTTCGCCACTCGGGCTCGCCGAGGCCGTCGAGAAGGTGAGATTGCGCGACCCGGCGTAGGCGGTCGCGACGTTGCCGTAGGTGTCGTACGCGGTAGTGGTCAGGTTGTCGGCCGCCCCGGCGGTCGGGGTGGTGGAAGCTGCGCTGAGGGTGATTTTCGTCGCCGCTCCCGAGGCGACCGTCACGGCGAGATCCGGCTCGCTCTCGATCGATCCGTCGCCGACCGAGACGCTGGCCGAGCCTGCCTTGTAGAGCTTCATCAGACCGTTTTTCGTCGAGGAGACGACGCTGGCGACCCCCAGCGTGAAGCTGATCACCGTGGCGCTGCCGAAGGCGACGGCCGTGCCCGAGCTGTTGGCGACGGTCGGGGCGTTTCCCCCCGGGCTGGAGGAAGCCCCCGAGAAGGTGAGGCTGTGCGAGCCGGTATAGGTCGTCACCGTGCTGTCTTTTTCGTCGAGCGCGGTGATCGTCAGGTTGTCGCCGACGCCCGCTCCCGGCGTCGTCGACGACGCGCCGATCGAAAAGTGGGTCGCCACGCCGACGGTCACTTTCGCCTGCGTGGAGCCGCTCGTCGAGCTCCAGGTGCGCCACTTGGCGGTCACGGTGTAGGTGTGCGTGCCGACCGTGAGCCCGCTGTCGGTGCAGGTGAGGCCGGTTCCCCCCGAGGAGACGGTGGGGCAGTTGCCCGCCGGTTCGCCGTTGTCGCGGATCACCGCGTAGGTGACCGTCCCGGTTCCGGGCGCAGTGACCGCGGTCCAGGTCAGGGCCACAGTGCCGCCAACCGCCGGCAGCGCCGAGGAGATCGTCGGCGCGGAGAATTTCCCCACGCTCGCGGTCGCATCGCCGGCGCCGGTGGCTGAGAAATAGGCGAAGGCGCTGCCGCAGAGGGCCACGATCGAGGCGGCAGTCGCAAACGCGCCCGCAATTCGGGTTGTCAGCGAGCGTCTCATCCGCGCGCGCTCCCCGTGAATTCGAGCGGGAAGGACGCGTTCTTGCACGCGTCCTGGTTGACCGGGAGGTCACGCAGTTGGATCGTCGGCGGCAGGACGCCGCGCGCCGGCAGGCGGACCGATCCTCCGGCGGGAACCTTGAGCGGCGACGAGCTCGAGGCGTTGGGCTGGGTCAGGGCGAGGTTCTCGGCGCTTGCGCACCCAACTGGATCGGCACCCACCGAGACCCGCAGCCCGGTGACGAGGATGGGTGCCGGGTTGGGGTTCTGCACCGTCAGCGGCAGCGCAAGTGGCGGCGCTCCGGGGTAGAGAGCGCTCAGGCCGGACAGGTCGGGGACGATCGAGAAGTCCTTGGCCGCGAGGGTCGTCCAGCGGAATCTGGCCGTGGCGCCACGCCTGCCCTGCCGATCGACGGCGCGAACCGAGAACTTATGGCGACCGACCGTGAGTCCGGCGAAGCGGGCCGGGCTGCGGCAGGTTCTCCACTGTCCCCGGTCGAGCCGGCACTCGAACAGCGTCCCGCCCCTGCGGGCGGTGAAGCCGAACCTCGCCCGCGTCGAGGGTGACTGTGCGCCGGGGTGTTCGTTGATCGCCGGCTTTGGCAGCCGCCCGGATCGCGCCTTGCGATCCGGGCTCCCGTTCCCCGGCTGATGCCGGGTCGCGGCGTAGGCGGCGCCCGCGAAGCAGGCGCCGATGCCGATCAGCCCGATCAGAGCTTTGAGGCTGCTCTGCGCCATGCCGCGCTCCGCCTCACCCGTCGACTAGTTGTTGGTCAGGTGCAGCGTCACCGTCGCGCCCTGGCAGGCGTCCTGGTTGGCGCCGGTTTCTTTCATCGTCAGGGTCCCGGTGGGGGTCACGCTCTGGTTGTTGCCGGCAGCGAAGGTCTGATTGACGGTCACCGCAGGCATTGCGAAGTCGGGATTGCCGCCGGTGATCGTCGTGCTGCAGCTCGAGTGACCGGCGTCGACGGTGATGCTGCTCAGCGTGATCGTGCCGACCCGCTGAGAGCCCGAAGAGGGGTTGTCGACGGTGAAGCTGACCGGCGAAGACGTGCCGGGGTACAGATTGGAGGACACCGTCGCGTGCAGCGTCACGGCCGAGCTCGACCCGACCGTCGCGTTCCCGGTGCCCGAGCCGGACGTGGTGAAGTAAGCCAGTGCGACGCCGGCAACCGCCAGCGCGCAGGTGCAGCCGAGCGCTGTCAGCGCGCGCCTCTTGGTGGTCCAGGACATCTTCGCTCCTCTCAGTCATTACCGGAGCGAGTGCTCCGCGATGTCGGGACATCGGCGGAGAGCCAGGCGGGCTTGAATCGCGAAATGGCAATCAGTTTCGCCCGTCTTGTACAGGACGTACAAACGGCCGCCGGGAGGGGGTCGGCTTTCGCGCGAGCTAAGGTTGACGCATTCCAGGCTGGGTACTAGCGTGTGTATAGGGGATTAGGGATGACGACAGGGGAGTCTCCTTCAGAATGCAGCGAGTTGCGGCCGCCGACGACGCGGTGCGGTGCTTGGTGAGCAGATTGCGGGATGGTCAAGCCGACTCGCTGAAGACGATCCGCGTCGAGCTCGTCGCCCGTCTGCGGGGGCGGTTGACGGAGATCGAAGACGCGATCTTCGCCCGGGCTCGCACGCTTTCGGAGTCTGTTGGCGAAGAAGATCCCGAGTACGTCGCCGGGCTGCGGGCGACGGTCAGCGAATCCCTGGATTTCGCCCTCTCCCACATCGAGAAAGGCGAGGACTGGACGGGCCCGATTCCATCGACTGCCGCCGAGCAGGCGCGGCGCTCGGCTCGTGCGGGGGTGAGGCTGGACACCGTGCTGCGCCGCTACGCGGCCGGCGACAGGTTGCTGGGCGACTTCATCATGGACGAAGACGACCGTTTCCCGAGCCAGGCCTTGCGCAAAGTCCTGCGGGTGCACGGACCGCAGATCGACCGGCTGATGGCGGCGGTGGCGACCGAGTACATGGACGAGGTTGCGCGGATGAAACGCTCACCCACGCAACGCCTCGCCGAACGGGTGCAGCGGCTGGTTGCCGGCGAGAGCCCCGTCGATATCGGCGGCTTGGAATACACCTTCGACGCCTGGCATCTGGGCCTGATCGTCAAGGGCACCAAGGCGGAGGCCTGCGTGCGTGCGCTTGCGGCTGGGCTCAGCAGCCAGGTCCTCGTCGTGCCGCGAGGAAACGGGATCGTCTGGGCCTGGCTCGGCGCCCGCCAACCCCTGGCAGCCCCAGACCTGGAAGCGCTGCTGTCCAACGGCGTCGCCGGCGATGCAACGCTGGCGGTCGGCGAGCCGCGCCATGGCCTCGACGGCTGGCGACTGACTCATCGCGAGGCTCAGGCGGCGCAGGAGGTGATGCTGCGCAAGCCGCAGCGGCTCACCCGCGCCCGCGACGTGGCTTTGATTGCCGCGGTCTTGCGCGACGACGCTCTCGCCAAATCGCTCTTCGAGACCTACCTGGCGCCGCTCGAGGGCCATGGCGACTCCGGTGCCGTCCTGCGCGAAACGTTGCGCGCTTACTTTTCCGCCGGCTTGAATGCGGTAACCACCGCCGCCGCGCTGGCGGTGGACCGTCACACGGTGCAACGTCGGCTGCGCAAAGTCGAGGGGGCCCTGGGCCGGTTGCTTCCCGACTGCCACTCTGAGCTCGTCGTCGCGCTGAGCCTGGAGGAGCTTGAAGCGGAAGGCGACCCCGTCCGTGCCGTGGGTGCCAGCTGATACCTCGCGACTGGCCGTACGAAGGCACGCCGGGCTTCATGCCCGGGGTGCGCCAGGAGCGGGCCGGCGTGATCCGCTTTGGCGCCTCGCTTGTTCGCGCCTTCGCGGCAGCTACCGTGCCGAGGGTGACGGTTGTCCTGCGCAAGGCATATGGCGGCGCCTTCATCGCGATGAACTCGCGGGACCTCGGGGCCGATCTGGTGTTCGCTTGGCCGCAGGCGGAGATCGGCGTGATGGGCGCACAGCCGGCGACAGGGATCATCCATCGCCGCGAGCTTGCCGCCGCTGAGGATTTCGCCGCGACGCAGCAAGCGCTTTCGGCTGCCTATGCGGAGGAGCACCTCGGGGCAGAGGTGGCGGCGGCAGGCGGCTTCGTCGACGAGGTGATCGAGCCGCACGAGACGCGCGCCCGCGTGGCCGGCGCGCTCGCCGCGCTGGCGGGTTCCGACCGGTGACGCCCTCGCCGCCCCGTTGACAGGACCGACGCTACTCGCGGTCAGCGACCTGCACGTTGACCACCCGGAGAATCGCTCGATCGTGGACCGGATGCGGCCGCGCGCGGAAGGGGATTGGCTGATCGTCTGCGGCGACGTCGCCGACTCTCCGGACGACGTCGAGTGGGCGCTGCGGATCCTTCGCGAACGCTTCGAGCGGGTTATCTGGACCCCGGGCAACCACGAGCTGCTGGCCAACCGCGACGATCCACCGGAGCTGCGGGGAGAGCCGCGCTACCTGCACCTGGTCGAGCGTTGCAGGCAGATAGGCGTCACGACCCCGGAGGACCCCTTCCCGATCTGGGACGGGGAGGGTGGGCCCGCCCAGGTGGCGCCGCTCTTCCTTCTCTACGACTACTCCTTTGGACGCAACGTCGGGGCGACGATGGAGGAGGCGCTGCAGCGGGCGTATGACGCCGGGGTGGTCTGCGTCGACGAGTTCCTGCTTCACCCCGACCCCTACCCGAGCCGGCAGGCTTGGTGCCGGGCCCGAGTCGAGGACACTGGACGGCGCCTGACGAACAGCGATCCGAGCCTGCCGATGGTCTTGATCAACCACTTCCCGCTGCTGGAGGCGCCGACTCACGTCCTTCGCCATCCGGAGTTCGCGCAGTGGTGCGGCACGGTCAGCACCGCCGACTGGCATCAGCGCTTCCGGGCGGCGGCAGTCGTCTACGGGCACCTGCACATTCCGCGCACCACCTGGTACGACGGGGTGCGCTTCGAGGAGGTCTCGCTCGGCTATCCGCGCGAGCGCCGCTATCGCAAGATCCAGGACTACGCGCCCCGCCAGATCCTGCCGGGAGAATCGCGTGCTTGAGCGGATCCTGCCGGCCGGCGTCGCGGTGGTCGCAACCCGGGACGATCGCGACGTCTCGCTCTATCCAGAGGAGGAGGCGGCCGTGGAGCGCGCGGTCGAGAAACGACGCCGCGAGTTCACGACCGCGCGTGCCTGCGCCCGCGAGGCGCTCGCCCAGCTCGGCCATCCCCAGCAGGCAATCCCCGCCGGGCCCAAAGGGGAGCCTCTCTGGCCAGACGGGATCGTCGGCAGCATCACGCACTGCGACGGCTACCGGGCCTGTGCGGTTGCGCGGGCGGGGGAGTTGGTGACGGTCGGCGTCGATGCCGAGCCCAACCAGCCGCTGCCCGACGGGCTCCTCGGCGACATCGCCATGCCCGAAGAGCAGGAGCTGCTCCGCGATCTCTCCCGCCGGATGCCGGGGACGCACTGGGACCGGCTGCTGTTCAGCATCAAGGAGTCGATCTACAAGGCTTGGTTCCCGCTGGCCGAACGCTGGCTCGGCTTCGAAGACGCCGTGGTCTCGATCGATCTCCGGCGCGGCAGCTTCTCGGCGTATCTGCTGGTTCCGGGTCCCCTGGTCAACGGGGTCGAGCTGCGCGGCTTCGAGGGCCGCTGGTTGGTTGCGGACGGCCTCGTCATGGCAGCCATCGCGTTGCCGGCGAAAGGCGCCTAGCCGAGCAGCTCGTCGAGGCGCAGGGCGGCACGGCTGGGGATTACGACATCACCATTGCGGTGTGCGAGCCCGGCGGCTGCGAGCTCGTGCACGGCGCGTTCGACGGCGTCGGTTTGAGTGAAGTCCGCGGCCTCGCCGCCGATCTCCCGAGCGAGCTCGCCGACCGTAAGCTGGATCGGGTGGAGGGCCAGAAGCTGCCGCAGGACCGCAGCTTCGATGGTGATGTCCTGCGCGCTTGGGCCTCGGGTCTCGTCCATGTCGTCCACCGATCACCTACTAAGGGCGTCCGCCCTCAATCTCGCCCCCCCGGATCGTCATCCCTGTTCTGCTTCCTGAGCTGAGCGAGCATTTTGCGGGCCCATAGTGCTTGCGGCGCCATTCGGAAGTAGGGCGGCGCCGGCGGGTCCTTGGCGATTCCCTTCAGGGCCCCGCGCCTGGTCAGCACGCGCAAGTGATAGGCGATCCGGCCCGGTTCCTCGGCCAGCACAGCGGCGATCTCGGCCGCACCGGCCTCCATGCCGTCGAGCATCAGACAGAGAATTCCCTGCCGCACGGGATGCGCCAGTGCGGCACGGCGATAGCGATGCTCCATGTCCCGGCGCTCCCGGCCGTCCTCGAATCCCGCCATTCGGTAGGGAATATATGAGAGAGCGAGATCTTCTGTCTGAAGACCTTTCGTCTGCGCAAGCGATCGTGCGCCGAAGGGCGGGTCAGACGCCCTCGCGAACCCCGCCCATCTCGCTGAACACGGCGGTCACGCCGCCGTCTTCGCGCTGCTCGTCGGCGATCACGTGGGAGACCGCGTTGATCAGCGCCAGGTGGGTGAACGCCTGCGGGAAGTTGCCGAGATGACGACCGCTTTCGGCCTCCAGCTCCTCGGCGTAGAGGTCGAGCCAGCCTGCCGCCTCGAGCAGTCGCTCGCACAGTTCCCGCGCCCGCACCGGCTCGCCGATCTCTGAGAGCGCCGAGACGAGCCAGAAGGAGCAGATCAGGAAGGTGCCCTCCTCGCCGCTCAACCCGTCGTCGGTCTCCTCGACTTTGTAGCGCTGGACGAGGCCGTGCTCGGTCAGATCGGTTGCGATCGCATCGACCGTGGCACAGACACGCGGATCGTCGGCGGGGAGGAAGCGCAACAGCGGGATCAGCAGGGTCGAGGCGTCGAGCGCGTCGGTGTCGTAGTGCTGGCGGAAGACCCCGTCGCGGACGCCGCGCTCGAGGATCTCCTCGCGGATCTCTTCCGCGGTCTTCTCCCACTCGTCGGCTATGTCGTCGATGCCGACGCTGCGGGCTAGCCTGGCGCCGCGGTCGACCGCAACCCAGATCATCAGCTTCGAGGAGACGTAGTGCCGGGGCTCGCCGCGCGACTCCCAGATGCCCTGGTCGGGATGGTGCCAGGCCTCGATCGCCGCTTCGACCTGCTGGCGGATCAGCTGACGATCGGACGGCGTGCCGGAGCCGCGCAGGGCCTTTTCGTGCAGGTAGATCGAGTCGAGCAGCGCACCCCAGACGTCGTTCTGGCGCTGGTCGTAGGCGCCGTTGCCGATCCGCACCGGGCTCGCCCCGCCGTAGCCTTCGAGATGGTCGAGCGTGCTCTCCGTCAGCTCCTTCTCACCGCCGATCCCGTACATGATCTGCAGCCGGGGGTCCTTGCGGCAGATGCCGATGATGAAGCGCATGAAGTCGCGCGCCTCCTGGTCGAAGCCGAGCGTGTGCAGGGCCCAGAGGCTGAAGGTCGAGTCGCGGATCCAGCTGAAGCGGTAGTCCCAGTTGCGTTCGCCGCCCGGGGTCTCGGGAAGCGAGGTGGTCGGCGCGGCGAGCAGCGCTCCGGTCGGCGCGTAGGTCAGCCCCTTCAACACCAACGCCGAGCGCTGCAGGTGGATGCGCCAGGGGTGGTCGGGGAAGTCGCCGTCGCGCAGCCACTTGCGCCAGAAGTCTTCGGTCGAGTCGAGCCGCTCGAGCGCCTCCGGGGCGCTGCGCGGCCCGCCCAGGTCTTCGTTGCCCCAAGTCAGGGCGCAGAAGCTCGTCTCGTTCTCACGCAGCCTGACGGTGCCGTGTGCGGTGCCACCGTCGAGCGAGAGCTCCATGTCGCTGGTCAGCTGCAGCTCGACGCCGTCGGCACCCCGTGCGGTCGCCTCGCCCAGCTCGCCGCCGCTCCAGGTGGCGGCCTCGGCGCCGTAGGCGAAGCGCGGCAGGCACTCCATCTCGATCTCGACCTCACCGTCGATGCAGGTGATCGTGCGCAGCAGCGAGTGGTCGGACTCGTGTTCGGTCACCGGGCGCGAGCCCGGGCCCGCCTGCTCGACCCAGTCGGCGATCGTCAGCGCATCGTGGACGACAACCCATCCCGTGTCGGTCACCCAGGTCGTCTCGATCACCAGCGTGCCGGGCTCGTAGCGCCGGCTGATCGGCACGACGACGCCGCGCGGCTTCAGCTTGAAATGGCCGGCGCCGCGGTCGAGCAGGGCGGCGAAGGCGCTGGGCGAGTCGAAGCGCGGCAGGCAGAGCCACTCGACCGAGCCGTCGTAGGAGACGAGGGCGCTGGTGTGGCAGTCGGAGAGGAAGCCGTAGCTGCCGATCGGGGGGAAGCGGTTCGGACCAGCGCTCACGGAGATGCCAAGCTACCACCGTGAGCCCGCTCCTTGCCCACGTGACCGGCGCTTTCGTGCCGATCGAGGTGATCCCGATCACCGTCGCGGGCGTTCTCTACTGGCACCGCGTCCTCGTCCTCTCCTGGGACGACCGCAAGGTGCCGCTCTGGCGCCAGCTCTGCTTCGGCGCCGGGCTGCTGACGATCTCGATCGCCCTGTTCAGCCCGATCGGCCACATCTCCGACGAGCTCGTGCTCGCCCACATGGGCGAGCACCTCTTGATCGGCGACATCGCCTCGCTGCTGATCGTGCTCGGCCTGACCCGCTCGCTGCTGCAGCCGATCCTCGCGATCCGGCTCTTCAACCGCCTCCAGGTCCTCACCCACCCGGCGGTCGCCTTCCCGCTCTGGGCGATCAACCTCTTCCTCTGGCACGTTCCCGCGATCTACCAGGATGCCTACGGGGCTGCGCCGGTCCACGCCCTGGAGCACACCACCTTCCTCTTCTTCGGCTGCCTGATGTGGATGCCGATCTTCGGGCCGCTGCCGAAGCCGCGCTGGTTCAGCGCCGGCTGGAAGGTCGCCTACGTGATCGCGGTCCGCTTCACCGGCGCGATCCTCGGCAACGTGCTGATGTGGTCGGGATCGGTGCTCTACCCGATCTACGCGCCCGGCGAGCGCTACTGGCACATCTCGCCGATCGCCGACCAGAGCACCGCCGGGGTGATCATGATGGTCGAGGGAACCTTCCTGGCGCTCGGCGTGCTGGCCTGGGTCTTCTTCGAGGTCGCCCGCGAAGGCACCGAAAAGCAGGACCTGCTCGACCTCGCCCGCGAGCGCGGGATCGAGCTCGACGAGCGCCGCGCCCAGCGCGCCGTCGCCGCCGGGCATGGAGCCCTGTTGGAGGAACGGCTCAACCAGCCGGCCCGCAATGAGCCCGAGCTCGACCGCCGCTGAGCGGGCGCTGCTGCCGGCGCTGATCTTCGTCGTCGGCGCTGCCAGCCTCGGCGCCGAGATCGCCGCTGCGCGGCTGCTGGCGCCCTACTTCGGTGCCTCGACGATCGTCTGGGCCAACACGATCGGCGTTGTCTTGGTGGCCCTCTCGGCCGGCTACTGGCTGGGCGGCCGCTATGCGGATCGCCACCCCCACATGCGTGGGCTCTGCCTGCTCATTCTCGCCGCAGCGGTGTTGATCGCCGCGGTTCCTTTCGCCGCCCGGCCCTTCCTCGGCTTCTCGGTCGAGGCCTTCGACACCGTCTCGGTCGGCGGCTTCGCGGGCTCGCTGTTCGGGGTGCTGGTGCTGGTCGCGGTTCCGGTCACGCTGCTGGGGGCCGCCTCGCCCTGGGCCGTCCGCCTCGCGATCGGCGATCGCGAGCACTCTGGCGAGGTGGTGGGGAAGCTCTACGCGATCTCTACCGCCGGCTCCCTGTTCGGGACGATGATCGCCGCCCTTCTCCTCATTCCGCTGTTGGGGACCCAGCGGACCTTCCTCGTCTTCGCGCTGGCCCTTGCCCTGGTCGCCGCCGTCGGCCTTGGCCGGCGCTTTGCCCTGGTGCCGGCCGTGCTGGCGCTCGTCATCCTCGTGCCGGTCGGGTCGATCAAGGCGGCGGACACCGGCAGGGTGCTCTACGAGGCCGAGACGGTCCACCAGTACGCGCGGGTGGTCGAACGGCCCGACGGCTCGCGCGTGCTGGAGCTCAACGAGGGCCAGGCCGTCCACTCTCTTTACAGGCCGGGGAGCTACTTGACCGGCGACTACTGGGATGGACATCTCTATCTGCCATTCGCGGGGCGGCGCTCACCGCCGGCCCGGATCGCGATCCTCGGCAACGCCGGGGGAACCGTGGCGCGAGCTTTTGGCCACTTCTTCCCTCGCACGGCCGTCGACGCGGTCGAGATCGACGCCGAGCTGACCGAGCTGGGGCGACGATTCCTCGACCTGCGCAACCCCCGCATGCGGGTCTTTGCGGAGGACGCCCGTCCCTGGCTGGAGCGCTCCTCGGGGAGTTACGACGCGATCATGGTCGATGCCTACCGCCAGCCTTACATCCCCTTCTACCTGACGACCCGCGAGTTCTTCGAGCTGGCGCGGGAGCGCCTCGCTCCCGGTGGAATGGTCATCGTCAACGTCGGCCATCCGGAGGGCGGCACCGAGCTCGAGCGGGTGCTGGGGAGGACGATGGCGACCGCCTTTCCGCGCGTGCTCCGCCATCCGATCGAGCCGACCAACACGCTGCTGGTCGGCAGCGGCCGCGACTTCGGTGCGGGGCGGCTGCGCCGCAACCTGGACGCACTGCCCAGACCGCTGCGAGCGCCGGCACGAAAGGCGGCGATGGATCTGACCCCGCGCTTGCCCGGCGGCGAGGTCTATACCGACGATCGCGCTCCGGTCGAGTGGCTGGTGGACTCGTCCCTGCTGGAATACGCGAATGACGAGTAGACGCAGGCGCGACGTGCTCGGCCGGGTCAAGGCGTGGCTGGTGACCGGCCCGCTCGGCCGTGGGCTGGCCTTTGCGATCGACTTCGGGGTGGCGGTGCGCAGGGGGCTGCTGCGGCGCTCGCGATAGGGTCCCGCGCTCGCTATGCAGCCAACAGTCTCAGAGCTACCCGGCTCGCGCGTCAGCGTCGAGGTCGAGGTTCCCGCCGCCGACGTCGACAAGGCCGTCAACCGCGCCGCCCGCGGCCTCGCCCGGGAGATGCGCATGCCCGGCTTCCGCAAGGGCAAGGCGCCGCCCTCGCTGGTGATCCAGCGGGTCGGTTTCGCCGCCGTGCTCGAGGAGGCGATCCGCGAGGCGCTGCCGGAGTGGTACGAACGGGCGCTACTCGGCTCCGGCATCGCGCCGGTCGGCGATCCCAGCGTCGAGGTCGTCTCCACCCCCGAGGCCGAGGGCGAGCCGCTCGCCTTCAAATTTGAGATCGGCGTCCGGCCGAAGGCCGAGCTGGGCGAGTACAAGGGCCTCGAGGTCGGCAAGGCCGAGCCCGAGCCGCCGGAGGAGCTCGTCGATCGCGAGGTCGAGCGGATCCGCGAAGGCTTCGCCAAGCTGGAGCCGGTCGACCGCGCCGCCGGCGAGGGGGACGTGCTGTTGGTCGACTTCGAGGGCTTGCTCGACGGCAAAGCCTTCGAGGGCGGCAAGGCGAGCGATTACCTGCTCGAGCTCGGTGGGGGTCAGTTGATAAAGGGCTTCGAGGAGCAGCTCGCCGGCGTCAGCGGCGGCGAGACCCGCAGCGTCGAGGTCACCTTCCCCGACGACTACCAGGCCGAGCATCTCGCCGGCGAAGACGCTGTTTTCACGGTCGAGGTCAAGGAGGTGCGGGAAAAAGTCCTGCCCGAGCTCGACGACGATTTCGCCTCCGAGGCATCCGAGTTCGACAGCTTGGAGGAGCTGCGCGGCGACATAGAAAAACGCCTCGCCGAGGCGGTCGGCGAGCGCGCCGAGCAGGACTTCCGCGTCGCCGCGGTCGACGCGGCGGCTGCCGAGGCGAAGCTCGACCTTCCCGACGAGCTTGCCACCGCCCGCGCGACCGAGCGCTGGGAGCGGGTCGAGCGCCAGCTCGCCTCGCGCGGAATGCAGTCCGACGCCTACCTGCAGATGCAGGGGAAAACCCGCGAGGACGTGATCGCGGAGTCCAAGCCGGAGGCCGAAGCTGAGCTAAGACGCGAGGCGGTGCTGGCGGCGATCGCCGACGCCGAGGGGATCGAGGCCTCCGAGGAGGAGATGGTCGAGGCCCTGGAGCACTCCGCCGAGCACGAGCGGACGACGCCCGAGAAGCTGTTGAAGCGCCTCCAGGAGAGTGGCCGCGACGCGATGATCCGCGACGACATCCGCTTCCGCAAGGCGATCGACCTGGTCGCCGAGGCGGCCAAGCCGATCCCGCTCGAGCAGGCCGAGGCGCGCGAGCAGATCTGGACGCCGGAGAAGGAGCGCAAAGAGGCGGGCGAGCTGTGGACGCCCGACTCGGAGTGACGGCAGCCCGCCGGGCGCCTTCTATAGAGTGCCGCGCATGAGCCCACTGGTCCCAATGGTGGTCGAGCAGACCTCGCGCGGCGAGCGCTCCTTCGACATCTACTCGCGCCTGCTGAACGAGCGGATCATCTTCCTCGGCACGCAGGTGAATCAGGACATCGCCAACCTGATCGTCGCCCAGCTTCTGCACCTCGAGTCCGAGGACCCGGACAAGGACATCAGCATCTACGTCAACTCGCCCGGCGGCGACGTCTACGCCGGCCTGGCGATCTACGACACGATGCAGTTCATCAAGCCCGACGTGCAGACGATCTGCGTCGGCATCGCGATGAGCATGGGCGCGCTGCTGCTCGCCGGCGGCGCCGCGGGCAAGCGGATGTCGCTGCCCAACTCGAAGATCCTCATCCACCAGGTCTCCGCCGGCTTCCAGGGCCAGGCGACCGACATCGAGATTCACGCCAAAGAGATCATCGACACCCGCCGCCGGCTCGACGAGATCATCGCCAAGCACACCGGCCAGCCCTTCGACAAAGTCACGAACGACACCGATCGCGACTACTTCATGAGCGCGGAGGAGGCGAAGGAGTACAACATCGTCGACCGCGTCATCGAACACCACTGAAGCGCCCGCTCCTTCTCGGTCTCGTCCTCCTCGTTGCCCTCGTCCCTCCGGCGTCTGCCACCGTTACGGGCCGCAACGGCGCAGCGACGTTCTATGCCCACGTCTTCCCGGTCGACGGGCCGCACTGGACCCGCGGCGCGATCGGCGAGTTCGGTGCGCCGCGCAGCGGCGGCCGCAGCCACGAAGGCTTCGACGTCGTCGCCGCCTGCCATGCGCCACTGGTTGCCGTCGCGACCGGCCGCGTGCTGAGGGTGGGTTACGACCCGGTCCTCTACGGCAACTACCTGCTGATCCACGGCCAGGGCGAGCAGCGCAGCTATTTCTACGCCCACATGATCCACCCGGCGGCGGTTGACCACGGCGATCTGGTCTGGGCCGGCGAGCCGGTCGGCGCAGTCGGCAAGACCGGAAACGCCCGCACCGTCGGCTGCCATCTCCACTTCGAGATCCACGTTGACGGGCACCCGATGGACCCAGCGCCGGGGTTGCGCCACTGGGACCGCTTCAGCTGAGCCGCGGACAGCTTGCCCGGGCATACCCAGAAGTGGGCTTGCTTTTTGCATACCGGCATGTTCTTATTGCGCGGCGGGGTGCAAATGACGGCTTTAGTCAACACGCCGTCGTCCGAAAATGCGCCGGGTCGAGCACCCGGCTGAGGTAGGGGGGAAGATGGCTGGAGCAGATTGCCTTTCGAGTGGATGGCGCATCGTCTGGGCTTGTTTGTTCGCCGTGGCGACGATCGCGGCGCTGAGCGCCGCGCCGGCCTCGGCGGAGGTCGCGCCTTTCGAAGCGAAGGGCTACAGCGAAGATTTCTCCGTGCCCACGGCCGAGGCCGAGGAAAGGCTGGAAACCCAGCAGCAGGCGCCGGGTATCGTCGAACAGCTTCAGGGCAGGTTGGGCGATCGCTACGCAGGGGTCTGGTTCAACAACGAAACCGGCGAGTTCGTCGTCCCGTTGACCGCCGGCGCGAGCCGGGCCGCAGTCAGTGGCCAGTTCGCCACGCTGGATCTCAGCGCCGACTTCCACACGGTCGCCGCGCAGTCGAGCTGGGCGGAGCTGGAAGCCGCACAAGAGAGAATCGACGGCGTGCTGTTCGGAAAGGACCCCATGCCGGGCCTCGTGCAGACACTTCTCGACCCGCGCGCGAACGCGGTCGTCATCCGGGTGGCGGGTGCGGCCGGCGAGGCTGATCTGGCCGAGCTCCGTTCGCTGGCCGCGAGCGAGAAGGTCGACGTTGAGATCAGGCAGGTCGAGCAAGAACGCTTCCATGTCCAGACGATGGCGTGCAAGACCACCAAACCTCGCGCATGCAGCGCGCCGCTACGCGGCGGAGTTGCGCTGTGGCCTGAACCCCTTGGGGAAGTAGGCGGGTGCACCACTGGCTTCAAGGCAATCGGCAAAAGCTTCGGCAACAGGTTCATGCTCACCGCGGGCCACTGTGCGGCCGCGGCCTCGAAATGGGGGGTTGCCGATCAGAACTTGGAAACCCACCCGCTTGGAAGCGTTGAGGACTACTCATTCCCTGGCGGCGATTGGGCAAAAATCAAAGCGAACGGCTCGTATTGGGACAAAGCCGTCTGGCCCTCGCAAGTCGCGCACTACTGGGAAGACCAGGAACGAGCGATAACCGCCGAAAGCTGGAGCTACGTAGGGGAGTACGTGTGCCACAGCGGTAACAAGACCGGGACGAGCTGCGGCAACGTCTCCGCGCTGGGCGCCACCGTCGAAGACGAACTCTCTGGTGCGATCATCTACAACGAGACCGAGTTCGGCAAAGTCTGCTCCTACGGTGGCGACAGCGGCGGCTCGGTGTTCGCCGGCAACACGGCGCTCGGTCTGTACTCGGCGGCGGACATGTATAGCGAGTCACCCTCTTGCAACGCCACGGGCTACTACGTCGAGATAACCGACGCGACCAGCGCCCTGGGTGTCACCGTCGGGCCCCGGGTCGGCTCGGCGCCGCCGGCCAGTTGGCACCAGGACACGATCAGCGGGGGCAGCACCGATGAAGCGTCTATCTCCTCACAGTCGGCGGGGAGCTTGGATGTCTTCATACGCAACCTCGGCAGCCTGCTCCATCGCAGGTGGACCAATGTGACCGGATGGAGCAACTGGTCGTTCGTCCCCAATAGCACTGGCATTGCATCGGGGCCGAGCTCGGTTTCCTGGGACTCAGGGCGGACTGACGTCGTCGCCCGAATGTCCGACAACACCGTTGGGCACTGGTACCAGACCAGTGCCGAAGGCACGTGGTCCTACGACAACCTCGGCGGCACGATCCAGGGAAAGCCGGCGATCTCCTCCTGGGGTCCCAACCGCCTTGACGTGTTTGCCCGCGGGGTCGAAAACGGCCTCTGGCACCGCTGGTGGGGCGTCGGGGGCTGGAGTGTCTGGGAAGGCATGGGCGGCAACATCATCTCCGCCCCCGATGCCGTCTCCTGGGGCTCCAACAGGATCGACGTCGTCGCGCGGGCAAGCAATAACACTGTCGCGCACTGGTACTGGGCGTCGGGTTGGGGCGCCGACAATCTCGGCGGGTCCACCGAATCCGCCCCGACGATCTCCTCCTGGGGTCCCAACCGCCTCGACGTATTCACCCGCGGGACGGCCAACTCGCTCCGCCACCTGTGGTGGGGGGGAGCAGGTTGGAACGGTTGGGAAGACCACGGCGGCAGTCTCATCTCAGGACCGGACGCGGTGTCGTGGGGCCTCAACAGGATCGACGTCATAGGCCAGGCACCCGACAGCAGCATCGCGCACTGGTGGTGGGGGTGAGCCGGGGCGAGTTGGTCTCCTGACCCCTCGGCGCAGAGCTGCGGCTCGGCCGAGATCCACGTCCACGGCGGCCCAATAGACCCCGAGCCGGCCCCTGACAACAGGGACGCCCGGCCCGATCTGTAGAAAACCGCTTGAACAGCAGGCCGACCCCGGCTGTGCACCCACCTACCAGAGGAGAGACGATGGCTATTACGACCAAGGACGAACTCGCGAAGCAGGTTGCCGCACGGACCGGGCTCGACAACAGCCAGGCCAAGGCCGCGCTCGACGCGACGATCGCGGAGATCACGGCTCAGCTCAAGGCCGGCAACGACGTCAAATTCACCGGCTTCGGCAAATTCTCGACGGTTGACCGACCGGCTCGCGAAGGTCGCAACCCGCAGACCGGCGAGTCGATGCAGATCGCGGCCAAAACGGCGGCCAAGTTCAGCCCCGGCGCGGAGCTGAAGAAGGCCGTCAACGGCTAGGGCCTGGAAGAAGCAAGAGGGAGGCGGCGGAAAAGCGGCGCCGCCTCCCGGAGTAACGGCTAGATGGCCGATTCCACGATCCTCCGGCGAGGAAGGCTGGCCGTCCTGCAGTCGAATTGAACCCCACGCGCAAAGCGCGTGGGGCAGATGAGGAGCGCGGCCTGCGGCCGCGCGAAATCGGATTGCATTTCCGCCGCTTCGCGACATTCGCCTGCAGGACGGCCAGCCTTCTCGCTAGCCATCGTGGGGACGGCTCAGGCTCCGCAGACAATCTCAGGGCTCTCAGAGCTGATGAGACCTTGGGGGCCGAGCAAAGGTGCTCCGGGAGGATCGAAAGCTCGGGTGGCTTGATGGAATGGCGGGTGCGCCTCTGCGGGAATGTCGCGAAGCGGCGAAATGCAATCTGGTTCCTGCGCGGCAAAGCCGCGCACCAGACTCACCCCAGCGCGCAGCGCTGGGGTGTCAATTTCCGTAGAGGCGCACCCGCCATTCCGTTTTGGCTAGCGCCGCATCTATCTCGGTGGCCGGTCGAGTCGCAGCTCGCAAGGCGCCGCCCGCAAGAAGGGACCGTCGCGATCCCGCCGTAAACGACGGCAGCGACCGAGCCGGGTTGCGGCCCCCTTTAAGCTTTTGGGGCCGCGACGCCGGTAGGCAACTACCGCCCCCGCAAGGAGGAATTTCCGCTTTGGCACGTCCCACAGACTCGAACGAGCAGCTCCTCTGCAGCTTCTGCGGCAAGTCGCAGCGCCAGGTCAAAAAGCTGATCGCCGGCCCCGGCGTCTATATCTGCGACGAGTGCATCGACCTCTGCAACGAGATCATCGATGAGGAGCTGACCCCGCCCAGCGAGGGCGTCGAACTCGAGAACCTGCCGAAACCACGCGAGATCCATGAGGTCCTGCAGGAGTACGTCGTCGGCCAGGAGGCCGCCAAGCGCGCCCTCTCCGTCGCCGTCTACAACCACTACAAGCGGGTCCAGATGGCCTCGCAGGGCGACGACCCCGAGGTCGAGCTGCAGAAGTCGAACATCCTCCTGCTCGGCCCGACCGGCTGCGGCAAGACGCTGCTCGCCCAGACCCTCGCCCGCATCCTCAACGTCCCCTTCGCGATCGCCGACGCGACCGCGCTGACCGAGGCCGGCTACGTCGGCGAGGACGTCGAGAACATCCTCTTGAAGCTGATCCAGGCCGCCGACTACGACGTCAAAAAGGCCGAGACCGGGATCATCTACATCGACGAGATCGACAAGATCGCGCGCAAAGCCGACAACCCGTCGATCACCCGCGACGTCTCCGGCGAAGGCGTGCAGCAGGCGCTGCTGAAGATCCTCGAGGGGACGACCGCCTCGGTGCCACCGCAGGGCGGGCGCAAGCATCCTCACCAGGAGTTCCTCACGATCGACACGACGAACATCCTCTTCGTCTGCGGCGGCTCCTTCGCCGAGCTCGACAAGGTGATCGAGCGGCGCGTCGGCGACCGCGGCGTCGGCTTCGGTGCCGAAATCTCCTCGCGTGAGAAGAAGGACAAGGGCGAGTGGTTCGAGCAGGTGCTGCCCGAGGACCTGATCGAGTACGGCCTGATCCCCGAGTTCATCGGCCGCCTGCCAGTCGTTGCCGCGATCCACCAGCTCAGCCGCGACGACCTGATCACGATCCTGACCGAGCCGCGCCACGCCCTGACGCGGCAGTTCCAGCGATTCTTCGAGTTCGACGACATCGAGCTCGTCTTTTCCGAGGACAGCCTCGAGGCGATCGCCAACAAAGCTCTGGAGCGGGAGACCGGCGCCCGCGGGCTACGCTCGATCCTCGAGGAGACCCTGCTCGACGTCCAGTTCGAGCTGCCCTCGCGCCGCGACGTGACCAAGTGCGTGGTGACCAAGGAGACGATCGTGCAAGGTCGCCGACCGACCCTGGTCACCGAGGCCGCCCACCAGGACATCGGCAAAGCCGAGGAGGACCTGGGCGAGGAAACCGCCTAGCAATCTAGACTCGGCGGCCATGGCTGCCGAGCGTCTGAAAGCGCTTCAAGAGAAGACCCGTTACGAATCCGCCGAGGTCGAGCGGCGGCTGTTCGCCGAGTGGGTCGACGGCGGCTACTTCCACCCAAAGGCCGAGGGGACCGCGGCGGAGAACTTCTCGGTGGCGATTCCGCCGCCAAACGTCACCGGGGTCCTTCACATGGGCCACGCGCTGAACGGCTCGATGCAGGACGCCCTGGTGCGGATGAATCGGATGCGCGGGCGCAACACGCTCTGGACGTTGGGCACCGATCACGCCGGCATCGCCACCCAGGCGGTGGTCGAGAAGATGTTGGCGGAGGAAGGCATATCGCGTCAGGAGCTCGGCCGCGAGGCTTTCGTCGAGCGCGTCTGGGCGTGGAAAGAGGAGTACGGCTCGCGGATCGTCGAGCAGTACAAGCGCCTCGGCGCCTCGCTCGACTACGAGGGGGAGCGCTTCACCCTCGACGAGGGCTACGTCAAGGCGGTCTACCGGGTCTTCAAGCAGCTCTACGACAAGGGCTACATCTACCGCGACAACTACATGGTCAACTGGGACCCGGGCTCGCACTCGGCGATCTCCGACCTCGAGGTCGTCAACCGCGAGATCGAGGACACCCTTTACTCGATTGACTATCCCGTCGAGGGCAGTGATCGCGTGCTTACCGTCGCCACCGTGCGCCCGGAGACGATGCTCGCCGACACCGCCGTGGCGGTCAATCCGGGCGACGAGCGCTACGCGGACCTGATCGGGCAGCACTGCGTCCTGCCGCTCGTCGGCCGGCGGTTGCCGATCATCGCCGACGAGCACGTCGATCCCGAGTTCGGCACCGGGGCGCTGAAGATCACCCCGGGTCATGACCCCAACGACTTCGAGATCGGTCGCAAGCACGGTCTCGAGGAGATCGGCGTGATCGGCCCCGACGGGCGGATGAACGAGGAGGCCGGAGAGCGCTTCGCCGGCCTCAGCGCTGCCGAGGCGCAGGAGGCCGTGGTGTCCGTGCTGCGCGGGGAGGGCCTGCTGCGGGCCGAGGAGCCCTACGTCCACTCGGTTCCCTTCTCGGAGCGCTCCGGGGCGCGGATCGAGCCGCTGATCTCGCTGCAGTGGTTCTGCCGCATGGACGAGCTGGCCGCGCCTGCGATCGAGGTGGTCGAACGCGACGAGGTGCGGATAACGCCGCCGCAGTGGAAGCGCGTCTACCTCGACTGGATGCGCGAGATCCGACCCTGGTGCGTCTCGCGCCAGCTCTGGTGGGGGCACCGGATCCCGGTCTGGTACTGCGACCCGTGTGAGGAGACCTTCGTCGCTGAGCAGGCGCCCGAGCGCTGCGGCGCCTGCGGCGGGGAGCTGCGCCAAGAGGAGGACGTGCTCGACACCTGGTTCAGCTCGGCGCTCTGGCCCTTCGCCACGTTGGGCTGGCCCGAGGACACGCCCGAGCTGCGCGCCTTCTACCCGACCAGCTTCCTCACCACGGCGCGCGAGATCCTCTTCCTCTGGGTGGCGCGGATGGTCATGACCGGGATCGAGTTCGCCGGCGACGTTCCCTTCCGCGACGTCTACGTGCACTCGGTGATCCAGGCTCGCGACGGGCGGCGGATGTCGAAGAGCCTCGGCACCGGCATCGACCCGCTGGAGGAAATCGACGAGCACGGCGCCGACGCGCTGCGCTTCGGCCTGCTGGCGATGTCCTCGACCCAGGACGTGCGCTTCTCCGACGCCAAGGTCCAGCAGGGCGCCGATCTCGCCAACAAGCTCTGGAATGCAAGTCGCCTGATCCTGCTCAACGTCGCCGAGGTTGACGCGGCGCCGCGGCCGGCCGCCATCGAGGATCGCTGGCTGCTCTCGCGGCTGGAGGCGACGATCGCCTCGGTCACGGCGAAGCTGGAGGAATACGACTTCGCCCACGCCGCCCAGGAGGCATACGCCTTCTTCTGGTCGGAGCTCTGCGACTGGTACCTGGAGATCGTCAAGCCCCGCCTCTACGAGGGCGAGGCCGAGGTGTCGGCGACCCTGCTCTGGGCGCTGGAACGCCTGCTGGCGCTGCTGCACCCGCTGATGCCATTCGTCACCGAGGAGATCTGGTCCTACCACCCCTCGCGGCAGGGTCATCTGGCGGTACACGCCTTTCCCGAGTCGGACGGGTCGCTGCGCGACGCGGAGGCCGAGGCCGAGGTGCGGGCGGGCATCGAGCTGACCGGGCGACTGCGCGCCTGGCGCGACTTGGTCGAGGCCCCGGCGGCCACCGTGTTGCCGGCTCGCGCCGAGGGAACCCCGCCGCAGGAGTTCGTCGGCCGGCTCGCTCGCTTCGAGTTCGGGGAGGACGGGGGAGACCCGGTGGCGGCGGTGGGCCCGGTGAAGATCCTCGCCTCCGCTGAGATCGATGCCGAGGCGGTCGCCGTCCGGCTCGAGGCGCGGCGTGAGGAGCTGCGCTCAGAGGTGAGCCGTGCCGAGGGCAAGCTCGGCAACGAGAAGTTCGTCGACCGGGCGCCGGCCGAGGTGGTCGAGGAGGAGCGGCAAAAGCTCGAGCGCTACCGCGCCGAGCTGGAGGAGCTGTCGGAATAGACGCCAGGGAAGCCGAGGCCTACCTCGACTCGCTCGAGCCGATCGGCTGGAAGCTGGGCCTGGAGCGGATGCGCACGCTGAGCACCCTGCTCGGCCTGCCGCAGCACCGCTTCGCCTCGATCCACGTCGTCGGCACCAACGGCAAGTCCTCGGTGACGCGGATGACCGCGGCCCTGCTGGAGGCCCACGGGGTTTCCGCCGGCGCCTGCGTGTCGCCGCACACGACGCGCTGGTCCGAACGGATCCTCGTGCACGGCAAGGAGATCGGCGCGGCCGAGTTCGCCGCCGCCGTCGAGCGCACCGCCGCCGCGGCCGAAACGGTCAATCGCAGCTTGGAGGAGGGCGAGGCGGTGACCCAGTTCGAGCTGGCGAGTGCCGCGGCGTTTGTCGCGCTGGCAAACGCCCGGGTCAGGGCCGCGGTGGTCGAGGCCGGGCTGGGAGGCCGGCTCGACGCCACCAACACGATTCCCTCCAAAGTGACCGTCCTGACCTCGGTGGCGCTCGACCACACCGAGTGGCTGGGTGAGAGCGAGGAGGAGATCGCGGCGGAGAAGCTGGCGGTGCTGCGCGACTACACGACCCTGGTGCTGGGACGGGTCAGCCCCTCTGTCGCGGAGATGGCGGAGCGCACCGCGCGCGAGCGCGGGGCGAGGCTGATCGTCGCGCCCGAAGACCCGGGCCCTGAGATCAGGCTTCGCGCAGCGGGCGGCTTCCAGCGCCGTAACTTTGCCCTCGCCTGTGCCGCGGCCGAGGCCTTTCTCGGCGAGCTCGACGCCGAGCGGGTGAAGACGGTGGCAGCCGAGGTTGAGATCCCGGGGCGGTTGGAGCGAGCCGGTGAGGACCCTCCGACCTACCTCGACGCTGCCCACAACCCCGATGGTGCCGCGGCGCTGGTCGAGGCACTGCCCGAGGTTGCCGAGGGGCGACCGGTCGTCGCGGTCCTCGCGGTACTAGCCGACAAGGACGCCGAGGCAATGATCGAAGCCCTTGCCCCGGCTTTTACGCGAGCCATCTGCACCGACCTTTCATCCGCCGACGGGCCTCAAAGTGGACACATAGGACACTTTGAGGCCCGTCGGCGGGGATTCGAGGCGTCTGAGCTCGTCGAGATGTGTACGGTGGCCGGGCTGAAGGCCGAGGCCATACCCGACCTTGAGACTGCCGTGGCGCGCGGGCGCGAGCTTGCCCAGGACGCGGGCGGCGTCCTGCTCGTCACCGGATCGCACTACGCGCTCGCACCGGCTCGGGCGGCGCTTCGTCTGTGCGAGGATTGAGCCTCGAATGGGCTCTAAAAGCGCTGGAACCGAACTGCTCTCGATGATGGCTCTGGTCGCCGGGGTGGTCGCCGCGGTGATTCTGATCTTCTTCGGGCTCGGCTACCTGTTCGGCAGTCTTTTCCTCTAGGCAACGGGCACGACAGGGTTCGAGAGGCAGGCGGCGAAGTAGACTCACCGCCGCTCCTCTCCTGGACGGGCGCAAACGCCATGGCAATCGCGATCTTCGGCATCAGCAACAACGGCCTCAATCTGGTCGTCGACCTGCTCATCCTGATGCTGGTCGTCGTCTGGCTGGCGCTGATCGTCTACACCTACCTCGACGCCAAGCGCCGCATCTCCGATCCCTTCCTGATCGGCTGCGCGACGCTCGCCTCCTTCATCCCCTACATCGGCACCGCCGTTTACGCGATCGTGCGGCCGCCGGAGTTCCTCGAGGACGCCCACGAACGCGAGCTCGAGATCAAAGCGGCCGAGCTGCGGGTGCGCCAGCTCACCGAGCACTCGTGTCCGGAGTGCGGCTTCCCAGCCGAGAAGAACTTCCTGCGCTGCCCCGAGTGCCAGCATCGCCTCAAGAATCCTTGTCCGAGCTGCAGCAGGCCGGTCGATCCGGCCTGGGCGCTCTGCCCCTACTGCGAAACCGCGCTGTCCAAGCGGGAGCAGCCACGCCGGCGCAAAGCGCCCGCCCGCAAAAAACCAGCGGTGGCCGCGAAAGAGGAGCCGGCGCCGCGCGAGGCGCCAAAGCGCGAGGCGTCAAAAGAGACTTCGAAACCCAAACGACAGCCAAGGAGCCCCAACCGTGAGCCGGACCCTGATCCTCGTCAAGCCTGACGCTTTCGAACGCGCCCTGAGCGGCGAGGTGATCGCACGTTTTGAGCGCAAGGGCCTGCGGGTGGCGGCGCTGAAGACGATGGTCGCCAGCGAAGCGATCGCCAACGAGCACTACGCCGAGCACACCGAGAAGCCCTTCTTCGGCGAGCTGGTCGAGTTCATCACCGGCGGCACGCTGGTGGCGATGGTGTTGGAGGGGACCGAAGCGGTCGCGGCGGCCCGGCAGCTGATCGGGGCGACCAACCCGGTCGAGGCCGCGCCGGGCTCGATCCGCGGCGACTACGCGCTCGAGGTGACCTTCAACATGGTCCACGGCTCCGACTCCGACGAGTCGGCGGAGCGTGAGATCGGCATCTGGTTCCCCGAGCTGTCCTGAACGTCACCCTCGCATCCGGATCGCCACAGAGGCGGGAGATCCTCACCAAGCTGGGGATCGAGTTCGAGGTCGTCGTTCCTGGGGTCGAGGAGTTGACGGGGGGCGATCCTGAGGTTGAGGTGGTCGAGAACGCACGGATGAAGGCCAATGCCGTCAGCGGGCGGGTCCTGTCACGGGGGGACGGGGGGTTAGCGGACTCACCCGTCCGAACCCCCCGTCCCCCCGTGCCACCCGCCCGAGTGATTGCTTGCGATACCGACGTTGTTCTGGACGGGCGGGCGCTCGGGAAGCCGGCTGACGAAGCCGAGGCGCGGGAATATCTGGAGCGGATGTCGGGACGCCCGCACGTCGTGATGAGCGGGCTCGTTGTGCTTGCCGACGGCGAAGAGCGGAGTGGTTTGGAACGGACGACGGTGGTCTTCAAGGAGCTGCGCGAGGCTGAGGTCGAGCGTTATGTGAGGTTTGGGGAGTGGCGCGGTAGATCGGGGGGTTACGCGATCCAGACGCTTGGCTCGACCCTGGTCGAGCGGATCGAGGGGAGTGTCTCCAACGTCGTCGGCCTGCCGGTCGGGTTGTTGCTGGAGCTGGCGCCTGGGTTGGCCGATTTGGACCATCTGGGATGATTGCCCTGCTTTTCCCCAAATTGCACACATGGGCATATTTAGTTACCTGACCGGACTGGGCGGCCGCGACATGGCGGTCGACCTTGGCACGGCCAACACCCTGGTCTACGTGCGCGGTCGCGGCATCGTGCTCTCCGAGCCCTCCGTGGTCGCGATCGACTCGCGCACCGGCCAGGTCCACGCGGTCGGGGTCGAGGCAAAGCGGATGCTGGGGCGCACGCCGGGGACGATCACCGCGATCCGGCCGCTCAAGGACGGCGTCATCGCCGACTTCGACGTCACCGAACAGATGCTGCGTCACTTCATCAAGCAGGTTCACTCCAACCGCTTCGCCCACCCGCGCGTCGTCGTCTGCGTGCCCTCCGGTGTAACCGGCGTCGAGAAGCGTGCGGTCGAGGAGGCCTGCCTCTCGGCCGGCGCCCGCAAGGCGTACCTGATCGAGGAGCCGATGGCGGCGGCGATCGGCGCCGGCCTGCCCGTCGCCGAGCCGACCGGTTCGCTGATCGTCGACGTCGGTGGCGGCACCACCGAGGTCGCGGTGATCTCACTCGGCGGGATCGTCGTCTCGCAATCGATCAGGGTCGGCGGCGACGAGCTCGACGAGGCGATCGTCCACCACTGCAAACACCACTACAAACTGGCGATCGGCACGCAGACGGCGGAGGAGGTCAAGCTCGAGGCCGGCTCGGCCTCGCCGCTGCTCGGAGGAGGTCGAGGTCGAGATCCGCGGCCGCGACCTCGTCTCCGGCCTGCCGAAGACGATCACGCTCGGCTCGGCCGAGGTGCGCGAGGCGCTTGACGAAACGATCAGCCACATCATCGACGCGGTCAAGGACACGCTCGACCGCACCCCGCCCGAGCTCGCGGGGGACATCATGGACCGGGGCATTACCCTTGCCGGTGGAGGCGCGCTCCTGCAAGGACTCGAACAGCGCCTTCGCGACGAGTGCCAGATGCCGTGTCAACTGGCAGAGTCGCCGTTGACGTGCGTGGCCGTCGGCTCCGGCATCTCGCTGGAGGAGTTCGAGACGATCCACCGCGCCAGCAAGATGAACTCGGGAACGGCACGCGTTGCTTAGCTGCCGTTCATATAAAGCGCCAAACTTAGGTCTCCGCCGTGTATCGCAAGCAAGTACGCCGCCGTAGAGCGGTACTAACCCTCCTCATCATCGGCTCCTTCCTGTTGCTGACGATCACCTACGGGCAGAGCTCGGGTGGCCTGCAGCGGGGCGTGAGCACGATCTTCAGCCCCCTGCAGACCGTCGCCGACCGGGCTCTGAAGCCGGCCCGCGACCTGGTCGGCTGGTTCGACAAGACCTTCGACGCGCGCGGGGAAAACAGCCGCCTCAAGGCCGAGCTGGTGACCGCGCGCCGCCAGGCGGTCGCCGGCCAGGAGGCGCTGCAGGAGAACGCCCAGCTGCGCAAGCTGGTCGAGCTCGACCGCGGCCCGGCACTGGCCGAATCGGCCTACGAGCCGGTCACCGGCCGGGTGATCGCCCGCTCGCCGACTGTCTGGAACTCGACCGTGACGATCGATGTCGGCTCCGGCGACGGGGTCAAGGTCGACGATCCGGTGATCAGCGGCGACGGGCTGGTCGGCCTCGTCGCCTCGGCCGAGGGGGGCTCCGCCCAGGTGACCCTGATCACCGACCACGCCAGCGCCGTCTCGGCGAAGGTCGTGCCCCGCAGGCGTGCAGGGCGTGATCCGGCCCGACGTCGGCGACCCAGAAGACCTGATCCTCGACTTCATCGACTCGACGCAAGGACGTGCACGGCGGCCAGGCCGTGGTCACCTCGGGCTGGCGCGCGCAGGGGCTCGCATCGCTCTTTCCGCCCGGGCTGCCGGTCGGTGAAGTGACGCCGCGCCTCGATCGTCGAGCAGGAGGCCAGCCAGCAGGTCCACCTGCGGCCCTACGCCGACATCGCCAACCTCGACCTCGTCCAGGTGCTGACCGGAGGCTCGCGCGGATGATCGTCACGCCGAAGATCTTCGCCCGCCTCGCGGCGATCGCGATCCTCGCGGTCCTGCTGCAGCTCTCGTTCTTCTCCCGGGTCGAGCTCCTCCACACCAGCGCCGACGTCCTGCCCGCGGTCGTCGTCTCGCTCGGCCTGCTCGGCGGCAGCCTGACCGGCGCCGTCGCCGGCTTCTCGATCGGGCTTCCTCGTCGATTGCCTGCTGGTCGCGCCGCTGGGCGGCTCCTCGCTGGTGCTGCTCGGCGCCGGCTACCTGGCCGGGCTCTTCCGCGAGCGCTTCGATATCCACAGCGCCCTGGTGCCGCCGCTGCGTCTGCATGGGGCTGACCCTGTTCGCCGAGCTCGGCTTCGGCGCCGTGCAGGTGATGCTCGGTATCGACGCACCGATCAGCGCGCTGATCGTCCGCGACATGCTGCTGAAGAGCATCTACGCCTTCTTCCTCGCCTGGCCGATCTACTTCGGCCTGCGGCGGGCGCTGCGCCCGGCGCTGGTCGAGGAGTCCAGAGTGGCCCGTCGCCGCCAGCCGACCGTGCTGGGGACGGACGCTGATGTACCGGCGCTCTGACGAGCTCGGACCGCAGATGAACAACCGCCTGGCGCTTGCGCATCGCCATCTTCGGCGGCGTCGCCCTGGCGCTCTTCGGCGTGCTCTTCTTCCGGCTCTGGTTCCTGCAGGTGATCAACGGCGACAAGTACCTCGCCGAAGCGAAGAACAACCGCACCCGCGAGTTCAGGGTCAGCGCCCCGCGCGGCAAGATCCTCGACCGCAACGGCCATGACATCGTCTCCAACCGGATCAGCCTCGCACTGCAGATCAATCCCGAGAAGCTGCCCGAAGCGCCGCGCCAGCGCCGCGCCGAGCTGGCCCAGCTCGCCGAGCTGACCCACAGCTCGCTGCCGCGCCTGCGCAAGACGATGCACGAACAGCTGAGCCTGGCCGCGGCGGCGCCGGTGACCTTGCGCAAGCGACGTCGGCGACTACCTCGTCTACTACCTACAGGAGAACCAGGACCGCTTTCCCGGCGTCACCGTGCAGCGGGTCTTCGTGCGCCGCTACCCGCACGGCACGCTCGCCGCCCACATCCTCGGCAACGTCGGCGAGGTCTCCGAAGAACAGCTGAAGGAGGCGCGCTATCGCGGCCTCCAGCCTGGCGACGAAATCGGCCAGGAAGGCGTCGAGGACACCTATGATCGATTCTTGCGCGGGAAGCCGGGGTCGACGCGGATTCAAGTCGACGCCCTCGGCCAGCCAACCCGCAACGGCCAGCTGGCCTCCCAGCCGCCGGTGCCGGGGGACAACCTGAAACTCTCGATCGACTCCAAGGTGCAGGAGGCGGGCGAAGCGGCGCTGGCGGCCCGTGGCCTAGCATGGCGGCTTCATCACGATGGACGTGCACACGGGCGAAATCCTCGCGTCTGGGCTCCTACCCGACCTTTGACCCCGCGGTCTTCACCCGGCCGATGACCCAGGCCCAGGTCAACGCCCTCTACCGCGACCCGGTCGCTGGCGCCGCTCACCGACCGCGCGACCGTCGGGGCTCTACCCGACCGGCTCCACGTTCAAGCCGATCACCGCGATCGCCGCGCTCGAAAGCGGCAACCTGACCCCGACCGAAGTGATCAACGACCCAGGCCAGTTCGAAATCGGCGGCGATGTCTTCAAAAACGCCGGCGAAGCGGCGAACGGCTCGGTCAGCCTCGTCTCGGCGCTGGAAGTGTCCTCCGACGTGTTCTTCTACACCCTCGGCTATCGCATGTGGGACACCGGCCAGCTGCAGCACTGGGCGCACGCGCTCGGCATCGGCCGGCCGACCGGCATCGACCTCCCCGTCCCGACCGACGGGCTGCTGCCGTCCCAGCACTGGCGCAACCAGCTCTACAAGGAAGGCTTGACCGAACGGCCCTGGTCGGCCGGCGACAACGTCCAGCTCGCCACCGGTCAGGGCGACCTGCAGACCAACCCGCTGCAGATGGCCGTCGCGTACGCGGCGATCGCCAACGGCGGCACGATCGTCACGCCCCATGTCGGCATGCAGGTCGACGACGCCGCCGGCCGAGTGCTGCAGGAATTCGACCCGCCGCCGCGCGCGCCAGGTCCACATGGACCCCGCCTACCAGGCGGATATCCTCGAAGGCCTCCACGACGCCGCGCAGAACGGCGGCGGGACCTCGTTCGTGCGTCTTCGGCAACTTCCCGATCCCGGTCGCGGGCAAGACCGGCACCGCCGAGCGGCCTCCGCACGCGGACCAATCCTGGTACGGAGTGCTCGCTCCGTATCCCAATCCGCGTATTGTCACCTTCGTGACGATGGAGGAAGGCGGCTTCGGCGCCGAAGCCGCGGCGCCCGCTGCAAGACAGATCCTCGAAGCCTATTTCGCCAACCGGCTCTCCCACGAAGCGGAAGGCTCTGAAGGTGAAGCTGAATCCCCGGAAGGGGAAGGCTGATGTACGCGACCCGAACCCGTCGCGCCCGTCCTGAGCCCTTCGCCCTGCGACCGGGGATCGCCGAGCGCCTCGGCCTGCCCTATATGGACGCCGGGCTCGGCTTTGCCGCCTTCGCGCTGGTCGCCTTCAGCGTCTTCACCCTGGGCGAGGCGACCAAGCACGACGTCCCGGGCAACCCCGGCTACTTCGTCGATCGCCAGGCGATCTACGCGGTGCTCGGGCTTGCCGGGATGTACCTGCTCGCCCGCATCGACTACTCGCGCTTCCGCGAGCTACGCGTCGGGATCTACACCTTCCTCTGCGTCAGCGTCTCGCTGGTCTTCGTCTTCGGTTTCGCCGCACGCGGCTCGCGGCGTGCCTTCGAACTTCCCTTCTTCAGCTTCCAGCCATCGGAGCTGGGCAAGCTCCTGCTCGTTCTGGCGCTTGCCGGCTTTGTCATCGATGGCGCCCGGCGGGGCTCAGCACGGCAGCGCACGGTGCGCTACCTCTGCCTGGGCCTTGCTCCGGCTGCGCTTGTCTTCCTGCAGCCGGACCTCGGCACCTCATTGGTGTACGGGGCAATCACCCTCGCCGTGATGTACGTGGGGGGCGTCCGCTGGACGCACTTCGCGGTGATCGGCGCGGCTCTCGTCGCACTAGTTGCACTCGTGCTCGTGGTCGCTCCCGCAATCGGGACGCCCGTGTTGAAGGGATACCAGCAGCAAAGGCTGACTTCCTTCACTGCATCCGAGCGCGGACCCCAGCGACGCGGGCTACCAGCAGAACCAGGCCAAGATCGCCATCGGCTCCGGAGAGAAAACCGGGCGGGGCGATCGGGCCACTCAGACGCGGCTCGATTTCGTCCCTGAGCGGCACACCGACTTCATCTTTGCGGTGATCGGTGAGCGCTATGGATTTCATCGGCGCCGCGTTCGTCCTATCCCTATACGCCCTGCTGATCTGGCGGGCGCTGCGGATCGTGACGCTCTCGAAGAACTCGTACGGGACCCTTGTGGCAGGCGGCATCGCCGCCATGCTGCTCTTCCAGGTCTTCGTCAACGTGGGGATGAACCTGGGGATCATGCCGATCACCGGGATTCCCCTGCCGCTGCTCAGCTACGGGGGCTCCTCCGTGCTGGCGACGCTACTCGCGGTAGGAGTGCTTCAGAGCATTCACATGCAAGCGCGCCTCAGCCAGAAAGGCAGGTTCGCCTGGTGATCCCTAGAAGGGGACCTGGCCATGCGTACCTATCTGAACTGAGCTGAATCAACATGAAAAAAACCATCCTGGTGTCCGCCGATCGTGGCGAGACCCGTGTCGCCGTCCTCGAGTCGAAGACCAAAGGCGGCAAACGCAACGTTGCGGAGCTCTACATAGAGCGCCGCGGCCGGCGATCGATCGTCGGCAACATCTACAAGGGCAAGGTCGACAACGTCCTTCCCGGCATGGAGGCCGCCTTCGTCGACATCGGCCTCGAGCGCAACGGCTTCCTGCACGTCGACGAGATCGTCCTGCCCAACGGCGAACAGGCGCCCAAGCGCGGCCGTGGCAGCGGCCGCAAGATCAGCGAGCTGATCAAATCGGGCCAGGAGATCCTCGTCCAGGTCGTCAAGGACCCGCTCAAGTCGAAGGGCGCGCGGCTCTCGATGAACCTCTCGATCGCCGGTCGCTACCTCGTCTACGCGCCGCAGGGCAGTGGCGTCGGCGTCAGCAGGCGCCTCTCCGAATCCGAGCGCGACCGGCTGCGCAAGATGGTCGACCGCACCTACAAGGGCCCGGGCGGGCTGATCGTCCGCACCGCCGCCCACGGCGCCAAAAAATCGGACTTCGTCCGCGAGGTCGGCTACCTGCACAAGCTGTACGACGTGCTCGAGCGGCGGGCCGAGAAAACCAAAGGGTTGGGCCTCGATCTTCCAGGAGGCCGACCTGCCGGTGCGGGTGCTGCGCGACGTCTTCCTCTCGGACTTCGAAAAAGCCGTGATCGACTCGCCCAAGCAGCTCGACCGGGTGACCAACTTCTTCCAGCGCACCGCGCCGGAGCTGGTCGGCAAAGTCGAGCTGTACGAGGGCTCGAAGCCGCTTGCTGGACAAATGGGAGGTCGACAAGGAGATCGAGTCGACTCTCGTGCGCCGCGTCGATCTTCCCTCGGGCGGCTACCTGATCATCGACTACACCGAGGCGCTGACCGTGGTCGACGTCAACAGCGGCAGCTTCACCGGCCGCGGCAAAGGCGGCCTCGAGGAGACGATCACGCGGGTCAATACCGAGGCCGCCGACGAGGTCGTGCGGCAGCTGCGCCTGCGCGACATCGGCGGCATCATCGTGATCGACTTCATCGACATGGCGCGGGCCAAAAACCGCGACAAAGTCCTCAAGACGCTGCGTAAAGCGCTCGACGCCGACAAGTCGAAGAGCTATGTGGTCGAGGTCTCGCCGCTCGGCCTGGTCGAGATGACCCGGCAGAACATCACCGACGGGGTGCGCGAGATCCTCACCGCACCCTGCCCGACCTGCGAAGGAGAGGGTGTTGTGCTCTCCGCCGAGACGGTGGCGCTGGAGGGATTGCGGCAGATGCGCGACCTCGCCAGCCGCGACGAGGAGGCGTTCCTGCTGCGGGTCAACCCGAAAGTCGCCGCGCAGCTGATCGGGGCCGACAGCGGCCTCGCGGAGCTCGAGGAGGAAACCGGCAAGCAGTTCCACTTCGAGGGCGGCGACGCGCTCGCGATCGACACCTTCACCCTGATCGAAGCGGGCAGCTCGTGCCCAGATCGAGGAGCGGGCGCTGCCGTTCAAGGTCGGCGAGGAGGTGCTGGTGACAATCGAGGAGCCGCACATGTACAACGCCGACGACGCGGTCGCGCGGATCGATTCCTACATCGTCAGCGTCAGCGGCGGCGGGCGTTATGTCGGCGATCGCAAGATGGTCCGGATCGAGCAGGTCGAACGCGCGGCGGCGGTCGCTTCGCTGCTCGGCGACCCTGCGGGCAACGGCTCCGGGCAAGACGCTCTAGAATCCGCCGCCGCCAGATGAGCACGTACGCAGTCATAGAGAGCGGTGGCAAGCAGTACAAGGTCGAGAAGGGCACTTCGCTGCTCGTCGACCGCCTGTCCGCGAAGGAGGGCGACAAGGTCGCCCTCAGGCCCGTGCTGTTCCGCGACAAAGAGATCGTCGCCGAGCCGAAAGAGCTGGAGAAGGTGAAAGTCGAGGCGACCGTCTCCGAGCACCTGCGCGGCCCGAAGATCAAGGTCTTCAAATACAAGGCGAAGAAGGGCTACCGCCGCCGCGCCGGGCACCGCTCGGAGCTGACCCGGCTCGAGGTCACCGAGCTGAAGCTGGGCGCCCGCAAAGCGGCGGCGAAAGCCGAGCCGAAAGCCGAGGCCAAACCCAAAGCGGCTGCTAAAAAACCTGCCGAGAAAAAACCCGCTTCGAAAAAGGACTCCGACGATGGCTCATAAGAAAGGCCTTGGCTCCAGCCGCAACGGCCGCGAATCCAACCCCAACATGCTTGGGGTCAAGGTCTTCGCCGGTCAGAAGGTCACCGGCGGCGAGATCATCGTGCGTCAGCGCGGCACCCGGTTCTGGCCAGGCGATGGCGTCGGGCTCGGCCGCGATCACACGATCTTCGCGAAGCAGGCGGGGACTGTGCAGTTCAAGCCCTCTCGCAAGGGCCGCACGATCTCGGTTCTGTCTGATTCGTAGCGCTTAGGGAGCACGCGGGCACTCCCGCGGGAACCCGCGTCGAATCGCTTGCGAGGGTTCTTGTCTCGCCGGGCTCACAAGTTCCCGCGGGAGTGCCCGCGTGCTCCTGACCGAATCCGGCAGAACCTCGTGCGCGAGCTTCGACAGCTGGCGGAGGGTGGTAAAGAAAGAGGGCGACTCCGAAGAGCCGCCCTCTGACTAAGCGGGGTTGCCGCCGAACGAATCGATGGCCCCGAAATGACTTGACCGCATTATAGCGCCCCTAGCGGGAGTCGAACCCGCCAACCCCGCTTAGTCATTTCAGGGCCCGCGTCCGGCGGTAGGGGCGTCGCCGCATACAGCGGCATTCGGAATGTATTGGCTGAATTCGTGCCTGTGGACGGCATCGGGCAGAAATGACAGTTCTGTGATTGAAGATTTTGATTTCCGGGACGACTACGCTGCATTCGCGTGTACGACAAGGCCAAAATCTGGGTTGAAGGCGGAGCGGTGGCAACGGGTGCGTGAGCTTCCGTAGGGAGGCGCATGTGCCTCGCGGCGGTCCCGATGGCGGGGATGGGGGGCATGGGGGAGATGTGGTGCTTGTCTGCGACTCCTCTCGCCGGGACTTGGGGCGCTGCGCGGGAGCAAGCACTTTCGGGCTGGGCGTGGGAAAGGTGGCGAAGGGTCGAATCGGCATGGCGCTCGGGGGGAGGAGCTTTTGATTGCTGTGCCTGCCGGCACGCAGGCCGAAGCTGTCGATGGGAGCCGGATCGACCTTGTCGAGGCCGGGCAGCGGGCTGTGATTGCGCATGGCGGGCGTGGGGGGCATGGCAACAAGCGGTTCTCCACCTCCGTCCGACAGGCGCCGCGGTTTTCCGAGAAGGGGACCTCAGGCGAGGAGGGCTGGATCGAGGTGCGGTTGAAGCTGCTCGCCGACGTCGGGCTGGTGGGGCTGCCCAACGCCGGCAAGTCCTCGTTGCTGGGGCGGTTGACGCGGGCGGAGCCGAAGGTCGGGGACTACCCGTTCACGACGCTCTCGCCCGTGCTGGGGACGATCGAAGGGGAGGATCGCCAGGCCGTGGTCGCCGACATCCCCGGCCTGATCGAAGGCGCGGCGGAGGGCGCTGGGCTGGGGCACGAGTTCCTCGCCCACGTCGAGCGCTGCTCGATGCTGGTCCACCTGGTCGACTTGGCGCCGGCGGAGGGCGATCCTGAATCGAACTACGAGGCCGTGCGCGAGGAGCTGGTCGCCTATGGCGCCGGCCTCGAGCAACTCCCCGAGGTCCTCCTTCTCTCGAAGCGGGACCTGCTCCCAACCGAGCAGGTGGAGGAGGTTGTTGGTGCGTGGAGGCAGCGATTCGGCGACCGGGTGAAGGGCGTGCTGGCGGCTTCCGCAGCGACCGGCGAGGGTTTGGAAGAGCTGCGTGGCCTGATCCTCTCCGAGCTGCCCGAGGACGTCCCGGCGCGCCCCGAGCGCCGCGAGGCCGGCCGCGGCCGAATTCGAGGTCGAGCACCGCGTCTACCGCCCGGTGGGCGAGGGCGGCTACTCGGTCGAGCGCGAGGACGACGGCGCCTTCCGCGTCCTCGGCCGCGGCGTCGAGCTGCTCTTCGAGCGCCATGACCTCAAAAACGAAGAGGCGCTGTCCTATCTCGAGCAGCGCCTGAAGGAGATCGGCGTGATCGCCGCGCTGAAAGCCGCCGGCTTTGAGCCCGGCAACGACGTCCGCGTCGGCGAGCACGAGTTCGAGCTGCATCCCTAGCCTCGGCGCAGCTTGTGAAAGTTCAGGGTGCTCCCCTGATGCGAAAGGGCCGGCGGCGGTCCAGGATCGGTTGCATGAGACAGCCGAACGCAGTGAAGCCGAAGGACCCCCGTCGCAGAGTCAGCGAGCAGGTCGTCCAGTCGCTGGCGATCACCTCTCAGATGGCTCTGCTCTACCCGCCGGGCATCGACGAATGGATGCGCCGCGAGCTCGGCAGCCAGAACGGCGCCGGACGCCAGCGGGCGAACCGCGCGCGATGAGCGTCGCCGCGATCGTCAGCGACGAGCTCTCCCTCCTCGGCGCGGGGGAGATCCGGCTCTTCGACGTCCACTCCCACACCGGCGCCGACATCGACGGCAGCGCCCGGACGGCGGATGAGCACGTAAGCGACCTGGCGCCGCTCGATGGGCGTTCGGTGATCTTCCCCTTCTGCGTTGACAGTGGCTATGAGGCGGAGAACCTGCGCGTCGTCGACGAGGCCCGTCTTCACCCGGACCGGCTCGTGCCCTTCGCCCGGCTTGATCCGAAGTCGATCTCGGCGGCCGGCGCGGCAAAGGCATTGGAGGACGGGGCTCGGGGGTTCAAGCTCCACCCGCGAGGGGAGGGCTTCCGGCTCGATCACCCGGGTGTGGAGATGATCCTGGGCGTGGCCGCCGCCGCGCGAGTACCGGTGCTGATCCACGCCGGTGGTGGAGTCGGCTCCTTTGGCGCGACGGTCGTCGAGCTCGCCGACCGCCATCGCGACTGCCCGATCGTCCTCGCCCACGCGGCGGTCTCCGATCTCGTCTGGCTGGGTGATGTCGCCGCCGATCACCCAAACCTCTACTTCGACACGGCCTGGTGGAACCCGAGCGACCTCCTGGCTCTGTTCGCGCTCGTTCCCCCGGGCCAGATTCTCTTTGGCAGCGACGAGCCCTACATGAAGTTGGAGGTGATGCTGGCGATCGCCCTGCGCTGCGCCCGCTTCGCCGGCCTCTCCGGGGATGCGATCGGTGCGGTCTTCGGCGATCAGCTCGAGCGTCTGCTCACGGGCGAAGCCGCGATCGATGTGGGCGCGGCTCCAGGCGGCGTCGAGCGCTCGCCTTCCCCCGCCGAGCAGAGGCTCGCCACCCTGCTCGCGGCGGCCGGCGGCTGCATGCTCGGCGGTGGCGATCCGGCCCAGATCCTCGAGCTGGCCCAGCTCGCCGCTGGCGCGGACGACGCGGCGCGCCGGGTCTCGGGCCTGATCGAAGAGGCGGAGATGGGGTCACCGGAAGCGCCCTGGGCTATCGCGCTGGCGCTGACGCTCGTATCCACGCCTGGGGTCGAGAGACCTGCGTTGGCGATCTGACGTCGACGGCCGTACGATCGACGCCGGGTGAACATGTCGGCGACGGCGACCGCACTTCTGGAGAGGGATGAGGAGCTCGCGACGATCGAGCGGCTGCTCGATGAGACCGAGGGCAGCGATGGCGGCGTAGTCGTGATCGAGGGTGAGGCGGGCGCGGGCAAGACCTCGCTGCTCGGCGCCGCTGCGGAGATGGCGGCGGGGCGCGAGATGCTCGTCCTACGTGCTCGCGGCGGCGAGTACGAGCGCGACTTCCCCTACGGCGTCGTGCGGCAGCTGTTCGAGCCGGTGCTGCGCGACAGAGCCCGGCGGGCGGAGCTGTTGAGCGGCAGCGCGGCGCTCGCCGGGCCGGTCTTCGAACCGGGGTTGGGCGCGGCCGAAGGGGGCGCGATCGAGCACGGGCTCTACTGGCTCACCGCCGACCTGGCCGCGACGGCGCCCGTGCTGCTCGTCGTCGACGATGCCCAGTGGGCCGACCTCGCCTCCTTGCAGGCGTTGAGCTACATCGGGCGGCGCCTTGATGGCTCCCCAGCGGCGATGGCCGTGGGGGTGAGGAGCGGCGAGCCCGGCTTCCATGAGCAGCTGCTGGACGAGCTCCGCCGCGAGGCGCCCGAGCGCATGGTCGAGCCCTCGCCGCTGTCGACCCGCGCCGCCGCGGCCTTGGTTGCGGGAGAGACCGGAGCCGACTCGACCGAGAGCTTCGCCCAGGCCTGCTGCGACGCCACGGCCGGCAACCCCTTTCTGCTGGCCGAGCTCGCCAGGGCGTTGCGTGGGGCGGAGCTCGAGCCGAGCGAGGAGAGCGTCGAGTGCCTCACCCAAGCGGCCGCGGCCGGTGTCTCGCACTCGATCCGGACCCGGCTGGCACGGCTCGGGGAGCAATCGATCGAGGTCGCCAGGGCCGTGGCGGTGCTGGAGCCGAACGGCGCCCCGCGCCTGGTTGCGGTGCTGGCGGGGATCTCGCTCGCCGAAGTCACCGTGGCAGGGGAAAGGCTGATCGCCGCACGCCTGCTCGGCGACACCTCCTCGCTGGCGTTTGTCCACCCGCTGGTCAGGGATGCGGTCCTGACCGAGATCTCCGAGCCGCGCCGGGCTGCCATGCATGCCCAGGCGGCCCACCTGCTGCACGAGGACGGCCTCGAGGTGGATGCGGTCGCCGCTCATCTGCTGCTCGCCGAGCCCGCCGCCGACGAGTGGGCGGTGGCACAGCTGCGCTCCGCGGCTGCCGCGGCGCTCGGTCGAGGTGCGGCTGACGCTGCGGTTCGCTACCTGCGACGGGCGCTGCGTGAGCCTCCGACGGGGGCCGAACGGCTGGCGGTCAGTCGCGAGCTGGGGGTCGCCCTGCTTCAGGCAAACGACCCGGAGGGGATCGAAGTTCTGCGCACGGTGCGTGCCGCTACCGTCGAGGTCGAGTTGCGGGCGGCGATCACGAATGAGCTGTCGAGCTCGCTCGGCCTGCGCAACGGCAACGAGGAGGCTGCCGGCCTGATCGAAGACTCTCTGTCGGAGCTTCCAGATCCAGACGGCGAGCTCGGCCTGATGCTGCGCGGCTGGCTCTTGGTCCAGGTCGTCTGGGGCTTGGAGCGGGTCCCGGAGACAGCGATACCGCCACGGAACCCGAGCCCTGAGACGCTGCCGGGTCGCACGGTGCTGCAGGGCGTGGCGTCCCTCTACGCGCTCGGGCTCGGGTCAATCGAGCAGTCACGCCGAGCCGCGGAAGCGGCGATCGTGAAGCCCGAGACGCTGTTTGCCGACGCGATGGCAGGGTTGCCGCCGCAGGGCGTCCTCGTTTCGATGGCGCTGGGCGACCGGGGTGGAGAGGTGGCCGGGTTCTACGACTTCGCAATCGAGGGCTCTCGCCGCCGAGGCGTCCTGCCGGGTGTGGGGGGTGGCCACGGGGTACGGGCCCTCGCCCACCTCCTCGACGGCGACCTGCGCGAGGCACAGGCCGACTCGGAGATCGCGGTCGACGTGCTGCGGCGCTTCGGGCTCGTCTCGCCGCTTGCGTTTTGGTCGTCGGTTGCCATGCGCGTGTTGCTCCGCCGAGGCGAGCGGATTGCAGCCGAGCGACTGCTCGACGAGCTGTGGGCCGGGCAGGAGCGCGTCGCGGGCTGCCCCGGGGCCGTTCTGCTCAGCACCCGTGGCGAACTCAGGGCAGCCGCCGGGCGCCACGCGGAGGCGAGGAACGACTTTCTCGCCGCAGCCGAGAGGATCTCCTGGCTGCCGTTCGCCAACCCCGAGGTCTTCCCCTGGCGGATCGGGCTGGCCCGCTGCGAAGCGGCGCTGGGAAACGACGACGAGGCGCAGCGGATTGCCGCCGAGGCGGTCGGGCTCGCGCGCGAGGCCGGCGGCACGCGGGGCATCGGGATCACGCTTCGGGAGCAGGGCGTTGTGACCGGCGGTCCCGAGGGCATCGAGTTGCTGGGCGAGGCGACCGAGATCCTGGGCGGCACCCGGGCTCGACTTCAGCACGCCGAGGCCCTGGTCGAGCACGGCGCCGCGCTGCGCAGGGGAAACCTCCGCAAGGACGCCCGTGAGCCGCTGCGTGAGGCGCTCGAGCTGGCCCATCGCTGTGGCGCTGCGTCGCTGGAAGAGCGGGCACGCACCGAGCTGGCGGCGACCGGCGCGCGTCCGCGCAAGGCCGTCTTCACCGGTGTGGAGTCGCTCACCCCGAGCGAGCTGCGCGTCGCCCGCATGGCCACCGAGGGGATGACCAATCGCGAGATCGCCCAAGCGCTCACCGTGACCGCGAAGACGGTCGAGACCCACATGCGGCACGTGTTCCAGAAGCTCGACGTGGCGAAGCGAACCGAGCTGGCCGGGCCTCTCGGCGCAAGCGATGGCTGATCGATGCTTACCGCCGCCGGGTGGCGACGCGCGTAGCGGCGCGGAAGGCGCCGGGGAAGCTACGTGCCAGGCGCGACGCGACGCGATCCCCCACCTGATGCTCCTGCGTTGAGGGTGGCAGCGGCTCGGGCCGGCGCTCGTCGGTGACCGCCAGCGGGCGCCACCGCCCCGGCACGCCCTTCAGCTCGTGGCTCCCGCGCCGGATCCCCATTCCTGGTACGCGATATTGACCCCGTCCGGCCTGACCACGTAACGGGTTTCGGGTGGCGGCACGACTTTAGATTAGTAGCGTTGTAGTAGTTCGAACCGTTACCAGGAGGTGTGCTTTGCAGCAAACGCAAGAGGAGAAGGCCGTTGACTTCCAGGCCTTGCACGAGGGTGAGGCCTTCGTCATCCCCAACCCCTGGGACGCGGGTTCGGCCCGGGTGATGGAGGCGCTCGGTTTCAAGGCCCTGGCGACGACCAGCGCGGGCTTCGCCTTCACCTTGGGGCGCAACGATGGCGGGGTCACGCTCGACGAGCTTGCCGATCACGTATCCGCTCTCGCCCGCGCCACGGATCTGCCCATATCGGTCGACCTCGAGAACGGCTTCGGTCCGGATCCCGAGGACGCGGACACCGCCATCACCCGGGCGGCCGAGGCCGGTGCGGTGGGCGGCTCGATCGAGGACTACGACGCCGATGGCGGGATCTACTCCTTCGACCACGCGGTCGAGCGGGTTGCGGCGGCGGCCGAGGCCGCGCGGAGCCTGGACTTCCCATTCACCTTTACCGCCCGCGCTGAGAACCACCTCCGCGGCAACCCCGACCTCGAGGACACGATCGCTCGCCTGCGGGCCTACGAGCAGGCGGGTGCCGACGTCCTCTACGCGCCCGGCCTGGGCAGCGCCGACCAAATCCGTGCGGTGTGCGAGGCAACGACCAAGCCGGTCAACGTGCTCGCCCTGCCGCATTTCTCGGTCGGTGAGATAGCCGCCGCCGGCGGGCGTCGGATCAGCGTTGGCAGCCTTCTGGCATGGGTCGCGGTCGATGCGATGGCGGACGCCGCGGAGCGGATCCGCGACGAGGGCGACCTCTCGGGCCTGAAGGTCTCCGGCCGGATCGGGGAGTGGCTCGGAAGCTGAGTCCGCGCGGTGGCCGCCGTCGCGCCGCAAGCCGCTCATACACTTGCCGCATGACCCTGGTCGTGAAGCTCGGCTCCTCGATCGTCGCCGCCGATAACGGCGAGCTGCGCGAGGACGTGCTCGACTCGGTCTGCGCCCAGGTCGCTGAGCTGGAGCAGGGTGGCGAGCGGGTTGCGATGGTTACCTCCGGGGCGATCGCCCGTGGAATGCGGCTGATGGATCTGCCGGTGCGCCCGCGGGCAATGGACGAGCTGCAGGCCGCCTCCGCGGTCGGCCAGGGCGACCTCTTCCGGGCATACCAGTCACGACTTGCCAAGGGGGGGACTCGCTCGGCCCAGGTGTTGCTGACCGCGGCCGACATCGCCGCCCGCACCAACTACCTCAACGCCCGACAGACGCTACGCCGGCTGATCGAGTGGGGAGTGGTGCCGGTGGTCAACGAGAACGACACCACCGCGACCGACGAGATCACCTTCGGCGACAACGACTTCCTCGCCGCTCAGGTCGCGATCCTGCTCGGCGCGCGATTGCTGGTGCTGCTCTCGGATGTCGATGGCCTGCACCGCGGCGATCCGCGTGCCAAGCCGGACGCCGAGTTGATCGTGTCGGTCGATGACTTCGACGAGCTGGCCGGGATGGAGATCGGCGATCGAACTTCCGCCTTCGGCTCCGGGGGCATGCGCAGCAAGGTCGCGGCCGCTGAGATGGCGGCCGAGGCCGGGATCCCGGCGACGATCTGCAACGGGACGAAGCCGGGAACGCTGCTTTCTGCCGCCGGCGGTGGGACGGCCGGCACGCGCTTCGCCGCCCGGACTGGCAAGGCATCGAGCTTCAAGCTATGGCTGAAATACGCCAAGTCGGCCCAGGGTCGAGTGACCGTGGACGAAGGCGCGGCGCGCGTGCTGCGCGAGAGCGGCTCGAGCCTGCTGCCGGTCGGCATCATCGCGGTCGATGGAAACTTCGAGGCGGGCGATGCCGTCGAGGTTGCGACCGACGGCGCGGTGATCGGCAAGGGAATCGTCGACTACGCCTCTCACGAGCTCTCTGGCGTGATCGGGTTGAAGACCGAACAGGTGCGCGAGCTCCTTCCGCACGCGGCGGACGAGGTCATCCACCGCGATCGGTTCGTACTCATCTAAAGAGCGGGAATAGTGCGATAAATGCCACCCATGCGCGAGTATGTCGCGCATGGGTGGCGTCGCAATCGTCGTCTTCAGCGACTTGGTCGACTCGACCGCTTTGTTGGCGACGCTCGGGGACGACCGGATGGAGGCTCTCCGCCGGGCCCACATCGGCGACGTTGCCCAGGCGGTCGAGGACGGCGGCGGCCGCGTGGTGAAGACGTTGGGCGACGGCGCGATGGCGAGTTTCGAGAGCGCGCTCGGCGCGCTGCGGGCGGCTGCCGGAATCCAGGCCGCGGCGGAGCGACTTGACGCCTCCCACGGAGGGATTGGCGTCGCGGCCCGGGTCGGCATCGCGGCCGGCGAGCCGATCGCGGACGGCGACGACCTGCACGGGATGACCGTGGTGATAGCGAGTCGGCTCTCCGCCGCCGCGGGAACCGGCGAGGTGCTCGTCCAGGACCTGGTCCATGGCCTGGTGGCCTCGCGCGACGGCGTGGTCCTCGACGTCGCTCGCGACTACGAGCTGAAGGGGGTGCCGAGGCCGGTGCGGGCCTCGACGCTGTTGTGGCGCGAGCTGACCGAGTCGACTCTGGAACCCCCGGATACCGCCGGCGGACCGGGTCCCCTTTCGCCGGCCGCGGGGCACGGCGCAGCCCTGACGTCGCGCCCCCGGCTGCCCTCCGTGCTCGCCGCTTACGCGGAGGAGCCGCTGATCGGCCGCGACCGCGAGATCGCGGCGCTCAGCGAGGCGGCCGCCCCGCGGCCGGGTCGTCACGCGGTGGTGATCCTGGGAGAACCGGGGATCGGCAAGACCCGGCACGCCGCGGCGGCGGCAACCGAGGCTCATGCACAGGGGGCGACGGTGGTCTTGGCGCGTTGCCCGCCGGAGGCGGTCGTTCCCTTTGAGCCGTGGGTGCGGGCTATCGGCGAGCTGGCGCGGGCGGGCGATGAGGCATGGCGCCAATCTCTTGCCGCGGAAGCCGGGCCGGAGCTGGCGTCGTTGGTGCCGGAGCTGAGCGGGCATTCCGGTTTCGAAGTGCAAACCGGAGCCGACAGGGTGGTGGCTGCTGAGGGTGCTCGTTACCGGCTCCTGTGCGGCATCGGCGCGGTGCTCGAGTGCGCGGCCGCCGGGGCTCCTCTCCACGTAGTGCTCGACGATGCCCACTGGTGCGATCCGGCCTCTGCACAGGCACTCGACCATCTCCTCGACAGCTCCGCCGTCCCGCTGGTCCTCGTGGTGACGGCGCGCGATCGGGAGATGGGACGCCGGCACCCGGTCTCTCGTGTGCTCTCCGATTTGCGCCGCACCGACGATCTCGAGGAGCTGCATCTGGCCGGGCTCGACGCCCCCGGCATGGCAGCGCTGATCGACGCCAAGCTCGGGCGGGCGATCACTCCGGGGCTCGCGAAGCGGCTTCTCGCTCGCACCGCCGGCAACCCGTTCTTCGCCGGCGAGCTGGCGCGCGACCTCGACGGACGGGGCGCATTGGCCGACGACCAGGAGCTCGACAGGGCGCCGGTGCCGGACGCGGTCGCCGATCTGGTCGAGGAGCGCCTCGCCCGGCTCGACCCCGACACCGAGCGTTTCCTGGCCGCCGTTGCCGCGATCGGCCCCTCGGCACCGGTCGCGCTCGCAGCCGAGGCGGTCAGTTTCGGTGGCGAGGAAGCCGAGCGAGCAGTGCAGGAAGCGCTGTCGGAGCGCTTGGTCGATGACGTGCCGGCGGCGCAACCGACGATCGCCTTTCCGCATGCGCTGGTTCGTGAGGCGCTGATAGCCGGAACCGGCGAGGCCGACCGCGCCCGTCTGCACCTGGCGATCGCCGCGGCGCTGGAGGACGATCCCGATGCGGAGCCGGCAGAGCTGGCACGCCACTTCGGGCTAGCCGTCGAGCTGACCGGCCCCGAGTCGGCGATCGCCGCCTACCGCGCCGCGGCTGCCGCGGCTGCCGAGGGGCATGATCACGAGCAGGCAGCCGCGCACTTGAAGAGCGTGCTCTCCCTGTTGCCGGAGGACGAGCCCGCGACACGGGTGACGTCGCTGCTCGAGCTCGGCGAGCAGGAGCTGCTCAGCGCCGACCTGGTCCGGGCGCGCGGGTCGTTTCGAGGCGCTATCGAGGCGGCACGGGCGATCGGCGACGCGGTCACCTTCGCCCGCGCGGCCCTCGGCTTCGCCGGGGGGGACGTCGGCTTCGGCTTCGAGGTGGGCACCGACGACCCAATCACGGTCGAGCAGCTGCGCGAGGGTCTGGAGATGCTCGGCGAGAACGAGCCGCGCCTCGCCCTGAGGATGACGTTTCGTCTCGCCTACCTGTTGATCTATACGGATGGTGAGGGATTTGCCGCCCTCGAGCAGCGGGCGGGCGAGTTGGCCGAGCGTCTCGGCGACCCTGAAGCGAGGCTTCTCGACCGCTTCACCGCTCTCGTCCTGAGGTTTGCCCGTGGGCCCACTCTGCCACCGGACCCCGTCTGGTTCCCCAATGAGGTCGAGAGCCTGCTTGGGCTGGCGGAGGAATGCGATCGCGAAGACCTACTGTTCCGCGTCGTCCAGCTGGCAGCGGCCACCCGCTACAGGATGGGCCGCATTCGGGAGTGTGAGGAAGCGGTCGAGCGGGGCGGGGAGATCGCGCAGCGCCTTGCCACCCCTCGCTTCACCTGGGAGGTGGATCTGTATCGCAGCATGCGCCTGACCGATCGGGGCGAACGCGAGGCAGCTAACGTGCTGCGCCACCGGGCCGGGGCGGTGATCCGCCGGCTGCGCCCGGACATGCACGTCGGGATGGAGCTGTTCGTGGTGATGCTCGAAGAGTCGTACTTCGACGGCGAGTTCGCGGCGAGCCGGGAAGTCTACGAAGCGATGGACGAGGTGACGCCGCGGGGATTCCTCTCCGCCGCCGTCTCAATCGCGGCTGCGGCCGGCGGCGACGCCGAGACGGCGCGACGACGAATGTGGGCCCTGCTCGGAGATGGCGAAGACCTGGAGGCGCTGCGTCGCCCCGATGGGCACATGCCACTCGCCGTCGCCCTGCTCGCCTTCACGGCGACCACGATCGGGGACAAGGAGGCGGGGGCGCGCCTGCGTCCTCTCTTCGAGCCGATGCGCTCGACTCTGATCACGGCCTCGCCGGGCCTCTGCTTCGGCATGTTGCCGGAGTGGCACATCGGCCGCCTCGAAATCCTCGCCGGGCGGCCAGACGCAGCCATCGCCGAGTTGCGCCCCGCCCTGGAGCGAGCGGACGAGATGGGCGCCGGCTGGCCGATGGCCTGCATGCGGGTCGATCTGGCGGTAGCTCTGTTCCGGCGCGGCGGCCCGACCGACGCAGCCGAGGCGGACTCGGTGCTGACCGAAGCGGAAAAGCTGGCGGAGCACCATGGTGTTCGCTGGGCGGACAAGCTTGTGGCCGAGGCGCGGACTGAGATCGAGGGGCGGACCCCTCCTCCGTCGGAGGTCGTCGACGGGGAGCGCTCCAGACGGCTCCGGGCTCTTGCGTCGCGGGGCGGGCAGCGGGCACTGACCGCGATGGTGCAGGGTCTCGACGACGCCGAGATCGAGCGTCGCTTCGCCGAGCCGCGGCGACAGCGAACGCTCGTGCGGGCGATGGCGCGAGGCTTCCAGCCAGCCAAGGCCGCCGGCTTTACCGGGACTGTCGCCTACGAGCTGGAACCGTTCGCGATCGAGGCGCCCCCTGGCGCCCCCTGGCGCTGGGCGATCGAGGTCGACTCGGACCGGGGCCGGGCGTGGTTGCTCGAGCCGGCGCCACTCGATGCCGCCGTGACCGTTCATATCGGGCTCGCAGACTGGGTGCGGATTGCGGCCGGCCTCCAGGATTCCCTCACCGCGATGGTGGCCGGGCGCTGCAGCGTCGAGGGGGACGTGCGGCTTGCGATGCGCTTGGAGGGAATGTTTGGCGCCCGGTAGCTGGGGCCGGGGTGGGGTGCCCCTCTCGCTTGCTGGGTTTTTCGCCGCGGGTCGATTTGTGGTTGTCCGCGGGCGCGGTGGGGCGAAAAACAGGACGCCGCTGCGCGAGAGGGGCACCCCACCCCGGCCAGTTACCCTTAGCGCTGATGGCTGTCACGACTAAATCTGTTGCCGAAACTTGTGCTGCGGCGCAGCGGGCGGCGCGTCTGTTGGGTGCTTCACCTACCGAGACCAAGGATGCAGCTCTTGCGGCGATCGCGCGACTGCTTGGCGAACGGGTCGGAGACGTGCTCGAGGCGAATGCTGCGGATCTTGCGGACGAGTGCGCGGAGGGGCTTACCACGGCGCTGCGGGATCGGTTGGCGCTGGGCGAGGAGCGGGTCGCGGCTATGGCCGACGGGGTGCGGGCGGTTGCTGCTCTGGACGATCCGGTGGGCGAGGAGCTCGAACACAAAGCTTTGGAGAGTGGAGTCGACCTGAGGAAGGTGCGGGTGCCGCTCGGCGTCGTCGCCGTCGTCTACGAGGCACGCCCGAACGTGACGATCGACTGCGCGGCGCTGACGATCAAGAGCGGCAACGCGATCGTCCTGCGCGGCTCCCACTACGCAGAGCGCACCAACGGGGCATTGGCGGCGATCGTGCGCGAGGCGCTCGAGGAGGCCGGCCTGCCGGCCGACGCGGCGGTGCTCCTGGCGGGCGGTGGCCACGAGGACTTGGCCGAGCTGGCAACCCAGGAGGAGACTGTCGATCTGCTGATCCCACGTGGCGGGGAGGGCCTGAAGAACGCGCTCAAGGACGTCGCCACGGTGCCGGTGATCTTCGCCGCCGCCGGCAACTGCCACGTCTACGTCCACGCCGACGCCGATCTCGAGATGGCGCGGCGGATCGCGGTCAACGCGAAGACGCAGCGCCCCGGTGTCTGCAACGCGGCGGAGACGCTGCTGGTCGACGCCGCGGTCGCGGCCGAGTTCCTGCCAGGCGCGCTCGCCGAGCTGCGCGACGCCGGTGTCGAGCTAGTCGGCGACGAGCGCACCCGGGCGGTCGCCGGGGGAGTCGAAGTCGGCCCGGCCGGCGAAGAGGACTGGGACAACGAGTACCTCGATCTGAAGCTCGCCGTCGCCGTCGTCGACTCGCTCGAGGACGCAATCGATCACGTCAATCGCCACGGCACCCGTCACTCCGAGGCGATCGTCACCCGCTCCGACGACGCATCCGCCCGCTTCGCCGCCGGGGTCGACGCCGCCGTCGTCTACACCAACGCCTCGACCCGCTTCACCGACGGCTTCGAGTTCGGGATGGGGGCGGAGATCGGCAACTCGACCCAGAAGCTGCACGCCCGCGGCCCGATCGGCCTGCGCGAGCTGACCACCTACAAGTACGTCGTCCGCGGCGACGGTCAAGTGCGTGAGTAGCACCCCGGGGGCTGACAGCCGCCGTCTCGCGATCGGCGTCCTCGGCTCGGCCTTCAACCCACCCCACCTGGGGCACCTGGCGCTTGCCCAGGAGGCGCTCTGGCAGCTCGGCCTCGACGAGGTCGTCCTGGTGCCGACCGGCGAGGCGCCGCACAAGCGGATACACGACGACCCCGGCCGGGAGCTGCGGCTGGCGATGACCCGGCTCGCCGCCGCCGATGACCCGCGCTTCACCGTCTCGACGCTGGAGGTCGAACGCGACGGGCCGTCCTACACGTATGAGACCTTGGAGCTGCTTGCACGCGAAAGGGAAGAGCCGGACTTGGTGTTCGTAATGGGCGCGGACGCAGCCGTCGGGTTCGAGAGCTGGCGCGAGCCGCAGCGGGTGGTCGAGCTGGCGCGCCTGGCGGTCGCGCGGCGCTCTGGCATATCCGAGGCCGACGTGGGCGCCGTGATGCGCGGCGTCAGCGCCGAGGGGAAGGCGACGATGCTCGAGATGCCGCAGTTCGGCGTCTCCTCCTCGGCAGTGCGCGAGCGGGCGGCGGCGGGCAGGCCGTTGCGCTACCTCGTGCCGGAGGCGGTCGCGCGGTTCATCGAGGAGAAGGGGATCTACTCGTGAGCGGGCTTGGGTCCGAGGAGCTGACGCGGCGGCTGGCCGAGCTGGCCGACTCGAAAGGGGCGACCGAGATCGTCGTCCTCGACATGCGCGGCCTCGCCGCCTACACGGACTTCTTAGCGATCTGCACGGCACGCAACGAACGCCAGGCGCGGGCGATAGTCGACGAGGTCAAGCTGCGCCTCAAGGCAGAGCACGAGCTGCTGCCCGGCGGGGTCGACGGGGAGGGGGAAGCCGGTTGGATCGTGCTCGACTACCTCGACGCCGTCCTGCACGTCTTCACTGCCGAGGAAAGGGAGCGCTACCAGCTCGAGGACCTCTGGCGCGAGGCGCCACGGCTCGAGTTGCAACTGTCACAGGATGGCGTCCGAGGGCACCTCTACGATGCCGCGCATGGCTAGCTTCAAGCGGGCGCTATTCGGCTACAGCCGTAACGAAGTCGACGCGACGATGGCGGCGCGCGATGCGGCGATATCCGCCGTCGAGCACCACGCGTCAACTGCGGATGCCGAACTGACTTCGCTCTCGGGAATGGTGATCGAGCGCGAGCGCGAGATCCGCGGCTTGACCGAGCGTTTGCGGGAGGCCGACGAGCGACACGAGCGCAGCATCGTCTCCCTGCACGCGGTCTCCGAGCGGCTGGAGGAGATCCAGTCGCAGGCGCGCGGGCAGGCGACGCGGATCCGGATGAAGGCCCTGCGCGAGGCGGTGGAGGTAAGCCGGCGCACGCAAGACCTTGCCGAGATCCACGAGAGCTCAACCAACGGCACCGAGCAGGTTGCCCCCGCCAGCGCCGAGGCTGCCCTGGGTCAGCTCTTCGAGGGCCTGATCAAGCTCGAGATCGGCCCGCTCGGCGACTTCTCGCAGCTGGTCGGCTTCGAAAACGCGGTCGGCCGCCTCGGTGCTTCAGATATCTCGGTCGAACGCTTCTCCGAGGGTCGCGCGACCCTCTCGATGCGGCTCGACGAGCCGGTCGACCTCCTCCGCGAGCTGGAAGAGAACGCTCCTTTCGACTTCAACATCCGCCGCACCGCCGACGACAACCTGGTCCTCGACGTGGATGACGATCAGGACCCGGAGCAGCGCGCCGCGTAGCTTCCGGCGTCGTCACCCAAACCTCTAAACTCAGCACCCTGCGGGGCTATAGCTCAGCTGGAAGAGCGTCTGACTGGCAGTCAGGAGGTCGTGGGTTCGAGCCCCACTAGCTCCATCTCCTCGCAACGATGGGCTGCGCCTGTTCAATTCGGCACGAGCGTAGGGGTCAGAAACCGTCGCAGCCTACTTTGCTCAATCGTCGCCCCGTGAGTGCCGATGATCAGGGGATGAACGGCGCGAACGAGCACGTGTTCTCCCACGGCATGCAGGACACGCGGGACACCCTCGAGGCCTGGAACGGGCACCCTTGGGCCGTCCTACGCAACTGGCTGGCCCTCAGCCTCGCGATCGCGCTGTCGCTGCTGGGCGCGGTCTGGGTGGTTTCGGGGTTGCTGACGCCCGACATCAGCCCGATTCACCTGCCGGGACTGACTGAGCCGCAGGATCCCGGCGACCTGCTGCCGATTCTCTGGCGCAACTCGCTCGTTCTCGCCCTACACGCGACCGCCTGCGTCGCCGGCTTCATCGCCGGCGCCTCGATGCCGATCGCCGCCGCTCAGCGCAGCGGCATCTCGCGCTGGATCCACGTCAAGGCGGGTCAGTTCGCGATCCTCTTCGTCGCCGCCGTCACCCTCTTCTCGCTCCTCACCCAGGCCCTCTATCTCGGCTTCCAGGGCGCGACGGTCTCCTCTCAGCTCGACATTTCCCGCGCCGCTCTCATCCTTACCGTGCTGCCCCACGCGATCCCGGAGCTGACCGCCCTCTTCCTGCCCCTTGCCGCCTGGCTGATCGCCAGTCGCCGCGGCGAGTGGAACCAGCTCCTCGCGGCCACCTTCCTCACCGTCGCGATTGCGATCCCGACCCTGGTCGTCGCGGCGACGATCGAGGTCTACGTCTGGCCCCGCATCCTCGTGGCGATCTCGCCTGCCTTCTAGGTCGAGCTGCGCAGTACGCTCGACGCCGTGGATCAGCTTGTGCAGATCGTCGGCGCCCTGCTGATCCTGGTCGCCTTCGCCGCCTCGCAGTTCGGAGCGATGGACCCTCATTCACGGCTCTACCTGACTCTCAACGTCCTCGGCTCGCTGGTCCTCGCCGTTCTCGCCTGGCGTGAACAGCAGTGGGGCTTTCTCCTGCTCGAGTCGGTGTGGGCGGTGGTCTCTCTCTGGGGATTGGTCCAGTTGCGCCGGAGCCCCACGCTTTCAGCCAAGGGCTGAGCGGCGCAGACGCGGATTCCAATTAGCCTTCGCCCGTGACCGCCCCGCCGCGCATCCGCCTCGTCCACTGGAAGGAGGACGAGGTTGCCGAGCGTGCGGCCCGGCTCGAGGCCGCCGGGTACGAGGTCGACGCGGAGGTTCCGGGGACGAGCATCGGCATCAAGCAACTGCGCGAAGACCCGCCCGCGGCTTTCGTCATCGATCTCAGTCGGCTGCCGTCACACGGTCGCGAGGTCGCGTACTCGTTGCGGCAGTCGAAGGCATTGCGTGAGATTCCGATCGTCTTCGTCGGTGGGGTGGAGGGGAAAGTGGCTGCGATACGCAAGCAGCTCCCAGACGCCACCTACACCGTCTGGGGTGACCTCAGCGCGAAGCTCGCGGAGGCGATCGCCAACCCGCCGTCCCATCCCGTGGTCCCGGTTTCCGACTCTGGCCCCGGGTCGGGCAGGCCGCTCGCTCAGAAGCTCGGCGTGAAGGAAGGCATGACGGTTGCCCTGCTCGATCCGCCAGATGGGGTCGAGACGACTCTTGCCCCGCTCCCAGGTGGGGTCGCGCTCCGTTGTGGCAACCGAGGTCGGCGCGAGATGACGATCTGGTTCGTCACGTCGCGAAGGGAGCTGGAGCGGTCCTTCGGCGCGGTCGCCAAGGCAGTCGCCGGGGGCACGCTCTGGATGGCCTGGCCAAAGCGCTCCTCCGGAGTCGATACCGACCTCAGCGAGGACGTCATTCGCGAGGTCGCCCTCGCTGCCGGGATGGTCGACACCAAGGTGTGCGCGATCGATGAGACTTGGTCAGGTCTGCGGCTGACCTTGCGGCGTAAATAAGATCGCCGGTCAATGGCCGGTTACGACCCCAAGGCGATCGAGGCGAAGTGGCAGCGGCTCTGGGCTGAGGAGAAGACCTGGGAGGTCCCGAATCCGGGGCAGCCCGGCTTCGACGAGGCCAAGCCGAAGGCCTACGTGCTGGAGATGCTGCCCTATCCCTCGGGAGAGCCCCACGTCGGCCATCTCAAGTGCTACGCGGTCGGCGACGCGATCGCCCACTTCCGCCGCCGTCACGGCTTCGAGGTGATTCACCCGATGGGCTACGACGCCTTTGGCCTGCCGGCGGAGAACAACGCGATCAAAACCGGCGAGCCACCGCGCGAGGCAACCGAGCGCTCGATCGAGTCCTTCCGCCGTCAGTTCCGCGAGTGGGGGATCTCGATCGACTGGTCGCGTGAGCTGGGCACCCACACGCCCGAGTACTACCGCTGGACCCAGTGGATCTTCCTGCGCCTCTTCGAGCGCGGCCTCGCCTACCGCGAGGAGGCGCCAGTCCAGTGGTGTCCCAAAGACGCGACCGTGCTCGCCAACGAGCAGGTCGTCGACGGCCGCTGCGAGCGCTGCGGCACGCAGGTGGAACAGCGCCGGCTCGAGCAATGGTTCTTCAAGATCACCGAGTACGCCGAGCGGCTGCTCGCCGACTTCGACCTGCTCGAGTCCTGGCCGGAGCACGTGGTCACCATGCAGCGCAACTGGATCGGCCGCTCGGAGGGAGCGGAAGTCACCTTCCGTTGCGAGGAGCTCGACCTCGACTTCCCCGTCTTCACCACCCGCCCCGACACGTTGTTCGGCGCGACCTTCTTCGTTCTCGCCCCCGAGCACCCCGAGCTCGAGCGCCTGATCGCCGGCACGCCGGCCGAGGAGGCGGTGCGCGAGTACGTCAACCAGGTCGCCCGCGAGTCGGTCGAGGATCGCGGCGACGAGGGCCGCGCCAAGACCGGCGTGCCGCTTGGCCGCAGCGTCGTCAACCCCGTCAACGGCGAGCAGATCCCGATGTTCGTCGCCGACTATGTGCTGATGGAGTACGGCACCGGCGCGATCATGGCGGTGCCCGGCCACGACAGCCGCGACTACGAGTTCGCCAAAGCCTTCGACTTGCCGATCGAGCGGGTGATCGAGGGCTCCGACCCGGAGACCGCCCGCGACGAGGAGGGCCTGCCGTATCCCGGCGACGGGCCGATGACCGCATCGGGCCGCTTCGACGGCAAGCACAACCGCGAGGCCTACGAGGAGATCGTCGCCTGGCTGGGTGAGGACGGTCGGGGCGAATCGGCGGTCAACTACCGCCTGCGCGACTGGCTCGTCTCGCGCCAGCGCTACTGGGGCGCCCCGATCCCGATCGTCTACTGCGAGGAGTGCGGCATCGTCCCCGTGCCCGACGATCAGCTGCCGGTCGAGCTGCCCGAGGTCGACGACTACGCGCCGCAGGGTCGCAGCCCGCTCGCCGCCGCCGAGGACTGGGTCGCGACCGAGTGCCCGCGCTGCGGTGCCGCCGCGCGGCGCGAGACCGACACGATGGACACCTTCGTCGACTCCTCCTGGTACTTCATCCGCTACCTCGATCCGGGCAACGCCGAGGCTGCGTGGGACCGGGCCGCGGCCGAACACTGGCTGCCCGTCGACCAGTACATCGGCGGCGTCGAGCACGCGATCCTGCACCTGATGTACGCGCGCTTCTTCACCAAGGCGCTCGCCGATCTCGGCTACCTCTCGGCGCAGGAGCCGTTCGCCAACCTCTTCACCCAGGGGATGATCACCCGCGACGGCGCCAAGATGTCGAAGTCGAAGGGCAACACGGTCAGCCCGGCCGAGTACGTGGAGCGCTACGGCGCCGACACCGCCCGGACCTACGTCTGCTTCATGGGCCCGCCGGAGCGCGGCGGCGATTGGTCCGATGAGGGGGTCGAGGGTGTCAATCGCTTCCTCTCGCGCCTCTGGCGCCTCTGCGGCGAGGTCGCGGAGCGAACCGGGTCGGCAGAGCCCGGCGGCGCCGTGAAAGGCGACGCGCGCGAGCTGCTCGCCAAGGCCCACTGGGCGATCGACAAGGTGAGCCGCGACTTCGAGCGCGGCTTCCAGTTCAACACCGCGATCGCCGCTGTGATGGAGCTGGTCAACGAGGCCTACCGGCTCAAGGATGGCCTCTACGGCGAACCCGACGGCGACGCGGCGGTGCGGTTCGCGACGGCCACGGCAGCCTCGCTGATCTTCCCCTTTGCGCCGCACCTCGGCAGCGAGATCTTCGAGCGCTTGGCGGGCGAGCGGGCCTGGGAGCGGCCTTGGCCGCAAGCCGACCCGGAGATGTTGCTCAGCGACTCGATCACCGTCGTTGTCCAGGTCAACGGCAAGCTTCGCGACCGGATCGAGGTCGGCGCGGCGGCGCCACGCGAGCAGGTTCTGGAGCTGGCGAGGGCGAGCGAGAAGGTGCAGAGCTACTTCGTGGACAAGGATGTAACCAAGGAGATTTTCGTTCCGGGTAAGCTCGTGAACTTCGTAGTTCGCTGAGTTCTCGCGGCTCAAGGCCTCCTTTCTGGTACAAAGCCGCCGATGCTCGTCAGACGCCTGTCAGAAGCTCCCGCCGAGGAGTGGCACCGACTTCGCTACCACGCGTTGATGGACGCGGGTCAGCTCGGGGCCCGCAACATGTCGGTGACCTGGCTGGAGATTCCGGCCGGCACCGAGCAGACCTTGCGTTCCGACGAGGGCGCCGAGCAGGTCTACGTGGTCGTTCGGGGGGCCGGAACGATGTCCGTCGCCGGCGACACGCAGGGAGTGGGGGAGGGCGATCTGATCCTCGTCCCGCCCGCCACCGACCACTCGATCGCCAACAACGGCGAGGAGGGGCTGGCCTGCGTCTCGGTGCAGTCGCCCCCGGTTGCCGCGACCGAGCTCTACAGCGATCAGCTGGCCGAGGTGGCCGGTTACGACGACGACGAGAACTTGTAGCTGATTTTTTCGATTTAGCGCACCACACGTGCGTTCGGGCCGGCGACGCTGCGGTCCATGCCAGAGCTTTCGCGGTCCCAGGTTCTCGTCTACGGTGCTGTGGCCATCGCCCTCCTGTTGGTCGGGGCGCGGGCGATCCGCGCTGAGGGCGATGGCGCGGCAGTATCCGCGGCTGTCGCCTCGAGTCCGGGCGACTCCGGCGGTTTCAGCCTGAAAAGCGGCGGTGGCTCCGACATCGTGGTCGATGTTGCCGGCGCCGTTCGGCGGCCGGGGGTCTACCGGTTGCCGGCCGGGGCCCGTGTCGTCGATGCGATCGAACGCGCCGGCGGTGCGGCCGGCGGCGCCCTACTCGAAGGGATCAATCGCGCCGCGCGCCTCGCCGACGGGCAGCAGGTGATGGTGCCGGAGCGAGGGACGGGTGGATCGATCGCGACTGCGGGGGCCGCGGCGGAAGATGGCCCGATCAGCCTCGGCAGCGCCAGCGTCGAGCAGCTCGACACGATCGACGGGATCGGCCCGGTGACCGCCGCCAAGATCGTCGAGTACCGCGACCAGCACGGTGGTCTCGCCTCGGTCGATCAGCTCGACCGGGTGAGTGGCATCGGCCCGGCGACGATGGAATCGTTGCGGGCCCGGCTGCAGCCATAGCGCCCGTGCGCGTCCGGTCTCTGTCAGTGCCGCTTCTGCTGGTCGTGGCAGCGGCTGTGCTGGCGCTTGCCCACAGCGGCGAGATTCGCACTCGTGCCGAGGCGGCGCTCGGCCGGGGAATGCCGGCGCGGGAGACGGCGCTGGCGCGCGGCTTCGTCCTCGGCGAGGACGAGCAGATCGACGAGGGCACGACGGAGGACTTCCGCCGTGCCGGCCTGAGTCACCTGCTTGCCGTATCGGGTCAGAACGTGGCGCTGCTCGTCCTCTTGGCGATGCCCGCTCTGGCGGCGCTCGGCCTGCCGCTCCGCACGCGCCTGCTCTGGGTGCTCGGCCTGATCGCCGTCTACGTGCCGCTGGCCGGTGCCGGCCCGTCGATCCAGCGCGCCGGGATCATGGGCGCGCTGAGCGTGCTCGCGACCCTGGCCGGCCGCCGCACCTCGCGCTTCTACGCACTGGTGTTTGCGGCGGCGGCTCTGCTCGTCCTCGAGCCCGGGATAGCGGCCGACGTCGGCTGGCAGCTCAGCTTCGCTGCGGTGCTCGGCATCCTCCTGCTCGCCGCGCCGCTGCGGGCCGCGATCGCGGCGAGGATCGGCGCCCGCGGTTGGCGGCGTGCTCTTGCCGAGGGTGCGGCGGTGACGATCGCCGCGACGCTAGCCACGGCGCCGCTGATCGCCTTCCACTTCGAAGCGATCTCGACGATGACGCTCGTCGCCAATCTGTTGGCGCTGCCGGCGGTGGCTCCGGCGATGTGGCTGGGAATGCTGGTCGCGGCTGCCGGTCAGGTGCCCGGTCTGCCGGTCGGAGCGCTGAATGCCGTCAATTCCCTCCTGCTCGCCTACATCGCCCAGGTGGCGGCTTGGTGCGGCCGCCCCAGTTGGGCCTACCTGCACGTGCGGCTCGGAGCAGCTGGCTTGGTCGGTTCCTACCTAGGGATCGCCGCTGCGGCGCTGCTTGCCGTGCGCGCTGGCCGGAGTCCTCGGAAGCTGCGGCTGGCTGGCCCGGCGCTGGCAACCGGACTGGTGGTGCTCGGGCTGGGGTGGGCCTGGGGGGCGGGCGCGGCAAACGGGGGTGCGGCCCCTGGTCCCCCCGCGGGCCTGCGGATCTCCGTCCTCGACGTCGGACAGGGCGACGCGATCTTGCTGCAGGCGCGGGACGCACCGGCCGTGCTGGTCGACGGCGGACCGCCGGGAGACGGGCTTGCCGCGAAGTTGCGCGCTGCCGGGGTCGCCCGGCTCGGCGCGGCGATCGTCACCCACGATCAGTCCGACCATGCGGGCGGGATTCGGGACCTGCTTGGCGTCTTTCCGATCGGACATCTCGTCTACGGGGTCTTGAGAGCGCGGACCCTGGCCGAGATCGCCGCCGCGGGGATTCCCGCTCGTCGCCTCTCCCGGGGGAGCGAGCTGCGAGCGGGCCGCTTGCGGCTCGACGTGCTCTGGCCGCCGTCCGAGTTGCTCGCCGGCTCGCATGCCGGCGAAGATCCCAACCAGCTGGCCCTGGTCATGCTCGCTCGTTGGCACGGTTTCTCGATGCTGTTGACCGCTGACGCCGAGGCGGAAACGACGCCGATCGAACCAGGCCCGATAGACGTGCTCAAGGTTGCCCACCATGGCAGCGACGATGCCGGACTTGGCGATCTACTCGATCGCACTCGGCCCCGCCTGGCCGTGATCTCGGTTGGCGCTGAGAACCCTTTTGGCCACCCGACCGCGGCCACGCTCGCGACGCTTGCTTCCCACGGTGTCACCACCCTGCGCACCGACCGTGTCGGAGCCGTTGTGCTCGAAGTCGTCGGCGACTTGGTTCGCGTGAATGGGGGCGGCTAAGCCCTCCTGGCGAGTCGGCGCTTCCCCTGTTGCCGATGTGGACGAATCAACGAATCGATATTGGGGTTATGGCGCGGCGAGCTTGTAGATCGATCCGCTGCGGTCGATGGACGTATCGGTGCTCTCCAAACATCGACAGTGGTCGCTGCGATCTACCGTCAGAGCGAGCGTTCTCGGCGACGGGCTGCTCGTGCGGACCCGCAGCACAGTGCTGGCGCTGCTCGGCCTGACCGCCGCGATCGGCCTGGCGATGGTCGCTCTGGCGCTCAACCAGAACTGGCCGCTGGTCGCCGGAGCCCCGATTCCGGGCTTTGGAAACCAGCGCCAGGCGGTCGGCGACGCCACGGTTGCAGCGAGGGCAAGGACGCAGGGTGTCCGCCCGGCGATCTCCGCCGCGACCGGCCGAACGAGCCCCGGGGTCTCCTCCGGCAAGCCGGGTCGACCCCACGGTGGCACCGTCGCCCTCGCCAAGTCGCAGGCCCCGCAGTCCACGGATCTCGTCGTCGCCCACCCGACTCCGGCAGCCCCGGCCGGTGGTAGTCCGCCCGAAGACGCGATCCCGGATCCTGCGCCGGTCGCTCAGCAGCCTGCTCCTGCACCGGCTGCGGCAGCGGTGCCGGTCTCCAACAGCACTCCATCGTCGCCGAGTCCGGTGAGTCAAACCACGCCAGAGGCCCCGATCGCCTCGCAGACTCCGCCGGCTACCGACGAAGCTGACGAGCACGGTCACGACCACCATTCCGGCAAAGGCTCGAGCCACGGCCACGGCCACTCGCGGGGCGGCGACGATTCGGAAGTGTCTGACCCGAGCGAAAGTCCTGCGACGGCTCCAGTCCCGACCGATGCCCCTCCGCCAGAAGCCGATGAGCCCGAAGAATCCGCAAGCGAGCAATCGCACGCGTCTTCGTGGGGTCACGGAAGCGGCCACGGCTACGGCCATGGTCACGGTCACTGGTAGCGGGCGTTCCGGATCGCCATCTAGACTCGGCCGATGGCCGAGGAGATGCGCCCTCTTTATCTGATTGCCGGTACCGACGGCGCCAAGATCGACGCGACGCGCTCTCGCCTGCGGGCGAGGGCGGAGCGCGACGGGGGCATCGCCTCATTGCAGGTCTTTGAGCCAGGCGAGGGTCGGGGCGCGCCCGATCACGAGGCCCTGTTGGGTGCGATCCCGGCGATGTCGCTGACGGAATCTCGCCGCTACCTGCTCGCCGACGGGGTGGAGCGCTGGCGCGACAGGCAGCTGGAAGCGGTGGCGGCAGCGCTCGCCGGATTGCCTCCCGATCTCAGCGTCGTCCTGATTGCGCGCGCCAAGGCGCCGGCAAAGCTGGTCAAGGCGGTCAAGGCGGCGAAGGGGGAGATCCACGAATTCGAGGCTCCCAAGGCAAGGGACATGCCGCGGCTGCTGATCGCGGATGCTGAGCGGCTCGGCTTTCGCCTCGACCCGGCAGCGGCACGCATGCTGGTCGATCGCATGGGGGCGAATCCGCAGCGTCTCCAAAATGAGCTGGAGCGCCTTGCCCTCTGGGCGGGAGAGGGCGGGACGGTGGGCGCCGCAGATCTGGAAGCGATGATCGCCGACACCTCGGAGGCCGTCGTCTGGGCTCTATCCGACGCGCTGTTGGAACGCGATGCGGCTGCCGCGCTGCGGATTGCCGAGCGGCTGATTGCGCAGGGAGAGAACGTCACGGGGCTGATCTACGGCCTCGCATCGCGCCTGCGCAAAGCCCGCGCCGCGGCGGCAATGTTGGAGGAGGGGATGGCGTCTCAGCATGTCGAGTCGAGCCTCGGCATGCATCCTTACGCGGCCAAGCAACTGGTTCGCAGGCTGCGGGGAATCGGCGCGGACGATCTGCAGGAGGCGTTGATCGCGCTCGCCGATCTCGAGGTCTGGTGCCGCGGCGGGGCCGACTACGGCGATGAGCTGGCGCTGACCCTGGCGCTGCGTGCCGCAGCGGGCGTGCCGGCCTGACTACTTTGCGGCGGCAGTCGCGATACGGGCGGCTTTCGCCTTCTTGCGAGCGCCGGTGTTCTTGTGCATGGCGCCTTTTTGGATCGACTTGTCGATCCGAGATACAAGCGCCCGGTGCTCGGCCTCGATTGCGGCCGTATCGCCGCCCTCGACGGCGCTTTCGAGCCGCCGGAAATAGGTCTTGACCGTGCTCGTCAGGAGCCGGTTCTCGGTTCGCTCGCGGTCGCTGCGTAGGATCCGCTTCTTTTGTGAGGCTATGTTGGCCATGAGTCGTGAGCCTGGAAGCGGCGCCAGCCGGCCCCAGACGGCCGCCGACTATAGCGACTGAGACCCAGCTTGGAGAAACCTACGGCACCTGAGGGAGACGATCGCGAGAAGGCAGCGGTCGCCGCCGACGCCGCGCTGCGCGCTGCGGAGGCTTTCGAGCCCGGCGAGGAAAGCTCTGGCGAGCCGGCTCCCGGCTCCCGTTCCGGCCGCATCGCGCGCTCCACGGCGTTCTTCTCACTTGCCACCGCCGCCTCGCGGATCGCCGGGCTCGTTCGCGAGATCGTCGCCGCCGGCTACTACGGCGTGAGCGGGCCGATGTCCGCGTTCACGATCGCCTTCCAGGTCCCGAACCTGGTTCGCGCTCTCTTTGCCGACGCGGCGCTACAGCCGGCCTTCGTCCCCATCTTCACCGAGCAGCTGGAGAAGAAGAACTACAAAGAGGCGTTCAGGCTCGCCTCGACCCTGTTGCTGCTGGTCACCCTCGTGCTGGGTGCGATCACCGCGCTGTTCGTGCTGCTAGCGCCGGTGATCATGCCGCTCTTCGCCCCCGGCTTCGAGGGAACGATCCTCGACCTCACCGTCACCCTCTCCCAGGTCCTCTTCCCGATCCTGATCATGCTCGGGTTGAGCGGCGTAGTCGTCGGCATCCTCAACAGCTACGACCGCTTCGGCGCCTTCGCGATCTCGCCGCTGTTCTGGAACCTGACGATCATCGCGGTGCTGGTTCTGCTGATCCCGCACTTCCACGGCCAGGACCGGATCTACGCCTACGCGATCGGCATCCTCGTCGGCACCCTCGTCCAACTCTTGATTCCCACCTTTGACCTGCGCAATACGCCCTTCAAGTTCGGCTGGAGCTTCGAGTGGCGCAACCCCGATGTTCGCCGCGTCCTGCTGCTGATGCTGCCGGTGACGATCAGCCTCGGGTTGATCAACTTCAACATGCTGATCAACAGCCTCTTCGGCAGCTTGGTCAGCGATCAGTCACCGGCCGCGATCGACAAGGCATTCAGGATCTACCAGCTGCCGCAGGGGATCTTCTCGGTGGCGATCGCGACGGTCCTCTTCCCGACCCTGGCCCGCTTCGCCGCCCGCGGCGAGCACGACAACCTGCGGGCGACGATGGCCAATGGGATGCGCCAGATCCTCTTCGTCCTGCTGCCGGCCGCGGCCGCGGTCCTGGTCCTCTCCGAGCCGATGATCCGTCTGGTCTATCAGCGCGGCGAGTTCACGCCGGAGGAGACGACGCTGGTCGCTACGGCGCTCTTCTGGTTCGCCTTCTCGCTGCCGACCAACGGCGTCTACCTGTTGCAGACCCGCACCTTCTTCAGCCTCCAGCGGCCCTGGATGGCGACCGGGCTGGCCGGCCTGGACCTAGTCGTCTCAACGCTCGCCGCCTTTGCGCTCTACAAGCCGTTCGGGACGGGCGGGATCGTCGCCGGCACGGGCATCGGCACGACCGCCGCAGTGCTCGCCCAAGCCGTCGTCCTGCGCCGCGAGCTGGGGGGTTTGGAGCTCGGCAGGTTGCTCTCGACGGGGATGCGGATCGCCCTGGCGGCTGGAGCGCTTGCGGCGGTTTCATTCGGGGTTTGGGACCTGCTCGACAACGCCCTTGGCCGCGGCCTGGGAGGTCAGATCATCTCGTTGGGAACGGCGCTGGCGCTGGGGGGCCTGGTCTACGTCGGCGCAGCCAAGCTCCTGCGCATCGGCGAGCTCGAGCAGATAACGCGGCTGGTCCGCCGCCGCTAGATGCTCGATCTGCCGCGTTACCTGCTGGGGGTGTTGGAGTTGGCATGGCTCGCCGGCTTTGCGACCTACGGCGCATCGGCAATCCGGGTGCGGCTGCTTCCCAGCTTTAACGGTGCGCCAGCTCATCTTGCAACGGCACTGCTCGGACTCGCAGTCCTGATCTGGATCGCTGAGCTTCTTGGGAGCTTTGGCCTATTTCGACCTGCGCTGTATTTCGTTGGGGTAGCGATCGTTGGCTCAGGGCTGCGATGGGGTCTGGGAGGAGGGTGGGGGTATCCCTCCCGCGTAGCGGCGTCCCGTTTTTCGCACAGACCGGTTGACGAGAGAGGCACGCTCAAAGGCGAAAAACCCAGCGAGCGGGAGGGGCACCCCCACCCTCCTCCTCAAGGTCCGGTGTTGATCGCACTGGCGATAGCTGCGATTGCGCTGATCAAGTTCGGCGTTGACGTGCGCTCGAAGCTGCTGACCGGCATGACCGGGTTCGATTCGACCTGGTACCACGGGCCGTTCGCTGCCGGGTTCTTTCAGAGCAGCGACACGTGGGACCTGCACTTCATCGCGCCGCAGTTCCTGGCCTGGTTCTATCCGGCGAATGCCGAAATCTTCCACTCGGTTGGGATGCTGGCGTTCGGCAGAGATGTGCTTTCGCCGCTGCTGAATCTCGGTTGGTTCGTCGGCTGCTTGGCTGCTTGCTGGTGTATTGGAAAGCCGTACCGGGTTGCACCTTGGTCACTTGGGCTGGGAGCTGTCGCGCTGAGTCTTCCGGTGCTTTCCGATCAAGCTGGGGAAGCAAGAAACGACATCGTCGGGATCTTCTTCCTACTTGCTGCAGTAGCTGTTGCGTTGAACGCGTGGGCGGTGCGGAGAGAGGGGGAGGCTGGTCTTCCAGCCGGCGCTCTTCTCGTTGTCGGCTTGGCAGCGGGCCTGGCCGCAGGCACCAAGCTCAACTTCCTCCTGCCCGCCGCTGTTCTCGTCCTCGGACTTGCGCTCGCCGCGCCGGCCGGCAAGAGATGGCGAGCTCTTGCGGCGGCCGGCCTGGCTGCGCTGGCCAGTGGCGGTTACTGGTACCTGCGCAACCTGATCCACACCGGCAATCCGCTGCCGTGGTTCGACCATCTCGGCCCGATCTCACTGCCCGCGCCTGACCAGGCGCTTGGTGGGCGCGAAGGGCACAGCGTGCTGGGCTACCTGACCGACGGCTCGGTCTGGGCGGACTGGTTCCTGCCCGGGTTGCACGGAGGCCTGACGATCCTCTGGCCGCTGCTCGTTGCTCTCGTCCTTGTAGGCCTTCTCCTGTCTCTTTTCCCAGTGCGGTCGAGCTTTGGATCGCCATCCGGACCTAACCTCGACCGCGACGGTGCGCTGCTGGTCGCCGGTGCCACCGGGCTCGCAGTGATCGTCGCCTGGCTGATCGCACCGACCTCGGCCTCCGGCCCCGACGGCATGGCCCGCGGCTTCGAATCTGGTCTCCGCTACCTCGCCCCAGCCCTCGTGCTTGGCTTTGCGCTGCTTCCCACCGTGCTGTCTCCACGGCTTCGAAGGGCGGGCGTGGGGTGTCCCCCGACGCAGCGGCGTCCTCTTTTTCGCCCCACCCGGGCTCTCGGACGGGCACAACGTCACCAGGCGAAAAACCCAGCAAGGCGGGGGACACCCCACGCCCGCCCGGCTGCCTTGATGCTCCTCGTCGCGACGATCGCGATCGGCTACCCGGTCCAGCGCCACTACCTCGAGAACCGCTACGCCAACCCGACCTTTGCCGCCCCTGGCCTCAACGCCGCCTTCAAATGGGCAGATGCAATCTCAGGCGCCCGAATAGCCACCACCTCAACCCGCCAGTACCCCCTGTACGGCACCGACCTCTCCAATCACGTCCAGTACATAGGCGAAGAGCGCCCCCACGGAGGCTTCATAGCCCCATCGACCTGCAAGCAATGGCGCCGCCTCCTCAACGAAGGGCACTACGACTACGTGGTGACCTCGCGAGACAGGGTGGAACGAGGCAAGCCCCCATACCCACCAACCACCCGCTGGACCGAGGGCCTAGGAGCAACGCCAATCTTGAAAACGCCACCAACGGTCGTCTTCAAATTGAAGGGGCGCTTGGACCCATCAGGGTGTGGCCACTAGCGATTCTCCGGCGGGTGGCGCCGGTGTCGGGGGGTGTGCTCCGCCCGTGCGGAGTCTGCGGAGGGCAAGGCCTATCCCTCCGTGGGATCTCATCCCTTTGCCCGGAGCAGATCGCAGCACCAGGAGGGCACCCCCCGGCGGCGGCGACGGGACCCGCCGGCCACTCGGCATACTCCGCAGGCCCATGGACCACATCCGCAACTTCAGCATCATCGCCCACATAGACCACGGCAAGTCGACGCTAGCCGACCGCATCCTCGAGGTCACCGGCGCCGTCGACCCGAAGAAAATGCAGGCCCAGATGCTCGACTCGATGGACCTCGAGCGCGAGCGCGGGATCACGATCAAGGCCCAGGCCGTGCGGGTCGAGTACACGGCCTCCGACGGCCAGATCTATCACCTGCACCTGATCGACACCCCCGGCCACGTCGATTTCTCCTATGAGGTCTCGCGCAGCCTTGCCGCCTGCGAGGGCGCCCTGCTCGTCGTCGACGCCGCCCAGGGGGTTGAGGCGCAGACCGTCGCCAATACCTACCTGGCGGTCGAGAACGGGCTTGAGCTGATCCCGGTGATCAACAAGGTCGATCTGCCCGGCGCCGAGCCCGATCGGGTCGCGCAGGAGATCGCCGACCTCACCGGGGGCGACCCCGAGGAAGCGCTGTGGATCTCGGCCAAGACGGGCGAGGGGGTGGTCGAGGTGCTGGAGGCGATCGTCGACCGGATCCCCGCCCCGAAGGGCGAGCCCGAGGCTCCCACCAGGGCGCTGATCTTCGACTCCGAGTTCGACCAGTACCGCGGGGTGATCGCTTACGTGCGGATGGTCGACGGCTCCTTCCGCAAGCACGAGCGGATCCTGGCGATGCAGAACGGTACCGAGGCCGACATCGACGACATCGGCTTCTTCCGGCCGGCGATGACGGGGGTGCAGGGGATGGACGCGGGCGACGTCGGCTACCTGATCACCGGCATCAAGGACGTCGCCAAGCTGCGCGTCGGCGACACGCTGACGGCGCAGGAGCCACCGGCCGCCGAGCCGCTCGAGGGCTACCGCGAGGTTCGCCCGATGGTCTTCTGCGGGCTCTTCCCGATCGACACCGACCGCTTCGAAGACCTGCGCGACGCGCTCGAGAAGCTCGCCCTCAACGACGCCGCGCTGTCCTGGGAGCCGGAGACCTCCGAGGCGCTCGGGTTCGGCTTCCGCTGTGGTTTCCTCGGCCTGCTCCACATGGAGATCGTGCGCGAGCGGCTGGAGCGCGAGTACGGGCTCGACCTGCTCTCGACGACCCCGAACGTGCGCTACGAGGTCCACATGACCAATGGCACTTCAAAGGAGGTCCGCAGTCCCACCGAGCTGCCCGACCCAGGCACGATCGAGGCGATCGAAGAGCCCTTCATACGCGCCACGATCATCTCCCCGTCCGAGCAGGTCGGCGCGGTGATGGAGCTCTGCCAGGCGCGCCGCGGCACCCACGTCGACATGCACTACCTGAGCCCGCAGCGGGTGCAGATCCGCTACGACATGCCGCTGGCCGAGATCGTCCTCGACTTCTTCGACCTGCTCAAGTCCTCGACCCGCGGCTACGCCTCGCTCGACTACGAGCCGATCGGCAACCAGGCCTCCGACCTGGTCAAGGTCGACATCCTGCTGGCCGGCGACAAGGTCGACGCGCTCTCGATCATCGTCCACCGCGAATTCTCCTACGAGCAGGGCAAGCGACTGGTCGAGCGGCTGCGCAAGACCATCCCGCGCCAGCTCTTCGACGTACCCGTTCAGGCCGCGATCGGCTCCAACATCCTCGCCCGCGAGACCGTCAAGGCATTGCGCAAGGACGTCACCGCGAAGCTCTACGGCGGCGACGTGACCCGCAAGAACAAGTTGCTGAAGAAGCAGAAAGCGGGCAAGAAGCGGATGAAGCAGGTCGGGCGGGTCGAGGTCCCCCAGGAGGCGTTCCTGGCTGTGCTCCAGATCGACGAGTAGGTAGGTTTTTGCCCTATGGCTATGAAAACCGAGGCAATAGGCAAGGAATGGCCCGCCACGACGTATGAGGTGGGCAAGGAGAAGATCGGCGAGTACGCGCGGGTGATCGGGATCGAGAACCCGGTGCACTTCGACCGCGATGCGGCCACGGCCGCCGGCTACCGCGACGTCGTCGCGCCGCCGATGTTCTGTGTCGTCTACAGCTCTCCGGCCCTCGCGCCGGCGATGTTCGACCCCGAGGTGGCGATGAACTTCGCGACGATGGTCCACGGCGGACAGCAGTTCGAGTGGGGCGAGCCGGCCTGCTCGGGCGACGAGATCACGACCGCGGCCAAGTGCCTGCAGATCTTCGAAAAAGAGGGGCGAGACGGCAAGCCCAACAATGGCTTCTACGTCTTCGAGACCGTCTCGGTAAACCAGGATGGCCAAGAGGTCGTTCGTGGCACCTGGACCAACATCGTCAGGGGGGTGTGAGATGACCGAGCTCAAGGCCGGAGACCAGATCGCCGGGCTGCAGGTGACGCCCGACAAGTACGTGCCGCACCGCTACGCCGGTGCCTCTGGGGACTTCAACCCGATCCACATCGACCCCGAGTTCGCCAAGGCGGTCGGGCTGCCAAACACGATCCTGCACGGCCTCTACATGATGGGCCTCGTCGCCCGGGCCAGCGCCGAGGCCGCCGGGGGCGATCCGCGCTCGCTGAAGCGCCTCTCGGTCGAGTTCCGCGGCATGGGTGCGCCCGAGACCGAGATCGCGGTGACCGGCACGGTCAAATCGGTCGAGGGCGGCAAGGCGACGATTGAGGTCGTTGCCGCGCAGGGCGACAGCGTCACGATCAAGAACGCCGAGGCTGAAGTCGAGCTGTAGGTAGGGACGAGGGCCCTCGTCTTAGACTTCGAAGCGTGCTTTCCGAGCGGCAAGAGCTGATTCTCAGGTTGGTGGTCGATGCGTACCTCGTATCGGGCAGGCCGGTGCCGTCTAAGGAGATAGCTGAGAAGGACGAGGTCATCTGGGGCCCGTCGACCGTGCGAGCTGAGCTGGCGGCGCTCGAGGCGGCTGGGTATCTGAACCATCCGCACACCTCGGCGGGGCGGGTTCCGACTGAGGTCGGATACCGCTATTACGTCGATCGGCTGATCGAGTCCGGAGTGCCGAAGGCCGACGCCGGGGTCGAGCTGGAGCTCTCGCGCCTGCGGCGCGAGGTCGACGAGGCGATGCGGGAGACGACGGCCGCACTTGCCCAGATGACCGACCTGATGGCGCTTGCCACGGCGCCGGCGCCTGCCACCGCGACGATCCACCGGGTCGAGGTCCTGCGCCTGCAACCGACCAAGGTGATGGCGATCGCGATCGCCTCGACCGGCGCCATCGCCAAGCGTGTCTTCGACTTCGACGGGCCGGTCGATCCGGGCCTCGTCGAGTGGGCCTCCAGCTACCTCAACGAGTCTCTCGCCGGGATGGGGGTCGGTGCGCGGATGATCGCCAATCGCCTTGCCGACCCTGACCTGGGGCCGGCCGAGTCGCGCTTCCTAGCCACTCTCGGACCGGCCTTCACCGGGCTCGAGCAGGAAACCGGCGACAGCCTCTACATGGAGGGTGCCTCGCGGCTCCTCTCCGACGACCACCGCGGAGATCTGCCCCGCGCCGACCGGCTGATGACCGCGCTGGAGCGTCGCGCTGGGGTGCTCGGGATGCTGCGCTCCGCCCTGGAGGAGCGCTCGGTCTTCCTCTGGATCGGCGGCGAGAATCCCCAGCCGGAGCTGCGCTCGGTCAGCGTCGTCGGCGCGAACTACGGCCTGGCCCACCGGAATCTCGGCTCGGTTGGCGTGGTCGGCCCGCTGCGGATGGACTACGCGACCGCGATCGTCTCGGTGCGCGGCGCGGCGCGGGAGCTGTCGCGCTACTGCGAGTCGGTCTACGGCTGATGCCCGGCGACTACTACGAGATCCTCGGCGTCGGCCGCGACGCCAACAAAGCCGAGGTGAAGACGGCCTTCCGTCGCCTTGCGCGCGAGCTGCACCCGGACGTCAACGACCACGACCCCGAGGCGGAGGAGAAGTTCAAGGCGGCCGCGGAAGCCTACGAGGTGCTCTCCGACCCGGAGCGGCGCCGGGCGTATGACGCCTATGGCCACGAGGGTCTGCGCGGCGCCGGCGCCGCCCCTGGTGGCTTCGGCTCGGTCGAGGACATCTTCCAGGCTTTCTTCAGCGGCAACTTCGGCTTCGAGGTGCGCCGCGGGCCGATGCGCGGCCAGGATCTGATCCACCAAGTTGAGATCTCGGCGATAGACGCGATGCTGGGGACCAAGATCAAGATCCCGAGCCATGAGGGCGAGCGCGAGATCGAGCTGCCGGCCGGTACCCAGCCCGGCAGTCAGTTCGCCCTACGCGGGCACGGCATGCCGGGCGCCAACGGTGGGCCGCCGGGCGACATGGTGATCGCGGTGCAGGTGATCGTCCCCGAGCAGCTCTCGGAGGAGCAGCGCGAGATGGCTGAGAAGCTCGGCGAGACGATGGAGCCTCGCAACCTGCGCTCGCGGCACGGCGACGAGGGAAGCTTCTTCTCGCGCGTACGCAGAGCCTTCGGTTGATCCGGCTGGCGGTTCGCTGCGTTCCCGAGCTGGCCGAGCAGGTGCTGGCCGAGCTGACGGTTCTGGCCCCGAACGGGGTGGAGGAGGAGCGCGGGCCCGGGTATGTCGAGTACGCAATCTACGGCGGCGAGGGCGAGCTGCCGGAGCTGGGCGAGATCGAGGTCGCGGCGGGGGACGGCCTGGTCGAGCTTGTCGCAACCACCGTTCCCGACGACTGGGCGGACCGCTGGCAGGACTTCCACAAGCCGCTGCTGATCGGCGAGCGGCTCTGGCTGCGCCCCTCCTGGGAGGAGCCACGCGAGGACGCGATCGACCTCGTCGTCGACCCGGGCCGCGCCTTCGGCACCGGCGCCCACCCGACCACCCGCCTCTGCCTCGAGCTCCTGCTGGAGCTGGAGCAAGCCGGCGAAGCTCACGGTCCCCTGACAGATCTCGGAACCGGCTCGGGCGTGCTCGCAATCGCAGCAGCCAAGCTCGGTTGGGACCCAGTGCGAGGTTACGACCACGAGGCAGCTTCAATCGAGGCGGCGACAGCCAACGCAGCTGCAAACAGCGTCGCGGCAGAGTTCGAGCACCTAAATCTTCGCGAGCGGCTTCCAGATGTGGCACCGACTGCGGTGGCAAACATGACCGCGCCCGTCTTGAAGGAGGTCGCAGCACAACTGATCCGAGACAGAGGGGTCCCTGACACCCTGATCTGTTCGGGTCTTCTCTTGTCGGAGCTCGACGAGACTGCTGACGTGTTCGCCCCAGTAGGCCTAACCGAGGTCGAGCGCCGCCACGACGGCGACTGGTCCGCGTTGCTGCTCCGTCGCCGCTAGCGGATATGTTTCTCCCGATGCTGGCGACGATCGTGGATCCGGGCTACAAGATTGCGCTGTTCCTGCACATCTTGGCGGTGGTGCTCGCCTTCGGCCCGACCTTCGGCTATGCGCTCTTCTTCTCGGTCGCCCCTCAGTACCCGCGGGCGACCCCGGCGATCCTCGCCGGGGTGCAGAAGTGCGACAAGTACCTGGTCGGCCCGGGCATGCTCGTGATCATCATCGCCGCTTTCTACATGCAGATCGACGGCGACTGGGATGCCAACGAGGCGTTCATCAGCGTTGGCTTCTTCGCTTGGGCGCTCCTACTGGCGCTGCAACACGCCTTCTTCACGCCTCGGGTGCGCAAGGCAAAAGAGCTCGCCGAGCGCGACCTGAAGGCCGGCGACACGCTCAGCGCTGAGTTCGAAGCGCTCAGCGAACGGATCGGCAAAGTCGGCACGCTGGCCGGGCTGGTCGTCGTAGTCACGATCTTCTTCATGACGTACAAGCCGTTCCTATAGACACTGCGTCCCCGATCGCGATGTTCGACTCCGGGGTCGGTGGGCTCACCGTGCTCCACGAGTGCCTGGTCTCGCTGCCCGAGGAGGATTTCGTCTATCTCGGCGACACGGCGATGTTTCCCTACGGGACGCGCGACCCGGAGCGCCTGCGCGAGCGAATCCGCGCGATCGCGACGCTGTTGCTGGAGGGTGGCGCGAAGCTGCTGGTGATCGCCTGCAACACGGCGACCGCGATCGGCACCGATGTCGCTCGCGAAGTCGCCGAGGAGTGGGGCGTCGAGGTGGTCCCGGTGGTCGAGCCGCAGGCCGAGATCGCCGCGGCGATCACCGACAACGCCCGGGTCGGCGTGCTGGCGACCCCGAACACGGTTGAGAGCGGTGCCTACCGGCGCGCCCTGGAGACCCAGGGGAGGGCGCTCGAGGTGACCGAGGTCGAGGCGCCCGATCTGGCCCCCTTCATCCAGGACGGCTCCCCCTTCGACCAGGGCGTGCTCGAGATGGCTCGGGCCTACTGCGCGCCGCTGAAGCGCGCCGAGATCGACACCCTGATCCTCGGCTGCACCCACTACCCGCTGGTTGCGCCGATGCTGCAGCGCATTCTTGGCCGCGACGTTCGCCTGGTCAGCGGCGGTCACGCGGTTGCCGCGGCGGTTCAGCGGACACTCGAGTCGGCTGGATTGGCGCGCTCCCCCGACGGCGAAGGCGAGTACCGCTTCCTCTGCAGCGGCGAGGTCGATTCCTTCCGCGATTTGGGCACCCGCTTTCTGCAGATGCCCCTTGGGGATGTCGAGCAGATCGACATTCCGGTCTCTGGCTGATCTTCCGCCTCAGAGAATTTTCAGAATCGATCCGTTTGTCACCCACTTGCGCGTCGCGGTTTGGGAGCGTCCAGCGCATGACGACTACGCTGATTCCATCTGGCAATACCGTATATACTCACCCCGTGGCCAAGGTGATGATCTCAATGCCCGACGACCTGCTCGACCGGCTCGATGCCCAGGCACGAGCCAACCGCGAGACGCGCAGTGGCTTCCTGCGCCGCCTCGCTGAGCGCGAGCTGGACACGGTGCGATCGCGCGAGCAGGAAGAGCTCGATGACCTCCTTGCCAAAGCCACTGTGCGCACGGGAATGGGCGGCGATGCCGCACGGCTGATTCGCGAAGACCGCGAATCGCACTGACATGCGCTTGATCGACGCTAGCGTCTGGGTCGCGATCGCCGACCCAGACGACAGGTACCACGCCGAGGCCCACTCGATCGTTGCTGACGTCGGGCAGCCACTCGCGGCTCTCGACCTCACCTTCTACGAGGTGGCCAACGTAATGGGTCCAAAGAAGGGACAACCTCGCGAGGGGCGCTTTCTGCTGAAGCTGATTGAAAAGCGGTGCCGGGACAATCTTCTCACTGCTGATTCCGAACTACTGGAGTCTGCGCTTGAAGTCGCAGCCGAGCATGGTCTGACCGCCTACGACGCAGCCTATGTCGCCGCCGCCCGCCGCCACGGCTGGACGCTGGTCAGCGCCGACATCGCCGATCTCGTCTCCAAGGGGTTGGCGGTGGCGCCCGACGCCGCCGACTACCCTTAGGCAGATGAGCGTTCTCGAGCAGGTTCAGGCCGACGTGCGCACGGCGATGAAAGCCGGCGAGCGCGAGCGTGCCGCCGCGTTGCGGATGATCGTCGACTCGCTGCAGCAGGACGCCAAGCTGGGCAACGGCGATGAGGTCGCGGTTCTGCAGCGCGAGCGCAAGAAGCGGCTCGAGGCAGAGGAGGCCTACCGCGAGGCGGATCGCGGCGAGCAGGCGAGCGCAGAGCGCTTCGAGGCCGAGTTGATCGAGGCCTACCTGCCGGCGCAGCTTTTCGACGAGGAGCTGGCCGAGCTGGTCGAAGCGGCGGTTGCCGAGACCGGCGCCACCGAGCAGAAGCAGATGGGGCAGGTGATGTCGGCGCTGATGCCGAAGCTCGGCGGGCGGGCCGATGGCAAGCGGGTGAGCGCGGCGGTGCGAGAGAAACTTGGCTCGTAGGCAGCTGACTCTCGACAACAGCGTGGCCGCCGAGCTGGCCGGCTCTGAGGACGCCGTCCTGCGGGCCCTGCGCGGCCGCCTCGACTGCGACTTCCACCTGCGCGGCAACGTCCTCACCCTCGACGGCGACTCGACCGACGTGCAGACAGCGGCCACGGTGGTCGACGAGCTGGTCGATCTGATCGAGCAGGGTCACGAGGTTGCGCCCGGGACGATCGAAGCGGTGACCGGTGCGCTCGACGCCGACGAGAGCCCGGCCGAGATCCTCGAGGACGTCGTCTGGCGACACCGCAACACCAAGGTGGCGCCAAAGACGCTCAACCAGAAGCGCTACGTCGACTCGATCCGCCGCCACACGATCACCTTCGGCATCGGCCCCGCCGGTACCGGTAAGACCTTTCTAGCCGTGGCGATGGCGGCGCATGCCCTCGCCGAGAACGAAGTGCAGCGGATCATCCTCACCAGGCCGGCGGTCGAGGCCGGCGAGCGGCTCGGCTTCCTACCTGGGGACATCCAGGCCAAGGTCGATCCGTATCTGCGACCGCTCTTCGACGCGCTTTACGACATGCTCGACCCCGACCGCGTCAACGGCTACTTCGAGCGCGGCGTGATCGAGGTGGCGCCGCTGGCATTCATGCGGGGAAGAACGCTCAACGACTCCTTCGTGATCCTCGACGAGGCGCAGAACACCAGCCCCGAGCAGATGAAGATGTTCCTCACCCGGCTCGGCTTCAACTCGCGCATGGTCGTCACCGGCGACGTCACCCAGATCGACCTGCCGACCGACCAACGCTCGGGGCTGGTCGTCGTCCGCGACATCCTCAACGAGGTGCAGGACATCTCCTTTGTCCGCTTCGGCGGCGAGGACGTCGTCCGCCACAAGCTGGTGCAGCGGATCGTCGCAGCCTACGGCGAGCACGCCGAGCGCCAGCAGGGCGGGCAGCCGCCGGCGGCGGATGGGGGTTGACCTCGCCGATGTGCCGGCCGAGCTGCGCGACGCGGTGGCGGCGGCGCTGGCGGCGGCGGGCGTCGCCGACGGGCACATCGCGGTCGAGCTGGTCGATGGCGAGCGGATTCGCGAGCTCAACTGCGTCCACCGCGACAAGGATGCGCCCACCGACGTGCTCGCCTTCCCGCTCGACGGTGCCGGTCCGACCGCCGGGCCACGCGAGCTGGGCGACGTGGCGATCTGCCCCGAGCACTGCACTGATGTCGTCGAGGCGGCTGTCCACGGCACCCTGCACCTCTGCGGAATGGATCACGAGACCGACGCGGGCGAGATGTTCGCCCTGCAGGGTCGTGTGATGGCGGGGTTGAGATGACTCGGGCGGGCTTCGTCGGTCTCGCCGGGCGACCGAACGTCGGCAAGTCGACCCTGGTCAACGCGATCGTCGGCAGCCGCGTTGCGATCGTCTCGATGCGCCCGCAGACGACGCGGCGGGCGATTCGCGGCATCGCCACCGACGTCGAGGCGGGCTCCCAGCTCGTCCTCGTCGATCTTCCCGGAGTGCAGAAGCCGCGCGACGTGCTGACCGAGCGGATGCAGCACCGGGTCGAGCGCGAGCTGGCCGACTCCGATCTCGCCCTGCTGGTGGTCAACGGGCAGGAGGGGATCGGTGCCGGCGATCGCTTTATCGCCCGCGCCCTGGTCGAGGCGAACAGCAGCCTGCCGACTATCTGTGCGGTCAACAAGATCGACACGGTCGGCCCCAACCACCTGGTGCCGGTGCTGTCCGAGGCCGCCGAGCTGGAGGGCGTGGACGAGGTGTTCCCGATCAGCGCCCGTGGCGGCAAAGGCCTCGACGTCCTGGTGCAGCGGCTGGCCGAGCTCGTCCCCGAGGGGCCATACCTCTATCCGCCTGAGGATCACAGCGACCAGTCGAGCGAGACGATGCTCGCCGAGCTGATCCGCGAGCAGGTCCTCAACCGGACCCGCGACGAGATCCCGCACTCGGTCGAGGTGCAGGTCAAGGAGGTCGACACCCGCGAGGACGGTCTGGTCACGGTGCGCGCCGAGGTATGGGCGGAGACCGAGTCGCAGAAGGGCATCTTGATCGGCAAGGGCGGCAAGAAGATAGGCGAGATCGGCACCGCGGCCCGCAGTTCGCTGGAGGCCGAGCTGGGCGCAAAGGTCCACCTCGATCTGAAGATCCGCGTGCGCAGCCACTGGCGCCGCGACGAGGGGCTGTTGGACCGGCTAGGGATCGAGTGAGCGCGTGGCCGTGCTACCGGTTGCTCGCGGCCCGCTGAGAGACCGTCCCGGCCAGCCGCTCAACCAGGGTGATCTGGTCGTTGGAGGAAGCGATAAAGCCGCTGTGATCTGAGCTGAATACCGACTGCGCGAGTATCTCGGCGATCGCCGTCCGGGTCTCCGGCTCGGAGGCCGAGCTCACGATCCGACTGAAGGTTTGCAGCGCCGCAGCCTTGCTGTCCGCGATCGCTGCCAAGTGACGGTGCACGCTGAACTGGTGGCTCGCCATGCGAACCACGTAGATCAGTAGGCCGACTATGAGGATGTCGAGGGTTATGTGAGAAGCGATCTCGCCGGCAGTCGCGTCGGTGGGTAGCTCGTTCACCTTCAGCAAGAGAAGAAGTCCCGCGCCAACTGCGAGGATCAGCGCCCCGATCAGGGCGCCCCCCCAATACCACCCCTGTTTGGCGTGCTGTCGCGCTTGGTCTGAGTAGGCCTTTGCCAGCTCCGTGGCTCCCGAAGCGCTGGTCTCGTCCCGGCGCGCCTCCACGAGCGCGCCCCGAGCTTCGAGCTCAGCCGATATCTCGCTGTTTTGCGCGCGCAGCTCGGCCAGCTCGGCCTGCGCCGTAGTGAGGGCTTCCCGAATTTGCGCCGCCTCCACCGCCTGGGCCGCCGCTTCCCTCTCGGAGTCCGCCGGCGTGCCGTCCCGGCGCGCCCTCTCCACTGCGGGTTCGACCGTCTTGCTGAAGAAGTTCGCGAGCCGCTCCATATCGTCGCGGAGGTTTTGCGCTCCCGCGATCGGATCCTCCTCCGCTCCCTCGGGGAACCTCAGGATCGCGCGCACCACATCCATCAGGCGGGTGAGGGCCCCCTGAACGTTCGCGGCCAGATCGGTCGGCAGGCGAGACCAGTCGACCTCTACGAGGGCCTGCGCGATTCCCAGAATGGCTCGAAATTGTGCTGGGGCAAGCCTCAGCTCCAGGCCAGATGGGAACCGCTCGGCGGAGTCGAGGAAGGACGGAGTGATGCCCTCCAGTTCGCGGACCAGCTCTTGGGTGAAGCGTTTTCCGCCGACGTACTCATTGCTTGCCGCTTCCGAATCCCCCTGCTCGCCGTCCGAGTAGACCATGGGAATGGCACGTTATTGGATTAGGACCTGGCGGTTTCCTGTTCACCTTGGCGAGTTGCGTCCCTCTCACGACTACCATGCGCTGATGTTCGAACAGGTGAAATTCGACGAGCGCGGCTTGGTGCCGTGTGTGGCACAAGACTTCGCTAGCGGTGAGGTGCTGACGCTTGCCTACGCGAGCGAGGAGTCGCTGCGCCTGACCGTCGAGAGTGGTGAGATGCACTTCTTCAGTCGCTCGCGGGGGAAGATCTGGCGCAAAGGCGAAGAGTCCGGTCACGTTCTGAAGCTGAAGCAGCTGCGCTATGACTGCGACGGCGACGCGATCCTTGCCTTGGTCGAGCCGACCGGACCCGCCTGTCACACGGGTGAGCGCTCCTGCTTCTACCGGGAGCTCGACGGCGATGAGCCGGCTCCCGTCCCGTACGAGGCGCTCCCCGTCCTGCAGCGCACGCTGCGCAGCCGTGCCGCCGAGCGGCCCGAGGGCAGCTACACGGTGACGCTGCTCGACGATCCGAAATTGATCGGCGAGAAGGTCGAGGAGGAGGCCGAGGAGGTCGTGCGCGCGGCGCGCGAGGAGTCCGACGAGCGTGTCGCCGAAGAGGCAGCCGATCTGCTCTACCACCTAAGCGTGCTGCTGGCCTCGCGCGAGGTCTCCCAGGCAGCCGTGATGGAGGTACTCAATGGCCGTCGCGGCTGACACCGCCGAGCTGCGCATCGAGCCCAGCCTCGACGAGGCCCGGGCCCTCGCCGGCGAGGGCAACGTCGTCCCCGTCCGCACACGCTTCGTCGACGACTGCGAGACGCCGGTCTCCGCCTTCCTGAAGCTGCGCGCCGGCGAGCCCGAGGGCGCGCCCTGCTTCCTGCTCGAGTCGGCCGAGCAGGGTCAGGTCGGCCGCTACTCGTTCGTCGGCATCCGGCCGCGTTCGGTGTTGCGCTGGAACGACGGGGTTCTGAGCGAGACAGGCGGGGAGGATCGCGAAGCGGCGGACCCTTATGCCGCCGTCGCGGAGAGCCTCGCCCGCTTCCGGCTCGCCCCGGTCGAGGGCCTGCCGCCCTTCGCCGGCGGTGCCGTCGGCTTCTTCGGCTACGACCTGGTGCGCACGGTGGAGCCGCTCGCCGAGCCCAACCCCGACCCGCTCGGGCTGCCCGACATGGCGCTGATGATCACCGACGTCCTGCTCGTCTTCGACCACCTGCGCCACGAGTTGACGATCATGTCCTGCGCCTTTGCCGACGACGAGGGTGGGATCGACGCCGCGTATGAGCGCTCGGTGGCGACGATCGCCGGGGTGCGCGAGCGCCTGCGGGGCTCCGTGCCGGCGCCGGCAAGCCCCGCGGTTGCCGAGGCGCCCCGCTTCGTCTCCGGCATGGAGCGCGAGGAGTTCGAAGCGGCGGTGGAGCGGATCGTCGAGTACGTCCACGCCGGCGACGCCTTCCAGGTGGTCCCCTCCCAGCGCTTCTCGGCTCCGCTCCCGGTGGAGGCTTTCTCGGTCTACCGCGGTCTGCGCGCCGTCAACCCCTCCCCCTATATGTACTTCCTCGAGTTCGGCGACTTTCAGATCGCCGGGGCCTCTCCCGAGCCGCTGGTCAAGGTGCAGGGACGGCGGGTGGAGACGCGGCCGATCGCCGGTACCTACCCGCGCGGCAGCGACGAGGAGGAGGACCGGCGGCTTGCCGAGAAGCTCGTCAACGATGCCAAGGAGCGGGCCGAGCACGTGATGCTGGTAGACCTCGGTCGCAACGACCTCGGCCGGGTCTGCGAGTACGGCTCGGTCGGCGTCGACGAGTTGATGGTGGTCGAGACCTACTCGCACGTCCTCCACATCGTCAGCCAGGTCTCGGGGACGCTGCGCGAGGGGGTGGGGGCGATGGACGTGCTGCGCTCGGCGCTGCCCGCCGGCACCCTCTCCGGCGCGCCGAAGGTACGGGCGATGCAGATCATTGACGAGCTGGAGCCGGTCAAGCGCTGCTCCTACGGAGGCGCGATCGGCTACCTCTCCTGGAACGGCGACCTCGACACGGCGATCCACATCCGCACCGTCGTCGTCAAGGACGGCCAGGTCCACGTGCAGGCCGGCGGCGGCACCGTCGCCGACGCCAAACCGGCCTACGAGTACAACGAGTCGGTCAACAAGGCCAAGGCGGTCTTCCGTGCGGTCGAGCTGGCCTGCGAACAGCCGGATTGGCCGTGACCGTGCGCGTTCTCATCATCGATAATTACGACAGCTTCACCTACAACCTCGTCCAGTACCTGGGCGAGTTGGGGGCGGAGATCGAGGTGGTCCGCAACGACCGCGCCGAGGTCGGCGAGCTGCTCGAGCGCGGTGCCGACCGACTAGTCGTCTCACCCGGGCCCTGCACGCCCGCGGAGGCCGGCATCTCCGTCGCGGCGATCCGCGCATTCGCCGAGGCGGGCACACCGGTGCTGGGCGTCTGCCTCGGGCACCAGTCGCTGGTCGAGGCGTTCGGCGGTCGCACCGTGCAGGGCGAGCCGGTCCACGGCAAGGATGCCGAGGTGAGCCACGACGGCAGGGCGATCTACGCGGGGGTGCCCAGTCCGCTTGTCGCCGGCCGCTACCACTCGCTGGTCGCCGACCCCGACTTGCCCGACGAGCTCGAGCTGAGCGCCAGCCTCGGTGATGTCGTGATGGGCGCCCGCCACCGCGAGCTGCCGGCCGAGGGCGTCCAGTTCCACCCCGAGTCGGTCCTCACCCCGCAGGGCAAGCACCTGCTGGCGAACTTCCTCGGAGTGCGGTAGAGGTTTGAGTCGGATGGCGGGACAAACCTCTACCGCGGGAGGCAGCGATGCCTAACGACATCGTCAGCAGGGCGATCGACGCGGTCTGCGCCGGCGACCACCTGACCACCGATCACGCCGCCGCGGTGCTGGCCGAGATCATGGCGGGGCGGACCGACGAGGTTCAGACCGGCGCCTTCCTGATCGCCCTGCGGGCGAAGGGAGAGACGGTGCCTGAGTTGGTTGGCCTGGCGCGGACGATGCGCTCGCTCGCCGCCGCCGTCGAGACCTCGCGCGAAGACCTGGTCGACACTGCCGGCACCGGCGGCGGTCCCACCACCTTCAACGTCTCGACCACGGCGGCGCTGGTCGCGGCGGCGGCGGGCTGCGCCGTCGCCAAGCACGGCAACCGCTCGAACAGCCCTTGCGGCTCCGCGGAACTGCTCGAGGCGCTCGGCGTCGACATCGAGCTGAGCCCCGCGCAGGTCGGCCAGTGCATCGACGAGATCGGCTTTGGCTTCATGTTCGCTCCCCGCCACCACGCCGCGATGGCGCATGTCGCGCCCGTGCGCAAGGCGCTTGGCGTGCGCACGATCTTCAACTTCCTCGGACCGCTGACCAACCCGGCCGGCGCCGAACGACAGCTGCTTGGCGTCTCCGACCGCCACTATCAGGAGACGATCGCCGAGGCGCTCGTCGGCCTGGGCAGCGCGCGGGCGATGGTCGTCGCCGCGGAGGACGGGGTCGACGAGCTCTCGATCTCGGCCCGCACGCGGGTAGTCGAGGTGATCGAAGGACGTACCGAGGAGTGGTTCGTGGAGCCGGGCGAATTCGGCCTTGGCACGGCGGAGTTGGAGCAGGTCGCCGGTGGCAGCCCCGAGGAGAACGCCGCCGCTTCGCGCGCGGTGCTGGCCGGCGAGAGCGGCGCCCGCCGCGACATGGTCGTGCTCAACGCCGGCGCCGCGATCTACGTCGGCGGCCTCGCCGGCGGCCTCGGGGAGGGGGTCGAGAAGGCCGCTGCGGCGATCGACAGCGGCGCGGCAGCGGAGTTGCTCGACCGCCTGGTCGCAACGACCGCCCAGCTCGGCGGCTAGGCTTCGTCCTCACGTGGGAATGATCGAGCAGCTGATCGCCGCGGCGAGGGCCGGGGTGGAGGAACGCCGTAACAGCACGTCTCAGGCGGAACTCGAGTCGAGGCTTACCGGCCGCGGCGACGATCGCCCGTTCAGCGAGGCGCTCGTCCGTCCCGGCCTTTCCCTGATCGCCGAGTTCAAGCGACGCTCGCCGAGTGCCGGGGAGATCTCATCGACCGCGACCGTCGCCGGCCAGGTCGGCGCTTACGAGCGCGGCGGCGCGGCTGCGCTCTCGGTGCTCACCGACGAACTGCACTTCGGCGGCTCGCTCGAGGATCTCCGCGCTGCCCGCGCTGCCTGCAGCCTGCCGATCCTGCGCAAGGACTTCATCGTCGACCCCTACCAGCTCTTCGAGGCGGCGGTCAACGGGGCCGACGCGGTGCTCTTGATCGTCAGGGCGCTCGACGACGACGCGCTGCGGGAGATGTACGACAGGGCGCGGGGCCTGGACCTCGATTGCTTGGTCGAGGTCCACGATGAGGAGGAGCTGGAGCGGGCGTTGCAGCTCGACGTCGAGGTGATCGGGATCAACAACCGCAATCTGGAGGAGGGGACCATCGACGTCTCCACCACCTATGAGCTGATGCCTGACGTGCCGGCCGGGAAGACGGTCGTCGCCGAGAGCGGCATCTCCACCCGTGCCGAGCTCGAAGAGCTGGAGCGGGTCGGTGTCGACGCGGTGTTGATCGGCTCGGCGCTGATGAGCGCCGATGAGCCGGAGGCGCTGGCCCGTGATCTGACCGGTGCCGACGAGGGCACCCGCGAGCACCATCTGCCCTGAGTCCGCTCCCCGTTTCACTTTTTAGAAGAACTTTGGGGATGTTCCGGATCATCGTTCCCCAATGAAGAACTTTCTCCGCAGCTCATTCGGCTCTGCTCTCCTCGGCGGCACCGTCGTCGCCGCTTTTGCTTGGGTGGCGATCGCCGCCGGCTGGATCCACGCCGACAGCAGCGGCTCGACCGTCACCGTCGCCCAGCCCCTGGCGGCTCCGGTCGATTCCAAGGAAGAGGGTGGCAGCAGCAACCTGGTCAACCAGATCTACCGCCGCGACGGTCAGGGGGTCGCGTTCATCTCCTCCGACCTGGAACCCCAGGAATCGTCCGAACTGAGCCCCTTCGGTCAGCCCGAAGGCGGCGGGGTCGCGACCGGCTCGGGCTTCCTGATCGACACCGAAGGACACATCGTCACCAACAACCATGTGGTCGAAGGCGCCGACAAAGTCGAGGTCAAACTCGGCTCCTCCGACAAGACCTACACCGCTGAAGTCGTCGGCACCGACCCGGCCACCGACGTGGCACTGCTCAAGGTCGACGCGCCGGCGGAGAGCCTCCATCCCCTCGCCCTGGGGGACTCCTCAAACGTCGAGGTCGGCGAACCGGTAGTCGCGATCGGCAACCCGTTCGGGCTCGACCGCACCGTCACCAGCGGCATCGTCTCGGCCCTGCAACGGCAGATTCAGGCGCCGAACGGCTTCTCGATCTCGCACGTGATCCAGACCGACGCGGCGATCAACCCGGGCAACTCCGGCGGGCCCCTGATCGAATCCGAAGGCAAGGTGATCGGGATCAACTCCCAGATCCAGACCGGCGGCAGCGGCAACGGCAACGTCGGCATCGGCTTCGCGGTCCCGATCAACACGGCGCGCGAAGTCGTCCAGCAGATCGAGGATCACGGCGAAGTCAAGCATGCCTACCTGGGGATCAACGGGGGCAGCATCACGCCTGAGCTGGCAAAAGCTTTGAAGTTGCCGGAGGAAGAGGGCGTGCTCGTCAACGAAGTCGTCAAGGGCGGCCCGGCCGACGAAGCGGGGATCAAGGGTGGCGACACCTCGGCGACGATCGAAGGCGCCAGCTTCAGGCTCGGCGGCGACGTGATCACAGAGATCAACGGCAAGAAGATCGAGGGCATGGAAGACGTGATCAACGCGGTCAATGCCGCTTCCCCTGGAGACAAGATGGAACTTACGGTCGATCGCGACGGCAAGCCGCAGACGATCGACGTGACGCTTGGGGTACGTCCCGCGTCTGCCGAAGAAGTGCCTTCTCGGTAGAGGTGGTCGGTCGAGGGTCGGGTGTCCCCCGCCGCAACCCGCCGCCGGGAACTCTGCAAGGGCGCAGACCCCGGGTTGGCTCACAAGTTGCCGCGGGGGACACCCGACCCTCGACCTGAGCACGCCTCCCGTTCCGCGCAAGCTTTCCCACCTTGGAGGTCGCGTACGCTTGCTGGATGAGAGTCAAGATCTGTGGGGTCACCAATCTCGATGACGCGGCTGAGGCTGTGAGGCTGGGGGCTTGGGCTGTTGGGCTGATCCACTTCGCCGATAGTCCGAGGGCTGTTGAGGCTGGGGAGGCTGTGCGGATTTCTGCTGCTTTTCGCAGGAAGTGCGAGGTTGTGGGTGTTTTTGTGAACCCGGAATTGGATGAGGTGGCCAAGGCGGTTGAGGATGCCGGGCTGACGATGGTGCAGCTGAATGGGGAAGAGGGGCCTTCGTTCTGCGGCGAGGTGGCTCGTAAAACGGGGGTCAAGGTGATCAAGGCGGTTCATGTTTCGAGCGCTGCCGATATTCATACGGCGGAGACGTTCCGGACGGATTTTCATCTCTTTGACAAGGGTGCGAAAGGCTTGTTTGGCGGCACCGGCGAGAGCTTCGATTGGGGCCTGCTGGGCGAGCGTCGCTCGGACATACCGGCGATCGTGGCCGGTGGGCTGCGTCCCGAAAACGTCGCTGAGGCGATCGCCATCACCCGTCCCTGGGCGGTCGACGTCGCCAGCGGCGTCGAGGCCGAGCCCGGCCGCAAGGACCACGCCGCGATGACCGCCTTCTTCGAGGCGGCGCAGATGGCTAGCGTTAGCGCTAAATGAGCCCGGCCATCGAGGAGAGATTTGGCCCCTACGGCGGCCGCTACGTCCCCGAGACGCTGATCCCGGCGCTCGATGAGCTGACGGCCGCGTGGGCGGCGGCGAGCGGCGACGAGGACTTCCGCGTGCGCCTCGCCTCGCTGCGGCGCGACTTCATCGGCAGGCCGACGCCGCTCTACCTCGCCGAACGGCTCTCCGAGCGGGCCGGACGTCGGGTCTACCTGAAGCGCGAGGACCTCGCCCACACCGGCGCCCACAAGATCAACAACGCGGTCGGCCAGGTGCTGCTGGCGCAGCGGATGGGCAAGCCGCGGATCATCGCCGAGACCGGCGCCGGTCAGCACGGCGTCGCGACCGCGACCGCGTGCGCGCTGCTGGGCCTCGAGTGCGTCGTCTACATGGGCACCGAGGACATCCGCCGTCAGGCGCCCAACGTCGAGCGGATGAAGCTGCTCGGGGCGGAGGTCGCGCCGGTCGAGGCCGGGGCGCGCACGCTCAAGGAGGCCGTCAGCGCCGCGATTCGCGACTGGGTCGCCAACGCCGAGACGACCCACTACGTGATCGGCTCGGCGGTCGGGCCGGCGCCGTTCCCGGCGCTCGTTCGCGACCTGCAACGGGTGATCGGCGACGAGGCGCGTGAGCAGGCACTTGGCGCCGAGGAGGCCCTGCCGTCCAGGGTGATCGCCTGCGTCGGCGGCGGCTCGAACTCGATCGGCATCTTCACGCCTTTCATCGCCGATGCCGGGGTCGAGCTGATCGGCGTCGAGGCGGCCGGCGAGGGCCTCGAGAGCGGTCGCCATGGTGCGTCGCTGGGGGCGGGGAGCACCGGCGTCCTGCACGGCTCTCTCTCCGCGGTGATCGCCGACGAGGAGGGCCAGATCCTCGAGGCCCACTCGGTCTCGGCGGGCCTCGACTATCCCGGCGTCGGTCCCGAGCATGCGCACCTGCGCGACACCGGCCGCGCCACCTACACGGCGGTGACCGACGCGGCGGCCCTGGCGGCCTTTGCCGAGCTGGCGCGGCTCGAGGGGATCATCCCGGCGCTTGAGTCGTCTCACGCGATCGCGTGGTTGCTAGAGAACGGTGGGGGGGACGGCTATGACGTGCTCTGTCTGAGCGGCAGGGGCGATAAGGACTTGGCCGAGGTCGTGGAGCGAACCGGTGGGGAGGGACTCGGGGGGTGACTCGACGGAGCAACAGCATGGAGGCTCCGTCGAGTCACCCTCCGAGTCCCCCTTCGCAAGCGCCCAAGGGGGCTGAGCGGATCGCCCAGGCCTTTGGGGAAGCTGGTGAGGAAGGGCGCGCTGCGCTGATGCCCTACATGATGGGTGGCTACCCCGATCGCGAGTCTTCGCTTGCGATAGCTGCGGCGTACGTGGAGTCTGGTGCAGATCTGATCGAGCTTGGGGTGCCCTTTTCCGATCCGCTTGCCGATGGGCCGCTTATCCACGCGGCTGCAACCGACGCTCTGGTCGCCGGTGCGACCTTGGAGAGCACGCTTGAGGTCTGCGCGTCGGTGTCGGAGCGGATCCCCGTCGTGTTGATGGTCTACTCGAACATGGTGCTCGCGCACGGAGGTGTAGCTGAGTTTGCTCGGCGCGCTGCAGCTGCAGGGGCAGTTGGGGCGATCGTGCCTGATCTGCCGCTCGACGAGGCTGACGAGATTCGCGAGGCGCTTTCCGGAGCTGGGCTCGCGCTCGTCCCGTTGCTGGCGCCGACCACGCCCCCCGAGCGCCGGGACCGCATCTGCGCCGCTGCCCAGGGTTTCGTCTACGTCGTCTCCACCGTCGGCACGACGGGCGAGCGTCGGCAGCTTCCCGAGGGGCTCACCGAGCTTGTCGCGGCAACCAAGGCCGAGGCAGAGGTGCCGGTGGCGGTCGGCTTCGGCATCGGCACTCCCGAGCAGGTCGCCGAAGTCGGCGTGATAGCCGACGGCGTGATTGTCGGCAGTCGCCTGGTCCGCGCCGCCGGCGAGGCCGGCTCGGCCGATGCCGCTGCAGCGGCGGTAGGCGAATTCCTCCGCGACTCTCACGCCGCGCTCGCCGCGTAGACCGCGGCTTCTATTAGGATTCCGGCCGCATGGGACTCGTGGTCACCCTCTTCATGGCGCTCGCCGCAACCACCGTCGGCTACGCCTGGCTGGGCCAGGGTGGCGGTGTTGCAGGGCTGATCTTCTTCGGCGTCCTGCTGATCGGCGCCACCCTCCGGGTCTTCAAGCCAAGCAGTTCCTGACGGTCCGCTTGCCTCAGGCCCGCGTAGCGATCACCTCGAGGTACTCCGCCTCGAGCACGAGCGCTCTGTCGCCGGCCGTGTTCGCCTGCTCCAGGTAGGCGCGTAGGTCGCGCTCGAGCGCCTCTTCCCCCTCGCTGCCGACCCGTTCGAAGGCGACTTTGACCGGGCCGAAGTAGGTGCGGAAGAAGTCGAGGTAGTGATCGGCGGAGCGGAAGGGCTGGCGCGAGATGCGGCGCTCGACGCGCAGGTCGGAGATCCCGTCGCCGAACAGCTGGCGAAGCCGCTCCTCGGTGCCCCAGAGCAGAGGTGGGTTGAGGCCCGGCGGCGGTGGAGCGTGCTTTGCGACCGTCATGAACATGCCGCCGACGCCGCCATCCGGCGTCCAGTTGCCCATGCCGATCCGGCCGCCCGGCTTGCAGACGCGCAGCAGCTCCGCTGCCGTCTTCTCCTGATCGGGGGCGAACATCGCCCCGAAGACCGACGTGACCACGTCGAACTCGGCCTCGCCAAATGGCAACTCTGCGGCGTCTCCCTCGACGAACTCGACGTCGAGGCGCTCCGTCGCCGCCCGCTCGCGGCCGCGCTCGAGCAGCGCCGGGACGAAATCGACCCCGACGACGTCGCCCCAGGAGCGCCGCGCGGCCGCAAGTGCGGCATTGCCGCTGCCGCAGGCGACGTCGAGCACGCGCTCGCCGGGAATGATCTCCAGCGCCTCGGCAAGCTGTTCGGAGGGCATCATGACGAGGTTGGCGACCATCGCGAAATCGCCCTCGGACCAGGTCTGTTGTTGTGCTTTCCTGACTGCGTCCAGATCGACTGCGTCGCTCATCTCGCTCCTTCTGTCGCCTGCGTAAGCTGAAGAGTAATGCGGATTGGCGTGCTCACCGGCGGGGGCGACTGCCCCGGACTCAACGCGGTGATCCGGGCGATCGTCCGCAAGGGGGTCGAACACCTCGATCATGAGTTCGTCGGCTACCGCGACGGCTGGCACGGGCCGCTGACGCGCGACAGCCGACCGCTCGGGGTCCCCGAGGTGCGCGGCATCCTGCCGCGTGGCGGGACCATCCTCGGCTCTTCCCGGACCAACCCCTTCAAGGAGGACGGTGGGGCCGAGCGGATCGTCGAGAACATCGCGACCGAAGGGGTCGAAGGCCTGATCGCGATCGGCGGCGAGGACACGCTCGGCGTCGCCGCCCGTCTGCACGAGGAGCACGGCGTGCCGGTGGTCGGCGTGCCGAAGACGATCGACAACGACCTCAGCGCCACCGACTACACCTTCGGCTTCGATACCGCGGTCAACATTGCGATGGAGGCGATCGACCGCCTTCACACCACGGCCGACAGTCACCACCGCGTGCTGATCGTCGAGGTGATGGGTCGCCACGCCGGCTGGATCGCCTTTCACGCCGGTCTTGCCGGTGGCGCCAACGTCATCCTGATCCCCGAGGAGCCCTTCGACCTGGACGAGGTCTGCCGGCTCGTCGGCCGGCGCCTGGAGGCCCGCTTTGCGCCGATCGTCGTCGTCTCCGAGGGGGCGCAGCCGAAGGGCGGCATGCCCGAGACCAGCGACAAAGGGCTCGACGCCTTCGGTCACGTCCGGCTGGGCGGCATCGCGCACTGGCTCGAGCACGAGATCGAGCAGCGGACCGGCAAGGAGACGCGCGCGACCGTGCTCGGCCACGTGCAGCGCGGCGGCACGCCGACGGCCTTCGACCGGGTGCTCGCGACCCGTTTCGGCCTGCACGCGATCGATGCCGTCCACAACGGCAACTGGGGCACGATGACGGCGTTGCGTGGCACCGATATCCAGCTGGTCAAGCTCGGCGAGGCTACGGCTGAGCTGAAGACCGTGCCAAAGGAGCTCTACGAAGAGGCTGAGGTGTTCTTTGGCTAGAGGGGGGGGGCGACGGGTGTCCCCCGCTGCAACCCGCCGCCGAGAACTTTGTGTGGGTGCAGTCGCTGAGGCTGGCTCACAAGTTGCCGCGGGGGACACCCGTCGCTCCCGATCTCCCGCCAAGGCTCTCCTGGCAGCGAGCGTTGCGCTGGTGGCTGCTTGCTTCTTGCTTGTGGGAGCTGGCTGCGGGGGCGGCGAAGGAGCTGCCGAGGGGGCGACCGTCAGCGTCTACGTGGCTGCGTCGCTTTGCTCGGAAGCTAAAAGCGAGCTTGCTCGGGATGGGGGAGAAGCCGGTGATGTTCGGGTCCGTGTCATCTGCCTGCCGAGTGCTGAAAGCAAAGGAAAGCTCGACCTCGCCACCATCGGTGCCAACGCTCGTCGCGCCACCGAGGACTCCAGCTCGATCGCATACATCGGCGAACCGACCCGCGCCGCGTCCCGCTTCTCCGAACCGATCCTGGAAACCGCCGGAATCGCCCAACTACCCCAAATCTCGGGGACCGCAGCGATGAGACAGCTTCTCCAGGCCGTGAGCGAAGCCGGCGACTCGGCCAGCTTGCGCGAATCGGTCAACGCCGCCTTGTAATAGCTGTCCGAGAGGCGCGGCGGGTGCTCCCCCGCGGCAACTTGTGAGCCAGCCTAAGCGACTGAACCCAGGCAAAGTTCGCGGCGGCGGGTTGCAGCGGGGGAGCACCCGCCGCGCCCCACCTACAGCAAATTCTTCAACGCCCCGTCGATCTCCGGATAGCGAAATTTGTAGCCAAGATCGAGCGCCCGCCGCGGCATCACCCGCTGTCCCCCTCGCAAGACCCTCCCGAACTCGCCCCCGAATTTGAGGTCGAGCACAAATCCCGGCACCGGGACCGACGCCGGCCGACCAAGCGCCCGGCCGATCGCGCGGGAGAACTCGCGGTTGGTGACCGGGTTGGGCGCGGTCGAGTTGACCGTGCCGCTCACCTTCTCGCTGTCGAGCGCCCAGAGCAGGATCCCGACCTCGTCGTCGATGTGGATCCAGGACATGTACTGGCGCCCGCCGGCAATCGGGCCGCCGACACCGAGTTTGAACGGGGTCAGCAGTTCGCCGAGCAGGCCGCCGCGCGGGTCGAGCACGTGCCCGGTGCGGACGATCACGAGGCGTACGCCGAGGCCCTCGGCCTCGCCCGCCGCCGCCTCCCACTCGCGCACGACCTCGGCGTCGTAGCCCTCTCCCGGCTCGGCCGACTCGTCGACCATGGCGTCGCCGCGATCGCCGTAGAAGCCGATCGCCGACTGGTTGACGAGGATCTTGGGCTTTCTCTCGAGCCCGGCGATCGCCGCAATCAGGTTGCGGGTACCGGTGCGGCGACTCTCCATGATCCGCCGCTTGGCGTCGTCGGTCCAGCGCTGGTTGATCTTCTCGCCCTCGAGGTTGATCACCCCGTCGACGTTCTCGAACGCGGCTGCCGGCGGTCGTTCCAGGGTCGGCTCCCAGGCGTGCCAGACGACACTCGGGTTTGTCGCCCGGGCGCGTTGCGGGTCGCGCGACAGACCGACGACGGTGTCACCGCGGGCGAGCAGCGCGTCACACAGCGCCGAGCCGATGAAGCCGCTCGCTCCGGTGACCAGAACCCCCACCTAGTTAACCGACCTCCACCGTGGAGAAGGTGCCGGTCTCCTCGCTGAAGCGGGCCAAGCCCTCGCGCTTGGCCTCCTCGACGACGGCCTTCGCCACCAGCGGCGCGACCTCGCGGTTGAAGACGCTGGGGATCACGTAGTCCTCGGAGAGGTCGTCCTCGTCGACCACTTCGGCGATGCCGCGAGCGGCCGCCAGCTTCATCTCCTCGGTGATGTTGGGTGAGCCGGCGTCGAGGGCGCCACGGAAGATTCCCGGGAAGCAGAGCACGTTGTTGATCTGGTTCGGGTAGTCGGAGCGGCCGGTGGCCATGATCCGCACGTAGGGAGCCGCGTCCTCGGGCATCACCTCGGGCGTCGGGTTTGCCATCGCGAAGACGATCGCGTCATCGTTCATCTTGCCCAGCGCCTCGGCCGAGATGATCCCCGGCCCCGAGAGGCCGACGAAGAGGTCCATGCCCTCGATCACGTCGGCGGGTTGCCCGCTGAGCTTCTCCGGGTTCGAGTTCTCCGCGTACCAGCGCTTGATCCCGCTCATCTCGCCGGATTGGTAGTCCTCACGCTCGGTCGAGAGCGCACCCTGGCGGTCGCAACCGACGACGTGGGTGACTCCTGAGGCGAGCATCATCTTGGTCACCGCTACCCCGGCGGCGCCGAGGCCAACCACCAGCACGCGCAGCTGCTCGATCGGCTTGCCGACGATCTTCAGCGCGTTGAACAGCGCCGCCATCGTCACCACGGCGGTGCCATGCTGGTCATCGTGGAAGACCGGGATGTCGAGCGTCTCCTTGAGCCTGTCCTCGATCTCGAAGCAGCGCGGGGCTGAGATGTCCTCGAGGTTGATCCCGCCGAAGGTGGGGGCGATCAGCTCGACCGCCTTGATGATCTCCTCCGTGTCCTGGGTGTCGAGGCAGATCGGGAAGGCATCCACCTGGGCGAACTCCTTGAACAGCATCGCCTTGCCCTCCATGACCGGCATCGCCGCCTCGGGACCGATGTTGCCGAGGCCGAGCACGGCGCTGCCATCGGAGACGACGGCGACAGTGTTCTTCTTGATCGTGTACTCGAAGGCCTTGGCGCGGTCGGCGTGGATGTCCTGGCAGACGCGGGCGACGCCCGGCGTATAGGCCATCGAGAGGTCGTCGCGCGTCTTCAGCGGGTACTTGTTCTCGACCGAGATCTTGCCGCCCCGGTGCATCTGCATCGTGCGGTCGACGTAGTCGAGCACCTTGGCTCCGCGGGTGGAGCCGATCCCGCGCAGGATCCGCTCCCAGTGCTCCCGGTCCTGGGCGTCGATCGTGAACTCGCGCACGCGTTTTCCCTCACCGCCGGCGCCCGGGACCAGGTCGACGCCCTGAAGCTGTCCACCCGCTTCGGCGATCGCCGCGGTCAGTTTGCCCAGTGGCTCCTGCCGCGCATCGAGCTCGACCCGGATCGTGACGCTGTATTGCGCGCTTACGGCCATGACGCTATCGAATCAGATTCGAGGGGTTGGCCTGTTTGACCTAGGCGACAAGCGAGTGATGCATTGCGCTGCCCGCTAAGATTGCTATTGGGAATGGGGATGTTTGTGAGAGTCAAATGCTTGGCGGGGGTCGGCTGGGTGGCTGTCGGATTGATGGTCGGCGCCGCCCCGGCGGCGGCGGCGGTTGTGGAACCGGTTGGCGACCCGCCTGCGGCGATGTATGAACCCAGCACGGTCGATGTAATCAGGCTGACCCTGCCGCCGGAATCCGAACAGAAACTGGAAGAAGCACCGGAGGTCGACTACGTCGAAGGCACCTTCTCCATCGCGTCGACGGAAGGTACCCCGCAAACGATCGGCGAATTCTCTCCGCCGGTGATGGTCGGCATCCGCCTCAAGGGCGGAATCGGCTCGTTTCGGGAGTTGGACAAAAAGGCCTCCTTCAAGATCAAGTTCAACTTTGAAAACTCAAAAGGGGAAAAGGGCAAAAAGTACCTAGGCCTGAAGAAGCTGAGCCTGAACAACATGGTCCAGGACAAGTCGTTCATCCACGAGCGATTGGCCTATGAAGCGCTCCGCTCGGCCGGGATCCCGTCCCCGCGCACCGGCTACGCGTACGTCGAACTCAACGGCGAAGACTTCGGGTTGCACCTGAATGTCGAGGCCGTCGACGATGTCGCGCTCGAAAAGCGCTTCGGGCCGTTCGGACACCTTTACGAGGCCATCTACGGAAGTGATGTCGGTCCCGGTACGACGCCCTTTGAAATCGACGAGGGCGACGAAACCGACACCTCGGATATCGATGCGCTGGTTGCCGCCGTCAACGGCACCGAACCGGCCGATTTCGACGAACGCGTGCAGCCCTACGCCGACCTGGCCGAGATGACTCGCCTCTGGGCGGTCGAACACTACATCGGGCACTGGGACAGCTACATATGGCTGAACAACTACTACCTCCTCAGTGATCCCATCGGACGCTTCCAGATGCTTCCCTGGGGCACCGACCAGACCTGGGTGGAACATCTTCCCTTCGACGAAGGGGAGGGTCTGTTGTTCACGAAGTGCTTGAAAGACCCCAGTTGCGCGGCGCGTTATTGGAAGGCGCTGCGATTTGTCAAGGCGGCGATAGACAGCGTTCCGCTCGATTCGCAAGCAGTTGCAACGGCAGCACTGTTGAAACCGTGGGAGACGATGGAACAGTCGAACTCGAGGCACGAGGCCGACCTCGCCGCAATCGCCAAAGCCGTGCAAGGGACGCGAGACTTCATCGCCTCGAGGCCCGCGGATCTGACGGCGTGGATGGCGGACAAGCCAGAACCCTTCGCGACGCATGTCTCGGTTGCGCTGCAGCCGGCCTCGCTGCCCGCCGATGGAGCCTCGACCACGACTGCGACAGCGACCGTCACCTATGCCAACGGCGACCCGGTCTCTGGGGACTGGCTCGAATTCACGTCAACCGATCCCGGCATCGACTTCGGCAAAGTGGTTGATAACGGCGATGGCACCTACACCACTCAGGTCACTGCGTCGACCTCTGCCGGGGCGAAGACGATCACCGCTACAGATGCCCTGCCGAATCCCGGTATCGCCGGCTTCACCGTCCTGACCCAGATACCTGGAGCGCCGGCCCATGTTTCCGTGAGCATGCAGCCATCTGCGATCCCCGCAAACGGCGCCTCTGCGTCGACCGCGACGGCAACCGTCATCGACGCGCACGGCAACCCAATTGCCGGTCGGGAACTCGAATTTGCCTCGACCGACCCGGACCAGCAGATCGGCCAAGTCGTCGACAACGGCGATGGCACCTACACCGTTCCGATCACCTCGTCGACCGTGGTCGGAACAGCCGAAGTCACAGCCACCGTCGCCCCCGCAGGCCTGCTCAGTGCCTCCGCATCGCTGACCCAGGTGCCTGTCCAGCCAATCGTCGTTCAATCGGTCGTCGCGGGGATGCCGTCGATCCAGTCCCAAGCATCCGGTCAGCCGGCGCAGGGCCCTCCGACGACGACACTGACTCGCAAGCCGCCCAAGCGCAGCCGCGATCGTCGGCCGACTTTCCGGTTCGCCTCCGACCAGGAGGGCTCGACATTCCAGTGCAAGCTGGACGACCGCGCCTTCGGGTCATGTGCGTCTCCCCGCACGCTGCCGACACTCGCCCTCGGCGCCCACACGTTCTCCGTTCGCGCCATGGATGCGGCGGGTGTGATCGGTCCTCCAGCTGTCTACGACTTCACTGTCAAGGCCACCCGGCGCCACCATCGCTCGACCGGCCGGCGGCGTTGAGAGGCATGCGCCGCTTGGCTCACGCAAGGCCTCTAGATACCTTTCCCCTATGGGGGTCACAACTCGCCTAGGTGGTGCAGCGGCACTCGCGTGCGGTCTCGTCTGCCTACATTTGATGGTGCCGTCTGCGTCGGCTGCCGAAGAGGATCTGGCGGCGCCGATGTTCCAGCCCTACGCGATCGACGTGATCGACCTGCAGCTGCCGCAGGCGTCGATCGAAACGCTGGAAGCCGAACCGGAGGAGAACTACGTCGCAGCGACGTTCTCGATGGCCGCAAGCGACGGTACCCCCGATGGAGTCGGGCCTTTCTCCACGCCAATCACCGTCGGCGTCCGCCTCAAGGGTGGCAGCGGCTCGTTTCGGGAACTGAAAGATGAAAAGGCCGCCTTCAAGATCAAGTTCAACCAGGTGAAAGGGCAGAAGTTCCTCGGCCTGAAGAAGCTGACGTTGAACAACATGGTCCAGGACCCCTCGATGCTGCACGAGACGATGACCTATGAGGCGTTCCGGGCACTCGGACTTCCCGCACCGAGGACGGGCTTCGCGAACGTCTACGTCAACGGGGTCAACTACGGCGTTCATCTGAACGTCGAGACCTACGACGACGTCTCGCTGCCCCGCTGGTTCGCTTCGACGCAACATCTCTACGAGGCGGACAAACCCGGCGTGGACGTCAGGCCCGACAGTCAGGACGAATTCGAGGTCGACGAAGGCGACCCACCGTTGACTGACCTCGAAGCTCTGATCGCCGCCGCCAACGACGAAGCAGGCGACTGGTCGGAAGGGATGGGCGGCGTTGCCGACCTCGACGAGATGGCTCATATGTGGGCGATCGAGCGCTACGTCGGCCACTGGGACGGTTACGCGGGGGTGGCCTTGCCGGCCGATCCGCCTTTCCGACCCAACAACTACTACTTGCACAGCGATGAGTCGGGGCTCTTCAGCATGCTCCCCTGGGGGACCGATCAGACCTGGGAAGCGGAGATGGAATTCGACGAGCCGGCCGGCGGGCTCCTCTTCAACGAATGCCTCGCCGACGCAAGCTGCGCAGCGCAGTACGTCGATGCTCTCCGTGAGACCCAGGGCGCGGTCGCCGGTCTCGATCTGGGTGCCCAGTCCACTTGTCTCGCCGCAAGGCTGGCCCCGTGGCAGGCGATGGAAGACGCAGATCGGCGGGAATACGACGAAGGCGAAATCGCCGCAGGGGTCGAAGAAGCTGAAGAATTCATCGCCGAACGCCGAGGCGAACTGGGCACCTATCTGGCGACTCAGCCCGGCGAAGGCGAAGGCTCGGCGGTCGGGGAGCCGGCGCCGTGCGGGCCGCCCGAACCCGAAGAAGAAATGGGATCGGGATCGGGATCGGGGCTCACCTCGGGCGGCTCCGGTGGGGGGCCATCGGGCGCCAAGCAGACCGATTCGACCCAGTCGAGCGATGCCAATCTCAAGCTGCTTAGGTTCGATGTCGGCAGGCGACAGCTGAGCGCAAAAGTACGCACCGGCGGCGCTGGCATCCTCACCCTTACGGCAAAAATGCCGACCCGAAAAGGCGCCCGCCAGGTGTGCGAGGGGAGCGTGAAGGTGGGTCAAGCCGGCAAGTCACGTGTGTCCTGCCCACTTTCCGCGGCTGCCCGTCGCCGCCTGTGGAGCCGTGATCTGCGCCTCCATGCGGTCGTTGCCTTTGCATCTCAGGCCGGCGAGCGCGAAACGGTCACAGCCGACGACTCCGTGCCCGCGCTCCGCCGGTCTGACTGACGGTTCGGGCAATCTGTGGGCATGGCTGTCGCCGCGCTCGTCCTCTACGGCGTCTCTTTGACGATCACGTTCGGCGTGCGGGTCGCCTTGCAGCTGCGTCGCACCGGCTCGACCGGCCTGCACGGCTTGCCAGCCGGCGCCGGTCCGCTGGAGTGGATCGCCGGTGGGATGTTCATCGCCGGCCTGCTGATGGGGGGTACGGCGCCGATCCTGGCGTTGCTCGGCATCCTCGACCCGATTGCGGCGCTCGATGGGTCGGTCGGCCATGTCGTCGGGTTGGTGCTCGCGGTCGGTGGCATCGCTCTGACCTTCTCCGCCCAGCTGGCGATGGGGGACTCGTGGCGGGTCGGTGTCGACCCCGAGGAGCGCACCGAGCTGGTCACCGATGGCCCCTTCCGCCTGGTCCGCAACCCGATCTACAGCGCGATGTTGCCGACCGTCATCGGCCTGGTCCTGATGGTGCCGAACGCTCTGGCGCTGGCGGCCATCATCACTCTCTTCGTCGGGCTCGAGCTGCAGGTGAGGCGAGTCGAGGAGCCCTACCTGCTGAAGGCCCACGGCGACGTCTACGCCGTCTACGCTTCTCGGGTTGGCCGATTTGTGCCGCGACTGGGGCTTCTGCACGGAGCGCCTCTTGTGGCGATTGCGGCGCTGAGCGCGGCATTGGCATCGGTCCTCTTCGTCCCACAGCCCGCAACGGCACTCGATTCCGACCTAAAGGGCTTCGCGGTCTTCAGGCTCGAGGCGAGCCACGGCTACTCGATCCTCGGTTTCGCCAGCTCCGAACGCCTCGACGGGCGCGGCGATATCGGCCTGATCGTCTATCGCAAGGGCGCCGCGGTGTCCTACTCAGCGCCGGCCACCGTGACGCCGACCAGGTTGGACGCGGATCTCGGCGCCCTGGGGCGGATCTCGGTGGAGATTGCTCCGAGCGGGAGGAAGAAGACGGTGCGAACGTGCGACGGCGGGCCCCGAACGGTCGAACCACAGGTTTACCGCGGCACCTTCGAATTCCACGGCGAGCTGGGCTACGCCGACGCAATGGAGACCGAAGCGCGAGAAGACGTCGCCTTGCTATTCGGTTTGGGCTGCTCGGTGGGTACGAGCTTGGAAACGGGTGGCGTGGGCCTGCCGGGTGCCAGGCTGCGCGCCTTCTCCCGGCACGGCGATCGCCACCTGTCGCTCCAGCTCAACAAGAACCGGCCCGGCAAAGCGACCGTCTTCTCGGCGTCGCTGGCCGAGAGGCGCGGTGCGATTCACATAGAGCGGTCGGTCTCCGGGCGCCAACCGGCCCGGGCCTTCGAATACGACCCGCTGCTGCGGACGGCGACCGTCGAGCCTTTGGCACCGTTTTCCGGCGTCGCGCGCTTCCACCGCGCCGCGGTGCCCGCCGATCGCTGGACCGGCAACCTCTCGCTCGATTTCCCGGGAGAGCCGAACGTCCCTCTGGCTGGTGCCGGCTTCATGGCGAATCTCGTGCACGCGCGCAAGAGCTGACATCGACACTCGGACGTAGAGTTGGCGCCGATGTCTCCTGACGCAGCGGCTGCGGCCGCCAAGCCCGAGCTCTTCCTGATCGACGGCAACTCGCTTGCCTACCGCGCCTTCTTCGCTCTGCCCGAGTCGATCGGGACCAGCGACGGGCGACCGACCAACGCTATCTACGGGCTCGCCTCGATGCTGGTCAAGATCATCGACGAGCACCATCCGGCCGGGGTGGTCGTCGCCTGGGACGCCGGCATGTCCGGGCGCGAGGTCACCTACGACCTCTACAAGGCGCAGCGAAAACCGCGACCCGACCTGTTGCGCGAGCAGTGGCCGAACCTGATGCCGCTGGTCGAGGCCTTCGGCTACACCAACGTCAAGGTCGAGGGCTTCGAGGCCGACGACGTGATCGCCTCGCTGAGCCGGCAGGCGCGCGAGGAGGGGATCGCGGTGATGGTCGTGACCGGCGACCGCGACGCCTACCAGCTCGTCGGGCCCGGTGTGCGGGTGATGAGCACCTCGCGTGGCATCACCGAGACCAAGATCTACGACGAGGCCGCCGTGCAGGAGCGCTACGGCGTGCCGCCGGACCTGATCACCGACCTGATGGGCCTGCGCGGCGACACCTCCGACAACATTCCCGGCGTCCCGGGGATCGGCGAGAAAACCGCGACCCAGCTGTTGCAGCAGTTCGGCACGCTGGAGCGGGTTCTGGCCAGCGTCGATGAGATCTCCGGCGCCAAACGCAAGCAGAACCTGGTCGAGCACGCCGACGACGCGCGCATGTCGAAGCAGCTTGCGACGCTGCAGTACGAGATCGAGACCGGCGTCGACCTCGCCGCGGCGATGGACTCCGAGCCTGACCGCGGCGCCCTGCGCGACTTCATGCGCGAGTTCGAGCTGCGCGCGGTGCTGGAGCGGCTCGAAGAAGCGCTGCCCGAAGGCGAGGCCGTTCCCGGCCGCAGTGTCGAGAAGGAGCTGGCGGTCGAGGTCGAAGAGGGGACACCCGGCGACCTAGAGCCCGGGCCGGTGGCGCTGGCGGTTGCCGGCGACAGCTGGGCCGCCGCCCAGGGCGAGCGGATCCTCGCCGGCTCGTCGAGCCTCGACGAGCTCGCGGTCGCGCTGACCGACCGCTCGATCGTCGCTCATGACGCCAAGTCGCTCGGCGGTGGTCGCCACGGCCTGCTCGCCGCCGCTTCCCGCGAGGGGGTCGAGCTGGTCCTCGATCACGACACGCTGCTGGCCGCCTACCTGCTCGAGCCTCAGCGCCGCACCTACGAGCTGACCGAGCTGGCCGCCGACGCCGGTATCGGCCTCGCCGAGGGTGCCGCTGCCGGCGAGGCGGGTGCGGATGCCGAGGAGGACGGCCAGCTCGCGCTCGGCGAGGAGGTCGAGGCCGGCCTCGACCCGGCAGAGGAAGCGCGCCTGGTTGCTGCTCTCGCCGACTCACAGCGCCAGCGACTCGAGCAGTTCGAGCTGGTGTCGCTGCTGCGCGAGGTCGAGCTGCCGCTCGTCCATGTCCTCGCCGCGATGGAGCGCGAGGGCCTCAAGCTCGACGCGGAGCGGCTGGCCGAGGTCGGCGCCGGCTTCGGCGAGCGAATCGAGACCCTGCAGAAGGAGATCTTCGAGCTGGCCGAGGAGGAGTTCACGATCGGCTCGCCGCAGCAGGTCGGCCGCATCCTCTTCGAGAAGCTCGGCCTCTCGCGGAAACGGCGTGGCAAAACGGGCTTCTCCACCGACGCGCGGGTGCTCGCCCAGATCCGCGAGGAGCACCCGATCGTCGAGAAGATCGAGCAGTGGCGCGAGCTGACCAAGCTCAAGAACACCTACCTCGACTCGCTACCGGACCTGATCGACCCCGAGACCGGCCGTGTCCACACCACCTTCAACCAAGCCTCGACCACCACCGGCCGGCTCTCCAGCACCAACCCCAACCTGCAGAACATCCCGATCCGCACTGAGATCGGCCGGCCGGTCCGCGCTTGTTTCGTCGCCGAGCCCGGCGCCCGCCTGCTCTCCGCCGACTACAGCCAGGTCGAGCTGCGGGTGCTCGCCCACGTCGCCGAGGAGGAGGTGCTGAAAGAGATCTTCCGCGCCGGCGAAGACGTCCACGCCGCAACCGCCGCCGAGGTCTTCGACATCTCGCGTGAGGAGGTGGACGTCGGCCAGCGCTCCAAGGCGAAGATGGTCAACTTCGGCATCGTCTACGGGCTGACCGGCTTCGGCCTCGCCGACCGGCTCAACATCCCGCGCAAAGAGGGCGAGGAGTTCGTCGCCCGCTACCTGGAGCGCTTCCCGGCAGTGCGGGCATTCCGCGAGCAGGTCGTCGAGCGGGCCCAGGAGGAGGGCTATGTGCGGACGCTGATGGGTCGACGGCGCTCGATCCCGGAGCTGCGTTCAGGCAACCCGAACACGCGGAAACTGGGCGAGCGGCTGGCGGTCAACACGGTGATCCAGGGCACCGCCGCCGACATCATCAAGGTGGCGATGGTGCGCTGTCAGAGCGCTCTGGGCGAGTCGGGAGGGGAGACTCGCCTCGTCCTGCAGATCCATGACGAGCTGCTGTTCGAGGGCCCGCCAGCCGAGATGGAGGGCGCGACCGAGCTGGTGCGGCGCGAGATGTGCGCCGCCTACCAGCTCGATCCGCCACTCGAGGTGGACATCGGCGTCGGCGTGGACTGGCTCGACGCCAAGTAGCCGGGTCAGCTCGCCAGCTCGACCTCGTCCCAGGTTGCAGCGCCGTGCTCGATCTCGAGCTCGGCATCGGTCACGACCGCGCCGACGATCAGGTCCGACGTGGTGCAGTTGGCGCCGCTGCCATTGTCGTCGTGGCCACTCGGACCGCTGCCGGCGGAGTTCGAGTTGCCGGGGCCGGAGTTGTCTCCCCCTCCGTTGTCGTCACCGTGACCGCCATTGTCGTCGCCCGGCTCTTCGCCGTGCCCACCGCGATCGTCGCCCGGCTCTTCCTCGCCGTGACGGAGGTGGGTGCGAGAGGCGGTGATGTCGGGCGAGTGCTCGTCCTCGCACTTGATCCGAGTCCGGTCGGTGACCAGGCCGCTGACGGTTTCTTCGTTGAGGAGCACGATCGTCAGCCGGCCGGTTGCGGCATCGAAGGACTGGATCGTCCCGCTCGGCTGGCTGTGGTGATGACGACCATGGTGGCCGTGGCGCTTGTCGGAGCGGTGGTGCCCGTCCTTGGCCACGGCGATGCCGGCGAGTGCTCCGACCGCCGCGAGCAGTCCCATCGCGACTGCCAACGTCAGCGCGGCGGCGGCGCGGTGTCGGTTTCTACGGGGGCGGTTCATGGTTCCTCCTTGGGTTGACAAGTGACTTCCTTCACCTGCTCAACCCGAGCGGAGGGCGAAGATCACGAAGGAGCTTCGGGCAAGCCGCTGCTGTCACCACTCGACCCGGAGCCGGAACCGCCTCCCGAGTCGGAGCCAGAGTCGTCGGAGCCCGAGCCCGAGCCGCCGGAATCGTCGTCGACGGTCGGCTCTTCGCTCGGTTCGGACCCACCGCCGCTCGTGCCCTCGGTCGACCCGGAGCCGTCGTCGCCGGATCCTGATGATCCCGAGCCACTGGACCCCGAACCTCCGTTTGACCCGGAACCGCCGTGGCCCGAACCGGAATCGCCACCGTGTCCTGAGCCCGACCCGGAGCCGGAGCCGCCACCGTGGCCGGATCCGCCCGAGGAGCCGGAATGATCGTCGCCACCGCCGGGGCCTGAGCTGCCGCCGTGCCTTCCGGATGATTCATCGCGCCCACCGTGATCGTCCCTGGGCTCTGTCTCGCCGCGACCGCCGTGCCCCCGGTGATCGTCGACCAGCTCGGCTTCGCCGCCGTGGTCATCGCCCGGCTCCGCCTCGCCGTTGCCGCCACGGTCGTCCCCGGGCTCCGCCTCTCCGGACCCATGGCCGTGACGATCCTCCCCGACTCCCTCGGAACCTCCCTGGCTTGAGCTCGTGTCTTGCGCGGTGGTGGGCGCTGTCGCCTGGCTCGCGCTGCTTTGGGACACCCGCGCCGGTGCGGCCTCGGCGTCGCCGCTGCGTGGGTTGTCCTTGAGGGCGACTCCTGCGCCGACGGCGCCCGCCACCAGGACGGTCGCCGCGGTCGCCTTGAGCGCGATCCCGGCGCCGGCGGCCCCGCCGACACCCGCCGCGCTCACGCCCGCGGCGCCGGCCGTTTCGGCCATCCCGGAGCCGCCGCCGGCGAGCATCGCCTGTAGAAGAGGGAGGGGAATGAGCATTCCCGCGCCGTCCCTCAGCGCCTGCCGCGCCCGGTAGATCGCCTGTCGGGCGCCGCCGCCGGTCAGGCCCAGCGCCGCCGCGATCTCCTCGTGGCCCAGGCCCTCCAGCTCGCGCATGACGATTGCCGCACGCTGCGGCTCGGGCAGCTCCTGCAGGCGCTTCATCAAGTCGGTGAGTTCCTCGCGACGCTCCAGCTCCTCCGCCGGGTTGGCGCCGCCGGCGAGTGCCTCGGCCAGGATCTCGGGCGAGGGTGGGCTGTCGCGCAGATCGTTGAGCGCCGTGTTGCGCACGATCCTGAACAACCAAGGTCGCAGCTCGATCTCGGCGTCGTCGCGGCGCAGCGCCAGCAGTGCCTTCGAGAAGGCGTCCTGGGTGACGTCCTCGGAGCGGCCGCCGACGATCGAAGCCGCGTAGCGGGACAGTGGCTTGCCGTAGCGGCGGACTATCTCCTCGAAAGCGGTCTCGTACCCCTCGCGGACGAGCGTGACCAGCCGCCGGTCCGGCTGCGTGCGCAGGGCTGGACCAAGGAAGAGGCGGGAGGCGAATCCCTCTGCTGGCGGTGGCATCTGCGGCGTGATCTCCTTTGGGTTACTGATATGACAGCACGGCGGTTCAACCGCCACGACCTCTGTCCTATGCAACCCGCGCGCTCGCCGAAAATCACGCTCTCATCGGATCGACCCCATGGATAAGAGCCTGGCGGTCCTTCTCACCGCGCTTGCCGGGGGCCTGATCGCGCTGCAGGCGCCGATCAACGCCGGGCTCGGTCGGGGGACCGGCAGCCTGCCCGCGGCGCTCGTCTCCTTCGGCGTCGGCACGATCGCCCTCGCCGCGATCGTCGTCCTCAGCGGCAAGGCCGGCGGCCTCGGCTCGACCTTCGACGTCAGTTGGTACTACCTGCTCGGTGGCCTGCTCGGCGCCGTCTACGTCACCAACGCGTTGATCGCGGTCTCCGTCGTCGGCGCCGGCGGGGTTGCGGCGGCGACGATCGCGGGACAGCTGACCGCCTCGGTGGCGATCGACCGGCTAGGCCTGTTCGGCCTCGACCAGGTCCCGCTCAGCCCCGAGCGGATCGTCGGCATCGCCCTGCTGATGGCGGGCACCGTTCTCATCGTCCGCTGAGGGCGGCGGCGCGATCCGCAGGTAGTGCTCGAAGGACCAGTCGACGAAGCGCTTGGAGCCGAGCAGCCGGATCATCGGGCCGAGCAGGCGCGGGGGGATGCGCGGCACGAGCCGTTGCACACGCAGCATCCAGCGGAACTTCCACTCGTGGGAGTCGTGGAACTCTGTGTAGCGGGACGCGGCGCGGTCGCGGTCCTGATTCCCCTCGTAGACCTCGCGCAGCTCGCGTCCGAGCGCGACGCCGAAGTAGAGGGCGGTCCTGATTCCCTCGGCGGTCAACGGCAGGCAGTGGCCGGCGGAGTCGCCGACGAAGAAGACGCCGCCCTCGGTGGCGCTGCGCAGCTTGTGCGGGATCCAGTTCCCCTGGTAGCGGACACGCTCGCTGCCGAGGTCTTCGGCCAGCAGCTCGGTCGTCTCGCGGACGTGGAAGCGCGGGTCGAAGGAGCCGACGCCGATCCGCAGCTCGTCACGGGCGGGGAACGACCAGCCGTAGCCCGCCGGGACGTAGCGGCGATCGATCCAGACCTCGAGATCCTCGCTGCTGCCACCAGGGTGCACCTCGAGGCCGCGCGAGAGCGGCGCGTCGGGGGGCTGGAAGCCGTCGCCGGAGGCGAGCATGCGACGCCAGCCGAGCGCATCGACGACGAGCGGCGCCGAGAGTACGCCTCGGTCAGTCTCGACCGCGATCGCGCCGTCGCCGTTGGCCGCCGCGACGCGGCCGTTGACCTTCGCCGTCTCGAAGCGGGCGTCGCACTGGTCCCAGAGCAGCTCGCAGAGCGTGCGGTAGTCGAAGGTAGAGAAGGTCCAGGGAAGCTCGTAGCGCCTGCTGCCGTGGGGCGTGTGGATCAGCAGCGAGTCGAAGCGCTGTCGCTCGGCGCCGATCAGCCCCGTCCTCTGCAGCCACTCGGTCGGGATGCCGCATGCCGAAGTCTGCCGCTCGCCGATCTCGTAGCGATCGACGATCAGCACGTCGGCGCCGGAGCCGGCCAGCTCGCGGGCGACCGCGAGACCGGCGAAGCTGGCCCCGCAGATCAGCACGTCGTGGCTGCCGGAGAGGGGACCGCGTTCGTCCCCGCGTTTCGTGGCGCGGATCGGCACGACGTGGAGCGTACTTACTTTGCAATGATGCCCCGCTGTGTCCCTGACCGATACGACCTTGACTCCTGACGCTCCGACCGGTTCCCCGGTCGAGGGCTCCAACGGCCTGCTGATCGAAGTCGACGGCAAGATCGTGCCGAACTACGCGGCGACGATGGTCTCCTTCGACGAGGGCGACGTCGTCAAAGGCAAGGTCGTGCGGATCGACAAAGACGAGGTTCTCGTCGACATCGGCTACAAGTCGGAGGGGGTCATCCCCTCGACCGAGCTCTCGATCCGAAAGTCGGTGGATCCCGCCGACGAGGTCGAGCTCAGCGAGGAGATCGACGCGCTCGTTCTCACCAAAGAGGACGCCGAGGGCCGCCTCGTGCTTTCCAAGAAGCGGGCTCGCTTCGAGAAGGCGTGGCGCCGCATCGAGGCCGCCGCGGAGTCCGGCGAACCGGTCGAAGGCAGCGTCATCGAGGTCGTCAAGGGCGGTCTGATCCTCGACCTCGGGGTGCGTGGCTTCCTGCCCGCCTCGCTGGTCGACATCCGCCGCGTCCACAACCTCGACGAGTTCCTCGGCCAGACGCTCGAGTGCAAAGTGATCGAGCTGAACCGCAGCCGCAACAACGTGGTGCTCTCGCGGCGCGCCGTGCTCGAGGAAGAGCGCAAGGAGGTCCGCGAGCAGATCCTCGGCAGGCTCGAGCCGGGCCAGGTGGTCGAGGGCAAGATCTCCAACATCGTCGACTTTGGCGCCTTCGTCGACCTCGATGGGATCGACGGCCTGATCCATATTTCCGAGCTTTCCTGGAGTCACGTCAACCATCCCTCCGAGGTCGTCTCGATCGGCGACACGGTGCGGATCAAAGTGCTCGACATCGACCGTGACCGCCAGCGCATCTCACTCGGCCTCAAGCAGACCCAGGAGGACCCCTGGCAGCGGGTGATCAGCACCCACCGCCCGGGCGACGTGCTCGAGGGGACGGTCACCAAGGTCGTCGCCTTCGGCGCCTTCGTCGAGATCCTGCCCGGCGTCGAGGGCCTGGTCCACATCTCCGAGCTCGCCGACCACCACGTCGAGAGCCCGAGCGAGGTGGTCGAGCCCAACTCCACACTGAACGTGAAGATCCTCGAGATCGACGAGGAGCGGCGGCGCCTCTCGCTGAGCATCAAGCGGGTCGAGGGCCAGAACATGCCGATGGGCGACCTTGGCGAGCAGCTGGAAGCTGCAGAGTCAGAGGCTGAGGGATCGGAGGAGGTTTCGCCAGAGCAGGTTCCTGAGGAGCCTGCTGCCGAGGCCGTGGTTGAGGAAGCTGAGGAGCCCGTTGCCGAGGAGGCGACCGCTCCGGCCGATGAGGTGGCTGAGCAGCCTGAGGCTGAGGAAGCCGAGGCGCCTGAGGCTGAGGCCCCGGCGGAGCCCGCAGCTGAGGAGCCTGAGGCTGAGGCTCCTGAGGCCGCTGACGAGCCTGAGGCGTCCTCCGAGTCCTGAGTTTCGCCTTGGCCCGGCCGCTTACGATCGGGCTCACTGGAGGGATCGCGGCTGGGAAGTCCGAGGCACTTGCCGCCTTCGAGCGCCTGGGGGCGGAGACGATCTCCAGCGACGCGGTGGTCCACGAGTTGCTCGAGACCGAGCCGCTGCTGCCAAGGCTGGTCGAGCGCTGGGGACGCAAGGTCGCTCCCGCCGGAAAAGTGGACCGCGACCGGATCGGCTCGATCGTCTTCGCCGACACCGATGAGCTGAAGTGGCTCGAGGGTCAGATCCATCCCCTGGTCGGAGAACGGATCGGCACCTGGCTGACATCGCTGCCGGCAGACGCGGGCGTCGCCGTGGTCGAGGTGCCGTTGCTCTTCGAGGCCGGCATGGAGGAGGCCTTCGATACGACGGTCGCCGTGATCGCCTCGGACGAGGTCCGCGGCGAGCGCGCCCGGGCGCGCGGCCATGCCCTGGTGGACGAGCGCGAGGCGCGTCAGCTGGCTCAGGCCGAAAAGGCATCCCGTGCGGCGCACGTCATCGAGAACGACGGCAGCGTCGAAGACCTCGAGCGGGAGCTGTCCGCCCTTGTCGAGAAGCTTCGTGTATGAGGAAGAAGGCGAGGCGGCGGCGCCTCTTCGTCGGGGGTGCCGCGGTCGTGGCCGGTGTCGCCGCGGGCTTGGCGCTGGGGCTTTTCGGCAAGTTCGGCGACGTGATCCAAGAGCTGACCCTGCCGCTTCGTCACGAGGACATCATTCGCCAGCAGGCCAAGGAAAAGAACGTCGACGCGGCCCTGATCGCCGCCGTGATCTACGCCGAGTCGAAGTTCGACGACCGCACATCGAGCGCCGGCGCGCGCGGCCTGATGCAGATCACGCCGCAGGCGGCCGAGGACATCGAGCGCCACAGCGGCGGCACCACCTTCCAGTTTGGCGACCTCGGCGATCCGGAAATCAACATCCGCTACGGCACCTACCTGCTGCGCGAACTCCTCGACCGCTATGAAGGGGATGTGGTTGCCGCCCTTGCCGCATATAACGCCGGCCCGACCAACGTGGATAACTGGGGGGGCAGCGAATTGAGCGTGGACGAAATTCCCTTCCCTGAAACCCGTGCCTATGTCGAAGACGTGCTCGACAAGCAGCGCGCCTATCGTGAGAAGTACGCCAAGGAGCTGGGATATTGAGCCCGCCACGCCCTCGTCTGACCGCCCTCACGGTCGCCGTCGCCCTCGTCCTCGCCGATTCCTCGATCGTCGTCCTGGCGCTGCCGGAGATCTACCGCGACCTGGATACCAGCGTCGCCGGCGTGACCTGGGTGCTGATCTCCTTCAACCTGGTGATGGCCCTCGCCGCGGTTCCCGCTGCGCACTTGGCGCGGCGCATCGGCCCCGGCCGGGCGGCGGCGATCGGCCTCGCGGTCTTCGCCGGCGCCGGGCTCGCCTGTGGGCTCTCAACCGAGCTGAACACCCTGATCGCGGCTCGTTGTATCCAGGCGCTCGGTGGCGCGCTGGCGGTCACCGCGGTTCTGGAGCTGTTGCCGGCCACGGTCGGCTCTGAGCGCCGTGCGGTCGCGATATGGGCGACCGCCGGTGCCGCCGGCGCCGCCCTCGGCCCGGCGGTCGGCGGCTTGCTCACCGAGCTCGTCTCCTGGCAGTCGATCTTCCTCCTTCAGGCGCCGCTCGCGATCGCCGCGGGTGTGCCGGTCCTTGCAGTGGCCCGGCACGAGGCGGCAACGGGCGTCATCTCAACCGAGCTGCGCCGCACCGGCCGCCCGCACCTGCTCGCCAACCTCGCTCTGGCGATGGTCTCGGCGGCGATCGCCGCGGCGCTTTTCCTACTCGTCCTCTTGCTGATCGAAGGCTGGCGCTTGAGCCCGATCGGCGCGGCGATCGTCGTCTCTGTGATGCCGCTTGCAGCTCTGCTCGGTGCTCGCGTGGGGCCCGCGATGGGAAGCGAGCGCGCCCGCGCCGCCGCCGGGGCGATCCTCGTCGCCGGTGGCCTCGGTGGCCTGGCTCTGCTGCCGCACGCGGAGGTGGTGCTGACGGTGCCGCCGCAGATCCTGGTCGGCGTCGGCCTCGCCCTGGTCCTCTCAGCTCTGACCGAGACGGCGCTGGCCGGGCGGGCGCCGCAGGCGATCCACGGCGGCTGGACGATCTCCGCCCGGCACGCCGGCGTCGCGATCGGCCTGATCGTGCTGACCCCGCTCTTCACCGCCGACCTCGCCCAGCAGCGTCATGACGCGCTTGACGCCAGCACCGCCGTCGTGCTCGACTCGCGGGTCGAACCGTTGCTCAAGCTGCAGCTCGCGCAGCGGATCGAGGAGCGGCTCGAAGGCGAGCGGGGCAAAGTACCGACGCTGGGTCCCGCCTTCGAGCCACTGCCGGACGATCCCGCCGACCGCGCCGACGTGATCCTCCTGCGCGAAGAACTGCAGGACCAGCTCGACCGTGCCGCGACCCACGCCTTCAGCCCCTCGTTCGGGCTCGGCGCCCTGATCGGCTTGTTGGCCCTGATCCCGATCGGCCTGGCACGGAGAGTGGATCTGTGAGCGGGGAGGGGAAAGGGCGGTTCCTCGTCGTCGCGGCGATCGTCGCCTCGCTGACCCTCGTCGTCGCCTACCTAGCTGCCGGCGGGTCCTCCTATGAGCCGGCGAAGACGCAGGATCCCTGTAAGCCGCGGCCCTGGACCGAACCCGAAGGCCTGCAGGGGATAGCGCAGCAGTTCTCACTCTCGGCGCTCGACGGGGCCGCCTGTGAGCTGGGGGTCAGCCGCGAGACGCTCGCCCGAGCCCTCGCCACCCCGCAGTCGCGGGAACGCTTCACCAAGCGCTACGGCATCGGCGACGCCGAGCTGGCGCGCGCCATCCGTGCCGGTCTGTTGCGCGCGATCACCGACGCCGAACGCGCCGGCGCCCTCAACCCGCTCCTGGCCGCGCCGCTGCGGGCGACCGTGCGCCAGATCCCGGTCGATCAGGCGATCGAACTGATCAAGGACGCCCGCTCCCTGCTCAATAACCTCGAAAGCTTCCTAGGCCCCGCCGGGAGCATCATCGAACAGTTCCTGCCCTAGCGGCTACTTTTTGAAGAGGAATTTCTGGGATTTGACGCTCCAGGAGATGCCGGTGCAGAGTTCTTCCGGCGTGACCTCGAGGGCGCTGGAGAGCTTGATGATCGTGCCGAGCCGCGGCTCACGACCGCCGCGCTCGAGCAAGGAGATCTCGGTGCGGTGCAAGTCGCAGCGAAAACCGAGCTCCTCTTGGGAGATTTCGGCTTTCTGCCGGGCTTTGCGCAGACTGGTGGCGAAGCGATCGCGTGGTTTCATGGACGGGATTCTCTGCGTATGCCGACAGAAGCTCTACAGACAGCGGACTTCAAACCGGAACTCGCGCGTTTATCCTACTTATGTCACGTCCGAGTGGCGCGCCAGACCCAGAGCATCGCCAGCGGCTGCAGTGGCAGTCGTGCCCACAGAGCCCAGCGCGGGACCCGATCGAGGTCGAGACCGCGCACCTGGTCCGGATTGACCGCCATGTGGATGTTCGCTGGGAAGACGGCGAGCAGCAGGCCGAGTAGCCACCAGCGAGCGAAGCGGCGGGTGCGGGCGGGGAGGACGGCGGCGCCACCGGCGAGCTCGGCCAGGCCGCTGACGATCACCGCCTCGCGGTGACGCGGCAGGGAGGGAGGCATGATCGCCTCGAAGCTGCGCGGGATGACGAAGTGCATCGTGCCCATGAAGCCAAAGAAGCCAGCGAGCGCTTTCTGCGAGCGGGTCATCGGCCTGCCAGTCTTCCAGGCTCGGCATCGGGGCGCGTTTCTAGTGCATAGCACCAGCAACGTGCCCCGGTAAGGTCATCGCGTGCCCGATTTCGAGCTCAACCCGGCCTACACGCCGACCGCGGATCAACCTAAAGCGATCGCCGGGCTCGCCGAGGGGCTGGAGCAGGGGGAGCGCTTCCAGACCCTGCTCGGCGCGACCGGAACCGGCAAGACCTTCACGATGGCCGCGACGATCGCCGCCGTCCAGCGCCCCAGCCTGGTGATCGCCCACAACAAGACGCTGGCCGCGCAGCTCTGCAACGAGTTCCGCGAGTTCTTCCCCGAGAACTCGGTCGAGTACTTCGTCTCCTACTACGACTACTACCAGCCAGAGGCCTACGTCCCCGCCCAGGACCTCTACATCGAGAAGGACTCCTCGATCAACGATGAGATCGACCGCCTGCGCCACGCGGCGACCGCGGCGCTGTTCGCCCGCCGCGACGTGATCATCGTCGCCTCGGTCTCCTGCATCTACGGGATCGGCTCGCCCCAGGTCTACAACGAAAAAATGCAGCTCTTCAAAGTCGGCGAGCGGATCGATCGCGACGAGGTCCTGCGCAAGCTGGTCAAAATGCAATACCAGCGCAACGACGCGGTCCTCGGTCGCGGCTCCTTCCGGGTGCGCGGCGAGGTGCTGGAGATCATGCCCTCCTACGCCGAGTCGGCCTACCGGATCTCGCTCTTCGGCGAGGAGATCGAGTCGATCCAGCATTTCGACCCGCTGACCGGCGAGATCCTCGACACGATCGACCACGTCTCTGTCTGGCCCGCTTCCCACTACGTCACCCGCGACGAGACGCTGGAGCGTGCGGTCGAGGAGATCCGCCACGAACTGAACAGCCGTACCGCCGAGCTCGAGGACGAGGGCAAGCAGCTGGAGGCACACCGGCTGCGGCAGCGGACCGCCTACGACATCGAGATGCTGAAGGAGCTCGGCTTCACCTCGGGGATCGAGAACTACTCGCGCATCCTCGACGGCCGCCCGCCCGGCAGTCCGCCGCACACCCTGATCGACTATTTCCCCGACGACTTCGTCGTCTTCGTCGACGAGTCCCACCAGACGATCCCGCAGATCGGCGGCATGTACGAGGGGGATCGCTCGCGCAAGACGACCCTGATCGACTACGGCTTCCGCCTGCCTTCGGCGATCGACAACCGGCCGCTCAAGTTCGACGAGTTCCTCGAGCGCGTCGACCAGCTGGTGATGGTCTCGGCGACGCCGGGGCCCTTCGAGCGGGCCGAAGCGACGCGGACGGTCGAGCAGATCGTCAGGCCGACCGGAATCATCGATCCCGAGATCGAACTGCGCGCCACCAAGAACCAGATCGACGACCTGATGAACGAGATCAAGGTCGTCGCCGAGACCGGCGACCGGGTCCTGGTCACGACGCTGACCAAGAAGATGGCCGAGGACCTGACCAACTACCTGCTCGAGTACGGGATCAAGGTCCGCTACCTGCACTCGGAGATCGACACCCTGGAACGGATTCAGATCGTCCGCGACCTGCGCCTCGGCGAGTACGACGTGCTCGTCGGCGTCAACCTCCTGCGCGAGGGGCTCGACCTGCCCGAGGTATCGCTGGTGGCGATCCTCGACGCCGACAAGGAGGGCTTCCTGCGCGGCGAGACCAGCCTCGTGCAGACGATCGGCCGCGCCGCCCGCAACGTCAACGGGCGGGTGCTGATGTACGCCGACAAGGAGACTGACGCGATGCGCGCGGCGATGAGCGAGACCGACCGCCGCCGGGCGATCCAGCTCGCTTACAACGAGGAGCACGGGATCACTCCAGAGACCGTCCGCAAGGGAATCTCCGAGATGTCCGAGTTCCTGGCGATGGAGGACCGGGCGCCGAAGAAGCGACGCCGCAAAGCCGGTGGCGAGTTCGCCGATCCGGCCGAGCTCGAGCGCACGATCGTCGCGCTCGAGGAGGAAATGCTCGCCGCCGCCGACGATCTGCGCTTCGAGGAGGCCGGTCGCCTCCGCGATGAGCTAAAAGAGCTGCGCCGCGACCTGGACGGCATGACTGCGGGCACCTGACCGGCGCATCTCAGCGTCCTCGTTCGGTCATGTGCAGAGCACACTCCCTCACTCGTCCTTGATCTGCTTGGTCAGGACACCCGCAGTCACACCGTCCTCTGCTGACAGGATTCCGCCGCTAGGCCAGTACCTTGGCCGCCTTGGCGCTGTCCGCGAAGAACTCGCCGCGGACGATCTTCCCGTCGGCGAACTTCATCAGGTGGGCGAATGGTGCCTCGAAGCTGTCGCTGTCGGTGCCCGCGCGTTGGGTGCCTCGGACCACCACCCACTCGCCGGCGTCGATGAACTCTTCTGGCTCGACGCTGAACGAGGTCCAGTAGTCGGGTATCTGGGCGAAGTTCCCGATTATCTCCTCGCGACCACGGGATTCGCCGCCGAGCGGCAGCTCGTCCGAGGTGAGCCAGGTCCCGTCTTCGGCCAGCATCTCACTCAGTGCCTCCAGGTCACCACGACTGAAGGCCTCGTAGGCGGACCGGGCGGTGTCGACATTCGACATATCTCCTCCTCCGTTGAAATCCCCGCCTGGTTAGACCGTATGCCGGTCCACCTGGATCCGCATCCGCAATTCGCCGCAATCCAGGGACTTATCCCTAAGCTCCCGCCATGGCAATCGACGTGGGCGAGGCGAGCTTCGATCGGGAGGTGATCGAGCGCTCCAAGCAGGTTCCGGTCGTGGTCGACTTCTGGGCCGAGTGGTGCGGGCCGTGCCGCACGCTGACCCCGGCGCTGGAGGCGGCCGAGGCGGCCCGCGGCGGCAAGGTGGTTTTGGCCAAGGTCGACGTCGATGCGAATCAGGCGCTGGCGGCGCGCTACCGCGTGCAGGGGATACCGGCGGTGAAGGCCTTCCGCGCCGGCGAGGTCGCCGACGAGTTCGTCGGTGCGGTGCCGAAGGCCAAGGTCGAGGAGCTGTTCGACTCGCTGCTGCCCTCTCGGGCCGACGAGCTGCTGGCCAAGGGCGACGAGCTGTCGCTGCGCGAGGCAGCCGAACTGGAGCCGCGCCGCGCCGACATCGGCGTGGCCCTCGCCAGGGCGCGGCTGGAGCGTGGTGCGGCGGATGAGGCGCTCGAAGCGGTCGAGCCGCACGAGGGCGACTTCGCCGCCGAGGGGATCGCCGCCCGGGTGCGCCTGGTGAAAGGGGACGTGGGAACGGAGGCTTTCGCCAGCCTCGACCGCGGCCATCCCGAGGCGGCGCTCGACGCCCTGCTCGAGGAGCTCAGGGACGCGGACGAGGACGCCCGCGAGGACCTGCGCCGGGTCATCGTCGGGATTCTCAGCGAGGCCGACCCAGCCGACCCGATCGGCCCCAAGTACCGCAAGCGCCTCGCTACGGCGCTCTATTAGGCACCGGCCACAGGAGGCGGCCGCCGCTGTCGCGAAGATAGGCGCAGATGAGCGTCCCACCGCCTCGCAAGTCTCGCCCGCCCCTGCCCGGGGGGCCGTTTCTGGTCGTCGGGCTTGCCCGTTCGGGCTGCGCGGCGGCGCGTTTTCTGAGCGGGCGTGGGGAGGAGGTCGCCGGAGTCGATTCCGGACATCCGGACGAAGCGGCAGGGTTGGTGGGGGACGGCGTCGAAGTTGCCCTGGATACGAGTGGATTGGCTCAGCTGGATGGCAAGCGAACCGTCGTCAAGAGCCCGGGTGTGCCCCGGGAGGCGCCGGTGATCGCCGCCGCGCTGGAGCGGGGCCTCGATGTGATTGGCGAGCTCGAGCTCGCCTGGCGGGCGATTCCCAACCGCTTCCTCGCCGTCACCGGCACCAACGGCAAGACGACCACGGTCGAGCTGCTCGGCCACGTCTACCGCACGGCTGGTGAGCCGGTTGCGGTCGCCGGCAACGTCGGCACGCCACTCTCGTCGCTTGCTGGGTCGGTCGATCCCGCCGCCACTATCGTCTGCGAGGCCTCCAGCTTCCAGCTCGAGGACACGACATCCTTCGCTCCGGAGTGCGCCGTTTTTCTCAACCTCGCCCCGGACCACCTCGATCGCCACGCGGATCTCGAGTCCTACCTGGCCGCGAAGCTGCGCATCTTCGCCAATCAGGGCAACGACGACATCGCGGTCTACAACGCCGACGATCCGGCGCTGGCCGATACGGACCTCGGCGGTTGCGCCCGCCGCATCGCCTTCTGTCGCGGGGCCGCGCCCGAGTGCGAGGTTGCGCTGGCCGAGGGGACGGTCTTCTACGACGGTGAGCCGCTGCTCGCGACCAGCGAGCTCGGTCTGTTCGGAGAGCACAACGTCGCCAACGCTCTTGCCGCGGCGAGCGCGGCGCTGGCGATGGGGATCGATCGCGACGCCGTTCGCGAGGGCCTGCGCAGCTTTGCCGGCGTGCCCCATCGCCTGGAGCAGGTCGCCGAGATCGGCGGCGTCCGCTTCGTCAACGACTCCAAGGCGACCAACGTCGCCTCCGCGACGGTCGGGATCGATGCATTCGAGGGCGGCGTCCACGCGATTCTCGGCGGCAGCGAGAAGAACGAACCGTTCACGCCGCTGCTCGATTCGCTGCGCGAGCACGCCGCCGCCTGCTACCTGACCGGCGCCACCGCCGACCGGCTTGCCGGCGAGCTGGCTCCGCTCCTCGCCGACGGCATCGAGCTGCACCGCTGCGCCGACCTCGAAGCGGCTGTGCGGAACGCGGCCGCCGCGGCTCGCCCCGGCGAGGTCGTCCTGCTTTCGCCCGCCTGCGCCAGCTTCGACGCCTTCGAGAACTTCGAACGGCGCGGCGATCGCTTCCGCGAGGTCGTCGGGGGGCTGGCATGAGCGCGCGCGCCCTCTCCCTTCCCCGTTTTGGGGGATCCAAGACCAAGAAGCGCAAGGCGAAGAAGAAGCGCCGCGTCGCCAACCTTCCCGCCGAGTACAACATGCTGCTCACGGCGACCCTCTGTCTGCTCGCCTTCGGCGCCGTGATGGTCTTCTCGGCCAGCTCGACCACGCGGATCCTCAGTAACGGCGGCCTCTCCGACAGCGCCTTCTACCTGAAGCGCACCCTGCTCTTCGGCGCGGTAGGCCTGGGGATCATGCACCTGACCGCGCGCCACGGGCTGGAGACGGTCCGTCGGCTGACGCCGGCGATCCTCGGGGTCTCGCTCTTCCTGCTGCTCGCGGTGCTCTTCGGGGGCAACACGGTCAACGGCTCCAGTCGCTGGATCGGTCCCAGCTTCATCCAGTTGCAGCCCTCCGAGCTGGCCAAGGTTGCCCTGATCCTCTACGGCGCCGACCTGCTGGCGCGCAAGCCGAAGCGAGCGCGCACGCTGCAGGGGCTGATGCCGTTCCTGCTCGTCGTCGCTGCCGCCACCCTGCTGATCGTCGCCGAGCCCGATCTGGGCACGGCGATGGTCGTCTCCTTTGCCGTCGCCGCCACCCTGGTCGCCGCCGGCATGCGCATCCGCGACCTCGCCCTGATCGGCGCAGCACTCGCCTGCTTCGCCCTGCTGATGACCGTGATCGAGCCCTACCGGATGGCCCGGCTGACCGGCTTTCTAAATCCCGGCGCCGACGCCGGCGGGGCCGGCTTCCAGGCGGCGCAGGCGAAAATCGCGCTCGGCTCCGGCGGCCTCTTCGGGGTCGGCATCGGCAACGGCGTGCAGAAGGCCTTCTACCTGCCCGAGGCGCACACGGACATGATCTCGGCCGTGATCGGCGAGGAGCTGGGGCTGGTCGGGATCCTCGGTGTCGTCGGCCTCTTCTCCCTCTTCGGTTATGCCGGCCTGCAGGTCGCCAAGAAAGCCAAGGACAACTACGGGAAGCTGCTCGTCGCCGGGCTCACCTCGCTCGTCCTCGTGCAGGCGACGATCAATCTCTTCGCCGTGATGGGGCTGGCGCCGTTGACCGGCGTGCCGCTTCCCTTTGTCTCCTACGGCAACAGCAGCCTGATGGCGACGCTGTTCGCCGTGGGGCTGATCCTCAACGTCGCCCGCGGGGGGACCGCCCGCGCTGGCAAACTGCGCGTCGTCGAAGGTGGGCGCAAGCCCGCGCGCGGAAGGAGCCGATCGAGCAGTGCCAGAAGTCGCAAGAGTAGTAGTGGCAGCCGGGGGAACGGCCGGTCACGTAGTGCCGGCCATGGCGGTCGCCGACGAGCTTCGGGCTAGCGGCGCCGAGGTCTCGTTCCTCGGCACTCGCGAGCGGATCGAGGCCGATCTGGTGCCGGCCGCCGGCTATGAGATCGACTTCGTCAAGGTGCGCGGGATTGACCGCGGCAACCGCCTGCGCGCTGCCGTGGCCGGCGTCGAGGCGGTCGGTGCCGTCGGAACGGCGCTGCGTGTGCTCTGGCGCCGCCGCCCGGACGTGGTGATGGGCGGCGGCGGCTTCGTCGCCGGCCCCGCCGGCCTCGCGGCGGTGTGCGCCCGCATCCCCCTGGTCCTCACCGAGGCAGACAGCCACCTCGGCCTCGCCAACCGCCTGCTCGCCCGCCGGGCACAGCGGGTCTGCCTCGCCTTCCCGATTGCCGGGCGTGAGGAAGAGCGCTACCTGGTCACCGGGCGCCCTGTGCCGGAGGCGGTGCTTGCGGCCGGTCGCGGCGCGGCGCGCGAGCGCTTCGGAGTCTCCGCAGACGCCCGCTGCCTGCTGGTGATGGGTGGCAGTCAGGGAGCGCGCTCGATCAACGAGTGCGCGATCGTGGCGCTGGCCGAGCAAGGCGGCCGCGATTTCGACGTCATCCACCTCGCCGGCCGGCGCGACTTCCCGCAGCTCGAGCAGCGCCTCGCGGCCGCGCCGCACAGCGATCGCTACACGCTGCTCGCCTACGAGCCCGACCTCGGCGACTGCCTCGCCGCCTGCGACCTGGTGCTGGGTCGGGCCGGCGGGTCGATCTTCGAGCTGACCGCGACCGGCCGACCGGCGGTGCTCGTGCCCTACCCGTTCGCCGCAGGCGGACATCAGGAGAGCAACGCCGCCTGGATGGCCGGCGCCGGCGCCGCGACCGTGATCGGCGACGACGAGCTCGACGCCCAGCGACTCGCCGTAGAGCTCGACGGCCTGCTTCACGACGAGCGGCGGCTGGCGGCGATGGCAGCCGCCTCGGCCGCGCTGGCCAAGCCTGACGCGGCGCGCCGGATCGCCGATGAGGTCCTGGAGGCGGCGCGATGACCGGTTGGTGCGTCGAGACCGCAAAAACCCGTCGTGTAGAAGGGTTTTTGCGGTCTCGCGGAGGATTTGTCGGATGAACGCGTGGACGGGCCGCCGCCTGCACTTCATCGGCATCGGCGGTGCCGGGATGAGCGGCCTGGCGCTGGTCTGCCGGGAGCTTGGCGCGAGCGTGAGCGGCAGCGACCGCGCCGATTCCTCTTATATGGAGCAGCTGCGCGCAGTTGGCCTCGCACCCGTCGTGGGGCATGACGCGGCCAATCTGCCCGACAGAGCCGAGGTGGTCGTCTCGACCGCGATCGACGAGGACAACCCCGAGCTGCGCCTGGCCCGCGAGCGGGGCCAGGCGGTGCGCCACCGCGGTGAGCTGCTGGCCGAGCTCTGTGCCGAGAAGCGGTTGATCGCGATCGCCGGCACCCACGGCAAGACGACGACGACCGCGATGCTCGTCTGGGCGCTGCGTGAGATCGGCGCCGATCCCGCCTTCTTCATCGGCGGCGAGGTCCCCGGCCTGGGACCGGAGGGGGCGGTGGGCAATGCCGGTTGGGGTGCGGGGGAGTGGGTCGTCGCCGAGGCCGACGAGAGCGACGCCAGCTTCCTCGAGCTGGCGCCCGAGATCGCCGTGATCACCAACATCGAGATGGACCACCACTCGCGTTGGGGGTCGATGGCCGAGCTGCGGGCCGCTTTCGAGAAATTCATTGCCACGTCCGAGAAGGCCGTCCTTCCCGACCACGAGGTCTATGTTGAGCCCCTGGGAGGGGTCAAACATGCCTTTGGTCCCTTCGTGCCCGGCCCCAGCAAGCTGGCGCTTGCTGTGCCTGGAGCCCACAACGTGCTCAACGCTCGCGCTGCGCTTGCCGCGGCGGATCTCGCCGGCTTCGACCCCGATGCCGTCGCCGCGGCGCTCGCCGGCTTTCCCGGCGTCCATCGCCGGCTCGAGCTCAAGGGTGAGCGCAATGGCGCTCGCATATACGACGACTACGCCCATCACCCGACCGAGGTGCGGGCAGCGCTCGGAGCCTTGCGGGAGATGTCGCCCTCGCGGCTGGTCGCCGTGTTCCAGCCGCATCTGTACTCGCGCACCAAGGCGCTGGCCGAGCAGTTCGGGGCCGCGCTGGCGCTCGCCGACGAAGTCGCCGTGCTCGACGTCTATCCGGCTCGCGAGCAGCCGGTCGGAGAGCTGGCCGGAGTCAGCGGCCTCGACGTCGCTCGCCCCGCCGCGGACCGGATGGGCGGCAGGAGGGTCTTCTGGACGCCGACCCGCGCGCAGGCACAGGCTGCGCTCGAATCGCGCTTGGAGCCCGGGTCGGTCCTGGTCACGATCGGCGCCGGCGACGTATTCAGACTCGGCGAGGCGCTGGTCGAGGGTGGGGGAGAGGGATGAGCGTCCCTCCCGCCGGAATCGAGCGGAACTACTCGCTGGCCCGCCTGACCACCGTGCGCACCGGTGGTGCTGCCGATTGGTTTGGCCGTCCAGGCGATGCCGGGCAGCTGGGTGAGCTGCTCGCCTGGGCCGGCGAGGGGGGGATCGAGCTCGGCATGGTCGGCTCGGGCTCGAACCTGCTCGTCGCAGACGACGGTTTTCGCGGGCTGGCGCTGAAGCTCGACGGCGAGCTTGCCACCGTTGCCCGCGAGGGCGGCAAGCTGCTCTGCGGCGGCGGTGCGCGGCTTCCCTCCGCGGCGACCAAGGCGGCCGGATGGGGTCTGGCGGGGCTCGAGTTCGGCGTCAACATCCCCGGCACCGTCGGCGGTGCGGTGAAGATGAACGCCAACGCCTACGGTGGTCAGCTCGCGGAGGTGCTGGAGTGGGTGGACGTCTGCACGGCCCAGGGACTGGACCGGCGTGCCCCCGAGCAGCTCGGCTTCGGCTACCGCAGTTCGAATCTCGGCCCTGGCGAGGTCGTCGCCAGGGCATCGTTCCTGCTCGAGCCCGGCGATCCCGAGGCGATCAAGGCGACGATGGCCGGGATGCGGGAACGGCGCCACGAGGCGCAGCCGTCCGGGATCAAGACCTTCGGCTCGACTTTCAAGAACCCCGAGGACGAGCGGGCCGAAGGCCGCACCGCGGGCCAGCTGCTCGAGGCAGCCGGCTGTCGCGGTCTCACGGTCGGTGGGGCCCGCTTCTCCCCTAAGCACGCCAACTTCGTCGAGAACACCGGCGGGGCGAGCACCGCCGACGTTCTGGAGCTGATGGCGGCCGGGCGCCGTCGTGTCCACGAGCGCTTCGGGGTCGTCCTGGAGCCGGAGGTCCAGTTGCTCGGCGAGGTGCGCTGGCCGGAGAGTTGGACGCTGTGAGGCGCTGGCTGATCGCGCTGGGGCTGGTCTTCGTCGTCCTGCTCTGCGCTTACTGGTTCGTCGTCCGCGACTCGACCGTCGAGCCCCACCTGCAATCCCTGCAGCCAGTGGCGACGATCGGAACCGGCTCCGATGCGGTCCCGGTCGGCGCGGACGGCCAGATCCTCGCCTGGCTGCCGCTCTCCGAAGAGCAACCGCTCCCTTTTCTGTCGCTGTCGGAACCACCTAAAGGAGGAAAGCTCGCGGGTCCGGTGCTGCAGCAGGCTCGCATCTTGGGCGCCGCTCCGGCGGCGCTGCGCCCGTACCTCGAGAGCAGCTACTACGGCGAAACCGGCGTCGACGTGAAACTGCGCTCGGGGATCGAACTGCGTTTTGGCGATGCGTCCCAGGCCCGTGCCAAGTGGAAGGCGGCTGCCGCGGTGCTAGCCGACCCTTCGATCACCGCGCTCGATTATGTAGACCTGCACGCACCTGGGCACTCTTCCGTAGGCGGCTCTGGGCATACGCTTCCGCCCGTCGAATGAACCCTCGACCATAGGGTTAGAGTGAGCCAACTCTCAAGTAACCCTTGAGAGTTGGCTGTTGCAGGATGTGTCCCGAGCGTTTGACAGACCCCCGAGAATGCCCTACGTTGAGCGCAATTTCCGCGGTTCAGGAGTAGGCTTGAACCCTTAAGCCTCACTGAAGCGTCGGACGGAATAAAGGCTCAACTCAACTCCAGTCCTCTATGGACTGGGCATATCCAGCCCCAATCGGGGCCGGGCTTGGAGAAATCGGGAGATGGAATCCACTTACCTGGCGGTGATCAAGGTCGTCGGAGCTGGCGGCGGCGGCACCAACGCGGTCAGCCGCATGGTCGACGCCGGAATTCGCGGTGTCGAGTTCGTCGCGGTCAACACCGACGCGCAGGCGCTGCAGGCATGCGACGCCGACATCAAGCTCTCGATCGGACAGGAGCTGACTCGCGGGCTCGGCGCCGGCGGCAACCCCGAGGTCGGGGCTGGCGCTGCTGCGGAGAGTCGCGACGAGATCAAGGAGGCGCTGAAGGGCGCCGACATGGTCTTCGTCACCGCGGGCGAGGGTGGTGGCACCGGAACCGGCTCGGCGCCGGTCATCGCCGAGATCGCCAAGGAAGAGATCGGCGCGCTGACCGTCGGCGCCGTCACCAAGCCATTCGAGTTCGAGGGCAAACGACGGATGCAGCAGGCGCTCGAGGGGATCGAGAAACTGCGCAACAACGTCGACACCCTGATCATCGTCCCCAACGAGAAGCTTTTGCAGGCAGTCGAGCGGCGCACCAGCGTGCTCGAGGCCTTCCGCCAGGCCGACGACATCCTGCGCCAGGGCGTTCAGGGCATCACCGATCTGATCACGATCCCCGGCCTGATCAACCTCGATTTCGCCGACGTGCGCACGATCATGCGCGATGCAGGCTCGGCGCTGATGGGCGTCGGCTCCGCCTCGGGCGAGTCCCGCGCGGTCGACGCTGCCAAGGCCGCCGTCACCTCGCCGCTGATCGAGGAGTCGATCAAGGGCGCGACGGGCATGCTGCTGAACATCACCGGCCCCGAGGACCTCGGCCTCTTCGAGGTCAACGAGGCGGCGCAGCTGGTCCAGGCCGAAGCCGACGACAACGCCAACATCATCTTCGGCTCGGTCGTCGACCAGTCGATGCGCGACGAGGTTCGCGTGACCGTGATCGCCACCGGCTTCGAGGGCTTCGAGCTGCTGGCTCGCTCACCGCAGCGCGTCCGCCGTCGCTACGAGAGCCGCCCGCGGATCTCCGCCGAGGACACCGACATCCGCAAACTGCGGGTCAGCGACGACGACATCGACGTCCCGGGCTTCCTCAAAGAGTAGTTAGAGGTCCAGCTCGTAATAGAGCATGCGGGGGCCGTCGGGGCCGCCTTCGCGGTTGGTGAGGCCGAAGCTCTCATAGAGCCCGCGTGCTTCCGTGTCCGTTTCGCCCGTGGTCAGCTCGAAGTGGTCGGCGCCTGCTTCCCGTGCGGTGTCGATCGCCGCCTGTAGCAATGCCTTGCCGATGCCCTTGCCGCGTTGTTCCGGGATGACATAGAGCTCTTCCAGGTATGCGTCCGCGGCCTGGGACCAGAGCGACGGCTTCATGCGGAGCACAGCCAGCCCGACCGGTGGTTGGCCTGCCAACAGCACGACGATCGCCTCCTCCGCCAGCAGCTCGCCGACGCGCTCGGCGAGGACGGGGACCGGCGGCGTCGGGTCGTCGTATTCGGTGTTGAAGTCGTGCAGGAGCTGGGCGACGTCGACGGCGTCCTCGCTCGTCGCCCTGCGAACCGGGTTGCGATCGTCAGCGGTCACCTTGGCAGGGGAGCTTGCCAGAGCTCTCCAATACGCTGCCGCGCGTGACCGACACCGACCTGCGACGCACTCCCCTGTATGAGCGGCACGCCGAGCTCGGCGCCAAGCTGGTGCCCTTCGCCGGTTGGGAGATGCCGGTCACCTACGAGGGGGTGCGCGAGGAGCACATGGCCGTGCGCACCCACGCCGGCATGTTCGACGTCTCCCACATGGGCGAGATCGAGGTCGAGGGACCGGGCGCCCTCGCCTTCCTCCAGCGCGTCCTCTCCAACGACGCCGCCGCGGTCGCCCTCGGCGGCGCCCAGTACTCGTGCCTCTGCGCCGAGGACGGCGGCGTGCTCGACGATCTCTTCGCCTACAGGCTCGGCGGCGACCGCTACCTGCTGGTCACCAATTCGGCCAACCACGACGCCGACCTCGCTTGGCTCGGGCGCTGGAGCCGGGGCTTCGACGTCAGCGTTCGCGACGTAGCCGACCGCTACGCGATGCTCGCCGTGCAGGGTCCGCACGCCCGCGCGATCGCCGGATCGGCGCTGGGAATCGACCTGCCGCCGCGCATGCATGTGGCGCACGCCCGGGTCGGCAACCGCCCGGCGCTCGTCTGCGGCACCGGCTACACCGGTGAGGACGGGGTCGAGCTGCTGATCGATCCCGAGATCGCGCCGGCGATCTGGGCGGAGTTGCTCGACGCCGGCGTAGTCCCCTGCGGGCTCGGCGCCCGCGACACGCTGCGCCTCGAGGCTTGCTTCCATTTGCATGGCCACGATCTCAGCCCCGAGCGCAACCCGATCGAGGCTGGGCTCGGCTGGTGCTGCAAGGAGGCGACCGGGTTCGTCGGCGCCGAGGCCGTGGCGCGGGCGCGCGCCGAGGGCACGGCCGAGCGCCTCTCCCCCTTCAGGATCGAGGGGGCGGGAATCCCGCGCCAGGGCAATCCCGTCCTGGCCGGCGGTGAGGCGGCCGGCATCGTCACCAGCGGTAGCTTCTCGCCCTCGCTGGAGATCGGCATCGGCATGGCCTACCTGCGCAGCGACCTCGCCGAGCCCGGCACCGAGATCGAGATCGACGTGCGCGGCAAGCATCGCGCCGCCCGCATAGCCTCCAAGCCGCTCTACGTCAGTCCCTCGTCCCGGAAGGAGAAGTGACCTTGGCCGACGCAAGCTATCCCGAGGATCTGCTTTACCACGACCAGCACGACTGGTCCCGCCTGGAGGGCGACGACCACGCCGTCTTCGGGATCACCTGGTACGCGCAGGACAGCCTTGGCGAGGTCGTCTTCTACGACCCGCCCGAGGTCGGCGCGGCGATCCACAAAGACTCCTCCTACGCCGAGGTCGAGTCGGTGAAGGCGGTCTCCGACGTGATCGCGCCGATGTCCGGCGAGATCGTCGAGGTCAACGACGCCCTCGCCGACGCCCCCGAGCAGATCAACGAGGATCCCTACGGCGAGGGCTGGCTGGTCAAAGTCAAGCTGACCGCGCCGGCGGAGGCCGAGGCCCTGCTCGGCGCCGAGGAATACCGCAAGCTGCTGGAAAACGGCTAGCCAGGCCCCGCCACCAGCTTCCGTAGCCTTACCGACGTGACCCGCTACACCTCAGCGACGCCCGACGACCGGGTGGAGATGCTCGCCGCGATCGGCGTCGAGGCGACCGCCGATCTCTTCGCGCAGATCCCCGAGCCGCTGCGCCTCGGCCGTCCGCTGGCCCTGCCGGCGGGGATGAGCGAGGCCGAGGTCTACGAGCGGCTGGCGGCCCTCGCCGCGCGCAACGCCGACTGCGAAGAGCAGGTCTGCTTCCTCGGTGCGGGGATGTACGACCACTACGTGCCCGCGATCGTCGACGCGATCACCCAGCGCAGCGAGTTCCTCACCCCCTACACCCCCTACCAGCCGGAGATCTCGCAGGGGGGGTTGCAGGCGATGTTCGAGTTCCAGACGGCGATGTCGGAGCTGACGGCGCTGCCCGTCTCCAACGCCGGCCTCTACGAGGGACCCTCCTCGGTGGCCTCCGCCGCCTACCTGGCGATCGGTGCGACGAAGGGGCGCAAGCGCTTCGTCGTCTCGCGCGGCGTCCACCCGCACAGCCGCGAGACGCTGGCCACCTACTCGGAGGGCTTCGGCGCCGAGATCGAGGAGGTCGGGCTGGAGGCCGGCGTCACCGATGCCGCCGCGCTGGCCGCGGCTGTCGACGGCGAGACGGCCGCCGTCTTCCTGCAGAGCCCCAACTTCCTCGGCGCGGTCGAGGACGTCGAGGCGCTCGGCGCCGCCACGAAGGAGCACGGCGCGCTGCTCGTCGTCGCCGTCGACCCGATGACGCTCGGCGTGCTGCGGCCGCCCGGTGAGCAGGGCGCCGACATCGCCCTCGGCGAGGGACAGCCGCTCGGCAACAGGCTCGACTTCGGCGGGCCCTCCTTCGGCTTCTTCTGCGGCACGGAGGAGCTGATCCGCAAGATGCCGGGGCGGATCGCCGGCGAAACCGACGACGCCGACGGGCGCCGGGGCTTCGTCCTCGCCCTGCAGACCCGCGAGCAGCACATCCGCCGCGAGAAGGCGACCCACAACATCTGCACCGCCCAGGCCCTGAACGCGCTGGCGGCGACGATCCACCTCGCCTGGCTCGGCCGCGAGGGCTTCCGTGAGCTGGGCGAGCTGCTGGTCAGGCGGACCGCCTACGCACGCGAGCGCCTCGCCGCGGCGCCGGGCGTGGAGCTACTGCACGAGGCGCCCGTCGCGCGCGAGTTCGCGCTGCGCCTCGATGCGCCTGTAGGCCGTGTGCTCGAGCGCTGCGCCGAGCGCGGCATCGCCGCCGGCTACCCGCTCGGCCGTGAGTATCCGGAGTACGAGGACGGGCTCCTGGTGGCGATCACCGAGCGCCGCACCAAGGCGCAGATCGACGCTCTCGCCGAGGCGCTGGGTGCCGCGGTTGCAGCCGAGGCGGTGACGGTGTGAGCCGGCAGGACGAAGCGGTCCAGACGATCTTCGAGAAGTCGAAGCCCGGCCGGCGCGCCGCGGTTCTGCCGGCGGCCGAAGTGCCCGAGCCGCCACTGGAGGAGCTGATCCCGGCGAAGCTGCTGCGGGCCGAGCCACCGCGCCTGCCCGAGGTCGCCGAGCCGGAGATAGTCCGCCACTACAACCGGCTCTCGCGCCGCAACTTCGACCTCGACACCGGCTTCTACCCGCTCGGCTCGTGCACGATGAAGCACAACCCGCGCTTGAACGAGAGGGTTGCGGCGCTGCCGGGCCACGCACGCCTGCACCCTGCCCAGGATCCGAAGCGCGCCCAGGGCGCGCTGGAGCTGATGTGGCTGCTGCAGGAGTCGCTGGCGGAGATCTGTGGCCTGCCGCACGTCAGCCTGCAGCCCTCGGCGGGGTCGCACGGCGAGCTCGCCGGGCTGCTGCTCACCCGAGCCTTCCATGCCGACCGTGGCGAAGCGCGGACAAAGGTGCTGGCCCCTGACACCTCGCACGGGACCAACCCGGCCTCGGTGACGATGGCCGGCTACGAGATCGTCAAAGTCGCCACCGACGAGCGTGGCGGCGTCGAGATGGACGACCTGCGGGCCAAGGTCGACGACGAGGTCGCCTGCCTGATGCTGACCAACCCCAACACGCTCGGCCTCTTCGACGAGAACATCGCCGAGATGGCGGCGATGATCCACGCGGTAGGGGGGACGCTCTACTACGACGGCGCCAACCTCAACGCGGTGATGGGCCAGTCGCGCCCCGGCGACATGGGCTTCGACATCGTCCACGTCAACCTGCACAAGTCGTTCAGCCAGCCGCACGGCGGCGGCGGACCGGGGGCGGGGCCGATCGCCGTCTCCGAGCGGATCGAGCCCTTCCTGCCACGGCCGCAGGTGGTGCGGCGTGAGAGCGGCAACGGCAGCGGCCCCAGCTTCGACCTCGACCACGAGCGGCCCAAGTCGATCGGTCGCCTGCGCGGCTTCCAGGGCAACTTCGGCGTCTTCGTCCGCTCCTACGCCTACATCCTCAGCCTCGGCGCCGACGGCCTCGCTGAGGCGTCGGAGACCGCCGTGCTGAACGCCAACTACCTCAAGGCCCGCCTCGCCGAAGGGCGCGCCGGCAAGTACACGCCGGTCGCCTTCGACCGCCACTGCATGCACGAGTTCGTCCTCTCCGGCAAGCCGATGAAGAAGGAGCTGGGCATCGCCACGCTCGACCTCGCCAAGCGCCTGCTCGACTTCGGCTTCCACCCGCCGACCGTCTACTTCCCGCTCCTGGTCGAGGAGGCGCTGATGGTCGAGCCGACCGAGACCGAGACCAAGGAGAGCCTCGACGCCTTCGCCGACGTCATAGAGCAGATCCTCGCCGAGGCCGAGACCGACCCCGAGAAGGCAAAGCAGGCCCCCTACACGACCCCGGTCCGCCGACTCGACGAGGTCAAGGCGACCCGCAAGCCGGTAGTCCGCCAGCCGCTCGGCTGAGCGCTTGCCACGTAGACACCGTGGTTCCTCATACGCTGGGAACGTACGAAATCATACGCTGTCAGCGTATGGGCGCAGACCACTGTCTGCTTTGACGTCCAATCGCAATGCGATGATTTGTCTGTGAGCGATTACGCTTCGTCATATCGCATCGCCTACGAGGAGGCGGTTCGCGCGCTGTCTCTGCAGCACGAGATGATCGACAGTCTGCGCACACGTGCTGGGCTGCTGCTGCCGGCCGCGGCGATCACGACTTCGTTTCTCGGGGCGCAGGCGCTCGACACGGCGAGCCCGACGATTGCGACCTGGTTGGCGTTAGCCGCGTTTTGCGGCGTGGCGACAGCGGTGCTGGCAGCACTCTGGCCTCACAGGCTCGAGTTCACGGCCGACTCGGCGAACGTAATCGAGAGCTACCTCGAGGATGGAAATCGCGTGCCCGCTCCTTCAATCCATCGCGATCTTTCGCTCCACATGCATAACAGCTATGTGGAGAATCAGATCGGACAGAAACGGGTCGCCCTTCGATTCAGACTCGCTGGATGTCTTCTTACGCTGGAGGTAATCTTTTGGCTGATTGATCTGGCATCGAAAGCGTAGAGAGGGATCTCGCCATGACGGACAAGCCAAAACCGATACGGCCCAGCCCGATGCAGCCGGCCGAAGTGCGACCTTAAAGCTCGGGCAGCTCCTGTTCCAGCTCTAGGACCGGCGCGAAGAGGTCGCCGTGCTGCTCGATCCGCTCGAGGACGTCGGCCGCCTCGAAGACGAGCGATGAGCCGTCGCCGCTGTCGGCGACGGCTTCGACCTCCTCCCAGGTGACCGGGGTCGAGGCGGTCGGGCGTTCGCGGGCGCGCAGCGAGTAGACGGCGATCGTCGTCTTGCGCTGGTGGTTCTGGGACCAGTCGACGAAGACCTTGCCCTCGCGTTCGACCTTTTTCATCTTCGAGACCACCTTGTCGGGGGTCTGCTTCTCGAGCAGCTGGGCGATCGCTTTGGCGAACGGTTTGGTCTGCTCGTAGGAGGCTTTCTGGTTGAGCGGCACGTAGACCTGAAGGCCCTTCGAGCCCGAGGTCTTGGGGAATGACTGGACGTCGAAGTGGCCGAACAGGTCGCGCAGTCGCAGCCCGACCCGGCAGCAGTCGACGACGTCCGCCGGCGGACCGGGGTCGAGGTCGAAGGCCAACACCGTCGGCCGTTTCGGCGCCCGCGAGAGCGAGAGCGAGGGATGCAGCTCGATCGCCGCCAGCTGCGCCATCCAGATCAGCGTCGGCAGGCTGTCGCAGACGCAGAAGTCGATCTTGCCGGTGCTGGCCGAGACCGGCGTCGTCTTCACCCACTTCGGCCGGTGCTTGGGGCAGCGCTTCTCGAAGAAGGCGGCGTCGAGGTCGTCGACCCCTTCCGGGAAGCGGCGCAGCGTCACCGCTCGCCCGGTCAGGTGGGGGACGATCGCGGGGGCGACCTTGGCGTAGTAATCGACCACCTCGCCCTTGGTGAAGCCGGCCTTCGGGTAGAGCACCTTGTCGAGGTTGGTGAGCTTCAGCTCACGGCCGTCGACCTCGACCTGGCGACTGGTCGCCACGGCCTATTTCGAGGCTTTGGCTTTTTTGCCGGAGGAGCGTTTCTTCGGCGCGGCTTTGCTTTTTTTTGCCGCTTTGGGTTTCGCTTTCGCTTTGCCCTTGCCGCGGTCCTTGACCGCGGCGATGCTCTCCTCGAGTGCGCTCATCAGGTCCGGGGCGGCGGTCGCCTTCGGCTCCTCGCTCGCCGGCGCGGTGAGGACGTCCTTGCCCTCGGCCTTGCGTTCGATCAGCGAGAGCAGCTGCTCTCGGTACTCGTCGTGGTAGGCGCCTGGGTCGAACTCGGTCGTCAGCGAGTCGATCAGTTGCTCGGCCATCTCGACCTCCTTCGCCGCGACCTTCGCCTGTTTCTGCGGCAGCACGTCCTCGAGGTCGGAGGGCGCGATCACCTCGTCGGCGAAGCGCATCGTGGTCAGGGTCAGCACGCCGTCGCCGGGCCGCAGCGCCGCCAGGTGCTCCTTGTTGCGGAAGACGAAGCGGGCGATCGCCACCTTGCCGGATTCCTGCATTGCTTTGGCGAGCAGCGAGTACGCTTTCTCGGCGCCGTCGGCGGGTCCCAGGTAGTAGGGGCTGTCGAAGTAGATCGGGTCGATCTGGTCGAGGTCGACGAAGTCCTGTACCTCGATCGCCCGCGTCTTCTCAGGTGCCAGAGCCGACATCTCGTCCTTGCTCAGCGGCACGTAGCGGTCGGGCGTCACCTCGAATGCCTTGACGATCTCGCCGTAGGGGACCTCCTCGTCGGTGCCTTCGGCGACCCGGCGGTGGCGGATGCGGGCACCGTCGGACTCGCGGATCTCGCGCAGCGAGATGCTGCGGCGCGCCACCGCGCTGTAGAGCTTGACGGGCACGTTGAGTAGCCCGAAGCTGATCGTTCCGCTCCAGATTGCTCTTGGCATCAGCGAATCACCTACCCGGATTCTGGCAGTCGCGCACTACTCGCCACTGCCGCCAGCGGTCGGCGAGAGGCTTCTTGCGTGCGGTGCGGGATCATGCGGCGGTGCTGTTCGAGCTTCGCGATGTCAGCCTTGCCCGCGGCGACCGCCTCGTCCTCGACTCGGTCAGCGTCGAGATCTACGGCGGCGCGACGGCGATCGTCGGGCCCTCCGGCAGCGGCAAGTCGACGCTGCTACGGCTGCTCAACCGCCTCGCCGACCCCGATGCGGGCACGATCTCCTACCGGGATCGCCCGTTGGATGCAGTACGACCCGCTCGCTCTGCGGCGCGAGGTCTCGCTGGTGCCGCAGCTGCCGTCGCTGCTGGAGGGGACGGTCGAGTCGAACCTGCGCTACGCCGCCGACTTGGCCGGCAAGGCGCTCGACGCGGCGCGCTGTCTCGGTCACGCCGGGCTCGACCCGGGGTTCGCCGAGCGCGACGTCAGCAAGCTCTCGGTCGGCGAGCAGCAGCGGGCGATGCTCGCCCGTGCGCTGGCCCAAGAGCCGCAGGTACTGCTGCTCGACGAGCCGACCTCGGCACTCGACCACGACGCCCGCGACGCGATCGAGGCGACGCTCGCGGGGCTGCGGGCCGAGCTGGACATCTCGCTGATCGTCGTCAGCCACGACCCCGAGCAGGCGCGGCGGCTCGCCGAGCGAGCCGTGCGGTTGAAGACGGGCCGGGTCGCCGCCTGTGGGTCGCTCGAGGAGGCTCTGGCGTGAGCACCTCGATCAGCGTCTCGCTGGGTCAGGTCGCGGCGGCACTTGCCCTGGTTGCGCTCGCCGTGGGGATCTCCTTCTGGCGTCGCACCGACCTCGAGCGCGACATCGTCGTCGCGACGGTCCGCTCCTTCGTGCAGCTGACCGCGATCGGCTACGCGATCAAGCTGATCTTCGAAGCCGACACGATCTGGCTGGTCGTGGCGCTGCTCTCGGTGATGGTCCTCTTCGGCGCGCTCACCGCCCGCAGCCGCGCCAAGAAGGTCCCGGGCGCCTTCTGGCCGCTCCTGATCGGCCTCGCGATCGCCGCCGCCTCGACCCTGGGCTTGGTCGTCGCCTTAGGGATCTTCGAAGCGACGCCGCGCTACCTCGTCCCGGTCGGCGGGATGATGATCGGCAACGCGATGACCGCTTCCGCCGTGGCGCTGAACCGGCTCGGCGACGAGGTCACCGACTCGCGGGCGGCGATCGAGGCAACCCTCGCGCTCGGCGCAACCGCCCGCGAGGCGGCGGCGCCCTTCGTCCGCCGCGCCCTGCGCTCGGGCACGATCGCCTTGGTCGACTCGACCAAGACCACCGGCCTGATCTTCTTCCCCGGCACGATGGTCGGGATGCTGCTCGCCGGCGCCGAACCGACCGACGCCGTTCGCCTCCAGCTGATCCTCCTCTACGCTGCTGCTCGGCAGCACCGCGATCGCCGCCCTCGTCGCCACCGGCCTCGCCTACCGCAACTTCTTCACGCCGGCCCAGCAACTGCGCGAGCTGGACTGATCCTCTCCCTACACTGGCTTCCGTGTCCCGTCGGCAGCTCCTGACGCTGGTCGCGACGATCCTCGGCTCGACGATCGTCTTCCTCGACTCGACCGTGGTCAACGTGGCGCTGCCGGCCGATCGCCGACGACTTGAACGCGGGTCTGGCGGGACAGCAGTGGGTTGTCGAGGCCTACATGCTGACGCTGGTCTCGCTGCTCCTCGTCGGCGGCTCGCTCGGCGACCAGTTCGGCCGCAAGCGGATGTTCATCTTCGGCCTGATCGGCTTCGCCGCCACCTCGATCCTCTGTGCGCTGGCGCCGACCGTCGAGTTCCTCGATCGGCGCCCGCGCCCTGCAGGGGATCGCCGGGGCGCTGCTCGTGCCCGGCTCGCTGGCGATCGTCGCCGCGACCTTCGAGGGCGCGGCGCGCGGCAAGGCGGTCGGCACCTGGACCGCCTGGACCGGCATCGCGACCGTGCTCGGCCCGGCCGGCGGTGGCGCGCTGGTCGAGGCGCATCTCCTGGCGGGCGATCTTCTGGGTCAACATTCCCGCTGATCGCGGTCACCGTGGCGCTGACCATGCACTCGGTGCGAGGAGAGCCGCGACCCGGAGGCTTTCCGTGGCGTCGACTGGCTCGGCATCGGGCTCTCGGCGGCCGGCCTGGCCGGCCCTGTCTTCGCCCTGATCGAGCAGCCGACCCACGGCTGGGGAGACCCGATGGTCTGGGTGCCGATGATCGCCGGGATCGCCTGCTTCGTCCTCTTCGTCCTCCGCGAGGCGCGCGCCCGCCACCCGATGCTCGACCTCGCGCTGTTCAAGATCCGCAACTTCTGGGTCGCCAACCTGACCACGCTCAGCGCCTACGCGGGGCTGATCGGCGGACTCTTCTTCGTCGGCCTCTTCCTGCAGCAGGTCGGCGGCTACTCGCCGATCGAGGCGGGCCTGGCGACGACGCCGATCTCGCTGATCCTCTTCTTCCTCTCGCCGCGCTGGGGCAAGCTCGCTTCGGGAACCGGGCCGCGGCTGCCGATGTGCGGCGGGCCGATCGTCGGCGGGATCGGCCTGATCATGCTGCTCAGGGTCGGTGCCGACTCCGACTACCTGACCGAGGTGCTGCCGGCGATCCTCGTCTTCGGCCTCGGCCTCTCGGCGACGGTGGCGCCGCTGACTGCGACCGTGCTCGACTCGGTCGAGGAACGCCACGTCGGCATCGCCTCCGGCGTCAACAACGGCATCGCGCGCGTGGCCGGGCTGCTGGCGATCGCCGTCCTCGGTGCGGTGATCTCGGCCAGCTTCGGCTCGACCCTCGACGCCAACCTCGGCGACCGCCCGCTCGGTCCGCGGGCAAGCCACGCGATCACCGAGGCGAAGAAGCAGCCGCTGGCGGTGCCCGCGACCGGACGCCTCCCGCCACCCGCCGCGGCGCGCGTCCAGACCGCCTCCGCCGACGCCTCGACCTCGGCCTTCCACCTCGGCGTGCTGATCGCCGGCCTGCTGATGATCGCCGGCGGCATCGTCGCCGGCTTCGGGATCGAAAACCCGAGACGCAAAGTCGAAGCCGTAGCCAGCCGCGGCTCGGCCCAGGCCGGCGAGTGCGGCCACGGCGCCGACGCGGACTGTCAAGACCAAAAGCAGCTTCCACCAAGCAGTGAGGCGCCGGAGCCCGAACCCGTCTGAGCTTGCCCCCTAATAGGCTCCGGCCCGTGAGCGCCCCAGTCATCTTCAGCGGCATCCAGCCCACCGGCCGCAAGCACCTGGGCAACTACATCGGGGCGATCCGCCAGTACGTCGAGGGCCAGGAGCGGGGCGAGCCGGCGATCTTCTGCATCGTCGACCTGCACGCGCTCTCGGTCGCCTACGACCCGGTCGAGTTGCGCGAACGTGTCTACGACACGACGGCGATCCTGCTCGCCGCCGGCCTCGACCCTGAGCGCTGCATCCTCTTCCGCCAGTCCGACGTGCGCGAGCACACCGAGCTGACCTGGCTGCTCTCGGCGGTCACCGCCCACGGCGACCTCGACCGCATGCACCAGTTCAAGGAAAAGTCGGGCCGCCAGCGCGAGCTGGCTCTCGGCGGCGCTCTTCTATCTACCCGGTGCTGATGGCCGCCGACGTGCTCGCCTACCGGGCGACCGAGGTGCCGGTCGGCGACGACCAGCGCCAGCACGTCGAGCTGATGCGGGAGATCGCCCGCCGCTTCAACGAGCCGCTTCGGCGAGACCCTGGTCGTGCCCGAGCTGGTCGTGCCGGAGGTCGGAGCACGGATCATGGACCTGCAGGAGCCGGAGCAGAAGATGTCGACGACCGTCGGAACCGAGGCGGGCACGGTCTACGTGCTCGACGAGCCGGGCGCGATCCGCAAGAAGCTCGGCAGCGCCGTGACTGACTCAGGGCGGGAGGTCGTCCGGGCCGAGGACAAGCCCGGTGTGACCAACCTGATCGACATCCTCGCCGTCGCCCGCGGCGTCGATCCGGCCGAGATCGAGGGCGAGTTCGAGGGGGCCGGCTACGGCGACTTCAAGGCTGCCGTCGCCGAGGGCGTGGTCGAGATGCTGGCGCCGGTGCATGAGCGCTACGCCGAGCTGCGCCCTGACCAGGCGGCGCTGGAGAAGACGCTCGCCGCCGGCGCCGAGAAGGCGCGCGCGATCGCCGCGACGACGCTGGCCGAGGTGCGCGAGCGCATGGGCGTCGGCGCCAGATAAAGCGACGGCTGCTCTGCTTCGCGTCCGCGCCGTCGCCGTCTCTCTCCAGGGCTAATCTTCGGGCATGGTCGCCGACCTCGATCTGGAGCTCGACGTCTTCGCCGGGCCGTTCGACCTGCTGATCGCGGTCCTGCTGCGCGAGGAGGTAGATCTGCTCGAGGTCGAACTGGCCGAGGTCGTCGTCGCTTACATCGAGCACCTCGAGGGCGAAGGCGAGCTCGAGCTGGAGGTCGCGACCGAGTTCCTCGTCCTGATCGCCTCCCTGTTGGAGCTGAAGTCGCGGCTGATGCTGCCGGGGGCGGATCCCGAGCTGGAGGAGCTGGGCCCGGAGGAGGCTGTCGAGGAGCTGCTGGCGCGGCTGCTCGAGTACCGCCGCTACCGTGCCGCCGCGACGACGCTGTCGGAGCGCTTCGAGGCTGCGCGCGGCTACCTCTACCGCTCGGCGCCGCTACCGCCGAGCCTGCGCCGGGTTGCCGTCGATGCCGCGGTTGCCGCCTACGATCCCGAACGGCTCGGTGCGGCGCTCGGCGACCTGCTGGTCGTGCCGCCGCCGGTCGACATCAGCCATATCCGGCCGACGGTCTCATTGGAGAGACGGCTGCGCGCCCTGCGCGACGCACTCGCCGGCCGCACCAGCATCGACTTCGACGAACAGTTCGGCGGCGAGGACCGGCTGACGCAGGCGGTGACCCTGTTCGCCCTGCTCGAGCTCTACCGCAAGGGCGAGGTGACCTGGAAGCAGAGCGAGCCGCTCGGGCCGATCGAGATCCGCAGACAGGAGGCCGGCACGGCATGAGCGACCTGAGCCGCACGATCGAGGCGCTGCTCTTCCTCTCCCCGCAAGCCGGTCTCCGTACCCGATCTGGTCGAGGCGACCGAGGCGACCGAGGGCCAGGTCGCCGAGGCGATCGATCTGCTGCGCGAGGATCTCGCCGAGGGGCGCCGCGGCGTCGTCCTGCGCGAGGTCTCCGGTGGCTTTGCCCTGGCCAGCGATCCGTCCAGCGAGGACGCGGCACGGCGGCTGCTGGCCAAGCCGCGCACGCCGCCGCTGACCCAGGCGCAGGCGGAGACGCTCGCGATCGTCGCCTACCTGCAGCCCGTCTCGCGGCCGGAGGTGGCGCGGATCAGGGGGGTCTCCTCGGAGTCCGCGGTGCAGACGCTGGCCGAGCGCGGCCTGATCGAGGAGTCTGGCCGCTCGCAGTTCGGCGCCGCGTTGTTCAAGACGACGGAGCTGTTCGAGCGCCTCTTCGGGCTTACCGGTCTCGACCAGCTGCCCGACCCGTCGCAGTTCGATCCGACCCCAGAGGACGAGCGCGAGCTGCGCGAGCGCCTCCTCAAGGCCGGCGAACAGCGCGCCGAGTAGTGCGCCTGGCCAAGTACCTCGCCCACGGCGGCGTCGCCTCGCGCCGGATGGCGGAGAAGATCATTGCTGGGGGGAGGGTGACGGTAGGCGGCGAGGTGGTCCGCGATCCGGCCCGCGACGTCGGTGAGGGCGACGACGTCCGCGTTGACGGCAGCCCGGTCGGAGCCGAGGCGCTCGAGGTCTGGGCGGTCAACAAGCCGGCCGGCGTCGTCTCTACCGCACGCGAGCCGGGGAGCAGGACCGCAGTGGTCGAGCTGGTCGACTCACGGGCCCGCCTCTACCCGGTCGGCCGACTCGACGCCGACTCGACCGGCCTGTTGCTGCTGACCAACGACGGAGCGCTGGCCAACCGGCTGACGCATCCCCGCTACGAAGTGCGCAAGGCCTACCGGGTGCAACTGCGCCGCCCGCCCGCCGAGGGTGACCTGCGCCGCCTGGCCAGCGGAGTACAGCTGGAGGACGGGCCGACGGCACCGGCGCAGGTGCGTCGCCTCGGCGAGCGCGAGATCGAGGTCGTCCTGCGCGAGGGCCGCAACCGCCAGGTGCGCCGCATGGCCGAAGCGATCGGGAACGACGTCGTGGCACTGCGGCGCGTCCGCTTCGGCCCGATCGAGTTGGGCGATCTCCCGGTCGGCAAGGCCCGCCGTCTCTCTGCCGCCGAGCTGGCCGAGCTGTCCGGCGCCGGCAGCGACTGAGTACCGGCTCAGCCGACCGAGGTAAAGCGGCGCCGTTTCGTGACTGGCGACGGCTGGATCGCCAGCATCAGCGTCAGGCTGATCGAGGTGATGCCGAGGGTGTGGGTGACGCTCGGCTGTTCGCCTTTCGCGGCCGCCGCGTTCTGGTGGGCGATCTGCGGGGAGTCGGCCTGATCTCCGTCCTCGGTCCAGCCGGTCGCGGGGCTGGCGGGCGAGCCGTTGTCGTTGAAGACGCCCGAGAGCAGCAGGCATTCGTCGACCGTCGTGGTGAGCCCGCCGACCACGGCGTTTTTCGAGGAGGCGTTTTCTTTGAAGCCGGCTCCGCTCTGCGCGTTGATCGGCGTTTTCGTTTCGGCCCCGGCGATCGCCTCGATCGCGCCGGAGTTGCGTTTGCTGGCCCCACCCCAGCTCAGCGTGTATCCGGTCGTTTTGCCATCCCAGTTGGGCAGCGCGAAGCAGACCGCGACCCAGCCTTCGCTCACCTGGGTGGTTTCGGCCAGCTTCGTCCAGCCGGAGAGGGAGAAGGTGATACCGGTTGCCTCGATGTAGGCCCAGATCAGCAGCAGGTCGCCGGCGGCGGCGTTTTCCGGAACGGTGTAGGCCCGCGTCGTGCCACTGGCCCCGGCCAGCATCGTTTTCGAGCGGAAGGCGGGAGCGGCCACTACGGCACGGTGTACTCGATCACCACGGCCACGGAGAGGTTCTTCGGCGTCCCGCTGACTGCGGTGACGACCATCCCGAGTTTGTCGCCGTCGCCCAGTTCCTGATCGCCCGGATCGGTGGTCTGGATTTCGGGTTTGGCTTCGATGCCGGTGAAGCCGGTCAGGTCGGAGCCGTTTTTCTGCAGCTTGAAGGTCGCCGAGGTGCCCGAGTTGAGGCGGTGGATGACCTTGGTCACTTTCGCCGTCTGGCCCACGGTGAGGGAGATGAAGAAGGGCGGGATGAAGTCGACGTCGCCGGCTGGCACGCGGATTTCATCGGGGATGGTGAAGACCTTGGTCTCCGACCATTTCGAGCCGCCGCCGCCCGCGCCACCGGTCGAGCCGGTCACGAGCGCGCCCATCGCGTCGGCCACGGTCAGCACCTCGATGTCGCCGCCTTTCTCCAGTTCCCGGATGTGATCGACGATTTCGTTGAAGCCGGCGGTGGCGAACTCGGTGTCGGCAACTGGCGTGGTGACGATTTTGTGGAAGGTGAGGACCAGCCACTCGCCCCTTTCGGAGGCCGCGGTCACCGCTTCTTTGATCTCTTCAACGGTGTCGAAGGTGCTGTTGACCGACCAACCGCGAACGATGTAATCGTCGCGGGTCGGCAGCGTTTCCGGGCCGCGCGCGGTGACCCGCCCGCCGCCGTACTGGCTCTTGACGATCCGCCGCACTTCGCTGCCGGCGGCGCCCTTCGGGTAGGCGAAGGTGCGGCGCTGGAAGCCGTGTTCGTCCAGCCAGGCGCGCAGCCCGTCGAGCTCTTCTTCGAGTTCTTCGCCTTCGAGGTCGTCGAGCCCGTTCGGTTTGTTGTGCGCGGCGGCGGTCAGCGAGTGGCCGGCGATCTCCCAGTCGTGCTGGTCGCGCAGCGTGTAGAGGTCTCCGAGTTTGAGCTGCCCTTCGTGGCCGAGGACGTCGACGATCACGTAGCAGCTGGCCGGCAGGCGGTACGAGGAGAGCTTGGGAAGGACGGTTTCCGCCACGCTCGAGTAGCCGTCGTCGAAGGCGATGCTGACCCGCCCGTTGGGGATCGTCGGCACCGCGTAGATGCCCGCCGCGTAGAGGGTGACTTTGCCGCCTTTGTTGTCGGTGACTAGCAGCTGCGCCCGTTTGATCGACGACCAGTTGATGCTGCCGGTGACGGCGAACTCGTCGCGGGGGATCGATTGCCGCTCGAAGGTCGAACCGAGGATGATCGGGTCTTCGTCGGTTTCCCAGATCGTCGCCTCGGCGTAGTCGCTTTCGATGTTGCCCGAGGAGAAGCGCAGCTTCACCGTTTTGAGGTTGGAGCCGAAGCTGACCTCGGAGTGGATGACGATGTGCTTTTCGAACAGGTCGGTTGGGCTGATTTCAGGCGAGGTCGCGATCGACGCTTCTTCGTTGCCGTTGGTTTCGATCTTGAAGGAGCGGTCGCCGTTGACGGCAAGTTCGCCGCCGGCGTCGGAGAAGCTGCCTTTTTCGTTGCCGGTCCAGCCATGGCCGGCGGGAAACATGAAGAGCGGCAGCTCCTGGCGGTCGAGGTGCTCTGACATGCGGGCGCAGCCTAACCCGAACCAGCGGCTCACTCTGGGAAGATTCAGCGAATGGACGAGAACGGAGCCGAGCGGCTGTTCGCTGTGCGGGGCGCGGTCCAGGCCGACGCCAACGAGGCGGAGGCGATCGTCGCTGCCACAACCGAGCTGGTGCGGGAGCTGCTCGAGCGCAATGAGCTCGAGCCCGAAGCGATGGTCAGCTGCCTCTTCACGACCACCGACGATCTCGACGCCGAGTTCCCGGCGGTCGCCGCGCGCAGCCTCGGGCTCGACTCGGTGCCGCTGCTCTGCTGTCGCGAGATCCCGGTGCCGGGCTCGATGCCACGGGTGATCCGGGCGATGGTCCATTACTACGCGCCGGCCGGCCACCGGACTGCACACGCCTACCTCGGGGCCACGCAGGATCTGCGCTCTGACCTCCACGCCGCTCAGTAGCGTCGCCGCGTCGGGCACAATGAGCGCATGACCGTCACCTTTGCCGAGAAGCTCGCCCGCATCCCGGGCTACCAGGCCGGCGTGCCGACCGGCCAGGCGCCCGAGGCGATCGCCGCCGGCGGGATCGCCCAGCTCGCCTCGAACGAGTCGCCCGTCCCGCCGCACCCGAAGGTGGTCGAGGCGATCCGCGAGGCGGCGGCTGCGATGAACCGCTACCCGGACCCTGATGCGACCCTGCTGCGCCGCCGCATCGCCGACCGCTACGAGGTCGAGCCGGGCCGGGTCGCCGTCGGCAACGGCTCTTGCGAGATCCTGCTCGCCGCCGCCGAGGCACTCTGCGAGCCCGGCGCCGAGATCCTCTACGCCTGGCCGTCCTTCTCGATGTACCCGCACCTGGCGGCGCTGACCGGCGCGCGCGAGGTCCGCGTGCCGCTCGCCGAGGGCGCGGTCCACGACCTCGACGCGATGGCCGCCGAGGTCACCGCCGCCACCCAGCTGGCGATCGTCTGCAATCCCAACAACCCGACCGGCACCCACTTGCCCGCGGCGCAGGTCGCGGCCTTCTGCGAGCGCGTCCCGGCGCACGTGACGGTCGTCCTCGACGAGGCCTACATCGAGTTCCAAGCAGTCGACGACCCCGACTGCACCGTCGACCTGCTCGCCGACTTCCCCAACCTTGTCGTGTTGCGTACCTTCAGCAAGGTCTACGGCCTCGCCGGCCTGCGGGTCGGCTTCGCGCTCGGCTCGGCCAAGTTCCGTGCCGCGGTCGACGCCGTGCGCCAGCCCTTCAGCGTCAACGCCCTCGCCCAGGCTGCGGCGGCCGAGGCGATCCTGCATCAGGACGACGTCGAGCAGCGGGTCGAGCGCACCCTCGTCGAGCGCGTCCGGGTTGAGGCGGGGCTGCGGGAGCTCGGCCTGGGCACGGCCGAGACCCAGACCAACTTCTCCTGGATCGACCTCGGCGATGCCGACGAGCAGGAGGTCGTCGCCGGCCTTGCCAAGCAGTCGATCGCGGTCCGCCCCGGCACCCCCCTCGGCGACGCGGGTCACATCCGGGTCAGCTACGGCACCCCGGCCGAGAACGACCGCTTCCTCGCCGCTCTCGGCGAGACCCTGGGCTGAATCAGAAGCTCGCGACCTTCCGTTGCCCCGCCCGTGCGGGCGATTATCGGACATATGATGGCTTTTATTGGACACATGAGGTGTCTATAATGGACACATGACCGCGCTGGGTTTCGTCGCGAAAGAGGTCGGCGTCAACGAGCGCACGCTGAGGCGGGCGGTGAACGAGGGCACCCTGCGAGCGACCCGGCCCTCGCCTCGGAAGCTCGAGCTTCCGTTTTCGGAGGATCGCTATGTGCGCGCACACTGGCCCCTGATCGCGAAGCTGCGCGAGGCGCTGCGGACCGAACACAACGTCCGCTTCGCGATGCTCATCGGTTCGATGGCAAGAGGCGACGACACCGAGCACAGCGATGTCGACGTGGTCGCCGATTCGCGGGACTCGGATTCCATCGGAATGATTCGCCTAGCCGTGAAGCTCGAACGCGCTACCGGTCGATCGGTGGACGTCGTCCGGCTGGAGGACGCCGAAGCCGACCCCACGTTCCTTGCCATGGCCATCGAGGATGCTCGTGTGCTGGTCGATCGCGAGAACCTCTGGCCGGAGCTTCTTCAACGCGAGCCGGATCTGCGGCGCCGGGGTCGGCGCAGGGACCTGCGCCGCAAGCGTCAGGCACTTGCGTCCATCGATCGGTTCCTTGAAGAGCGGGGATGACCCCTCGGGAGCTCAGAAAGGCGGAGCACGCGCGTCTCAGGCGCAACATCGGCGAACATCTCGCCGATTTCTCGAATCAGTACGAGGCGCTGATGTTCGCGATGGAGGGGTTTGGCGTCGACTTCGACCTGCGGCGCTTCAAAGACGCATTCAACTCGCCACAAGAGCGAGAGGCTTACCGAGACGTGCAGGCCGTGGAACGAGCAGCCGGCCGCGTCCAGGGATATCTGGGTGATCTCGCCAAAGACGGCGTTCGCCTCGCCAATCTTCCAAGAGATCCCGAGGTAGGCCCAAATTTTCGAGCGGCTCAGGGGTTCGAAGCGCTGCGCGAAGCCGGAGTCCTCGATGGGCGCCTGTGCGCCGACCTCGTGGACGCGCAGAAAGGCCGATCCAGGATCGAGCACGAATACGTTCGCCTGCCTGCGGGACAGGTATATGGGACGGTGTCGCTCATCCAGGATGTCGCCCCGCGGTTCATGCGCGCATACCGCGCCTGGATCGAGCCGTACCTCGACTAATCCCGCCGCGCCTGCTACAAACTCAAGGGAAGTGAAGCGAACAGGCGACACCGCGAGCAGCATGTGCGCGAGGCGCGCTGCGGTTGCCCCTGTCTGCCCTTTCTATACCTGGCGATTTAGCTAGGCGTCCGGCCTGGCGGCTTCATGCCGCTTTCATAGAGCGTTTGGCCGGGCGCCGGTTCGAATGGTTCGCGTGTTTCGCGATGCCCACGCTCGCATGGCGAAATTCGCACGGAAAGTAGAGTCTCGAACGTGGAGAAAGGCGGCGAGGAGATGATCATCGGAATGCGGGAGGAGGCGCGGGACCGGGTTCGCGACCAGCGGATCGAGCGAGTCGTCGAGTTGGTCCCACCGGAAGCCCTGCTCGGCGACCTGCCGCTCGGCAACGGGCGCGAGCAGATCGTGGTGAAGGGGCGCAAGGACGTCGAGAACGTGCTCGAAAGGGTCGACGACCGGTTGCTGGTGGTGGTCGGCCCTTGCAGTGTCCACGACGTCGAGGCGGCGCTCGAGTACGGCGGCCGCCTGGCCGAGCTCGCCACCGAGCTGAGCGACGATCTGCTGGTCGCGATGCGCGTCTACTTCGAGAAGCCGCGGACGACGACTGGCTGGAAGGGCCTGATCAACGATCCCTATCTCGACGGCTCCTGCGACGTCAACGCCGGCCTGCGCATGGCGCGCACCTTGCTGTTGCAGGTGCTCGACCTCGGTCTGCCGATCGGCTGCGAGTTCCTCGACCCGATCACGCCGCAGTACATCTCCGACACGGTCGCCTGGGGGGCGATCGGCGCCCGCACGACCGAGAGTCAGATCCACCGCCAGCTCGGCTCCGGCCTCTCGATGCCGATCGGGTTCAAGAACCGCACCGACGGCAACGTCCAGGTCGCGGTCGACGCGGTGCGCGCCGCCGCTGCATCCCATGCCTTCGCCGGCATCGACGACGCCGGCCGGCCGGCGATCCTCCACACCGCCGGCAACCCAGATGGTCACGTCATCCTGCGCGGCGGCCGCGGCGGTCCCAACTGTGACCCCGAGGGTGTTGCCGGGGCGCTGGAGATGCTTTCGGGTGCGGGCCTCGCCGAGCGCGTGGTGATCGATGCCTCGCACGACAACAGCGCCAAGGACCCAGATAAGCAGGTGTTGGCGGTGGCTCAAATCGGCGACCAGGTGGCCGCCGGCAACGCGGCGATCGTCGGGGTCATGCTCGAGTCCTTCCTCGTCGAGGGGCGTCAGGACCTTGGCGACGGGGAGTCGCTTACCTACGGCCAGTCGATAACCGATCCATGCATCGACTGGGATCACACCGTCACGGCGCTGGAGGGTCTGGCGGCAGCGGTCAGGGCGCGGCGCGGCTGATGCGAACGGCCGTCCTCGGGGTGGGCCTGATCGGAGGCTCGATCGGGCTCGCCGCGAAGGAGCGGCTCGGCAGCGAAGTAGCCGGCTGGGGGCCGAACCGTCCCAGCGTCGACCGGGCGATCGAGCTGGGCGCGATCGATGAGCCGGCGGCGTCGATCGAGGATGCGTGCGCCGGCGCCGAAATCGTCTTCTGCACCGGGCCGGTCTCGGTACTGCCGGACCTGGTCGCGGCCGCGCTCAAGGCCAGCGGCGAGGACGCGGTCGTCACCGACGCGGGCTCGACCAAGCGCCAGCTCGTCGCCGCGCTCGGCGAGGACGAGCGATTCATCGGCGGGCACCCGCTGGCCGGTGCCGAGACTGCCGGGGTTGCCAATGCCCGCGCCGACCTTTTCGACGGCGCCCGCTGGTACCTGACGCCGACAGAGCGCTCCAGCGGCATCCTTTACGACCGCCTGCAGCGGACGATCGCCGGGCTCGGCGCCCGCCCCCAGGCGATCGACGCCGGGGCGCACGACCGGCTGATGGCGACTGTCAGCCATCTGCCTCATGTGCTCGCCAATGTCCTCGCCGCTCAGGCGGCGGCAGAGCTGACGCGCGATTCGGAGCGGCTGCCCGAGGTGGGCCCGAGCTTCCGCGACCTGACCCGGGTGGCCGGCTCGAACCCCGCGATCTGGGGCGACATCTTCAGCGGAAACAGCGATGCGGTCACGGCCGCGATCGACGACGCGATCGCCCGCCTTGGTGAGGCACGTGAGCTGATCGCCGCGGGCGAGTCGGAGGCGATCGCTGCCTGGCACGCGAAGGCGGGCGCCGATCGGCGCGGCCTGCTCGAGGTCGGTCGGGAGGGTGGCGAGCTGCGCGAGCTGCGTGTCGTCGTCGCCAATCGTCCCGGCACCGTGGCCGAGTTGGCGCTGGCGCTGGGCGAGGCCGGGGTGAACATCGAGGACATGGCGCTGCATCCCGCCACCGACATGAAGTCCGGCGCGATCTCGCTCTGGGTGGCCGGCGATGAGCAGGCCGAGCGCGCCGCGGCGCTGGTTCGTGAGCTGGGCCACAGCGCGACCGTGCTCGCCGGGGACTGACGATCTCCTTGTCGACCCGCTTCGACCCATCGGGTCCGCTCGGCGGCAGCCTCAGGCCGCCACCCGACAAGTCGGTGTCTCACCGTGCAGCACTGATCGCGGCGATGGGGGAAGGGGAGACCGTGATCGAGAACTACCTCGACGCGGCCGACACGCGCTCGACCTTGGACGCGGTGAGAGCGCTCGGCGCCGAGGTCGAGGGAGTGGGTGGGGGCACGATCGGGCCGCGGCTGCGCGTGCGCGGCGCCGGTCTGCGAGCGGCCGCTCCGGCGACGATCGACGTCGGCAACGCCGGCACCCTGTTGCGCCTGCTGCCGGGATGGCTGGCGGGGCAGGAGACGGGGGCTTGGACCCTCGACGGCGACGACTCGATCCGCCGCCGCCCGGTCGACCGGATCGCGGTGCCACTGCGCCTGATGGGGGCGCGGCTAGAGTGCCGCGAGGATCGCCTGCCCCCGTTGAGGATCGAGTCCGCTCCGCTCGACGGCATCGAGTACGAGATGCCCGTCGCCAGCGCCCAGGTCAAGTCCTGCCTGCTGTTCGCCGGTCTGCTCGCCGACGGCGAGACCCGGATCGTCGAGCCGCTGCCGAGTCGCGACCACAGCGAGCGGATGCTCGCCGCGGCGGGGGCCGAGATCGAGCGCGGCGAGGGCACCGTCACCGTGCGGCCCGCAGCGCGCCTCGAACCCGGCGAGATCACCGTGCCGGCCGACTTCTCCTCCGCCGCCTTCTTCGTCGTCGCCGCGCTGCTTGTCCCGGGCAGCGAGGTTGCGCTGACTGGAGTGGGGCTTAACCCGACGCGCACCGGGTTGCTCTCGATCCTCGCGCGGATGGGCGCCGAGATCGATCGCGAGCCCGAAGGTGAGCGCGGCGGGGAGCCGAGCGGACGGCTCCGTATCCGCCCCTCGCAACTGCACGGGACCGATGTCGGCGGCACCGATGTTCCGCTGGCGATCGATGAGCTGCCGCTGGTCGCACTGGCCGCCTGCTTTGCCGAGGGCGTGACGACGATCCGCGACGCCGCGGAGCTGCGCCGCAAGGAGAGCGACCGGATCGACACCGTCAGCGAAGCCCTGCGGGCGCTCGGCGCAGACGTCGAGACGAGCGAGGACGGGATGCAGATCCAAGGTGGAGGCGGCCTGTGTGGCGGCGCGATCGACTCGCACGGCGACCACCGGATAGCGATGCTCGGCGCGATTGCCGGCCTGGCTTCGCGAGAGGGCGTCGAGGTCGCGGGAATGGACGCTGCCGCGGTCAGCTATCCACGCTTCGAGGCGGACCTCGCCTCGCTCGCAGCTCGCTGAGAGCTGCCGCGCCATACCCTGCCGCCCATGGTCATCGCGATCGACGGTCCCGCCGGGGCCGGCAAGTCAACCGTCGCCCGCGCCGTTGCGGCGGCGCTCGGCTTCACCTACCTCGACTCCGGGGCGATGTATCGCTGCGTGGCGCTGGCCGGGATCGAGCGTGGCGCCGACCTGGATGAGGCTGAGACGATGGGCACCCTGGCGCGTTCGTTGCGCATCGAGCTCGACGGGGAGCTGGTCGAGCTCGATGGCCGTGACGTGAGCTCGGCGATTCGGGAGCCGCGGGTGACCGAGGCTTCCTCGCGCGTCTCCACCCATCCCACCGTGCGGGAGGCGATGGTCGAGGAGCAGCGACAGCTGATCGCCGCCGGGCGCTACGTCGCCGAGGGCCGCGACATCGGCACCGTGGTCAGCCCCGAGGCGCCACTCAAGGTCTTCCTCACCGCTTCTGCCGAGGAGCGTGCCCGCCGCCGCGCTGCTCAGACCGGCGAGGACGAGACAGCGGTGCTCGCCGCCCAGCGCGAGCGCGACGAGCGCGACGAGGGCCGCGAGCACAGCGCCCTGCGCGCGGCCGACGACGCCGTCGAGATCGACAGCACCAGGCTCGACCTCGACGAGGTCGTCGAGCGGATCGTCGACCTAGCACGCGAGTGGAACCTCGCGTGAGACGAGTGGTCACTTTGCCACCGTATCCGGGGGTCAATTGCCCATTGGGTGGTCCGAAATGAGCAGACCTACCGTCGCCGTCGTCGGTTTCCCCAATGTCGGCAAGAGCACCCTCGTCAACCGTCTCGCCGGCGGCCGCGAGGCCGTGACCGATGCCGAGCCCGGCGTCACCCGTGACCGCAAGCGCGTTCCCTGCGAGTGGAACGGCGTCGCCTTCGACCTGCTCGACACCGGCGGGATCGACCTCGCCGACGAGAGTGAGCTCGCCGAGGACGTGCAGCGCCAGGCCCGGACCGGGATCGCCGAGGCCGAGGCAATCCTGCTCGTCGTCGACGGCCGCGCCGGAGTGAGGGGGGGAGACGCGGAGCTGGCGAAGACGCTGCGCGGCAGCGACGTTCCGGTCCTCGTCGTCGTCAACAAAGCCGACCGCCCGGATGACGAGCACATCGCCGCCGAGTTCCACCAGCTCGGCCTCGGCGACCCGATTGCGGTCTCGGCGACGCACGGGCTGGGCACCGGCGACCTGCTCGACCGGATGGTCGCGATGTTGGGCGAGCTGCCTCCGCCGGCTCCCGGCGACGAACCCGTCCACATCGCCGTCGTCGGTCGCCCCAACGCGGGCAAGTCCTCCCTGGTCAACGCCTTCCTCGGCAGCGAGCGGGTGATCGTCTCCGAGCGAGCCGGCACCACCCGCGACGCGATCGACACCGAGCTGGAGGTCGACGGGCGCGCGGTCCTGCTGGTCGACACCGCCGGCCTGCGCCGCCGCTCCAAGGTCGCCGGAACGGTCGACTACTACGCCCAGCTGCGCTCCGAGCTGGCTGTCGAGCGGGCCGACGTGGCGATCGTCGTCTGCGACGCCGCCGACGGGGTGACGGCGGAGGACCTGCGCATCGCCGAGCTGGCGATGCGGGCCGGCTGCGCGACCCTGCTGGTGCTCAACAAGTGGGACATCGGGATGACCGACGTCGACGACGCACGGGCGCGGGTCGAGCGCAAGCTGCGCCTGCGACCGGAGGTCGTCACCGGCTCGGCGCTCTACGGGCGCAACGTCGCCAAGCTGCTGCCCAAGGCGCTGCAGCTCGCCGACCGCGCGGCCGAGCGGATCCCGACGCCGGAGCTGAATCGCTTCGTCGCCGACGTGGTCGCGACGACGCCGCCGCCCTCGCGGCGTGGCCGGCGCCTGCGCCTCTACTACTCGGCCCAGATCGGCGAGAGCCCACCGCGCTTCGCGATCCAGGTCAACGACCGCAAGCTGATCGTCCGCGACTGGGCCTACCACCTGGAGAACCGGATGCGCGAGACCTACGGCCTAGAGGGCATCCCGTTGATCATCGATTTCGTTCCCCATACCGGTCGCCGACGTTGAAGTTCGTCCACTAGGCTTCCCTGCCATGTCAGATATCCAGCCGCTCGCCGCGGGCGAGTACCTCTTCACTTCCGAGTCGGTCACCGAGGGTCATCCGGATAAGGTCTGCGACGCGATCTCCGACACCATCCTCGACGCCGTGATGGCGGGCGATCCCGAGGGGCGCGTCGCCTGCGAGACCTTGGTCAACACCGGCATGGCGGTCGTCTCCGGCGAGATCTCGACCGACGTCCACCTCGACGTGCCCGAGCTGGTCCGCGAGACGATCCGCGAGATCGGCTATGACCACGGCGACTACGGCTACAACTGCGACCACATCTCGGTCCTCGTCTCGCTGGACAAGCAGTCGCCTGACATCGCCCAGGGCGTCGACGCCTCGCACGAGACGCGCACCGGCTCCTCGACCGACGACGAACTGCTGCTCGCCGGAGCGGGCGACCAGGGGATGATGTTCGGCTACGCGACCGACGAGACCGAGGCGCTGATGCCGATGCCGGTCCACCTCGCCCACCGGCTCGCCGAGCGGCTGGCCGCGGTGCGCAAGGACGGCACCCTCGAGTACCTCGGCCCCGACGGCAAGACCCAGGTGACGGTCCGCTACGCGAACGGACGTCCGGTGCGGGTCGAGAAGCTCTTGATCTCCACCCAGCACGCCGAGGGCGTCGACTCCGAGTCGACTATCAAGCCCGACCTCTGGCAACACGTCGTCACGCCGGTGCTCGAGGCCGAGGCGAACGGGCTCTATGACGAGACGGCGCTGCGCGAGGGCTTCCTCGTCAACCCGACCGGCAAGTTCGTGATCGGCGGTCCGGTCGGCGACGCCGGCCTCACCGGCCGCAAGATCATCGTCGACACCTACGGCGGCATGGCCCGCCACGGCGGCGGCGCCTTCTCCGGCAAGGACCCGTCCAAGGTCGATCGCTCGGCTGCCTACGCGGCTCGCCACGTCGCCAAGAACCTCGTCGCGGCCGATCTGGCCCAGCGCTGCGAGGTGCAGGTCGCCTACGCGATCGGCGTCGCCCGGCCGGTCTCGCTGATGGTCGAGACCTTCGGCACCGGCAAGCTGCCCGACCTGGAGCTCTCGCGCCTGGTCGAAGCCGAGTTCGACCTGCGCCCCGGTGCCTTCCGGCGCTACCTCGACCTGCACCGGCCGATTTACCGCAAGACCGCGGCCTACGGTCACTTCGGCCGAGACGATCCGGACTTCAGCTGGGAGAAGACGGACCGCGCCGATGCGTTGCGCGAGGCCATCGCCGGAGCCGCCACCCCCGCTTAGCTGTTTGGAGGCTGGGCCTCGCCGAGACCGTGCGTCCCGGGCGCTCCGGCGCCGGTCGCCTGGTCGACCCGGTGGACGACGTCACTCGGGTCGGCGACACCGACGAAGATGAAGTTGTAGTCGTCGGTCGCGGCGGTGTCGAAGTCGACGTCGCCGATCTGCATCAGCCGTTGGTAGACCGACTGGCGGTAGTTGACGTTCTGCACTCGCTCGAGGCGGGTCTCCTGGATCTCGCGCGAGACGATGCCGCGCTTGATGTTGAGGCGGCGGTTGGTGATCGTGTAGGTAGTCGCGACGCGCTTGACGAAGCCGACGAGGACGGTGACGGCGATCACGACGAGGACGATCAGGAAGACGGTCGCGCTGCCGGCGCCGGCCAGCTTGGCGATCACGCCGATGATCGCCGCGACCAGGATCCCTTTCAAGTAGAAGCCGAGGATCGCCCGCCACGAGGGGTGGCCCTGGAAGATCACCTGCTCGCCGGGGCTGAGGTTGAGAGCCATCGCCGGGCAGGATATCCGGCCGTCCGCCTTTCGCCATAGCTTGGGTGGGTGATCGCCAAGGTCGAGCCGTTGACCACCGCCCGCGCCCTGCGCGGTCCCTTCGACTACCGGCTGCCGGAGGCGATGGCGGATCTCGAGGTGGGCAGCGTGGTGCGCGTGCCTTTCGGGCGGCGGCGGGCGCTGGGAGTCGTCGTCGATCTCGCCGAGACCTCCGAGCTGCCGCCCGAGCGCCTTGCCGAGCCTCTGGAAGCGCTCGAGGCCGGCGTGCCGGCGGAGCTGGTCCGCCTTGGGCTCTGGGTGGCCGGCGAGTACTGCTCGACGCCCTCGCGCGGTCTGCAACTGGTGCTGCCACCGGGTACGGGGGCCGGCGGGCAGCGGGTCCGCTCGCGGACCGAGCTGCGCGCCGAGATTACGGCCCTCGGCGAGGAAGCGCTCGCCGGAGCGGGCCGGCTGGGTGCCAAGCAGCGGGCGGCGCTGGAGGCGCTGGGCGGGGGGGAGATGTCGGCCGGGGAGATGTCCGCCGCGGTCGGTGCCGATCGCCAGGTCCTGCGGCGGCTGGAGGAGCGTGGCCTGATCTCGACCCGCAGCTCGCAGGTGAGGCGTCGCCCGGGTGACTCCGCCCTGGGCGGTGCGACCAGTCGTCCACGGTTGCTCGAGGAGCAGGAGCGCGCCGTCGCCGAGATCGTCGCTGCCCTCGACGGCGAGGCGGGCGCGCCACGAAAGCTCCTCCTCCACGGCGTCACCGGCTCGGGCAAGACCGAGGTCTACCTGGCCGCGGTCGAGGCCGCGCTGGCGCGAGGGCGGGGTGCGATCGTTCTCGTCCCCGAGATCGGCCTCGCCCCGCAGGCGGTGGCGCGCTTCCGCGCCCGGCTCGGCGATCGCTTCGCGGTCCTGCACTCGGCGCTCTCGCCGGGCGAGCGCTACGACGAGTGGCGGCGCCTGCGCAGCGGCGAGGCGAGCGTCTGCGTCGGGCCTCGCTCCGCCGTCTTCGCGCCGGTCCGCGATCTCGGCCTGATCGTGATCGACGAGGAGCACGATTCCTCCTACAAGCAGGAGGGCGACCCTTGCTACGACGCCCGCACCGTCGCCCGCCGCCGCGCTGCCGAATGCGGCGCCATCCTCGCGGCGGGGACCGCGACGCCGCGGCCGGAGTCGTGGCTGGAGCTGCCGCGGGTCGAGCTGCCCCGCAGGGTCGACGGCCGGCCGATGCCGCCGGTCGAGGTGCTCGACATGCGCGAGGCGGATCCGCGCTCCGGCCCCCTGCACCCGGCCACTTGGGAAGCGTTGGGGGAGGTGCGCGATGCGGGCGCGAAGGCGATCCTGATGGTCAACCGCCGCGGCTTCGCCCCCTGGCTCACCTGCCGGTCCTGCGGGCGGCACTGGGGCTGCCCCAACTGCGACGTCTCGCTGATCGTCCACCGCCACGCCGGGCGGCTCGTCTGCCATCACTGCGCCCATGCCGAGCCGTTGCCGCGTGCCTGCCCCGATTGCGACTCGACGACGCTCTCGCGGGCCGGCGCCGGGACCGAGCAGATCGAGGCGCTGCTCGCCGAGCAGCTCGACCCGATGCCGGTCTTCCGCCTCGACTCCGATACCGCTTCGGGCCGCGGCGCCCACGCCCGCATCCTCGCCGGCTTCGGCGAGGCCGAGAGCGCCGTGCTGGTCGGCACCCAGATGGTCGCCAAGGGCCACGATTTCCCGGAGGTGACCCTCAGTGCGATCCTCGACGCCGACGCGACCCTGCGCTTCCCGGACTTCCGCGCCGGCGAGCGCACCTTCGCGATGGTCGCCCAGCTCGCCGGGCGCAGCGGCCGCGGCGAGGCCGGGGGAGAGGTGATCGTCCAGACCCTGGCGCCGGAAGCGGCGAGCATCGCCCACGCCGCCCGTCACGATTCCGCGGCCTTCCTCGCCGAGGAGATAGAGCGCCGCCGGGCGCTCCGCTACCCGCCCTTCTCCCATCTGGTCCGGGTCGTGCTCAAGTCGGAGTCCGAGCTGCGACTCGAGCAGGCGGCATCGAAGTTGGCCACCGCTCTCGCCGAGACCCTGCCCCACGACACCGACCTGCTCGGCCCGGCGCCGATGTTCCGCGTCCGCAGCAAGTACCGCCGTCGCCTGCTGACCAAGGCCCAAGACCGCGAGGCGACTGTGGCCGCGATCGGCGCCGCAGTCGAGCGCCTGGCCGCTGACCGCTCGCTCAAGGACGTCGCGATCAGCGTCGACGTCGACCCCCAGTAGGGGGCCTGCCGCGACCCGATCCATACAATCGGGTTGTGAGCGACGAAGGGGTGCTGAAGGACGAAACCGAGCGCGAGCGGCTCGAAGCCGAAGTGCTGGAGCGGCGCGAAGCTGCGCTTGCAAACGTGCTCAAGTTCGGCGACCCGGTGCTGAAGAGCAAGGCCTCACCGGTGACCGAGTTCGGCCCCGAGCTGCGCACCGAGGCAGACCGCATGATCGCGATCATGCGCGATGGGCTGGGAGTCGGCCTGGCCGCTACCCAGCTCGGCATCCTGCGTCGCGTGTTGGTCTTCCAAGCAGGCTCCGATGGTGTGCCCACCGGCCTGGTCAACCCGTCGATCGAGTGGCTCTCGGATGAGGCGGTTCTCGCCGAGGAGGGGTGCCTCAGCTTGCCGCGCGTGGCGATGGACGTCGAGCGGCCCCTGCATGCGCGGGTGGGGGGCTTCGACGTCGAAGGGCAGCCGATGACGATCGAGGCCTCCGGCCTTGAGGCCCGCGTCATCCAGCATGAGATCGACCATCTCGACGGGGTGTTGATTCTCGACCGAGCGCCGCGGGCGCAGCGCAAGGCAGCGCTTCGAGCGCTGCGCGAAGGCGGCAGCTACGCGCCCCCAAGCGAGGAGTACGAGGCGGCGGACGCCGACGAGCACCGCGAGCCTCGCACCGACGCGTGAGGACCGTCTATCTCGGCACCTCTGAGTTCGCTGCCGACGTCCTGCGGCGCCTTGCCGACTCTGGCCACCGGCCGCAGCTGGTCGTGACGCCGCCCGATCGGCCGAAGGGCCGTGGCCGGCGCAGTGGTCCGTCGCCCGCCGCCGCTGCCGCCACCGAGCTCGAGATCGAGTTGCTGCAGGCCGAGAACGTCAACGGGCCGGAGGCGCTGGAGCGGATCCGCGCCGCCCGCCCCGAGGCGGTCGTGGTCTGCGCCTTTGGCCAGCTGATCCGCGAGCCGCTGCTCTCCGAGTGGCCGCTGCTCAATGTCCATCCGTCGCTGCTTCCCCGCTGGCGCGGGGCGGCGCCGATCGAGCGCGCGATCATCGCCGGCGACACTCGCACCGGCGTCTCCCTGATGCAGCTCACCGCCGGTCTCGACTCCGGGCCGGTCGCTCTGCGCGAGGAGGTGGCGATTGGTCCCGAGGACGACTTCGAGAGTCTCTCCGGGAAGCTCTCCGCCCTGGGGGGAGAGCTGCTGATCGAGGCACTTGATCGCCAGGCCGAGGGGTCGCTGACCTTCACCGAGCAGGACGAGGGGGAGGCGACATATGCCGAGAAGATCGATCCCGCCGAGCGCCGCCTCGACCCCGGCCGGCCGGCGGTCGAGCTGGCGCGCACGATCCGTGCCCTGACTCCCCACGTCGGCGCCTACATCGAGGTTGCGGATGAGGGCAGGCTCGGCGTGCGGCGGGCGCGGGCGGTCGACGTCGGCGTCAAACAGGGTGCGATGAAGGCCGAGTGGGGGGCATTGCTGCTCGGCTGCGGGCGCGGCGCGCTGCGGCTGGAGGTCGTGCAGCCGCCCGGCGGAAAGCCGATGGCTGCTGACGCCTATCTGCGCGGTCACACGGTACCCGTCCTTTGATCGCGCCCGCGCGGGCGCTTGCCTTCGAGACGATCCGGGCGACCTTCGAGCGGGACGCCCACACCGAGCGCTTCTTCCGCGAGGCTGCCGACGCCGGAAAGCTGGACGGTCGCGAGCGTGCCCAGGCGCAGCGCCTTGCCTTCGGCGCGGTACAGCGCCGCGGTACCACCGATGCGGCGATCGAGCGCCTCGCCGAACGCTCGCTGCGGTTGCTCGATCCCCCCGTAATCGCCGCCCTGCGCCTCGGCCTCTACGAGCTGCTCTTCGCCGACGGAACGCCCGACCACGCGGCGGTCGACCAGGCGGTCGAGCTCGTCAAGAGCGCCGGCGCGGCCCATGCCGCCGGGCTGGTCAACGCGGTGCTGCGCCGTGCCGGCCGGGAACGGGAGAAGCTGGCGGAGACGTTGCTTGGCGATGACTCGACCCCGGAGAGCGCTGCAATCGCGCACTCGGCGCCGCTCTGGCTGGCGCAGATGTGGTGGGAGGAACTGGGCCCCGGGACCGCGCGTGCGTTGCTGGCGGCTTGCAACAAGCCCGCCGAGCTGGGTCTCTGTGTCAACACGCTGCGCCGCGATCGCGAGGCGATGCTGAAGATCTTGACCGAGGCTGGACTTGACGCCGGACCTGCAGAAGGGCCCTGGCCCCTGGCTCCGCCGGAGGCGATCGTCACCGCGGGGCGCACCGGTGCGACGGTGCCGGAGTGGGTTGCGGCGGGAGAGCTGACGCCGCAGAGCCGCGGCTCTGCGGCGATCATCGAGGTTCTCGATCCCCAGGCGGGTGAGCACGTGCTCGACCTCTGCGCCGGGCCTGGGATCAAGACCGGCCAGATCGCTGCCCGGATGGGCGACCGCGGCGAGGTGATCGCGGTCGAGCGGGAGCCAGGTCGAGCGGGGGAAGTCGCGGAGCAGGCACGCCGTCTCGGCCTGCGCAGCGTCACCGTGATCGAGGCCGACGCGACGGCGACGGGAATGGCCTCTGGCTTCGACCGGGTTCTCGTCGATCCACCCTGTTCGGATCTCGGTGCGCTGGCCTCGCGCCCCGACGCGCGCTGGCGCAAGTCGCCGCGGACGATCGAGCGCCTGGTCGAGCTGCAGGGGCAGATCTTGCTGCGGGGCCTGGAAGCGCTGCGGCCGGGCGGGACACTCGTCTACTCGACCTGCACGGTCTCCCGCCGCGAGGGCGAGGAGCAGATCGCGGCCCTGCTCTCGCGGGCGGCAGCCGGGGAGGCGCCGCTAGTCTCGGTGGACGATCTCGGTGCGCTTGCGCCGGATCTCGTTTCGTCCCACGACCGGCGTTGCCTCCAGTTTCGCCCCGACCGCGACACCACCACCGGTTTCTTCGTCTGCCGCTTGAGGAAGGATGATTGACGTGTTGAAACGAGCGAAATGCCCCAGTTGCGGCGAGCCGTGGCTGCGTCCCACGCAGCTGCCCGGACGCTTGCGCTGCGTGTACTGTCTGCACCGCTTCGAGCTGGTCTCGCAGTGTCCGAACTGCGGTGAGCACCAGACGATCGCCCGGATGAGCACGACCGAGGACATGACCTGCCAGATGTGCGGAGATTCGATGTTGAGGCCTATATGACCTGGGAGGCATTTCATGTCTAAGCGGATGGCGGAGCTGCTGGGGGAGCGGCGGGTTGCGCCCTCGATCCTCTCGGCCGACTTCTCGAAGCTCGGCTCGCAGGTCGACGAGGTAATGGCGGCCGGGGCACGGGTGATCCACGTCGACGTGATGGACGGGCACTTCGTCCCGCCGATCACGATCGGCCCACTGGTCGCGGCGTCGATCGCCGACCAGGTGCACGCAGCCGGCGGCGCGGTCGACGTCCACCTGATGATCGAGGCGCCCGAGCGCCACATCGAGGCCTTTGCCGCGGCCGACGCCGACTCGATCACCTTCCACGAGGAGGCCACGCCGCACGCCAACCGCACCCTGGCCGCGATCCGTGAGCTGGGCTGCCTCGCCGGCATCGCGATCAATCCGGGTACCCCGGTCGACGCGCTCGCCGAGCTGCGCGATCGGGCCGACATCGCTCTCTGCATGACGGTCAACCCCGGCTGGGGCGGACAGGCGTTCATCGAGGGCTCGAACGACAAGGTCTCGCGCCTCGCCGCGGTCATCGGCGAGGCGAAAATCGAGGTCGACGGCGGCATCGACACCGGCACCGCAGGCCCGATCGCGGATGCCGGAGCCTCGTTGTTCGTGGCTGGATCAGCGGTGTTCGGCGCAAGCGATCCGGCTGTCGCCTATGCCGAAATCGCTGCTGCCACCGGCGCCGCTTAGCCTCTCGCTATCAGCGCTCCGATCGCCTCCTGCCACCAGGCCCGCTCTGACGGATCGTCGCCGGCGCGGGCGGCACGGCGCTCGCACCAGCGCGCCAGCGCTTGGCGACTGCCCATCGCGACCAAGGTCTCGGTCGTAATCGCGTAGCGGCCGTCGGCGAGGACGGTCAGGGCGCTGTTTCGATCGCGACGGCTGCGCAGGATTACGGCGACTGCGATCCCGTCGATCTCCTTTGGCGCTGAGGAGTCCTCGATCTCGTCTGCGGGGCGCACCGTGAATACCTGTGAGCCGCGGCGCGCGACGGCCTCAGGCACCGGCGTACCCACTGGGCCTCGATGCCACTGCCGCGTCAGCTCCTCGACCTCCTCGCGCAACTCACTGCGGACCAGGATGTGCAGCTCGTCCCCCTCGCGCACCTCGGTCGAGCCACGCGGTGGAATCGCTCTGCCGTCGCGGACGATCACGTTGACCAGCGCCTCGCGCGGCAGGCCGAGCTCACGCACCATGTGGCCGGCGGCGGCGGCACCCGGGCGCAGGCGGTAGGAGACGACGTCGCCGCCCATGCGGCGGATGCGCCCTGACTCGAGCAGGCGCCGTGGCAGCGCCGGCTCGTCGGTCGTCAGCCCCAGGCGTTTGGCGAGCGGCTCGAAGCTCGCTCCCTGGACCAGGGTCGAGGTGACGACGACGAAGAAGACGATCGAGAACAGCTCCTGCCCGGTACCGACCCCCGCGACGACCGGAAAGGTGGCGAGCCAGATCGGGGTGGCGCCGCGCAGGCCCGCCCAGCCGAGCATCGCCCGCTCGCGCAGGTTGAGCGGCGAGAACTGCGTCGCGACGAAGGCGGCGAAAGGGCGGGCGACGAGGATCAGCGCCGCGGAGAGCGCCAGGCCTTCGAAGGCGACGTCGCCGAGCGTGCTGGGGAAGACCAGCAGGCCGAGCAGGATGAAGAGGCCGATCTGGGCGACCCAGCCGACCCCCTCGTGGAAGGCGACGACCGTGCGCCGCGCCGGGATGCTGCTCGAGCCGAGCGCGAGCGCGGTCAGATAGGTAGCGAGCAGGCCGGAGCCGTGCGCGACCTCGGCCAGGCCGTAGGCCAGCCCGGCGATCGCGATCGTCGCCACCGGGTAGATCCCGTCGGTGGGCAGCCGCACCCGGTTGAGCGCGGCGACGGAGAGGCGCCCTAGGGCCAGTCCGATCGCGGCGCCCAGGGCAAGCTTGAGCGCCAGCAGGCCGGCCATGTCGGCAAACCCGTAGCCGGGCTTCTGGATCCATTCGATGAAGCCGATCACCAACAGCAGGGCGACGGGGTCGTTCATTCCCGACTCGCCCTCCAGCGAGCGGGCGAGGCGCTTCTCCAGGGTGGAGCGGCGCAGGACGGCGAAGATCGCGGCCGAGTCGGTGGCGGCGATGGCGGCCCCGACGAGCATCCCTTCCAGCGTGCTGAGGCCGAATATCCACTTCGCGGCAATGCCCGCAATACCGGCGGTGACCGCGGTTCCCACCGTCGCCAGCGAGGCTGCCGTGCCGAGCACCGGCCGGATCTCCGACCAGCCGGCGGTCAGGCCGCCCTCGAAGAGGATCAGGACTAGCGCGATCGTCCCCAGGGTGCGGGCCAGCTCGGTGTCGGTGAACTCGATCCCGCCGATCCCCTCCGAGCCGGCGAGCATGCCGAGCCCGAGGAACAGCAGCAGGCCGGGTATCCGCACCCGGTCGGCCAGCAGCGCCCCCAGGATCCCCGCCGCGAGCAGGGCGCCGGCGATCAGGATCAGCTCGGCGTCGTGTCCACCCATCGGCGGACCCTAATGAACCGCTACACCTGCTCGTCGATAGCCGCCAGCCGAGCCTCGAGCTCCTCGGGCGAACCGGGCAGGGGCACGTCCTCGGCTCGCTCGTGCGGATGGCTGTAGGCGTAGTAGAGGAGCGAGAAGAGCAGCCCCGCCGCGAGCACGAACCCGATCTCCACCCGGCGGAACTCGTTGCTGACCAGGGGCACGAAGTTCCAACCGATGAACAACGCCGCGCAGGCGATCCAGCGGGCGGCGGCGCGGCGCACCTGGCCCTGCGCGATGCAGGCCTGGTTGACCGTCACCGAGCAGAGGTAGAGGCCCATGCCGATCGTGACCAACAGCAGGCCGGCGCGGTCGTAGGTGAACTTGTTGCTGAAGGCGATCTGCATCGCCTTCGGGCCGACCATCCCCATGAAGACGAAGGCCAGCGCGGTGAAGGCGCCGAGCCCGAGCAGGACCATGCGGACGGTTTGGCGGAACTCGCGTTCGCTTTCCTCGCTGCCGCTGGCGTGCAGCGTCGTGAGGTGGGGGAGGATGCTGGTCGAGACCGACTGGAAGAGCTGCAGCGGCGCGCGGGCGATCATCAGCACGTTGAAGATGAAGCCCGCCGCCGCCGCGCCCTGCAGCCCACGGATGATCAGCGGGCCGGCGTTGAGGAAGGCCTGTTCGCTGAACATGATCACCAGCACGGCGGCGGCGAAGCCCCCGCCCTTTTTAAAGGAGAAGTCCGCATCCCCCTCCGGCATGTCCTCCGCTTCGCGTCCGGGCATGCCGGACGTCTCTCGCTGCACCTTTTGCGCCCGCCGCGCGAACGCAAACGGCACGACCATCAACGAGAGCGCTGGGGCGGCCGTGATGCCGATCGCCACCGCCGACTGGCCACTGAGCACGCCGACCGCGACCATCACCGCGAAGACCGTGCGGAAGCAGGATTCGGAGAGGATCAGGGCGACGAACAGGCCGAAGCGCTGGCTGCCGGCGAGGAAGCCGCGGGCGAAGTAGCTCGCCGCGTAGAAGAGGACCGCGGAGAAGAAGACCCAGTAGAGCGTTTCGTTGCCCTCGAGCAGGTCGTTCTGGATCGGCCCACGCAAGAGCAGCGCGGCGACGGCGAAGAAGAGCGAGAGGCCGAGCTGGATCGTCGAGGCGACCCGCATCGGCTCGCCGATCGCTTCCCCTTTCGCCCGGCGCTCGGAGATGTGGCGCGAGAGCAGCTGTTCGATCGGCCGGTAGAGGGTCGAGATCGTGATGAAGACGGCCGACCAGAGCACCGTGATCTGCCCGTAGTCGGGCTTGGAGAGCACGTGCGAGGCGATCAGGAAGTAGGCGTAGGTGATCAGGCCGGTGAGACCGACGCCGATCGCGAGGAAGCTCGCCAGGCGGCCGTACTCGGCGGTGGAGGATCCGCTCGCGGACGCGCCCCCCGGCTTCGCCCCGGGGAGTTTCTCGCGCAGGCCCATCAGCTCTTCGGCGCGCCGCGCTCGTAATGGGACGGCTCGACGCCGAGCGAGAGCTCGACCCGGCGAACCCGCTCGAAGACCCGCTGCGTCATCACCCGCTGGCCGGCGAGCAGATCGCCGATCACGCCCAGCGCGAGCAGCTGCAGCGCGGCGATGAAGAGCACCGCGCCGAGGATCAGCGACTGGATGTGGCCACTCGAGTCGCCGTTGAAGATCCAGTCGATCAGGAACGGCATCCAGGCGGCGAGCGCGAGGACGACGACGACGACACTGGCGCTGGCGAAGACGCGCAGCGGCTCGTAGCGGGTGTAGATGCGCAGGATCGAGAGGGCGTTGCGGCGTACGTAGGCGCCGGTCGAGTCGAATAGCCGCGACTCGCGCGTCTGCGGATTGGTTGCGACCTCGACTCCCTCGACGGCGGAGAGCATCTTGCCGGCCTGGATCAGGCTCTCCAGCGTGTAGGTGAAGTTGTCGGTGACGAGCAGGCCCAGAGCCGCCTCGCGGTTGTAGGCGCGGAAGCCGGAGGTCGTGTCGGCAATCGCCGTGTCGGAGAGCCTGCGCACCACCCAGCTGCCGGCACGCTGCAGCGCCTTCTTGGCGCCGGAGAAGTGCTCGATCGTGGCGATGCGGCGGTCGCCGACGACCATGTCGGCCTCGCCGGCGAGGATCGGCGCCAGCAGCTTCGGCACGTCGGCGCCGCTGTACTGGTTGTCGGCGTCGGTGTTGACGACGACGTCGGCGCCGAGCTTGAGGCAGGCGTCGAGGCCGGCCTGGAAGGCCGCCGCAAGCCCCCTGTTGTTGGTCAGCCGGACGACGTGCTCGACTCCGCACTCGCGGGCGACCTCGACCGTGCGGTCGGTCGAGCCGTCGTCGATCACCAGCAACTCGACCTCGTCGACGCCCTCGATCTGCCGCGGCAGGGCAGCGATCGTCTCCGGCAGCGTCGCTTCCTCGTTCAGGCAGGGGATTTGGATGATGAGCTTCATGGCTGGCCGGTCAGGGTATCCCTGGCCTCGGCGCGCGGGTCCTGTCACGGGAGGAGGGGGTGTTAGCGGACTCACCCGTCCGAACACCCCCTCCTCCCGCGCCACCCGCGCGAGGTACCATTGACTGACTCGTCAATCAATATGGACGCCTCGCTGAAAACTGCGGACCGCAAATACCTGAGGCGGGCTCTTGAGCTTGCGGAGTCCGGGCGCGGGCGAGTGAGTCCGAATCCCCTGGTTGGCGTGGTGATCGTCCGAGATGGCGAGGTCATTGGCGAGGGGTTTCACGCGAAGCTTGGTGAGCTGCATGCCGAGCGGGCGGCGCTTGCCGATTGCGAGAGCAGGGGGGAGGACCCCGCCGGCGCGACGATGTACGTGACGCTCGAGCCCTGTGCCCATCAGGGGCGACAGCCACCTTGTGTAGACGCGATTCTGGAGGCCAGGATCGGGCGCGTCGTCATCGCCTCCGACGATCCGAGCGAGAAGGCGGCTGGGCGGGGACCCGGAATGCTCCGCGACGGCGAGGTTGAAGTCGATTTTGCCGCCGGCGAGGAGGCGACCGCGGCGCGAGTGCTGAACCAGCCATTCCGCAAGCACGCCCGCACCGGTTTGCCGCTGGTGACCGTGAAGCTGGCGATGTCGCTCGACGGGCACACCGAGACTCCGCCCGGCGACTCGCCCTGGATCAGCGGCACTCGGAGCCAGGAGCTTGTCCACCGTTGGCGCGCCGAATCCGACGCCATAGCCGTGGGCATCGGCACGGTGCTCGCCGACGACCCGCTGCTCACCGCCCGACCGCCGCGGTCGAGCTTTGAGTCGCATAGCGGTTCAAACCTCGACCGCGCAGAGGTGCGACAGCCGATCAGAGTTGTCTTCGATCGTCAGGCCCGTCTGCCGCTCGATTCACAGCTTCTGCAGACGCGTGACGAGTCGCCGGTGCTGGCAATCGTCTCCCCGGATGCCGATTCCGATCGGGTCGCCGGCTTGAAGGGCGCGGGCGCGGAGACGGTCGTTGCCGACAGCATCGACGCCGCGCTCGCCGACCTCGGCCGGCGTGGAATCACCAGCCTCTTCCTCGAGGGTGGGCGCACTCTCGCTGCCGCCTTCGCAGCCGCCGAGCAGATCGACGAAGCGCGGGTGTTCGTCGCCCCGATCCTTCTCGCCGACAATGAGCGGTTGAATGCCCTGGATCCCAACGCCGAGGACACCCTGATCGTGACCCGTTTCAAGGAGTGGTGAGATGTTCACCGGACTGATTCAGGACGTCGGCACGGTCGAGTCGCTCGATGCAGCCGCCGAGGGCGCTCGTCTGCGAATCGCCACCTCGCTTGCGGCCGGTATAGAGCCGGGCGATTCGGTCGCGGTCAACGGCGTCTGCCTGACCGCGACGGCGGTCGATCGCGACGGCTTCGAGACCGAGGCGATGAACCAGACGCTTGCGGTGACCTCGCTCGCCGGCTTGGAGGCCGGCGGCCGCGTCAATCTGGAGCTCGCGATGAAGGCATCCGATCGCCTTGGCGGCCACATCGTCCAAGGGCACGTCGACGGCATCGGGGAGGTCGCCGCATTCGAGGCGGACGGCTTCGCCAAGCGCCTGCGCGTCGCGCTCGACCGCGACCTGCTGCGCTACGCGATCGACAAGGGTTCGATCACCCTCGACGGGGTCAGCCTCACGATCGCCGAGTTGGGGGAGGATTGGCTCGAGGTGTCGCTGATCCCCGAGACGTTCGAGCGCACGACCCTGGGCGAAGCCTCGCCGGGGGGCAAGTTGAATGTCGAGTGTGACGTGATCGCAAAGCATGTGGAGCGGTTGATGGCACCATTCGCTGGAAAGGAGCGAGCGTGAGCCAGATGACGGAGACCCAGAGACAAGAAGGAGCCGAGCGGGCCGAGGGCGAGAGCCACTTCTCGACGATCGAGGAAGCGATCGAGGAGATCCGCCGCGGTCGCATGGTCGTCGTCTGCGACGGCGAGGACCGTGAGAACGAGGGCGACCTCGTGATGGCAGCCCAGTTCGCCACCCCCGAGGCGGTCAACTTCATGGCCAAGGAGGCGCGCGGGCTGATCTGCCTGGCGCTCACCGCGGAACGCTGCGAACGCCTCGGCCTCAACCTGATGGCGGCGAAGAACGAGGCGCCGCTGCAGACCGCCTTCACGGTGACGATCGAGGCCGCCGGCGGGGTCAGCACCGGGATCTCCGCTCATGACCGTGCCCACACGATCCAGGTCGCGATCGATCCCAACTCCGGACCGCGCGACATCGTCGTCCCCGGCCACATGTTTCCCCTGCGGGCCAAAGAGGGCGGCGTCCTGGAGCGCACCGGCCACACCGAGGCCAGCGTCGACCTCGCCCGCCTCGCCGGCCTCACCCCCGCCGGGGTGATCTGCGAGGTGATGAACGACGACGGCACGATGGCGCGCGTGCCCGACCTCGTCCCCTACTGCGAGAAGCACGGCTTGAAAATGATCACGGTCGCCGAGCTGATCGCCTACCGCCGCCGCACCGAGAAGCTGGTCGAGCGGGTGGTCGACACCGGCCTGCCGACGGCCTTCGGCGACTTCACCGCGGTCGGCTACCGCTCGCTGATCGACGACAAACATCACGTCGCGATGGTCAAGGGCGAGGTCGACGGGGCTGAGGACGTGCTGGTCCGCGTCCACAGCGAGTGCCTCACCGGCGACGTCTTCCACAGCATGCGCTGCGACTGCGGCGAACAGCTCGCCTCGGCGCTGGCGATGATCGAGCAGGAGGGCCAGGGCGTCCTCCTCTACCTCTCCCAGGAGGGCCGCGGGATCGGGCTGCTCAACAAGCTGCGCGCCTACAAACTGCAGGAGGAGGGGGCCGACACGGTCGAGGCCAACCTCAAGCTCGGCCTGCCCGCCGACCTGCGTGACTACGGCATCGGCGCCCAGATCCTCGGCGACCTGGGCCTGACCAGCATCCGCATCCTCACCAACAACCCGAAAAAGATCGTCGGGCTCGAGGGTTACGGACTCTCGGTCAGCGAGCAGGTGCCGATCGAATCGGACCCCAACACCCACAACGAGGCCTACCTGCGAGTCAAGCGCGACAAGATGGGCCACACGCTGCACCACCAGGGCCTGGCGCTCGACGAGGAGATGATCCACGACGAGGAGGAGCGCGACGCGGGGAACGCCGGTGGCTGAGCCCGGCGCGTTCCTGGAGAGCTTCGACGAGGACGAGCGTTCGATCCTCTCCTCGCTCGGCTTCGCAGTCTGCGTCGGTCGCTTCTACGAGGATCTGGCGGTCCGCATGCTCAGCGGGGCGCGCGAAGGCTTCGAGCTGGCCGGTGTGCCCGCCTCGGCGGTGAGCGAGGTCTCGGTTCCCGGTGCCTACGAGCTGCCCTTCGCCGCCAAGCTGCTCGCGACGACCGAACGCTATGCGGGGGTTGCCTGCCTGGGCGTCGTCATCCGCGGCGAGACCGACCACTACGACTTCGTCTGCGCCGAGGCCGCCCGTGGAATTCAGGACGTGCAGCTGGCGACCGGCGTGCCCTGCGCCTTCGGCGTGATCACCTGCGACACGATGGAGCAGGCGATCGCCCGCGCCAACGGCGACAAGCGCGACCAGGGCCGCAACGCCGCCCTGACCGTCGCCCGCATGGCGCTGCACAAACAGGCGATCAACCCCTACCGCTGGCAGAGCCGCGACGGCTGACGGCGACCTGTACCATCCACGACCCGATGGCCAAGGTATGCCACAGCTGCGGCAAGGGACCGGCGTTCGGCCAGTCCCGAAGCCACTCGATGGTCGCCACGAAGCGGCGCTTCGACCCGAACCTGCAGAAGGTGCGGATCGAAGAGCAGGGACGCAAGCTGCGCACCTACGTCTGCACGCGCTGCCTCAAGGCCAACAAGGTCACCAAGGCCGCCTGACACGGCGCGAGGACGCGCCGTCGGCTCCGCGCCGTGCGGAGCACTGTCGCTCCGCCGCCGACGCGCCCTCGCTTGGTCAGTCGGCCTTGGCTTGTCGCACGCGCTAGCGCGGATCAACCCCGTAGGCACTGGAGCGGTGACGAATGGCGGCAACGCGGATGGTCTGCCCGCCATCGGTTAGCTGGTAGAGGATCCGATAGGCACCGACCCGCAGCGAGTACAAGCCGCGCAGTTTGCCTCGGAGCGCGTGACCGGCTTGCGGTTCCCGCTCCAGTAACCCCAGCGCGTCCTCGATCGCATCGATCAGCGGCCAGTTGAGTTCGAGCAGCTCCCGCCGTGCGCGACGGGCAAGAACGAGCCGTGCCAACGATCAGCCGGCGGCAGCTCGACGTTCGGCAAGCTCGCTGCGAAGCTCCGTGAGAGTGACCGTTTCGCCGCGCTCTATTTCGGCGAGGCCGGTCTCCAGGGCGGCGAGGGCATCGGGGTCGGAAAGAACCTCAGCGGTCTCCTCCAAGGCCTCATACTCGTCGATCGGAACGAGAGCTGCGGCTGGAGTGCCGTTGCGGGTCACCAGGACGTGATCGCGCCGATCACTGACGTCATCGAGCAGGCTGCTTAGGTTGCTGCGTAGCTCGCGCACAGGAACAGTCTTCGCCATCGGTTAAGTGTACATGATCGTGTACACAGCTTGAGGGAGTTCCCCAAGGAGGAGGTCGCCGTCTCTTCCGCTCAGGCGCTCTCGACGACGGGGTGCTCTCCCGTCGGTGCTGGATCGCCCTCTGCCGGCTCCACATGGAGCCTGGGGAGGATCCGGTCGAGCCAGTCCGGCAGCCACCAGGCGCTCTTGCCGAAGAGTTGCATCACGGCCGGCACGAGGACCGAGCGGATGATGACCGCGTCGATGAAGACCGCGGAGGCCAGGCCGAGGCCGAAGAGTTTGATGATGCGGTCTTCGCCGATCATGAACGAGGCGAAGACGGTGACCATGATTGCCGCCGCGGCAGTGATCACGCGGCCGGTCAGGGCGAGGCCGCGCGTAACCGCTTCGGTTGCGTCTTTCTTGTCTTCCCACTCCTCGTGGATCCGCGACATCAGGAAGACCTCGTAGTCCATCGAGAGGCCGAAGATGATCGCGAAGAGGAAGATCGGGAAGAAGGAGATGATCGGTCCGGTGCCGTCGACCCCGATCAGGCTCGCGCCCCAGCCCCACTGGAAGACGGCGACGATCAAGCCGAAGGCGGCGCCGATGCTGAGCAGGTTCATCACGACCGCCTTCAACGGCACCAGGATCGAGCGGAAGACGGCCATCAACAGGAGCGCCGAGAGCAGCACGACGACGCCGATGAAGAGCGGCAGCTTTTCGGCGATCGCGGTGCCGAAGTCCTCGAAGATCGCGGTGATGCCGCCGACGTGCACCTTGGCGCCGGTGCGCTGCTCGATCGGCGGGATCACGTCGTCGCGGATGTGGTCGAGCAGCTTGGTCGTGTCCTCGCTCTGCGGCGAGGTGGTCGGGTAGAGCTGGAAGACCGCGGTGTTCTTGGCGGGGTTGAGCATTACCGGGGTGGTGTCGGCGACGCCTTCTTCGCCTTCGAGCGTCTTGCTCAACTCGACCAGCGCCGCGTCGTCTCCCTTGCTCGGCAGCGCCGCGACGATCGAGAAGGGTCCGTTGAAGCCAGGGCCAAATCCCTCCGCGAGCAGGTCGTAGGCTTCCTTCGTCGTCGTTCCCGCCGGGTCGGTGCCGGCGTCGTTGGAGCCGAGGCGCAGCGAGAGGGTGGGGATGCAGAGGGCGATCAGCAGGCCTCCGGAGAGCAGCGCCGAGAGCACCGGCCGCCGTTGGATCTCACGGCTCCAACGGAACCAGCGCGTGTCTTCGGCGGTCGAGGGCTCGCGCTTTCCCAAGCCGGGGATGCGCAGGCGGTCGACCCGGCGACCGGCGATCGTCAGCAGCGCCGGCAACAGAGTCAGCGCCGCGATCATCGTGAATAGCACGGCGATCGCGGCGGCCATCGCCACGCCGTAGAGGAAGCTGAGGCCGAGCAGCCACATCCCCATCAGGGCGATGATCACGGTCACGCCGGCGAAGAGCACGGCGCGACCGGCGGTGTCGACGGCGGCGATCGCGGCGTCGCGGGACTCCAGGCCCTCGTCGAGGCCGTTGCGGAAGCGGGTGAGGATGAAGAGGGCGTAGTCGATGCCGACGCCGAGGCCGATCATCGCCGCCAGTTGCGGCGCGAACTCGGCCGTGTCGAAGACGTGGGTGCCGAGCGTGACCAGGCCGAGCCCGACCCCGAGCGCGAACAGCGCCGTGAGCAGCGGCAGGCCCATCGCCACGACGGAGCCGAAGGTGATCAGCAGGATGACGACCGCGGCCAGCAGGCCGATCATGAAGGAGGAGTCGCCTTCTTCTTCGGCGCGAGCTTCCTCCACGGGCTGGCCGCCGACCTCGACCTGCAGGCCATCGCCGGAGGCTGCCCCGGCGGCGTTCATCACCCGTTCGGTGTCATCCGTTTCCAGCTTTTCGCTCGTGGTGTCGAACTGAACCGTCGCGTAAGCGATCTTGCCGTCGTCGCTGATCGCCGCCGCACCGCCGTTCTCGTACGGGCTGGCGACTTCGCTCACGTGCGGGACCTTGGCGGCGGTTGCAAAGACGCCTTCCATCTTGCGCTTGACCGCCGGCGCTTCGACGCCCCCGGGGGCCTTGTAAACGATCGTCGCCGTGTCCCCCGATTGCGCCGGGAACTTGTTTTCGAGCAGGTCGAAGGCTTCCTGGGAGTCGGAGGCGGGCAGCTTGAAGTCTTCGGAGAAGCTGGAGCCGGCCGAGTTGGCGATCATCGCGACTCCGAACAGGGCGACGATCCAAGCGAGGATCGTGATCCAAGGGTGCCCGGTGGTCCAAGTGGCGAAGCGTCTCATCGAGCGTCGCACCGTAGCGAACCCCGTCGGTCGCTTCATCTGAGAGGCCCATCCGGCGATGGCAGCTAGATTTCGGGGCGATGCCCGACCCCTCGATCGCGCGCTTCCGGCGCGTAGTTACGTCTGCCTATGCCCACCTGGAGGAGCGTCGCCAGGAGGTCAACGACCTCAACGTGTTCCCGGTCGCCGACGGCGACACCGGCGACAACATGGCGATGACGATGCGGGCCGTGATGGAGGAGCTCGACCGTCTTGACGGTCTCGAGGTCGACGAGGTCGGCCGCACGGAGCTCGTCCAGGCGCTGGCCCGCGCGGCCTTGATGGGGGCGCGGGGCAACTCGGGCGTGATCCTCAGTCAGATCGTTCGCGGAGCTGCCGAGGAGCTCGCCAGCCGGCCCGGCGAGCTGGTCGACCCGGTGCTCGTCGCGTCGGCTTTCGCCAGCGCGGCCGACGCCGCCTACGCCTCGGTCCGCGATCCGGCCGAGGGAACGATGCTGACCGTCTTCCGCGAGATGGCCCACTCGATCGCCCGCCAGCTCGCCCATCTAGAGGCGGAGAAGCAGCGCCTCGACCAGGGAGTCAGCGACGAGCAGCAGGACGCCGTTCTCGCCGAGGTTCTCGAGCAGGCGATCGCCGATGGGCAGCAAGCGGTCGAGCGAACGCCGGAGCAACTCGAGGTGCTGCGTGAATCGGGGGTCGTCGACGCCGGTGGCTATGGCCTGGTGCTGATCCTCGCCGGCGTGGTCGCCGGCCTGCGGGGCGATGGCGCCAAGGCACCGGAGGTCTCCCACCACGACGCACCGCCACTCAGTCGCCCCCATCACGAGGACAGTCGCTACCGCTACTGCACCAACTTCATCGTCTCCGGCGCCGGCCTCGCCGCACGCGACTTCCTGCCGCGCCTGGAGGGGCTGGGCGACTCGGTTCTCGTCGTCGGCGACGAGGTGACGCTCAAGGTCCACGTCCACACCGACGAGCCCGAAGCCGCCGTGGCGTTGTTCGAGGGCGCCGGCCAGGTCACCAATCTCGACGTCGCCGACATGCGCGAGCAGATCGCCGAGCGCCGGGCACGGCTCGGTGGGGGGCGCACGGGAGCGCTTGCGGTAGCGGCAGGCGACGGTCTAGAGCGGCTCTTCGCCGAGCTGGGGGCGCACGTCGTGCCGGGTGGGGAAACCCTCAACCCTTCGACCTACGAGTTGCTCGCCGGGATTCACGAGGTACCCGCCGAAGAGGTGCTGGTCCTGCCCAGCTCTTCGAACGTGATCATGGCTGCCGAGCGCGCCTGCGAGCTGTCGGAGAAGCCGGCGCGGGTAGTTGCCGCGACCTCGCAGCAGTCCGGTCTGTTGGCCCTGGTCGAACTCGACCCTGCGGGATCCGCTGAGGAGAACGCCGAGCGGCTCGCCGCTGCCCTCGACGGGATCGTCGCCGGCGGCGTTGCGCCGGCTGCTCGCGATGATGCGCAGGGACGCTTCCGCACGGGTGACGCGGTCGGCTTCGTCGGCGAGGAGATCGTCGCCTGGGGCGGCGCCGGCTCGACCCTTGCAACCACGTTGGAGCGTCTCGCCAAGGACGCCGAGATCGTCACGATCCTTGCTGGCCAGGACGCCCCGATCCCGCTCAGGGAGATCGACACCCATGTCCCGGATGGGGTCGAGGTCGAGACCCATGAGGGGGGTCAGCCGAGCTGGTGGTGGCTGCTCGCCGCCCAGTAGCCCGCGCCTTCGCCGGCGCTACGGAGTTGACCCGGGCGCAGATGCTCGACGCCCCCGTTCACTGGCCTCGGCCGAGCGTGCTCGATATCTCCCTGGAGGCACTGGAGGGGGTCGGGCCCAAGCTGGCGGAGGCTGCGGCGGAGGGGGGTATCGGAACTGTCGGCGATCTGCTGCTGCGCTTTCCCCACACTCACCGGGACCGGACCGTTGTCCCCGTGGCCAGCCTGGAGCCGAAGGCGCAGGCGACGATTCGAGTCGAAGTGCTTGCCGATGCCTCCCGGCCGTTTCGCAAACGGGGCCTGAGCATCCTTACGGTCAAAGTGGGGGATGACTCCGACTCGGTCCGCGCGACCTGGTTCAACCAGCCCTGGTTGGCGCAGAAGATGACCGCGGGCACCCGGTTGCTGTTGACGGGCTCCAAGGACAAACGTGGGTTTCGGGTTTCGGAATATGAGTTCGTGGACCTGCAGCCGCGGGTCGACGCGAAAGATGGCTCGAAGCTGGTTCCCGTGCATCCGGCGACCGAGCAGCTGAAAGCCCAGCGGATCCGGCAGTGGGTTGAGCAGGCGATTCCTTGGGTTGGGAATGTGCTCGAGGCGTTACCGGCCGAGATGCGGGTGCGCCGAGGACTTGCAGGAGCTGTCGATGCCCTGAAAGCCGTGCACTTTCCGGAGAGCCCCGAGGACGTTGAGCTGGCCCGGGAGCGACTGGCGTTCGAGGAGCTGTTCCTCTACCAGGCGCTCTTGGCGACGCGGAAGCGGAGCCACCGAGCTTCGCGGCCGGCGCCGCGACTTGGGAAGCCTGGGGAGCCCGTGGGGCGGTGGCTCGAGTCGTTGCCGTTTGAGCCGACTCGAGATCAGCTGAAGGCGTTCGACGAGATCGATTCGGATCTGGACTCGGGTGAGCCGATGCAACGGCTGCTCATGGGCGAGGTCGGGTCAGGAAAGACCGTTGTGGCCCTCTACTCGATGCTGCGCGCGCTGGAAGCCGGGTTCCAGGCCGTGCTGATGGCGCCGACCGAGACGCTGGCCGAGCAGCACGCGGTGACGCTGGGGAAGCTGCTGGCGGAAGAGGCGACGCCCTTTGCGCTGTTGACGGGGGCGACGCCGGCCGCACGCCGGAAGGAAGCGCTTGACCGGCTTGCAAGCGGTGAGCTCGGCATCGTCGTCGGCACCCACGCGCTGATCGAGCCCGACGTCGAGTTCGCCCGCCTCGGCCTCTGCGTCGTCGACGAGCAGCATCGCTTCGGGGTCGAGCAGCGGCGCGCGCTCGACTCGAAGGGGGTGGATGGGATGGCACTGCACGTCCTCCACATGACCGCGACGCCGATCCCGAGGACGCTCTCGCTGACCGCTTACGGAGACCTCGATACGACCGCACTGCACCAACTTCCCGCGGGCCGCCAACCGGTCGAGACTCGCGTGGTCGACGAGGACGATCGTGCGGCTGCCTATGAGTTCCTCCGCGCCGAGCTCAGGAAGGGCCGGCAGGCGTTCGTCGTCTGCCCGCTGGTCGAGGAGTCGGAGAAAATGCAGGGGAAGGCCGCGGAGAAAGAGGCCGCCCGGCTGAAGGTCGAGGAGCTGGAGGGCTTCTCGGTCGGCGTCATCCACGGCCAGATGCCCTCGGCCCGCAAGGCGGAGGCGATGGAGGCCTTTGCTTCGGGATCCACCGACGTCCTCGTGGCGACGACGGTGATCGAGGTCGGCATCGACGTGCCCAACGCCTCGGTGATGGTGATCGAGGGGGCGGAGCGCTATGGCGTTTCCCAACTGCACCAGCTGCGGGGACGCGTCGGCCGGGGTTCGCACAGCTCCCATTGCCTGCTTTTCCCCGAAGACGCCGGTGCGATGGCAAGGCAACGGTTGAAAGCAGTTGCGCGCGAGCGGGACGGGTTCAAGCTCGCCGAGGTCGATCTGACGCTGCGCGGCGAGGGCGAGGTGCTGGGGACCCGTCAGAGCGGCCTGCCGCGCTTCGCCGTCGCTGAGTTGCCGGAGGAAACGGCACTGCTCGCGGCCGCCCGCGAGGAGGTGCTGGCCCTGCTGCGAGGCACGGCTCGCTCGACGTCGCCTGAGCTTGGGCCGATGCTCGACGCTGCCCACCGTCGCTTCGGCGCCGGCGCCTCGGACCCGATTCCGCTCTGATGCCGGTATGAGGGTCATCGCCGGAGAGCTGAAGGGACAGCGTCTGGTCGCGCCGCGTGGCTGGAAGGTGCGACCGACCTCGGACCGGGTCCGCGAGGCGGTCTTCTCGGCGCTGGGCGATGTCACCGGTGCGCGCGTCCTCGACCTCTATTGCGGCACCGGGGCGCTTGCCATCGAGGCGCTCTCTCGTGGCGCCGCCGGCGCCGTTCTCGTCGACCGCGACACGCGACCGGCGCTGGGCAACGTCGAGCGGCTCGGCCTCGGCGAGCGCGTCGAGCTGGTCCGCGGCGATGTCCAGCGCTGGCTCGCGAGCACCGCTGCTGAACCGGGCGCAGCCCGCTTCGACCTCGTCTTCGTCGACGCCCCCTATAAACTCGCCGATCGCGTGGGGCAGGAACTGAATACACATCTTCCGCGGCTGCTCGCCGACGACGGGCGGGCTGTCGTCGAGAGCGGCGCACGGCGTCCGCTTGCAGCTCGACTCGCTCGAGCCGCTGCGTCAGCGTCGCTACGGCGCCACCGACGTTTCCTTCTACAGAGGAGCCGAGCTGATGGCGGAGCGCGACGGCACCGTCGTCTGTCCCGGCAGCTACGACCCGGTCACCAACGGGCACATCGACATCATCACCCGCAGCTCAGAGGTCTTCGAGCGGGTCGTCGTCGGCGTCGTCAACAACCCGATGCGCAAGGACAAGACGCTCTTCACCGCCGAGGAGCGCCAGGCGCTGATCGAAGAGGCGACCGCCGACCTCGCCAACGTCGAGGCGCAGATCTTCTCCAACCTGCTGGTCGAGTTCGCCCGCGAATCGGGAGCGAGGGCGATCGTCAAGGGATTGCGGGCGATCTCCGACTTCGAGTACGAGTTCGAGATGGCGCAGCTCAACCGCAAGCTCGACCCGGGGATCGAGAGCATCTACATGATCGCCTCGCCCCAATACAGCTTCCTTTCCTCGACCGGAGTGAAGGAAATGGCGACCTTCGGGGGCGACGTCTCTGACCTCGTTCCGGCACCGGTGGCAGCCGCGATGGCGGGCCGCCTGGGCGAGAGGTAGGCTTTTGCCAGACGGTTGCCCACGTGGGCGAGAGTTTGCAAAAAGTCGAGGAAATCACGGCTTCTTCACCGAAAGTGGCTCTTACACGTAGGCTTACGCACTGCTGATGGACGTTCTCGTTCTAATAGACAAGCTGGACGATGTCGTCCACAACGCCCGACCCGTGCCTCTCACGGATCAGGTTCGCGTGGACCGCGAGGAGATCTACGACCTCCTCGACCAGATGCGCGCGACGATCCCCGAGGAGATCAAGCAGGCGCGCTGGATCGTCAAGGAGCGCCAGGAGATGCTCGCCGAGGCCAAACGCGAGGCGGAGCGGATCGTGCGCGAGGCGCGTGAGCAGCAGGCCCGCCTGATCTCCGACGAGGAGGTCACCAAGCAGGCCGAGCGGGCCGCCGACGAGATCGTCGAGGACGCCCGCACGAGAGAGCGCGAGATCCGGCTCGGCGCGGAGGACTACGCCGACGAGATCCTCAACACGCTCGAGGTCAACCTTCAGAAGTTCCTCGCGGCCGTGCAGCGTGGCCGCGACCGGCTCGCCGGCCGTGACGAAGAGCAGCCGGTCGCCGTGCTGGACGAGCAGCCCTAGTCGCGGCGGTTGTGGGGGACTCCGTCCTCTAAGCGGGGCGTTTACTGCTGGTCCAGCTTTAGCTCTTTGAGTTTGCTCCACCTTGGATCCCCGCCGGTGTTGTGTTTGTGGTCCTCGGGGTTGGCGTCGTTGAGGGACTCGCCGCAGGTTGGGCAGAGGCCGGCGCAGTCGGGGCGACAGAGGATGCGGGCTGGGAGGGCGAGGATCGCTGCGTCGTGGGCCCAGCGGCCGAGGTCCAGTTTGTCTTCGACCACGTAGGGGCTGCGCAGCTCCTCGTCATCGGTGTCGGACTGGTCGACCTCGCGGGCGTCGACCTCGGTCTCCACCGCGGCGTCCTCGAGGCAGCGTACGCACGGGCCGTCGACCCGGAGGGGGAAGCGCAGCCTGAAGGCGTAGCCATTGCTCGGCCGCGAAAGGTCGAGCCTTGCCTCGACGGCATCCTCTGGCGGGGCATAGGTCTGCCCGCCCAGCTCCAGCGGTTCGAGCCGCACCGGAACGTCGAAACGCGCCCCCTCGCCATGAGAGAGCGAGAGTCGAGCAAGGTCGATGATCGTGCTGTCCGTTTTGGCCATTGCCAGCTCCTCCGCCCCGCCGCTTACGATGGCACCCTCCTGACGAGATTACGAAATGGGTCAATTCGACTGGACACCCGACGAGTATCTGGAGCGGATCCGCTCCAAGCTCCCGCGCTACGACGACCTGCAAGAGCAGGCGATCGCCGCGATCCCCTTCCCGCCCGAGCGGGTCCTGGAGCTGGGGATGGGAACCGGCGAAACGACCCGGCGCCTGATCGAGGCCTACCCCGACAGCTGGGTGGTCGGGCTCGACTCCAGCCCGGACATGGTCTTCCGTGCCCGGCAGAGCTACGACGACGTGCAGCTCGCCCGCATGGAGGACCCGCTTCCCGACGGCCCCTGGGACCTGGTCATCTCGGTCCTCTCGGTCAACGACCTGACCGACGAGCAAAAGCAGGCCCTCTTCCGCCGAGTAAAAGATCACTCCCGCTCCCTGGTCATCGGCGATGTCTTCAAGGATGACCAGCTAGCGGACCTGGTCGAGTGGTGCGGTGGCGAGGTCACCTGGCAGGCCGACGACCTGGCCGTGATTCGCGCGACTTACTGAGGAGGGGGTCGGGGGACCCCCGACCCTCGCCTCGCACTTGCACTACCATTCCGCGACTCATGGCCGTCCCAAAGAAGAGAACGTCCCGGCACGCGGCGAGACAAGCGGCGCGCCAATCACAAAGCCGGCAAGGCGCGGCTCAACATCTGCCCGCGCTGCCACAGCCCGCGGCTGCCGCATCGGGTTTGCCCGACCTGCGGTACCTACAAGGGTCGTGAGGTGATCGAGCACTCGATCACCGACCCGACCGCGCCCGCACCCGACACCGAGTAGACGATGCGCCGACGGGCGTGACCGTCGCCCTCGACGGCTTCGGCGCCGAGCAGGGTTTCGGTGTGCTGGCCGAGGGCGCCAGGATGGCCGCCGCGGACGGGATCCGCCTGCGTGTCTTCGGGCCGCCGCGACGAGCTTGGGCTGGCGGGAGTCGGTGGGGTCGAGGTGATCCCGACCACCGAGTGGATCGGCAACGAGGAGGACCCGGTTCCCGCCGTGCGGGCAAAGAAGGAGGCCTCGGTCGTGCGGGCGGCCCGCGACGTCGCCGAGGGCAACGCCGACGCGATGGTCAGCCCCGGCTCGACCGGGGCGACGATGGCTGCCGCGACCTTCGGCCTGCGCCGCCTGCGCGGCGTGCAGCGACCGGCGCTGGCTGTGCAGCTGCCGGTCCCCGGCAAGCCGGTGCTCTTCCTCGACGTCGGCGCCAACGTCGAGGTTCGCGCCCAGCACCTGGTCCAGTTCGCCTTCCTCGGCGCCGCCTTCAGCGAGGCGGTGCTCGGCGTCGAGCGGCCCCGGGTCGGCCTGCTTTCGGTCGGCGAGGAGGCCGGCAAGGGCCGGGAGGAGGTGGTCGCTGCCCACGCGCTGCTTGCCGAGGCGCCGGGAATCGATTTCGCCGGCAACGTCGAGGGCCGCGATCTGCCCGCCGGGGTGGCCGACGTCGTCGTCACCGACGGCTTCACCGGCAACGTCTCGCTGAAGCTGATGGAGGGGACGGCGCGCACGGTTACCGGCGCGATTCGCGATGCCGCCGCGCGTCCAACCCGCTCGCCGCGCTGGGCGGGTTGTTGATGCGCCCGGCGCTCGGCGGTCTGCGCCGCGAGCTGCACCCCGACACGACCGGCGGCGCGATCCTGCTCGGCCTGCGCAGCATCGCCGTCGTCGGGCACGGCAGCGCCGGCGCCGAGGGAATCGCCAACGCCGTGCGCCTGGCCGCGCGCTGCGTCGAGGTCGACGCGGTCGATCGCACCGCGGCGCTGCTCGCCGAGGGCGGCGCCGGCTAGGGGCGCTCTCGCCGGCCGAGCGGGCGCGTGATAGGAAGCCCGGATGCAACGAGATGAGGTTTTCAACCTGGTGCGCGACCACCTCGCCGAGGAGCTCGAGGTCGATCCGGCGAAGATCGCCGACGAGACCCGCTTCAAGCAGGATCTCGACGCCGACTCGCTCGATCTCTACGAGCTGGTGATGGAGCTCGAGGACCGCTACGGGATCTCCGTCTCCGAGGAGCAGGCCGCGCGGATCGAGACCGTCGGCGACGCTGTCTCGCTTCGTCATGGAGCACGCTCCGGCGTGAGCGCCGAGGCGCTCGCGCGAGCTCGTCGCGGAGCTCCCCGACGACCTGCGGCGCCGCGCCCTTACACATTCCTCCTGGACCGAGGAGTCGCCCCGACTCCTACGAGCGACTCGCCTACCTCGGCGACAGCGTGCTCGCGCTCGCCGTCGCCGCCGGCATCTACGAGCGCTTCCCCGAGGTGGATGCCGGCGGGCTGACCAAGATCCACAACCAGACGGTCAGCGGCGTCGCCTGCGCCGAGGTGGGGCGCGAGCTGGGCGTGCCGGCGATGCTGGAAGGGGCGGAGCCGGACGGCCGAGGAGGCGATCCCGGCGAGGGTCCTGCTTGCCGGCTCGCGGCCGTTGCCCGAGGTGACCGAGGCGCTGATCGGCGCCTGCTTCGTCGCCTTCGGCTTCGATCGTGTCGCTGCCGCGGTCGGCGCCGCCTTCGAGGCCCAGATCGAACAAGCGGTAGAAGCTCCGGTAGATGCGAAGTCGGCGCTGCAGGAGTTGCTCGCACGGCGGCGGGCACGCGTAACCTATGTCGTCATCGGCGAATCGGGCCCGGCACACCGGCGGACCTTCGAAGTGGAGGCGACCGTCGACGGTGAAAGCGGTGGGAACGGGGCGCCGGACGGAGCAAGAAGGCGGCGGAGAAGGTGGCGGCCGAGGAAGCGTTGAAGCGCTTCCGGGGGTAGGAGGGAGGTCGCGTCCGACCCACCCGCCAGCCTTCCGGACCGAGGACGAGAGATGTATCTGAGATCGATTGAGATGAAGGGGTTCAAGTCGTTCCCCGCGCGCACCAAGCTGGAGTTCTCTCCAGGCGTCAGCGTGATCGTCGGACCCAACGGCTCCGGCAAGTCGAACATCACCGACGCGGTGCTCTGGGCGCTCGGCGAGCAGAGCCCGGGCGCGATCCGCGGCGCCTCGATGCAGGACGTGATCTCGGCCGGAGGACAGGGCGTCGGCCAGCGCCGCGCCGCCGAGGTCGAGGTCGTGATCGACAACTCCGAAGGTCGCGCCGCGACCGAACTCTCCGAGATCGCGATCCAGCGCACGCTCGACCGCTCCGGTGACGGGGTCTACCGGCTAAACGGCGCCCGCTGCCGCCTTGTCGACGTTGTCGAGGTCCTCTCCGACACCAACCTCGGCCGTGAGATGCACTCGGTGATCAGCCAGGGTCGGGTCGAGTCGATCATCCACTCCAAACCGCGCGAGCGGCGGCTGCTGGTCGAGGAGGCCGCGGGCCTGGGCAAGCACCGCAAGCGTCGCCGCCGCGCCGAGCTGAAGCTGCGCGCTGCGCGCGACAACCTCGACCGCGCACTCGACCTGGAGCGCGAGGCGCGGGCGCGGCTGCGGCCGCTGAAGCGCCAGGCGCAGGCGGCCGAGCTCGGCGCCCGGATCGAGCGCGAGGAGCTCGAGCTGCGCGGTCGCCTGGTCGCCGAGGAGCTGCGCTTCGGCAAGGATCGAGCCGAAGCGGCAGAGCGTGCCGCCGAGAAGGCGCGAGCCAAGCGGGCCGAGGTCGAGAAGCGCCTGGCCGAGGTGAGCGAGCGCCGCCGCGCGGCCGAGGAGCGCTTTGCCGATCGCGATCGCGAGCGCACCCAGGCGTGGGGGCTGCTGACCAGGCTGCGCGGCGAGCAGCAGCGGATCGCCGTGCGCGCCGCCGGGCTCGGCGATCGCGAGACGCGAGCTGGAGAGTGCCCTGGAGGGATTGCGGGCCGAGTTCGGGCCGCTGACCCTCGATCTCGGCTCGGCCGAGGGGGCGCCGGCCGAGCGCGCCCGCAAGCTCGAGGAGGAGCTGGGCGAGATCGACGCCGGTCTCGCCGGCGCGGTCGCCGGGCCTGGAGCAGGCGCGCTCGACCGACGCCGCCGAGTCCGAGCGCGAGGCGGCGCTGGGCGAGATCCAGGCCGGCGCCGAGCGGGCCGGCAGCGCCACGCTCGCCGCGCCGAGGGCCTGCTGGGCGAGCGCCACCGCGAGGCGCTGCGCGAGCGCGTCGCCGCCGGCGAGGAGCTGCTCGACGACGTTCGCGCGGCCGCCGCCGCGGCGGCGCGCCGCGGAAGCTGCGATCCGCGCCCGGGTCGAGCGGATCGAAGCGAAGGTGGTCGGCGAGGAGGGCGACGGCGACGCGATCGCCGAGGAGATGCGCGAGTGCTCGCGCCAGGAGTCCGAGCTTCAGGTGGAGATGAAAGCCGCCTCGGACGCGCTCACCGAGGCCGCAGGTCGAGGCCGCGCATCTCGGCGACCGCCGCGCCGAGGCGGCCAAGGAGCTGGCCTCGATCGCCGAGCGGCTGGGCGAGGAGGTCGAGCCCGCCGAGGAGGCGCTGAGCGAGGAGGAGCGGGCCGACATCGATCGCCGGCTGCAGCGGCTGGAGCGCCGCCGCGCCCAGATCGGGCCGGTCAACCCGCTCGCCGAGCAGGAGTACGAGGAGGCCCGCGAGCACGTCGAGTCGCTGCAGACCCAGCGCGAGGACACCGAGCGCGGCATGCACGAGCTGGAGGCGCTGATCCGCGACATCGACCGCGAGATCGAGCGCGCCTTCGAGCAGACCTTCGAGGCGACGGCGAAGAACTTCGAGGAGATGGTCGAGCACCTCTTCCCCGGCGGGCGCGGCCGCCTGCGGCGGGTCAGCCTGCGCCCGGTGCGCGACGCCGAGGAGGCGGAGCCGAGGAGGAGGCGAGGACGAGGAGGAGTCAGAGGAAGAAGAGCGCGAGGAGCTCGGGGTCGAGATCGAGGTCACCCCGGCCGGCAAGTCGACCCGCAAGCTCTCGCTGCTCTCCGGCGGTGAGAAGTCGCTGGTCGCGCTGGCCTTCGTCTTCGCCGTCTTCCTCGCCCGGCCCTGCCCCTTCTACATCCTCGACGAGGTCGAGGCTGCGCTCGACGACGCCAACATCGACCGCTTCCTGCAGCTGATCCGCCGCTTCTCCGACCGCGCCCAGTTCGTCATCGTCACCCACCAGAAACGGACGATGGACGCCGCCGACGTCCTCTACGGCGTCACCATGGGCGGCGACGGCGTGACCAAAGTCGTCTCCCGCCGCCTGCCGCGCGAAGTGCGAGAGCGGCGCCGACGATGGCGCCCCCGGCGCCGGCCGCCGGCAGCTCGAAGCGGCCAGAACCTCAGCCCGGTCCATCAGGATCGCCGCCGATGCCCACCTCCTGGCAGGAGATCTTCGATCTCGGCGCGCGCGACGCGGCGCCGCCGATGCCGAGCCCGAAAGCGAGGAGCGCCGTCGCGGCGTCTTCCGCCGCCTGCGCGAGAGCCTCTCGAAAAGCCGCCAGGCGCTGACCGAGGAGATCTCGGCCAGCCTCTTCGACCGCATCGACGAGGAGACCTGGGAGCGGCTCGAGGAGGCGCTGATCCTGGCCGACGCCGGCGCGCCGACCACGGCGGAGGTGGTCGAGCGGCTCGAGCAGGAGGTCGAGAGCGGCGCCGTCTCCGCCGACGGCGAGGCGGTCCGCGAGCGCCTGATCGAGATCCTCGCCGAGGTCGCCTCGAACGGCCGCGCGCCGATCGACCTCAGCGGCGAGCCGGCGGTGCTGCTGATGGTCGGCGTCAACGGCACCGGCAAGACGACGACGATCGGCAAGATCGCCTGGCATCTCTCGAAGGAATTCGGCCTCTCGGTCGTGCTCGCCGCCGGCTGACACCTACCGCGCCGCCGCCGCCGAGCAGCTGGCCGAGTGGGCGCGAGCGCGCCGGCGCCGAACTGATCCGCTCGGAGGAGGGCGGCGATCCCGGCGCGGTCGCCTTCGACGCGGTCGCCGCCGCCCGTGCCCGCGGCGCCGACGTGGTGATCGTCGACACCGCCGGCCGCCTCCACACCCAGGGCAACCTGATGGACGAGCTGGCCAAGGTGCGCCGGGTGATCGCCAAGCAGATGCCCGACGCCCCGCACGAGACGCTGATCTCGATCGACGCGACGACCGGCCAGAACGGCCTGCGCCAGGCGAAGATCTTCTCCGAGGCGGTCGAGGTCGACGGCGTCGTCCTGACCAAGCTCGACGGCACCGCCAAGGGCGGGATCGTGCTGGCGATCGCCAACGAGCTCGGCATCCCGGTGAAGCTGATCGGGACCGGCGAGTCGCTCGAGGACCTGCGCCCGTTCGACCCGGCCGACTTCGCCCACGCCCTGCTCGCGGAGTAGCTCTCTAAGCTGGTGGGCCGGTGTTCGACCAGCTCTCAGATCGCCTCCAGGCGACCCTCTCCGATGTCCGCTCGCGCGGCAAGCTGAACGAGGGCGACGTCGATGCGGCGATGCGCGAGATCCGCCTCGCCCTGCTCGAGGCCGACGTCAACTTCAAGGTCGTCAAAGCCTTCACCAAGACGCTGAAGGAGCGCTGCCTCGGCGCCGAGGTGCTGGAGAGCCTCGACCCGGGCCAGCAGGTGGTCAAGATCGTCAACGAGGAGCTGACCGGGCTGATGGGCGGCACCGGGCGCGACCTCGCCTTCGCCTCCAACGGCCCGACGGTGATCCTGATGGCCGGCCTGCAGGGCTCGGGCAAGACGACCGCCTGCGCCAAGCTGGCCCGCCATCTCGGCGAGTCGGGCAAGAACGTCGCCCTCGCCGCCTGCGACGTCTACCGCCCGGCCGCGGTCGATCAGCTGGTCACGGTCGGCGAGCGCGCCGGCGCCGCACGTCTACGAGCAGGGGACCGACGCCGACCCGGTCGAGATCGCCGCCTGGGCCCTCGACCGCGCCCGCGAGGAGAACCGCGACGTGCTGATCGTCGACACCGCCGGGCGCCTCCACATCGACGACGGACCTGATGGACGAGCTGGCGAAGATCCGCAAGCGGACCAAGCCGCACGACGTGCTGCTGGTCGTCGACGCGATGACCGGTCAGGACGCCGTCGGCGTCGCCGAATCGTTCGCCGAGGCGGCCGAGTTCGACGGCGTGGTGATGACCAAGCTCGATGGCGACGCCCGCGGCGGCGCGGCGCTCTCGGTCAAAGCAGTGACCGGCAAGCCGATCCTCTTCGCCTCGACCGGCGAGAAACTGGAGGCCTTCGAGCGCTTCCACCCCGACCGCATGGCCTCGCGGATTCTCGGCATGGGCGACATGCTCAGCCTGATCGAGAAAGCCGAGCAGCAGGTCGACGAGCGCCAGGCCGAGGACCTGCAGAAGAAACTCGAAAGCGATCGCTTCACGCTCGAGGACTTCCTCCAGCAGATGAAACAGGTGCGGAAAATGGGCCCGCTCAGCGGCCTGATCGGGATGCTGCCGGGCATGGGGGCGATGAAACAGCTGAAGAACGCCGACGTCGACGAGGGCGAGCTCGACCGGGTCGAGGCGATCATCCTCTCGATGACTCCGCTGGAGCGCGCCAACCCGGCGATCATCAAGGGCTCGCGGCGCAAACGGATCGCCGATGGCTCGGGAACCAAGATCCAGCAGGTCAATCAGCTGGTCAAGCAGTTCGACCAGATGCGCAAGATGATGCGGAAGATGGTGGCCGGCGAGCAGCCCGAGCCCGCAGCAGCTCGCCCAGATGGCGGGCGGCGGGGGCGGCGCTCCGCGCCCGAAGTACCGCAGGCGCTAATCTGCCCGCGCCGATGGCTGTACGAATAAGACTTAGAAGGGTGGGTTCGAAGAAGAACCCGATCTGGCGGATCGTCGTCGCCGACAAACGCTCGCCGCGTGACGGTCGGACGATCGAGACGATCGGCCGCTACAACCCGCAGACCGAGCCCTCGACGATCGAGTTCGACGAGGAGCGCGCGCGCCACTGGCTAGAGCACGGAGCGCAGCCCTCGGAGACCGTAGCCACGCTGCTGCGGACCAAGGGCATCGCCGCCTCCGGCAGCTAGATGACCGAGCTCTTGGAGTTCCTCGTCAGGGCCCTGGTCGAGGACCCCGATGCGGTTGAGGTCGAGGAGCTCGAAGAGGACGGGGACCTGATCTATGAGATCAGCGTCGCCGAGGACGATCTTGGGCGCGTGATCGGCAAAGGCGGGCGTGTTGCCAACGCCATCCGGACCGTCGCCAAGGCGGCCGCCGTCCGACTCGATCGCCGCGTCATCGTCGACATCCTCGACTGAGCGCTTGAAGCTCGACGTCTTCACCCTCTTCCCGGAGGCCTTTGACTGGTTCCAGTCGCAGCGCTCGGTGCAGAACGCGCTGGGCAAAGGGAACGAGCTGCGGTTCTTCAACTACCGCGATACGACTCCGCTCGGGGCTGGGCAGGTAGACGATGCTCCTTATGGAGGTGGCGCGGGGATGGTGCTCCGGGTCGACGTCGTTGACGCGGCGCTCCAGGCTGCCTATCCACACGGGGAGAGTCCGCGGCGGGTTCTGCTCTCGCCGACCGGGCGCCTGCTCGACGACCAGCTGGCCGACGAGCTCACCCAGGAGCCGCACGTGGCGCTGCTGTGCGGCCGCTACGAGGGCTTCGACGAGCGCGTCCACGAGCACTTCGCCGACGACGAGGTCTCGATCGGCCGCTACGTCCTGGCCGGCGGCGAGCTGCCGGCGATGGTGGTCGCAGACGTGCTGATGCGCAAGCTGCCGGGGGCCCTCGGGCACGCGCAGAGCGCGGTCGAGGAGTCCTTCAGTCGCATGCTGGAGGGGGCGCCGGAGTATCCCCACTACACCCGTCCACCCTCGTATCGAGGCTGGGGTGTGCCCGATGTCCTGGTCTCCGGCGATCACGAGCGGGTGCGTGCGTGGCGGGCCGAGCAGAGCCGCGCGCGAGCCGAGCAGTTCGAAAAAGATCCCGAGTAGGTACGATTCCTCGGCCGCGCGGCACCCGCACCTGGGTCCGGCGGCTTTTTCTCGCCAAATGAGCAGCGTAATCGACAGCATTGAGCGTCGCCAGGAGCGGCAGGGACTCCCGTCCTTCGCGCCGGGCGATCGCGTGCGCGTCCACTTCCAGGTCATCGAGGGCAGTCGCCGCCGCACCCAGGTTTTCGAGGGGATCGTCCTCAAGCGGCAGGGCTCCGGAGCCCGCGAGACGTTCACCGTCCGCAAGCAGTCGTTCGGCGTCGGAGTCGAGCGAACGTTCCCGCTGCACTCGCCCAAGATCGAGAAACTGGAGATCGCCGCCCGCGGCGCCGTGCGCCGGGCCAAGCTGTATTACCTGCGCGGCCGGATTGGCAAGGCTGCCAGGGTCGCCGAGCGGCGCTGGGGGATCGACGACGAGCTGATCTCGGCGCCGGTCCCAGTGGAGGAGCCGCAGGCTGAGGAGCCGCAGGACGCGGGTCCTGTCGCGGAGGAGGACTCCTCGTCCTCGCAGGCTGCGGGCGAGGAGCCCACCTCCACGCCACCCACGTCAGAGGCCCAGCCGGCCGACGCCGAGGAGGCCGAGGCGCCTGCGGAGGGAGCTGAGGAGGCTGAGGAGCCGGCACAGCCCGAGGCGGAGGCAGAGACTGAGGTAGAGGCAGGCACCACGGACGCTGAGGCGCCCGAGGCAGGGGAGACCGAGGACACCGCCGCGGCGCAGGATGCCGAGGATGAGTCGCCGCAGGAGGATTCCGGCGACTCCGGCGAGGGCTCGGCCTGAGACCGCGCATCCCCAAGCCGGAAAGCCGAGCCGGCGGGCTGATCGAGCTGGTCGTCATCGTCGCCTTGGCGCTTGGACTGGCGCTGGCGATTCAGGCCTGGCTGATCAAGCCGTACCAGATTCCCTCCGAATCGATGGAGCCGACCCTCGATGTCGGCCAGCGCGTGCTCGTCAACCGCTTCCTCTACCACTTCGATGACCCGAGTCCCGGCGACATCGTCGTCTTCCACCCGCCTGCCGGCGCCGACAACGGCACCGAATGCGGGGTCCCTCACTCACCGCGCGAGGCCTGCCCGCGGCCTACCGAAGCCGAGTCGAGCCAGAACTTCATCAAGCGGATCGTCGCCGGGCCCGGCGACACGCTCAGCGTCCGCGACGGTCACCCGGTGGTCAACGGGGTCGAAAAGACCGATGAGCCCTACACGATGCCCTGCGGCACGGCCCCTGCTTGCAATTTGCCCAAACCGATCACGATTCCACCCGACTATTACTTCATGATGGGCGACAACCGTGGGGCAAGTGACGACAGCCGTTTCTGGGGACCCGTCCCCCGCAAGTGGATCATCGGCGAGGCTTTCGCCACCTACTGGCCGCCAGACCGGATCGGGACCCTCTAAAGCTCACAAGCGGCGGCTGGCGCGCTCCCGTCGCCTCTTCGCCTTCGACCGCGGGCTCGGCACTCGCCAGGTCGCCGGTGCCGACGAGGCCGGGCGGGGCTGCTTGGCCGGGCCGCTGGTCGCCGCCGCAGTGCTGCTCGACTACGAGTCTCTGTCCAATACGGACCGCCGTGCCCTCGCCGGCCTGCATGATTCGAAGCAGATGAAGCCTGAGCGGCGCGAGGAGATGTACCCGGCCGTGCTGCGCGCCGCCAGCCGGGTCAGCGTCGTGGTCCGCTGCGCCCGCGGGATCGACGACCGCGGCTTGCACGTGACCAACATCGAAGCGCTGTCCAGGGCTCTGGAAAGGCTGGAGCCCAGCGAGGAGGCAACCTGTCTGGTCGACGGCTTCTCTCTGCGCGACTGCGCGGTCCCGCATCGCGCCGTGATCGAAGGCGACGGCACGAGCGCCGCGATCGCCGCCGCTTCGGTGATTGCCAAGGTGACCCGCGACCGCTACATGCACGGCGCCGCCGGCGAGCACCCAGGCTGGGGATTCGAGGAGCACGTCGGCTACTCAACGCCTGAGCACCGCGCCGCGATCGAGCGAATCGGCATCTCACCCCTGCATCGCCGCTCGTTCCAGTCGGTGGCGTACTCGCAGCTCGAGCTGGCCGGCTAGAACGCGCCCTCGATGTGCTCGTAGTCGCACACACGGCCGCGGCGGTCGAAGGTGACGCCTACGGCGTCGAAGCGGATCTCGTCGTAGCGAGGTAGGTCGCGCCGGCCGCCCATCCAGCTCGTCGCGAGGCGGCGGATGCGGAGCTGCTTGCGGAAGTCGACGGATAGCACCGGCCGCTCGGGACCGAAGTTCGAGTTGGCCCGGCCGGCCTTGACCTCGACGAAGACCAGGGTGCGCCCGTCGAGGGCGATGATGTCGAGCTCCCCGTAGCGGCTGCGGGCGTTGCGCTCGACGAGCTCCCAGCCGGCGCTTGCGAGCCTTGTGGCGACGAGGTCCTCCGCCGCCTGGCCGAGTCGTTGGCGCGTTGCAGTCACGCGCCGAAACTAAGACACCCGGCGCACGCATGCCTTCGGTCACAAAGTCGGTCCAGAAGATTTTCAAGCTGCGCACCACACGCGCGTCTGGACCCGCCAGCGTGGCCGCAATGCTCGCCACGGCTCAGACATTCACGCTCGACGGCATCGCGGCCCAGCCGGTGCGGGTCGAGGTCGACGTGCACCGCGGCCTACCGGCTTTCTCGGTTGTCGGCCTTCCCGATGCGGCCGTTCGGGAGGCGCGAGAGCGGGTCCGCGCGGCGATCGCCAATTGCGCCTTCGACTTTCCGCTGCGGCGGATCGTCGCCAACCTGGCTCCGGCCAGCCTGCGCAAGGCGGGTCCCGGTCTCGACCTGCCGATCGCGGTGGCACTGTTGGTGGCATCCGGTCAGCTCGACTGGGAGCGTCTGCCACGTCTCGCGATGGCCGGCGAGCTGGCCTTGGACGGCACCGTGCGCCCGATTCCGGGAGTGCTTGCAATGGCGGAGGCAGCCCGCGAGCAGGGCGCCGAAGCACTTGTGGTCCCGGCCGAGAACGGCCCCGAGGCGGCGCTCGTCGACGGAATCGAGGTATTGCCTCTCGATCACTTCATGCAGATCCCAGAACTGGCCGGGGGTGAGTGGAAGCCAGATTCGCCGCCGCCACTGTCGCTGCCGTTGACCTCTGGGCCCGGCGGTCCCGATCTTGCCGATCTGCGTGGTCAGCCACACCTCCGCTATGCGCTCGAGGTCGCGGCGGCGGGTGGCCACAGCCTGCTGATGGTCGGCCCTCCCGGCGCAGGCAAGTCGCTTGCCGCCAGTCGCCTGCCCTCGATTCTGCCGCCGTTGAGCGCCGTTGAGGCCCTGGAGGTTGCAAGGATCGCCAGCGCTTGTGGACGCCTCAGCGATGGTTTTGGTGGCGGCAGGCCGTTTCGGGGTCCCCATCACACCGTCAGCCCCGCCGGTGTGATCGGCGGCGGCAACCCGCCGGGACCTGGAGAGGCGACACTCGCTCACCGCGGTGTCCTTTTTCTCGATGAGCTCTGCGAGTTTCGGCGCGACGCGTTGGAGGCCCTGCGAGCACCGCTCGAGAGCGGCTGGGTGACGATCTCGCGTGCCGGTTCGAACCGTCGCCTGCCTTGCCGCTTCATGCTGGTCGCCGCCTCCAACCCCTGTCCGTGCGGACGCGGTGAGGCCGACCCGGAGTGCAGCTGTGCGCCACTCGCCGTGCGCCGCTATCAGGGTCGCCTCAGCGGCGCCCTCGCCGATCGCCTCGACATTCTCGTCGCGATCCGCCAGCCCAGCGCGGCGGAGATCGGTGGCCCCCCGGGCGAGCCCTCAGCGTGCGTGCGGGAGCGGGTCGCAGACGCGAGGCAGCGGCAGGAAGCTCGTCTCGGTATCGGTCGTTGCAACGCGGAGACGACCCCCGCAGAGGCGCGCGACTGCGTTCTCGAGGAGAAGGCGGCGGCGCTCCTTGCCGAGTCCTACGCGCGACGCCGGCTCAGCGGCCGTGCCCACGATCGCGTCCTGCGACTGGCCCGCACGATCGCCGACCTGGCCGGCGCGGAGTCGGTCGGGCGAGATCAGATCGCCCAGGCATTGCAACTGAGGAGGAGGGATCGTGATTAGCCAAGTCAATCCGCAAGCGTGCCCTGAGTGCCTGCGTCGCGCGCGACTGCTCGCTCATCTGGCGCCGTACATCGAGAAGATCGCCACCGGCGCCCCGGGCAGGCGCTCGCCGGAACTGCTGCGGCTTGGCAACGAGGATCTTGCCGCGGTGGCGGCGCCGCACGCGGCGACCAAGATCCTCGCGGGGATCGATGCGGTGCCCGAGGCGCGCTTGCGAGACGAGCTCGCGGCGGCGGAGTGCTGGGCCTGCTGCCGCCACGACCCACTCTTTCCCGTCGGCCTCATAGACGCCGCCGATGCGCCCCGGGCGTTGTTCGGCCGCGGCGACGCGACTCTGCTGCCGCGGCTCGCGCCCGACGAGGCGGTCACGGTTGTCGGGTCGCGGCGGGCAAGCAGCTACGGACGCGAGGTGGCACGCGAGCTTGGCAAGGAACTGGCCACGGCCGGGCTCGTGGTCGTCAGCGGCCTCGCTTTTGGCATCGACGCCTGCGCCCACCGTGGGGCGATCGACTCGGGCTTGACGGCAGCGGTCCTCGGTTGCGGTGCCGACGTCGCTTACCCAGCCGCCCACCGCTCGCTCTGGCGGCGGATCGGCGAGCGCGGCCTTGTCCTCTCAGAGCTGCCGCCCAGGACCGGTGCCTGGCGCTGGTCCTTTCCCGCCCGCAACAGGATCATGGCGGCGCTTGCGGGGATGACGGTCGTGGTCGAGGCCGCCGAGCGATCCGGCTCGCTGATTACGGCCGACCTGGCCGCGGACCTGGGCAGGGATCTCGGCGCCGTCCCCGGTCCTGTCGGCTCGCGGCTTTCGGCGGGCCCCAACAACTTGCTGGCGGGGGGCGCATGCCTTGTTCGCGACGCCCAGGACGTGCTCGACGCGATGCTTGGTCCCGGTGCCCGCCGAATCGAGCGTGCCGGTCCGTCGCTGGAGCCGGCGCAACGCTCGGTTCTGGAGGCGTTGGAGCTGGGTGCGGAGACATGCGATGCGGTCGCGACCAGTCTCGGGCTCGCTGCCGGTGAGGTCGCGGCGGCGCTCGCGGACCTCGAGGCGCTCGGCTACGTCAGCTGCTCTCTCGTCGGCGTCTACGTCCGCACGAACCTGAAACCACCATCCGACATCTAGTCTGGAGATTCGATGAACCAGAAACGCATCCCAACCGCTCTCTCGATCGCCGGCTCGGACTCCGGCGGCGGCGCCGGCATCCAGGCCGACCTGAAGGCGTTCGCCGCCTGTGGCGTGCACGGCACGACGGCGATCACTGCGATCACCGCGCAGAACACGCGTGCCGTCGAGTCGGTCGAGGCCGTCTCGCCGACAGCGGTCTTCAACCAGATCTTGGCGATCGCCGAGGACATGGGAGCCGACTCGGTGAAGATCGGCATGCTCGGCTCGGCGGCGACGATTGACGCGGTTGCCGTCGGCCTGACTTACCTCGGGGTCGCGCTCGCGCCCGTGGTTCTCGACACGGTGATGGTGGCCGAGAGCGGCGCGATTCTGATGGACGACGAGACCCGAGCGGCGCTTGTCGACGTGCTGTTGCCGTACTGCACGGTTGCCACGCCAAATATCCCCGAGGCCCGGGAGCTGACCGGTTTGGGGAAAGGAGCCACGCAGGAGGAGCTGGCGCGTGCCGTCGTGGAGCTTGGACCGAAGGCGGTGGTCGTCACTGGCGGTCACAGTGAGGAGCTGATCGATGTCTTCTTCGACGGCGAGCGCCTCATCGAGATCCCCGGCGACCGCCATCCCGACGGCGCCAGCCATGGCTCCGGCTGCACCCACTCCGCGGCCATGGCAGCGTTCCTCGCCCGTGGGGCGACGCCGTTGGAGGCGGCCAAGCGCGCGCGCAAAGTTGCGTCTGAAGCAGTCGCCAATGGCCTGCGCGAACTCGGCTCTGGCCCAGGCCCGGTCGACGTCTTCGGCCTGACGGGCTCAGAGGGCGGCATGCGGCGTCCTCGGTCGGCCGAATAGCGCTGCTATTTCGGCCTCCCTGCGTCCTTGCCTGCCGACCTCTGAACCTCGTCAGTAAATTCTCTCTGTATGACCACCAAGACCGCACTTCCCCGACCTCGCTCCAGCGTCGTCTTCGACGGCCCCGAGCGCGCCCACGCGCGTGCCTACATGAAGGGCGTCGGCTTCGACGACGATGCGCTCAGCCGGCCGACGATCGGCATCGCCAACACCTGGACCGAGGCGATGCCCTGCAACTTCCATCTGCGCGGCCTCGCCGAGCACGTCAAGGAGGGCGTGCGTGCCGCCGGTGGCACGCCGATGGAGTTCAACACCGTCGCCATCTCCGACGGGATCACGATGGGCACGCAGGGAATGAAGACCTCGCTGATCAGCCGCGAGGTGATCGCCGACTCGATCGAGCTGATGGCACGTGGCTACCAGTTCGACGCGATCGTCGCACTCTGCGCCTGCGACAAGACGATTCCGGGCTGCGCGATGGCGCTGACCAGGCTCGACGTGCCCTCCGTCCTGCTCTACGGCGGCTCGATCGCGCCGGGTCGCTGGCACGGCCGCGACGTGACCATCCTCGACATCTTCGAGGCCGTCGGCGCGCACGCGGCCGGCAATCTGACCGACGAGGAACTGAACGAGCTCGAGGGCGTGGCCAGCCCCGGCGCCGGCGCCTGCGGCGGCCAGTTCACCGCCAACACGATGGCCTGTGCCTTCGAGGCGCTGGGGATCAGCCCCGGCGGCTCGGCGATGGTTCCGGCCGAAGACGACGAGAAGGGAAGCGTCGCCGAGAAGATCGGCGAGCTGGTGATGCGTGTGCTGGCTGACGACCTGAAGCCGAGCCAAGTGATCACCCGCGACTCGCTGGAGAACGCGATTGCCTGCGCCTGTGCATCCGGCGGCTCGACCAACGTCGTCCTGCACCTGATCGCCCTTGCCCACGAGGCCGGCATCGAGCTTGGCATGGACGACTTCGAGCGGATCTCACGCGAAACTCCGCTGCTGGCCGATCTGAAGCCCGGCGGACGCTTCGTCGCTACCGACCTCTACCGCGCCGGCGGCGTGCCGCTGATCCTCAAGCGGCTCGCCGAAGCGGGGAAGCTGCACGGAGACGCGATCACGGTCAGCGGGCGCACGATCGGCGAAGAGGCCGAGGTGGCGAGCGAGGCGGACGGGCAGGAAGTCGTGCGGCCCCTCTCGGATCCGCTCAAGGTCGAAGGCGGTCTGGCGATCCTGCGCGGCAACCTCGCTCCCGATGGCGCCGTGGTCAAGCTCGCCGGCACCGAGCGAAAGAAGCAGGTTGGCCCGGCTCGTGTCTTCGAGTCCGAAGAGGAGTGCTTCCGCGCCGTCAAGGAGCAGGCGATCCGTCCCGGCGACATCATCGTGATCCGCAACGAGGGCCCGGTGGGCGGCCCCGGCATGCGCGAGATGCTGCAAGTCACGGCGGCGATAGTCGGCGAGGGCCTGGGCGAGGAGGTGGCGCTGCTCACCGACGGGCGCTTCTCCGGCGCCACCCGCGGCCTGATGGTGGGCCACGTCGCCCCAGAGGCGGTCAAGGGAGGCCCTATAGCGGCGATCCGCGAGGGCGACGAGATCACCCTTGATATCGACGCCAGGCGTCTCGACGTGGCCCTCTCGGACGAGGAGATCGCCAAGCGGGTGGCGGAGTACGAATCGCCCAAGCCGCTCTTCGAGCGCGGCGTGATGGCCAAGTACATGGCGACGGTCTCCTCCGCCGCCCAGGGCGCGATAACCAGCTAGGCGCTGGCGCAGCTAGTCGGCGACGAACGTGTCGAGCAGCCGGTTGAAGCGCTCCGGCCGCTCCATCTGCGGCACGTGGCCGGTGCGCTCGAAGAGCTCAAGGCGCGACTCGGGGATCAGGCGGTGGTAGCCGATCGCAGCCTCGACCGGGACGATCCTGTCTCGCAATCCCCATACGACCATCGTCGGGACCTCGATCTCCGGCAGGCGATCGCGGGTGTCGTAACCGGCGATCGAAGTGGCCGCCTGGGCAAAGCCGGGGGCCCGGATCGAGGGTTCGATCTGCTCCCAGAGCAGCTCCGGGCGCAGGCGGCTCGGGTAGTTGACGAGCGGGCCGAAGCCGATCTGACGGCTTCGCCGCCGGGAGAGGAAGTGCACGCTCGGGTGTCCGCCGAGCAGGACGACCGCGGCGGCTCTGACGGTGTGGGCAAAGGCGGTTGCTTCCCTTCCCCGCGCCTCGGCGAAGCTGATGCCCGCGGCAGAGACGAGGACCAGTCGCTCGAAGCGCGAGGGCTGGTCGATCACGGCCTCGGTGGCGGCGAAGCCGCCCATCGAGTTGCCGACGAGAGCCGCGACCCGGTCGATGCCGAGCTTCTCGCAGAAGTCATGGATGAGGCGACCGTATGCGGGCATGTCGATCGGCCATGAGGGCATCGGGCTCGCGCCGAAGCCGGGCAGGTCAAGGGCGATGGCCCGGTGGGTGCGGCCGAAGTGGGGGAGGTTCTCGAGCCAGTTGCGCCAGCACCCCGCCAGTCCGTGGACGAAGAGGATTGGCTCGCCTTCGCCGATCTCGGCGTAGTTCACCGCGGCGCCCGGCAGCTCGATCCGGCGAAGGTGATCCCGCCAGTCGATCTTGAGCCAGTCCGGATCGGCATTGCCGTAGTCGGAGGCGGGGAAGACGACCGAGCCGCTCAGCACCGTCTGGGAATCAGGCATATCCCATCCGTTCCAGGATCGGTATCTCGCGGATCTGCGGCGGCTGCAGGTGGTCCCAGAGGATGCCGCGGGGGCGCTCGTACTGACGCTCGACCTCGATCACCGCGCGCGGCGTCGCGATCAGGTCGACAGGCAGGTCGTGTGAGATGACCGGCAGATGCCGCCGGACGATCTGGATCGGGTGGACCGTGGTGGCGATCGTCGTGTGGTCGTCGATCTTGCCGGCGTCGATCAGGATCCCGTACTCGAGGTCGTTGTAGCCGCCGCCCTTGCCGATCCTTGCGCCGCTCAGGTTGACCGCGACCGAGCCAGTCAGGACGAAGTCGATCTCGGGCAGATCGTCGAGGGCGACCACGCGCCCGTGCTTGAGCGCACCCTTGATAGTTGCCGCCTCTTTCATCGCCGCTTTCGAGAGCCGCTTCGGCTCCAGCACCCGGAACGGATGCGGGTCGCGCAGGCGCGGCACCGCCATGATCAGCGTCTTGCCCTCTTCCAGAGCCGTGCGCCGGGCGTGGGTCTGGGGAGAGTCGGGGTTGGCCTTGATTACCCGCGCCCGCTTCCAGAGGCGGTTGCCGGCGAGCTTCTCGGCCGCCAGGCGGGCTCCGGCGAAGTTGGGGATACGACCCTCGGCTCCCGGGAAGCGGGAAACGCCCTCCCGGTCCATCGCCTTCCAGATCTCCTTGCGGATTCCATCCTTGCCGGCCACCGTCGAAACATATCCGTCGGAACGACCGACTTGTGTGCCTAATATTTCAATATCGGGCGTAGAGCCAAAATCGCTGTGGTTGCGGGCGTTCTCGCCTTGCTTGTCTTGGCGGCTGCCGCCTATGCCTATGACAGCTCCCAGGACGGCAAGATCGCCGACGGGGTGACGATCGGCGGTGTCGACGTCGGCGGGATGAGCGAAGCCGAGGCGAAGAGCGCGGTCCGGGAAGAGCTGCTGGCGCCCCTGCGCCACTCGTTGCGGGTTGGCTACGCGGGTCACAGATGGGGCCTCGAAGGCAAGAGCCTGAAGGTGCACACCGATCTCGATGGTGCGGTCGAGGAAGCCGTGGCGCTGAGCCACGATGACTTTCTGCCGGGAAGGGTCGTCCGCTACGTGACCGGTGGCAGTATCGACGAGAACATTCCGGCCGGCATCACCTACTCCCAGCCGGCCGTGAACCGCTTCGTGCGCCATGTGGCCGGCGCCGTCGACCGGGAAGCGAAGGACGCGACGGTCGAACCGAGCGGTGACTCGCTCAGCATCGCCCCGGCCGAGTACGGACGCAAGCTGCGCGACAACCTGCTGTTGCGGCAGCTGAATGCGGCGGTGCTCAACGCCGGCGCCGACCACACGATCGCCGCCCGTACGCATGCGGTGAAGCCAGAGGTGACCGCTGGCGAAGTCGCCGCCGAGTACCCCTCCTACCTGACGCTCGACCGGGCGACCTTCACGCTGCGTCTCTGGGAACACCTGAAGCTGGCGAAGACCTACACGGTCGCGGTCGGCCAGGAAGGCCTCGAAACGCCCGAAGGCCTCTACGACATCCAGGAAAAGGAAGAAAATCCGGTCTGGCACGTGCCGACCTCCTCCTGGGCTGGAAGCCTTGCCGGTCAGACGATCCCGCCGGGACCGTCGAACCCGATCAAGGCGCGCTGGATGGGAATCTTCGAAGGCGCCGGCATCCACGGCACCGAAGAGACCTACTCGCTGGGGTCCGCCGCGTCGCACGGCTGCGTGCGGATGGCGATTCCCGACGTGGAAGAACTCTATGACCGAGTGGAAGTAGGGACCCCGATCTACATCGGCTAGCGCAGGCTCGCGCCGCTGGGCGGCGAATCCAACTGCGATGACCTGGGAAGAGGCACTGACGGGATACGACCGGGACCTGCTGGCGCGGAGCATGGCCGAGCGCACGCGCAAGGCCTACGGGGTCGATCTGGGCCAGTTCGTCGCTTGGGCGAAGGAGCGGGGGCTGGAGCCGGGCGAGGTTCGCCATCGCGACGTGCGGCGCTACGGCGCCGGTCTCTCCTCCGATGGTGCCGCGGCGGCGACGGTCGCGCGCAAGCTCGCCGCGATCCGCGGGCTCTTCGATTTCCTCGTCCGCACCGAACGGGTCGGGCAGAACCCCGCCGACCTTGTCTCCAGCCCGAAGCGTGAGGAAAAGTTGCCGCGGGTACTGAACGGCGAGCAGGTGCGATCGCTGCTGGAGCAGATTCCGGCGCGCACGTCGCTCGAGCTGCGCGACCGGGCGATGCTGGAGCTGGCCTATTCCTGTGGCTTGCGCTGCGAGGAGATCGTCAACCTCGACCAGCGCTCCTTCGATTTTGAGACCGAGCAGCTGCGCGTGCTCGGCAAGGGCTCCAAGGAGCGGCTGCTGCCGGTCGGCGAGCCGGCCCAGCGGGCATTGCGGCGCTACCTCGAGCGCGGCCGGCACGCTCTCTCGACCGACCCGCGCGAGCCGGCATTGTTTCTCTCCAAGAGCGGTCGTCGCCTCTCCAACTCCGACGTCACCCGCCGCCTGTCCCTCTGGGTGCGGGAGGCCGCGCTTGCCGCCGGCGTCTCGCCGCACTCGCTGCGACACAGCTTTGCCACCCACCTGCTGGAAGGGGGGGCGGACCTGCGCACGATCCAGGAGTTGCTCGGTCACGCCTCGATTTCGACCACGCAGGTCTACACTCGGGTCGACGCCGCGCGCCTGCGGGAGGCGTACGCTGCGACCCATCCTCGCGCGTGAACCCCAAATGTTGCCCCGGCGGCCATAGAATCGAGCAGAGTTCATGGAAACCGGCGTAAAAGAGGTAGAGCTGCGCGACCTGTGGCGTCGCTACAAGGACGACGGCGACCGCACCGCGCGGGAGCGGCTGGTGGTCGCCTACTCGCCGCTGGTCAAGTTCGTCGCCGGCCGGCTCGGCGCTGGGCTGCCCTCGCATGTCGACGATGCCGACCTGATCTCCTACGGCCTGATGGGCCTGATCGGCGCGATCGAGCGCTTCGAGCCAGAGCGCGGGATCAAGTTCGAGACCTTCGCGATGACGCGTATCCGCGGCGCGATCATCGACGAGCTGCGCTCGCTCGACTGGGTGCCCCGCTCGGTCCGTTCCCGAGCGCGGGAAATCGAGGCGGCGCAGACCAAGCTCGAGCACGAACTTCAGCGCGCGCCGACCGAGGCGGAGCTGGCGGCCAAAGTGGGGCTGAGCGAGGAGGAACTGCAGACCTCGCTGCTCGAGATCGCCAACTCCTCCGTCTACGCGCTGGACGAGCTCTGGACGATCTCCGACTCCTCCGGTGACTCCGTCTCGCTGCTCGACACGATCTCCGATCCACGCGCCGAAGACCCGCAGGAAGCGCTCGCCGGCAGCGAGATCAAGGACCGGCTCACCGAGTCGATTGCGGGGTTGCCGGAGCGCGAGCAGCTCGTCGTCGCCCTCTACTACTACGAGAACCTCACCCTGCGCGAGATCGGCGAGGTGCTCGGTGTCACCGAGTCGCGCGTCTCTCAGCTGCATACGAAGGCGGTCATGCGGCTCAAAGGTTCGTTGCAAGAGGTCTAGGCAGTTGGTGGCCTCTCCTGCGGCCGCTGGTAATTTGACCCTGTGAGCCCTGACGAGACCTGCGCGGTCTGCGGCCGCACGATCCTGGCCGGTGAGCGCACCCGCAGCTACATGAGCCCGAAGGATGGCCCGCAGCTGGTCTGCGACCTGTGTCGCTCGCGCGCCGAGCAGCTCGGCTGGGTCGACCCGGCTGCGCCCGGCGCAAATGTGGGCCAGCGTCCGGAGCCGGAGCGGACCGAGTCGCCGTCGGGGCGGCTGGAGCGGGCGGTGGCCCGTTTCAACGCGAGCGACGCGGCGCGAACAGTGGCCGGCCTGATGCGGACCTTGGGGCAGCCGCAGGTATCGATCGGGTCCGCCGCCGGCTCGCCGAGCGAGGTGCGGATCACCGTTGCCTGGGAGCTGTGCTGGTACCAGTGGGGAGTCGACCTGGGCGACGAGATGCGTGCCGTGTTCCAGCTCGACAAAGGCGGCGAGATCGAGCAGCTCGACGGCTCCGCCAGGCAGTGGAACGCGAGGGCGGGGGAGGGCGGGAAGCTCGGGCTCGGCCTTCCGCGAGCGGATCGGTCCCGCGACGGTGAGCCCGTTGGCTGAGCTCTTGACCAGGCTGATCGTCAACGTCGATGGCGGCGCCCGGGGCAACCCGGGCCCAGCGGCGATCGGGGCGGTGGTGCAGAGTGCCGACGGCGAGTTGATTGAGGAGCGCGGCGAGCGGATCGGCGTCGCGACCAACAACGTCGCCGAGTACCGGGCACTGCTGCTCGGAATCGAGCTGGCGGCCGCGCAAGGGGCGAGCGAGGTGGAGCTGGTCGGGGACTCGGAGCTGATCGTGCGCCAGGTCAAGGGCGAGTACAAGGTCAAGGACGCGACGATGCGTCAGCTCCACGCCGAGGTGAAGCGGGCCTTGCGGCCGTTCGAGAAATGGACGATCCGTCATGTGAGGCGTGAGCAGAACGCTGAGGCCGACCGACTTGTCAACGCTGCGCTGGACGGAGCGGATGCCTGACGCCGACCCGATCGACCCCCGCGTCGACATCGGCCACGTCCATCTCAAAGTGGCCGATCTCGACCGGGCACTGGACTTCTACTGCGGCGTGCTCGGCTTCGAGCTTCAACAGCGAATCGGCGACGACGCCGCTTTCGTCTCGGCCGGTGGCTACCACCACCACATCGGTCTCAACACCTGGCACTCAAAGGGGGCGCCGCCGCCCCCGGTGCGGAGCACCGGTCTCTTTCACGTCGCGATCCGCTATCCGGATCGCCGCTCGCTTGCCGACGCGCTGCGGCGGCTCACGCAGGCGGGCGTGCCGCTCGGGGGTGCCTCCGACCATGGCGTCAGCGAGGCGATCTACCTGGATGATCCCGACGGCAACGGGATCGAGCTCTACTGCGACCGTCCCCGCGAGGAGTGGCCGCGTACCCCTGGCGGCGAGGAGATCGCGATGGTCACTTCACCTCTGGACCTCCACGATCTCCTCAGCGAGCTCGACTGATCTTTGCCTATGAGCCGAGGATCGCTTCCACCAGGTTCGGCTTGAACGGCTCGGTGCCATGCACCAGCTGCATCGCGCCGAAGCTGCTGTTGGCGCGCAGGTAGGCAAGCTCCTTGCCGATGTCGCCGACGCCGTTGGTTCCGGCCAGCGGTGCCAGCTGAAGGGTGCTGAGGACGCCGACCGCTTCGCCGGAGCCGTTGAGGAAGCCGCTGCCGGAATCGCCCGGCACGCCCGGGGTCAGGGTGACGACGATGTGGCTCCAGCCGCCGCCTTCGTTCTGGACCACGATGCCCTGCTTGGGGCTGAGCTTGGTGACCCCACCGCGCAGCTCGGAGTTGCCGTAGGAGTAGACGGTCGAGCCGAGCCCGCCGACGGTGCCGAGGCCGGTCGGTCCGCCAAAGCTCGGCACCGAGGGGTTGACGCTGCCGACGTCGGCCGGGTCGATCCTGATCAGGGCCAGGTCGTTGTAGGCGCAGGTGTCGGGGTCGGCCTCGCCCTTTTCCTGCATGGTCAGCCAGGAGTTGTAGACGAGCGTGCCCGGCTTGCTCGCGCCTTTCACTTCCACCGGCGTGCCGAGCGGCAGCGAGCCGCTGCCGCAGCCGTCGGTTTCGGTCTGCCCGCCGGTGCCGGAGCAGTGCGCGGCCTGACCGAGATAGACGCCGGCTCCTTCCTGGAAGACGAAGTTCGAGGTGCACTGGGCGCCCGCCGTGAAGGCCTGCACGCCGGGATGGATAGACGCCGATTTCGCCGGCGCCCAGGCTGAGGAGCCGGCCGGGACGATCAACGCAATTGCGAGCGCCAGCACGGCGGCGAGGATGGCGGTCTTGCTTCGGTTCACGAGGCCTCCTTGGGTGACTGGGCGTCGAAGCACCCGGCTGAAACGGGGTTGAAAACGCCTTACCCAATAATGAGTAGCTCAAACGAAGCGGCCCGGCACTCGCGTTGCCGATGCCGCCGGCGTCGGGCGATCGAGGCCTACACGCCTATAATCCGCGACCGATGCGGCTGTAGCTCAGCTGGCTAGAGCGTCTGCTTGCCATGCAGAAGGTCGTCGGTTCGAATCCGATCAGCCGCTTAGCATCGAATCCCCTGCCCTTGAGAGTCGGTTGAAACTGCCGGTGGGGAGGCGACCGTCCATCGGCGCCGTTGCTCGCAGCCTAGGGCGAGGCTGGCTGTGCCAGACTCGGGGGCAACGCAGCACGACGCGGAGCGCAGTGGTGCCAGCCGCGGCCCACCGATTGGAAAGCGTTTGAGTCGGCTGAACCTCTACAGGAATGGGAGCTCGTCTTGCTATTCGTCGGACTAGGCATCTTGTATTTCGTTCTCTTGGTTGTTCTTGGCATCAGGACGTTCCAGAACAAGCACTACTTCCTCTTTGCCTTTGGTTTTGTCATCCCGGTCATCTGGATCGTTGGGGCAATGCTGCCGCCGAAAGGTATGTCCCATGTGGATGAGCTGTATGCCCGCCGCGGCGAGACGGATTAGGCGCCTCGGCATCGCGGAGCTTTCTGGACCGCCCACACCGACTCGAAGGACACCTGGCAGAGGGATGCAGTTAGCGTTTCTTCTTGGCGAGCTTGAACTTCGCGGCGCGGGTGATCGAACTGGCGGTGCCGCCCGTAGGCGTGTACGTGATCTTGACGGTTGCCTTCAGGGGGCTCTTCCAACCGAGGAATTTCTTCCCTTTTTTGTTGGGGCTGAGCGTGAGCGTGAGCGGGCCCGCGGCATTGGCGGTCGCGCTTCCCGTCGCCATCGCGACTTTCTTGGCAAGTTGCGATTTGTGCCCTTCGTGTTCGCGCTGCCCAGGGTTGAGTGACGGCGGTCGCGGCGGCGGTATCACCGTTGCGGTCGCCTCCACGTTGCCGGGAGCGGGCAGTTTGAGCTTGAACTTGAGCGCGCCGTTCTTCGACAGAACGGTCGTGCTTTCGATCTTGAACTCGTTGGTCACGTCGATGACGATCCCGCCGCCACCGCTGCCACCCGAACCTCCGCCACCGGTGGGTGGTGGGGCACTGGTCTCGGCGAACTTCTGAATCCTGTCGCTGCCGGTGTCGGCGACGTAGACGTTGCCGGCGGTATCGACGGTGACGTCATTGGGCTGCAGGAACTGGCCATCACCGGCTCCCGTGCTGCCGAATTTGGTGATGAAGGCACCGTTCGAGTTGAACTTCTGGACCCGATTGTTGCCGCGGTCGGCGATGTAGACATTGCCGACGGAATCGGTGGCTATACCCTCGGGGAAGACCAGCTGGCCGTCGCCTGAGCCGCTGACCCCGGCCCTGCAGGTGGCCGAGGTCGTGCAGATCTCGAAGCCGCTGCCGCCGCCGATGTCGACATCCCACCCCCAGGTGGCGAGGAAGAACCCTTCTGAGTCGAATTTCTGAATCCGGTGGTTGTTGCGATCACTGACGTAGACGTTGCCCGAGGAGTCCGTGGCCACGTCGGCGGGTTCTTTGAACTGACCGGATCCTGAGCCAGGAATGCCCCACTGGTCGTCATAGACATAGCCACCGAGTGACGGTTTGAACTTCTGGATCCGGTCGGTGTTCGTGGCACCGCCACTGTGGTCGGCCACGTAGACATTGCCCGCGGGATCGACTGCAACACCAAATGGGAAGCCGAATTCGCCGTCGCCCGTACCCGCGCCACCGAATTTAAGGGCGAAGACACCGCTCGAGTCGAACTTCTTGATGTAGTGGTTGTTGATGTCGGCGACGTAGACGTTTCCTTCGGAGTCGGTGGCGATGCCCCATGGGTCGTGAAATTCGGTGTCGCCCGCGCCCAAGCTTCCCCATTTCGTGAGGAATGTCCCGTTCGAGTCGAACTTCTCGACGCGGTCGTTGTTGCCCAGGCCGTTGCCGAAGTCGGTGACGTAAACGTTTCCAAAAGTGTCGGCCGCTACGCCGTGGGGCGCGCGGAACTGGCCGTCGCCTGAGCCGCCGCTGCCCCACTTGGCGAGGAAGGTGTACTCGGCCGATGCCATCGCTGGTGCGAGCAGAGCCGCCAGGCAGACGACCATAAGCATGCTCGGAAGCAAGCTCTGCCTAGGTCTCGGGCGGTGGCGGCGGTGGCGGGCCATCGTCACGGTGGATACTAGTTGTCGTTACCCGTGTCAGCTCCACGAGGACGTCCTCGCCGCGCTTGAACACGCCGTCGCCGCTGCGTAGGAGCGTGAGCTGGCAGTGGTAGCGTCGGCAGCGTGAAACAGCCCCTCGACACGACCCTCTCGCCCGAGCTGGAAGGCGGCGTGGGCGCCGGCCGCCCTCCCGGATGTTGACCAATTGACCGGCAAAGAGAAAGTGCTTCAGGTCATAGTTGTCGCTGGCGGGATCGTGGTCGTGTTTCTATTGGTGGCGATCTGGCTGGGAACCCAGATCGGAGACTGAGAAGATTTGTGCCCGCTCGACATCGCCTCCGCTCACCAAGCCGTCCTACCCACCGGAGTTCCGACGTGAAGCGACCCCAACACGTCGCAGCGCTGCTAACTGGGGTTGACCATCTTCTGCCGCGTCTGGGCTGCTTCGATCGTGGCGCGGTCTGCGGGATCGAGGTCGACCGTGTGAATCTCGATGCCATTGGCCGCCAGCGTCTCTGCCTTCCACCCGGAAACCGATCCCGCGGCCGCCTTGTCGGCGAAGGCGAGGATCAGGCGGGCGGCAGGATGTACCTCGCGGATCGCTAGGAGCTTCAGGGCGTCGGTCGACACCTTGTGCATCTGGCCGCCCCGCAACTTGCCGATGTGGGCAAAGACCTCTACGAAGATCAAGGCGTCTACGCCGACACCGTCAGGCCGAACTCGGGAGTTGGCGAGCGAGATTTCTGCACCCTGGACCAGGGGGACTCCAAGCGCCTTCGCGAGGGCCTGGAGGATCGTCCCCTCGGCCTTGATTTGGGCTTCAGAATTGCTCGGGTGCGACCCCTCCGCCACGTCGGCAGTCTAGCCCCGATGCTCGCCTACGACGCCGAGTGGGGTCGCCGCCCCCGCTTCGCTCCTTAACCGCTCAGTTCGGCCACGAGATCTCAACGCCACAGCTCGCGGCGCAGCATCGCATTGCCGCGCTCGAGTTGCTCGATGGTGGCGCTGGAGACCGAGCGCGTGCGGGTCTCGCGATTGATGCGGGCCTGGACCTCCCGGTGCGACTTGTTGGTGCGACGGGCGACGTCGGCGACCAGGCGCCTGCGCTCTCCGCGCAGCCGCTCTCGGGTCGCATAGGCCGACTCCCGCTCGGGTTTGAGGTCCTCCGACGCGGCTTTGGGCCTGGCGAGGACGGTCGCCTTCTTCGCCCCCGCCTCGGGGTCGTCGGTCGGGAAGAGCTGAAGCGTGGTCTCGCTCATGATCGCCTCGTCCAGCTCGGCGTCGCCCGAACTCAGGGCGGCAAAGCCGCCACCCGGCTCGGGCCGCTCCGGATCGGCGTCGTCCATCTCGCCCTCCTCCTCGGCGTCCGGCGAGAGGTCGAGCGCGTGTCGGCGCTCCAGCTCGATTTCGTGGGCGAGCGCCTTAAGCCGCGGGTCGGCCGGCATCAGGAGGTAGCTCATCTGGCGGCGCGGCCGTGGGGTGGACCGGATGAAGCGACCGACCACCTGGCGGAAGAAGAGCTCGGTCCGGGCCGCCGTCGCATAGACGCCGACCCGCAGGCGGGGGATGTCGACGCCCTCTGAGACCATCAGGACGGAGACCAGCCAGCGTCGATCGGAGGAGGCGAAATCGGCGATTCGCCGGCTGGCACCGGGCTCGTCGCTCATCACCAGCTCGGGTTGCTCCCCCGCGACCGAGCGGAGCCGAGCCGCGATCGCCCGCGCGTGATCCTGATCGGAGGCGATGACCAGGCCCCCCGCGTCAGGGTGCCCGTCGGCGCGCACCTCGCTCAGCCTGGCATCGCCGTCGCGCAGCACCTCGCCCATCCACTCGCCTTCCGGGCTGAGCGCCGTCCGTAGGCGCCGGGCCGTCTCTGCCGCCGGCAAGACAAGGTCGAAGTCGGCGCTGCGCAGCCGACCGTCCGAGAGCCACTCCATCTCGCCGTCATAGGGCAGGAAGGTGATCGGGCGGCACACCCGGTCGACCAACGCCTGCGGGTAGCCGTAGGCGTAGTCGGCCTGGCTGAGGCCATCCTCGTCGTAGGCGACCCAGGGAATGGCCGAGTTGTCGGAGCGGAAGGGCGTGCCGGAGAGAAGCAGCCGGAAGCGGGCGCCGTCGAAGGCCTTGCGGGTCTGCAGGCCCCAGGCGGCCTGGTCGCCCATGTGGTGCGGCTCGTCGGCGATCAGCAGGGTCGGCCGGCGGCCGGCGGCCAGCCGGTGCATATCCGGCCCAGCAGCGATCGTCTGGTAGGTGACGGCGACGCCGTGGAAGTCGGCCGACTCCGGCCCGTCCGAGTTTGGCCTGTTCGGCTCGAGGTCGATGCCGTAGCGGGCGGCGTCGGCGGCCCACTGGCGGCAGATGTGGGTGGTCGGGCCGGCCACGACGACGCGCGAGACGAACTTGGCGCTCAGCATCCGGTGGGCGATGTGCAGGCCGAAGGTGGTCTTGCCGGCCGCCGGCGTAGCCGAGGCCAAGAAGCTGGCGGCCGAGTGCGCCCGCACGGCCTCGGTCGCCTCCTCCTGCCACGAGCGGAGGGGTCGGGTGTCGGGCCAGTCCGGAAGCGATCGGGCACGCGCCCCGCCGCCGATCATGTGCTGAGAGGCGTCGTGCAAGGGCGGGCCACAATAAGGTCGCCCGCGGTCGGAGGACGCACAGGCTCGATCAGCCGACCCTGTTCTTCGCGCTCAGCTCGCTGCTCTTCAAATGGCCCAGCAAGCCACCGGCGCGTCACCGCTGTGTGAAAACGCGGTCAGGCGGGTTGCCGCAGCTCGATCCGATTCCCCTCGGGATCGGTGACCCCAGCCGAATCGACCGACACCCCCTTGGACTGGACGCCGATGAGAACGGCCTGTGGAGTCAGGAAGCGGGGCCGACGGTGTTCGCGACGTTCGAGTCCGAGGCCGAGCAATCGCGATACCACGCGCCTCCACCGATCCCAGGCACACGTTTCCTCCTCGGCGATCGGGTCATCGGCCGGCCGACGCGGGGTCGACCGGAGTTCCGCCGTCGATTAGAACGTGACCGTCCAGCCCTGATCGTGGGCTTGCTCCTGGGTGTAGGAGACGCCCGAGACCTTCGTGCCGGTCGCGTCCAAGAGCGTGATGATCCCGCCGTTGTTGCTCAACGCGCAGGGCTTGACGACTGGCACCTCCAGCGTTTTGCTCGCGGCGAGCGGCCCCTCGGTGACGGCGCACTTCTCCTTGGCCTTGTCGGCGATCTGCCAGCCGGTCAGGTCGACCGGGTCGGGCGACGCGTTCAGCAGCAGGACGCTCTCGCCCTCGTCGCCGGCGCCGGCCGGGTTGACCAGCGCCGCGATGATGCGCACGGACGCCGTCTCCGGCAGTGGCTGGTCGATCAGGGCGTGGCCGTGGACGTCGTCGGTGTTGAACGTCTGGTTCTGGAAGGCGAAGAAGAACGCGACCCAGCGGTCCTCGGGCTCGGGCAGGTGGATCAGCAGGCCACCGTCGTTCCAGATGCCGTCTTCGCCCGTGTGGCCGGCCGCGTTGCCCTGGTTCATATGGACCTCGTGCACGCCGGTGCTGGGCGAGATCTCCGGAAAGATGTTGTCGGCGTCGTCGTCGTGCCAGCGCCCGCCGATCGCCGAGACCTTGACCTTGGGGTCGTTGAGCGCGCGCTCAACGTAATGTTGGATGAGGTCCTGAAGGTCGTTGTCGGGGCCCGCCACGTCGGGCGGCAGGATCCGCATGTCGGCCTCCTTGAAGAGGTTGCCGCGCCGGTAGTCGAGCGCCCCGCTGTCGGGCTCATGCTCGAGGGGGTGCCAGCCGTCGCCCAGTGCCTCGATCGCTTCGGTGACCGGGTGGCGAAAGTCGTCGATGACGATGTACTTGAGCAGCCGTGACTCCAGCGCGCCCTGGGAGTCCGACAGGACGTTGACCGGGACCCGGATCACGTCATCCCCTGCCGCCATCTTGAACTGGAAGTGGACCTTCCCGGTTCCGATCTCGCGCTGGTCCTTCGTGACCGTACCAGTGAACACACCGTAGTTCTCAACCGGCATCCGTCAGTCCTCTCGCCATTCCGAAGCTAGGTCGTGGGCACTATAAATGATCGGATCGATCTCCGGCCGGGTGAGTTGCGCACCCGCGGGTCGCGAACCTAAACGTTTACTTCGCTATTACCTACTCACACCTCTCCGTGCCCTTGCAAAGCGCTGCATCCGTCGTATGGTTGCGATCTACATGCCCCCTGCGACCACGCGATCCAAGGTGCTGAGCCTCGTCGCCTACCGAGGCGATGCCAAGACCCTGCTGGCCTGGAACCTCGCCGAAGACCGGCGCGAGGGACTCGCCGGCTTCACCGTCGCCTGTAGACCTCCGGGCAAGCAGGAGTACTACTTGTGGAACCAGCTGCAGTTCGAGCACCCCGAGCAGCACGCGCAGGACACCTCCGAGCCGGCGAACTCGAGCGTCAACGCTCCGTTTCACAAGTTCCGCTGGCTGCACGTGCCGGGCTTTGACCATCAGGGCTTGGAGCCGGTCATGGGTACATACAGCTATACGGTCACGCCGCGGTACTTCGACGCCGCCGGCAAGTTGCTGGCGCTCGATCCGAAGTTGAGCACTTCAGTGGACATTCCGGTCGACGGCTTCGAGCAAGGCTCGCTGAAGCTCGCCTTCACGCGCGGGTACGTGCAGTCGCAGGCCTACGTCAACCACTTCGGCAGCGTGGCCCGGATCCTCCCGCCCGATGCCGATCTGCTGTTCGACACCTCCGAGGTGGCTGGAGCCAACTCGGATGACAAGGAGTTCACCTACGCCGAGGAGTACGGCTGGCTCGGGTTCACGGTGCGCACGACGATCTTCGCGCTGCTCGACGAGGTGATCGCCGACGAGGAGCTCAAGCTCGACGTCTTCGCCTACGACCTCGATGAGCCCGACATCATGAAGAAGCTGCTTGCGCTCGCCGAGCAGGGACGGGTCCGCGTGATCCTCGACAGCTCAGACGAACACCATGACGAAGAGAATTCGAAGCCCGAGGACAAGTTCGAGGCTGCATTCAAGCTCGCCGCTACGGGTGGGGCGGCGATCATGCGCGGGGAATTCGACCGCTATGCACACGACAAGGTCATGGTCGTGTCCGACTCCACCGGGGCGAAGAAGGTTCTGACCGGCTCGACGAACTTCTCCGTTTCCGGGTTGTACGCCAACTCCAACCATGTGTTGGTCTTCGACGATGAGCCGACCGCTCAGAAGTACGCTGACCTCTTCCGGCAGGTCTGGGAAGAGGAGGTCAAAGCCGACCTTTTCATCGCCTCGGATCTGTCGGCCGAGAAGTTCTCGCCACCGGGTGCGGTGACGCCGCCGCGCACGATCACCTTCGCACCGCACAGCGAGGATGTCGCCAAGGGATTGCTCGACGCGATCGCCGAGCGCGTCGCCACCGAGGGCACCAGACAGGATGCGACGGCGAGCGTGCTGTTCGCGGTGATGGGGCTCAAAGGGTCGGGTTCGGTTTACCCGACGCTGAAAGAGTTGCACGAGCAGGAAGACGTCTTCAGCTACGGCGTATCCGACGACCCTCAGGGCGGCTTTGCGCTTTACGCGCCCGGCCATACGACCGGCGTGCTCGTGACCGGAAAGCCGAAAGACGTCAGGCTGCCGCCGCCGTTCAATCAGGTGCCGGGCCTCCGCTATCACCAGATCCACCACAAGTTCGTCATATGCGGGTTCAACGGCACCGATCCCGTCGTCTACTGCGGGTCGTCGAATCTCGCGCTCGGTGGCGAAAAAGAAAATGGCGACAACCTGATCGAGATCCACGACGGCGACGTCGCGACCGCGTTCGCGCTCGAGGCGCTGGCGCTGGTCGACCACTTCCAGTTCCTCGATCGCCTCTCAGATCACGGTGGGCAGCGCGAGCCACCGGCGTCCAAGCGCGACGCCGCACGGGACGCGGGCTGGTTCCTGTCCACCAGTGACGGCTGGGCCCAGCCTTACTTCGATGCGGGCGACCTGCGCGGCGTCGACCGCGCGCTGTTCGCCGCACCGCTCGCGGACGCCTCCGATGGTGACGCCGGGTGAGGCAGACCCATCGGCGTTGCCCAAACGAGGCACGCAAAGACCTCACTGCAATGCCAGAGGACCCGCGTATGGATCGAGTCCTTGTCTAATCACGGAGGCGTGGCCTCGGGGGGGACGGGCTGGTCCGGCGAGCCGCGTGTAGGAGGCCAGCGGGTTGACTGGATATGACCTCAGATGGCCGAGCTGCGTGATCACGCCCGACTTAAAGATGTCGAAGGCCTCGCGGCTATCGGCAAAGCGTGTCGCTGGAAGTCCGACATGCTCCGCCATAAGTTGTGCGCGGAATTCCTGAGCGAAGGAATGAGCCTCGTCGACGATACCGACCTGGAGCTCACCGTCGTTGGCCATGCTCCGCCGGGCAATGTTCGCGGAACCAATGCTGACGAACTCGTCGTCCACGATCATCAGCTTTGAGTGGAGATAGATGTCGCCTCCATCGCGCTGGAGAGATGCCACGACGATGTCGCCCGGCGAGCCGGCCGCACGGATGTCATAGAGATAGTTGATGCCGGTGTCGCGATGGTACTTCTGGCTGTCTCGGCAGATGCCACTTGGAACGCTCGTGGTAACGACCGCTACATCGACCCCACGTTTCATGGCCTCGCCTAGTTGGTAGAAAATGTCGGTGTCGCGACCAAGGCCCGTGCGGGCAAATCCCGGAGGCCAGCCGAAGGGCCAGAAGTACTGGTCCTCGATATATATGCACTCGGAGGCTCGCTTGATTGCGTTCAGGTGGGACGCCCATATCGTGAACTCTCCTGACGATGCCCACGAATAGCCAATGAATGGCTTCGTGATGCCATAAGTTCGCAGTACCTGCACGGAGTGCGTTCCCCGGCCCGAGGACCGCGAGGGAGGGGTAGTGATCCGTACTTCAGGACCCAAGATCGACACGCGGTTGAGCACAGCTCCCAGATCGTTCCAGCGCTCTGTGAACGTCGCTTCGAGATCGGCAACGGCGGGGCCTTCGATACCGACCGATACGTCGTGGGTCTGTTGGCCGTACTTGGGATCACGATTCGCATCCCAGGGCAGGTGTTCGGGGGAGTCCCATCGAGTCCTGCAGATGTCGACGGAGCCGAGGATCGCGTGTGCCTCGGTGGCGCACCTGAAGACCGTAAACTTCTGGTGGTTGCTTCCTCCGAGGGGGAATCGGCCGTCCAAGTGCGCGGTGCGGATGCCACGCGAGCGAAGGTGTCGGATTGCGGGATAGTTGAACCGGAAGCAGCGCAAATTGCTGCACGCCAGCACGAAAGTGTCTACGCCCCGCCTATGCGCATCGCAGATGTCATCGAGCGTGTCGCCCCCGGGCGCCCCTGCGCCGAGCGCCTTCATCCGTTCGAAGCGCCATCCGGCATGGTAGAACCTGGCTCCCGGCCGACCGTGTAGCGCAAGCAGACCATCGCGCCAGGCGCGCATGTAGTCCTTTCCATCGATTATCCATTTCACGGCGTTGCCGTCGGTGCACACACTTAACGGAGAAGTGGCGCCTCCAGGGCCGCGATGACACGGGACACCGTCTGGACTGCTGTCGTCCGTCGGAATGAACCACGTCGCTTTTAGCTCGGCCAGTGACTTCACAGGAGCCCTTCTCAAGTGCGGCGGATGAGTCTAAGGGTCCGCTGGGCCGCTGGCATAAACGTGTGGGTTTTCCGTTCTCGGACGTAGTCATCGAATCCGACTAATATGGCGGGCGATGGCTATCAGCATTGATAACTAGGGATTATCAGCGCCGCGTGAGCAGGGATCGAACTACTTAAATGTATGTCCTGAAGCGCTTCCATGGTGAGCGATATCAGCGTCTGAACGCGATCATCGACAGCCTTGAGGGCCACATCACGTCCTATGTGAATTTGGTCGGGAGCGCCACCCTGCCTCTCCCGGAGATCTGCCAGATGGAGAGTCTTCCTGGCACCGCCGTCCGCGTCGAGGGCCATCTGCAATCGCGGATGTTTCCCAGCACCGACCCCATCGACGAAGCGGAGGCGGTGATCGAAGAGCGAACGCGCTTCCTCTTTGACTTCGGCGAAGACTATGAAGTCAGCGGTCAGCCTCACTCAGCGACCCAGGCAAACCACGCGGTCCTCCGGGCGGTGCTCAAAGAGGAGAATCAGACGGTGGCGCTCCTTTCGACCGTCGACGGCGGTCATATATCCCATAGATTCGGCGCGCCCGCAGAGGCTGACTTCGTAACTGCGCCGCTGACCCCCGCCGGAATTGACTACGACGCCCTGGAAGCGCTGGTCAGGAAGGCCGTCCCTGCGCTGATGATCATGGGCGGCACCAGCTATCCCCTCGCCTTTGACTTCGAGCGCCTCAGGGCAATTGCGGACCAAGTGGACTGTCATCTCCATGCAGACCTGGCGCACATCGCGCCGTTCGTAGCAGCCGGATCGCACCCGCCCGCATTTCCCCACGTGGATTCCGCGACGCTCGATACGAACAAGAATCTACGGGGGCCAAGCGGCGGAATCCTCGTCTTCCGAAAATCGATAGGCACCTCGATTAGGCGGGCAATCTTCCCCCTGTTGCAGAGCTCGCCGCATCCGACGGGGCTGATGGCCAGGGCGGCATGCCTGATCACGTGGTCGAAGGAGGACATGGAGTCCTATGCCAATCGAATGATCAAGCTGGCGCGCATTCTTGCCGAGGGACTGAGGGAACGCCTCGGGGATCCGGTCTTCGGCGGAACCGACAGTCATCTGCTGCTGTATGACCTCTCTCCTCTCGAGATCAGTGGACGTGACGCCGAGGAACGACTGGACGCGGCCCGCATCTTGGTCAACCGCAACCAGATTCCAGGGGATAAAAAGTCTCCATGGGTCGCTTCGGGAATCAGGCTGGGGTCGACGGTGCCCGCGATCCTCGAATACGAGGAGAAGGATGTCGAACAGCTTGCCTCCATGGTCGGACTCATCCTCGCCGGCGGTGAAGACCGGGAAGGAGTGGTGGATCAGCTTCTCCACACCTACCATCGCCCGCTCGTCAATACCGCCAGTGAATTGACATCAGAAGATCCCACTCGATTCCCGCCGTCGCGGGCAGGCTGATCCTCATACCCAGGTTCTGTCGGTTGGCTGCGGGCTTCGGGCCGGGGCGAGGAGACTCGCCACGAACCCGTGCGAGGTTGGGCACCACGGCGCTGCGAATTTCCGGCATCTGCACTCCTTGGATCCGTCGTAGGCAGTGCTCTAGCCCCACCTCCACCTGCTGGTTGGTGAGCTGGCCCGCGGCGGCTTCAATCACGATCCTGTCCATCTCGATCTTGACTTGGTCGAGCAGAAGCGTCCGGGGCACCCGTAGTGACGCTTCCTTGAGCCATCGAAGCGCTCGCTCGTACTGACCCAACAGCGCCGCTCGCACCGCGAGGTTGATCTGAGCCTGGAAGATTTCTCCAGAGCCTATGAAGCGCATCCTTTCCTGGGCCGTCTCGAGGCACTTCTGTGCACTCCCGAATTCGGCGCGATGGATGTGGATGAGGCTGCGGTTCGTTTCGACAGTGGCCAGCCGGTATTCGCTCCCTTCCTGTTGGAAGTACTCGTAGGCCTGCTCCAAGTGCCGGAGGGCGGTGTTGGAGTCAAACAGGGTGATCGTGTTTCGCCGGAGCACTGCCTGGCACTCGTCGATCTCATCGTCGAGCCGCTGATCCGCGATCTCCTGAGCCTCCTCGTTCCGGTGCAATGACATTAGGGCGTTAATGCGGTAGACGGCACCCCAGCCATCAATGCCGATCTCTTCGGAAAGCTCCAGGGCCTCGGTGTACTGGTATGCCTGCGTTAGGTACTTGAGCCTGAACACCCGCCTATCGGAGATGCCGGGAACGCCCTCTTTGTCGAGCAAGTGGACCAGGGCCAGCCCTTGGTCGAAGGCCGAGCTCTTCTGCATCGCATCCAGCAGATCGTTGAGAGTGTGCTCGGGAAGCATCGGCAGGATCTCCCAAAGCTCTGCCGAGATGGCGACGAGGTACGAGAACTGATCTTGTCGATACTGCGACTGGATCAAGCGCGAGATGTGGTGCAGGTTGCGGCTCAATTCTCGTGCGGTCTGAAGTCCAACCAGGCAATGAAGCAGGTAGGTTTCGGTCTCGCCACCATCGCTTGGGTCCTCGAGCGAGTTCTCCAGCTCCTCAACCAGGGACCGGCGAACCTCCTCGTGGAGGTCTTCGTCCGCGATATCCCTCATCGCGGTGGCGATACGCTCGTGTCCGGGCCGAAGCCGATCTCCGGATTCACTGTTGATCCGTAGGTATTCGCTTGCCAGCAGCTCATCGAGTACCTGATCGAGCTTCGGGTCGGCGTATAACGACGTCAGTCGAGCGACCGCCCCGCGGGCAATCTCCTTCCGCACGCCGCCGGTGAGGAGCGTCGAGATGGTCAAGAACTGGCGATGGATCAGCGGGAGACGGTCGATCGTCGAGAGAAGTCCCTCGATAGCCCGAACCTGTGCCCCGCGGCCGAGCTCGAGCGAGTACCTGCGCAGGCAGTACTCCACGTCTTTGGCGAGGCCACCGGTCTTCGTGAAGATGTCATCCGACAGCAGCAGGGCAGCGATGCTGTCGTCCCCGATCGCGCGAGTGACTAGCTGTCTGGTCTCAGCCTCGGTGAGGCAGCCCAGCGTCACCTCCTGCAGTTGCTCGCCGAAGCACCGGATCGGGGGATCGACTTCGCTGACGCCATCCACCGTCCTGTCCACGCCGATCAGACGAACGTTCCGGTCCACTCGCTGCAAGACCGATTCGATAGTCAGGCGAACCTCAAGATTCAGAAACTGGAGGTTGTCGATCGCGATGAAGACCGAGCTGCGGTTCGCGACCCAAGCCAGGTAATCGACCAGCTCATCCTCAACGCCCATCCCCGGGTCGTCACCATCGGTGTCCAGAGCCGCTCCAACGGCGCTGCCCAGGCCAAGGAAGGCGCCAGCCGCGCGAGCAAGGGCACGAAACAGACCGCGACCGAGGCCACGCCTTTGGGCTTGCTTCCGATAGCTCTCGAGCGAGATGGTCGCGGGAACGCTTACAACCGACGCATGGGTCATCGGTCCGGGCACGAAGGCCATCCTCAGCAGTGAGGCGAGCGTACGGGCGCTCTGGTACTCGTCGTCCGCCACGTCGATGTAGAGGAACAACGACTCCGGCCGAACCTGCCCGAGCTCCCGCATGACCCCACGGCTAAAGAAGGTCTTGCCGGTGCCCGAATCGCCGCGCACGATCAGCGTCCGCCCCACCGGCGTCCCGTCCTCCGGCAGGCAGTGCCTGAGAGCGATCTCCATCTCGTGGTCACGACCGACGAGATCGATCGAGAGGGCTCGCCGGCTTAGCTCCTCCACTGCGGTGCCCGGACTATCCAACCGAGCTCCATGAACGACTTCGCCGCCCTCCATCGGCTAGTGCTGATAATCCCTAGTTATCGCGCCTGAACGAACCTCCCAAGGACGTCGGCGTCCGAGACGACGCGACGGAGTGCACCGTCGGAGACGTGGGTGTAGATCTCTGTGGTGCTGAGGCTTGCGTGGCCGAGGAGGCGTTGGATGTAGCGGATGTCGACGCCGGCCTCGATTAGCTGTGTTGCAGCGGTGTGGCGCAACATGTGGGGAGTCACGCGGGTGGCGAGCCCTGCGGCACGAGCTGCCTTTGCGAGCCGTGATCTCATTGCAGGTGGGGTGAGCGGCTCGTAGCGAAGGTTGAAGAGGAGGCGGGAATGCTCGACGCCGAGCGACGAGCGCACTTCGATGTAGGCGCTCGTGAGGCCGGCAATCCAGTCATTCGGAAGGAAGACTTGTCGTTCGCGGCGCCCCTTTCCGACCAGCCGTAACGTCCTGCCGGGCAGGTTGATGTCCTGGCAACGGATGCTCACGCTCTCGTTGACCCGTACCCCGGTGGCAACCATCAGCGCGACCGCGAGAAGGGTCGTCGACTCATGGGGCCTCTCTTCGACTGACCGGATATCGGGTGGTCTGCCGACGTCGATATGAGCTGCGCGTGTGAGGAACTCAATAAGCAGGTCGAGTTCGTGGGCTGGGAGGGTCCGGGGCAACCTGCGGGATCGGCCCAGGGCGAGGCTCGCGCCGCTGCAGGGGTCTGCCACGAGGAAACCCTGAGAGAGCAGCCAGCGGCAGAACCCACGCAGTGCTGCCGCTCGCCTCCTCAGAGAAGCGGGGGAGAGGGCCGCGGTTCTCTGCTTCTCGATGAAGGAGATCACGCTGTCTCGATCGATCTTCTCGACCTCGAAGTCGGCACCCGTGTATCGCTCGAAGCAGGCGAGGTCGCCGTCGTAGGCACGAATCGTGTGCGGCGAGAGGTCTCGGGTTGCGAGTAGCCAGCGGATATAGCGAGTGCGGGCTTGATCGATCTGCATTGATTCGGTCCGGCGACAGGAACCGGAGCGTTTATCTTCGGTCCGAGCAGCTTCCCCCTGGATCTGCGGGACAACTCCTGCGTGTCGGCCGACCCATCGCCCACTTTCTCCGGACGCGGAAGCTGGGAAACACGAGCCTTCGGTCGAAAGCGTCGCTTGCCGTCCGCGGGTGGCTGCATGCTGCGCAGGACCGATGACGGTGGCCGCGAACGATCGCCCTCGCTCGCCCTCGCTTGTCCGCCCGCGCGAAGTCGCGAGGTCGGTCACGCCGCTGGAGTTGTTCTTCGACCTCGTCTACGTCTTCACCGTCAGTCAGCTCGCGCATCACCTGCTCGACCACGTCGACGCCCGCGGCATGGCCGAGACCCTGGTCCTCACCCTCGCGGTTATGTACGCGTGGTTCATGACGGTGTGGACGTCGAACTGGCTCGACGCTGACCGCCAACCGGTTCGCCTTCTGCTGCTCTGCCTGATGTTCGCCAGCCTCGTCATGTCGACCTCGGTCTCGGAGGCATTCGGCGATCGGGCCGGCCTGTTCGTGATCGGCTACCTGGCGATTCAGATCGGCCGCACCGCATTTGCCGTGTTCGCCTTCCGCGGCCACCGCCTGTACATGCACTTTGCCAATGCCCTGGTCTGGGAGATCGGCACCGCGCCGCTCTGGATCGCTGGTATCGCCACCGGCAGCAATGCCCGGCTTGTTCTCTGGGGCGTGGCGACGCTGATCACCTACGGCGGCGTGATCGCCGGACACCCGCTGCCCGGGCGGAAAAGTCCCTTCAGCTCCGACAGCCAGATTTACGCCGAGCACCTCCTCGAGCGCTTCCGCTTGTTCTTCCTGATCGCCCTCGGCGAGACCGTCCTCACCCTCGGCAACGCATTTGCCGACCAGGAGGTCGCGGCCGACAGACTCTTCGTCCTCGCCGTCGCCTTCACCGGCTCGGTCGCCCTCTGGTGGTGTTACTTCCACCGCGCGGAGGAGATCGGCGTGCGGGCGGTGCAGGAGGCGGGCAAGCCCTCACGGATCGTCGGCCTCGGCAACTACACGCTGATTCTGATGGTGATCGGCATCATCGCGATCGCCGTCGGCGACGAGTTGGCGATCGCCGACCCGGGTGGATCGACCAGCTTCGACGTCAGCCTGCTCGTCTTTGGCGGTCCGGCGATCTTCCTGCTTGCCCAGTCGGCATTCATGCGGGGGGCGACCGGCCGTCTGCCGAGGTCGCGGATCGTGGCCTGCGCGGCGTTGCTGGTCTTTGCTCTTGCCACCGCACCCTTCAGCCTCGTCGCCGCCGTCACCATGGCAACCGCCGTCCTCGTCGGAGTCGCGGTGGACGACGCCAGGGCCGAGTCCCGCTCAGCCATCCCCGATATGACGGCCCCGTAAGGCACGACCGCCGCTAGGCTTAACCGTCGTCGGCGCCTTGGCGGAGTGGCTACGCAGCGGCCTGCAAAGCCGTTTACACCGGTTCGATTCCGGTAGGCGCCTTTCGCTCTGCCAAGCGAAGTTCGGCTTGTTAGAGCGCTTTGCGCGGCCTTCTCGGGCCGCTTGCTCCTCCGGCTGAGTCCGGTTGTTGCCGATTATCTGGATGTAAACTGGCCCACGGGGCATTCAGCGCGGGGGATTCCGAGTGCCGTAGGACCTGGGTGCAACAATGTGTCAGCGATGAAGCCGCAAGCTCCCACCGCTCCGACGAAGACTACTGAGAAGCCCGATATGAAATCGGGGCTGCCGGGCGCTCCGGAGGAGCAGCGCCGCGATCTTCGTGCGGCCATGAAAAAGCATGAGGAGACGCTGCGCCGCTTGGCGCAGTAGCCCGCCACTCGAAAGTGGCCGGGGTCTTCTACGTCACGTTCGGCGACTATTGCCGCATTGCAGCCGAGGTACTCGGGACGACCCCTGAGCAGGTCGCTCGGCTGCCTCGCATTGCCCTAGCCGATTCTGCGCTTGCCTCTCCGCGCGCTGGGTTCGGCGACCACGATGCCTATCCGACCCTGGTCGAGAAGGCCGCCGTTCTGGTTGAGCACCTGGCTCGCAATCACCCGCTCCCCGACGGCAATAAGCGCTGCGCTTTCCTGGCTGTGGAGCGCTTCCTGGCAGCCAACGGACGGCCGATTACTGATGCCGATCCTGATACCGACGTCCCGATGGTGGAGAAGATCGCGGCTGGCGAAGCGACTCCCAACGAGATCATCAGGTGGTTGGAGAGTCGTGCCTGAAGAATAGGCTCCCGGTGTGCCGAAGGACGCCAAAGCAAAAGTGCTCGCCGATGCAAAGCGTGCTCAGCTTGACTACGAGCGGGACGTGAAGGCCGCGCGAGAGGCAAGGCGCAAGAGCTTCGCCCGAGCGCAGAAATCCGGATCGTCGCTGGCCGATATCGGCGAGGCGGTTGGCCTGCACCGCTCTCGCGTCGGAGAAATCCTCCGAGGCAAGTAAAGAGCAATTGTAGGGAAACTCCCTACAGTCTTGCTACGCTTTCATCCTCGACGTAAAAGCGGCGGCCGGCGGCGCGCTAACGCCACGATCGTGCCGAAGACCAAGAACTCCCAGCGGACGACGCCGCTCCCGGGTCTTCTCCGCGACTACCCGATGGAGCATCGGATCGCAGGCGGGGAGCCTCCCGCCGATGCCCTGGTCTTTGGCGCCGAGAGCGGCAAACCGTTCCAGGCCGCGACGATCTACCGGCGAGCGGATCGAGCGTGGGAGGCTCAGACGTTGGGTCGGCTGCGACTGCACCAGCCCCGCCATACCTACGCCTCGTTCATGATTGCGGCGGGTATCAACGCCAAGGCCCTCTCGATCTTCATGGGTCATTCCTCGATCAAGGTCACGTTCGACCTTACGGCCATCTGATGCCGGGCACCGAGGCGGAGGCAGCGGCCCTACTCGACAGGTTTCTTGGCACGTGATCGAGTCCGGAAATCGCGTGGCCTTGCCCGGTACACTGCGGTTCGTGGCCCACGCGACCAAAGTCACCGATGCAGAGGTCGAGAAGCGCCTTGCCGCTATCGACTATGCCCAGGGGAGCATCGCTCACCTGGCCCCCGGCCGGAACCTCGCCGACGAGCTAATCGCAGATCGTCGCGCCGAAGCTCGGGCCGAGAACGTTGACACGGGCGCTGGGCAGCGCAGTGGCAAGCACTGAGGCTGCCGTGCCAACTTCAGTGCTTGATGCGTCAGCATTGATGGCGCTTATCCACGGGGAGGAGGGTAAAGCGGCCGTGGCTGCGGCATTGGCTGGACGCTCGGCGATCAGCGTTGTGAATTGGGCTGAGGTCTTGTCGAAGGTCGCAGAGCGCGGCGGCGACCCGGTGGCGCTTGAGCTGGACTACCGCGAGCGCGGGTTCATCGGTCGGGCGTTGGCGATCGAAGGCATGACCGAGGCAGATTGCGTCCAGGTAGCGCGTTTGCGCCCCGTGACGGCGCGACGGGGTCTTTCTTTGGCAGACCGCGCCTGTCTCGCGCTTGCGGCGCGACTCGGTGTTCCAGCCCTGACAACGGATCGCAGTTGGGCGGATGCCGATGTGAACGCAGAGGTCCAGCTGATCCGATGACGGTTTGAGTTGATGACGATGAGAGGCAGTGCAATTGGCCTCGCGCTAGCGCTTTCAGCGCTACTCGCAGCGATTGCCGTCGCCGATGCTCCCGAAAGCTACATTCCGGTGGCTTCCGGAAAGTTTGCCGGCCGCACCTGGACTCTTGGTGCTGTCGGTGATCGCGGCCGACGCTGCTTCGCTCTTACTCTGATGAGTCCGTACTCCGGAACCGTCACCTACTGCGAAGCCGGTGGACGACCTCCTGATCTGTGGCAGCGCCGAGTTGGGAATGCCGATGAATCATCTGCGGTGGAGCTCGACATAACTTCTCCCCGCGTGCGGAAGCTGGAACTACTTCTCGGACATCCTGGTCGCCACTCCAGGCCCTCGACCTGGGAAACAGTGGCGACTCGAATCATGAGCCCGGCCCAGGCTGCTGAAGCCCATCTCGGGCAGAACTTCCGCTTCGCTGTCCTCGCCGGGCGTGGTGCGAATCTTTGCGTAGAAAAGGTCCGCGCCTTCGATCGAGAGGGCGAGTTGCTTCAAAGCCTTTCGGTTCCTTGCGAGTACTAGCAACAGCTTGCTGGCCGTTGGCGCAAACCGCTTGAACAAGCCGAAAATCGCCCCTTAAGCAAGCCTGCAAAGCCGTTTACGCCGGTTCGATTCCGGTAGGCGCCTTTGGCTTATGCGGCTCGTCCTCGGTTGAGCGCAGCGGGATCTGGGTACCTGTCAGGCTGATCACGTGAGCGCTGTCACCGTCACCGAGCCCGTTGTCGCTGCCGCGGCAGAGCGCGTACCCGAGGATCACGTGATCGTGCTCTTCGGGGCCACCGGCGATCTTGCCAAACGCAAACTGCTGCCGGGGATGTTCCACCTTGCCCGGGTGGGGTTGATGCCGCGGAACTTTCGCATCATCGGCACGGCCAGGGGAGAGGTCAGCGAGGCGGAGTTCCGTGAAATGGCTCGCGAGGCGGTGGAGGGCTCTGGTCGCCGCCCCCCGGCGCGGGAGGTCTGGGACCGGTTCGCCGAGAGCCTCAGCTTTGTCTCGATCGGCGACGGTCTCGACCTCCTCGGTGGCGCGGTCGAGGAGGCGCGGGAGGAGCTTGGTGGAGACGCTCGGGTCCTCTACTACCTGTCTTTGCCACCGCAGGCCGCCGGCCCGACGGTTCGTGCGCTGGGAGAGCTCGAGCTCGGCGATGGAGCCCATGTGATCACCGAGAAGCCCTTCGGGCTCGACCTCGCTTCGGCCCGGGAGCTCAACTCCTGTCTTCTCTCGGTCTTCCGCGAGGAGGAGATATTCCGCATCGACCACTACATCGGGCGGGAGTCCGTGCAGAACCTCTTGGCGCTGCGCTTCGCCAACGGAATGTTCGAGCCGGTTTGGAACCGCAACCACATCGACCATGTGCAGATCGACGTCCCCGAGACGCTCTCGATTGGGATGCGGGCGAGCTTCTATGAGGAAACGGGGGCGTTCCGCGACATGATCGTGACGCACCTGTTCCAGGTGCTCAGCTTCGTCGCGATGGAGCCACCGACGTCGATGGCGGCGAAGGCGCTGAGCGCTGAGCGCGAGAAGGTCTTCGACTCGATGGCGCCTCTGGATCCCACCGGTGTGGTCCGCGGTCAGTACTCGGGCTACCGCAAAGAGGAGGGAGTTGGGAGGGAGTCCGACACTGAGACCTTCGTCGCCCTACGGGTCTTCGTCGACAACTGGCGCTGGGACGGCGTCCCCTTCTACTTGCGCTCCGGCAAGCGCATGGCCGAGAATCGCCATCTGCTGACGGTCGCCTTCAAGCAGCCGCCACGGCGAATGTTCCCGCTCGACTGCGAGCAGGTTGCCGAGGCCTTTGGCCATGACCACCTCACCTTCGAGCTGGGCGATCCGGGCAGCATCTCGGCGTCGTTCCTGGCCAAGGTACCGGGGCCGACGCTGCACCTCGGCGAGGCGCACATGCGTTTCAACTACTCGGACACCTTCGGCGGCACCGAACACGCTCTCGATGCCTACGAGCGACTGATCCACGACGTGATGCTCGGCGACCGCATGCTCTTCACCACCTCCGAGGGAATCGAGAGGCTTTGGGAGGTCTCCGAGCCCCTGCTCGAAGATCCACCCGGGGCGCTGAGCTACGAGCCCGGCAGCTGGGGACCGAAGGCGATGGACGACTTGATCGCCCCCAGCCGCTGGCACCTCCCCGCCGACCACGTCGACTGATCCCGCCACAACGGAAAAGGGCCCCAAATGGGGCCCTTTGTTTCCGAAGGACGTACCACCAGAGAGTTCTAAGTCGCTGGCTCGTCGGTCCTTGAGCTTTGAAGCTTGCCGCCCCCTGCTGGCGGCTTGTAATAGAGAAACACGCCGTTCGGGGAAAAGTTGCACCCCCTGCATCGGCCGTTGCAGCAAAGGACTTGAGTTGCCGCAGCCCCAGGCTGTCCACTGCTAGATTCAGGACTCCCCTGGGGCGCATAGCTCAGTTGGGAGAGCGCCGCCTCGACAAGGCGGAGGTCGCTGGTTCGAGCCCAGCTGTGCCCACTACGTCACCCTCTCGAAGGAGGCACCTATGGCCTATCGATTGCTGCGCGCCGGGGAGGCCTTCTGGCGCGAGTCGAACCAGATGCGGGTGCTCAACACGGATCTCGGTAAACAGCTGGAGGCCGGCAGTCTCGGTGCCCGCCTCTGGCGCCTGCGTCCGGGACAAGCCTCGACCTTGCACCGGCACTTCGCCACGGAGGAGCTGTATGTACTGCTCGAGGGGCGTGGCCGGATCCGCGTCGATGGGGAGGCGCTAGAGCTCGGCCCGCTCGACTCGCTCCTGGTCGAGCCGGAGTCGAATCGACAGATCTTCAACGACACCGGGGAGGACGCCCTGTGGCTGATCGTCGGCGCGCCGCCGGAGGCCGCGAACACCCTCGAGATGAGCGAGGAGACGCTGCGCTCGCTCTACCCCGAGGGTCCACGCGCCCTGCCGCCGGAGCTCGGTGGCGGTGAGTTCAGACCGCCGCCGGCATCTGAACCTGAGTGAGGCGGATGCTGTTGCCGGAGGGGTCGCGGAAGCCCGAGTCGATCCCGTATGGCCGCTCCTGGGGTCCTTCGCTGAACTCGACGCCTCGTGCCCTCAGCTCTTCGTAGGAGGCCTGGCAATCCTCGGTGGTGAGGAAGACCGTGCCGGCGAAGCCCTTCGCCATCAGGTCGCGAACCTGGCCAGAGGTCTCCTCGTCCATCACCGGCGCTCCTGGGATCGCCATCAGGACGATCGAGACGTCCTCCTGGCCCGGGGGGCCGACGGTGAGCCAGCGGAAGTCACCCATCTCGGGGAGAGTGACGTCGGACTGCACCTCCATGCCGACCTTCTCGGTCCAGAAGGCGAGCGCTCGTCTTGGTCGTGGACCCACAACTGCGCGTTAGCGATCTTGATCATCTGGGTTCTCCTTGTCGGCGGAACATTGCGCCGCCGATGCTAGGCGCGGGCTTTAGCGCTGTCTTCTCGAAACGTGCGGTTTTGGGGGCGCGCGTAGGCGCGCACGACGCAACCCGGGACGCGGGCATAGGCCGAGGCCGGCGAGAAGGAGTCCCGGTAGGCGGTAGGTGACTTGTCGAAGGTGCGGGAAAAGCTGGCGGTAAAGGAGCCGACGCTCTGCAGCCCGACCGAGAAGCAGATCTCGGCGACCGAGTTGTCGGTCGTACGAAGCAGCGCCGCGGCGCGCTCGAGGCGCCGGGTCAGCAGGTAGGCGTGCGGAGACTCGCCGAAGGCGCGCCGGAACTCGCGGCTGAAATGGGCCCGGGAGAGCCCGGCGGCCCTGGCGAGGTCGTCGACGCCGAGCGGTTCGAAGTAGCGGGCGTCGGCGAGGTCCTTTGCCCGGGTGAGGTGTCGGGCGGGAGGGACATGAGCCATGGAGAAGAGTCTAGGCTCGCCGCCTTGTGATCGGGACCTACTTGGCGGTCGTGGCTGTCTGCGTCTCCTCCCTGGCGATCGGGCAGGCGGTGCTGGTGCTCTGCGGCGTCCGGCGATGGTCGTGGTTGGCACCCGCGGTTGGGTTGGCGCTTGTTTGCGCGCTCTGTTGGGCGACGGTGCGAATGCCCGGTCATGGAGCGATCTCGGCGATCGTCATCTTGGTATTGACGATCGCCGCGGCGATCTACCTGCGTGGCAGGGTCGAGGGCGGGGGAGAGGCGTTGCGAATCGGGCTCCCGGTAGCGATCGGCGCGCTGCTTGCCACCGCGCTTCCCTTCGCGGCTGAAGGCCACTTCGGCATCCTCGGCACCGGCTTCAACCCCGACATGTCCCAGCACCTGCTGGCGACTGACCGGCTTGCCCATGGCGTCGGCTCGCCGCTGCTCCACCAGGGCTACCCGCTCGGCCCGCACTCGGTCGTCGTGGCCCTCAACAAGGGTCTGGGCATAGGCATCGTTCAGGGCTTCGACGGCCTCACCGTTGCCGTTGCGATTTTCGCTCCCTTGACGGCCCTCGCCGCTTTCTCCGATCAACCGTGGTGGCGCCGCACCGCAGCCGTCCTTCTCGTCGGCCTCCCATACCTGGTCGCTTCCTACTTCGCTCAAGGCGCCTTCAAGGAGGTGATCCAAGCCCTCTTCGTCCTCGCCTTCGTCCTGGCCCTGCGCGAGAGCACGCGAAGCTGGCGCGACCTCCCGTTGCGCTTCGTCCCGGCGGCGATCGTCGCGATTGGCTCCGTCTACGTCTACAGCTTCCCGGGCCTTCTCTGGTTGGCCGTGATCCTGCTGGCTTGGCTGGTGTTCGAGCGGTCGTTGCCGGTCCGTCCGCTGCTGCTGGCCCTGTTGGTCTTCCTGGTCGGAACCCTCCCCGAGCTCGGCCGGATGATCGACTTCCACAGCTTCGAGACCTTCGACCCCAACGGCCCCGGTCTCGGCAACCTCTTCGGTCAGATCTCGCCCTTCACCGCGCTGGGGATATGGCCTTCGGGCGACTTTCGCTTGTCGCCCGGCAGCGGAGCGGCACCGCCCTTCGCGTACTTCGCCGGCGCGGCCTTTGCCGCGCTGCTGTTCGTATACGGACTGATCGTCTGCTGGCGCCGGCGCGAGACGACGGTTCTCGCCGGGATCGTTGCGGTCGCGCTTCTCTATGTGGCGGCGCGCGTGGGGGGCACTCCGTACACGTCCGCCAAGGCACTCGAGGTGGCGGCACCGTTGGCGACTCTGGCGATCCTGCTGCCGCTGTTGCGCCGGCCCGTCGCCCTGCTGTACCTGGCGGCGGCCGGTGTTTGCTCTCTACTCGCCTTTGCCAACGCGCCGATCGGGCCGACGTCCTACTCGCCCGCCCTCACCGGTCTGCGTCCCCTGCTCGCCGGTGGCTCGACTCTAGTCCTCGCCCCCGATTCGCTGCTCGCTGACGAACAGGGGGACCGCTACATCGCCTGGGAGCTGCGCGGTGGCCGTGTCTGCATCGAACCTGCAAGCGCGGCGGGGGGACGCCGCCGACCGGCATCCGCTTCTTCGTCACCAGCGGCGCGCCCCGCGCCCCGTTCAGCCGGTTGAGCTTGCGCCGTCAGGCAGGCCTCTACGCGGTCTGGGAGCGTCGCGGCGTGATCGGCGGCCCCAGCCCGTGCCCGTTGATCGCTGTGCGCCAGGCACGGCAAGGCCCGTAGCATGAGACCCATCGAGGCGACGATGAAAATCACCGCGAAGCTGCCCGACGGCACGCCGCTGGAGCTGCCCGACGGTGCGACCGGCGCCGATGCCGCGGCGGCGATCGGGCCCGGCCTGGCCAAGGCTGCGCTGGCGATCCGCGTCGACGGCGAGCTACGCGACCTCGGTGCGCCGCTTCCCGACGGGGCCGAGATCGCGATCCTCACCGATCGCGACCCCGAGGCACTGGAGTTGATCCGCCACGACGCCGCCCACGTCATGGCCGAGGCGGTGATGGAGATCTACCCGGGGACGAAGGTGACGATCGGGCCGCCGATCGAGCAGGGCTTCTACTACGACTTCGAGTTCCCCCCGGACGTCAAAGTCAACGAGGACGACCTGGAGCGGATCGAGCAGGCGATGCAGGCGCACATCGACGCCGACGAGCAGTTCGAGCGCCGCGACGTTCCGCCGGCCGAGGCGATCGAGATCTTTCGCGCCCAGGATCAGGGCTACAAGGTCGAGCTGATCGAAGACCTCGTCCGCGACGAAGGTGTCGAGACCGTCTCGCTCTATCGCAACGGCCCCTTCGAGGATCTCTGTCGCGGCCCCCACGGCCCCGGCACCGGCCGCATCAAGGCGATCAAACTCAACTCTCTGGCCGGCGCCTACTGGCGCGGCGACGAGAGTCGCGCGATGCTGACCCGGATCTACGGCACCGCCTTCTTCTCGAAGAAGGACCTCGATCTCCACTTGGAGCGGATCGAGGAGGCGAAGGCGCGCGACCACCGCCGCCTCGGTCCCCAGCTCGGCCTCTTCATGTTGCGTAAGGAGGCGCCGGGAATGCCTTTCTGGCTCGCCCACGGCACGGTCCTGCTGCGCCTGATCGAGGCCGAGGTGCAAAAGCAGCTGCGCAAGCGCGAGTACACCGAGATCAAGACGCCGCACCTGATGGACGTCGAGCTCTGGCACCGCTCCGGCCACTGGGACAACTACCAGGAGAACATGTACTTCACCGAGTCCAAGGAGCGCCAGTACGCGATCCGGCCGATGAACTGCCCCGGCGCCTGCCTCGTCTTCGACTCCGAGCGCCACTCCTATCGCGAGCTGCCCCTAAGGATCGCCGAGTTCGGCCAGGTTTCCCGCGCCGAGCGCGAGGGCGTGCTGCACGGGCTGCTGCGGGTCCGCTCCTTCACCCAGGACGACGCCCACATCTACTGCACGCCGGAGCAGATCGTCGACGAGGTGACCGGCATCTGCGAGGCGATCGACGAGCTCTACGCGCGCTTCGGCTTCGAGGACGTGCACATCGAGCTCTCGACCCGGCCCGAGAAGTCGATCGGGACCGAGGAGCAGTGGGCGCCAGGCGGAAGAGGCGCTGCGCAACGCCCTGGACAGCCAGGGCCGCGAGTACACGCTCAACCCCGGTGACGGCGCCTTTTACGGGCCAAAGATCGACTTCCACATCACTGACGCGCTCGGCCGCTCCTGGCAGTGCGGCACCTGTCAGGTCGACTTCTTCATGCCGGAGCGCTTCGACCTCACCTACACCGACCAGAACGACGACCCGCAGCGGCCGGTGATGATCCACCGCGCCCTGCTCGGCTCGATGGAGCGCTTCGCCGGGATCCTGATCGAGCACTACGGTGGGCGCTTCCCGGTCTGGTTGGCGCCGGTGCAGGCGACAGTGCTGCCGATCTCAGACCGCCACGTCGAGTTCGGCGACAAGGTCGCGGCGCAGTTGCGCGAGCTCGGCGTCAGGGTCGAGGTCGACCGCCGCTCGGAGTCGATCGGCAAGAAGGTCCGCGACGCCGAAATCGCCCGCAACCCCTACATGCTGGTCGTAGGCGACCGCGAGGAGGAGACCGGCGAGGTGGCCGTGCGCTCCCATGCCGAGGGTGAGTTGGGGGCGATGAAGCTGGTCGATTTCGCCGCGCTCGTCCACCGCGCCGAGCAGGCCGAATGAGCCGCCGCGACCGTGTTTCGGCTCTGTCTCTATACTGCGGGCACTTGTTCGCAGGCATGCCAAACACACCGCGCCGCTGAGCGTCCCGTGGCAGCCTTCGCATCCCTCGTCCTCTTGAAGCTCCACCTCACCTCTTACTAGTGCCTGTCCCGCGCAGGTTCGATCGCCGGCCGCCCGAGCGCGACACGACGCGCATCAACGAGCGGATCCGCGTGCCCAAAGTGCGCCTGATCGGCGCCGACGGGGAGCAACTCGGAATCGTCGAGATCGCCGAGGCGATGAAACGGGCACAGGACGCCGACCTCGACCTGGTCGAGGTCGCCCCTGGCTCGAAGCCGCCGGTCACCCGCCTGCTCGACTACTCGAAGTACAAATACGAGCAGGAGCAGAAGCAGAAGGCCGCCCGCAAGCACCAGACCGCAGGTCAACGTGCGCGAGATCAAGCTGCGGCCGAAGATCGCCGTCCACGACTACGAGACCAAGAAGGGCCACGTCGAGCGCTTCCTGCGTCAGCGCAACAAAGTCAAGATCACGATCATGTTCCGCGGTCGCGAGCAGGCGCATCCCGGAGCGCGGGCGGAACCTGCTGCAGCGCCTCTTTGAGGACCTCGACGGGCTTGCCATGATCGAGTCCGCGCCGCTGCAGGAAGGGCGCAACATGAGCATGATGCTGGCGCCCAGCAAAGAGGTCGAGGCGCAGGCCAAGCATGACGATCCGCCGGCCGATGGCGAGGACGCGCCGGTCAAAGAGCCCGACGCGCCGGTCGCCGAGGCAGATGCGCCGGCTGCCGAGGCGGATTCATCGGCCGACGACGCCGACGCGCCCGCCGACGACGCTTAGGCGATTACGTCTGCGATCCGCTCGGCCGCGTGGCCGTCCCAGAGGGGCGGCGGTTCGGGATGCTCCGTCGGGCGTTCCGCGAGAGCGGAGGGATTCCCGCGATCGCCGCCGGATCCAGGCCGAGCAGGGTGTTGGTGCCGGCGCGGATCGTCACCGGGCGCTCGGTGTTGTCGCGCAGGGTGAAGCAGGGGATGCCGAGGTAGGTCGTCTCCTCCTGGATCCCGCCCGAGTCGGTGAGGACGGCACCGGCGTCGGCGATCAGCGAGAGGAAGTCGACGTAGCCGAGCGGCTCGGAGAGCAGCAGGCCGGGATGCTCGGACTCGATCGCCTCCATCTTCTTGCGCGTACGCGGGTGGACCGGGAAGACGACCGGCATCTCGCCTGCCAGCTCGCCGAGGCGGCGCACCGTCTCCGGGAGCAGCTCACCGTCGACCAGGGCGGGGCGGTGCAGGGTGACGAGCGCGTAGCCACCCGGCTCGACGCCGAGCTTCGCCGCGGAGCCGGCCGCTGCGGAAGCGGTCTTCGAGCGCGACCAGGGTGTCGATCATCGTGTTGCCGACGAAGTGCATGCGCTCCTCGGCGATGCCCTCGGCGCGTAGGTTCTCGATCGCCTCGTCGCTGTGCAGGAAGAGGTAGCGCGGCGAACTCGTCGGCGACGATCCGGTTGATCTCCTCGGGCATCGTGCGGTCGAAGCTGCGCAGGCCCGACTCGATGTGGGCGACGGGGATCTGCATCTTGGCCGCGGTCAGCGCCGCGGCGAGGGTCGAGTTGACGTCGCCGGGGACCATCACCAGGTCCGGTCGCTCCGCTGCCAGGACCGGCTCCAGCCGCTCCATCGTGCGCGCGGTCTGTTGGGCGTGGCTGCCCGAGCCGACCTCGAGCATGTGGTCCGGAGCGGGCACGCCGAGCTCCTCGAAGAACACCTCCGACATCGTCCTGTCGTAGTGCTGGCCGGTGTGGACGATCGCGTGGCGACCCTCGGGCAGGCGCTTGCGCAGCGCCGCGATCACCGGCGCCGTCTTGACGAAGTTGGGGCGGGTCCCGATCACGTAGACGATCCGCATCGGGCGCCAGCGTACCTGCGCCATCCACCGCATCGGCAGGGGCAGCCGCCGGTCTGCTTCAATACCCGTCCCGATGCCGAAGATGAAAACCCATTCGGGCGCCAAGAAGCGCTTTCGCAAGACCGCCAAGGGCAAGCTGCGTGGGCGGCGCGCCTACTCGAGCCACATCCTCGAGAAAAAGTCGGCGAAGCGCAAGCGGCAGATGGGGCGGCCGGTCGTGATTGCCAAGGCCGACGAAAAGCGCGTGCGGACCCTGCTTGGAGGCGGCAAGTGAGCCGGGTCAAGCGCTCCGTCCACGCGCGCAAGAAGCGGCGCAAGGTACTGAAGGAAGCGAAAGGCTATTTCGGCCGCAAGCACTCCTCTTACCGTTTCGCCAAAGAGCAGGTGCAGCGGTCCGGGATGTACGCCTACCGGGACCGCCGCAACCGCAAGCGCGAGTTCCGGCGGCTCTGGATCACGCGGATCAACGCTGCCGCGCGGCTTGAGGGCATGAGCTACTCGCAGCTGATCCACGGCCTCAATGGGGCCGGCGTCGAGGTCAACCGCAAGATGCTCGCCGAGATCGCGGTCTCCGACCGCGAGGCCTTCCGCCGATTTGTGGAGCTAGCCCGGGAGGGTGCAGCCGCCTAGCTGCAACCCACACTTTCCACTTCCCGGGCGGGCCGTCTTCACGGCCCGTTTTTTATTGCGCGGGATTTGTCCGAGACTTGCACCGGACGTTCCAGGAGAAGATTCGACCGACCCGAACCGACAGAGATGATTTCCAGCCCCCAAAACGAGAAGCTGAAACTGGTCCGCAAGCTGCGCGAGCGTAAGCATCGCGAGCGCGAGGGGCTGTTCGCGACCGAGGGCGAGGATCTGGTCGAGGCGGGCCGCGCCGCCGGCGTCGAGCCGCGCTTTCTGCTCAGCGTCGCCGGCAGCGATCTGGGCGGCGAGGAGGTCGAGCCGGAGCTGCTGGCCGAGGTATCGGCGCTCGGCTCGGGAACCCGGGCGATCGCCGTCTGGCCCCAGGCCTGGGCGAGCGAGGCGAGCTCCCCCTGTGTCTATCTGCACGGAGTTGCCGATCCGGGCAATGTCGGCGCGATCGTCCGCACCGCACACGCCCTTGCCGGTGGCACCGTTGTGCTCGGTCCCGATTGCGCCGATCCCTTCGGTCCGAAGGCGGTGCGGGCGAGCATGGGCTCGGTCTTCGGCCAGCCGCTGCTGCGCGCGGGGATCGAGACCGCACCGCGGCCACGGGCGGCTCTGGTGGCGCATGGTGGCGAAGGGCTTGGCGCCCTGGGGGACGTCGCGAGCATCTGCCTCGGCGCCGAGCGCGAGGGGCTGCCAGCCGACGTGCTGGGCGAGTGCGACCTGCAAGTGACGATTCCACTGCGCCCCGGCGCCGCCGAGTCGCTCAATGTCGCGGCTGCGGCGGCCATAGCGTGCGAGCGGTTATCGTCGCCCGCCATGCAGGAGGCGGCCGAAGATGCTTGAGCGGATCGAGAAGATCGAGGCGGAGGCGAGCGCGGCGATCGCCGCCGCGGGTGGCACCGCCGAGCTGGAGGAGCTGCGGGTCCGCCACTTGGGCCGTAAAGCCGAGCTGACGACGATCCTGCGTGGGATCGCCGATCTGCCCGCGGAGGAACGGGGCGCCGTCGGCGCTGCGGCAAACCGCACTCGCAAGGCCCTCGAGGAGCTGCTCGAGGGGCGCGCGCGGGAGCTCGATGCGGCCGAGATGGACGCGCGCCTTGTCGGCGATCGGGTCGACGTGACGCTGCCCGGCGCGCCGGCTCATCCGGCCGGTCATCTCCACCTGATCACCCGCACGACGCGGCAGATCGAGGACGTGATGGTCGGACTGGGCTACCGGGTCGTCGAGGGGCCCGAGATCGAGCACGACTACTACAACTTCACCGCGCTCAACCACCCGCCCGGACACCCGGCGCGGATGCTCCAGGACACCTTCTACGTCCAGTCACACCCGGAGGTATTGCTGCGCACCCACACCTCGCCGGTGCAGATCCGTTCGATGGAGACCCAGTCGCCGCCGATCTTCGTGATCGTTCCGGGCAAGGTCTACCGCCGTGACTCGGATGCCACCCACAGCCCGATGTTCCACCAGATCGAGGGCCTGGCGATCGGCGAGGGGATCACGCTCGCCGATCTGAAGGGCACGCTGGAGGAGCTGCTGCGGGCGATCTTCGGTGAGGAGCGGGAGATCCGCATGCGGCCGCACTTCTTCCCCTTCACCGAGCCCAGCGTCGAGGTCGACGTCTCCTGCTTCCGCTGCGGGGGGACCGGCGCGCTGGCCGACGGTGAGCGCTGCAACCTCTGCAAGGGCCAGGGCTGGATCGAGATCCTCGGTGCCGGCATGGTCGACCCCAACGTGCTCGGCTTCGTCGCCGAGAACGGCTACGACCCCGATCGGGTTCAGGGCTTCGCCTTCGGGATGGGGGTCGAGCGGATCGCGATGCTGCGACACGGCGTCCCGGATCTGCGCCGCTTCTTCGACAACGACGTGCGGATGTTGGGGCAATTCCTATGAGAGTCCCGTTCTCGTGGTTGCGCGAGTACTGCGACCCCGGCATCGATGCCGGTTCACTCGCCGAGCGCCTGGCGATGACCGGGACCGAGGTCGAGCGGGTCGGCGTCGTCGGGCCGCCCGTGGCCGAGGGCTTCGTGATCGGCAAGGTGCTGGGGCGCGAGAAGCACCCCGATGCCGACCGGCTCAGCGTCTGCACGGTCGATACCGGCGACAGCGACCCGCGCACGATCGTCTGTGGCGCCCCAAACGTTGCGGCGGGCCAGACCGTGCCCGTGGCGCTGCCGGGGGCGACGATGCCCGATGGCGCGAAGCTCGGCAAGGCGAAGCTGCGCGGCATCGAGTCGCACGGAATGATCCTCTCCGCCGCCGAGCTGGAGGTCGCCGAGGAGTCGGCGGGAATCCTGGTCCTCGACGACGGGGCCGCTCCCGGAACTCCGCTGGGCGAGGTGCTGCCGGTTGCCGAGCCGGTGCTGGAGCTCGAGGTGACGCCCAACCGGCCCGACTGCCTCGGCGTCTACGGGGTGGCGCGTGAGGTGCACGCGATCAGCGCCGCCCCGCTCGGCGCCGAGCCCTGGGAGGAAGACGCGCCGGTCGGCGGAGAGGGTGAGGTGGGCGATTACGCCTCGGTGACGGTCGAGGTGCCGGAGCTCTGCCCGCGGTTCACCGCGCGGGTCTTCACCGACGTCACGGTCGGCCCTTCTCCGGCTTGGCTGCAGGCGCGCCTCAGTGCCGCCGGCCAGCGCCCGATCAACAACGTCGTCGACATCACCAACTACGCGATGCTGCTGACCGCGCAGCCGCTGCACGCCTTCGACCTGGACAAGGTTCCCGACGGGGCGCTCACCGTTCGCGCGGCCGGGGAGGGCGAGAAGATGACGACGCTCGATGACGTCGAGCGGACCTTCGACGCCGAGACGGTGCTGGTCTGCGACAGCCGCGGCCCCTCGGGCATCGCCGGGATCATGGGGGGCAGGTCTCCGAGGTCTCCGACGACACCACGCGTGTCCTGCTCGAGGTGGCCAACTGGAACGGGACCAACATCCTGCGTACGTCGCGCCTGCTTGGCCTGCGCTCGGAGGCCTCCTCGCGCTTCGAGAAACAGCTCCACCCAGAGCTATGCATGCGGGCGCAGCGGATCGCCTCGCGGCTGCTGGTCGAGCTCTGCGGGGCGAAGCTGGTGTCCGGGACGATCGACGTCGCCGCCGAGATTCCGGCCGCGCAGCAGATCCGCCTGCGTGGCGAGCGGGTCGAGGGGCTGCTCGGGATGAAGATCGAGCAGACCGACCAGGTCGCCTACCTGGAGCGGCTCGGCTTCGCGGTCGAGGCCGATGGCGAGGACCTCATCGTCGGCGTGCCACCCGATCGCCACTACGACGTCACCCGCGAGGCCGACCTGATCGAGGAGGTCGCGCGCGTCCACGGCATCGACCGGCACCTGCCCTCGACCCTGCCAGGCTCCGCCGGGCAGGCAGGTGGCCTGCGCCGCGACCAGCGGTTGCGGCGCCGTGCCGAGGACGCGCTGCGCGACCTCGGCTTCGATGAGATCGTCGGCTGGAGCTTCACCGACCCGGGCGAGGCGGAGCGGTTGCGGATCCCCGCCGGCGACCCGCGGGCTGAAGGCATCGCGATCTCCAACCCGCTGTCCGAGGATCAATCGGCGATGCGGACGAATCTGCTCGGCTCGCTGCTGAACGCTGCCCAGCGCAACCTCTCACGCGACGCCGAGCAGGTGGCCCTCTTCGAGTCCGGTCGCGTCTACCTGTCTAGCGAGGCCAGCGATGGACCGCTGGGCGGCGCATTCGTCGGAAAGCAGCCGGCGCCGTTTGTCGAGCCACAGCGTCTCGGTTGCCTCGTGGCAGGGCCGCTGGCGCCGCGCTCCTGGCGGGGCGGGGGAGAGGCGGCGGACTTCTTCGCGCTCAAGGGAGTGCTGGAGGGCCTCGCGGCTCGCCTCGGCGTGGCACTCGCCTTCGAGCCCGGCGGAGAGCCCTTCTTGCACCCAGGGCGCAGCGCGAAGCTGCTCGTCGACGGGGCGGGCGCGGGCTGGATCGGCGAGCTGCACCCGCTCGTCTGTCGGCAGTGGGACCTCGATTCCGCGGTCGGCTTCGAAGCCGAGCTGTCCGCGCTGGTCGCTGCCGCCTCGGCCGGCGAGGAGACCTTCGAGGACGTGACCGCCTTTCCAGCGGTGCTCCAAGATCTCGCCGTCGTCGTTCCCGACGACGTGGCTGCGGCTCAGGTCCGTCGCGCGGTGCTCGCCGGGGGCGGGGAGCTGTTGCGCGCCGCCGGGGTCTTCGACCTCTACGCGGGCGAGCAGCTGGGGGAAGGGCGCAAGAGCCTCGCCCTACGGCTCGAGTTCCGCGCCGAGGACCGCACGCTTACCGATGAGGAGGTCGCCGCCAAACGCGAGTCGATTGCCGCCGAGCTGAGTGAGATTGGAGGGTCGCTACGTGAATGAGAAAGCGAGAGTCCTGGTCGCCGGGGCGTCGGGCTTCGCCGGCGCCCTTGCCGCCCAGATCGTCTGGCGCCACCCGCGCCTGGAGCTGGTCGGCGTCACCTCGCGCAGCGATGCCGGTACCCGGCTGGACAGGCTCTACCCGCGCTACCGGGTACCGCTGGAGCTGACCGAGCTCGACCTCGACACGCTCGAGGACGTCGACGCGGCGATCGTCGCCTATCCGCACGGTGCCTCGGCACCGACCGTCGCCGCGCTGCGCGGCCTCGGGGCGCTGGTCGTCGACCTCTCGGCCGACTTTCGGCTGCGCCACCTGCCCACCTACGAGCGCTGGTACGGCGAGCACGGTGCGCCCGAGCTGCTCGACGGCGCCGTCTACGGGCTGACCGAGCTCTACCGGGAGCAGTTGCGCGGGGCGGAACTGGTCGCGACGCCGGGCTGCTACCCGACCGCGAGCGTGCTCGCGCTGGCGCCGCTGGCCGAGCGCGGTCTGCTGAGCGACGTCGTGATCGACGCCAAGCAGGGCGTCTCCGGCGCCGGTCGCGGCGGCGGCGACGAGATGCACTACGTCTCGATGGACGAGAACGCCTTCGCCTACAAGACCGAGGGCCACCGGCACAGGCCCGAGATCGAGCAGGAGCTGGCGGCGCTCGGCAGTCAGACGCCGGTCACGTTCGTGCCGCATCTGCTGCCGCTTGACCAGGGCGAGCTGACCAGTTGCTACGCGCAGTTGAGCGAGCCGATGTCCAAGCAGGAGGTGCAGGCGCTCTACGCCGAGCGTTACGCCGACGAGCCCTTCGTCCACGCCGTCGACCGGCCGCCCGGCTTGCGCGACGTGCGCGATACGAACGAGTGCCACGTCTACGTCACGGTCGAGGAGCGTGGGCGGGTGCTTGCCTTCTCGGCGATCGACAACCTCTGGAAGGGAGCCTCGGGGCAGGCGGTGCAGAACCTCAACCTGATGCTCGGCTTCGAGGAGACCGAGGGGCTCCTGTGAGCGAGATGAGTGAGCCCTTCTTCAGATCCCGCTGGGCCAACCCGCCCGCTGGAGTCGAGCAGCTCGACCCGGCGCAACTGCCCCCCGGCTTCCGCGCCGGCGCCGCCCACTGCGGGCTCAAGGGCGGTGGCAAGACCGACGTCGGCCTGCTGGTCTGCGATGCGCCGCAGGTGTCCTCCTCGGTGCTGCTGACCCGCAACGCTTCCGCCGCTGCGCCGGTGCGGGTCTGCCGCGACCGGATCGAGCGTGGCGCCGTGCGGGCCGCGGTCGTCAACGCCGGCAACGCCAACGCCGAGACCGGCGAGCAGGGCCTCGCCGATGCCTGGGCGATGTGCGAGCGGGCCGGCGAGGAGCTGGGCCTGGATCCCAGCGCCATCGCCGTCGCCGAGACCGGCGTGATCGGCGTGCCGCTGCCGATCGACGCCGTGCTGGCCGGGATCGGCGACGCCGCCGGCTCGCTGTCGGCGACTGGCGCCGGGGCCTTCTCCGACGCGATCCTGACCACCGACCGCTGGCCGAAGAGCTGCACCCTGCGTGCCGGCGGCGTCACCCTCTCCGCGCAGGCGAAGGGCGCCGGGATGATGCAGCCGGACTTCGCGACGATGCTCTGCTTCGTCCAGACCGACGCCGTGGTCGATGACGCCGACGCGGTGCTCCGCGCCGGCGTCGAGGCCTCCTTCGAGAGGGTCACCGTCGACGGTCAGATGAGCACCAACGACACCGTGCTGCTGCAGGCGACCGGCGAGGCCGGCGCGCCACTGCCCGACGGGTTGCTGGAGGCGGTTTTGCTGCAGCTGGCGATCGAGATCGTCGCCGACGGCGAGGGCGCCGTCCGGGTCGGCCGGGTCCAGGTCGACGGTGCCGCCTCCCTCGCCGAGGCCGAGCGGGTGGCGCGCGCGATCGCCAACTCGCCGCTGGTCAAGACCGCCCTCTTCGGCCGCGACCCCAACTGGGGCCGGATCGCCCAGGCGGCCGGGATGGCGCTGGCGGGCGAGGATCTGGATGAGATCGGAGCCGACTCGATCGACGCCGCCGAGCTCGGCGAGGACATCGCCGAGGCCGAGATCGGGCTGCGGCTCGATCGCGGCGAGCACAGCGCCCACGTCTGGTTCTCGGACCTGGGCTACGAGTACGTCCGCATAAATGCCGAGTACACGACCTGAGGAGAAAGACGGATGAGCAGCAACGTCGACACCCTGCTTGAGGCGCTTCCCTACATCAGGGAGTTCCACGGCCGCACCGTGGTGATCAAGTACGGCGGCTCGGCGATGCGCGAGGACTCCCTGCGCGAGGCCTTCGCAACCGACGTCGTCCTGCTCAAGTACGTCGGCCTCAACCCCGTCATCGTCCACGGCGGCGGCCCCGAGATCACCGAGTACATGGAGCGCCTCGGGCTCGAGGTCCGCTTTCACGAAGGTCTGCGCGTCTCCGACGCGGAGACGGTCGAGGTCGCCCGCATGGTCCTGCTCGGCAAGCTCAACTCCGACATCGTGCAGCGGCTCAACCGGCACGGGCAGCCGGCGGTCGGGCTCTCCGGCCAGGACGGCACGCTGTTCGAGGTCGCCCCGGTCGCCAATGCCGAGCAGGTCGGCTTCGTCGGCTCGATCGAGAAGGTCGACATCGACGTCCTCAACCACATCGCCGAGGACTACATCCCGGTGGTCGCCTCCTCTGCCTCTGACCGCAGCGGGCAGTCCTACAACGTCAATGCCGACGAGGCCGCGGGCAAGATCGCCGCGGCTCTCGGCGCCCACAAGGCGATCTTCCTCACCGACGTCGAGGGCTGGCTCGCCGACGCCGCCGATGAGGGCTCGCTGATCTCCCGCGCCACGGTCGACGAGGTCGAGGAGCGGCTGCCGGCGATCGACGGCGGCATGCGCCCGAAGCTGGGCGCCTGCGTCGACGCGATCCGCGGCGGCGCCCAGTCGGCTCACATCATCGACGGCCGCCAGCCACACAGCCTCCTGCTCGAGCTCTTCACCGACGCCGGCATCGGCACGATGGTGACCTCGTGAAGCTGGAGGAGCTGCAGGCGCTCGAGCAGCGCTACCTGATGCAGACCTACCGCCGCGCGCCGGTCGAGTTCGTGCGCGGCGAAGGGGCGCTGCTCTGGGATGCGGAAGGCAAGGAGTACCTCGACTTCCTCGCCGGGATCTCGGTCTGCTCGATCGGCCACTGCCACCCGGCCGTGGTCGAGGCCGTGCGCGAGCAGGCCGGCGAGCTGATGCACGTCTCCAACCTCTTCTACACCGAGCCGATGGTGCGGCTTGCCGAGCGTCTCTCCCAGTCGAGCTTGGGGGGGAGGGTCTTCCTGGCCAACTCCGGAACCGAGGCCAACGAGTGCGCGATCAAGGTGGCCCGCAAGCACGCCCATGGCCGCGGAGTCGAGAGCCCCGAGATCGTCAGCTTCGAGCGCGATTTCCACGGACGCACCTACGGAGCGCTCTCGGCGACGCCGAAATTGGCGGAGAACCCGGCGCTGGGGCCGATGCTGCCCGGCTTCCGCTCGGTCCCCTTCGACGACGCCGACGCCCTGCGCGACGCCGTCGACGAGAACACCGCCGCGGTGATGATCGAGGCGATCCAGGGCGAGTCGGGCGTCTATCCGCTCAGCGACGGGACGCTGCTGGCGGCGCGCCAGGCCTGCGACGAGGTCGGCGCCCTCTTGATCCTCGACGAGATCCAGACCGGGATGGGGCGGACCGGCTCGCTCTGGGCCTATGAGCAGACGCCGGTGCGGCCCGACCTCTTGACCAGCGCCAAGGCGCTCGGCGGCGGCCTTCCCGTCGGTGCCTGCGTGACGAGCGAGCGGCTAGGTGAGGTGTTGGAGGCGGGCGACCATGGCTCGACCTTCGCCGGCGGCGCCGTGGTCTCGGCGGCGGCGCTTGCCGTGCTCGACGTGATCGACGAGCCGACGCTGCTGCGTCACGTGCGCGAGCTCGGTGCCGGGATGCGCGAGAGCCTGCTGACGTTTGACGGAGTCGAGGAGGTCCGCGGTCGTGGCCTGATGCTGGGAGTCGGCTTGGCAAGCGGAATAGACGCTGCCGCGGTCGGCGTCGAGCTGTTGGAGCGCGGCCTGATCGTCAACGTCCCCGAGCCGGGAACGCTGCGACTGCTGCCGCCGCTGACGGTCGATTCGACCCAGGTCGAGCGGGCCGTTGCGCTGATCGGCGAATCGCTCCTAAGCTACGCGGCAGGATGAGCGCCGAAAAGTTCCCGCCAAAGGGGCGACCGCCCGCTTCGGCTGCCGATGCAGCGCAGCGCCTGGCGACGATCGTCGATGCCGCCGAGCAGGCGGCTGCGGGCGTCATCGACGGCGCCGAGCGACAGGCCCAGCAGCATCTGGACGAGGCCCGCGACCGTGCCGACCGGATCGTCGCCGAGCGCCTGCGCGAGCTCGCCGACGAGCTCGACCCGCCCAGCTCCGACGAGCGCCGTGGCGGCCATTTGAAGCCGGTCGAGAGCCCGGTGGACGACGGCGACGGCGACGGCGAGGTCGAGCCCTTGGCCCCACGGCGCTCCGGGTCCGCCGGGGCGCGATTGCTGGCGACCCAGATGGCCGTCTCCGGCGCCGACCGCAAGGAGATCGAAGCGCGACTGCGCAGTGGCTTCGACATCGAGGACACGTCCGAGATCCTCGATGCGATTCTCGGACCCGAGGAGTAGATCGAGATGCACGACGACCCGACCCGGATCATGGGCCAGCCCGGCGACCCCGGCCACAGGCCCCGCGGCAACATGCGCCTGCTGATCGCCGGCTTGATCGCGGTGATCGTCGGCCTCGTCGTCGCGATCGTCGTGATCGCCTCCGACAACGGGAGCAGCAGCTCCACCTCGGCGGTCACCACCTTGTCGACGACGTCCGAAACGACGACGCCGACCACGACTGAAACGACCACCGGCTCGACCACCGAACCGACGACGACCGAAACCACCGAAACGACCACCACCGAACCTACGACGACCGCTCCCGAAGAAGAAGAAAACGGCAGCGGCGGGATCCCCGCCGAATGACCGATCTGCCACCCGAGGCGGTCCGCACCGCGGGCTATGAGGCCGACCCCGCCGAGGTCCGGCGAGTGCTGCTGCTCTACTCCGGTGGCCTCGACACCAGCGTGATGCTGAAATGGATCCAGGACCGCTACGGGGCGGAGGTCGTCTGTCTCACGGTCAACCTCGGCCAGCCCGGCGAGGACTACGCCGTGATCGAGGACAAGGCGAAGCGGCTCGGCGCGCTGGAGTGCCACGTCGTCGACGCCCGCGAGCGCTTCGCCGAGGACTTCATCGCCCCGGCGATCAAGGCAAACGCGCTCTATGGCGGCGGCTACCCGCTGTTCACCGCCCTGGGCAGGCCGCTGATCGCCGAGCTGGCGGTCGAGTACGCGCGGCGCAGCGGTTGCGACACGATCGCCCACGGCTGCACCGGCAAGGGCAACGACCAGGTGCGGATCGAGGCGACCGTCGCCACGTTGGCGCCGGAGCTGAAAACGATCGCGCCGGTGCGCTCCTGGCAGATGGGTCGCGAGGAGGAGATCGCCTACGCCCGCGAGCACGGCATCCCGGTCAAGGGCGGCACCGAGGCGGCTCCCTACTCGATCGACGACAACCTCTGGGGTCGCTCCTCGGAGGGGCGCTGGATCGAGGATCTCGAGCACGCGCCCGAGGACGACGTCTTCCAACTGATCACCCGGCCCGAGCTGGCCCCCGACGAGGCGGAGACCGTGACGGTCGAGTTCGAGGCCGGCGTCCCGGTCGCCCTCAACGGCGAGCGGCTCGGACTGGTCGATCTGCTCGAACGCGTCGCCGAGATCGGCTGCCGTCACGGGGTCGGGATCGTCGACCACATCGAGGACCGCATCGTCGGGCTCAAGGTGCGCGACATCTACGAGGTGCCGGCGGCGGCGATCATTCTCCCGGCCCACCAGGAGCTGGAGAAGCTGGTCGGCACGATCCACCAGAACCAGTTCAAGCCGGGACTGGATCAGAAGTGGGGATACCTGGTCTACGCCGGGCTCTGGTGGGAGCCGTTGCGCGGCGACCTCGACGCCTACATGGATGCGGTCAACGCACAGGTGAGCGGCACGATCGGTCTGAAGCTCTACAAAGGGAGCGTGCGAGTCGTCACTCGTTCGTCCCCTAACGCGGTCTACGACGCCGCCCTGGCTTCCTTCGCCGAGTCGGGCGGGCTCTTCTCGCAGACCGCCTCACCCGGCTTCATCGAGCTCTGGTCTCTGCAGTCGCGGATGGCGCACCGGATCCGGCAGCGCAACGAGGGTGAGGAGGGCTGATGTACGACAAGCTCGGAAAAGCGGCATTGCGCTTCACCGTCGCCTACTTGCGACGCCGCTACCGGCGGGAGATCCGCATCGGTGCCGGCCTCGGCGTCGCCGCGATCGGCATCGCTATTTACCTGGCCAATCGAGATGCGCCAGAGGGCTGAGGTGCTGGCATGCGCTGGAAGCCCGCAGTCGTTTTTCTCGCCCTAGCTCTGCTCATGGTCGCCACCGCCCGCGCGGCGGACCTCGGCGCGCTGCGCGACAAGGTCGGTGGAGCCCGCGAAGAAGCCGCTTCGCTTGGGGCGCAGATCCGCGACACCCAGGAACGCCTGGCCTCGACCGAAGCCGAAGCGGCGGCCGCCGCGGCGCGCGAGCACCACCTCGCCGATCTGCTCGCTCACGGCCGCGAAAGGGCCGCGCGACTCGCTGCCAAGGTAGAGCGTTCTCAGCGGCACCTTGAAGCCGAGCGGGCGCGTCTGCAGCGCGCGCGGCGGGCGCTGGCGAGTCGTCTCGTCGCTATCTACATGAGCGGCTCGCCGAGCACGGCAAGCATCGTGCTCGGCTCGGGCGACATCAACGAGCTCGAGGTCCGCACCGAATACCTGCAGCGGATCGAGGACTCCGACACCGAGCTCGCCGCTCGGGTCGAGCAGGTGCGGAACAGCGTGCGCCACGAGCTGGAGCTGGTCGCGGATCTAAAAGCCCAGGTGGACGCCTACAACGAACAGCTCGCCGCAGCCCGCTCTGAAATTGCCTCGGTGCGCAGTCGCGCTCAGCAGGCGGCGGCCCGGCTCGACGCCCTCTCGGCGGAACGCTCGTCCTCGCTGGCGGAGCTCAAATCGCGAATCGGCCAGTGGGTGGGCGAGATCGAAGCGGCGGAAGCCGCGAGTCGCGAAGCGGCGGAAGAAACCGTCGGCCGCTGGCTCGGCGGGCCCTTCTCGATCCCGACCTACATCGTGATGTGCGAGTCCGGTGGCAACTACGGCGCGTTCAACCCGAGCAGCGGCGCCGGCGGCGCCTACCAGATCCTGCCTTCGACCTGGGGTCTCTACGGTGGCCAGGGAGCCCCGCAGGACGCGCCGAAGGCCGAACAGGACCGCATCGCCGCCGAAATCTGGGCCGACTCGGGCGGCAGCGCCTGGGTCTGCGCCGGCTGAATCGGCCTGAATCGCGGGTTCCGATCCGAACTCGTGTGAAACATTTTGCATTCGGCGCAACACGCGCGCGTCGCGGCCGGCGAGCATGGCATCATGCAGACAGTAGAACTCGCCAGGACAGGAGACCGAATGCCCGATCTCGACCACAAGATCGATGAACTCCGAGCAGAGATGCGGGAGGGGTTCAAAGAAGTACGGACCGAATTCAAGAACGTCAGATCCGAGGTCAAAGATCTGCGAGACGAGGTGCATACGGGATTCAAGGATGTGCGAGCCGAGATGCACGTGGGATTCAGAGATGTGCGAGCGGAGCTGGGGGACGTGCGCACGGATGCCCACTCCGAGGTAGTCGAGATACGGTCGGATATCAACACCCGCTTCGCTGGCATGGAACGCTTGACCACTGCCCTTTGGGTCTCGCTGACCGGGGGCATGGCCGCATTCGTCGCGGCGCTGATCGCGACCAATCTCTGACCTGGGCAGGGGAGGCGCGACGCCTGTCGAAGCGGGCCTCATGTTCGTGCGCAAGAAGCGAGGCTCGGCCGCGCGCCGCAAGCCGAAAGCGAAGGCCAAAGGCAAATCGCGGCTGCCCCGGCCGCATCTGCCCGAGGGCCTGCAGCAACGCCACCTCGACCTGATCGGACTCTTCCTGATCGCCGCAGGCGTTTACCTCAGCTTCGTTCTCTTCTTTGGCTGGGACGGCGGCAAGGTCGGCTACGGGCTGGAAACCGGCCTGGAATACCTCTTCGGCCAGGTCGGGGCGCGGATCGCGACCGTGCTGATGCTGGCCATCGGCACGATGCTGGTCACCGGTACGTCGGTCTCGACCGTCTTCCGCGGCGTCGGGCGTGGCGTCCGCCACACCTTCGTCGGGGGGCGCGACATCGCCCAGACGGCGATCCAGCAGCGCGAGGAGCGCCGCGGCGAGAGGGCGTCGGCGTTCGAGACGCAGGCGGGGCCGACCGACGTGATGAGCACCTATCCCGAGGACGACGATTTCGAACCGACCGTCGCGATCGCCGAGGACAGCGTCGAGGACGAGCCGGTCACCACCGAATTCGAGGGCGAGGGCGATCCGGAGGCCGAGGCCGATCCCCAGCCCGCCGACGCGGGCTTGAACCCACACGCTTACGAGGTCGAGGTCCGCAGCGAGGAGGGGCTTGGCGTCGGCACGGACGCCGAGTCCAAGCAGGCGTCCCTGACTCCGATGGGGCAGAAGCGCGGCGTCACCGAATCGGACCAGATCGACTACCGGCCGCCGCCGGCCAAAGTGCTCGAAAAGGGCAAAGGTGACAAGGGCCCCGACCCACGTGACCACGAAGTGATCGGCCGCAAGCTGGTCGAGACGCTCGGCCACTTCGGCGTCGAGGCCAAGATCGTCGGCATCGTCAGCGGCCCGCACGTCTCCCGCTTCGAGCTGCGCCTCGCTCCGGGCACCAAGGTGAAGAAGGTCACCGAGCTCTCCAACGACCTCGCCTACGCGCTCGCCTCGACCGACATCCGCATCCTGGCGCCGATTCCCGGCAAGCAGGCAGTCGGGGTGGAGGTGCCCAACGCGCGCCGCCGCCTGGTCCGCCTCGGCGACATCTACGCCGGCCGGCCGGAGCAGACCTCGCCGCTGGTTGCCTGGCTCGGCAAGGGGATCGACGGCAATCCGGTCTGGACCGACCTGGCGAAGATGCCACACGTCCTCGTCGCCGGAACCACGGGTTCGGGCAAGTCCGGCTGCGTCAACGCGATCCTCTCCTCGATCCTCATGCAGGCCTCGCCCAACGAAGTGCGCCTCGTCCTGGTCGACCCCAAGCAGGTCGAGCTCAACCACTACGAGCACGTGCCGCACCTGCTCACCCCTGTCGTCACCTCGCCGCGCCTTGCCGCCAACGTGCTCGCCAACCTGATCGGCGAGATGGAGAACCGCTACGGGATCATGGGCGAGGCGCGCTGCCGAAACCTGGCCGAGCTGAACCGGGCCCGTGCCAAGGCCGGCGAAGCACCGCTGCCGCACATCCTCTGCGTGATCGACGAGCTTGCGGACCTGATGATGGTCTCGCCGGCCGAGGTCGAGGACTCGATCATCCGCCTCGCGCAGAAGTCCCGCGCGACCGGGATCCACTTGGTGCTGGCCACGCAGCGTCCCTCGACCGACATCATCACCGGCACGATCAAGGTCAACATCCCGGCTCGCATCGCCTTTGCCGTCTCTTCGCAGACGGACTCGCGTGTGATCCTCGACCAGGGCGGTGCCGAGGCGCTGCTCGGTCAGGGCGACATGCTCTTCCGCGGTGCCGGCACCTCGAAGATGGCGCGCGTCCAGGGCGCCTTCGTCACCGAGGACGAGATCGCCCGCATCACCAAGCACTGGGCGAAGCAGGGCGAACCCGAATTCGCCGCCGAGTTGCTCGAGGCCCGCGAGGAGACCGGGGGCGAGGGCGGCGACGGCGAGTTCGACCCCGACGCCGACGACCTGCTCGACGAAGCGATCCGCACCGTCGTCCAGACCGAAACCGCCTCCGTCTCAATGATCCAGCGCCGCCTTCGCGTCGGCTACACCCGCGCCGGTCGCCTGATCGACATGCTCGAGCGCCGCGGCGTCATCTCCGGCTATGAGGGCTCCAAGCCACGACAGGTGCTGATCACCGAGGCTGATCTGTCCCGTGTTCTCAGCGGTGGCGGAGATCCCGAGCCCGTGGCGGTCGACGCCGACGAGGCGGGTTAACAGCCATCTTTCGCGCTTGGATGGTTGACTCCCTAATTCCCGCACCCACGGATGACGCGCCTGGCGCGGCGCTGGATCGGCACCCACGACCTTGCGCGTAGCGCTGCTACGCGCGGCGGCCGCGTGCACCGCCCAGCTTGGCCAGTCGCGCCCCCGCGGGCGCGCTAATTAGGGAATCAACCATCTGAACGGCGCAGCGGACACAATGTCGGGATGGACACCGGCATCGGACCCACCCTTCGCGAGGCGCGAAATCGCCGCAAAGTTGACCTCTCCGAGGTTGAGGCCGCGATCAAGATCCGCGTCCGCTACCTGCAGGCGATGGAGAACGAGGAGTGGGACGCCCTCCCCGGCGGCGCCTACACGCGTGGTTTCATCCGCACCTATGCCTCCTATCTGGGCCTGGACGGCGAGCGCCTCGCCGACGACTATCGCCGCGCGACCGGTCCGCCGGGGGGAGAGCGGGTGCCGAAGCGGGTTGAGCCCGTGCCGACCGCGAGGCGAGGGCGCCGGCCACTGGTCTCCAGTCGCTTCCTCATCGTCGCCGTCTGTCTCGTCCTGGTCGCTGTCGTGATCGGCATCGCGCTGGCCGGTGGGGGCGGCGGCTCGTCTTCCTCGTCGACGGCGGCGAGCGATGGGAAGAAGGCGCGGAAGAAGCAGGCCCAAGCGCCTCCGGCTACGAGCAAGCCCGGTGTCGCGGTGCGCCTGACCGCGACGGCCGAAGTCTGGGTCTGCCTGCTTGACGCGAAGCAAGAACCGCTGGTCGACGGCCAGATCCTCGAAGAAGGAGCCGAAGCGGGGCCGTTCCGCTCCAAAGGCTTCGAAGTCGCCCTGGGCAACGGCTCGGTGGCGATGTTCGTCGACGGCAAGCAGGCCGACGTTCCGGAAAGCCCCAGTCCGGTGGGATATCGGGTCGACTCGGGCGGCAAGCTGATCGCCTTGGAAGAAGGCGAAAGGCCCAACTGCGAATGAGCCAAAACCCGGTTCGCGCAGGAATCGTCGTCACTGGCACCGAGGTCCTGACCGGGCGGATTGCCGACCGCAACGGGCCTTGGGTCTCCGAACAGCTGGCCGAGCTCGGGGTCGACGTCGCCCACATCACCGTGGTCGGCGACCGTCCCGAGGATCTCGAGGCGGCATTGCGCTTCATGGCCGGCGAGGGAATGGACCTGATCGTCACCTCGGGCGGGCTCGGGCCGACTGCCGACGATCTGACGGCGGAGATCGTCGCCCGCTTCGCCGGGGCGGAGCTGGTGCTCGACGAAGAGATGGAGGAGAAGATCGCCGAGATCTTGCGCAACTTCGCACGCCGCTTCCACTTCGACGAGGAGGCGGTGCGGGAGGCAAACCGCAAGCAGGCGATGATCCCTGAGGGCTCGCTGCCGCTTGATCCGGTCGGGACCGCGCCGGGACTGGTCATGCCCATGGAGGGGCGGGTGGTGGTCGTCCTGCCCGGCCCGCCTCGCGAGCTGCAGCCGATGTGGCCACGAGCGGTCGAGTCGCCCCAGATCCAGGCCGTCCTCGCCCGCGCCACGCCGCTGCTCTCCTACACGCTGCGGATGTTCGGCATCCCCGAGTCTGAGATCGCCAAGAGCCTGCGCGAGATCGAGGCCGACGGGGTCGAGCTGGGCAGGGTCGAGATCACCACCTGCCTGCGTCGCGGCGAGATCGAGATCGACGTCCGTTACCGGGCCGAGGCGGCGCCGGTTGCCGAGGCGGTGCGGGCCGGGCTGGTCGATCGCCACGCACGCCACCTGTTCAGCCTCGATGGCGAGACGATCGACTCGCAGCTCGCCGGCCTGCTGGGCGGCCGCAAGTTGGCCCTGGCAGAGTCCTGCTCTGGCGGTCTGCTGGCGGCGCGGATCACCAACCTGCCGGGCGCTTCCGCCTACTTCGCCGGCGGTGTCGTCGCCTACTCGAACGAGGCGAAGGCGGAGCTGCTCGGCGTCGACGCGGCCTTGATCGAGGACCGAGGTGCTGTCTCGCTTGAGGTGGCGGAGGCGATGTCGCGCGGGGCGCTTGAGCGTTTCGATGCCGACGTCGCCGTCTCGATCACCGGCATCGCCGGCCCCGACGGCGGCACGGAGGAGAAGCCGGTTGGCTACGTCTGCTTTGACGCCCGCCTTGCCGATGGCACCGCCATCGCCCGCGATCCGGTCATCCCCGGGGGTCGCGAGGACATCCGCGAACGCTCCGCTCTGGTTGCGATGCACCTGCTGCGCACCCTGCTCGGCGACGTCGACCCACCTCTGTAGGGAAGCCGCCACAGACTTTTTTCGATTGCGTCTTGTTCCGTGTGTTCTGGCCGCGTAGCGTCGGCGGCATGGCGAAGGAGAGGCTGAAGAGTCCGCGGGCGAGGTTGTTCGTCGCCCTCGATCTGCCCGATCCGGTGCGGGCGGAGATAGCCGAGTGGGGCGGCGGAGCGCTCGCCGATCCGGCGTTGCGCCCGGTCAGGCCCGAGTCGCTCCACATCACCCTTGCCTTCCTCGGCTATCGGCCGGAGAAGGAGATACCTCGCCTGACGGAGATCGTCGAGGCGAGCCAGGCGCCGGCGGCCAAGATCGAGCTGGGCGATCCCGTGCCGCGGCCGGAGCGCGGTCATCCGCGCCTATTTGCGCTCCCCGTCGAGTCCCCGGGCACGATCGCCCTGCAGGCCACGCTGCGGGAGATGCTCGTCGAGGCGCGGCTCTACGAGCCTGAGAAGCGACCGTTCTGGCCACACGTGACCGTGGCCAGGGTGCGGCGCGAGGAACGCGGCTCGAAGCGTCCAGCACGCGTCGCCCGGCTTCCCGATGAGCTTCCGAAAGGTCTGTTGCAGCCTTTCGATGGCGTCCGATTGACGCTCTACCTTTCGCAAATCCAGCCGCAGGGTGCGCAGTACACCCCGCTGGCGCAAGTCGAGCTGCCCGCAGACGGGCGGCAGTGAGGTGGATAGAGATGGCAGACAAGAAAATGGCTCTGAAGGACGCTTCGGCCAAGGAGGCGAAAGCCAAGAACGCGGCGCTCGAAGCGGCCGTGACCCAGATCGAGCGGGACTTCGGCCAGGGCGCGCTGATGCGCCTCGGCGCCGACGCGACGATCAAGATCCCAGCGATCCCCACCGGAGCGCTCGCGCTCGACCTGGCGCTGGGCATCGGCGGTGTCCCGCGGGGGCGGATCGTCGAGATCTTCGGTCCTGAGTCCTCGGGGAAGACGACGCTGATCTACCACATCATCTCCGAAGCCCAGGCCCGCGGCGGGATCTGCGCCTTCATCGACACCGAGCACGCGATCGACCCGAGCTACGCCCGCAAGATCGGCGTCGACACCGACGAGCTTCTGGTCTCTCAGCCCGACTACGGCGAGCAGGCTCTGCAGATCGCCGACCGCCTGATCGCCTCGGCCGCGATCGACGTGGTCGCGATCGACTCGGTTGCGGCGCTGACGCCGAAAGCCGAGCTCGACGGGCAGATCGGCGACACGACCGTCGGCCTCCAGGCGCGCCTGATGTCGCAGGCGATGCGCAAACTGGCCGGCAACCTCAACCGGACCAACACCGTCTGCCTCTTTACCAACCAGATTCGCGAAAAGGTCGGCGTCCAGTTCGGCTCGCCGGAGACCCAGCCAGGCGGCCGGGCGCTCAAGTTCTATTCCTCCCAGCGCCTCGATATCCGTCGGATCGAGACCCTCAAGGAAGGGACCGAGGCCGTCGGCAACCGGGTCCGGGTCAAAGTCGTCAAGAACAAGGTTGCCTCGCCCTTCCGCCAGGCCGAATTCGACATCGAGTACGGGGTCGGCATCTCGCGCGAGGGTGGCCTGCTCGACTTCGGCATCGAGCACGACCTGGTGCAGAAATCCGGCTCGTTCTTCTCTTACGGCAAGACGCGGCTCGGTCAGGGGCGCAACAACGCCAAACAGTTCCTCGCCGAGAACCCCGAGATCGCCAGTGAGATCGAGACCAAGATCCGCACCGCGCTCGGCATCGGCACCGAGAACGTCGTGCCTGTGGCCGAGGAGACGGCGCCTGCAGCCGAGTCAACGGTCGAGCCGGCCGAGGCTCAGGCAGCATAAGGCCCTAAGTAAATTAGACAAACACGTCTATGGAGTAGTCTTGCCGTAGATGAAAATCAGCATGCCGCCGTGGAACTGGTCACGCGGCAACGGTTCGGAGCCAGATCTGGTTCTTGACCGGCTGGAGGCGCTTGACGCACAGCTCGCTGAGCTGAAGCGTGCCGAGCTGGAACGGATTTCCTCGCTGAGCGCAGACGAGGCCCGCCAGATGCTCCTCGACGAAGTCGAGGTCGATGCTCGCCGCCGCGCCGGCTTCACCCTGCGCAAGATCGAGGAGGAGACCCGTCAGGAGGCAGAGAGGCGGGCCCGCGGCATCCTCGCCACCGCGACGCAGCGCCTCGCCGGGCCGCACGCGGTGCGAACGACGACCCAGCTGGTTCAGCTGCCGAATGACGAGATGAAGGGCAGGATCATCGGCCGCGAGGGGCGCAACATCCACGTGCTCGAGCAGTTGACCGGGGTCGACATCATCGTCGACGACACTCCCTCCGCGGTGCGCCTCTCGAGTTTCGACGGGATGCGCCGTGAGATCGCCCGCCTCGCCCTCGAACGGCTCATCGCCGATGGTCGCATCCATCCATCCCGCTGCGAGGAGGCATTCGAGCAGGCCAGGGGGGAAATCGAGGAGCGGGTCGTCGAAGAGGGCGAGCGAGCGACGCTCGATGCCAACGTCAACGGCCTCCACCCGCACTTGATCGATCTGCTCGGCAAGTTGCAGTTCCGCACCAGCTACGGGCAGAACGTGCTCAGCCATCTGGTCGAGTCCTCCTACCTGGCTGCGTTGATCGCGGTCGAGCTGGGCGCCGCCGCCGACATCGCGCGACGGGCAGCGCTGCTGCATGACATCGGCAAGGCGGTCGACCAGGAGGTCGAGGGGACGCACGCCCAGATCGGCGCCCGCCTCGCCCGCCGCTATGGCGAGAGCGAGGAGGTCGTCCACGCGATCGAGGCCCACCACGACGAGGTCGAGCCGCGCTCGGTCGAGGCGGTGGTGGTGCAGGCCGCCGACGCCCTCTCCGGGGCGCGGCCGGGCGCCCGCGGCGACACGCTCGAGGAGTACGTGGCTCGTCTCCACGAGCTCGAGGAGCTCGCCTCGCGACACGCGGGAGTGGAGAGAGTCTATGCGATGCAGGCCGGCCGCGAGATGCGGGTCATGGTCGACCCCGGCACGGTCGACGACGAGCGCGCGGCATTGATCTCTCATGAGATCGCCGCGGCGATAGAGCGCGAGGTCTCATATCCGGGCCGGATCAAGATCACGGTTATTCGCGAGAGTCGCGCCACCAGCTACGCCAAGTGAGGCCACCCCGGCGATCCCGCTCCGCCGTCCTCTGTGGATAGGATTCCCGCCGCATGGACAACGCAACCATCTTCTACGTCGTCGGAGGCGTCCTCGCTGCTTCGGCGGTAGTGGTCAGCTTCATCGGCCTGCGCGTCGAGAGCTTCCCCGGCCGGTTCACCCCGCTCGTCTTCCTCTGGTTCGCGATCTTGGTCGGCGGCGCGACGACCTTTGCCGTGCTCAACGGCAAGGACGAGCAGGAGGCCAGGGCGGCAGAGGTCGAAAGCGCCGGTGAAGAGTTCGAAGAAGAGGAGAAATCGCCGGTCGACTCCGGCGAAGCCAAAGGCGGCGGAGAAGCGAAGCCCGAAGAAGCCAAGGCGAAGGGCCCGGGGGGGACGCTGAAGCTGGCGGCCGATCCCACCCAGATCGCTTTCGACACGACGACGCTGACCAGCAAGCCCGGCGAGGTCACGATCGACTTCGACAACCCCTCGGCGCTCGAACACGACGTGGCGATCGAGCAGGACGGCAAGCAGATCGCGATCTCAGCAACGATCACCAAAGGCAAGACGTCGGTCAGCGCCGACCTCGCCCCCGGCGCCTACACCTTCCTCTGCACTGTGCCCGGCCACGCCGAAGCGGGCATGGAAGGCACCCTGACGGTCAAGTAGCGCCGCCCAGACCGGCGCCGCTACCCTGCCACCGATGGGTAAGCGATACCACGTCACCACGTTCGGCTGCCAGATGAACGTGCACGATTCCGAGCGGATGCAGGGGATGCTCGAGTCGCTTGGCTACGCCGAGGCCCCGAGCCGCGCCGAGGCCGACCTGATCCTCTTCAACACCTGCTCGATCCGCGAGTCGGCGGACAATCGCTTTGTCGCCCACCTGGGCGAGGCGAAGCGGCTCAAGTCCGAAGACCCCGGGCGCGTGGTCGGCGTGGGGGGCTGCTGGGCGCAATCGGTCAAGGAGGAGGTCTTCGAGCGCTTCCCCTTCGTCGACGTCGCCTTCGGCCCCGGGCAGATCCACCGGCTTGCCGAGTTCCTCAACTCGGATTCGCTCACCGCCCAGGGTTATTTCGAGTTCGAGGACTTCTCCGGTCACCTGCCGGCGCGTCGAGCGCGCGAGTTCCAGGGCTGGCTGCAGATCTCGCAGGGCTGCAACTGCAAGTGCTCCTACTGCATCGTGCCCTCGACCCGGGGTCGTGAGGAGAGCCGCGACCCCGCCGAGCTGCTCGTCGAGGCCGAGGCGCTTGCGGCTGACGGCGTGCGCGAGGTGACCCTGCTCGGGCAGAACGTCAACAGCTATGGGCGCGACCTGCCCGGCGAGACGCGCATCGGCTTCGCCGAGCTGCTGACCCGAGTCGACGCGGTCGAGGGGATCGAGCGCATCCGCTACACCAGCCCGCACCCCAAGGACATGCGCGAGGACGTGATCCGCGCCCACGCCGAGCTGCCCGCCCTCTGCGAGCACATCCACCTGCCGCTGCAATCCGGTTCCAGCTCGATTCTCAAGCGGATGCGCCGCACCTACGACCGTCAGCGCTACATGGATCGCGTCGCGCTGATCCGCGAGCACGTGCCCGACTGCGCGATCACTACCGACATCATCGTCGGCTTCCCCGGTGAGACCGATGCCGACTTTGCCGAGACGCTCGAAGTCGTCGACGAGGTGGGATACGACAGCGCCTTCACCTTCGTCTTCTCGCCCCGTCGCGAGACCGAGGCGGCGACGATGGACGAGCAGGTGCCCCACCCGGTCAAGCGGGAGCGGATGGAGCGGCTGGTCGAGCTGGTTCAGCGGCGGGCCACCGAACGGGCACAGCGGTTCGTCGGGCGCGACATGGAGGTTCTCGTCGAAGGCACCAGCCGGACCGACTCGACGCGGCTGCGCGGCCGGACCCGGCACAACAAGGCGGTGAACTTCGACGGCACGGCGGAGCCCGGTCAACTCGTCGACGTCGAGATCGACGGCGCGACCTCGACCACTCTCAGCGGAGTCTCGGTAAAGCCCATCCCGGTGTGAACGTCCTCGGGATCTTCGGGCCTACCGGCGTGGGAAAGACCGGAGTGGCCATTGCCCTTGCCGAGCTGCTGCGCGAGCGCGGGGAGGAGCCGGTGGCGATTTCCTGCGATGCGCTTCAGGTGTACGAGGGCTTGGGGGTGCTGACCGGTGTCGCCACGGCCAACGAGCAGAAGACCCTGGAGCATCGGCTGGTTGGCTTCGTGCCCATTACCCAGCCGTTCTCGGTGGGCGACTACATGGGGCTGGCCCACGCCGAGGTCGATCGGGCTCTGGAAGCGGGCCGGAGGCCGATCGTGGTCGGGGGGACCGGGCTGTATCTGCGCGCCGCGGTGGCCGAGCTCTCGCTTGAAAAGGCGCCGCCGGAAGCCGAGGACTCCGAGCTGTGGTCGCCGCAGACGCGGCTGCCGACGACGATCTTCGGGCTCGACATGGATCGGGCCCAGCTCTACGAGCGGATCGACGCACGCACGGAGGCGATCGTCGCCGGCGGGGCGGAGGAGGAGGTGCGCCGAGCCGAAGCCCTGGGACCCTCAAGGACGGCACGCAAGGCGCTCGGCTTCGACGAGCTGCTCGGCGGCGATATCGAGCTGATGAAGAAGCGCTCGCGCAACTACGCCCGCCGCCAGCTGACCTGGATGCGCAAGATCCCCAACCTCCACGCGATCGACCGCACCGGTCTCAGCGACGCCGACGTCGCCGCCGAGATCGCCCGCCGTCTCGACGATTGAACGGTTGTGCCCCCTATGAGGGGTACAAGTGACCAATATCGGCGGCTACGACCTTCAATAGGCTCCGGCGATGCGATTTGAGAAGTGGCAGGCGCTGGGCAACGACTACGTGATCCTCGAGGCCGAGGCGCTCCCTTGGGAGCTGAGCCCGTCCCGCGTCGAGTGGATCTGCGATCCGCATTTCGGCATCGGCTCCGACGGCGTCTTGCTGCTCTCGCGCAGCGACGACCCCGAGTTCGTCGCCGACCTGCGGATCTTCAACCCCGACGGGTCGGAGGCCGAGCTCTCCGGCAACGGCGCGCGCGAGGCGATCCTCTACCTGCGCCGGCACGGCTGGACCGACGCGGACGTCTTCACGATCCGCACCGCCGCCGGGCCGATCACGCCGACGATCACCTCCGAGCTGACCTGCTCGGTCGATATGGGCAAGGCCTCGACGACTTCGAAGGACTTCCCGTCGGGCGCGACGGATGGCAGGGGCTCGCTGAGTGCCGGAGGCCGCGAGTGGGAGTTCCAGCACGTCTCGATCGGCAACCCGCAGTGCGCGATCGAGGTCGGCGAGGAGGTCGAGGACCTGGATCTCGACCCGATCGGTCCGGCGATAGAAGCGAGCGAGCTCTTCCCGAACCGCACCAACGTCTCCTTCTTCAAGGTCGAGGGCAGCCGGGTGCGGGCGCGGATCTTCGAGCGCGGCGTCGGCGAGACGCTCTCCTCGGGCACGGGCGCCAGCGGGGCCGCGGTTTCCGCCTTCCTGTGCGGCGCGCCGAGCCCGATCACGGTCGAGCTCGACGGCGGTGAGCTCGAGGTAGAGATCTCCGACGAGCTCGCCGTGCGGCTGAGCGGCTGGGCCGAGCCGATCTGCGCCGGCGAGCTCTCGCCGGAGCTGATGACGGCGCTGTCCGAGCTGGACAGCTAGATTTCCGCGCCCGTGGCGATCTCAAATCCATCCAAGCGCCTGGAGGCGATGCCTCCCTACATGTTCCAGGAACTGGAGCGGCGGATCGCCGAGAAGCGCGCCGCCGGTATCGACGTGATCAGCCTCGGCATCGGCGATCCCGACGAACCGACCTACCCTCACATCGTCTCGGCGATGCAGGAGGCGGTCGCTGACCCGGCCACCCACCAGTACCCGAGCAACCGCGGTCGCGACGACTTCCGTGAGGCCTTCGCCCGCTTCTACGACCAGCGCTTCGGAGTCGAGATCGACCCCGGCAGTGAGGTGATCCCGGCGATCGGCGCCAAGGAGTGCATCTACAACCTCTGCTTCGCCTTCCTCGACCCGGGCGGCGTCGCTCTCGCCTCGGATCCCGGCTACCCGGTCTACACGGGAGGCCCGATTCTCGCCGGCGCGACGCCGGAGCTGCTGCCCCTGGTGCCCGAGCTCGGCTTCGCCCCCGACCTCGGCGCGGTGCCGGCCGACGTTGCCGCCAAGGCACGACTGATGTTCATCAACTACCCCAACAACCCGACCGGGGCCGTTGTTCCCGAGGGCTTCTTCGAGCTTGTCGTCTCCTTCGCGCGCGAGCACGAGATCCTCGTCGTCCACGACAACGCCTACTCGGAGACGACCTACGACGGTTACGTCGCGCCCAGCTTCCTCGCCACGCCCGGCGCCAAGGAGGTCGGAGTCGAGGTCTTCTCGCTCTCCAAGGGCTTCAACATGACCGGCTGGCGCTGCGCCGCGATCCTCGGCAACGCCGAGGCTGTGCAGACTTACTGGCGGCTGAAGACGAACGTCGACTCGGGTCTGTTCGAGGCCGTCCAGAAGGCGGGTGTAGCCGCGCTGGAGGGCCCTGCCGGTCCGCTCGAGCGGATGAACGAGACCTACGCCCGCCGCCGCGACCTGGTCGTCTCGGCGCTGGGCGAGATCGGCGTCGAAGTCACCGCGCCGAAGGGGACGATCTACGTCTGGGCTCCCGTGCCAGACGGTCACACCTCGACCTCTTTCGCCGAGCTCGTGCTCGAAGAGGCGGCGGTCGTCGTCTCGCCAGGTTCGATGTACGGGCCGAGCGGCGAGGGTTTCTTCCGCATTTCGCTCACCACGCCCGACGACCGCATCACCGAGGCGGTCGAGCGGATGCGCGAGCATTTGGCGTAACTTGTGCCTGTGATCTTCCCGAACGGGAAAATCAAGGCCAATTTCGCCTCTTTAGTGGGTCGATCTTCCCGAACGGGAAAATGAGCATGTTTTTCGAGACTTATGGCGTACATTTTTCCCGAACGGGAAAATGAGCGACCATCGGATCAATACTCCAGAGGAGCTGGGCGCGCGAGTGCGTGAGCGCCGAGCGGAGCTTGGCCTGACCCAGGGCGAGCTTGCGGATGTCGCGGGCGTAAGCCCTCGCTTTCTCAGTGAATTGGAGAACGGAAAGCAAACCGCGCAGCTTGCCGGCATACAGCGAGTCTTGGCCGCCTTGGGCCTCGATCTCTATCTGGACATCAGATGAACCTGCTCGAGGTGTTCTTGCACGCGGATCGCGTCGGGTTTCTCGAGCGCCTGCCGGGGGCCGAATTGCGCTTCACCTATGAGCCCACCTGGGTTGCCCAGGGCGGTGTGCCCTTGTCGCTCTCCTTGCCGCTTCGCGCGGAGCCCTACGAGGATCGGGAGTGTCGCCCCTTCTTCACCGGCCTGCTGCCCGAGGGGGACTTCCTCAAAGCTGTCGCAAGGGCCTTTCAGGTCTCCGCCGAAAACTCATTCTCCGTACTGGCGGAGATAGGAGGTGAGTGTGCCGGGGCCGTATCGCTCGTCGCGCCCGGGTGTAGGCCGCCTTTCGAGGCTCACCACCCGCCAAGATGGCTGAACGGAAAACAACTCGCGGATCTGCTGGTGGAACTCCCGAACCGCCCATTGCTCACCGGTCCCAACGACGATGACGAAGGCGTCCGGTTGTCCCTCGCCGGGACGCAGGACAAGCTGCCTGTGCTCGCTCGGGATGAGCAGTTGGGGATCACCTGGGGCAGCCCGCCCAGCACCCACATCATCAAGAAGCCGATTGCCAATGTCGCGGAAATGGTGGTGAACGAGGCCTACTGCATGTCGCTGGCGATCGAGATTGGCCTCAACACCGCCGAGGCGATTCCGATCAGCGCAGGGGATCAGGCTGGTCTCCTCGTCAAACGCTACGACCGCATCCGCCACGACCCTGGAAATGAGGTTCACCGGATTCACCAGGAGGACTTCTGTCAAGCGCTGGGATTTCTGCCTGCTCAGAAGTACGAGGCCGAAGGGGGACCGGGCGTCGCCACGTGCGCCGAGCTCCTTCGCCGGCGATCCGCCGCCCCCGCGGCAGATCAACTCGCGTTTCTCGACGCGCTGTTTTTCAACCTGATGATCGGCAACGCGGATGCACACGCCAAGAATTACTCGCTACTGCTGGATGCGCCGGGCTCGCCGCGACTTGCACCCCTCTACGATCTTCTCTCGACCCGAGTCTATGGCCGCCGTTTCGGGCGCAAGATGGCAATGAAATACGGAGGGGAGTACAGGCCAGAGCGAATTCGAGGACGCCATTTGGATCGAATGTCACTGGATCTGGGTGTGGCGGCCAGGCGCGTTCGGGTCCGTGTCGACAACCTGACTGAGCTGGTGATCGCGTCTACCGAAGGCGCTCGTCGGCGCCTTCCAATTGAGCGGCAGGGCAGCCCGGTGATCGACGGCATCGTCGAGATCGTGAATGACATGGCCGAGGCGCTCCGTCGGGCGGCGGTCGAACCGGCGTGACTCAGGTCGCTTCGCGCTCCTCGCGCTTGCGCCAGTACCGATCAAGACCGCGCCACTGGTACTCGGGTGGGACGCACTGGATCAGCTCTGCTGCGGTCTCAGGGCTCTCCGCATGCTCGGCAACGCGATCTCGGTGGCGCTGCTCGTACTCGTCCTCGGATAGCTCGCGCGCGAGCTGGGCCTCCTCGCGCAGGCGCTCGCGGACCTTGGCCAGATGCGGAGTGGGGTCCTCGATCGCGGCGAAGTGGGTCAGGGCAAGGCGCTCGGGCTGCCAGCTTTCGACGATCCCGATCGAGTCCTCCCAGCGCTCGATGTCGATGTCAGGTGGTGGGGTGGGGGGGACGATCAGGTCGGTCCCTGGGATCGAAACCGCCGCGACGTCGCCGACGAAGGCGGTGCCGCTCTCCTCGTGCAGGTAACAGACATGGTGCGAGGCGTGGCCCGGGGTGTAGGCGACGCGCATGCCGAGGACCTGCTCGCCCCCCGACAGAGGCTTCACGTTCGCCTCCGGGACGGGCACGATCTCCCCCCAGAGCCGCTGCATCTGATCGCCGTAGAGGCGCTCGGCGCTTGCCAGCAGCTTTGAGGGGTCGATCAGGTGCGGCGCCCCCCGCTCGTGGACGTAGACCTCGAGGTCCGGCCAGCGGCGCACGAGCGCTCCCGTCGCAGCAGCGTGGTCGAGGTGGATGTGGGTGAGCAGCAGCGCCCGCGGCCGCTCCTCACCAAGCGCCCTCAACAGGGTCGGCAGCGATGACTCCGGCCCGGGATCGACCAGCGCCCCGTCAACTTCCCAGCACCCGATCACGTGGGGACGGCCGAGGTGCATCGTGTCGATGACGCGCATCGGCAGGGGCAGCTTCAGGCGGCGACTGGATCGGGGAAGCGGTCGTCTGCTTCGAGCGTCTGCCGCCAGCCCTCCTCCATGCCGCGCGGTGCGTAGCCGAGCTCCTGGCTGGCCTTCTCGTGGCTGGCCCAGAAGGTCACGCCGTCGGCCGAGGAGATCAGCTCGCGCAGGTTGGGGGGCTGTCCCATCAGCTTGCCGACCAGGGGACCGATCGGCGTCAGCGCCTTCATCAGCGCCGTCGGCATCGCCCGCTTGGGCGCCTTGCGACCGCTGACCGCGGCTACGGTCTCGACCGCCTCGCGCATCGTCGTCACCGGGCCGCTCAGCACGTAGGTCTCGCCGACCCGGCCCTTGTCGAGGGCGAGCAGGATGCCGCCGGCGATGTCCTCGACGTGAGTCATGCAGATGCCGAACTCGGGAAAGGGCAGGAGCGGCAGTTTTCCCGCAAAGAATTCCTGCAGCAGGTCGGCTACCTGGGAGGTGTCGTCGGGGCCGTAGACCCCGCCGGGCTGCACGATCACCCCTGGTAGTCCGTCCTCCATCATCCGCTTGACGATCCGGTGCGCCTCCAGCTTGGTCTCCTCGTAGTAGGAGGTGAACTCCTTGCCGGGGTGCTCGTAGGTCTCGTCGACGACCTTCTGGTGGGTGTTGCCGAAGACTCCGCAGGTCGAGACGTAGACGACCTTCGGGATCCTTGCCTCCAGCGCAGCTTTCATCACCCGCTCGGTGCCGGCGACATTCGCCTCCCACATCGCCGGGTGCTGCTTTGCGGGGATCCCGACCTCGTACATGGCGGCGGCGTGGACGACTGCGTCGCAGCCCTCCATGCCGTTGCGGATCGCGTCGGCGTCGCCGAGGTCGCCGCTCGCCAGCGTGGCGCCCAGGGCAGTCACTTTCGCCGCCTTCTCCGGAGTGCGAACGAGGCAGACGACGTCGTCGCCGCGCTCGCGCAGCTGGCGGACGACGGTGCCGCCGATGAAGCCGGTTCCTCCCGTGACGAAGACCTTCACAGCCGCTAAGCCTATCCGGACTACCCCGACGCCTACAATCAAGCCGAGTGGATCGATCCAGGAACGGGCGCAACACGCAGACGCACTACGCCGCCAACGGCGCCGGCGTCTCCAATCCGCGCGCCCGCCAGCGAGCCCTGGCGATCGGCATCGCCGATGGCAGCGAGGACGGCGACCCGCTTGTCGAGCTGAAGGAATTGCTCCGCACCGCCGGGGTCGCGACCGCCGGCGAGGCGGTCCAGCAGCGCGACAAACCCGATCCCGACCGCTACCTGGGGCGCGGCAAGCTGGCCGAGGTAAAGGAGCAGATCGTCGCCTGCGACGCGAACCTGGCCGCCTGCGACGACGAGCTCGCTCCCCGTCAGGAGCGCAACCTCGAGGCCGCTCTGGGTGTGCCGGTGATCGACCGCACCGCCGTGATCCTCGACATCTTTGCCGACCACGCCCACTCCGCCGAGGGCAAGCTCCAGGTCGAGCTGGCCCAGCTCGAATACAACCTGGCACGGATGCGGGGCCTCTGGACCCACCTCGAGCGCCTCGGCGGCGGCATCGGCACCAGGGGACCGGGGGAGAGTCAGATCGAGACCGATCGACGGCTCGCCCGCGACCGGATCGCGGCGCTGCGTCGCCGGCTGGGTCGCCTGGAGCGCAACCGCGGCGTGATGCGGGCGCGGCGTGAGCAGTCCTCGCTGCCCCGGGTCGCCCTCGCCGGCTACACCAACGCCGGCAAGTCGACCCTGCTCAACGGGCTCACCGGCAGCGAGGAGGTCGGCGTGGGGGACAGGCTCTTCCACACGCTCGACCCGACCACGCGCAGCGTCGCTCTCTCCGGCCGGGATTTCCTCTTCACCGACACGGTCGGCTTCATCGAGAAGCTTCCCCACCAGCTGGTCGAGGCCTTCAAGGCGACCCTGGAGGAGACCGTCCTCGCCGACCTGATCCTGCAGGTGGTCGACGCGGCGGCGCCCGAGGAGCGGCGCGTGGCCGATCTGGAGGCCGTCGATGCGGTGCTGAGGGAGATCGGTGCGGGCGACAAGCCACGCCTGCTCGTGCTCAACAAGGCAGACCTGCTCGATGAGGACGAACGCGGCGATGCGCTGCTGCGCCATCCGGGAGCGGTCCTGGTCTCCGCTCTCACCGGCGAGGGCATCGAGACACTGCGGGAGCGGGTCGAGGGGGCCTTCGAAGACACCCTGGCCGAGGTCGAGCTGCTGATCCCCTACAGCGAGGGCGCGCGGTTGCACGAGCTGCACGAGGTGGCTGGGGATCTGATCAGGACCGAGCGGGAGGACGGCGTGCTTGTGCGGGCGCGGGTGCCGGTTGCCGAGATGCATCGGTTCGACGACTTGCGTACTGCTGACGCGGCGTAGGGACCGGAGTCGGGGGTGTCCGGGCGGCGCTGGGTTTTTCGCGTGCCGCGCTTGTCTCCCTCGCTTAGCTGTGGGCGAAAAAGAGGACGCCGCTGGCCGCCCGGACACCCCCGACTCCGGTCTTGCGCGGCGCCTGTAGGGTGCGCGCGGTGGAACTCCGTGTCGCAAAGCTGAAAGATGAGGCTGTGGTCCCCTCGCGCGCGCATGATGGGGATGCTGGTGTTGATCTTTATGCGTGTGAGGCTGCTCATCTCGGGCCCGGGGAGCGGTGGAGTGTTGGGACCGGGGTGGCTGTGGAGATTCCGGAGGGACACGGGGGGCTTGTGCTGCCGCGGTCGGGGCTGGCGCGGGATCATGGGATTGCTCTGGTCAATAGCCCCGGGCTGATCGATGCCGGCTATCGCGGTGAAGTGCGGGTGCTGCTGTTGAACACGGATCCCGCCGAGACCTTTCGGGTTGAGCCCGGTGACCGGATTGCGCAGCTGGTGATCGCGCCGATCGCCCTTGCCGACCCGGTCGAGGTGGAGTCGCTGGGCGAGACCGCTCGCGGCGACGGCGGCTTCGGTTCCAGCGGTCGTTAGCGACGGCGGACGCGGAAGTTGTCGACGGCCGGGGTGCGGTCGCGGTTGCCCGCAGCGTCAATTGCGTAAATGCGGATCGAGTGTTGGCCCGGCCCGGCCATGTAGGCGCGCGGGGAGCGGCATGGTTTGAACGCCCCCTGATCGAGCTTGCAACGGAAGCTCGATCCCGCCTCGTTCGAGGCGAAGGAGACCGCGATCCGGCGCCGTTTCGTCGCCGTGAAGATGACTCTGGGCGGGTGGCGAAGTAGAGAGGTTCTGGGCGCAACCCGGTCCGGTCGGGATCGTGGCGGGGGGTTCGCAGTAGTCGAGGTCGTCGCCGTGGGCAGAGGATTCGGGTTCGGCGGCGTTCCGGGTGGCCGGAAGCTGTTCGGGGCGCGCTCCTCGACTTCCTCGCAGCCGACCGGCGCGGCGTCGGGGCCGTTTTCGGGGAAATCGATCTGCGCAGTGTCCCAGCCTTCGCCGCAATCGATCGTCGGGTCGGGATCGTCGCTGTCTTTGCCGGAGTTGGCGAGGATCGAGTCGTCTCCGGCGCCGGCGAAGTAGGAGTCCGGTCCCGGCCTGCCGAGCAGCTGGTTGGGGCCGGAATCACCGACCATGACGTCGCCGAGGTTCGTCCCCTCCGTGTCCTCGATCTCCGCGAGATGGGTGAGCAGCGAGGCGTTTGGGCATTCCGGTTGCCCGCTCGGACCTATCAAGCCCGCGCTACCGGCGCCCATGTCGATCGCGATCCCGAAGTCGAAGTTGGCCCAGTTGGCGTTGTCGCGCTCGCTGCCCCCGTTGAGCGAATCGCCCCCGCAGACGTCGTCAGAGACGAAGAGGTCCTCGCCCGCTCCCGCGCTGAGATCGTCGTCGCCCCCGTTGTTGGGTAGCGCGTCGTCCCCGCCCGAGGCACTGGCCGTGTCATTGCCGGGACCATCGACGAGGGCATCTTCAGTGGCTCCTCCCGTCAGCTGGTCTCCGCCTTCTCCGCCGAGCAGGATCACCGAGGTGGTTGGCGGGAAGTCGGAGGCGGAGAGGCTGTCGTTGCCTCCCAGGCCGGCGACGATGACCGAATCAGGCGGTTCGTCGAGCTCGAAAGATTCGACTGGATTGCCGTCGGCGGAGAGCACGACCTGCACCGAAGGCCCCGACGGATCGGTGTAGCTCGCTACCAGCGACTCGCCATCGCCGCTGCCGTTCAGGAAGAGCGCCGCAGGTTCGCCGGCCTGCGGCGCCATGGCGCCGGCGCTCACGGTGCTCTCGTCGCCCGGCTCGACCTCTTCTTCGCCGCCGCTGAACTCGCATTCGAAACGTGCGGCGCCGGCCGCTTCGCAGTAGTCGCCCTCGCCGCCACCGAAGACCTGGTCGCCGCCGCCCTTGCCGAGGATCACGTCGGCACCGCCGCCGCCGTAGAACGTCTGCGGCGACGCCGTGCCGACCATGTAGTCGGCGAACGGGGTGCCGATGACGATCTCGAATTCGGAGCCCGTGACTTTTTCGTCGAACCCGCCGCCATCCGGTGCGCGGCCATTGTCTCCTCTGCCAGTTTCCAGGTTGATGTATGCGCCGCGCCCCTCCGTTGACTGGGGAAAGCCCCCGTAGGCGGAAAAGTCCGGAAAGAAGTACGGAGACGCGGGCCTGTCGAAGAAGCCAGGCGTGACCCCGGTGGCATAGCTGAGCGTGTCGGTCCCTCCGCCGGTGTTCTGGATGTTGTCGATGGTGGCGTCACCGCGCACGAAGTCGTCCCCGGCTTCGCCGTCGAGCGCCGAGTCTGCCCCGAAGCCGCCCGAGAGCCGGTCGTTGCCGGAGCCTCCCTGAAGTTGATCGTCACCGATGCCTCCGTAGAGCCGGTCGTTCCCTTCGCCGCCGAAGAGGCTGTCGTTGCCACGCTGGCCGTAGAGGGTGTCGTTTCCCCCTTCGCCGAAGACGGTGGTGACGCCGCGGGGGGCCCGGATCGTGTCGTCGCACGGGGTGCCGTAATAGACGTCGCCTTCGATTTGCGGGCCTTCTTCGCAGCTCGGCGCGGCACTCGCGGCGGATGCGATCGCCGCTAGCACCGACATGGCCACGAGCACGGCGACAAGCGCGGTCGAGGTTTGAGTCACATGGCGGTCGAAAGCTCGACCGCGCCGGGGTCTTTGGTCGGATGGCACCTCCATTGCCTACCCAAACCGCGGTGTGTCTACTCAGTTGCGCAGCGCTACGTCGTGCGCGCACTCTTGTGCGGCCAGCTCCAGCGTGTCGTCCAGCGGCTCCAGCTCTGGCGCGGAGCCGTATCGCCGCTCCAACGCCAGGGCGACGAGGCGATCGGCCAGCCAGGCGTTCTTCGGCAGCAGCGGACCGTGCAGGTAGGTGCCAATGAGGTTGTCGCGGCGCACGCCCTCGTGTCCGTCCTTTCCGTTGTTGCCATGCCCCTTCAGCACGCGCCCGAGTGGGATGGCGCTGTCGCCCAGGTAGGTGCGGCCGCCGTGGTTCTCGAATCCGGCGATCGTCCGCGGGCCGTCGCCGAGGTCGACCTCGATCGCGACGTTGCCGATCAGCCGCTCGCCCGGCTCCCGGACGGTCTCCAGGTCGGCCAGCCCGAGCCCCGGCAGGCGCTCTTCGCCGAGCTGGTAGCTGTGCCCGAGCAGCTGGTAGCCGCCGCAGACGGCGAGCAGGACGGCGCCGTCACCGACCGCCGCCGCCAGGGCCTCGCGCTTGCTCGCGACCATGTCGGCGGCGACTGCCCGCTGGTCGCGGTCCTGTCCACCACCCAGGTAGAGCAGGTCGTGCGCCCCGGGGTCGATCGAGTCGCCCGGCCCGGCGGTTGCGGGGGCGAACCCGATGCCACGCCACTCGCAGCGCCGCTGCAGGAAGAGGATGTTGCCGCGGTCTGCGTAGATGTTCATCTGGTCCGGGTAGAGAGCGAGCAGGCGAAGCTCCATTGTCACTCCGTTCCCTTGCCGAGGACGACGACGGTCGAGCCGACGTGGATGTCGGTCGGTTCGATCCGGTGGCGCTCGACCGGTGCCAACCCCACCGTCGCCGCCTCCTTCTCGAGCTGTGCCGCCGAGAAGGTCTCGATCCGGACCCGATTGGGCTCCTCGTCAAGCTCGCCGGTTGGGGAGACGGTCTGGCGGAGGCGGTGGATGACGATTTCGTCCGGCCCGACCGCGGCCTCGACCGCGAGGCTCGAGTAGACCCAGCCATCGACCTCGCGCACGTCGGGCAGTGGTGGCGGTGAGTCGTCGGGCGGTGGCATCTCCTCCAGGATCGCAGCCGCGAAGCTCCCTCCGGGCGCCAGGGCGGCGGCCACGCGGCGCAGGCAGGCGATGCGGTCCAGGCTGCCTTCGAGCAACTGCAGGGTCTGCATCGGCGCCAGCGCCAACACCACAGGGCGTTCGAGCGCGAACTCGCGGGCGTCGGCGTGGACGGTCTCGACCGCCAGCTCACCGGCCCGCTCGCGCAGCGCCGCCAGCAGCGTCGCGTCGCGGTCGAGGCCAATGACCTCGTGGCCGCGGCGAGCGAGGTGCAACGTGACCCGGCCGGTGCCGCAGCCGAGGTCGAGGACAGCACCGCCCCCGGTTGCCGTGAGCCTCTCCCAGAGAGGCAGGTCGGCGCTGTAGGAGGCGCACTCGACGTCGTGCCAGATCACCTCTGTGTCAAGCGCCGCGCTCATCGCCAGAACTCCCGCGTGAGCCCCCGCCCCGACAGCACCTTGTGCAGCTCGAGCAGGGCCGTGTAGGTGGGCAGGGCGAAGAGCTGCTCGGGCGCCTCGGCGACGGCCCGGTCGAGCGAGGGCTCGATCGCCGGTTCGACCGCGATCGACTCCTCCGGCCAGCCGGCGTACTTCAGCCGCAGGGCCATCTCGGGCGCCCGCGTGCCGGCGCAGACAACTTGGCGGACGGCGCCCGCCAGGAGCTCGAAATCGGCGTCCCAGATCCAGGAGACGTCGCGGCCGTCGGCGATGCGGTCGTTGAGCGCGATCCAGAGGTCGATCTGGCCGTCGCCGGCCTCGAGCCGCAACGTGCGCAGGACCTCGTTGGTCCCGGCCGGATTCTTGACCAGGAGGATCGAGGCCCGCTTGCCGGCGATCTCGATCGTCTCGACTCTCCCGAATGCCCCGCGCATCTCGCTCAGCGCCGGGGCGATCAGCTCCGCCGCGATCCCCAGCTCGAGGGCGGCGGCGATCGCCGCGAGGGCGTTGTAGACGTTGTAGAGGCCGGGCAGGGGCAGCTCCACCGCCAGCTCGCCTTGCGGCGTCCGGACCGTCAGCGAGGAGCCACGCATTCCGTGCAGCGCGATCCGGGTCGCCGTCACCTCCGGCTGCGGTCGGCTCGCGCCGCAGTTGGGGCAGGAGTAGTGGCCGAGGTGGGCGAGGAAGGCGCGATCGTAGGCATACGGGTGACCGCAACGGCGGCAGTGCTTCGCGTCGAAGGCGTGCTGCAGCTCGGGCAGCGCCTGGGCCTCGTCGTCGATGCCGAAATAGACGATCCCCTCGCGCCGGCTGCCCTCCTCGTCGCGGCCGAGGTCGGCAATTAGCGGGTCGTCGGCGTTGAGGGCGAAGCGCGTGCGGCCCGCCCGCCGGTCGACCGTCTTCGCCCACGCATCCGCCAGGGCCTCGGTCTCGCCGTAGCGATCCAGCTGATCGCGGAAGAGGTTGCCGAGCACGACCAGCGAGGGATCGAGCTCGGCCGCGACCTGCGGCAGCCAGGCCTCGTCGACCTCGAAGAGCCCCTCGTGGCCGTCCTGCTCGAGCAGCGCCGTGGCGATCCCCCAGGTCATGTTCGACCCGGCCCTGTTGTGGACCGGCTCACGCCCGTCAGCGGCGAGGAGGGCGGCCAGCATGCCCGCCGTCGTGGTCTTGCCGTTGGTGGCGCTGACCAGGGTGACGCCGGCATCTAGGCGCGAGCCGAGGCGGGCGATCGAGTGCCGGTCGAGCCGCAGCAGCAACCGCCCCGGCAGCGTCGTTCCACCGCCCCGGCCGCTCGCGCGGCTGGCGGCGCCCACCGCGCGTGCAACGAGGCGCTTGGCCCCGAACAGCGCCCCGCTGCCGGCCTTGCTCACTCCTCGGCCTGCGCTGGGACGATCACGCTCAGCGCCCGCGGCAGCACCCGCAGCTTGGCGGGGAGATCGGTCAGATGCTCGCCGTCCGCGTACACCGGGAAGGGTCGGCTGGCGTTCAGCTCGAGGCGCGAGGCGCGAAACACACGCACCTCGTCCTCCTCGACGTGGGTGCCCTTGAACACCTTGGGCAGGTTACCCAGGAAGCGCAGCTTGCCGACCTCGCCGACGGTGACCACGTCGAACTCCCCGTCGGCCAGGTCCGCGTCGGGAGCGACGAACATGCCGCCGCCGAAGGCCTTGCTGTTCGCCACCGAGACCGAGTAGCCGCTGATGCGCCGGCGTTCCTCGCCAACGGCGAGCGTGAAGCGGGCCGGCTTCCAGCTCAGCAGGGTGCGCACGCCGGCGTAGACATAGACGAGATTGCCGCGCAGCCACTTGGTTTCGTTTGCGAGCCGGTTCGCTTCCGAATCGAAGCCGACGCTGACGATGCCGAGGAAGCGCTTTCCGTTGACCTCGCCGACGTCGATGCGGCGGGTCTGGCCCGCGACGATCGCCGCCACCGCGGCCGCGGGCTCAGAGGGGATGCCGAGCACCCGGGCGAGGTCGTTGCCGCGGCCGCCGGGCACTATCCCCAGCGGGACCTCCGAGCCGGCGAGGGCGCCGCCGATCGCTCCGACCAAGCCGTCGCCGCTGACCACGACCGGGATCTCGTCCGCTTCGGCGGCGCGCAGGGCCCGCTCGACGCCGTCCTCCAGGCCGCGGGTGCGCTCGACCCGGAAGGGGATGCGGCGCGCGTCCAGCTCCTGCTCCAGCTGGGGCAGCAGCTTCAACGTGCGCCCGTGCGCCGACGCTGGGTTGACCAGCAGCGCCAGAGGCATCCCGTCGACTCGCATCGCGTCGGGCAGACTATTCGGGCGGGGGCTCGGCGGCATGGAGCCGCAGGACGTGGAAGCGTTCTCCCTCGGCTTCGCCGCTCTCGACCGGGACGAAGCCATGGCCTCCCAGGCGCCAGTCCAGCCAGCGCCAGCCGCCGACCAGGGCCAGGTACCCGTTCGGGCGCAGCACGCGAGCGATCTCGCCTGGATGCAGGGTCCCGCCGGCCTGAGCGACGAGGTCGAAGAAGCCGTCTGGAAAGGGAAGCGCCCGCGACTTGCCCTGCTTGAAGGCGACCCGACCCTCCGGGTCGAGCCCGATCCGCCCGATGGCCTCGCGGACCGCCTCCGCGGAGGCATCGACCCCGCGCACCCGGGCAGAGGGGTACTCGCGCGCCAGGAACAGCACCGCCTCGCCGTCGCCGCAGCCGATCTCGAGAACCCGCTCGGGCCGGGACGGCACATGGAGGGCGGCGGCGGCAAGCGCGATCAGCGAAGACGTGGGCACCTACCGATCATCTAGGATCTCGGCGCGATGGAGGGCTTTCGGGAGGAACGCAGGAAGTGGATCGCGCTCGGCGTCTTTGCGCTTATCGCCGCCGTCGTCGTCGCGGCGATCCTGATCGGGCGCAGCGGTGACAGCGACTCGACCACCGAAGCGAGCGCCTCGGCCTGCAAGCAGGTGGAAGCGCCGCAGCCGAAGAAGATCAGCTTCAGCGCGCCCAAGCAGGCCCTCTCCAAGGGCGAGAAGGCGACCGCGGTGGTCGAGACCAGCTGCGGCACGTTCGAGATCGCGCTCGACACGGCGCGCGCGCCGAAGACCGCCAACTCATTCGCCTTCCTCGCCGACGAAGGCTTCTACGACGACCTCACCTTCCCCCGTGTCATGCCCGAATTCGTGATCCAAGGCGGCAGTCCCCTCAACGCCACCACCGGCGGCCCCGGCTACAGCATCGACGAGAAGCCCCCCGCCAACCTCGCCTACACCAAAGGCATCGTCGCGATGGCCAAGACCTCGGCCGAGCCACCGGGTCGCTCGGGCAGCCAGTTCTTCGTCGTCCTCTCGGCCGATGCCGGCCTGCCGCCCGAATACGCGTTGGTCGGCAAGGTCGACAAGGGCTTCGACGTGGTCGAACGGATCGGCAAGCTGGGCAACCCGGAAACCGAAAAACCGAAACAGACCGTCCTGATCGAAAAGATCTCGATCGAAAAGGGCTAGTAGCCCATCGAGACGGCCGCATGGCCGGCGTTGCCAAAGCTCGGATCGATGGCCCCGCCGGGTGTGACACGCGTCAGCTGGGGGCCTTGCGGGGTGTCCCAGGTGGCAAAGGTGACAGCGCCGTCCGACGCGACGACGACCTTTCTGGTGCGGACGGGTATTGACAGCAGCCCGTCGGTGCCGAAGCTGGGATCGGCACTGCCGTCGGCAAGGAGGCGGACGACCCCGCAGCCGCCGGTGAGCACGATCCTTCCGTCGGGCAGCGGCAGGACCTTGAGGAAGCTCGGTTTGCTCTGACCCGATTCCTGCGCCAGGCAGGGAGGTGAGTCCCCATGAAAACCAGGATCCACGGTCCTGTCGTCGCCGAGCAAGCGAACGATCCCGGTCTGGGTCGTGATGGCAACTGCCAGGACGCGGCCGTCGGCCGCGAGGGCGATCCGCGAGGGCACGAAGGGCGGGGTTTCGCCAAGGAAGACCCGATGGATAACGGAGCCGGTAGGGCTGAAGCGAAGCAGGCTCGAGGTGAACGGTTCATATTCGGTGCCCGCACTGACAATGAAGCTGCCCTGCGGGCCGATCGCGGCGACGCCGATATTGCCCGCCCTGGTGGGGGTTTGGCTGAGCACCCTCCCGCGGGGATTGAGGCGGGTGGCGACATAGCCGGAGAGCAGCACGATGGCGCCGCTCGGCTGGACGAGGAGCTCTCCGCTGCCACCGACGTTCGCGACCCCGGTCCTTTGTTGCTCGCCCCCATGAGGCACTCGTGAGCCGAACGAGCGGTCGAGGCTGCCGTCGGGCCGGTATTTCCTGAGCTGTCCCGAGGCACGAGGTCCACCGGTCAAGCCGACAAGGAGAAGAGCCCTGCCATCGAAAGCGAGCTGCGCGGGGACTTTGGACGATGGCCGACCCGCTTCGACCCGAGGGTGGATCAGGCCGTCACTCGAGAAAGAGCGGTCGAGCTTGCCGTCAGGCCGCAACATCGCAACCTTGACGAGCCTTTGCCCGGTGCCCTTGGTGGCGATCGCGATGCGGCCGTCGGCGGCAAGGGCGATGTCTTCGATCGAGCCTGAGCTGAAGCCCTTTGCCGGCGGTGAGCCGAGTGCCGCCAGAGCAACGGCGCAGAAAAGCGCCGCCATCAGCGCGCGCAGCAGAACATGGCTCAGCCTCCTCATCGTGCCTTCCGCTACCCCCGTGATCGATTGACGGAACACGCTGCACTAACCTCCCGTCCATGGCGAAGGTCGACGTGGGCGACGCTGCACCGGATTTCGAGCTGCCGGGAACCGAGGACAGGACCTACAAGCTCTCCGACTACCGCGGCAAGAACGTCGTCCTGGCCTTCTACCCGGGCGACGCGACCACGGTCTGCACCGCACAGTTCTGCTCTTACCGCGACAACAGCGACCGCATCGACGGGCTCGACGCCGAGGTGCTCGGCATCTCACCCCAGTCGGTCGACTCGCACGAGCACTGGGTCGAAGAGCAGAGCCTCAACGTGCCGCTGCTCGCCGACGAGGACCTGGCCGTCAGCAAGCGCTACGGGGTGACCGGTTGGCTTGGCCCGCTGGCCCGCTTCACCGAGCTGAAAGACGTGCCCGGGGGGCGCTACGTCATGCGTGCGATCTTCGTCGTCGACGGCGAGGGCATCGTCCGCTACCGCCACGTCTCGCGGACCGGCTCGACGTTCCAGAGCGTCGACGATCTCGAGCAGGCAGTCGCCACGCTAGCCGCCTGATGCCCGCCGAGCCGCGGTCGTTCGTTGCCGGAGAGCATCCGGTGATCCGCGGCGAGGCGGCGGGGGAGGGGCCGCTGATCGTCCTCTGCCACGGGATCACGGCGACGCGACGCTACGTCGTCCACGGCTCGCACGCGCTGGAGCGCGCCGGCCACCTGGTCGTGTCCTATGACGCGCGCGGGCACGGCGAGTCGGATCCGGCGCCGGATGGCCAGGGTTATGGATACCCGGAGCTCGTCGGCGACCTCGAAGCCGTGGTCGCCGCGACGCTCGGGGAGGAGGAGCGGTTCGTTCTGGCCGGCCACTCGATGGGCGCTCACACCGCGGCTGCCTACGCGCTGCGCCGGCCCGAGCGGCTCAGCGGCCTCGTTGTCATCGGCCCGACCTACACGGGCGAGATCTCCGGCGAGTCGCTCGCGTACTGGGACGGCCTCGCCGCCGCGCTCGAGGCGGATGGAATCGACGGTTTCCTCGCCTACATCGACCGCAACCAGGCGACCGACCCGGCCTGGCGCGACTCGGTCCAACGCTTCACCCGCGAGCGGATGCTCCGGCACCGCCATCTGGGCGCTCTTGTCCAGGCCCTGCGCGAGGTGCCGCGATCGCGCCCTTTCGGCGCGATCGAGGAGTTGGAGTCGCTGCGGGTGCCGGCGCTCGTCGTCGCCAGCCACGACGACGCCGACCCCGGCCACCCGCGCCACGTCGCCGAGGCATACGCGGCGCGTCTGCCGCTGGCGCGCCTGACCGGCGAGGCAGAGGGCCAGTCGCCGCTGGCGTGGCAGGGCGGGCGGCTCTCGCGCGAGGTCGCCACGTTTGCCGCCGAGTGCGCCAACCCGTAAGAATGAGCGCCGTGTCCACGGACGAGCAGCAATTCGACGAAGGCCATCCGGTCCATTACCTGGCGGTTTCGCCCGGGACCCCGGTCTACAGCTCCGACGGTGCCGAGGTCGGCCGCGTTCGGGAGGTTCTCGACAACCAGCGCGAGCACATCTTGGATGGCGTGGTCTTCGAGGACGGCGGCAAGCTGCGCTTCGTCGACGCACCGGAGGTCGCCCGAACCGCGGAACGGGCGGTGATCCTGAGCATCGACGCCGAGGCGGCGCGGCAGCTCGGCCCGCCGGAGAAGGGCCAGGCCAGCCTCGCGCCGAACCTCTCGGGCGGCCTGGGCAGGCTGTTCGGCGCCAGGAAGCGCCGCTAGGCCGCCCGGCGTTTAGTCCCTGCAAAGACCGAACCCTTAGGCTGCGCCGCATGTCGGCGCCTTCGGAGGGAACGCTGCGCAAGATCGCGACCTTCGTCGCGGCCTTCGGCATCGGCGTCGCCACCTACATCGCGATCGCCGACTCGGGTGGCGGCTCGCCGGTCTGCATAGCCGGCGGGGGCGGCTGTGAGACCGTCGCCAACAGCACCTACTCGCATCTGCTTGGCGTCAACATCGCGGTCTTCGGAGTCGTCGGCTACGTGCTCTTGCTGACGGCGTCGCTGCTCAGGGGAGACGTGGCCCGGATGGCCGGCTTCTGCGTCGCCCTGGCCGGCTTCGGCTATAGCGTCTACCTCACCTATCTGGAGCTGTTCAAGATCGAAGCGATCTGCCAGTGGTGCGTGGCGAGCGCCGTGCTGATGACGATCCTCTTCGGCCTCAACGCCATCCGCATGGTTGGCTACGTTGGGAAACCAGCATGAGCGGCAAGAATTCCAGGGAGGCCCGCCGCGAAGAGCGGTTGCAGGCCGAAAGCGAGAGCGAGCAGGGAGAGCGCCGCAAACGACTGCTTCAGATCGGCAGCGCCGCGGCCTTCATCGTCGTCGCGGTGGTGTTGGTGCTGATCGTCGTCAGCGCAAACAAGAGCAGCGGCGGCGACACCAACCTCGAGGACGCCGGCTTGGTGAAGAGCCAGCTGCAGGGCATTCCACAGAGCGGCCTGGTTCTCGGCGATCCGCAGGCAAAGGTGACGCTGCTCGAGTTCGGCGACCTCCAGTGCCCGGTCTGCAAAGGCTTCTCGGAAGAAATCATCCCCGGTGTGATCGACTCGAAGGTGCGTAGTGGCGAAGCCAAGATCGAGTTCCGCAACTACACGATCATCAGCCAGGAATCGGTTCCAGCCGGCGCAGCGGCGATCGCGGCCGGCCAGCAGGGCCTTGGCTGGACCTTCATCGAGCTCTTCTACCGCAACCAGGGACCGGAGGCCTCCGGTTATGTAACCGACGAATTCCTCACCGAAGTCGCCCGTGGAGCCGGCGTGCCGGACATCGCCAAGTGGAACAAGGACCGCAAGAGCGGCGCGACGCTTGCCGAGGTCAAGCGGACGACCGAAGAAGCCCAGGAGCTGGAATTCACCGGCACGCCGTCATTCGCGGTCGAAGGCCCCGGGACGAAGGGACTGGAAACCCTCGGCACGCCGGGCTCCACGGGGGCCCTCGAAGAAGCAATCGAAGCCGCCGCTTAAGCTCTTTCCGCCTGAGTTGACATAACCACCATTATCGTGCGTTGGATCTGAGTTAGCGCGACGGTCGCGGCGACTCGACGGCTCATATGATCGCCCGATGTCGGAATGGCTCGACGATGCGAAGCGCATCGACCTCGCTGTCTACACGGCGATCGCGCGGACCGAGACCCCGGCGCTGGACGCCGCGATGCGGCGTCTCTCGCGAGCTGCCGACCACTCGAAGCTCTGGGTGGCGATAGCGGCCGGCCTGGGCGTGGCCGGAGGCCGCAACGGCCGCAACGCAGCGACTCGGGGCCTCGTATCCCTTGGCCTCTCCTCGGCCTTCGCCAACCTGGTCGCCAAGCCGCTCACGGTGCGGCGGCGTCCCGAACGGGACGTGCTCTCGACGTTCGAGACCCGGCACGTGCCGATGCCGGTCTCGACTTCGTTCCCCTCGGGCCACACCGCGTCTGCCTTTGCCTTCGCCACGGGTGCCGGGCGAGCGGCGCCGTCTATCTCGGTGCCACTGCGCGCCGCTGCCACCCTGGTCGGCTACTCGCGCGTGCATACCGGGGTCCACTATCCCGGAGACGTCCTGATCGGCGCCTTTATCGGTGTCAGCGCTGGGGAGCTTGCCGGCCGGCTCCTCGACTCACGCCGGTAGGCGTGGCAGGACAGCGCTTCCGCGCACCAGCGGCCTGACCAGCGGCGGCGCTTTCGGCAGGCGGTCGTGTTCGACCTTCTCGACGGTGAGTGGCGAGGCCCCTATCGTCGCCACCGTGTCGCGGTTGCAGTGACAGCCGTCGCCGATGAAGCGCCAGGGCTTTTCGAGCCGGTCTTGCCAGCGCGCCAGGCCGGCGTCCTCGGCGCGGACATGCTCTATGAAGAGCAGCTTGCCGCCCGGTTTGAGGATCCGCGCTGCCTCGGCTAGCGCTGCCTGCGGGTTGGGCACCGTGCAGAGCACCAGGGTGAAGACCGCGGTGTCGAAGCTCCCGTCCTCGAACGGCATTCGTTCGGCCGATGCCTCGATCAGCTCCGCAGCGCGCGGCGACCGTGCGAGCTTCTCGCGCAGCTGCTTGGCCATGTGCGGGTCAGGCTCGGCGAGGACCAGTTCGCTGACCGCCTCCGGGTACAGCTCCAGATTGGCGCCAGTCCCGGCACCGAGGTCGATCGTGCGCCCCTGAGCCTCAGAGAGCGCTTGGCGCCGCATCTCCCGCAGTCCCGCGTCTTCGGTCGCCGTGAAGGCGCGGTCGTACATCGCGGCGAAGCCCCTGCCCCAGGTTGCGTCGTAGATTCGACCCATCTGGATTCCTATACGGCAGAACCCTCGTCCGGGTTCAGGCTGCGTCGCGCTGGGCCGCCGGCTCCGTCTCGGCGTCGAGTGCCGGCTCGCTGTGGGTCACGCGCTCCTCGTACGCCTGGCGGGCGCCGTGGTCGACTTCGGTCATCAGCTTGTCGACCTTCATGAAACGGCCGAGCGCCTCGCGCCAGGGACGCGGCATCAGGGCGACGACCTTGAAGAAGCCCCCGTTCTCGCGCGGCACCCAGACGTCGAAGCGCGGGACTTCGAGCGCGTCGACGATCTCGTCGGCGACGTCGCTCGCCTCCACCGCTTTGATCATCCTCTGGCCGACGCCTGAGGTGAGCTCGGTGTTGACGACCGTCGGCATCACGCAGGCGATCTCGATGCCGCTGCCGCGCAGCTCCGCCCGCACCGCCTCGCTGATCCCGACCACGGCGTGCTTGGTGCCCGAGTAAGTCGCGATGCCCGGGAAGCCGCCTTTGCCCGCCTGCGAGGCGAGGTTGACGATGTGACCGGAGCCGCGCGGCCGCATCCGCTCGATCGCCAGCTGCATGCCGGTGATCACGCCGAAGACGTTGATGTCGAGCTGGCGTTTGACCGAGTCGGCCGACTCCTCGACGAACGGCGTCACCGGCATGATCCCGGCGTTGTTGACGACGACGTCGAGCGGGCCGAGCTGGCGCTCGGCCTCGTCGAGGAAGGCCGAGAAGGAGCTGCGATCGGTCACGTCCAGGGCGAGGGCGACCGTGCCGCCGCCCAGCTCCGCCGCGGTCTGCTCCGCCAGCGCCAGATCGAGATCTCCGATCGCGACGCGGCAGCCCTTGCGGACCAGTGCCGTCGCCGTCGCCTTGCCGATCCCCCGGGCCCCCCCGGTGATCGCCACGACCTTGCCGCTGAGTGAGCGTCGCTCCTTTGCCATGGTGGCCTCCTCCTCCGGCGACTCCTAGGCCGCCGGCTTGTAGACGGTGACCACGGCGGCGCCGCCGAGGCCGATGTTGTGCTGCAAAGCGGTCTTGGCGCCCTCGACCTGTCGCTTGTCGGCTTCCCCGCGCAACTGCCAGGTCAGCTCCGAGCACTGGGCCAGCCCGGTCGCGCCCAGCGGGTGGCCCTTGGAGATCAGCCCGCCGGAGGGGTTGACGACGACCTTGCCGCCGAAGGTGGTGGCTTCTTCCTCGACCAGCTTGTGAGCCTCCCCCTCGGCCGCGAAGCCGAGCGCTTCGTAGGTGATGAGCTCGTTGGCGCTGAAGCAGTCGTGCAGCTCGCAGACGTCGACCTCGTCGGCGGCAATGCCGGCCTCCGCGTAGGCCTCGTCGGCGGCCTGCTTCGACATGTCGGAGCCGACGATCTTCATGCAGTCGGTGTCCTCGGCGAAGGTCGAGCTGAGGTCGGTGACCATCGACTGGCCGGAGATCTCGATCGCCTGCCCGCCCAGGTCGTGCTCTTCGACGTAGCGCTCGGAGGCGACGATCGCGCAGGCCGAGCCGTCGGAGGTCGGCGAGCACTGCAGCTTGGTCAGCGGCTCGTGGATCATCTTTGCCGCCTTGATGTCCTCGAGCGTGTACTCGTCCTGGAACTGGGCGTAGGGATTGTTGACCGAGTGCTTGTGGTTCTTCCAGCCGATCCAGGCGTAGTGGTCGGGGTTGGACCCGTACTTCTGCATGTGGTCGCGGCCGGCGTTGCCGAACATCTGCGGCGCCGGGGGCGACTGCTCGGGATCGCGGATCTCGAACATCCGCATCGCGTGCTTGTCGAGCGCGTTGGTGCGGTCGGTGTACTTGACGCCGAGCGAGCCCGGCTCCATCTTCTCGAAGCCGAGCGCCATCGCGCACTCGACGAGGCCGCCCTTGACCGCCTGGCGGGCCAGGAACAGCGCCGAAGAGCCGGTCGAGCAGTTGTTGTTGACGTTGACCACCGGGATCCCGGTGAGGCCGAGCTGGTAGAGCGCCCGCTGGCCGTAGGTCGAGTCGCCGTAGCAGTAGCCGGCGTAGGCCTGCTCGACGTCCGTGTAGGGAATGCCGGCGTCGGCGAGCGCCTTCTCCCCCGCCTCCTTGGCCCAGTCCGGGTAGTCGCCCTCCTTCGTGCCTGGCTTCTCGAACTTGGTCATCCCGACCCCGATCACGTACGTGCGGTTGCTCAAAGTCTGCTCCTGTTCTGAGCCGCGGGCGCGCGGCAATTTGGCTGGCTGGCCAAGAAATCTACCGGGCCGCGTCTGGCGGCGCGAGTGGCTCTGCCCGTTCTCCCGGATTCGACCAGAGCAGAAAGGCGGCACCGGCTATCGAGATCCCGATCGCGGTCGCGACGGCGCGCTGCCCGGCCGCGTGCCACGCGGGCTCGCCCAGCGTGTCGGCGAGCAGGACGGCGTAGGTGGTGATCGCCGCGGTGAACAGCGCGTACTGGACGGTGAGCAGGCCGTAGGCGAAGGCGGTGGCGATGGTCAGGGCGATGGCGAGGGCGACGCCGTCGTCGTTGAGCCAGAACGAGAGCGCGGTGGCGATGGCGAGGCCGATCGCGGTGCCGACCGCACGCAGGATCAGGCGGCGGAAGGTCTCCCCCTCTTCGGGCCGCAGGACGAAGAGGATGGTGAGAGGAATCCAGAAGCCGTGCTCATGCATTCCCAGCAACCAGTAGACGGCGACGCCCGTGGCGAGGGCCGAGCCGAAGCGGAGGGCATGGCGGGCGCTGTCGGAGCGCAGGGTCAGGTTGGTCGACAGAGCGTGCAGCGCTGTTTGGGTGTTCCACCCCGCGTCTCCCCCCTCCTCTTCGCGATCGCCGGCGACGAAGACGCAGAACGAGAAGGCGGCCTGGAGCAGCCCTCCCAGGGCGGTGAAAAGCAGCGCCTCGGCTGCGTGCGAGGCGGGGATCCCGAGGCCCTGGGAGACGACCAGGGCCAGCGCTACGGAGAGCCCGGCGATCGAGAAGCGCAGCGAGACGGCGAAGCAGTAGCCGGCCATCACTCCCACGAGCAACATCAGGGCAACGGACAGCGGAGCCGACGGTCCGGTGAGCACGCCGAGCGCGGCGGCGATTCCGACGAGCGGAGTGACCGCCGCCTGCCAGGCGGCCCGGGCCCGGGCGGGAGCATCGAGCCCCGGGAAGCCGACGAAGAGCGCGCCGGTGGCGATCGCCCCCTTGCTCTCGGCGCCCGTCCCCAGCTCCCACAGCAGAGCCGCGCCGACCGGGATCGCGACCAGCGCGCCCCGGCGCAGCGCCGGCCCGGCGGCGCTCGGCCCGAAGGCGAGCAGCGGCGACGCCCGCAGCAAGCGGGCTCTGCCGGCGGCGTTGAACAGTGGTGATGTCGAGCGCTCGGCCAGCTTGCGCCGAGTCTAAGCGCGAGGCTGGATGCCTGCCCAAGTACCCTAGGGGGTCGTGATCGTCGCCGAGCTGAGCACCGATCCGACCGCGGGGGTCGGCATCTTCGCCGCCCTCGCAGCGGGCATCGTCTCCTTCCTCTCCCCCTGCGTGCTGCCGCTGGTCCCCGGCTATCTCTCGGCGGTCAGCGGAGTCTCAGCCTCCGAGCTCGAGAGCGCCGGTTGGCGCCGCGTGCTTGGGCCGAGCCTGCTCTTCGTCGCCAGCTTCTCGGCGATCTTCATCCTGCTCGGCCTGACCGCCACCGGCCTTGGTGCCACTTTGCAGGACCACAAGCAGCTGCTGACCAAGATCTCGGCGGCGTTGATCATCGCCATGGGCGTACTCTTCGTCGCCTCTCTGTTCATCACCCGGCTGAACCGCGAGTGGCACGTCGACGGCCTGCTCGAGCGCGCGGGCAAGGGCGGCCCGATCGTCGCTGGTGCGGCTTTCGCGATCGCCTGGACTCCCTGCATCGGACCGACCCTCGGCGCGATCCTCTCCGCCGCTTCACTTTCGGGCTCGGCGGCCCACGGCGCCCTCCTCCTCGCGGTCTACTCAGCCGGCCTGGCGATCCCCTTCATCCTCACCGCCGTCGCCTTCTCCCGCATGACCACCGCCTTCACCGTCGTCAAGCGCCACTACCAGGCGATAGTCGCCACGGGCGGCGTGATCCTCATAGCGATGGGCGTCCTGATCTGGACCGGTGAATTGACCCAGCTGAACATCGAAGCCCAGCGTCTACTGAGCGAAAGTGGTCTCGACTTCTGGAACAGCGTCTGAGGACGCGCCTGGGCGGCGCATTTCGGCGTCCTCAGTCGGCCGCCTGCGGGTCACGCACTTGAAGTGCGCTCCCCTTGTCGGCCTCCCTGCGTCCTTGAACTGCTTGCCCAGTCGCGCCCTCAGTGCGTAGCTCTAATTATTCGCCGGAGCGACGGTCTCGAGCTCCTGGCCGACCGCCTCGGTCTCTTCGAGGCCGGTGTCGTCGAGCTCCTGTGAGCAGACGATGCGGAAGCGACCGGTGCCGATCGCCGAGTCCGGTACGACCGGCAGCCCGCGGATCTCCTCCCAGCCCAGCCGTTCGACCTCGAAGGGATTCATCCGCACCTCCGCTGCCGGGAACGGGCAGTTGCGGTTGTGCTGATCGATCGCCTTGGAGATCGCCTCCAGGTTCTTTGACTCAGGGGAAGCCACGGGGTGGATTCTAGGCCGGTTAGAGGGTGCCGCCGGTTGCGTAGGGCTCGCCGGGGGTCGCGCCGATGACTAGGAGGCGGATGCCCTCGGGGCCCGGGGTGACCTTGCGCTTGACCTCGGGGCCGACGCGGGCGATGTGGTCGGCGTCGATCGGGTACTGCTGCCCGTCGGCTTCGAGGGTTCCAGAGCCCTGTAGGGCCGCGTAGACCTCCTCCTGGCCGAGCTGTTGGGGGCGTTTGGCGAACATCTGACCGCCGAGGCCGTCCTCGTCGTGGTCGTGCTCGGGGTAGTCCTCGGCGCCCGGCGCGAGGTCGATGATCGAGATCCCGAAGGCGCTGACGCCGAGCCCGGCGGCGGCTTTGTGGAACTTGATGCCCTCAAAGAAGCCGTCGATCGCGTCGATCTCGTCGATCCTCGTGTGGTTGATATCGGCCATCGTCGACTACCCGTGGGCCTGGTCCAGCTAGCTCCGCAAGGCAACTGGTGGTGGCGACAGCCAGCCCTGGCGCTCCAGTTGCTCCCACGCGGCTGCGACGTGGCGGGGTCGGAACGACTCGCGCTTGCGGGGCGTCCATTCCGACACAACCGTCAGGGCCTCGTCCGGCGTCTTGGATTCGCCGTGCTGGGCCGCCCAATGCACGGTTGCGAGGAGCTCAAGGCCGAGTGGACTTTCAAACCCATCGATCAGATGCCGCACCTGTTCAATGTGCTGCTGAGCCGGAAGGTCCTCGGCAAGATAGCTCCGTGCTTTCCGCGCAGCGTTGGGAGTCAGCTGGATTTCAGAAGGACCGGAGCGATCGCCATAGCCGACGATTAAATGTCCCTCCATGCTCTGGAGCACGTGATTGACGGTCTCTGCATAGGGCCCGTACTCCCCCTTTGTGAAGGCGAAGTCGAGTGGCTCTCCGGCTGCCTGAAGGAAGTAAGCGAGCTTCTGCGCCACCAGACGCGTCAAGTTCGCTCCGGGGTCGGCTTGGTAGAGATCGAGGGTGGCGAGCAATGCGGCACGTACCCTGGTCATCGGTGGGGCTAGCGTAGCCACGGGCTGGAGATCGACCGGCGGGGCGCCTTCCGGGCCATATAAGTCGACCCGTATTTCACTCATCGAGCCGAGGGCGCCTTCGATAATCGGTTTGACCACAAACCACTGAAGGCCCCCATTGCCGCAGCCAAGAGGAGGGATGGCGATAGAGCGCACGTCCTCACGTTGAATGACTCTGACCAGGTCAACCAGGCCGTCTTCGACGTCCACGACCCTGGTCTTTGCCCTCCAGTGACGCTTGGTGGGGAAATTGACGATCAGCCGCGGGCCGGTGAGCTGGCCGGTCTCGAATACGAACATTTTCCCGGGTACGACCTCGCCTTTTTCGCAAGCCTTGCGATAGGCCTTGTAGTTGTCGGGAAACGCCTTGCGGAACTGAAGCGCGATCCCTTTACCCATCACGCCGACGGTGTTGACCGTATTGACCAGCACTTCGGTATCTGCCTCGAGCAGATTCCCCGTGTGATGCTCCAGTGGGCTCATCGCACCTAGTAGTACCAATCCCGACGGATGCGGGTGGCGGGTGGGCTCGGTAGGCCGCTGAGCGCCTCCTCTGCCTTCGACTCGATGTCGGCGTTAATGGCTCCTACCAGCCGAATAGCATTCGCTGGAACGCTCTTGTGCACGAGGAACTCTGCCTGGCGGCGTCGCTTGCGATCGCCATCTTCGTCGGTGTCATTCCAGAATTCTTCATCCATGATCGACCAGTCGATTGCCTTCAAGCCATCAAGGCTGTCGAACTGCTCCGTCAGCGACATGACGGGATGTCCGTCGGTAATTGCGAAGCTACCCGGGTCGGCAAGCTCGCGAACGTCGAATACGAGGTGGACGATCTCCTCCTGGCCCCCGCTGTTGGCCTCTACGCCGCCGAGATAGTTGACGTAGAGCATCGGCGAGCGCGGCGCAAAGTAGAACGGAACGTAGTCGGCGAGAGTGCCTTCCGGGCCGAGGGACACGCGAGTTGCCGCACGGCGTTCCTTGATGTGGGAGTAAGCGATGCTTGCCGGTGGGGGCGTCATCTGGGCGCAGGCGGCATCGCAGCGAAGCTCGTTGCATCCGACGATCAACTCGAGGTTGGCCACATGGGTGATGTGGTAGGCAGCCAGTGCGCCTTTTGGCCATGGTTTGGGATTGCCGGGTGGGCGTTTCGGCACAGAAGCGATGCTCTAAAGATATCCAGAGGGGATCCTGTCGTCCCACCTTCGCCCTACGATCGGTGGGTGGCCGATAAGCGGACGATCGCGCACCTCGACATGGATGCTTTCTATGCCTCGGTCGAGCTGCGGCGGCGACCGGAGCTGAAGGGGAAGCCGGTCGTGGTCTGCGGGTCCGGGCCGAGGGCGGTCGTGACCACGGCCAGCTATGAGGCGCGCAAGCTGGCTGGGATCCACTCGGCGATGCCGGCTGCGATCGCTCGGCGGCGCTTGCCCGATGCCGTCTACCTGTCGCCGGATTTCACCGCTTATCGCGAGGCCTCGGGGCAGGTGATGGCGATCCTGCGGGCCAATGCGGAGACGGTCGAGGTCGTCGGGCTCGACGAGGCCTATCTCGACCTGACCGCGCTCTTCGCCCCGAAGGCGACGATGCGGCGGATCGCCACCGAGATCCGCGAGGAGCTGGGCCTGACCTGCTCGGTCGGCATCTCCGAGAACCGCCTGCTGGCCAAGATCACCAGCGAGCTCGGCAAGCCCGCCGGCCTCGTCGTCCTCTCCCGGGACGAAGCCCTGGAGCGTTTTGCCGGCGACCCCCCCGGTCTCGTCCCCGGGATTGGGCCGAAAACCGTGCTGAAGCTGGAGAAGATGGGCATCCGCAGCCTCGCCGAGCTGCGCGCACACGATCCGGTCGTGCTTGAGCGGGCCTTCGGGCCGCGCATGGGCCGCTGGCTTCCCGCCCGGGCGCGCTTCGAAGACGCGACGCCGATCTGCGTCGAACGCGAGACCAAGTCGCAATCGACCGAGATCACCTTCGACGTCGACGTCGCCGACCAGGAGGAGATGGTGGGCCACGTCGCCTCGCTTGCAAAGGAGCTTTGTAGGCGGTTGCGCGCACGCGACCTCGAGGGCAGGACGATCGGGATCAAGGTCCGCCTCGACGACTGGACCAACGCCACCCGCTCGCATACCGTCGAGGCCCCGACCAACGATCCCGAAGTGGTCGTCCCCGTAGCGCTGGACCTCCTGCGCGCCTACGCCCCACCCCGCCCCGTCCGCCTGCTCGGGGTTCGCGTCGCCAGCTTCTCCAACGAGGAGGCCGCAGTCGAGCCGGAGCCGGAAAAGGCGCAGCTTCGCCTCGCAGTGTCCGATTGAACTCCCTTCCGGGTCTGCGAAGATGGAGCGGTGAATGGCGATCGACTGACCGGGCTCGACGCTTCCTTCCTCCATATGGAGCGCGCCGGAGCGCACATGCACGTCGCCTCGGCGATCCTCTTCGAGGGCAGCCCGCCTACCCATGAAGAGTTCCGCGATCAGATCGAGTCGCGGCTGCACCTCGTCCCCCGCTTCCGCCAGAAGCTGCGCTTCGTCCCCTTCGAGCAGGGCCGCCCGGTCTGGGTCGACGACCCCTTCCTCAACCTCGACTACCACGTGCGCCGCACCGCGCTGCCCGCGCCGGGCTCCGAAGAGCAGCTGCGCAACCTCGCGGCGCGGATCTTCTCCCAGCAGCTCGACCGCACCAAGCCGCTCTGGGAGCTGTGGCTGGTCGAGGGGCTCGACGGCGATCGCTTCGCCGTGGTCGGCAAGAGCCACCACGCGCTCGTCGACGGCGTCTCCGGGGTCGACATCACCACGGTCCTCTTCGACCTCGAGGAGGAACCCGACCATCCGCCGGTAAGGCCGCCTAAGTGGGCGCCTCGGCCCGAGCCGACCAACCTCGACCTGCTCGTGGACGCTCTGCACGAGCGGGTGACCAGTCCGCGCGAGATCGTCCGCGGGGCACGCGCCGCTCTGCGCGGGCCGCGCCAGGTACTGAGGGGGCTGGTCGATACCGGCAAGTTTCTGGAGGTTGCGGCCGCCGCGCCGAGCACGCCCTTCAACGTCGAGATAGGGCCGCACCGACGCCTCGCCTTCGTCCGCGGCGACCTCGGCGACTTCAAGCGGGTCAAGAACGCCCACGGAGGCACGGTCAACGATGTCGTCCTATCGGTGGTCACCGGCGCTCTCGGCAACTACCTGCGGGCCCGCGGTCACGACACCGACGAGCTGGAGATGCGGGCGATGGTGCCGGTCAGCGTCCGTGCCGACGAAGAGCACGGCGCGCTCGGCAACCGCATCTCGGCGATGATGGCGCCGCTGCCGGTCTGGTCGCAGGACCCGGTCGAGCGCCTGCGCTTGATCACCGAGACGATGGGCGATCTCAAGGGCTCCGGTCAGGCGGTCGGCGCCGAGCTGCTTACCAAGCTGACCGATTTCGCCCCGCCGACGATCGCTTCTCAGGCGGCGCGGCTGCAGCCCGCCCAGCGCTTCTTCAACCTCGTCGTCACCAACGTCCCCGGCCCGCAGTTCCCGCTCTACCTGATGGGCCGCCGGATGAGCTCGATCTTCCCCCTCGTCCCGCTTGCCCGCCGCCAGGCGCTCTGCGTCGGGATCATGTCTTACGACGGCAAGATCGACTTTGGCCTGGTCGGCGACTACGACGCGATGGCCGACCTCGACAGCTTCGCCCTCGACCTCGAAGGGGCGGTCGCCGAAGCGGTCGCCACTGCTCCGCCCGGGCCCAGGGATCTTCAGGGCGAGACGGCGCGGACCCGGAACGGCGCCGTGTCGGTCAAGTAGTTCCAGTCGAGCCGTCGGGCGCTGAACCCTTCGGCGCTGGTGTCGGCGTTGATCAACACCGCGGTGATCCGCTCGAAACGCTGGGGCCGCGGCAGCCGGACCGTCATCGCGCCGCCGTGCTGGCGGAAGCTCAGCCTGGATACGACGTGCCCGTGGCGCTCGTTGCCGAGCCGCCCCACCAGTGCCAGCCCGGCTGCGACCCCCCGGGGTCCGCTGGCGTTGACGACCACCGCTCGGTTCCCCCGCGGATGAACTCGCAGCAGCTGGAAGGTCGCGTGGTTGAGCGAGCGCTCGAGCGGCTGCCCGTCCGGCGGCAAGCTGGCACGGCGCGGCACGTCCGGATAACGCCTGCCTTCGCGGAAACGACTGCCGGTGTTCCACTCGGGGACGTCGCGGGCGAAGCGGGCGAAGTCGTGACCGAAGTCCGAGCTGCCGGCGGCGCGGATCGCTGAGTCATAGCTGTCGACTGAGAAGCCGCCCGGCTGGGTGTGCGCTGCCCGTGACCAGGCGTTGCGGAGGATCGTACGCCCGTAGCGACGCGCCAGCCACTCGTTCCAGACCGTCGCCCCGTACTCGCTGATCGAGTTGGCGGTGAGCGGCGTGTCGAAGAGGTTGACCCAGCGGCGCACGTAGCGCAGGTAGTCGTTGATCCCGTTGTAGACCTGATCCTCCATCCAGACCGCGGTCGACTCGGCCATCCAGGCGTCCTGGTAGGCGTCGTAGCTCATCTGCAGGATGTGGCAGTACTCGTGGGCGAAGGTCACCTCGAGGTCGGCCAGCGGCTTGGTGCCGGGGTACTGGAAGGGCCCGTAGTCGTTGTCGAGGACCAGGTAGCCGTGCAGGCGGCGAGGCAGGTGGTGGCCTTGGGACGCCTGACCGCGATCGGGCGCGGCATAGCCGAAGAGCTGCCGTCCCAGCTCCTTCAGGTAGACGTCGGTCTTGTCGTTGCGGCCGCCGCGGCGGCCATCGGAACGCGGCTCCCGCCAGCCCAGCGTGCCGTTCTCGACCGCGTGCACATGGGCGCCGACCTTCAGCACCTGCTCGACGAAGTCCGGCACGCCATCGCCGTTTTCGTCGCTGCGGTCAGGTGCGTCGCCGCCCTCGTCCACCCAGTGCACGCAGAAGCGACCGGCGCAGACGGGTGAGTCGGGTGCTTCAGGCACCGAGTAGGAGTGACGGGCGGGGTCCGGGTGGTCGGTCGGGCGCGCGAGCGGTTGGCGGAAGGTCCACTGGTCGCCGGCTTGGGCCGCGGCGGGCGCGGCGACCAGAACGGCCACCAGCACGAGCGACGCCCCGATCAACCACAGGTGTGCTCGCATCGGAGCCAATCTACAGGCAGCCCAGGCGCGTTCCGCTCGCCTTGGCGGCGATACTTCAGGTGTGAAGTTGCAGGTGCACACTTGCGCGTAGCTCTCGCCCAGATCGACCCGACGGTCGGCGACCTCGACGGCAACGCCGCCAAGATCGCCGCCTGGATGAGCCGGGCCGCCGGCGAGGGCGCCGAGCTGGCGATCTTCCCTGAGCTCTGCCTCCCGGGCTACCCCGCGGAGGACCTTTACCTGAAGCGGCACTTCGTCGAGGCTAACCGCGCCGCGATCGAGGAGCTCGCCCGGGGCAGCGGCGAGATGACCGCCCTGGTCGGCTTCGCCGAGCCGGTCGCCGGCGGCGGCGATCACCGTCACGCCCACAACTCGCTCGCGGTCCTCGCCGGTGGCGAGGTCCGCGCCGTCTACCGCAAGAACAGGCTGCCCAACTACGCCGTCTTCGACGAGCAGCGCTATTTCGTTCCGGGGACCGAGCCGATGACGATCGAGGTCGCCGGCACCGCGGTCGGCCTGACCGTCTGCGAGGACCTCTGGGAGGAGGGCCCTCCGGCCGCGGACGAGGCGGCGGAAGGCGCCGTGCTGATCGCCAACCCGTCGGGCTCTCCCTACCACCGTGGCAAGGGCCGCGAGCGGGAAGCGATGTTCGCCGCCCGCGCCCGCGCCTACGGCACCCACCTCGCCTTCTGCAACCTCGTCGGCGGTCAGGACGAGCTGGTCTTCGACGGTCAGAGCTTCGTCGTCGACCCGAGCGGCGCGGTGATCGCCCGTGCCGCCCAGTTCGAGGAGGAGCTGCTGATCTGCGAGATCCCGGCCGGCGCTCCCGGGCGCCTCGCCGAGCCCCTCCACGACCCGGCCGAGGTCTACGGCGCCCTGGTTCTCGGCCTGCGCGACTACGTCGGCAAGAACGGCTTTCGTCACGTCGGCATCGCCCTCTCCGGTGGCATCGACTCCGCCCTCGTGGCTCTGCTTGCCGCCGATGCGATCGGAGCCGAGAACATCAGCTGCGTGGTCATGCCCTCGCCCCATTCCAGCAATGAAACCCAGGCGGACGCGCGAACTATCGCCGCCAACCTGGGGGCGACGGCGATCGAGGTCCCGATCGAGGCGGCGATGAGCGCCTACGAGGATTCTCTCGCTCCTGTGTTCGCCGGCGACGGCGCGAGTGGCGGGGATGACGGCGAGCCTCTGCCCCGCGATCCGACGCGTCCGTCCGAGCCCGACCTGGCCGCCGAGAACATCCAGGCGCGGATTCGCGGCAACGTGATGATGGCGCTCTCGAACAAGCATGGCTGGCTCGTGCTGACCACCGGCAACAAGAGCGAGATGTCGGTCGGCTACGCGACCCTATACGGCGACATGGCGGGCGGGTTCGCCGCGATCAAGGACGTGCCGAAGACGCTCGTCTACGACCTCGTGCGCCACCGCAACGCGCAGGCGGGAGAGGAGTTGGTTCCGGCCTCGGTGCTGGAGCGGGCGCCCTCGGCGGAGCTGCGCCCGGATCAGCTCGACAGTGACTCGCTGCCGCCCTACGAGCTGCTCGACCGCGTGCTGGAGGCCTACGTCGAGCGCGACCAGGGTCGCGAGGAGATGGTCGCGGCGGGCATGCCGGCGGACGTGATCGACGAGGTCGTGCGCATGGTCGACCACTCCGAGTACAAGCGGCGTCAGGCGGCGCCGGGCATCCGGATAACGCCCCGGGCGTTCGGGCGGGACCGACGCCTCCCAATCACTAACCGCTTTGGGGGATAGGCCTTACCGCGATGGTCATCTGCGCCAGCGCGCAGAGCTTGCCGTCGGCGTTGAGGACCTCGGCGTCCCAGACCCAGGTGGTGCGGCCGCGGTGGCGGGCCTGCGCCTTGACTTCGGCGTGACCGCTGGTGATCGGGCGGATGAAGCTGACGCTGATCGACTGCCCCATCGCCGCCATGCCATCGCCCATCACGGTGAGCGCGGTGGCACGCGAGCAGACGCTCTCGACCAGGGTCGACATCACGCCGCCGTGCATCAGCCCGACCGGCTGGCGCAGATCGTCGCGAATCGGAACGCGCGCCCGGGCGTCTTCGGGGTCGTCGCTGAGCCACTCGGTGCCGATCAGGGCATCGAAATGAGAGAGAAGGCCGCGTGGGTCATCCGCCATCGGCGCGGACCCTATCCCTTGCTGCATGCGGTCGAGGTTTGATCCGCATGGCGTTCGAAACCTCGACCACACGCAAATGTGGGCTTAAGACGCGTCCCATAGTCTTCCCGCCGGGATGGGACTGAGCGACGACCAGAGAGCCCTGCTCCGCCTGCTTGCGCAGCGGGAGGAGGGCTACGAGGACATCGCGGCGCTGAAGGGGCTCAGCGTCGAGCAGGTGCGAGCCGAAGTGAAAGACGCCCTCGCGGAGATGCAGGCCGCAGGCGAGACCCCTCCACCCTTGCCGCCCCCGCCGCCGGCCAAGGCGGAGGAGCCTGTTGCGGAGCCGACGCCGCCGGCGGTAGAGACGAAAGAGGCCCCCGAGTCCCCCGCGCCACCACCATTGCCGCCAGTCGAGCCGAAGGCGCAGGCCAAGAAGCCGGCGAGCCGACCGTCGCGACCGACGCTGCCCGCCGAGCGGCGGCGCCTCGTCCTGCTCACCGGTGGCGCACTCGCGATCGTCGCTGTGGTCCTGGCCGCGATCGCCATCCTTGGAGATAGCTCCGACTCCGGTTCCAGTCCCTCCGAAGCATCCGGAGCCGGCGCCGAAACTGCCGCGGCGGAAAGCGGCAAGCTCACCCAGGCCGTGCTTGAACCGGCCGACGGCAGCGACGCCAGCGGTCGCGCCATCTTTGGCAGGCTCAAGAAGGAAATCGTCCTGCAGGTGACCGGCGAAAACCTCCAGCCGACCGAAGAGGGCCAGTCCTACATCGTCTGGCTCTACCGCTCGCCGAAACTCACGCTGCGGATCGGCAGCGTCGGCGTCGACGAGTCCGGTCGCCTCGGTGCCCGCTTTGCGATCCCAGCCGAACTGCTCGCCTACGTCGCCAGCGGTGCCTTCGACCAGATCTACGTCTCCCGCGCCGACGACGCGGCCTACCAGGCCGAGGTTGCGCGGGCGAAGAAAAACAAATCGCTGCCCCGCTACACCGGCGAAACCGTCCTCACGGGCGAAATCACCGGCCCGATCGCGAAAGGCGAAGGCGAAGGCGAAGGCGGCTAGCTCGCTGGAAGCAACTTGCCGGGGTTCATGATCCCGGCTGGATCGAGTTGCTCCTTGACCGCCCGCAGCACTTCGATGCCGGTCTCCCCCACCTCGGCCTCCATGTAAGGAGCGTGATCGCGGCCGACGGCGTGGTGGTGGGTGATCGTTCCCCCGCTGGCGACGATCGCCTCCGAGGCGGCGCGCTTTACCGCCTGCCACTGCTCGATCTCCTCACCCCGTCGCGAGCGCGAGATGAAGGTGAAGTAGAGCGAGGCGCCATCGGCGTAGGCGTGCGAGAGATGACAGAAGGCGAGTCCGGGCGTGCCCTGAGCGGTCAGCGAGTCGCGGATCGCAGTCGCCACTGCGGCGTGCAGCTCGTGCAGCCGCGACCAGGTGTGCGAGGTCTCCAGCGTCTCCACCATCGCCCCCATCCCCATCAGCGTGTCGCGCAGGTAGGGCCCCTGGTAGCGCCCGTGCTCCCAGGAGCGACCCGCCCCCTGGCCGAGGTAGGCAGCACCACCGCGGCGCAGGGCTCGCACCGCGAGGGCGCGGCGGCGGGCGACCGACTCCTCGTCCCCCTCGAAGCCGACGACGATCAGACAGCCGCCGCGCTTGCGTCGCAGGCCGAGGTAGCCGCCGAAGAGGGTCCCGGTGAGTCCGCGGGGGCCGGAGAGCGCCAGCGAGACCTCGGTCTCCTCCTCGTCGGAGACACGGATCACGTCGGGAAGCCCTGGCCCCTGCGCGAGCGCGCGCACGACCTCGGCCCCCGCCTCGAAGCTCTCGGCGATCCAGGCCTCATAGCGCCGCACGCTCGGCAGCGGGCGCACGCGCACCGTGACGTCCGGGATCACCCCAAAGGCCCCCTCCGAGCCGACCACGACCTCGCGCAGCGCCGGGCCGGCGGCGGTGTGGGGAGTCTCCAGCGTGCGCAGATCACCGGCCGGAGCGATCAGCCGCACCGAGCTGACCAGCGAGTCGAAGCGGCCGTAGCCGCTGGAAGCCTGGCCGGCTGAACGGGTGGCTGCGAAACCGCCGATCGTCGCGTACTCGAACGACTGCGGGAAGTGGCCGAGGACGACCCCCTCGGCATTGAGTGCGGCTTCCGCCTCGGGGCCGCGCAGGCCCGCGCCAAGGCGGGCGGTGAGCGAGCGGCGGTCGATCTCGACGTCACGCAGGCAGGCGAGGTCGAGGCTGACCAGGCGCCCGTGGGGGCCGCGCAGCGGCTCGATCCCACCGACGACGCTGGTGCCACCGCCGTATGGGACGACGGCGACTCCCTCGGCAGCGCAGATCGCGAGGATGCGGCGCGCCGCCTCGGCGTCGGGTGGCAACAGCACCGCATCGGGGGCGGCGTCGAGCCTGCCGCCGCGCAGCCGGGCCAGATCGGCGTAGCCGCAGCCGGTTGCGTGGCGGATCCGGTCCTCTTCGCCGCTGAAAACGCGGGCCTCGCCGACCACCTCGATCAGCGCCGGCGGCAGCGGCTCGGCCGGGGGCAGCTCGAAGCGGTCCAGCTCGGCGGCGAGCGGCCAGGGCTCCAACTCCCCCACCCGCTCCCGCAGTACCCCCAGCGCCTCGCTGTCCAGCTCCGGCGCGATCGCCGGATCGCCCCATCCCCACCACTTCGAATCTCGTCGGGGCGCGTTGCTGACGCTATGCGAAAGGAAAGCGCCCCGATCGCTCACTTTGGCCCTCCGCCGAGCGCTTGTTCGAGGCCGTCGAGCGCCTGCTCGAGAATCTTGCCCTGGCCACCGCGCATCATCGGCGAGCCCAGCCGCGACATGCCGCGCAGCTTCTGGTCGGAAGTGAGGCTGACAACGGTCGCACTCTCTTCGGTTCGCAGCCCGATCTCGACAACCGAGCTGCGCAGGTGTCGTTCGAATGGACTGCCGGCGAGCTGCTGCTCCCATACGTAGCGCTCGCCCTCGGCCGAGCTGAGGCAGCGGTAGTCGGCGCGGACCCCGCGCCCTTCGGCCGTCTCCAGGACCTTGGTCCACTGGCTGCGCTTGCCCTCGGGCTTGCGATCGACGCTCTCGACGCGGCTCGTGCGCGGCCACCAGCGCGGCAGGCTGTAGGGGTCGGAGATCAGCTCCCAGACCTCCTCGACGGGGGCGGCGATGGTCCGCCGGCGGGTCACGCGGGGCACGGGATCGTCATCCAGGCCGTCAGTCGCCTGCCAGGCGGCGCAGATCCCGCACCAGCAGCAGGTGCTTGAGGTGGCTGACGGTTGCCGCCAGGCTCTCCAGGCTCTCCAGAGCCTCCTTGCGCCGCTCCGGGTTGCGTGAACGCAGCGACGGCCCAAGCAGGGCTTCCAGCAGGTTGGCCTCGCGATCGGCGGAGGAGCGGAAGACGCGCAGGTTGCGAGCGCCGACGCCGACCCGGGAGAGCTCGTTGGCGGCACGGACGATCTCGCGGTCGGTCTCGTCGTAGGCGGCTTTGCCGTCGCGCTTTTCGGGCTGGACGATGCCGAAGTTCTCCAGCTCGGCGATCAGCTCGGAGCGGGCCCCCGTCTCCTCGATCACCTCCTCCAGCGTCAGGTAGGCGCTCGAGGTGTTGACCAGGATCGCGCGTCGCACGGTGCCAGCCGTCGGACGGCGGTCGCCGCCGCTGCCGGCGCCGAGGTCGATGTCCCCACCGGCGGCGAGCTCCTGACGGATCACCCGCAGCGGCAGGAACTCATCACGCTGCAGGCGCAGGATCGTGCGCAGGCGCTCGACGTCGGACTGGCTGTAGAGGCGGTACCCGCCCTTGCGTGCGGCGCGGGGTCAGCAGCTTCTGATCCTCGAGGTAGCGGATCTTGGAGATCGAGATGTCGTCGAACTCGTTCTCGAGGATCTTGCAGACGGCGCCGATCGTCAGCGCCTTGCGGGGCCGCGAGTCGCGTTGTCGAACCTGCTGCTCGGACACTGCCATGGGGGCTCCCTACTTCTCCAGGTAGCTCAGCTTGTACTTGCCGACCTGGATCTCGTCGCCATCGGCAAGGCGGTGGGACTCGATCCGGCGCCTGTTGACGTAGGTGCCGTTGAGCGAGCCGAGGTCGTCGATGTAGAACCCGTCGCGACGGTGCACCAGCAGAGCGTGGTTGCGGGAGACCGTGACGTCGTCGAGGAAGACGCCCGCGTCGGGGCTGCGACCGATGCTGACCCGGTCCTCGGTCACGGTGAAGCTCTCCCCCGCCCTGCCGCCGCCGGAGCGGATGACCAGCGCCGCGCCGCTCTCCTCGAGGACCTCGTCGATGTCGATCGGCTGCATCTCGCCGGTTTCGTCGACGGTGTAGGTCATCGTCGTCGGTTCGTCCTCGCCGTCTTTGGGGCCGCCGAGGTAGGCACCGCACTTCTGGCAGTAGTTGGCGCCCTCGGGGTTGACGAAACCGCACTCCGGACAGTGGATGGCCATCGGGATCCGCTCCAGCCTCAGGCGGCTGCGTCGTCCTCGGGTGGGCTCTGCGCCTTGCCGGCGAGGATGTCGGTCAGCTGGGCGACGTCGTCACCTGAGATCAGCGAGTCCCCGCTTTCGTGCTTGTGGCGCAGCCGGTTGACCAGCTCGGCACGCAGGATGTCGATCTTGCCGTGTAGAACCCGGCGTTTGTAGGAGATCTCGTTCTCCTCGGTGGTGAGCTTGTCGATCAGGTCCTTCAGCTCTTCATCGCTGAGCGAACCGAGATCGGGAAAGGTGTCCTCCATCTTGCTCCTTGATCGGGAGACCTTCGCCTCCGTTGGCCGCAGGAGACAATTATAGGTCGCTCGGCCGAAGGTTCAACTCTAGGTTGAAGGTTATGGATCCTGGGCGGAGGCTTGCGCCTGGTTCTTGCGTTCGCGGACCGTGCGCACCCCCGTCTGGGCATAGAGCACGGTAGCGAGGACCGCCAGGGCGACGCCGACGATCAGTAGCGCCGTCGGGACCCAGCCGGCGAAGACGAGGGCGAAGAAGATGCCGCCCATGATCGGGAAGACGGAGATCCGGCCGGGCCAGTTGACGGCGATCTGGACCCCGTGGCGCAGCCCGTACTGGGCGAGCAGCAGCATCGCCACCTCGCGGACGACGAGCAGGGCCAGCGCCCAGCGCGGCAGGAGCTCGAAGTGCCAGCAGACGATTGCGCCGGAGAGGATCGTGAGGCGGTCGATCAGGGGGTCGAGCATCGCTCCCAGGCGGCTGTACTGGCCGGTGACCCGGGCGAGGAGGCCGTCGAGGTAGTCGCCGGCCGCGATCAGCCAGAAGATCGTCGCCGAGGCGACAGTGCGCCCGTCGCCCGATTCGAAGGCGAGGTAGAGGAAGACCGGTAGTCCCGCCAGGCGCAGGTAGCCGACCAGGTTGGGCAGCGTCCAGGGATTGAGCGGTTCGCCCTCTCGCGTCTGCTTGGGCGGGGGGCCGCTGCGGTCGAGGCCGAAGAGTCGGCGGATGCGGCCACGCCCAAAAGGGGCGGTGTCAGGCATCCTCGCCCTGGAGCAGGGCGATTGCCCGTTCGCCGGCCTCGCCGACCGGCAACTCGTGATCGGCGCCGTTGGCGCGCTCGCTCGCCTCGACGACGCCGTTGGCGAGGCCGCGCCGCCCGACCACGACGCGCAGCGGGCAGCCGAGCAGCTCGGCGTCGGTCAGCTTCTCCCCGGGACCGGCGTCGCGGTCGTCGTAGAGGACCTCCACCCCGCTCTCGCGCAGCTCCTCGTAGAGGCCGTCGGCGGCCTCGCGCTCGGACTCGCCGGCCTTCGCGAGCGAGACCAGCTGGATCTGCCAGGGCGCCAGGGCGGCGGGCCAGACGATGCCGCGCTCGTCGGCCCCCTGCTCGATCGCCGCGGCGACGATCCGCGCCGGCCCGATCCCGTAGCAGCCCATCACGATCGACCGCTCGACTCCGCCCTCGTCCAGGAAGGTCGCGCCGAGCGGCTCCGTGTAGCGGGTCCCGAGCTTGAAGATGTTGCCCACCTCGATCGCCGGCTCGATCTCGATCGTGCCACCGCCCGGGGCGATGTCGCCGGCCTCGACCGTGCGCACGTCCAGCTCCTCGAACTCGAAGTCGCGTCCTGGCCTGACGCCGCGCAGGTGGGCGTCGGCCTCGTTGGCGCCGGCGACGAAGGAGTCGCCCTGGATCGCCGCGTCCTTGACGATCGGGACGCTCGCTCCGACCGGGCCGACGAAGCCCACCGGGCCCAGCTCCGCCTCGATCTCCTCGCTCTTCGCGGGCCTGAAACCGGCGCCGAGCGCATTGCGCAGCTTGATCTCGTTGAGGCGGTGGTCGCCGCGGAGCAGGACGAGCACCAGACCGCGCCCCTCGACCACGACCGGCATCGCCTTGATCAGCGCGCCGCTGGGCAAGCCCAGCGAGCCGGCGACCTCCCCGACCGTGGTCAGCCCGGGCGTCTCCACTCGCTGCGGCGCGTCCAGCGGCGAGGGCAGGTCGACCGGCTGTGGCTCGGCCGAGGCGATCTCGACGTTTGCCGCGTAGCCCTCGGCCAGCGCGACCTCGTTCTCGCCGGCGGCGCAGGGCGCCATGTACTCGTGGGCGCCGGAGCCGCCCATCATGCCGACGTCGGACTCGACCCGGTACCAGCGCAGACCGCAGCGGTCGAAGATCCGCTGGTAGGCCTCGCTCTGAACTTCATAGGAACGGGACAGGCCCTCCTCGTCGCGGTCGAACGAGTAGGCGTCCTTCATCGCGAACTCGCGCGTGCGCAGGACGCCGGCGCGCGGCCGCGGCTCGTCGCGCTCCTTGGTCTGAATCTGGAACAGCATCTTCGGCAGGTCGCGGTAGGAGCGGACCTCGCGGGCGACGTGGCCGGTGAGGCACTCCTCGGCCGTCATCGCCAGGACCATCTCAGCGCCCTTGCGGTCTTCGAGCTTGAACAGCTCGTCGATCGCGTAGCGGCCGGTCTTCTTCCACGGATCCGCCGGCTGCAGCACGGGCATCAGCAGCTCCTGACAGCCGATCGCCTCCATCTCCTCGCGCACGATCGCCTCGGCTTTGCGCTCGACCCGCAGCCCGGCCGGCAGATAGGTCCAGAGCCCCGCCCCGACCTGCCGGATCAACCCAGCCCTGACCATCAGCTTGTGCGACACAGCCTCAGCGTCCGAGGGCGGGTCCTTCAGGGTCGGAATGAAGCTCTGACTGAGACGCGTCACTGCAGGAAACCTATCCACTAGTCGGGCGGACAGTGGTCGACAGCTTGTTTCGGCGAGTACGGCTTAGGCCCGGGTGAAGCGGCGGCCCGCGGTCGGCGAGGCCTCCTCGTCGAGCAGGACCTTGTCCGACTCGCCTTTTTCGACCGCTTCCTTCTCCATCCGCGCGATCTTCTCCGGCGTCAGCTCGCCGGCGTTTTCCTCCTCGATCTTGGCCAGCCAGGCGGCTCCCTCGCGCGCCTCGGCCTCGTCGAACTCGACCTTGCCGTCGCGATCGAGCGATTTGTCGATCTCTTCGAAGAGCGTGTCGACCAGGTTGGCCTGGGGCACCTTGCGCAGCGGCTTGCCGTGGGCGTAGATCAAGCCCTCGTTCTTGGCGCCGGCGATGCCGAAGTCGGCGTGACTGGCCTCGCCGATCCCGTTCACGGCGCAGCCCAGCACCGCCACCTCGACCGGCTCGGCGTAGCTTTCCAGCCGCTGCTCGATCTCGGCGACGACCGAATCCATGTCGAACTGGAGGCGCCCGCAGGTCGGGCAGGCGATCAGGACCGGGCCGCGCTCGCGCAGCTGCAGCGCCTTGAGGATCTCCCAGGCGACCTTGACCTCCTCCTCGGCGTGGAAGGTCGAGAGGCTGATCCGGATCGTGTCGCCGATCCCGTCGGCGAGAAGCGTTCCCAGGCCGACCGAGGATTTGAGCGCGCCGGACCATTTGGTCCCCGCCTCGGTGATCCCCAGGTGCAGCGGGTAGGGAATCTTCTCGGAGAGCAGCCTGTTGGCGGCGATCGTGTTGGGAACGTTGGTCGACTTGATCGAGACCTTGAAGTCTTCGAAGTCGAGGCCCTCCATCAATTCGACGAACTCGATCGCGGCGGCGACCAGCGCCTCGACCGGCGCCTCGCGCTCGAGCTCGTGCAGGTGCTTGGGCAGCGAGCCGGAGTTGACCCCGATCCGCATCGGCACGCCCGCGGAAGTCGCCTTCACCGCCACCTCCGCGACTTTCTCGCGGCCGCCGATGTTGCCCGGGTTGAGGCGGATGCAGTGGGCGCCGGCGTCGATCGCCTTCAGGGCCAGCGTGTGGTTGAAGTGGATGTCGGCGATCACCGGGATCGGCGACTCTTTGACGATCGTCTTCAGCGCCTCGACGTCGTCGTCGCGCGGCACCGCGACGCGGACGATGTCCGCCCCGGCGTCGGCGACCTTGCGGATCTGCTCCATAGTCGCCGCCAGGTTGGCGGTCTCGGTCTTGGTCATCGTCTGCACGACGACCGGCGCACCACCGCCGATCGGCACCCCGCCAACGAATATCTGCCGTTTAGAGGCCATGCTTACAGGCTATCTGGGTAGGCTCCGGCGCCCTCAATCGGCGTAGAGCGCTTCGATCTCGCTTGCGTACTTGTGCTCTATCGGCTTGCGCTTGAGCTTCATCGTCGGGGTCAGCTCGTCGCCGCCGGGGGCCCACTCGGCCGGCAGGATCTTGAATTTCTTGATCTGCTCGACGCGGGCCATGCGCTCGTTGGCAGAGCCGACGGCTGCCTCGATCTCCTGCCGGACCGCGTCGTGCTCGGCGAGGCTCTCCAGCGTGACGCCCTCGATTCCCTGGCCTTGCGCCCAGACGGGCGCGTAGTCGGGATCGAGGACGATCAGGGCGACGTTGTAGCGGCGGGCGTCGCCGACCGCGGCCACCTGGCCGATCAGCGGGCTGGCCGCCTTCAGCTTCGACTCGATCGAGGCCGGCGACATGTTCTTGCCGGCGGCGTTGATGATCAGCTCCTTCTTGCGGTCGACGATCCGCAGGTAGCCGTCCTCGTCGAGCTCGCCGATGTCGCCGGTGTGCAGCCAGCCCTCGGCGTCGATCGTCTCCGCGGTCTTCTCCGGCATGTTGCGGTAGCCGGGCATGTTGGCGGGGCTGCGGACCAGCACCTCGCCGTCCTCGGCCAGTTTCAGCTCTGCGCCGGGCAAGGGCGGTCCGACGGTGCCCAGCTTGATCTTGTCGAGCGGGTTGCTGGTGGCCACGCCGCAGGTCTCCGACATCCCCCAGAGCTCGCCGACGGGGATGCCGATCGCGTGGAAGAACTCCAGTACCTCGACCGGGGTCGGCGCCGCGCCGACGCTGACCGCGACCGCCTCGTCGAGGCCGAGTTGGTGGCGCAGGGCCCCGAACATCTGCTCGTCGGCCGCCGCGGCCGTAGCCGCGATCTCCTCCGGAACCGCTTCGCCGCGCTGCTCTAGCCGGACTTTCGCCAGCGCCGCCTCGAATCCGCGCTCGGCCGGTTCGCGCTGCTCCTCGGGGAGCCCGGCGAGCATCGCCTCGAGGCCCGCTTTCAACTTCTCGAAGACGCGCGGGACGGCAAAGAACCAGGTCGGCGGCGCCTGCTGCAGGAACTGCACGATTTCGCGCGGATCGGGGCAGATCGCGATTTCCAGCCCCTTCGCCACAGGCAGGTAGTAGTTGGCCCCGCGCTCGGCGATGTGGGCGGCGGGAAGCCAGGAGATCACCCGCCCGCCGCGCTCGGGGAAGGGGACCATGCCGTCCACCGAGGCGACCAGCGTGAGCAGGTTGCGATGGGTGAGCTGGACTCCCTTCGGGGGCCCGGTGGTGCCCGAGGTGTAGATCAGGGTGAGCAGGTCGTCTGGTCCCACCGAAGCCGCGGTGACCGATGGGTCGAATCCTGGATCGAGCTCTTCGAGGCTCGCGAGGGTCGCGGTGTCGGCGCCCGCGTCGGCATCGGCGTCGAGGACGACCAGGTGCTCGACGCCGGGCAGCTCAGCGCGGGCTCGCTCGAAGACGTCGAGGTAGGCGGCCTCGACGATCGCCACGCGGGCGCCGGCGTCGCCGACGACGTAGGCGATCTGCTCTGACGAAGAGGTCTCATAGATCGAGAACGGCACCGCCCCCAGGGCTACCGCCGCCATGTCGCAGGCGGCGAACTCGGGCCGGTTGGAGAGCATCAGGGCGACGGTGTCGCCCTTTCTCACTCCGAGCGAGGCCAGGCCACCGGCGATGCGCCCGACCTGGGCCGCCAGCTCCGTCCAGGTCAGCGTCTCCTCGCCGCTGCGCAAGGCGACCTCGTCCCCCAGCCGCTCCACGGTTGCGGTAAATGCCTCGTAGAGGCTGCGTGCCTGGAGCTCGGCTGCCGGACCGCCGCTGACGTAGTTATCGGTGGCGGAGACCTCCATCAGCGGACGTTGAATCCTTCGCCGGTGATGCGGCCGATGTCGTTGTTGAGCCCGATGAAGAACAGCATCGCGACAAGCGCAAAGCCGACCACGCTGGCTCGCTCCATCACCCGCAGGGAGACCGGTTCGCCCCGTACCTTCTCGACCAGGCTCCAGAAGATGTGGCCGCCGTCAAGCGGCAGGATCGGCAGCAGGTTGATCAGGCCCAGCGAGAGACTGACCAGAGCGAGCAGTAGCAACGCCGGGGCGACGCCGAAGTCGATCACCTGGTTGGCGACGTCGCTGGTGCCGACGATGCCCGACACCTGCTTGCGTTCTTTGGCTTCGAAGATGTGAGCGAAGACGTGGACGGTTCCCGAGGCGACCATCCACATCCGGTCCCCGGCCTCGCCGGCAGCCGCCGCAACGCTCAGGTCCATGGGTTCGCTGCCGAACGAGAAGCCGATCAGGGTCTGGCCGGCCGAGGCGCTGAATTCGGGGCGAACCGAGACCGTCCGCACCTCGCCGCTGCGATCTTTGACGGTGAGGCGCACGGGGGTCGCTGCCTGGCACCCCTCCTTCTGGGCGCCGGTGCACCTGTGTGAGCCGATTTCTTCGCGGAAGCGGCTGACCCGATCCTGGTTGCTGAGGCCAGGGTGGCGATTGCCGTCGACGGCGACGATTTCGTCGCCCGGCTTCAGCGCGCCCGCCGCCGGGCTCTTTGGTAGCACGGCTTCGACGGACTGGTTCACCTGTTGGAAGCTGAACATGTATACGCCGAAGAGGATTACGAACGCCAGCACGATGTTCACCGCCGGGCCCGCTCCGATCACGACGATCCGCTTCCAGACCGGCTGGCGATAGTAGGCGCGGTGGGCGACCGCCGGGGGGATCTCTTCCTCCGGATTCATTCCGGTGATTTTCACGTAGCCGCCAAGCGGGATCGCTTTGACTCCGTACTCGGTCTCGCCGCGTTTGAATGACCAGATCGTCGGGCCGAAGAAGAGAAAGAAGCGCTCTACCCGCATTCCGGTTGCCTTGGCGGCGACGTAGTGCCCGGCCTCGTGGAGCATGATCAGCAGGCAGAAGCCGAGGAAGATGAGAAGCCAGTTCATGCTGGAGCCAACCCCCCGACCTGTTCCTCGGTGCGGCGGCGGGCCTCCTCGTCACAGGCGAAGAGGTCCTCGAAGTGGGTCACCGGCCGCGCCGGCATCTCCTCCAGAACCTGCTCGATCACGGCTGCGATCGCGGTGAACTCGATCCGCCCGTCGAGGAAGGCGGCGACGGCGACCTCGTCGGCGGCGTTGAGCACGCAGGGTGCGGTCCCCCCCGCCTTGCCTGCCTCCAGCGCCAGGCGCAGACAGGCGAAGGTCCCCGGGTCCGGCGGCTCGAAGCTCAGCTCTCCCACCGTTGAGAGGTCGAGCCGCGGCACGTCGACGTCGGCCCGCTCGGGGAAGTGCAGGGCGTAGGAGATCGGCACCCTCATGTCGGGGTAGCCGAGGTGGGCCAGGGTGGCGCCGTCGACGAGGTCGATCAGCGAGTGGACGATCGACTGCGGATGGACCACGACGGCGATCTGCTCATACGGCACGCCGAAGAGGTGATGGGCCTCGATCGCCTCGAACCCCTTGTTCATCAGGGTCGCCGAGTCGATCGTGATCCGTCCGCCCATCCTCCAGGTCGGGTGCGCGAGGGCGTCCTCGACGCTGACCCCGGAGAGATCGCTGCGGCCGCGGAAAGGTCCGCCCGAGGCGGTCAGGACGAGCCGCTCGACGGTGCCGGGTTGCGCGGCGCCGATCAGCTGGAACAGCGCCGAGTGCTCGGAGTCGACCGGCAACAGCCTCGCCCCGGTCGCCTCGGCCAGCGCCGTGGTCAGCTCGCCGCCGATCACCAGGCTCTCCTTGTTGGCGAGGGCGACGTCGATCCCCTCGCCGAGGGCGACGATGGTCGGGCCGAGGCCGGCCGCGCCGACCATCCCGTTGAGGACAAGGTCGGCGCCGGAGGCGGCGATCAACTCGCGAATCCCCTCCTCGCCGACGAGCACGCGGCCGTCCCAGGTGGAGCGCGCCCGCTCGGCCGCATCGGTGTCGGCCAAAGCCACGGTCGGCACGCTGTGCTGCCGTGCCTGCCCGAGTAGCTGCTCCCAGCTCGACCCGGCGGCCAGGCCGACGACCTGGAGCTCGTCGGAAGCGGCGACGATCTCCAGCGCCTGAGTTCCGATCGATCCCGTCGATCCAAGTATCACGACCCTCTTCATCGAAGACAGAGCATAGGGACGGACGGCGCCGTCCCACGAAACCGCAAAAACCCTTGTTCAGGACGGGGTTTTTGCGGTTTCGATCAATAGACCAGCTGGACAGAGAGGTAGTAGCCGACTACGACCGTGAATAGGACGGCGTCTAGGCGGTCGAGCAGGCCGCCGTGCGGGCCGAAGAGCTTGCCGGTGTCCTTGGTGCCGAGATCGCGCTTGACCATCGAGGCAAAGAGGTCGCCGATCGGCGCGATCGCGGCGACTGCGGCGCCGATGATCAGCGCATCTGCTCCAGAGAGCCAGTTCTGGTAGAGGCCGGCGAACCAGAAGGCCATCGTGCCGATCAGGAAGCCGCCGATGAGGCCCTCGATCGTCTTGTTGGGCGAGAGGTCGGGAGTGATCCGGTGCGAGCCGAACATGCGCCCAGTCGCATAAGCGGCGGTGTCGGTGGCAAAGGTGCCGACTAGAACGTCGATCAGCAGCGCCGCGCCGTGGTCGGGCAGGTCGCGCAGGAGCACGGCATGGACCATCGGCAGGCCGATCCAGACCGCGCCGAGGACCGTTACGCCCATCGAGATAACGATCCCGTCACGGGGCCGGCGCCGGGCGCCGAAGAAGAAGAGCAGCGGGAAGGACGCGGTCGCGAGGAGAAGGACATTGAATGCGGTGCCGAAGTAGGCCGCCGCGACCATCCCGACGAGGGCGATGTATGCCGCCATCTGGATCGGCCGCAGCGGCGCCGTCATGACGAAGTACTCGCGCAGGCAGAGCAGCCCGAGCCCGGCCATCGCGACGGCGAACACCGGCCCGCCGAGCACGACGATCGCGATCGCGAAGGCGATCCAGGGAATCGCAACGAGGATCCGCCGCGCCGTCTCGCCGCCCAGCAGAGCGTTGCGCTGCCGCCGCGGCTCGCGCGGGGGGCGCTCGGGCGGGGGCGGCTCCTCGGAGAACATGTCGTCGTCGAATAGGTCCTGAACCATTAGGTCCGCCTCCCGAAGCGCCGTTGTCGAAGCTCGAACTCGCGCAGCGACTGCTCGAAAGCCTCGCGATCGAAGTCCGGCCAGAGCTCGTCGCGGAAGACCAGCTCCGAGTAGGCGCACTGCCAGAGCAGGTAGTTGGAGATGCGCTGCTCGCCGCTGGTCCGGATCAAGAGGTCTGGGTCGTGCATCTCAGGCGCGTAGAGGTGTTGGCGGAACTCCTCCTCAGAGCTCCCCTTGAAGCTTCGCGCCGCGTCGACGATCTCCGCCCGACCGCCGTAGTTGAAGGCGACGAAGAGGACGATGCGATCGTTCTTCGCGGTTGTCTCTTCTGCCCAGCGCATCCGCTCGACCAGGCTCTCAGCGACTCCCTCACGCCGTCCGAGGAACCGCATCCGCACCCCTTCCTCGTGCAGCTCGGGGGTTTCGGCGTCGATCCGCTCGCCGAACATCTGCATCAGGCCCTCGACCTCCGCCGACGGCCGCGCCCAGTTCTCGGTCGAGAAGGAGAAGACAGTCAGCTCCTCCACGCCGAGCTCGACCGCGTCCCGCAATCGAGCCTTGACCGTGTCGGCACCGGCCCGGTGCCCGTCGGCGACGGGGAGACCTCGCTGCTCTGCCCAGCGCCCGTTGCCGTCGGTGATGATCGCGACGTACCGCGCGGAGGTGCTCACACCTCCAGGATCTCCTCTTCCTTTCCCTCGAGCAGGGTGTCGATCTCGGCGATCGCCTCGTCGGTCTGCTTCTGCAGTGCCGCCTCGGCGCGGCGCTCGTCGTCCTCGCCCGCTTCACCCTCTTTTTTGAGATCGCGCAGGTCCTGCATCGTGTCGCGGCGGATGTTGCGGATCGCAATCCGTCCCTCCTCGGCGACCCCGTGGACGACCTTGACCATCTCGCGGCGCCGCTCCTCGGTCAGCTCGGGGATCTGCAGGCGGATCACGTTGCCGTCGTTGCTCGGCGTGAGGCCGACGTCGGACTCCTGGATCGCCTTCTCTATCTCGCCCATCGACCCCTTGTCGAACGGGGTCACGGTGAGCAGCCGCGCGTCGGAGGTAGCGATGTTGGCGAGCTGCTTCAGCGGGGTCGGCGAGCCGTAGTAGTCGACCGTGATCCGGTCCAGAAGGTGCGGCGAGGCGCGTCCGGTACGGACCGTAGCCAGCTCTCCACGGCTCGATTCGACCGACTTCTGCATTCGCCCTTCGGCGTCTTTGAGCAACTCGTCGATCAGCTCCACTGGGTCCTCTCTCCGGTCCTCAGGCGGCGCTGGAAACCAGCGTGCCTACCCTCTCGCCGCCGACGATCCTATCTATGTTGGTCTCGTCGCCCATGTTGAAGACGTAGATCGGCAGGTCGTTGTCCATGCAGAGCGACAGCGCGGTCGAGTCCATCACCTTGAGCCCGCGCTCGATCGCCTCGCGGTGGCCGATCTCGGGGATGAACTTGGCGTCGGGGTTGATCGCCGGGTCGGAGTCGTAGACCCCTTCAACCCCGTTCTTCGCCATCAGGATCGTTTGCGCGTGGATCTCCAGGGCGCGCAGCGCCGCGGCGGTGTCGGTGGTGAAGAACGGGTTGCCGGTGCCGGCGGCGAAGATCACCACACGGCCCTTCTCGAGGTGGCGCATCGCGCGGCGGCGGATGTAGGGCTCGGCGACCTCCTGGACGGCGATCGCCGACATCACCCGCGTGTGCTCGCCGATCTTCTCCAGCGCGTCCTGCAGGGTCAGCGCGTTCAGCACCGTCGCCAGCATCCCCATGTAATCGCCGGTCGCGCGGTCCATCCCCGCGGCGGCTCCCTGCAGGCCGCGGTAGATGTTGCCGGCGCCGACGACGATCGCGACCTCGACTCCCTGGGCGCGCACCGCCGCCACCTGGCGGGCGATCCGCTCCACCTCCGCCGCGTCGGTGCCGTGATCGCGCTCCCCCATCAGCGCCTCCCCCGAGAGCTTGAGGAGGATGCGGCTGAATTTAGGACTCTTGTTGTTCAATCGTCGCCGACGCGGAAGTAGGCGAAGCGCGCCACGCGGATGTTCTCGCCGGTCTTCGCGGCCAGCTCTTGACGCAGCTCCTCGATCGACTTCGAGTCGTGTTTCTCGGCGTTGACGTGGGACTGGTCGAGCAGGGCTATTTCCTTGGCCCACTTGGCGAGCTGACCCTCGACGATCTTTTCGACGACGTTGTCCGGTTTGCCGTCCTCGCGCGCCTTCTCCTCGAAGACCCGCTTTTCGGCCTCGCGCTCCTCGGCCGGGATCTCCTCGGAGGAGACGAACTTGGGGGACGTCGCGGCGACGTGCAGGGCGACCTCGTAGGCGAAGGCCTTGAAGTCCTCGTTGCGGGCGACGAAGTCGGTCTCGCACTGAACTTCGACCATCGCCCCGACCTTGTCGTTGGCGTGGATGTAGGAGGAGACGACACCCTCGCTGGTTCCCCGACCTTCCCGCTTGGCGGCCGAGGCTTGGCCCTTCACGCGCAAGATCTCAATAGCGCGATCGACATCTCCCTCGGACTCCGAGAGCGCAGCTTTGCAATCCATCATCGCCGCACCCGTACGGTCCCGCAGGGCCTTTACATCAGCGGCAGTAACGCTCATTTCGAATCTCCCTCTTTAGCAGCGGGAGCTTTCTCCTCTTCGGCAGGAGCTTTCTCGGTCTCGGCTGGAGCCGTCTCCGCAGCTTTCTCTGCGGTGGGTGCGGGTGCAGGAGCTTTCTCAGGCACCGGGGCGGCCGCCTCTTTGGCCGGAGCCTCGGCTTTAGGCACCTCTCCCGTGGGTGGTGCGGGGTTGGGGGGGGTCGAGGACGGACCTTTTTGGTCCGCCCGCAGCGCCCCCCCTGCCCCGCGACAGGACCCGCGGCTGAGGCGCCCGAACCCTGTGCAGCTGGAGCAGGTTTGACCGGCGGCGCTTCAGCAGCTTTTTTGGCAGCCGCTTCTTCAGCGAGCTTTTTCTCCGCCTCGAGTTTTTCGACCCGCTCTTTCTCTTCCGCCTCCCGCTTCTTTCTCTCTTCTTCCTCGTGTTTGCGCCGTTCCATTTCCTCGGCGATGCGCTTCTCCTCCTGGACGCGCCAGGCACTGGAGCCCTCATCGACCGCGCCGCCGATCGTGCCGATCACCAGTTGGCAGGAGCGAATCGCGTCGTCATTGCCGGGAATCACGTAGTCGATCTGGGTCGGGTCGCAGTTGGTGTCGACCAGCCCGATGATCGGGATCCGCAGACGAACGGCCTCGCGGACCGCGATCTCCTCGGTTTTCAGGTCGGTGACGAAGACGGCGTCGGGCAGGCGGTCCATGTCTCGCACCCCGCCGAGGTTGTACTCGAGCTTGGCCAGCTCGGCCTGCATCCCCATTCGCTCCTTGGTCGGCAGCAGGTCGAGTTTGCCCTCCTCCTGCCAGGTGGTCAGCTCGTGCAGGCGAGAAATCCGCTGCGAGATCGTGTTGAAGTTGGTCAGCAGCCCGCCGAGCCAGCGCTGGTTGACGTAGGGCATCTTGCAGCGTTCGGCCCATTCCTGGACCGGCCCCCGGGCCTGCTTCTTGGTGCCGACGAAGAGCACCGTGCCGCCGCCGCTGGCGAGCTCGCCGGCGAAGCGGCGCGCGTTCTCCAGTAGCGCCTCGGTCTGGATCAGGTCGATGATGTGAATCCCGTCCAGCTCGCCGAATATGTAGCGGCGCATGTTCGGGTTCCAGCGCCGCGTCTGATGGCCGAAGTGGACTCCGGCCTCCAGCAGCTCTTTTAGGCCTGCCTCTGGCATCTTCGAAGGGTCTCCTTGGTTTTGTGTAAAGCCCGCCGGCCTAGCCGGGGACTCGGCCTCACGAGGCGAAGTCAGGATCCGGGGCGGTTACGACGGGGGTCGGTTTAGGTTTAGAACGGAGGAATTGTAGTGGGGCGAGCGTGGTCAGGCGGAGCGGGCAGCCGCCAGCGCCGCGGCGAGGTCCGCGGGCAGCTCAGAGCGGAAGTCCATCGCCGCGCCGCTGGCCGGGTGGGCAAAGGCGAGCCTGTGGGCGTGCAGGAATTGACGGCTCAGGCCGTACTTCCTCTCACCGCCGTAGGTTGCGTCGCCGATCAGGGGATGGCCGATGGCGCCGAAGTGGGCGCGGATCTGGTGCGTTCGCCCGGTCTCCAGCTTGACCTCGAGGTAGCTCTCGGCGGCGAGCAGCTCCAGCACCTCGAAGTGGGTGCGAGCCTGCCGTGAGGCCGCTCCAGACACGGCCATGCGGTGCCGCTGCCGCGACGCGCGGCCGATCGGCGCATCGATCGTCCCCGTGCGCGAGCCGAGCCGCCCTCCGGCGAGGGCCAAGTAGACGCGTTCTACCTCGCGCTCGCGGACCTGCTCCTGCAGCGCCGTGTGGGTGGCGTCGTCGCGGGCGACGACGAGCAGGCCGCTGGTCTCCTTGTCGAGGCGGTGGACGATGCCGGGACGCTCTGGGTCGGCGCCGCCGCCGAGGATCTCCGCCAGCTCGTCGACCAGCGTGGATCCTTCGTGCGATGGTGCCGGGTGGACGACGAGGCCGGCGGGCTTGTCGACCACCGCGAGGTGCTCGTCGAGGTGGACGACACGCAGCTCCGCGGTCATTTGTCCGGCTCGCCGACGTAGCAGAGCGCCAGCACGACGACCCCGAGCGTGATCGCGACGTCGGCCAGGTTGAAGGGCGGCCAGGTGAAGACATCGACGTAGTCGGTGACGGCGCCGACGCGCACTCGGTCGGCCAGGTTGCCGATTGCGCCCCCGGCGAGCAGGCCAAAGGCAACCCACATCCAGGGACGGGTCGGGTTGCGGGCGAAGAGGACGCCGACGAAGATCAGCGCGACGACGGTGAGCACAACCAAGGCCGCGCCGCCGCCGCTGGCGAGCCCGAACGCGACCCCTTCGTTGTGGGCGAGGGTGAGGCCGAGCGGCCCGAGCACGTCGACGTGCTCGCCGGGGACCATGTCGGCCTCGATCAGGGCCTTGGCGACCTGGTCGACGATGACGACGATGGCGCAGAGCGCGCCGGCCAGGCGCCAGGCGCGGGCGTTTGCCGCGCTCACCCTGCGATCAGGGCGACGACGAGCCCACGCAAGATGTAGAGGACGATGATGCCGATCATCGGGCTGAGGTCGAGCCCGAACCCCCCGCCCCCGATCGGCGGGATTATGCGGCGGAAGAGATTGAGGTATGGGTCGGTGGTCTCGACGATGAAGTCGAGCATGGCGCGCAGCGCCGGGTTGTAGGGCATGCGCGGTATCCACGACATCAGCACCCGGATCAGGATCAGGATGATGTAGACGAGGAAGAGCGCACCGACATAGTCGGCGACGTCTCCGCGAGCGAGCGCAAGCAGCATCACCCCCGCATCCGCTCCAGGGAGGCCCGTACGGCAGCCTGAAAGGCAGCGCGAGCGCCTTCGCGGTCGAGCGCGTCCAGCCCGGCTTCGGTGCTGCCCCCGGGTGAGGTGACCGAGATTCGAACATCGGCTGGGCGGCGTATCCGCATGAGCGATCCAGTGCCCGCGGCAGCCTCGACAACAAGCTTTTCGACCAGCTTCTCGTCCAGGCCGGCGCTGGCGCCGGCATCGGCGAGCGCCTCGGCTACCAGGGCGAAATACGCAGGCGAGCAGGCCATCACCGCGGTGGCGACATCGAATTGCGAGTCGGGAATCTCGACGACTGACCCGAGAAGGCTCAGCTTCTCGCGGACATCCGAGTTGAACTTCCCGGCAACGCAGAGCACGCCGCCGCCGACCTCCACAGCGACGTTGGGCATGATCCGGCCCACCTCGGCGTCGGGGAACGCGGCTTGGACGTCCTCCAGGGAGGTTGCCCCCAAGATCGAGATGACCGATTCTGCGCCCCCCAATTCACCGGCCGCCTGCCGAAGGGCCCCGGGCTTGACCGCAAGGAGCACGACGTCGCCCCGCGCCGCGAGCTGTTGATTGGACTCGACGGCCTCGCCGCCGAGCTCCCGGGCCAGCTTGCGAGCCCGATCGGAGTCCGGATCGAAGAACAGCATCTCCTCCCACTGCCCACTCCAGCCCCTGGCAATGGCCGCAGCCATGTTCCCGGCTCCACAGAATCCAACGATCACGCAGCGCAGCCTAGCCGCGCTACGTAAGGAGGGTCGGGTGGCCCCGACCCTCCTTACAGCTCCACAAAAGGCGCTCAGCCCCCCAGCGTCGTGAACAGGTCCGTGTGGTCGTTGGTCCCGAGCACGCGCAGGGCGCCGGGTCCGCGGCCCCAAACGGGGACGACGGCGCCGGTGTGCTGCTGGCTCGGCGGTGCGGCCACCGGGGCCCCACCGGGGTTGTAGCCCGCCGTGCCGTAGGTCAGGCTCAGCGTCTGCCCGTCCTTGGTCAGCAGGTTGGTCGAGTAGCCGGTCGGGATGCCCGAGCCGCCGGCGTCCTCGCCGACGATCTGGCTGGTGTGCGAGTGATCGGCGGTGACCACGATCAGCGTGTTGGGATGCATTTCCTGCCAGTTCAACGCGACGCCGATCGCGTTGTCGAATGCGACCGTCTCGCCGATCTGACCGCAGGCGTTGGTCGCATGGTCCTGCTTGTCGATCGAGGCCCCCTCGACTTGGAGGAAGAAACCTTTGTTGTTGTCGAGCAGGTCGATCGCCTTCTGCGTCATCGCGGCGAGGCTGGGCTCGTTCGCGGGCCGCTGGTTCTCGTTGCATGGCGCGGCGGGCTGGTTGCCCTTGCCGAGCGACGCGGCCGGGCCGCTCCACTCGAGCGACATGTTGCCGGAGTTGAACAGGCCGAGCACCGGTTTTTTGCCCTTCGAGACGCCGCTGAGGCCGGCCGCGTCGGTGACGTACTGGTAGCCCTTCGCCTGAGCCGACTGGACCACCGTTTTACCGCTGTCGGGACCGCCGGTGATCGACTGTTCGAAGCGACCGCGTCCGCCGCCCAGCAGCACGTCGACCTGGTGGTCGACCTCCTGCTCGGCGATCGAGCCGAGTCCGCCGGCGCTCTTGGTCTCCAATGGGCAGGGACCCATGTTGGCCGGGCCCTGGCAGCCACGCAGCGAGATGTGCGAGGCGAGGACCGCCGGCGTCGCGTCGGTGATCTCCGCCGTGGAGACGTCGCCGACCTTCATGCCGTGGCTCTGGGCTCGCTCGAGGATGGTCTTCAGGTTCGTGCCCGGCACGTTTTCGGCCGTGCTCGGCCCCTGCGAGATCCGCTCGTCGATCGTTTTGTAGCCGGTCGCCCACGCCGTTCCGGTCGAGGCCGAGTCGGGGTCGTAGTCCGGGAGGTAGTTCGGCCCGGCGCCGGGCTTCACCGACCAGGTGGTGTCGAACCCGGTCAGCGGCATCCGGTCCACGTTGAGGGAGTTGTGGACGCCCTGGTAGTAGCGGGCGGCGGTGATCTCCTGGGTGCCCATGCCGTCACCGAGGAAGAAGATGACGTTTTTAGGGTTGCTCTTCATCGCCTGCTTGACGTCCTTTTCCTTCTGGTCCTGCGTCGGGGAACCGATCGCGACGACGCTGACCACGCCCAACGAGACGAGGGCGATGGCGGCGGCGAGCGCGACGGTGAGTCGCTTGCGCATGAATCCTCCTTGTGATTGACGAGACGGAACCTGCGCTCGCAACCTACGAAGGGGCCTCTAAAGCGATGTGGCGATGCCGTTTAAGGCCGGTGAATATTTGGTAGCCGGCTTGTGAACGGCCGGGCGCCGCTAGGACTGGTTGAAGAAGCCTTTGTCGAGTAGGCGCGCCTTCTCCTCGGCGGAGACCTCGACGTTGCGCGGCGTGAGCAGGAAGATCTTCTCGGCGATCCGCTGCATGCCGCCGTCCAGCGAGTAGGTGAGGCCAGAGCAGAAGTCGATCATCCGCTTGGAGAGCTCGTGGTCGGTCGTCTGCAGGTTGAGGATCACCGGCACCGAGCGCTTGAACTGGTCGGCGACCTGCTGGGCGTCGTTGAAGTTGCGCGGGATGACGAGGTGGACTTTGACGTCGGAGTCGTCGCCGACCGGCCGCAAGGTGCGCGTCCGCGAGGCCGAGATCGGCTCGTCGTCGGCGAAGATGTCGTCGATCTCGTCGCGGCGGGAGCGGCGCGAGGTCGGCAGTCGCCGCACCTGCCCCGATTCCCTGCGGGCCTCGATTTCCTCTTCTGAGGTCTCGGGAAAGTCTTCCTCGTACTCGAGGCCGTGCTCGTGCTCTTCTGCCAGTCCGAAATAGACCAGCGCTTTATGCCAGTTGTCGCGTAGTGCCATAGGTATCGGCGTCTTTCTGCTCTTAGCAGCCTATTCCTCCAGGAATTATGAAGGAGATCGAGCCGTTTCACACATAAAGGGCAGTCCCGAGGCGGATGATCGTCGCCCCCTCTTCGACACCGACGGGCCAGTCCTGAGAGGTGCCCATCGAGAGACGGGAGAGGCCGTGCTCGGCCGCAAGGTCGGCGAGCCGGGCGAAATGGGGCCGCGAGTCCTCCGGATCCGTGCTGAACGGCGGCATCGTCATCAGCCCCGAGACCCGTGCAGGGCAGCGCTCGATGAACCCAGCGAGGTCCTCGGGCGAGACGCCGCCCTTGCCGTCCTCGCCGGCGACGTTGACCTCGACCAGGACCTCGGTCTGCGGGTCGCCGTGCCGACCCAGCTGCTCCAGCACCGACTCGGAGGCGACCGAGTGGATCAGCCGGCAGAGCGGCAGGATGCGCTTCACCTTGCGGCTCTGCAGGTTGCCGATGAAGTCCCAGGTAAAGGCATCCCCCCAACGCTCATGCTTTGTCTCGAGCTCCTGCTGGCGGTTCTCTCCCACCAGCTCCACCCCCGCCTCGGCGAGCGCGCCCATCTCCTCGACGGGTACGTACTTGACCGCGGCGAGCACCTCGACGTCTTCGCCGGCGCGCTCGCGCACCCGCTCCAGATTGGCGGCGATCTTGGCCGGCTCGAGCCCGTGGATCAGGCCGGGCACGTCACCCTCCCCCGGCCTCGATCCAGGCAAGCCCGCCTTGTCGACCGGGACCGCCGTCGCGCCGGTGGGAGAAGAAGAGCTCCTGCTCACAGCGGGTGCAGAGGCCGGCGGACTCGATGCTCTCGACGCCGGCCTGCGCCAGCAGGCGCCTGGCCACCTCGGCTAGATCGAGCATTCGGCCCGTGGCCACCCCGTCGCCAAGGTCGGCGAACACATCGAGCACGTCGCCGCCGACCTCGTAGCAGCAGGAGCCGATTCCCGGCCCGATCGCGGCATGGGTGGCGCCCACCGACTCGGCGCCGCGGGCGACGATGCCGGCGGCCATGCCGCGCCACCCGCAATGGAGCATCGCGACGCCGCCCGGGCCGGCCACCGCAATTGGCAGGCAGTCGGCGGTGTAGACGAGGCCGACCGGCCCGGCGGCGAGAACCACCTGTCCGTCGACCTCCGGGGTGTCGGTGTTTGCGACGTCGCGAAGCGCCAGCTCGGCGCCATGCACCTGTCGCCCGCTGACAATCCGGTCGGGAGATATGCCAAGGGCGTTGGCGAGTCGCAGCGGGTCCTCCTTGATCGAGCCGGAAGTGCGGGTCGAGAAGACCGCCCGAGCGCCGGGCAGCTCGGCATCCAGCCAGCGAACCTCGCCCCGCTCGACCCACTTCATACGGATCTCCGTGCGATTTCCAGGGCGACGGCGAGCTCTTCGTCTCGCCCGGAGAGCTCGCCGTCGAGCTTGCGCCGCAGCGCCTCGGCGAGGCCCTCGCCGATCTGCGGCCCCTGTGGGACGCCGGCGGCGATCAGCGTCTCGCCGTCGATCTCAAGTGCCACTCCGCGCCACTCGGTTTGGTAACGGTCGAGCCACTGGGCGCCCAGCGCCCGGGCAAGGACCAGCTCGACCGGGTCCGCTCCCCGCGCGAGCCGCACCGCTTCCGACGGTCGTTCCGGGTTTTCCGCAGCCAGCCGCTCGGCCTCCCCCCCGGTTCCCAGCACGGCGGCGAGGACCGTGCGATCGCGCCGGGCGACGTCTTGCCAGGGCGGCGCCGAGAGAAGCCCCGCGACCCGATCGGCGAGCTCGATCCCGTCCCCATGCAGATCCAAGAGCCCCCAATCGCCCAGCAGGGCAAAACCACGCACCGCCTCGGCTTCCCCCGCCAGTCGCAGCAGCTCGGCGTCGCGGCGCTCGACCGAGACCGTGCTGAGGTCCGTCTGGCCGAGCAGCTCGGCCGTGTCGGGCTCCAGCTCGAAGCCGAAACGAGCGGCGTAGCGGGCGGCTCGCAGCGCCCGGGTCGGGTCGTCCTCAAAGGAGCGGGCATGCAGGACACGCAACAGGCCCGCCTCGAGGTCTTCGCGGCCCCGGTGGGGATCGATCAGCTCGGGGTCGCGGCGCAGTGGGATCGCCATCGCGTTGATCGTGAAGTCGCGGCGGGCGAGATCGGCGGCGATGCCCGCCGTCGGCTCCACCTCGGGCAGGGCGCCGGGATGCGGGTAGGACTCCGCCCGGGCGGTGGCGATGTCGATCTCGTGGCCGTCGAGGCGCACCTTGGCGGTGGCAAAGCGCTCATGCTCGACCATCTCACCGCCGAGCCGCATGGCCAACGCCGCGGCCTCGCCCTCGACCACCAGGTCGATGTCGGTCCGGCCGTGGCCGAGGAGCAGATCGCGGACGGCGCCGCCGACCAGGTAGACCGGTTTCCCTCCCGCCACTTCCTGCACGGCCGCCAGCTCGGGATAGGCGCCGTGAAGCGCCTCACCCAGGTCGTCGATCGCCCTCACGGTCACCCCCAATGCCTACCATGAGTCTCCGACCTGCGCTCGGGTCGGACCTTAGGACCGGACGGGAATGCCCGCTGCCGCCAGGTGCTGCTTCGCGTCGCGCACCCTGTATTCGCCGTAGTGGAAGATCGAGGCGCAGAGGACTGCGTCGGCGCGGCCGTCGACGATCGCCTCGCTGAGGTGCTCGAGGGTGCCGGCGCCCCCGGAGGCGATCACCGGCACCGAGACAGCGTCGGCGACAGCGCGGGTCAGGGCGATGTCGTAGCCGTCGTTGGTGCCGTCGCGATCCATGCTGGTCAGCAGCACCTCCCCCGCCCCCCTCTCGACCGCCTCCGCCGCCCAGGCGACGGCGTCGCGCCCCTCGATCCTCTTGCGACCGCCGTTCACGTACACGCCCCAGCCATCGGCTTCGCGCTTGGCGTCGATCGCGATGACGACGCATTGGGCGCCGAAGTGGTCGGCCAGCTCGGTAAGCAGCTCGGGGCGGGCGAGCGCCGAGGAGTTGACCGAGACCTTGTCGGCACCGGCGTCGAGTACCGCTTGCGCATCCTCCACCGAACGGATGCCGCCACCGATCGTGAAGGGGATGAAGACGTTGTCGGCGGTGCGACGCGCCAGCTCGACGATCGTGTCGCGCTTCTCGTGCGAGGCGGTGATGTCGAGGAAGACCAGCTCGTCGGCCCCCTCGGCGTCGTAACGCTCGGCCAGCTCGACCGGGTCGCCGGCGTCGCGCAGGCCGACGAAGTTGGTGCCCTTGACGACGCGGCCGGCGTCTACGTCTAGGCAGGGGATTACTCGTTTTAGAACCATCGTCGATGAAGCGTAGAGGTCAGGGATCGGGGTGCCCCTCCCCCGGAAACCGTTGCGCAGCTGTATCGCGCGCTTGGGTTCAGACGCGGTTCCTGCAGCCTCCGGGGGAGGGGCACCCCAATCCCTACCGTCGAAGCGCCTCGATGGCCTCGGCGACGGTGAACTTCTGCTCGTAGAGTGCTCTGCCAACAATGGCGCCCTCGACGTTGGCGGGCATCGAGCTTGCGAGGGATTCGAGGTGGGACAGGTCGCCGACGCCGCCGGAGGCGATGATTTGGGAGCTGGTTGCGGTCGCGATTTCGGTGAGCTGATCGACTGCCGGTCCCTCCATGGTGCCGTCTACCTCGATTGCCGTGCAGAGGAAGCGGGCTACGCCTCGCTCGCTGAGTGCTGCGACGGCGTCGACCACGCTCTCCTCCCCCGCCTTGGTCCAGCCCTCCAGTGCGACCCGGCCGGCGCGAGCGTCGACGGAGACGACTACTCGGTGACCGTGCGCTTCCAGCATCGCGTCGAGGAACTCCGGGTCTCGCAGGGCGGCGGTTCCAATCACGACCCGGTCGGCCCCGGCGTCGAGAATCGCGCGCACCGCTTGCGGGTCCCGCAGCCCTCCGCCCACCTGGATCAGGCAGGTGACGCCGGCTGCGATGCGCTCGACGGCATCGAGGTTGCGTGGTTCGCCCGCCTTCGCCCCGTCGAGGTCGACCACGTGCAGGAACTCGGCCCCTTCGTCGGCCCAGCGCTTCGCCGCGTCGACGGGATCGGCGTCGTAGATCGTCTCGCGCTCATAGTCGCCCTGCAGCAGGCGCACCGCCTGGCCGCCGCGGATGTCGATCGCCGGGTAGAGGATCACGCCGGGGCTGGCGCCTGCACACAGACCCCGGCGAAGTTGGAGAGCAGCCGCAGCCCGGCCGCGCTCGACTTCTCGGGGTGGAACTGGACGCCGAAGACGTTCTCGCGCTCCGCGGCGCAGGCGAAACGGGCGCCGTAGGCAGCGCTGCCGAGCAGATCGTCTTTGTCGGGGGTCGGCGCGAAGGAGTGGACGAAGTAGAAGGGGGTCTCGCTCTCGATCCCCTCGGCGAGGCGCGACTCCTTCTCCCAGCGAACCGGCGACCAGCCGATGTGCGGGACCTTGAGCCCGTCCGCCTTGAGCCCGTCCACGCCACCCGAGAGGAGGCCGATTCCATCTGCGCCTCCCAGCTCGGTGGTCGAGTCGAAGAGCAGCTGCAGGCCGAGGCAGATCCCGAGGATAGGCACGCCGCTGTCGCGGCGCTCGGCGATCAACTCGTCGAGCGCGAGCTCCCGCACGCGTTCCATCGCCTTGGGGAAGGCACCGACTCCGGGCAGGATCACCCCGTCCGCTTGGCGGACGGTCTCGGCGTCGCTGCTGATCGTCGCCGTCGCGCCGACGTGCTCGAGCGCCTTCTCGACCGAGCGCAGGTTGCCCATGCCGTAATCGAGGATGCAGATGCGCGCCGTCACTCGCTCAGCGTCCCCTTGGTCGAAGGCACGCCGTCGGTCTCGGGATCGAGCGAGACCGCGACCCGCAGGGCGCGGGCGAAGGCCTTGAAGCAGGCCTCGATCATGTGGTGGACGTTGGTCCCGTAGCGGACCGAGACGTGCAGGGTCAGCTTGGCGTTGTTAGCCACGGCGCGAAAGAGCTCCTCGGCCAGCTCGCTGTCGAAGCCGGCGATCGAGGTTGCAGGCAGATCGGCATCGAAGACGCAGAGCGGCCGGCCCGAGATGTCGATCGCGCACTCGGCCAAGGACTCATCCATCGGCACCAGCGCCGAACCGTAGCGGCGGATTCCGGCGCGGTCGCCGAGGGCCTCGTCGAGAGCCTGGCCAAGGACGATGCCGACGTCCTCGACGGTGTGGTGCGCACCGGTCTCGAGGTCCCCGTCGGCCTCGACCCGCAACCCCAGGTTGCCGTGACGCGCCAGCAGATCGAGCATGTGGTCGAGGAAGCCGACGCCGGTCGCGGCGCTCGACTCGCCCCCGTCCAGATCGAGCGAAAGCTTGATCTTGGTCTCGGCGGTGCTGCGCTCTTTATTCGCGGTTCTGCTCATTGTCATGCGCCTTCCTCAGCTCTAATCATCGCCGACTCGCCGTGAACGGGGAAGCCCTCGGCGCGGGCGATCGTCTCCACGTGAGGTGCAAGCTTCGCCGCCGCGCCGGGCGAAACCTCCACGATCGAGAGCTTGCGGCGAAAGGTACCGGGGCCGAGCGGTCCCGAGAAGCGACCGGCGCCGGAGGTCGGAAGGACATGGTTGGAGCCCGCGACGTAGTCGCCGAAAGACGTGGCGCTGTGATGGCCGGTGAGGACACAGCCCGCGGTGTAGATCCAGGGAACCATGCTCTTGATGTTTTCGTCGGAGACCATCAGCTGCAGGTGCTCGGGAACGAATGCATTGGCGAAGTCGACCGCGCAGCCGAGGTCGGGCACGCGAATCAGCGCGAGCGGAGCCTCACCGACTCCCGACCGGCTGCTCGACAGGCGCTCGGCCTCTTCGGCAACCCGATCGAGCACCGCGTCCTCCGTGGCGACGACGACCAGCGGAGTCTCACTCCCGTGCTCCGCCTGAGCACACAGATCGAAGGCGACCCAACGCGGATCGACGCTGTCGTCGACGACGACCATCAGCTCTGAGGGCCCGGCGAGGGAGTCGATCGCAACGATGCCTGAAACCGCCATCTTCGCCCCCCGCACCCAGGCGTTGCCGGGGCCGGCGATGGCATCCACGTTCTCAATGGTCTGGCTGCCGTAGGCGAGCGCGAAAATGGCCTGAGCGCCGCCCAGCGCGTAGACCTCGTCGACCTCGCATAGCGCGGCCGCGGCCAGCACCGAAGTGTTGACCTTGCCCTCGGGGCCGGGCGGAGTTGCGAGCGCAATTCTCTCTACTCCGGCGACGCGCGCGGGGATCGCGCACATCAGCACGCTCGAGGGATAGGCGGCGCGGCCACCGGGCGCATAGATCCCGGCCGATCTCATCGGGACCTCGCGTATGGTCACCACCTGGCCCTGTGGGAGCTTCACGACCAGGGGCTCTGCCGTCACCTGCTTTTCGGCAACCGTGCGTATGTTCACCGCGGCGACTTCCAGCGAGGAGCGCAAGTCCGCATCGATCCTCGATAGGGCCTGCTCCATCTCCGCCGGCGCTACCGCCAGCGATCGAGGTGGAACCTCGGTCGCGTCAAACCTGGCCGTCAGCTCGAGTAGCGCCCCATCGACGTCTTCGCTTTCCAGGATCGTGTTCTGGATCTCGGTCACGTCGACTTCCGGCATCGCCTCGAGGCTCCAGTAGCGAACCTCCTTCGCAACGGTCCAGTCGCTCCACTCGAACCTTCGGATCTTCACTGTTGCGTCGCCTCCCGCAGCTTCGCGGTCAGGCTGTCGATCTCCGCCGCTCGCAGCTTGTGGGCGACGCGGTTGGCGACGAAGCGGGCGGTGCACTCGACGATCTCCTCGCGCACCTCGAGGTCGTTCTCTTCCAGCGTGCGACCGGTGGCGACCAAGTCGACGATCCCGTCTCCCAGCCCGATCAGCGGCGCGAGCTCGACCGAGCCCTTGACCTCGATCGTCTCGACCTGGCGGCCGGTCGACTCGAAGTAGCGCTCGGCGATGCGCGGGTACTTGGTCGCGATCCGCATCATCCCCAGTCGCCGCTGCGACTCACCGAGGCTTTCGTCTCCCTTGCGCCCGGCGAGGACCATACGGCAGCGCCCGAAGCCGAGGTCGAGCAGCTCGTAGACCATCCGGTCCGCCTGCTCGAGCAGCACGTCCTTGCCGGTGATGCCGACGTCGGCGGCGCCGGCCTCGACGTAGGTGGGCACGTCGGAGGGGCGCATCGTCACAAGCGTGATCCCCTCGCCCGGGAAGATCAGCGAACGCGACTCGCCGCGCACCGCCGCGGTATCGACGCCGGCCGCGTCGAGGATGTCGAGCGTCCCGGAGAGCAGCGCACCGCGGGGGACGGCGAGCTTCAGCGGCCCATCGGTCTTCGCGCCGGCCATGCCGGCGACTTCGACGCTCATGACGGCTCCTCTCGTCGCGACTCCTCCATCTGGGCGATGTGGACCCGCTCGAGGTAAAGGGCGAACCCTGCCGCGGGCAGGTCGATGCCGAAGCGCTTGAGCAGGCCGTCGTAGCGCCCCCCGCCTCCGAGCACGTGGCCGACGGCGGGGTCGTAGACCTCGAGGATGGCGCCGCTGTAATAGCCGAGGTCGCGCAGCAGGCCGAGGTCGACGCGGACGCGCTCGGCGACGCCGCGCTCTTCCAGCGCCGCAAAGGTCTCCCCCAGTCGCGCCGTCGCCCGCTCGACCGCGGCGCCGCCGATTGCGCGGGCCTGATCGAGAACCTCGCGGCCGCCGCGCAGCTGTGAGAGGGCAACACAGGTACTTACCTGCTCCTCGGCGAGCCCGGCCTGCAAAAGCTCCACCTCGAGGCCGACCAGGTCGTGCATCGCCAGCCGTTCCAGGATCGCGTCGCGCGCCTCGCCTTCGACCTCGAGCTCTGTCAGCAGCTGGCGGTAGAGATCGGCGTCGCCGAGCCCGATCAGGGCCCGGTCGAGCCCGGCCGCGTCGAGGGTCGCCTCCAAGACCTCGATGATCTCCACCGTGCCGCCCGGGGCCGGCGCTCCGATCAGCTCGACCCCTGCCTGGGCGAACTCGCGCATCTGGCCACGTTGTGGGCGCACCGCGCGGAAGGCATTTGCCAGATAGCAGAGCCGCAGTGGCCACTCGGCGTGGGTGTAGCGCGAGGCGACCAGGCGCGCGATCGGCACGGTCATGTCGGAGCGAAGTGCCAGCAGGTCGCCGCGCTCGTCGAAGAAGCGGTAGGCGGAGTCGGCGGTGCGCCCGTCGCCGCGGGCCAGCACCTCGTCGTACTCGATCGCGGGCGTCGCCACCTCGCCGTAGCCGCGGCTCTCGAACACGTCGATCATCGCGAGGTGCAGGCGCCGCAGCTCCCGCATCTCGTCGGGGAGGATGTCGCGCGTCCCAGGTGGGATCGGGTGAATCATGCGCCTGACCTTACGAGAGTGGGCGCCGAAAGCCTGCTAGGCCGGTATCTCTGCAGAGACGCGTTCGATCTGGGCGCCGAGGCCACGCAGGCGCTCGTCGATCGACTCGTAGCCGCGGTCGATCTGGCGGATGTTGCCGATCTCCGAGCTGCCCTCTGCCGCCAGAGCGGCGATGAGCATCGCCATGCCGGCCCTGATGTCGGGGCTCTCGACCCGCTCGCCATGAAGCCGGCTCGGACCGCTGACGATCGCCCTATGGGGATCGCAAAGCGTGATCCGAGCGCCCATCGCGACTAGCTTGTCGACGAAGAAGAGGCGGTTCTCGAACATCTTCTCGAAGATCAGGATCTCGCCGTCGGCCTGGGTTGCGAGGGCCAGCGCGATCGAGGTCAGGTCGGCGGGAAACGCCGGCCATGGACCGTCCTCGATCTTTGGGATCGCATCGCCGATGTCGGCCTTGATCCGCAGCCGCTGCTCGGGCGGCACGATCACATCCTCACCCTCGATGGTCGATTCCAGCCCGAGGCGGCGGAACTGACGGCGCACCATGAGCAGATCGGCGGGTGCGACTTCGCGGATCCGCAATTCGCCGCCGGTCGCGGCGGCGAGCGCCATGAAGCTGCCGACCTCGATGTGGTCCGGTGAGATCGTGTGCTCGGCACCGCCGAGGCGGTCGCGCCCGTGAACCGTCATCACATTGGAGCCGATCCCCGTCACCTCGGCGCCCATCGCGCTGAGCAGGTGGGCGAGGTCCTGAACGTGCGGCTCCGAGGCGGCGTTGGAGATTGTCGTCGGGCCCAGCGTCAGCGCCGCCGCCATCAGCGCGTTCTCCGTGCCCATTACCGAGGGCTCGTCCATGAAGATCGCGCAGGGGCGCAATCCCCCCGCCGGGGCCTTCAACTCGATCCAGCGATCGCCATCGACGTCGGCGCCGAGGTCCGCGAAGGCGTCGAGGTGGGCGTCAAGTCGGCGGCGGCCGATGAAGTCGCCGCCCGGGGGTGGCATGCGCGCCTCGCCGAAGCGTGCCAACAGCGGCCCGGCAAGCAGGAACGAGGCGCGAATCTTGTTCGAGAGCTCCTCGTCGACGGCGACGTCGGCGATCGACCCGGCGCATAGCCGCAGGCTGTTATCGGCAACCCAGGAGGCCTCGACTCCGAGGCGTTCGAGCAGCGCGATCTGTGCTTCGGTATCGCGGATCCGCGGTACCCGGTGCAGGAGCAGCTCCTCTTCGGTGAGCAGGCATGCGGCGAGGATGGGCAGGGCCGCGTTCTTGTTTCCGGCGGCAGTCAGCTCGCCCGAGAGCGGCGCGCCTCCGTTGATGACGAACTTCTCCATGGTCCGGTTAGGGTACTGGCGCAATGAGACGTGGCTGGAAGATCCTGATCGCGGTCGTGGCCGTGCTGGTCGTGCTGATCGGAGTCAATGCTCTGGTCATCGACGGGGAAACGAAGTCGGCCGATGTCACCGAACCCGGCGGCCGCATCGTCAGCCTGCCCGGCGGCGATATGGAGGTCATCGAAAAAGGCCCGCACGATGGCAGCCCGATCGTGCTGATCCACTGTTTCACCTGCGCGATCAACTGGTGGGACGGGGTGATGCCGCGACTCGCAGCCGCCCACCGGGTGGTGGCGATCGACCTGCTCGGGCACGGCGGCTCGGAAAAGCCCTCGTCCGGCTACTCGATCGAAAACCAGGCCAGCCTGATCGCAGGCGTTCTCGGCAGGCTGGGCGTACGCGATGCCGAGGTGGTCGGCCACTCCCTCGGCGGCCCGGTGTCGATCGCCCTGGCGGAACAGTCGCCGCAGCTGGTCAACCGACTGGTGACGATCGACAGCATTCCCGACGACAGCTACGGGGACGTTGGCTTCATCGGCGAACTGCCGTTCAAGCCGGTGATCGGACAGACCCTGTGGCGGATCAAGCCCGACTTCTCGATCCGCAACGGCCTCGAGGTCGCCTTCGCCCCCGGTTTCAAGGTTCCGGACGCATTCGTCGAGGATGTGAAGCAGATGACCTACAGCTCTTACACCGGCTCCCACGAAGCCTTCGACGACTACACCGGCGAAGAGGCGCTTCCACAGCGCGCCGCGGCGACCGGTAAGCCGACCCTCGCGATCATGGGGGCCGAGGAGCAGATAGCCAAGGATCCTGAGGACGCGCTGGCCGCATACCGCGCAGCGGGTGCACAAACCAAGCTGATCCAGGGCGCCGGCCACTCCCCCGAAGTCGAGAAACCGGCCGAGACCGCGACCCTCATCCTCGCATTCGGGGCGACCAATGCGATTAAAAGGCCTGCAAAACGGGTAAAAACGGGAAATGCCCTGCAAAGCGCCGTGCAAAATCCGCAAGCCGTCCGGAAGCGTCCGTAGAGTCGAACCTATGTTCGATACGAAATTCAAGACGCAACAGAGTCGCAGCGGCCAGCTGGCCAACGTGGTGGACCTGACGATCGACTTCGCGACCCTCGGCGAGTACGGCCTCGAGCCCGTCGACCCCCCGACGCAGCCCTGCGAAGGCCGCCAGCGCAGCGCCAACCGGCGCAGCACGGGATCGTGGGTATCTGCGATCGACCGCTTCGCCACGCACTCCTAGAACGACAAAGGGCCGCCCGAAGGCGACCCTGAGTCAGAAGAACCGGCGGCGACCTACTCTCCCAGGGGGTTGCCCCCCAAGTACCATCGGCGCAGAGTGGCTTAACTGCTCTGTTCGGAATGGGAAGAGGTGTTTCCCACTCGCTATGCGCCACCGGAATTTTGCGAAACCGCCCCCGGTGGAGCTTGAAAACTGCACAAGGCCATAGGTAAAGAAATAAATATCCGTCAAGCCCTCGACCCATTAGTACCGGTCGGCTGAGCGCATCACTGCACTTGCACCGCCGGCCTATCAACCTGGTGGTCTACCAGGGGTCTTACTCCCTCGAAGGGATGGGAGAGCTCATCTCGAGGACGGCTTCCCGCTTAGATGCCTTCAGCGGTTATCCGTTCCGTGCGTAGCTAACCTGCGATGCCCTTGGCAGGACAACAGATACACCAGCGGCACGTTCATCCCGGTCCTCTCGTACTAGGGATGACTCCTCTCAACTCTCCAACGCCCACAGCAGATAGGGACCGAACTGTCTCACGACGTTCTGAACCCAGCTCGCGTACCGCTTTAATGGGCGAACAGCCCAACCCTTGGGACCTACTCCAGCCCCAGGATGCGACGAGCCGACATCGAGGTGCCAAACCGTTTCGTCGATGTGGACTCTTGGAAACGATAAGCCTGTTATCCCCGGAGTACCTTTTATCCGTTGAGCGACGGCGCTTCCACTTGCTACCGCCGGATCACTAAGCCCAACTTTCGTTCCTGCTCGACCCGTCGGTCTCGCAGTCAAGCTCCCTTGTTGCCTTTACACTCTACGCACGATTTCCAACCGTGCTGAGGGAACCTTTGGGCGCCTCCGTTACACTTTAGGAGGCGACCGCCCCAGTCAAACTGCCCACCTGACACTGTTCACCACCCGGATCACGGCATGGTGTTAGAAGCCCAAAACATCAAGGGTGGTATCTCAAGGACGACTCCCCAGCAGCCAAGGCCGCTGGTTCACAGTCTCCCACCTATCCTGAGCGAGATACATCAGACTCCAATATCAAGTTGCAGTAAAGGTTCACGGGGTCTTTCCGTCTAGCTGCGGGTACTCGGCATCTTCACCGAGACTTTAATTTCACCGAGCCTCTCGTTGAGACAGCGTCCAACTCGTTGCGCCATTCGTGCAGGTCGGAACTTACCCGACAAGGAATTTCGCTACCTTAGGACCGTTATAGTTACGGCCGCCGTTTACCGGGGCTTAGCTTCATTGCTTCGCGCCGAAGCGCTAACAAGTCCGCGTAACCTTCCGGCACCGGGCAGGCGTCAGCCCCTATACGTCGTCTTGCGACTTAGCAGAGGCCTGTGTTTTTGGTAAACAGTCGGTTGGACCAATTCACTGCGGCCCCCTCAGGCTCCCTCCGTACGGAGTTCACCCTACCGGGGCGTCCCTTCTCCCGAAGTTACGGGACGATTTTGCCGAGTTCCTTAACGAGAGTTAGCTCGCTCACCTCAGTATGTTCTACTTGTCCACCTGTGTCGGTTATCGGTACGGGCACGCGAATCCTGCCTAGAGGATTTTCTCGGAGGCATGGGATCGGGGACTGGCCGGCGGTCAAGCCAGCTGGCATCGCACCTCGCGTCAAAACGCCCCTGCGGATTTTCCTACAGAGACTGGCTACGTGCTTGCCCCAGGACGACCATCGCCTGGGTTCCCTTACCCTTCCCCGTCCCCCCATCGGTCATAACGGAATCGACGTGGTACAGGAATATCAACCTGTTGGCCATCGGCTACGCCTTTCGGCCTCGCCTTAGGTCCCGACTAACCCTGAGCAGACGAACTTTACTCAGGAAACCTTGGACAATCGGTGGAGGGGAGTCTCACCCCTCTATCGTTACTCATGCCGGCATTCTCACTTCCAGCCACTCCACAGGAGCTTACGCGCCTGCTTCACGCAACTGGAACGCTCTCCTACCGCGTGCAGAGCCCGCAGGCCTGCACACCCATAGCTTCGGAGACTAGCTTGAGCCCCGTTGAATTCTCCGCGCCCGAACACTTGACCAGTGAGCTGTTACGCACTCTTTTAAGGGTGGCTGCTTCTAAGCCAACCTCTTGGTTGTCTCTGCATTCGGACATCGTTCACCACTTAGCTAGTACTTAGGGTCCTTAGCTGATGGTCTGGGTTGTTCCCCTTTTGCGTACGAAGTTTATCCCCCGCACACTGACTCCCGCGCTAACCGTGACGGTCTTCGGAGTTTGCCTGAAGTCGGTAACCTGGTAGGGCCCCTAGTCCAAACAGTGCTCTACGGCCGCCACGCAATCACGCGAGGCTATACCTAAATATATTTCGGAGAGAACCAGATATCTCTGGGCTTGATTAGCCTTTCACTCCAATCCACAGGTCATCCGCCCAGTTTTCAACCTAGGTCGGTTCGGCCCTCCACGAGGTCTTACCCCCGCTTCAGCCTGCCCATGGATAGCTCGCCCAGTTTCGGGTCTACCGCCAATGACTATGTCGCCCTATTCAGACTCGCTTTCGCTGCGGCTCCGCTCATCGCTTAACCTTGCCACTGACGAGTAACTCGCCGGCTCGTGATGCAAAAAGCACGCCGTCACACCCGAAGGTGCTCCGACCACTTGTAGGCTTACGGTTTCAGGTACTATTTCACTCCCCTTCAGGGGTGCTTTTCACCTTTCCCTCACGGTACTAGTTCACTATCGGTCACCAGGTAGTACTTAGCCTTGGAGGGTGGTCCCCCCAGATTCGGACCGCGTTTCACGGGTGCGGTCCTACTCAGGAACATCAGTCGGCAGATCAGTGCGTTTTCACCTACGGGACGATTGCCCTCTGTGGTGCGAGGTTCCACTCGCTTCGGTTAACACCTGATTTGGTAACTGCCGCCGAGCCAGGCACGGCTCGGGCGTGATGTCCTACGACCCCTGACAGACAACGCGTGCCCGCTTACATCTGTCAGGTTTAGGCTGATCCCCTTTCGCTCGCCACTACTAAGGGAGTCTCGGTTGATTTCTATTCCTCGGGGTACTTAGATGTTTCAGTTCCCCCGGTTGCCTTCCAGTGACTATGAATTCACCACTGGATGACGCCGCATTACCGGCGCCGGGTTTCCCCATTCGGAAATCCGCGGGTCAATGGCTGTTCAGCGCCTCACCGCGGCTTAACGCAGCCGTCCACGTCCTTCATCGACTCCTGGTGCCAAGGCATCCACCGTAAGCCCTTACTATCTTGACGGTGAGCGACCCGTACACCTAAGTGTGCGGGTCGTAATTAAATTACCCAGAGCCTGCCTTGCGACAGGCTCTTATTATTGGCCTTGTACAGTTTTCAAGGTCCACCGAGGCACACGCAGCGGAGTACTTCCGCTGGCGGTCTCTCAAAACTGAGCAGCGTTCCCAGCGGCGTTATGCCACTGGGGAGCCCGGTCGACGTTCTAGAGAAATCTCCCTAGAAAGGAGGTGATCCAGCCGCAGCTTCCGCTACGGCTACCTTGTTACGACTTCACCCCAATCACAGGTCCCACCTTCGACGGCTCCCTCCAAAAGGTTAGGCCACCGGCTTCGGGTGTTACTTGCTTTCGTGGTGTGACGGGCGGTGTGTACAAGGCCCGGGAACGTATTCACCGCAGCATTGCTGATCTGCGATTACTAGCAACTCCAGCTTCATGGAGGCGAGTTTCAGCCTCCAATCCGAACCGAGACGCACTTTCTGGGATTCGCTCCACCTCACGGTATTGCTGCCCTTTGTATGCGCCAATGTAGCACGTGTGTAGCCCTGGACATAAGGGGCATGATGACTTGACGTCATCCCCACCTTCCTCCGGTTTGTCACCGGCAGTCTCCCATGAGTCCCCAACTTAATGCTGGCAACATGGAACGGGGGTTGCGCTCGTTGCGGGACTTAACCCAACATCTCACGACACGAGCTGACGACAGCCATGCACCACCTGTGATGGTGTCCCGAAGGAAAACCGTGTTTCCACGGCGGTCACCAACATGTCAAGCCCAGGTAAGGTTCTTCGCGTTGCGTCGAATTAAACCACATGCTCCGCTGCTTGTGCGGGCCCCCGTCAATTCCTTTGAGTTTTAGCCTTGCGGCCGTACTCCCCAGGCGGGGCACTTAGTGCGTTAGCGACGGCACGGGAGGAGTCGACACCTCCCACACCTAGTGCCCATCGTTTACGGCGTGGACTACCAGGGTATCTAATCCTGTTCGCTCCCCACGCTTTCGCGCCTTAGCGTCAGTACCGTCCCAGCGAGCTGCCTTCGCTATTGGTGTTCCTCCTGATATCTGCGCATTCCACCGCTACACCAGGAATTCCACTCGCCTCTTCCGGACTCTAGCCCTGCAGTATCCATCGGCTTTCAAAGGTTGAGCCTTTGACTTTCACAACGGACTTACAGGGCCGCCTACGCGCGCTTTACGCCCAATGATTCCGGACAACGCTTGCCCCCTACGTATTACCGCGGCTGCTGGCACGTAGTTAGCCGGAGCTTCTTCTGGAGGTACCGTCAGTCCGGACGGCTATTCACCGCCGAACCTTCGTCCCTCCTGAAAGGGGTTTACAACCCGAAGGCCGTCTTCCCCCACGCGGCGTTGCTGCGTCACGCTTTCGCGCATTGCGCAAGATTCCCCACTGCTGCCTCCCGTAGGAGTCTGGGCCGTGTCTCAGTCCCAGTGTGGCTGATCGTCCTCTCAGACCAGCTACCCATCGTTGCCTTGGTAGGCCATAACCCCACCAACAAGCTAATGGGCCGCGAGCCCCTCCCAATGCGGAGGCCGAAGCTTCCTTTAGCGAACAGGCTTACGCCTGTGCGCCACATCCGGTATTAGCCCGAGTTTCCTCGGGTTGTCCCGGTCATCGGGGCAGGTTACTCACGTGTTACTCACCCGTTCGCGGCTTTGCCCCAGGGCAAGCCCTGGTTCGTCGCACCACTTGCATGTGTTAAGCACGCCGCCAGCGTTCGTCCTGAGCCAGGATCAAACTCTCCGTGAAAGTACTTCTTACAGAGAGTGGTCATGCCTGGCTGGCCGCCGGGTACACAAACATGGCGGCCGGCATGACGGGTAAATCAGACCACTCGGTGCGCTGGCGCGCCGAGTGGATCGGGCTCAAACATCCCACGGACACGAATGTCCGCGGGTGCACGCTGCTCAGTTTTCAAAGACCGCTGCGCCTCTGCGGCGGGACTCGCCGTCTTTTGCGCATGGGACGGCACAGGGCCAATCCCAGAAGGACGCGGGAGTATAGCGCCGCGATGGCGGAATGCAAGCCGGGGCCGTGCCTGGCTCAGGCAGGGGCCTTGAGGCGACGAAAGCGGCGCTTGCCGGCTTGCAGCACCCGTCCGTCGAGCTTCTCG